>NZ_CP018031.1:37500-3632500 GCF_001886475.1 Alteromonas sp. RW2A1 | reverse complement strand
CTTGATCGAAGCCCCGGTAAACGGCGGCCGTAACTATAACGGTCCTAAGGTAGCGAAATTCCTTGTCGGGTAAGTTCCGACCTGCACGAATGGTGTAACCATGGCCACGCTGTCTCCACCCGAGACTCAGTGAAATTGAAATCGCAGTGAAGATGCTGTGTACCCGCACCTAGACGGAAAGACCCCGTGAACCTTTACTACAGCTTGGCACTGAACATTGAACCTACATGTGTAGGATAGGTGGGAGGCTTCGAAGCACAGTCGCTAGATTGTGTGGAGCCGTCCTTGAAATACCACCCTTGTATGTTTGATGTTCTAACATTGGTCCCTTATCGGGATTGTGGACAGTGTCTGGTGGGTAGTTTGACTGGGGCGGTCTCCTCCCAAATAGTAACGGAGGAGCACGAAGGTTAGCTAATCACGGTCGGACATCGTGAGGTTAGTGCAATGGCATAAGCTAGCTTAACTGCGAGACAGACACGTCGAGCAGGTACGAAAGTAGGTCATAGTGATCCGGTGGTTCTGTATGGAAGGGCCATCGCTCAACGGATAAAAGGTACTCCGGGGATAACAGGCTGATACCGCCCAAGAGTTCATATCGACGGCGGTGTTTGGCACCTCGATGTCGGCTCATCACATCCTGGGGCTGAAGTCGGTCCCAAGGGTATGGCTGTTCGCCATTTAAAGTGGTACGCGAGCTGGGTTTAGAACGTCGTGAGACAGTTCGGTCCCTATCTGGTGTGGGCGTTGGATGATTGATGGGAGCTGCTCCTAGTACGAGAGGACCGGAGTGGACGAACCGCTGGTGTTCGGGTTGTCATGCCAATGGCATTGCCCGGTAGCTACGTTCGGAACGGATAACCGCTGAAAGCATCTAAGCGGGAAGCCGGCCCAGAGATGAGTCATCCCTGACCTTTAAGGTCTGGAAGGGTTGTTATAGACGATGACGTTGATAGGCAGGGTGTGGAAGCGTTGTAAGGCGTTAAGCTAACCTGTACTAATTGCCCGAGAGGCTTAACCATACAACAACGCCTAAAAGGCTTCGAAGAGAAGTTGGCGTTGTAAGCAAAGACAAGCTAAAAGCAAGATAGAGTAAAAAGTAAGTTACTCACTGATTGAATTAATATTAAACTTTCCGATTTGTTAGTTATTAAGCAACGATGATTAAATAGACTCTAAAGAGTACTGTTAGTCCTCCTTGCGCAGAAGTCACGACAAAAAGCATCGTGATTCTGCACTAAAAGTTTTTCCTGGCAGCCATAGCGATACGGTACCACCTGACTCCATTCCGAACTCAGAAGTGAAACGTATTAGCGCCGATGGTAGTGTGGGGTTTCCCCATGTGAGAGTAGGACACTGCCAGGTCCTTATTTCGAAAAGCCCTTGTCTTGAACGATACGTCCAACCATTTGATTGGATCCAATGCCAGGCTTCCCCAGTTACTGCACTGGCTCCCTGTTAGAAATTCCACCCTCAAACACAAAACAGGTCTGACTGAGTATCGGGCTTCGCGCTATTTTGCACGCTTACCCACCTGCCTTGCACAGTACCCTCAGTTTTTGACTACAGAGTACTCGCTTTGCTTCCTAACGAAAAAGCCCTTGTCGTAAGGAGTGATCCAAGAATGTTGCGAGTGTGAGGTGGCAGATGAACCCGTAGTAGTGAGTAAGGCTAGGCCGATGTTAATTGTTGTTCCAGCGTTAGTGTCGGCGGTAGCTGTTGTTGCGAGTTTTTTCATTACAAATTCAATCTATACAACTGTCGTTATTGCTTTCTTAGCTACCTTGGTGGCAAGTTATTTTCTGTCTAATCTCGACTCAAAATCCGAGTCCTCGAATGAAGCGCATCCAGCTGGCTCTGGGTATCTTGATAGAAACGCACCAAACGGTAACAAAATAAGTGCCTCGTCAAGCAAAATTGCTATAGGCGGCGCGTCAGTCTCATTCTTTCTCGATAAGTTATCATCAGCGTTTCGCGATCAGGTAAGCAGTATAAGTGAAATGAGTGGAAGACTTCAGAACTTAGAGTCTGGAAGTGCTTCACTTAAAGAGCTTACCAGCCAAGCAGGTGACGCGGTTTCCCTTTCTGACGAGAAGACTCAGCGTGGAAGTAGAAGACTTAAGAAAGCATTAGAACATCAAGAGTTACTTCGTGAACAGATTACTATTTCGTCTCAAACGCTCGTTGAGTTAAAAAGTAGAGCAGAGGGCATCAGCAATATTACTAACACTATTAATCAATTAGCTGACCAAACTAATATGCTTGCACTTAATGCCGCTATAGAGGCCGCTAGGGCTGGTGATCAAGGGCGAGGTTTTGCGGTAGTTGCTGATGAAGTGCGAGAGTTGGCGAAGAAGACGACAGAGGCAACATCTGGTATAGAGCATGTTTTACAAGACGTGAACCAGAGTAGTAAGCAAGCTGTTGAGACCATGAGTAAGGTATCAGAGTCGGGCGAAAGCATGAGCGAACTACTCGTTGAAAGTGAAACATTAATTGCAGAATCAAGTTTGCTTTCTTCTGAGGCAAGAACAGCAATGCTGTCGATGCAAGAAAATGTGTCGAATCTTGCTCAGGATAGTGGCGGTATTGGTGTTTCTATTGAATCATTACAGAACGCTACGAGTAGCCTGGAACATGATTTATCCGAGGTTTCCGAGCAGGCCTTGGCGTTAAGTACTCAGGCCGAAGACATTTTTAGGTTGTTAGAGTCGCTTGATATTGATGATGAGAATAGCCGAGTTCGGGATATCGCTATTAATACTTCAAAGCAAATAGGCAGGCGCTTTGAAAAAGCGATTAGCGATGGAACAATTAGCGAGAGAGAGCTGTTCGATTTCACCTACACCCCTGTGCCCAATACAAACCCTGAGAAACACACTACAGCGTTTGATAGCTTCACAGACAAAGTACTACCCGAGATTCAAGAGCCAATATTAGATAATAATGACTTTATCATCTATGCCGGGGCTGTAGACGTGAACGGTTACTTCCCAACACATAACATTAAGTTCAGTCAGCCGCTCACTGGTAATTACGATACCGATTTGGCCAATAATAGAACGAAAAGGATCTTTAGCGATAAAACTGGCAGTAGGTGCGGAAGCAATACTGAGTCTTTCCTCCTGCAAACTTATAAAAGGGACACGGGGGAGATAATGCACGACTTATCTGCGCCTATTTATGTAAATGGCAAACATTGGGGCGGCTTTAGAATTGGCTATAAAGCGAAGTAATGCACTGAATACGATTCAATTCCATGCGTCCTCAGAGTCGTTTGCAGGAAGCCAGCGGTGTTATCGTTGGCTGATTTATATTTAATAAGGCGTATTTCGGCCTTATTACCCTTTTATTTATATGACCATTAACCTACCATAACGCTCATCCTAGAGCGCAATGTAAATACGGTATGCCATCTCTCAAGCCCTACAGTACCTTCGGTCTTTCTACATCCTGCAACACAGTAGTCAGTTTCTCATCAGCAAATGAATTTATCGACGCTTATCGAAAATTCCCTGTTAGCTATATTGTAGGCGGGGGAAGCAACTCTATTTTTCTCGATGATTTTGACGGTGCTTTACTTGTCAATAATATTAAAGGCATTAGTCATTTCGATACCGACTCGCATCACTACATAAGCGCAGGCGCTGGTGAGAACTGGCAAGCGCTGGTTGAGTTGTGCATGCAGAATGGTTGGTATGGCTTCGAAAATTTGGCTTTAATTCCAGGCTCTGTGGGGGCAGCCCCTATACAAAATATAGGGGCATATGGGGTAGAAATAAACCGATTTATCGAGTCTGTTATTGTGACTATGATTGACACAGCAGAACAGGTACGGTTAACACCTTCCGACTGCCAATTTGGCTATAGAGACAGCATATTTAAGCATGATTTGGCCGGCAAGGCACTTATTGCGCAGGTGAATTTTGCGCTACCCAAAGATTATCAATTAGAGACTTCTTATGGCGAACTAGCATTGCTAACATCGCCAACTGCACTTGATATATATAACAAAGTCATCGAGGTAAGAAAAAATAAATTGCCCGACCCAGAGGTACTGGGCAATGCAGGAAGTTTTTTTAAAAATCCAGTTGTGAGTAACACGCAATTTGCCAAGCTCAAAGCGACGTACAGTGACATTCCTGGGTATTCGGTAAGCGAAAATGAAACAAAAGTGCCTGCAGCTTGGCTGATAGATTGTATTGGCTTTAAAGGAAAGTCTTACAATGATGTTCGATGTCACCCCACACAGCCTTTGGTGCTGACAAATTTAGGCAATGCTTCTGGTGATGACGTGCGTTATATGGCTACCGAAATTATTCATAGTGTTAGAAAAACCTTCGATATTGATCTTGAGCCAGAGGTAAGGCTTATCGGAAAACGTGGGTTAGAGACATTGTCGAACTAACATAGTGTATTGGCTTTTTATAGCAAACGTCGTTTAATGCTAAATGCTGTTACCTACTAGTCATTTATTTAAGAAGTAATGTGATAGTGACTGTCAGCGCAGGACCTCAGCGCAGGACCATAAAAGCACAGTAAAAGTAACGACGCTGCAATCATGCGAGAGTTATAAAGGATTGTTCAAATATGAGACAGGCATCTAAAGTAATAAGAAAACATATTTTAGCCTTATTGTCTGACGGCCACTTTCACTCAGGTGAAACTATTGCTCAACAGGTGGGGCTGTCTCGAACCGCCGTGGCGGGCCATATTTCCCAGTTATCCGATTGGGGGTTAGATGTATTTAAAGTAAAAGGTAAGGGATACCGTCTTGATCGAGGCTTTGAGATGTTAAGCGCTGATAGCATAAAGAAATACTTAGGCAATACAAAGCGAGCAATGATAGACGTGGAGTCTGTCCTTCCCTCTACCAACACCGAGATGAAGAAGCGTATTGCCAATAATCGCGAAGAACTTGCAGACGGCGACGCTATTTTTGCAGAAATTCAAACTGCCGGCAGAGGAAGACACGGCAGAGCCTGGTTGGCACCGGTAGGCGGAAGCTTAACGTTTTCTATGTATTGGTCGTTTCCCGACGGTTATCAAAGTATGGCTGGCCTGTCTTTATTAGTGGGATTAGCAGTATGCGATGCGCTTAAAGAATTCGGTGTGAATGATGCCGAATTAAAGTGGCCGAACGATATCTACCTTCAGGGCAAAAAACTGGCGGGTGTACTCATTGAAGTAGAAGGGCAGATAGGGGCGACAGCACATTGTGTTATTGGTATCGGTCTTAACGTTTGTGTACCAGACAATCAGTATGACGTGGGGCAGCCGCACAGCGATTTAGCATCTTTTTTAGGAAAGGTACCTGATAGAAATGAATTAGCGGCGCAGATTATTAAGTCTCTGTGGTCGTATCTACCTAAATTTACTCAACAAGGCTTTGGTCCATTTGTACCTCATTGGGAGGCGTTAGACTTGTACGGCGACAGACGAATTGTGCTGCAAATGGGAGAAAAACGTTTTTCTGGTATCGACAGAGGCGTAGACGCTAGTGGTGCGCTGTTGGTTGAAACACAAGATGGAATAACGCGCTTTCACGGCGGTGAGGTAAGTCTTCGTGGTAACTGAAGCATCGGTGTTATTGGTTGATGTAGGAAACACGCTTATAAAATATGCGTTACTGAGTAACGTGCATGAAGAGCCAAAAGCTAGTGATTCTCTAGAAAGTTTATTTTCTTTTGTCGATGTTCAAAAAAATATTACTCATCTTTATATCGCATCAGTGAGAAATCAGGACATGGTTGATGAAATATCAACCATGTGTGCAGCGAGAAATATTGCATTTGTAGAAAAGCAGACAGAAAAAGAAGCCTTCGGAATAAAAAATAGTTACGCCAATGTACAAAAAATGGGCGTGGATAGATGGCTTGCCATGATTTGTGCAGCCGAAAAAACAAAAAAAGCATTTTTTGTTATGGATGTGGGCACAGCAATTACCGTTGATTTTGTTGTTGATGGTCAACATTTAGGCGGTTGGATAGTGCCTGGCTTTAACGTTATGAGAGATGCTTTAGTAGCTTCAACAAAAAAAGTATTCGCTAATGATGAAATTCCAACCAGCTTTGGGGTAGGGACGGACACCGAAGAATGCGTAGCAACGGGGTGTCATGCAGCGGTTTATGGTGTTTATTTGAGCGCCGTTGATTACATATCAAGCAAACAAACCGAATTTGACATTATTTTAGGGGGGGGAGACAAAAAAGTGTTTGCATTCTTAGAATCCGCTGTTAACATTCGTCCCGCTCATTTGGTGGTGCAAGGTCTTGCCCGATATGCCAGAAAAGAACTTAGTGATTTTCTAGCGTAACCTTCTGATAGATTGAGAAATCGGTCAGAAAAGAAAAATGAAAATTTTTCAAAAAGACACTTGCACTGAGTAATTCATTACTCTAGAATGCGCACCCACTTGATGTAGTGCCGACTTAGCTCAGTTGGTAGAGCAACTGACTTGTAATCAGTAGGTCGCCAGTTCGATTCCGGCAGTCGGCACCATCAATTCTGGAGGGGTACCCAAGCGGTCAACGGGAGCAGACTGTAAATCTGCCGGCTCAGCCTTCGCAGGTTCGAATCCTGCCCCCTCCACCACTTTCTTTATGAGGTGGCCAGAGAATTAAGATTTGCGGGCATCGTATAATGGCTATTACCTCAGCCTTCCAAGCTGATGATGTGGGTTCGATTCCCACTGCCCGCTCCAAATCAGTGCTGATATAGCTCAGTTGGTAGAGCGCACCCTTGGTAAGGGTGAGGTCGGCAGTTCAAATCTGCCTATCAGCACCAGTTTTCTCCCCAGCTCATGTTGTAAAAATTCAAAATTTTTTTAATGTAACTTTGCTGGGATAATAGAAATGGCAAAAGAAAAGTTTGAACGTACGAAACCCCATGTAAACGTGGGTACAATCGGCCACGTTGACCACGGTAAAACCACGCTAACTGCAGCTATCACTCTTCGTTGATATTGAGGCATGGTCATTCTCCTTAGTAAAGAGAACACCATGCCGTAGCTAATTTATGAATTGAATGCGGGGATTACCGGACGGACACATCACAACTCAAGCTAGCAATATTTAGACTTCAAGTCACAAGAACTTAGAAAATCTTATAAGGATATTGGAGCGGGTAGAAATTAAATATAAAACCCTTCTTCAAATGCCTTTTTTTCTATATCTAATAAGGACAGGCATTGCTTCTCAGTAGGAATTTTAGACGGTATGGAAGCAGCTATGTCTAATATGCTCTTTTCTTTATGGCTTAGAGCAAATGACGACTTGTTCCACTCTATGATTTGTTTCCAGTACATGCTGCTTTTGTCGAAAACGTATTTTTGAGCTTTAATACCATTGTCGATGGACTGAATCGCTACAGCATCTTTTCTTTGTTCCTTTGCTTCATTAGGGTCTATGAGGAATTGTTCAACATCTCCGTTCAATATAGCTGACGATTTAACAACATTTTTCCAACAATCTTCCTTTTTACACCATTCACCTATATTGGTCACATGAGTTGGTGTGGTTTTTATTACATCGTTCACGACCTCAGCAATCTCCAATAAGTTCCGTAATAGCTCTTCCGGAAGTTTTTGCTGCCTCCATACTGAGATTAGATCAAGCTGTTTATTAGCGCTATCTGTTAAATCACGGAACTTCGCAATAGTATAAGTAACTATATTGGCCTTATAACCGCCATACCAGTCTTGCTTCATGATATTGCGGTCTAAATCTTTAAATATTATAGCTTTTGCAATAGCCTCTTTAAAAAACATCTCGTTAAACTGAGCTTCACTTTTTTCCCATTGACTAGTCATCGAATCAGCAAACTTACCAAAGTTTTTCTGGGCTCCCAGACTTACTATGTATGGTACTTTATCCCACGAGTTATAGAACTTTGCGAGGTCTGTCTTCGTTATCATCTGATTTTTAGGGTTAATTTTCTCAAATTTTTTCTGCTCAGCTGGCGTGAGTTTCGTTTTTGCGGTCATATACTGGCCTCGAGCGCGTTCGTAGAACCAATGTGTTTCTTGAAGCCCGCCGTCAATAGATGGTGCCCAAACTCTCCTTGATAACTCTTCAAAGCGCCAATGAAACGGACTATTTGAAAAGAAGTCTGCGGCGTTGACCTTGTTTTGAGTATTTGCATATTCAGATATCTTTGGAACAATATCTTCGACGTTTTCCGGCGGGACTATGGTAAGTTTTACTTGGATGAAAACTTGGGATAAATCAGCCTTTTCTTTTTTCAAAGTGTTATAGACTGCGGCTGTGGTCTGCCCACCGTTAACTATTTGTAGGTTTTTTAGTTTTGAAATTAATGAGATACCACTCTTTTCTATAGTCTCTATTTCTTCTGCTGTTGCGGTTAGCCCATTATTGAACGCAAAAAACATGTTTGGCTCATTAACGATAGTGTTTCTCATTCCCTTATTAACTTTGCCTTTAAATTGCAAAAAGGTTCTAACGTTTTGCTCCAAAAGCCTCTCAGTGTACTTGTCGTACAATTTCGATAACAGGTCACCCGGTAAAGCCAACAAATATGATTGAAATTTGTCAGATTCAGAGAATGCTTTTAAGCAAGGTAGACATTTTCCGAATTCACTAGCAAAATCAATCTCTATTGCTTCCTTTCCTAAGTTAGAGGAGTCGAGCCGGTAGATTCTTTCGATGTCCCAAATATCGAACGCTACATCTAGTTCGCCTACTTGAGTCTCAGGTATGCTCTTAATCGATTTGCTAATTTCAGAGTTAGTAATGATTATTACTCTGACACCAGATATTGTCGAAGACTTCAGAGAAATAGTTCTCACGAGAGGATAGGCTAGGTCACTTTCTTCCATCGACTCCATAAATGAGATATCTAAGCAACGCTCGAAAAAGCGAACGGGCCTCTTAGAGATTTGTAAAGCTAAAGAGGTAGTTAATCTCTCTAATTGATCACCATAGTGTGAAACTATAAGGGTGAGTGTTCCATTGTCATTGTTATGGTGCCAAGCATCTACTTTTAAACCTAATGTTTCTTTTTTATAGCTGCACACCGCATAGTTTTCTATAACAGCCTGTTCAACTAAATAGTCACAAATTTTCTCTACGAAGACAGGCTCATTGAACTTGCTGCCTACTTCCGCTTCACTGTAGATATCTTGCATAAATTTCGTGTAAAAATTATCTAGACTCATATGTTGTTAATTTGCACCGCTATGGAGCCATTACACTTGCGGCGTAATGGCGCCACCTAATTTGCACCTAATGGCGCCACCTGATTTGCGGTTAATGGCGCCACTTTAGTCACCCTTTTTACCCTCAAACTTCATTGTAAATAGCGTATCTTTATGTCTACTTTTTAGACAAGGAGATGCGCATGGCAAACAAGAGGTTTGAAATGTACCAATATCGACAAATACTCGTTCGGATGCGAATGGGTGAATCTAATCGTGCTATTGCCCAAAGCGGGTTAATGGGACGCAAAAAGGCACAGAAGTTGAGGGATACCGCACTTGAGCATGGCTGGTTAGATAAACTCAATCCCTTGCCTGACAACGCCCAATTGGCGACCGTGCTAAATGTTACCGTGCATACACCATCATCTAGCGTGTCTTCCGTGTTACCCCATGCTGGGAAGGTCAACAAGTGGATTGAAAGCGGCGTGCAAGGCAGCACTATCCATCAAAAGCTGGTAGACAGTTATGGTTTCACAGGAAGCTATTGGGCGGTAAATCGTTATATCAAAAGTGTGATTGCCAGTGAGCCAGGCAAGGTCTCGACAGTGATGGAGTTCGACCCTGGTGATGCGGTGCAAGTGGACTTCGGGTCTGGTCCGTTGATGGTGGATACCCGCACAGGCGAGCTGCGTAAAACATGGGTGTTTGTGATGACGCTAGCGTGGAGTCGCCATATGTACGGTGAATTTATCTGGGACCAAAGTGTTGCCACATGGCTATCTTGCCATCGCCGTGCGTTTGAGTGGTTCAACGGTGTACCCAAGCGCGTGGTAATCGACAATCCAAAATGTGCCATCACGAAAGCGTGTTATCACGACCCCGATGTACAGCGTGCTTATGCTGAATGCGCGGAAGGTTATGGTTTCTTAATTGCGCCATGTCCGGTGCGCGACCCGCAAAAGAAAGGGCGTGTTGAATCCAATGTGAAGTACATCAAGAATGCCTTCGTGCCACTGAAGGAGTTCCGCAGTTTAAGCGATGCCAATGCACAATTAAAAGAGTGGCTGGTGAGTGTGGCGGGTAACCGCAAGCACGGTACGACGCGTCTTTACCCTTTAACGCAGTTCAAAGAAGTTGAACAGGAATTACTTAAGCCCTTGCCTGAAGTGCCCCCGGAGGAAGCAGTATGGGCGCAAGCAAAAGTCCACGGTGATGGGCATGTACAGTTCGAACTCTGCCGTTACTCGGTGCCTTATACACTCATTCGCCAAACGGTATGGATACGCGCGGGCGATTCCACCGTGCGTATTTATCAGCAACACGAACTCAAAGCTACTCACGGTAGATTACGCCACCAAGGCGGTCGTTCAACGGTGCCAGAGCATCAACCACCTGCGGCGCAAGCCTACAACATGCAAGATCCTCAATACTGTTTAACCCAAGCAAAGAAGGTCGGGGAATACTGCCATCTGTTTGTTGAAAGATTGTTTGCGAGTCGCGTGCTAGATAACCTGCGCGCAGCACAAGGTGTGGTCGGCTTCGCCAAACGCTATGGGCCTACTCGCTTAGAAAGGGCCTGTTGCCGTGCGTTAACCTTCGACAATGTGCGCTACAGCGCCATTAAACAGATACTCGAAAAAGGCTTAGATGAGCTGCCCCATGAAACCAATGCGTTTGATAGTTTAAGCGACAGTTATACCGGTAAAGGTCGCTTCAATCGCGACCCTAACAAACTCATCCCACATTAAAAAAAGGAACAACCATGATTAACCCTATTCCAGAATTATCACCCTTACTCAAACAACTACGCCTATCAGGCATGACGGATTCACTGGCCCAGCGTAACCGCGAAGCCATTGAACACCAAATGACGTATCCTGAGTTCTTAGCCTTACTCGTGCAAGATGAAGTGGCAAGGCGAGACCAAAAGAAATACGCTACACGGCTGCGCCGTGCAGGCTTCAAATCCAATAAAACACTAGAGAGCTTCGACTTAAGCACCAACCCCACACTGAATCGCGCCTATGTGCAAGAGCTGGCAACCTGCGGCTTTATTGATGAAAAAGTGCCTGTATTAATAGCAGGGCCATGTGGCACCGGTAAAAGTCATTTAGCGCAAGCCATCGGGCACTGCGCGGTGCAAAAAGGCGTGGATGTACTGTTCTTTACCCAAGCCAAACTACTGGCAAATCTGTATGCCGCACGCGCCACCAACAGCTATGAAAAGCGCTTCCAAACCTTAGCTAAAGTACCGCTTCTCATCATTGACGACTTCGGTTTAAAGCCATTGAAATCGCCACAAGACGAAGACCTGCACGACTTAATTGATGAGCGTTATGAACAACACGCCACCATTATTACCAGCAACTTAGACTTTACAGAATGGGGAGATGCCTTCCCGAATAAACTACTTGGCGCGGCCACACTTGACCGACTTCGCCACAATGCCTATCGACTAATATTAGAAGGGGAAAGCTATCGAAAATTAAGACCTGAAAACAACATCAAAAACAACAAAACTGGACTCGCTCCAAAAAGCGGTCAATAATCAACTTGTTTGAGGGCAAAAAGAGCATGTTCAGGTGGCTCCATTACGCCGCAAATGGGTGGCGCCTTTAGGGTGCAAATTAACATATGTCTTCCATCCATGATTCATCGGCTAGAAAGGGCTCGCAAGCTACCAATTCGAGATCAAATGTTATATTGGTTAAACCATTAGGAATATCAGTAAGGTCTAGTCTAGGAAAACCATCCTTGACTTCATAGAACTTTTTTGATGAAACAATGTAGCAGTAGGATAAATACTCATCACTATAGGTATATCCCAACTCGAGTAAGATATCTTGAAGCTTTTCTAACTGCTGCGTGTTACCGGCAGTAATCAACTTTTGTTGAATTTCCGAGATTAAAGAGGGCAACGTGATTGCGCTTGATGCTTCTGGTTCAGTCCTTCCTAAAGTAACAACAAACAAAAATAGTCTGCCAAGTTGACCACAGAGTTGTTCAGGAGAAGAAATTCTCACCTTTGGTGAGGATGTTCCGTCTTGGCACTTCACTTCAATGGCTGTGTTATTAATACTAAAATCTTGTGTACTACCTTCTGGACCAGTCCAAAATTCAATAGCTTTTGCGATGCCGAACTTCGGTGAAACAAAGTCTTGTATATAAACCAACTCTCCAATTAATCCTTTGATTTTTCTTTCGCTTAAGATTTTCTCCTTATCCTGCTTTAAAAACTCGCGCCATCGTTCGATTCTACGAAATATTACCGAGACAATGGCTGAAGCATTAAGCGTTCTTGTCGTTGAAATGATATCGTTACATAAAGAAAAAAATAATTCCCAATCACTCGATTTTTTTAATGTCAGAACTAACTGCTGATTATCAGGAATCGAAGTAACCTCAATTCCAAGTAGCGCTGGAAACTTGGAAGGGAGTTTGCATTTGTCAGTTAATTTGCAAACAAAAAGATATTTACCAGCTCTGTCTTTCGCCCAATAAATATCTAAAGGGTGTTTGTGATCAATGCGACGAGCTGATAGCTCTGATTTGGGTGTTTTAATATGTTCCCACGGGTTATTCATCGATTGGTTCCTCTTCATCTAACAGAGCTCCAAACTCCTGATTCCACCATGTAGTGTTAACAACATACTCAACCAAATCCTCTGGCTTGCCAGTTCCAGTTTCCCCGGGGAAACTAATACTCCACGCTACGGCAGAATCGTTTTTGAGTACCCTCTCATCATCATTTGTTACGCAGTCTATTAAGTAAAGTGAAAGTAATGGTCGCTCTCTAACTTTTCTGAGATTTTTGCCACTAAGCGATTCCGTGCTTTGAAGATTTTTGAGAACTACTGGTTCGATTCCTGCTCTCTCCCAAGACGGAGAACTAAACCGTCTTTTACTAGATGTTATAGAGTTATTTGTGTAATTGACTACTGTCCTTAGCACTGGAGCCATTTTCATCATGTCTGCGAGAATTAGTATTTTTTTCTCATCATGAGGTTTCGAATTGCTGATAAATTGCACATTCCAAGTTGTATTGAGCTTGCTGATGAAATTTATTATCGGTTTATGTTCTGTCAAATTTGAACCGGGATGATTCGAAAAACTTTGGATAAAACGTTTGATATAGCTATCAGGTATATGGTTGAACAAGTAATTACTATTTGATGATGGTTCTAGTTGATAGTTAGCCAGTAAACTTTTAGCTAGTGTAAGAAGAGATGTTAAATTATTCTCTATTGCTACTTCTGATGTCGCCAGAACAGTCGTTTCAATATGTCTTCCATGAAGGCTTATTTGACGCAAAACATTGGTGCCTGACCGCATTTTGTTCCTTGCAGTCACTATAAGTGATTCAGGATGGCTCCTAACACATAAACCGAATTCTTCCGGCGTCAGTTTTGCGTTCTCCATTCTTTTAAATTCATCTCTTAACTCTTCGGTTACATCCGATATGTGCTGATACCAAGATATCGCGTCACTTGGCATATAAAGTCTGCATAAATCCTCATAACCATCACGATACCCAAACCATCGTCCCATCTGCATTAAGGTGTCATACATTTGAGTATTTCTAATGAAGTAACTGACGGTTAGTCCCTCAAGTGTAAGGCCTCTAGATAGACTTAACCCCCCTACAGCGATAATGCTTCTTCCATTGGGATACTTTTCTTTGCTGTAATCGAGTGGTTCAGAGCTTTTTGATGCATTCACCTCAATTGTTTTAACTGGAGAAACAGCTTTTTTTAAATTTTTCTGAATAAGCTCCCAAGAGAATTCAACTTTTGAGAACTCCTTATCAAAAGATGTTTTTAAATCTTTTATAAAATTATTTTTAATTGCTTGATTAGTATCTAATGCATAGTTGTTAATAATATTTGTACGCATTTCATCAACGTATTCATGAACCTGTAATTTGACATGGCTTTGAATGTCTGTGAAACGACTTACATTGATTAGCATAGAGTTATTCTTAGTTTCCTGATTCCTTAATATTCTAATTGCTCTTACTAATATAAATATGCGTATCGCTTCCTCCAGAGAACGTGGAAGGGCTATGGGATATTCGTCTTTTTTATGAGATGCTGGTATCAAATCTTCAAAGTCGTTAATCTCTCTAACCATATCCAAATCTGAGTCTGAACTGAATATTCTTTTTGAGCCAACGTAATTAGTTGGGGCATCTAAGCTTATAATGAAGTCTCGTGGAAATAGCTCATCCCCAATCATCTCATCATTGCTATCAGGATCTATAAATATATTTGCAAAGGGTGTTGCTGTGTATCCAAGATACATATTTTGACGGAACAGTTTTAATAACTCTCTTATTTTACTATTTATTGCGGTAGCATCTTTATCTTCTTTGTTGGTATTTATTGAGGCATGGTCTGCTTCATCATCGATCAGTAAAAATGGGAATTGGTCTAAATCTAGATTATTGTTATTCAACCAATTAATGAGATTTTGGAGTATTGACTTATTTTTCTTAATTACAAGAACGACAGGTTGATTAAAGTTACCAATTCCAGAACGTATTTGTTGAGCTATAGTGTTCTTAAAGTCATGAACAGTTGTAGTAAATGAAACTGGGACGTTTTCGTAAGAATATTCGCCTACTCCAACCAACCTCTTTTTTAGAGGTATATTATCTAATTGTGTTGAGCTATCTACTCCAATAAAGCCTTCATCAATTCTTTCTTGAGTTTGGCTCCTTAGCGCACTTAATATGCCAGCTAAAACGATTATTACTTTGTAACCAGCATCGGCAGCTTTGTTGATAACTCCAGTATAATTAGCTGTTTTTCCAGATTGCACATGTCCGACTACAAGACCCTTACGGGACCAGTCCCCAGTTTTCTTAGGGTATTCAAGATGGTCCAATATTTTATCTGTAACAAGGTCTAGTTGTGTAACAACCTTAGGGGGAAACCCTGAGTTTGTGAGATGTCGTTTGTACCTCTCCCAAAAAAACCAAGATATATCACCCCTATGCTCTTCTAACCAAGGTGTGTAGTCTTCAGCTTCAAACGCAACACCTAGCTCCATACTTATATCAAACCGCTCCTCCAATTTTGATGTAATGAAATTTAATTCTTCTGTATTAGTAACATTTAGATTCTGTGCCATCATTTTAACAGCAGTAAAAATTTGCTCACGAGTAATGTTTTCAAGATTTCTTTCACCTAACTGAACGATTAAAAACTTTTCAGTTAAGTCTTCTATTTGATTTAACTTCGATATATCAGTCATAGTTCAACTCCATTTGTTCTATTATTTTAGCAGTTGTCTTTCGATTTGAAGCCATGGGTTCTATTTGTAAAAGCTTTGAAATAATTTTGTCTTTGTCTAAATTTTCAGCCTTAAATAATGGATAGAACATACTAATGATTCCTTTTAGTTCATCTTCGTCAACCACTGGCTTGTCGATGCTTTCAGGGGAATTCGCAAAATCGTTGAAATACAAATCAGAGGGAAATGATGCTTCTATTGATTTTAAAATAGCGGAGAGGCTAGTGTTGGACTGAGTATCTAGCTGGTTTGTTATCGACATTATCATCGGATGTTGCCTGTTAATGAGATAACTGACCTTGCCCGAACTAATTTTGCGATGCCAAAAGGGTTCGAGAATCTGGGACTCTAATTTATACCCTTTTTGCTTGAATACTCGTTTCCCAGAATATTCTACTTCAGAAATTATTTGCTTTAACCCTCGTTTTACTGCTTCTGGAGGGCTTGCATTTGATTTTTTAACATCTATTTTCCAAATATGATCTAAAGAGTTTGGAATATCTATGCGAACTCTTATAAGTTTAGTAAGCTCTTCTTTCGGCATAAGCCTAAACCAAGTACTTTTTATTATTAGGCGTTTATTTCTGTATACGTAAAAGCCCTGATTATGCAGGTAACCACCGTCTCCTGCATATTTTTCATATTCTTCAGCAGATACTTTTGTGTAGTGAGGTAACACATACGGTTGAACTTGAATCTTTTTAGAATCAACCTGAATAATTTGAGAAGGAAGTTCAATAGTTGCATTGCTGGACATATTGAATGGATCTCTCGCTATCAAAGGATCGCTATTAATTGAAATTTTTAAAGATTGTTTACCCGGCCCCGCAGCCAAGAACCTGTGAAAAATCAACTCTAAATGATTCCTTGAATGGTCAATTAATTCATTTAGTTTCTTTTCTCTTACTTTTAGGGAGTCAAAGTCGTCTAGACGGTCTAACTTCCTCCACAGCACAATAGTTCCGCTTTCCTGTTCGTTAAGAGCTGTAATTAAATTTGGAATCTCTTTAATTAGTTCTAGATCTGTCTCCTCGAGTATGCTTACCCGCCAACCTTGTTCTGAATTATCCTTTATTGAATCCAAATCCCATTCCATAGCGTGAACAGTGTCTTGTTTTTTAGATATAACCGTGAGTTTTCTGCACTGTGAGAATGTCGCCGTTTTCAATCCTAGGCCAAATCGGCCCAAATCATTTGCTTTACGTTCATCAAGAGGATTAAAACTTCCTAACTTCATGGCCAAAAGCAAGGTTTCGTAGGACATGCCACAACCATCATCTTGTATGGCGAGCCAAGGTAAACCATCGTTCCATGAAAAATCGATATTTATTTTCTTTGCTTTGGCAGTGATTGAATTGTCGATTACATCTGCTAAGGCTGTTTCCATTGAATAACCAATGTCTCGAAGAGACTCTATCAGTGAAGATGGTGACGGACTCAAGTTTTCATATCGCATTATTTAATCCATTTACTTACATGTATTAACCAGTATCTTTTGTGTATCAATTGTTACTACGAACAATGATTTCTGTGATACTTATCAGCCGTCAAAGCTAAATTTTAATAGGGTTGGCATAGAAGCTTCTTTATTTTGTGAATAGTTGAGCGTCTCTAGTTTAAAATTTTACCCCTGAGCCAATATCTGGCTGAAATATTTATACAAAACAGTGTCTTCTTGTCTCGAATCTCTTCTCTCGAAGAAATCGTTGATAGTATTCTCAGAAGATGCCCATTTGGTGATGTTGCTCGTTACCGACTCTATGAGCTCTGGTGCAAAACTTACGTAGCCTACTGGAAGAGAAATATTTCTTTCATCCGTCATTGGTAGATGGAGGAGGCAAGCAACCATGATATTGGGTAAAAGTAATACTTCACAGTTTTCTCCACCGAACTGCTTTTCGCAGCCGATAAGCGCTGGGTCGATATCACGATTTCTGTAAACTTTCCTTTGCTCAATCGCTTCGCTGACACTCGAGCATGGGAGAGCTAAAACCGCTTTGGAAGTTTTCTTTCTGTTATCAAATAATGAGGTGATCGATTCAAGCAATACGCCAAACTCTGAGGTGCGTCCCCACGTTGAATTGTCTCCTTTTGAAAGCCAGATTAGTCCGCTCGACTTGGGCTTTCTCGAAAATATTTCTGTTAACTTCTCAGTAAGAGCTTGAGAATTGAAGTCTGAATACAGGTTACCGACAATGAGTTGTGTATCTTTTGAGTGATGGGCCGTTCCATCAGCATAATGCTTAAGGAGTAACTCAATATTGATACTATCGGTTTTGTCGTCCCAGTACCGCGTTAATATCGGATCATCGGTTGCGCTTATATAATCGCTAAAATCTCTCGTTACATCACTGTAGGGCTTAGTGCTGATTGCTGCATCCATATAGTTAAAAAGTGATTTGCTGATGTCCCACTCGTCAAGGTTTGAGTCTTCATATGCAGTTTGCAACACATCTTGAGCATCAGTTTCAATGTAGTACTCAACAGGAATAGGGATGGATATATCAAACTTACCGTTTACATGGTTGATTTTGTATAACTCTTCTCTCTCTGAGTATATATCTTCACCCTTAACGACTTCTCGAAAATGCTCAAAATTGCTGTCAAATGCCGACATTGCTTTGTCATTTAGCTTTGAATAACAATCATCGGGTAACGGTAGCGATATGGAAGTGCTGTTTATGCCGCTGCGTTGTACCGTCTTCGGCAACATCCTGAATTCGCTAAGTTCGAAGAATACGTTGTCGGTTTTATCTACCACCTCGAAAAAGCGGGGTAGCATATTACCTTCTATTTCTTCAAAGTTTTCCAATGCATGAGCCGTGAGTTCTATCTCATTGTCACTCCACTTGATCAAACTTTCCTCTATCAAGTCGTCTAGAACGGCGAGCGTTTCTGCCGCAGTGAATCCAAAATAGTCCTGAATAAGCGATACAGGAGACTTACCAACAGAATGAAGTACACGAATAATAAACTCTTTTACTACAGGGAGTTGACGCTTCTGGCTGACAGTGTAATCGATAAAGAATGCCTTTGTTGGCAGTCCGAAGCTAATTCTGTTTAATTGTATTTTCATTACTGCGAAATTCCTTTTACTGGGCGGATAGAATAATCAGGGGAGTTATTGTCCTCGATAAATTTAAACACACGTCCAAATGCGGAAGATTGATTATGCTGGTTCCACATTTGACTATTGCCAACAATAAATAGGCATTCTTTGGCGCGTGACAATGATACGTTGGCTCGATTTTCGGATGATACATAGCCCTGTGTACCCCTTGCATTACTTCTTACGAGAGAAAGAATTATGATGTCGTTTTCTTTACCCTGATAACTATCCACCGTATCCACTTTTACAATGCGTCTCTCAAGCAAGCTTCTAGCCCACGGCATGCTGTTAATTTTTCTAATCAGGTGCCTTACTTGTTCTCCATACATGCAGATGACCCCGATTTTAGGCTCTTCTCCTTCTTTAAATATCTCACCATCGCTATCATACATTCTTCTGATTATTGAGATTATGCAGTCGGCTTCAAGCGGGTTGATGAAGCTTTTCCCATTAACGCCTTTTCCTGTAGGAGTGGCCTCCCTGTTTTGATTCCCTTCGCCCGATGTGTCAAACCATGTCACTGGAGTAGCGAATGAATTGATTAGATTCTTATAGCTATCATGAGTTATAGAACGGCCGGTTTGCAGAGCACCATCATAGAAGTTTTCTGACACGAGTTTGCCAATCGGTGGGGCCATCCGATATTGAGTGAGAAGAGAACGACCAACAGTTTTGCCATAGTCAGAAACGAAAGCCCTTTCAAAGTCACTTCGTTTCAATTCTTCTTCATCTAACTTAGGCAGTTCTCGTTTGGCGGCTTTAATATGCGCTTCGTCAAACAGTGGCGGAAGTTGCTTATGGTCTCCAACAAGCAACACCTTTTTCCCAACCTGCATAGCAATCGCCAATTCACTTGCTGGGGAACGAGCTGCTTCGTCAATAACGACGAGATCATAAATATTTTCCTGCACACCGTAATGGTTCCGACCAATACCTACACAGGTGCCACACACAAGGGTTCTGGTTTTGGCAAGGAAGTTTTGAAACTGGGCTTTTCCTGATGCCATTACACTTAACCATTCGTTAGATGTCTCAATAAGGTTGCTAACTTTGGATATCAGTTCCCTTGAGTAAATATCGAAATGTTCAGCGAGGTGTTCTAATAAAGTACTTCGTATCTTAGATAGTGGAACACCCGTAAAGGAGGGAGAGTCAGGTAATTGTCTGGCCAAAAAATCGTTAAAGTTCGATTTTAGCTTTGATTCTCTTTGCGTAAGTTTAGCTGTGCCAGCCTGATCTTCATCCTGAGCCTGAGATAGTAATTGGTTAAATCGTTGACCGTAGGAATCCTCAAATTCTGTAATGACAGAAGACATCTCGGCTGGTATGCCAATGTGTTCAAGTAGCGTACTTAGTCGCTCTTTATATTCAGCCCTAAACTTGTCACGATAGTGTTCTTGTAGTGCTTTTTCACCAACATCAGTCAATGATGCAGATAAGTTTGATTCATCACCAAGACGGACAATATCGATTGCTTGCTCCGTTCTTTTAAAAAGTGAACGAACTCTCTCACTAGCATTATTGACGGCTTCGTGAGATTGACTCACAAGCAGTACACGTCGAGCTCCTTTCATTATTGAATAATGAATATAGGAACCGATAAAGGCTGTTTTACCCGTTCCGGGGGGGCCTTGAAGCAAAGCAATAGGACCATATTTGTACAGTGCCTTGAAAGCATCTCGTTGTTGTTCGTTTAAGGCGAATGAAATGCTGCCATCTTCTTTGTATTCAGTATAGGAATCTAACTCATCTTCAGTTGGTGTTATACCTTCTATAATTTGAGCATCAAGTCCGGGAGAAAAATAGTCTGGAAGATCAGGTATTATTGCTCTACCTGTTATTAATTTTGTAACCGCTCTTTCTCGTTTAGAAAGTGACGCAGCGCTCATACTTCCCTCCAAAATGAGGGTGTCGCCTGCTTGTGGTGTATTATTACCGCGAGTTTTTAATATGAGATTGTCTGAGTTTAAATCTTCAACAATACCGATTACTCTTAGTTCGCCCCGCACTTCCATTTTTACATTCACTCGTTCGGTTCGTAGGTCGAAGTCGAATTTGCTGTCGTCTAGTGAATAGCGGAAACTGAGTAACTGATTGGCATTGTAAACAGGGTCAGTCACAACCTGAATTTTGGGATAGCTTTCTTCCTCTGTATCGACAAGCACTTTCCAAATTTCGCGAGCATCCAATACCGTTGACTTAGCCATCTTTGGTAGTGACAGAGTTGGTCTTATGGGCCCTTCGGCTTCAGCATTCGTCTCACCGGAAGTTCTGGCTAACTCTTTGTAGGCATCACTTTCGAGAATGAAGTTGATGAAATCTTCGGTTGATCCATGAATATTGTTCGACAGGTGAATTTCACCAGTTAGCTTTAACTGAGAATCGCGTTTATTTCTGATGAACTGGTCATGTCGAATGTCATTTTCTCTGAAACTGACAATGAACTTTCTATCTTCATTAATTAACAAGCTTATATTTTTCTTGATGCCACTCAGCTGAACACTTAATAGATCTCTATCTTTACCCGCGTTCTGCTTAAGGGTCATGTAATAAGCGCCATCGTCTGAGGTCAATATCTCGGTGACTGTTCGACAATTCTTATGATGGATCTCATATTTTTTGATGGTAACTGGAGGCGGTGGATTAACAATTTCATCGAAATTATCGAGTAACTTTTCTAGTTCGCTTGTCGACACTTCAGGGAGATCAAGTAATTCTTCTGTATATTTAACGAGATGAAGAGAGCTAATCGTCTGAGACAGTTCATGTATTATCTTTACGGCAGCAAAACGATCAATGGTGGCCTTGGAAAGGCTTTCATAGGAAGACGGAACATAGGAAGGTGTATGTTTGTCTGCGTTGTTTAAGTCATACTCCACTAAGTCGATGAAACGAATGTTTTCATTATCAACAATTATATTTTTAGGGTGTAAGTCGCCATGGTGAAGCTTTGCGCCATGGAGTTTGAGTAAAGCGAGTAACAGCGTCTTCGCCAATGCATAACCGCTCGGTTTCTCGATATTCTCAACTGCTTTTTCCCACGTTACCCCCTCGACCCATTCGTATTTAAAAAAGGCGCAGGTCATTGTCGGGTTAAATCCAAAATCTAAAATTTTAGGAAGGTAAGGTAAAGCGGCTTTATTGATGCTCTCAAGCCTGCTGAAGAACATCAGAAGCTCATGGTTTATTCCACCGGTTCCGTTTGTATCACTGACCCCAAACCATGCTTTTACCCCAAAAGAGTCATCAGGGGCTTTTAATAAATGACATATCCCTTCTGTTTTAAAGGGCACGGCGCCAAGTTCTGTATAGACGTTTTTATTGGTATGGTATTTTGCTAGAAGTGACAAAGTGTGTGTAGGGTCTTCTGCACCAGTTCTTACTAACTTATTTAGCGCCGTTTGCGCATCACAAAGATCCTGAAATCTATCTCTGGAGTCGAGTTCAAGGCCGCGAGAAAACCAGTCTCCAAGCTTTTCACTAATTTCATTGCCTGCAATTGGGGTCCACACATAGATGCCTTCTTCTTTCTTGGGCCAAGTATCAAACGCTATGTAGTGACAAGCCGCAGTTGCTAAATACACATCTCTGCTAAACGCAGTTGCATGTGAGGTTTCTTCAAAAAGCTCTTCAGGTGTCTCGACTCGCCCATGTTGAATAATTTTTCTGACTGGAGAAACCGTCTTTTTATCGGGATCTGGGTAATACGCTGTTAAAAAGTTTGAGAGGACCACTTTACTGGGTAGGGATAACCAAATGCTATGCGAACCGAGATCGCGGTGTGCCACTTCAATATCATGAAGTCTCGATAGTCGACTAACCAGAACTTGTATTAAGTCTAATCTGTTCTGTGTCGTTAACTTTTTGTGATTCTTACGAATAAAGGTATCTAGTCTTTCTTTCTTATTAGGCCACTCGTAGAGCTCTACGAAGTCTTCCGTTAAATCTGTCGGTATATGAAGTAACTGAAGGTGACTATTCTTTAAATCTTCATCTTGAGTGTCAATATAACCTAGAACATTAGACTCTCGTTGAGCAATTATTGCACGCTGTTCAGGGGTTCTAGAATGCTCAACTATGCATGGAGCAGTAAAATCCCATCTTCTCATTAAGGCTTGGTAATTAGCGTTTTCTGCCTTTTGGCTCCGATATTCAGCATACAAGTTATCTTTGTGCTGAAAAAGCGAAGTACCGTTTAATACATAGCCATTTGATGAAAAGGCTTTTGCTTTGAAGTCGGCGCTATTGTTAAGAAAAATTTTATTCCAAATTTTAATATTTTTTGTTGGGATGTCTTCTTTTCGGTCAAAACTGAATGGGCGTCCGATAATCTTTTTGTATATTTTTTCGTCACCGATGTGTTTGAACTCATCCAGTGTAAAAACGCACTCTCTTTCTTCTTCTGAAAGATGAGAAGCGTCAGCTGAGCCGCACAGAACGACACGTTTATCAACATAAGGCACATATCTATTACCGCGCTTTTCTCTCAGTTTCGTCTTTAATATTTTTGCGGCTCTACTTGCCTGAGATAACGCGTTAATACGGTTTTCTTGGCGACCATCATCGTACTCCTGAACCCATTTGTTACCTTTAGAAAATATTTTACCTTTGTAGTTTTTTAATTCGACAACGATTATTCGGTCGTGAGTAATTAGAATTAGATCAGCCTCAAAGTCTTTTCCCTGACGGCCAAGCATTTCTAGAGAAGAGTAGCCTATCCAGCTATCAGGTAGGTGCTTTGATAAAACATCGTTAGCTTTAAGTTCGAAACCATTGATTCCTTGAGGATCGAGACATTTTATGTCCATACTGCTTCCTTGAAGAGTGATAACTAAATTTTGATGAATACAATCAGGCTATCGCAGTAATAGAGAGGCTTTTTGTTGACTAACGAAACAGCTTGGCAGAGCAAGTGGGATAACGTTCAACTTCGATAAGCGCATTCCATTTCTGCTTATTAAAACGTTTTGTCGACGTTCTTCTTTATTAGACTAAAGTTTAAATTTTTATAACGATAACTCTTAATCCATTAAACGTAAAGTTCTACTTTCAAGTGTATAGCTGGTAACTGTAGCTCGACGAAGAGGTTAGTAATAAACGAAGACGCATCAGTACATCATCTGGCTGTTAGAACATACCAAATACGTTGTAATGGAGGGCCACAACTCGAAGAGGGAATGGATTGAGGTTGTCCCACAGCGTCTCAGCATACTTATAGGGCACCTCAAAATCATTGAGTGAACATACAAGGAAGCGCTGGAGAAGTATCCTAGAAAAAGTTTAGCGCGAGATGACATCGTAGATGCTCTAATTGTTTATGCATCGCATTTGCGCACAACGAGCAGCGCAAAACAGTAACTTCGAACCCGAGGGATAATGCCAGTGGATTACCGATGTAAATGTTATATATCGGGTAGCTATCGACTTTCGTCTCTGTATTTGTGAGCCTTTGACAACCGTCTACCTCTTCAGTCCCGGTTTATACCTAATGGTTGCCTAGTATAATCTTGCAGCGCGTTAAACAAGTCATTTAATTCTTCTGTGTCAAAAAGTAGCAGGTTGCTGACAATTTGGCTCAGTCTCTTATTTTTGCCAACCTTGCTCAGGAGCTCAATTTTCTCATCGTCCTCGAATTGTTGAGTCAGAGACTCTAGTTGTTTGACATTTAGCTGGGCTAAATCATTTAAAAATAACATGCATTTCGGTTCTATATTGAACAAGGCCGATGTATCAGCAGCGAGGAAACCTCCAATAGCGAGGGTTACCCGCTCATCCAGACCGTATACCTTACTGATGCGCACGAGGAAATCCCGAGACGGCTTTTCGGTCCCATTCTCAACGCGGCTGATATAACTTTTGCTGACACCAACCTTACCAGCGACGGTAAACTGTGAAAAAGCTTGCCGGCCGTGCTCGCTCATAAGTGCTTCGCGACAGTGTTTTAAATAATTATTAATCATAAGGTTTCGTAATTACGAAACTTATAGTAATAAAAAGGACCATACGAATACAATACCTGTTTATATTTTGTTCTCATAAAAGCTGGTTTTTTAGTCCATTTGGTTTGATATAACTAATTAAGCAATAAAAAGATAATCAAATAATTTTAAGTTATTACAGGGTTTTACTAAAATTATTTGAATAAAGCCCTTTTTAACCATTCATATGCAAACTAATTTGACACAAATAAGATAAAAATCAGTAGTTTAAGTTTTTTCGAAATATCTTGCAGCTTCGATTTGTGGGTCTATAACTGAGTGATATTGAATTCACGAGTCAAAGAGGTTGTAGATGACAAAAATGACAAAACATAAGCAGTTTGATCCGAAAGCTAAGCTGCTTATCACAGAAGCAGATGCTGAGCGATATGCGAATTGGGCGGAAGCAAGAAATAGAAATGAAACTTATGAACCGTTCATACGCGCTTGCTCAACGCATTCGTTAGGCCGTAAGCACTACTTCTTTTGTCCTGTCCTCAAGCGAACCGTAAAGTTACTTAGCGACGGTGAACTGTTGGCATATAAACACCTTATTTGGCAACCGGGCGTCATTAATATCGAAGAGCAATATGCGCTCAATCCGTCTCGAACATTTGAGATTGCTACGGAGAAGGGGGTTGTCCACCCTTATTCCTACAAGCAACACATTCACCATGTGATGACATCAGATTTCAGGGTAACCTCTTTAAATCATGAGGGCGTTCCTGTTAAACACACTTATGCTTACAAACCGAATTTTGATCCTAATAAGCCATCTAGAACGCGGCAGAAGTTAGAAATTGAGCGCTGTTACTCAGCCGCTGAGAACATCGGCTATCGCGTTCTTACAAGCGAAAATGTCACGAAAGCATGGTACATGACGCTGCGCTTCTGCGAGATGCACTACGATGAAAGCCTTTCTCCACAGGATCTCGAAGAGTTCTCTCAGGTGCTTACCCGCGCACACATCAACCAGCCTTGGCAGCCTCTAAGGCAGCTTTTAACGCGCATTGCGGCTGTTTTTTCTTATTCATTACGTAAGTCAGAACGACATTTCAAAAATGCAGTCCTCAAGCGGTTTATTTGCCCAGATCACAATACGCCCATTCAATTAAATAAACCTCTTCTGCTTAAAAATCAGCCTTTACTGGAGCTAGAGGAGTTGCCCTATGCTGTATAAACGTAATCAGGAGCTTCGCCTTAAACCGGCATATGAATCAGATATAAAGTGGGCGACACAACATGATGCTCTCTCGATTGTTTGGGTTAACCTAAAATTAGGGCGCGCAGCCATCGCGAATATGTCAAATGTGTTTGGCCTTGACGCTAATGGAAAGACGCTCGCTAAAAAGGGTGAGCGGAAAAAAGCTCACCAGATACCTAAGCCCAAAGTCTTTTCATTCGACGATATTGACCGCATGTTCAGCTGTGTGAAAGTGGGTAAGGGGTTAAAGTTTTTCAGACTTCCCAAAGTGCTGAGAGAGCCAGATCAGGTTTTAGCACCAGAGCGTCTTGAAAAATATAAAGAGAAAAACGACAGAGCACTTGAAAGGTTGGGCGGCCTTATCGATCCAAACGTAATTGAGTCTTACCTGCTAGGCTATGGCATTGCAGAAGAGTTGGAGGATGCGTTAACTCAACTGGCTATTGCTAACCCAACAAAGAGCTTTTCGTCTCCAACGGCATTAATTCGCCATCTTAATCAGTACATTACGTTCCGTGGTGTTGCAATGCCGTTGATCCCTTTGGGTTATCTGAATTGCGGTTGCAATTACCTGCACAATACCGACGATATGATCATTAGGCGAGGAGCAGCAGGTAAGGATGGTAGAAACGCAAACACCGATTACAAGGCGATTACACCATCACATAAAAAACTTATTAAACGACTATCCAGACAATTTGGGACCTCCAATCGAAATGGCGCACTTCGCTATACCGAAATGCACTACGTGTACTGCATAGAAGCTCTTGAGGCAGAGGGCATTGATATGCCCGAGCCAGATGAGCAGGGGAACCGTAACTTAAGTGAGTTCGAGCCACACATCCTCTCATATGGCGCTTTTCGCTATCATTATTTAAATGAATTGTCGCTAACCGAACAATTGTTTCTGCGTTATGGAACGATAAGAGCGCAGCGAGACTTTTTAGACCGGCAGGGTCATGCAATTGATATGAACCTTGGAGCAAACGATGTAGTTGAGATTGACTCTACTGAGCTCTCTCTTCATGTGCGGGATCCAAGGGTCGGTGAAAAGCGGATGTCAGCTGGGCGCCTTTATCTTTGCGTAGCTGTCTGTGTAAGGACGCGATATGTTTTGGGGTACAGCCTATCTTTCAAACCACCTTGCTGGGAAAACGTCGCTGAATGTTTATACAACATCGTTGCAGACAAAAAAGAGTACTGTAAAAAATACGGGATCCATCTCAAAGATTATCAGTGGGTATCACATCACTTATTCGATTCAATCCAAGTTGATAATGGTATTGAATATCCGGAAAACGAAGTCGATGAGCTGGTTGCCAGTCAGTTTGGTTGTGGCCACGTAAAAACTGTTACTAAAGGTCGGGGTGATTTAAAGCCAATCGTAGAGCGGGTAATTGGCTACTTTGACGATATGGTCTCCACTATGGACGGTGGAATTGAAGCAGACCGCGATAAAACAGAACAAGATGCATCCCAACGAGCTTTACACTCGATTGAAGATGTTCACCGAAAAATTATCAGAGAGATAATTACAGAAAACCTTCGTAAAGACTGCGCCGACTTGATGGATAGCGACATGGCGCACCATAATATTGGAATTTCACCACACAGTCTCTGGACATACAGTATGGAATGCCAGATGGGTGGTGGGCATCCTATTGATATTTCAGAATTACCTACTTACAGATACATGCTGCTTCCCAAAGCATTGGTGAAAGTGAGAGAGGACGGCATTCACTTCAATGGTCTGTTGTTCCATTGTGAGTATGCGAAGAAAAAAGACTGGTATATTAAAGCCAAATACTTGGGTGAGATAGAGAAGCGCATGGCATATACACCCAGCCTCTGCGACGCCATCTTTTATGAAGATGACGAAGGCACTATTCACACCTTTAGGCTGGCAGATCAGAAGGAGCAATACTCTGGATTGAGCTGGGAAGAGGTAAAAGAGCGTCGGGCCTATGTCGCTGAACTCCGCTCGTCAAATAAACGCCAGAAACTTGCTGACAAGGTTGCTAATGCTGCGGAGGACAGAAAAGACCGTAGAGCAGCAGAGGAGGCAGCAAAAGGAAGTCCTAAGAATGATCAACTTGGCTATCAAAGTGGGGCCAATGATCGTCGAAGAGAGCTTGCTGCTGAGCAGTCCAAGGATAATGCTCAGAAAATTCATGACCAGCTTTCCGATGTAACAGACTCTTCCGTCAGTCCATTTTCAGAGGAGTCAGCAATCTAATGCGCTTAGCTAAATATAATACGCATCCGCTATCGATTTACGCAGGAAATCCATTGATTGAGACGCTTGACATCATCAAGTACTCATCAGATTTTGAGGGAATAATTGAAGAAAAAAAGGTGCTCCCATCGGATATCATGTCTTACGATCCATTTGCTGGGCAAAGCGTGATAGGCGATTTGGAGGACGCTTACATTCCTCATCCCAATGCGTGGCATATCTATAAACAGCTCACGCAGCAGATAATGGCAGGGTATCGTAAAAGGAACCCTGCGACGGCTTCTGGGCAATATTATCAGAACAAGGTACTGGTAATGTGCCAAAACGGCCAGTCTGTCGAACTCGACAAGTTTATGGGCTCTGCCGCTGGGACTTCACGTTGCTCTCTCTCGACTGGCCTTTCAGGGACAGGGAAGACCGAAACGTTGAGACGGATTTTACGGTGCATCCCCCAGAAGTATCGACATACTAAGGTTAATAACCGACATCAATGCTTTGACCAACTTGTCTGGGTGTCATTTGATGTTACAACAAGTAATAGTCTGAAAGGCCTTGCTTCCAATTTTTACAGGGCCGTTGATCAAGCCATCGGCACTTCATATGAGGATGACTATCCGGAAAAAGGTTTAGGTGTGGATACGCATATTAACTGTGTCCGCAAAATCTGCGCAAGGCATTACATTGGCTTGGTGCATGTTGACGAATGTCAGCATCTACTGAAGGGTATTGGTAATCCCATTAATACTACGCTTGACCATTTGGAAAGCCTCTTTAACCGAATCGGAGTACCCATGCTGACCACCTGTACACCGGAGGGGCTTCGATTGTTCTTTGACCAAGATTTAGAAAATGCCAAGTTACAAAGTACTCGGCGGCTGATGTCGGATCGTGTTTATGATTTTTCGCCAATGGAAAAAGATTCACTTTTTTATAAGACATTCTTCGATACATATTTGCCTGAAAATATTTTTCATAATACGGCGATTACGTCACAACCATTTAGAGACATAATTCATTTCAATACCTTTGGTTTACAGGCCATTGCTAGTCACCTGATGAGACTTTTTTTTGAAGCCGTGCAATCTAAACCTGAATTCTTAGAAGGCGAAAAGTGCTTTGATCTGCTGGAGATGGTTTATCAACAACACTTCGGTGCTATGTCTTTAGCAATTGAAGAGCTAAGGAGAAACAAAGCGCAACGTTATGAAGCTGAGCGAGCGGCAATTCAACAAGCAGAAGCACAAATGGAAATGCTGCAACGTAAAGAGCAAAACGAAAAAGGCAAAGGTTTTCGAACTATGCATTCATCCAGACGCGCGCCACGAATTGCGCATACGTCCAGTTTGCTGAAACTGGCTGCACTCGATAAACGTTTAGCTAATGTGATAGACGCATCTCCTCTTTTGACTGGTTTTGCTGAGGCGCACCAGTGATCCAGCAGGACGCCTCTCCATTTTCGCTAGCCAGTTTGCCGGACGAGCATTACCTCTCTTATCTTTGGCGATGGGCTAACCTGTCAGGAAGTAGATCATTATATGCAGGTCTGTTTGCGCTAACAGATTCAAGAACACTGGGATTAGCCCGAGCATTAACTCCACAGTTTCTGGCTAGTGTATTAGAGCGGATGCCAGAGCATATCGACGTTAATGCCTTTATGCTGGAGAACACACCTGAGCGCTTTTTTAAAAGTCTAAAAGGAACAGAGTCTGGTTTTATACCACTGGGGAAAAACGTGGGTGTCGATTTTGCCAATAAGCATCTTCGTTGGTGTGTTGCCTGTGCGAAAGACGATGAAAAAAGCCACGGTCTGGCTTATTGGCGAAACAGCCATCAAGACCATAGACTGATGCGCTGTCAGAAGCATGGCTTAAGACTACTGAAAACCTGTCACTTATGTAAGCGGCATAAAGCTTTGCTGACAAAATTAGGGCAATCGCCGACGTCAGCGCGCTGTCAGTATTGCTCAAAACAATTGGAAAATCATTTAGTAAAAAAGCTAACACCGTTTCAACAATGGTTGGAGCAATTACACCACCTGTCGAATCATGGGGTTCAGGTAGATCGTAATTCGCTTATCAGGCGTGTGCAGGCAGTAGTGGCAGGTGAAAGTGCTTTGATGAAGCAAAGCCCGAGAAAGCTGTCGGAGCGTCCGCAGAAGCGCTTTATTGATGCATTCAATGATACAAAAGCATGTGACCATTTCTCTTTTGGTGAAGTGCCATATGGTGCTTTAAGTTCTTATTCTCAACTACATTTGTCTTACGTATTAAATCCTGACATTAACCACTCATCGATAATATACGCATTATTAGGGTGGGTCTTTTTATCGACAGAGGAGCGCAAAGCCAGCTTTGGGACTTTCTCGGCTGGAAAGGCTATTAAGGACTCAGTGTGATGGCTTTTCCAACACCAATGCCCGATGAAGCACTGTTAAGCGTGATCCAGCGTGCGGTTGTGTTAGACACAGCTGCCACGGAACGCAAAGCAGCAAAGCGACTATTTAATTCGTCGTCTTTGCAATTTTGTTCTCCGTTTCCTAGCTGTATCCCTGCGATTGCCGAGTTGAGCGGTATGACAGGTCATTACTGGATACAGCGTCACACTATACTCCCCGTTTTCCGGGCTCTTACACCTGTTTCCAGATATGTTGATGCCTATCAAAACCTGCTGAATGGGAAGGGTGACGCAGTGTTTAAGTCACTATCACTAATTGCTAATCGACAGTGTAATACAGGCGCTATGCGATTTTGTTCCGAATGCGCAGAGGAAGATAGCAAAGAAGTTGGTTTAGCATATTGGCATGTAGAACATCAGCTGCCCGGCACCTTTGTCTGTGCCAAACACAAGATTCGACTAATGAGCACTCCTGTATCTCGAAAGCGATTTGATAACTGGCCACACAGAGGCGTAGCGTTTCGTCACTTGGCTTCCAAGATTGAAATGAAGTTGGTCAGATTCGCATGTTACTTCCAGTATCATAGTTCTGAACGCTTTCGCCATTACCTTTGCGATATATACAAGGCTCGGTTACATGACATGGGGTTTCTCACTAAATGTGCACATGTTCGCCTGAAACAGCTACGACTCTCAATGATAGAGGCTCTTAAACCAGTTCTAGACTACTCAGAAGTTAAAGGGATTTTTGATGACGCTCGTTATCCTCTTTACCCTTCCAGTGTTCTGACTAACAGAGATGCTGCTATATCACCCTTGAAACATCTGCTTATGATGACTTTTCTCTTTGATTCTGTAAGTGATTTACTAAACAGTGATATTGAATGCTCACCAGAAGTGGTTCAGGCAAGTACGAATCCGAATGCGAACGATGAACTGAGTAGTGATATTGACGATATCATACATGCCCTTAAAAGGGGTGACAGCTTAAGATGCGTCGCCGGGAGCACCGAGCATTCGGTTGCTTATGTTAAGAAAGTAGCGTTGACGACTGGTGTTGCTATTGAAACCCGCGAACAAAAGCTTTTTGCAACAGAGCGGCGGCAGATAGCAATTAAACTGTTAGCGGGAAAGAGCACAGAAGATATTGCTAAGGATTTCAATTGCTCAAAGGGGGCCATTGAAAAAATTCTAAGTCAGCACCCGGATATCGTGACACTAAGAAGACGGCGCCGCAAATACGCCAAAATGAAGTTAATGCGTCAATCACTGTTAGAAACAATCAAGTCGATCACAACGCCACGAAGACAAGACGTGAAGTATGAGAATCACGTAGCCTATTTGTGGCTATATAAGAATGACAGGCATTGGCTCTATGCACACTTGCCCAAAGCAATCCCCAGAAATTTGAGACGTAGAAAGCCAGTCAGTGACGAGTCGCATATATAAAAGCTTGTGCTGAATATTAAAGGGTTGACCATTGTAGGTAAGAGTTAGCGTCGAGTACGTGACTATAACAATGTAGATAGGATTTAATGATGACAACAAAACATAATCTACTTTTGCCTAAAGAACCGGTAAGTGCAAAATCATGGGCTCTTGATTTAGGAGTAACCATTGCGTTTATTTCGCACTGTGTGGACGTATCTGAAGATGGTCTCGACAATCGAGACTTCAATTTAACCGAATCCCAACAGACTCGCTTGCTGATTATCAAAAGAATACTTCAACGAATAGAAAAGTGGTTTGATACTCGTCAGGAAGCTGTCTCGTGGTTTGACACCTGCCGACTAGAGTCTTCCGGTGATTTTACTCCATTGGAAATAGTCAAACAGCATGGAGAAGATGGAGAGCAGGTGGTACTGACATTCATTGCACAAAAAGAGCTAGGAGGCTTTGAGTGAGAATCAGAACCAATGCCTGAACCGTAAAGGCATTATTTTAGAAGTATATATTGTTCACTTATTTCCGCTTTTACGAATTCACAAGACGAAAAAAGGCTATTGTAGTTTTCGGAAAAGAAAGTAACATCTCCCTTCTTCACGTGGGAAATGAAAATTATAACAAAGACAAGGAGATAGAATGACAAATGGAAAGTCGGACATCCTCCGCAACCTTTTAGTCGAGAGTATCAATTCAGTTGTTAGTGCAGGTCGAGTCGATTTAAATTCTCAGTTAGATGTAGAAGGCGAATTGACAGCGGATATTCATGGCTACACCACCATTATTGAATGGAATGGTATTGGTCATGGTGAATTGTCCTTCCATGTTTTCTGGGCAATCGATGCACAAGCCAAAGGTGGGAAAACCCTAAAAAGATTTAGCGGTCAAACAATCACTTATTATGCATCAGTATCTGGATGGCTCGAAAGGAAGGACGGGAAATGGGTTCAGGGAGAGGGTGGAAGCTCATTATCCGAAACATATCTTAGTGAATTCGCGAGATCTCGCCTGTCAGATTTAAGTGCTGACGGAAGCGGTTTTAAAGCCAGCGGACCTGATAGGTTTTTTTGAGCAGCTACTACAGGAATCGTTTGTGATTCTATTTAGTAGGCATGTATTAGAGCTGCTCGCAAAGAAGGATTTGAAGTTTGAGCACACATATCATTAAAGATGACAAGCTTTCTATTCCGCTATATCACGGGACCACCTCACTATTTATAAAGTCGATAAATGAGTACGGCCTTGGGGGCAAAGATCCGCTGAAGTCTTACAACGCACTGAATTTATTGCAAAGTCTATGGTGTAAAGCCGAGAATCAACTCGCTAACGATTCCTTTTGGCTTTCAATTCGTGAAAGATTCCAAACGATTGTTGAACAAAACCAATTCAAAGGGGTTTTGAATCAGCAACATGGCGAGACCTACCTCACATACAATCCTATGATTGCCGTGAAGTATGCAGTTGATTGTCTTCACGGTGGTGAGTTTCTGACTAACTTAAGAGGATTGATTCAACTACTGATAAGTAAAAATGTTGAAGGCGTTAGAGAAGAGGTCAATGCTCATCCCTTACGTCAAGTTCTAGACCAATATTACGATCCATATGTTTTGAAGATTGAGTCATTAGATATTAATGATTTAGAGACGGAAACGGGACTTGCCATGGATGTGCAAATAGCGAAGATTTCTCACTATATGTCCAACGCCATCATTTCTCCTTTGAGTTTTAAACTTAAATCAGTGGTAAAGCCCCAAGATATTGAGATCAAAAAAATAGGTAAGTGGCAAACTGTTGAACAACAGCTCGCCTTAAAAATACTCAATACCAAATATAGTAGATATGTCGAGAAACTAGGGTAAAAGTTAAAACTCCTCACTTTCGCCAAAACATAATTATTGATTTTATGTTTTGGCGAAAGTGAGGAGTTTCATAACACCGGAAGATGTCTGAATTAGCTCTTTGGGGGGCTTTTTATCAGTGAAGTAATGCTTCTCTTCCAACCAGTTTTCGGCACTGGTAACAGAGCCGTATTTGTCCAGCAGTGCTTTATCTAGTGACCCAAGAAGAAACTGATGCTCCGTGTCTTCTGTGTAAGCCTGAGAGATTGAAGGGCAATTTACTGCGTATGGTGCCAGTATTTCAGGAATATACTTGGCAAGGAAGTCCCGGTCTTTATCGTGCCAGATAACAGTAGTTGCACCATGCCAGTCATGGGTCAGTAAAAGTGCACCATAGCTGCCAAAGAAAGCTGTGTGCACGAATTTTTTATCAACAATTTCGCTGACCTGAGACAAACCATATGTTTTATTGATGTGAATGGCCGCGTATCGTGCAAAAGCATAAAAGGTGCTTTCTGATGGTAATGATTCATTTTTCTTTTGAAGTAAAGATGTTTGCAGGCGTCCCTGAAATGGCTTACTGGTTTTCAGCATCGGCGCGATAAAGGCTGTATAGGCTGACTCAACGGAAACGAACTCATTATCAAAGGGGATGTAGCGCCATTTTGATGCTGTACCATTAAAAAAATAGCTAACGATAAATGGCTTTCTAGGGGGCTCTACTTCAACAACCTCATATCCCGTATCTTCAAGCTTTTTCGCCGAAACTCTGTTCATATAGTTAATGTTTGGCGATATCCGTATCAAAATCTCAATGCATAATGTCGGTGAGTGTAACGCCAGCTCTCCCCATCTCGATACGTGCGCAGTAAAACCTGCCACTTTAAACGCCTTAAGCAACAACTTCAAAACTGGTGTTATTTCATCAAAAAAAGACCTGTCGGCAGGCACACAAGGTTTTGCATCTTTGCAGTAGATTGATATGGGTTGTGTTTTTCTAGCTTGGCGTAGTGCCCTGATAACATTATTTATGTTCATTATTAGGAACCAATGTAACGTATGCTGATTCACTGCGTTTGCCAAGCAAACCATTTTTCAGAACTTTGGGACCAGTAAGGTACAGCGTACCATTGTAGTATCGAACCGACTCCAGCTGAATTTCCTGATTTTTATTGTTCAGCTTTGTTTGAGTAATGATCCGGTCACCGACAGATATGCTAAGGACACGATTGCAAAGAAGTTCGCATTTTCTTTCAATTAGCCGCTCCAGTGACTCAGCTTCTTTTTCTAGCTGTTTGATTTCAATGCTTACTTCAAGCGCAAGTTCATCAGTTTTTTCACTCGGGGTTGTAAAACTGGCAGCTTTGACTCCATCAATAGCGCTAGTAAGTCCCTCTAAACTATCTAGTCGTTCCCACGCGAGCTGCATTTCCCTATCTAAATTTTCTATTTCACTTATCAACGCCTTTGCTGTATCAGTAGCTAGAAATGCGAGGTTGAGTTGTCTTGCCGCTCGTTTTTCATCGGGAGTAATTGATGACAATGGAAGTCTCGTCGAGACAAAAATGGGAGTTTTGTCGGGAGCGAAGGCCCCTGAGTAATATATGCAATCTTTTGTGACGTGAAGATTGGAACGTATCTCCTGATATATTTGCTCAGACAGCGAACTGAACCAGTTTACGTCGTCGGAGCGAAAAGAGACTTCGTTTAAATCGTTCTCATCGATTAAAGACAGTGCTTTATTAATAGTATTTATGAAATCAGTCGTGACAAATGCACTGCAAAGTTTGGGGGATGGCACCATGAATGGATACATGGGCTTAGCGTTATTGTAAGCATTGAGCAGTTCAACATTGAGGCAAAGCAGTTTCTTAGTCATCGGCATGTTTCTTCTAGATATACAACAGCAATGTTTCATTGGTCATAGATGTAGGCGATAAACAGCTCGCCTGACAGCGGGGGTAGCAGTAATAACCGCTGTCAGACTAAGTTTGTTTCGTTGCAATTTACATGGACAGTATGTAATTCAGTGTCGCTGTGAATTTCGGAAATACGATAAGTTTAATGAGTAAGACTCGGTTGCATTTCAGCCCATCCAATAACAGCTTCTTCCCCAACAAAACCATCAGCAAGCATATTGTTAATTGATTTGCATGTGCTATCTATTATCCATTCATCTTCGATAAGGCAGGCTAATTTTTTCTGTCCTCGGACAGTTATCAACGCATAACGTTTGATTTGTGGGTTGGGTAAAGTTGTGATTGAAGCTTGACTAAAAAATTTATTTGTAAACATAAAAATTCCTTTTGGGTTAGGTCTATCGTTTTGGGTTGTGTTTTAAAATTTGAATCTATTGCTTCACATACTGACTTTGCTTGAAAGTAAGAAAGAGAAAGACTCTCGGGTTAAAAATTTCTTGCGGTTTCCAAAGTCATGATGAGTAACCATTTTACTTCTAACTGTCATGCCATCCGGTTGTTCTCTTCTTAAAAAAGGGCCGAGTGAGTCTCCTTTGACACCTAAAAAAAATGCAAGCTGTTGAAGAGAAAATAATTCAGCTGGCACGTCATACAGGTTGCGTAATTTTTGTTTACAACAATTAACACTATTCGCTTCAACCTGAGTGAGGATGTACAAGCCAATCGAGTCTATGGTCTCTTGTACCTCGCAATACTGCCTTTTTTTTGCACCGTATTCGTCACTCACCAGACCAAGTTTTAAACGAGTTTTTTCACGTACATTAAACCGCGCGATATTAATAAGTGCTGCCAAGTAGTCTAAGGTCGCTGACAGCTGACTAATAGTCGGATTATTCATACGTTTCTTCGTGTCTGTAGTATCGAATATGACGTTGATCCGAGGTACAAAGCAAAGATCTTGGTGCACCCTTTGAATGACATGTTCATTTACCAAGTTCAAAGGAAAGCAGTCATCTTCAAGTTGAATGGCTTGTTTAAAGTGTTGTTCCACCTCTTCAATTAAGAGGTAGAGCGCATGTCTGTCGTTAAGCAAAGTTTCGATGTGAGAGACTTTACGAAAATTCAAGTAATAGCCATCGAAAGGGTTGTCTAGTTGACGCCCAGAAACTAGGTATTCCAAGAACTGCTTAAACGCTGCTTTCGAAGAGAAACTTGTTGCTACACCGCAGTATTGTAATTTGCCAATGGCATTTTTTCGTTTTTCAAATTTTGAAAATCCGCCACTAAAATAGGGATAGGTTAGTGTAACAGCTTCATTGTCATCTAACTCACTGATTACTGATCTAGCCGCTATCTCTAATCGTTCGGCCGCTGAAATGCAAAAGATAAGAGCATTGTTTTTTTTCGGTTTAGTATTGCCGTTTGCGTCCACGCTAGATAATAAATAGAAACTATAGTCGTTCAATTCATTAATTGGGTCTACGACTGAGAAAAGACTCATACCTTTGTATTTAGCTTCTTCGAAATAGCCTCCTTGCTCAGTTAAGCAGTCTAAAATCTCATCTGAATTCATCTCACTCTCTAGTGTCTGTGGCGATTGGTTGTAACGATATAGACATAACCACTTTATGTCAATTATAAAAACGAAATAAAACGTTATTATAATTTGAGTGGACTTTTTATCAGTTTCCACAAGCTGAACAGATCATTACCGTCGCTAAATGTCTTTAGAACTCTCTGCAAATATTTAAAACGTTGGTGAGTTTGTCGTTGTAAAAATTAGGAGGTAGGTCTATGCTAGTGTTTTATTAATAAATAAAAAATAATTTAAAAATCAATATCTTAAATGGAGTTTATTCAGGTCTAAAGCCTTGATTATGCTAGCTTTCACAAACTTAATTTGAGAGGGCTTAGGAGTGTTTTGTGTTAACAGGACAAATTCACAAACTTCATTTAAAAACCCCTTTTCTTGAGCCTCCTGATATCAAGAGGGCAGATCACAAACTTCATTCGAAACTGACAGGTGTCGAAGTACTGATACTGATTTGAAAGGCGAACCGTTTGGTTCGCTTTTTTTCAAAAAAGTAACCAAAGTTGCAAATTAATGTTAGCGTATAAAGCAAGGATGGCAATTTTTGACTGATCACTATCATGGAAGACAAAGCGGAATCGAAGTATTTTTGGCTAATTGAACTGCTTGCGTATTGGCAAGGAAAAGTAAATAGTAAAGATCTTATTGATGCATTTCTTATAAGTGCTACACAGGCCAAGAAATATTTATCAGCTTACAATTCCCTTTATCCCTCACAGCTAATCTACAACCTTAGTGTGAAAGCGCATCAAACACAGACTGAATTCAACGCCCAATTTATATCTACTGATGTTGCCGAGTATTTAGATTGGTTAAACGGCTATCGCGCTAAAACGAGTAACTCAAATCAATCTTCAATATCGACTGAATTGAAGATCCCTTCAAGGCGAGTAAGCCCCCAGGTAATGCGAGGGCTCATAGGTGCAATTAAACAACGGAAGCGCGTTGACGTTGAATACTTGTCACTGAACACGTCGTCGTTTGAAGATCGAGTAATTCAGCCTCATTCTCTCGTTAAAACTGGTTTGCGTTGGCACTTGAGAGGGTATTGTGAGTATCGCTCTGAATTTCGTGATTTTGTATTAAGCCGTTTCCGCGGCACACCGTTGTTAATGGATCACGCCACATTTTTTGAAAAAGATGATCCAGGTTGGAATACAGAAATCGTTTTGCGAATACAACCCGATCCAAGGTTCTCAAAAGCGCAAAGCGCTGTTATTGAGCAAGACTATCAGATGAAGAACGGTGAATTACTGATCAAGACAAAGCCCGCATTAGCCCAATACTTGATTCAAGAAATGCGCGTAAGAACCGAGTTTCTAGCGAAAACACCTCAACAGCAGCAGCTTGTACTGGTAAACGAAAGCGACGTAAAAGAATGGCTATTCGGTAACTAGCCGATGTAAGCGCACACAATCGGTAAACTTAATTTACTGGTTTTATTTACCTTATTGTAGATGAGGTAGAAATATGGAAATGTACTTAAACACTGAGGGATCCCCACGAATTTAGCATGTAATCTTGCTCATGCAAGCTTCAGCGGTGAGTTCATCAAGCCAGCGGATCGTCTTTTTCCACTGATGCAGGTAACTCGGCTATAAGCTTTGTAAATTGTGCTGGGATCATGATCAACCCTCAATAACTGTATTCATATACAGTATAGCAACAATTTAGCAGAACATAGCCCTCTTTATTATTGAAAAAAAGCCTTCATTTTTCTACTGTAGGTACAAATGAAAGAATCTTCTGCCTGGTTAAAGATATCATCGAGTCGACGGCTGGGCGCAAAAGGACGTTATGTTTACCCACAATGCTGTATTTGAGGAAGCCGAGTTTAGCCGGCTAGTTAGGGCCAATAAGCAAGTATTTGTCGATGAATTGCTTGAATATAATGCATCGCTAAAAGCTGACTTTTTGTTGCTTGGTGTCCGAAACGAAAATAGTGTTTCTGTGTTAGTTGGAATTCAACAGCAAACGCTGGTTAGTGATTTATCTGATTATGCATTGCAGGGCTCTCCTTGCGAAGAGGTTTTACAACGCGGTGTGTGTGCATTTTCCGACTCTGTACGCAGTCACTATCCCTGCGATAAGTCGCTTCAAAAAATAGCGGCAGAGGCTTATCTCGGCGCAGGACTTTTTAATGAAGAGGGGCGCAACGTAGGTATTTTAGCTGCGATTTTTACGTCCCCAAGACCTAACATTGAAGAGCACAAACCAGGCTTCAGTGCGAATGCAAAGCTCATTGCCACGCGCTTACAAAAGTACTATCAAGAATTCCGTACTATAAATAACTTATCTTTATTAGATGAAGTAAGTAGTCTCTCGAAAACCGGAGCGTGGGAATATTACCCTGCTGAAGATAAGCTATTTTGGTCCAAGGAAACCTATGCAATTCACGATATTTCATATAAAAAGCCAGTGAGTGTAAATGATGCTTTGTCGTTTTATAGCCAAGAATCAATAGAGTTAGTTGAGCACACCTTTGCCGAGTTGATAAAGCACAACACCTCGTACGATATTGAAGTTCAAATACTTTCGGCCAGCAATGTCAAAAAGTGGGTCCGAACATCGGGTAAACACGAGCTTGACGAAGAAGGGAATGTGAGGCGCTATTTCGGAGCCTTCGAAGATATCACCGATTATAAGAAAACAATGATCTTGAGCGAGGAGCGGGCTGGACGAATTCAAAATATTCTCGACAACATTAACGATGCGGTAGTAAGTATTTCTTCAAAAGGCATTATAAAACAATGTAACGACATCACGCTTTCCATGTTTGGCTACGCAAAAAACGAGCTTGTCGGGGAGTCTGTAGAAGTACTTATGCCCGAGCCATATGCATCAAACCACTCTCGTTACATGGCAAATTATGAGCGTACAGGGAATGCCAAAATTATAGGTACGGGCAGGCAGCTGCCTGCAAAGCGCAAAGATGGCTCAGTATTTCAGATGGAGTTATCGCTTTCTGAAAGCACCGATTTAGGCGAAAAGATTTACATTGGCGTAGTGCGTGATATCAGTGAGCGAATAGCAGCCCAAGATACAATTTATAACCTTGCTTATACCGATAGCGTTACACACTTGCGCAACAGTCAGTGGTTTCAAAAAGAATGCAAAGATTTGATTTTGCGTGCGGCCATTCATCATGAGTATATGCATATTCTTTTGCTTGATATGGACAATATGGCGCAGATAAATACGCGTTTAGGCTATAACAATGCTAATAACGCACTACGTGCTATTGCTGAAAAGTTACTGTTTATTATCGGCCACGACTACCACATTTATAAATTCGCAGGCGACAGCTTTATCGTCTTATCAAAGAAAACCTATAAAAAAGCGGACATTCATCATTTCAATGCCAGCATGATAGAAAATGCGTTAATTAACCCTCGGCACTATGATGTAGACATTAGCGGCGTGAACGTCTCGATGAGTGCTTCTCTTGGCAGCGCGATATTTGAAGCCAGTAAGCAAAACTATGAACGCATGATCAATGTACTTGAAAATGCGGTGAAGCGGGCTAAAAAATCAGCCCCCTTCGGCCTTTGTCATATTTCAGAAGATGGTATGGAGGAGTTAGATCGCTATTTGGCTATAAAGCTTCATCTGCGGCAAGCTGTGGCTAAGGACGAGCTATTGTTGGCATTGCAACCACAGGTAAATCATAGTGGTGAAACTACGTCGTTCGAAGCCCTAGTTCGCTGGCATTCTTCAGAACTTGGAGTCGTCAGTCCCGCAGACTTTATTTCCATTGCCGAAGAAAGCCATGTTATTTGCGATATCGGTAATTGGGTCATCGATGAAACACTAAACACCCTCAAACAGTTTATCGCTCGAGGGCTGGACTTGTGCGTTGCTATCAATATCAGCGCAAAACAAATTGTACTGCCCGATTTCGCCTCTTCTTTGATTGCAAGGATCAACTATTACGGTATTCCAAGCCAAATGCTAATTTTAGAGTTAACTGAAACCGCGCTAGTGGTAGATATCGAGACAGTAAAAAACACAATGAACGAATTGGCCAATTATGGTTTTCGCTTTTCTATTGACGACTTTGGCACCGGATATTCTAGCTTAGCTTACTTAAAAGAGTTGCCCATTAGTGAACTTAAGATTGATAAAATATTCATCGACGATATTGATAATAACAGCGCTAAAAAGGGAGCGCCTATTGTTGATGCCATTATTGAAATGGCAAGAGCGCTTAATGTCACATCAATCGCAGAGGGAGTAGAAACGCAAGAGCAGGTTGACTACCTCACGAGTAAGGGCTGTAATCGTTTTCAGGGCTACTATTTCTCAAAACCCCAATTTGTACAGCACTGGCATAACAGTGAGCTAGGGTGATAGCGCCTGTGATTGTTATGCCTGTCAGGCTATTTTCGTGCCTGTCACGATAGTGGTTTCCTGTCTGAATTCGACAATCAAAAATGCCTGTCTGAATTACATAGCCCAAGTTTGACATTATAGCTCGGTAACTTGAACACCAGTTCATGTATAAGTGATTCTGTTGCGCAATGACCAATTATTGCTAAGGCAGAAAGGTAAAATTTCTTTTAGTTGTTATAATATAACAAATGACAGTTTTACTATTAATTGATGTCAATTGACGCCCTCCTCAGCATATTTGTTTAATAGGTCCTTACTATGATTTCACGGCGACAGTTTATTTTGGGTTCTTTAGCGTTTGGAGGGTTGGCGTCAAGTGGCTTCGGCAAAAACCAATTGGGTCAGGCAACAGAAGGGGTAATGTCGATATCAAAAGGCTATGGAAATTTGCTTTCAGACAGCAATGGCTTATTGGATTTACCTAGAGGGTTTTCTTATCGCGTTATCTCTGAATTCGGGAATGCAATGTCTGACGGTTTGCATGTGCCAGACAGAGCAGACGGTATGGGGTGTTTAGCTCTTGACGATAATAGACTAGCGCTCATCCGCAATCACGAGTTACACCCAAAGCATATCGAGCAACAGCCTCCATCTATTCAACAGCATTCTCACTCTCTCGCATACGATACTTATAGTAGTGGAGTAGCCTTGCCAGGTGGTACATCAACAATAATTTACAATCTGTCTACTCAACGCGTTGAAAGGGAGTTTATGAGTTTGACTGGAACGGTGCGCAACTGTTCTGGCGGAGTTACTCCGTGGGGCACTTGGCTTACTTGTGAAGAGTCGGTTGATAAGCCAAATGGCTTGGTAAATAAAGAGCACGGGTATATTTTCGAGGTTCCAGCGTCGGCAACCTCTATGGTTCAAGCCGTGCCGTTAACAGCAATGGGACGTTTTAATCATGAAGCCGCAAGTGTTGATCCCCGCACCGGCATAGTTTATCTAACAGAAGATAGAGGCGACAGTGTCTTGTATCGCTTCTTACCAAACTCGCCTTCAAATCTCGCTGCCGGCGGTCAATTACAAGCGCTTAAAGTGTCTGGGCGTCCTCAGTTTGACTCTCGAAATTGGAATGCTACCACTATGCCGCTAGGAAAGTGGTTAAATGTTGAGTGGGTAGATTTAGAACATCCGGAAAGCCCCAAAGATAATCTCCGTATGCAGGCATTTGAAAAGGGCGCCGCGTTATTTGCCAGAGGCGAGGGTATTCATTGGGGAGAAAATGAGCTGTATTTTTGTTGTACCAATGGGGGGGAAATGCAGTTAGGCCAGGTAATGCGTTTAATGCCATCTGTTGATGGGAAAAACGACAGACTACAATTGTTTTTAGAAAGCAAAGATAAAAATTTGTATAACTTTGGCGATAATCTTACCGTGTGCCCCAATGGCCACTTGCTTGTATGTGAAGACCAATATACTGATGTGGTTGATAATCATCTACGCGGCGTAACGCCTAACGGTGAAGTGTATAATTTTGCAAAATTACACGCCCAAACTGAACTGGCTGGTGCCTGTTTCTCTCCCGATGGTCGAACCTTATTTGTTAATCTTTATTCTCCGTCGAAGACATTGGCTATAACGGGTCCTTGGATGATGAGTTAAAATCTATTGGCCTAATCGAATGTTTTCAATTTAATCATTATTATTGATTAAGCATAATGTGCCTGTCATTTTAAGAATTAGACATCTTAAGAATTAGCTTTAGGAGAAAACGATGAGCACATTATTTACAAAGTTTACTACTTCAAAGTCACCTACTAACGTTGCGGAAAAAGTCCCGTTCAGTAAAAAAGAATGTAACTACGCTGATAATTATTATGGCGACCAAGTTTGCGTTGAAGTGAAGATTCAAAAGCCTCGAGTAAATCTTCACTTGGGCGTTCAAGCTTAGCAATGAAGTGTAATTCGGGCTGCGACTTGCTGATTTTGATAGATAAAATCATTTACTCTTTGAGAGAGCATGGTCTAAAAACCTCAATGGGCAGGGGGGAACTGGAAAGAATCCTCTAGGATAAAATTGTGACTATGCTACAAATCACTATGGCGACTCAATGTGTAAATAAAGTTAATTAGCGTTCTTTTCTTACGCATGTGTTAGTAAAAGTAAAATTGCAGTGCTGAATCCGCTCCTAGTCAGGAGAAAGAGGTTTACACATTTTTTACAGTCAGCTTAGTAAAAGTAACTAGGGTCTAGCCATGTAGATTTTCGAAGGGTAGTCTTAGGCTCACGTATGACTAATAGTGCCTTAGAAGGCACGAAAATAAAAATTGAGGTTTAGCTGCTATGAATTTCAATCGCTTGGGTTCTAGTGATTTGCAGGTGTCAGATATTTGCTTAGGTACTATGACTTGGGGCATTCAAAATACGCAACAAGATGCGGATGCTCAGATGGCTATGGCTCTAGATACAGGTATTAATTTTATCGATACCGCAGAAATGTATCCGGTACCGCCTAATGAGCAAACATACGGTGATACAGAGCGTATTATTGGTAACTGGATTGCTCGCAATCAAGACAAACGAGACGATATTGTCGTAATGACAAAAATCGCTGGGGCTGGACTTAAATACATTAGAGAAGCTACTCCCATTACAGCTACTGCGGTGACTACCGCATTAGAGGACTCTTTAACTCGCCTGCACACCGATTACATTGATGTTTACCAGCTACACTGGCCGAATAGAGTTACCCCACATTTTGGCAAGCACTGGCCAGACGGCGCAGATCCTACGCGCATTGACCGCGAGAAAGAAATTGAGGGGATGCGAGATATTTTACGCGGCATCAAAGCCGCTATAGACGCAGGGAAAATTCGTCATTGGGGACTATCTGATGATACTCCTTGGGGGATTCACACATTTTTACGATTGTGTGAACAAGAAAATGTGCCGATACCAGTGTCTATTCAAAACGAGTTTAGTTTATTGCACGCAAAAGATTGGCCCTATTTAATCGAAATGTGTGAGTGCGAAAATATTGCCTATTTACCTTGGTCGCCACTGGCCACTGGCATGTTAAGCGGCAAGTATCAAAACGGAGCCCGTCCAGAAGGTTCACGCTGGACCTTGGCGCAGCGCATGGGGCTGTTTAGAGATCAAGCGCCAGCTCAGGCAGCTACTGCACAATACATGCAGGTGGCAGAAAAGGCAGGTATTACACCTTCACAACTAGCACTAGCATGGTGCCGACAGGTACCCGGAGTTACCTCCACTATTATCGGTGCTACAACATTAGATCAGCTATCGGAAAATATCGCTGCGTTTGACCTTACTTTAAGTGAAGACACTCTAAGTGATATTCATGGCATTTTAAAATCTTATCCATTGGGCTTTTAATTTTTATCGTCTAGTTTTGAGAATATCGAAATAGGACATAGAGTTACGGCAAAGAGCCAGGAGATAAAGTTAGCGTACAAAGCCAGGGCCTGTAAGCTCTGGCTTATACTTGATTTGCCCTGGCGTGAACTTTGCCATAAACCCAGATTCAATTTTTAATCTAACGTCTAATCTAACGTCTAATTTAACGTCTAGTCCAAGCCCTAAAATAGCTGCACTAATTTCAATGTTTGCTAACGATAGGCTTTTGGCTCCTCTCTTTTAAATTCAAATTCTGTAATACCTAAAGCATTGTTGAGCCGATACTTTGCCTTGTCGTTAATGCATTAAATCCTAGCCTTACAAAAGTAATGCTTTGCAAAAACTCATAAGCCAATGAACCTATGTGCCGTCATTTATGTGTAACAAGCACGTCATACTATGGAAGTATCCGTATCTTTCTATTTATAGTGAAAAAGTAATTTTTTATGACCGTACTTGAGTCTGCAATTCTCGATGAACGTCCACTAGAAAATAAGCCGCAATGGTTACGTTGGATAGTACTTACTTTGCTTGTATACGTTATGTTGCTTGCAGTAAGTATGATTGGAAGTGGTTTTCAGTATGCAACCGGCGATCAAGCTCGCGAGTTATTTAATTTTGCATCGAACCCTATTATGGGTCTCATTATTGGCATGGTTAGCACTGCGCTTATTCAATCATCAAGTACAGTTACCTCAATTATTGTGGGCATGGTGGCGGGTGGTTTGCCTATTACCATAGCCATACCCATGATGATGGGAGCTAATATTGGTACCAGCATTACTAACACCCTGGTTAGCCTTGGGCACGTTAGGCAAAAAGAAGAGTTTCAGCGCGCGTTTAATGCAGCAACTATACACGACTTTTTCAATGTTCTATCGGTGCTTATATTCCTGCCTTTAGAAATGGCGTTTGGTGTTTTAGAGTTTCTTAGCGGCCAGCTCGTCGCACTAATTCATACCGGCGAAGCGATGGGTGTAGGCGGCGTTAATCCCATAAAAGCCGTAACAAAGCCAGTAACAGAGCTTGTTTCTGAATCTCTACAGTTTTTGCCCTCTGTGTATCCGGGAGTGGCGAAGATTTTTATCGGAATTCTACTCATAGTGGCGTCTATTACCTATATGGGCAAAATTATGAAGTCGCTTATGGTAGGAAAAGCGAAGGCGTTATTGCATAAAAGCATAGGGCAGGGCCCTTTATCTGGTATTGCGTCGGGCGCTATTGTCACCGTGTTAGTTCAATCGTCATCAACGACTACCTCGCTTATGGTTCCTCTAGTTGGTGCTGGCGTGTTAAAAGCACGAGATATTTATCCATTTACTCTTGGTGCGAACGTGGGAACTTGCATTACCGCACTTATTGCTGCACTAGGTGTAGTAGGTGTAAACAGTGGTTTCGCATTGCAAATTGCGCTGGTGCATCTCATTTATAATGTATTAGGGGTTACTCTCATTTACGGAGTTCGTTTTTTACGGGATATTCCCATAAATTTGTCCTATCAATTATCGGTACTTGCATCGGAACAAAAGCTCTATGGCGCAGCTTATGTTGGCGGCCTGTTCTTCATTATTCCGCTTGGCATTATTTTCACCTCTATGTGAATTTAACGCGAATAAGGTCGAGTGCTCTGCTTTTTGCCTAACGCAATATGATCTAATAAATAGCAAAGCGAGTCGTCCTACTCGATGCAAAGTGTGTTTATTCTTTATTTAATCCGTCGTTTTACACTTTGAACGAAATCAGATAGTTACTCTTTATTTCTATTCTGTGCTGCATAGAAATAACAAACGATTTTCCAGCTAATTACAGCTGAAAATGTAAATGCTCTCGGTACTTGAGTGATAAGACTTTGGTCGCAACAGCTATGATTTGTCGAGTATTTTGCCTATTTTTAACCCACAATTGCTTTGTTGAATTTATGTTAACCGAAAGTTAACTCGGTGAATGATTCAAACTCAATTTTATAATCTCTGTGCTTTCACCATCGAACACAGGGTAATCAAGATAAAAATGATAGTGAACACTAAGAATAATTTTGGAGAACCACATGCTTAATCGTGTAGCTGCGTCTTGCGCACTTATTTTGATAAATAGTCCTGTTTACGCTTTTGATTTTAGTTTCAAGGGTATGATTAAATCTGAAGTGGTTACGTCTAGCCAAGGCGTAGCAAGTTTTGGCGGTGCCTACAGCCAAGTGGCACCCACACATGCGCTGAGAACGGATATCTTCGGTGGTGCGCCAGCTACGGAACAGCAAACAAACTTCTTGGAGTCAGAGTCAACATCTTTCCAAGCGGCTCAATCACGATTCTCATTAAATATGAATCATGAAAAAATAAGATCGGTACTGGAGTTTGATTTTATTGATGGTGAGGATGGGTTTACCAATCAAACTGCACTTCAGGCGCAAGAGCCTCGTCTTCGCCTAGCAACGCTTTACTACGATATGGATGAAAACTGGACTTTCTTCGGTGGGCAGAAATGGAGTACCGCAGCTGGTATTAAGTCGAGTGGTAGCTACAACTGGATTGGTAACGCCTACCGCGCAGGTAAGTCAGGGTTCTTAGCTGTAGAAGTAGGGGCAACATATAAGAACGACGGTTTAATGGTAACCGGCGCATTAACAGGAAAGGGCAGAAACGCCACAGCAGGTGGTATTAATGCGAACGAACTTGGCCGCATGCCTGGTTTGGCTTTGGATGTGAATTACAGTTTTTCTGGTCATAAAATTGGTGCAGCAGGTCATTTTGCAGAGCTCAACTTTGAAGACGAAGCTGGGTTTACTGCCGGTGAAAACCAAGATGCCACGCTAATGAAAGTTTATACCACCCTAAATTTCGGTGCAGTCAGCATAAATGCTGAATATTACACAGGTGATGCGCTGAATAATCAAAACGCTCTTGGTGTTGCTCCTTCATCGGGCTTGAACGGTGCAGGTGAAGTTCGCGAAAGCTTTGGTGAAAGCGGCTTCTTCACATACCTTACTTGGAAAGTGAATACAGATTCTACTATCAAGGTAGGTTACGCCAGTGCTTCTGTAGACTCTAGCGACCGTAACCGCTTGTCACTAACAGACCTAAATGAAAACACTACAGCCTATATAAACTATGGCCACAAGTTAATGGACGGTTTGACTGGGTTTGTGCAATTTACTCATTTCAATACCGAATACGGCGGCGATTTTGAGGACTTCTCAACGGTAGTAGGCCGTGCAGGTGTTGTCTTTAAATTTTAATGCCTGAGCGAGAAAACACGCTAAATTAGCCCGCCATTGTGTAACGCAATGGTGGGTGTACTTTTAAGTAATGCTTAGAAAGACAGGCATTTTTAAACATTATTTTAAACGTTAATGTGACTGTCTTAATAGCGGCCCTTGATGTGACTGTCTTGATAGTAGTCTTGCTGTCTGAAATTATGACTGTCTCGATAGAATTAGGAAGGTTTACTTATAAAGACAGGCACTCTAAAAGATTATTGTGACTGTCTTAATATGTAATTCGTATTGAGACAGGCACATTTAAGTAAGAAACAGCCTTAAGCGTTGAGCTGTAAGGTTTTTTGTGGATGATTCTTCGATAACGACTACCAGTAAGACCAATGTCTCATTTTTCTTTACTCATTAATGGCTAGAGTATTTCAACGAAATCGAGAATTTAACATTATAAATAATGGAGGCAATCTATGACTGCCAGCAAGACTTACCCCGTACCTGAAAATATCCTTCAATCTACGCATCTTACTGCCGCTCAGTATGATGACATGTACAAGAAGTCGATAGACGATCCAGAATCATTTTGGGCGGAGCATGCTGCACTACTGGAGTGGTACGAGGCGCCAACCAAAATTAAGAATACCGCTTTCGGTAAGAATGATGTGTCTATCAAATGGTTTGAAGACGGCTCATTGAATGCCAGCTACAACTGTATCGATAGACACCTAGAAAAAAATGCAACAAAAGTGGCCTTTCACTGGGAGGGGGATTCTCCCGAAGACAGCCTCGACGTCACTTATCAACAGGTGCATTACGAGGTATGCAAACTGGCTAACGCACTAAAAGGGATGGGCGTTGAGAAAGGCGATCGTGTAGCGATTTACATGCCTATGGTGCCTGAAGCCGCATACGCTATGTTAGCTTGTGCACGCATTGGCGCAGTCCACTCGGTTATTTTCGGCGGCTTCTCGCCTAACGCTATTGCAGATCGCATTAATGATAGCGCGGCTAAAGTTGTGATTACCGCCGATGAAGGACGCAGAGCAGGGCGCAGTATTCCGCTTAAAGCGAACGTAGATAAAGCGTTGGCAAATGGTGCCTGTCCATCTATTACTAATGTTATTGTTCATAAGCTAACCGGCGGTGATGTTGAGTGGAATAGTGCTCACGATGTGTGGTGGCATGAGGCCATCGATAGTTGTTCAGCACAATGCGAACCGGAAGTGATGAATGCTGAAGATCCGCTTTTCATACTGTATACATCAGGCTCTACTGGCACGCCAAAAGGGGTAGTGCATACAACAGGTGGGTATTTGCTGTACTCAGCCATGACATTCAAATACGCCTTTGATTACAAAGAAGATGATATCTATTGGTGTACCGCAGATGTGGGCTGGATAACCGGTCATAGCTACATGGTTTATGGGCCAATGATTAACGCGGCGTCGCAGGTATTTTTTGAAGGTGTACCTACCTACCCAGACGTTAAGCGTATAGCCCAAGTGGTAGAAAAATATAAGGTGAATAGCCTGTACACTGCGCCTACCGCAATACGTGCATTAATGGCACATGGCGATACACCAGCCGAAGGCTGTGACCTCTCGTCGCTTCGCCTGTTAGGCACTGTGGGTGAGCCAATAAATCCAGAGGCATGGGAGTGGTACCACCGCGTGATAGGACAAAACCGTTGCCCAATCATTGATACTTGGTGGCAAACGGAAACCGGCGGACATATGATCATGCCGTTACCGGGAGCAACAGAGCTTAAGCCGGGCTCTGCTACGCGTCCTTTCTTTGGCGTAGCGCCTGCATTGTTTGATGCCGATGGAAACGAGCTAGGAGGTGCCGCAGAAGGTAACCTAGTCATTAAAGACAGCTGGCCAAGCCAAGCCAGAACCGTTTACGGCGATCACCAGCGCTTTATCAATACCTATTTTAGCGCGTATACCGGTGTGTATTTCACAGGTGATGGTGCACGTCGTGATGAGGACGGTTGCTACTGGATAACCGGCCGTGTGGACGACGTGCTTAACGTTTCTGGACACCGTTTAGGCACCGCCGAAATTGAGAGTGCGCTGGTGGCCCATAGTAAAGTTGCCGAAGCGGCGGTGGTTGGCTATCCTCATGACATTAAAGGTCAGGGCATTTATGTTTACGTAAGTCCTAATGAGGGTGTAGAGGTAGATGAGGCACTGACTAAAGAGCTCAAAGCTTGGGTACGTCAAGAGTTAAGCCCCATTGCAACGCCTGATATTATTCAATGGTCTACTGGGCTTCCTAAAACACGTTCAGGCAAAATAATGCGTCGTATATTACGTAAAATAGCGGCTAATGAACACGAGCAACTCGGTGATACATCAACATTGGCGGATCCGTCTGTTGTTGATACACTCATAGAGGAGCGACTTAATAGATAATCAAGGAAAATGACAATGGTAACGCTTTTAATCGCAGATGATCACCCGCTGTATCGCGATGCATTAAGAGGCGCCTTATCGTTGTCGCTGCCCTCTTTAACACTCAAAGAGGCAGGCGACTTAACGTCAACGGTCGATATGCTTAATCAAGAAGATATCGACCTGTTATTACTCGATTTACACATGCCCGGCAGTAACGATCTGTTCGGGCTTCTTCATATACGCAAGCTTTACCCAGATATTCCCGTTGCTGTGGTATCAGGTACAGAAGACACCTCGTTGATTTCAAAAATCATTGGTGTTGGAGCATCTGGCTTTATTCCAAAAACTGCCAGCGCCCAAGACATTGGCAACGCCGTTGAGGCAATACTCGATGGCGATATATGGCTGCCCGAGGGGTTAAGCGACAGTGTTGATGATGTTGATGAAGCGTTTTCAGAACTGGCCGATAAAGTGGCTTCTTTAACGCCCTCTCAATACAAAGTGTTGTGCTACATGAGAGATGGGTTACTAAACAAGCAAATAGGCTATAACTTAGATATTGCTGAGGCAACGGTAAAGGCGCATGTTACCGCCATATTCAAAAAGCTGGGTATTAACAACCGCACACAAGCCGTACTTATCGCGTCTCAGCTAGAATTAGAGCCGCCGTCTCGTTAAGTCAGCCAGCATTGGAGCAGCCTCACTAAATCAAAAGCGCGACTTTAAAAGGTTACCGCTTGATTGAGATAGGGAAAGGCAGGCTGTAGCATTGCTTAGGTTATAGCTCTTTTTTAGTCTGTTTCGAGTCTTGCTCATCTGGTGATTCTTGCTCTGGCGTATTTTTCAACCTTGTAAGGCGAGGAACAAAGGTTTCTAACGCCATTCTACTTTCTTCATTTAAAAGCGGGTTATCGATATTAATTGTGGTGCGTCCTTCCATTAAGGCAAGGCTTTCTTGGTAACCTTCTTGGCTCAATAATAGCTGCTGAAAACTACCGGTTTCTATTAGCTGCAGTAAACCATCGGTGATGCGTTTGGCCAAGGGTTGATTATCACTACGAACGAAAAAAAACACAGGGCTTGGATAAGCAATAACGAGGTTGTTTTCCAATTGCAAGCCTCGACTAAGTTCAAGGTTGCTCATCTCTTCTTTCACTTCCATCACGCTGCGCGGGAACATGTCGGCGAAGCCATCTGCGACCATTTTAAACGAAGCGCGATAGTTGGTTTCAAGTACCGGTATTTGTGCATGACGAAAAATAGCTGTATCGGGCCAATCATAGCCCAGTGCAGCTCTAAAATTGCGTAATGTGTCTATGTCGATGTTCTTCGAAAAGCGTGTATCGTCACCGGCAATCAACAGCACTCTCTTGCCGTAAAGACCTGCCATGATGGGAATACGAATAGGCTGAAAGTAGGCTTCTCTGTCCTTAGAAGTAACGCTCCAAGTGACATCGAGCATGTCGTGTTCCAAGCTTCTTAATTGGCGCTGTTGAGGGCTCTCTTGTTCGCTAATAATAAACTCAAAAGTGCCGTATTCTTTTTCAGTCACCGTTAAGGCGTTAAAAAGCAACTGCTTTGCATAGCTGTAAATGGCGTCCCGGCCGGGATGAATGTTGGGCAGCCTTACTTGGGTGTGAACTCGTGGTATGTCGCTCTCATCTGAGTTCTGGCGAGCAGAAACATCTGAAAGTGCAGTGATAAAAGATAAGAGCGAAAAAACAATAAGTGCCTTTCCTGGCAATCGCATACCCATTTACTCATTTCAGAAGTTAGTCTTTACCTGTGAGAAGATAGTCATACTCTGGGTCGACAATGAAATGCCCCGACATGCCCTCACGGCCTAAAAGCATGGAGTAGGTCATCTCTGAGCGGTCTGTTAACGTCAGTTGGATTCTCCATTGAAACCCATCCATGATGATATCTGTTAATATAACATAGCGCTTTTCTCGGGTTGCGGTGGAACTTTTTACCTTTTTTTTGCCAAATACTTCTGCTTCTCTTCTTACTACCGTGTCGACATTGTAAATATCAGGGTGAATGTCAAAGCGGATCCACAGCGTTTCATCACGGGTAAACTCTTCTATATTGTCGACATGAAGAGAGGAAGTGGCTGCTCCTGTATCTACGCGAACATTCAGCTCGGCAATAGCAAGTTGGGGTAAATCGCACACTTCAACTGCACCAATAAGTTTTTTATTTTTCATTTTTTTACTCAACAAGTGGCTCGTCTGTAGGTAATAAATTGTCTTGGTAAAGTTCAACGTGTTCTGCTACTTCATTAGGCTGTGAAAAATACGCAATGTGATAGATTGCCTCTCCCTCTTGCGTGAGAGGTATGTTTTGCTTGCCTATTACAACACCCTCGGCCGGGCTAATAATGCTGCCGATAATGTTGCCAAAAGGGTCGGCAATAGCCGCAAGTTTATCCCCTTTTACAACATGGTCGCCTAATTGTGCAAGATGGGTTACAAAACCGCTTTCAGCTGCACGCACCCAGCCGCTTTGTTGAGCGATAAACCGATTTATACTGTGGCCTTTACTGCGACTTTTATTCAGCATACCAAGGTGTCTCATGGTATTGATAATACCTTTCACGCCGGCCCTGATAGAAAACTCATCGTAGCGAAGTGCTTGGCCTGCCTCATAAAGCAAAATTTTAACGCCATTTGTGCTTGCGGCCTCTCTTAGCGAGCCTTCACGAATTTCAGCGTTAAGTAACACGGGAACGCCAAAGGCTTTTGCCATCTCAAGCACGTCTGCGTCGTCTAAATCTGCGCGAATTTGCGGCAGGTTGCTTCGGTGTATTGCACCGGTGTGAAGGTCTATTCCAACGTCACACTTGCTCACTACCTCGTTAAAAAAAAGATTTGCGAGCCTTCCCGCTAATGAGCCTTTTTTGCTTCCGGGAAAGCTGCGGTTTAAGTCTCGTCTATCAGGCAAGTAACGTGACTGATTTAACACACCATAGACGTTTACCATTGGCACTGCGATAAGGGTTCCGCGCAATTTATCAATGGCTTTCGAGCGTATTAAACGCCCTACAATCTCTATGCCGTTTAGCTCGTCACCGTGAACGGCAGCGCTAACGAACATAACTGGCCCTGGGCGTTTGCCTCTTTTTACATAGACTGGAATACTCATATTGGTAGCCGTATAAAGCGGCGGCATTTCCAAGTCTATTTTCTTGGTTTCTCCTGGGGCGATATCGTGACCCCCAATCGTCAAAACATTACTTACCACTAAGGTTTTTCCTTCACAAATGGCATTTCAGCCTTCATTAACGATGAACGTTGCTATGTATTAACCTTTACCACGAGTTTTTGTTTTGTGTGGCTCGGCGCTTTTTTCAATAAACTCAATAATCATAGCTGCTACATCTTTATTGGTGGCTTTTTCTATACCCTCTAATCCAGGAGAAGAGTTAACTTCCATAACGACGGGGCCATTGTTAGAACGCAAAATATCTACGCCGCAACAATTTAACCCCATGGTTTTTGCTGCATCTATTGCTGTTTTACGTTCAGCAGGGCTTAATCTCACTAGGCTAGCTTGTCCGCCACGGTGTAAATTAGAGCGAAACTCGCCGGCTGCGGCCTGACGTTTCATTGCCGCGACAACTTTTCCGCCTACCACCAGGCAGCGAATATCACTTCCTCCGGCTTCTTTTATAAATTCTTGAACCAGAATGCTGGCGTTAAGCCCCATAAAAGCTTCAATTATAGATTCAGCGGCATTGTGAGTTTCTGCCAAAACCACGCCTATACCCTGCGTACCCTCAAGTAACTTAATAACAACAGGCGCTCCTCCCACGGTTTTTATCACATCATCTATTTTATCTGGATGATGGGCAAACCCTGTTCGTGGCATTCCAACCCCTTTACGAGAAAGCAATTGAAGAGAGCGTAGCTTGTCACGAGAGCGGCTGATTGCCACTGATTCATTAACACTGTATGTGCCCATCATTTCAAATTGACGCACTACTGAGGTGCCGTAAAAGCTTACCGACGCACCAATGCGTGGAATAACGGCGTCGTAGTAGGGAAGCTTTTTACCTTTATATCGAACAGAGGGTCTTGCGCTGGTGATATCCATGTAACAGTGCATGGTATCGATAACATCCACTTCATGACCTCTAGCTTTTCCTGCCTCAACAAGACGTGAAGTAGAGTAAAGTCGCGGGTTTCTTGACAGTATTGCAATGCGCATAGGTTTATTAGCCTTGATAAAATAATGAGTTCAGCTCTCGAATTAACACTACCGTTACATGTGAGCGATAAATGCGCAAGCTGTTTAGGACGCGCATACTAATCGAGTCTGTAGGGTCTGTCTTACAAATTTTTCTTATGGTGTCGATTGTTTTTATTTTATGAAGACTGTGGTTTTTGGCAGTAGCATATCGACTCTTCGCATTAGAATACGGGCTATTGGTGGCCTTGCAAAGATGTCATAGCGCTTTCGTGATAATGTGAGTATATAGCAATAATGAGAGCGCTAAGCGCTACGAAGGAATACATGTGGAGTACACTGGAGTGATGATTCAATGGTGGGACAATTTTCTGCAATGGGCAACGCAATATCAATCTAATATCGTGTTTAGTGTTTTGGTACTGCTCGTTTATTTGGTTATGTCAAAAAAGCTGCTGCCGAAAATTGAAAACGACATTGCGAAATCGAAGCTTAAGTCTCACAGTGCATTGAAAGGACTATTTGCTGCTAAAGTAATAGCGGCAACAGTGTCCCTTTGTTTGCTATTGCTTGCTTGGGGAATAGACTTTTCAGGCCTTCTTGTCTTATCCACATCTATTATAACGGTTACAGGGGTAGCGCTGTTTGCCAGCTGGTCGTTAATCAGCAATATAACAGCCTACTTCATATTGCTTACGAATGTATCTTACAGACGAGGCAATTACTTACGCATTATCGATGGTGATAATTTTGTTGAGGGGTTTATTGCCGATATCGGGCCATTCAGTACTCGCCTGGTCACGCTTGAACGTGAAACTATTATGTATCCTAACAACCTCATTCTCACTCGGCCTGTTATGTTAAACCCCAAAGTAAAATGGGACAGCATAGGAAAAGTGGTTGCTAAAACGAACGCCATGTTAGAGGCTAATTCGACTGAGGCTAATTCGACCGCTAAGGAAAAAACACGCCCAGCTACCCATGCCGCTAGCAATGCCAGTGATCATGCTGCAGGCCAGGCCGCAGAGCAGGCCCAGTCAAATGAGGAGCGGTAGTAGGCAGTACTTGTATTCGTCTATTTAATCAGTATCTCTATGCAGTTCTAATCGCTACTGCCTTCATTTGCATCTACGTTTTTTGCCTCGCGAATGTAGCGCGTCATGCTTTGCAATAACGCTCTTAATTTTGCAGGCTTCAGCGGCTTCGCTAAAAAGTTTACTCCCTGCTCTTTGCATTGCACCACAAGACTTTCATCAGGCGTTGCGGTAATCAGAGCGGCGGGTACAACAACGTTTAATTTGGTTCTAATAGTATCAATAAGAGCAAGCCCGTTTTTGTCATCTTCATGGCTTAGCTGGTAATCCATTAGTAATATTTGAGGTTTAACTGACTCGGCAAGAGACAACGCATCATCCCAATTATTAGCCAGATAAACCTTAACGCCCCATTTCTCAAGCAAGGTGCTAAGTGCGTCTAAATTTTCACGTTGATCGTCCACACACAGCACCTGCATACCGCTAAAGGTTGTATTTTTTGGTTTATTACTAATAGCTGAGGTGGCTTTAGGGGCAGCTTTATTGAGCGAGAACATAAAGCTACTGCCCTTACCTAAGTGTGAACGCACCTGTATTTTGGTGTCGAGCTGTAAACTCAAGCGCCTTACCACACCAAGGCCTAGGCCTAAACCATGTTCCTTACTTTCATTGGCGCGGAAAAAGTCGCCAAATATGGTGTCTAGTTTGTCGCTAGAAATACCGATGCCTGTATCTAAAATCTTAAAATATACAGTGTCGTTAACCGATTTGACCACAAATAAAACTCTTCCTTTTTCGGTGTATTTCACCGCATTTGACAACAAGTTTTGCAGTATTCTGTACAAGTATGTTTTGTCGGCCCGCACCCAACAAGGTCTAATAATGGCTTTTAGCTCTAAACCTTTGTCTTTAGCCCGCATCGCCATTTCATCTACCAGGGGAGTGAGCAGGGCGCTCACATCAACAGACTCGATGTCTGGTTTCATTTCGCCCTGATCTAACCGTGCTATGTCTAGCAACGTACCTATCAAAGCCTCGCTAGACGAGACGCTATGACTTAGCTTTTTGATAATGGCATGAGTTTGCTCAGATAAGTCTTGCTCTTCCAATGCGCTAACGTATAGCTTAGCGGCATTAAGAGGTTGTAAAACATCGTGGCTGGCAAGCGCAAGGAAACGAGTTTTACTGGCGTTGGCATCTTCTGCTGCTTTGCGGGCTCTTATCAGCTCTTTTTCGGCCCCCGAACGTTTTTCGATTTCAAGGCGAAGCTCAGCATTAATTGAATGCACTTCTTCTGTGCGCTTTTTTATTCTCGCTTCAAGGTCAATATTAGACTCTTCTAGCGCCTGCTGAATTTCTACGTGCCCGGTGATATCGTTAAAGCTAGTTACAAAGCCACCGCCAGGCAGAGGGTTGCCCACCATCTCTATTACCCGCCCGTCCTTACGCTGGCGCGTAAAGCGATGTGGCATGCCCGAGCGCAAGTGTTCTAGGCGTTTTTCCACCTCGGATTCTACGTCAAAAGTGCCAAACTCTCCCTGTGAGGCGTTATAGCGAATAAGCCTTTCAATAGGAACGCCAACGGTAAGTAAGTCATCGGGGTAGGGGTACAGATTAGAGTAGCGTTTGTTCCATGCCACTAAGTTTAAATGCTTATCGACAACGCTGATCCCTTGATCCATATTTTCAAGCGAGGTTAAAAGGGCCGTCATGTTAAATTGCATGGCCTGAGTGGTGTCATCAAAGAAGTTGATAATTTCAGTGAAGTCCATCTTTTTGCCGCGCAGCGCACTATCGAGTAAAACCTTTGCACTTGATGCGCCGATAACCCCCCCGAGCGCACGCTCGCAAAACGACAAGAAGTTCTCGTTTGGTGTGTCTTGTTCGTTAAGTTCGCAGTGATTTAACTGCTGATATTGCTCAACGAGCTGTATACATCTGCCCGCTCCCATAAAAGTAGAGAGTAAGGTGGTTAAATCTGCCACTTTTACGTTGGTAGCCTGAGATTTCACCGTATTGTTAGCAGACATAGTAGGTGATACAAAGGCTTCTGCTTGAATGCGATCGATAAGGCGCTGTGGTGCAAACCACGAAAACAGTATGTACATAAGGGAATTGGCAGCAAGGCTTATCATGGCGCCTTGGCTGATAAGTTCGTTTTGTTCTAAACGCGAGACTTGCTCGCTGACAATTGGCAGAACTAGCCATAGTACCCAAATGATAAGCCCTACCATCAGGCCAGCATACACCCCATGAGCGTGAGCGCGTTTCCAGTAAAGCCCGCCTACGATAGCGGGTAGCAATTGAATAACCAATGAAAATGCAATAAGACCAATAGAGTGCAGCGAACGACTGCTCGTCATTTGCTGGTGGTACAAAAAAGCCATCAGCAGAATAGAGGCAATCACAATGCGACGTATTAATTTTATTCGGCGAGAAATATCCCGCTTTCTACCTGAGTCTTCGGTAAATGCGAGTATGCGAGGTAAAATAACGTCGTTGGTGAGCATAGTACTTAGTGTAAGCGTGGCCACGATGATCATGGCGGTAGCTGCAGAAAGCCCTCCTACAAATACGATAACTTGCAGTAGCGCAGACTCTGAGAACATGGCTAAAGAAAGTACATAAGAGTCTGGCTCTACACTGGTACCCGCAAAAATAGCTTTCCCTGCAATAGCGATAACAGGAATAACCGCAGAAATGATGATCAGATAAAGCGGAAACAGCCACCGCGCAGTGCGCAAGTGAGACAAGCTAAGGTTATCAATAATTGCTACGTGGAATTGTCTGGGCAAACACACAATGGCCGCGGCGGCCATAATGGTTTGTGCAATGAAAGTAAACGAGCTGAATTGCGACATCGCAGCTTCGTTCAAAAAACTTTCAAAAAATGGTCCGCTTTGGGTGTTTTTCCATGCGCTGTACCCTACAAACGCCACCAATACCAGTGCCAGTAGTTTTACTGATGACTCAAAAGCGATGGCAAGCATCAGCCCGCGGCGATATTCGGTGACGTCGGTCTGACGGGTACCAAAATAGATAGCAAACACGGCTATAAAAGCAGTAGCAGCAATAATGATAATATCGTTTTTGGGCTGCTGTGTAAGCAGTTGAAACGTTAATCCAACGGCTTTTAATTGTAGTGCTATGTAGGGAATAGTAGCGAGTAAAGCAATAATGGTAACAAGTAAGGCCACGGTTTGACGTTTGCCGTAGCGCGATGCAATGAAGTCAGAAATGGTAGTTATATGCTGCTTTTTACTCACAAGGGTAAGCTTATAAATAAACTTATACCCAATGACGTACACCAAAATTGGCCCCAACATAATAGGCAGGTAAATCCAGGTGTCTCTACTTGCCTGTCCTACCATGCCAAAAAATGTCCATGCTGTGCAGTAAATAGCAAGAGCAAGAGAGTAAACCGCAGGATGTGAGGTTAGTGCACGTGCTGTAGGCGAGTTTTTTTCACCCCAACTCGCGAGGGAGAAAAGTAAGAAAAGATAAAGTACTGCCAGTGTAACCCAACCAAAAACCATAGCGCTTCCGTTAACCTTATTTTTACAACTCTGTGTCTATTATACCTATTGAGACCATCGTCTACCTACGACCATGGTCTCATTTTTAAATTTAACACGCAGGTCTAAAGTGATATCCAACCTCCTAAAAGCTTGGCTTTGCTGCATGATGGGTTTGCATTTAACAGTGTGAAATTTGAAGCGGCAACCACACAAAAGCTGAGCGTTAGGAAAATGTAAAAAAACAACAACCGATTAACCTGACGTGGGGACGGACAAATGGCATTTAGAAATGATGATGACAAAAAAGCATATTGGAAGGAGAACTTAGCGCTCCTTTTCAAACTTTTAGTCATTTGGTTTGCAGTGTCGTTTGGTGCGGGCATTTTATTTGCCGACGCATTAAACAACATCCAATTCTTTGGTTTCAAACTGGGCTTCTGGTTTGCACAACAAGGTTCCATTTTAGTATTTGTTGCTCTTATTTTTGTCTATATGGCCAAAATGAACGCGATGGATAAACGCTATGGCGTAGACGAGGAGTAAAACAATGGATCTTCAAACACTCACCTTTATTATTGTTGGCGCAACATTTGCGCTTTACATCGCAATTGCCATTTGGGCAAGAGCAGGTTCAACGAACGACTTTTACGTAGCAGGTGGCGGCGTTCCTCCCGTGCTTAACGGTATGGCAACTGCTGCCGACTGGATGTCCGCGGCATCCTTTATCTCCATGGCTGGTCTAATATCTTTCATGGGTTACGATGGTGCTGTTTACTTAATGGGCTGGACTGGCGGATACGTACTGCTTGCACTTTGCCTAGCACCTTACCTGCGTAAATTCGGTAAATTTACTGTACCCGATTTCATTGGTGACCGCTACTATTCGCAAACCGCTCGAACCGTGGCAGTATTCTGCGCCATCTTCGTGTGCTTTACTTATGTTGCCGGCCAAATGCGTGGCGTAGGCGTTGTGTTTAGTCGCTTCCTTGAAGTAGATATCGTTACCGGCGTTGTAATTGGGATGGTTATCGTATTCTTCTATACCGTTCTTGGCGGTATGAAAGGGATTACATACACTCAGGTTGCACAGTTCTGCGTAATGGTATTTGCGTATGTTGTTCCAGCAGTATTTATCTCAATTATGGTAACGGGTCACATCTTACCGCAGACCGGATTCGGTGCCACATTAGCTGATGGTTCGGGCATGCATCTTCTGCAAAAACTCGACAACCTCTCCACCGACTTAGGCTTCCACGAGTACACCACAGGTACCAAAAGTACCATAGACGTATTCTTCATTACATTTGCACTTATGGTGGGTACGGCAGGCCTACCTCACGTTATCGTTCGCTTCTTTACTGTGCCTAAGGTTCATGATGCTCGTAAATCAGCAGGTTATGCCTTAGCGTTTATCGCCATTGTTTATACAACCGCACCGTCACTTGCAGCGTTCGCTCGTGTGAACATGATTGAAACTATCAATGGTCCAGAACTCACAGGTACAAGTTATGAAGAAGCGCCGACGTGGATTAAGAACTGGGAGCAGACCGGCCTTATCGAGTTTAACGATAAGAATGGTGATGGTGTTATGTTCTATTCTGGTGACGAGCGTAACGAGATGAAAGTAGACCGCGATATCATGGTACTTGCTAACCCTGAAATTGCGAATCTTCCAGCGTGGGTAATTGCCCTAGTAGCTGCTGGTGGTGTTGCCGCTGCGTTGTCTACATCGGCAGGTCTATTACTGGTCATCTCTACATCAGTGTCGCATGACCTACTGAAACGAAACTTTGCGCCTAATATTACCGATAAAGCGGAGCTGTTCTATGCCCGACTCGCTGCGGGGGTTGCTATAGTGATTGCAGGTTACTTTGGTATTAATCCGCCCGGATTTGTTGCGCAGGTGGTCGCCTTTGCCTTCGGCTTAGCTGCATCAAGCTTCTTCCCTGCGATTATTATGGGTATCTTTAGTAAACGTATGAATGATAAAGGCGCTGTGGCGGGTATGCTTGCGGGTATCGCTTTCACCGCTGCGTATATCATTTACTTCAAGTTTGTAAACCCAGCGGCGAATGTTCCAGCAAACTGGTGGTTTGGTATCTCACCTGAAGGTATTGGTACATTGGGTATGATGGTTAACTTCTTGGTGGCATTCCTAGTCTTTAAAGTGACAGACGATGCGCCAGAAGAAATCCAGGAGTTGGTTGAGAGTATTCGCTATCCTAAGGGAGCGGGTGAAGCCTCTGCACACTAAGTATTAATAGGTAATACAGGTAACACCTTGCGATGCTTGCAGATGGCAAGTATCGCAAGGAAACCAACAATAAAAGAAAGCCAGCCTTCTAGCAATATTTAGTCGGTTGGCTTTTTGTTTTAGTAAGACCCTAACGCCGTTGCTGCTTTTTTACGAAACAACGTCGTAGCTACTTTTTTCAAAAGAATATGCAGCCTTAAAGGAATAGTGAGGATTTTGTAATGACAGCAATAGCGAAACAGGTTGAAGACTTTCTATCTTCATCGGCCCCATTTGACATGTTGAACGAAGCGCAGCGCAGCGACCTCATTCGCAATGCCGATTTATTGTATGTGACAAAAGACAACGCCGGGCAATTTGGTGCGAAAGAGTCACGTCTGTATCTTATTCAAAGTGGACAATTCTCAGTAGAGGATGGCGAGGGTGCTGCGCGACATTTAAGCGAGGGAGATTATTTCAATTATACCGCTATTTTAGATAACCAGACTTACCCGCTTTCGGTCACCGTAGATAGCCCAGGTTTAATTTACAGTTTCGCAGCAAGTGACGTAACGGGTTTACTAGACCTTGTAGAAGTAAGTAGTTTTTTTAACGGCTTACGCAATAATGCGTTACAAAACCATGCAATCGCAGACTCTAACTCTATGTGGTTATACAAATCGTTAACCGATGTAGTGAGTAAGGCTCCGGTGGCGGCACATTGCGATACCACTATTGTGGAAGCGGCAAAACTCATGACCCAAGAAAAGGTGTCTTCGCTGCTTGTCACTGAAAACGAGAAACTAATAGGCATAGTCACCGACAGAGATTTGCGCTCACGTGTAGTGGCAGAGGCGTTTGATACTCATAGAGCGGTGAGAGATATTATGACTGCCACGCCTGCGCAAATTGGAAGTAATAGAACGCTGTTCGATGCTATGTCCCTCATGACAGAGAAGAATATTCACCACTTGCCGGTAATCGATCACTTATCGCAATCACCAATGGGTATGATAACGGCAAGTGACATTATTCGACATCAGCGCGGTAACGTCCTCTTTATTATTGGTGAATTAACGAAAGCTAACAGCCTTTACGAACTTATTCGGCTTTCTTGGCAATTACCCCACTATTTTGCCGCTCATGCTAAACGGGCTGGCGATTATGATATTGCGGGTAAGATTTTGTCGCAGGCGACAGATGTCATGACGAGGAAACTGATTGGCTTTTTTCAGCAGGACAACGGCAAAGCACCAATGATGTTCGCATGGCTAGTTTATGGTTCGCAGGCAAGGGAAGATCAAACAACAGGTTCTGATCAAGACAGTGGGTTACTTTTAGCCTCAAAACCTAACGAAAAACAAGCCGCTTACTTTGCTGAAATGACAGATTACGTATGTAAAGGTTTAGCAAAGTGTGGAATTAAACTTTGCGACGGTAACATTATGGCTAGCAACCCCAAGTTGCGACTGGCGTTAGATGATGCAGTAAGTGAGGCACAACAATGGGTTAATTCACCCACGAAAGAAGCCATAATGCACTTTAATATATTTCTAGATGTGCGCTGCGCCGCAGGCGATGCCAGCCTATTTAAAGAGTTACAAAAAAGGCGCGCTCCATTATTACAGCAAAAAATGTTCTTAGCGGCTCTTGCTCGCGCCAGTAACGAAGTATCTGTGCCCTTATCCATGTTTCAAAAGTTTAGCTATGAAAAAGGACGCAAGCAAAAAGACACTATTGATTTAAAAACACGGGCCGTCGCGTTGATAAATAATATTGCTCGAATCTATGCATTGGCTGATGGAATTACCTTACCTAACACAGTTACTCGCCTTGAGAGTTTATCTGAGAAGTCGGAGCTTTCTTCAAAAGACGCAGCAAATTTAAAAGACATATGGATATTTTTGAATCGACTTCGCTGGCGCCACCAGTTGGAAAACAAGGTTACGGATAATCTAGTGTCGGTAAGTACATTGTCTTCAATACAAAAGCATCAGTTAAAAGCCGGTTTTAAAGCCATAGAACGTGCCAATGAGGCTATGGTAATGAAGTTTTCCGGCGGGGTGGGTTAGCATGGTAATGCATTGGCTAAAGACCCGGCTATTTGGCAAAAAGGGATTGTCGTTTAAGAAACAACTATCTAATTTGTATGTCCATAACACAGAATTGTTGGCGATAGACTTAGAGCTTACCTCCCTTGATACGCAAACAACCAGTATTACATCGATAGGCTGGGCAAAGGGTAAAGGATGCCAATTGCCACTCAACGCCTGCGAGTATTATGTTATCGATACGCCAGCGGAACTTGGGCAAAGCCCAGTCATCCACGGATTAACTCAGGATATTTTACAAGAGGGTGTGTCATTACAACATGCGATTTCAAAAGTCTTGCCACTTTTAGAAACGTCAGTATTGGTATTTCACAATGCGAGCTTAGATTTAGCTGCGCTGAATAGGACGTTTGTAGAACTATCGCTGCCCGCTATCGATGTTGTGTATATCGATACTTTAAAGCTAGCGGTGTACCAATTGAATAAACAGCATCAAGTACTGCCAAATAACAGCGCAACGTTAAGTGTATGTCGACAGCGGTTAGATTTGCCCAGTTGTCCAGAGCACAACGCGCTTGATGATGCGATGGCTACCCTGCAGCTGTTTTTTGCTCAAATTGAACAGTTTGGACTTACCCAACAAAGTGCACTTTTGCAGTTACATCATACAAAAGCGCTAGGGTGCTATAGGCTTGGTAAAGAGGCTGGAACTAGACTGTAGCCGAACTCTAGTCTGGACTCTAAACTGGAATCTAGATTAGATCATAAGAAGTGTGCTTGCTCGAGGGAAGATCGCTTTAAAACAATGAAATTTAAAGGAGGGAAGCGTGCAATTATACCAATATTCGACGTTTGGTGGCCTTAATAGGCGACTCGTTTCCTGTGATAGTAAACCCTTCAGCTTTCACACAATTACGGCCCGATGTTTTGGCCATATAAAGGTGTTTATCACCTTCTAACATCACGTACTCGATGGTTTTATCATCGTCAGCTTGTTTGGTTGAGAGACCGGCACTTAAAGTAACTCGCTCAAATTCAGATGCAGCATGTTTAATGTTGAGATCATACACTGTTTCTAACAGGCGCTTGGTAACCTCAACGGCACCTTGCGTGTCTGTATTCGGCAAAATAACCAGAAACTCTTCACCACCAATACGCACTAATTTATCCATAGGCCGCAGAAGTGAGCTACTAATACACTGACTCACCTTCCATAAACAACTGTCGCCATCTAAGTGACCATACATGTCATTAAATAGTTTGAAGTGGTCAATATCAAAAATGACAAGCGAAAGAGGGGTGATGTTTCTCAGACCGTCCCGCACCAAACGCGGAAGATAGTCATCAAGGTAGTGCCTGTTGTATGCGCCCGTTAACTTATCAATGTAGATAAGTTTTTCGAGTAAATCGTTGCGCATTTTATTTTTCAAATGCGATTTAACGCGGTTTTGTAGGGTACAGGCGTTAACAGGTTTTACAACAAAATCAACACACCCAGAGTTCCAGCACTTAGATTCCTCCTCTTCTGTAGACGAAGAGGTAACGAAAATGATTGGAATGCCTTCACATTGAGGTTTTTTTCGTAAGAGTGCGGTAGTCTCATGCCCGTCTAGCTCTGGCATAGAAACGTCCATAAGAATAAGGTCTGGTTTTTTGAAACGGCAGTATTCAATTGCATCTCTGCCAGAGGAAACAGACTCACAGGCCACAATGTCTTGCAGCAGTGTTTCTAGCACTAGTCGACTACTTGCATCGTCGTCAACAATAAGCACACTGCAATCAGACAGTGTTCTGTTATCCACCTGTTCTATGTACACGCCAAACCCTCAAAGACTATAACGCCTAGCTGGCGTTTAAATAACACATTACACCTGCTGAACAGAAAAGTGCATTCAACATAAGTTTAACATTGGCCATTTACACTAAATATTTATGCGTGAAGACAATTGACGGCATTCGGAAACGTGGGGGAGTATTTTAGAGCAAGAGTTGAGTGAACGGGGCTAGATAACCAAAGCGAAAACTAACAAACCACCGCATTTATGTCCTAATGTTTGGGAATAAAGCGGTGGTTTTATTTGATGTTCTAACTATCGCTTTTGTTTACGAAGCGATTTTACTCTTATAACGCAGCTGCTACTTCAGCAGGTAGTAATACAGCGTCGATAACGTGAATTACACCGTTCTCAGCCATTACGTCAGCTTTGATAACGTTTGCATTATTGATTTTTACTTTACCCATTGCAGCAGTAACCGATACATCGCTACCTTCAACTGTAGTTGCAGATGACAAAGTAACTACATCTTCAGCTTTTACCTTACCCGCTACTACATGGTAAGTAAGAATTTGTACTAGGGTGTCTTTATTCTCTGGCTTCAAAAGCATGTCTAGCGTACCTGCAGGAAGCGCAGCAAATGCCTCATCTGTTGGTGCAAACACAGTAAACGGGCCGTCGCCTTTCAATGTATCTACCAGGCCGCCTGCTTTCACAGCCGCAACTAGCGTTGAGAACATTGGGTTACTCGCAGCAGTATCTACGATGTCCTTGTGGTCGCCCATTTTATGATGACCTGCAAAAGCCGAAGAACTCACTACCATTATCACTAAAGCACTTAAAAACTTACGCATGATTTATTTCCTTAAAGTTTAAAATTATGAACGTTAGATTTACTACTTGTTTACAAATCTGATTTCGCTAGTGGTTACGGTACTTTTGTCTAAAATGATGATTAACTTTATGTAATACGCTCTTCTCTTAGACGAAAAACCTTTAAATGAAAGGGCTGTAGGCGATCGAATATATTTTATCAATCCTTCATAAAAAGCCGCTGGTGTACGCAGCGCTAGGATTAATGAGATGTAAAGCAATAATCGCAGTTCAAGGTCTATACTAAAGTATCGAGTATTTTCTTGGAGTAAGAGATATGTTCACTCGACGTGTATTACTCGCCACCTGCGCGTTTCTAGCTGCATGCCAGAGCGTTACCTCTACAAGCTCGGTAAGTACTAAAAGCTTGCTAAGAGATGATTTATTCCCAAGCCACCAACTCTTTACTATTGAGACAGAGCAAGACGTTTTCTATCTTGGAAAAGAGGCGAAGCGGTTTGCAGAGCGCGCCATACTGGATGAAACCGCGAATGTTACTACCAAAAAGGCCAAAAATGTTCGAGGCTTTGTCAGTGCCATCCTCGACTACTCTGATAATGGCATTGCATATCGCAATAATGCAAACACGGTAGCAAATACAACATTTAGCAACCGAGCGGCAAATTGTCTTTCACTATCTATAATGACGTTTGCACTTGCCGAGCATGTTGGCCTTAATGCGACATTATACGAAGTTGACATTCCCGAGTACTGGACTAGGAGGGATGGTTTTAGCTTGCTCAATGGTCACGTGAACTTGCGGGTAAGTGCATCAGATAATCCCTCGTCTATTGTATTAGGTACCACCTGGGCGGATGTAGACTTTGATCCTCAGGCTATTCGCAGTCGCTTTCCTCGCGTACCTGTATCTAAACAAAGTGTGTTGGCCATGTTTTACAACAATAAAGGTGCCGACGCTCTGGTTGCAAATAGTTATACTCGGGCCTACAAGTATTTTAAAGCCGCTACCGAAGTTGCACCTCAACTTCAGCAAAGCTGGACAAACTTAGGGGTGCTTTACAGAATGAAAGGCGAATTGAAACTTGCCGAGAATATTTATCAGCACGCGCTTTCGTTAGATTCGGAGAACTTAACTGTTTGGGAAAATCTCGCGATCTTGTATCGGCACCAGAACAGGCATGAGGAGTCGAAGCAGTTGCTTGCAAGTGTGGAAACAAAACGTAAAACCAATCCGTTTTATCACTTTATTCTAGGCGAGCAGTCTTTCGAAGACGGAGAGTTTGCAAAGGCCTTAGCTCATTATCAACGGGCAGTGCGATTGGATAGAAAAAATCATGAAATTCTTTTTGGGTTAGCTAAGGCCTATTACGAACTTGGAGACATCAGCAATGCTCAGCGCTATTTGCAAGGCGCGGTTAATTTTTCCCCCGATAAGTACAGCGCACAGCATTATTCTTCAAAGTTAGCTGCATTAGCACACAATGAGCGTTAGCAGCCTTATCTTAGGAACATAAATAGAAAGACAGGCATAGAAAGTTAACGAGACAGGCATAAAAAGGGCTTAACGAGACAGGCATAAAAAGCAACTTATTAAGACAGGTATAAAAAGTAGGCTTATCGAGACAGGCATAATAGAGCTAAGTAAGACAGGCACTAAAAAACAGGTAAAAAAAAGCCACGGACTAGCCGTGGCAAGGTAACACTACAAAAGGAACTTCACTTAAATCACGCCTAGTTCACGAAGGCGCTCTTGCAGGTATGAGCCTGCGGTATGACGTTCTGAAAGAACAACATCTGGGCGAGGGTGTAAGAACAAAGGCAGTGAAATACGCGACTTCGTCATGTCTGCACCATCTGGATTTATAACCCTGTGGGTAGTCGATGGGAAGTAGTGACCGGATGCTTCTTGAAGCATGTCGCCAATATTCACAATCAAACTACCAAAGTCACACGGTACATCTAACCAGCTACCGTCTTTAGCCTGAACCTGAAGACCAGGCTCGTTAGCTGCTGGCAAAATAGTAATTAAGTTAATGTCTTCATGAGCAGCAGCGCGGATGGCATCCACTTCTTCATCGCCGCTTAGAGGCGGATAATGAAGAACACGCAATAAGGTTTGATCTGAATCTTTGATCATATTACCTAAAGGCTGGCTATATTTATCACTGACTTCACTTGGCGAGTGCGCTTCTATCCAACCCAATAATTCTGTGGCAAGCGTATTCGCTTCTTCATAATATTGAGAGATCTGAGGACGTAAAGACTCAGGACATTGTCCCCAAGGGTAATAGTGATAATACTCTTTGATATCTTTTTTCGTGAAGCCCTTAGCTACCTCAGAAACGCTCTGAGGGAAAAATCCGTCTTGCTTACCCTTGTTGTAAAGGTAATCGTTCTTCTCTTCACTGTTGAAGAAATCCTGCCAATTGTCATAAATACCTTGAACTAAAGACTGCTTGATAGGGTGATTTTTCAATACACCAAACCCAGTCTCACGCAACGATTTAACAAATTCTTCTTGCGCGTTTTCAGCTTGGTAGTCAACAGCAACTAATTGCATAATGTTTTCCCGTATATTTAGATTGCGGCATTATAAAGGTAGACGGGCTACAGAAAAAAGTCGCTGATATTGATTTACATCAACGTCAGCGAAGAATGCGCGTAATTTACATAAACCTGACCATTTAGTCTAGTAAAAAACTGACTAAATGGTCTGTTTAAATAAAATTTAACTGAGAGAGAGGAAAAAGCCCGCTAGTGCGGCACTCATTAAGTTTGATAAGGTTGCAGCAATAACCGCTTTTAATCCCAGTCGCGCAATTTCTTTTCTGCGAGTTGGTGCCATAGCGCCAATTCCGCCCATCAAAATCGCGATAGAAGAGAAGTTTGCAAAACCACATAGTGCAAAGGTGATAATGGCCTGAGAAGCTTCGGACAATTGATCTTGGTTTTCTAAGAAATTGAGATAGGCAACAAATTCATTCACTACCATCTTTTGACCAATAAAACTGCCCGCAAGTTGTGCTTCTTCCCATGGAACGCCGATTGCCCATGCAAGTGGTTGAAGAACAAACCCCAGGATCCCTTCAAACGTGACGTTTTCATAACCGAACAAACCTGCGCTCCAGCCAATGAGGCCGTTGAACATGGCAATGAGGGCTATGAAAGCGAGTAGCATTGCACCTACGTTAAGCGCAAGTTGCATGCCTGATGCTGCGCCACTAGCGGCAGCATCAAATACATTGGCATAGCCCGCGTCGTCTGCGTCTACGTCATGTAAATCTTCGTTTGGCTTACTTGTTTCAGGCAAGATGATTTTTGCCATCAATAAGCCGCCAGGCGCAGCCATAAAGCTGGCCGCTAAAAGGTATTTAAGCTCTACGCCCATTCCGGCGTAGCCGGCCATAACAGAACCAGCAATTGATGCTAAACCACCCACCATGATGGCAAATAGTTCAGAGCTGGTCATATGGGGTATAAAAGGGCGTACGACTAAAGGCGCTTCAGTTTGGCCTACGAAAATGTTGGCAGCTGAAGACATAGATTCGGGTCGGCTGGTGCCCAGCGCTTTTTGAAGAAAGCCACCGATCACCTTGATAATGATGCCCATTACCTTTAAATGATAAAGCACCGCGATAAGCGCGGAAAAGAAAACAATGACGGGAAGTACGTTGAACGCAAATATGAATCCTAACGATTTATTGCCAATAGGGCCAAATAGAAAGTCAATTCCCTGCTGGCTGTAGCCAATAATATTGGCCACAAACTGCGTTGCTTTATACAGAAATTGCTTACCGGGTTCAGAATACAGGACAAACGCACCAACAGCAGCTTGTATAGCAAATGCTCCACCAACAGTACGCCAGTTAATACTGCGCCTTGCCGACGACATCGCTAATGCAATACCTATAAGGAGCGCAACGCCCAGTAAACCTACCATAAATTATTTCCCTTAAAGAAGCGCTTGCTGAATGTGTGATTTGATCACATCTAATGCAATTTGATTTTTTCCACCCTGCGTTACCACTACGTCGGCAGTAAAGCGGCTAGGCTCTATAAACTGGTGATACATTGGCTTAACAGTCTCTTCGTACTGTTTTGCTACAGACTCTATCGATCTACCGCGCTCTTTTAAATCGCGCATCATTCTTCGCATTAGGCAAATATCGAGGGGAGTATCGATAAATATTTTCACATCGTATAACGGCAGCAAATCGGTGCGTGCTAACAACATGATGCCTTCAAGTATAATAACCGGCGCAGGGTTTAAGCGCTCTGTTTCAGGCAAACGAGTATGCGTTTTATAACAATAATGTGGATAGTCTATGGGCTGACCTTCTCTTAACGCCTGTAAATGAGCTTTTAGAAGCTCATGCTCAAATGCATTGGGATGGTCGTAGTTGTTTTGCTCTCTCTGCTCCATGGGCAGATGATCTTGCGCGCGATAGTAATGGTCTTCGCGCAAAACCTGGACAGGACGGCCTTGTGCGCTGAATCCGTTAAATAAATTTTTTGTAAAAAGAGACTTTCCAGAGCCTGAAGCTCCAGAAATGGCAATAATTAATGGCGATTGCATAGTACTAAAAAGCTGATTTTGTTGGTGCAAAGATACGCGCTTAGCCCTCGCGAATCAATGATATATTCACGCAGCCTAGTATTTTGGATCGGTCTTTGCTAGGTCTTTTCTTGAAGTTCACCGATATTTCAAGGTATTGCAGGCCATTCATTAAAACATGAAGACGTTATCCAATTGGTCAATATTATTCATATACAGCGGGTTGTTGTTTAAATTTAAAGCAAACTGTCTAGACCAACCCCCTAGTTACCAATTATTTCTATGTCAGCTAACGCGATTTTGGGTAAAGCATAAGAATGCTGTTTTGACCGAGACCCTTCACCTTGCGCCCTTGGTGGATAGTAGGTTTCTTTTTCCGTCGGGTAGTTGGCAAATACTTCATCAAGTGCTGCGCGAATTTCGCTGAGGGTTTTATCTAAATTAGCATTGAAGTCCGGCCTTTTCCGTTTGGTATGGCCTAACTCAATAAGGCGACCAAAACTTTTATTCGCCAGTGCGACCAACTCATTGGGTACGTCTTTGTGCGGAGGTAATTGCACTCCATGATTCTCGATGCAGAACTTCACTAACGCGGTGTAGAAGCATAGTGGTTTGTTCTGCAACGTCACAGCATTATCGGTGACGCCGTTTGATATGGTTTTATCTTGCAAGTTGATAATAAGCTTTGGGGTAGGGGGTAGTAATGCCTCTGCTCGTTGCGCCATTTGCTTTGCAGTGGTTCTGGTGTTAATCGCAAACATTGGCATTATAAGTAGTGACGCAATCAAAGCGGTCCAACTAAAACCAAGTGCGCTAGAAATAGGTTTGCTTACTATCTCTATATCTATGCGCTGTTCGGCATTTCTCAAAACAGTTGTATAACTTTTTGGAAAGCTGAGTGTTGATATTTCCTCACTTTTAAATTCTTCACCCTGAATAGACTTAACTAAAACAGGGTAGCCTTGGGTAGATAACTCCGCATTCAACGATGTAGTGTATTGCCATATTGCGTAGCTATTTACTGGCGTTTGCAGAGTTTGATTACCCACATCTAAAAAAGCGCTGTCTAAACTAATTCTTCGTTCAACCTTATCAATAGCGCCATGAAGCGTGCTTTGATATGAAACAAACTGTCCTGCAAAAGCTATGCACTGCAATAAAAAAAGCAGCGTCAATCCACTCATAACAATTCGTCGCTTAGATTTAAATGACAGTTTATTTGAAATGTTCATCGGCAGCCTTCCTCAAGAACAATATTCTTATAGTAGGGACGTGGATGTGCCATAGCAATATCATGGATGACTGACTGCATTGCGCAAAACAGGTCGGTGTTTTGAGTTTGCATCTTTAAATACCAACGCATTCCGCTTACCTGCTGTAATAATGGTGCGGTATAATTTTTTGACAGAATTTCTTCATCGTCTTTTGCCCAATAAGAGGAAATGATATCAACCTCACCAGCGAGCAGGGCACGCCTCAGTTCTTGATGTGAGCTGTAATATACAATGTTCACATTAGTATCACTTAACCCAAGCCGCTTTAATACTGTTTTAGGCACTATGTGCCCAGAGCGGCTGCTAGGGTAGTCGAGCAAGCCAATTCGCTTTCCCAATAAATATTCTTTTTCTAGTTTAGGCTTTTCTCGTAATGAGATAAAAAATGCCCCGTAATCTGGGTGAGATGCGATAGGCGTTAAGCCGTAGATATCGTTTGCTGCAAAGGCGTCTACTACGTTTCGTTTAACTAATGCTAAATCAACCACGCCATGATTGATATAACGAAAGGTGTCATAGTCACTCTGACCTATTATTACCTTTACCTCTCCATATTGTCGTTTTATGACATTATTGTTACAGATTTTTTCGCTAGCAAGCTGCGCGATTCTGCTGTCTGTAACATATACTGAAAATCGGTCGGCATTGGCTGAAAACCCGCCATTGCAGGTTAAATGTTGACCTGTTTGTGGTGGTATGTCAGAAAAGTTCCGTAAATTTGAAAAATAATTAATCGAGACGCAGCAGACTGCAGCGAATACTAACAACCACCATTTTAGTAAAGAAACAATTCGAAGAGTTGTCAAAAAACGACCAATAAAGTTAATAATCGAAAGTAGTATTTCAACAGCTAAGATTATTTATTGCAATAGGTAAGTTTATTTTATTGCTCTATCTGCATGATTTTTATCTTTTTGTTGTGGGTTAATCTGATTTTTGTTAAACGCTGTTTATTAGTCGCGGGTGTGACAAGAATAGCGATGTAAATTGCGAGTAGGAAACAATAATAACAATAAGTAATTTAACTTGACCGCTTGGTCAGCTTAGATAGGCGTAGCTGTTCACGATATATGAATTCTGCGTAAACAAAAACGCAATTTTGTAATAAAAATGACACGAAGCTCGAAGACAATTTACCCAAATCTTGTCCAAAACACAGGGCGAGCGATAAGTTGTCTGTAACATCTAATTAGAAAAACATTCTAAACAAAAGGGAAACACACATGAACTTTAAAGCAAAACTCAGCCGCGTTGCGATCGCTGTTGCTGTTTCTGCTGGCTTAGCTGGAACAGCTATTGCCCAAGAAACATCATCAGGTATTCGCGGTACTATTGTTACGGAATCTGGTGCAATCGTTGATGGTGCTACGATAACTATTACCGACCAACGCACAGGACAAACTCGTACCTACGAGTCTGAGAGCAACGGTGCTTTCAGCGCTCGCGGCCTTCGCGTTGGTGGTCCTTACACAATAAATGTAACTGACAGCAGTGGTTCTCGTACTGTTGAAGATGTTTATCTGTCACTTGGTGAATCATCATCTATCGATATTTCGTTGCAGCCCACAGATGTAGAGCGAATTGTGGTAAGCGGTTATGCAGGTGGTGTTATAACAGAAACAAATGGACCGTCGGCAAACTTTGGATTTGAAGATTTACAAACGCAGCCGAACGTAGACCGAGATATCAAAGACGTTATTGCTACCGATCCACGTATCTCAATCGATCCGACTAATGCAAACGCGATCGGATGTGCTGGTGTAAACAACCGTTTCAACAGCTTAACGGTTGATGGTGTTAAGCAGAATGATAACTTCGGTCTCAACGCAAACGGGTACCCAACAGAACGCCTTCCTTTCCCATTTGACGCTATCGATCAAGTTGCTGTTGAGCTTGCGCCATTTAACGTCCAGTATGGTGGATTCACAGGTTGTAATATCAATGCGGTAACGCGTTCTGGTACTAACGAAGTACACGGAAGCGTATTCTTTGACTACACCAATGACTCATTGCAAGGCGACTCGGTCGATGGTGACGATTTTGTTGTTCCAGCGTTTAACGAGCGTCGCTATGGTGCGACTATCGGTTTCCCAATAATCAAAGATAAGTTGTTTTTCTTTGGTGCCTTTGAAAAGCACGAGCCAGTAGAAATTATTGAGTTTGGACCAGAAGGTGCCCCTGTCCTTAATGAGATTGAAGGGTTAACACAAGACGTTGTTGACCGCGTAGCTGGAATTGCGAATGACGTATACGGTTACCAAGTTGGTGATGTACTTAGTTCGCTTGACCTTAAAGAAGAAAAAATACTCGCTAAGCTTGATTGGGAAATCAACAATGACCACCGTGCACAGATCACTTACCAAAATACAGAAGGCTTTACACTAAGTACTTCTGGATTGGGTAATGACAGCTTTGCATTTTCAGACCGTTTCTATCAGCGCGCAAATGAGTTGACAACCTACGGTGTTCAGATTTTCTCTGACTGGTCTTCAAAACTTTCAACCCAATTTCGTGTGAACCGAGCAGAAGTAGTTAACGGCCAGACTCCTCAGACTACGCAGCCTGATTTTGGCTCTGTAACTATTTTCGACGTCGTACCAAACGTTGATTTTAATATTGGTGCTGACCAATTCCGCCAAGCTAATCAGCTTAACTATGATACTGACAACTACGTGTTCATCGCTAATTATTTTGAGGGCGATCACGAAATCATGGCAGGTGTTGAGTATGAGAGTGTCTCGGTATTTAACTTATTCGTGCCAGGCAGCCAAGGGATTTTTGAATTTGATTCTTTAGAAGACTTTGAGAACCAACAGGCTAGCCGAATTGAATACAACATTCCTCCGTCACTAGATGTTAATGACGGTGCAGCCGAATTTGAGTTCAATACATTTACTGCTTACATGCAAGACCGCTGGATGGTAAATGCAGACCTTACCCTAACATTTGGTCTTCGTTATGACCGTTGGGATTCTGACAGCGACCCTGTTGCAAACAGCCGTTTCGAGCAGCGCTATGGCTTTTCTAATGCACAAGGTCCAGACTTTGACCTCGTTCAGCCTCGCTTGGGTTTCAACTACATTGTTGATGATGAAACGTTTATTTATGGTGGAGCGGGCTTATTCGCGGGCGGAAATCCAAATGTGTGGTTGTCAAACAACTACTCAAACAATGGCGTGTCTATTCGTGGTTCAGAGTTTGAAGGGGATGCTACAGACCCTCGAGTATTAGCAGCATTAGATGGTACTAACACCGCCAATTTTGGTTTCGAAGTACCTGCGCTATCGACTGACGAAGAGTTCTTTGTTGGTGGAGACGGTGCAGTTAATGCTATGGCGCCAGGTTTTGAAGTGCCTGCGCTGTGGAAATATAACATTGGTATCCAAAAAGAAGTTCAATACGGTGTAATCTTGGCCGCTGATATTATTTATACGCGTGAAGATAACCCGGCTATGTCAGTACCGCTGAACGTGCGTAACATTGGTACTGCACCAGATGGTCGCCCAGTTTACCAAGACTTCGATGCATTGGATGCTGACTGTCAAGCTGATCCACTTAGCTCAGATTGTGGTCGTTCAGGTACAGATTATTTGCTAACCAATAACCCTGATGAGGGTGATGGCTGGGTTTATACCTTTACAGCGCAGAAGACCTTCGAAAACGGGTTTGACGTTAACTTTGGCTACTCTCATCAAGACATTGAGCAAGGTAGTCCAATGAACAGCTCAACCGCAAGTTCAAACTTTGGTAACCTTTCGGTTCGTGACCTAGGGCAACCAGCTGTTGCGACAAGTAACTACCAGGTTGAACATCGCTTTACGTTAAACCTTAGTTATGCGCATGAGTTTATCGACGGCTATCCAACGCGTGTGAATCTTTTCGCGACTCGCCGCAGCGGTCAAGTGTTTAGCTACACATTCGATGGAGACCCAGGTTTTGGTGATGAGCGTTTCTTTGAAGATAGAAACCTTCTTTATGTACCACTTGAGAATGATCCTATCGTCAATTACGCGCCTGAGTTTGACCAAGCAGCCTTTAACGACTTTATTGCCGATGCTGGTCTGAACGGTTCGCGCGGCACAATTGTCGATAGAAATGCTCAAGACTCAGATTGGGTTTCTAGGGTTGACCTTCGTATATCTCAGGACATTCCTGGCTTTATGGAAGGACACACAGGAGAAATATTCTTTGTTGTAAGAAACCTAGGAAATCTTCTCAACGACGAGTGGGGCACGCTTAGACAAGTTCCATTTGAATATAACGAACCTGTTGTAGACGCGTCTTTTGCTGACGGGGTATATACCTTCGAAAACTTCGATGGGCCTCGCGGCCAACGAGTTGATACACCAGCATCAACTTGGTCTGCTCGTGTAGGTATTAATTACCGCTTCTAATATCGATAGTTTTAAAACTACGTAAAATCTTTGTAGTGTTAAATGCCACTTGCCTTTACGGGCAGTGGCATTTTTTTTGATCTAATCATTCACCTTGGACGAAAGAAAAAGACTCTATTTTCTGGAAATCAATGCAAGGAGGTCAAATGTCAAAGTCTATTCTTATGGTAATGACATCACACGAAATCATGGGCAATACGGGTAACAAAACCGGTATGTGGTTGGAAGAGTTTGCCTCTCCCTACTATACATTCAAAGACCAGGGCTACTCCATTACACTTGCATCACCTATGGGTGGTCAGGTACCTATCGACCCCAATAGTCTCTCCGACGACGCCATGACCGACGATGCTATTCGCTACACAAAAGACGATATTGCCCGAAGTGCAATCGCGTCTACAATTCCGTTAGAAGATGTGAGAGCAGAAGAATTCGATGCGGTATTTTACCCAGGCGGACATGGCCCATTATGGGATTTGTCGGACAACACTCATTCAATTAAATTAATTGAAGATACTATTGCTGCGAATAAGCCTGTTGGTGCGGTGTGTCATGCGCCAATTGTACTTAAAGACGTGAAGATGCCTGATGGTAGCTTTCTTGTTGCAGGTAAGGCAGTAACAGGTTTCACAAACAGTGAAGAAGCTGCAATGCAGTTAACTGATGTGGTGCCTTATTTAGTGGAAGACGAGCTGCGAAATAAAGGCGGTAAATTTGAAGCTGCAGACGATTTTGCAGTGAAGGTATGTACCGACGGGTTACTGGTAACGGGTCAGAATCCACCGTCATCACGACCTGCCGCAGATGCCTTAATTAAGTTGCTGTCATAGAGTGCTTCGTTGCACTACACCGATGGTGTGAATACATGATAACGTGAACTAAAACGCAAAAAGCCGCCAATGGCCTCACTTCATAGTGAATGTCTATCGGCGGCTCTTTTACAGGCTGTGACGTTTATTGTTTGGCGCTACTTAGTAAGATTGTCTCAGTTAGAGACTGTCTTTATTAAACGTTGTCTTAGTTAAACACTGTCTTTATTAAACACTGTATTAGTCAAACGTTGTCGAATAACTCTTCCACACGAATTCGCAATTCTTCAATTTTTTGAACATCCGCAGGCGCGATAAAGATAGTATCGTCACCAGCAATGGTGCCCAGTACGCCATCTTTTTTACTCAACGAGTCTAGTAGCCTGGCAATAAGTTGTGCTGCGCCTGGGCTGGTTCTAATAATGACCATTACATTGTTGTGTACTACATCAAGCACAAGCTGTTTTAACGGGCTTTTGGCAGTGGGCATTCCAAGCTCTGGTGGTAGGCAGTAAACCATGTCTCCACGAGCGTTACGAGTGCGTACAGCGCCAAACTTACTGAGCATTCTTGATATTTTCGACTGACTAATATTGTCGAAGTTTTGCGCCTTTAAGGCATCTACTATTTCACCTTGTGAACCGTAGCTCTCAGCTTTAAGTATTTCTTTGAAAGCTTTAATCAGTTGTTCTTGTTTTGTGTTAGCCATTAAGCGCTCTTTTTTGTCTCATTAGTTGTTTTAACCAGTAGGGTATGGCCAAAACAACTGAATTCAGTTTTTGTTCGCATATTGTGCCCCACAGGTGGACTTTAGGCAATTTGTTTGCATAATCATCCATGATAATGAATATTGACAAAAAATCGCTGTTTATGGCGTCAATAAGACGATCCGGTGATTGAGTTTTCCCCCGCGTTGCATTAGTGTGACGTTCCGTTTAAATACGTGAGTAATCCCATAGGAGAAATGGTATGAAAGTAGCCGTGTTAGGTGCTGCAGGTGGTATCGGTCAAGCGCTGTCGTTGTTGTTAAAAACACAATTGCCAGCAGGTTCAGATTTAGCGCTTTATGACGTTGCGCCAGTTGTTCCTGGTGTTGCAGTTGATTTAAGCCACATCCCCACTGCGGTTAAAGTAACCGGTCACGGTAAAGATGACCTAGCTGGTGCACTAACTGGATCAGACGTTGTTCTTATTCCAGCTGGTATGCCGCGTAAGCCGGGTATGGATCGTTCTGATCTATTCAACATCAACGCTGGAATCGTTAAAAACCTTATTGAAGGTGTTGCTGATAACTGTCCAGACGCGTGTGTTGGAATCATCACCAACCCAGTTAATACTACAGTTGCTATCGCAGCTGAAACGCTTAAAGCAAAAGGCGTTTACAACAAAAACAAACTTTTCGGTGTAACTACGCTAGACGTAATCCGCGCCGAAACTTTTGTTGCTGAGCTTAAAGGTGTAGACGTATCTTCTGTGCACGTGCCGGTAATCGGTGGTCACTCTGGTACAACTATTCTTCCTCTTCTTTCACAAGTTGAAGGTGTTGAGTTTACCGACGAAGAAGTGGCTAGCCTAACGACTCGTATCCAAAATGCGGGTACTGAAGTTGTTGAAGCAAAAGCGGGCGGCGGCTCTGCAACCCTTTCTATGGGTCAAGCAGCAGCTCGTTTCTGCCTATCTCTAGTTGCAGCAATGCAAGGCGAGAACGTTGTTGAGTACACTTATGTACAAACAGACGACAGCGATGACGCAGCATTCTTCGCTCACCCAGTTCGCTTAAGTGCAAACGGTGTTGAAGAAATCTTGCCATACGGCGAGCTAAGCGCATTTGAAGAAAAAGCGAAAAACGACATGCTTGAAGGCCTACGTGGCGACATCAAGCTAGGCGTAGATTTCGTAAACGGCTAGGGGTGAAATCACTGGTAGGCTTGTAAACGCAGGCCCGCCGTGAATACATCCTTGTAGGCTTCGCCACCGCATCCCTGCGGTGGAGAGCCTGCTCATTACAAGCCCACCAGTTTAAGCATTCCCCGCATAGCATCCATTTACTGCGTTTGAGTATAAGAACAGACAGTCTGTTACGACCTTACGTATCCAGCCTTTTTGTTACATCTTGTAGGCTTCGCCGCCGCACTCATGCACGGGCTCTTGAAAGAGTAAAAGCCTGCTTGTTACAAGCCTTCCAGTTTAAGCATTCCCCGCATAGCATCGATTCACTGCGTTTTAAAAGTAAGCGATCAATATAGGCCGTCTTCCCCAGATTTAGCTACTCCGTAAAATAGCCTCCGTAGATTTTACTAACGGAGACTTTACTGATGGCAACAAAAACTTCGGCTGTGAAGCACGGTTAGATATAGAACGCATCTCCTTAAACGAAGATAGCCTCAAACACTAAACGAATCACAACGGTCTATATTGATCGCTTACTTTTAAAATAAGTAAATGCAGTCTGTTACGACCTTACGTATCCAGCCTTTTTGTTACATCCAGTAGGCTTCGCCACCTTATTGATTTTTAATTCTGTACAGTTTTATTTCGCCCGAGCCTACTGGGTAACCTTTATGTAGGGCATAGGTATAGCCGTGTATCATGCCTTCAGCTTTAACAAATAAAAGAATGTTTGAGGCGAAGGTAGTGTGTGAGGCTTCAATCTCGATCACTTTACCGTTTATACTGACGTTGTCTGGCGAAAAATGAGTTTGAGTTTCCTGAAATGTATTAGTGCCTTTGCTATATACACTTAATGTTCCCTGTTTATGCTCGTTTAATTGGAGTAATGCCAGCTCTGGCTCATCTAAATACTGCATCACGCCAACCCATGTACCGTAGGGGTGCTCTACTAAACTCTTCTCAGCGTCCAGAATGATATGCTTACGATTCTCAACAAATTTACGGGGAGTGGATTTTGCTTCTTGTTTTACAAGCCGATAGGTTCGAGATAAATAACTATCATCCCCTTTATAGCTAGATTCTAAAACCGAAAAACCGATCCCTAAATAAGGAGATAGGGTGAGAGTTCGCGTTACGTTGTCTTCAATAATAGTGTTGATTGTGCACCGGTTTTCTATGCACTTTATATCGCTGTTGGTGAAGGTTGTACGTCGAACTTTTTTCAAACCACCCGGAATGACTATTTCATAGAAGTAGTGTTCATCACTGTCAGTTATTTCAAGCAGTCTGAAGGTTAATTCATCATCAGCAATGCCTTCCCATAACCCTGGTGACATTTCCATAGTTTTAGCGTTGCCGATATTACTTAGCGACAACGACGCAATAAATAGTGTTAGTAGAATAATGCGCATTTTTAATCCTTTAAAAAAGAGGAGACGGCTTTCAAGGTTGTCAGGCTCGTACTGCCAATAGGAGTAATACCAGTTTTCTTTAATAATTCAAATAAAAAAGCCCGTGCTGTTAATCCAGTACGGGCCTTTCGAATAATGAGGTCGTCAATCGGTTAACTGACCGCTCATCAAATTAACGTTATTTATATTAACCAGTATTACGCATACCAATGGCAATACCTGCAATTGTCACCATCATGGCGCGTTCTAAGCTGGTATTTTGCGACTCGTCACCTGCTTTTCTAATGCGGTCAAGCAATTCAATTTGCAGATAGTGAAGAGGCTGCAAGTACGCTGCACGAATTTCCATCGACTCTTTGCCTTGAGGGTCATTAGTCATAATGTCTTTTTCGCCAGTAATTGCGAGTAAAGAAGAAATGCTTTCTTTTAGCTCAGTACGTAGGGCTTCACCGAAGTGTTTAAGCTCTTTTGGCACTAGGCGCTCGTCATACGCCTCACTAATGCGTGGGTCGGCTTTGTGGAACACCATATCAAGCATGGATAAGCGCGAACGGTAGAATGGCCACTCACTGAACATCTCGTTGACGACTTTTTCATTCTCAGGCGTTTTTACGCTATCGATTGCACGCATAACGCCAAGCCAGCTAGGCAGTACTAAGCGGGTTTGTGCCCATGCAAATATCCACGGAATAGCGCGTAAGCTCTCAATACCGCCTTGTGGTTTACGTTTCGCAGGGCGGCTACCTAGTGGTAACTTACCAAGCTCTTGCTCTGGCGTTGCAACGCGAAAGTAAGGAACAAATTCTTCATCGTGACGTACAGTGGCGCGATAGTTGTCGCGGCCCTGACCTGCCATAGTAGTGATAAGCTCGCGCCATTCTTCTTTTGGTGCTGGAGGCGGGAACAACATAGCTTCTATAATAGCGCTGGCGTAAATACCTAAGCTGCGCTTAGCAAGAGTTGGCATGCCGAACTTATAGCGAATGGTTTCGCCTTGCTCCGTTACGCGGAAACCGCCTTCAAGTGAACCAGGAGGCTGCGAGTAAATAGCGGCGTGAGCCGGTAAGCCACCTCGACCAATAGTGCCGCCACGACCGTGGAATAGCGTAAGCGATACATCAAATTCTTCGGCAATAGCAACAAGCGCTTCTTGAGACTGATACTGTGCCCATCCCGCGGCGAGTGCTCCGGCGTCCTTTGCCGAATCAGAGTAACCAATCATCACAAACTGACGACCCTTCACGTATCCGCGATACCAGTCAATAGACAGTAGTTTGCGCATTACATCAGGTGAATTATTTAAGTCGTCTAATGTTTCAAATAGTGGAGCCACTGGCATTGGCCAGCTTACGCCGCTTTCTTGAAGTAGTAATTGCACGGCAAGCACGTCAGACGGCTCGCTCGCCATTGAGATAATATAAATACCAAAACCATGCTTACTGTGCTTAGCAATAACTTTACAGGTTTCAAGTACTTCTTTAACGTCGTCAGATGCATCCCACTGTGCTGGGAATAGCGGGCGTTTCGAGCCAAGTTCTCTCAATAAGAAAGCTTGTTTATCGGCTTCACTCCACTGGGCATAGTCGCCTAGTCCAAGATAGCGAGTTAGCTCACTAAATACGTCTGAATGACGTTCGGAGTCTTGGCGAACGTCAAGACGCAGCAAATGGATACCAAATACACGAGCACGGCGAATGGTATCTAGTAATAAGCCGTTAGCCACTACTTGCATGCCACAGTCAATCAATGACTGGTGACAAAGCATCAGTACGTCAATTAACTCGTCATCGCTTTCTACCCACTCTGAAGTATCTGGGTTTTTACCAGCTAAATAGTCATCAATACCATCGCGTGTTTTAATAAAGCGAGATACCAATGGACGAAGCAGCGCACGATATGGCTCGTTAGCATCGCCAACTTTTGCGCGAAGCTCATCGTTACAGTCGTACATTGACAGCTCAACCTGTAAGCGGTCTAAATCGATAGCAAATAATTTTGCTGCTCGCTTTCTCGCTAACAACAATACCTGCTCAGTGACTTTTGAAGTAACGAATGGGTTACCATCGCGGTCTCCACCCATCCAAGAACTGAACTGAACTGGAGAAGCGTCAAGTGGTAACGCAACACTGTAATCTTTAGTAAGACGATCGCTTAACTCGCGAAGGAAGTCTGGCACCGCTTCCCATAGTGAATTTTCGATAACCGAGAAGCCCCAGCGAGCTTCGTCTACAGGTGTTGGGCGTACCGAGCGAATTTCTTCGGTATGCCAGGCTTGTGCAATCAAATCGGCGATACGAGTTTCTACTTTAGCGCGATCGACATCGTTGAGTGATTCTTGGTGAACGGCCTGTAGGCAATCAGCTAATTCTTTATGCTTATGTATCAGGGTTCTTCGAGTGACTTCAGTAGGGTGAGCAGTTAAAACAAGATCGATATTGAGTTTGCCTACAGCTTCTTGCACTTTTTCAGTGGTGAGCTCAGCTTTATCAAGGTGCTCAAAAAGAGCGTCCATCGACGCATCAACATTCATTGCTGCGTTATATTCTTGCTCAGCAATATTGCCTAAATTCAAAAATTGCGCGAAGGCACGGCCGACGGTAAGTAAATCGTCATCGGTCATGGTTTTGAAAGTTTCTTTCAGTTCTTCGCTACATTTTCCGTCGCCTTGATACGAGGCTCTGCCGTCGATTCGTATTTTTTCAATACGATCAAGCCATTCTTGACCCAACTGATTTTTAATAGTTTCGCCAAGTGTCTTTCCAAGATATCGAACGGTATCTTTTAGTTCAGCATCGTGATGAGTTTGCATGCTATCCTCCTAAATATATGGTTCTAACCATACTGCGTCCTTTGCAACTTGTCTAACCTCTTTCGGTTATAATTTACAACATTTTGATACTTTTACAGCCTTATTAACAATGCTGAAGGCAAGATAAATTATGGTGTGGTACACTCTCGCACCGGAAAATGCAGAAAAATTCTCGCAGTATGCGAGTTGTTTAAAATTCGTACTGCATTTGTAATTTAATTTCAGGAGTTATTGTGACTGATACTTTCAATACAGTAGAAACCCAAGCGAGTTACGGCATTGGTTACCAAATGGGCCAACAACTACAATCTAACCCTTTTGACGGTTTAGCAATTGATGCAGTTGTTGCTGGCTTAAAAGATGCGTTTGCGGCTTCTGCACCTCAAGTTGACAACGATACACTTCGCGATGCGTTCGGTGAAATACACAACCGTATGCAAGCGGCTAAAGAAGAAGCTAGCAAGGCTGTAATAGAAGCAGGCACTAAGTTTCTTGAAGACAACGCTAAGCGCGATGAAGTTAACGTTACCGAGTCTGGTCTTCAATACGAAGTTGTTGCTGAGGGCGAAGGTGAGTCACCAGTTGCAGCAAGTACAGTGCGTGTTCATTACCACGGTACACTCATTGACGGCGCAACATTTGACAGCTCTTATGAGCGTGGTCAACCTGCGGAATTCCCAGTAGGTGGCGTAATTAAAGGTTGGACTGAAGCACTTCAAATGATGAAGGTTGGTTCAAAGTGGCGTTTATACGTTCCTCACGACCTTGCCTATGGTGAGCAAGGCGCGGGCGCAGCCATCGCTCCTTACAGCACACTTATTTTTGATGTTGAACTTCTTGATATCCTTGGCTAATTAAACGCCATCAATTGCAAAAGTAAGCGCAGCATCTTGTTGCGCTTTTTCATTCCTAGAGTTTATAACCAGTAATTCCACTCTCATTTTCCTTTACTAAAAACCCCGTATTCAACCAACCCCAATATGCGTTATGCTTTAAAACATGCAAGATACATCTGCTCCGAGTTGTTAAACGCAGTCACAGCATTACAATAGCGCCACGCTTAAATAAGGAAAATTATTATGGTTATCAAGCCTAAAGTGAGAGGCTTCATTTGTACAAATGCACATCCAGAGGGGTGTTTGGCATCGGTGGAAGAGCAAATTGCCTACGTGGAAGGCCAAGGTGATTTGGGAGAAGGGCCCAAAAACGTACTCGTTATTGGTAGCTCAACCGGTTATGGTCTCGCGTCTAGAATAACATCCGCTTTTGGCTATGGCGCTAAAACCTTAGGTGTGTGCTTTGAAAAAGCGCCTACTGAACGTAAAACGGGAACCGCGGGCTGGTATAACACTGCCGCATTCCATCGTAAGGCTGAAGCAAAAGGATTATTTGCAGATACGATTAATGGTGACGCTTTTTCAGACGAGATAAAGCAACAAACTATTGAAAAGATCAAAGCGGGGATGGGCAAGGTTGATTTGGTAATTTACAGCCTGGCATCGCCACGTAGAACCGACCCAGATACTGGCGTAACGTATAAGTCTACACTGAAGCCCGTCGGTCAGGCATACACAACAAAAACTTACGATACTGACAAAGACAAGGTACATGAAGTTGCGTTAGAGCCGGCTAACGATGAAGAAATCTTGCACACTATTAAAGTAATGGGCGGTGAAGATTGGGAACGTTGGATGGATTTTCTGCGCGATGCAGATGTGTTATCAGAAGGCTGTAAAACCACTGCTTACACCTACATTGGCAAAGAATTGACTTGGCCTATTTATGGGCAAGCCACTATCGGAAAAGCCAAAGAAGACTTAGACAGAGCTGCTGCAGCCATTATTGGCAAAAACAGCGACTTGTTTGTTCAAGCGAATGTAAGCTCGTTAAAAGCGCTGGTAACACAAGCGAGTTCGGCAATACCTGTCATGCCTCTTTATATCTCACTCATATACAAGGTAATGAAAGAAGAGGGCACGCACGAAGGATGTATTGAGCAAATTCATGGATTATTTACACAGTGTTTGTTTGGCGATAGTCCAACGCTGGATGAGGCCAATCGCTACCGCATGGATGGTAAAGAAACCAATGATGCCACTCAAGCGAAAATAAAGGCGCTTTGGGACCAAGTTACACAAGAAAATTTTCACGCGGTAAGTGATTATGAAGGTTACCACCATGAGTTTTTGAAGTTATTCGGGTTTGATATTGAATCGGTCGATTATGAAAAAGACGTCGATCCAAAGGTAGAATGGTAGTCTACTTTTAATGCGTTATACTATGCGATAAGCCGCTGCTGAAAGCGGCTTTTTTATATTGTTTTTTACTGCCATTTACATCGCATAAATCAGTAAATAGGTGATACAGACCATTGGTTTACATTAAATTGTCGAAAATTTTGCCTTTATCTGTGATTTGCGTGGCACAAACGTGTTGGTTAATGCTAAAATCCCGAAATTAAGTGGGGGGCCGTTTTAATCCTCGCTAAAACAACAGTCTCATATTTGGCATCAGTATAGTAAAAACAACGGTTTCCGATGAGATTGTCCAAGAAAGATAGGGTGAAAAGCCCGCATTAGGAATGAATCACCACGGTTTCGTTTTCGCAAGTCGTGAAAAGTTCGGCAAGTTCCGTCAATCAAGAATAAAAGGTGTTTAACACCTGTTACTAGTACGCTTTTGCATGCTGACAGGCAGGATTACTGCGGTTATGCAAAAGGGTATTTCTATTAGAGTAGTGCAATTACATATGATTAAAATCAAGAAAGGTCTCGACCTCCCAATTGAGGGAGCGCCAAAGCAGGAGATTGCTGATGCATCTGCTGCAACGCGCGTTGCCATTCTGGGAGAAGAATATGTGGGTATGCGCCCTACCATGCACGTCCAAGTTGGCGATGTAGTGAAGAAAGGTCAGGTTCTTTTTGAAGATAAAAAGAACCCAGGCGTTAAATTCACTGCACCGTTAGCGGGTGAAGTGGTAGAGGTTAATCGTGGTGCAAAACGGGTACTTCAGTCTGTAGTGATTAAAGCTAACGGTAGCGATGCTGTTAAATTTGATACGCTAACAGCTGACCAAATCTCAAGTGCTTCACGAGAGCAGCTCCAATCAATCCTCGTAGAATCTGGCATGTGGACAGCGCTTCGCACGCGTCCATTTAGCAAATCGCCTGCGTTAGATTCTGTACCAAACTCAATTTTCGTCACAGCAATGGATACTAATCCACTTGCAGCCGATCCGGCTGTGATTATTGCTGAGCGCCAAGAAGACTTTGCAAATGGTCTGAAGGCGTTAACGCAATTGAGCGGTGGAAAGACTTACGTCTGTAAGGCGCCAGGTACATCGGTAGCAACCGGTGATGCCGCGGTAGACGTAGAAGAGTTCGGTGGTCCACACCCAGCTGGTCTTCCAGGTACGCACATCCATTATTTAGATTCTGCTGGCATGAACAAAACTGTTTGGCACGTAAATTACCAAGACGTAATCGCCATTGGCGCATTGCTGACAACAGGTGAATTAGACAGCAGACGTGTAGTTTCATTAGCCGGTCCTGCAGCTAAAAATCCACGCCTTGTTCGCACAACGGTGGGAGCTGATTTAGCAGAATTAACAAAAAATGAACTTGTAGACGGTGACGTACGCGTTGTGTCTGGCTCTGTACTTAACGGTACAACAGCACAGGGTGTTCACGGCTTCTTAGGTCGTTTCCACACACAAGTATCAGCATTAAAAGAAGGTCACGAGAAAAAGTTCTTTGGTTGGATTACTCCAGGCTCAGACAAACACTCAGTGACACGCGCATACCTAGGTCACCTAGGTGGTAGCAAGAAATTTGATATGACAACAACTACCAATGGTTCTGAACGTTCTATGGTTCCAATTGGTAATTATGAACGCGTTATGCCCCTAGATATCATTCCTACGCTTTTGCTTAGGGACCTGATTTCTGGAGATACTGACAGTGCTCAGACATTGGGTTGCTTAGAGTTGGACGAAGAAGATTTGGCATTGTGTACTTATGTATGCCCTGGCAAATATAATTATGCTCCTATTTTACGCGACTGTTTGGCCACGATAGAGAAAGAGGGTTAAGTCATGGGTTTAAAAGCGTATTTAGAAAAAATCGAACCGAACTTCGAGCCAGGTGGTAAGCATGAAAAGTGGTATGCGCTTTACGAAGCTGCGGCTACCATCTTTTACACGCCGGGCAAAGTAAACAAAGCAAATACTCACGTGCGCGATAGTATCGATCTTAAGCGCATCATGATCATGGTATGGATGGCAACATTCCCAGCTATGTTCTTTGGTATGTACAACATTGGTTTCCAAGCACAAGATGCAATTGCAGCGGGTGCTGGTACATTACCTGATACATGGCAAGCGGGCCTTTTCACTGCGCTTGGCGGTGATTTGTCAAATGCTGGCGTACTAGGCATGTTCTTCTACGGCGCATGTTTCTGGTTACCTATTTATGCCACTACTTTTATTGTAGGTGGTTTTTGGGAAGTGCTATTCGCATCTGTACGTAAGCATGAAGTTAACGAAGGTTTCTTTGTAACCTCTGTGCTCTTTGCTCTTACACTTCCAGCCACTATTCCATTATGGCAGGTAGCTCTAGGTATTACTTTTGGTGTTGTTATCGCCAAAGAAGTATTCGGCGGAACAGGCCGTAACTTCCTTAACCCAGCACTATCAGGTCGTGCTTTCTTGTACTTTGCTTATCCTGCACAAATCTCAGGTGACCAAGTATGGGTAGCAGCAGACGGATATTCTGGTGCTACTTCTTTAAGCCAAGCAGCATCTGGCAAACTTGATTACTCAAACATGGACCACTGGATGAATAGCTTCATCGGTACCATTTCAGGTTCTGCGGGTGAGGTATCTACCTTAGCCATTATTCTTGGTGGTTTATTCATCATGTATATGGGTATTGCAAGCTGGCGCATCGTTGCAGGTGTAGGCTTAGGTGTGGCGTTCTTCGCAACACTACTTAATGTTATTGGCAGCGACACAAATATGATGTTTGCTATGCCAGCATACTGGCACTTCGTTGTGGGTGGTCTTGCATTCGGCATGTTCTTTATGGCGACAGATCCAGTATCTGCAGCGTTTACAAATCAAGGTAAGTGGGCTTACGGCTTCTTTATCGGGTTCATGACCGTGTTAATACGCGTATTGAACCCAGCCTTCCCTGAAGGTGTGATGCTAGCGATTCTATTTGCTAACTTGTGGGCACCACTGTTCGACTATTTTGTCGCACAAAGCAATATCAAGCGGAGGGTAGCACGTGTCGGCTAAGAAAGAATCTTTAGGCAAAACGTTTGGTATTGTTGTTGCCGTATGTTTAGTGTGTTCAATTGTTGTATCTGGCGCGGCCGTAGGCCTGCGCTCGTTACAGCAAACAAACGCCGCTCTAGATAAAAAGAGCAACATCCTAAATGCTGCAGGCCTTTACGATATGGGCATGAGCAACAGCGAAATTGAAAGTACGTATTCTGAACGTGTTGAGTCGCGCTTTGTGAACTTAGACAGTGGACAGTTTGTTGAAGCACCAAAGCCAGATTACGATATGTATAAGGCTGCAAAAGAAACTGAGTACAGCACAAAAGTGACGAATAGTAACGTTGGATTCCAACGTCGTCCTGACGTTGCCAGTGTTTACTTGGTGCGTGATGCACAAGGTGAAGTATCTCGCATCATCTTGCCTGTTCACGGCAGCGGTCTATGGGATCTTATGTATGGTTTCTTAGCATTAGATGCAGACGGAAAAACCGTTCGCGAGCTAATCTACTACCAGCAAAAAGAAACACCAGGGCTTGGCGGTGAGGTTCAAAATCCATCGTGGCAGGAAAAATGGGACGGCAAAGAAATATACGAAAATGGCGAAGTTGCTATTCGTGTAGTTAAAAATGCGAACCCAAGCAATCCTCACACAATTGATGCGCTTTCAGGTGCAACCCTTACTAGTAACGGTGTTGAAAATACAATTCGTTACTGGGTAGGCGAGCAAGGCTTCGGCCAGTTCCTGAAGAACCAAGCATGGCGTTCATAAGGGAAGTCTCATGGCAGATACTAAAGAAATGAAAAAGGCCCTCTTTGGGCCGATATTGGACAACAACCCGATCGCCCTTCAGGTATTAGGGGTATGTTCAGCACTGGCAATTACCACCAAGCTAGAAACGGCGTTGGTAATGTCATTGGCGCTTACAAGCGTTGTAGCGTTCTCTAACTTGTTTATCTCACTAATACGTAATCAGATACCGTCGAGCGTGCGAATTATCATTCAGATGACAATTATTGCGTCTTTGGTAATCGTTGTTGACCAAATATTGAAAGCGTATTCCTATGAAATATCGAAGCAACTGTCGGTATTCGTTGGCCTCATTATTACAAACTGTATTGTAATGGGCCGTGCGGAAGCTTACGCAATGAAGAGCCCACCTCTTATGAGTTTCCTTGACGGTATTGGTAACGGTTTAGGATATTCTTTCGTCCTTGTTGTTATCGGTACAATTAAAGAACTGTTCGGGTTCGGTACTATTCTTGGTTTTGAGATCCTTCCACTTGTACAAAATGGTGGTTGGTATCAGGGTAACGGGCTATTAATACTGCCATTCAGTTCATTCTTCTTAATCGGCGGTATGATTTGGTTTATCCGTACCATCCGTCCAGAGCAAGTAGAGCCTAAGGAGTAAGTCGTGGAACATTATTTGTCGTTATTTGTTCGCTCAATTTTTGTTGAGAACATGGCGTTATCACTTTTCTTAGGTATGTGTACCTTCTTGGCGGTATCTAAGAAAGTAAAAACTGCAATGGGTCTTGGTGTTGCGGTAATTGTTGTTCTTGGTATTTCAGTACCTGTGAACCAAATAATTTACGTAAACATACTTGCTCCTGGTGCGCTAGCTTGGGCAGGTTTCCCAGAAGCAGACTTAAGTTTTCTTAACTTTCTTACGTTCATCGGTGTAATCGCTGCATTGGTTCAAATTCTAGAAATGAGTTTGGACAAGTTCTTCCCAGCGCTATACAACGCACTTGGTATATTCTTGCCGTTGATCACCGTTAACTGCGCAATCTTTGGTGGTGTTGCATTTGCGGTTCAACGCGAATATAACTTGAGCGAAAGTGTGGTTTACGGCGTAGGAAGTGGTATCGGTTGGGCAATTGCCATTGTGCTGTTGGCCGCTGTACGCGAAAAGCTGAAATATGCCGATATGCCTGATGGTATTCGTGGTCTTGGATCTGTATTCATGATTGCGGGCCTAATGGCGCTTGGCTTCCAGTCATTCACTGGTATTCAGCTTTAATCGAGCTCGGGAGCATTTAAATGAATAACGTAGAAATTTATCTAGGCGTCGCCATGTTCATTGCCATTGTATTGGCACTAGTATTCATCATCATGTTTGCCAAGTCGAAGTTGGTACCTAGTGGTGACGTGACTATTACGATTAATGGCGATCCAGACAAAGCAATCAAAACTGAGCCAGGCGGTAAGTTACTTGGCGCACTGGCAGATGCAGGGTACTTCGTATCTTCAGCATGTGGTGGCGGTGGCTCTTGTGGTCAGTGCCGTGTAGATGTGCACTCAGGCGGCGGTGAGATATTGCCTACTGAGCTAGATCACATCACTAAAGGCGAAGCACGCGAAGGCTGTCGTCTTTCATGTCAGGTAGCTATTAAGCAAGACATGGAGATTGAGCTAGAAGAATCTGTATTTGGTGTTAAAAAATGGGATTGTGAAGTTATCTCTAACGATAACAAAGCAACCTTCATCAAAGAACTTAAGCTTAAAATTCCTAACGGCGAAAGTGTACCTTTCCGTGCGGGTGGTTATATTCAAATCGAAGCACCAGCTCACCATGTTAAGTACAAGGATTTTGATATCCCTGAAGAGTATCGCGGTGACTGGGAGCGATTTGGCTTCTTTGACATTGAGTCTAAAGTTGACGAAGAGACAATTCGTGCTTACTCCATGGCCAATTACCCAGAGGAAGAAGGCATTATTATGTTGAACGTGCGTATTGCTACGCCGCCGCCTAATAATCTAAGCCTGCCTGCTGGTAAAATGTCATCGTACATTTGGAGTCTTAAAGAAGGTGACAAAGCAACGATTTCTGGTCCATTTGGTGAATTCTTTGCGAAAGACACTGATAACGAAATGGTATTCGTTGGTGGTGGTGCCGGTATGGCTCCAATGCGTTCGCACATCTTCGACCAATTACGTCGTTTAAAATCTTCACGTAAGATGAGCTTCTGGTACGGTGCACGTTCACTTCGTGAAATGTTCTACACAGAAGATTTCGACGAGTTAGCGGCTGAAAATGAGAATTTTGAGTGGCACGTGGCACTTTCAGATCCACAGCCTGAAGACAACTGGGAAGGTGAGACTGGATTCATTCACCAAGTGTTACTTGAGAGATATCTCAAAGACCACCCAGCGCCAGAAGACTGTGAGTTCTACATGTGTGGGCCACCTATGATGAACGCTGCCGTTATCAACATGCTTAAAGATTTAGGTGTTGAAGACGAGAACATCATGCTAGATGACTTCGGTGGTTAATCTACGCAATTAAGTTGTAAAAAAGGGGCGTAAGCCCCTTTTTTGTTTGTGCTAAAGATAAAGTAAGGAACATAGTGTGATTCGATTTTTTGTTCGAATTCTTTTAGCGGTTATAGCCATCAGCATGGTCATGCTTGCAAGCTGCAGTGATGACAGTCGTCCTGTTGTGCATTTGCAAGGGCAAACCATGGGCACAACTTATAACGTTAAATATATAGCGGCGGACGGAAAAGCAGTAGAGGGCCTTCAGTCACAGATTGATGCACGCTTGGTGGATGTAAACAAAATGATGTCTACATACGATCCTACTTCTGAATTGTCTCGCTTTAATCAATATCGCTACACTGACAATTTTTCTGTGTCTGGTGATACTTTATTGGTTGTAAATGAAGCCTTGCGTTTGGCGAAACTTAGCGGCGGCGTATTAGACGTGACTGTCGGACCGCTCGTAAACTTATGGGGGTTTGGACCCACAAAACGCCCAGAAAAGGCACCTAGCGAAGACGATATCAATGATATTCGCGATTATGTAGGCTATGAAAAGCTAGTAAGTACCCCTAGCGGACTTAAAAAGCGTCATCCTATGCTGTATGTCGACCTATCTACCATTGCTAAAGGCTTTGGTGTTGACGAAGTAGCAGAAATACTTGAGCACTATAATATTGAAAACTATCTCGTGGAGATAGGCGGCGAAATGCGGGTTAAAGGCTTGCGAGGTGACGGAAGTGAATGGTTAATTGCTATTGAAAAGCCTGTCACCACCGAGCGAGCGATACAGAAAGTTGTATCTATTGGCACAAATGCTGTCGCTACTTCAGGTGATTATAGAAATTACTATGAAGAAGACGGGAAAAGATACTCTCATCTTATTGACCCCACTTCAGGTTACCCAATTTCCCATAACTTAGTGTCTGTCACTGTTGTGCATCCCTCATCAATGACGGCTGATGGCCTTGCCACGGCATTTAATGTAATGGGGTGGGAACAGGCTATTGAAATTGCCGAAAGAGAAAACCTGGCGGTATTTCTCATTCGTCGCACAGAAGATAGTTTTGAGGAGTATGCGTCGCCAGAATTTGATAAACTAGTGACAGTTCACAATTAAGAGGTAGTTATGTCTACATTTATTCTCGCATTTGGTTTCTTTTTAACAATGGTTGCTGCTATGGCCATAGGTTACCTTGTGCAGCGAAAAACTATTTCAGGAAGCTGTGGTGGACTAGGCGCGATTGGAATTGAAAAAGCGTGCGACTGCCCAGAGCCTTGTGATCGCAAAAAATCACGTATGGAAAAAGAAGAAGCGCGTCAGAAAAAATTGAACGAATGGAAGCAAAACCAAATTTTATAGGCAAAGACGCCCTCAAACATCTTTTGCTTTATACACAAAGCCGTTAGTTATCTACTAGCGGCTTTTTTCTGCAAGCTGCAGGGCACGTCTTACTGGATTAAGTCATCGCTAGTCGCTACTATACTGTCTAAATGTACAGTTTGGTATTAGCATACACTTATAAGCATCCTAGTACCGCAATGCGAGTTTGAATGCGAAAAATCATCCACGTTGATATGGATTGTTTTTATGCCGCAGTGGAAATGCGGGATAATCCTGCGCTTAAGAATATCCCCATTGCTATCGGCGGGAGTTCCGACCGAAGAGGCGTTATTTCTACCTGCAACTATCCGGCGAGAAAATATGGCGTACGTAGCGCAATGGCTACCGCTTATGCCATGAAACTGTGCCCAAATCTTACCTTAGTGAAAGGACGCATGGATGCTTATGCTAGTGAATCTCAAAAAATCCGAAAAATTTTCGCCGACTATACCGACCTTATTGAACCCTTGTCATTAGACGAGGCATATCTTGATGTTACTAACAGCCAGTTTTGTGGCGGCAGCGCTACCTTAATAGCCGAGGAAATACGGGCAAGAATTCAAAGCGAACTTGGCCTTACGGCATCTGCGGGTGTCGCACCCTGTAAATTTGTGGCAAAGGTTGCAAGCGATGAAAACAAACCAGACGGTATTTGTGTCATCACGCCGGATGAGTTAGATGAGTTCGTTCGCAACATGCCGCTTAAAAAAATACCCGGAGTGGGCAAAGTCACCATGCAAAAGCTCGCTCGTATGGGGCTTAATACCTGTAATGATGTGCGCCAATACCCATTCGAGCGTATTCAAAAAGAGCTCGGTAAATTTGGCAGCGTGTTGTGGGAACGTGCTCATGGCATAGACGAGCGAGAGCTTTCTGTATCGCGAGAAAGAAAGTCGATAGGGGTAGAGCGCACGTTAAGTGATGATATTCAAACCCTTGAGCAATGCAATGCGTTCCTACCATCGTTACTGGAAAAGCTACGTGACAGAATGGAAAATCATAAAAAACGCACAGGCAAACCTGTTCGATTGAGAACCCAAGGTGTAAAGCTTAAATTTAATGACTTCCAACTGACCACGGTAGAGCACCGTCATGGAACTCTCGATGAGGATTACTTTACTACTTTAATGAAGGAAGCTTTTGAGCGTGCTAAAGGCCGAGGTATACGTTTAGTAGGTATTCACATTGGCTTAGCGGCGGAACAGTCAACTCAACAACTAGCGTTTGCTTTTGAAGACGAGACGCAAATAAAAACTTAAAAGGAGTATCTGGTGGATACACAACTATTGATTGCGCCAGGGCGCTACAAACACTACAAGGGCCATTTGTACGACGTATATGAGGTGGCCACACATTCAGAAGATGAATCTAAGTTGGTCGTGTATAGGCCTTGCTATGGCGATCGTGAACTGTGGGTTCGTCCACTAGAGATGTTTACAGAGTCTGTAGAGTTAAATAATGAAACAGTACCTAGGTTTGCTTATATAGGAGATATTCCTGACGGTGAAAGCACGCTTTAATGCCAAGGGAAGGTTAAAGTGAACAGGTTTAACTATTTGAGGGTATAAGTTACATCGTAAAGTAGCGACTGAGGTAAATACGGCTCTAAACACGAAGCGCTTTACCCTACACGTCACTAGAACTCGTACAGAAAACTTAAGTGAAGAACTTAGGTGTAGAACTTAAGTACTAATAATGCCCAGAGGAACGCGTAATGAAAACAGCAAAGAAAAAACCGTTGATAGCGAAAGCTTTAATCGCTGCTACAGCGGTAGCGGCTATATCGTCAATTATCTCTCCGATCTCTTCGGCGTATGCCCAAGATCGCTTTGCCAATGTAGAGGTAAAAGCGACACCCATCAAAGGAGCCGTTCATATGCTAACGGGTATGGGTGGAAATATCGGCGTATCAGCCGGTGAGGATGGCGTGCTTATTATTGATGATCAGTTTGCTCCGCTTGCGGAAAAAATTGCAGCACAGCTTGGAGAGCTTGGCAGCGACAAACCTAAGTATGTGATAAACACCCATTATCACGGTGATCACACTGGCTCGAATGCCTTTTTCCATAGCCACAAGGGCGCCACGATATTTGCTCACGAAAACGTTCGTGTTCGTTTAGCTGGCGATGAAAATGTTAAGCCTGAAGCTCTGCCAGCAGTGACTTATGAAGACGGCATAAAGATATATTTTAATAACGAAACGCTACATGTCATGCACCTTCCTGTAGGGCACACCGATGGAGACAGTGTTGTTTGGTTCGAGCAGCCTAATGTTATGCATACAGGGGATCTGTTCTTCAACGGCATGTTCCCGTACATCGACCAAGGCGCTGGAGGAAATGTAGAGGGTTACATGGAGTCGGTTCAACATCTTTTGAATAAAATAGACGATGACACCATTATCATTCCGGGCCACGGAAAAGTGGGCTCAAAAGCCGAGTACGCCACCTTTCTTAATATGATCAGCGAAACCTTTGACTATGTTAAAGCCCTTAAGCAAGACGGAAAAACCTTAGATGATATCAAAAGCATGGGGCTTGAAGATAAGTGGGCACAGTGGAGTTGGAATTTTATCAACGAAGAAAAATGGATAAGCACGTTATATAACGATGCTTAATCTTTTAGGCTGTGCCGATACTATCTGTTGATGCCAGAATCATGTGTTTATGCTATGCATTTAACAACACGTAGCAACATGAACTGTAGCAATAAAAGAGTGCGTCACAGCCTCTTTTATTGCTGATAAAACTTATAAATAAAGCATTTCATCGCGAGTTGGTGCTAACGCCCTTAGTACCTTATTTTGCAACCGATGCGGCACGTCGGCTTTGTTCATGGCATTTATGAGTAAGTCTACAGTGCGGTTAAAATCGGCCTCGGTAATGTTCATACCACCATGAACTTGTGCCATAGTGTCGCCAGTGTAAGAGCACGGTCCGCCGGTACGAGAGCATATCTGTTCACTTAATTTTTCAACAAAGCGGTTGATATCCGCACCCTCAAAGTAAGCTAAAATGACAGGGTCGCGCTCAATCTCAACAACGAAGTTTTCGACGATTTGCTCTACCTTCTCATTACCTCCTAGCTGATGGTAAACGGAATTTGATTGGCTGGCGCAGCCGGCTAATAACGCTCCCATGCAGCACATACCCAATAAGCCGCTTAGCGAAATAATTCTTAATTTAAACATGATGTCACCACAGTTGACCGTTTATTGAGAGGTAAAGACCATTTTGATCCTCAGCGCCAGCAATACTGCCTAATTCTGCCCACGCAAGCGTAAGCGCGATGTGTTTGTTGGGAATGTAACTTACAAAGTAGTCTATCCAGTCTTCTTCGCCTAACCCAAGGTTGTCGGGCTTTTGCCGATACTCCATGCCTACCGCGACATTTCGGGAAAGCAAAACGCCAGCGGAGGCTTCAAGCATAATCTCATGGTCACTATTCTGCGCTCCGCCAAAACCTAGCAACCCAAGTTGATTGGCTTTTGTGGCTCGTGCCGTAACATTCCATACCGCATTAAAGCCTGCAATAGCGCCTAAATGTATTTTCGTCGCAGCAATATAATAGTCGGTGCCGCTAGATGAAGAGTCAGCGCCGAGTAAGTCGGCTATTGCGCCATCTTCTAATTTCTTATGCTGAAGGCCAATGCTTATTTGCGGGAAGTTGCTATATACTGCATCGCCATAAAGTCGGTATTTTACACCTATTACATTTTGTCTGATGTCACCGCCAAGCTGTTTCAAATCGAAACGTTGATGCGCAGCGCTTATTTCAACACGGTCGTAAAAAGAGGCAGAAACTCCCATCACGTTTAGGCGATAATCATCAAGGTCAACTTGGGTCATTACCGCGCTTACCGAAATTTCATCTTGTGTGTCGTAGCCGGATAATGTTGCCCATGGAACAATACCGCCGCCTCCTGAGCCCTCAATCTGCACAAGCCCTGAAGTAGCGAGTAGCTTGCCATCGCCGGCTAATGCATAGTTGCTGGCTATTAAGCAAACTAATGCGCTCAGTACAAAAAAGTAGTGTTTCATAATGAAAACCAATCAGTGTTTATATTATCTTTATACCATTGAATAAAGCTCTCTACGGGGACAGGACGACTTAAAAGGTAGCCTTGCGCATAGTTGCAGCCCCACTTTTGTAATAGCGCCAAACTACCCTGAGTCTCTACACCCTCGGCGATAACTTTCAGATCGAAATTATGGGCTAAATCAATGATCGTTTTTACTATTTGCTGGTCACTTTGGTTTTTGTCTAAATTGAGGACAAAACTCTTATCTATTTTCAGCTCGTTTACTGGCAGGCTTTTTAAATACGACAGCGACGAGTAGCCAGTTCCAAAGTCATCGATAGCAAGCGCGAAGCCCGCGTCGCGATATAAAGCCAGCTCGCTATACACCCCTTCTGCATCGCTCACCAAATCACTCTCAGTGATCTCAAAGGCCAATTGAGACGCCGTTAAACCAGCCTGAACAATTTGCGATTTAATATCTGATAACAGAGTTTTGTTTAAAATGTCTTTGGCAGAGAGGTTGATAGCGACGCATACATCAACATCACTTTGGAGTAGGTTTTTCGTATCCTTGATGGCGCGTTTTATTACCCACTCGGTAACCGCACCAATTAGACCAGCTTGCTCAGCGATAAGAATAAATTCATCTGGGCCGACAAAGCCAAGTTTTTCACTGTTCCAGCGCATAAGCGCCTCTGCGTGGCTTACCGTGTTAGTAGTGAGATCCAGCTTGGGTTGATACACTAGCGATAATTCTGGGCTGTCTTCGCTCAGTGCCAGTTTTAATTCAGTGATGATACTAATTCGGCGGGTATATTCGGCGTCAAAATTGGCGCTGTAGTGAACCCTATGTGTCGGAAGGTGACGAGCGTGATCCAACGTTATCGCAAGGCGTTTAAGTAGAGTTAATGCGTCATTAGCGTCTTCAGGGCACTTTAAAACTCCTAAAGACAACCTTAGCGTTATAACAACATTCTCAGCTTGGATAGGCGCTGCTAGCTCAGCTTGCACTGAGGCTATGTCTTCGTTGGTGAGAGGGTTTGTTGGTATCCATAAAAACTCACCGCCGTTTAGTCTAGCTGTTACTCCCCCAAGTGCACTTAATCGGCCAGCGAGGGTATGCAAGCATAAATCGCCGTTTTGATACCCAAATACATCATTAACGTTGCGAAAGCCGAGTATATTAATGCCAATAACTTGCAATGTTTCATTGTGCTTAAATTTGTTATTCAGTATCTCTGTAATGTGATAGCGGTTAGAGAGACCCGTAAGGAGATCGTGTGTGGCTTGATATTGAATTTGCTCTTCTCGCATTTGAATATTGCTCTGCATAGACTGAAAAGAGTCTGAAAGCGCTGCAATTTCTGTTGTGTGGGAGGTAACAAAGGTTTTGTGATTGTAGAAGCCTGCGGCTATTTCTTGGGAGATTTTCGATAAACGTCGCAATGGCCTTGATATACGTTTGGCAAATAACGCTGCAATAATTAAAGAGGCGGCTAACAGCAGAGCAGCAATGATACTGATTTGTTTCTGCAGGGTAGCAAACTCGGTAAACAAGGTTTCCGCGCTTTCAGATAATTCCAGTGTTATTTTCGTGTCGTTTCCACTAAAAAGTGGAATATCCTGTGTGATATATTGTGATTGGTCAGAGGGAATAAAAGATAGCCATGAAAGACCCTCTACGCCATTCACCCGCTTAACGTTGTCCTGTTCTTCCGATAGCGTAGACTGCTTAAAAATAATACTGTCGTTTTTTTTCGCGATAATCGCCACTTCAGAGAGCGTAATCGATTTTAAACGCTCCAGAACGGGCGCATCAATTTTAAACCCAATAGCCGCTATCGCAATGGGGTTTGGTGCTTCCACCAATAGCAACAACACTTGGTACAGTTCATTGTTGAGCACGATAAATGCGTTGTCTCCGCCCTGTTTAAGGGCGTTGTCTACAAGCTGAGGGTGAGGGAATTGCTGGCCAGGCAATAAGCCATCTGAAGTACTGCTGGTAATGTCGCCAGATAATGTTAGCAGGGCCATAACGTCAGCACCTACGCGATTGCCATGATTTTCCAACGTACTTGCTATGGTGGCGTTATCTTGCGATGCCACTGCGCTTTTAAATCCAAAATCGTCGGTAAGTACACTGGCATTCGTAAAAAGCTGCTCTTCTCGATTACTGAATACTTCAGCGACTACATAACGAGCTACTTCCAGGCTTTCGGCAAGCTCTCTTTTGGCATGCTCTGTAGTAGACGACCAAACGCTGAATAAAATAGCCACCGTTGACAGCAGCACAAGTCCTGCAGAGAGTCTAAATACGTGCTGATTGAGAGGATAGGATTTCAAAGGCTGCCTCAACCCCCAAAACGGCTAGAACCAAAGGTTCGTTTGCTAGGTTGCGGTGCCTTACTGACAAGTTCGACATTTGCTGTTGCTATTCCATCTTTTTCAGTCAGCATGACATTGACTTTTAAGCTACCATCGATAGATAGGCCTTTATGCCATATTGCTACACGTTCTGGGACGGCTTCGTCAAACGTGGCTTCCCCTTCGGCATTGGTTACACGAGTTACCTCACCGTCTGAAACATAGATATGACCCACCATGTTATCGTGGATATTACATCCTAATGTTCCAATGCCGGGCTTATCGAAGAGAATAGGGGCAACGTTTGAACCTTTATAGAGCTTTATCTCGAAAGGTTTTGTAGGGGAAAAACTGTAAACATGATGACGAATGTCATCACTATTTGGAAATTTAACCTTCTGACCTTTTTGTATGGCGATAACGCTGGGTAGAAACTGTTTGTTTACTTGGTCCATAACAGCAATGTCGTTGGTATCGGCAGTTGGCGAGGAGCTTTTGGAGTAGAAGGCCACGACAGCATTGTTTACTGGGTTGTTCTCTTGATCCACAACTTTAACGGTATGAACAGCCGCCTCGCAATACGTAACAAAGATTGCAAATATCATAAAACAAAAAACTTGTTTAACCATGGCTTATTTCCCTGTTATGGAATCCGTTTTTCGAACATACAGCATACAGATTTAAGCGTATATTAAAAATAAGACGTTGGCACCAAAAGCATAAATATAATTACTTTTAGTAAAAGAAAAAGGCTCAATATCGAAAGTGAATTTGCTTAAATAATTTTGGTAGCTAAGCACTAATAAGCCTAAGAAAATGTCTGAATATAAAGCTGCTCTACTTTGTCTCTCGCCCATTGAGTTTTGCGTAAGAATTTTAACGATGACTTAATCGATGGGTCGTTTTGAAAGCAATTTATTCGAATTCTGTAATACAACCCTTCCCATCCGTAGCGCTCGTACAGCTGCGTAACAATTTTCTCAAGTGTAAGCCCATGGAGTGGGTTATTCGGTTGTTCTGTCATATTGAAACCAAGGTTTAAGCTTTTAAAAGATTAATTCATTAGAATGATAGCATAGCCGTTAACAAGACTAAAAAGAGACACGCTTTGAATATTCATTGCATTATTGATTCATACTGCGTGCTTGCGTATTCTCGCTTGATGATAACCAAGGAATAGAAGGGCAGAAAGCAGTGTGTGAACTTTTGGGCATGAGTGCAAATACACCAACCGACCTATGTTTTAGCTTTACAGGGCTTACCCGCCGCGGCGGTGAAACCGGGCCGCACAAAGACGGTTGGGGCGTAGCTTTTTACGAAGGAAAAGGCGTGCGCATGTTTCACGATCCTGAGCCCAGTGCAACATCGCCTATTGCAGACTTTGTGGCGACATTACCCATAAAAAGTAAAACCGCGATTTGCCATATTCGTCAAGCAAACGTGGGCAATATTACCCTTGCCAACACACATCCCTTCGCTCGAGAACTCTGGGGCGAGTATTGGGTGTTTGCTCATAATGGTCAGCTACCTAATTTCTCCGCACAAAAGGGAATGTATGAGCCAGTAGGTGATACCGACAGTGAAGACATGTTTTGTGACATGATGAACCATGTACGTCAGCATTTATCACGAGACACATCGCCCCTGAAATTGGTCGAGTCTCTTGTTTCATTAGCTCAAGCCTATGCCAAGCAAGGTGTCTTTAACTGTTTGTTGGGGAATGGTGATTGGTTGTTTACGTTTTGCAGTACCAAGCTTGCCAGTATTACCCGAAGAGCACCATTTGGTCCTGCCTGCCTGAAAGATGTAGAAGTAGAAATAGATTTTGCAGCCGAAACCACCCCTAAAGACGTTGTAAGTATTATTGCTACAGAGCCTTTAACCAATGATGAGCAATGGGACATATATGAAAGAGGCGAGTGGAAGTTGTGGCAAGACGGTGAAGTTATTGCGAAAGGTAAAGTAGATGTCCCCGAGCATAAAAAAGAAACCGAAATGCTGTCACCAGACCCTGAGATTGAAAGAGCAAATATAAAGTAGTCGGACGACATGGCAAGCACGCAATAAAGACGACTCGTAACTTTGCTATGGCGGCTTGTAGGCCTAATAAAAGTGTTACTTAAAAGCAGTGAAAACGCTATTTCAGAACCTCGCTAATAGTATCTTTAACCACATTATACCTAGCGGGCAGCATACTGTGTGGCGTTTGAATGCAATACAGAGGTTCGGTTACCTTGTTTTTGGGTTTGTAAACAGTCAGCCTATCTGCAACATCAACAAAGTCTAGCGTGCTGCTAGGTAATACAGTAAACCCAAGCCCCTGACTAACGGGGATAAGAATTTGAGAAAGTTGATTAATATAACCAGACTGTTTTAATGTAGTCGGGTTGATGGTTGCTAAATCATCTTCACCACTATCTTTTATATATCGCTGTAAATAATGCACAGCATCTGGATGATTAATCAGGCCCAGCGCGTTCAGCGTATCAACAATGTTGGTATTCTTTTGTGAGTAGGCAAACAAGCTACTGTGTTTCACAAACTCTCTTGGCAATATAAGCCCAAGGGACTCCTCGCCTAAATAGGTACTCGATACCTCATCAACGTTCGGAGTATTTGTAACAATACCAAGCTCGAAGGTGCCATTAATAATTCCCGATAAAATGGTTCGTCTGGGGGCAACTTCTACATGTATCTCTAGTTTTGGGTGCTTTAGCTGTTGGGCTAAAAGTGCGGGGTAGATGCGTTGGGCGATAGCGCCAGAACAGGCCACAACGCACTTCCCTTCATAAGGTTCGTCAAATTTTAAGCTGGCTATAAAGTTTTGCTCTTGGTGCTGTTGTGATTTCGCATACTCAAATACTCTTCTTCCTTGTTCTGTTAATTGAATACCTTTACCAAGGCGAACTACTAATTGACATTCACATGCTTCCTCGAGCTTTTTTATATGCTGGCTCACTCCCGGCTGTGTCATAAACCGCTGCTCTGCTGTACGAGTAAAGTGACCTGTCTCAGCCAGCGTAATAAATGTATCGAGCCAGATTGGGTTTAGCATTGTCATAAATTCATATTATAAAATTAAGAAATAATGATAATTTCAAATTCTAGCGCTGTCTAGTTACGATGTGTTCACGCTGACTTGAGCCAGATAGAAGAGGTTCCAAGTTTTCTTTTAAGACTTACACTACGCAGCAATGCGTTAAGGAAGTACTCGTGAACGACATGACTAAAACACCGTATCCACGCACGTTCTCTCATATTGGGCTATCAGTACCCGACTTAGATGCAGCAGTTAAGTTTTATACAGAGGTACTTGGCTGGTATTTGATCATGAAGCCAACAGAAATCCTCGAAGACGATTCAGCTATTGGTGAAATGTGTACTGATGTGTTTGGTGCTGGTTGGGAGAAATTTCGCATAGCTCATTTATCGACAGGCGACCGAGTAGGCGTTGAGATATTTGAGTTTAAAGACCAACAAAATCCTGAAGATAACTTTGAATACTGGAAAACGGGTATTTTCCATTTTTGTGTTCAAGATCCAGATGTTGAAGGCCTTGCAGATAAAATTGTAGCGGCAGGGGGTAAAAAACGTATGAAAGCTCCGCGTTATTATTATCCTGGCGAAAAGCCTTATCGCATGATTTATATGGAAGACCCGTTTGGCAATATCCTAGAAATTTACAGTCATAGCTATGAGTTGCATTATGCCAGTGGGGCATACGAGTAAAAATATATGGGCGGGCCATGTTTGCGCATGGCCTGGTTATATAAAATGCTTATCCCCACTGTCCCGATACGTAGGGATTGGTCGCTTTTTCTGTTCCCACTGTGGTAGTAGGTCCGTGGCCCGGATAAATCATCATATCCTCTGGAAGCGAGAGAATTTTTCGCTTAATCGAGTCGATAAGCTGCTGCTGATTTCCTTGCGGAAAATCGGTACGGCCAATAGAGCCTGCAAAAATAATATCGCCCACTATTATTCTATTGCTACTGCGCTCTACTAGCGCCACATGACCCGGTGTATGCCCTGGACAATGCAATACCTCTAGCGTAAGCGTGCCAACAGATATAGTGTCGTTATCGTTTAACCATTGGGTAGGCTCGAAAGGCGAGGCTGGTGGAAATCCAAACATCTGACTCTGTTGCATTAACCCATCTAGCCAAAACTTATCGCCTTTATGTGGACCGATAATTGGAACATTAAAATGCGAAGCAATAGCAGTTGTTCCACCAACGTGATCAAGATGGCCGTGAGTTAGTATTATTTTTTCTATCTCAACGTGATTATCTTTGGCAGCTTTAATCAGTTGCTCCACATTACCACCAGGGTCGACAAAGGCGCCCTTCATTGAGCTTGGATCCCAAATAAGTGAACAATTTTGGGAAAATGGGGTGACGGGTATAACGACAATCTTCACTCTATTTCTCTTCTTTATTTACATTGTTTTTCATGCGGGTTGTGCCGGTGGTTTATCCACTCAGCATTTGTCTGGCTCTTTATTTAGTTTTTTGTTCAGCTTATTATTCAGTCATTCGCGGTCTTGCTGCAAATCCAATACAAAATGGCACCAACGGCTAATTCGCCCATTAAAAACAGCCACGCATTCATCGATGACTGACTGATAGACCAGATGCATACAATCAGTGCAATAAAGGGGATAAACCGCTTAATAATATTAGGGGAGTAGGTGCGCTGATGCTGCGCCTTTATGAGAACAATTACACACACCGCGTACACCACAAGCCTTGCTAATACGCTTGAAATAGCCAGCCATACAAAACTTCCACTCAGTGCCATTAGACCAGCGAATACACCCAGCACTAATACCGAAATATAGGGAGTGGCAAACTCACCGTGTACCTTGCCTAGCCAGTTTTTACCCAAGTGCTTCGGAATGAGAGATTGACGGGCCATCGAGTACGTTAGGCGAGATGTTGATATCATATTCGCCAGTAAGTTACCGGCTACAGACACAACAGCTGTCAATGTCATAACAAGGGCGCCTGTTTTGCCAAAAATAATGTTGGCTAACGCAATAAGGGGCGCACTGTCTGGTGTTTCTGCGCCAACAGTGTGCCAATAAAGCCACTGCACACAAAAGTAAAACAGAGCGATGCCTGACACTGTGAGCATAAGTGCTCTGGGAATTGTTTTCTTTGGCGAGTTAGTTTCACCACTGGTTACCACGACAGTTTCAAAACCGATAAAGGCATACAGAGTAATTAGAGCACCTGCTGAAATAGTATCTAATGCAGGAGTTGTTGCCGCTGTAGCTGTAGAGAAATCAAGCTGCCAATAGCCCACACCAATAAGGGCGATAAAAGGTAACAGCTTTAAAACAGAAATTGTGTCGAGAGAGCGCATAGCCGCTTTCAAGCCCACAATATTGACAAATATCAATAAACTCGTAAGTGCAATAATTGCCAGCGACTTACCCATGCCGGTATTAATTTCTGGCCATAAATATCCAGCATATAGCAGCAACACATGCATATTGGCTGCTATCGCGGTAGCTCTGGCAAGATAGTAAACAAACCCGGTTTGAAAGGCCGCAGCATCGCCAAACCCTTTTCTAGCGTAAACAACAGGACCGCCCGTTTCCTGATAAAAAATGGCAAGTTGACCAAAACACCACACGATAGTGAGCATTAAGGCACCAAAAATCAGGAAAATATAGGGGCTGAACGCTCCTAGCTCCGCTGCCATTTTGGCCGGTAGGGCAAAAATGCCTGCGCCGATCAAACCATTGAGCACAAGCAAAGCGGCACCTATGCCGCCTATCCCTTTTGTAAGCAGGCTGTTTTTAGTCATTGGTTAGCGAAAACACTTGCTCACCGGCTACATAGGTTGAAAGTACTTTAGTCTTCCAAATATGTTTCGGCTCAATGGTAAAAATATCTTGGTCTACCAAGATAAAGTCTGCCCATTTACCCTCAGTAAGTGTGCCTAATGTATCTTCCATATGGCCGGCATAAGCGGCATCAAGGGTAAAGCCTTTAAATGCCTGCTCTATAGAAAGTGCCTCATGGGCATACCAGCCTTTAACCGGCTGATTGTCTCTGTCTTGACGCGTCACTGCTGCATGCAGTCCGTAAAACGGATTAGCGAGCTCTACTGGGAAATCTGACCCAAGTGGCAGCGCGATGCCAGAATTTAGTAACGTTTTCCATGCATATGCCCCTTTCATTCGATCTTTACCAATACGATCTTCTGCCATGTTTTTATCGCTTGTGGCGTGGGTTGGCTGCATGGAAGGCAATACTTTTAAATCAGAAAAGCGAGCTAAATCATCAGGTGCAATAACTTGCGCGTGCTCAATGCGATTGCGCAACTCGCTGCCACCAATACGTTTAAATGTGCTTTCAAATTCATTTAGCGCGACATGGTTAGCTTTGTCACCAATCGCGTGATAGTTCAGCTGGAAGCCAGCTCCAATGACTGTGGTAAAAAGGTTTGTCATATCTTCTGGTTGAGTAAGCAATAACCCATGTTGATGCGGCGCATCTGAATAGGGGGCTAGAAGCGCAGCACCACGACTACCAAGAGCGCCATCGCCATAAGCCTTTACCGAGCGGATGTACAAATAGTCGTCTTTATCTCTGATAGTACCGTTACCTAACATAGTACTTAATTCAGGGTCGGTAGCACTTACCATGGCATAAATGCGAATGGCGAGTTCACTTTCTACAGATTCTTTTAAATAAAAATCGTATACGTCGCGGCTTATACCAGCGTCGTGCATGGAGGTAATGCCGTTAGCTAATAAATGCTCTGAGGCTGCATCAAGCTGCTGCTGATACACAGCATTACTGGCCGAAGGAAGATGTTTTTCTATTAGCATAGAGGCGTTATCAATAAATACCCCAGTAGGATTACCCTCGGCATCTTTAATAATTTCGCCACCCACAGGAGATTGGGTGTCTTTCGTAATACCTGCAATTTCCATGGCTTTACTGTTTACCCAAGCAGCGTGCCCGTCAACGCGAGTTAACACCACGGGGCGGTCTGATACTACGCTGTCTAAATCCTTTGCCGTAGGAAATGCACGGTCGCTCCACAACTCTTGATTCCAGCCGCGGCCGGTTATCCACTGCTGAGTAGTATTGGCAAACGCATAATCAGCAACCATTTTAGCAGCGTTAGCCGCACTGGTGCTTTCTCTCAAGTTCACCTCTAACAGGTTTGCCCCGAGGCCAAGAAGGTGACCATGGGCGTCGATAAGCCCTGGAAGCATCACTTTGCCGCCACCATCTATGGTGCTTTCAATGTCGTAATTTTTCGGCTGCACATCCAGTGCCACTACTTTTCCTTCGTCCATCACTAAATTGCTGAACTGAATAAGGTTGCCCTTATCATTCAGGGTGTAGCCTTTGACATTACTTACCAAAGTAGCCGCATTGGCATAATTCAGCGCAATACACGATGCGGCGAGTGTAAGGCCGCTCAGGAGCTTTTTCATTGCAATTGTCTTCATCATTATTCTTCTATACTGTCGTCAAAATTTATTATTGGAGGTTGTAGTAAAAAATCTCGTTCCCAAATAGCCGCCATGGACGCCTGACTGATATTGCCCCCTGAAAGCATCACTAATGCCGTTTTTCCAGGAGGGGTATTGGCTGCCCATGATGCTACGGCTGCCATTGTCATGGCGCAGGTGGGCTCAATATGTAACTTCAATAAATGGTGTAGCCATTGAGTCCAATAGGCTATTTGAAGCTCATCAACTTCGTAAAAATCGTCGAGTTGCTGCAATAACTCAAAAGTAATATCGCCAACCGACGGTGTTGCTGCACCATCGGCTAATGTATTCGGCGTATGCTCAAGGGCAACAATTTCTCCTGCTTGAAGGGACATAGATGCATCGTTAGCCGCTGCCGGCTCAGCGCCAATGACCAGCGCATTTGGTTGAAGTGCTCGTGTGGCTAATAATGTGCCGGCTAAAAGGCCACCACCACCACAGGGCGCAAAAACCGCGTCTACGTCGCCAGCATCTTCTAGTGCCTCTAACGCTGCTGTGCCTTGCCCGGCAACAATATCTTCATGGTTAAAAGGTGGGATCCATACAGTATCTGCAGCATTCGCAGCTTCTTTTACCGCAGCATCAGCTTCAGGTCGTGTAGCGAAAAGTTTTAGCTCGGCACCGTAACTTTTGGTGGCAGCTGCTTTAATAGGGGATATGTTTTCACTGGCGAAAATAGTGGCGGTAATACCAAAATGTGCCGCGGCATAGGCAACCGCTTGTGCATGATTGCCAGAACTATTTGCTACCACGTGAGCCGGAAGCCGGTTTTGCTCTTTTAAAGTCGCCAAAAAATTCATCGCGCCACGAATTTTAAAGGCGCCGATAGTTTGTAAGCATTCGGCTTTAAATAAAATTCGATGGCCCATCCATGAATTCAACAGTGATGATTCAACAATAGGTGTGCGTTTTATATTATTTTTTATGCGTTCGTGAGCGTGTTTTACACTTTCAAAGTTGACCCGTGATGTCATACAGAGTGTCTCTTTCATCTTTTTACTTTAACTTATCACTTACCGCTAACAATACCAATCTGCATGCACCTATCCATAAGATAAGCTGCCTGTTTTGCGGGAGCGAATGAGGGTAGTTCATATTAATTTAATATTTGAACGCTACTATTTAGCGCTAATTATTTTGAGATGACGCTATGTTTAAACAAATGAATCATCGGGTATATGCATTGCCATTGATGTTATTCATTTTTCTTGCGGTGTTATTCGTATCTGCCGGTGTTTATATAAAAAAGGAAGAAAAAAGCGCAAGGATATCAAAAGCGCAGTCGGTGGCTGAGCAAGTCATGATCAGCCTAGAAGTCTTTTCTACAGAGCGTATTCAAGCCGTAACTAATTTGATGCGCACGTGGCCCTCTTTTGAACCAAACAAAAAAGACTGGTTCAATGCCCAATCTATGTCATTAATGGGGATGCAGCGAGGATTCAGTTCTCTCGTGTATATTAATGCTGACCGGCGAATTGAATGGGTAGCTACGCCATCATTTGCCGCTAAAACACGTATTTCAAATGCCCTCATTGGTAAGCCCATGGCAGCGGTAGGCATGACTATCGATGCTGTAACAGAGACATTCACCAGTACGCTAACGTTTTCAGAATTAACTCAACACCATTATATTTTGATTGGGCGTAGCATTAGCCCGCAAGAGCCAGAGCACGGCTACATAGTGGCAGGGTTTGATGTACAAACTATCTTAGGCGTGATGCTAGGTGAGTTGGTAGGCCCTCAATTTAACTTCGAGCTTACTGCGCAAGAAGACGTTCTTTTTCAGAGCGGAGAGTTTGTTAGCGACGGTACGCAAATAACGCTTCCCGAATTTCAGTTTCTAGAGCGGCCGATTTCTTTATCGATGCAGTCGCAGCTTAGCCCATATAACCCTGGCATGCTCGTTATTGCAGTGGGCTTACTTATGTCTGTCTTGGTAAGTTACATTTTTCATAAGCAGCTTAAAGGCGCCGTGCGACTGTCAGATAGTCAGCAGCGTTACGTGACAGCAAGTGAAGCTTCTTTAGATGCGCTATTAATCTATCAGCCTAATAAGGACGACTATGTTCTAGTTGAGTCGAACTCGCACAGTGCGGTTATTTTCAGGGGGGGTATCGAAAAGCTTAAAGCAATGACGTTAGCACAACAGGCGCAGTTTTTAGCGCTTGGCGATATTTTAACGAAAGTAGCCCATGTCGCAAAAACCGGCACTCCCTATGAAGCTTACGTAGCCGTTGAAAATAAAGAAGTAACACCAGACTGGCTGAAAGTGCAGGTGGTAAAGGCAGGGGATAATATCGCTATTACAGTGAGAGATGTTTCTGAACGCTTTAAAGCACAGCAGGATTTAGCTCACAGCGAAGAACGATACAGACGACTTGTTGATGGTATGCGTCGACACTTTGTTTACACCAAAAAGAGCAACCATAAGTTTGCCTATGTTAGCGCTGGAGTTGAGCAGCTGCTTGGGTATGAGCCTGATGACTTTTGCAACAACGAACCAAAGTTCGTGCGTCAAATTCCTGATGAAACTTTAGAAATACGTCGCTTGATTGCACATGGGCAAAAGCCTTCTCCTTATTTGGTAAGGTACGCCAATCATCAGGGGCGAGAGTGTATTATCGAATTTTCAGACACCCCCATACTCGATGAGAACAAGCGCATTATCGCCATAGAAGGGATAGCACGAGATGTTACCGAAGAGCTCGCGCTGCAGGAAAAGGTAACGTTTCAAGCCAATCATGACCAGTTAACTGGCTTGCTCAATCGCTATGCCTTTGATGCAACGCTTCGAAACATTTTAAAAGAAATCCGCGTTGTCGATAGTCTCGATACTGAACCTTTGAAAAATGAAATTAGCTTAGTCAAAGAAAGCACTGGGCAAATACAACCAACAATACAACCTCAAACAAGCCCCCAAACAGGCAACACAAGCAAAGAAAGCGTAATGTGCTTTATCGACATGGACCGCTTTAAGCTTGTTAATGACAGCTGCGGGCACCCTGCGGGCGACAAACTGCTGAGAGAAGTTGCGGGGATTTTTGAAAACCACGTTCGATCCTACGATCTATTAGCGAGAATAGGCGGCGATGAGTTTTGTATTATTTTCAAGAATCAGTGTATAGACGACGTTAAAAAGCGACTAGATAACTTACTTGAGAGCATATCGAACTACCGTTTCTTCTACGACGATAAAATGTTTTTTATTGGCGCAAGTATTGGTGTAATCGAAATTAATGCCAACACAAAAAACGCAGAGTCGCTGATAAAAGCAGCAGATAACGCCTGCTATAAAGCAAAACAGCTAGGTCGAAATCGGTATGTTATTCATAGTGATAGCGACAACCAAAATGCTATTGACGACAACGAAAACAGTCTTCTCCAAACTCTACACAGGGCCCTACAGCACGATGGGTTTGAGTTGTTTAGTCAGGCAATTATGCCGCTTTGTCATAAAAATGCGTCGAAAACCACGCACCTACAGCATTACGAAATTTTACTGCGCCTTCGTAACGAAGCAGGTAGTTTGGTGAGCCCAGGGCTATTCATTCCCTTGGCCGAACGTCACGGGTTGATGAGCAAGGTAGATATGTGGGTGGTGAAAAATACAATTCGCATTTTAGAAGCTCACCCCTCTCATTTAGATAACGTTGGGAAAGTGGCGATAAACCTTTCGGGAATAACCTTAGGTGATGACGTTGCGCTGCAAAAAATAGCGCAACTCATTCAAAGCACTACAGTGCCCGCTGAAAAGATCTGTTTCGAAATAACAGAAACCACTGCCGTAACCAATCTCAATGCGGCGCGAGATTTCATTTCAACACTAAGAGACCTCGGTTGTAGCTTTGCACTAGATGACTTTGGTGCAGGTATGTCGTCGTTTACGTATTTGAAAAATCTCGACGTAGACTATGTGAAAATTGACGGCTCGTTTGTGCGAAACATTGTTTACGATCCTATCGACCGTGCTACAGTAACTGCTATAAACAACATTGCGCATAGCATGGGTAAGAAAACCGTTGCTGAGTTTGTAGTTGATGAGGCGACCACGGATGTTCTTAGAGAGCTTCAGGTAGACTTTGGACAAGGTTTCGCGCTTGATAAGCCCAAGCCCTTAGCGCATAGAGTTCAATGGCGAGTTAAACTCGCCTCAGCCTAAAAGGAATAAGAGTATGGGTTTGTTCGACACCATTATGGGAAATGCTAGTGAAACTAGTGCTGAAGACGTACAAGAAGAGTTATCTCCTATCCTAGCAGACAACGAAACGGTTACATCGGCATTTAAGCTTGTAAGAGATTTGAGTGTGTTTACAAATAAGCGTTTAATTTTAATCGACAAGCAAGGGCTTACGGGGCGAAAAGTGAATTATCACTCTATTCCGTATAAGTCGATTACTCAGTTTATTGTTGAAACAGCAGGGCATTTTGACACAGATGCAGAACTCAAAATTTGGTTATCTGGAAAATCTGATGCCATCGAAATAGAACTAAGCGCTTCATCTGCCCAAGCGGTACAGAAGAACTTAGCCTCGCAAATGTTCTCATAAAAAAAGAGCGGGCTTTTAGTAAAGCCCGCTCTTCATCATTAAAACCTCAACTACTTTTTACTTTAGTGTTCGCTCAAAAAAGTTTGTTATGGTTTTGTATAAGTGAATGCCGGTTTGCTTACCTCTAAGGCCATGCTTTTTACCTGGGTAATCCATAGTTTCAAAAGGAATAGCTAAGTCCTGCAGGTGCTTGTACAACATGGTTGAATGGGTGAACAGCACGTTGTCATCTGCCATTCCATGATAAATTAACAAGTCACCCTTTAGGTCTTTCGCATAAGGGAACACAGAGGAAGCAGTATACGCATCATTTTCTGTGTTTGGATTACCCATGTAACGCTCGGTATAATGGGTATCATATAAGCGCCAGTCGGTCACTGGAGCCCCAGAAACGCCGGCACTGAAATAGTCACCAGCTTTAAACATTGTCATAAGTGTCATATAGCCACCGTAACTGTGACCATGAATACCAATTTTGTCTGCGTCAACGAACGGCAGGGTTCGCAAATATTCAACGCCCGCGACTTGATCATCAACTTCTATAGAGCCCATTTTTTTGTAAATTGGATCTTCAAAAGCTTTACCTCGGTAATTAGAGCCGCGGTTGTCTAGCGTAAACACAACAAAGCCTTGGTCAACCCAGTGCTGCATAAGTAAACCGCGATTTCCCGCCCACTTATTTGTTACAACTTGAGCATGTGGACCGCCATATAAGTAAACAATAACAGGGTGTTTCTTATTTGGGTTCTCAACCGCGCTTTCTGGCTTGTAAATACGATACTTCAGCGTTGCTCCGTCTTTGGTTTTGATATCGCCAAATTCAGGTTTGGCCCAACTGTCCATATAGGTATAAAGCGGGTGTCCTTTTTCTACTTTGTTTTCTTCAAGCCAAGTAATTCGCTCGCCAGAGGCGTCGTTTAAGCTAACTTGAAAAGGAGAGTTAACTGTAGAGAATCGGTCGATAAAGATTGAAGCATCGCTGCTAAATGTTGCGTCATGGTACGCGCCTAACTCGGTAATACGAGTAATAGTGGCTGCGCTGTCTTCGCTATCAAGCGGTACAACATAAATATGACTTTCTAACGGAGTATCTTTTCTACCAGAGAAATAGAGGCGATTGTTGACGGTGTCTATCGCTTCTATACTGTCAACTACCCATTCACCTTGTGTGAGTTGTTTAATCAGCTTACCGCTGTTATCGAATAGGTACAGATGCTTAAAGCCGTCTCTTTCAGAAGCCCATACAAATTGGCCTTTGTCTTTTAAAAAGAAAAGGTCATCGTGCAAATTAACCCACGTATTGCTGCGTTCGGTTAATAATACGTTTTGCGATTTTGTCTTTGTATTGAAAGCACGCAGTTCAAGGGTTTGCTGGTTGCGGGTTTGCCATTGATAGGTAAATGTGGTGCTGTCTGGCATCCATTGGCCTCGGGCGAGATAAACATCTTTGTTCTCGCCCATATCAACCCAAGTGCGCTCATTCGTATTTAGAGACTGAATAGCTAGTTCTACTATTGCATTAGGTGTACCCGCCTTGGGGTATTTTTGTTCAATGAGTTTAATATCATCAGCATAAATTTCCGAGCGCGTAATTACTTCTACAGGTGTTTCATCCACCTTCGTGAATGCAATTTTGCTCTCGTCGGGAGACCACCAATAACCTGTCATTCTGCTCATTTCTTCTTGAGCCACAAACTCTGCCATACCGAATTTGATATTTCCGCCACCCTCTTTAGTGATGGCCATCTCTTTACCTGAGGCGATATGTTTTACGAAAAGATTTTGGTCGCGAATGTAAGAGATGTAATTGCCCTTTGGAGAGAGTTTAATATCTGTTTCAAAGGCATCGGTGTCGAGGAGTTGTTTAGCGCCTTTTTCACCCAGTTTGTGGTAATAAACATCGCCGCCCATAGGGAACAGTAACGCTGTCCCATCATCGGACCACTCGTAACTGACAATGCCGCTGCCTTTTAAGCGCATGCGTTCACGGCGAGCTTTCTCTTCATCGGAAAGCACTTCTTCACCGCTTTGTAGGTCGTTAGAGTTAAACAACATACGTGTTTCGCCGCTGTCAATGTGATACTCCCACAGGTCGAGGCGTTCGTAGTCTGTTTGTTTACCTTTCAAAAACGTAACGCGTGCACCGTCGGGTGATACTTTGAGGGTGCGCGGCGCGCTGCCGTCTAATGAAGGAGATGAGAAAATTCGCTCAATAGTGAGCGTTTCAGCGTGTAAAGCAGTAGAGAGCATAGCGGCTCCAATTAAAAGGGCTTTTTTCATTTTTATCTGCATATTTTACTGTCGAAGGTTAGATTGTAGAGAAACCATCTCATGATACAAGGTGCAATGTATGAAATCCGCAATGGTGCTAGGAGCGACAGGTTTAGTAGGACGAACACTTGTAAATATGCTTTTACAAGATAGACGCTACAACGAAGTGACGTGTTTAGTACGCAAGCCACTTTCGTCACAAATGTTCTACGACCCTCACAATCGATTGAAGCCGGTGGTGATTGATTTTGAAAATCTTCAAGACTACCAAGGGTACTTTAGTGTAAATCATGTGTATTGCTGCCTTGGCACAACGCTAAAAAAAGCAGGATCTAAGAAAGCCTTTAGGCGAGTAGATTTTGAGTATGTGCACGTTGCCGCACAGTTAACTCGTGCCCAGAGAGCCGACAGCTTCGTTTGGATATCCTCGGTTGGTGCCGATGCTAAAAGCAGTAATTTTTATTTAAGAGTTAAAGGTGAATTAGAAAATGCGATAATGCGCATGCCGCAGTTGCCGAACGCCTCGGCGGTAAGACCTTCATTGCTGTTAGGCGATCGAGATGAGCCTCGGTTACTTGAGGATGTCGCGCAAAAAACCGCGCCTATTTGGCAGTCGATCATGAAAGGGCCGTTTAAAAAATACCGACCTGTTGCTCCAATAGATGTCGCTAGAAACATGATGTCGTTGCAGAAGTGGTAGCGTTAGCTACAAATAGAGATACTAAGCTTCAGGCGAAACTGCATAACAGGGCTAACGCAGTAACTGCGTAAACAGAGAAGCCAATAGAATTGAAGAAGCTCATTGGCTAAACGTAATATGTCTAAACACAATATGATCAAATGCTGGCATAAGGTAAAATACCATGCTGTGTTTTTCTCCCTGCTTAATGTGTAGCCTGAAATTATGTTCCGTTGTAAACAATTTAATGTGGCACAAGATAAATGTGCCATGAAGGTCAATACTGACAGCTTAATATTGGGAAGCTGGGTAGCGCCAAACAATGCGCAGTCATTATTGGATATTGGAACAGGGACAGGAATTCTAGCGTTAATGCTAGCGCAGGAAACCGTAGAATCTGCTAAAATCTTGGCCCTTGAGGTTGATAAAAACGCGGCAGAGCAGGCTCGAGATAATGTGAGAGTGTCGAAGTGGCCTAATAAGATTACTGTTCTCCATCAGGCTCTTGATGAATATGAGCCGGAAGTGCGCTTTGATATTATTGTTTCAAACCCTCCTTATTTTGAGCATGTGAATAAGTCTACAAATGCCTACCATACTCAAACTAAATCGAGAACAGTTGCAAGACAAACTCGCTTGCTTACACCCCTAGCGCTTTTTCAGTTTAGTGCGTCACATCTAAAGAATGGCGGAAGCTTGTATTGTCTATATCCATTTCAACGTGTTGAAGAAATAAAACAGGCTGCCTTTTCATGTGGATTTTCTCTCGCCGAACAATTAACAGTAAAACACAACAATGAAAGTGATCCCTACCTGTGTGCGTTTCGTTTTCAAGCCCATTCTGGTGACGATACCTCAAAGGTACAGGGACAGGAACAGACGCTAACTTCACGGATGCAAGCTGAACAAGAGTTATCTATACGAGAGCTCGAAGGTACGTACACACCGGACTTTAAAGCATTATGCCAGGCGTTTTACCTCAACTTTTAATACGTACTTTTAACGCATACTTTTAGAGAGATAAATTCATGATGGTGGTAGCAGAAGCGTTTGGCGCACTTGCTGTAGTTCTTAACTTCATTGGGTATAGACAGAATAATGTAGACAGATACCTGGTTCTATCAGCCTTTGCGTTAGCAAGTTTAAGTGCCCATTTCTTTATGCTAGACGCTATGGCTGCAGGCGTGGGCACACTGCTCGCAAGCGTTCGTAACATCATTGCAATAAAAAATAGAAGCAACCTTATCTTGTTTGCATTCATCGGGATCAACATCGGCTTTTTGTGCTACGAGTGGTTTTTCTTAAACCACCACTGGAATATTTTTATTGCCTACGCCTCGTCTTTGATATTCACCATCGGCTCTATTGTTATTAGAGACACACATAAAATAAGAAGAACATTTTTAGTTGCTGAGTCGTTGGGTTTAATCTACGCCATCTCAGTGGGAAGCATATTTGGCACGGTGTTTAATATAAGCAACCTGATAAGCATAATTAGTAAATTAAAAAGATAGCTTCTTCTAAGAAGCCTCGATAATGGTCGATACAAAAATTAATGTCGAATTTTACTTACGTTGAGAGTATTTACGGCTCTAGATTTCTTTCTCCCCCCCCCCCTCAGTTTGCTTGTTTTTTATCCGAAAGTTGAATTGATACTATTATGTCATTACACGTATTGTTTCTCATTACATTGTATGAAGTGAGCGATGTTTTTTTGTCAGGCCACACTATAGGCTCTTACCAAGCCTCTGTGGAGTCAAAACGTGATTAAGAAACTTGATACGAGTTATATCGGTCAAAAAACCAATTCTGAGAGATTACTCGAACACTCGCTTTGTGATTGTACACCTATCAGCATCTATGAGTATGCAAAGCAGCAAATGCAACTTGAAAGCGAGACTAAACAAACAGCTCGATGCACTATAGAGGAAGACAACTCTTACGTCGAAACGCAGGCCCTTTGGCAGAAAAGACTGCAATTGCTCCAAAAATCCGAAAAAGAGCTCAACAACGCTACTCGTTTACGTAAAATTGCTGGTATATTAACAGTTACTTGCTTGTCGACACTTGTTTTTTCTCTATTCACGGCACCAACGATACCTCCAATGATCTTTTACGGACTCTTGTTGGTTGCTGTTACGGGTCTAGCCATTTATCCGATATGTTTCATTGCTAGCAAGAGTGCAATGCAGCAACGAGATAACATTTCTAGACTTTTTTATAAGAGTAATTATGAAGTCGAAGTTACTGACGATGGTCTGACTTTGATAAATAGAGCGAACTACGCAAGTGTAACTAAACTAAACGTAGTGGATCGCAGCTTTGGACAATTCGCAACATGAAAGGCTTATATTTAAAGAGAGATATGTAAGTGTAGTACTTATTGCTTGCTTGTTACTAGGTGCGTTTTTATTGGCGCCTATGGATGCTATCGGCCAATTGTTTGCATCGTCAATTGTTATACTCACCATTGGGTGGTGTAGTAAAGAAGCCCGACAAACTCAAAAGTATAAAAATTTTTTTCGTGTTTTAGCACTTGTCTTAGGGACTGCTTTAACTACGCGCTATCTTCTTTGGCGCGGTTTATACACGCTTACCTACACCGACCTCATTTCCGCTATTGCTGTTTGGCTTTTATTTATTGCTGAAATTTATGCAGGTGTCACTTCAGTCCTAGGCGCAATCGTAAACGCATTTCCTCTCAATAGACCACTACTTACATTAAAGGGAATAAATACAGAAGGGCTTCCCTCAGTCGATGTCATGATACCTACATACAATGAAGACGTTGATATTCTTGAAGTGACTATAAGAGCAGCGAAGGTACTCGATTATCCGAAGGATAAGTTATTTATTCACTTATTAGATGACGGGGGGACTGATCAGAAAATTAATGCGAAGGATGAAATCGCCGCATCAAAGGCGAAAGCCCGTCGTATCAAACTTCAAAAGCTTTGTGAGAAACATAACATTACCTATCACACGCGCGCAAAAAATGAGTTTGCAAAAGCGGGTAATGTGAATAGTGCGATAAATAACACAAGAAGTGACCTCATTGTCATTCTTGACGCTGATCACGTGCCCACATCGGACTTTCTCGATAGAACAGTACCTTGGATGTTAAAAAATGATAACGTTTTCCTAGTACAGACACCCCATTTCATGGCGAATCCAGACCCCGTTGAAAGAAATTACTTTTCAGCATTCACTCGAATGCCATCCGAAAATGATATGTTTTATGGCACCATACAAAAAGGCTTAGATTACTGGGGAAGCTCATTTTTCTGTGGTTCAGCCGCTTTAATGAGAAGAGCGCATCTTGAGCTTGTAGGTGGTATTTCTGGCGAGTCAATAACCGAAGATGCTGAAACCGCATTAGATTTACACAAATTGGGCTATGAATCTGTTTATGTTGACAGGCCAATGGTCAGTGGTCTTGCCCCAGAAACTTTTGATGCATTCATACAACAACGAATGCGCTGGGCTCAAGGAATGACTCAAATTCTTTTGTTAAAGAAGCCCTTCAAATCCGAGGGCCTCAAGTGGTATCAGCGCGTTGGATATATGAGCTCTATTATGTTTTGGTTGTTTCCCTTCGCTCGTATCATTTTCTTATTGATGCCATTGGCCTATCTTGTATTTGGGCTGCAGGTTTATCACGCTTCAATGCTCGAGATTTTGGCTTACACTATTCCTCATGTAATCGCTACTTATATGATTTCCACCATGTTGTTCGGTAGGACACGATGGCCCTTGGTATCTGAAATATACGAAATACTTCAATGTGCGTTCACATTGAAAGCTCTTATAAAAGTCTTTTTGAAGCCTCGAGCGCCTTCTTTCGTGGTTACTCCAAAAGGTGAGAGCCTAGATAAAACATTTGTATCGCCATTAGCCAGTGTTTTTTATTGGCTTATTTTTATATTGTTATTTGCCTTCTTCACTGGGTTAATAAAATTCTTTTCAGACCCACTCACTAGAGAGTTAACCGTTGTCGTTATGTTGTGGAACGGGTTCAACCTTTTGCTTTTATTGTCGGTATTGAGTGTTCTATTAGAGCGAAAGCAAGTACGCTCTCAAGCTCGTTTACCCGCAACAAATAATGTAGTGATACGAACAATCAAAGGAAACGCTTGGGTTGGTGATCTTGTAGACCTTTCTATTGGTGGTGCTAGAATGAGATTGAAAGGTGAGGGAGCATTATTTTCGGAAGAAGCAACTCTGACGGCTTGGTGTCAGGCTTTAAATAAGAACGTGGACCTGCCAGTAAAGGTCTTAAACTATGACAGCAAGTTGTCTTTACTCCGTGTTCAATTTACACCCTGTACAGAAAGAGAGCACAGTGAGATTGTAGCTTTTGCGCTAGCGGATAGTAGAAGATGGATGTCTTTTCAGCGAAGGAGAACGCGTGCGATAACATACTGGTATGGTGCTAAACACGTACTCAGTGTGGGTTTAAAGCCAGCTTTTCTTCATTTCATGCATGCAGTGGAGAAAATGACTAAAAAAATAAGTCACAAAATAAGTTCTGCCAAGGAATAAATAATGATAAGAATATATTCTACTTTGCTGTTGAGCTTGCTTTTCGCACTCACTGTGCAAGCCGAGACAAGTACCTACCGCTTAACAGACTTTTTCGCAGGTGAAAGTATTATTAGACTAGAGGGAAAGGCAGACTCGTTGGACTTTGCTATTCCTCTGTCTTCAATAGCTGATGTTAAAGAGGCGGTGCTTACACTAGACGTAGTTAGCTCCAGAGCCTTGATAGAAAAGCGCTCCCAACTCGTAGTGCGGTTTAATAACGCCACTATAGGTCAGATAAGATTCGATCCCGCACGTCCATCGCTGATTTCTGAAGTGAAAGTTCCCAATGCATTATGGCGAGATGGCTTTAATACACTTACATTAGAGGTTAGCCAACACTATGCTAATCAATGTGTCGATGGTAGCGCTCCCGAGTTGTGGAGCGAAGTCAATATGTATAATTCCACACTGCAAATATCAACTACGAATAACGTAAGCAATTTCACCTTCGATAAATTGAACGGTTTCTTCAACCCAGGAATTGGCGGAGTACGTGCTGTGTCTCTAGTGACAGCAACAGACACCGAAGACGATATTAAGCAACGTACACTCTCATTGGTAAGCCAAGGCCTCGCACTTAGAAATCAATATCAGCCTCTAGCGATTCAACATGCAACTTTTCCTGAAGGGTATGTGTTACCTGAACTAGGCGACACAACAAATCAAAGTTGGATGGATAAAAATATTCAGCGATATGAACGCTCAGCTTGGTACACAACACAGGTCAGAAAAAACCAAGACACATTATTGGGTAATATCAAAAGCATCACTGAGCCTTTACATGTTTTAGTGGGAACAGCGGCGTCCTTGTCACCCGTATTATCAGATACTCAGGTGGACTCAATTGATGGCCCGTACTTAAACACTCAAGTCACCCCCGCGTTTTCAATTGGCGATCGAGTGATTATACCTTCTACCTATCGCCTTATCGTTAGTGGTATCACTACAGAAGACGTGCACAAAGCGGCGGAAGCGCTTGCGGTAATGGATGATTCCATAAATATGGTTTCTCAAATATCGGTTCTTTCTTTATCGGGTATGGACGCTACGCGAATGCAAAAGCACCATATTGCGGCGCCAGACAATACTTACACTTTCCAAGATTTAGGTATATCTGGTGCACAGTTTAGAGATGAAGGTGATTTCTCTAAACGGGCTTCATTTACGTTACCTGCCGACTTCTATGTACCTGAAAATGCAAGCGTAGGGCTGCTACTTAACTTTGGTTACGGAGCCGGGAACGGCCCCGGAACCGTGTTGAATGTCAAAGTTAATGACGAGTTAATTCACGGTCTTGCGCTAGATAATCCTAATGGGCAAGTATTTAAAAATTATAAACTCTCAGTACCTGCGAGATATTTAAAAGGCGGTGTTAATAACATTGATTTTAACGTCACGTTACGCGCGCCATTAGCTGGAGTGCCCTGCGATGAAGTTGCAGGGAAACACCTAGTTTTCCAATTAGAGAACTCCTCAGCCATTGACCTTCCTGATGCGGGGCATGTGGCAGTGCAACCCAATTTAGCCCTGTTCGGCGAAACTGGTTATCCACTAGCGCGGTTTGAGTCTGCACCTGCCTCTACCATTGTTATACCATCACAAGACTTTATCGACAGTGCGCTGACCTTAAGTGCCAAGCTTGCTCAGGTAGTAAAAGCGCCTTTATTGAATATGTCTATTACTACTGAGATGCCCGAAGGTAGGAAAGGTTCTGCCATTATTTTAGGTACGCCAGAGTCGTTATCGCAGGTTCAGCAGACTGAATTTACAACGGCAATAGAAGCAACCAAAAAATGGTCTTATCGTTTACAAAATAGTCTTCACAATCGCATTAGAAACGCAACTCAGGATATGAGTTTTAAAGCCATGAAGATTGACGGAAATATTGTTCAAAAGAGCGATTTAGGACCGCAGGCTATTCTTACTGCGCATGCTAACCCACAAAGTGAGGACACACTATTTATTCTTGCAGCCGAAACAGCAGAGCTGCTAAACGAAAGGGTAAATGACTTAGTGAGCTTATCTATGTGGGGACAGCTGGCCGGAGATTTTTTCGCTTGGAGTGATGATAATTCACCATCTCTTGTCATGCAGGTGAGCGAAACCTATGAAATAGGAGAGTCTGATGACGCGTGGCTGCAGCTAAGGCTTTGGCTTTCTAATAACCCATGGTACTGGCTGGTTGGCTTTGTCGTCTTGGTATTCATCGTGAGCTTGTTAATTTACCTATTGCTCAAGCGTCGCAATCAAAAAGTACAAGAGACATGGTAAAAAATACACGTTGGTTTTGGGTGTTGGGAATAGTGATCATGCTGACGTCCTGTGCAAAAACTGGCAATAGAGAGTTTGAAAACGCTTTTTCGGCTTACAAGGCGCTGTTTGTTATTGATGGTAGGGTGATAGATACTGGTAATAACAATATCTCTCACTCAGAGGGGCAGGGTTACGGTCTGCTATTTTCTGTAGCGGCAAACGATAGGCGGGCGTTTGATAAGCTATGGACATGGACAGTTAGAGTATTGCAGCGCCCAGACGGTTTGTTTAGCTGGCGATATATACCTTGTGAGGCTAAAAATAGAACCTGTGTGGACGACCCTAATAATGCATCGGACGGTGATATTCTAATTGCCTGGGCGTTATTGCGAGCCGCTGAGAAATGGGGGGTTGATGGTTATAAAAGCGAAGCTATTAAGATTATTAATACTATCGAGAAGAAGCTCATTGTCGCCCAAGAGCCTTACACGCTTTTATTACCTGGAGTAGCGGGGTTTAAGGACGATAGCGGTGTGCAATTCAACCTTTCTTATTGGGTGTTTCCGGCTCTAACTGCATTTTCGCAAAACAGTGACAACCCCGACGTTTGGAAGGCATTATTCGAAAGCGGTATCTTCTTAATTCAGGAAGCGAGTTTTTCTTCGTATAAGCTGCCCTCAGACTGGACACGAATTAACAACGGTAAAATTTCGCTAGACAATGTTATTGCTGGTGAGTTTGGATTTAACGCAATCAGGATCCCACTGCATTTAGTTTGGTCGCCAGCCTTTCACGAGAACGCAAAGCGAGACACTCTTTTGGCGCCATTTACGACATGGTGGAGTTCGCCCAATAAGCCAGCTACCCTAGAGCTAGAGAATGAGGCGCCTTCTGATTATACAATGACTCCTGGAATGAAAGCTGTAGTTCAGGCGGTAAACAAAATTGATAACGGAAAACAGCCGAGGTGGCCAATACTCAATCGCAATACGGATTATTATTCTGCTAGTTTGGTGCTGCTATCGATGCTAGCGGTATCGGACATGTCCTCGTGAGTAATATGTTAAAAATGCTACGAGGTATATCGCTTCTTTTATTGACTCCCTTGCCAGTACTCTGTGCAATCACTCTTGCGTTGACACCGATTTATCACGCGAATGCGCAAACTAAAACCACCTATGAGAAAAATGATATTGATTTTGCACCAATAGAAGAGGGGAAACCGGATGTTACTGGTTTATGGTTTCATATAGAGCAGGGGCAAACAGCACTCGCTAATGCTGAGTTTGGGCGTCTTCGTAATATCTATCCGTCTTGGAAACCCTCTGCCGATTTGCAGGCGGCATTGGCGCAAATTAACCAGCCTCGAAACAAACAGACTGAAACCTCAAGTGGCAAGTTAAGCACACTTAGTAAACAGACCACGGAACCTGTAGCCACTCCTCTTGAGGTATTTGCCTCTAAAAGTCCTCGAGAGCGCAAAATAACAAACCAAGAGTTTGATGCACTTCTAACAATTGCTGAACGTACCGATGATGTAAATTCTCTCTTGTTAATGGGATGGACAGCCATAGAGCGAGGGCAGCTAACAGTCGCCCAAAGCCAGTTTAATAGAGTGCAAACATTAGCAAAAAGTGAGATAGCCAAACGCTCGGCACGCCAAGGTATTGAAACTATTCTTACTTTGGAAACTGAGCAGGCTATATCGCAAGGTAACATGGAAAAGTTGGTCAACTTGCTTGCAGAAAATAAAGAGAACGGTGTTGTTTTATCTTTAATCGAGACAGAAGCATGGAATAGCTTTAATGATAAGGGCTACCAAAGAGCCTATGAGTTCTTTGCTTTAGCGAAAAATTTAGAAGGGCAATATCTATCATTAAACGCACAAAATAAATCAGTACAAGCAAATGCGTTGGCCTGCGCTATAAGCACCGAGAACTTTTTGCGCAGATGCGCAGACGGTTTAGCGCAGCAGCAACTTTTACTCTACGAGGATAAAAAGTATAAAGGGAGTATTCGTGCAGCACAGCGGCTTAGCAACATTAGACGCTTAACCGAAGGTGAGCTTTCATTATTGGGCTGGGCGGCGGCAAAAAACGGCAGCGTAGCTATTGCTACAGAAGCTTTTGAAAAAGTATTGGCCTTGAACCCGAATGACAAGGCAGTTGCCGATGAGTTAGTTCGTTTGAATAGTCAAAATACACTTAAATTAAGGCAGTTGTCGGCAAAATTTTCGATAGTAAATACAAGTCGTCAAGCTCAGATAAACAACAACGCTTGGCCCAGAAAGCAGTTTTTGTTGTCTTATAACAATGCTGATAAGCGTGCTATCAACGCTCAAACCAAGGATGCCTTCAGTGTAGTATCAGGAATGACCACCCGTTCACGCTCTGGCCAAGCAGGGCTTGGGAATTTCGATGTTTTGACTAGCTATGTTGGAGTAGGGGATATCTACAAAGAATGGCAATGGCAAGTTACCTTAGATTATAAACAATTTTACACCGGCCAGGCCCCGCCAAACGTGTGGCTCGGAGATAATTTAGTGGGTAGCTCCTTTGCTCCCGTATCAAATAATATCACGGGTTTTGAAGACAAGGGAATAAGAGCAGAGGTCTCTTATCAAGGTGTAGGATTTAATGTTTATGCAAACGCAGAATACGGCATGTTTGATCAACCTGTAAATACAGCGCTAACAGGGCAAGTTTCGGCTACTTGGTTTTTGCCTGATGTTACGCTTGCTGCCACCGTTTTTCGCTACCCAAAAGGAGACAGTATGTTGAGTCAGACTGGATCTTTTAACGCGCGTAATGAAAACGCTTGGGGTTATGTTCTCGAAGATGGTGTTAGAGGGTTAGCGGCCTATCAAATAGCCCCAAATTGGTCTGCTGCGGGCACAATACAAATCAGTGCACTTCACGGAGATCTTGTGGAAGATAACAAGGCACTGATGCTTCGCGGCGATCTCAGTTACGATATTGGTGCTAAGATAGGATCTTCAGTGGCTGATATTATTGATTACTGGCGCATAGGTCCTTTTGCAAGTTACTCAGGGTATGACAATAACAGCAGTGGGTTTACCTATGGCAATGGGGGATATTTCAGCCCCAATTATTTTGTTTCTATAGGATTATATTCAGAGCTTCTGACACTGGAAGCTCTTGAGTGGCAATTTAAGCTTAGTAACGCCTTAGCAATATCTCGACTTGAGCAAGCAGCAGACTCTCGATTTCCCCTACTGAATTTCCCAGATGAGGGGAGTGACGCATCTCCTGAATTTACCTTGCCTTATTCGAAAGACACGGGTTTAAGTGGAAACTTCCTAGCAGAAGCACAATATCGTATTAGCCCAGAGTGGATAATTGCAGCCTATCTAGGCAAAGCCTTTGCCGTTGAATATCAGGCTTTTGAAGCAGGAATTCAAGTGAGATGGCGAGGCGGGAAAGGTAATGGTGTCACCAGTGATGAGCTAATGCTATCTTCGCCAAAGTTAAAAGGTTTCGCGCTTTAAGTTCACACTATCACGAGAAGTCTTCTTTCTGCGTGCTAACATAAAACACCCCGCACCGAAAAGTAGAACGATCGATGCTGGTTCACTCACATTTATGGCGCCAAACCGATAGTTGTTCACTTGACCCGTAGGGGCTAGATAGGTCTCATCTTTATCGTTTTTTAATTCAACCTCAGGCGTTACCAAACTACTGGCGATAAGGTTTCCATCTATATGGCCATTGTAAAAACTGAGTTCTGCATAAGGAGCAAGAACACTTCCCTTTACGCCCACGGCGTGAAGTGTAACGTCGGTGGCATCGACGAAATTAAACAGAATATTGTTTGTATATAAACCATCATGTCGCTGGTTTTCATTATTATCATTATCGCGATACTGCCCATTCTCTCTGAAGTAGCTGTTCTCCTGTGAAAAAGCAGTATTAAAGAAGCCAGTATTAAATAGCTCCACTTCCTTACCGAATACGTTAATAATATTGATACTCGTAGTGGAGAAGTCGTACACAATATCTTTGCCAGCGGCACTAAACCACGCACTATCAATTGAGAAGATGTTTACATCATCAGAGCCAGAAAAAGTGATGGTATCGATAGGTGAACTTGCACTTTCGGAACATGTTTGGGAACCGCAAGACAGTGTTGTAATACCGTTGACGTCGCGAGCAGCGAAATCTTTTGATTGGGCGATAACTTCGTTTTTCATCGTCGTGAAATCGAGGTTTTCTACGTCGACAATATTAGTTGTATCCTTAACAGAGGCAGATGTTCCAGCGTTACCGTTTTCTACAATTAACTCATTACCATAGGTAACTGAGCCATCGTCTAAACCAGAACTTTTTATGAAAACGCTGCCTTCAGCATCAATATCGCCTTGTCTAATTCCTGCATCTACAAGAGATACATCCCCTTTGCTATTTATACCACCGCTAGAGACAGAGCCGCCTTCAATAGACACAAAGCTCTCGCTATTTACCGCCCCAGCGAACTCCACATAGCTGGCTTCCACCATACCTGAAACAGTAGTTTGACCGCCATTAACTTTACCGCGGCTAAAGGAAAGATCGCCTCCCACATATAGCGAGCTTTCAGACAGATCTTGAGGAAGTAATAAACCAACGTCAAAGTCTTCTACTGTCAGATTACCACCAACAGCAAGCTTGCCTTCAACGTCAGAGCGTTCGCCTGAAAAATCATTGAAAATGAAAGCGTTGTAATTGAACGCTTGGCTTAGCTCGATAGTTCCAGCATAGCTAAGTGGAGAAGAGATAAGGGCTGCGGCAAATGCAGCAGTAGCTTTTAGTTTCATATTTTGCTCCAGGATTGTCTGAGCCTGGAACGGCACTTTCAACATGGCTTTCCAGACAAACCTTACTTTATAGTATAACTAAAAATCATGCGATTGAGCAATCTATACTTTGGTATAGGGGGTAATACGAAAAAAGCCGCCCTAAGGCTGTCTCTTGATCACAAGTCGATATCAAGAGACAGGGCTAGCTCATAGCCTTCAAGGATGGTTTGCAGTTTGAACCATCCTTGCCATATGACTTTCAAATGAGTTAAGTGAAAGATCTGATCAGAGTTGGAAGGAAGAGTTCAAAAAAATCCCCACTAATTACTTAGTAGGGATTTGTGTATAAGAGACAGCCCTAAGGCGGCTTTTTGATGATTAAGCAGAGAAATTATCCCTTCTTAACCAGTACCGATACTTTTGATATACCAGCAACTTTTACTTGGTTCATTACTTCTACCACAACGCCGTGTTCAGCTTCTTCATCGGCTTGGATAGCAGCAGTGTCAGTATTGTTTTCGGCAAGATAAGTTTGAGTGTTAGCTACAACACGACGAACATCAACTTCACGTCCACCCATCATTATTGTACCGTCTTCCTCAATACGAATTGAAAGCGCTTTAGAAGGCTTATCGTTTTTCGCTTGATTATCTTCTGGACGATTTACGTCTAACCCTTTTTCTTTTACGAACGAGGTCGTTACGATGAAGAAAATCAACATGATGAACACGATGTCCAACATGGGGGTCATATCAATCTGAGCCTCGTCTTCGGCCGAGGTATGCTTTTTTCTTTTCATCTCGTCTTCTTTCTTCTGTTACGTTCGAGCCCATTAGTATACTGTTTGTAACAAAAATATACAGGCTTTTGTACAAAACTGTGCGCTCGTAATCACTTGTTGCTGGAAAAATGCTCAATTTCACGGTAATTGCACGCAGAGTTGTTAGCGTTTGTGTGAAATGGCGACGCCTAATTGGTAAAAATACAACATCAATGCTTTATTGAGTGTTATACGCAAATTACCATGAGGATAAATGCCAAGTCTAGCTTCTGTAGACTTTTTTGTACCTTGCACCAAGAATGCATTTTTAATGTGATGGTCCTGTATACACGATTCGAAGGCCCTGGCGGCCATTTCCTGTGGCATAGCGTAGTAAAATGTTTTCAGCGCTCGATCAGCCTCTACGGATTTTACAAAATACTCGTTAGGTCGCTTATTGTGATCTAAAAACATTATGGAAAAGCAATCACTTAGTTTTTGGTTAAGTGGATGAGGGTTCATAACCGCATTGTCGAGCCAGGCTTGTGTGGCAAAGGTGCCTGGCGACAATGCCTCAAACATACGTGGTGCTATATAATGGTCAAAGGCATGAAACCATTCATGCGCCAATGCGCCTGCCCCAGCATTTTTTGCCAACGCTAATTGTCTCTTCGCACTGTTATAATGAGCGCTCGCATTTTTTTGTCCGCCACTTCCAAAAGCAAGTGAAAGCGAGCCGTTGAGGGATAAAACCTGCTCATTAATATTGAGAATAGTAGTGAGATCGTAAAGCGCATCAAAAAATAAGTTGGCCGCTATTTGTTGCTCTTCAGGAGTTACCCAACGACCTACAGTAATAGTGGCAAAGTTGAATAGCTTTCTTATATCTTGAAACGACACATCAGCACCGTCCCGGTGGCTAGGCCCGTTGCGGTAAAATGGCTGGTGGATGCGGCCTTTCGTTTCCACGTCTTTCGATCTCAAATTTGTGGCGCTTAGGTTTTTTTGTTTTTCATTAAGGCTAAACCTTAATTAAACAAGAGAAATAAGAAGTTGCTCGCACCATGCTTCCACGCGCTCATCTGTTTGTTCATATTGATTTTCATCATCAAGCGACAAGCCCACAAAGTGGCTTTTATCTTCGGTAAGTGCCTTAGAAGCGGTAAATTCATAACCCTTATTGGGCCAATAACCGATTATATTGCAGTTAGAGGGTAGAATGGCGTCGTGAAGCATGCCCAAGGCGTCTTGGAACCACTCGCCATACCCCAATTGGTCACCTAAACCAAAAAGAGCGATAGTTTTACCCGACAGGTCTAAACGATGAACATCTTCCCAATGAGACTCCCAGTCTTCTTGCAACTCACCGAAATCCCACGTTGAAATACCAAAAATAATAATGTCATAGTCGGCAGTACGAGATAAATTTACGTCTTTAATATTATGAAGTTCGACTACGTTGTCATCGAAAAGGCTATTAAGCTGAGCTTGAATTTTTTCCGCTGCCATTTCGGTATAACAGGTTGTTGAGCCAAAAAATAAACCTATAGACAGGGCGCCATCACTCATTCGATACCTCTTTCTTTCGTTAGTCGTTATTAACTGGCGGGAATTCTACCTCTTTACCGTTACTCAACAAAGCTTTGCAACGAACATCCTTGCCTTTGTGTGAAATATTTAATACACCAATAGCACAGCCATTGTGCAGTTCTGCAGAGCCGTTGTTGGGATGCCTGGCTTTTACCGACATATTTCTTCTCCGTGTAAAAATGTTCAATGGCGATTTTGAACTGTAAAGTAGTCTATTAAGCCGATCGAACCAGGTGATAAGCCTGTCGGGAAACGCATTTTTCATGCCGCTGCAAGTAAACTGGGTGATATGAGGACTGTTGCGTCTGAAACGAAGGCGAACATCGTAAACAAAGGAGTAGTGAACGTCGCCAGATAAAATAATGAACTCAGGCGGCGTTTTATAGTGTCTAAATATGTTGAGAATAACGTTTGCCGTACCTTTATGAGCCATCCAGTTTTCCGCGTCAACGGTGAGGGCTTTACCAAAAAACGTAAACACCTTTTGAATGGCCTCTATCACTTTTACCCCATAAATAGGTGCTGCAGAAACAACAATAACAGCGTCTTTGCCTATGATGGCGTGCTGAAAGTCGCATAGTGCCTCCCAATCCATTAAACCAGAAGGTTTATTTAAACTAGATTCAGAGCGCCATCGCTGCGTGCGAGTGTCGAGAACCTCGATAGGCGGGGTGGTATCAAGCCGATAATGCCAGTTATTAAAGTCGAGTAAGTTATTGATAAAGCTATCTTGCTCGTTTAGTTCTCTAGTACTGAATACTTGCTGAGCTTGTCGTATAAGGGGTTCGACCTTTTTAGGAGCATTGCCCCATCCTTGGCAAAGTAAATAACCGATTAACGCATTACCAATCATGCGCTTTGACAAGGGATTGGCATAAACTTCTTGTTCCCAACCTCGAGTTAAATTCCAATCATCGGTTACGTCGTGATCATCAAAAATCATGTAGGTAGGAACATGCGCTAGAGCACGCCTAACAGCGGGTAGTTGTTCAACGAAACTCGCTATAATTTTTTGTTCGTGTTGAAAGTTGTCGATATATTTTGCCGGGATATGGGTGTTTTCAATATTGATAAGCGGCCAAAGGCTATCTGACCATACCAAAAAATACATGGCGAGAATTTCGGCGCTACCAATGAGATGGTTCTGCGCATTCACCGACGTAAATACAGGTTTCTTCTTAGCGCCAAAAAACAGAGACGACAACACCGTATTGGTTGAAATTTGCGGCAGCAATTGCTGTCGCTCATAAAATCCGTGAGGATGAGCGGCTAAGTCTTGAGTGTTTGTAATCGTAGCCCCTTCAAGCGATTCATGATACAACCCAAGTAAGTCGCAACACTGATGTATCGCCTTTAGCATGGGGCCAGCAACATCATCGGCGTAAATTTGATCCCCTGTCATTAGCAGTACGTCCGGCAGAGAAACTCCGGATGTTAGCCCTTTCTCTATAAGTCTATCGACCTGCGCTAGCGCGTCTTCGCCATCAAAATGAGGTTTGCGGCAGGAACCATGCAATATCGTTTCGGGGGCATCAGTGTAATGAAAGCTCAAACTTTCTTGCGTTGAATATAGCAATTTTTGCTGTTCTGTTTGCCATCTATTATTAAACTCGGAACTCTCAAACGAGAGGTTGTAATTAATCCGTACATTGTTAGAAAAGGCAGTGGGTGTGCTTGCTGATAAAAGGTGAATAAAGGCTAACTTTCCCACTTGAACAGTTTCTGTGTGCGGCTGATGCTCGATAGCCTCATCATTTTGCGTTAGCGATATTGTTGGCGCGTTTGGCGTAGAGGTTACTAACCATATATGACAAGTATCTTTACTTACTTTGCGAACAATAGGGCCGGCAATGACCACTGGGAGTTGATGGTTTGAGATAGTTAATGCCTCGTTTTCTACTTTTTCAGCTTCCTTGTGAGCACTTTACTCTTTTTTGTTCCTAAACGGTATGCTCTGTATACTCGCTTACAATTTATTCATATTTACTATTAAATATAGCAATCACTCAACTTAGGATCTTGCGTTTGAGTAAGAATATTTTGCCTTACGATTTATTGGCTTTTTTGAAGGTATAAACTTGAAGTAATGAATTTGAGTGCACGAATAAAGGGTGAAATAAGTAATATCCGCAGCTTGATTAGGGCATTAAGCTTATTAGGGATATCGGTCTTTGCTTTCTGTTTTTAAAGCGCTCTGTGTTCAGCAAAGACCAACATGCCCTAATAACTGACACAACAAATAACTGAATATAAGAGAACTATCGATATGCAAAAATACGCTTTACTTGGTAGCGTTTTTCTTTTTCTTGCTACCGCATGTAGCGAACCACAAGAGGTTGTCATTACTCCTGAAAAGCCTGATATGACTGCTGTCACAACAGGACAATGGATAACCAAGCCCAATGGCGATGTTATGTACGACCCGCAAACATCTGGATTGGTTGCCTTAGATGGAGAGCTGTTAACAATTGCAGACGCCAGTGCAGAGAAAAGTCAGCAGTTAAAGTTACATCGCATTGACCCAGCATCATCAACACTGCTCTCATCCACCGACAAATTTACTTTTTCATCTCGGGTAGCGCGAAGTTGTTTTTATAATTATTTAAGCACAGAGCCTGATTTAGAAGCGCTAGCTGTAGACCCTCGAGACAATGATGTTATTTACACCGTAACCGAAGATGCCACTCGAACTGGGGCATTAAGCCCTCGTTGTGAGTCGAAATACAGCAACACGGGGTCTACAGATTACCCCACACTACTGGTGCGGTTAGCTCGAAAGCAAGACGGAAATTTCACGATGACCCATGTGCGTCCTCTTCAATTTCCCGCCAAATTCAATGTAGGGAATTTTCCTAACGATGGTATTGAAGGGCTAACCATGGATGATAATGGAACTTTGTATCTGGGATTAGAAAAGGATATCGCAGGGCAGCCGCGCATTTTTACCGTTGATGTAAATAACGACTTTTTCTCTTCAACAGAATTTGCCGTTGTGCAAGAGCCTAAGCTTTTGCTGCCTACTTTTGCTGCGGGCAATCACCCCATAAACGGACTGACCTTGCATACAGAGAATGCGAAAACGTACCTTTTAGCTGCGGCTAGAAACGACAATGAACTTTGGGTTATTGATACTGCAGCCAGACAGCCAACGCTAAGAGTCCCTATCACTTTTAAAGTGAAGGGTAATGAAACTTGCAGCGATTATGTAATGGATAATGCTTCAATGGAGGGACTGGTGGTGATGCAAAATACCCTATGGATAATTAACGATCCTTGGGAAAAAAATTATCTTAAAAATGCCTCTTGTCAGGTAGATGAGAAGAAATATAAAGACTTAGCTCCGTTGCTATTCTCCCTTCCCCTAAATCCAAGTTGGTTTCAGTAGTTTTTGAGCGGTATATCGTAAAACAGCGCGGGTGTAAACAGCCAAGTGCCCTTGTGATAAGGCACTCTTGGCTGCCGTCTTTTTATTGCCTCTCAATTGGATATAAATTGTCTATGAGAGACCAGCGTTATCTAGGCTTAGCTTCGAAGCTTAGAAGCAAACGTCTTCTTAAATTTTGCCAGTTTTGGAGCCACCACCATTGAGCAATACTGGTTTTGTGGATTATTTTTAAAATAATCTTGGTGATAGCTCTCGGCTTCGTGATAGTTATTAATCTCAACAACTTCTGTAACGACTGGGTCTGGCCAGATTTCATCGTTACTTATCTCGGCAATAATCTTTTCAGCTTCGGCTTTTTGACCTAAGTCATGGTAGAAAATTGCACTTCGATATTGAGTGCCAACATCATTTCCCTGGCGATTAAGCTGTGTTGGGTTGTGCAGTGCGAAGAAAATTTCCAGAACCTCGCGATAGGTAAGTTTGTCTGCATCAAACGTTACCTGTACCACTTCAGCATGACCGGTATTGCCACCACATACTTTTTCATATGTAGGCGCTGGGTCTTCGCCACCGGCATAGCCAGATAATGCCTTTTCAACTCCATCGACAGAATTAAATGCCGATTCAATACACCAGAAGCACCCGCCAGCTAGCGTAGCGACCTGTAAATTTGCCATGATAAAACCTCTTAATTTCAATGACAGTAGTGTGGGTTTCACCTACGTCTAACTCAAGTCATCCAAGCATGTTTTTTTAGCGTATAAACGCATAATAAATAAAAAAACACCTTTCGTGCGCTTTAGTACGTTTCCAATTAACTTGAGGTTTTGTAGTGATTATTTTTTATGATGGCTATTGTCCGTTGTGCATGACAGAAATGAAGCACCTCAGAAAACGAGACAAGCACAAGCGATTAACGCTGGTTGATATTCAAGAGCCGGGCTTTAACGAGCGCTATCCCACATTAGACTGGCACGCACTCAATGCCAGAATACACGCACTCAGAGATGATGGCACGTTAATAACGGGCCTCGATGTTACTCACGAAGCATGGAAAGCTGTTGGGGTGGGCTGGCTGTATGCGCCACTACGGTGGCCCGGAATTCGTATAATTGCAGATGCTTTTTATAATGTGTTTGCCAAGCATAGATATACTATTTCCTATCTGCTAACGGGCAAAAAACGCGGTTGCGATCGCTGTATACCAGGAGAAACCAATGACAAATAAAACACTTATTATTGGGGCCTCAGGCGGCATTGGTAGAGCTATTGTTAAACGCTATGCTGACAACGGCGATGAAGTTATTGCGGTGAGTCGAAGCGGCGCTACAGACGACAGTTGGCCCAATACCGTTACGGCAAAAGCTATGACAGAGCATAATGAAACCAATATTGCGGCTTTCGTCGATGAGCTAAAAAGCCAAGGTACAACTTTAAATAACGTGGTTGTTACAACAGGGATGTTGCAAAACGACGAGCTAGGCGTGAAACCTGAAAAACGCTTGGAAGACATGAACGAATCAGCGTTGTCATCTTACTTTGCGGTGAATTCTATCATCCCTGCCTTATGGCTTAAGCATTTGGTTAACGTAATGGACAAAAACCACTCTACTGTTGTGTGCCTCAGTGCTCGTGTGGGCAGTATTTCCGATAACGGGTTTGGCGGCTGGTATGGTTACAGAGCATCGAAGGCAGCTCTGAACATGCTAGTGAAGACCGCATCAATCGAATATAAACGCAGAGTGAAAAACGCCATGCTGGTGTGTTATCACCCTGGAACGGTAGACACTGGGCTTTCAAAGTCATTTCAAAAGAATGTTGCTGCTAAAAAACTATTCACTCCTGAGTTTACCGCAGATCAGCTTTTTACCCACGTCTCAAAGCTAGATCGCGACCAAATTTGCCATTTTATCGACTGGGATGGCGAAGTGGTAACTTGGTAATACGCTTTGTTACGATTCCTTTAGTTCAACCTCAAGACTTTTTATTACACTGCTGTTACCATATCTTTTGGGGTATGGTGCAGCGTATTAATTGGCCTGTAGAGCCTATACGTGGTCTATAGAGTCTGGAATACAAGGCGTTGACGCCGTTGTGAGTCACTTCAAAACATACCATCCTGATAAACATAACAATAACTCAACAAGAGGAAGGGATATGAGCGGGGCCAGAGAACAGTTCGGATCGCGCATAGGTTTTATTTTGGCAGCTGCAGGTTCTGCAGTTGGTATTGGTAATTTGGTTGGCTTTCCGGTAGGAGCAGCAAAAAACGGCGGCGGTGCATTCTTATTAATGTACGCCATATTTGTATTCGCGATTTGCTTGCCTGTAATGATGGCTGAAATGTCAGTGGGTCGTCATGCAAAAAAGGACCCTTTAGGTGCCTACAACTCAATCAGTAACAACAGTCCAAAATGGAAACTTGCAGGGTGGTTAGCAATAGCGACTCCATTTATGATAGCCGTGTTTTACATGGTTATTACAGTGTGGATTTTTGGTTATTTATACGAGGCGGTCAGTGGCAATTTAGACAAACTAGCTGACCCAGAGACCTTTGGTATTTTTATAAATTCTCCTTCGATTTTCGCTTACATGGCTGTCGTCGTTGGGGTGGTATATTTAATTTTGCAAGGCGGCGTTAAAGAGGGGATTGAAAAAGCGGCAAAGCTTCTAATGCCCGCTCTGTTCGTGATGCTTATTGGGTTGGTTATTTTTGTTTTGACGCAAGATAACGCCATGGCGGGAGTCAAGTTTTATGTTGTACCTGACTTTTCAAAGTTAAATGCATCGGTAATTAACGGCGCCTTAGCCCAAGCGTTCTTCTCGCTATCGTTAGGAATGGGGATCCTCATTACCTATGGCAGCTACATAGATAAATCGGCTGACGTACCAACTTCTGCAAAGCTGGTGGCACTTACTGATACTGCGGTTGCCTTTACTGCTGGCCTAATGATTCTACCCGCTATTTTCTCGTTTAACCCAGAAATAAATCCTAACGAATTAAGCGAGTCTTCAGTGGGTATGATATTTACCTATCTACCAAGTATCTTCTTGGCGTTGCAGGAGTCTATCGGTTATTTAGGCGCTTCAATAGTTGCTAGCTTGTTTTTCTTACTCGTATTTTTTGCCGCTATTACCTCGCTAGTTTCAATATTTGAGGTGCCGGTAGCAGCGCTAATGGACGAGAAAGGTGTAAGCCGTAAATGGGCGCTGACCTCGTTGGGAAGTATTATGATAGTACTAGCTATCTTAAGTGCACTTTCCTTCGGTAAGATTGAGGCGTTAACCACCTTTGTAAGTTACGCTGGAGCCGATAAGTCATTCTTTGATGTGATCATCGATGTTTTTTACGAAACCATACTGCCTCTGAATGGCTTATTGATTTGCTTATTTGTTACCTACCGTTGGAAAACCACTAACTTCAATGCGTCACTGGAAGAGGGCAGCAGTGATTATCGCGGCAGCTGGTTCGAAAAATACGTCGATATTTCGCTTAAAACGTTTATTCCGCTAATTTTACTGGTCATTTTCGCCAACACAGTAGCAGTTAAATACTTCGGCGTAAGTTTGTTCGGTTAATCATAATACGGGCGCTGTTTTTGTTACAAAGAGTGCTCGTTGCAATTTAATCGTTACAATCTAATAAGAATTACACTCAAAAAAGGGATGGCAAACGCCATCCCTTTTTTATTTATTGTAAATCTGGCTTATCATTTACCAGAGTACATATCATCTGGGTTTGAAAAGCGAGGAGTAATCTTCAATGCTTTCCAGCTTGCTGTGGCATCAACTACTTTGCCTTTGGCCTCATATTCAGTGTCAGAGAAGATGGGCAGCGGGAGATTAAGCGCCGATGCTGCGCGAGCATAATATTCGCCACGTTTAGGGTGAAGCTCACTGCATAGGTGCAGGGTTTTGTTTTGCAGCGGAGTGCGAATAACATTCACCAGAGCGCTAACCACATCGCTAATATGCACAAGGTTTATACGTTTGTTGCCCGCAGGCAACTCCCGTCCGCTTAATGAGCGTGCAGGGTGACGGTCTGGACCAACCAAGCCCGCCAAACGAAGCACTGTATAATCAATCTGCGACGACACTGACGCTAAATGCTTTTCTATCGCTACATGTGCTTTTGCCGATGCTGTTTCAGGTGCGGTAGAGCTTGACTCAGTGAGTGTTTCGTTTGTGCTATCACCGTATACCGATGTAGTGCTGATAAAAATAATATGGGCCACCTGCGCTGCCACTGCATCATCAATTAGTGCAATAACTTGCTGGGTAAAGCCATCTAACTGAGTGTTTCTTCTACCTGGTGGAATATTGATAATAAAGGTAGCGCCAGACATATGCTTACATAGCTCTGCGGTATCATCTCCAAGGGCAAATTTAACCGCTGTGATCTGTTGTTCACCAAGGGATTTACATTTTTCATCACTTCGTGTTGTGCCCACTATGGTTGCGTTGATAGGACTATCGCTACTTAACAGCGCATTTCCTAGATAACTCGCCATCCAACCGTAACCTGTAATCACTACTTTTTTCTGCATAAGCTATGTGTCCTAACACCCGTACTAAAATTTGTATGGCATTCATTTATAGCTTTCAGTATATCAGGCTAATATGTATTTGTGAGTGGAAAGGGAAATTGAGGAGTAGTGAAAATGAATAAAAAGCCGAACACCTTCGCGTTCAGCTTCTTTACGTTAAAACAGAAAAGTTATTATGTTTTTGCTAAGTTTTGTCGCTATTTTATTTACATTCTTAACTCGCTGTGACCTTCTAATTCTATAAGGTTCAAGCCATCTAGACCCGGTATAGAAGCTTGCATTTTTGATTCTGCATAATCAGCCTTTTTAAGCACATCGCACAATGCGTTACCTTTTTCTTCAAGCGATGCTGCCTTTGCTTCTAAGCGGTACTCTAGGTCGTCTCCAAAACGTTCCATTTTTTGCTCAAACTCAGACATATCGCCTCCTTCCCACAGCATCTGTGTACCAAGAGCGATAAGAATGCGGCCCATAGACTCACTAATTAATGATTCAATTTGCTCTTCAAACTCAGCTTCCCAGCTTTCGTCAAACCAACCAGGCTCATCAAATTTTGAAGAGTCTACTCGAATGTTGCCTGCATCGTCGTAAAAGGAGCGAGCCAATTTTTGATCGAGAGAGTCGAACAGCGCTTGGAAATCGTTATCAAGGTCACTGCCACTGCCAAGCAATTCTCCAAAAACTTCGGTTACCGCCACACTAGCCACTTCTAAGCCTTCACTTGCTATTGTTAAGGTCATTGGAATTGCTGTATCGATGCTATTGTAATAATCGTTTACGTAGCTTTGTTGGTCTTTAGTTAACGCGACTGTTTCACCGTTAACTGTGAGGTCGCGATTAGAGTTAATGTTAAGAATCGACCCATTGTCCATATTTACGGTTAGGTCACCTTGGTAATATTGCAATTGACCATCTAACTCGATATCGCAACTGTTATCATGAGCCAAAACCTGACCACTTAGTAATGCGCCAGTTACAGCAACTGAAAGTAAAAGCTTGTTCGACATTATAAAATCCCTAATCGTGACTTAACGATAAAAACATTGTTCATTTGATGAGCTGGATGTCACAGACGGTTTAGCTCATTGATACATAAGCTTTAGCAATGCAGATGCCACATATTAAAGTCATTTATTTTCAATGGTTTAACTTTTTATTTTTTCTAACGAATTACAGCAAGTTTAATTTTTGGCAAAAATGCTAATAAAGTAGTTATTTTGACTACGATCAAATTTTACTCAATTGCTGCTGTTTCTCATAAAATTAAACCCCACCAAAATATGTTCAATAGAGATGAATTGATGCATAATACGCCCAATTAAATTAAGGGGTTAACACAATGGCTGATTGGACTAATGCAATTATGTTCGGTGTTGCGCTAATTGCCTTTACGCTCGGGCTTAGCAGCATCGTTATGGGTTTTATTACAGCAAAAACTGGTGCTGAAGGTATGCAGGAAAAAGTAGAGTATGGCTTTTTCGGCGTAACTGGTTTAGTTATTTTTCTACTAATGACTTACGCAATAAGTTAATAGAACTGCGGATAATATAAAAACAAAAAACCGGCTCACAAAGCCGGTTTTTTTATGCGCTACTGTTGCAGCCAATGGCAATATGAAAGGAATTAACCGGACGTTTTTTCAACCTCTCTGGCTAAGTGTAAGCTGCTTAAATGGCTATCACGTTGGTAGGCTCGCAAATCAAAAGGGTCGAGCATTGCAATTACATGGTCAAAAATGTCAGCCTGCACTTTTTCATAGTCCACCCAGTCTTGCCTTGCACTAAAACAATAAATTTCAAGTGGCAACCCCAACTCATTTGGCGGGAGCTGTCTTACCATCAATGTAAGCTCTTGATTAATATGAGGGTGCTTTCTCAAGTACGCTTCTAAGTACGCGCGAAATGTTCCTACGTTCGTCAAACGTCTGCTGTTCAGCAAGTCAGACTCATCAATAGAAGAGTCTCTGTGGTAGGCCTGCAGTTCATTCTTTTTCTTCTCTACATAGTCGTTGATGTAGCGAATCTTTGAGAACCGCTCTAGCATATTGTTGTCGCACAGCTTTATAGAATGAATGTCTAAATAAATTGCACGTTTTATTCTACGTCCGCCAGACTCCTGCATTCCGCGCCAGTTCTTTACCGCCTCTGTAGTAAGGCTGTATGTAGGGAGAGTAGAAATTGTTTTATCCCAGTTTTGCACCTTAACATTTGTCAGACCAATTTCTTTAATTTCGCCATCAACCTCGTATTTTTGCATCGATATCCAATCACCAGTATTAAACATACGGTTGGCCGCAATTTGAATTCCGGCGACAAAACCCAGGATCGTATCTCTGAAAATGAGAAGTAGTACGGCGGCTATGGCGGTAAGACCCGACACAATCAGCAGAGGGCTTCTATCAACAATTAAAGAAATACTGAGCAATATAGTCACAATGGCGAAAGCAAGCTTGGTGACTTGAATGAAGCCAGTAATCGGGGCTCTTTTCGCTAGCGCAGAGGAGTTATATACATATTCAATGGTGCTGAGCATGGCATACAGTGCAAGTAATCCGCTGTAAAGCATATAAAGCTGTGCACTTTTGATTAAAAAGCCACGTAGTACAGCACCTTCATCGATCAGGATAGGTGTAGCTATATAAATAAATAGCGCTGGAAACAGGTGCATTAAGCGTCTAAAAAAGCCGTACTCTTGCAGCGCGTTGTCCCACACGTTGTTCGACTTATAGACGACTCGCGCAATTTGAGGCCTAATTAAAAGGCGGGCAATGACATAAATCACCACAGAGACAAGCAAAATTGCACTAGCGGCAAGGACGTTAAACAGCGGTTCACCGGTAGTAAGTTCCGGAAAAATATCATTCACTAAGTGAACAAAAGTCTCGCGAAAAGAGGAACTGACTTCCATGATTTATGACTCCAACAGGTTTTTAATTCGCGTATCTTTATTTTTCCAAAGGTTATTTAACCAATCTTGGAAATAAAGCCGGAATTCAGATTCATTGCGCTGCGAGTTCTGTTGCAATTCTGGAACAGGCTCTACATTTACGTCTATTACTATTTTAGTCATGGTGCCACAAAGCATTGCCATCATTGGATGCTTTTGATTATTGGGGTACAACAGAGAAATGTCCAACACGTTGGTAAATAGTTCTCCCATTGCCGCAAGAGTAAAAGACACTCCACCAGCTTTTGCTGGCAGCAAATGCGTATAAGGGCTTTTCTTTAGCGCATGCTTTTCGGGTGTGAATCGCGTGCCCTCAACAAAATTAATAACAGTAGTTGGCACCGTTCTAAATTTTTCACAATACGCTTTAGTGGTCTCCAGGTCCTTACCTTTTTTCTCTGGATACTTTTCTATGTAGGCGCGGGAATATCTGCGCATAAACGGCATATCTAAGGCCCACGCGCCCAAGCCAACGAACGGCAACCATATAAGCTCTCTTTTCAAAAAGAATTTTGGCGCAGGAATTCGGTGAGTAGCAAACTCGATAAGCAAAATAATATCTAAGTAGCTGAGATGGTTAGCAATAATTAGGTACCAACGGTCTTTTGCCAGTTCGCCATGAATTGCGTATTCGATATCAATGGCATTAAACATACGAATAAGCAGCACACTAATGCGCCCAAAGCTAAACATTAGCCAGTGCATTACGCTATTCCATAGCGACCTTATTTTACCGTTAGGCAATACCAGTTTTACTAAGCCCAGCACAATAATAAGACTTCCCCATAACGCGAGATTTAGTAGCTGTAGCGTTATGTGAACAACGAAAGTAAAAGGAGCGAGAATTGTACGGATCATAAAGGTTTCTGCGTTGCGTTTAGTTCTTCTAAAAGATTGTCTTTTGCTTGCCAGCGTTCGTTGAGCCATGTTTGAAAACGAGCGCGCACTTGCGGGTCGTCAAAATACGAAGGGTGAAAGATACCGCTATCCATAATCTCTTTAATAGGCATAACGCTTATATTTACCCGAACATCGCGCACTCGGCCGCTAACGAAGTCCCAAAAAGTGGGGACGCCATTTGGATAGTCAATAGTAACGTCAATAAGTTTATGAAGTTGTTCGCCCATTGCCGAAAGTACAAAAGCGATGCCGCCGGCTTTTGGCTTTAATAGGTGGGTGAAAGGCGAACCTTGTCTGTCGTGTTTGCTTTGAGTGAAACGCGTACCTTCGACAAAGTTCATGATACTGACAGGTTTGGTGCGAAATTTCTCACAGGCTTTACGTGTAGTTTCCATATCTTTGCCTTTTAGCTCAGGATGTTTGGCCAAAAACGACTTGGAATATCTACGCATAAACGGAAAATCCAGTGCCCACCATGCCAACCCCAGTATCGGCACATAAATTAACTCTTTTTTGAGAAAAAATTTTAAAAATGGAATTTTGCGGTTAAATACACGTTGGAGAACCAGAATATCTACCCAAGACTGATGGTTCGCAGTAACAAGATACCAATCGTTACGAGTAAGCTGCTCGAGTCCGGTAACATGGAATGTAGTACCACTGCTAACGCGCTGATTTAAGTTATTGACGCCAATCCATGCAGTGGCACATGTATCTAACAGATACGAAATGAAACGTCGCCATTGAGGCACTGGAATAAGCTTAAACACAGAAAGCACAATGATGGGTGTTGCCCAAACCACTGTGTTTACAAAATAGAATATGACGGAAATTGTACCGATAATATGGTGCAATAGTGTTCTAACCATTGTATTTACCTCAAAATTTAGGCGCTTAGTGTAAACGAACTTGATCTAAAATCCGATAGAGCCTTTACTGAATCTTCAATAAAGGTACAAATACTATTTATAAAGGAGCGGTAATGAAGCTTTTAAGCGAGAACAAAGCGTTCGGAGGAACACACCTTCGCTATAGTCACACTTCAACGACAACAAACTGTGAAATGACGTTTGCGATATTTTTACCGCCTTTCGCCAGCAAAGAGAAACCCGTACCTGTGCTGTATTGGCTGTCGGGACTAACCTGCAACGATCAAAACTTTATGCAGAAAGCTGGAGCGATGAAGCTAGCCAGTGAACTGGGTATGGCAATTGTCGCGCCGGATACATCTCCGCGGGGCGAAGGTGTTCCAGATGACGCAGAAGGGGCTTACGATTTCGGTTTAGGAGCTGGTTTTTATGTGGATGCCACTCAAGCGCCGTGGAATGAGCACTACAAAATGTATAGTTATATTACTGAAGAACTGCCACCGCTGATTGAAGGGGAGTTTCCTGTAACTAAAGAAAAGGCGATAAGTGGGCACTCAATGGGAGGCCACGGCGCTTTAATCATTGGTATGCGCAATCCTAATAAATATGTGTCGGTATCGGCATTTAGCCCCATTGCCAACCCCAGTGACTGCCCTTGGGGAGAAAAAGCGCTGGGTAATTATTTGGGAAGCGATAAAGCCAGCTGGAAAGATTATGACGCCTCTGAATTGATGGCGAGTCAGACTCATTATATTCCTATGCTGGTTGAGCAAGGAACAAAAGACGAGTTTCTTCAAGAGCAGTTAAAGCCGCAATCACTTGTTCATGCAGCGCAACGCTCTGAAACACAGCTTACGTTAAACATGCACGAAGGATACGACCATAGCTATTTCTTTATCGCATCGTTCATTGAAGAGCATTTAGAATTCCACGCAGGCCATATGGGATTAATCTAACTCATTGATATGGAGGCATAATGCACTCCACTACATAATGCACTCCATTATTTGTACGATGGTAGAGAAGCCGAAGTGTTAAGTGAATTAACCTTCGGCTTTTTTTATCCCCCGGGTGACAAAAATTTTAAGGTGGTGCAAGGCCGTTGTGGAGCTCAGTGAAATATCCAGAAACAACCGATGGTTTTATTCTCCATTTAGCCTATCTTTTATTATCTCTATGAGTATGTCGGCTTCTTCATAACCTGCGACAGTATGCTTTGTTATATCAACCTTCAGGCGCTCTGAGACACTATCTTTGTTTAGCAAAGCCTGCTTTATGTAGGTCAATGTTTTTCCCTTACTATGGCCGCGACTTCGTCCGCTAACATCATTGCACTGGCTTTCATATCGTCATAGTCATGCGCATCCATATAATCTTGTTCGTAAAGCGCATCTACAACCGCAGGAATTTTGCTGTAGTGTTTTATGACATAATAGATATCAATAGCGTCTTTTCCCTGATACTCGCGCCCTCGTTCAGTCCAGGCGATAAGTTTTAGCAATAGGATGCCTACCGGAGATGCTACTTTTACACTAAGTTCAGGATTTTTTGACAGGGTAACGTCCCATGCGTTTTGATAGACTTCATTGAATCCTAGCACGCTCATAACAAAATCATGTTTGGGCGGCCAAGCGATCTGGCCGTGATCATCGCTGACCCCACCAAACGGAATCAAGTCGATTTCCCAAGGCAAGCCGTCACTGTCAGTCGTGTCTAGTTGATGTGCCTTCTTCGAGTGAGGTGTAAATCCCGCTTCTATCAGTGCAGTTCGTAACACTTCGTAATGCTCCCAATTCTGCACTTCAATACCAAAGTCCACATCTTTCGTACCGCGCTCAATCGTAGCGTTATAGCCGTGAGCCAAGATAATATCCCGTGCAGTAGCCCCTACAATTAGCAACGGAACACTTAGCTCTGCGGCAATACCGTGGATTTGACTATATACCTCGACAAGCCCCTTGGGCAGTTTTTCGGATACATCAAGCGAGGTGGTCATGGTAGATCCTTTTTGCGGTATCAATATTGCGAGGGTCATCGCTGTTGAGTAGTTCCGCATATACTAATAGTGGCGCGACATAGCCAGGTAACTCCCCCCTAATTTTTTCGATTCCTACAGGCGGCTCTATAATTTTCAGTATATTAACGTCTGTCTCTTCAGCACGTAGTCGGCGTAGCCTGAAAGTTTTTAATAGGGCTTTATGTGCTTCAGTATCAGCATATATCTGGTATGTTTTGGGGGTAAGGTAATGAGTATAGGCATCGGCGGCGACCTCTCCGCCCCAGAGTGCTCCGTACTTATCTAGCGGTGCGTTACGAAGCTGCTCAATATTCTGAGGAACATATAGCTTCTCCTCCAGTTTAGCTTCCATGTTGTGTGGATAAGCGTCCAGCCATCGCGTTAGAAGCAGATCTTTTTCGTTGAGGACGAGTCCTTTTTTCCCTTTTTCGAGAACAAATGTGAGTTGCTTAAGGTCATCTAAAACTTGTTTTACCGTGCCTAAAGCAATTTCAGCTTGCTCCGCAAGTACCCGCATTGGCTGATTAACAAGCTCAGGCTTCAATAACAACATCATGACCAGTTTCATACCTTTAGGTTGAAACGCCTTTCCTGTTAGCTTTCTCGCGTGTTGTATTTGAAGCTCTTGAGGTGGTTTCTTGCCTCTAATATCGATATAAAAGGGAGGTATATTGAGGTGCGCATTGCCTGCTATATCGAGATAATCGATTTGCAACTCCCGACAAAGTTCTGCAATTTTTTCATTAATATAGGTTGTGACAATAAGCGTTTTTTTGTCGCTAAAAACTATTTTTTCTAGTTGAAGCTTGTGTAGTCTGTGGCGAGTAATTCTCTCCTTTTCTTCCACACACCAAGTATGTTTCTGGTTTCCGTGAGTGAGCGTCAGCTGTCCGTCCGTCACCTCAGTATTTTGGAAATTATGATGCGTGTAAGTGATATTTAGCTTGGTATTCGCGGCTAACAGTTTCGCAGCTTCAGCTAATAAGTTATCCATTTGTTCATTTATCTCTTCCGTTCACTATTATTGAACGTTACGAAAAAATGAACAAAATTGCAACCATTGTTCATTATTTGTAGCTGTTCACTTTTTGTGAACATTAGCTTTTAATGAACAAAAAGACATCGTGTCAAATATTTTTAGGAGAGAAAGGGAGCCGCTGGACAGTCTAGTAAGAGTTTTCGCTCTTTTTCCTCAAACATGTAGGCAGCTTCAATGTAATGGAATGCGGCAATATCTTTCTCATTGAGAGGGGAGCAGGCGAGGGTAAGGCTATAATACGCTATCTTATTTTGCGCCTAAAAACTTGGGCCCCAAAAAGGCTTTTTTTGGAGCTTGATACGGTGAAATAAGGAATTAAAGGGACCCGAATTCAGAAAATTAAGTGCACCGCACTTGCTATTTACTCAAGAAGTGAAATCTATCTCTAAGAAACAAAGGCTTAAATTGAATGCTACGGTTCAAACTCTTGACCGCAGATTCTCTGTCGCCTCAATGCTAGACTGGAATTGCGCTCGCTTATCCTCCTTTAAATACAAGGCTTGCAGCGAGAAGTAATAAAAAGTACCCCTATATACCCCCAATAATGGTAATGTCTCATTCTTAATTTTGCTGAAAAATGCGTTTTATTCAAGAGCACTATCTGAAGAAATCAGCTCAATAGTTTCATCGCTCTTTTACATTTAAAATAAATTCGCCATTTCTGGTATGTGTTTCACTTCTTGGCCTAGTTCTTCAATGGCCTCATTAATGATCTGAATACAGACATCAATGTGTTTGATTTCCGATTCGCTTAACTGGTGCATCATCGCTTCGCTTTTTGCTTGCTGAATTGACTCTCTTACTGACTTGATCATTTGCCTCATCAATAATTGCAGACGAGGGAGTGATATACCAAATTCATGGGCGAAGTCTGCCAACATATAAGCAGTGAATGGGTGATTAAAATTACCAGCACTGCCAGCACCATATTCACCTATCGACATCGCGAAATGGTTTGCCATGCCTGTAGCTATTACCACATTAGCGTTTTCATCAGCTTGCCTTGCCTGGATCTCTCGAATAACGGCCTCAATGTTTACTAAATCGTAAAATGGCGTAAGACTTAAACCCTGTTTACCTACAAAGAAACTGATGTTTTTACCGTGAGCATCATAGTTACGCACTAAAATATTAAAGGTCATCCAGCGTATAAGTTGCGTTTGATACGCTTCGGCATTAGTTGTTTTTACATTGAACAGTTTCGGAAAAGACACACCATCACGAATATAAATACCGTCGCCCTCATCACCGTGTTGGCGTTCGTATTTGTAAGAAGGGGGCAGGTTAGTAGCTTGACAGCCATCAATGACGTGACGGCGCATAACGCGGTGTTGCTCTGTTATTAACTTACGGTCAAAACGGTCAATGACAAACGCGCTGACTTCTCCATATTTTCGTACCGTTACCTCTGGTACATCGATACCCGAATGTTTTGCCAGCAACATGGTAAATAATTCATTCACCGCAATAAAAGGCGCTTTTCCTGTTTCAAACTTAAAGATCTTATTTGAGCAAAGCTGACCTTCACCAAAGCCTAATTTGCCATCTATCTCTAATAAGTTAAGTTTATCTTGTACACCCGCGACTGATAGTCTTGTACGACCATCCCAATAGGTAATTGATTCTCCAGCATTCTTAAAACGAGCTAACTTATCGATTAGTTCTTCATTAGTGACTTCTCGAAATGAAGTTTCGATCTCTTCATTGCTCCGACTTGTAAATGATAACGCGCCAGATGTGTCAGCGCCGATGATCTTGATAAGCCCAAAGGTATTATTTCTTGAGATAGTGTTATTACTCGTTATCTCTTCTAACCCTTTACCTTCAGGTAATAAGTTTTGTAGGAAGTTCCGAACCGCTCTGTGACCAAACTCACCGTTCAAAGGCAGATGGGGCGAGATAGCAAAACCCTCCTTAACCCAATCAGGCTCGTAAGTTAAGGTTAATTCGGTTTCAGAGCCTACAGGAATAGTTATTGCCGCAATTCTACGACCATGACCGATATAAACGTTCAGGGTATTTAGATTAGTACCAGTCATCACCTACCCCCGTTTCTACTTTGGAAGTCGCATCATCACAAAGAATGCTAAATGAAAGACCAAGGTACTCCATTACCTTGAGAAGGTTTGCTAACTTTACATTGGTATCGCCTTTTTCTATTTTCACCAGCGTTGGCTTTGAAATAGACAATGCTTCAGATACATCTACAAGAGACAGCTTCATACCCGTTCGCTTTGCAGTGATCGCTTCAGCAAGCTGAGTTGGGGTAAAGCGTTCTGATAAGTTAGGCATCGCTGAAGCCTTAACCGCTTTACCTTTTCTGTTTGTCTTGGCAAGATTACTCATATAAGTTAACTTTTATTTACTTTTAAATATAAAGTAATGCCGAAAAATCTATAAGTCAAATATAGTTAACCTTTACTATCTGAAAGCCTTTTCCTCATTAAAAGTCAGTTATAATTTACTTTAAATGCTCTAAATAAGAGTCTAGAGAAGCTAGTTCATTTTTAATGGCGCGCCTTACTTCAGCACGCTGATGACCTGTATAGCCTAACGAGCATTCTTGAATCCAATTATGCGCCTCTTCAATGGAAAGAACATGCATTGAATGCATGCCATCACGCAAATCTCATAGGCTATATCTAACTCGGAAGGGGCATCATTTACCCGAAAATGCTCTACGTTATTTCCATATGGGTTAAATGATACTTCGATAACTTGTACATCTGTTTTTTCTAGTCGTCTTTGTAATGCTATACTGCGCCATCTTATTTTGCGCCTAAAAACTTAGGGCCCCAAAAAGGCTTTTTCTGGACCCTGAAAGAGTGAAAATAAGGAATTAAAGGGACCCGAATTCAGAAAATTAAGTGCACCGCACTTGGCATTTACTCAAGAAACTAGATATTATCAATACAAAACAAAGGCTTAAATTGAATACAACTGTTCAAGCTCTTGACCGCAGATTCTCTGTCGCTCCAATGCTCGATTGGACAGACAGGCATTGTCGCTACTTTTTACGATTGCTCTCAAAGCACACGCTACTGTATACGGAAATGGTAACGACTGGCGCCATTATTTATGGGAAGGGTGACTATTTAGGCTTCAATACTGAAGAGCACCCTGTGGCTGTTCAGCTTGGAGGGAGCGACCCTGCCGATATGGCGAGATGCGCGGTGCTGTCACAAGAGCGAGGATATGATGAAGTTAATATCAACGTTGGTTGTCCTAGCGACAGGGTAAAAAATGGCAGTTTTGGTGCTTGTTTAATGGCTCAACCCGACGTGGTAGCTGCTTGCGTTAAAGCGATGCAGGCCGAGGTCGATATTCCGGTTACGGTAAAGTGCCGTATTGGAATCGATGACATGGACGAAGATGAAGATTTTACCCGCTTTATAGATATTGTAGCCGATGCAGGTTGCGATACATTTATTGTTCACGCTAGAAAAGCCTGGTTGCAAGGGTTAAGTCCGAAGGAAAATCGTGAGATCCCTCCGCTAAACTACCCAAGAGTTCATCGTATCAAACAAACTCACCCGGAACTGTCTATTAGCATAAACGGTGGCGTCAAATCTTTGGACGAGACAAAAGCTCAGTTGCTGAATGTTGATGGCGTAATGGTTGGCCGCGAGGTGTATTCAAATCCTTATATCATGGCGCGTGTAGACGCAGAAATTTTTGGAGATGATAATGTAAATACGATATCGCGAAAGGAAGTTGTTCATAAAATGCAGCAATATATAGAGCGGCAGCAGGGAGAGTATTTTAAACCTTGGCATGTTGCGCGCCACATGCTTGGTCTATTTCAAGGCCAAGCAGGTGGTCGTATATGGCGCCGTTATTTAAGTCAGAATGGTACTGGAAAATCACCGGATCCAGACTTATTAATGAACGCATTAAGCGCTGTTGAAAGCGCACAACGGGAAATAGAAGAATATAATGGTCAAAAAGACTAATCATTTAGCGCCTTTGACTAAAGTTTAATATTTGTTCTACATCAAAAAGTATGTCTTAATTTTTAAGTTTTAAATTAAGCTTTAATATCAATAATTTATAATTTATTAAGCTTTTGGCACGTCTCTCGCAATCCTTTGTGTATCACAACAACGCTGTGTTGTTGGACCGACAAAATTTCGAGGGACACTATGAAAACTTCACTAATTGCAGCAACTATACTTTCAGCAAGCATGATGAGCGGTGCAGCAAACGCACAAGAATCTGTGCTACACACTTTTCTACAAAATATGGTGACTAGCGCAGTAACAACGACCGCTAATGAACTAACTGCGGATGTCTATCAATCGGTTGCCAATACCGCTTATCACTTTTCATTAGATGCAAACCAAAGCAACAGTAAAGCCAGCGTTAGTGTTACTGACATTGCAGCTACGACAATGAAAGACCCTAAGAACAATGAAAAAGATTCCGACTAATTATTTTGATTAATTCGTACTCTCTAGAAAGCGCCCTCGGGCGCTTTTTTTTGATTTCTACATAAATAAAGCTCAATACCTCTTTTAGTTAAATTCACACTGCTGTGGTCAAAAAAGCCAAAATTTGGTTCTGTCTCTCTTTGATAAGCAGGGTTTCTCAGGCTGAAAATTGAAAAATCAATGAAATTCAATGATTTAAGTTTTTGGCACGCCTATTGTAATACCTTCAGTGTAATCACAGTTTAACCAATACAGTGAGATGTCAGCGTCACATCAGTCTTGATAGTCAATTGCTGGTAACTCACCAAAAATCCAAGTGGAGAGATAATTATGGGTATGTTTTCAAGAATTAACGATATTGTTCAGGCCAACATCAACGCAATGTTAGACAAGGCAGAAGACCCTGAAAAAATAATTCGTCTAATCATTCAAGAGATGGAAGAGACACTCGTAGAGGTTCGCACTGATGCTGCACGATACATAGCGCAACAAAAAACGTTGGCAAGACAAATGGATAATGCCAACAAAGAAATCGCTGGGTGGCAGAGTAAAGCGCAGTTGGCCATGGATAACGACAAAGAGTCTTTGGCAAAAGCTGCACTTGTTGAAAAACAAAAGTACGTGGCAAAGCTTTCATCATTGCAAGAGCAAGAGGCGCATTTAGCAGAAAGCATCGAAAAAATTCAGCACGATACATCGCGTCTTAACGACAAGATGGCTGAAGCTAAAGCAAAGCAAAAAGTACTTATTCAGCGCAAACACGCAGCAGAGACGCGTTTGAAAGTGAAGCATGCTAACCATGAGACAAAAATTGATGACGCTATGTCGCGTTTTGAAAATTACGAACAGCGAATTGACTATCTTGAGGCGCAGGTAGATGCCTACGACCTTACTAAATCTAATGAAGCCGCATCGCTTTCTGCAGAATTTGAAGCACTTGAGGCCAATGAAACGATTGAAAAAGAACTGGCAGAACTAAAGAAAAACAAAGTGGCGTAGGGTGTAACGCGCATAAGTATGCTCACCAGTACAACTATGCGCGTGCAATGTGAACATCGAAGCTAGTCACCCATTAAAAATTGTTGGAGAACATCATGAAAATTTCATCACAAAAGCGTTTATACAGAGACTTAGATTCGGGAGTTATATCAGGAGTGTGCGCAGGCGTAGCACGCTATATTGATATTGACGCAGTGTGGGTTCGCGGTGGCGCAGTAGTGGCACTATTTTTTATGCCTGCCATTGTATTACTTGCTTATTTCGCCGCGGTTATTCTACTTCCGAGACTACCGTAATGAAAAATTTCTTACTGGCGTTATTTATAGCAATTGTACTAATGAACTGTCTCGGCAGTGTAGTAGAGGACCTTCTTGGCATGCATTTAGTAATGTCTGATGAGCTTCTCAGCCCCTGGCAAAATATCGCGGTATTTTCTATTGTGGGTGTTGTACTTGCTATTGTAGGCTTTGTTGTAGCGCTCAGTGTTATGGGCACGGTTATACTCGCGATATGCGCGGTCTTGTTCGCATTGTTGCTGGCAGGCGTAAGTGCTTTCTGGCCAGTCATTGTCATCGCAATTGCTATTTTTGCATTGAAAAAACGCAACTCTGCATCATACGAGCACAAAAATGAACAAAACATGTCTCATACGTTATAGTTATCATAACTGAATTTAAGTTGTGTTAGAGTGCAATAAAGTGGTCATATAGAGGAATGCTGTCATTAGGGGCAGTTTTTCTCGATATCATAAATTACAAACAGCTGACTAAGGTCAGCTGTTTGTTATAAAAAGGAAGGTTGGTGTTCATATGAGACAATCAATTAATGCAAAACGGATAGCGATTGTCGCTGTAGTGCTTGTTGTTCTTTTCTGGCTTATTGGCTGGTACTGGAGTTTATCGCCAGATACGTTTGATGTTAAAGAGCGTTTAAAAACCTCATCTTCAGTAGAAAACCCTACTGAAATTGCCGGCTACACCATGACAACTGCTATGATTGAAGTGTCTGAAACCTTACTTGATAAACCTGGTGGCTATTTGTCGAATGACGTTATCCCACCGAGCGTTCTGTTAGATAACATGCCCGCATGGGAGTTTGGTGCCCTTGAGATGGTTCGCGATCTCGCACTTTCTATGCGCAAAGACTTTAGCCGTTCTCAGTCGCAGTCAATGGAGAATCCTTATCTCACTAAAGCACACCCTAAATTCAATATGGACCATAAAAGCTGGGCACTGCCTTCCTCTGAGTCGAGTTACTCAGATGGTATAGAGCTTTTAAAGCAATATAGAGAAGAGCTTGCAGTAACTCGCAATAGCGACAGCCAGTTTTACACTCGTGCCGACAATTTACGTGAATGGTTAAAACAAGTTGAAAAACGCCTAGGAAGTTATTCGCAAAGACTAAGCGCTAGTGTAGGATCTGCTAGAATCAACACTGACTTAGCGGGCGATAGAAATGCACGTCAATCTTCGCCAGTAGCTAGACAGAGTGTTGTAAAAACAGGTTGGTGGAAACTAGATGACAACTTTTACGAAGCGCGCGGTGCGACATGGGCCTTACTTCATTTTCTAAAAGCCGCAGAAGTAGAGTTTTACGATGTGCTGGAAGATAAAAATGCGCTTGTTAGTATGCAGCAAATTATTCGTGAGTTGGAAGCTACTCAGCAATCTGTATTCAGTCCAATGATTTTAAACGGAAGTGGTTTTGGCATGTTGGCCAATCATTCATTAGTAATGGCCAATTATATTTCTCGCGCCAATGCCGCTCTTATTGAAATATCAGAACTTCTCAATCAAGGATAACAAATGAAAAAGGGTCTTTTAATCGCCGCTCTTGGATGTGCATTCGCATCGGCGGCTTCTCATGCTGATACCATTGCTGGTGTTTATGTGGGAGCGCAGGCTTGGCAGACGGATACTACCGGAGGCTTCGCTGATTCAAGCAGCACGGCAGATTTTAATTTTGATGATAAGACTAATTCTTCGTTTTATATCGCATTAGAGCACCCTGTGCCGTTTCTACCTAATGTGAAAGTAAACCACACTACGCTAGATAACTCTGGCGTAACGGCGCTAGATTCAAGCTTTACTTTTGACGGACAGCTGTACACAGCGAATAGTGAAGTGACCACTGAGATCGACTTAACTTCTACCGATCTTATTTTGTATTATGAATTGTTTGATAACGACTTAGTCAGCTTCGACCTTGGTGTAAATGCGAAATATATCGATGGCGCTTTGTTTGTAAATGATAGAGCAAGCGCTACTCAAGGCTCTGCTGACTTTTCTGGCGTAGTGCCTATGGCCTATTCAAAGCTGCAGTTAGGATTACCTTTTACGGGGCTATCGGCCTACGCCGAGGGAAGCTACCTATCATTCGATGATCATGAGCTAAGTGACTATCAAGTAGCGGTTGCTTATTCATTTATTGAAAGTATTGCTATTGATATGACTGTGCAAGTAGGTTACAGAAATGTCACTGTAGATATTGAAGATCTCGATGATGTCTATGCTGATATGGAGTTTGACGGCGTATTTGCTGGGCTAGAGCTACATTTTTAGTATAAATTTAAAATTGACTCTAAGGCGCAACGGTTCCTCTGTTTGCGCCTTTTTTATTTCAACAAGGGTTTTAAGCACATTCAGTAATAAAAAAGTTTCATTTATTCTTTTCTCTTCTTGAATAAAGCCGTTAGCCTAGCGACATCGAAAAAGGGCTAAAAGACTATGTCACAAGATTCTAATTCATCAAAAGCTTCAAATTCAGCGCCAGGCGCAGTAGTAAATGAACAGCAGTGGAATGCCATTACGCAGGCTATTGCTGGCTTAAACCGTGACCAGCTCACTTGGGTGAGTGGTTACGCAGCCGGAATGGCTGCTGCGCAAGGTGGAGCGGTAGCACCTGCGATTCAAGATCAAGCTGCCGTTGCTGGCGATATACCTACACTCACCATTTTATATGGTTCGCAAACCGGTAATGCGAAAACGTTAGCGCACGAGTGCCAGGCAAAAGCAGAAGGTGCGGGCTTTAACAGTAAACTAGTGAGTATGGCTGATTATAAAGCGCGAAACCTTAAAAATGAAACGCACGTTGCTGTGTTTGTAAGCACGCATGGTGAGGGCGATGCGCCAGACGACGCGGTAGAACTTCACGAGTATGTTGGCAGTAAAAAAGCGCCAAAGCTGGCTAACACTAAGTATGCAGTGTTGAGCTTAGGTGACAGCAGCTATGAGTTTTTCTGCCAAACTGGTAAGGACTTTGACGAACGTCTGTCTAAACTTGGTGCTTCTTCAGTTATTGACCGTCTAGATTGTGACGTAGACTATGAAGCTGAAGCGCAAGCATGGCTAGACAAACTCATCGAGTCACTGAAAGGTGATTTTACACGCACTGCTGCCCCGGCAGTAGCGGCGCAAACAGGCGCAGCAGTTACAGCGGCGCCAGCGCAAACGTATACAAAAAAAGCACCTTACACAGCCTCTCTAATAGAGTCTCAGAAGATCACAGGCAGAGATTCGATTAAAGATATTCGTCATATTGAGATTAGCCTTGAAGACTCAGGCATCACTTACAAGCCTGGCGATGCTCTTGGCGTTTGGTTTAAGAACGCGCCGTCATTGGTTAATGATTTGATTGCTTTACTCTCGCTAAGTGAAGATGCCGAAGTGGTGGTAGCTGAGAGCACAATGACGTTAAAAGAAGCGCTTACTTCAAAGTTAGAGTTAACGCTTAGTTATCCTAACTTTATCAAAGCCTATCAAGCCGCTACTGGCTCTGAGGGATTAGCTGCCTTGATGGAAGATAAAGCTAAGCTGCGCACTTACATGGCCGACCGCCAAATCATCGACATAGTGCGAGATCACGTGGGCACGATTACTGAGCAACAGCTTGTTGATGCGCTGCGCCCACTTACTCCAAGACTATATTCTATTGCTTCAAGCCAAGCCGATGTTGAAGATGAAGTACATTTGACTGTAGCGCATGTTGATTACGAAGCCTTTGGCCAACGTCATCAAGGTGGTGCGTCTGGATATTTGTGTGAATACCTGGAAGAAAATGGTGAAGTAGACGTTTTCGTTGAGAATAACGATAATTTCCGCTTGCCAACAGATCCCAACACGCCGGTTATTATGGTTGGACCGGGAACAGGTATTGCGCCTTTCAGAGCCTTCATGCAAGAGCGTGATGTACAAGAAGCCGAGGGGAAAAATTGGCTGTTCTTTGGAAACCCACACTTTACTCAAGACTTCTTATATCAAGTTGAGTGGCAAGGTTACGTAAAAGATGGCTTGCTAGACAAAATTACGCTGGCATTCTCTCGGGATCAAGAAGAGAAAATTTACGTTCAGCATCGCTTACTAGAGCAGGGTAAAGAGGTGTTTGAATGGTTAGAGCAAGGCGCCCACTTTTATGTGTGTGGTGATGCCATGCATATGGCCAAAGATGTTGAAAATGCACTTATCAAAATTGTACAAGAGCACGGCGGTAAATCAGAAGCCGAAGCGAAAGCTTATGTAGTTGAACTGCGCAAAGCGAAACGTTATCAAAAGGATGTCTACTAATGAGTAATGAAAACTCTCAATTCATAGTTGAAGGTAAATTGGCCGACAATGAACGTTTGAAGCGTGAAAGCAATAATCTGCGTGGAACCATAGAGACAGACTTGAAAGATGATCTCACTGGTGGCTTTACTGCTGACAACTTCCAGCTAATTCGTTTTCACGGCATGTATCAGCAAGACGATAGAGATATTCGTGCCGAGCGGGCAAAGCAAAAGCTAGAGCCGCTACAAAACGTTATGTTACGCGCCCGTTTACCCGGTGGTGTTATAACTCCGGACCAATGGTTGGCCATAGACAAATTTGCTACGGATCACACTCTATACGGCAGTATTCGTTTAACAACCCGCCAAACTTTTCAGTTTCACGGCGTGTTAAAGCCAAAGATAAAGTCTATGCATCAGATGCTTAATAAAGCGGGAATAGACTCAATTGCTACTGCAGGAGACGTAAACAGAAACGTGTTGTGTACTTCTAACCCAGTAGAGTCGGAACTGCACTTAGAAGCGTTTGAATGGGCTAAAAAGATAAGCGAGCACTTACTTCCAAAAACCCGTGCGTATGCCGAGATTTGGTTGGACGGTGAAAAAGTGGAAACTACGGAGAAGCCTGTAGAACCTATTTTAGGTGATAACTACTTGCCCCGTAAGTTTAAAACCACCGTGGTTATCCCTCCGCAAAACGACGTTGATGTGCACGCTAACGACCTTAACTTTGTTGCCATTGCAGAAAACGGCAAACTAGTTGGCTTTAACGTTCTTGTTGGCGGCGGACTTGCCATGACACACGGCGATAAAAGTACCTATCCACGCAAAGCAACGGATTTCGGTTTTATCTCATTGGCCGATACGCTAAATGTTGCTGCTGCGGTAGTAACAGTGCAGCGCGACTGGGGTAACCGTGTGAATCGTAAAAATGCGAAAACAAAATACACTCTTGAGCGCGTGGGCGTAGAAAACTTCAAAGCTGAGGTAGAAAAGCGCGCTAATGTTACCTTTCAGGCGAGCAAACCGTTTGAGTTCACCGGCCGCGGAGATCGCTTTGGATGGGTAGAGGGTATTGACGGAAAGTACCACTTAACCGTATTTATCGAAAATGGTCGAATTCTTGACTACCCAGGCAAAACGTTAAAAACTGGCTGCGCTGAGATTGCCAAAATTCATCATGGCGATTTTAGATTAACAGCTAATCAAAATCTTATTATTGCCGGTGTTGCGCCAAATGATAAAGATAAAATAGAAGCTTTAGCCCGAGAGCATGGATTAATAGCGCCGGCTGTTTCAAATCAACGTCTTGATTCAATGGCTTGTGTTTCGTTACCTACATGCCCGCTAGCGATGGCAGAAGCAGAGCGTTATTTGCCAGATGCGGTAACCGAACTTGAAGGGTTACTAGCTAAGCACGGCCTTGCTGATGACAGTGTCATCTTCAGAGTAACAGGTTGCCCGAACGGTTGTGGCCGCGCCATGCTTGCTGAAGTTGGACTGGTAGGCAAAGGCCCGGGTAAGTACAACTTGCATTTAGGTGGAGACCGCGAGGGAACACGCATTCCTCGTATGTATCGCGAAAACATAAGCGAGCAAGAGATAATGTCTGAATTAGACAGCTTGTTCGGCAAGTGGGCGAGTGATCGAGAAGACGGCGAGTCGTTTGGCGACTTTGTTATTCGCACCAACGTGGTTAAACCTGTCATTGATTCAGCGCGAGACTTCTATGATTAATAATACGGCAGCGAAGCAGCAGGTATTATCACATGATATCAGCAAGGATGAGCTTGCTGATATCAATGCATCGTTAGAGAAAATGACAGCACAACAGCGGGTGGATTGGGCACTAGACAATTTGCCAGGCAACCATATAGTGTCGTCTAGCTTTGGCGCACAGTCTGCGGTAATGCTGCATATGCTTACGCAAGCGAAGCCTGATATCCCGGTAGTGTTGACAGACACCGGGTACCTATTTCCTGAAACCTATCAATTTATAGATGAATTGGTAGAAAAGCTGAAACTTAACTTACATGTTTACCAGGCTGCGCTTTCGTCAGCGTGGCAGGAAGCTCGTTTTGGTCGACTGTGGGAGCAGGGCATAGAAGGTATCGAAACTTACAATAAATTAAACAAAGTTGAACCCATGCAGCGAGCGTTAGAAGAGCTTAATGCAGGCACATGGTTTGCCGGCTTGCGTCGCAGTCAGTCGGATTCTCGTGGAAAGCTTCCTGTTTTACAGAGAGTGGGCGGGCAGTTTAAGTTATACCCTATCATTGATTGGAGTAACAAAGACCTTCACTATTATCTAAAAGAGCACGGTCTCTCTTATCATCCCCTTTGGGATCAGGGGTATGTGTCGATTGGAGATTGGCATACTACTCAGTCGTTACAAGAAGGCATGGATGAGCAAGATACGAGATTTTTTGGTCTTAAAAGAGAGTGTGGTTTGCACGAATTTGGCGACGGTATATAAGGCGCGTTGGTCTTCAGTACGGCAAGAAACAACACGCCCTAATTTACTGAACCGTTTTCGCGAGTATTTCAATGTATGACTGTCTTTGTTCTGTTCGTTTGCTAGCTTATTAACTTTTACCAAGCTAACAGAAAGGCAGTCACGAAATACTGAACACGCCGGCAAGTACGTCTTTCATTTTCTGCATGTATGCTGTGTTCGTATTTTTTCCGACAAGCTTATATAGCTCACTGCCAACTGGCGTAAATTTATAATAAACCAGCGCAACGCCAGATGATTTACAGGTTAAGGTAAAGCTTTCGTTTACACACCTCCAAGATGTTTGTTGACCTTCTTGGTACTCCCCGCTTTCTATTTCACTGGCATAAATTAATTTCATCTCTTGAAGAGAGAGTAAGTCTGGGTAGCTCAACCCTACGGTGGCGAGATTAACTTGTTCTGGCAAGGGCTTTTTAAAAATGGAAAGTAAGCCTTTCCTTTTGTGATAGCCCACTAAAATTCTTGGAACAGTATCATTAGTTCGCTTACTAGCCACATTAACGGCTTTGGTAAATGTTTGCGCATCGCGATGAGTTAACGATTTCAATAATTGAAGAGTTCTTAGTGAAAAGCTGCCTGGTCGAGATACCTCGACGGCAAAAATCTTTCCCCACAGTTCTTGCATTGGCGCACTATAAATTTCCTCGGCCAATGAGCTGAAAGCAAAAAACCAATCTGGATCTAGGTTGTCACTTGTTTGTTCGTTGATTGTGACATTTAGTGCTATATTTAAAATAGATTTAAGATTATTTGCCTTCTGTATCTGTAGTATCTTGTTACGACGTTCTAGAGCGTGTTCTTGTTTTTTTGGCTCTAGAGACAATGCCGACGGAGAAATGCCTACTCTTGAAAACCATGAGAGCATACGTTGTCTGCTCGCTTCAAGGTCTGCGCTTTTGTTTACTGCTTCCTTGGCATGAGCCGATGGTTTAACGGCATCCTCTTTATTGAGAGGCGGTGATGCTCTTTTTACCTCTTGGGGCTGATGTTGTGGAGAGATTTTCATAAACGTCACATCGGTGTTTTGTAACAATAGGTAACAGGAATTCACTATTGCATTGCACAAAATAATTATCAATGTAATCGTGACACTAATGATAGTAAGGCATTTTGTCTTTTGCTGTGCATTTTTTCAGCAGTATTTGTGCCATTTAAGAAAGGCAAAATGTTGAAGTTCAGCGCGGCCTAGTGCGCAATTATGTTTTATCAGTATTGAGGAAATGAGTGGTTATGTCGGCAACGGATTATGAAAACGACGAACTTATCTTTTTAGATGATGATGCAATAGACACAGAACTACATCTTGGAAAAGATTGGAATATCCTAATCGTCGACGACGATGAGGAAATCCATACAGTAACCCGCCTTGCGCTATCCGACCTGATAGTTAACGATCGTAAGCTAAACTTTATTCATGCACACTCTGCTAAAGAAGCCAAAGAACGCCTGCATGAATATGGCAAATCCATAGCAATAATCCTCCTTGATGTAGTGATGGAAACTGACGATGCCGGCTTCGATGTCGTTAAATACATTCGCGAGAAAATGGGGCTCAACGAACCCCGCATTATTCTTAGAACCGGACAGCCAGGTTTTGCTCCCGAAGAGCAGGTTATTAAGCTTTACGATATTAACGACTACAAAACAAAAACAGAGTTAACTAGGTCAAAACTACTGACAACCATTATTTCCTCAATTCGTTCTTACCAGCAAATCATCACGATAAGCCAAAGTCGACTTGGCCTTGAAAAAATCATTACTTCATCTGCAAATTTGTTTGAAGAGCACTCAGTGAAAGCGTTTTGCGAGGGAGTAGTCACGCAAATTAGTTCACTAATTGGGTTAGAATCTGAGGGGCTTTTATGTGCTCGAGCGGGCTCACTTCTCGACTTAGACGATGAAAATATTTACGTGCTCGGGGCTGCGGGCGCATATGCAGAGTTTATCAATCAGCCCGTCGATGATATTCATAATGACGAAATGACAGAGAACATCCATCGCTGCCTAAGACTAAAACAGCATATTTTTGATATCTCTTGTTCTGTGCTTTATATCAATAGAGCAGGTTTTGAGGCTGCAGTTTACATGCGTCAAACTCATGAAATTAACGACTTGGATAAACACTTACTTGAAGTATTTCTGTCTAGTATTTCTGTTGGATATGAAAATGTTAACCTTTTCCACGAACTTCGTAATGCAGCCTTCAGAGATTGGTTAACTCGTCTGCCTAACCGCAATCAGTTTATCAACATGCTGGATAACCCGGCCAGTGTAGCAAGTAAAAACTGTTGTGTCGCATTGGTTGACGTCAATCACTTTTCTGATGTGAATGACGGTCTAGGGCAAGAAGTGGGCAATGATGTGTTGCGAGCTATTGCCGAGCGTATGCAAACGTCTTTGCCCAATACTATCCGCTTAAGCCGAATTGCAGCAGACGTATTTGGGCTCATTGGGCCTGAAAGCGAAGTATGCCCAGATGTTATCAATGCGATTTTTGATTCATCGTTTGTGGTGGATGAACACGTTCTTCCAATAAAAGTAACGTTAGGCCTTTGCAAAATAGAGAATGAGCGAAATATCGGCGTCGATTTTTTGAAGCGGGCTAATATTGCACTGAACCGAGCTAAGAAAAATCTCACCGACAATTTCGAATATTATGCGAAAGATATCGAGGATCAAACAACATGGCGCCTTGCCATGATTCGTCGCCTTAGAAGCGATTTCGCAGAGCGTAAACTTGAGCTATGGTTTCAGCCGCAAGTAGATCTTCTTACTGACAAAGTAGTAGGAATGGAAGGCTTACTGCGTTGGCCAGATGGTGAGGGAGGGTATATTTCTCCAGCAGTGTTCGTACCGTTGGCAGAATATTCAGGCTTAATAGTAGATATCGGTGAATGGGTGCTCGAAGAGTCTTGTCGAAGGCTTCAGCAGCTAAGAGAGTTAGGGCATGAGCATCTTCGTGTGGCTGTTAATATTTCTATTCCCCAATTTAGGGATCGTTTTTTCGTCGACAAGGTAAAGAATGCGCTGCTAGAAGCAGATTGCGACCCTAGCTTACTTGAGCTTGAAATTACAGAAAGTGTGGTAATGGATGAGCCCCAAATTGTCATTGATGCGCTGCGCGCATTGAGAGATTTCGGGGTCAAAATTGCCATTGACGATTTTGGCACTGGCTTTTCGTCAATGAGTTATTTGCAGCAGTTACCCTTAGACAGGCTGAAAGTAGACCGTTCCTTCGTGAAAGATATTGTGCCAGGCTCGTCTGCGGTGCTTGCAGAAACCATAGTTACTCTTGGTAATAAACTCGGGTTGCTTACTATTGCCGAGGGCGTTGAAACACGAGAGCAGGCTATTTATATGATTAAGCTAGGGTGTGATGAAGCTCAAGGCTTCTTCTTTGCTAAGCCCATGCCGTTTAATCAGCTAGTTGAGTTACTGAAAAGCACTAGGTTGCCTAGTGACAACACTTAGGCTTAGAAAGATTGTTCGTCACTAAGAGGCTATCGTTTCATTAAGATATTAACGCTTAATGAGTGCAGTTACCTTTTTTTGAAGTGCAGGAACAGTTTCCTTCTCAAACCATGGGTTTTTTGCCAGCCATCTATTGTTCCGCCCTGACGGGTGAGGTAATACGAAGTAACCATCATGAGGTGTTTTAATAGCTTCTGTCAGTGTTTTGTATTGCTTGAGGTAATATTGTTGAGCATAACGTCCAATCAATAACGTCAGTATAGGTTTTACGTGCTGCAAAAGTGGCTTGTGCCATGTTGGCGCACATATTTTCATTGGCGGTGCATCAGCGCCGTTTCTATAGCCTGGAAAGCAAAAGCCCATCGGCATAATGGAAAATAACTCCGGCTTGTAAAATGTATCTTTATCTACACCAAGCCAAGCGCGCAGTCTATTGCCGCTAGGATCGATAAAAGGAACATAATTATTGTGGGCAGTTAATCCAGGTGCCTGACTGATGATTAGGATCTTGGTATTTTTGGCTACCGATAAAATAGGGCGTGTAGGATGAGGGAGTGCATTATCACAAAGAGAACAGCTTTTTGCGAGGTGAACTAAATTGTCAAATTCAGTCAAATTTTTCTCCAAATATTGCACTTTGTCATATTAGTGTAACATTACTATGATCGAAATTGACTAGTGAACATACATGTTGTATTATGTCAACACAGTACAATACTGTACCACAGGAGATAAGACATGCGTAAAGTAGTATTCAGTTTAGCCCTTTTAGCTTCATTTGGCATAGCGCATGCGGATTCTGGCAGTGGCCAGCTTTTCGATTGTATGGACACTAAAACGTTCGAAATGAATAACCAATGTATGGCCAACAAAATTGGCAACAACATTCGTTTCCGTGATGCTCAACAAGATCTTGTAAATATCGCTAGCGAAAGCCAAGGCGATTACGCGATAGCAACGATGACATTTGACCAAGAGAAAATGCACATTGATATCGTAGCGCACAAAGACTCTTTAAATGCGCTAGCTGCAAATAGAAACTAAAATCTTAAAAAGTAGCGAAAAGCCGGCAGAAAAAGCCGGCTTTTTTTTGGCTGCTAGAAAATTCTATTGAGTCCATTAATTGCAGCAACTCGATAAGCTTCTGCCATCGTAGGGTAGTTGAAAGTAGTGTTTACAAAGTAATCAATAGTATTCCCTTCACCCTTTTGCTGCATTATCGCTTGCCCGATATGCACAATTTCTGATGCACGTTCGCCAAAACAATGGATCCCTAAAATTTCTTTTGTCTCGCGGTGAAACAATATCTTTAAGCTACCTGTTTGAGTTGAGGCAATCTGTGCTCTTGCCAGGTGTTTGAATTGGGCGCGTCCTACTTCGTACGGTACTTTTGCTGCAGTAAGTTCTTGTTCGGTCTTTCCAACAGAGCTAATTTCCGGAATGGTGTAGATGCCTGATGGGATATCGGCCACCAATGAGGCATGAGTTTTGCCCGCTAGCATGGCCTCGGCGGCAAAACGACCTTGGTTATATGCCGCAGATGCTAAGCTTGGGTAGCCAATGACATCGCCTACAGCATACACATTCTCTACGTCAGTTTGATAATTTTCGTTAACCTTAAGTTGGCCTCTACTATCTGCTTGTAAAACAATATTCTCGAGCTTCAATTTGTCTGTGTTACCCGTTCGTCCGTTTGCAAACAACAAGCAGTCTGCACGCATACGTTTTCCAGACTCTAAATTGAGGATCACAGAGTCATCGGTTGTTTCCACTGACGAATATGTTTCATTGTGGCGAATAAGTACGCCGTTATTCCAAAGGTGATAACTCAAGGCATCAGAAATCTCGGTGTCGAGAAAAGACAGCAACCGGTCTCGCATATTAACTAAGTCTACTTTTACACCGAGTCCACGGAATATGCTGGCGTATTCCGATCCGATAACACCTGCACCATAGATAATAATGGATTTGGGGTCGTGTTTAAGGGACAAAATAGTATCGGAGTTGTAAATTCGAGGGTGATTAAAATCGATGTCTTTTGGTGTGTAGGGACGAGATCCTGTTGCTAATGCAATTTGCCCCGCGGTAACAATGTCTTTTGAGCCATCCTCGCGAACAATCTGAAGTGTATGAGCATCAATGAAGCTGGCTTCACCATGAAAAAGTGTTACTCGGTTTCTATCATAAAATGATGAACGCAAACGCGTCTGACTGTTTACTACGCCGCTTGCGTGACGCATGATTTCCGAGAAGGTTAAGCTTCTGCTTAAATGATTGTCTGCAAAAAGCGGAGAGCTATTATACTCTATCAAACGACTTACTGAATGACGCAGAGCCTTCGAAGGAATTGTGCCCCAATGTGTGCAGCCTCCTCCCACAGCGTCATAACGCTCAACAACGGCAACCTTCTTGCCCGCTTTGGCGAGCTGCATCGCAACACCTTCTCCTCCCGGTCCGGTGCCTATGACTATTGCATCGTAATGATATGAGGGTGCTTTTTGCTTTGCTGCCATGTTGTATTCCTATTTGTTTAATTGCGCATATAAGCGACAGGATAGTGCATTTTTTTACTTTACTACTATCAGTAAATTTAACTCTAGTAGTAAATAGTAAATAAAAAAAACCACATGCAACGAATTGCATGTGGTTTTATTGACAGTTGTAATGGGAAGAATACTACGCCATTTGTAGAGAGAGGGTCTGCAGTTGTGTCCATTTCTCTTTTTGAACGGCAAATGCATGCTTCATTTCTTTATATTTATACGTCAACTCGAATCCTTCGAGAGTGCGCTGAAACGATTTTTGCTTAACACGCATTACTCGTTTCTTCGTCGAATAATAATCGCTCATACGTTGCATAAGCAGGTCGTATTCTTGTTGGATGGTATTCATCATTTCGTCGGCGTTGGGAAGCAGCGACACTTTTTCACTTGCTCTTTGTAACTGCATAGCAGCTAGCGCCTTTTCAATCCGCTCTTCAGGTACTTTTCGTAGATTAGTTGTTAATCCGACAAAGGATAAACCTCGGATTAGCCATTTCGTTGGATCGAATTGATACCAGCGAATGCCGTTCCGATAGTCATACTCAAAGATATGGTGATAGTTATGGTAACCCTCACCAAATGTGAAGAACGCTAGCACGCCATTATCTCTTGCTGTGTTCTTATCTGTGTAAGGTTGCGAACCCCAGAAATGTGCAAGTGAGTTAATGAAAAAAGTGACGTGATGAACTAGAACAAGTCTCAACACACCAGCAATAAGCAACATTCCTAAAATATCGCCATTCAGCCAGCCTAATAATCCCGTCACACCGAAGTTTGCTACTAATACTATTGGAAGGTAGTAGTTGTGTTGCCACATAACCACTTTGTCTTTCTGTAAATCTTTGCAGTTACTGTAATCGCCATAGCGGTTCGACTGATACTCTCTTAGCATCCAGCCTATATGAGCAAACCATAGACCTTTCTTAGCTGAATAAGGGTCTTTCTCTGTATCATCAACGTGGCGGTGATGAATTCGGTGATCAGACGACCAATGTAAAATGCTGTTCTGTAGCGCCATCGCGCCGCCAATTGCGAGTATTACGCGCACTACAATGTTTGCATCGTAGGTTTTGTGTGACCACAAACGATGGTACCCAGCAGTAATAGACATACCGGTAAAGTAAAATAAAAAGATAGCGGCGCTTATTTCGGCCCAATCTATCCCTCGGTGCGCAATCCATAGTGGAGCACCGATAAATGCAATCGCGCCCGATATTATAAATACCAGCACGTTCGTTAATATAAGAGGAGGTTTTTTCATTTTTGACTACTTGGCTTACAACTGTTCGCTAATTTATCGTTTTATGTATTCTCAGGCAAGTAAAACTAGGTTAAGTTCTGCTAACATAGTTAAACTTTAATCATTATAGAACACTACACAGCATTGTGTTTCGCCTCTCGGCAAATGATGGGGTAACATGTCGTAGATTTAATAACTGGTGTCATCGTGAGTCGACAAGAGCAAAAGTTAAAAACCCGTCAAAATATAATTCATGCCGCGTTTTCGCTTCTGGATGAAAATAGAAGTCTTTCTGCCATTAGCCTTCGCGAGGTTGCTCGAGAAGCTGGTATTGCGCCAACGTCTTTTTATCGTCACTTTAAAGACATGGACGAGTTGGGCCTGACTCTGGTAGATGAGGCCGGGTTAGCGCTCAGGCAGTTGATGAGACAGGCTCGCCGTCGCATAGCGTCAGGTGGTGGTGTTATCCACACGTCCGTAGAGACGTTCATGGAGTTTATCGCTGCAAATACAAATGTTTTTAGACTACTGCTTAGAGAACATACGGGAACTTCCTCTGCCTATCGTCTGGCGGTATTTCGAGAAATTCAGCACTTTATTGATGAGCTCACTGATTACATTATTGAAAAACAGGGCGTTGAATACGCATCAGCGCAAATTCAAGCCGATGCAATGGTGAGGCTAGTGTTTAGTGCAGGAGCAGAAGCTCTAGAGGCTGATGATAAGTTGCGCGGAGAAATTGGCGAAAAAGTTAAAAAGCAGCTTCGGTTTGTACAAATTGGTGCTACTGTTAAAAAGTAGCCCCAGCTGTTCAGCAATGCTTTAATCAGCACAACGTTAGTTTAAGCAGTACGCTCATAATTGCTTTTCATCACCCAACCTCATCATTACTGCATATCTTTTATATGCTAACGCAGCACATTCTTACTTTCTTGATAAAAGCACACCGGCTTCAATGTGGTGTGTAAAAGGAAATTGATCGAATAGTGCGGTTTTAACGACATTATGGGTGGTACACAACACCTTTAAATTATCTGCTAGCGTTTCTGGGTTGCAAGAAATGTAAACGATATTGTCATAGTCTTGAATCATCTTTAATGAGTCTATGTCTAAACCCGCACGAGGTGGGTCTACCAACACTGTTGTAAAGTTGTAGCCGCTAAGCTCAATACCCTCAAGTCGACTAAAGGTACGTTCACCTCTCATCGCTTGCGTAAACTCTTCTGCTGCCAAGCGCACTATTTTTACGTTATCTAAATTATTGTGCTCAATATTATATTGGGCTGCGTTTACTGATGGTTTTGCGATCTCTGTACCAATGACATTGTCAAAATGTATGGCGAGCGGGATAGAAAAGTTACCTGCGCCGCAGTACATTTCAAGCAAATCTCCACTGAGTGGCTTTACACAATCTAGAGCCCACTCAATCATGCTGCAGTTCACTTTAGCATTAGGTTGAGTAAAACTGTTTTCGATATGCTTGAAAACAAACTCACGGCCATTAACCGGGAGTCTCTCTATAACGAAGTCATTCCCAATTATCACTTTTTGCTTACGAGCTCTGCCTATGATACTTACCGCTGGAAAAAATTGAGAAAGTGACTCTTTTAACCGAAGAGCATGGTTCTGCCAGTCACTATCTAATTGACGGTGATATAAAAGGCTTATAACCATTTCTCCAGAAAGAGCCGATAAGTAATCTATTTGAAACAGTTTTCGACGCAAAATTTCATTTGGTCTTATTAAATCAAGCAATTCCACCATTGCTCTGTTAATACCTTCAGACGCTGGTGGGAACGTATCAACGCGATACTTTTCCTTTGTTTGTTGATTGAACATGATATGAAAAAGATCGTCCCCTTCATGCCATACTCTAAACTCTGCGCGCATTCGGTAATGTTCAGGTGATGATGGAAACACTGACAATGCTGGCGCAGAAAATTCACCGAGCAATGTATTAAGGCGGCTAACTTTCTCATCGAGTTGTTCTTGATACTGCGCTAAGTTGTTGTCTGCCATTCGTTTCTCCATTAGGTCACCGGGCCTAAAGCATATTATTGAAAATTAGTCGGTATCGTTTCGTAGAAGTGTTGTTCATCGGTACCTTTCGTTAAGGACGCGAATTGTAGAGGCTTCTGCAGTATGTGCAAACCTAATTCGTAAGCGTAGTAAAAATTTCTGTATTAAAATTAAACAATATTGAGATGGTGCCGATATAGTACATGAGGATAGTGAGGATCAAATTATGAACGTGGGTCAAATTAAGGCTTTTATGGGAGAGCAAAAAGCTGATCAAAAGGCTGCAGTTAACCCTAATGAGGCACTAAAAAAACAGCTTCAGCAAGACGGACTTCAGCAAGCTGCTGAGTTCTCGAAACAGCAGGCTTCAACGGTATCTGTAAATAGCACTCAAGCCAGTATTGGATTAAGAGTGGTGAGTAGTAGCCTCAGTCAATCGCTAGAAATAGACGGGCAAAAGCCTAAAGAGTTAGCCGATAAAAAAGTTGAAGAGAAAAACAAAAGCTTATTCGACTTCGAAGAAGTGGCTAAAAATGTCATGCGCTTTGTAGGTGGTGTAATTCGCGGAGCTGCCAACGGTGGAGCAAGCGATGAAAAGTTAAATGGATTATTTAGCCAAGCAAGAGAAGGCGTAAGTAGAGGCTTTGCCATGGCGGAAAAAGATCTTGCGGGCTTTATGAATGAAGAATTGGAAAACGGAATCAGCAAGAGTCGTAACCTCATCGATAATGGTATAGATGAATTAGAAACTGACATCTTTAATCGTAAAGGTTCTGAGAACGGGAACGTCGCTCAGGTTTCTACCCTATCTGCGGCGTCGGTGTCTGATGAAAAGTCTGGTCAATTGAGCATTCGCACCAAAGACGGCGATGAAGTAACCTTTAGCTTTGAAAGCTTGCGAACGTTCCAAGCACAGCAGCAAACTTCCTTTCAGGCGCAATCAACCATCGGGGAAGCTGGAAGTGACAGCTCGACGAACATAGCTGCACAGCAAACCACATCCTTCGAGTTTTATGAAAGAAGCGGTATAAGCTTTTCTCTTAAAGGTGAATTGGACGAAGCCGAGATGAAGTCTATTGCAGACCTAGTTGGTCAAGTGCAAGATCTTGCAGATACGTTTTATAAAGGTGATGTAGATAAAGCGTTTGAGGAAGCACTAAGTTTGGGGTTTGATGATAAAGAATTAGTAGGCTATGCGCTGCAGCTAAATCGCTCTACGCAAACAGACGTTTTAAAAGCTTACGAAAATATTCAGCACTACAGCGAAGAGAACGATGAACGCGGTAAGTACGGTAACGTAGTCAATCCTGTGTCTCAATATTTAGAGAAAATGATGAATACGTTTGAGAAAGCTGAAAATACGTTGGAGTCTAACGAAGACTACAATACGCTGATTGCTGGTCTCATAAGTAATATGGAAGATGTTCAGATCCCTGACTTAATTTCAGCGATCAATCGGTTCCATTCATTTAATAAGACATTACTTGATGGGTTGCCACAAGCGGAAGGTACTATAGGCAATCAAACTGAAGCTACTGAATAGTAGCAACAATAAAGAGAATCAAAAAAGCCTGGCGAACCGCCAGGCTTTCTTATTTATGCATGCTCGACTTTTTCTTTCGCTGGCCGCACTTTTAAAGTACGTTCCTGAAAAGTTGAGTCGTTTGTTTTTTCAATAACGGTGTTCACATCTTTGGCTACTACTTCAATAAAGCCATATCCTTTTCTCTTACCTGTTTTACGATCTTTCATTAAGCGGACAGATTGTACTTCTGCATAGCTACTGAAATATTCTTTAACTGCATTTTCATTCGCACGATACGGTAGATTACCAACGTAAAGTGTTTCAACGGCATCTGCAGAGACTGAAGCAGAGACATCGTCATTTGAAGAAGATGAGCTTTGGATAAGAGAAGCCAGCCATGGGGTAACTATACCGCTGATAAGAAGTGCAGCGGAGACAGTTAATGGAGAAACTTCCATATTAAGTGAAGAAAATAACAAAAAACCTGCTATCGCAAAAATGGCACTAATAATAATGCACTGAATAAAGCCTACTTTCATATACCTACCTTTCTATTGTTTATTATGGGGTTGGAGGCTGTATACAGTTTACTCATTTGTAACAATTAGAACAATAAAATGTGAAAAAACTAGCCGAAAGATGCATTGAGCTTGTAGATATGATGCAGAAATGAGCGGTTAACCTCAAAAGTGTGCTAAAAAGCAAAAAAAACCAATTTAACTGTTGATCTTTCTCATCAGGTATCTATAATGCGCTCCACGTTCTGAGGGGGCTTCGAGAAAAACAAAGTCAACTTAGCAACAAGTGCAAAACCAAGTTTTCAAGCAAATAAAAAGTTTAAAAACAAGGTTGACATCGAAAACAAACGATGTAAAATGCGCACCTCACTCGAGCAGGGTGAGCCACTAAGAAGCAACGGCTTCTAGTGGAAAGTAGCGAAGCTACTTAGTTCTTTAACAATTTAGACAAGACAATCTGTGTGGGCACTCGTTAAGAGTGTCACAACGACGATTCATATTTCGATATATTTATATTTAATTGAAGAGTTTGATCATGGCTCAGATTGAACGCTGGCGGCAGGCCTAACACATGCAAGTCGAACGGTAGCAGGATGTGCTTGCACATCGCTGACGAGTGGCGGACGGGTGAGTAATGCTTGGGAACTTGCCTTTGCGAGGGGGATAACAGTTGGAAACGACTGCTAATACCGCATAACGTCTACGGACCAAACGGGGCTTAGGCTCCGGCGCAGAGAGAGGCCCAAGTGAGATTAGCTAGTTGGTGAGGTAAAGGCTCACCAAGGCGACGATCTCTAGCTGTTCTGAGAGGAAGATCAGCCACACTGGGACTGAGACACGGCCCAGACTCCTACGGGAGGCAGCAGTGGGGAATATTGCACAATGGGGGAAACCCTGATGCAGCCATGCCGCGTGTGTGAAGAAGGCCTTCGGGTTGTAAAGCACTTTCAGTTGTGAGGAAAAGTGAGTAGTTAATACCTGCTCACCGTGACGTTAGCAACAGAAGAAGCACCGGCTAACTCCGTGCCAGCAGCCGCGGTAATACGGAGGGTGCGAGCGTTAATCGGAATTACTGGGCGTAAAGCGCACGCAGGCGGTTTGTTAAGCTAGATGTGAAAGCCCCGGGCTCAACCTGGGACGGTCATTTAGAACTGGCAGACTAGAGTCTTGGAGAGGGGAGTGGAATTCCAGGTGTAGCGGTGAAATGCGTAGATATCTGGAGGAACATCAGTGGCGAAGGCGACTCCCTGGCCAAAGACTGACGCTCATGTGCGAAAGTGTGGGTAGCGAACAGGATTAGATACCCTGGTAGTCCACACCGTAAACGCTGTCTACTAGCTGTTTGTGACTTTAAGTCGTGAGTAGCGAAGCTAACGCGATAAGTAGACCGCCTGGGGAGTACGGCCGCAAGGTTAAAACTCAAATGAATTGACGGGGGCCCGCACAAGCGGTGGAGCATGTGGTTTAATTCGATGCAACGCGAAGAACCTTACCTACACTTGACATGCAGAGAACTTTCCAGAGATGGATTGGTGCCTTCGGGAACTCTGACACAGGTGCTGCATGGCTGTCGTCAGCTCGTGTCGTGAGATGTTGGGTTAAGTCCCGCAACGAGCGCAACCCTTGTCCTTAGTTGCCAGCATTGGGCACTCTAAGGAGACTGCCGGTGACAAACCGGAGGAAGGTGGGGACGACGTCAAGTCATCATGGCCCTTACGTGTAGGGCTACACACGTGCTACAATGGCATTTACAGAGGGAAGCGAGACAGTGATGTGGAGCGGACCCCTTAAAGAATGTCGTAGTCCGGATTGGAGTCTGCAACTCGACTCCATGAAGTCGGAATCGCTAGTAATCGCAGGTCAGAATACTGCGGTGAATACGTTCCCGGGCCTTGTACACACCGCCCGTCACACCATGGGAGTGGGATGCAAAAGAAGTAGTTAGTCTAACCTTCGGGAGGACGATTACCACTTTGTGTTTCATGACTGGGGTGAAGTCGTAACAAGGTAACCCTAGGGGAACCTGGGGTTGGATCACCTCCTTACCATTACGTCGATAGACGCACTTGATGCAGTGCCTACACAGATAGTCTTGTTTAAAAATGAAGAACGACACAAGTTTATGGGGCTATAGCTCAGCTGGGAGAGCGCCTGATTTGCATTCAGGAGGTCAGCAGTTCGATCCTGCTTAGCTCCACCATCTACTTGAATCTGAGCTTAAACAACGTTTAAGTGCAGTATACTGAAGGCTTGTAGCTCAGCTGGTTAGAGCGCACCCCTGATAAGGGTGAGGTCGGCAGTTCAAGTCTGCCCAAGCCTACCAATTCTTGTGTCACGTTGGACCCGAAATCCTAATGAATATTTACTGTTTCAGTAAGCATTGATTAGGGTTTTTTACCCTGAGGGAGCATTTACGATACTTTAAAGAGTAATGTAGGTCCTCCTTGCGCAAAAGTCATGACAAAAAGCGTCATGATTTTGCACGATAGTTCTTTAACAATTTGGAAAGCTGATATTAATAGTAATCAATCAAAATTGAGTAACTGAGAAGTCGAAAGACGTACTTTTTACTCTACTTGACTTGAATTGCTTGTTATCAACATTGATTGATAGCAAGGCAATTCTTCCGATTAGCTTGTCATGCATGCAACATTACCCTTGTCCGAATTCAAAAGGCGGACATGAGGCCGATACTCAAGGCTTTTTAGGGTTGTTGTATGGTTAAGTGACGAAGCGTATACGGTGGATGCCTTGGCAGTTAGAGGCGATGAAGGACGTGTAAGTCTGCGAAAAGCTGTGGTGAGCCGACAAAATGCATTTGAGCCACAGATGTCCGAATGGGGAAACCCACCTGTTTACAGGTATCGTTACATGAATACATAGTGTAACGAGGCGAACGAGGGGAACTGAAACATCTAAGTACCCTTAGGAAAAGAAATCAATTGAGATTCCCCTAGTAGCGGCGAGCGAACGGGGAGCAGCCCTTAAGCTGTTTAGTGTGTAGTGGAATCCTTTGGGAAGAGGAGCGATACAGGGTGATAGCCCCGTACACGTAGCGTGCTTTACAGTGAAATCGAGTAGGTCGGGACACGTGTTATCTTGACTGAATATGGGGGGACCATCCTCCAAGGCTAAATACTCCTAACTGACCGATAGTGAACCAGTACCGTGAGGGAAAGGCGAAAAGAACCCCTGTGAGGGGAGTGAAATAGAACCTGAAACCGTATACGTACAAGCAGTGGGAGCCCCAAGCAGGGTGCTTAGTGATGGGGTGACTGCGTACCTTTTGTATAATGGGTCAGCGACTTATATTTAGTAGCAAGGTTAAGCGAATAGCGGAGCCGTAGCGAAAGCGAGTGTTAACTGCGCGTTGAGTTGCTAGGTATAGACCCGAAACCCGGTGATCTAGCCATGGGCAGGTTGAAGGTTGAGTAACATCAACTGGAGGACCGAACCGACTGACGTTGAAAAGTCAGCGGATGACTTGTGGCTGGGGGTGAAAGGCCAATCAAACCGGGAGATAGCTGGTTCTCCCCGAAATCTATTTAGGTAGAGCCTCGGACGAATTCCATTGGGGGTAGAGCACTGTTAAGGCTAGGGGGTCATCCCGACTTACCAACCCTTTGCAAACTCCGAATACCAATGAGAACTATCCGGGAGACACACGGCGGGTGCTAACGTCCGTCGTGGAGAGGGAAACAACCCAGACCGCCAGCTAAGGTCCCAAAATATTGCTAAGTGGGAAACGATGTGGGAAGGCATAGACAGCTAGGAGGTTGGCTTAGAAGCAGCCACCCTTTAAAGAAAGCGTAATAGCTCACTAGTCGAGTCGGCCTGCGCGGAAGATGTAACGGGGCTAAGCAATATACCGAAGCTGCGGCAGCACAGTTTACTGTGCTGGGTAGGGGAGCGTTGTGTAAGTGGATGAAGGTGAGTTGTAAAGCTTGCTGGACATATCACAAGTGCGAATGCTGACATGAGTAACGATAATGGGAGTGAAAAACTCCCACGCCGGAAGACCAAGGTTTCCTGTCCCATGCTAATCAGGGCAGGGTAAGTCGGCCCCTAAGGCGAGGCAGAAATGCGTAGTCGATGGGAAACGGATTAATATTTCCGTACTTATATAATCAGTGATGGAGGGACGGAGAAGGCTAGGCAAGCTTGGCGTTGGTTGTCCAAGTGAAAGCGAGTAGGCCGAGAACTTAGGTAAATCCGGGTTCTTAAAGCTGAGACGCGAGACGAGCTCCCAAGGGAGTGAAGTTGTTGATGCCCTGCTTCCAGGAAAAGCTTCTAAACTTATGATTATATGAACCGTACCCCAAACCGACACAGGTGGTCAGGTAGAGAATACTAAGGCGCTTGAGAGAACTCGGGTGAAGGAACTCGGCAAAATTGTACCGTAACTTCGGGAGAAGGTACGCCTCTGTTTGTGAACACTTCGCGTGGTAAGCAAATGGAGGCCGCAGTGACCAGGTGGCTGGGACTGTTTATTAAAAACACAGCACTCTGCAAACTCGTAAGAGGACGTATAGGGTGTGACACCTGCCCGGTGCCGGAAGGTTAATTGATGGGGTTAGCGTAAGCGAAGCTCTTGATCGAAGCCCCGGTAAACGGCGGCCGTAACTATAACGGTCCTAAGGTAGCGAAATTCCTTGTCGGGTAAGTTCCGACCTGCACGAATGGTGTAACCATGGCCACGCTGTCTCCACCCGAGACTCAGTGAAATTGAAATCGCAGTGAAGATGCTGTGTACCCGCACCTAGACGGAAAGACCCCGTGAACCTTTACTACAGCTTGGCACTGAACATTGAACCTACATGTGTAGGATAGGTGGGAGGCTTCGAAGCACAGTCGCTAGATTGTGTGGAGCCGTCCTTGAAATACCACCCTTGTATGTTTGATGTTCTAACATTGGTCCCTTATCGGGATTGTGGACAGTGTCTGGTGGGTAGTTTGACTGGGGCGGTCTCCTCCCAAATAGTAACGGAGGAGCACGAAGGTTAGCTAATCACGGTCGGACATCGTGAGGTTAGTGCAATGGCATAAGCTAGCTTAACTGCGAGACAGACACGTCGAGCAGGTACGAAAGTAGGTCATAGTGATCCGGTGGTTCTGTATGGAAGGGCCATCGCTCAACGGATAAAAGGTACTCCGGGGATAACAGGCTGATACCGCCCAAGAGTTCATATCGACGGCGGTGTTTGGCACCTCGATGTCGGCTCATCACATCCTGGGGCTGAAGTCGGTCCCAAGGGTATGGCTGTTCGCCATTTAAAGTGGTACGCGAGCTGGGTTTAGAACGTCGTGAGACAGTTCGGTCCCTATCTGGTGTGGGCGTTGGATGATTGATGGGAGCTGCTCCTAGTACGAGAGGACCGGAGTGGACGAACCGCTGGTGTTCGGGTTGTCATGCCAATGGCATTGCCCGGTAGCTACGTTCGGAACGGATAACCGCTGAAAGCATCTAAGCGGGAAGCCGGCCCAGAGATGAGTCATCCCTGACCTTTAAGGTCTGGAAGGGTTGTTATAGACGATGACGTTGATAGGCAGGGTGTGGAAGCGTTGTAAGGCGTTAAGCTAACCTGTACTAATTGCCCGAGAGGCTTAACCATACAACAACGCCTAAAAGGCTTCGAAGAGAAGTTGGCGTTGTAAGCAAAGACAAGCTAAAAGCAAGATAGAGTAAAAAGTAAGTTACTCACTGATTGAATTAATATTAAACTTTCCGATTTGTTAGTTATTAAGCAACGATGATTAAATAGACTCTAAAGAGTACTGTTAGTCCTCCTTGCGCAGAAGTCACGACAAAAAGCATCGTGATTCTGCACTAAAAGTTTTTCCTGGCAGCCATAGCGATACGGTACCACCTGACTCCATTCCGAACTCAGAAGTGAAACGTATTAGCGCCGATGGTAGTGTGGGGTTTCCCCATGTGAGAGTAGGACACTGCCAGGTCCTTATTTCGAAAAGCCCTTGTCTTACGACAAGGGCTTTTTCGTTAGGAAGCAAAGCGAGTACTCTGTAGTCAAAAACTGAGGGTACTGTGTGTCTTCCTTGCGCAAAAGTCGCGACAAAGAGCGTCACGATTTTGCACCACTAAACCCGCCTAACGGCGGGTTTTTTGTGTTTGGGAGAAAGGAAATTATGGGGATGCAGTATCTAGCCGACAAACAGCCCGAGCCTGGCGAGGTCTTTGAAATTGCTGACGGTGTGTTGTGGCTAACCATGCCTTTGCCTTTCGAGTTAGATCATATCAATCTTTATCTTATTAAAGACGGTGACGGCTGGGTGGTAGTCGACACAGGAATTGGCACAAGCACAACTAAAAAGCTGTGGCAGCAAATTTTTAAAAAAATTGATGGTCGTATTACCGGTGTTGTTGTCACTCATCTTCATCCAGACCACGTTGGCCTAGGGGGATGGATTGCTGATGAGTTTAATGTGCCATTTTACATGTCGCAAACCGAATACTTTACCGCCAGAGCTTTTTGCGCTGGGAAAAACGGTGCGTCGAATCAACGAGATATCGATTACTACAATAGAGCAGGGCTAGATAAAGAGCTTATCGAGAAACTGACACAAGGGGATGGAAAGGGGTTTAGTCAGGTTGTATCGCCGATACCAATGAGTTACACGCGCCTCAAGCACAATGACACTTTATTGTTTGGTAGTAGTGAGTGGCAGGTTCTGATAGGAAGAGGGCACTCGCCCGAACACGCCTGTTTGTATAACGCTAACAAAGGCGTACTGATTTCTGGAGATCATATTCTGCCCATGATTACTCCAAATATTGGGGCATACTCTACTGAGCCAGAAGCGCTTACGCTAAATGATTACCTGACTACATTGCCGCCATTTAAAGCACTTCCTGAAAACACAGTGGTATTGCCAGCTCACAAGTTGCCATTTGTTGGTCTTCACGAACGAGTTGACGAGCTACTTAGCCATCACCATAAACACCTTGATGCACTTACTGAAGCTTGCCATACGCCGCAATCAATTTCAGATTTGCTTCCCGTTATGTTTAAACGAGAACTGTCGAGTAGAAATATGGTGTTCGCAGTTGCCGAGTGTTACGCACATATGAATTATTTAGTGGCTAATAACACGCTTAAGAGAACGCTAGATGATAGAGGGGTTTACAAGTTTTGTGGCGCTACAGTAAACGTTTGAGTTGATAACTGCACAAGCGCTATAGGTTTTCCTGCTCAGGCTGCTCACTAGCGCTGTCTTCCTCTTGCTGAACGTTCTGCGCGGGATATTTGGGAATGGTAATTTGAACAACCGTCCCTTTACCTTCCTTGCTGCTTATCGATACTTTTCCGTTGTGCTTTTCTATAGCGGTATAAGCAACAGATAATCCAAGTCCCTGCCCTTGCCCCTCGGGTTTTGTGGTAAAGAAAGGCTCGAATATTCGTTTGAGATTTTTTTGCTCAATACCACAGCCACTGTCGAGTATTTTAAAGCTAATGTCGTTGTCGTGTTCAACAATAGAAAGTTTTATAAATCCTTTGTCTTCTATCGCTTGTGCAGAATTCACCATAACGTTCATAAGGGCTTGCTTCAGTGTTCCAGGATCGCCAATAACTTCTAATTTTTCATGGGCACACTCAAACTTATACTCTGGTTTTGCATATTGTGCAGATATCAGGGTGATAAGCTGTTTAGCGACCGTGCACACTTCGATAGTTTGGTAGCCTTCTGCAGTTTCTAAAGAGAAGTTTTTGAGGTTTTCTACAATATCTCTTACTCGGGTAAGGCCTTCGCTAGACTCATCAATCAGCTCAGTAATGTCGTCTTTTAGTAATGCATAGTGATTGCTATCGTAGAGAGACTGTATTTGTTCCTGCATCTCTTCGGTAAAGTGTGTGATTTGCGACTCTACGCCATCGCAAATAGACAAAAGATGAGTGGCATACTGAGATAGTGTATCTAAGTTTGCGGTTACAAAACCAATTGGGTTATTTATTTCGTGGGCGATGCCGGCAGCGAGTTGTCCCGTTGAAGCCATTTTTTCAGCTTGAATAAGCTGGCTTTGTGCCGTGTCTAATTTTCGGATCAGCTTCCGCTGTTCCGCGTGTTCTTTTTTCAGCGCCTGCGACAGTTTTTGCTGCGCTCTAAAGTAGCTAGCCTGAGCGGTGACGTCTTGAAGGAATATGCAGGCTAGCTTTCTACCAGATGAATTATCCTTTATGGGAATTATTTCCATATTTTGATACATCTGAGTTTCTTCGCCCGTGATAGGGCGGCTACTTTTGAACGGAAATATGTGAGGGCGCTGTTCCCAGTAACTAAAGCTAGGATGTTGCAGAACAAAGACTGATTTCAGACGCCTTTGTAAAAACTTACCTTGCCCCTTAAAGAGATCAGTAACCGGCTGCTCTTTGTAATTCTTGCGTAGCTCATGGGGCAGCCTGTCTAAGAAAAAGTCGTTTAGATAAACCACGTTGAATTGTTCGTCAACAATGCCGATACCTACGGGAAGTTTGCTAACGAGTTGTTCGAACATTAGCCTAGTAGCTCATCCAATGTTGTTTTCATTCTGGCAAGAGACTCATCGTCTAAACAAAACACAACGCGCATGCTAAATGATGATATCGCAATAATAAACTGCACTTCCATCACCAGAGTGTGCTGCCATTGCAAGTCGCTAAAATTAGACTTTTCAGGTTGAAATAGCGTTGGCATATTCAAATTCGTAGTTAACTCTAGCTGATCTGAAAGACCTGATAAACAAGCGCCGGCCAGTATATTACAAAGCTCAAGAATAATTTCTTGCACATCTTCTTTATCAAGAGGCTCGTCGTAGTCCATTAGCTTCGCTACCTCTGCTAACCCCGATTGCGATAGCACCGACATCACCTCACCATGTATATCGCCTAAAAAGGATTGGCGAGTATAGAAGGAGTCTGTTGTTTCAAACAGTAAACTATACAGCTCACTTGGCGTAACTGTTGCAATTTTGGGAATTGAAATATCAATCTTTGTTTCAATCAGTTGTGCTAGCGAATTGGCCGCCTGTCCCATAGATATATTAAGAAGTTCTTGGAGTGCGTCTCTTTGATCCTCGTCAAGTGGTAACACAATACTCATAAGTACCCCAATTCGAACATCGCCATAGCGAGCTCTTCTTTGTCTAAAGGTTTTCTTAAAAAGCGCTTTGCGCCAAGAGAGGTAACGATTTTTTGCTTTTCTGGCTGAAAGTCAGCGCTAATAACGATAACGTTCGGTGCATCAGCTTTGTCGCTTAAGTATTCTAATACGCCTACGCCGTCAACTTCCGGCATAGTCAGGTCGAGCAAAACCAAGTCAAAGGATGTATCAGAAAGTAGTTCAATTGCTTCTTTGCCATTTGTGGCTTCACAGATGGCATATTCTAAATCCTCTGGTAATGCACGAATCACACTGCGTCTTGACAGCTTAGAGTCATCAGCAACTAAAACAGATATCGACATTAAAAAGTCTCCTAGATGGCATTATCGTGTTTGCCCAGTAGTAAAGTATGTGCAAGATTAGCGTTACTGCAACAATCTATATAAAAAAGTTTCACAGTGTGCAGTTCTCTCTCATGTTTCAATTATATGGCAGAAGTGACTTTTGTGCGTATTATACTTTAAGTCTAAAAATGAAAGAATGTGGGATGGAGTAACTGAAAATAACAAAACAGTGCGCCTATTGAACAGGCGCAGCGGTGAACATAAAGACTATTATAAGCTTGGACGACGTTAATTAGCTGTTTTGTAGTTTGTACATCTTTTCGATAGAGGATGGTATAGCGTCTACATAGCGCTTAACGTCAGCAATTTTACCCATACTTACTCTAGACCAATTGGTATACGTTCGATAAATGCCGCGAATTAAAACATTTTGCTCAGCCATGGCCTGGCGAAAATACTCCGCGTTTCCATCTCCCAAATTCACAAACACAAAGTTAGTACTTGATGGTAGCGCTGTCAAACCATTAGCTTTAACTGCGTCCATGACCATGCCTCTTCCTTCAAGAATTTTTTCTTTTGAAAAGCTTAAAAAGGCATCATCGTTGTAGCTCGCTATAGCAGCTGCTAAGCCTGCTTGGTTAAGCGTGTAATTGCCCATACCGTACTTGTTAATCCATTCGGTATTTTGTTCTGAGGCAATAAGGTAGCCAACTCTCATGCCGGCAAGACCATAAATCTTTGAGAATGTGCGTGCTACCACTATATTGTGGCCTGCTTTTACAAGAGGAATCATTGTGTGTTTTGGCGGTGCATCAGTAAGTTCGTTGTAAGCTTCATCAACCAGTACCAAGGTTTTCTTTGATGCCTTAATACAGAACTCGCGAAGCGCGGAAGGTTCGAGAATTTTCCCTGTTGGATTATTGGGGTTACATATATGCACCATACTAATAGTGTCGTCTATTGCGCTATAAATAGCTTCTAGGTCTATGTCTAGTGAAGCGGTATTCGGGACACGTATAATCTCAGGTCCCCCTTGTTTCTCTGGTGCTCTAGACGTGGTATCCCAAAATAGATCAGGCCCAAGAATTTTACCCTTATCACAAGCCGCTAATGCTGTATAAGAAAGTATCGGGCTAGACCCTGCGCTAAGTGAAATATTTTTCTTATCAATACTATGACGCTCAGCAATCATATCAATTAAGCGCATAGCGGCAGGGTAGGCATAGTATGCACCGCCTTGAGACGCAGCCTCAGATATTGCTTTAAGCGCAGATGGGCTGGGACCAAACGGATTTTCATTGGCATCAAGTTTTGCTACCCCAGGTTTTGGTCCATAAAGGTGCTGAGAAGAGCTTGAAGCTGCTTGAGCTCCCAATGTGGTAACAATACCGCTAGCGCCCATCGCGGTAGCTGCAGCACTGCCCCCTAAAAACAGGCGTCTAGAGCGATTGATTGTCATAGTGTTATTCCTTTTTCATAGCAGTAATAGTCACAGTGATTTACGACTTAAATGGCTTTGTAAAACATGGCGCTAGATACAATAACCAAATAAATTCCAAACAAGCGTTTGAGCTTTATTTCACTAAAGTTATGCGCCATTTTTGCGCCAATAGGCGCCGTGAAAATAGCACCTATGCTTATAGCGATAAGTGCAGGCAAATTGATATACCCAAAGGTGCCGAATGGGAGAGAAGAAGACTGAGAGTTGGTCATAAATAAAAAGCCCACCGCGCCAGGTAAACCAATTAAAAAGCCAACTCCTGCAGCGGTAGCAACCGCTTGCTGAATAGAGCGCTGACACATCACCATGGTAATAACCGTTGGCGTACCGCCACCTATGCCGAGCAATGCAGAAAAGCCTCCGAGAACAAAAGCCAAAAGCGCTTTGCCTTTGCCGGAAGGCATTTCAAATACAAGCCCGGGACGCACTACGAATTCTGGAAAGAGAAAATACACAGAGTACAAGAGAACCCCAGATGCGAACACCACGGTTAGGGCATCTGAACTAGTGTTGCCTGCAATGGCCACACCTCCTATAACGCCCAAAATCAGCCAAATACTCCATGAACGGAGTATATCGAAATCGACGGCACCTCGTGCCCTGTGGGCAATAACAGATCGTGCGCTCGATACCACGATTGAGGCCAATGAGGTACCAATAGCTACTTTTACCAACTCCTCAGATGGTGGAGTAAAAAAAGGAAATACCGCTAGAAGAGCAGGAACCACGACAAAACCGCCCCCATTTCCGAATAGACCAGCGGTAAGACCAGCGATAGCGCCGGTAATACACAAGGTAACTACAAACCACAGTAGTTCTATTTCCATTTATCTGAAGCTCCGTCGACGATTACTGTTAAAAATGCTTGAAAGTACTTCGTTGATGAGCAAACTGCTGTACTTAACGTTGAAAATAAGAAATTCACAATGAGATGTTCAAAACAAGAAATTGAAAATAAATAAGCTGCACGACTGTAAAACACCCGTGCCCACAGTCTGTGCAGAAATGTTACAAACCTAAATGTTGGCCGCTTATAAGCCGCCGATTATCACCATCAAGAGCAAAATTTTCATATCAGCGATTAAGCTAAGATCTCTTCGCTTGAGAGGGAAGAAAGAACAATATTTAGGGGTATAATAAAAATGTTGAGCCAGCTCTGAAGCACAGATAAACACTGAGTTAGCGCTTTGAAAGCTTTAGCGCAGCATTTTTTACCGAGCGTTATTTAGTCATGTACAAATAGAAGAGAAATATTTAGTTCTTTAGGGCTCTCCCTCGCTTTTATTAGTGTTTTCCATTCGCTATGGCATATCGCTTGCTATCTCAATTGCGTATCGCTTGCTGACTGCATTGCGGAATATTGATAAATGAGAGATCCCTCAGAGGCCGAACTTTGCACTCAAAGCAATTAACGTACTTTGTTACTACGGTTAAAAAAGGCAGTATCGCTGCAGCGGCAAGGGCGCTGAATATTGCGCAGCCGGCCGTGAGTCAACAGTTAGCGAATTTAGAGCGAGAAGTTAAGGCTACTCTTTTCAATAGAAGCTATGCCGGCGTTTCACTAAGCCCAGCCGGAGAGATTTTTTTCAATCATGCAGTTGCCTTATTAGAGCAAATGGAAGCAGCTAAAAATGCGGTTGTTGAGCTGAATCACTTGCATGAAAAAACAATCAAGATAGGTGTTATTCCGTCCATTGGTAACGTTGTGTCTTTGCCTCTAATTACAGAGGTAGAAAAGGCTAATGCTTACAAAAAAGTAGAGATTAGTACGGGGCCTTCTTATGCCATTAATGACTGGCTTGAATCTAAGCAGGTCGATATAGCGCTTTCTTATCGGGAAGCGATTGATGACAAACACACTACTGCAATACCTCTTATTCAAGAGGAAATGCACCTTGTATTTCCTGCATCATTACAAAAAGAAGAACTGGCGTTTCTCACCAATCGAAATACCGTGCGTTTTGAGGAATTAAAAGGTCTACCATTGATATCGCCCGGTACAAAAGATGCGCTTGGGCAGTTGATCGCCAGCTTCGAGCAGCAGACCGGGATTAAGTTGAATCACGACCATGCTTATTCTGGGCAGTTGATGACAGGACTGCGACAAGTCATCAATGGTGAAGGGGTGATGATCCTTCCCACGTCAGCCATATTTCATCTTAAAGAACCCGGTTTGGTTGGCTCGGTAAAAATTGTCGAGCCAGATATGTATCGAACGGTCTATGCGTTTACACATAAAAATAATTCGCAACAAAAAGACATCGTCAACACTCTGTCATCGATAAAAAGGGTGGTATATGAACAACATGCGTTGCGTCACTGGTGCGGTAATTTAGAGTTTGCTACCACTACAGCTGGAACAAATTTAGCTACCCTTTGATCATTTATTACTCGATATTTTTGGGCAATTCAATGTCGATAAGAATAGGTAAATGATCGGATAAAACCGCTGTTTTGCGATTTTTTACTTTAGTGTATTTTTTTACATTAATATCCTTCGACACCCACATTCTATCGAGTGAAAAAATTGGGAACTGGCTTGGAAAAGTGGCTCCCATTTTCTGTTGATGAAGAAGTCGATTTAAAGACCGAAATGTTCTGGAGAAAAACTGCCACTCGTTAAAGTCACCGCCAAGTACAAGAGGTGTAGGAGTTTCTGCCAAGCGTTTTCTCAGGTGTTGGTGCAATAGAGTAAACTGAGACCTTCTTTCTTTAGTTTTAAGCCCTTTGTGGGTATTTACTACCGTTAATGGGCCACCCTCTGTCTGATATTGTACTAATTGAACATTTCTCGGTTGCCTACCTTGCTGACTTACATCTAGAGTTTCACTAGATAGGATGTCGTAGCGACTTAATACCGCGTTACCATACCAACCATCTTGTTCAGTAAGTGCGGGGGAAGCCGTTAAACGAAAGGTATTGTTGGCACAAATATCATCGATATCTTGATTTGTATCACGGTGGCTAGGGCGGGTGTCCATCTCTTGCAACAACACAATATCTGCACCCATTTGCGATAAGAATTGCCCGATTCTTTTGTAATCATGCTGTTTATCGCGCCCTACGCCACTGTGGATATTATATGAAACTATGCGACACATTCTTCGCTCTCATTATCCTGTTGTTTCTCATTGCTCGCAGCTTGCTTTCGCTGTTGATAGTAGCGGGCAAATTTCTGAGAGCCCCAAATCATCAAGCCCCAAAGTGCAATGCCTGCAACCAGATAGCTGATGGTTTCGACAGAAGGGTTTTGCCAAATTTGCGCGATAGAGTCACCCACTAAGCCTTTGGCAATCATGGGCGGAAACATACCGAGGAATGTGCCAACCAAAAACTGAATAATGCCGATAGATGAGATGCCGGCGACCAAGTTGACTAAACTAAATGGTGCAATGGGCAGCATTCGAATAGCCGCTACGCCAACAATACCGCTGCGTTTAAGCTTTTCGTCAACGGCAGCTACTTTGGGGCCTCCCAGCTTTTTCAAGCCAGCGTTACCAGAAAGTTTACCAATGCCAAATAATATTGCTGAGCTTAATAAAGCGCCCATCATTCCGTAAATTGGCCCCCAAATTGGGCCAAATATCGCGGCCACAGCTAGCGAAAGAACGGTGACTGGGAAAAACAAAATTCCACCAACCACATAGACCATTAATACCGTAGGCAGCGCAAAGTAGGTTCCTCTACTTTCTTCCAGAAACGCATTGATACTGTCTGAGCTCAACCAAGGTATAGATTGACTTGCCCAGTACATTAAGCCACACATCACTGCAACAATGGTTACCCCAATGGCAATCATAATGCTTCTACGCCTGGGGTTTCTGGCGGGCAAAACCGTTCCGTCAGGAGTTGGAATGGAAATCAAGGGCTCTTCAGGGTCTGACAACGAGCGAAATAGGTTTGCGGTTGATTGCTCAGTAAATATTTCGTCTCTTACCTCGGTAAGAATATAGCCATGGGCAATTTGCCCCTGCATAAATGCCTCAACAGGGTTTGGTTGTTCAAAAATAGCGGGCATATCTTCCAGCGCTCTACCCGTATGTTCTGCAAGTAAGTCATTTCTAACGTTAACAACACTTTGTTTGTTTTCTGGTGTATTGCCATACAGAACCGTATCAATCTCGGTGTCCAGCGTCATTGAACGATTACTCAGATTAGATGAACCAATAACAAGGTACTTATCGTCAATGGTCATTACCTTTGAGTGAATACGTTTGTACGCGCGTTTTCCCTGCATATCTTCAATAGATGAGTAGGTCATCTTCACTCTTTCTGGTGAAATACCACTCTCTAATATGGTTTTAAATTGAATGCGACTGGCCCAAAACGCTTCGCACTCAAACTTTCCTTTCGGCTCGTATGAACTAACAATACACACATTCAAATTGGGCTTAAGCTTAAGCTGTCTATTTAATTCTTCTGCTATTTCTTGACGAGTAGTAAATTGATTCTCAATGTAAATAAATGACTCAGCTTGGCCGATAAGGTCTAGCAGCATGTGGCGCACTTCTTGTGCAGGTTCTACCTCGTCCATAAAAGGGATCGTTCTTGCCAGCGCACACTCCACGTTTTTAAAAATAGGAGGGTAGCTTTCTGGCCATGCAGCAGGAATTGGCGCATCAATGTTTATATTCGCATTATCTCGAATCGCTATGGGCGTTTCGTTTGCAACTCGCTGCCATCTCCAGCGTACGAGTTTCGAAAAATCAGCTACTACCGGGCCGCTTGATACCATTTGTACGTCGTGCAGGGGCCCATAATCACCGTCTGGCCCATCACGCTCCTCAGATACCACAGGATGATCTCTGGTGTCCCAACGGTTAGTAGATACGTCCATGCCTCCTGAAAAAACCAGCTCGTCATCAATGACCACAATTTTTTGATGCTGACTCCCACCCATAGGAATGGTGTCATCAAGTTCGGTTTTTACATTATCGGGGGTTTTTTCATCCCATGCTTCTTTAGCCCAAAGTTCTCTTTGTGCAAAAAATGCAAGGGATGAGTCCCACCGCAGCAGATAAATTTGAATATCAGGGGTTTGTTCAGCTTTCCATTTTAGTAAGTCGCTTATAACGCTTGGTGCTGAACTTTGCGCTTCATCTTCACCACGGATAAGACGAATTCGGCTGTCTATGTCCCAGCCAACAATAAATATGCTGTGCTTTGCTTTTACTATCGAACTGTGCAGCGCTTTATAATAATTGGCGCAGTCGATAAGGGGAGCTGCGAATGTAGCGTTGCTCTCTACCCAACAGTTTTCGCCTGGCTCAAAAATATTATTCTGCGAAGTCATGATATTGTCCTAATGCTATTTTTCTCCGTTATCGTAAGAGATTTGCACAAATCATTCCGTATGAATTGATGCCAAAATAGAAAGCTAAATTATTGTTTTTCATTGGTAATTAGGCTTTCCCATAAAAGAGTGACGATAATGGGAAGGTAACTTAATTGTAATAATTTCACGAATTACCTCCTTCTTTCCCGTCTAATTGGTAAAAAGCATTTTTTTCACCTATATATTGGAAGGGTTATGTATTGGAGTAAAACAAATGGGTTTCTTTTCCCGAGAAAACGCTGCAAAGCAGGCATTGTCTCAATCGATACTTGCTGTAGTTACCATTGATGAAAATAATAATGTAACGTTTTATAACGATGCAGCGGAGCAACTGTGGGGTTATTCTCCTTCAGAAGTTATCGGAAAAAATATAAAAATGTTGGTGCCAAGAGAGCATCAGTCTAATCACGATAGCTATGTAAATACTCACCGAAATACAGGTGTGAATAAAATTGTTGGCAGCTCAAGGGAAGTGGAACTGGAAACCAAGTCAGGACAGCGTATTTGGGTACAACTCGCTTTATCGCAGGTAGACGTGGGTGGAAAAAAACATTACACCGCTTTTGTTCGTGATGTTACAGAAGAGCGAGAAGCGAGAGAAATTGTTGAGCAGACTCTTGAACAAGCGTTAGATGCTGTAGTTTGTATTAATGAAAATAATGAAGTAACGCTGTTTAACGCCTCGGCAGAAAAATTCTGGGGTTACAGACGAGAAGAAGTTATCGGTAAAAACGTGAAAATGCTGGTACCAAAGGCTATCCAGGCTAACCACGATAATTACGTTAATGCGAATAGGGAAACAGGACAGGACAAGATTGTCGGCACCAGCAGAGAGGTCAGAGTCGAGCGAAAAGACGGTGAGCTGCTTTGGGGACGCTTGTCTTTGTCAAAAGTACGACTTGCAGACCGCACTCTTTACACCGCTTTTGTGAGAGATGTAACCGAGGAAGTAGAACAGCGTGAATTACAGCGAATGCTGTCGCTAGTGGCGAATGAGACGGACAACGCTGTTATTATTTCAGACTCTGACGGACTTATTGAATATGTAAATAACGGTTTTTATCGCTTAACAGGGTGGAGTTTAGAAGAGGTTAGGGGCAAAAAACCTGGCTCATTTTTGCAAGGTGAGGAAACTGCCCCCAGAACTGTGGATGTTATTCGTCAAAAGCTTAAAAACAGAGACGCCTTTTACGATGAAATTTTGAATTACCGTAAAGATGGTTCACCCTATTGGACGTCGCTATCCATAAACCCAGTTTTCAATGAAGGGCAACTGACTAACTTTATTGCCGTACAGGCCGACATTACCCGCGTAAAACAAATGTCGCTTGATTTTACTAACAAGCTCCAGGCCATTGGCAGTGCACTGGTACTATTAGAAATGGAGCCGGACGGAAGGTTAGTCGAAGCAAATAAATTGTTGAAAGAAACACTGAAAGGCATTTACGACTCTAAAGAATTTGCGAAAGAGTTGATGTCACGGTTAACTTCAGAAGACAGGACTCAGCTCGAAAAGACTGGCTTTGTTTCTAAAATTCTAGAATTTAGAAATAACGATAAGTACCTCGCTTTTGATTCACGAATTAGCGCGCTTAAAAACTTTAACGGTCAGATTACGCGATACGTGTTCTTTGCCATTAACGTATCTACGCGCAAACAAGCAGTAAATGACACACAAGGGGCAATGCAAGAGTTGCTTACAACCAGTCAAACTATTAGCACCATTGTGGGTACTATAAACTCAATTTCTGAGCAAACCAATCTGTTGGCACTTAATGCCGCCATTGAGGCCGCAAGGGCCGGAGAGATGGGACGCGGGTTTGCGGTCGTAGCCGACGAAGTGAGAACTTTGGCAGGAAACTCTCAATCGTCATCAAATGAAATTGATAACCTCGTAAAAACAACTGTGACCAAAATAGAAGAGCTTGCCCAACTCATAAAAGGTATTGACGGTTAAAGCTGGTGTCGAAACCAATTGATTGTTGGAATAGCTATTGTTGGAATAGCGATTCTTGAAACTCGTACATTTAATGGCGCCGTTTTGGCGCCGACCTAGTACCTTTTGGCGCTGGTTTATACTACAAGCCACAGGTCAAGGGCGTTTCTCTGAAAGTGTCTTTGTGAGGAAATAGCGCCTCTTTTGCCCACTTTTACTCCACACATATGGCCTTTAATGATTTCTCGATTATCTAATGAAACTTTCTTTTAATTTTTAAGATATTGAAATTATTATAAAAAATGATTGATTGAAAAATGCTATCGAATGAATTCAATTAATCGACTATCAAAAAGGGCCACTTCTATCTATCTTTATCGGTGTTAAAAGTAAATATATTGTTAACCGTAATAGCTTTTGGAAAACACTGGGTTTTCTTGGTTTACTCTATAAACAACAATGGGATGAAGATATGATCATGACAAGGTTTAAAAGAACCACGCTTTCTGCACTTGTAGCGCTTTCGCTGGGTGCTACAGGCGCAGTCGCTAACGATGAAATTAGCAAGCCTGCTGGTGCCAAGGGCACTGGGATGACCAAACCGTTTCAAGCCAAAACTAACCAATTCTGGTGGCCTGACCAACTCGATCTTTCTCAGCTTCGCGATCACGACAATCGCTCTAATCCCCTCGGTGAAGACTTTAACTATGCAGAAGCCTTTTCTAAGTTAGATTTAGACCAGGTGAAGGCAGACGTTAATGAACTGCTTACAACGTCGCAAGACTGGTGGCCAGCGGACTATGGAAATTATGGCCCGTTCTTTATTCGTTTGTCATGGCATAGTGCCGGCACGTATCGCACCCTAGATGGTCGTGGCGGTGGCGACGGTGGTCAAATGCGTTTCAACCCACTAAACAGTTGGCCAGACAACGGCAACCTAGATAAAGCACGCCGTCTGCTGTGGCCAATAAAGCAAAAGTACGGTGAGAGTCTATCTTGGGGCGACCTTATGATACTTGCTGGTACAGTGGGTATGGAAAATATGGGCTTTGACACTTATGGCTTTGCTGGCGGTCGTACAGACGATTGGGAACCTGATATGGTGTATTGGGGGCCAGAAGTTGAAATGCTTGCAAGTGACCGTGAAGAAAGTGACGGCGAGCTTAAGCGTCCATTAGGTGCCACGCACATGGGTCTTATTTATGTAAATCCAGAGGGCCCTAAAGGGGTTCCAGACCCGCTGGGCTCAGCGAAAAATATTCGCACTGCATTTGCTCGCATGGCCATGAACGATGAAGAAACCGTTGCGTTAATTGCTGGTGGTCACACATTCGGTAAGATGCACGGCGCACATAAACCTGCAGATTGTCTAGAAGCAGAGCCGGGCGGTGCTGGTTTAGAAGAACAAGGTCTTGGTTGGAAAAATAACTGCGGTAAAGGCCATTCAGAAGACACAGTAACAAGTGGCCTTGAGGGAGCATGGACACAAGCGCCAACGAAATGGACAAGCTTGTACCTTTCAAACTTAATGGGATTTGAGTGGAAACAAACCCGTAGCCCAGCAGGTGCAGTTCAGTGGATTCCAAAAGATGAATCTGCTCACCAGTCAGTACCTGATGCACACGTTGAAGGCAAAATGCATGCTCCAGTAATGACTACGGCTGACCTAGCGTTAAAATACGATCCTGAGTATCGCAAAATTGTAGAACGCTTTTTGGCAGACCCTAAGGAATACCAAACAGCTTTCGCTAAAGCATGGTTTAAGCTGACTCACCGCGATATGGGTCCAAAAGAGCGTTACTTGGGGAACGATATTCCAGAAGAAAACTTCATCTGGCAAGATCCTGTACCAAAAGCCGACTACAAAGCAATTTCACAAGATGATGTGAAAGAGCTGAAAGCAGAGATCTTAGACACCGGCCTATCGGTGCAAGAGCTTGTAAAAACAGCGTGGGCTTCTGCTGCTAGCTTCAGAGCATCAGATTTACGCGGTGGCGCTAACGGTGCACGCATTGTGCTTGAACCTCAAATGAGTTGGGAAGCGAACGAGCCAGAAACAGTCAAAACGGTTGTTGAGAAGCTTAAAGCCATTCAAGATGACTTTAATTCTCAGATGTTTACTAAAAAGAAAGTATCTTTAGCAGACTTGATTGTAATTGGTGGTGCAGCAGCCATTGAAAAAGCCGCTGCTAATGCGGGTGTTAAGGTAACTGTGCCTGTTGTTGTGGGTCGTACCGATGCTACACAAGCTCAGACTGACGTTAACTCATTCTCGTTGCTTGAGCCTGCGGCTGATGCATTCAGAAACTATTACAATGCTGAGAAAAGCTATCGTTCGCCTACTGAAATGCTAGTAGATAAAGCAGATCAGCTAAACTTAACTGTACCTGAAATGACAGTACTTGTGGGCGGTATGCGTACGCTTGGAGCGAACGTAGGTGACAGCAAGCACGGCGTGTTTACTGACAATGAAGGCGCGTTAGACAACGACTTCTTCGTAAACCTGCTAGACATGAAAACGAAGTGGAGAAAAACAGACAACCCATCGGTATACGAAGGTTTAGATCGTAAATCGGGTGAAGTACTTTACACCGGTACGCCTGTTGATCTCGTGTTTGGTTCAAACAGCGAACTGCGCGCCGTTGCTGAAGTGTATGCTTATGACAATGCAAAAGAGCGTTTTGTAAACGACTTTGTAGATGCATGGACAAAAGTAATGACGCTAGACCGTTTTGACTTACGTCACGACGTTACGGCTAAAATTGAAAAGTAATAGTCGATAATGCAAGAACTACAACGGGGCTTTTGCCCCGTTTTTTGTTTGTGCTATTTGAATTCGTTTGCTTTACAGGTAGGCACTCGGTAGTTACGATTGTCGACTATTTAGCCAAAGTTATCATTTTTAAGCAGATATGTGTTTAGGCAGATATGTTTGGGCAGAGTAAGATACGATATTAAAGCACGTATATTTTAACCATACACGCCGTAAGCACATAGGCAGCAGAAAGTATGACAAGTCCCCAGCGTACGCTGATAAATCTTGAGATATTGAGCGATGATATTAACCAACTCGAGAGCTCACAACTCAACGGCTCTCTTCACTTCAAATTGCTCAGTGACTTTCTCTTACGGCTAACTGAGTTAAGCCATAGCGTGCAGTCAGACACTGAGGCTTCAGTAAAACAACTGCTAAAAGGCTCGGTACTTGATGGAGCAATAGGGCGCAAGTCTATGCTTGTGGTGTATATCAAGCTAATTAACTATGTCATAACTGCTTGGGATGCAACGCTGAAAGCCGAATCAATTATCAACGATAATTTTGATGATAGCGCCGATGTGAGATTAGAGCTTCTGCAAGTTAAAGCGATAAAGGCCAAAGCACAGCTAAAAACCGTTGCTTCAGCTATGGGGGAGCAAGACTACAAAACCTTTTGTACTATGCTAGGGCTGACTGCTGAAAAATGGCAGTGGGATACATTGCGCGCCCGCTTCTAACAAGTTACTAGGACGTTTTTATACTGATATCGCCTTCATTGATAACCCGAACTTCACGTTGAGGGAAGGGGATCTCAATATTGTGTTCACGTAATGTTTCAAACACGGTTAGCAGTAAATCACCGCCCACTCGGTTTTTACCATCATCTACGCCTTCCATCCAAAATTCGATAAACATGTTAACGCCTGAGTCTCCAAAGCTGTCGATTTCGCAGTCTGGTTGTTCCTCAAACGGAATACCTTCTCCACCAATTACCTGTGGGTGCTCGGCAACAGTAGTTTTAATAATTTCAACCATAGCTCGAATATCAGTTTTATAGGCAACAGAAAAATCGATGCGATATCTCTGCTTAGAATCTTTGTGGGTCCAGTTGATCAGTAACGAGCTAATGAACTTCTCATTGGGTACTAGAATATCTTTGCCATCAAAGGTCTCTAAAACCGCATAGCGCATTTTAAATTCTCGCACTATGCCTTTTCTACCGTCTTCTAGTTCAACATAGTCGCCTACCGTTAAGGAGCGGTCTAACAGAATTATGATGCCAGATATAAAATTCGAAGCGATGGACTGCAAGCCGAGGCCAAGACCTACACCAAGGGCGCCACCAAAAACGGCTAAGGCGGTAAGGTTTATGCCCATTACGTTTAACAATAAAATAAACGCAACACAGAAAAGCGCCACCTCAAACAGTTTGGCAAATACCTCTTTCGTTGAGATATCTAGCGACTTATGATTTCGAATAATATCCTGACCGATTGCGTTAGAACTGCGGCCGAGCCAAAACAGCAGCCCCCCAAATATGACTACACGGGCAACGCCATACGCTGAAATTTGCACGTTTCCTACAGAGATTGCGATAGAGGCTAACGCTTCATTTATAATGGGTAAAAGCCCAATGAGATGTAAAAATAAAATAGGAAGGCCGATAACACGCATTAAGCGGGCCGTAGATTTATTTTCGACAAAACCGCTAATGATCGAATTCACGAAAAGAAGTACTGCGACTACTACCGCAATATCTAATAACCAGGCGTCAAACTGGAACTTTTCGCCTAAAACTGTGGAAAATTTTAAGAGGCTAATGGTCACAATGGGAAAGAGCGCCTTTCCTAAATTGTAAAGAAAACCATGTAGAGTATGCGCGCCGTTTTGGGGCTGAGACTTTGTGAATCTCAGGTTTTTCTCAATTTGGCGAGAAAATAAAAATGCACATAGATATATAACAGCAATGATGAACAACTGAAGATAAAAACTAGTGGAAAGTACCGCTGATTCAATAACTGACAGTTTACTCTCTACCGCTTGATAAAAATGCTCATAATTCATTTTACTATTTTCTCCAAATGTATACGACAATGTATACAGAAACCGCGTTTTATACCTTATCAATGATTGGGTAAAGCTTTATTTTTGGTATCGCTGTTTTTGCACGCTGATTTTACTTAGAAGCAATCCGTCACAACGAATGCATTTATCGGCATCAAAATACTTATAACCTAAAGAACCATAGCATAATTAAAATTTCGTCCTAAACTATGGTAACAAACAAGTTGAAGCGCGCTGTAATAAAGCGATATAGATGACGGTGTTAAAAAATGGTGTTTGGGTTATGAACTCAATAAAAAGAAGTGTGCTTTTAATCGCACTGTATCTTCTCAGCATATCATGTGTAGATGCCGAACAGCATGATGATAACGGACTCGCTGTTTCTGGCTTTGCAAGACTAGTTGGTGGTTACCTTGATACCGATAAGGCCCGTTACCAAGGTTACGAAAACGCCTTAAGCTTCTCTGAAATGTCCCTTGCCGCCATCCAGGCTGATTATAAAATAAATGACTATTTTTCTGCTTCGGCGCAACTTTTAGCACATAGCAGCGAAAATCGCGATTCAGGTATTGAGTGGCTGTATTTAACCTACATGCCAAACGAGTCGCTGCAATTTAATGCCGGTAGGCTTCGCACGCCTTTTCTTAAGTATTCCGATGTTATCGATGTGGGTTTTGCTTATCCATGGATAAGCCCACCGCAGCAGCTATATAGCAGTATTTTATTTTCTCATTACGAGGGTATTAACGCCCGATACCGCACGCGTTTCAACGATTTTTCTGTCGATTTTGAGGCCTACTACGGCAGCTACCAAGACGATATGAACATGCAGGGAGTGAGTGCAAAGGTTGATATAGATGAGCTTTATGGCGGCATTGTCGAAGTTAACTACGGTAGTTTTCAGCTGCGACTGGCCAGTATTGCAAGTCAAAAAATAGAAGCTGAGGTAGACAGCATTACCCCGCTGTTACAAGGGTTAAATAGCGCAGGTTTTTCTGATACCGCCGACCGCTTTAAAATAAATGATGGTGCGCATTCAGTTCTCATCGGCGCCAGTTTCGATAGCTTAGACTGGTTTATTGGTGCGGAATGGATGAAGATTACGTCGGATATTGACATACTCTCAACACTAGACAGTGCTTATCTCACCGGAGGATACTATTTCGATAATGTGCTACTTCATGCAACATTCACTTCCTCTCGACAGGCGTCTATTAGTCAAGATAATCCAGTTCCACTGGGCGTATCCGACGAGCTCGACCAGTTGCATTTCACTGTAAATGCGCTCAACTCATTTTTTCCGGAGGGTGATTTAGACTCGCTTACACTTGGGGCGCGCTGGGATTTTAGAACCAATATGGCGTTCAAAGCCGAGGTGTCACTGTTAGATGGTCGACGGGGGCATCCTCCTTTTTTGACATTATTGAGGGCAACGAGGATTTCGACAGAAGCTCAACATTATACCAGTTTGCATTAGAGTGGGTATTTTAATGAGTAGGCTGTTTCACATTCCTATCATCTTAGTATTGATTATTACTCTACTAGAAAGCGCGAACAGTTACGCCGCTCAGAGGGTTGTGGTTATTGCTAATATCGGTGGAGAGCCGGTGTCGCTCTCTCGATCGCAAGTTCGAGACTTATTTATGAGCGGCATTACCCGCGTAGATGAAGTTGAAGTGGCACTTTTTCCTGTGGGAATGCCACCAGGCCATATGGCACGCTCTATATTTAATGCCAGTGTTGTAGGGCTACCAGAGTCGCGTATACAATCTTATTGGGCACAGATGAAATTTAGTGGACGTTTAAAACCTCCTCTGGAAGTTGAAAATGTATCGCAAATGATAGAGCTTATTTCATCATCAAAAGGTGCGGTGGGCTATGTACCCGAGGGGACGAAGTTGCCCACGGAAGTTCAAATTATCCACGCCCCCTAGTCACTCGATGGGCTAATTCAGAAAATTAACTCATTAGTCGCTCGTCGAATGAGTGCTGTTTAGTATGACCAAGCGTGATACTTGTCCATAGCTCACTTACTTTGCAGGGCTTACTATATAGATAGCCCTGCAGCATATGACACCCGTGCCCCAATAAAAATAGGGCTTGCTCTTCGGTTTCTACACCCTCTTCACATACTGTGAAATTTAGCGCTTTTGCCATTTCGATAATCGTAACCGTGATTTGTTCTGAGCGATGGGATTTGCCAATTTGGCTGACAAACTGACGGTCAATCTTCAAGGTGTCGATGTTAAACTCTGTTAAATAACTCAGTGAAGAGTAACCTGTACCAAAATCGTCCAGCGCAAGTTTACATCCAAAGTGCTTGAGCGCTTCAAAAAAGCTATTAGCAATATCGAAGTTTTCCATATAGGCCGTTTCGGTTATTTCAAACTCGATATTTTTTGCAGGTATATCGCCAGACTTGAGACCGTTAAGAATCATATCAGTCACCCCAATATGGTTTAAGTCTCTGGGACTCAAATTTAACGATACAATAGTGTCGCTTCCAAACTCCTTAAGTATAAAGGGTAAGTCATTGCAGACGCTATTTATTACCCACTTTGTCAGTAACGATATTTTGTCTGATTTTTCTGCAATGGGAATGAATTCATAGGGCGATATATTACCTAAATCTTCGTCATGCCATCGAAGCAGTGCTTCCAAACCCGCGATATTTCCATTCGCCCCAATTTTTGCCTGGTACACCAAATAGAAGTTGTCGTTTGCTAGTCCGTCGGAGAGTTTTGAGGAAATGAAGACTTTGCGTTGAGATTCAATGAACATTTCAGGCGTAAACATTACCCAGCAGGCTTTACCCGCATCTTTCGCTTTGTACATTGCGGAATCTGCATTAGTAATAAGAAGCGACTTATCAAAGTTACTTTCACTTGCTGACGCTATACCAATACTCACACTTGCGTTAAGACGTAAACCGTTCACTTCGTGAGACTTTGATACAGCTTCAATTAACTTGTTAGCAAGAGAGCCTAAATAGTCACTCTCAACGTTTTCATTAATGATAATGAGAAATTCATCTCCTCCTAACCTTCCTAGAACAGCGTTCGGCGGAATCAGGTTTTTCATAGTTTCGCTAATGTAGACTAGAAACTTGTCGCCTGCATCATGACCGAATGAGTCGTTAATTGATTTAAAGCCATCTACATCGAGGAACATTAAGCCCACATCAGTTTTCTCGTTTTTAGCGCGCTTAATACTCGATGCCAATGTTTTCATCAATAATTGTCGATTGGGCAGCCCCGTTAGCGAGTCATAGTTAGCAAGTAATTCCATTTGCGATTGTTGCTGCTGTAGAAGTTCTGTTTTCTGTTGATTGGAACGGGCTTGGGCTTGGATGTTCGACATCATATTATTAAAAGCATGAGACAAGGCCGCCGTTTCTTTTTTGTCGAACTCTTTAACAACAACGCCATAATTCTTTTCATCAACCACACTATCCATAGTGGAAATAAGTTGCTCGAGTGGGGCAAGTGAGCGACGCTGAATTCGCAAAGTAATAAAAAGTGAAATAATAATAAGCAACACAACAAAGGGAGTTACGGCAGCAATATAACGCTGGCGACTCTCTTTAAGCGCTGCGTCTAAGTTAAAAACTAAAATCAGTTTTCCTAACAGAAAATCCAGTTCGCCTATATTTTTCACAACGACCACTTTTGAATTCAACTTATGCAGTCCAATGGGCAGAGAATATACGGCTTTTTTTTCAGCGTATTGTTCATCGAGTATGAGTGTTCTATCTATCGCAGCGTTATCTTCTTGCGGGGAAGGGCTTGATGAGAAATATGGCCCTTGTGTTAATGCGGCTTGGCTTGAGTAACTGGCGAGTAATTCATTTTCTGTATTGAAAATTTCCGCCGATTGAACATATTCGTACTCGTCGAGTCGCAATAGAGTCTGTGTTTGCTCGAAACTTCCAGCAGGTTTGTTCATGGAGCCTAGCAGATCGATAGACAAATTCTCAGCAATTGCATCTACCTCTGCTGACACAAACTCTACATACAGCTTTTCGTACACAACTATCGAGAAACCAATAATTAGTGCACTCACTACGGCGATAGAAGCAATGGTATTAAATGATATTTCCGAGCGAAGGCTTTTCAAAAACGTACTCTTCGTGATTCTTTCTGAGAACTACCAAGATATTAGTATAGCTTGGTATAGTGTTTTTTCATGTGAACAGGGAACTGACGATAGATACTCAGTACAAATATCTGTGAGAATATAGTTTTTTCTATGCGTTATACCCATTATACCTTTGGCCTATTTTTTACGCGGCTCCTTACTTCCAGGCATTGTTTAATATGCAGCATAGACAAAAAGACGAGAGCTACGCTTAAAAAGTGTGCTGGTTATCATGTGCTATAAATGCTAGACTCCGCGCGCGCTTTGACAGGACAGCAGCGTGCGTTAATTCCATCTTGTACTATAAATCAAAAGAGCTTTTTAAGTCGCCTCGGCGCCTTGGTCATCCCCTTTATATTTTTAAACCCATTGGTTAGCAAAGCAACCCATCGGTTAACAGAACGGCATTCTCGCTTTACTCACAGGTATTCACTGCTTTTCAGTCAAAGCAATCATTATTCAGGAGTTATTTAATTAATGTCATTTTCCCAGCTAGGGCTTGCCGAGCCGTTGTTGAAAGCAATTGAGAAACAAGGGTTTAGCAAACCGTCACCCATCCAAGAAAAAGCCATTCCCGTAGTGATGGAGGGAAGAGATGTACTTGCCGCAGCGCAAACCGGAACCGGAAAAACCGCAGGTTTTGGGTTACCCATATTACACAAGTTGTTAGATGGTAAAAAAGCATCTGGCAATAATGTTAGAGCGTTAATTTTAACGCCAACGCGAGAACTCGCGGCCCAAGTTGAAGAGAGCATACGCGAATTAAGTGCTTATGTTCCGCTAACCACTGCAGTGGTTTTTGGTGGCGTAGGTATTAACCCGCAAATGATGAAATTGCGAAAAGGCGTAGACGTCCTCATCGCTACCCCAGGTCGCCTACTAGATTTGTACCAGCAAAACGCGGTTAAGTTTTCTCAGCTTGAGTATCTTGTGCTCGACGAAGCCGACAGAATGCTAGACATGGGCTTTATTCACGATATAAAGAAGGTTTTGAAGTTATTACCTAGCCAACGTCAAAGCTTGCTGTTTTCTGCTACGTTTTCGCCCGAGATCACTGCGTTAGCGCAAACAATTACCCGCGATCCTGTGCAGATATCAACGACACCGGCGAACACAACGGTAGATGCGGTAAAGCAACACTTAATTGCTCTGGATAAATCTAAAAAAACATCTGCACTGATTTCGTTAATAAAACAGCAGAATTGGAAACAAGTTTTAGTATTTAGCCGAACCAAGCATGGTGCTAACCGCGTTGCCGATAAGTTGTCAAAAGCGAAAGTGCCGGCTGCTGCTATCCACGGCAATAAAAGCCAAGGTGCGCGAACCAAGGCTCTATCCGATTTTAAATCTGGCCAAATAGATGTACTGGTTGCTACCGATATAGCGGCTCGTGGTATAGATATTAGTGATTTGCCTATTGTTGTTAACCTAGACTTGCCAAATACGCCGGCAGATTATGTACATAGAATAGGGAGAACCGGGCGTGCAGGAGCCAGTGGTCAAGCATGGTCTTTCGTCAGCGCCGATGAATTGCAAAGTCTAAAAGACATTGAAACCCTTATTCAGAAGTTATTGCCAAGGGAAACTTTAGACGGTTTTGCTCCTCAAGTACCGGTGCCAGTAACGACATTATCTAAACCGAAAAAGCCGAAAAAACCAAAAGCGCCTAAGTCATTTGATAATGCAAAAAGGCCACAGGGAGCAGAAGGCGGGCGCGGTGCAAATAAAACAGGGGCGCAGTTTAAAAATAAGAGACGCAGTGCTCCTAAAAGTACTAATGGCAGCGGCGGCAGCGCTAACTCAGTGGCCAGACGCCCAAAACAGCAAAATGCATAAATAAGCTATTTATTGCCAAGAGAAGGGGTCATACTCAGTGAGTGTGGCCTTTTTCGATCCTGAGGCACTATTTTCTGCGTTATCAAGCTGCTGTGCAGCACGCTCCATAAGTTCTTCTTGTAACGTCGCTCGAAACCTCCTTACCTCTTTCCACATGGCATAAAAATTATCGTCGGTTTTTCCATTAATATCGTCTTTGAGTAATGGCGAAAGAGTTTTATAGGCTTGCTGCAAGCGTGCCGCATACTTTTCATTGTAAGACGCTTCTTGTGGAGTGGGGCTATAGGTTTGCAGAGCAGCTATTTCTGTATCTGTTAATTCTGCGTATTGGGTAAAATACTCAACGTAATCGAGCAGTGGAATGCTATCGGCATATGCCCATCTAGCCATCGTTTTCCTGTTTAACAATATGCCACTACTAGGCTCAATAATCATCACGGTGGGTGTTGCATAATATGTAGGGTAATTGAAGCGCTGAGTAATATCACGTCTGTCTTCTAACAGGCCGACATCAACCATGATAGTGGTGTAGTGCTTCTGTAAAATAGGACGCAATGCCTCAGAGTTGAAATGACCCGCAAGGCCTGTACTGTCATGACACCATTGAGCACCTAAAACGACTAATAAAAGTTTGTCATTGGCTGTGGCTTGCTCTTGAGCCGTAATAACATCTTCAAGTGGCGTATCGCTGTGCACGAAAGACGGTGTGGTATCGAGTTCGCTGGCCACACTCTAAATTGCAATACTCGATAATGCAATAAGTAATGAGAGCGATGCTATTACTAACCATATTGCTTTTAACAAAATGGTTGTAGGGCTAATGCGTTGATAGGTGCTTTTATACATGCTTACCATCTTAGTTCAAAAACGTGCTATTAATTTAATATTGTCCGTTGCTAATGTAGCACTATTTTTCGGTAAGGGGCATTTGAGTTTAAACTCGCTAGAATCCTCGCACTATTTGATGCTCATTAAATATAAATAAATTGTATTAAGAACCACAGGGTTCCCTCTTTGTTCTGTTTGTGATTCGTGTATAGTTCCTCACCAGCGAATATTTCGATTTTGATAGAGAGACTCATGGCCGCCCATCCAGACACTCAGTCCCTAATTGCATCTATGCAAAATGTAGTAGGACAAGCCTATTTATTAACTGATCAAGCCAAGAAGCAGCCTTATTGCAAAGGTATCCGGTTTGGTGCCGGTGAGGCGCTAGCCGTTGCAAGACCTGGTTCCCTTGTTGAAATTTGGCGAGTGCTAAAGCTATGTGTTGATGCCGATGTAGCTGTGATAATGCAGGCGGCTAATACAGGCTTAACTGGCGGCTCTACACCTGACGGTAAAGAGTATGACCGACCGTTAGTTATCATTAGTACCATGCGCATTGATGATATTCAGGTTGTTAACCAAGGCAAACAAATTGTAGGTCTGGCAGGAAGTACTTTGTTCGGTCTAGAAGAACAATTAGCTCCTTACGGGCGTGAGCCACACTCGGTAATAGGGTCATCGTGCATTGGCGCTTCTATTGTGGGCGGCATTTGTAACAACTCTGGTGGCGCGCTGGTAAAAAGAGGCCCTGCATACACAGAGCTGGCATTATTTGCACAAATCAATGAAAACGGCGAGCTTACGTTGGTCAATAATTTGGGCATAAAGCTCGGTGATACGCCGGAAGAAATTCTGGAAAACCTCGAGAAAAAACGTTGGACCGATGATGATGTTGAGCAACCCAATGCACGAGCGTCGGATAACGAATACGATGCACGCGTCAGAGATGTAGACTCAGACACACCATCGCGTTTTAATAACGATGGCCGCAGGTTGCACGAAGCATCTGGTTGCGCTGGTAAATTAGCCGTATTCGCTGTGCGTTTAGACACTTTTCCGATTCCAGCTAAAAAGCAGGTTTTCTACGTAGGGTCTAACGATTCAAACGTTTTTACCTCGGTGCGCAGAGATATTCTTTCTACCTTCAAACATTTGCCCGACTCTGGTGAGTATCTGCATCGCGATTGTTACGACGTATCGAAGAAGTACGGCAAAGACATGTTTATTGTCATCAACAAACTCGGTGCGAAATTTATTCCAAAGCTGTTTGCCTTTAAGCGTAAATTCGATGCGTTTGCAGATAAACTAGGCTTTCTTCCCAATAAAATGTCCGACCGTGTTATGCAGGCCGTTAGCTACGTATTCCCTAATCACTTGCCAAAGCGCATGGATGAATTCAGAGATAAATACCAACACCACTGGATTTTAGAAATGAGCAATGAAGGTGTTGATGAGGCCCGTGAATACCTCAACGAATTCTTTAAGACAAATGAAGGCGGTTATTTCGAGTGTACGGAAGAAGAGGCTGATAAGGCCATACTCCACCGCTTCGTAGCTGGTGGTGCTATTGGCCGTTATCACATAATGCACAGTAAAGAAGTAGGCGCAATGATGACCATTGACGTGGCGCTTCGTCGTAACGACCCCGATTGGTTTGAAGTGCTGCCTAAAGAAATAGACGACCAGATTGATACGAAATTGTATTACGGGCATCTGTTTTGTCATGTTATGCACCAAAATTATATTGTTAAGAAAGGTGCAGATGCCAAAGCACTTAAAAACCAGATATTGGCTACGTTTGATGCACGTAAGGCTGAGTATCCTGCAGAGCACAATGTAGGTCATGAATACGCAGCAAAAGAAACGTTGCGCAACTTTTATCGTGAGCTAGACCCGACAAACAGTTTTAACCCAGGTATTGGAAAAACCACCAAGTTTAAAAATTGGGCCGAACAGGCAGGTGGGTGCTGCTCTGGTCACGACTAAAATAAAAGCCGATATTGAAAATTCAATATCGGCTTTTTTGTTTGCCCAGCGAAGCTGGCAAACCCGTCAGGTTGAAAGAAACCTGAATCACCCTGACTGAGGGGAAGATAATCCGAATGGCAAGGGCGCACTTAGCAAGTGATATGAAGTATGCAGGAGCCGTATACGAGGCCCGTACGTACGGTTCTGTGAGAGGGATGAGGCGCAAGCCTCACCCTACTCGATGTAGGTGGTAAAGCAGGGCATTTATTGTTAATGCAAACCCATTTACATCACTTTACCTACAATTATTTATGCTAACTTATTGATGATAGATGAAAAGTCTAGAGCGCCGTTTCCTTCGTCACAATGCTGCTCAAACCATTTCGCCGCCAGTTCACCCATAGGTACCTGAGCCTTTACACCGTCTGCACCCTGCATAGCCAATGTAAGATCTTTAAGCATAAGCGCAGAGGCAAAACCGCCTGCAAAGTCTTTATCAGCGGGACTTTGCGGGCCCACCCCCTTAATTGGGCAATAAGTGGTGAGCGACCATGTTTGGCCAGAGGCATTTGATGCAATATCAAAAAATACTTGAGGATCTAAACCTAACTTTTGTGCCAGCTGCAAGCTCTCGCAGGTGGCAATCATAGAGGCGCCAAGCAGCATGTTATTGCAAATTTTTGCTGCCTGTCCTGCACCATGACCCCCGGCGTGAACAATTTTCTTGCCCATAGCACCTAAAACGCCCTGCGCTTTTTCAAATGCATCGGCATCACCACCAACCATGAAGGTTAATGTACCTGCTGCTGCCGCGGCTGTGCCACCTGATACCGGCGCATCAAGCATTTTCAGACCGTGCTCTTGGGCCATTTCCGACACAGATTTCGCACTGTCTACATCAATGGTAGAGCAGTCAATCAATAGTGTGTCTTTATTTACGTTAGTCAGTATCTGATTGGCGTAAATATCGCGAACATGCTTACCTGCAGGAAGCATGGTGACCACTATATCAGCGTCTTTCACCGCTTCTTCAGCTGAAGACGCTACGTTGCATCCGTACGCTTTTGCCTTTTCAAGCGCCGTCTCGCTTAGATCGAACGCAGTCACATCAAACTTGCCTTTAACAAGGTTGTCCGCCATGCCCGAGCCCATATTTCCAAGGCCAATAATTGCAACTTTTGTCATATTAAAACTCCTTGTGTTGCCTTAGCCCATAGTGGGAATTACGAATGCATTATCGTTTGTGTCTGAACTGTCAGGCCAGCGTTGAGTAACCGTCTTCACTTTGGTCCAGAATTTCACACCTTCCATGCCGTGCTGATTAGTATCGCCAAATGAAGAGCGTTTCCAGCCGCCAAACGTATGATAAGCAACGGGTACAGGAATAGGCACATTAATACCTACCATGCCAACGTTGACTCGCTGGGCAAATTCCCTTGCTGCATGTCCGTTACGGGTATACATAGCCACACCATTTCCGTATTGATGGTCGCTAGCTAAATTCACGGCTTCAATAAAATCTTTAGCTCTTACAATTTGCAACACTGGGCCAAAGATTTCTTCCTGATACGAGCGCATTTCTTTCGTTACATGGTCGAACAAAGTAGGTCCGATAAAGAATCCTTTGCTATCGGCAGGTATTTGAGCGTTACGACCGTCATAAACAAGCTCTGCGCCTTCTTCTATGGCAAGGTCTATATAGCCCTCAATACGAGCCTTGTGTTCGCCGGTTACTACCGGCCCATAGTGGGCGTTAGGATCTTCAGAGTGACTTACCATAATGTCTTTAATGGCAGGAATTAACTTAGCTTTAAGTTTTTCAGCGGTTTCATCGCCAACGGGAACCACTACGGGTAAAGCCATGCAGCGTTCACCTGCAGAACCGTAAGCGGCACCAACTAAGTCAGCAACAACTTGGTCAAGGTCTGCATCGGGCATTATAATGCCGTGGTTTTTAGCACCGCCCATTGCTTGAACCCGTTTGCCTGCTCGTGCGCCACGTTCGTAAACGTAGTTAGCAATATCACTAGAACCTACAAAGCTCACTGCCTTGATGTCTTTATGGTCTAAAATACCGTCTACCGCTTCTTTATTGCCGTGCACAACATTAAGCACGCCGTCAGGAAGACCGGCCTCTGTCATAAGTTTTGCTAGCTCCACTGGAACCGAAGGATCTCTCTCAGACGGTTTAAGAATAAAAGCGTTTCCACAGGCGATGGCCACACCAAACATCCACATGGGGATCATAGCTGGAAAGTTAAAAGGGGTAATGCCTGCTACCACACCTAATGCCTGACGCATAGAGTACACGTCAATACCAGGGCCAGCCCCTTCGGTGTATTCACCTTTTTGGGCATGAGGAATACCGCACGCAAACTCAATGACTTCAAGACCGCGCTGGATGTCGCCTTGGGCGTCGCTTAATACTTTTCCGTGTTCACTGGATAGCAGTTGTGCAAGTCTGTCACGGTTTGCTTCAAGTAACTCTTTAAACTTGAACATAACTCGTGCTCGTCGCTGTGGATTCGTGGCTGCCCAATCGGCTTGCGCTGCTAACGCTGAATCTACCGCTTTTTGCAAAGTATTTGAATTAGCTAAGAATACTTCGGCTTGAACGTCGCCTGTGTTTGGCGCATACACCGACGCAGTGCTTTCTGTCTCGTCGCTATATAGTTTACCTGCAATGTAATGATTAATTTGTCTCACGTTACTACTCCTAGTTTTTTTACAATATTGAAACCTTGTGTTTGCAAGATCAATACATATACTTACAGCTTGGTGCTGTAAAAATGCAGGTATATTGATGAATTGGGATGACATGAGGTTATTTCTTGGACTGGCAAGGAATGGTCGGGTAGCAATTGCAGCAAAAGGCCTAGAGCTGGATCCGACGACACTTATTCGTCGTGTAAAAAAGCTTGAAGACTCGTTAAATTGCAAATTGTTTGAGTTGACCAATAAAGGCTATGTCTTAACCTCGCACGGGATCAAACTAGTCAACTACATTGAAAAAGCAGAACACTACTTTCTTGAAGCGCAAAATGAACTGCACGACGAACGCTCGCATTTAGCGGGCACCATTCGGGTAAGCGTATCAGAAGGGTTTGGCAACTGGTTTCTGGCGCCGCGACTGCCAGAATTTAAACGCCGTTATCCCGGTATTTGTATTGAGTTAGTCGCTACCAGTGGTTTTTTAAATTTAAACAAGCGAGAAGCCGATATCGCCATCTTGCTTGAAAAGCCCAGTAAAGGATTGCTGGTAACTCAAAAACTCACCGAATATTACCTGTACTTATACACAAAAGCATCGTTAGTAGAGAGTAACTTACCTCATTCATTGAGTGACCTTTCACAATTTAATTTAGTGAGCTACGTGCCCGATTTAGTTTTTGCCCCGCAGCTTAAATTTATAGAGGAGACTGCGCTTTCACAACTAAGTGCGCTGCGCAGCACTAGTATTCATGCTCAGTACCAAATGCTCGTAAATGGGGCTGGTGTAGGCATATTGCCAAAATTTATAGCTGAACATCAGCAGGGCCTAACTCGTTTACTTGAAGATGAGATCCACATAAAACGTACGTTTTGGCTGGCAACACACAAAGAAACCCATTCTCAGGCCCGTTTTCAGGCATTTATCAATTGGCTTACTGAAGAGGTGAGTGGCGCACAAGTGACTTTCTGTGATTTATAATAGTCACCACGAGTTTGCTTTATGTCACAGCAGGCCAAGAGTAGACAAAGCACCAAAACCAATAGCGGTAATAGGCAAAGAAACCAGTGTGCTAACGGCAATAATACTGGCCGCTAATCTATGATCGCCGCCAATATTGCGCACCATTATATAACTGGCAGCCGCGGTGGGGGCTATTGAAAGCAACAAGATAACGCCCAAGCTCATACCTCTTATCCCAACCCAGTAAGCCATAGTAACCAGTAGCGTGGGATAAATAATGCATTTGCTGATGGTAGTAACAACAATGTTATACCAGTCGCTTGAAAAAGAGCGAAATTGCAGAGATGCGCCTGTACAAATTAGTGCTAATGGCAAAGTTAGCTGAGCAAAATACTCACCGGTTTTGAGCAACACCTCAGGCAGTTGCCATTGAAAGTAAGAGAAGGGAAGGGCTGCGATAATAGATATAATGAGTGGATTTTTGGCAATTCCTTTTATTTGATCGGTAGGAGCACTAAACCCTATTTGATAAAAGTTAAGAATAAAAACAGACAAGACGTTATACAAAATTGTTACGCACCCCATATATACCGAGGCTACAGCTAAACCCTCTTGCCCGTATGTGTTTGCGGCATACGCTAGCCCAATTATGCCCATATTCGCTCTGAAGCCACCTTGAACGACAACGCCCTTTGCGTTCGGGCTTACAACGGTAAAGCGAGCAAGAACAACTAACGCTACAAACATGATTATTGTGCCAGTAAGACCAACTAAAATTAAGGGTACATTTGCGGCTTGAGAAAAATCTGACTGACTTATGGAAACAAACAGCAGGGCAGGCAGCGCAACGTTAAAAACAAGTTTGGACCCAGACTGGGCAAAACTGTCGTCTAGCCATTGAATACGGACAAAATACCAACCTAGCAGTAATAATATGAGAACAGGAAACAGCGTGCTTGTTATGAAAGACAGCATGAGAGTACGTAGTGCATGAAACTTACTTTAAGGTTACCAAACTTTGCGATGGTTTAATGCACTGCGGTGAGAATTTGTATGATGTTACTAAGCACGAAAAGGATTGTTACGAAGAGTCTTATTATTTACGAAGAATCTTATTATAAAGAGGCATATAACAAATACGCTTGTTAGGAAGGCTTGTCATAATGGCCATTCAGCTTTACCTCCCTTGTTGCGAACTATTGAGCGTCTTTCTATTAGACTATTTGAATATTTTCAACAAAAGAGGTTAAAAAAAATTCACAATGTGTTGGGAAAAGGCTAAATTTAAGGTGTAGGCCGTATTAGGGAAGTAAGGTGAGCCAGCCAAGAGTAATAAACGTTTGTCTAAAAGCATTGATATGTTGCATCATGCTGTTCATTTCTTGGCATTCTGTTGCTCAGGAAAATTCATCAGTTTCCGCCTCCCACCCTGTATCTAAAAATGACACCTTACCGCTAACTTCAACAAGTTACACTGATCGCACGTTATTAAATAATCGCCTCTTTCTCTATCAATCAGGTAACGAAATCACTTCCGCCGCACAGGCAGTCACAGCATTTAAGCAGGGAAAATTTAGTCAAAACACCGCCGGACAGGTTAGTTTTGGCTTTACTAATGCCGTGCTGTGGGCTGTACTCCCAGTCAACGTAAATACTGTTTCAAATAGCCAAATAGGGGCTAGCCTAGGGACTAGCCAAGCTGCAGATACTCAGAATATAGATAATAAAACCAGCTTGAAAAGAGTGATTGAAATAGACAATGCATGGCTAGATAAAATTGATGTTTTCTTTATAAAGGGCAATGAAATAGTCAGGCGTTAGGTGATACTGAACACATCGAGCGGCGCGGGTACAACGCAAGAATGCCAACCGTAAGCTATGCATTTTCGCCCGGCGAGACCCTCGTGGTTTTTCGCTTCGTCTCTCAAGACCCCATGACAATACCTGTCTATTTGAGCAACGAGCAAGCGAAAAAAACGGTGATGCTGGAAAATGCCTATTTTTACGGCTTCTTATATGGCGCCTTGCTTATTTTATTGGTTTATAACCTCGTTCTTTTTGTGTATTTAAGGGAACGGAAGTATTTACTTTACTCCTGCTATTTATTTGCCTTTACCGCGTTTAACTTTACCTACACAGGACATGGCTATTGGTGGTTTTGGGGGGCTTACCCATCTGTACAGCAGTGGCTAATGCCCGCTCTCATGCTTTGTTACATAACGGCCGGTGTAACATTCACAATCGAGTTTTTAAACACTAAGAAATACTTACCCTCGCTTTTTGCAAAGCGTAAGCTTATTTACTCAGGGTTGCTGCTACTTGCACTGATTATGTTGATATACGGCAATCAGCGTTTTGCCATCCTGGCCCAACTTGTTATTTTAACCAGCTTATCATTGTGGATGTTACTGATTGGCATACTTTGCTACAGAAATGGCAATACGCTGGCTAAGTTTTTCGTGCCTGCGATTTTATTGGGTACTGGCGGCGCTACGGTTTCTAGCCTTGCTACCTGGGGGGTTGTTCCCTATTCCCAGTGGGCGTTTAGAGGTATAGAGCTGGGTATGTTTTTAGAAATGTCGTTATTGTCTGTCTCGTTAGGTTTCAATTTTAAAGAAGTGTATAAAGCGCGCTTAAGTGCTGAATTTACTTCCCGAGTAGACCCTCTCACTAATTTATATAATCGCAGAGCATTTTCACAGTTAGTTTATCCACTTTGGGAGTTGGGCGTTCGCAAAAAGCAAAAGCTCGCAGTTGTTCTCATTGACTTAGATTGGTTTAAGCAAATTAACGATGCATTTGGACACGATGCCGGAGATCGGGTTTTAGAGTTAGTCGCTAAAACAATAAAAGAACGAGTGCGAAGCTCAGATCTGGTTTTTCGCTGGGGTGGCGAGGAGTTTCTACTGTTTTTGCCCGACACCAATTTAGAAGAGGCTAAGACTCTTGCTGAGACATTACGAATTGCGGTTGAGAAAGAAACTAGCCAGGGAATTGCAAAAGTGACCATGAGCATTGGCATTGCATCACTCGCCCCTTATCACCAAACGGCGGCAGAAAATGAAGAAAGCAATTTAAAAAGTGCCGACAAAACGAATGAAATATCCTTACATGAGTTAATAAAATCTGCTGACAACGCACTGTATCAAGCAAAGCAGAATGGTAGAAATTGTGTGGTAGCTGCGTAAACCAAGCCCTAACAAAGGCGTGTAATTAGTCATAGTTAAGCGCAGAAAACTGTCTATTTCAGTACTTCACATCCAGATCTCTTATTCAGCTGTCTATTAGTAGGGTCTACCACGGTGTTGTGGTGTTGTGGCTTTGTGGTGTTCTAGCGTATGCTTTGTTTTTTATCCTCGCAGCAATTTCTTATGTATCAAAATTTTCAAGCCGAACTCGACTGGGCACGACTCCATATGCCACGGACTCAAAAAGCCGTCGCCGAACTCCCTGAATTGAGCCACATCAAACTAGCGTGCAACATGCACTTAGACCTAAAAATGGCCCCGCTCGTCGAGGGATTGTTATCGCGTGGTTGCGAAGTTTTTCTCACAACTTGTAATCCCACAACGGTGCAGGACGATGTTGTCGACTATTTAGTTAAAAAGGGCGCAGTCGCGCATGCATGGCGCGACATGGATGACGCAGAGTGGTCTTCCTCGTTCGACAAAGCACTTGAATGGCAACCTACTCATTTATGCGAGATGGGGGCAGATCTCACCGCACGTTTTCATGAAATTTCTAGTAAAGGCGCATCTGTACCTAACGTAAAAGCAAGCCTTGAAGCAACGGGCTCTGGTATTAGTCGCTTAAACGGTATGTCTCCTCAGTACCCTATTTTTAATTGGGATGATTTGCCAGTAAAAGAGGGGCTTCACAACCGCCATATGGTTGGCTTAAGTGCTTGGCAAACCTTTTTTCAAACTACGCATTTAACGCTTCACGAGAAAGTAGTGGTAGTGGTGGGCTACGGACTTGTTGGGCAGGGAGTGGCTGCTTCTGCAAAAGCATTTGGTGCCCAAGTGCAGGTGGCTGAAATAGATAAAGCTCGTGCTTTACAAGCGAAATACGATGGTTGGCCGATAGTACCCTTAGCTGATGCCGTAAAAACCGCTGATATCATTGCCACAGCAACAGGTGCCAGTGGCGTAGTTCATGCTGGGCATTTGGACGCTATGAAAAATAATGCGTTTCTTTTAAATGTTGGGCATGTTGCCAAAGAAATAGATGTGGCGCACTTAAAAGCGAATGCCTGCCATACTGAACCAATGCCTTATGTGAATGCTTATACTCGAAACGGAAAAACGGTTTTCTTACTAGCCGACGGCTCGATGTTTAATTTAACCGCAGGTTATGGAGATAGTTTAAACGCGTTTGACGTGACATTAGCGGTAATGGCCGCAGGCATAGGTCATATTGTAGGGGAGGGGGAGTCTCATGAAAGAGGACTTTATCTGCTGCCTGAATCGGCATGGTCTTCGGCACTTTAGCAATGCGCGCAGACATTGGCTTTAATAGCCAATGTCTGCGAATACCTAAAAGGTATGTTTAGTTTTTTGTGATCTGAAGGCGTGTGTTTGCCAACGTAAGATTACTGGTGGAAAAGCGGTTAAACTTGTTTGCTGACACTGAACGCTCAAAGTTCTCTACGCAAAGCGTGGCTTTGCTTTCTAAGCAGTTTAATACAGCAAGGTTGTTAAGCGCGATGCTTTTGTTACCCGACTGCTCAACTGCTTTCTCACAATGAGTTTGAGCGGCTTCTAAGTTACTTGTGGCAATGTGAGCCACGCACAAGTTTGTGTGCAAAGGCGCTTGCATAGATGCTACAGATGTACGAGCAAGTTGAGCATTAAGTTTGCGAATACCACTGGCGTAATCGCCGTTTTCTACGTCTTGAACGCCGTATACATCCTCTACAGTAGTTCGTAGTTTAAATACACTGTTATCACTTTGCGCTAACGCACTGGTCGCAAAAAGAAGAGTGGTTGCTAGGGTTAGAACTTTAATCATGATATTTTCCCACTTGTCGCGTTAGTTAATTTGTTTTTAGACTTATCGATGCGTGAACTTTCACGTGGCTGATAAGGCATTGGTTAACGTTTTGTTAAACGATGATTGGAGAATAGTGACTTTTACTGTAATTACATGATGAAAAGATAATTACGTACTCACTTCTTTCTAATGAAAACCTAATGTTCATTATTTTTTTGTTTATTTTTATTTATTTCAAATGCTTAATTTTTTTTGATTGAGGTTTTTAAGTGCCTTCCACGTTATTCAGAATTGAAAGTTTTGTCGTTAATACCGCAGATAACACCATTTCTTGCGATGAACGCGCAGTGAAGGTAGAGCCAAAATGTATAAAAGTGTTAAATGTATTGGCAGACAATGCGCCTGAGGCAGTAAGTCGTGAATATATTCACAAGGCTGTCTGGGGAGAACGCGTGGTTGTCGATGAGGCACTTTCACGTGTTATTTCGCAATTACGCCATGCTCTGAATGACAATAAATCTAAAAGGCTGATAAAAACGATACCCAAACTGGGGTACAAACTAACCGTAACCCCAAGCTATGTTAATAGCGAAACCTCTAAAAGTGATGCTCGAGCACCAAAGACATCATCAACTCAGTCTTTATCTGCTAACAGCCACGAAAATGCAGCCCATACAAATGAGAAAACCACTAGATTGGAGGGCAACAGCCCTGAGCTTTTAGACAGCCCTGAGCGTAAAGACAGCCCTGAGCTTGTAGACAGCCCTCAGCCTGCAAACGCTTCAGAGCCTACATCAACTCGCTCTGATACCAATGCCAATAAGGTGTCGGCATCTACCTCATCAAATGCTCGCCATAAAGTGTGGCTAGCTATAGTGGCTCTCATTGTGATAGCGGCACTATTCTTTACCATGAGCAGAACTACTATATTAAAGACAGACAGTCAGCATGAAACCTCTCAGCAAGGCATAACAACTTCTGTTGCAATACTTCCTTTTAGTCAGATTTCAGATGATACAGATTCGTCGTATATTTCCCTTGGTTTAACAGAAGAAATTAGTTCAAGCTTATCGACAACACCCGGCTTCAACGTGCCTTCGCGCTACTCTACACTAGCGCTAACTAAACAAGGCTTATCGTTAGCCGATATTGCCAAAACGCTAAATGTGAATTACGCCCTTGAGGGCAGCGTTAGAAGAATTAATCAAAGCTTCAGAATATCGGTAAGATTAATTGCTCCATATGAGGATAAAACGCTGTGGAGTGAGCAATACGACGTAACCAGTAATGATTTACTCAAAGTACAATTAGATATTTCCAATGCAATTATTACCCGTGTATCTGCTACCAATACCGCATCGGAATCTGTATTAAAATCGGGTATTACAGACAATGCCGCTGCTTATCAAGCCTACCTTAAAGGTACATATTGGTGGATGAATGGCACAACCAGTGAGTGGTTTACCAAAGCTGAAAAAGCGTTTCTACAGGCTGTGAACCAAGACCCCACATTCTCGGCGGCTTATGGCAGTCTTGCTTATATTTATGCCCGCTATAACTTCTACGATTTGTACATACCGCAAGAGGAGGCGCTACCCAAAGCAAACGCTGCAATTGATAGCGCACTGAGATTAAACCCTTATGATGCCAATGCACATAATGCTACGGCTATTCTGGCTACCCTTGATTACCGTTTCGATGACGCTCAAGCAGCGTTAAATCGAGTGCTAAGTCGCAATGCTGACAATTCAACAAGCCTGTATCTTTCCTCTGAGTTAGCGTTGGCGAAACTGCAGCCAGAACGCGCGCTTTCGCTCGCTCAGCAGGCTCTAGATAAAGAGCCACTTTCACCTTGGGTAAACGTTAATCTGGCCATCGTGCATTATTGGCGGGGAGAAACCTCGTTAGCCTTGGCAACGTTAAAACGAGCCCTAGAAATAGACGATATGTACACATGGGCCTATGTATGGAAGGCGAGGATACTGGCGTTAGAAGGCAATAATGCCGCTGCAATAGAAGCAATGGAAGCGTGTTTGTCTATTGATCCATTTTCTTCGGTAAATGCCGCGTATCTGGGAAATCTACATTCGCTGGCAGGAAATAACAGCAAAGCTACGCAATGGTTTACCCATGCAGCATCTTTGCTTGGAGATAGCACCATAGCTCGCTTTTGGAAAACTCATGCTAGTCGTTTACGCAAAAGTGACGTAACTAACACTGATATTGCGCTTATGGAATCTCTTCTTTCTGAGCAAACCCAGGCGTTTAGCGTTATCCCGCTACTTACCGATGGCTACATAGCCACCGAGCAACAAAAAAGCGGTTATGAGGTAATACTCAATCATTTTCCATCTTTAACCAAACCCACTCCAATTGTGAATAGTCACAATGTAGAAGCCGCTCTAGCTCTGGTTAGACTCTCTAGCGATGCGCCTCAAAAGGCTGTTCACATCGAAAAGGCTCTCAACGAATTTTTGCGTACCTACTCGCGGTGGGCAGCTCTTTCTGGATTACAGTCTCGTTATGACAAATTAAGTAAACGCAGATATAAAAAAAGCGAGGACGCTTCATGACGACCTCGCTTTTGCTCTTTAATGAAAAAATAGACTAGCGGCGCTTGAACGGCGGATGGCCGCTAAAATTCGTTGAGCTTTCCGACTCGTTAGTCATTTCAAACTGCGCAACATCTACCACCGGTACGCACTCTACAGAGCGTTTGAATGGCGGTTTGCCGCGCATATCTACGCTCATTCTATTTTCACATTCTGTAGACGCATTCAGCAGTTCGAATTGCGCTACATCGTGTTCGCTCACTTCAACAAGCTCACGTTTGAAGGGAGGCTTTCCGGTGCGATCAACAATTATCATTTTTTTCACGCTGGCGTCGTTGGCACCAGATTCAGCGCTCAAAGCAGCAAAGGGAGACGCCGCTAGCGAAGATAAAAACAAAAGAAGCAATATAGATTTTTTCATAATGAATCCTCATTTAACCAGTGAGTTCAATGTTACTACGTGTGAAGTTTAACTTTTGATGACTAAAAAATAATCCTATCTCGCGATAGCTAAAAACTATCAATTTTGTAGAGGTTATAAAGATAGCTTAGTCAGAAAAAGGTGGGGTTGCACGTTTTGTGTGCTGTTATGCTCTGAGGTGGTGCGTGGAAAACCATGGAGCGCCAAAATCAATCTAAAAATCAGTAGGTTATTTTTTGGCTTTTTAATTGCAAACCTCTGTTCAGCTAAAAGTAGTTACACCACTACACCGTGAAGTTTGAGAGAATGAGTATGAACAGATATTTCAACGCTTTGAAAACAGCATCTTCGGCAGTGATGTCAGCCATGCTGGTTTGTTTATTTCTGACGAGTATCAACGCTTCTGCAAATTCTTTTTTACTAACAAGCAGTGGTGGTGGAACCTTGTATCTTCAATCTTCTGATGAAGAGCATAGAGTGTTCAATTATCTCATCGATACAGGCTCTTCTTTAACCATTCTCAATAAGGCCACATTCAAAGCGTTTAAAAGTGAACAGAGCGTAAAACAAGACGGTGTTGTTATTGCCAAACTGGCCAACGGCCGCAAGCAAAAAGTAAAGCTATATACCATACCGCTACTGACGCTAAGCGCTGATTGTCACTTCGAAAATGTGAAAGTGGCAGTCATGGATAATCAGCACAACATCTTAGGTATGGAGGTGCTTAGCAGAGCCGCGCCTTTCGGTATTCAAATGTCACCGCCCACGCTAACGCTTAACCAATGTGATGATGAATTGATGCCCGAATTGGTTGCAAAAAACACCAACAATTAGTGGCGCACAATCAGTAGCCCCGACCTCTCTCGACAATGCGTGTTAATAATGTAAATTAGCCTTGCAATACCATTCCTGCATTCCCACGCTTTGCTAGAAAACTTGCCAGCGCCTTCTGAGTGGGCAATCATCTATGCGGATTGGTATTTTAATTTTAGATGTATAAGGCTCACCACATGCAAATAGGCGGAAAAACACAGCAAGAAGCATTAGAATCTTTACGCGACATGACTACAGACATGTCGCCTATTCTCATTTCTGAATATACCGCGCGTATTGAAAAAGCACAGCAGTTCATGCAGACAAACGGTATTGCAGCGCTGTATTTAAATGCTGGAACTAATCTAGCATATTTCACCGGAATGCAATGGTACGCCAGCGAGCGATTAGTTGGCGCTATTTTACCTGCGCAAGGTGATGTGGTGTATATTGCCCCCGCTTTTGAAATCGAATCTCTAGAAGAGCGTAAAGTTATAGCCGGCGATATTATTGGCTGGCAAGAGCATGAAAGTCCTTATGCGCTCTTTGCTTCATTATTGAGTGATATAGATACTGCGGGTGGTAGCAAGGTAGGTATTGACGAATCTACTCAGTTTTTCATTGCAGATGGTTTTCGCAAAGTGTTACCCACTTCTTTTGAGATTATTAATGGTAGTGAGGTAACAGCACATTGCCGCATGCATAAGTCTGAGAATGAATTAGCCCTCATACAACGAGCTATGGACATGACGCTAGCCGTACATAAAGCCACGGCGAGTATGCTTAAAGTTGGTATGACAACCACAGACGTTGAGGCTTTTATTAATGAAGCACATAAAAAGGTTGGTGCCAGTGGCAGTTACTTTTGCATTGTATTGTTTGGAAAGGCCACCTCGTTCCCTCATGGAGTTAAAGATCCGCAGGTTCTTAAAGCCAACGATTTGGTTTTAATTGATACTGGGTGCAAGCTGCATGGGTATCTCTCAGATATTACGCGAACCTATTGTTTTGGTGAGCCAAGTGACAAGCAAAAGCGACTTTGGAACAGCGAAAAGAAAGCACAGATAGCGGCATTTAATACCGCCAGTATTGGAAATACTTGCGGAGCTGTTGATGCCGCTGCGCGCGAGAGTCTGCAAGCCGATGGGTTAGGGCCTGATTATACGCTGCCTGGCCTACCTCACAGAACAGGTCACGGAATTGGTATGGATATTCACGAATGGCCGTATTTAGTGAAAGATAACCCACACCCTCTAGCAGCGGGAATGTGCTTCAGCAATGAGCCTATGATTGTGGTTCCCGGTGAGTTCGGTATCAGATTAGAAGATCACTTTTATGTCACTGAAAACGGGCCAGTGTGGTTTACACAGCCCAGCAAATCTATCACCGAGCCGTTTAATTTTTAAGCAGCATTATAGGCAGGTAATCATAAATAGCAGTGATTCTTCAAACTAGATAAACATCATTAGTACAGCTCTTTTCAATGCTCTACACTAGCGAAATGTAAATTAGATGTAAAAATGCCGATTTAACCGTCGGCTTGGTTGTATTTTGCGAGGGTGAATGATGTCTGGAACTAGTGCCGTGAACAATCAAGCAAATAATGAAGAAATCACCATGTTTAAAGACATGGTGTTACGTTTTATAGACCAAGAAATTTTGCCCAACTACGAGCAATGGGAAAAAGATCATCATATGCCTCGTGAACTTTGGCACACCATGGGCAGCGCTGGTATGTTGTTGGTTGATATGCCAGAAAAGTACGGCACGGCAGACGCAAGTTTTGACGTTTGCCAAATGATTCAGGAAGAAATGTGCCGACTAGGATTACACAGCCTGGCAACGGGATATAACATTCACGCCAACATTGTGGCTCCCTACCTATTAAATATTGGTACCGAAGAGCAAAAAGACTATTGGCTTCCTAAAATGGCTACAGGAGAAGTGCTTACCGCATTGGCGATGACCGAGCCTAATGCGGGAAGTGATGTGGCCGGAATGAAAACCAATGCGGTTAAAGACGGCGATAGCTACATTTTAAACGGCTCCAAGGTGTTTATTACCAACGGTAATCAAGCCGACATGATTATTGTATGCGCCAAAACCGACCCAAAAGCCGGAGCAAAAGGCGTGTCTTTATTTTTAGTAGACACGAGTTTGCCGGGTTTCTCCACGGGTAAGCCCATTCACAAAATTGGTCAACACAGCAGCGACACGGGTGAACTCTTTTTCGAAAATATGCGAATACCGGCCAACGCCTTGTTAGGCGAAGAGGGGAGAGGATTCGTCTATCTGATGCAGGAATTACCCCGAGAACGTTTGGGGTGTGCGGTACAGGCTATTGGCCATGCACAAGGGGCGCTAGATCTTACTATCGATTATGTAACCCAACGCAAGGCGTTCGGTCAAACAGTGGGGCAATTTCAAAATACCCGGTTTAAATTGGCGGAATGCCAAACAGAACTTGAAATGTGTAGAGCGCTGCTTGAAAAGCATATGGATAAGTTCAGTCGAGAAGAGATGACAGTAACCGATGCAGCTATGCTCAAACTAGCCGCTACCGAAATGCAGGTGAAAATGGTAAATGAATGCCTGCAGCTGTTCGGTGGTTATGGTTACACCGATGAATATCCTATTTCGCGCTTTTACCGAGATGCTAGGGTGCAAACCATCTATGCCGGCAGCTCTGAAATTATGAAAGAGGTTATTGCACGAGGAATGCTAGGGCGTTAATCGAGAATTTTAATACCAACAACAAAAAATAATAAGCCCGCTTAATTTGCGGGCTGCTTTTTTTTACGGATTCTTTTACGACTGTTTTATAGTTCTTTTATAAAAACACCGGCATGCTTGCCTAAGCGGTCTATCAAGGCATCACCAAGCGCAGAGGCAGGTGTCCAAAATCCGCCTTTTACATGCGGAGTATCTTTTGCCAGGCAAAGCGCAGCCTGAGACAGCATTTTTGCAGTGCTTCCATAGCCTGGGTCTTTATCGCCTGTCACTTTCACTGTTTGCATTTCGCCATTACTAAGCTGAGCATAAAAGCGCATGTCGAACATGCCGTTTTCCTGCTCTTCCCGCGAGGGGCCTTCACCAGGCTTTGGTAAAATATGATCTGCAAGAAGGTTTCTCAAAGGAGAAAAACTTGCCGCTCCTACAAAAGCACCTAAACCGAGTGTAGTTATCCAGGCCTTACTGGCTGTTTTGCTCGACATTGCTTCATCGTAGCTAAACTCTTGCCCATACATGCTACTTAAAAGCTTATTACTGCGGTGAACAATACGTTCGTTGATGGCTGCCATAACAAAAGGCATTGTCCAAATACCGAGTTCGCTGTCGTATTCCGCCTTTTTGTGGTTTTTCTGCCGCTGATGGAACGGATGCTCAGGGCCGCAAAGCACATAGGGGTTTACTAACAACTTTCTTAAACTTGCGTCTTCACCTGCCTCTTTGAGCACATTTAACATGCTGGCAATGGTGCCACCCGATGCAGCGCCTTTAAGCTTATATACTCGCATCTTAATTTGTGAAGCTGGTTTGCCTGTTTTTTCTATAGCGAGCTTTTGCGAAAAATATACGCCGAGGTCTGACGGTATTGAGTCGAAACCCGAGCAATGAATTATTCGTGCACCCGAGTGCTTGGCTTCATCCTCGTACTTGTCGAGCATCGCCTTTATCCATTGAGGCTCGCCAGTTAAGTCGCAATAGTCAGTACCGGTTTGTGCACACACTTTAACTAGTGTTTCACCATACAGTGCATATGGCCCCACGGTTGAGATAATCACGTTGGTTTTCTCGCACAATGCGGTAAGCGCGGTTTCGTCGCTAGCATCAGCAATAAAGTGCGGTAGTTCAGTTAAATTGTGCTGTGCTTTTAATGCTATGAGTTTCTGTTCATCTCGACCTGCTATAGCCCACGAAAACTCGTTTTGGGGCAAGCCAGATAAGTATTCAACCATGATCTTGCCAACGAATGAGGTGGCGCCATAAAGAAGAATGTCAAAAGATTCAGGTTGTTTTGCAGCTGGCATAGGGGACCTATTCGGTTTTGTCGTGCTTCATCAACCAGGCATAAGCGGTTGTGAAAGCCGGCTCTTGAAATTGTTTTAACCCGGTTTCTGCAAATGGTACGGCAACGGGGTTTCTCCGCAATGACTCTTTAATGTCAGTAGGGCTAAATACTACAACGTCTAAACCGTCAATTAATTCAATGGCAGCCTCGAGTTTAAAGCCAATAGCGCTGCCAGCAAACTTACCTTTGCTCTGGCGCTGGCGAATAATTACTGCGTCAATTTTGTAATCGGCAACCAGCTTAGCGAAGGTGCTTTGAAAGCTTTTAAGCCCCTTAGCGCTGGTGTCTGCTAATGTTAACCGGCGCGAACGGCAGTCGGGAATGTGAAACAAACCATCGATAAGCGACAGCAGACACACCGTTGCCTCGTTACTCTTTATATCTATACCGCAGACTTTCATATTAATTCCTATATCTATTTGCCTTCAGTATAACCCGATTCGATACTTTTACGGCACTTAGGCTACAATTTTCCCTTTTTCAATGCCATTTCGCTGCCCTTAATTTGGTGAAGAGCGCATTAACATCTGTATTCGGTGATAAATTCGGTAAAAAAACGCCTATTCTAGTTCGATAAACTCTATCGCTAAGTGCATGGCTAACGCGCCTTCTCTCCCTTCAACTAGGTCGTAGAGCGTGTATTGATCGAGCTCGGCAATAAATTTTGATGTTGCATCTTGAAGAATAGTTCTCAGCCTGCAAGACGGTGAAATAACACATTTGTTGGTTGGTGAAGCAAAGCACTCAGCTAGAGCCACGTCTTCTACCGTGAGCCTAAATACTTTTCCGATATTTATGGCTTTGGGAGCTAAAGCCAGTCGAACACCGCCTCCACGCCCTTTTGTGCCTAAAATGTACCCGTGCTCAATAAGCAAGGTAATTACCTTCTTCAAGTGGTTGTAAGAGACAAAGTACGCGTCTGCAATCTCACTGGTCTTTACTTTTTTGTTGTTCCGCAACGCCAAATAGATAAGAACGCGAAACGCCAAATTCGTAAATGTGTTTATTTTCATAGGTCATCTAAAAAATCGATTGATGTAATCGTCAAATTTTACAGTAATGTAAAAATTAAATATATATTTAGAATATACTTTATTGTATATTTTGTTCTAAGGTAGAACAAAATGAAATAAGGTGGCGTAATGACAATTCTTGGCTACATTGCAGCCGTGCTCATGGGCATGGTGCTCGGTGTAATAGGCGGTGGCGGCTCAATACTTACTGTACCAATACTGGTTTATCTAATGGGAGTGGCTCCAGATGTGGCGACGGGTTACTCATTGTTAATCGTTGGAGCTACTGCTGCTTACGGTGCTGTACGGTATTTTAAAGAAGGGCTAGTAGACGTTAAGTCCTCCATATTATTTGCCATTCCCTCAATTATTGCCGTTTATCTATCTCGCGCTTACTTAATGCCGTCAATTCCAGAAACTATAGAGTTTCAATCAATAGCGATAGAAAAGAACTTGGGCATTATGGTTTTGTTTGCTTCTTTAATGCTTGCCTCCGCTGCGATGATGTTGAAAAAGGCATACAGCAAAGCGACTCCCTCCAAAGTAACAGCCGAAAACACCTCTCCCAATATTGCCCTCATTGTTGTAGAAGGCGCTGTGGTTGGCGTGATCACCGGCATTCTTGGCGCAGGCGGTGGCTTTCTTATTATTCCAGCGCTGGTTCTAATTTTGGGAATGCCCATGAAAAATGCTGTGGGCGCTTCTCTTTTCATAATCGCACTTAAGTCGTTAATTGGCTTTGTTGGCGATTTACAAACTGGGATCCAATTGGAGATGCCTTTGCTTCCACTCATGTTGGTAGCGACGTTCATTGGGATGGCAATCTCCACGAAGGTAGCGGGGAAGCTAGATGGTGCAGCTTTACAAAAGTTTTTTGCATTTTTCACTCTAGTTATCGCCGTTTTTATTATGTCAAAAGAGCTTCTTTAAGGGGAATACCATGAACGTTGAAACATTCTACGACAACAAAACAGCAACCTTCACTTATGTACTCTTCGATCCTACTTCGAAGGAATGTGGAGTAATAGATTCGGTTGCCGACTACGATATTTTTTCTGGTCGCGTAACGATGGAGAGCGCCGACAAAGTTGTTGCATTTATCAACGACAATCAGCTTATTAATAAATGGATTTTAGAAACCCACGTACATGCAGATCATATAACGGCGGCGCATTATTTGAAGTCGAAAGTGGGCGGTAAAATTGGCATTGGTTCAGGCATAAAAGCAGTTCTTGATACTTGGTTAGACGTTTTCGAAATTTCAAATGATACGCCCAATGATGGCAGCCAGTTTGATGTGTTATTCGAAGAAGGTGACACGTTTAGCATTGGTGAATATGAAGTAGCAGTTTGGCATACGCCGGGTCATACACCAGCATGTGCGAGCTTTCTAGTCGACGGAAAAATTTTTGTCGGTGATACCATGTTCGCGCCTAACTTAGGCACAGCAAGGTGCGATTTCCCAGGCGGCAGCGCAGAGCAACTCTATAACACCATTCAACGCTTTTTTACTCTGCCTGACGATACCGTTGTACATCTTGGGCACGATTACCCTAAAGAAGGCAGCGAGCCACTTTCTACGCTGACGATCAAAGAGGCAAAAGAAACCAATAAACAAATCCGTCCAGATGTGCCTTTAGCAGAATATGTTGAAAAACGAGAAGCAAGAGATGCCACTCTCGCTGTGCCAAAACTACTGTTGCCGGCTATTCAGGCGAACCTCAGAAATGGGCAATTTGGGGCACCCTCAAAGAGCGGCAAGCAATTTATCAAAATCCCAGTAAACGCTATTTAGGAGGTGGAATATGAAGTACGCTAACGTTACACAACAACTTTCAGTTTCCCCCCAGATTTCAGTTGAAGATATAGAGGCAATAAAAGCCGCTGGGTTCAAATCGATTGTTTGCAATAGGCCAAATGGTGAAGGCGCAGATCAGCCCACATTTTCTGAGATAGAGGCGAAAGCTACCTCAGCGGGTATTCCCTGTGTTTATCAGCCCGTAGTGAGTGGGAAGGTTACAACGGAAGATGCCGTTAAATTTGAAGAGAATCTACAAAAGTTAGAAGGGCCAGTTTTTGCGTATTGCAGAACGGGGACTCGCTCTATTACGTTATGGGCGATGACAGCGGTAAAAACCTTATCTTTTGAAGAGATACTTACCCTTTCGCAAAAGGCAGGTTATGACCTAAGTGGTGTAGTGCGACGCCTAAAAAATAGTGGTGAAACGCCTACCGACCATGCCAATTATTCTCACGCCGTAGTGATTGTGGGAGCCGGGGCTGGCGGTATCGCGGTGGCTTCAAGCCTTAAAGCTCGATGTCCAGACCTCGATATTGCCATTGTTGAGCCAAACGAAGTGCACTATTACCAACCAGGGTGGACACTTGTTGGCGGAGGTGTTTTTAACGCTAATGAAACAGTGAGAACCGTTGCGTCGGTTATTCCACAAAATGTGAAATGGATAAAAGCCGGTGTAGCTGCCTTTTCTCCAAAAGAGAACATGATTGTTGTCGACGGATGCAGAACTGTAAAATATGAGCACTTAGTTGTATGTCCGGGAATCAAACTGGATTGGAGTAAGATTGAAGGTCTCAGTGAAACGCTTGGAGAAAACGGTGTCACCTCCAACTATCGGTTCGACTTAGCACCCTATACGTGGGAATTGGTTAAAAATCTTAAAAAAGGTAAAGCGATATTTTCTCAGCCTCCAATGCCCATAAAGTGCGCTGGTGCGCCTCAAAAGGCAATGTACCTGTCATGTGATCACTGGCTTAAAGAGGGCGTGCTGGGTAATATTGATGTTCAATTTTACAACACCGGAGCCGTGCTCTTTGGCGTTAAAGAATACGTACCCGCGTTAATGGAGTATGTTCAAAAGTACAATGCGCACCTCAACCTTGAGCATCAGCTAGTGAAAGTTGATGGTAAATCAAAAGTAGCATCGTTCAAAAACCTAGCTGAACCAGATGCTCCTCTCGTGGAGACTGAGTTCGATATGCTCCATGCTGTTCCTCCGCAATCGCCACCTGATTTTATAAAGGTAAGCCCGCTTGTCGATGCAAACGGCTGGATAGATGTAGATCAGTCGACATTACAGCATAAAATGTACGAGAACATTTTTGCATTAGGTGATGCAACAAACTCTCCCAACGCAAAAACCGCAGCAGCAGCCCGAATGCAAGCGCCAGTAGTAGCAAACAACTTGCTTTACGAGCGAGGAGTTCAAACAGGTAAGGCAATATACAATGGTTATGGAAGCTGCCCTTTAACGGTAGAGCGTGGCAAAGTGGTACTCGCGGAGTTTGGTTACGGCGGTAAGATTTTAAATAGCATGCCGTCATGGGTGTTAGATGGCACTAAGCCGTCCCGTCTCGCTTGGTATTTAAAAGAAAAATTGCTTCCACCTATCTATTGGGAAGGCATGCTTAAAGGGCGCGAATGGTTGGCAAAGCCTAAAACGCACACACCTCAATAAGTATTGCTCTTTATCTTACTGTGTTGAGAGCCTGATTTTCGTATACTTAATTTTTGAGAAGCATGCTTTTGATAGGCTGTGTCTTGGTAAGCTGGCCCTTGACCAAAAAAATAGCGCGATGCAGCTGATAATGCGGGAGCAAACACGATAAGTAATAACGCTATTGTTCCCGCTTTTTTGTTGAAACACATTTTGTGTTCTACCGATTAGTGTCTAACGGCAAACCTTTCCTATGCCACTCATCCATACCCCCTGCTACAGAAAATACGTAGCGATGACCCATCTCATAAAGAGACTTGGCTGCTAACGCCGAGCGCCCACCCGACCTACAAATTAAGTAGATACTGCGTTGGGCTAAATCCTCAATAGCATCTTTCTCTTCACAATGATGTGACAACAGCGGGTGACTACTTATCTTCATCTCAAGTAGCCCCCTTGGCATATTAACCGCTGCTGCGATATGCCCGTGTTGATACTCTTCGTTTTCTCTAACGTCGATTAAAATGACATCGGGTTGTGTTAACGCAATCATCAGGTCGTCTACGGTAACTTCTTCAACACAGGCTTTGACTTCACTAATGTAAACCTTTGGCGTTTTCATTTGGGGAGCCTCAAAGTTGATTAATCGGTACTTTGATGTAGCTCACTTGGTTATCTTCCGGCGGTGGTAATTCACCTGCTCTTACGTTTAATTGTATTGAAGGAAGAATCAAGCGAGGCATACTCAATGTAGCGTCTCGTGCTTCACGCATCTGAACAAATTCAGCCTTTGAAACGCCGTCTTTAACGTGAATATTGAATTCCTTCTGTTCACCAACTGTCACTTTACTTTCGTGAGTACGATGTTGTGTTGGATAGTCATGGCAAACGTAGATACTCGTTTCTTCAGGTAGTGCCAAAATTCGATGTATTGAGTCGTAAAGGGTGCTTGCACTGCCACCAGGGAAATCACATCGTGCGGTTCCCACGTCCGGCATAAACATGGTGTCACCTACAAATACCGACTCTTTGTTAAGTAAATACGCAATGTCTGCTGGTGTGTGACCGGGTACGTGCATCACTTCAAAGCGCAGGTTGCCAACTTCCAGAATATCACCTTCCTCAAATAGCCTGTCGAACTGCGCACCGTTAGGAAGAAATTCTTTTTCTAAATTGAACAGCGCTTTAAAGACCTTCTGGACCTCTGTAATGCGCGCCCCAATACCAATTTTTGCGTTGTACTTACGCTTGAAAAATGGTGCGGCTGATAAGTGATCAGCGTGGGCATGGGTTTCTAAAACCCACTCAACTTGTAGGCCTCTCTTGTCAATGAAGTCTGCAATTGTTTCAGCACTTTCGGTATGAATGCGACCGGCGCTGTAATCGAAATCTAAAACCGGGTCTATGATCACAGCTTTAGACGTGGATTTGTCTTCTACCACATAAGTAAATGTTTCACTGTCGCTATCTAAAAATGATGTGATTTCAGTTTGTGTACTCATCAAAATCTCCTTAGTAAAGTCAGTGATATAGAAATTCTATATCACTGATAAATAGTCAAAACGTTAGTTAACAGTTAAAGAGACTTTTTACAAAAATACCAATCTACATAGTTGTAACCGGCAGTCTCTCTGCCTTCTGCGTCTTCGATAGTGTGTGGAGGAGGCACAATCACTTCTTCGCCCACTTTCCAGTTTTCAGGGGTAGCACAGCTGTGCTCATCACTGGTTTGTAGCGCTTCAACAAGTCTTACAAACTCGTTAATAGCACGTCCGTTACTCATTGGGTAGTAAACCATGGCGCGAAGAATGCCTTCCGGATCCATAGTATTGCTCTCTTTATTTAAGGTGTATTTAATATATGTATTTAATATAGCGACAAATATAAGATTTATCTAATCTAAATTAATGATTATTGAAATTGGTTTATCAGATTGAAGCGATAGCGTGAGGCTATAAAAAAAGCTAATAACAACGCATTAGCTATTTTTAAAGGCGGGAGGGAAAATTTTGTAAAACAGCAACTTACAAAGCCGCACTGCTATTGATTACAGTGCGGCTATTTGTGTGTTTAACTTATCTGGGCCTTAATGAAATTTTTCCAGGCTCAACGTTAAGAGTGAGGGGAATTGTAGAAAGAAGGTTAATGGTTTTATTCGTTGTATCTAACGTGTACACAGGGTTTGAAGCTAAAAAGCCGTTAATCATTTGCATAACCTGAGTACTTAAGGGGGCTAAGTTTCCTTTATATCCCCCAGCATCAATAGTGCTATCAAGTAAAGATAGTGAGCGAACAAAAATAGCTTTCTTCTCAGCGTCGTAATAGGGCGTGCCTTCTATCGATAAGCGAATATTGGCAGGGTAGCTAAAGCCGAATGCCTTAATACTAGCGGTGGCATCGGTACCTAACTGAACAACGTTCCTTCCATCAGGGCCAATACTGACTGAAATATCGCTTACTTCTAGGAAAAGCGGTATACCTGCAAGTGATGCTTTCTGTTGAAGTTTGCTTAATTGGCTGTCGAGTACCTGCTCAACCTCTGCGTTTGACACTGTGTAAGCAGATAATTGTGACAGCGTTGCACAACCACTTAAAATGAGTATAGCGCTAAACATTGTGGATTTTAGAACAGCGTTTCTTAATACAGCGCCATTAAACTTTGTCTGAATACTAATGCATGAGAAAAATTTCATTATATTTGTGCTCTTAACGAATGCGAAAACGCAGTCAGTAGACATGAAAGCAAGCGATAAATCTACTCTATTGAGATAGCGAAGAACTTGCCTGAGGTATAAAGCCTTAGGTGTAGAGAAAAAAGCGTGAGAACGTGCTGGGGCGTAAAAAGGGGGAACAGAAAAGGCGAGGCCCCATTAAAGGGGCCTCTAGTGCGGCCCGGAGCCGCTACCATGTTGAAACTGCTACTCACATGGCGTGATAAATTGATTGCGGTCGAATATTAAATTCTTCCGTTAAGCTCTGCAGAAATTGGTGAGTCTTGAAGACCTTGCTCAGCAATCCACGCTTGAAGTGTTTTGCCATCTGCCTCAGGAGCTTGTAAATCTTTACTTGGCATTTTCTTAACTAATAAAGTACCAACTTCAACCGCGTTGCTAGTGACTGCCGTACGAATAAGGCTTTGACCATTGCATGAAATGCCTGAGTAATAATCGCGTAACTTCAAACGATAATCTGACTGAACGCTACGCATTTTTTTGCGAAGTTCGCCTTTGTCGTCTGCTTGCACGATAGTGCAAATGTTAGCAAGCGCATCGTTGATGCCGTCTGCTTGAGCTGCGTTAGAAAATGCAAGCGAAGACGCTGCGATGATGATAGAAGTTTTAACTATTTTCAACATGGTTAAAGTTCCTGTGGTTAATGGTTTAATGTTTTTTGCAACTCACTTGTCGTTGCTTGAGTTGTATTAAACGCCACCTTTGCAAAAACAAAAACATGTTGTGCGATATATAAGTATTCAAAACTATACTTTAGGCTAAGGCTCAAACAGAAAAGCCGTTAAACTTATAAAAAACTGCACAGCAGTTTCTGTAACTTGTGCCTTCCTATTGTTAAATCGACTATCTTGGGAGCTTTCTTTACAGTTGAATTAATGAGTAGTAGGTTTTGCTTACAACTAAAAATAAGGAAAAGCAGATGAAGTGCCTGTCGGTATGTTTTGCAGTATTTGTGACTCTGTTTGTTTCGGCGTGCTCGTCGGATTACAAGGCGCCCGCAGCTAATCAGGCAACTGATAAAAAGTCAGAAGAAGTTTTGCGCTGGGAAGCAACGGCAAAGAACGTGACTATTACCCGCGATAACTGGGGTATCCCCCATATTAAAGGGAAAACTGATGCTGATGCTGTGTTTGGCATGCTGTATGCTCAGGCCGAAGACGACTTTAATCGAATAGAGCGCAATTATATTAACGCAATGGGCCGATTAGCTGAAGATCTCGGTGAGGATGAACTATACCGAGATCTTCGCATGAAGCTGTTTATTCAGCCTAAGCAAATTAAAAAGCAGTATGAAGAAAGCCCTGAGTGGCTTAAAAAATTGATGGTGGCGTTTGCCGACGGTTTAAATTATTACCTCTACACACACCCTGAAGTAAAACCTAAAGTCATTACCCGCTTCGAGCCGTGGATGGCGCTCACCTTTAGTGAAGGCAGTATTGGTGGCGATATTGAGCGCGGCGTAAATATGGCCCGATTGGCCGAGTTTTACGGTGATGATATGGCAAATGTCTCCTTTAAAACTGACCCATTGAATACAACAAATCAATTAGACGCAGAGCCAGGTGGGTCAAATGGCTTTGCTATTGCTCCTAGTCGCACGAAAAACGGTAATGCGCTTCTTTTAGTAAATCCTCATACCAGCTTTTATTTTCGACACGAAGCTCACGTGCAATCAGAGGAAGGGTTAAATGCCTATGGGGCATCTACCTGGGGACAATTCTTTATCTACCAAGGTTTTAACGAGCGTTTGGGGTGGATGCACACATCAACCTACGTGGACGTTATAGACGAATACGCAGAAACCGTTATCGAAAAAGAGGATGGTTTGTACTACCTATATGGCGATGAGCATCGCAAGCTCGAAACGCGACTCATCGAACTACCTTACAAAGCAAAAGACGGCACTATGCAGCAAAAGCAAGTCACTGCTTATTTCACCCATCGCGGTCCAATAGTGCGCTCACATAATAATAAGTGGGTATCTGTGCGTTTAATGGAGGAGCCGGTTAAAGCGCTTATACAGTCGTACACTCGCACAAAAGCGCAAAATTACGATGAGTTTTATACAGCAATGAAAAGCTTAACGAATTCATCGAACAACACCGTATACGCCGATGCAGATGGTACTATTGCCTACTTCCACGGTAATTTTGTACCTCGTCGAGATACGGCTTTCGATTTTACTCAACCAGTAGATGGAAGTAACCCTGCTACAGATTGGCAAGGCATTCACCCCCTTGAAGAGCATATCCATATTAAAAACCCAGGTAACGGGTGGATTCAAAATACCAATAACTGGCCTTACAGTGCGGCAGCCGAGTTCAGCCCTAAAAAATCGGATTACCCAGCGTATTATTCCGGTACCACTGAAAACTATCGCGGTATTCACGCAATTAACTTGCTTGAAAGTACGACTGATTTTGATATCGATAGTCTTATTAATGCCGCTTACGATAGCCATTTAACTGGGTTTGATGAGTTGCTTCCGCCCCTGTTTAAAGCTTTTGAGTCCTTGCCCGATTCTGACCCCAGAAAAGCGTCATTACGAGAGCCTATTGCAACGCTTAAAGCGTGGGACAACCGCAGTGGCGTAGACAGCGTGCCTACCTCTGTGGCTGTTTTCTGGGGCATGGATTTGATGAAGGCCGTTCGCAATAAAGCGCGAGCTGCTGATGTAAGTGTTTATACCTATATGGAAAGCATGGCTTCTAATGAGGAGCGCGTTATTTCTCTAAAGTCGGCTGTTGATAAGCTAGCTCGTGACTTTGGAACCTGGCAGACCCCATGGGGAGAAATTAATCGTTTCCAACGCATTAGCCCTGATATTCGACAGCATTTCGATGATGATGCACCAAGCTTGCCCGTTGGTTTTGCGTCTGGCCGGTGGGGAGCTCTTGCGGCCTACGGACAAAATTATGGCCAGGGTGAAACAAAGCGAATTTATGGCACGCGTGGAAATAGCTTTGTGGCAGCCGTTGAATTTGGCGAAAAGCTAAAGGCTAAGGCGATAACCGCCGGTGGCTTGAGTAACGATCCAAACTCTCCACATTATAACGACCAAGCGGCAGTCTATGTCTCAGGTAAACTGCGCGATGTGTATTTTTATGCTGACGATATCGCGGCGAACGCAGAAGAGACGTATCGACCGGGGCAGCGTTGAGTTGCCCTTTAAAAGTAGATTGAGCCGCAAGAGCGTTGAAGCTGGAATGGAAAAAAAGCAGCTGTATTTCAAAGTGTGCCTCAAATAAGTGAATATACCTGCACCTATAATAATGCGCGATTCAGCTATTGGTGCAGGTTGTCATATTCAATGATACCTATCTCGCTATTTACTTAACTCCTTAACCTTTTGCGCGACCAACCAAAGCCTGTCTTGCCCCCACACGGCCAATACTTCGTTTTCATTCTGATCTAATAATCGATAACTTGGCACGCCTCAACTGCCAAACTCATACATACTCAGGCGGTTATCTTCTAATAGTTGCTGCCAATTGTCGTCGTGAAGATGAAGGCGCGCCTCTCTCCAATCAAGCCCCGCATGCTCTGCAACCTGCTGAATACCTTGGTGCTTATTGCAATTAATCCCTCTAGCAAATGCTCGACAAAACTCGCTCTACTATTGCTAAAGAATTGCTTTTAAATACCACCAAAACCACATCTGAAATAGGCTATGAACTTGGGTTTAAGGATACGTCGAATTTTAACCGCGCTTTCAAAAAATGGACCGGCGTTAGCCCAGGCCAGTTTCGTAAATAAGACGATGGAACGATAATCGGACGGCACGCTATTTCTAGCAACGGATTTTGAAAAGTTAGTGTTTGAAATAATTATTTTAAGTCAGCAGGTTAAATTGTAATAATGACGCTTTGCAAATTCTTTGCATGACTAACAGCTTTTCGCAAAGAAAATGCTTAGAGTCACTTTACCCGATTCTCCCTCCCCCAGTCCATGAAGCCCCATACAAAGGTGATGAGGTTTAGGTGGAATCCCTTTCTATCAGATTCAGATAAACGGCGTGTTTTGATCTGAAATTCCATGCCATAACAAATAAATTGATGTTTATTGAAGACGCTATGATTACTGATGCCGCACGCATTCGATTAGAGTAAATGACGTTTTTTTATCACCTGATTCATATGTGCCAAGAAATCAGTTCGATAAACAGAGGCGTAGCTATGATTTCTTTGGAAAAACCATTTGTATTTTCATCGGTGCTTTCACGTTTTTCTATTAGTCCGACTTGCCATGCAAAGTCGAACCAGAAATGAAAAATATACTGGGAGGGAAATTCTATCTTTGAAAGCTCTGGCAACGGATCTGCTTGATCTGGGAAAGCCTGCTCATAAAGTACCTGGTATTCTCGGTAATGTCGCCATTCAGTGCCAAGATGATGAAGCATATACAATGAGTAACCTATACTGAACTGATAGAATGCACAATCGCTCTCATTACCACTAATGTACGCCCAGTTGTACTCAGTAGCATACGTTTTAAACAGTATTTGATAAAGTTCGGTCGCAGCTGTGTTATCACCTTGCTGTATACGCTCATAAAGTTGCCATGTTGATTTCAATGGCTTCCAGCGCCCACCGTGTTTACGAATTAATTTGGCAATCAACAATATGCTGCGAACTACATGTAGGTTAATGAAATCGTCCTCTTTATTTATTTTGGAAACGATAAAGCTGGGAGCAAACTCTTTCATATAACTATCGAATAGCGATCGACATAAATTGCGGGGCAAATTTCCATTGGCGGTGCACTTAACTCCATCAGCCCCTAAAGCTCCTATTAAATTTACAGCTAACCAATAAACAGGGGCTGATGTAAATTTGGTAACATTCGAAAATTGCCAGCTAAGTAAATCACTGGATTCGAAAGGCTCAGTAAGTAGCTTGTGAGTTTGGCTTGGTGTGAGGTTAAGCATATCAGTATTCGGTGAACTGTTATGCTCATTCATATAGTTCTCAACAAATGCTTGGGCATCCTCAATTGAGTCAAACTGCTCGTTGCCCATGGCTTGTGATATTGCCTGATTGAGTTCAGTGGCAGGGTTTGAGGTTTTCTCTTTTTCTGCATAGAAATCGGTAATACCAAATCTTGGAAGCTCTTCTATCTCTCCGTCTTCAAGCGCTTTTAATAATGTCAGGTTATTTTCAGCTAACAGGTAATTTGGATCAATTGCCAATGCTCGATGAAACGCACGTTTTGCAGACAAGTGATCGCCTAAATACATCTGACAAATTCCCAAATTGCCGCAGCTTTGTACATGCTCGGGCTGGCTTTTTAACAGTAGAGTAAAGCAGTTTGCCGCTTCACTGAACTTATGACTTCCTAACAATTCAACACCTTCTTCAAAAACTTCGGCGTCTATAAGGTACTGTTCTAAAGTGAGGCGTTCGGGAAGTTGCTCTCTTATCGCTTGGAGATGGAGTCTGGCAGGTTCATATTGATGAAGTTCTTCCGGTGACGCACTGTCCAGCGCATTTTGAAATGCCGCTAAAGATTCAGCAATTGAGCCAGATTTTTCGGCACAGAGTCCAAAATTAAAATATACAAAAGCAGGTGCGTAGCCACTGTTTATTGCTTGCTTAAAAAACAAATAACCATCGGTATGATCATCATCGATAAATACAGCTGCTAGCCCTTGAAGCGCGAAGCAAACAGGATGTCGGGGGAATTTCCTGACCGCCTTTTTTACAATGAGTCGGGCAAGTTTGTAATCTTCGTCATCAATGGCATCAAAAAATGCGTCAAGCCGCATCTCTAGTTTTGGGAAATCTCTATCAAACTTTGTCAAGTAAGTAGTCTCGAATCGCTGAATTGATGCAGAAGCATAACATGCAGAGTTTTCAATTTTGAAGCCGATTTGATTAAATAAATGTTCCGGTATAGGTATATCATGAAAATATTTGCGGTCCACTCGGAAATCTATCCGTTTCATTTTTCGTCTATCGGACTATAATAAGTCTATATTTAGACCAATAGAGATTGTTATGAAAACTCAAACTGTATCTTACATGAAGGAACATGCGAATCATCTGGAATTGGATAATCCCATTTTGGTCACGCAAAATGGCAAGCCAAAGTATGTTATTCAGGATGCGAATGACTACGAAGAACAGCAACAAACTATAGCATTATTAAAACTCATAAATTTGTCAGAACGCAGTGCGCGACAGAACGGGCTATTTGATCTGGATGAAGCATTTGACGACAATTAAATACAGCATAAAAGTGACGCCGGTTTTTAAACTTTGTTTGAAAAAACTGGATGCATTTTTAACCAGAAAATTTAATCACAATGTTGCAAACGAGGCCAAGCGAGCTGTTAAATCAAAAGTTAAGTCTCAACTCTCTGGAAATCCGTATTCTGCGCCTCATAGCGACAGGCTCCTGGAATTAGGGGTAACCGGATACAGGCAACTTCTTGTCGATAGTCATAATGTGGTGCTTTACCGAGTTGAAGAGTCTACAAAGACAGTCATTCTTCTTCTAGTTTTTGATTCTAGACAAGATCTGAAAAAGATTTTGTTTGAAGTTAATTTACTCGTCTGATTTACCCCAAATTAATAGAACAGGATAAATACTGATCCCCCCGTTTATGGGGTAGAGCCGATGGTACCAAAGGGATTTGAGCTGTTACTTCTTTTCGCGCATTTCTTTCCATTTCTAGCACTTTGTCACAAATACGTTCGTATTCTTCTGGTGTGAAAGACGCGCGCCTTGTTCCAGCCTTACCTACATTGTTTAGGTTCGTAACCTGTATTGGAGCCACCCACTGATTGTCCAATGCGATTTTGAAAACCATATTTAAAGCTGCGTTATGATTGAGGATCGTTGACTTGGATAAATCCTTCTTAGCGATCTCTCTGCGTTTTACGTTGAATTCACTCAGCTTATCTTGGTCAATAGATGTGATATAGGTCCGGTCAAAGACTGGAATGTGATACTTTGTCAGTGCGCCACTGTAATCCTTGTATGCAACCTTGCCAGTGCCCATTGCAAGTTCGTGCTCCATTTGCTCAATAGCTTTCTGTGCAACATCACGGAACCGCTTGCTCGTCGATACGTGCCAGTTTCAATTTTGATCTTGTACTCAGTTCGAAGATATCGAGCAGTCGCCTTTGCTTCTTCTAAGTCCTTTTGTTTTGTCGCTTTGCAATACCATTTCCCAAACAGCTGAAAACGTGCGTACCAGCGTTTACTGTTATCCTGCTTAAATACATACAACGTATCATCGATGTCATGTCGGTCAATTTGATTAGCCATTGTTTACTGCTGTGCAAAGAATTTTTAATTCGTGTACTTTATAGTTCGTGAATTGTGTGCAGTCGCAATCGAAAGTGGATACTTGCTTTTAATCCGTAATAAAGTGGAGCTGCATGTTCCGGCCCATTCCGATCACCCATTTCCCCGACCGTTCGGATGCACCGAAATACGCAGGAGCTATTTCAGTATCTTATCTTGGTGAGTCTGAATGTCTTCAGTGGTCATTAACAGCAACTATTTTGCTCTTGGGTTCTAGTGGTTTTTAGCACAATATCTATTGTAAATTAAACGGTTCATTGCGAGTCTCCTTGATTCAATAAAGTAGCTATTATTAAATAATTTGTTATTATGATTACTAAAGGAGACCGCAATGAACAATCAAGCTATTGCTCACAATCTAAAGCGATTGCGCTCAAACGCGCGATACAATCAGTCAGATCTAGCTGAAAAGGCTGGTATGTCTCTTAGTGGTTACCAAAAACTTGAGCGTGGAAAGGCTACTCCGAGAGCTGAGTCAATCAAAGCTCTAGCTCAAGCACTACAAGTACCAATTCAAGAAATACTGGCTGAAGTGAAGCCTCTTAAGCATATTCGGTTTAGGTCACTCAAAAGGCTTAAAACTAGGGAACAAATTATTTCTGATGTGGTTACTTGGTTGTATGACTTTAATTCTCTAGAAGAGCTTACTCAAGACAAGCAAGTAGCCGATTTACATGAGTTTTACGCTTATAAGGAAAGTAATACCTGCGGAATACCTGAACTTGCAAACTATTGCAGAAGTAAGTTTGGATTGGGTCCCAAGGAGCCTGTCTTGGACATTTGTGGACTTCTCGAAGCAAGAGGAATTAAGGTCCGTTCTATTGAAGTGGAAACTGATTCATTTTTAGGGTTGTCAGTTAGTGAGCAAGAAAAAGGCGGACCCGCTGTTATAGTTAATACTTGGAAGAGACTGCCGGTAGAAACTTGGATATTTAGTGCAGCTCACGAGCTCGGTCACCTCCTGATGCATCTAAATGCATATGATATTGACCAAACTACCGAGATTGAAGAACAAGAGGCAGAAGCTGATCAATTTGCATCACATTTCCTCATGCCTCAAGACGCCTTTGAAAGAGAATGGAATGAAGCGGCCGGCTTAAGTTTTGTGGATCGGGTTTTAAAGGTAAAAAAAGTATTTAAAGTCAGTTGGAGGACTGTTCTCTATCGATACGCGGAAGATATGCCGTCTGAAAAGAAAAATAAGCTTTGGATGAATTTCAATATCGAGTTTAAACACCGTTACCGTAAATCTCTTCAGAAGCATACTGAGCCGGTAGGCATTGAAAGCGACCATTACAGGATTAACCATAGGTACACCACTGCAAGTGAGCCTTTCAATCTTGATGTATTTGATTTTACGGAAGATCGCTTGCCATTCCTTGTAAGAAAGGCTGTTGAGAGTGGCAATATTTCACTTTCTCGTGGGGCAGAGATACTGAGACTGCAGAATAAGGAAATGCGTCAACTGGCGTCTTCATGGGTTGGTTAATTCGGGAATAAATAGTGCCAGTAATAACAGATGCAAATGTCCTCATTGATTATGCCGATGCCGATATAATGATGCTGGCGTTGTATTCCGAGAAGATTGAAAGAGTTGTTATACCTTCAGTTATTCTAGGTGAAGTTGAGCAGCTTAGTCATGATGACTGTTTGCAGTATGGTTTTGACGTAGTTGAAGAAGATCTAGAAGTTCTTTTTGAAGCATCAAATGCACAACATGGGCCATTGTCTTTTCAAGACAAGGTTTGCTTGTATTTGGCAAAGAGTATTGGGGATATAACTTGTATTACAAACGAGAAAGCACTCCTGAAATTTTGCGAGGAAGATAATATACCAACGAAGCGAGGGTTGAAGCTGTTACTTGAACTCGCCGAACAAGGTTTTATTTCCAAAGACGAGGCCATTGGTACGGTTTACGCGATACACGAGTGCAATCCGCTTCATATTCACCAAGGCGTGGTAGAGGATTTTATCCGTCTTATTGAATGTGCCTAAAAAAGTATGACGCGCTGGCGAAAGCTAAAGCCGCATTCAGGAAAAGGAGTCTAGTGACTACTATCCGAACAAGGAGTTTACTTGGTCATATTCGCGACCAGTTAGGAGACGCTGAATACCATTGGAGGAAGGCTTCGGCAGTTTAAACAGTTCTACTATCCGCTAAAGCTTTCATCTTCCAACAATGCAACATACCTCAAATAATTTACAAAAAACTACTCGGTGTAGCGGCACTTGGGAAAGCTGGAACAACCCAAGAAGGTATTACCTGCATTGGTGCCGCGCTTAGCTTGTCGCTCAACTAATTCACTACCACACCTAGGACATGATGCCTGTTGGACCGGCGCTATAATGGGCTCTGCCTGTGCATCTTTAACGAGCGATAATAGTTCATTTCCGGTAATTAGCTCGATAGGCTTATCAGATGTGAAATCTATTGCCTGTTGGGTAAATTTGCCCGAACAAATAACAATGACCTTGTCTGCATTACTGGCGGTTAATACCCCAAACATCTCGCGTACCACACTGACACCAACTTTTTGTGCCTTCCATTGTTTGCACTGAACAAGCACACGCTCTTCGCCTTTCCTCAGTTCTAGGTCAATACCACCGTCAGCACCAAAACCACCTTCGGTTACTCGATAACCTTGTCTTCGATAGGCTTCTGCCACTAGCTCCTCAAAATTGCGCCAATGCAGTTGTCTAATGGTCTCTATACTCTTTTGCGCATCTAATTGCTTGGCTTTACGACGCGCATTTAAAAACGAAAAAGGAGCGATGAATAATATGAAAAGTGCAAAATAAGGCGCAGGAATAGCGAGTGCCTTAAATACCATGTTGATAAGCTGATTATCAGTTTCAACAGAAGGCAGTAGGTGGCCCATTACAACATAGGTAATCGCTGCCGTTATAACCGAAACCCACCACGGCGCTTGGAAAAGAAGGTCAGCAAACGAAGTATTTTTTCTTGGCATAATTGAACATCCTTGTTAAATATCGAAAATATATTAACTCAGGCAATGTCTTGATTGGGTATTAATTCCAATCGTGTAGTATCGTTTAACAGTGAAATATTCATTCCTGACAGATAGGAGAGACAAACATGGACGTGTTTATCGGTATCGATGTCGCTTGTGCGAAAGGTAAATACCTGCCACTGGTGATTTGTACTCTAGAAAATGGGCGATTATTGCCGTTTCCGTTAGCCAGTTACCCAATAAAACCACCTAGAGGTTTAGGCAACGCCCGGACCTTGGATGACAAGGTTAATCAGGCATTTGCAGAAGATGTCGCCAGTTACATAGAAACGGTATGCGAGGCATTCCATTTAAACCCAATTCGAATAGGTATCGACTCACCGCTTCGGCCAAGGGATAACCATCTTAATCGTAGATTTGCAGAACAGGCGCTCGATAGGGCGGGTATTAGCTGTTACACCACACCTTCTGCCGATGACTTTATGGTGATTAAAGCAAAAGGTATTGCACATCTTGAGGCGGGTAAGCCGATACAAAACCTGCCTCATGCCCACCAAATCTTTATGCTGTTAGGTTTCGCGTTGAACGAGCGACTGAGTAAAGTTGCCGAATGTATAGAGGTCTATCCACACGCGACAGTGAAACAGTTAGGTGTCGCTGATATCCATAAAAGCAAAGGGAATCAGGCTGAGTTACAGCTGTCTGCCATGTCGCATTACACTGGTTGGCCTAAAACCGACTACGATTGGTCGCAAGCAGATAATATGTGCCTTGGACCAATGCACGATAGAGTGGATGCCTACAGTGCCGCATGGGTAGCAAGCTTGCCTGAACAGGAGCGCATCTCATTTGGTGAGCCAGAAAAGGGTGATGCTATCTGGATACCAGACGTTAAGCCAATAAGCAGCACAGCTGCCAATCTACCGACAAAGCCCAACCCCATAAGGAAGACAAAACAGGCTGTTTCCAATATTGCACGTCAACAAGCTTGTCCAGCCTGTAATCAACACCTATTTAAACGCTGGCCGCTTGGGTGGGACGCGCATGCAGCACACAAGTGCACAGGATTAATAGAAGGCGAACCTGAAGCAAGAAAGAAGGAGTTTAAGCGCCGATTTATGAGCAGTTAACGATGTACCTTCTTTACAACCGTCTCAAAATAAACCACACTGGACTAAAGTATAGAAACGCAAACAGGGACGATGCTCGACTCTATCAGCTTTGCTCAAAAACAACGCCTTGCCTACATCGACTTTTGCTTGTTGTTCAAAGGTGCGATTTACCGTCAGGATTTAATTAATCGTTTTCAGGTCGGATTGTCGGCAGGCTCGCGCGATTTCAGTATTTACAAAGAGCTTGCACCGGATAACCTGTCTTACGATTCGAGAGAAAAGCGATACTTCCAGACACCGCAGTTCAAACCTGTGTTCGAACACGATGCAAGGCGTACCTTAACCAAACTCGCCAACGATATTTCTGATGGGTTTGATGCAATAGGTGATATCCATTTCCCAGTAGAAGCACCGTCCAGTCTGAATGTACCAGACATCTTTATCGTTGCTCGCCTTGTTCAGGCGATTCTCAATAACAAAGCGGTTAGCGTTATCTATACGTCACTTTCTAGCGGTTCGAATGCCAGAGAACTTGTACCGCACTCCATCGTAGACAATGGTCTACGCTGGCACGTTCGCGCCTTTGACCGAAAGAGTCAAAGCTTCCGAGACTTTGTGTTAACACGCATTAGCAAAGTAACACTAAAAGACACGCCTAATGAAGATGAAAACGCCCAAGCAGATACCGAATGGCAGCGCCTTATTCCACTTCAGCTTGTACCGCATCCCAAGAATGTTGAACATCCAACCGCGATAGAAATGGATTACGGTATGGACAATAAGCAACTTCTTATCGAGGTGCGAGCGGCAATGGCTGGATACCTGTTAAGACGATGGAATGTGGACTGCACCGAGCGCGGAACGCTAAAAGGTGCGGAATACCAACTTTGGCTACAAAACCGGTTTACGCTAAACAATGTGCAAAACTTGGCGATTGCGCCGGGATATGAAGCTAAAGAAAGAGTAAGCGGAGGCAGTAAGTGATCCTCCATTGCACCAAGAAGTTATACGCTAAACTGCCTGAGAAGGTGAAAGCTACAAAGCAACCTGCGACTGCTATAGGTATTCAGGCACAGTGGCTAAACTGGCATGCAAATCTCATCACCATTCAGCGTAGGCAATGTATCATCGCCGTGCATGATGCGACTCGCTTCACGTTGTTTATTCCATGCCTGACCAAGAAAGACTTCTCAAACCTCGACTGGCACTTTAACGATGTGTTTATTAACACCTTGCTGAAAAGCGATATGCCGCCTGAGCTCGTTAATGCCGCTGCGACGAATTACCAACCACTTACGTTCGATACAACCTGTAATCGTTCGGTACAAGGTACGATGAATCAGGTAGCTCAGGAAATTGATTATGGGTTGTATTACAAGAACACGTCGGTAGCGGATATCAGCCCGTACCGATACAGTGCAGATTTAAGCCACAGGCCTTGCGGCGTAAAAGGGCAAAAAGAATATATTTGGCCAGATAAAGAAATGGTCCAGTTACTACAAAAATTACCAAACAAAATAGCCGATAGTACAGCAAATACGACTCTGCACTAGTGGCGAACGGAATAAGAATATGGACACAAGCAATGAGTAAAACAACGAAAAAGTCACCAGCGAACAAGAAAGAAATCGTTTTTGAAGAAGCATTATGGGATGCGGCCAATAAGCTCCGTGGAAGCGTTGAATCAGCAGAATACAAGCATATAGTGCTCAGCCTTATTTTTCTCAAATTCATCAGCGACAAATTCGAAGTGCAGCGAGAAAAGCTTAAAGCGGGAGGCATGGGCGACTATGTTGATATGGTGGAATTTTATACCAAAGACAACGTGTTTTACTTACCCGAAGAAGCTCGCTGGTCGACGATTCAAAAACAAGCCAAGCAAGACGATATCGCGGTAAAGATTGATACAGCACTGCACACCGTTGAGAAAACCAACCCATCGTTAAAAGGCGCATTACCGGATAATTACTTTTCGCGTTTATCGCTGGACGTAAGCAAGCTCGCCGCACTTATTGACACCATCAATAACATCAACACCGTTGCCAATGAATGTGACATGAGCGAGGAAGACTTAGTAGGTCGAGTTTATGAATACTTCCTTGGTAAGTTTGCCGCCAACGAAGGAAAAGGCGGTGGTGAGTTCTATACACCAAAGTCAGTAGTTAGCTTAATCAGCGATATGTTAGAGCCTTACAAAGGCAAGATATACGACCCATGTTGTGGTTCAGGCGGTATGTTCGTGCAGTCGTTGAAGTTTATCGACAGCCACAAAGGCAATCGCAAAGATATCTCCATTTACGGTCAGGAATATACCAACACCACGTATAAACTGGCGAAGATGAATTTAGCGGTTCGTGGTATCTCTGCCAATCTCGGTGACATTGCCGCTGATACATTCTTCAAAGACCAGCACCCAGACTTAAAAGCTGATTACATTATGGCGAATCCTCCGTTTAACCAGAAGCAGTGGCGTGCCGACAATGAGCTTACCGACGACCCAAGATGGGCAGGCTTTGATGTGCCACCAACAGGTAACGCTAACTACGCGTGGATCATGCATATGATATCTAAGTTGAGTGAGCACGGTACGGCAGGTTTCGTTTTAGCTAATGGTTCAATGAGTTCTAACACTAGCGGTGAAGGCGCTATTCGCCAGAAAATCATCGAAAACGACTTGGTCGATTGTATGATTGCGCTTCCCGGTCAGTTGTTTTACACCACACAAATTCCTGTTTGTTTATGGTTTATCAGCAAGAATAAGAGCGAGGACAAAGAACGAGGCTACCGCAACCGACAAGGCGAAACTCTGTTTATCGATGCCCGGGAAATGGGCAGTATGATTAGCCGTGTCCATAAAGAGCTTACCAGCGATGATATCGCCAAAATCGCCAACACCTACCATGCATGGCGACAGAGTAAGCAATCCATTGAACAGGCACTCACAGAACAACAAGACGATGCCCCGACACAAGAGCTGCTACAGGAACACAAGCAACTTGATGCATATGAAGACGTTGCAGGCTTTTGTAAGTCGGCAACCTTAGACGAAATAAAAGCTAACGATTACGTGTTAACGCCTGGTCGATATGTTGGTGCCGCAGCCATTGAGGATGACGGAGTTCCATTTGAAGTGAAAATGCGAGAGTTTAGTCAAACCTTGCTCAGGCAAATGGATGAGGCCGCTAAGCTAGATCAAGCAATTCGTCGAAACTTAGAAGGGCTGGGTTATGCAAAGTAGTTGGGTTGATACTACAGTAGGCGAGTTCTGCCCTTTCATCTACGGGAAAAGCCTACCAGCGAGAGCAAGGGACGAGAGTGGGTCGACTCCAGTTTATGGTTCAGGAGGAATCAGTGGGTATCACTCGAAAAGTCATGTAGAGCACCCAGGTGTGATTATTGGCAGAAAAGGCACGGTTGGCTCTGTCAGGTTCTGTGATGGTCCTTTTTGGCCCATTGATACCACATTTTATGTGACGAAAGAGGACAAACTTGACCTACTATTTACCTATTACTTATTGAAGTCGCTAGGTTTAGAAAAGTTAAATAGTGATAGCGCGGTACCTGGACTGAACAGAGAGGAAGCTCACAGCATCCCAATCAAAGTCCCACCTTTGGAAGTCCGCAGGAATATCGCAAAATCAATATCTTGCTACGATAATAAAATCAATCTGAATTTAGAAGTAAACCAAACTCTGGAGCAAATGGCGCAGTCGCTATTTAAAAGCTGGTTTGTAGATTTCGACCCTGTGGTGGATAACGCATTAGCGGCAGGTAACCCAATACCCGACGAACTGGCTCATCGAGTTGAAGTTCGCAAAAAAGCCCATGCGTTACCCGACTTTCAACCTTTGCCAGAACATATCCGAAACCTATTTCCTAGCGAATTTGAGCAAACAGGTGAAGTTACTTTTGGCATAGAAGGCTGGATACCCAAAGGATGGGAACACAAAAAATTCAAAGAGGTTATTGACAAGTATATAGATAATAGAGGAAAAACACCGCCGCTTAGTAAAGAGGGGTATCCACTTGTGGAAGTTAAGAACCTGCCTGCAAATAGTAACTTTCCTCTAACAAACTCAGAGAAACGGGTTGACGAAAAAACCTTTAGAAGTTGGTTTAGGCAATATGTAAGAGAAAAAGATATTTTAATATCGACTGTTGGGACAATCGGTAGAAGCTCCTTCGTTAAGGATGTCGATATAGGTGTTGCTCAGAATGTACTGGGATTGAGGTTCGGGAAATTGGCTACACCTGAATTTATGTTTTACACAATTAAAGGGCATAGATTCCAGCACGATGTCGATTCAAGATTAGTTATTACAGTGCAAGCAAGTATCAAAAGGAAGGATCTCAACACAATCGATATTCTATTACCGAATATCAGTATACAGAGCAAGTTTTCCGAAATTGTCGATGGTTATTTAACCGCTCAGTATTGTAGAGCATTACAAAACCAGACTCTGGAAGCAAATCGCGATGCATTGCTTCCCAAATTAATCTCTGGCGAAATCGAGCTAGACTCGGCAGACAAAAGTTCTGCCAATCAAGAGGCTGAATTACAGGGAGTATAGCCATGCTGAATTTCACCGAAGCGCAATTGGAAGCGGCAATTATCGAGTTACTAGAAGGGCAGGGATATCCTTATGTACCCGGTAATCAGATTGCGCGTACGCCTACCGACGTTATTATCAAAGATGACCTGCGTGCGTTTTTAGCCAAGCGGTATGCCGATGATAATATTACCAGCGGTGAAATCGACAGCATAATATGCCAGATTGAGCTTATGCCTGCCAGCGACCTATACGAAAGCAATAAAACCTTTTGTAAGTGGCTAAGTGATGGTTTCTTACTTAAACGAGAAGCAAGTAGCGAAGCAGGTAAAGCCTCACAGAAAGACTTGTATATCCAGCTTGTTGATTACGATAACGTTGTCGAGTCATTGCTACCTGAATTGCAAAACAACAAGCGAAACGCACGACGTCTTGAACAAGACCTTCAGCAAAAGGTGGCTGAGCAACACCCTGAATTTGAAACGATAGTTTCAGCCACCAAAGACAGAAATATCTATAAAATCGTTAATCAGCTTGAGATTGAAGGTGCAGAAGGTGAGCTGCGCATACCTGACGGCATTCTGTATATCAACGGCTTGCCTATCGTGGTGTTTGAATTTAAAAGCGCCATTCGTGGTGAGGAAGCAAGCATCCACGATGCTTACGTGCAGCTTACTACACGTTATCGCAGAGACATCCCACAGTTGTTTATTTACAACGCGCTATGCGTTATCAGTGATGGCGTAAATAACAAAATGGGTAGCATGTTTGCGCCGTACGACTTCTTTTATGCGTGGCGCAAGGTGACAGGCAACGAGTCAATTGAAAAAGACGGTATTAGCTCACTGCACACAATGTTGGAAGGGCTTTTTGATAAAGCACGTCTTCGCGATGTAATACGTAACTTTGTGTTTTTTCCAGACACCTCAAAACATGAAGTGAAAATTGTCTGTCGCTATCCGCAATATTACGCCGCCAGAAAGCTATACCAAAACATTAAAGACCACCGTAAGCCAATAGGCGACGGTAAAGGCGGTACTTACTTTGGGGCAACGGGATGCGGAAAAAGCTTCACCATGCAGTTTCTAACCCGCTTGTTGATGAAAAGTGTAGAATTTGAAAGTCCAACCATTGTGTTAATTACAGACAGAACAGACTTGGACGACCAGTTATCGCAACAATTTACCAATGCTAAAGGTTACATTGGCGACCAGACTGTGGAATCGGTAGAAAGCCGTTCTGATTTGCGCGCCAAACTGCAAGGTCGCAACAGCGGCGGTGTGTTCTTAACCACCATTCACAAATTCACGGAAGATACACAGCAATTAACTGAACGTAGCAATGTTATCTGTATCTCAGATGAAGCGCATCGCAGCCAGACCAACCTAGACCAAAAGCTTCGCATTGTGGAGAAAGGCCCTAATGCAGGTGTAAAGCGTACCTTCGGCTTTGCCAAGTATTTGCATGACTCGTTGCCCAATGCCACTTATGTAGGCTTTACAGGCACACCGGTAGACGCGACCTTGGATGTCTTTGGTCAGGTAGTCGACAGCTACACCATGACAGAGTCTGTTAAAGACGAGATTACCGTTCGCATTGTATATGAAGGTCGTGCCGCTAAAGTGGTATTGAACAACGCCAAATTAGAAGAGATTGAAGCCTATTATCAGCAATGCGCCGAAGACGGTAGCAACGAACACCAGATTGAGGAAAGTAAGAAAGCTTCGGCGAACATGACCTCTATTTTGGGTGATCCTGACCGTATTGAGGCTCTGGCGAAAGACTTTGTGGCGCATTACGAGCAGCGACTCTCAGAAGGCTCAACCATTAAAGGCAAAGCTATGTTCGTGTGCAGTAGCCGTGAAATCGCTTGGCAGTTCTATCAATCACTGAGGGACATAAAGCCCGAATGGTTTGAAGTATTGCAGTGCGAAGCAGGTGCTACGCTCACAGAACAGGAGAAGAAAAAGGTTAAGCCCATGGAACGGGTAAAAATGGTAATGACCCGTGGTAAGGACGATCCTAAAGTACTGTGGGATTTACTCGGCACCAAGGAAGACCGTAAAGAGCTTGATCGCCAATTCAAAAATGAAAAGTCCAATTTCAAAATCGCCATTGTGGTGGATATGTGGTTAACCGGTTTCGATGTGCCATTCCTAGACACGATTTACATCGACAAACCCATACAACGCCATAACCTGATCCAGACGATATCTCGTGTTAACCGCAAATACGAAGGCAAAGACAAGGGCTTAGTCGTTGATTACATCGGTATAAAAAGCCAGATGAATAAAGCCTTGGCCCAATATGCCAAGACAGATGAAACCAATTTTGAGGATATAGCCCAGTCTGTCGTGGTGGTGAAAGACCACCTAGACTTGCTCGCTAAGCTAACCCACGGCTTTGATGCCAGCGATTACTTCACTGGTAAACCTATTGCGCAGTTAAACTGCTTAAATAACGCCGCTGAATTCGTGCTACAAACTAAAAAGCTCGAACATCGTTTCATGGCGTTAGTTAAGCGGTTAAAAGCAGCCTACGACGTTTGCTGTGGCAGCGAAAAGCTTAACCAAAAAGAACGAGACCTGATCCACTTTTATCTTGCAGTGCGTTCCATCGTGTACAAGTTAACTAAAGGCAATGCGCCAGATACCGCGCAGATGAATGCCAAAGTACGCGAAATGATCACCGAGGCATTAAAGGCTGATGGCGTTGAAGAAATCTTTAAGCTTGGACAGGGGCAGGACGGTATCGATATCTTCGACGATGATTACCTCGCTAAGATAGAAAAGATAAAGCTGCCCAATACCAAAATACAGTTACTTCAGCAGATGTTGGCAAAAGCCTTGGGCGAGTTCAAAAAGGTCAATAAAACTAAAGCGTTTGATTTCTCAGAACGGTTTAAATCACTGGTCGAAAAATACAACGAACGCAAAGAAGAAGATGTGCTGGTGAGCAATGTACTGGAAGATTTTTCAGACGAAATCATCAACATGTACAACGACCTCAGAACCGAAATGAACTCCTTTGAAGACATGGGCATCAACTTCGAGGAAAAAGCGTTCTACGACATCCTGCTTGCCTTAGCGGCTAAATATGACTTCAACTATCCAGACGATAGATTATTGGAGCTAGCCAAGGCAGTAAAAGAAGTTGTGGACGACAAAGCCAAGTACACTGACTGGAGCCAGCGCGACGATATTAAAGCCGAGTTGAAAGTGGATTTAATCATTCTACTAGCCAAGCACGGCTACCCACCCGTTGACCGCGATGAGGTATATAAGGAAATCTTCGAGCAGGCCGAGAACTTCAAGAAGAATAGGGATAAAACATAATGGTCTCAAAACGCTTGGGAAATATCATTATGAATAGACGCTAAAACAGGAACACGATGCCTTTATTACTGCCAACAGAACTTCAATTTGCAACAGAATATGCTTTTTCCATACCTGATGATGCTTTCAGAGAATTTCAGGCGCTGATCCGTAAAATAAATCCCAATGAACGGTGTACAGAAAAACACATACTAGAAACATTTAAGAAGCACATGTCAAAGCCAGCGGAGATGGAATACGGAAAGAGTTCCAGTATCGACTGGGCGAGGGGAGACTTAGAAAGTTGTATGGAACAAGCTAGTCAGGACGGTCCAGGATTCATTGCCGCACTCTATAATGCATGTGAACAAGTTTCTCTTTTAGAGATTAATGTTCCCGCAGAGTTATACATAAACCAAATTCTGTCGAGACATGGGCTACCTTGCCATATCAACAACAGCGAGCTGATATTGGCTGGTAACGTAAAAATACCCGAATCTAATGCTTCGGCATCACAGACAGTCGTCCGTGCATTACAAGATGCAAAGACACTGTCACCAGCAAGCGCAATTGATCGTGTTCATACAGCACTTCATGCATATTTGGTTGAATTGTGTCACCAAGCTTCTATCCCCTTAGAAACAGGTGCTACGGCACAAAAAGCTTTCAAAGAACTAAAAAGTAATCACGCAGCTCTTAAACCAATCGGGAACAGACCATCAGAAGTAGCAAACGTTCTCAACAGCATGGCCGCAACAATAAATGCTTTGGGTACAATTCGAAACCACGCTAGTCTGGCTCATAATAATGAGCTACTTCTTGAGCCAGAAGCTCAAGCGATGGTCAATGCAGCAATGACTATTTTTCGTTACATCGAAGAATGTATTGCGCGCCAGAAGAAGACCTAATATCAGAATTAGAAGTCAAGCCGATTTAGTTACTGTTAACAACTACTGAAATCAAAAATGACTGCCAAGATAACATTTGGAAATAGCTCCATGTTAATACGACTTAACAGTGACTAACCCACTCGTGTACGTTGCTGTGTTCTCGCTTTAGCTCTCAGCTTAGCGGATATTTGTTGATATAGTTGTGCTTGTTCGTTTTCGTAATCTGTTATTGATATTGCTACTGCGTATGGTTCAAACTGTTTTACTAGATCGTTTGCCCATACTTGGTCTTGGCGAGTTACCACCAAAAACAGTTTTCTAGGCCTGTTGAATTGTTTGTAAGTCCATGAACTTGATTGAACTGTCCCTCTGCTCCTGTCATCTTGCGTGATGTTACGCTTTTGAGAGTCAGCTTCTGATATGCTGTCTGTGCCCTGTCTATTGTCGTTATTGAATGAATCTACAACCTGTTCCAATGACTCTGCATCTATAAGGTGGTACTTCATTTTACTAGCTACGTATTCTATACGGGTGGTTTTGACCGCTGGGCTATAAGCAAGTGTTACTGTTACTGTGCGAGTTGCCCTTCCAATGCGGAAAAAATCACTTGGCAGCGGGATTTCAAAAAATTGGTGTTTATCGTTCTCTATGCTGTCTTCTGCAATGAGAACCACATGTTCCTCAGATGATTTGAAAAGGCTTTCTTCATCCACCTCGCCGTAACCTGCAACCCTTCTCAGTTGCTTGTTATTGGTAAACGTATTGCCCAGGGTCGCTGAAATCCGTGCGTTATTTACTAATATTGCACGGATAAGGTTCGCTGACGCGTTGGGGTAGGAGTTTAATAGCCGCGCTGATAAATGAGATATATAGGGGGCTGCGAAACTTGTCCCGCAGAACTCCTTAAATATAGTGCTCGTATTGAATTGATGATTAAGAGTTACTACTCCAAGCCCTCGATGGATTTGACGGTGTTGATCATTTTCCTGCCTGATATTTACCGCAAAATTCCCGCCATGAGCTACCAGCTCAGGTTTGAACGGAGCTTTGTCATCTTGGCTACAGCGTGAAAAAGGTGAGATTTGGCCTTCATTCGCTACGTGAATTTCATTTATTTCTCCTCTTTGGCCATAGCGACGTTCATTAAAAGTAAGTGTGTGCTTTGAAATGGACCCAATTGTGAGAGAGTTCACAGCAGGAGCAGGATCGATTAACGCAGCTTTTTCATCAAAGAGGTAAGATGGGTATTCTTCTTTCCAGTCTCGGAGGTTATCCGAACCATTAAAATTGCCCGCAGAAACAATGATAATAATATCAAGGTTTCGAGCAAGCTCATCAATTGTAACCGCGATACCTGAGATATGTTTATGAAGGAAAGGTGCATTTGAGTTACCAATTGATAGGTTAAAAACTCTGCAACCGTAATTGTCATGAAAGTAAGTTATTGCATTTATTATTGAAGTTTCTATTGTCATTTCATCGAATACTGGATCACCGTTTTCATCTGCTTTTAGAATTTTCCCACTGAGCAACCATATTTCACGAGACCAGTCATTTGCGTCAATTCGCTCTTCAATATCCCCATATAAGGCCACTCCCGCTACAGCCGTGCCATGTCCGTGATCATCATCAGCGCCTACATCAGAAACAAAACTTTGAGCGTCGCCAACAGCGCCTTTTAGAAGAGGGTGATTTGAGTTCAATCCAGAATCTAGAATGCAGACTTTTGCAGAGTTCTCTGAGGGCTCTTGTATTTCAATAGGAATGTCATTGATATCAACATGAAGATGTTGGAACTGTACTCCATACCTTGGCGGAAGGTCGACTTGTCTAATATCTTTGTGATTTAACAAGAGATCTACTTGATCAGAGTTTACACTTACACGATAAAGCAGAAGGCTGTCACGATTAACGCAGTCCTTCTGTGCAATCCCTTCAGTAGTAAGCCAACTAGAAAAGTCTGATTTAATTTGAAGTCTTTCTGCGTCATTGCTTAAACCAATCGGCCACAATTCTACATCTAAATAAAATGATTCACTGTCTGGTAAACCAATATGCCGCAGCGCCCAGCTTTTCCGGTCTTCGTAACCCCAAGCATCTATTTGGTCTATGGCTAATAAGATTTGGACATATGTAACTTGCTCGCCAGCAGCGAGGCTCGATAGTTTGCTACTAAACTCATTAAGCTCTTGTTCACTCCCAAAGGCTAGGTAGATCGTGTCATCTTCCTGACCTATCAAAGATATTCCATGTTTTGAAATATCCTCCAAGTTTACCTTCTCTGCCGTTCTGAGCTTGATAACATTGCGGGTTGGGCTCCCTCCGAGCTGAGAGGACAAAGTCTCTTGAAGGGCTGTTGCTTGATTTTGAAGTACTCTGCCGTGCGCTTGCCGATCGTCTCTAGTTACGGAGCTTCCAAATCCATTTCTTCTCCGTCTCGGTGTCAGATGTACTTCTTTTGTAATTAAAAGGTGTTCGTAAGCTCCTGCCATTTAAAACTTCCTTGAATGAGATGATTATCTACTGGGCTCTATCTCAGCAGCCTGTTGCAGCATTCTGATAGACAAAAACTCTTTTTGTTTGAGAATCATTCTTTTTATAGCTCTTCTAATTATTCTCTCAATAATTGCTGGAGATTTTCCTTCAAATAATTCAAATAGCTGACGGTTTTCAATTTCGAATTCTCTACGGACACCTCTGAGTTTTAATTGTAGAAGTTCTTTAAGTTGTTTTTTGTCCAGCATTGGAAATGGGACTATTTCATCAAATCTTCGCCAAATTGCGCTATCAAGAATCTGCTCATGATTAGTTGCCGCAATAATTAAACTTTTACCTTTATAAGCATCCATCATTTGTAGTACAGCATTAACGACTCTTCTCAGTTCACCATGCTCTGAACCATCGTCTCTCTCTTTTCCTAAAGCATCGAATTCGTCAAAAAGGACTACAAGCCTGTGTTTGGAAATGAACTCAAATACTCTGCGAAGATTAGTTGCTGTCTCTCCTAGAAATGAAGAGACTAGCGAATCGAGTCTTACAATTGCTAAGGGGCGATTAAGCTCATAAGCAATTGTCTCAGCAGCTAATGTCTTACCGCACCCGGGAGGCCCATACATCAACAACTTTTCAGCCGGAATCATTCCATAGCTGCGTAATATATCCTCTCGCCGGTATTCCTCGAGGATGTTTTCAATAACTTCCATGGTATTTGGTTGGAGTATTAATTCTTCCAAAGAGCGGTTTGCTTGTCGAATGTCGACAAGTGGAACTCCAGATTCTTGGTCGTTAGGTGGTTCTGGAAGAATATTATGGACAGAATTGTTCTCATGACTCCTTTCGCCATAAAGTATTCTTTCCAAGTCATTGGCAAGCAGATTATGTTGCTTGGCCCTTTCTTCCTTGATTAGCTGTTCTGTGGCACTTCTGAAGGCACTGGGGTCACCTGCTGTCCCAGATTGAACAAGTAGTCTTAATAGTTTCCCGCTGGCCATGTCGATCTCCCAACCAATGTTCCATATATGGCTAAATTAGAGCTTTTGTTAGCTTGTAGTTTATAGTATTTCAAAAAAGTATGATTTTCATTAGTTTGACAATGTTTAATTAACTCTTTCTTCGTACTCCCTACGCTGGATTACATCCTTGTTAGTATTTTGATTTTCCATTTACGTTAACCAGCTTTTATTCCCTAGGCGTAAGTCCCTTCTGTTTCTTCCGATACGAATTGTTACCTCTCATCGTCAAAAAGTTAATTGTGAAGCTAGAGAGTAGATATGTTGGGACAGGCAATTCGAGTCGGAGAAAGCTATTAAGATTCAGGAAATTAATCGCTTCGCTGGGATACTCATAAAGCTGATTACACAAAAAAACCGACTCAAAAGTCGGTTTCAGTATCTGCTTCTAAAAGAAGAGATGGTACCAGTGGGCGGACTTGAACCGCCACGCTATCGCTAGCAACGGATTTTGAATCCGTCATGTCTACCAATTCCATCACACTGGCATTAAATTTTTCAGTCTACAAAACTCTAAACACTTTGCATGACTTTGCAAGCATTTTTTAACTTGTTTAAGTCAAAAGGTGCTTACCTTTCAATGACTTGCCTATTTTGAGTTGCTAGACGCGACCAATTTTGAATCCGTCATGTCTACCAATTTCATCACTCTGGCATCAAATTGTAATGGCTACACGCCAATGCGATGCATTATAGCGATGCAGCGCGCGCATACAACACTTTTTTACCTAAAAATGACTAACTGTTGAAAGAATGCTCAACCGTAGTCTTAGGTACACTCATTTCTCACAATAGCGGCGCCATCAGATAAGGCTTTGAGTTTAGCGCGGGCTACCTCTCTTGGCAGCGGTGCCATACCGCAGTTCGTGCAGGGATAAAGTTTATCTGCATCTACATATTTTAGTACGTTACTGAGCGTGTTGGCGACTTCATCGGCGGTTTCTACTGTGTGGTTGGCAACATCGATCGCGCCCACCATGATTTTCTTGCCTCTTAACAATTCAATAAGCTCTAGCGGTACCCTAGAGTTGTGGCACTCTAATGAAATGATGTCTATGTTTGAGCGCTGAAGCATAGGGAAAATAGATTCGTACTGTCTCCATTCGTTGCCCAGTGTCTTTTTCCATTCAGTATTCGCCTTAATGCCGTAACCATAGCAAATATGTACAGCAGTTTCGCATTTCAGCCCTTCCACAGCGCGCTCTAAAGCGGCTACGCCCCACTCATTTACATCGTCGAAAAATACATTAAATGCGGGTTCATCAAACTGAATAATATCTACACCAGCCTCTTCTAGTTCTTTCGCCTCTTGATTGAGAATCTTCGCAAACTCCCATGCCAGTTTTTCACGGCTTTTGTAGTGCGCGTCATAAAGCGTATCTACCATTGTCATAGGTCCGGGCAGGGCCCACTTGATAGGTCTGTCCGTTTGGCTACGTAGGAATTTAGCGTCTTCTACAAATACGGAATTGGGGCGAGTAACGGCATCAATTACTCTTGGTACGCTTGCGTCGTAACGATCTCGAATTCGTACAGTTTCTCTGTTTTCAAAATCAACGCCGTTTAAATGTTCAATGAAAGTGGTAACAAAATGCTGCCTTGTTTGTTCGCCATCGCACACAATATCAATTCCAGCACATTGCTGTTCGTGTAAAGATAGTTTCAAAGCATCTCGCTTGCCTTCAATAAGGGCTTCATTGTTAAGTTTCCATGGCGACCATAGCGTTTCTGGCTCTGATAGCCAGGACGGTTTTGGTAAACTTCCAGAAATTGTTGTTGGTAATAGTGTTTTCATAATCAAATCTTCACTTAATAGGGGGGGGGGAGCATTAACACGCGCTGTCGTATGGGCGTTACTTTAAGCGCGTTGCTTGATGTATTGCCCCAAGGTTGCGCGGTAGGGCTTGATAAAGGTTTCTTCAACAAATTTTCCTTGCTCAACGCCTAGCTTGGTGCGTTCATCTCTGTCGTAAACAATGCGAGTAACCGAGTGGTCTGGATGACGCAAATTAGGCTGGTAACGTTTTCCGGCAACGGCATTCGCGTTATAAATCTCTGGGCGATAGATTTTTTGAAATGTTTCCATTGTGCTAATGGTGCTGATTAGCTCTAAGTTGGTGTAGTCGTTTAGCAAGTCATTAGAGAAATAGAACGCAAACGGCGCAACACTATTAGGCGGCATAAAATAGCGCACATTTAAGCCCATTTTTTTGAAGTAGCTTTCGGTTAATGACGTTTCATTGGGAATATATTCAACCCCTAAAATCGGGTGTTCATTTTCAGTTCGGTGATACACCTTGCTATCTGAAACGCTTATACAAATAACAGGAAGCTTTGAAAAGTGCGCCTTGTAAGTGTTTGACTGCACAAGCTGTTGAAAGAGCGTACCATGCAGGTCGCCAAAGTTGTCAGGAACACTAAAGTGAGACTGCCCCTTATTATGCGCTGGAAGCACTACGCTGAAATCGTAATCTCTTAAGTAAGAAGAAAAGTTGTTACCCACTATACCTTCTGTACGCTGCTTTGTTTTAGTGTCCACAATCGTCGTTTTCAGAACTTCAATAGCTGGAAAGCTTTTGTTAGCACCCTGAAGCTTGGTATCTGAGAGGGCGGAATTTTTGATACTGTGATCGTTAATCTCGTTTTTAGTGATTGCAGGGGCTTTAAGGGTTACCTCTACTGTTATAATGTCTAACTCTACAGCGTATCTTTGCCCCGTAAGGTTGTCCCATGTAGCCAGTGCATTAAAGCGGTTGTTTATCATTTGCAGAGCATTGCGAAGATTCGCTTTACGATGTTCACCCCTAGCTAAATTTGCATAGTTAGTGGTAATTCGCGTTGTCTCTGAAGGGCTATACTCCTCATTCAACGGTGTGCTAGTAATAGTAAATTCAAAGTCTTTATTCATTGTGTTTCACGCTTCCCTCAATGGTGTCTCTGCATGGGAATGTTATACGCAATGTTTGTTATGAATAAAAATGACTTAATTTCATCTATCGATGAACTTTATTCATGTGTTGGTGGATTATAGTGGGTTATAGAAGGTGAGTTGAATTGTATAGATGGTGGTCTGAAAGTGTTGAGTAGCAGAGCAGACCGATTTGCCAATCAATAATAAAAAAGCGGTAGTGAAAAAATAGAGTAGGGTAGCTTGGTCACACGCCCAAGCTACCCAAATTGTTTAGAAGCGTTTACCTACACTTACTGTAAAGGTGCGAGGCAACACAACACGGGCGTTAAATGTGGTATTTTGCCCAGCTACAGTTTCTCCAGCTCGTGGATCGCCTTCCGATAAGCCTTCAGAATTGTTGATGTTTTTAACGTCAGCTCTTACGTAATAGCCATCTTCGTTTTCTATCGCAAAGCCAAGGTTAAGCATGCCATAGAAAGGGAGTTCAGCAGTATTAGCATCGTCTGCATAACGTTTTCCGCTCCACGAGTAAGTGGCGTTTACACTGGCCACACCCCAAGCAAAGTCTTCAAACTCATAGCTGGTGGTAAGTTGCCCAAAGTGCTTTGGAACGCGAACAGGCATATTGCCATTAATGTTCACTGTGTCTACGTTTCCGTCGCTGTTGATAAATTCAGCCGCTGGCGTGTTTACGAATTCTGGATCTTGATATGTTGCAGATAAGCCAACTCTCCAGCCTTCCGTTACTTGTAAATTGAATTCAGCTTCTAAACCAAGTGTTTCTGTATTGCGAAACGCTTGGCGTTGTACCACCTGATTGTCAACTACAGTGGGAACGTTAAAGAATAGGTCGTCTGCTGCGGCATAATAAGCTGTTAAGAAAGCAGCAACGTCGCCTGAGTTATATTTGAAGCCTAACTCTGCCATTACTGTAGAGGCTGGTTGGGTTTCACGACGTTCAGAGCGATTAAACTCGTCTATCTCTGCTTGACTTGAAAGGTCGGTAATTGCCATATATTTATCTACGTCAGGCATACGAAACCCGTCTGCATATCGAGTAAAAACAGCAAAGTCTTCATTCACGATGTAATTCGCAGCAACTGTCCACGCTAACTCGCTATATTCAATATCAAAATCTCGATAAGTGCCGTCACCGAAGGGTAGGACAATGCTTCCGTTTACTAGGTCAGCATCGCTAGTAAAGCTACTTATTTCGTAGTTGCCCTGATTCTCGGCTTCACCATTTGCTCTAAGTGTTTCGTAGCGTGCGCCAAGGTTTAGGGTTAAATCATCTATCTCGTATTCAAAGTCCGCATAAGGCGCAATGGTCGACTCGTTATAAACAATATTGGCAAAGCCATGTGAACCAGCCTGTATTCCTTTATATGTACCGCTGGCAATGTCATTGCCTTGTTCGTCAATAAACGCGATATCTAAACGTTGTGGTAAAGGCTCAACAGACTGAAGGGTGTTAATTCGGTAATCGGTAACATGGCCGTTAATATTAGAAACAAACAAACCAAATGTAGAGTAAATAGTGCCTTCATCTAAACCTTCGTAAACATGACGAAGTTTTGTTTCATTTTGAAGGTTATCGCCTTCAAAGCGGCGATGCCAAAAGCCTGCATTAATACCAAAACCATTGGTATTAAAAGTATCAACATTGCTGTTGTTAGCCAGTTCAAAGCCTGTCCCGGCATCGAGTATTCTGTAGTTCAAACTATCATTAAAAACCGCATCGGCAAGGGCAGTTTGGTTGCTATCAAATATAGCTTGAGCCTTACCCGATAAAGGTTCTGCGTTGCCAACATTAATAATACCGGTGAACGTTGTTAGTAGGTCGGTATAGCGAACTTGGTTGGTAAACATCCAGTTGTCGTTTAGCTCTACCTCTGTGGTGTTTCCGATGTAGGTTACGTCTGCAAAGTTACCGTCGGTAACGTCTAAATCGATATCGCCGCTAGGCGTATTTGCTAAGCGAAGTAAACGCGCGCCCGCTGAGTTACCCGTTGTTCCATCGCGAATGTCCATCCCCCCTGGAATGGTTTGCGCATCGGTTGTTGAACCGGTAAGAGGCTGAGGAATGAAGAAGAAAGATTTGTCATCTTGTTTGTTAAATTCAAAGCGAGTAAAGCCACTGCTGTCTTTAAAAAAATATTTTACGTTGGCATTAATTTCACCACCTTGGTTGGCGGTATAGCCCGGGTCGCGAGCAGAGTCACCTCTGCGATACCAACCGCCAATGGCATAAACGGTTTGGTCGTTAATTGAGCCACTCACCCATGCTTGCGCACCTAAGCGGTTGTTACTATTGGTTTCAAAAAATACATCGCCTTCTGTATCGTCACCGCCTTCACGAGATAAAAAGTTAATAAAACCAGCAGGTGCACTACCTACGAAAATCGATGATGCACCACCTCTAATGGCTTCAACATTACCTATGAAATTAGAAAGGCGAGTAAAGCGGTCGTTTTGAGAAAACAAAACATCTTGGTTATAAAATACCGTCATACCATCGCGCAATAATGCAGTAAATTCCGTCTGCGTTGACAGCGGAAAACCACGAGGCGCAACATTGTTACCTGTTTCACCACCTGTGTCTTCCGCATGAAATCCAGGAATGCTGCGAACTAATTCACCCACACTATAAGGTGCTAAACGCTCAAGTTTTTCTTCGCCAAACGTTGTCATTGCGTTTGTCGATTCAATTTTTTCTTTTGGTCTAGATGTACCCGTAACAATGATTTGCTCAAAATCCAGACTGCTAGGTTTGCTTGTTTCCTCTTCAGCAGTTTGTGCCAAAGAAGTTTGAGAAATAGATGCAGTGACGGCTGCTGCGATGAGTGTGAGTTTAGTTGCGCATTGCATAATGTGTCTCTCCAGTGATTTATTTCTTAAAGTTGACTAACCCTGTCCCGTAGTTAGATTTAGTCAAATGTTAAGGGTGGTAACAAGATTGTTAACGAAATGTAGGTTATTCAAAATAATAAATCAACTAATATTATTTAATATTTTATGCACAAAATGACATCAACCTATTTACAGCGATTCGAAAACGCTTAAAAAGATGGGGAAACCCACAACGCAATGCTGTGTTTTATTAAAAAGAGGTAGGGAAAACTAAGGTCGTTAGACCTTAGTTAAAAAGGCTTCGACTGTCTTGAGAAAAGTTTGCCAATAGTGGCAGGTTTGCGCACCCGATAGACTGCGCTTTGCCTCCTATCGTGCCGCTTACAACTTCGCAGGGTGAGAGCCCTCGAGTATCTGATTTTGCTATTTTTTCTGCAGTAGCACGTACAATTTTTTCTCTTACCGTAACGGGAATAGCGCCATCAATAACGATGGCCTCAAAATCAAAAATAGCCATAGAGCAAAGGGCTACATAGGCGAGACCATCGGCTACTTTGTCAATCCAGTCATCCAGAGTGGCGCCTAACTCTCCCCAGTATTCACTCGACTGCCATAGTGATTTTCCATCGTAACCTGCATCAATTAGCATCTGTTCGAGTATGTATAATGAGGACTGCATGATCAGCTGTTGGGATGATAGCTTTCCTTGTGGGTCGAGTACTGGTTGAGGCAATGAGCCAATAGCACCTGCATTCCCCGTTTTGCCGGTAAACAACGAACCATTGAGTACCACGCCACCACCAATAAACGTACCAATAAACACGTACATGAAATTGTCGAAATGATGTGGGTTACCAAAGCTTAGCTCGGCAGAGCATGCAGCGGTATCATCGTTACAAACATAAACCGGTAAATTGATAATACTCGTGATCCCTTGAGTAAAATTAAAGGTTTTCCATTCGTCCAATACTTCCGACGGGGCGCCTGCTTCTTCCGCCCAGCTCCATATTTCGTAGGGCGTTGCCACGCCCACTCCTAAAATTCTTTCACGCAAATCGCTGTTCAAACCTAGAGTAAGGGCCTCAATGCCTTTTTCTAAAAATGCCAGTAATTTAATAACGCTGGGGTATTGAACGTTTTCATGAAGAGTAGCGCGAACATTGCCATTCAAGTCAATTAAAGTGAGGTCGAAACTTCGTCTTCCTACCTTTAAACCTATACCAAATGCTCCTTCTGAATTGAGTGCAAAGGGCACTAAAGGTTGTCCTACTCTGCCTCGCTGGGGTGTTTTTCTTACTAGTAGTTCGTCAGCCTCTAAGCGATTTATAATGACTGTAACTGCTTGAGCAGACAGTCCAGTTTTGTGGGCTATTTCTGCTTTAGGTAATGCACCATGTTGGCGAATGAGGGATATGATTTTTCGCTCATTCTGGACTCTTAGACCAGATTGACCTCGGCCTTCTCGTGTCGATTTCTGAGTTTTTGCTTTATCGGTCATGTCGTCTACTTCAAAGAAATTTAGGTTGGTTATGTTAAACGTAATAACTCCGTTTTTTAACATTTGTTTTTTGCCAATAAATTTGCTTAATCATATTTAAATAAATAAAGTTGATTTATTGACATGGCAATACTTTGTTGATTAAATGCGTTAACCAAAAATTAACATGCGACCGTAACCCATGCAACAAAAAGCCCCCTTAGTCTCTCGTGATATGTTACTGCCTTTTATTCTTCTTACTGTATGTTTTGCTGCATGGGGAACTGCCGCAAATATGACTGATCCGCTTGTTAAAGTGTTTAGCAAAATTTTCACTATGTCTTCTTTGCAATCAGCCTTAGTTCAGTTTAGTTATTATGGCGCTTACTTTTGCTTAGCCATACCGGCTGCATTTATCAACAAACGGTTCTCTTATAAAACTGGAGTGCTGACCGGGCTGGGATGTGCCATTTTAGGGGCCTTTATGTTTTACCCCGCCAGTCAGATGATGACGTATGGTTTTTTTCTCGCGGCCTTGTTTGTGTTAGCCGGTGGGTTATCTATTCTTGAAACCTCTGCTAACCCGTATGTCATGCGAATGGGGAGTGAAGTTACAGCTACTCGACGTCTGAATTTCGCTCAGTCATTTAATCCTGTTGGCACTAATTTAGGAGTGTTTTTGGCAGCAACGCTCATTCTTCCCCAATTAAACCAAGCAACAGCCGATGAGCGAAGTAACATGAGTGCTGATCAACTCGTTGCGGTAATGAGTGCTGAACTTGAGGCCGTCATGGTGCCCTATGTGGGGTTTGCATCCGTGTTGGTGGTTATTTGGATAGCCATTGCCATGATGAAAACGCCCGCAGTTTGTCAGGCTCAAGAGACGAGTAATAAGGTCGATTTTAGGGCCACAATGGGAAGGCTTTTCAAAAATCGCCACTATCGCTTTGGTGTAGTAGCGCAGTTTTTTAATGTAGCAGCGCAAACCTGTGTGTGGACCTTTACTATTCAATACGTAATGGAAGCCAAAGGCGGAGATGAAATATCTGGTGGGACTGTGTTGCAATACAGTATGTTGGTTTTCCTTTTTTCGCGTTTTGTAATGACATGGATCATGGGCTTCATTAGGCCTGCGGCTCTGTTAACCGTTATGTCTACTGTCGCTACGTTACTGTGTCTTTGCATGATTGCCATGCCTAATGATACAGGCGTTTGGGCGCTTATTGGTATTTCGGCTTGCCTATCACTCATGTTCCCAACTATCTATGCCATTGCACTACACGGATTAAAAGATGACGCTAAATTTGGTGCGGCAGGATTGGTAATGGCTATTCTTGGTGGGGCACTTATTCCACTTATTCAAGCGGCACTGATTGATAACTACAGTACAGCGCTATCCTACATAGTCCCCGCGGGCTGCTTTTTAATCGTTGCTTCGTATGCTGTTTTCGATCTTAGGTCAAAGCAAAGAGCGTAACACGTTGCCCTGCTGGCACGTTGAAGGCCCAAGGGGGCTTCAACGTGCCGCGCATTAAAATTCTATAGCCCAACACATCTTCACAGCTTCTCATTATTGTATATTTGCATATTCAAATTCCTCGCCAAAGTCATTGCCATAACGTTACGCTGGCTGCAATATAAGTGTTCATCGTTACAAAACATCAAAAATAAGCATTTCCACTTTTAAAAATAATAACCAAAATAAGGCGTTCAGAAATGATATTACGGCGAACATTAGCTGCTCTAGTTGTGTCTGTGAGCACACTGTTGAGTTTTTCATTTCCAACTTATGGATTAGAAGGCACCATTGATGCAGTACTTTTCGACAAAATGGAATACCGTTTTGTCGGTCCTTACCGTGGCGGTCGTTCGGTTGCCGTTAGCGGCGTTAAGGGCAACCCGCAGCTTTATTACATGGGCACTGCTGGTGGTGGAGTATGGAAAACTGAAAACGCGGGAATATCGTGGAAGCCGCTATCAGATAAACATTTTGCAGTAGGCAGCATTGGTTCTATTGCAGTAGCGCCTTCCGACCCCAACGTAATTTATGTTGGCACTGGCGAAGGGCCTATTCGAGGCGTTACCACAAGTCATGGCAAAGGCATCTATAAATCTACCGACGCGGGCGAAACATGGAAGCTGGTTGGATTAGACAATCGGGGTCAAATTCCAAAAATACGCATACACCCTTCGAATCCAGACGTTGCTTGGGCTGCGGTTCAAGGCAATATTTGGGCTCCCAACGAACAGCGCGGTATTTTCAAAACCACTGATGGTGGTAAAAATTGGCAACACGTATTAAAAGTGAATGCAGATACGGGCGCAGCCGATTTGGCCATAGATCCTTCTAACCCAAGAATACTCTATGCAAGCATGTGGCATCACGGCAGAACGCCGTGGTTTGTAAAATCTGGCGGCGATGGGGGCGGCATTTATAAGTCTATTGATGGCGGTGAAACCTGGGAGCAGCTTGAAAAAGGCTTGCCAACGCTCATTGGCAAAGTGGGAATTGATGTATCACCATCAAACCCTAAACGACTCTACGCCATTATTGAAGCTGACAAAGGTGGCTTATATCGCAGTGATGATGCTGGGGCTACATGGAAGTTAATGAATGGCGACAATATTCTTAAAGCCAGAGCTTGGTATTACAACCATATAAAAGTTGACCCGAACGATGAAAATACTCTGTACGTTATGAATGTGCAGCTGCATAAATCCATTGATGGCGGCAAAACCTTTGAAATTAAGTCGCTGCCTCATGGCGATACTCATGATATGTGGATTAACCCTGAAAACAGTTTAAACATGATAAACGCCAACGATGGTGGCGCAACTGTTACGTTTGATGGTGGAGCGTCGTGGTCGAGTATTTACAATCAACCCACTGCGCAATTTTACAGAGTGACCACAGATAACCTTGAGCCGTATCATATTTATGGAGGCCAGCAAGATAACACCACTATGGCAACGCCTTCTGCGACTTGGGATAGCGGCATAGGCATTGACGAACAATTTGCAGTGGGCGGTGGTGAAAGTGCCCATATCGCGTTTAATCCAAACGATCCTGCGCTTATCTACGCCACTACTATAAACGGTACACTCACGGAATTTGATAGAGAAAGTGGGTTAACTCGCCCCATCATGCCTTACCCTGAATACGTATTCGGTCGTAATGCACGAGACCAAAAGTATCGCACTAATTGGAATGCGCCGGTTTTAGTATCAAAACACGACCCAAATACTGTGTATTACGGAACACAGATGATACTACAAACCACTGACTGGGGTGTAAATTGGCAAGAAATTAGCCCTGACCTCACTCGCAACGATGCCAATAAACAGGGGTTGAATGGTGGCCCTATCACAAATGAACAGGCAGGCGCGGAATACTACAACACAGTGTTTTATATTGCTGAATCTCCTGTAAATGCGGGAGAGCTTTGGGTTGGTGCCGACGACGGTAAACTGCATCTTACTAAAGACGAAGGAAAAAACTGGGTAGATATTACCCCTCACAAAAAAGAAGCGCAGGTAAATGCCATAGAGTTAAGCTCTCATGCCGAGGGCAAAGCTTACGTTGCAGTGACTGGCTATAAACTTAACGACTACAGCCCGTATATTTATAAAACGACAAATTATGGAAAACGCTGGACTCGTATTGATAAAGGCTTGCCCGAAGACGCTTTTGTAAGAGTAGTTCGTGAAGATACTCAGCAAGAGGGTATGCTGTTTGCCGGCACAGAAAGCGGAATGTTTATAAGCTTTGATGATGGTAAAAACTGGCAAAAGCTGTCGCTTAACTTACCTCCGGTTGCAATAACAGACCTTAAAGTGAAAGGCGATGACCTTGTGGTTGCTACACAGGGAAGAGGGTTTTATGTGTTAGATGATATATCGCCTCTTCGCGAAGTTAACGAATCTTTGGTTGATGAAAAGCTATTTCAATTTAGCCCTGTTGACGGCGTGCGGTTACTAAGCGGTGGTAATATGAGCGGTCAACCTGAGGCTAAGAACCCTCCTCGCGGCGCGTCATTCAGATATTATTTAGGCGCAGAGCTAGAAGAAGATGACGAACTTCGCATTGACATTTTTAATGCCGACAACGAATTAGTGCGCTCGCTATCGTCTAAACCTAGCGCGTTTGAATCTTGCGCGAAAGGCAATGAAGATATTCGCAGCCCGGTCAAGTTCAAGCATCCATCGACAAATAAAGGCTATAACACCTTCGAGTGGGATTTGCGTCGCGCACCCCTTAACTGTATTGATAACGTGAAGCTTTTTGGCGGCTGGAATGGTGCCAGAGTAATGCCGGGAGAATATAAAGCTACGATATCGCTTGGCGATATAGCGCAAACTAGATCTTTTAAGGTCCTACCCGATCCACGAGAGAATACAAATGCGCAGCAGTTAAAAGTGGTTGAGCAGAGTATCAAGGCCAGTGAAACTATTTTAAATGAACTGTTTGCACACTTACAGAAAGCCCGGAATGTGCGTGAAAAGCTTAATGACATCACACATTCTAATGTGATGCTGTCTGCTGAAATGTCAGAGTCTATCGACCGTATTGTTAGTGAAATAGATGAGTGGGAGTCGTTAGTGATTCAGCCTAAACATCAAACTTTCGAAGATGATATCAATTGGCCGAATATGCTCGACAGGCAAGTACGCTTTTTAATGGATAACTTTGATAGAACAGGGGCGCCAGCGCAAGCGGGCGCATTAAAACGATTAGAAGACTTAGAAGCAAAGTGGCTGCAATATAAATTGCAGTTACAAACCCTGTTTGAAGAGCGAATAACGCCGCTCAATAAAAAGCTATCAGAGCAGGGCGCATATGATTTAGAACGTTTGTAGCTCATCACACGCCAACTCAAAATAAAACGTCCCTAGTAATAGGCAACTAGGGACGTTTGTACGATACCAAAACACTGATGTGGGGCTGAACTTAGTTACCGACAAAAAGGGCTACCACCGCTGTAAGGTCCAGTTTAATGCAATAATGGCGATGACAGAGGATGCAAACGGCATAATTGTTTTTGCATAAACATGCCAATTACGCGCAAGCATAAGGAGTGGCAGAAGTACTGCAACAATGACCAACTGGCCTATTTCTACACCAATGTTGAATGCGGCCACGCTCATTACTAGGCTGTTTGATTGTGCGTTTAATTCTGCAAATACGCTGGCGAAGCCCATGCCGTGAAGAAGACCAAAGCCAAAGGTTAAAAAGCCGAGCCTAAATACCAACGGGAATATATTGTTCAGTGCCGTTAGCATAACGGAAATTGCAATGCCCAGCTCTACCCATCTGCTGTCTAGCGTAATTATATCAAGGGCTGTAGCAGTAAGCGTTATTGAGTGCGCTAAGGTGAACGCACTCACTAAAATAACCGTGTTTTTAAAAATATCCCGTTTCTTGTCTTCTTTTTTCTACGAACGCTCATTACGCGCTAAATTAACGGTAAGTAAAGTCGCCACTAGAAAAAGAATATGATCTAGGCCAATAAAAATATGCCAAATGCCTTGGTATACCATTTCAAAAAACTGTGTAGTGATAGAGAGAGCCGCAGGTGTTAGCGTTAATATGCGCTTATCTTCAGCTATCACTGTAGTTAAGGTTTCTTGCTCAAGTTTTATTGTTGTCAGCAGTTTATGCGTAGGCGTTACTTCAAAGATCCCTTGATACATTATGCTAATCTCACCGGTTCCTTGGCAGCTGACATTTAACGGATAAACAATAAGTGACTCGGCAGATATTGAGCGCATAGAAGGAACTGTTGTTGCAACATCGCACTTGATTTCTCCCTGCTTTACTTGTAGCGAGGACGCGATATATTGCTCTGCAAAAGACTGATTATCTAAAACTTCACCCCACTGCAATTGCCCGTCATTATTGGAATCTAAATTAGCGGCTTGCCCAATATCCTCAGGCTTTAGCAGCAACTCCCCTTTTAAAAGTCCTCCTTGCTGATAATTCAGAGTTAAATATCCGTTACTTAACTCATGGGCAAAGCCTTTTGCAGTAAACGCAAAAAGAATAAAGAAAAATAAAATAAATCGTTGCATAACCTTGTTGAAACTCCTAGCTACTTAGTTCTGAATTTGCTTTTTCAGCCCTTTCAAGTAGTGCTTTATCGTGTTCTGTTTGCGCATACTGCCAATTCAGTTGGGCAAATTTTAGGGCGAGCTCAGGTTGAGGATCGATATCAAGATAGTAGTTTGCCACTTGCGCAGCGTGAGAGGTATCTTCTCGCCAAGCCCTTATTTTCATGCGCTCGCCTAGCAGGCGCATCTCTTTAGTGTTGTCTTCGCCTAGCGCTTTTTGTGCTTTAACCCACCGTAGTAATAACGCGTCGTCTAAGCGTGAAAGGTCAGTAACATCTCTCTCTAAGGTTGAAGTGATAGTGCCATATTGACCACTAGCATAGTGGGCATCGGCCCAGGTGATAATGGCACTGATGGGAAGCGAAGCAATTTCAAATTCAGCCAATTGCTTTATTGCTAGTTCAGGCTGCCCAACAGAAAGAGCCATGCTCGCTAGTGTTTCTTTGAACCAAATGAATTCAGAATTATCAAAACTTGACGAAATGGGTGACGATGAAGAAGAAGGTAGTGATGAGTATTGTTCAAATTTTTTGAGTTTATGATACACCTCTATAGAAGGTGAGATAGCAAAATCAGCATTTAACACGCAGCCAAAAGACAACATAAAGCTTGTTTTGCCCAGCAGGCGCTCGCAGTGCTGCTTCGCTTTATTTCCATTACCTTGTTGAATGCTAATGTCGGCAAGCAGCAATTGCGCAGCCGCAGAGCGAGATACATCGATAGTATTCAAATGTCTCATGGCATCATCAAATTTATGAATGCTTTGCATGAGCTTTGCTTCAAGAATAACAACTCGTTCGAGCTGCGTTCCCCTTAAAACGGGTTGCTCAGAACGTAACTTATGTAGGAATTGGCTTACGCGCTGGCGCTCGTTTCCTGAGGCAGATAAATATCGGCTAGATGAGAGTAATTGCTCGGCTTCAAAAAGGCTTGTGAGCACTTTTTCGTCGGGTTGCCAAGTGGCGATTATGGCGTTTTTATCTATTTGATTTTTTACGGGGTGTGAGGACGCAGATTCTGCGTTTGCGAATGTGGGTAGTGAAAGTAGCACTAAGGCACATAACGTCCATACAGATACGAACTTTGACATGATAGTTCCCTTAAAAAAAGGCCGTCCATGGCCTTGCGGTTATGCTCTTTTACGGTGACTTGTGATTAATTGTTACTTAGTCAATCAGTAAGTCGTCGAAAGCGGCATCATCGGCGTCCTGAGTAAACTCACGACCATTTACTGGCAGTGGCTTGTCGGTTGGCGCCTGATTAAACACTTCTCTCGTGTAGCTAGCTACAGACAATTGCTGAGCTTCAATGGTTACTGTTACCGTGCCGGCAACCTGCTGATTAAAGCCATCGCTAACGCTAAATGTAAAGCTATCCGAGCCTGTCACTTGAGCGTCTGGCGTGTAAGTAAAGCTACCGTCTGAATTTACAGTTGCTGTACCTAACGAGCCGTCATCTGCTAGGGCAAACGTAAGAGGGTCGTTTTCAGGATCTGTTGCTGAAAGCGTGCCTTCAAATGCAATGTCTGCCTGAGTGGTTAACGCATCATCAACGGCCACTGGAGCTTCGTTGATCTCAGGCGCTTTGTTATCGTCATCGCTATCGAAACAGCCTGATAACGCTAGCGCCAGCGACGTTGCAATCCAAATACGGTGTAGTTTTCGGTTGCTTGGTTGATTAGTCGAATTATTCATAGTTGTGCTCCTTACTCAGAGCCAGCAATAGGCGTTCTTAGGTATGGAAATGATGAATCAATCATGCTCGCATCCACCGGTGCACCATCAGTAAATGGCACTGTACCTACGCTTGCATCTTCCGGTGCACAAAGACCAAGGTCTGTATCTTCACCTGCAACTGGGATTGGATAGCACAAACGGCCCATAACTACGCGAAGTGCAATGTCTACAACATCATCACCTGGACGGCGGCCGTTAGGGAAGCCTGCTAAATCGTCGCCCGCTACACCAAATGCCGATTGTGACGCTGCTGGTGTGGCTGGAATGCCAGTGTTTAAACGAAGCATTTCAGACGGTGTTACTGTTGCCTGCTGGTTCACTCCAGGGAAGCCGGTTAGGAACGCGGTTACCAAGTCTGTTCTTGGGAAGTTAGTTGGTGCTAGCGTTTCAATTTCTGTACCTAGCGTAGTGTTTACCGCATCTTTAAACAGAATATTCAGTAACTCAGGTAAAGACGGATGCGTTACGTAATCCGCAAATTGACCGTCCTGACTTGGGTGTGCGCTAGAGAACTTATCTTTATCGCCAATACCAATCACGAGTTCGTTAACTAGTGGGCTACCTAAGCGAGACACTTGTGTCATTGCACCGCCGTTAACTTCAGGCTTTGCAAAAGTAGCATCTGGGTTTAGGATGCGTGCTTGCGGCAGACTCGCCGTAGTCCAACTTCCGATTACGCCATTGCCATCGCCAGTTACGCAGCTTGCAGGAACTTCAATGGACAATGACGTTACGTTTTTGTCAATAAGATCATCGTTGCTGTCGCTTTGTGTAATACCGCCAGGGAAGCCTTCACCGTCGCCAGCACCCGGGGCACTATCACCTTCTACAGGTACATAGTTAACTAAGTCGAATGTTTTACCTAGGTTTACAACAAATGGGTCTTTACGCTGGCCTACAAATACACGGGCCATATCGTCACAACCTGGAATGGCAAACGAATAAATAAAGCTTTCAGCATAACGTGCGTACTCAGCTTCACTGGTAAATGTTTTGTTACCGATGTAATCAAGTGGCTTCTTAAACATATCGCCCATAGCAGGCGTTAGCATAGTGCGCTCACCGCTTTGCATATCACCAGAAACCATGGTTAGCGTATACATCTCCGAGAAGTTGGCGGCGCTAGAATCGTCCGCGCTAATGCCACCTACATTTTTAAGCGGCACTTTCACCATTTTCTGATTGCCTTCAGGGCCAATCGGAAGTGCTATGCCTTCATTACCTGCAGCAAGCATATTGTTAAAATTGAATACAAAGCTAACATCCTCTACTGCATCTCCATCACTGTCGATATGAATGGCGTAATGTGCTGCAGGGTCCATAGCAAAATAGTTAGGACCGCCGTAGGCGTCTTGTAATGGAATATAGTTGGCAATGAAGGTTACATAACCTTCTCTGCCTTCTTCGTAACTGTTAAAGGCGTAAAAATCTGTACTGTCTACCGCTGGAGCGCGGGTAATGTTAGGTGCCTCTCTGTGGCTTGATGCCATTGCGCCTGCTGTTACGGCAGCGCAAGTGAGAGCAATTGCAACCGATAGTGTTTTACGTTTGAAGATTGTCATGTTTTATCTCTCTGTTTTATGAGTTCCTAAAGCTAAACGAGCGAGATGCACGACTAGATGCAAAAAAATAAAATAATTTAAAAAAATGTTTTAAAGACGTAAATAAAAAGAAAAAGCCGCATATTTCATGAGAAAAATGCGGCCTATATAGTGGGGGCGGTTTTTTAAACCGATAGAATAGGTGCTATATAAAGTACTTCGGTTGGCGCTCCGGTCTTAGAGCCTCCTGGGGCTTCCAAACTAATTGCAAGTGCCGCGATACTGCTGTCGAGTAAAATATCTGGCGTTGCTCTGCTATCTCCACCCATCTCAGGCATTAAACCAAGAGATATCGGTGCTTCTCCATTAGCAGGAACCATCCAAAGCTCATAGTCTTTATCTGCAATAGCGGTAAAGGCATCGGTAACTTTTACGTCCATGGTACTCGGCGATACTTCGATAATCCACAGCGGCGTATTATCCGCATTATTGACTACAGCAATATGCGATACGTCCTCGACTGGGGCTGGCTGCATGATGACTAAAAGTACGGCAAGCACCAAGGCTGCAGCAGTTGATAGCATAGAGAGCCCGCGCCAGCGTTCGCGTTTTGCTCGTTCAAAATCGACAATTTGAGCAGATGTGCCGTTAGATGCAGAATGCCCAAGTCGACGCTGAATTTCCTCCCACACGGCTTTTGGCGGTTCAACCGGCTCAACAGTATCGTTAAAACCCGCTAAATACTGCTCCCATTGGGCGGTGGCATCGCTCACAGCTTGGTATTGCATCATCAATTTTTGATAACGCAAACGGGCTTTTCCACGCAGTGTTCCTACAACATATTCAGCGGCTAATGCGTTAAGCGTTTCTTCTTTCAAATAATTCATAGCGATAAACACCTTTGAAGGCTTTGTAATCCTCTTCGTATCCAACTTTTAATAGTGCCTAATGGCGAAGATAGATAATTCACCACTTCTTGGTGAGATAGACCGTTTACGTAGGCTAAATGAATGGCTTGTCGTTGCGGCCCATCTAACTCGTCGAGGCAGGCAGAAAGCTTTTGTTGCTCACCGCCTAATTGAAAAGCCTGGGGAGCGTCGGGAATGGCAGCGGCTTCATCGGTCAACTCTACCTCGTTGCGAACGTTGTGATAGCGCATTGAATCTAATGCTCTATAACGCACAATACTTACCATCCAGGTTAACACAGTTCCCTTGCTTCGCTGGTAGCTTCCCGCGTTGTGCCAAATTTTGATGTAAGCGTCTTGCGTTGCTTCATCTGCAAGCTCTGGCCGTTTGAGTAGCTTTAATGCCACCGCGTAAAGCTGAGAGCTGGTTATTTCATACAGTTTAGCAAAGGCATCTTTGTCGCCCTCTGCCGTTTTACACAACAGCGGAAACAGAGTTTCATGTTCCATTTTGGCTCCTTATATATGACTTTTTACAGTCACATGCTTAATTGTTGTTAGCCATCATAAGACTTACAGGTTTTTAATATACTAACGTCCATCTAGCCTGGTTAGATGCAAAAAAAGCACAGTAACGGTCAATATGCTCTGTTTTTGACAATAGCACGGTTTAATAAATTGTCATTATCTCCTTAAGTCTAGGCTCTCTTTCCAGTGGGTTAAGCGTTTTGACGAATGAGTTGTCAGGTGAAAAACGCGTAATGCTACCTTATTCATATTTATGCCCAGTCTTGCTTGTGTCACACTATTAGATGTTTACTCTTATCCGTAACGCTAATTGCACCGTGGTTTGCTATAGCCGTATTAGGTTAAAGCGACGTCAGGTTAGAGCCAGACTGATGTTTTAAGCGTAGCCATCGAGATAATGTGTCAAATGTCTTAGTAATAAATAGAGTAATAGCAAGCATATTGGCATCAAGCGAGCCTGTTCTAAGAAATTAAATAAGCATTTAAAGAGAAAAGTGTGTCAAAAAACAAAGTAAGAGCTCAAAAGCGAGTTCGCAAAAAAAATGAAAGTAGTGAGGCAGACATGGAAAGCCAGAATACACCTGCGTCTGAATTTGGAGAGCGGGCAGGATTCTTTCGTCGTCTTTTAGCCATGGTTTACGATGCACTTGTTGCTATTGCAGTGGGCATGTGTGCGGCAATGGTGATCATAGTCACGCTTATTATTATGTTGAAAAATGGCGCCATAGACATGCAAGGTTATGCTGAGCCAGCCGATTTCATTCAGGCCTCTAGAGCATACAAACTTCTTATTCAGGTTTGGGTAGGTTTGTGGATAGCCGGCTTCTTTTTATGGTTCTGGAAACGAGGAGGGCAAACATTAGGCATGCGTGCTTGGCGGCTCCGTATTTTTAGCACAGTAGATGAGCCCGTTACCATGGGGCGTTTACTTACTCGCCTTATTGCTTCACTTTGCGGATTAGGCACGTTACTGGTGTTGTTCGATATAAAAGAAAAACAGTCGCTACAAGACAGATTAGCAAAAACCGAAGTATTAAAGCTGTCAAAAGAAGCGAATGACCATAAAAGCTGGTAGGCAAAACAGCGTTGAAAAGAGGCACACAAAGTTGCTTACAGCGCTTAAGAACAAGCATTAAAAATTAAGACTCGGTAGCACAATCGATGAGCAAAAGAAAAGGGCAGATATTGCCCTTTTGGCTCTCAAATCTAGCGAGTTTGCTGTCTAAACCAGTTAAAGCAACATAAGTGTGATCAGCGCCGAAGCATTATGCCCGCGATAGCGGCAAACAGCAGGCTTGGTAGAAGCGCGCCCAGAAATGGCGGTAACTGATAAACCAAGCTCACAGGCCCAAACACTTCATTGAGAATAAAGAAACCAAAACCGGTTAGTACCCCCATAATAACCCGCGCTCCCATGGTAACACTTCTCAGTGGGCCAAAAATAAACGACAGTGCCATTAATAGCATCACGCCAACAGACACCGGTTGCAATATCTTGCGCCATAGAGCGAGTTCGTAGCGTGCGGGGGCCTGATCGTTACTTTCTAAATAATTCACATAGTCTATTAAGCCGGTAATAGATAATGCTTCTGGTTTTACTGCCACTATGCCCAATTTGTCTGGAGTGAGAGTTGAGTTCCAGCGCTTCCTTTCAATATTTTCCGTTGAAATCTGTTGCTCAGTGAAAGTTGTTACATCTACATTGTTTAGCCACCAGCCATCGTCGTCGAACGTGCCCGTATTCGCATAGCTAATGCTTTGCAGCGAAAGGTCGGTGTTAAAGGTGTAAATGCGAATATCTTTTAAGGCATCTTGGCTGAGAACCTGTCCAATGCTTACGAATCGTTCGCCATCTTTCGCCCATACAAGCTTATCAGATGAGAACAAGCTTCCCCCAGAAATGGCCTCCGTGCGAAGCTGTTTGGCTTTTGTCTCGCTTACTGGGGTTACCCACTCGCCAACAGCCATAACCACCAAAATCATAATCAGGGTCGACTTCATGGCAGAATTGATGATATTCCAGCGGCTCAGTCCTGCGGCCTGCATGACTACAAGCTCGCTATTGCTTGCAAGCACGCCCATTCCCACTAAGCCACCAAGTAGGGTAGCCATAGGGAAAAACTGCTCCAAATCGCGAGGCAGGCTCAACAAAACATACAAAAATGCTAGAAGCATGTCGTAGTCGCCTTCACCAATCTTTCGCAGCTGTTCAACAAATTTTATAAGCGCGCTGAGTCCAATTAGTACGCTAAGGGTTACTGTAACTGTGCTTAATAATGTTCGTGCTACATACAAATCGAGGATCTTAAACATTTATTTTTTCCCCAATATCCAAGCACGTAACTGAGTGCCTGTTTTCCTATCGCGAACAATTAAGACAAAACCAATCACTAGCATAACGGTGTGAACCCACCACAGCCCAAGTTGAGGTGGCATTTTCCCGTCTTCAAGCACGCGTCTGCTGGCTAACAGTAATAAAAAATACCCCAGGTAAAGTAATATAGCAGGGAACATTTTGCCAAATCGACCTTGCCTTGGATCAACCGCACTCAGCGGCACGGCTATAAGCACTAAAAAAGGAATGGAAAGGGGAATAGCAATACGCCATTGCAGTTCAGCTCGTGCTTCTATGCTTTCGTCATTCCACAGTTCAGTGGTTGGTAATACACTCACTTTCTTGCGAGGCTCTTCTGCAGGCTTGTCGGCAATTTGAATTTGGTATTCGTCAAACTCAACTTTTCGATAGGCGTTACCCGATTGTACGCCCTCGTATTGCACGCCTTGCTTCAGGATAAGGTTACGGGTGCCGTCTGCATTTGTTGCTACGTCACCTGTTTGTGCGTAAACCACACGCACCTGTTCTTTGCTATCGTCACTTTGATTTTGCGATAAAAAGACTCGTTTTAGTTTGTCGTTTTCATCAACGTCGTGAGCAAAAATAACTGCTTTTTCGTTGCCGGTTTGTTGAAATCTACCGGGCATAAGCGCCGAGATGCCCGCTTCGTTGCGCGCTTTTTCTCGCAGTTGATATTCGTTTTCTGCAGCAAGAGGAGCGAAATACAGTGTAATAGCGCCGGTAACAATCATAATCAGCACCGACAGAAACAGCATTACCCTCGTTATATACCATTCACTAATGCCGCAAGCGCGCATAACAGTCATTTCGCTATCAACGTATAGACGGCCATGGGCCAGCATAATGCCGAGATAAGCGCTTATTGGCAGCACAAGAGATGATAGCATGGGGGCATAAAGACCCAAGAAGCCTAAAACTAGACCTGCGGGGATGTCGCCATCGGAAGCATCACCTAAAACACGCACGAAGCGCAAGGTGACAAAAATGGCCATTAAGATAAAGAAAATCGCTAGCTGAGATTTTAGCGTTTCCTTAAGTAAATAGCGGAATATCAGCATCTCAGTCTGCCCGGATAATTAGGAATTTTAGTGAAAGAAAGCACAATTTTGTTTAAACTTACCGTTTTTACACGTTTTGCCTGCAACCATAAACTGTTTGTATGATGTTTTGACGCCAATTTGGCCTATATTTAAGGGCAAACGCGTTCATTGCAGTGAACTTAAAAGTTATTCTGCGTATTAAAACATAAAGCAGCGCGAAACGTTACGTGATTTTAGTCATCGTGCAAACTATAAACGACGAAAAGCGAGGTAATATCGTGGAGTTTAGTGTAAAAAGTGGCAGCCCAGAAAAGCAACGTAGTGCCTGTATCGTTGTGGGCGTCTTCGAACCACGCCGTTTAACGGCAGTGGCAGAACAGCTAGACGAGATCAGCAATGGTTATATCAGCAACCTGTTGCGCCGCGGCGATTTAGAAGGCAAAGCCGGCCAGATGTTGCTGCTACACAATGTACCAAACGTCTTGAGCGAGCGGGTTTTACTTGTCGGTTGCGGAAAAGAGCGCGAATTAGACGAGCGTCAGTACAAAAATATCATTGCAAAAACAATCCAAACACTGAATGAAACTGGGTCAATGGAAGCCGTATGTTTCTTGACCGAACTTCATGTAAAAGGCCGTGATACCTATTGGAAAGTACGCCAGGCGGTAGAAGCCACAGAAGACTCGCTGTACACATTCTTACAGCTTAAAACGAAGAAAGGTGAGCCACGTCGCCCCTTGCGCAAAATTGTCTTCAATGTTCCCACCCGTCGAGAGTTAACCGTAGGCGAGCGCGCTGTTGAACATGGTTTAGCGATTTCTCGTGGTGCCAAAGTGACAAAAGACGTGGCCAACATGCCACCCAACATTTGTAATCCAGAATATCTATGGAAACAAGCACAAGAGCTTGCGAGTCGTTATGACAGTATAACCGCTGAAGTGGTTGACGAAACGCAAATGGCAGAACTTGGTATGCAAGCCTATCTAGCGGTAGGGCGCGGCTCTGAAAATGAAAGCATGATGAGTATTATGCATCACCGTGGCGGCCCTGCAGATCAGGCGCCTATCGTGCTTGTGGGTAAAGGGTTGACCTTCGACTCTGGCGGTATATCGCTTAAACCAGGCGAAGCCATGGACGAAATGAAATACGACATGGGCGGCGCTGCAGGCGTATTAGGCACAATGCACACTATTGCCGCGCTTAATTTACCCATTAATATTGTTGGCGTGCTCGCTGGCTGTGAAAACATGCCAAGCGGCAATGCGTATCGTCCAGGTGACATTTTAACAACCATGTCGGGTCAAACCGTTGAAGTGCTAAATACCGATGCAGAAGGCCGTTTAGTGCTGTGTGATGCATTAACTTATGTAGAACGCTACGAGCCTGAGTTGGTAATTGACGTAGCAACCCTTACCGGCGCAGCCATTATTGCCCTTGGTCACCACGCTACTGCGGTGATGAGTACTCATAATCCTCTTGCCCATGAGTTACTCAACGCCTCAGAGCAAAGTTCAGACCGCGCTTGGCGTTTGCCGTTGTGGGATGATTATCAAGAGCAGTTAGAAAGCCCATTTGCCGATATGACCAACTTAGGTGGTCGTCCGGCAGGAAGCATCACAGCGGGTTGTTTCTTGTCGCGCTTCACTAAAAAGTACAACTGGGCACACCTTGATATCGCAGGAACCGCATGGCGCAGTGGTAAAAATAAAGGTGCGACGGGACGTCCTGTTCCTATGCTTTCTCAGTTCTTAATGAACCGAGCAGACATTAAGTTAGAGGACTAACCTAGCATGCCACAGGTTATTTTTTATCAACTAAGCGCTAGCGATAATGGCGTAGCTGGCAAAGCCAGTGAGATTGTCGCTAACGCTTTTGCTAATAAACAAAAGATGAGTGTGCTATGCGATACGCAGGCACAAGCAGAAGAAGTTGATGAACTGCTGTGGCAACTGCCGGCGAACCGTTTTGTACCTCACAATTTATACGGTGAAGGACCACAGGCAGGTACGCCGGTAGAAATATGCTGGCAACCAGAGCAGGTTGCCCGGCGTCAAATGGTGGTAAACGTGGGTTCTGGCATGGTGCCATCGCCTAATCAACACCGCCAAATCATCGATTTTGTACCCGTGGATGAAAATGCTAAGCAAGCAGCGCGGGTGAGATACAAAAACTATCAGCAAGCTGGTTGTAGTATGCAATTTAAGTCTGCATGACGGCGCGCACCTAGCACGTTTACTTTTTCACCCAAGTTACATCAGCTTCAAAACGAGAGTCAGTAATGGATAAAACCTTCGAACCGCAGTCTATCGAGCAGCAGTGCTATAAAAAATGGGAAGACGCGGGTTTATTTAAAGCATCTGGTAGTGGTGAACCCTACTGTATTCTTCTTCCCCCGCCAAACGTGACGGGAAGTCTACACATGGGCCACGGATTTCAGCAGACCATAATGGATGCGTTAACCCGTTACCACAGAATGAAAGGCGACAACACGTTGTGGCAGGTGGGTACAGACCACGCGGGTATCGCCACGCAAATGGTAGTTGAACGCCAGTTAAATGCCCAAGGTAAAACACGCCACGATTTGGGCCGCGAAGACTTTATTAAAAAGATCTGGGAGTGGAAAGAGCAAAGTGGCGGTACTATCACCAGCCAAATGCGTCGCTTAGGAACATCGCCAGATTGGTCTCGCGAAGTCTTTACCATGGACGACGATTTATCGACGGCAGTGACAGAAGTCTTCGTAAAGCTGCATGAAGAAGGGCTTATTTATCGCGGCAAGCGTCTCGTTAACTGGGACCCTGTACTGCACACCGCAGTATCCGATCTTGAAGTTCTCAACGAAGAAGAAGATGGCCACATGTGGCACATGCGCTATCCTCTTGCCGATGGTAGCGGTGAGCTTGTGGTAGCTACAACACGCCCAGAAACGATGCTAGGTGATACCGCTGTAGCTGTTCATCCCGATGATGAACGTTATCAAGGCTTTATCGGCAAAGATATTAAACTGCCAATAACAGGTCGTTTGATCCCCATAATCGCTGATGACTACGTTGATATGGAATTTGGTACAGGGTGCGTGAAAATAACCCCTGCCCACGACTTTAACGACTATGACATGGGTAAGCGCCACAACCTTGCCATGATCAATATTCTTACCGACGATGCCAAAATAAATGATGATGCGCCAGAGGCTTACCAAGGTTTAGATCGCTTTGACGCCCGTAAGCAAATCGTTGCCGATTTAGATAGCAGTGGTGTTTTGGTAAAAGTAGAGCCGCATAAGCTTAAAGTGCCCCGTGGCGATCGCACTGGGGCGGTAATCGAGCCTTACCTTACAGACCAATGGTACGTAGCGGTAGAGTCTCTTGCCAAGCCCGCAATTGAAGCAGTAGAAAGCGGTGAAATTCGTTTTGTTCCAGAAAACTGGAACAAAACCTACTTCCAGTGGATGAATAACATTCAAGACTGGTGTATTTCTCGTCAGCTTTGGTGGGGACATCGCATTCCAGCTTGGTATGATGAGAACGGCAAGGTTTACGTAGGTCGCACCGAAGAAGAAGTACGCGCGAAAAATGACTTAGGTAGCGAGGTTACGTTAACCCAAGATAATGACGTTCTCGATACGTGGTTTTCTAGTGCGTTATGGCCTTTCGCCACTATGGGATGGCCAAAAGACACTCCCGATTTAGAGACGTTTGTTCCGTCATCTGTTTTGGTAACAGGCTTTGACATTATTTTCTTCTGGGTTGCCAGAATGATCATGATGACCAAGAAGTTTACTGGAAAAATTCCATTTAAAGACATTTACATCACAGGTCTCATACGCGATGAGAGCGGTGACAAAATGTCGAAATCAAAAGGCAACGTGCTTGACCCTATTGACCTGATTGACGGCATCGACCTCGAGTCTCTTGTTGAGAAGCGCACTGCCGGAATGATGCAGCCCCAGTTAGCTGAAAAAATCGTTAAGCGCACGCGCAAACAGTTCCCTGAAGGAATTCATGCCTACGGTACCGATGCTCTTCGCTTTACTTTTGCGGCAATGGCATCTACCAGCAGAGATATCAATTTTGATATGTCTCGCGTTGAGGGCTATCGAAACTTCTGTAACAAAATTTGGAACGCATCGCGTTTTGTTTTGATGAATACGGAAGAGCATGATACCGGTGCGAATGGCGGTGATATGGTACTCAGCTTGGCAGACCGCTGGATTTGGGCGAAGTTTCAACAGACCCTTGTTGAATTTGAGAAAGCACTTTCTGATTACCGTTTCGATATTGCTGCGCAAACTGTGTATGAATTTACTTGGAATCAATTCTGCGATTGGTACCTTGAGCTCACAAAGCCAGTGCTTAGCAATGACGCAAGTAGCGAGGCTGAAAAGCGAGGAACTCGCCATACACTCATCAACGTGCTAGAGAGCCTGATGCGACTAATGCATCCTCTTATGCCGTTTATCACCGATACTATTTGGCAGCGTGTTGTGCCGCTAAGCGCACTTAACGTTGAAGACGACGCTAGCATCATGGTGCAGCCATTCCCAGAAGTTGAAGCGGATAAGCAAGACGAAAGCGTGCTGGCCGATATTGAGTGGGTGAAGAAGTTTATTGTTGGCATTCGCAATATTCGTGGCGAAATGGATATTTCCCCAAATAAACCGCTTAATGCTTTACTCAGAAATGTAAGTGACGAAGACAAACGACGTTTAGAGGCTGCTAAAGGCTTCTTAGATAAGCTGTCTAAACTTGAGAGCGTAACTATTCTTACTACTGGTGAAGAAGCACCAGCTAGCGCGACGGCGCTGGTAGGAGAGATGGAAATTCTGATTCCTATGGCAGGGCTTATTGATAAAGATGCAGAGCTTGCACGTATCACCAAGGCCATGGAGAAAGTTGAGAAAGACGTATCAAGAACCCGTGGCAAACTTGGCAATGTAAAGTTTGTTAGCAATGCACCTGAAGCCGTAATCGAAAAGGAACGCGGTAAGCTCGACGAGGGTGAAAAAGCGTTGGCAAAACTGAAAGAACAATATGAGACGATTGCTGCTCTCTAGAGTCGCTTAACCTTTATTGTTTTCAGCAGTATATTCAACAATTAAAACGGGGCCAAATTAATGGCCCCGTTTTTTTGTCATGCCTAAATTGAATAATTGCTGTCATCGTCTGAAGCATTTTTCGTAAGATCTCTTGCCAGGAAATACTCTAGCTTGGCTGAAAGGGCTTTTTGTTTGATAGGTTTGGTAATGTAGTCATTCATTCCCGCATCAATGGCGTTTTGCTTATCTTCTTTCATCGCGTTAGCAGACAAACCTATAATTATGATATCTGTAAAGCCTTTTTCCCTCAGCGCCTTAGTGGCTTCATAACCATCCATAACGGGCATTTGAACATCCATGAGAATGAGGTCGTATTCTGTTGAATTTTCAACTTTTTGCACGGCTTGTTTGCCATCTTCAGCGACGTCAAAGGTTAAGCCCACATTGGTTAGCATTTCACCGGTAACCAACTGATTTATATTGTTATCTTCAACTAAAAGCACATGGCCTTCGAGTGTAATAGAAGGGGGGCTGTCCGCAGTCAACTCTTGGGCAACGTGCCCGTCTTTCTCTAGAACTTGTTTAATAAAGCGTTCAAACTGAATAGGCGTAAACGGATGCATGATGAGTGGATTGGTCCATAGCGACGCATACTTAGCCTGAAGCGCGCTGCCCGCTGTTTCCATAATTAAACCCACAGACTTGCTTTCTTCTACTAACTCATTAAACCAACGCAAGTTCTGTCTAAAGGTACTAAAATCCGGAACGTCAATAAGAATATGTTCTGGCAAATTTGGTTGCGCTTGAGCGTCTTGTATAGAGCATACTGCTGTTGAAGAAAGGTTGAGGTGCTGTGTGTAATAGGCGGGCAATAGAGGAGATTCTGTCACGTAAATACTTCCCTCAGGCAGAGCAGGGGTTTGACTCAAAATACCGCTTTGTCGGTTAACCGCTCTTAACGGTAGTGATATAAAGAACTCACTTCCCTTTCCTAGAGATGAAGATGCTCGCAGGTCTCCGTTCATCAACTCAACGAGTTGACTCACAATAGCCAAGCCAAGTCCCGTGCCGCCATACATTCTGTTAGTCGAGCCATCAGCTTGGGTGAAGGGTTTAAAAATTTTACTCAGTTGCTTTTCACTCATGCCAATGCCCGTGTCTGACACCCGCATAGAGAGAGTAAACACATCGCCGTCAGCGTTCATGCCGCCATCAAACTCTATTTCAACCCGTCCTTGATCAGTGAACTTCACGGCGTTGTTACCAATATTCATAATAATTTGGGCTATTCGAAGGGGGTCGCCAATAACAGTTGCGTAAAGTGATGGGTTTACCGAGAAACGAACTGAAAGATTCTTCTCCTTGGCACGAAGGGCAATAACAGCAATTAAGTTGTCGAAAAGAGAATGCAAGGAGAAGCTAACTTCCTCAATTTTTAATTCACCGGCCTCTATTTTTGAGAAGTCTAAAATGTCATTAATAACACTTAGTAATATTTGACCCGAATACGCTGCTTTATCAAGATAGTCTCTTACCGTGTTGCTGATTGATTGCTTTTGGGCTAGCTCGATTAAACCAATAATACCATTCATCGGCGTGCGTATTTCGTGGCTCATATTGGCTAAGAATATACTTTTCGAGGCTGTGGCTTGCTCTGCTTTGCGCTTAGACTCTCTCAACTCATTATTCAGCCGCTCTTGTTCTACATTTAAGCTTTGTGCTTCGGCCAACAACTTTTGAGTTTGACGATTTTTATCACTAAATACCATGGCGGCTCTGGAAAGCTTGCCTATCTCATCGGTGCGTTTGCTACCTGGTATATTTTCTATGGGCACATTCTCTGAAAGTTTATTGAATACGCCGGTAATGGATTTAATGGGGCCAAGGATCCTGCCCATGGTGAATATCGCAGCGGCTAGCGCTAATAAAATTGCAAAGAGGGAAAAGAGTTCTCCCTTTTGTTGGGTAGTTTCAGCGAGTTGATAAGTTTGTTGTGTGGCGGCTTCAGATGCTGCCGATACATTATTAGCCAGTTCACCGCTTAAATAGAGAAACTCTCTTGCTGACCCGGCCATAACTACGTTTACTAGAAATAAATTGCCCTGAGTAATTTGTGAAAGCGTTAAAAAATCTGACTTGAGCTTATTTACTCTGGACTCTAACTTTCGCTTTGAAATACCGTCAACTGTGGAGACAATATCTGTTAACGGCGAGACCGATTGATTGAATAAATCTACAAAAGTAATGTCTGGTTTTATGAGATATTTCAGCGTGGCGTTCTCGGCAAGCACAAGCTGCTTAGTAATTTGCTCATAAGTATTCACGCTAATGTCGCCGGTGTTAAGTAGGCTTGATGCCAGTCTTTGCAGCACTAAAGTACTCGTTAAGGTTCCTTCAGAAACAAGGTTGTCTCTTTGTGCTCTTGCGTCTACCACTTGCTTAAAATTGAGTTGGTAGGCGTCTAAATGCTCATTCATCCTCGCAAGCACGCCATTATCTTGCTTATTCGAGTAAGCCGAGTTTGACTGGGCAAGAACATCGAGTTTGTCTGCAATCGATGCCATTAGCCTCGAGAAGCGAGTAACGGCTGACGGGCTGGCATTTTCTTTAAAGATAAGTACATTTCGCTGAAGGTCGACAACGTCTCGTTCTAATTCTTTTACAATGCCAACGGCATTGACTGCCTCGGTAGCAGTCTCTACACCACGATTTAATACCGCTTGGTTCTCATGGGCTATAAAGCTCTGAAAAAGGATAAGCACGATAAGTGCTAGTAGCACTGTAACAAGCTGTATTCTGATTGAGGATAGCATTCAGCGCAGTGGCCTTTTTGTTATTAGTTTAAGAGGTAATGAACTCGTACCACTTTTGTAAGCTGTATTCATAAGTCGGCATTACTGTATTCCAAACAGCCACATTACTAAAGCGGTTTTCATAGCTCCCGCCCGTTCTTTGCGCTCCTTTTAACACGCTTACCTTTCCATCTGTACCTGTTAAATCGGTAGCTGCTGGCTGGCCTTTATACCAGTAATCCCACTCAGCTTTGGATAGATAATTAGCTGAGCGCTCCGGATTAGAAATATAGTAACCTTGTTTAGCGATAAAAGCACCCGGCCAACCCGACAGCCACCAGTTCATATACTCATAGGCAACGTCTTTGCTTCGCCCTTGAGAGGCTGAAGATAAACACATAACGCCATGCCATCCGCGGTAGCCTTCTTTAGGCGCAGCGAACGTAACAGGAATGTTTTCTCCGTTTAATGTAGATACTGCGGGAGAGAACATACTCTCAATGGCAACTCTGCCACTTTTCATAAATTGCACTGACTCTGGTACCGATGTCCAGAAGCCGTTGAAGTGGTTTAACTGAACCAGTTCTATTAGCACGCTAAATAATGCATCGAGTTCTAACTCTGTCATTGCACCAATATCATTAAATTCAACGAACCCCTTGGCCTGGGCTGCTAGGGCTAGGTCGAAAAGACCAATAGTAGGGTCGTTAACAATAGCCACCTTGCCCGAATAGCGACTGTCGAGTAACCATCCCCAGCTTTCGGCTTCGCCCTGCATGGCTTCTGGAAGATGACGTCTGTCGTATCCAAAAGAATCAACATTGTGTACATACGGCAAAAAGCTCACTGTGTCGGTGGGTGTAGCCCCTAGAGAACCATTACCCTGCACGTTTAATATTTTGTGAGGAGCGTCTCCGGCCCCCATTCTGGCATTCGCTGTGAGTTTACCGGTTTTTGATAAATTGTTAATTTCTTCCCAATAGCGAATACGTTTTTTTTCTATTGGCTGAATAGCGCCTGCACGCCACAGAACGCCAATACTATTAGACCACTGTTCATACAAATCAAAAGATGTGGGGTTCATAGACGCCTTTTGCAGTACCGTTGCACTGCCGCCGGGCTCGAATTGAATGTTTATGCCCAAGTCTTCCATTGCTTGTTGTCGTATGGCTTCTTGCAGCGTTACATGGGTACCCATAACCTTCAGCGTAGGCTTAGGTTTACCTATAGCAAAGGGCGTAACCCCTGCAGTAACCCCCAGCGCAAGGGTACCTTTTATAAAGTTCCTACGAATGGAAGGTGAGGATGTGTTTTTACTGTCCTTTGTCATTGTAGTGTTCGTACCTTAAAACGCAGTCACAGGCGTGTATTAGCTTGTAGTAATAGAGCAGTTGCTAATGAAAGAGATTAGCAAATTACTTCAATTTTTGCGCGCTACAAATGGTATTTGCAAAACATCACTCATACAAAGCACTATTCCTACAAAAGGCTACTCCTACAAAACGCCATCAAACAAACTGCTTTTATATAAGGCTTTATTCACACTAATCACGATCGCACTATTTTCGATTTGTTTGTAGTGGGTTTCACCAGAGCACGGCCAAGCAACATTAAAAAACCAAAAAACAGTGTCATCCACGATAATGATCCCCCGTGCTCCTGCACAATAACCACAGATTCTTCTACAACGTATTCATTGGTTTCACTTTCTAAAGGTACAAAAGCAAACTCAGGGTTGTCGTAGCTGTCAGAAAAGGCCACAAGTTGCTCTGTTTGCGCATCATAAAGCTCGAGTAAAATATCGTAGTCATAAGAGGGGAACCCTGAAACTAATGTGCTTTCAATCACAAAACTGTCTGTAGAATCTTCCCCGTAAATAAAGAATTCTGACGACACATGTATGGCGTCGTAAGTACCATTGCGGCCCAAATAAAGCACCGCGTAAACAGGTACATTAGCGAATATTGTGTCGGCGTCGAATTCCACCGAAAATTGTGAGTAATATCCGTCGTAATCAATATCCTGAACAAGGCCTACCCAGCTGTCGTAAATCCAGAATTCATTACTACTTACAACGGTAATACTACTCGATAACTTCGTTGTATTTGCGTACTTCTGAACGCGTTGGGCTGTTTTTAAGTCTTGCGTATCAAGTGTAGATTTTAAGTTTGACGTAGCGTGGCTAGTGCCGTTGCTGCTCTCGCTAAAATCTGCGTTTGGAGAGGGTGAGTTTGAATCTGCTGCTTGTCCAGTTAAAGACTCAGTATCTGCCCCACTCACTGGTGTTGGCTGTTCAAGGGGCGTATAAACCTTGTCATAGCGGTATTCTTGAGATGTTACTTCTTTATTTTCAGAGGCGGTGCTGCTGGTATCTTTCGTATTAGTTTGTGCATCAACATGCGCACTAAGCAATGCAAGTAGGGCAATTGTAGAAAGTATCGTTCTAGCAGATTGAATCTTCATAAATCCATCCTTTTCCAATCAATAATGACATGGTCATTGTTGACTGGAAAAGATGAACGAAAGCTGAAGTGAAACTTAATGGGTAGTTATTTATACCTTACCCATTATATCTTACCCATAATATCTCGAGCAGCATCGAACCGGTTCGAGTTAACCTTTAGTCCTCGTCGTAGAAGCTGTCGTCTTCCACGTCATTTGTTGTCTCGTTGTCTTCCCGTGGTTCGAAGTAAGTTCCCCAACCATCATAGGTCACGTCTTGCTTGTCGGCGATTTTGAGAAGTTTATCAACATCAGCGTTAAGTAAATTAATATCTAACTTACGTTCTACCACAGCATCGAAACAAAATACGGTATCACCGTCATCTAACATCAATTCTTCTGCGTCGGTAACTTCAAAGCCTGCTTTAAAAACATCAACCGCTGCTTTTTCTAAAACATCAAAATCGGTACTGGCAAAATGATGCTCAATGGTATAATCGGCGTCGGCTTGACTGCCATCCTCTAACAGTGCATCAATCGTTTCTTGATTGAATTCATACCACTCTTCTCTTTCGTCAAATTGATTCATTTTTTTGCCTAATACGTAGCTTGTTGCCTTTGTTAATGGGCGCAAGTTTACCTGCTTTTCTCTAATTCATCGACCTGCGCATTCAACTGTTCAAATTTTTCTTTCATTTGCTCGTTGAAAATACCCATCCACTCTTTAATAGAGTGTGTTTCTGTTAGCGGTTGAGGCGCACTAATGTCGATAAGAACAACACCATTATCCCATTTATTCCAACGTACTTTTTTATGTAGATTGCTCGCAGTTACCATTACCACAGGTTCATTGGTGGTTTTTGCCAACCGAAAAGCCCCTTGTTTAAACGGCAAAATACCTCGGCCATTACTGCGCGTACCCTCTGGGAACAACCATACCGAGGTTTTCTTTTTGGCAATTCGGTTTGCAGCTATGTCTAGCGTGTTTCTGGCTTTGCCTGAATTATTTCGGTCAATCATGATGTTGCCTGATAGCCAGTAAATTTGGCCGAAAATAGGGATCCACTTCAGACTTTTCTTACCAATAGTCACCACACCCGGCAGGGCAGCTTTACATATTGTCATAATATCAAAGCTATTTTGGTGATTTGCAATGAATACATAGGGCTCATTAAGTTTTACTGCCGGATCTCTTCGAACAATAACTTTAAGGCCCACAATTTTAGCCATCTGGGAATATAGCGCTCCCGCAGCCTGCACGTTATCTTTGTGGAAAGGGCGCAAAATGAAGACAAAAAGCAAGATTACGTTGATAACCAAAAACGCGATGAAAAGAATGGGAATGCGAAGCAAAGCGATCAAAATAACTCCTAGCAGTAAATAGAGCGCGCAGTATAGAAGAAATTTCAGCGTACACTTGTCCGATGAGTTTTTACAGTGAAGTTTGTAATCTGGGCTACACTAGAGTGTTGAGCCGCTATTTCTATATTATTTTCGCGTTACTAAGATAAAAAGTAGATCTAGGAGCCGGTATTTTACGGGATATATTGAAATCGTTAAGCGGCATCTAGACAATTCGACGTTTTTATCACCTTTAGTATGAAGCATTTTTATTAATAGCCCATTACAATAGATAAGACTAAGCATTCAAACCATATTTGGTACCCATAAGTATGTTGACATTTACCCCTGACGAACTAGAAGAAGATATTCTTGCAGACCTCATGGAGGAAATTAACGAGCTTTATGAATCGAGCGAGCAAACGTTAATAGAGCTAGAGTTGCGTCCTGCGGACAACGAGCTTCAAAGAGCCTTGTTTCGCTCTATACATACCATTAAAGGTGACCTTGGCTTAGTAAACTTCTCGCCATTAATTCCATTACTTCAGCACGTAGAAGATTTACTTGATTACCTCCGCAAGGGCCAAGTTGCTTATACAAGCACTATGAGCGACCTTGTTCTGCTTACTATGGACAGGGTAAAAGCGTTTGTAGAAGAAGTTATGCGAACTGGCAAAGCAGAGTATGACAATAATCTGCACGAGCAGTTAGTGCTTGCGATTAGTCGCATAACGCCGGAAAACAATGCTGAACACGAGCGCTTCTTAAACGATGCCGTTCTTCTGCTTAATCCTGCCCTTGATGTTGCGAGTAGCGAGGGTAACTCGGAAAGTGCACCCGTAAAGGCCCCCGTTTTGGCTTCAACGGGTATTCCAAAAGATATAAGCAGTGAAAAGAAACAAGATGTGCTGTTTTTTAGAGAACTAATGCAAACCGTCGAGCGACGCTGTACATTTTGGGCTGGAAAAGGTGACCGCATTGCAAAACTTGCTATGTATATTAATGATGTGGCCGACAATATTATTGATGAAGATCAGCTAGCCGTTGCCAGTTATGTGCATGACTTCGGTATGGCCTTTATGCCCATGAAGTTGTTAAACAAAGGCGATACGTTAACTGAAAATGAATTCAATCTAATGCGCTCTCATGTTTATAAAAGTGCCCGTTTACTAGAGCACCTAGATGACTGGGATATGGCGCGCAAAATAGTGATGCAACACCATGAGCGCACCGACGGCTCAGGGTATCCGCTAGGCTTGAAGGAAGACGACATTTGCGAAGGTGCAAAGCTGTTGGCGATTATTGATACGTACGATGCTCTTACCCACCCAAGAGCGCACAACGAAGACAAAGTCATGTCTAAGAAAGAGGCAGTTATCCATATCAACAAGCAGGCTAAAGGACAGTTCAGCATGAAATGGGTTCGCCACTTTAATCAAGGCATAACAGGGTTACTGACTAAAGGTCATTAAAACCGGTTTAGGCAGCTTGTTAGGTTAATAACAAGCTGCACATGTTAACTTTTTTACTGCCACCTTCATATTTCTGAAGTAAGAACCTCACTCTCCAGTGTGCCAAGCTAGCTAATACCTAACTCTTTTAGCTTACGTGTAAGCGTGTTACGCCCCCATCCTAAGCGTTTTGCTGCATCTTGCTTGTGGCCGTGAGTATGATGTAAGGCACGCTCAAGCATCACTTTTTCAAACGTTAACATGGCATCATTTAAAATGTCGTGACGACCGTCCCGCAGCTGTTTATCTGTCCATGAGGCAAGTAATTCAGGCCATTCTCCGGTAGCGGCAGAAGATGTTTCTACGTGCCCATCGCTGTGAATTTCTGGCGGTAAATCGCTGGGGATAACTTCTTGGCCGCTTGCCATTACCGTTAGCCAACGACACACGTTTTCTAGCTGTCTTACGTTACCAGGCCACGGAAGCTGTGACATCACTCGCTCAGCACTTTTACTAATAGTTTTAGCATCAACATCAAGTTCTTTAGCGGCGCGACGCAAAAAGTGTCTGGTTAACAATGGAATGTCTTCACGACGTTCGGCAAGGGAAGGTAGGTGCACTCGAATAACATTGAGGCGGTGAAATAAATCTTCACGAAACTTACCTTCAGCAACTCGGGTTTCTAGATTTTGGTGGGTTGCGGCAATAATTCTTACATCGACACTAACCGATTGGTGCCCGCCAACGCGATAAAATTGACCGTCGGCAAGTACTCTTAGCAAGCGGGTTTGAACATCAAGAGGCATATCGCCAATTTCGTCCAGAAATAAGGTTCCGCCGTCGGCTTGTTCAAAACGCCCCTGACGCGCAGCCTGAGCACCAGTAAACGCCCCTTTTTCGTGCCCGAAAAGTTCAGACTCTACAAGATCGGCGGGAATAGCGGCCATGTTTAGCGCAATAAAAGGTTTGCTAGAGCGGGGACTATGTCTGTGCAAAGCATGGGCGACTAGCTCTTTACCTGTTCCAGACTGACCGTTGATGAGTACACTGATTGACGAGCGAGACAGACGACCAATGGCTCGAAACACTTCCTGCATCGCTGGCGCTTCACCAATAATTTCAGTAACCACCTCATCTTGCTGTACCTTGGTGGTAGATGACTGCTCCCTTGCATGGTCTATTGCACGCCGGGCAAGCGTAACGGCTTCATCGATATCAAAGGGTTTGGGCAAATACTCAAACGCCCCCTTTTGATATGCATTTACCGCACTGTCCAGATCTGAATGCGCAGTCATAATAATGACAGGAAGAAGGGGGTGTGAGCTGTGAACCTCGTTCAACAGGGTCATACCGTCCATTTGAGGCATTCGTATGTCAGATATAATAACTTCTGGCGCTTGACCACTTTGGATTTGGCGCAGCAAATCTTCAGGGTTTTCAAAACTCAAGCAGCTGATATTTGCTGCCTGTAAGGCTTTTTGCAGCACCCAACGAATCGAACTGTCATCGTCGACAATCCATACCGACTCATTCGTCATCGCCTGTCTCCTTACTTTTAATTGGAATATAAATCACGAATTTGGTGTAACCAGGGTGGCTATCAACATCTATTTTTCCACCGTGGTGATTAATAAGTGTTTGTGAAATCGACAACCCAAGACCCGAGCCATTTTGTTTACTGGTGACCATGGGATAGAACAAGGTGTCTTTTATCTCTGCAGGTATACCTGGGCCGTTGTCGATAATTTTCACTTTGGCCACTAAAGCGTGGCGCGCAGATTGAATAGTCATTTGACGTTCGATACGGGTTACCAAGCGTATTTCAGGGTTAGGTGTTTTGTGCTCGTTCAACGCCTGAATACTGTTGCGCACTATATTCAGCACCGCTTGCTGAATCATGTCTGGATCGATCCTCAGATCGGGAATACTTGGGTCGTAATCTCGTACAATTGAAATTGGTATGGCAGAGTCAACCAACATAAGGCTTCGCACTTTCTCTAACGCTTGATGCACATTGCTTACTTCAAAGCGAGGTAAAGAATTAGGTCCTAGAAGGCGGTCTACCAAGGTACGCAGTCTATCCGATTGCTCGATTATCATGCGTGTAAACTCTTTATGTTGTTCAGGTAACTCTTTTTCTAACAGCTGAGCTGCACCACGAATTCCTCCTAAGGGGTTTTTTATTTCATGGGCTAGGCCACGCACGAGTTCTCGAGCTGCATAATGCTGGGCATTTTGTAGATTTTCTCGGGTGATTCGCTTTTGCTGGTCTATTTTCTTTACTTCAAAAAGCAGGCCAGGGCCGTTGGAAGTTGCAATATTAGTAACGGTTAAATCTACTGAAACGTAGCGATTATCTTTAAACGCCAGTTTTATCTCGTTTTCAGTAAAGTCTTCACCTTTGCGTATTGCGGCTCGCAACCGCGTTGTCTCAATAGTACCCGGTAAGAAAAAGTCAGGTAGAAGATGGCCTTGAAGTTGTTTTAACCCTGTTTCAAATAATGCCTCACCGGCGTGGTTCGCGTAAATAATACGCAGCCGGCTATCTACCATCACTAGGGCTGTATTTAGACTATTTAGTAATAATCGTGATTCTGACTCGGTAGAAACCATCCGAGCATGTCTCCTTTGCACCAATGTTGTGCATTGTAGCGTGTAACTGACAATCCCGCGCAGGTTTACTCGAAAATTAAAATTCTATGAACCGCGTTGGTGCGCCAGTTCAGTAGGGCTGCACGCTAGTTGTTATTGATAAACACCGATGCCTGATGCAGGTAAAGGGTTTGAGTAGAAGACGATGCAAGAGTCTTGCCCGTATTGTTGGTGAGTTCAACTTTGTAATTATGTGCCCCACGATGGACACCCTCTAGCTTAAATATGCCTGAGGAATTGCTCTTAACTGGGGCACCGTCGAATATCAAGCGATACAAGGGAGCTTTTACTGCACTGTTTTGTTCCGCTTTAATAACAATGTTGCCAGCGTTGTCTCTCAAGGTCGCTTCGGGAGCGGGGCTAGCGATACTTACGCTATAATTTGGCTTTTTCTTTTTAACCTGAACTTTTTGAGTCTTTGGCGTTTTAATAGCAGAAACCACGTTACGTGTTTTTATATCTAGCTCTACGGTTTCGGCATTTGGTGGTGGTGTATCTGTATATGTCACAGAGCCGTCTTCGTTGACGACTTTGAAAATTTGCGCAGGACTGTTTTGTGTTTTTGGTTGCTGTGTTTTATTTTTCTGTGTCGTGTTTTGCTGGGCAGAGGCTTGCTGGTCAGGTGTTTGCTGATCGTATGTTTGCTGGGCAAAAGCCTGATGAGAAAAGCAGGCGGCGCATAGGAACACAGTAAATGACGGCAAAGTGAAAAGCAGCGAGGTGCGTTTAATTGAATCTGTCATAAATGGTGTCCCTTTAAATGTTGCTCAAACGCTATCATAGATGATTCTAAGCATAATAGATAATTGTTAGTCGCGCAGGCTGTTCCCAACCTAATAGGCCCTTATACAAATCAATGCGCAGACAATAAAAAAGCCCGCAATTGCGGGCTTCAAATATCTACATACATCATCAACACACTAAGCGCATGTTGAAACGTTTCTATTAAACGCTGTAGTACATGTCGAACTCAACAGGGTGAGTTGTCATGTTCAAAGTAGTAACTTCTTCAGACTTAAGATCGATATATGCATCAATCATGTCATCAGTCATTACACCGCCAGCAGTAAGGAATTCGCGGTCGTTATCCAATGCTTCTAGCGCCATTTCTAGCGAGCTAGCAACGGTTGGAATTTCTGCTGCTTCTTCTGCCGGTAGGTCATACAAGTCTTTATCCATAGCATCGCCAGGGTGGATCTTGTTCTTAATACCGTCAAGGCCAGCCATAAGCATTGCAGTAAATGCAAGGTATGGGTTAGCTGTTGGGTCAGGGAAGCGCACTTCGATACGACGAGCCTTATCGCTTGTTACATAAGGAATACGGATTGAAGCAGAGCGATTACGCGCAGAGTAAGCCAGCATTACAGGTGCTTCAAACCCTGGTACAAGACGCTTGTACGAGTTAGTTGATGCGTTAGCAAACGCATTGATTGCGCGAGCATGCTTAATAATACCACCAATGTAGTAAAGCGCTTCTTCAGAAAGGCCTGCATACTTGTCACCTGCGAAGATGTTCTTGCCATCTTTTGCAATAGATTGGTGACAGTGCATACCAGAACCGTTGTCGCCAACTAGAGGCTTAGGCATAAAGGTCGCAGTTTGACCGTATGCATGAGCAACGTTGTGTACAACATACTTGTATACTTGGATTTCATCAGCTTTCTTAACTAACGTGTTGAATTCACATGCAATTTCGTTTTGGCCAGCGGTTGCAACTTCATGGTGATGCGCTTCGATAACAAGGCCCATCTCTTCCATAACCATACACATTGCCGCGCGAATGTCGTGCGCAGAATCTACTGGAGGTACTGGGAAGTAACCGCCTTTTACGCCTGGACGGTGAGCCATGTTACCGCCTTCAAACTCTTCGCCAGAGTTCCACTTTGCCTCTGATGAATCAATCTTGTAGAAAGAACCTGCCATATCGGTGTGGAAACGCACGTCGTCGAAAAGGAAAAATTCTGGTTCTGGACCGAAGAATACCGTGTCACCGATACCTGTAGACTTCAAATATTCTTCTGCACGGCGAGCAACAGAACGCGGGTCGCGCTCGTAGCCTTCCATAGTAGTAGGCTCAACGATGTCACAGCGGATGTTTACTTGTGTTTCTTCTGCAAAAGGGTCAACTACGCAGCTGTCTGCGTCCGGAAGAAGAACCATGTCAGACTCGTTGATGCCCTTCCAGCCTGCAATTGAAGAACCGTCGAACATTTTTCCTTCTTCGAAGAAATCTTCATCAACTTGGCTCGCAGGAATAGATACGTGTTGCTCTTTACCTTTGGTATCGGTAAAACGTAAATCGATAAATTTCGCTTCGCTTTCTTTAATCAGCTCTAATGCCTTTTCTACTGACATCGTGTCCTCCAGGTTTTAATGTAAAAATGCAGAGTGATCAGGCTCACTCCAACAGTAAAATTGTGAAAGCGATAATCATGCCATCTATCTATCTGCCGTTTTCTGCGGCTTACACTAAGATGAAGACCTGTAATATGGCCTGCTTCGCACTAATTTGGTGCGATGTCGTGCAATAGTGGTGCAAGTGGCATCGCCTACGATGTTTAGACTAGAATACTTTCTAGCCGCTTACCACTCTTTCTATACAGTGAATTACTCCCTTATTACCACCAAATTCCGCTATAGGCCTTTAAAAATAGAAGAAAAGCGGAAACATTCATTGCAAAGTGAAAAAAGATGCGCAAACGGCGCGTTTTTTCTGTACAATCCGCGAAAATTTTCTATCTGCATTTTTTGCAAGAAATCTCATGCATACCGTGTTGGTATGTATCGATTTACACAGGCTCTATATAAGCATGAATACCACTGATATAAGTAAATTGCGTAATATCGCAATCATCGCCCACGTTGACCACGGTAAAACTACCTTGGTAGATAAGCTTCTTCAGCAATCTGGAACGTTGGAATCTCGCGGCGTACAAGAAGAGCGCGTTATGGACTCGAATGACATCGAGAAAGAGCGCGGTATCACCATCTTGGCGAAAAATACTGCAATTAACTGGCAAGACTACCGTATCAACATTGTTGATACTCCGGGACACGCCGATTTCGGTGGTGAAGTAGAGCGTGTAATGTCAATGGCTGACTCTGTACTTCTACTTGTTGACGCTCAAGAAGGTCCAATGCCGCAAACGCGCTTTGTTACTCAAAAAGCATTTGCTCAAGGCCTTAAGCCTATTGTTGTCATCAACAAAATCGACAAGCCAGGTGCTCGCCCTGATTGGGTAATGGACCAAGTATTTGATTTGTTCGATAACCTTGGCGCTACTGATGAGCAGCTTGATTTCCAAGTTGTTTATGCTTCTGCACTAAACGGTTGGGCGTCTAACGATGCTGACACACCGTCAGAAGACATGACTCCACTTTTCCAAACTATTGTTGACCAAGTTGCTGCACCAGATGCTGATGCCAACGGTGGTTTCCAAATGCAGATTTCACAGCTAGATTACAACTCGTATGTGGGTGTAATCGGTGTAGGTCGTATCAGCCGCGGTTCAGTTAAAACCAACCAACAGGTAACTATCGTTACTGCTGATGGTAAAACTCGCAACGGTAAAGTTGGCTTAGTATATGGCTACCTTGGTCTAGACCGTCACGAAGTAGACAGCGCGAATGCGGGCGATATCATCGCTATCTCTGGTCTTGGTGAACTGAAAATCTCTGACACAATTTGTGACGTTAATGCCGTTGAAGCACTTCCACCACTATCGGTAGATGAGCCAACAGTAACCATGACGTTCCAAGTAAATACATCACCTTTCGCTGGAAAAGAAGGTAAGTATGTAACGTCGCGTAACATCCTTGAACGTTTGAACGACGAGCTTGTTCACAACGTTGCACTACGTGTTGAAGAAACGGCTGATCCGGATAAATTCCGCGTATCAGGTCGTGGTGAACTTCACTTAGGCATACTGATTGAAAATATGCGTCGTGAAGGTTACGAACTTGCTGTATCTCGTCCAGAAGTAATTCTAAAAGAAGAAAATGGCGAAACAACAGAGCCATTTGAAACCTTGACGATTGACTGTGAAGAACAGCATCAGGGCTCTATCATGGAACAGCTTGGTCTTCGTAAAGCAGAAATGACTGATATGTCTCCAGATGGCAAAGGCCGTGTTCGCATTGACTTCGTTATTCCAAGTCGTGGTCTTATCGGTTTCCAAACAGAATTTATGACAATGACGTCGGGTTCTGGTTTGCTATACCATTCATTCGATCACTACGGCCCTTACAAAGGCGGCATTATTGGTAAGCGTAAAAACGGTGTTCTCATTGCCAACGCTAACGGTAAAGCACTAACTAACGCACTGTTTAACCTCCAAGAGCGCGGTCGTTTGTTCATCGGTCATGGTGTTGAAGTTTACGAAGGTATGGTTATCGGTATTCACAGCCGTGACAACGACCTAACGGTAAACGCGTTGAAAGGTAAGCAGCTTACTAACGTTCGTGCCTCTGGTACTGATGAAGCGCAAACACTTGTACCACCAATCAAAATGTCTCTAGAGCAAGCACTAGAGTTCATTGACGAAGATGAATTGGTAGAGGTTACACCAGAATCTATTCGTATCCGTAAGAAGTTGCTTACAGAGAACGAACGCAAGCGTGCATCGCGAGCGCCAAAATAGACAGCAATATACGTTAAAGTTTTAGCGCGTTAATGTTTGCGCTGAAAAAAGATAAAAATGCCAACCTCGCGTTGGCATTTTTTATTCTATTAGCGCTTGTTCAAACCATAACTCGCTAAATAGTTGCTACCAAAGGCGAGTGGTCATTTCTATATTTTGTCCCTACACTTTAAGTTATTAAGCTCCTGTAGGCTATATCGCTTTTACAGGTAACTTGTGTAAACGGTGGAATTTTTTAAGAGGTACTTCCATGCTTTCAATTGCCGTCATTGAAGATGATCAAATTACCCTCGATTTAATAACCGATGCATTAGAAACCCAGTTGGATGCAACCGTTTATCCGTTTAGCCGGAGCAAATACGCTCGAGATTTTTTGCTTCAGCAAACGCCAGATTCATTGAATTTGGTGATTAGCGACCAACTTATGCCCGACTATGATGGGCTGAGCTTGTTAAAGCTATGTCGTTCAAAAGGTTTAGAAATTCCGTTTTTGCTCATTACTGCAGACCCTCATAAAAGTCTTGTATTGGATGCGGCTAAACTCAATGTTTCTGGCTTCCTAGCAAAGCCAATTAGCATGAAAGAGTTAGTGGCTACCTCTGATAAGGTGACATCTCAAAACCACTGCAATTGAAATACCTCTAAGTGCTTTGTTACCAAAAACACTCTGAGATATTTATTCTCAGCACTCACTGCAAGCATTCCTTCAAGTAGCACATCCTTGGGCCAGTAGGCGATTAGTAGCAACTGAGTACCTGCATCACAATAATTAAGTGCAAATTGTTATAGAGAAATGTACTTCCCACCCTAGTTTATACCTTTGCAAAACCATACACTTGAAGCATAACTTTCTCGGCAAAAGGATGTAGTGTGAGCGCATTATTCGACAATACCCCATCAAGAAAAGAGACTCATTCATTTAAATGGCAGAAGTACAAAGGCAAAGACATCATTCCTGCCTGGGTTGCAGATACTGAGTTTTCTTGTGCTCAGCCTATTTTAGACGCTATTTCTGCTCAGGTAGACCACGGAAACATGGGGTACATTCTGCCCTCGCATCACACGGGGGCTATTAACGCAGTAGTGCGTTGGCTAAAAGATAAACACGATTGGCACATTGAGCCTGAGTGGCTAGTGTGGACGCCGGGTGTGGTGCCTGCATTTAACGTTGCGTGCAAAGCCTACTGCAACCCAGGTGATAAGGTGCTAATTCAAACGCCAAACTATCCGCCTTTGTTGGCCGCGCCTAAACTCAATCAGTTAGAAAGAGTCGATATTGGCACTGTCATCGACTCAACGAGTGATGCAGAGAATCCTAGGTATACCCTCGACTTTGATGCACTTGAACGAGAAGCCGCCGACCCTAAATGCACCCTGTTCATATTATGTAATCCTATGAATCCGGTAGGCACAGTGTTAACGCAATCGGAGATAGACAGGATTGCTGACATTTGTAATAAGAATGGCGTTAAACTGTGCTCTGACGAAATACATTGCGATCTTATTTTAGAAGAGGGCAAAGCCCATATTCCTGCCGGTAGAGAGGCGCAGTTAGCTGACAACAGCGTTACTTTAATGGCCGCAAGCAAAACCTTTAATATTGCAGGTCTTGGCACTTCGTTCGCCATCATACCGAATAGAAGCGTTAGGCAGGCATTTGTAAATGCCGCAGCCGGCATTGTTCCATGGGTAAATATAATGGGGTTAGCGGCTACCGAGGCCGCGTTTACGCAGTGCGACGATTGGCACAAACAAGAACTTAGCTATCTTCGCGAAAATCGAGACAGAGTTTACCAAGCAATCAATAACATAGAAGGGCTAAGCATGCTGAAGGCGGATGCCACCTTCTTAGCTTGGGTAGATGCAAGTGGCTTAGGTGTCGATGATGTACAGGCCTGGGCAGAGCAAAAAGGCGTAGGGCCATCGCCCGGTAAAGACTTTCACCAGCCAGACCATTTCAGAATAAACTTTGGCTGTAGTCGTTCTATGCTTGATGACATTCTAGCGCGCCTAGCTAAATAGACGAATCCCAAAAAATAGCAGAAACTACTTGTAGTAGAAACTTAAATAGTAGAAAGCGCCTTGTGAAAACAAGGCGCTTTTACTAGCGATAATAAAGCTGGATAAAGCGTGCAATTACAGGAATACATTGACCAATTTATAGCAACCTAACCCCACCACTGTGCCTACCACAACTACTCCTGCAATATTACTTTTCCAAGAGTTTTTAAACTGCCCTAAAGCCTGGCTTTTGTTCATAACTACCAATAAGAAAATAGCAATTACCGGCAGTAATAGCGCGTTTGTAGCCTGCGCAAACAATATGGCGGGTAAGGGTTTAAAACCTAATGCTGCAACACTTACGCCTACCAGAATAATGACCATCCATACAGCTTTAAAGCTTCGGCTCTTCATATGGTCACTTAAACCAAGAGCCCCTGTCACCGCATAAGCGGCTGCTAGCGGCGCGGTTATGGCACTCGTCAAGCCTGCTGAAAACAGTCCAAGGGCAAAAAACCATTGCGCTTTATCGCCAAGCACAGGCTTGAGTTGCTCTCCCATGTTGCTGGCGTCTATGGTGGCTGCTTGATTGAAAAACGCCATCATTGCGGTTGCCATTACAATCAACGTTATAAGTCCGCCCATACTTATGGCTCTGGCTGACTGACTTCGACAGGCAAGGACAGCCTGCTGCTTATCTAAGCCTTTCGATGATTTTGCTACCAAACTCGCGTGTAAAAATAAATTGTAGGGCACTATGGTGGTGCCAATTAACGCCAATACGGTGGTAATAGCATCGGTGTCTAATTTAGGTGATATAAGCTGATTGAACATGGCTGATAAGTCGGGTTTAGCCACGAGCAGTGTGATCAGAAATACCCCTGCCATGATAAAGACTAAATAAACTAAAACAGTTTCAATCCATTGGTAGCTTCCAGACCACAATAGCACTATCGCAATAGCGCCAAGAATAGCGGCCCATGGCCCTATTCCAATATCGATAAACGCATCGAGTCCAATTGCGGCACCGGTTAAGTTGCCCGACTCATAGGCAGCGTTGCCAATGCCGATAGCACTGACGATGAGCACAACGAAAAGGTTTTTGAGCCAGGGCTTGTAGGCCATATCTTTCATGGCGCCAGCAAGTCCCTGTCCAGTGGCAACGCCAAGGCGGGCTGCCATATCCTGCAGGACTATTGTTGCGAAAACAGAGAAGATAAGTGCCCATACCAAATGAAAACCGAAGTTAGCTCCGGCTAAACTTGCGGTAGTAACGGTTCCTGGGCCAATAAAGGCGGCCGCGATAATATATCCTGATTTATCTTTTGCCATTTGCAACAACTCTTAGTTATGTTCTATTAGGGTCAACAGACCTTAGTATGATATCAATTGGAAAAAAAGGCGCGCAGCCTATCGTTTCAAAATATATAACGCAACCCAAAATGAGAATCTGCAGTGAATGATCAGTTACCCATAAATATTGTTAGGCCAATAGTGGAAAAAAAGAGCTTTCGCAACGTGCTCCCAAGTGCGGAAAAAGTCGATGGTATGATATTCGCTGTGGCCGCCTGCCCAGAAATACCTATGCCAGAACAGTGGATGCCATGGCTTATTCAAAGTGCTTCTAGCCAATTGGTTGATAGTGATGTAGATATTCTTGCCGATACGCTTATGAATGGGTTGCGTGCGCATTTAGACTTTATGCGACAGGGGCGTATCGCGTTACCGCCTTACTGTATGGAAACTATTACTACCACAGACGCAGGTAAAGAGGAGATGATTAAACCTAGTAGTGCGTTATCACAGTGGTTAAATGGCCTGCTGATTGTTCACAAAAACGTAGAGCCTGTGTGGCAAAACGCGTGGCAGCTAGCTGAAAAAAAGCAGGCAAACATAGACAGGCTGAATCATGAAGATGCAGAAGAAAAAGCAGCTAATAATGAGGGGGAAGCGCCAGAAGTTCAGCTTTCTCGATGTCTAAAGCTTTTCACCACCTTGGCAAATATAGATTTAGCTTACCAGCAACGACAGCCCCAACATGCTGAGCAGCTAAGTAAAAAACTACCCATTCTTGTAAAACAGCTGCCTGCATTACTAAAAGATTATACGACGCTTGCCGGCGATTTAGCGGGCGCTTTGCCCAATCAATTCGAAATGTTTACTAAAAAATAGAAAGAGTAAGTGTTGTAAGAGCATGCCCTCGGTTTAACATTCACTAACGCTGACGCTGCTGCAAACGTTTTTCACTTATGGTTTGCTTTAATGATGCCGTATAAGCATCAAGGGCAAGCTTAGCCTGTTCATATTCTTCGTTAAGCGTAAGTGAGCTTGGTTCACGCATAAGCGCTTTAAATGCGATATCCGTTTGTTTTAGTAACTCTTTAAGGTGCTGATTATTTTCGTCCATGTTCTGTCCTTGTCTTTTTTCGTTACCTGAAGCGCTACATTTTTGCGCCTGTCCATTTTTTGCCTAACCGCATTTTTATAATAAGCCCAACCGCTTAACTTAGCACTGCAACTGAACGCAAAAACGATAAAACGTGTCTTTAGAGTGTTTATACAAGTACAAGTAGAGCGACTAGGCAATTCAGTGCTTGCGCTAGAATGGTTTTACAATAGCTAAACACACAATAGCGAGAATGATGAGTACCGGCGCTTCGTTAAGTATTCGATAAAAGCGAGGCGTGTGGGTATTTTCATCGCGAGCGAACTGTTTCATCAGTGTAAACAAATAGAAGTGATAACCGTAAATTGCAACTAAAAGTAGAATTTTTATATGTAGCCATCCAGACATTTTAAACCATGTGCCGCCGTAACTTACAATAAGCGCAATGCCAAACACTAAAGTGAGCAAAGCAAAGGGAGTGACAAAATACCAAAGGCGTCGTTCCATCACTTTAAACTCTTCTTTAACGACTTGAGAAGAGGTAGTGGCGTGATAAACAAAAAGTCGAGGTAAATAGAAAAGGCCTGCCATCCACGCAAGCATAAAAAAGATGTGAAGTGCTTTGAACCATAAAATATACATGTCAGTAATTCGCCTTTTGCAAAAAGCTTTGTAGGATATTCCAAGTAATTACGCCAATGATATCGTTAAAGTCTTGGTCGTAAATATAAACTGCGCCAGAGCGCGATTTTTTAAGATGTTCGTACACTTCATGAAGAGTAGTTTGAGCACTTAGCCCCTCCATTTGATAATAGCTTAAGGCCGCCGCATCGTGCTCTAAGCTCACATTGTATTGCACCAACTTGTATTGCACATCAATTTCGAATTTAGACTGCTGAATCACAATTTTGGTTGGCTCTTTCTCCAAATGATCGGTAAGCGCTTTTTCTGGTGCATCGTTAAATAGCTTGTAGTTGGTATCCATGGCTGCCAGAACGCCTGTTTTTTCTAACGCTTCCCGAATTGACGAAATGGCGTAGGGAAGATTTTGATAGTCTAATTGGAGAATAAATAACGAACGATTTTTGAAAAACTGCGTTGATGTTACGTACGCAGGCACAATCACCAGCATGGCTGGAAGAATAATTTGCGGGCTGTAGGAAAGCTCCATTACTGCCGAAAGCGCAGCCAGCGGAGCGTGTAGTACTGCTGTTAGCATTCCTGCGATACCCAATAATGCAAAGCTGTTCGTGAATTCAGGTACATCAATAAAGTAAGACAAGGGAAGCAAGAGTACTGCGCCTGCTAACATACCAATTACCATCACAGGGCCGATAATGCCACCTGGGATCCCTAAGCCGATAGCAAAAACAGCAAGTACCACTTTAAAAACCAGAACAGCTATTAAAAGTAAGGTTTCTGGGTTGCTATCGAATAAATGCTCAACATCGATAAAGTTGGCTCCTAGCGCTTCTGGCAGCAAAGCACCAATAGAGCCTGTAATACACGCGGCTAGGATTAAGCGCCATACCATTGAAACTGGACGAAACCATGTCATTACACGCATTAATTGCCGATTGAAAAGAGTCGCTAGCATGCCAAGCAAAATTCCTAGCACCACTAAATACAAATACATCCACTGGCTAAAGGCGGTGAACGATAGAAAAGAAAGCTCGTTAACCTCGCCAAAAACAATACGGGCCAGCACCGAGCCACAGGCTGCGGCAAGCATGATAGGCACGAAAATATGTATTTTATATTCTCGCAGTACCACTTCCATTACAAAAATGACCGCGGCGAAAGGCGTGTTAAACGAAGCCGAAATTCCGGCGGCAATACCACAACCGGCGAGAATACGAACGCTGTTATATGGCAAGCGAAGCCATTGCCCCAACAAGCTACTACTTGATGCGCCCATATGGACTGAGGGACCCTCTCGGCCAACAACAAATCCGCCAGCTAGTGCAAGCATTCCACCAAAAAATTGGTTAATAGTAGTTCGAAAAGGAATATGACCGTAGAAGTATTTCACTCTATGGATAACGAATGGGATCCCCAATCTATAGTGCTTAAAGCCGGTTAAAAAGGCGATAAAAAGAATAATACACACGCTGATAAGGGGCATAAATAACCAAACTAGCCACTCTTCAACTAACCAGGATTGCAAGGTAGACACGCCGGTTTCGCGAAGCCAATCAACGCAAAGGCGAAATAAAATGATGATAAGCGCAGCAAACGTTCCGCCAACAATACCTAATAGGCATAGCTGAACCGATGTGCGTGGGTGAGCCACTTCCTGTCGTAAAGCCTGAAAGCGCATGATGTGATACAGTAAAGTAAATGTAGTGTAAAGCTTACCACAACCACTTAAATTTCATAATGTTAAGAATAGGCTCTTAGCATTTAAAAGCAATGACAAACTTTTTAATGAAGTAAACGATGACAGCAGACCAACTCAAACACTTTTTAGGCAACCACAAATTTTCGCTGCTCATGGCGTTTTTAATGCTGGTAATGGTTGCCTTTGGTTATCAGCTAGCACGCTATATGGACGAAGGCGACAGACTGACCGTAACCGCGCAGAAAGAGACTATCGATATACTATCGACAGAAAACAATACGCTCACTACCCGTGTTAATCAGTTAGATGTAGAGCTTGAGCTTACGCAACTCGAAAATGAATCGCTAACGAAAACCTTGGTGGATATAAAGCAACAGCTTAACGAGCAGCAGCAGTTATTAACCTTTTACGAAAGGGTAGTTGCACCAGAAAAGTCAGAAAAAATATTTGTAGCTAAGGATGTTGAATTATATGCAGCAGGCGATAATCAGTATCAGCTTAGAATGGTTTTGCTTCAGCCCAGTCAGCAAAAGTCGGTAATTAATGGTTCTCTAAAATTGAGCATTGCAGGCACACAAGAGGGCGAGTCTGTTACTTTTAGTTCCGGGGATGGCAGTTTTGTGGGAGAAAACATTAAATATCGGTTTCGATTTTTCCAGGCTGTAAATGTGACGTTTACCCTGCCCGAGAACTTCAATCCTGAGACTATTATGTTGACAACTGAAGTTTATCGCTACAAAACAAGTAAAGGCGGCTACGAACGTTCTATGCGCTGGGATGATGTAAAAGTAGATGGAACGTCTGGCGCGGTGAGTACGCTATAGCGTTTAAAATCTTCTCAAAAAAGCAATTGCCGAATAAAAAACGAGTTCCGAATAAAAAAAAAATAAAAAAGTGCAGTAGCGATATCGCCACTGCACTTTTATTTATTTGCTTTTTTAGGGCTCAGTTTTACAACTCTTAACTAGCAGGGAAGTTATGCTTCAACCGTTACTGTACCCTGCATTATGCCAATGTGACCCGGGAACGAGCAGAAGAACATATATTCTTCATTGGCATCTAAGTCTTTGACTGAAAAGGTTGTGGTGGTCTCTTCACCACCGCCAATAACATCAGTTGCACCAATTACTCTTGCATCGTTGGGCTTAAGGTAATTGTTATCAAGTCCTGCACTCATGCCTTCAGTCGCGACAGCTTGGCCGTTTGCTTTTGTTGTCATTACCCAGTTATGACCCATGGCTTGTTTCGGTAACTGCCCAGTATGCTTTAATGTAACTGTGAAGTCGTCACAGGTTGCCGGAATTACAACGTTCGATGTGTTAAATTTCATCGCATCGTTACTTTCAACAGTAACCTCACATTCATTTGCATAAGCGGCGTTAGTTGATGCCAACATTGCTGCCATTGACAGTGCAGTACCAACAAAAATTTTCTTAATCATAAAAAAACCTCTTTTCAAAATGTTTTGGCTGCAATACTACTCAGCCTATTAATTTACCTACACTTTTTACGTGATGATGTGGTGTAAGATCATCTTATTGATAATAGTTATCATTAAAATATTTTGGGTTTTGTTAGCGAATTGTTCGCCTTTACTCCTATAGCCGTCACTTCGTTGGTTCATATCCTTGGCGGGGTGAAACGTGCCATTGAGTAGTTAAAAAAAGCTCGTTTTTATGTGCTGTTTTTTATTGGCTCGTCTTGATGTGATTACACCGACTCTTGAAAAGTCTTTTTAACGAAAGTGATCAAAACCGCCTAATATGATTACAAAATTGTTAGAAAGAAGGCTGCAAAGAATACACGCTTTAACTTAAGAAGGAGATGTTGGCATGGCGAACAATACACGAATTGAAAAGGACAGTATGGGTGAGTTAGAGGTGCCGCATGATGCGCTATTCGGCGCGCAGACTCAGCGTGCTATCAATAACTTCCCCGTTAGTGGTCAGCGATTGCCAGAGCCATTTATTCGCGCACTTATTACCGTAAAAAAAGCAGCAGCTTTGGCCAATATGCAGCTTGACGCTATTAGTGATTCAAGAGGAAACGCCATTGTTCGTGCCTGTGATGAACTGTTAAACGGTGACGATGTGATGCAGCATTTTCCCGTTGATGTTTTCCAGACCGGCTCTGGAACAAGTTCAAACATGAACGCTAACGAAGTTATTGCTAATGTTGCCAGTAAATTTGCAGACGAAGTAATCCATCCAAATGACCATGTGAACTATGGACAAAGTTCTAACGACGTCATTCCAACCACTATTCATGTAAGCGCCGCATTAGAACTCGCATTTCGCTTAATCCCCTCTGTAGAAACTCTAATTGAACAGATTGAGGTGAAAGCCGAGTCGGTTTCACAATATTGTAAAACAGGCCGTACGCACCTAATGGATGCTATGCCAGTTACCATGGCACAAAGCTTACTTTCGTGGGCATCGCAACTTAAACAGCAACTCAACACGCTGCGCGCAATGCAATCGGGTATTCAAACGTTAGCACAAGGCGGTACGGCAGTAGGCACAGGCATTAATGCGCACCCAAACTTCGCAGCAACGTTTGCGAATACCATGAGCGATTTAACCGATTTATCATTTAGCCCAGCAGATAACTTTTTTGCATTAATAGGCTCGCAAGATACAGCGGTTACGCTGTCGGGTGCTGTTAAATCGCTGGCGGTAACGTTGATGAAAATATCGAACGACTTACGCTGGATGAATTCTGGGCCACTTGCTGGGCTGGGAGAAATAGAGTTGGAGGCGCTTCAACCTGGTTCTTCAATTATGCCAGGAAAAGTGAATCCGGTTATACCCGAGGCCGTTGCGATGGCAAGTGCTCAAGTAATGGGTAACGACACTGCAATAACGGTAGGCGGTCAGTCTGGGAACTTTGAGTTAAATGTAATGCTGCCAATGATCGCAAGCAACTTGCTGTCTAGCATTTCATTAATGACAAATAGTGCATCGCTTTTAGGCGAAAAAGCTATTAAAACCTTTAGTGTAAATTCCGAATTTATTGAAGATGCGCTCTATCGAAATCCAGTTTTAGTCACCGCTTTAAACCCCGTTATTGGTTATGCTAAAGCCGCAGAAATAGCTAAAGTGGCTTACAAAGAAAATAAACCAATACTCGACGTTGCAGAGTCGATGACGAGCTTATCAAGAGAAGAACTGGCTACATTGCTAGACCCTAAAAAGCTTACATCAAACAAGTGATACCTCACTGAAGTTTTCCGATACTACGTTTTCAAAATTTATGGATATAAAAAAGACGCTTTTGCTGACAAGCATGGCGTCTTTTTTCGTTTGCCTACTTATTGTTCACTTAATAGGGGGAAACAACTTATTGTTATTTATTGTGCAATAAGTAGACGTTTATTTCTGTAAGTTTCGCTTTATAGTTGCTGTGTGGGGGATTTTTGTTACAGTTGACACAACAACATGCTGTGGATACTGTGGGCCCGTCAAACCAGCGTCTTTAGGGCCTTTTTGGGAAGAATAAATGACAGAAACGTGCTTTCGCATGAAGGGTACAACGCTTACCAGCATTGTACTGGAAATAATCGACTTTGATCCTGATGTATTTGAATCTCAATTAGAGGCAAAAGTAGCGAGTGCTCCGCAGTTTTTTACGCGCTCCTCGCTTATTATACATTTGCAAAAAACGCTTTCGGCAACAGAATTCGAGCTGCTTATTGCATTGTGCAGACGCCTGCAGCTTCAACCTATGGCAGTAAAAGGAGATGTGGCTGAGTTAAGACCGGTGATAAACGATCTTGGTCTTGCCGATATTAGTCAAAGCAAAACCTCAGATAGTGACATCAATACCTCAACTGCCGACGCTGCTAATCAGGCTGAGGCTAGGCAAACAGGGGCTAAGCAAGCAGAGGTAGGTAAAAACACCGGTAATCACAATAAAACGCCTTCTGCCAGCCAGGTTAATTACAGTGCATCTGAAGTAGAGGCTACTCCTGCGGTGCCTGTGTTGAAGCCCGCAAAAGTCATTATGCGCCCGGTGCGTTCAGGTCAGCAGGTTTATGCCGAAGGAAGTGACTTAGTGGTAACTGCATCGGTAAGCGAGGGGGCTGAATTACTCGCAGATGGCAATATTCATGTTTATGGCACTTTGCGAGGAAGAGCACTAGCTGGTGTGAAAGGAAATAGTAATGCTCGAGTTTTCTGTCAGTCATTAGATGCAGAACTCGTGTCAATTGCAGGGCAATTTATTATGCACGACACCGTTAAAGGCGAGTGTTGGAAGAAACCTGCTCAAATATATTTAGAAGAAGATACGCTACGCATAGAAGCGTTGCTTTAACGGTTTGTGCGCGTACAAAGGAAATAAGTAAATGGCTAAGATTATTGTAGTAACGTCGGGTAAAGGCGGCGTGGGCAAAACCACTTCAAGTGCGGCTATTAGCACAGGACTCGCGCTAGCTGGGCATAAAACCGTGGTCATCGACTTCGATGTTGGCCTGAGAAATCTCGACCTTATTATGGGTTGTGAGCGTCGAGTAGTTTACGACTTCGTTAATGTAATTAATAAAGAGGCGTCGTTAAAACAGGCGCTAATCAAAGACAAGCGCACTAGCAATCTCTTTATTTTGCCAGCATCGCAAACTAGAGACAAAGATGCTCTGACAATTGAAGGTGTTCAGGCAGTGCTAGACGAGCTTAAAGAGAGCTTCGACTTTATTATCTGTGATTCTCCGGCAGGTATCGAGCAAGGGGCGCAAATGGCACTATACTTTGCTGATGAAGCTATTGTGGTGACCAACCCAGAAGTTTCGTCAGTGCGAGATTCAGACCGTATTCTTGGTATATTACAAAGTAAATCTATGCGGGCAGAGCAGGGTAAAGCGGTAAAAGAGCATCTTCTGCTTACCCGCTATAACCCAGCACGTGTTGAAACAGCAGAAATGTTGAGCGTAGCTGATGTTGAGGAAATTCTTGCCATTCCGTTACTCGGTGTTATTCCAGAATCTGAATCGGTATTAAAGGCGTCTAACCAAGGCCAACCTGTCATACTGGATGAAGAAGCAAATGCAGGGCAGGCGTATACAGATGCAGTTAAGCGCCTGCTTGGTGAAACCGTTGAACATCGTTTCCTTGATGCAGAGAAAAAAGGATTCTTCAAGCGTCTACTAGGAGGAAAGTAATGGGTATTTTCGACCTGCTAAAAAAGAAGCAAAAGCCAAGCACAGCTGCAGTGGCCAAAGAGCGCTTGCAGATAATAGTGGCACATGAGCGCAGAAAGCGTACGGAACCCGATTATCTTCCTATGATGCAGCAGGAAATTATTCAAGTTATTCGAAAATATGTGGCCATAGCAGATGACCAAGTGTCTGTGCAGCTTGATAACAACGATGACTGCAGCGTGCTAGAGCTCAATGTGACTTTGCCAGAGTCTTAAATGTCAACGTTACAGAAACTTAATTTTTAGCGAGCTTTCTATCAGCGCCTTCTACGAGCACTTGCTATCATCGCTCAGTGTAGGAAATAAAACTCTAAAAAAGCCTCATTGAGGCTTTTTTTTTGGTTTTTTAGTTCAACCAAATCGAGAGTTAACCAAGAGGGCTGCGAGCTGAAGCTTCTTTTCAGCTGCCGCTTTTAGTCGAGCAGGCAAAATCGAAAGCTTAGTCTAAAATTAAAAAAGCCCTCCGATTTGATCATTAATAAGTGCAAGATACTCGGCGACATGCTCTTAGTCTAAAGTATAATGTTTGTGGCGTGATAAGAGATGCTCGACCTGATAGGGTATGGAACTGAGTTAAAGGAAAAATTCAAAAATTAACAAGCTTGTAAAGATCAATAATCCAGTTAGGAAGTAAGCGATGTCACTGAAAAGCGTTATAAATTTCGACGATAGTGGTCAAGGGAATGTTAAACATCAATCAAAAAAAGGGTGGACTATTCTCAGCGTTGAAGACGATATTAATTATCAACGCTCCATCGAACTTAGCCTAGATGGTCTAGAGGTTGATGGACAAAGAGTGAACATCCTCACTGCAAACTCTGCGTTAGACGCAGCAGCAATTCTATCCTCGGTAGACAACATTAGCGTTATTCTTCTCGATGTAGTTATGGAAACTGATGATGCCGGTTTGCATTTAGTCGATACCATTCGCAACGTCATTGGCGATAATAATGTTCGCATTATCCTTGTTACCGGTCAGCCAGGAGTTAATGCCCCTAGACAGTCGTTAATGAGACAGTACGATATTGATGACTATTGGGCAAAGACAGATCTTACGGAGGAGAAGCTTCGCTCTGTTGTCATGAGCAATATCCGTACTTGGCATTCATTAACCGAGCTAGACAAAGCCAGACGTGGATTACAAATGATTGTGGATGCGTCTCGTGTCATCACTTCTAAGCTTGATGTTGAGGATTTTTCTAAAACGGTATTACAAGAAATCGGTCGACTTGCTGGCGTACCCAACAGTGGTGGAGTGGCCTGCTTAATAAGTCCTGAGAATACACTTTTAGAAGAAATTGAAGTTGTTGCCGCAACAGGCTCTTTTAATTCTAAAGGCATATGTGCATTGAAGGATATTCTAGTACATCAAGACCACCCTCTTTCGACATCATTAACATTTAAGCTTATCAGTGAAGCGCAATCGCAAAAAAAACATATGTTTGCTGAAGGTTTGTCTGTACTTTTCTTTTCTACGCAGGAAATCGACGAAAGACATTACATAATGCTTGTCGAGTCTCCCGAGGTTTTAGAGAGCCAACACATCGCCTTGATGAACGTATTCTGTGAACACGTAAAAACTGGTTTTGCTAACTTGGCTTTACTCAACAAGTTGTCGCAGCTGGCCTATTACGACAGTGAGTTGGGTATTCCGAATAGAAACTGGCTTGAGCGGGAGTTATCCCAAACGAGCGAGTATATGCTTGCCAATATGGAAATGGTGGTTGTGAGTATCGCGAATTACTCAGAAGCTACGGTTATGCTGGGTTATGAGCATACCGAAGCTATCGTTAAGGCGCTTTGCAAGAGCATAGAACGCTACTACACGCACGCTAAAGCCGTTTGTCGTATCGAGTTTAATCAATTAGCAATCTTGTTTTCAAAACCTAATGTACCGTCTATTGATGAGCTTGAAGCCTTTACCGAGCAAACCATTTGTATCGATGGGATACAACACACCGTAGTGTCAACCTTATGTAAAGCGAGCCTGGAAAGCATTGCCAGCTATGAGGCCAGAGACTTGATAACCATTATAGAAATGGCACTCATAGCTGGCAGAGAAAGTGGAGAGTCAGTAGTTACATTTTCTCCGTCATTTACACAAGATGTAGCAAATCGACATAACGTGTTACAAGACCTCTACCAAGCGTTGACGAATGAAGACTCCTTTCAGCTTGCGTTACAGCCCAAAGTGAATATGCATACTGGAAAAGTTGTCGGTGCTGAGGCGTTGTTGCGTTGGAAAAAAGCTTCTGGTGAATTTGTGCCACCTTCAATGTTTATTCCTATTGCCGAGGCTTCGGGAGTTATGGGAAAAATTGACGCAATAGTAATGAACAAGACGTTTCAGATAATACAGCGGCTTTGTGATAGAGGGTTAGAGATTCCGGTATCGTTCAATGTTACCTGCAGCGATGTTAGCTCAACAAAATTCATTGAGAAGTTAGTGAGTTTACTCAGCTCAACCAATATTGCCCCAGAGTTGTTAGAGGTTGAAATTACAGAAACCCAGGCGATGGAAGATTACGAAGAGGTAAATCCCGTTCTCAAGCGACTTCTTTCACTAGGAGTGAAGGTAAGTGTTGATGACTTTGGCACCGGATATTCTTCTTTAGCTCATATTGCAGATTTGGCCATTTCTACTTTGAAAGTAGATAGAAGTTTTGTATCTAAGCTATCTGACGAAGGTAATGAAGATGCAGGATTGGCTGTATGTGAAATGGTGCGTAACCTAGCACGGCGTTTCAATTTTAATATCATTGCTGAGGGAGTAGAAAACGAGGAACAAAAAGAAAAGTTACTGGAAAATAAATATGTTTACGCACAAGGTTACTTGTTTGCAAAACCCATGATGATAGATGAGTTTGAACAGTGGTGCGAAAGAGTGGGTGTGAGTGCAACTTAAAACACTGGTACTTATTGTAAAAAAGCCAAGTGCAGCATTGTCACTTGCACTGTCTTTGTTTGCATCTTGTGCCGTAGGATTTGCCGTATTTCTATATTTGCAAGGTATAAAAAATGCAGAGGTTGCTTCAACCCATAATGCCTTACTCAGCCAAGCTAACCAAAGGTTTAATGCTCGGGTTGGTGATATAGAACAGAGTACAAGGCTGTTAAGCAAGCATCTTAAGTATATTCTTAGTTTCAACAGTGACGCATTACCCCAAGAGATAATGGCGCAGTTTGGGCTCGCTGTACCAACGGTGTCACAAATACGATGGATAAATAGCGCAGGTGATGAGACCTTTCGAGTAAATTATAAAGATGGCAAGGCGTCTATCGTTCCTAGCGAGCTACTTCAAAACAAGAGCGACAGGTATTTTGTAAAGGACGCGCTCTCATCTACACCCAATGATGTTACTTTGTCAGATGTCGACTTAAATGTTGAGTTTGGAAAGGTTGAAGTTCCTTATGTACCTACAATAAGAGGAATTATTAACTTCGAAGAGCACGTGCTTGGCCAAGGTTTATTTGTCGTCAATTATCAACTCGTTGACTTGATAAGTAACCTAAGGGCGATGACGTCTCAAGATCATCAATTGCTTATTGCAAAAAGTAATGGCAACTGGGTCCTTCATCCTAACAAGTCGCTTGAATGGGGCGAAGAGTTAAAGAGCGATTTCTCCTCCGACAAAACGTTACCTCGAATATGGAGAACTATCGAGGGTAAATCGTCAGTCTCTTTAATTAGGAGTGAGGACGGTGACGTATACAGTGCCGTTAGAATTTCGCACGACCTTAAAAGTGACCTCGACGAAGAGTCGTTAGTGTTTTTTGTCCGCACCTCTAAGCGTATTTATGAGCGTCTTTACTTCAGCTCTCTGGTTCCATCGATCTGTTTGTCAGTGCTTATAGCATGTCTCTCTATTTTCTTTTTGCTACAAGATAAATTTCGAGAAATGACCTTGAGCTTACTAGCAACTAGATTAGAAGAGGAAAAAGCACTACTTGCACAGGCATTAAACGAGCAGCAACTTCTGCAAGATGAGCTTATTGAAGCAGCGAAAATGGCATCCCTAGGGGTCCTGGTCTCTGGTGTAGCTCACGAATTAAATACACCAATAGGTGGTGCGCTGATGACTATCAGTAGCCTGCGAAGGCGTGTGGATGAGCTTGAAGAGGCATTACCCGATAAGCTTACGCTAGAGAAGCTACATGCTTTTATTAAGCACAATCGAGAGGCGTCAGAATTAGCTGTGTCTAACTTAACTCGAAGTGCAGATTTGATAAAGCGTTTCAAGCGAGTATCTACAGACAGAGGAAGCGAAGATATAACTGAGTTCTCTCTTGAAAAGCTTATAACCGATTTAGCCCATTCTCTGACGCCTATTCTGAAAAAGAAAAAAGTGGCATTAGCCATTGATTCGCCCTGTGATGTAACAATGAAAACTTATCCGGGAGTGTTATCACAGACATTGCAAAACCTTATCGTAAATAGCGTTGAGCATGCCTTTGATGTTCACTCAAATAATGAAATAGTAATTTCAATTCGACGTGTTACCGATAAAGTGATTATAGAACACAAAGACAATGGTAAAGGTGTCTCTGATGATGTTAAACACAAACTTTTTGACCCATTCGTGACAACCGCTAGAGCTGCGGGTAATTCCGGTTTGGGACTACATCTTGTGCATCAATGGGTAACTAACGTGTTGGGTGGAAAAATTAAGGTGAATTCTAAAGCGGGTGAGACTGTATTTACGTTGACCCTACCTATAGAGCAACAGGCGAACGACGATAATAGCGAATTAAACTAGCTTTATTTGCTTGAAATAATCAAGTATTAGATAATGAGACGTAGTAAAATATCGTGATAGGTCATTAACGTTAGGGGTAAATATGTCAGTCGAAACGGCGTTGCCAATTGAGTTTTCTGATGCAGCGGCAAGCAAAGTAAAGGCGCTGGTGACAGAAGAAGAGAATGCAGACCTTAAATTACGCGTTTACGTAACGGGCGGAGGTTGCTCTGGGTTTCAGTACGGATTTACCTTCGATGAGAAGGTAAATGAAGGTGACATGACGATTGAAAAAGACAGCGTCACTTTAGTGGTCGACCCCATGAGTTTACAATATCTTGTTGGTGGTGTTGTTGACTACGTAGACGGCTTAGAAGGCTCTCGATTTTTAGTACAAAACCCAAACGCCACAACAACTTGTGGATGCGGAGCAAGCTTTAGCGTATAACGCGCGTAGTTCAAAATAGGGCAGGTACACGTTACTCTCTTTATGGTATCTGCTCTAAGAGTCCTTTCATCAAATTCTATTTTCAACCCGTACTTTTTGTGTCTACACTTACCCATACAATGGATTTGCTGTAGGACGTTTTTATGAAACTGTATGGCTCTACCACGTCACCTTTCGTTAGACGTATTCGTATCGTACTTGCCTCAATAGATCACGAGTTTTTAAACTTACAGATTTTCTCTGGTGCAGATAGGGAGCTATTAGCCTCTCGTAACCCCACGTTGAAAGTACCTTGCCTTGAAGACGGCAGCGAAATAATTTTTGATTCCCGAATTATCTACAACTATCTCGCGGATAAATATCAATACGAGCCTTTAACATGGGAGGCTGAAAATCAATTAACCCTTATTGACGCTGCGAACGACTCATTTGTACAACTGCTTTTGCTGAAGCGATCTGATTTCGATATAGCGCAGGAGAAATTTTACTTTAATTTGCAGAGCGAGCGTATAGAGGGAGTGTTAACGTCGTTATCAAACCAGATAAATAAGGGCCTTTTTAGCGGGTGGAATTACCCCGAAATATGCCTTTACTCATTAGTCGATTGGGTACTGTTCCGAGAGCTACACGATATGCGAGATTACCCTGAGTTACTGATGTTTCATGAAAAACATCAAGACAGGATTGAAGTGACTGCAACAGACCCACGCATAGAGCATTAGTTACTAATAGCCCTTTGCAAAGTCGAGCTTATACAACAGGGGTAGTCCGTTGTTAAAGCGCTGTGCGTTATTTAAAAACACCTGTGCTACATCTTCTGGCTGCGATTCTGCCGCTGTGTGGGCGGTGATTGAAACCTTCGGATGATGCCAAAAAGCATGCTCTGGGGGCAGTGGCTCTTGTCTAAACACATCCAACACCGCATGGTGCAGCTTATTATTATTCAACGCATCAAGTAACGCACGCTCATCTACTGCGCTTCCTCTCCCTGCGTTAATGAAAATGGAGTGAGGTTTAAGATGTTGAAAAAAGTTATCTGACAACAGATTTTTCGTTTGTTCAGTGTCTGGCATTAGATTGACAACATGGTCTGCGCGCTTGGCAAACGCACTAAGTTGTGAAGTGGGGTACATGGCTTCTGTACCCTCGACCTTGCTAGCGCTTCTCGACATGCCAATAACTTTCATACCAAAGGCGTGGGCCACCGGGATAAGCGCTTGTCCTATATTCCCTAAGCCCATAATACCTAAAGTTAACCCGTTGAGTGGCTGACGGGATTCAGCCTGCCAAACAGGAGGTTGTTTGCTTTGATTGTTACTAAATGCAGGTATATTTCTGGCAAATTGCAGCAAATAAGCGAATACATACTCGCGCATTAATTCACCGAAAACGCCCTTTAAACCAGTAAGCTGATAATCGGTTTTATCAAGACGAAAAAGAGGTGCATTTCCTGCCCATGTAGACTGACACCATTTTAGGTTATGGCAATAAGGAATAACCTTGGCGGCTAAGTTTGGATCTGCTAGCAAGACTTCAACGTTATCTTTATTTACGTCTTCAGGATTGTTAGATGCAACCACAATGTCCAGGTTTTTAAACTCGGTAGGGCAATGTTTTGTTTCGTTACCCATCTTATCAAGAATGGCGCTAGCAATTTGCTTTGCCTCTTTGCTTAATATTGTAATTTGAAGAGCACCGTCAGAGCTTGAATTCATTAGACCTTCACTTATAAAGTAAACTTTTCTTTCCTACCAAAGAGGCAATTATCGCATGGGTGGTTGTTCTAAAGTTGTGAATATAGTTTTACATTTCCGTTAATTAAAAGTGTCATCATTTAACGGAATTATCATGCAGTCGAATAACACTAACAACTTTCAGGCTATTTCGGTAGACCATGCCAAAGTGCTTTCTCCTAAGCGCAACAGCACAAAAGCAGACTCTACACAGGCGCTGGTTAATGAACAACTCGCTCACTTTGGTATCGATGAACAAAGCGACTATGGCAGGGCTTTAGCACAAACCGCGCACCACCTATATGGCGCGCAATCCAGTGTAATGCAGCTTTGGGATATTACTAGTAATACCCTTCAATCTCTAGATAAAGAGGATAGGGTGGCATACTTCAACGCCAAGAAATTTTTATCTTTTCAAATCGCTAAAATTTTAGACACCCTACAAAACCCATTTCGTGCTACCTATCAAAGCTTATCGAGTGGTAATGGATCGCAAGGGCATTACCCGTTATTTGACAACGTAACCGCGCTGTTTTCGGCCACCCCCGTGGTTGTGAGAACGGCAACCTATGTGTATGCCTGCACCGAGTGGGTAGACGACGCGTTTCAAGGCAAAGAATTTACGCACCAAATATACTCGCGCTTGTTAAACCCCACCAATATTTCACTAGCCAACGCCATTGTAGACATGGAGGCAGGCCCCTATGCTTCTGAATACCTTGCATGGAACTTTAACTCAGGCATGGCGGCTATCGATGCTATGTTATCAAATGTGTTAAGCCACGGTGATGTGCTAATTGTATCTAGGAATGTTTATGGCGGGGTTTACCAACTGCTTCACGATTACTTTGCCAGATCAAATCGAATGGATATTCAGATTGCGTGGTTTGATGGCTACGACAAAGAAAGTTTCGCCGACTTTATGGCGCAAACCAAGCAGCAGTATGCTGAGCGCCTAAACAAGGGGGCATCGATGCATGTCTACATGGAGTCTCCTTGTAATCCGCACGGTTACGTTCTCGATGTTCCTGGCATCAGTGAACTTGCCCACGCCGAAGGGGCGTTAGTGATGCTTGATTCAACGTTGGCCACCCCAGTATTACATCAACCTTTGCAGCATAAAAATACAGCAGCCCGACCTGACTACGTGGTGCATAGTTATACCAAGGATTTATGTGGTAGCGGCGCCACTACCGCAGGTGTTGTTATTGGCCAAGGTCACCGTATGTTCCAACCTAAAGGAAGCAGTGTAGATGGAGTTGATTGGTCGCAAACCATGTTTTGGGATGTGTACTACATAAAAGGTGCCTTTCTTGATTCAGAAAAGGCGTTTGACGTGCTTAACGGTATGAAAACTCTTGAACAGCGTATGATGACTAAGGTGATTAATACAGAGGTATTCACTGCCTTTTTAAGCTCTCATCCCCTCATAAGAGTAAATTGCCATGCGTTGCCAGAGCACAGTAATGCCGGACTTCGCGAAAAACAGCACGCCCACGGATGGCCATGTACATTGTTTACTATTGATATGGCTCCTGCAGGCTTAACGAAAGACGTATTTACTCGCTTTTTCGATGCACTAGAGCCTGCATTTAGCCATCAGGTGAGTATTGGGCAGAACAACACTATCGTGCTGTGCCCTGCATTAACGTCGCATTCTGAGCTAAGTGCTGAAGAACAGAAAAAAGCAGGTATAGAGCTTACTACCATGCGTATTGCCATGGGGACGGATAACGTTAAACAACTTATTGCTCACTTTATTTTAGCTGCACGACATTTTATTGATGCCGGCGCACCAGGTTTCAGTGATGAATTTATGAGTAATGAAGCTATTGATGAACTGTATTTACGTGTAAGTGAGCGAGTGTGCGCACAACACTTTGGCAGTAAACCCAGTATGGCATCGCTTATGAGTACACAGAGTTGAAACTTAGCAATGGGAACATTTGTTAAAGCAACGCTTATGTATGGCCGATACTGAGTACAAATGCGTGCTGTAAAGCGCAATTCCTGAGCTTTTTGAATTAATGATTATCAAGAGTTTATTATCAGCTAATTATCAGCAAGCTAATTATCAACAAGCTCGGGTTTTGCTTAATCAATAAGGCCAACTTATGTACCAATTCACCATAGACGTTACGTTTACTGTACCTCTTTCGTTTATTTATGCTTCATTTCATGAAGTCGAATATTTGTCACAATGGTTTGCGCCGGGTAACTGCTCAGTTACGCAAGTGATGAACGATTTTAAAGAAGGCGGACGATATCGAATTAAGATGATGGAGCCAAACGGTGTAGAAATGTCTCTAACAGGCGAATACGTAACTATACTCACCGATGAGCAATTGGCTTTTTCATGGGCGTGGGAAGATAACTTAGACGAGTCTCATATTACTTCCGTAAACATCCATTTTAATGAAGTGGAGCCGGATCGCATAAACGTAGTGTTATTGCAAAGCGGCTTCGTTAATAAAGAAGAGTGCGATCAGCATGAATACGCATGGATGTCATGTTTGGAAAAACTAGCGGTATTAACCGATAGACAAAAGGCGTTGAATTAATTTCTCGTGACCAATGCAATATCACTGCCGTTGAGCTTCGTTCACTGACAAGAGGCAAGTATAGAAGCCGGGCTTTGAATTTGCCCGGCTTTTTTCGTTGCTTATAATTTTTTGACGTTATCGCCGCTGTCACGGTCAATAAGTTTCACGAATGGGTCGACCCCAGCATAGTAAGGCTTTTCAGATACGGTTACGGTAATTTTATTTTCACCACTCACGATCTTATGCTTCGCCTTGTAGAGTATTTGACTGTCATCCTGTAACTCCGATGGCTCAACAGTAAAAATAGCAATATCCACCGACTCATCAAGAGGCTGTTCAGTTTCCATGCCCTGTCCGTCGGCAGCGAACTTCGCTCCACTAACTGAGAGCGTAACTTCATAAGTATCACCTAACGGTTCAACGGTTACGCTATCTAGTTTTAAATCATATAAGGTGATTTGTTCAAATAAATCAGCAATAAATGCTTGCTCATCGGGCGTAGCAACCGCATTGAGTTCTGCCTGTAGATTTAACGTAGTGGGGTATGGATTAGAATTAAAGCGAAAGTTATCGACCAGCTGTTTAAGCGCCGTATTCAAGCGCTCTTCACCAAGACGATCCAGAATTGACATCATCACCACCGAGCCTTTTCGATAATGGATGTATTGTTGGTTCTCACTGCGCATAAAGGCCATTTCTTCGAGTATTTCTCCGCTTCTTCCACGTAGATAGCTGTCTAGCTCGTATTTCAGGAAGCGACGAATCTGGTTGTCGCCGTAGCGCTTTTTCAGCACCATAATCGCACTGTACTGAGACAAACTCTCTGACAGTATAGCGCTACCTTGGACATCCGCAGCGCCCACCTGATGCCCCCACCATTGGTGTGCTACTTCATGAGCCGTTACATAATACACGTAGTCGATAGCTTCGGGATCGCGCAAGTCTGCAATAAAGCCAATGTTTTCAGAATAGGGCACTGTGTTGGCAAAACTTTGTGCAAAAGAGCGATAGCCAGGAAATTCGATAATACGCATTTGCTTATGTTGATATGGACCAAATTCAGCTTCAAAGTAGTCCAGTGAATCTTTTACGCCCTGTATCATCACATCCACATTCCAGGAATGTTTAGCATCGTAATACACTTCAATGTTTACGCCATTATGCTTATCGCGTTTCACTTCATGTTTGGCAGATAAAAAAGAATAAAATGCCACCATGGGTGAATCCATTTTGTAATGAAAATAGCGCCTGCCGTTTTTTGTCCACTCTTTTTGCAAGTATCCAGGGGCAATGGCGATCTGCTCTGGCGAGGTTGAAACGGTGGTTTCAAAGTCTATAAAGTCGACGCCTTTGCCAAAAAAGCTTTGTGAATACTTACTACTATCTTCAAGCTTATTGGCTCTTGGCCTTTCAGGTAAATCCCGTTTACGACGCTCATGGCGGTCATTGATTAGCAAGTCGCTGCGAAACCCCATCACGGGAAAAAGTGAATAGTTGTCGATAAAGGTGCCGTTTTCGGCCAAAGCAACATCGAAATCACGATCTTTGAAGCCAGCGTGATCCCTCACAACACTGATGTTACCAGCGATTTCAGCACCAGGTGCCAACGGCTTTTTGAATTCAAGCCACGCTGAACGGTATTCTGGCATCATTTCCACAATTTCTGCGCCGGGTATATCGATATTCCACTCTGGAGTATGCTGCGGATAAGACACTAAAACGCGACTGATAGGAGTATCTTGCTTATTCTTAACCACTACTTCAGCAGAAGCTTCAATGCGGCGCTGGTGAGGGTAGATATCCACCAACGCATTTACTTGGGTGATTACCGGAATGTTGGCATTTTCAAACTCTACGAACTTTTGCTCGTATTCAGCGCGCCTGTCAAGACCTTCATCTCGACCTACAAATTCATTGAGAATTTTGGTGTTGTAATGAATAAAGCCGCCGCTAGCTATAAATACTACTAGGCTGGCTGCTAACAAGCTTTTGCCGCTTTTACCTAATTGATAGCCAAGCAACTTAACGCGATCTTTAAGCTTAGATTCAGGGCCGCGTTGCCAAAGGCCATAGCCTACTACCGATAGTGCCAGACTTAATGCGCCCCAGTAGAGCATGTACCAGTTAAAGCCGGTTAAGAACCATCCATAGCCGTTCAGGTCGGAATATAACACGTTTGGTGCCCCACCAATTGCCCACATGTTATGCTCTATACCTATCTGATTAAGTACGAGAGAAGAAATTAAATAGGCTGAAGCGATCAACATGCCTAAATACTTATTCGGACTAAGCACTTGAATAAAAAACACCAGAACTGTTATCCACATCCAAGGCAGTAATTCAACATAGAAGAGTTGGCTGATATACAAGCCCAGTTCGAGGTTGCTATAGCCTTGGGAAAGCTGGAAGAAAATAGTAAAAACCATGCCTACCGCGTATAACACCGCTAGTACAGCCCACATAGATAGAAGCTTCGACACCCAGAATACCGCATTAAAAACGGGGGTAGACTCAATAATATCGCCCATTCCGCTGGTGCGTTCACGCCACACAATTTCACCGCTGTAGTAAATCAGCACAATCATCATGGTTAAACCAAAATTGTCCACGATAGCGCCCGTCATAGTTTGTGTAAGCGGCCAGTTGTCTGTGCCATATAGCCCACCGTAAGGAACAGCATACAAAGAAGAGAGTTGGAAAATACTAAATAACATCAGCACAATCATGGCTGGGCTGAACAAAACCTGGCGCATTTCAAAGCCCAGTGTTGTTACAAATTTTTGCCACTGGTGTGCTGCAGAAGCTTGGTAATCAATGCGGTTACCGCTTGGGGCTGGCACTCTCGATGCCTTTGTCGGCCTTACTTTTTTGTTACCTTGTTGCCATTTGAAAGAGAATAAGTTCCCGAATAGAACCAGCACTATACCGCCGATAGCAAGCCAAATTAGCCTGTTTTGCAACAAAACTCCTTCCAGCGCTATGACAGTTTGGTTTTTATCAAACACAGTCCAATAGCGGCTGAGTTCGCCAAAAGTGCGTAAGGCAAATGGATCAAGTAAAGCGCCTATCTCGCGATACTCAGGTTCGCTGGTGAGCGTTCCACCCACCACGTACACAATAAATACGCCTAATGCGGTAAGGTATGCGGCCATCATTGAGCGTACCCGCTGCGTCAACGCATAAAAAATCATACCCATGGCTAGAAAGCCTGGAACCGTAATATAGAAAAACACAGTTAAGTAAAAACTAAAATTTGTAGGACCAACGCGCTCGGGGTCAACCCATGGCATGAGTGAGCCAACTAGAATTCCCAATGGCACAGTTGCAAACACCGTTAACGTTATCAGCAACGCTCCTAAAAAACGCCCCAGTTGATATTGCAGAGGGTTAACTGGCCTCGTGTAGATTAGCTCACTCATTTGTGAAGTATGATTACGAGTAGCGGTGCCAGCGATAAAATTCACAAGTAAAAAGAGTGCAAAAACTCCCATAATTAGAATGGTTTGCGCAATGGCATAGGTGCCGTTGTAAAGTACATTACCACCACCGCCAATGCGCACGCCGTCTGTTGCGGTAGCTAAAAACGGCAATAGGAAAAATACTAAGGAAGTAACGATAAAAGATGGCTGACGCAGATAATATCGCCATTCAAAACCAAGCGTCTTTAAAAACATAGCAGCTCTCCTTATGCTGCTTTCGCGGCGTTTTTACGAGATTCGTAAAGCGTTGAGAAGTAGACGTCTTCGAGATTTGCCGGTGCGGCTTCAAACCCTTCCGGTGCGTCATCAGCCATGATATGAACAACATGTTTTCCAGCTATAAGGCGCGATGAAATGAGGCTGTATTGCTGTTCAATTTCCTTTAGTTCTTCAAGACTGACTTGCTTACACCAAATGCGACCTTTTAGCTGGTAGGTCAGCTCAATAGGATTGCCTTCGAGAAGGATCTGACCCTGCCCGAGAACGGCCATGTTCGGGCACAACTCCGAGACATCATCAACTATGTGTGTGGAAAGAATAATCACTTTTTCTTCACCAAGACTCACCAGTAAATTATGGAATCGGTTGCGCTCTTCTGGGTCCAGCCCAGCGGTAGGTTCATCTACAATAATTAAATCTGGATCGCCTAGTAATGCCTGAGCTATTCCAAACCGCTGTCGCATTCCTCCTGAATAGCCGCTTACTGCTTTATCCCGGTGCTGCCATAAGTTGGTATGTACCAATAGGCCTTCTACTGCTTCTTTACGTTCGGCTTTGTTACTTAGCCCTTTTAAAATGGCCAGGTGGTCCAATAGTTTTTCTGCGCTTATTCTAGGGTAAACACCAAAATCTTGTGGCAGGTAACCAAGACGCTGACGCAATTCATTGGGACTCGCAATTACGTCGGTACCGTCAAAGGTGATACTGCCGGAATCTGGTGCCTGCAAGGTTGCAATAGTGCGCATTAGTGATGATTTGCCAGCGCCATTTGGCCCTAAAAGACCGAACATTCCTTTAGGAATACTTAAATTAATACCGTCGAGGGCACGCACGCCGTTAGAGTAGGTTTTTGTAAGTTGGTTAATGGAAAGCATGAGGCTCAATCCCTTGATTAAATTGTGTACACTTACACTACAGTACTCCTACTTAATAGCTACTGGCAACTTGTAACAATTTATTGAATGACAAAAATTTTCTGCGTTAATTTGCCAAGCGGCGCATTAAAAGACAGTAGGTCTTATCATTTCTTCACCCAATCACCGTTTTCATTCTTCTCATACTTTTGCTTTACTGCCGACCAAGCTACTTTAAAGGCAACCTCTTCTCGTGAGTCATCACCATCTCTATCGTCCGGGTTTTTATATTGTTCATAGGCATTGTTATATGCCTCTTTGAAAATTTCTTCGGCATGAGAGGGTAGGTTATCTTGAACCTGTTCAGGTAAGTCGCTTTTTTTATCGTAGGGCATAACGTTCTCCATTCAGTGATTACGGTAGCTTTAGAAGCCACAGTGCTTATCAGTATCGCCGTGCGTACTATTCAATTTTTACAGCTCTGTGATAAAAAGGATTACAAATGATGTGGCGGCTAGGGCGGGTACCTCAAATAAAAACGCCTAATCGCAGTAAAACGATTAGGCGCTTTTGAGTATCACTTCATGGTAGTGAGGGTTAGGTTAGCGAGGACATCGCCTCTTTACCGCTAGATTCCTCATAGGTTTCGTAGTCGGTATAACCTTCCTCGCCGCCACCATACCATGTGGATGGGTCATCAAATGGTGTAAGCGGATAGTCGTTCTTAAAGCGCGTTGGAAGGTCGGGGTTAGTGATCCATGGTCTGCCAAACGCAATCATGTCACCATCGCCATCACTAATTCGCTTTTCAGCTTCTTCTTTTGTGTAACCACAGTTGCCGATAATTAGACCGTCGAACAAAGCTCTGAATTCTGCTAGGGTCATTGGCTCGCCGCGTTCGTGAAAACCAAACGCCAATCCGTCCATAACATGCAGGTAGCCTACTTTCAGTTTATTCAGCTGCTGAGCAACATAGGTGAACGTTTCTCTGTAATCGTCTGCGCCCATGTCGTTAAATACACCGTTTGGCGAGAGACGAACGCCCACATCTTGTGCTGGCCAAACGCTAAGCACGGCATCCATTACCTCAGAGAGAAAGCGGTAACGGTTTTCTAAGCTACCACCATACGCATCATCACGCTGATTGCTGCGGCTATCTAAAAATTGATTTATGAGATAACCATTAGCCGCATGAACTTCGATACCGTCGAAGCCAGCCGCTTTTGCATTTATCGCCGCTTTTTTGAAGTCTTTTACCGTGCGCTGAATATCATCGGCCGTCATAGCGCGAGGTACTTCGTAAGGCTTTTTACCTTTGGGCGTATGAATTTCGTCGCCTTCAATTTTTATGGCCGAGGCTGAAAACGGCAGTTCACCGTTGTGGAAGTCGCTGTGCGAAGCGCGGCCAGTATGCCAAAGCTGTAATACTATTTTACCGCCAGCGTTGTGTACGCGGTTTATTATTGAGCGCCAGCCTTCTACCATTTCGTCGGTATAGATACCCGGCGCATTAACCCAGCCCACGCCCTCAGGGGATATTGATGTAGCCTCGGAAATGATGAGCCCTGCGTCGGCACGCTGAACGTATTGATCGCCCATAATTTTGTTAGGAATGTTTTCATTTCCTGCGCGGCCTCGGGTCATAGGCGCCAGTACCATTCTATTTTGCAATGTCTTTCCAGCCCATTCGATGGGTTGGAATAATGCTGAATCTGTCATTAAGTATCCTTTGTGGTTTCTACTTTAGTCGTAGTGAATACTTAGGTGGGTGTAACTTGGATTGATTCAATAGGTGATATTAGTGCGAAACTTTATAATAAAGATGTTTTGAGTCTGTAAAAGCTAGGGCGTGTTACTCTTTTTTATAAAGCGCCCCTAGAACCGCGGCTCTGCTGGCTCCAGTAACCTGAGGCACATTTCCTTTAATATTATTTAAATTCGCAAAAGCTAACCATGCAAACGCGGCTCCTTCAACATGTTGCGGGTGTATACCTAACGTGTGCGAAGTCAAAACCTTATAATTTGGTAAGGCTATGGTGAGGTGGTCCATGAGTTCGCGGTTAAAAGCTCCACCGCCACAGGCTATAACTTCAATGCCCTCAGCTACAGCATTACCGTTTTTGCTCAAAGTCTCTTTAATCGCGTGCTGAATACCGTCAGATATTGTGTGCGCAGTTAATGCTAAAAGAGTTGCCTGTATATCACATGGCTGAAGCTCGTTTTCTTTACTATTTTCATTTTCTGAGCTGGCGTCCTCTTTGCCCGGGTGGGCCGCAAATGAAGAGGATAGGTAATTGCTCAACCAATCTATATTAAAATACTCGCGCCCTGTGCTTTTGGGAAATGGCCGCGCGAAGTACTTATCCTTAAGCATGTGAGTGAGCAGCTCTTCATTTACAGTGCCTGTGGACGCCCACTCACCGTTGCTGTCGTATGTTTTATTGAGATGCAGTCGAATCCAGTTGTCCATTAAGGTATTACCTGGACCGGTGTCAAAACCCATAGGTGAATGCTGAAGTTTACTCGGCGAAAGAACCGTAATGTTTGCAATACCGCCAATATTTACCAAAACTCGATATTTTGATGGGTGTGAAAAAACCGCATTGTGATAAGCGGGAACAAGAGGAGCTCCTTGCCCACCCAGTGCAATGTCTTTTTTCCTGAAGTCGGCGACTACGTCAATATCCGTTAATACTGCTAACGTATTTGCATCTCCAATTTGACACGTGAAACCGCGTATATTGTCTTTGCCAAAGCTTACCGAAAGCACGTCGCAATTAGGATGGTGTCTGACTGTTTGCCCATGAGATCCAATGGCTGTTATATCAAAAGAAGATAGGTTCTCTTGCTTTAACAGCGAGTTAACAGCGTCGGCAAACACTTCTGCCACAAGCCTATCGGCCACGGCTAGCGTATTAAGTTCGTTTACGCCTTCTACGCACAATGCGTTAAGCGCAGCAAGAAGTTCCTTGGGGTAGGGTAGAGAGTAAGCAGCTAGCGTATTGCAAGAATCTCTGGTTATATCGCAAAGGACGGCATCTACGCCGTCCATGCTTGTTCCAGACATCAAACCAATGTACTTGGCCATTTACCGGGCCTTTAGTTTTGCTGTTTGTTTAGTCAAGGTGTTATCGCATAGCAAGCATAATACGCTTGTTGTTATCCAGCTGCTCTTGTCTTACTGATGCAATTTCCATAAACCTTGCACGTTCTTCTTTTGCAATAGGTAATGCCTTTGGTAATTGAACCGTTCTGGGGTTACGGTGCACGCCATCCACTAAAAATTCGTAGTGAACGTGAGGGCCAGAAGCAAGCCCAGTGCTGCCGAGATAACCAATGGTTTGCCCTTGTTTTACCGTATCACCCACTTTTACCGCGCGCTTTCTAAAGTGCAGGTATTTAGTGGTGTATTTCTCACCGTGCTTTATAAATACGTGGTGACCATTGTATTTGTCATAAGATGACTTCACTACTTTACCATCACCAGCAGCCATAACGGGTGTGCCTACTTTGGCAACATAATCCGTACCTCTGTGGGCTTTCCAACGCTTTTGTACTGGGTGAAATCGAGCTTTAGTAAAGTTGGAGCTTACGTATCTAAAGTTAACCGGTGCTCGCAAAAAGCTTTTGCGCATGCTGCGGCCGTCAGGTGTGTAGTAGCGGCCGTCTTCATGCAATATGGCGCTGAACTGTTCGCCTTGGTTAGTAAATTCGGCGGCTACAATATCGCCATAACCAACAAACTCGCCGTCAATATATTGTTCTTCAAACACCACGTTGAAGGTGTCTCCAGCGCGTATTTCCATTGCGAAATCAATATCCCAACCAAAAATACCCGCAAGGTTCATTATTTGATTGCTACTCATGCCTGCATCGCGGGCTGCGTTCCAGAAGCTTGATTTAATTTCACCTTGCGCAAAGTTGTAGCGAATATCTACATTTCGCTTTTCCAGCTCTGCGGTCAGTTTTTTTGTATTGCTTTCGCTCTTATCTTGGCGCACCAATAGAGTTTCTGTGGGCGAAAGCGCGTATTTGAGTTCACTAAAACGGCCTTCATTATCTGCTTTAAATGAAAGCTCATCTCCGGGAAGCAGTGTTACGAGGGTTTTAGTTAACTCGCCAGCGTTAGTGACATTGTAAACATCCCGTGATGTGAACCCGGCTCGTTTAAAAATTTTAGCTAGGGTGTCGCCGCTTCGCACCTTGTAGGTATGCCAAGACGACTCGTCTTCGCCCACAAAAACATCAGAGGAAGGCGTTAGATCAATAGCAATAGGATAGCGAACACCCGCATCAAGTGCCATTGCTTCGGTGTGACGACTCGCTTCCACCGGCTCTGACGGTAAAAGGATTAGCGCGCCTAAAAACATGCTGGCAATGGCCAAGCCTGTCCGGTGCTGCTTTGGTAACTTTTTAATTAAATTGACTGCTTTAGAAGCGTCTAATGTCTTTCTCATACTACTGACCACCAGAGAAACCTTGTCTGCAGGGTACCATTTTTCACATTATTTATCTCGATAATACTATTTCACATAGGTTGCATACAAATGCAACTTTTCTCGTTACAAATTAGTATAAAATATAAGCATGTATGGTGATGCTCCCCTGTGTTGCTAATTTACTTTGACGCTTTTGACCTGCCATTTTTAGCCACCACTTTGATCAACCATAATGCCCTTACCGGTAATATGACGTTTGGTATTCCGATTTTTGACGACTAAACCTTTTAATGGTTCCCTTGTATGCGTAAAATGCCGCTCATTAATAAATGACTGTTATCAAAGAGTGTGATTAACAAATGACTGACTGGCAAACGGCTCTCGCTGAGATTAAACGGGGCGTTGATGAAATTCTCCCTGAAGAGGATTTGATTGAAAAATTAAAATCTGGAAAAACCCTAACAATTAAAGCTGGCTTCGATCCTACTGCGCCTGATCTTCATCTTGGTCACACTGTGCTAATTAACAAGATGCGCACTTTCCAACAGCTTGGGCATAAAGTCGTTTTTCTCATTGGCGACTTTACCGGCCTTATTGGCGATCCAACGGGCAAGAACGTTACCCGCAAGCCGTTGAGCAAAGAGCAAGTATTAGAAAACGCTAAAACGTATCAAGAGCAAGTCTTCAAAATTTTAGACAAAGAGAAAACAGAAATTCGTTTTAACTCTGAATGGATGGACGGACTTGGTGCGGCGGGCATGATCAAACTTGCAGCAAGCCAAACCGTTGCCCGTATGCTAGAGCGTGATGACTTTAAAAAGCGTTACAACAACGGCCAGCCTATCGCTATTCACGAGTTCTTGTATCCGCTGGTGCAAGGTTGGGACTCTGTGGCTCTTGAATCAGATGTTGAGTTAGGCGGTACCGATCAGCGCTTTAACCTACTTATGGGGCGTGAGCTTCAAAAAGAGCAGGGGCAAAAGCAGCAGTCGATTGTGATGGTTCCGCTACTTGAAGGCCTAGACGGCGTTCAGAAAATGTCAAAGTCGTTGAACAATTACATTGGTATTACAGACACGCCTAATGAGATGTTCGGTAAGGTAATGTCTATTTCTGATGATTTGATGTGGCGCTACTATGACCTAGTTAGCTTCCGTCCTCTTGAGGAAATTGCAGAGCTTAAAGCTCGCGTTGAAAGCGGAGAGAACCCTCGCGATATTAAAATCATGCTGGCAAAAGAAATCATTGCTCGTTTCCACGACGATGCAGCAGCAGAAGGCGCACACCAAGACTTTATCCAACGCTTCCAGAAAAATGCTATCCCTGATGACATGCCAGAGCTTGAAATTGCATTAAGCGACGAAGGCATCGCTATCGGCAATTTGTTAAAAGAAGCGAAGCTTGTTGGTTCAACGTCAGATGCCATGCGCATGATTAAACAAGGCGCAGTTAAAATAAACGGCGACAAAGTAGAAGACACCCGTTTAGTGATTACCGAAAAAGGTGAAAACGTGTATCAGGTAGGTAAACGCAAGTTTGCCCGTATCACGCTAGCTTAATGCTTCACTAAAATTCTATTCGAAAGCCCGCTAATTTGAGCGGGCTTTTTTTTGACAAAAGTGCGTTTAAAACGAAAGGAGCATCTCTGCGCCTTCACACTCACAATACCCAGAACAAACTGGGCAGTCGTAGCCTTCGTGGATAGAAGCGTGCTGCCATTTGTTCGCGTGCTTTCTCACAAGCACTCCACCATTTTTCGAAAAATACTTAAATGCACTATTTCCAGGACTTGCTAGCCAAATATGTGCAAGCCCAGCAACGGCGCCTTGTGCTTTAGCACTCTCTATGGATTTTGCCAATAGCGCGCTGCCAATACCTAAAGCTTGCTTTAAGGGGCTAACCGTATTGCACTTAAAGTAGCATACCTTTTCTTTATCCACGTTCCACAAGTGTGGAGAACACCATTTATCTTGTGTCCATTGGGTATGAGCAAAGGTAAGTCTAAAACCTACAACTGTATTGTTTTGCAGGGCAAGCCAGCTCGCATTAATATTGTTATGAAAGCTGCGGTTGTAATAATTAGCCAGTAACTCAGGCGTTAAATAATTATCACCGTGAACCGAATTACCCAGCTCAATTACACCTTCAAAATGTTCTGGACTCAGTTGAATAAAAGTAATGGTGTCTGTGGCTGTTTCAGCAGAGCCTGTTGTACTCAAAGCAGCTTCATCGCGCTTCTCTATATTCGACCCCATTTTTTAACTATCGTCCTTCATTCCATCTAGGTGGACATCAAGCGCTTCAACAGAAATCAGTATTTCTCTTACAGACATCCACAAAGAATAAAGCAACGACACTAAGCTAGCGGCAAAGATCCAATTACCTACTTTTTGATAGGTGAGATAGATGGCAAGCATTGATACTACGCAAAGAAAGAAGCTGCCAACGCCGGCAATTTGCATACGCTTTATTAGTTGAATTCGTTGCCGTAAATTGGTTATTTGGGCTACCGTATTATCGTTGCGTTCCTCTTTTGAGAAATTCCGAATAATGGTTGCCAAAGTAAGAAACCTGTTCGTATACGCTAAAAGCAGTAACGAAATAGCAGGGAATAGCATAGCGGGAGTAGCAATATCTATCTTCATGGGATTCACGAAAAAAATGTCATGAAAAAAGTGTATCACATAGACGAGAAGGGAACACAGCGTTGCTTTCGTTCATAAAGAGAGTGAATTCTTCAATAACAGGAACATGTTAGAACGTTTTAACCAGTGGTTACATCTGTTCTAAAGCGAGACCCGCTTCGTTCCACCCTAGAATGTCGCCTTCAAGATGCATAACATCAGTAAAGTCGTGCTCTTGTAATACCTTCATAGCAAGCTTGGCTCGTCTACCCGAACGGCAGTAAATGATGATAGGTTTGTTTTTGTGTTGTTCAAGTTTGCTTAAGTAACCGTTTATATTCTCGTGGGGCATGTTAATAGCACCAGGTATATGACCGTCGGCATATTCCTCAGGAGATCTAACGTCGATAAGCAGCCAGTCATTACTTGCTACTCGTTCAAGCAAGTATGGAGAGGCCTCAACTTCTTTTTGAGTAGTTGCTTTAGCTGTAAACTGTAGAGATAGAAATAGCGCAATACCTACAGCAACTAAAAAACCAGTAACGACCAATCGCATGTTGACCTTTTCCTTCGCGGCTATGCTATTAATAAGACAATGCACTTATTAAGATACTACAAACCCAAGCATTTGTTTTAGATGTTTAGTACTTTTATCAATTAAGAATTGATACCAATGCAAAGTTGTTTTAGTTCATCGGCAAGTCGCAGCGAGAAACGACTTGTTATATCTGGGTCAACGGTGATTAACTCGGCTTTCAAGAATTCGCGATGTGGTGCCCAAAAAGAGGATAACGTTTGTGGGCTCTCTTTACTTGCTGCAATTAACGCCTCGGGCTGACGCTTCAATACCTCGGTCACCGACACCTGCGGGTAATCAACAGGGCTGTCATAAAATGCAGATTGCGCGCCGCATATATTGAGTAATTTGTTAGGCCATGCATTCGGACCCACTGTCATTAGAGGGGCAGCCCAAGAATAGTAAAATACTGGTTTAAATGGTTTACTCGAAAAGGTGTTTCGAAGTGTCGCTATTTGCTGAGCAAATGCAGATGCCAGTGCTTTTGCTTGAGGTGCAGTATTCGTCATTGCACCTAGTCGAATTAATTCGGAGGGAATGTCATCAACGTCGGTTATTGCACTATAAAACACCTTCAGTCCTAATGATGATAGCTTCTGTATGTCTTGAGGCTTATTTCCTCCTTTCCAGGCCAAAACAAGATCTGGCTGTAATGAGAGAATCGCAGTCATATCAATGCCTTGATAATCAGCCACCCGTGGCAGCGTCTTTGCAGCTTCAGGGTAATCACTGTAATCGCTAACCGCCACAAGGTTTGTGCCTAACCCCAAGCTGTATACCCATTCGGTGAGGTGAGGAGCTAAGCTGACAATACGAATTTCATTACGAGTATCAGTTTCAGGGCTCCCACTTATATCCAAATCACTTAAATCTCGCTCACTTGCCATATGAGCCCATGCTTGTGCAACAGCGCACATACTGAGTAAAAAAAGCGCTAAGACACGTTGTTTATTAACGAGAGGTATTGTTAAATAGCGAGCTGTACGAATGAGAAAAGTCCTTCTGCTAAGCATTTATTATCATAATAACAAGAGTTGCAAGGGCTGTGACGACGATCATTGCATTTATCACCGTTCTCTTTACATACACCATGCTTGAAAAGGTAACATCTCTATTTCCCCCTACTCGCGGGTAGCGTATCTTTTGGTTAGCATAAATAGCAGGCCCGCCTAGCTTTATATTATGAATGCCACCAAGTGCCGCTAACAGCAAGGAGGTTTTGTCCTTTGATGGGCAGCGCTTCATAGCCTTAATACCCATTATAGGTTTGCTACTTATTAAGGTCGCTAACGCGCCAATTATTGCTGGGGGGATTACTAAAATAGAAACAATACGCCTTACTGGTAATGCAAATAACGCCATTTTTGGGTCGCGGTAATGCCATTGCCAGGATGTTAAAAGCAGCAGTCGATAAATTAACGCACCCATAGCCCCAAAAGCGACATAATAAAAAATAACGCCGCAAAATAGATACAAAAACTTAAGCCACAGCGACTCGATAGATGCCTTTGCCATGCCCATATCGGTTAACGTATCACACTGCCTTGCGGTGATGCTGGACACCATTTCACGGGCTAAGGACTTTTTGTTTTTCCCTACGGTAAAGAGCACTCTTTTATACTGCTGGCGTTGATAGCCGTAGTCGAGTAACACCACCATAATTATGGCTTCAAAAAACACAGGGTATTGAGCGATTGATACCAATATGCCAAGACAGACAACAAGAGGGCTGAGCAGTACAACAGCCGCCAAAGCACCCGAAATATAATGCTGGCTAGCCGCAAACTTTTGAGAAGGAAGTACTTTGCGCCCCATTTGATTGACCAAATAGCGCATAAGCGTAAGCGGGTGGGTTTGTTGAGGCCATCGCCAAGATGCATCTACGGCGATGGCCAACCAAAGTATTAATAGCGGCTTAAAGTCAATTCCGCTAACTAAAAAGTCCATTATTAAATCAAGCCTTAGCTAGGGAAAAGTTTAGGCAGCATATCAGGCTACATGCTCAAGCGACATGCTCAAGCGACATGACTAGGCTGCATGATCATTAAACATGATTAAGCAACAAAGCAAGGCCAAAGCGAGCTAAGCAAAGTCTTTGATCATAGCCATTACAAGCTCTGCAGAATGTTTAGCGGCGGTGTCCAAATACTCTTTAAAGCTAACCGAGGAGGTTTTACCAGCAATATCGGATAAAGAGCGAATAACAAGGAACGGCGTGTTCAGCATATAGCAAACTTGCCCAATGGCTGCGCCCTCCATTTCAACCGCTTTCATTTCGGGGTAGTCCTCTCTTAGCTTTGCTACGGCTTCGTCGCTACCGATAAAAGCGTCGCCAGTGCAAATGAGTCCGCTTGTCGACTGTATTTCAGAAATGTGTGCTGTCGCTTTTTTGGCGGTGTCGATAAGGGCGTCATCACAGCGAAAATCTTCAGGCATACCTGCGCATTGGCCTAATTTGTACCCAAAGTGCGTAAGGTTGGCATCGTGATGAATAACGTGGGTAGCTACAACGACATCGCCAATGTTAAGATTCTTATCAAAGCCACCAGCAGAGCCAGTGTTCACTACTGCATCGGGGGCGTACTGCTCAATAAGAACAGTTGTTGCTATGGCGGCTGCAACTTTACCAATGCCGCATTTTACCAAAATAACTTCGATACCACTTAGTGTGCCTTCGTAAAACGTTAAATGCTTCCACTTAGTTTCTTTCAAATCGTCAAGCGACGCTTTCAGTAGCGCAACTTCTTCATCCATTGCACCTAAAATACCAATTCGTTTCATAGTTTTACCGACATGTGAGCGTGTTAATGAGTGCTATTGCACGGCTTCATTAAAGATTATAGCAGTGCTAAAACTAGCAACTGTATAGATATATATTCGTAATTGTATAAGTAATGGGAGAAAACTGATAGAAAAATGCCTTTGTTGTAGTGGCTAATCGTTAGATAGCGATACAACAAAGGCAGGGGGAAGAGGAGGTAATCTAATTAAGCTGCGGCAGGGCGGCTAGATCTTATTGGTCGAGTAGGGCGTTTTGTTGGCTCTGGGTTAAGTGTAGGCTGTTGCGCCATTTTTTGCTGAAGACGGCGATAGGGGACAAGTTTATTTTCAAGACACTCGCGAATATCTTCCACGCTGTAACCAGATTTCACTTTAATACGCACATGAGGCACGCCTGCAGCGTCTAGTGCGCCTGTAACAAACCAGTCTTTTTGTGTTTTATAGCCGTCTTTGCCTTGGTTATGTACTAAATCAATGGCTAAAACCGGGCTCATGGTGTCTTTCTCAACAAGCACAAAATCTAGCTGACGACTTGATGCTCGAGATACTGCTTGCGTGGCAGTTTTCTTTTTTGTCGATTGACGAACTGTCACCATGTCGTTGAGGCGAACTCGGCACATTACTCTGAATTCACGGCCAACGGCTTGTTCAATTAACGTTAAAAATGAGCATTCCACTTGGGTAAAAAGTTGCGGCTTACGACGAAATGGAAATGCCATTCCTCCGTCAGACAATTTTATGGCGCCTAGAGCAACGACAATAAGTAACATCATTAAAATAATTGCCAATTCCATCTTTATCCTCACATATTTCAATCAATATCAGCGTCAAAAAGGTGACGCTTAATCAAGCTAGACCTTTGGTACTAGTGACTTTGCAATGCAGATGCCAATAATGATTATTAAGTGTGAAAGTCTGTGATGAGAGGGGGAATGAGAGGTAATTGTGAAATCAGAGGTTATGAAAAATAAGTAGAGGGGTAATTAAGAGTCGCTATCGCAATGCTTTTTCAAGTACCGCAGCTACATCTAGCAGCGCGCCTTCGTTACCTGGAACAGCTGCAAGCATAATACCCGGCAGTAACCCGGTTTTTTTGTCAGCAAATCCGCGAGCAGGTACGGTAATGCTAGATAAGTCGAGTATGTTAACCAGTGTGTGAGCAGTAATCTGTTTGTTCAGGCCTGGTTTCATTAATGTCGCTTTATTCATTGCGCCGTGTTCAGGGGCAAGCATGCCCAGCGTGGGTAAGCACAGTATTCCGTCAGGCCCCATTAACTGCCGGTAGTGCTTTCGCGCCTGTTCATAGGTTTCTATAACACTAGCTAACTCAGCCTGTCCTCGAGGCCGGTATAGACAATGAATAAGCGAAAGCCATAGGAAAAAGCCATGCTGTACGGTAGGGCGCCCTGTTATTTGACGCAGCGCTTCGCTTATGGTCGAAAAGGGCTTACCTTCGCTAGATAGCCACTTTTTCCATGTGGAAATCATTTCACCAGTAACCAGTTTTGGAACATTCATAAACAGCGTTTTAATATCGTTAAAAACCGGTTCATGCTTGCTCATACCGGCTACTTGCAACTCTTTTAGTGCAGCTTCATAGGCCGAGCTAATACACTGGTCTTTCGCCTCAAATGGGTAATTGCGCGGAGCAATTAGTTGTAATCCATTTATGCTTGCTGGCGGTTGTGGAGGCGTGTCGGCTATTACGGAATACGCAAGGCGAGCATCGCGCACACTTCTGGTGAGTGGGCCTATTCCATTGAATGTTTCAAAATAAGGCCCTGATTGAGGATATACCGAAGTTTTGTTTATTGCTCCAGAGTGCGGTCTAAAGCCAACTAAACCGCAAAACGCAGCAGGGATGCGTATAGAGCCTAAAATGTCAGTACCAAAGCCCATAGGTGATACGCCACTGGCGACAAGTGCGCCTTCGCCACCGGTAGAGCCTCCAGGAACAAGACGTTGATCTTTTGGATGATTGGTGCGGCCAAAGCGCAAATTATCCGTTTCGGCCGTCATCACAAATTCAGGAACATTGCTTCGCGCAATAACAATGGCTCCTGCCGCCTTTAGTCGCTCAACGACTGGAGCATCCTTTGAACATTGAATAGGCTGCATGCGCCGGCTACCAATAGTAATCTGCTCACCTGCCAGGGCATACGTTTCTTTGAGGGTTATTGGTAAGCCTGATAACGGCCCGGCAATGGGGTTTTCAGCGGCGGCTAATGCCTGTTCGGCAAACACTTGAGTTGCCGCGTTTAATATTGGATTTACAAAACGCAGCCTTTCCAGACTTGCTTTCACAAGTTGCTTGCTGGTGCACTCACCCTTGCGCATTTGTTCAAGCATTGCGGTGGCATCGGGCTGGTTGTGGAGAGTTAAGTCTGTCATTTTACAACGCTCTCCCTAAAGGCTAGCTATTTCGCAGCCACCAAAATATCGACTTGGGCACCCGTGTTATCTGGTGAAATTACAATTTTGGTATGACGTTCTTTTGATGTAATGAGCGTGCGCTGATTAACGGCTGGATGGGTTTTGAACATCGGCAATTGCTCTTTGTAAAAGCTAATTACCTGAGATGGAGACATAGCGGTGTGGTAAACCATAGCCGCCGGAATTTCGCTTTCAAATTGCTGGCACTGCGTGGCATCTGAAGACAATACAATTGAATGGAACTCACTAGGGCATGATACTGTGCTTGGCGTACCCATAGCAGCACCGCTTTGTAATTTTTCCTGCTGCGCCACCGATAGTTTATCAGCATGCGTAACCCCACTCCCCAATAATGTAAGGGTAACAGCAACGGTTTTCAGCAACAGTTGTGTACTGGGCAAAAAGCTTAACTTGTTATTCATGGTGAACACATTCTCATTATATTTATATATTGTTGCGCTAACCTTATACACGGATTCATATCCCGTATAGATAGAGTATTTGGATTAACACTTATTTGATAGTAAAAAGAATAGCGAAGAACTTCAACTGAACCTTTGTTCTTTCAGGTATATCAAAAGCGAAAAGGGTATACCGTATATTTATCCACACTGGTATTAGAACAGAAATTGTAGCCTGTAAAAACGCGCCTATAAAAAACAAAAAAGGCTTAAGCGCGATATGCGTTTAAGCCCTTTTTATGGTTTCATGAGCTAAGCAGACTAAACGCCCATAAAGTCCATAATACCTTCAGCGGCTTTACGGCCTTCATCGATGGCAGTTACTACCAAATCACTTCCTCTTACCATGTCGCCACCAGCAAAGATTTTAGGATTAGAAGTTTGGTAAGCAAACTTGCCGGCACTAGGCGCGCGAACGCGACCTTTTTCGTCAAGCATGATTCCAAAATCACCAAACCATGGTGCAGGACTTGGTTGGAAGCCAAAAGCGATTATAACAGCGTCAGCTTCAAGAATATGCTCTGAGCCCTCCACCTCAATAGGGCGACGACGACCGTTTGAATCTGGTGGACCCATTTCAGTTTTAACCAACTTAACGCCTACGGCATTGCCGTTGTCATCAACAGCAATATCTAGTGGTTGAAGGTTAAACTTAAATTCGACACCTTCTTCTTTCGCATTTACTACTTCGCGACGCGAACCAGGCATGCTTTCTTCATCACGACGGTAAGCACAAGTCACGCTTTTGGCGCCTTGGCGAATAGACGTGCGCAAGCAGTCCATGGTGGTATCACCACCGCCAAGTACCACTACGCGTTTGCCTTTCATATCGATAAAGTCAGCGGGGTCTTTTTCTAGGCCCATTACACGGTTGGTGTTGGCAATCAAAAACGGCAGCGCTTCGTGAACACCGTGCACGTGTTCATTGTCAAAACCACCCTGCATCGACTTGTAGGTTCCCATGCCTAAAAATACTGCATCGTATTTGTCTAGAACTTCTTGGAACTCTATGTCTTTACCAATTTCAGTATTAAGTACGAACTCAACACCCATGTCAGTAAAGATTTGGCGACGCAGTTTAATCACGTCTTTTTCGAGCTTGAACGATGGAATACCAAAGGTCAGTAACCCGCCAATTTCTTCATATTTGTCGTAAACCACCGGCTTAACGCCGTTTCTTACTAAAATATCTGCGCAAGCCAATCCTGCTGGTCCCGCGCCCACAATAGCGACTTTCTTGTCTGTCCAAACAACATCTGACATATCTGGGCGCCAGCCCATCTCGAAGGCTTTGTCAGTAATATACTTCTCTATACTACCAATAGTAACCGCACCAAAGTCGTCGTTGAGGGTACATGCACCCTCACAGAGTCTGTCTTGAGGACATACGCGACCGCACACTTCCGGCAAGCTATTTGTTTTATGTGAAAGCTCTGCGGCTTCTATAATTCTGCCTTCGTTCGCTAAGTCTAGCCATTGCGGAATGTAGTTGTGCACTGGGCATTTCCATTCGCAGTATGGGTTACCGCAGTCCAGGCAGCGATCTGCCTGGCCTTCGGTTTGCGACTGACTCAGCGGCTGATAAATTTCAGCGAACTCTTCTTTACGCACCATGATCGGCTTTTTAGGCGGATCGATACGTTCAACGTCGACAAATTGATATACGTTCTTTGCCATTAACTAAATCCTCCTATTGAGCCTGAATGCGCAGTTCTGCGCTTGAACGACTGATGTGACCAAGTAAGTTTTTCACATCACTGGTTTTAGGCTTAATAAGCTTGAAGCGTGATAGTGTTGCATTGAAGTCAGTAAGCAATGACAACGAGTGTTCGCTGCCTGTTTCTTCATAATGCTGATTAATCAGGCCACGTAAATGCTCGGCAAGAATTGCCTTGTCGTCAATTGACATAATATCAACGAGATCAGCATTAACGCGGTTTTCAAGGTCGTCGCCATCATCCATTAAGTAAGCAAAACCACCTGTCATACCGGCACCGAAGTTAACGCCCACGGGGCCAAGCACTGCAACAATACCGCCGGTCATGTATTCACAACCGTTGTCACCAATGCCTTCAACAACCGCAATAGCGCCAGAGTTACGAACGCCGAAACGTTCACCTGCACGGCCGGCAGCAAATAACTTACCGCCAGTTGCGCCATATAGGCAGGTGTTACCCATAATTGCGCTGTCGTGTGCGTCGAATTCGATGTTTCTTGGCGGGTGGATAACCAGCTTACCGCCAGTCATACCTTTACCCACATAATCGTTTGCATCACCTTCTAAATGCATGTGTAAGCCACCTGCATTCCACACACCGAAGCTTTGCCCGGCTGTACCGGTAAGTTCAACCTTAATCGGGGTATCTTCGAAGTCGTGATTACCGTGATGTTTTGCAATTTCACCTGAAAGCAATGCACCTACCGAGCGGTCTGTGTTGCGAATGGGGTACTTAAGCGTAATCGACTCGCTATTTGCTACTGCACGATGTCCATCAGTGAGCATTTGTGCATTTAGCTCACCTTTGTCCATTGGCGCGTTGGTCGTCTGCGAACAGAACAAACGCGTATGCTCACCGGCTACAGGCTGCGCAAGTAGCGGAGATAAATCTAAACGATTTTGTTTCGCGGTAATACCATCAAGCACTTTCAGTAGCTCAGTTCGACCAACCAAATCATCGAATTTGCTCACACCAATAGACGCCATAATTTCGCGTACTTCTTGGGCAATAAACTTGAAGTAGTTCATTACCATTTCTGGAAGCCCGATAAAGTGGTCGTCACGAAGCTTTTGATCTTGAGTTGCAACACCGGTCGCACAGTTGTTTAGGTGACAAATTCTTAGGTATTTACAGCCTAATGCCACCATAGGTCCAGTACCGAAACCAAAGCTTTCAGCTCCTAGTATACCGGCTTTAACTACGTCTAAACCTGTCTTCAAACCACCATCGGTTTGAACGCGAACTTTATGACGCAATCCGTTTTCGATAAGCGCTTGCTGAGTTTCAGAAAGACCAAGTTCGAATGGGCTACCTGCGTATTTAACCGAGGTTAGTGGGCTGGCCCCAGTTCCGCCGTCATATCCTGAAATGGTAATAAGATCGGCATATGCTTTTGCAACACCAGTTGCAATTGTGCCTACGCCAGGCTCCGATACCAATTTCACAGAAATAAGTGCAGTTGGGTTAACCTGCTTCAAATCAAAGATAAGCTGGGCTAAATCTTCAATAGAATAAATATCGTGGTGCGGTGGTGGTGAAATAAGCGTTACACCTGGCACAGAGAAACGAAGCTGTGCAATGTACTTATTCACCTTATCACCAGGTAGCTGACCACCTTCTCCGGGTTTCGCGCCCTGGGCCACTTTAATCTGAATGACGTTAGCATTTACCAGATAATGCGGTGTTACACCAAAACGGCCTGAAGCCACTTGCTTAATTTTTGAGTTCTTCTCGGTACCGAAGCGAGATGGATGTTCGCCACCCTCACCAGAGTTCGATTGCCCACCTAAGCGGTTCATTGCAATGGCTAAGGCTTCGTGAGCCTCTGGGCTTAGTGCGCCAATTGACATTGCTGCAGTATCAAAGCGCGGGAAAAGATTCTCCGGCCCTTCTACATCGCTTATATCAATAGGATCGCATTCAGGATTTAGCGCGAGCAGGTCGCGGATATGCGACGGCGCACGCTCGTTCACTAGCTTGGCATATTCTTGATAGTCGGTGTATTCACCAGAAACTACCGCTTTTTGCAACGTTTTTACAACGTCAGGGTTGTACGCATGGTACTCGCCGTCGTGTACGTATTTAAGTAAACCGCCGTGTGAAATAGGCTTGCGTTTTAGCCAAGCAATGCGGTTCAAGTTAATGTGATCTTGGTGGAAATCATCAAAACTTGCGCCTTCAATACGCGACGTTACACCTTTAAAGCAAAGCTGCATCACTTCGTTGTTGATACCAATTGCTTCAAACAGTTTGGAGCTGCGGTAGCTAGCTACTGTGCTTATGCCCATTTTGGACATGATTTTGTACAAGCCTTTGTTGATACCTTTACGGTAGTTCAACGTGGCCTGCATAGGCGAAATATCTAGCTCGCCTTTTTCACATAGCTGTTCAATGGTCTCGTATGCAAGGAATGGGTAAACCGCTGTTGCGCCTAAGCCGATGAGCACTGCAAAGTGATGAGGATCACGAGCACTCGCCGTTTCAACTACTACGTTTGCATCGCAGCGTAGAGATTTTTCTACAAGACGCTTTTGAACCGCACCTACGGCCATAGCTGCAGGAATTACCAAACGGTTTTTCTTGATATTTCGATCTGAAAGTATGACAAACGCCGCGCGCTTGTTCTTAACCAGCATTTCCACTTCGTTACAAATTCTCTCAACAGCCTTTTTCAAGCCTTCTTGAGGAGCGTACTGAAGTTCAATGACCTCAGAATAATAGTATTCTGGGTTAAACTCTCGAAGCTGTTTAAGATCGGTATACATCAATATAGGCGAGTCGAACAACACGCGATCGGCGTAACCCGAGGTTTCGCTAAATACGTTTTGCTCGCGGCCTATACAAGTTGCCAGCGACATCACGTGATTTTCACGCAGCGGATCGATAGGCGGATTTGTTACCTGTGCAAATTGCTGACGGAAGTAATCGTAGATGGTGCGTTGACGAGACGACATAACCGCCATCGGCGTATCATCACCCATGGAGCCAACGGCTTCTTGACCGTCTTTTGCCAACACTTTCACGACTTGCTGAATTTCTTCGTAGCTGTATGCGTGAAGCTTGTGATATACGGCCATGGCATCGTCGTCAAACACTCGTTTGCCGATAAGAGATGCATCTAGCTCTTCAATTGGCGTAAGACGACGAATGTGCTTTTCTAGCCATTCTTTATAGGGGTGTCTTGCCTTAAGCTCTTCATCTATTTCAGTTGAGCGCCAAATTTTGCCGGTATACGTATCTACCGCAAGCATTTCACCTGGCCCAACTCGGCCTTTTTCGATTACATCTGACTGCTCGTAATCCCAAATACCTACTTCTGAAGCAAGGGTAATAAAACCATTTTTGGTAATAACGTAGCGCGCTGGACGAAGGCCGTTTCTATCCAAGTTGCATGCAACGTGACGGCCGTTGGTTAACACGATTCCCGCAGGGCCATCCCACGGTTCCATGTGCATAGAGTTGAACTCGTAAAATGCACGTAGATCGTCGTCCATTGTTTTGTTGTTTTGATACGCCGGCGGCACTAATAAACGCATGGCGCGGAATAAATCCATACCGCCTGCGAGGAATAGCTCAAGCATATTGTCTAAAGACGACGAATCTGAGCCTTCAGTGTTAACAAAAGGTGCTGCGTCTTTTAAATCTGGAATAAGCGGCGTTGAAAACTTCGCTGCTCGAGCCATAGCCCAATCGCGGTTCCCTTTAATAGTATTAATTTCACCATTGTGAGCAAGAAAACGGAATGGTTGAGCAAGAGGCCAACGAGGCAAGGTATTTGTAGAGAAACGCTGGTGAAAAACACAAATGGCGCTTTTCATGCGTTCGTCAGCTAGATCAAGATAGAAGGTTGGTAAGTCTTTCGGCATTACCAAGCCTTTATAAATAGTTACAAGCCCAGATAAACAGGCAACGTAAAAGTCTGGATCGTTTTCAAGGCGCTTTTCAGCACGACGTCTAATCATATAAAGACGACGTTCTAGATCGCGTTTTCTCCATCCCGCAGGGGCATTAACGAAAACCTGTTCTATTTGTGGTACTCCGGTAAGGGCAAGTTCGCCAAGCACAGAAGTGTCAACTGGCACTTCTCGCCAACCCACCACAGACAGGGTTTCTTTTTCTAATTCTTCATTGAGTACTTCACGCGCGGCTTGCGCTAGTACAGGGTCCTGATTCAAAAAAACCATACCAACGCCATACTTCTTACTCAGCTTCCAGCCGTTCTCAGAGGCGATGGAATGGAAGAAGGCGTCTGGCTTTTGTAGCAATAAACCACAGCCGTCACCGGTTTTACCGTCGGCAGCGATACCGCCTCTATGTTGCATTCGGTCTAAACCGTGAATTGCAGTGGTCACCAATTCATGACTGGCTTCCCCGTGAGTGTGGGCTATTAGGCCGAACCCACAGTTATCCCGGGAATCGTTGGGATTGTATAAACTCATCTATTAACTCCTTCAACCTTTAGACTGGGCAAGGTATGCGTTGCGTGCAGATGCGCCTAGGTTTGCGTATCGAAACATAATTAGACATCTTTTCGTGCTCAAGCAATTATTCTGATGAATAACGCCGGCACATGCGTCTTTCTTGTCGTTAATTATTATTAGAGGGTTCCAGCCGTTCCGCATTTTTATGCATTGATGCGATGCGGGCCGTACAAAATACCCACATTGAAAACTAAAATCAAACCTAAAAAAAGCTATGGAACTAGTGAATTAGTATAATGATAAAAAATAATAGCCTTATCAATGCTATACATGCACTAATTTAGATTTGTAACAATAATGTTATAAAGTGATTTTGGGTAAATGAAAATTTCAAATAAATGATAATACTTCTCATTCATTAATTTTATTTGAATAATTATTCAGTAAATTCTTTGTTTTATCTAGTCAAGCGCCTGTTTTTTGTATTTTTATTTACTTGTAAATAAACCGTTCCACTTATAATAAGTAATTTGCTATATTGAGTAAAATTTAATCAATTACGCGTAATCGTGTGAATATAGAGTAGTTAGAATTCACTGCAGTCAAACTCGCTAGCAAGCAGAGTAATAAACGTTGTGACCATGCTATATTCGACGATATCAGAGACAATAAAACTTCATAATCATAGGTTATCAGGTGATAACATTTCTCACGTCACCACATTGAATACGTCAGGTGAATTTAAAGAGTTGCCCGATACTCTTGTTATTCACTTCACCGGCGGTGGTAGCTTGGCATCTTCTGTTAAGCATATGCAGAACAAAGACAGTAAGGTGTCAGCCCATATTGTAGTGGGGCAAAATGGTGACATCGTGCAACTCTTACCGTTTAATGCCATAGCATGGCATGCAGGTAAAAGTAGCTTCGACGGGCGCCAGCAGTTAAATAATTACTCTATTGGCATTGAGTTAGACAATGCGGGTCAGCTTGAAGCCAGCGGCCACGGTGAATATTCAAGTTGGTTTGGTAAAAAGTATCAGCCCGGCGAGGTATTTGTTCATACAAACGCCAATTCATCAGCGCCGCTTCAAACTTTTTGGCATAGATACAACGAACGACAGCTGCTCCGTACTTTTGAATTATGCAAAGTACTGTGTAATCACTATCATATTAGGTATGTTGTAGGTCATCAGGAAATAGCACCAAGAAGAAAGGTTGATCCTGGCCCTGCGTTTCCCTTAAATAAGCTTCGCAGTTATTTGATTAACCAAGCGATAAGTGCTCAAGCTCTTGATGTAGCCATAGACGAGTCTGAAACCTAAAAGAAGAAGCCTTTGTCTAAATTATCATCGCCAAAGATGACTGCACGAGTCTATGGCACTTTTTGATGCATTCCAGAAAACGATAAAGCCTGATAGGATAGAGAAAATGGTTACAGACTAGACGTACATGCATTCAGACTCCCCTAATGATTCTTGGGCTATTCGATTTGCCCAATTTGTGCAGCGCTTCGGCACCTTAAAACTCAGTATTTTATTTGTTGTATTTTCCCTGGTATTTACCTTGGGTGGCTCATATGTCATTCGTGTAAGCCTGGGAAGTCAGGTACAGCCCGATGATTTTATCAGTGCAGTGGTGCTTACTATGCTCTCGGCACCCTGGGTATTGTATTTTTTTAGTGAGCTTATAAAGCAGCTTGAAAACTCACGCACAAATTTGAAAGAAGTGGTTAGCCAACTTGAAAGTCTTCGTGAGGAAGATGTGTTTTTAAATCGTGAGCTTCAGAGCAACATACGCCAGTTAAATCACGAAATTGAGCAGCGCAAAATTGCCCAAGAAGAGCGCGAAGGGCTCTTTAAAGACTTGGAACAAGAGATAAAAAACAAATCTGAACAAGAAGCTCAGGCGCGCAGATTATCGACTTTACTGCGTTCTATTATCGATGCATCGCCAGATTTAATATACTACCGCAATGAAGAAGGGCAGTTTGCAGGCTGTAACCGTATTGCCGAGTTAATGACAGGTAAGACTGAGCAAGAGCTGCTTGGGCTAACCCCAGAAGATGTCTACGAAGAAGAGTTAGCACGACAAATTGTTGCTAGTGATAACGAAGTACTTGAGACAAATGCCAGTATTACCGAAGAATTGTGGCTTAAATTTGCCGATGGCAGACGTCGTTACTTCGAAATGAAGCGCGTTCCTTTCTTCGACAAAGAAGGTAACAGACTGGGTTTGCTATCGTTTGGTCGAGATATGACCGAGCGCAAACAAGCGGAAAATGCAGCAGCAAAAGCCAACACAGATAAAACTCGCTTTATTGCCACCATCAGTCATGAGCTACGAACGCCGCTTAACGGCATTGTGGGCTTAAGCCGCATGCTTCGCGATACCGAACTCTCGGAAGAACAATTTAGCTGGGTAAGTACTATTTACGCTAGCGCTATAACATTGGGTAACATTTTCAACGATATTATCGACTTAGACAAACTTGGTAGAGACAAACTAGAGCTGAGTTTGAAAACCATATCGTTAAAAGACTTCACCGAAGAGCTCAGCAGTATTATTCGATTACTTGCTGGAGATAAACAGCTCGAGTTGAAAACGACTATAAAAGAGCCATTGCCTCGTTTAGTTGAAATAGACGGCACGCGACTGCGCCAAATATTGTGGAATATCCTTTTCAATGCGGTGAAGTTTACTCAAAAAGGCCATGTAAGCCTGTCGGTTTCTGCCACCAAGCCTGAAAATGACAAAGCCTTTGTTACCTTTATTATTGAAGATACCGGCGTGGGTATTCCTGAAAGTGAAATAGACAAAATTTTTGCCATGTATTATCAGGTTGATCACCCAGATCACCAATCGGCTACCGGTACCGGAATAGGGTTGGCAATCTGTAAGCAGATGGTCGATTTGATGAGCGGTGAAATTAACGTTACCAGTACCGTAGGTAAGGGCACGCGCTTTGAAATTATTCTTCCGGTTCAAATTTCTAATAGCCCGATGAAAGTGGCAGAGCTTGATGTAACAGGCTTAAACATATTACTGGTAGAAGATATTGAGCTGAATGTGATGGTAGCTAAAGCGCTGCTTGAAAAGCTCGGCCAGCGAGTTGACGTGGCCATGACCGGCCAAGAAGCCTTAGATAAAGCCAGAGAAACACAGTACGACCTAATCTTGCTCGATATTCAGCTGCCCGATATGACAGGGTTCGATGTAGCCAGCACGCTGATTGAAGAAGACCTGGTGATGCAAACGCCCATAGTTGCACTAACCGCTAACGTAATTAAAAAGCGTGATGAGTATTTAGAAAACGGTATGGACGACGTTATTGCCAAGCCTATTAAAAAGTCTCGAGTGATTGAGGTATTTAATGATCTATTCCACGCTCCGCCAGCGCCGTTAGAAATAGAGGGGCAGGTTGAGCGCGCGCCCAACAAAACATTAAGTAACATTTTAGATATGGACTTGTTGGAGATGTTAGTAGATACCATAGGGGATGACATGGTTCGGGCGAGTGTAAAAGTTTTCCAAGAGAAAATGCCTGAATACATGGAAATACTGCAGTTGAGTTTAACCGCTGACGAAAAGTCAGAAGTATGTTCTCAAGCCCATAAAATTAAAGGGGCTGCGGGCTCGGTAGGCTTAGCTAGAGTGCAGCGTATTGCTAATCAAATTCAACAGGGCGATCACCCTACGTGGTGGGAAAACGTTCACGACTGGGTTGAAGAGTTGCAGATGGCGGTACAGCACGATATGAAAGGGTTGAATAGCTGGCTAAACGAGCAGAAGTTTGACGACTAGCGCTTTGAGCCTGCATTGCAAAATTCACTCTACAAGGAATAGGTAAATGTTTTCAGCCTCAAACACAGGAGGGTTTTCTAACGAACCCTTATCTCAGGATGACCTTCCGGCGTTAGAGGCTTTACCACTAACTCCCGTTTCAAAAAAATATCGCCTTATAAATTTAGGTGTAAGCGCCACTATTACGCTACTTATACTTAGCGCTATTACTACAGGGCGATACCAAACATTCTTCAGCATACCCGATGAGTTGAAGCGAATATTTCCCTACGCCTTTGCTGTTGTAGCAATTTTAGGGGTGTTGTGGTTTACCTATCATTTCTTTGCCGATAAAAAAATCAAGTTTGCGGTAAGAGAGCAGGATATCAGCAAGCAATCGGGACTGGTCTTTCGTCAGTTATCCTGTCAGCCCATACTTCGTGTGCAGCACGTTGAGCTAAAACGCGGCCCTCTTGCGCGCTGGGCCGGGCTTGCATCGCTTCAGGTGTTCTCAGCTGGTGGCGAGATGCATACGTTTGAAATACCTGGTTTGGAAGTGGATGACGCAAACCGAATAAGGCAGTTCGTACTCGATCATAAAGATGTGAGCGCGCGCTAGTGGACACCAAATCTGTTGAAGAAATAAAAGCTGATGCAGAGGTAAAAGCTGGCGTTGAAGTAGAGACCGGTGATGCTTGGCAGAGGCTCGCTTTAATTGCCATATTGTATTTTTCAGTGCGAAATATAAAAAATTCTGCTCAAGGCCTTATTTACATTATCCCCGCTTTGGCCATTGGTTCTAACATTCTCAGTAATTTAAATTCACCGGAGGCGTACATAACCATAGGTGTATTGGTTAGCACTGCGGTGATAAGTGGTTTAATCAGCTTCTTTATGTATACGTTTCGAATACACAACCAGCATGTAGAAATTCATACTGGCGTGTTTCAGCGTCGCTACACCAATTTACCCTTCTGGCGTATACAAAACGTAAAAATAGAACATCCTTTTTATTATCGTCCCTTTGGTTATGCATTGGTGGTGCTAGATACAGCAGGAAGTGGCAAAGAAGAAGCTAATATTGTCGCTGTACCTTTAGCGTATGCAAATGCATTACGTAAGCAGGTATTGGCAGAAAAAACAAAAGACGATGGCGGTAATCATCACCAAGCTCCTGTAAGCGATAGCGAAATTAATGAAGCAGATAATGCCGGGTCTTATCAAAATAACACCAACGAACATGACGAAGAGGTGCTTAACACCCGTTCGATTGGCGATATTGTTATTCACGGCATTACCAACAATCGAGTATGGATAATACTTGGTGCCGCCGCTCCTTTTTACGACGATGCTATTGGCTTAGTCTCGGAATGGCTGGCCGACAAAGGACTTCAACTCAATCAGTTGGTGGGCGAGCAGACTGTGGCATGGTGGCAGTTCGGGCTTTACGCCTTTGTAATTCTGATGATGCTTATGGCCGCTATGGCACTGCTCAGTGTGGGTGGAGCACTATTTACTTTTTATGGCTATACCTTATCTCGTAGTGACGACCGGTATATTCGCCGCAGCGGGTTGCTTAATAAACAAGAAGTCAGCATGCGAGCCTCCCGTATTCAAATGATCACCGCTAAGCAAGACTGGCTGGATAAAGTACTCAAACGAGTCAACTTGTACTTTGAACAAAACTCCACGGCAGGTCAACAAGTTCAAGAGCTCATGTCGCCAAATAAGCTTATTGTGCCATCGGTTACAGAGCAAGAAGCGGTTGCACTTAGTCAAGAAGTGATGCCGAACTGCCAGCTACATCGAAGCGACTACCTTGGTATCAGTAAGCGATTTATTCTTCATTGGTTACTGACAGCGTGGAGTATCCCAGTCTCAATATTATTGCTCATTGGGACTGTATCTGCGGAGCTCGATATTTTGCTCACGTCTTTAGGATTGTTGATATTGGCAAGCTTGATTCTAACGCTGCGATGGTGGCGTTGGGGGATCGCTTCTGATAGCCAATATGTTTACATAAGACGTGGTCGAATTGGTGTTGATTACCTGTGCTTCGAACCCTACAAAATACAGCAGGTTATTGTTAAGCAGAGCGTGTTTATGCGAAGACGAAAACTGGCTTCAATCAAGTTCGTTTTGGCTTCAGGCTCGGTTACAGTGCCTTTTTTACCAGAGGATTATGTAAAAACACTCGCCAATAATGTGCTATTGGAGGTTGAGTCTACAAGGAAGTCTTGGATGTAACACCGGGCTCTTCCGCTTTTTCACTATGTGAATAAAAAGAACAGCATATGAATTTTTTAGATTATTTTGTGGTTATCGGTTACCTGGGTATTCTGCTTTACATGGGGTTCGCCATGCGCGTTCAAGAGAATAAAGGTGACTATTTTCTTGGCGGAAGGTCATTAGGTTGGAAGCCCCTTGCATTATCTGTCATGGCCACCCAGCTCTCTGCAATCAGTTTTATATCTGCCCCTGCTTTTGTTGGTCTTCGCGACGGTGGCGGGATGATTTGGTTATCTTACGAGCTGGGTATTCCCATCGCGATGATTTTATTATTAGGAACAATCCTTCCTACCCTATACAAATCTGGCGTAGTGAGCATTTATGACTTTCTAGAACAGCGATTTGGACGCTCTACACGCCTTCTAATCAGTATCGTTTTTCAGTTTAGTCGCGCCTTCGCCACCGGTATTATGATTTATGCTGTGTCGATTATTTTGCAAGGCACTATGGGAATAGAGGCATGGCAAGCAGTAGTGCTCACCGGCATTATTACCGTGCTTTATTCGCTACAAGGCGGTATGAAGGCAGTTGTCTACGCCGACGCGATACAAATGGTCATCATTATATTAGGTACTATTGCTTGTATTGCCATTGGGCTACATGCATTAGGCGGCCTAGATGTGCTTGTTGAGCAAGCCCCTAAAGAGCGACTAACCGCAGTCGATTTTTCTTCATTCGGGTTTAGCGGTGATGGTTTTGGCTTTTTGCCCATGCTATTTGGTGGAATTGTGCTGTATGCGTCGTACTATGGATGTGATCAGACCCAAGCTCAGAGAGCTTTGTCTGCGCAAAATGAAGGCGACTTGCGGAAAATGATTGTGGCAAACGGTATTATTCGTTTTCCAATTACGCTGCTTTATTGTTTTTCGGGGCTTATTGTTGGCACGCTAGCCCTCACCAACGCTGAATTCTTTAACAAAATCCCAGCGGACAACCCAGACTGGTTAATGCCAACCTTTATTCTTAATTACTTGCCTCATGGTTTGATTGGCCTGTTAATCGTGGCAATTCTCTCGGCGGCAATGTCATCGCTAAGTTCAGCGATTAACTCCTTATCTGCGGTAACAATAGAAGACTACTGTCGCTTTACCAATAAAGAGTTGGAGCACAAAAGCTATTTAAAAATGGCGAAGGTGATTGGCTTGGTATGGGGCGGTATTACATTAATACTCTCTCTTTTTGCTGGAAATATTGCACCTACTATCATTGAAGCAATCAATAAGGTCGGTTCTGTATTTTACGGACCAATTCTTGCGTTGTTTTTACTCGCAGTCGCAAGCAAGGCGTTAAGCGGAAAACACGTCAATATTGGTTTAATTGCCGGCGTAGGTACCAACATCGTTGTTTGGCTTTTTATTCCCGATGTTTTCTGGTTCTGGTGGAACGTGATCGGCTTTGCAGTAACTTGTTGCGTGGCGTTAATAGCGCGTATTACTTGGCCAAATAATTCACGCGTACCAGAGCTAGAAAAGCTGAATTTTCATTCAATACTCACAGTAAAAGGTGTCAGTATTCTAGTCGGCTTTTTCATTTTCATGCTAACGGTGTGTTTATTACTGCCTTCTCTTTTTGCATAGAGCGCTCAGCATGAAGCTTTGTAGCTCAAGCGCTTTTGCTTAAGAAACTTTTTGTGAAATATCTTGAGTGATGATTCGGTTCTTCCCTGTATTTTTTGCGGTATAAAGTCGGGCGTCTGCTGTTTCCAACTGAGCCTCTAGACTGGGGTGAGTTTCAGAGCTAACGCCTATACTGCAGGTAATATTTAGCTTATGCGGCGTGAAAACTGTTTGACGCACCGTATTCATAAACTCATATAGAGCCGAGTAATATTTTTCAGAGGGTTGCGTTGAAACTATCGTAAACTCTTCCCCACCGTAACGTACAACGAGATCGTTTGAAAAATATTTTTTAAGAAGAGATGCGAATTCCTGAAGGAAATCATCGCCTGCCTTGTGACCATATGTATCATTAACCTGCTTAAAATTGTCGGCATCAATCATAGACACAATGATATTGCTGCTGCGTTTTTTGTCGGCGTAAAGCTCGTCTGCGCGTTTGTGTAAATAACGTCGGTTATAGACCTTTGTAAGTGCATCAAGATTGGCTGAATCTTTGATGGTTTGGATCATGTCTTGTGAATCGAGGTTATGCATTATTCGGGAGAAAAACTCCTCGTGATGAAGTGGCTTGCCCAGAAAGTCATTAGCGCCACTCTTAATAAATTTAGATGTAAGAACGCTGTCTTTTGTTGCTGACAGCCCTATAAAAATAACATCCTGCATACCGCGTTCATGGCGTATTGTCTTGACCAGCTTGTAACCGTCCATAGATGGCAAATTATGAGCAGAAATTATCAGTTTTATATCGTTATGAATATCTAACTGATTGAGAGCATCTTCACTGCTGTACGCTTCGTTTACCTTAAATTGAAATTTTCTTAGCAGACTACAAATGTGGTCTCGGCTATCCTGCGAGTCATCAACCACCAGCACAGAAACAGAAATGTTCTTTCTAATTCTGTCTATGAGATTAGCTACTTGAACATAGGAGTAGGGCGATTCTTTTGTGATGTAATCGAGAATGCCCTTTTCTAAAAGTTGGTTGCGGGTAGATTCATCGAAATTCCCAGACAACACAATGGCGGGAACATTGTGGGAAAGTACCAGATCTACGCTTTCTCCGTTAGGTGCATCGGGTAGATTCAAATCAACAACAGCCACTAAGTACTCTGTGCTTTTACTCAATGCCCGCTGTGCCTCCGCATAGTTCTTACATAACTCGCAGGTAAAGTGCGGGTTATCTTCAATCAGTTTTTTGACGATCATGCGAACCGTTACGCTATCTTCAATTACCAGTATTTTATACATCGATGCAGCTTTTTTATTAGATACTAATAAATATACGCAGAGAATGTAAAAAAAGCCCTCTTGAAAAGGGCTTTCTAAACTAATGTATGAGAAAAAGCGTTGGGTATAAGGAAGCGTTATACCTGCGAGGGGGGAACTCTTACAGTGCCTTCCATAAGTACACGTGCACTTCTGCTCATGGTGGCTTGCTCTATGTGCCAGCCGCCATCTACAAATTGCGCTTTGGCACCAACTCGTAATGTGCCAGATGGGTGACCGAATACCACTGCTTCTCTGTCTACGCCACCAGCACTCAAATTAACAAGTGTTCCAGGAATAGCTGCTGCAGCAGCAATGGCAACCGCAGCTGTACCCATCATGGCGTGGTGTAATTTACCCATCGACATAGCTCTCACTAGAACGTCAACATCAGAGCCTAAAATATCCTTTCCGCTTGATGCTTTATAACCAGATGGAGGCGCAACCATGGCGACTTTTGGAGTGTGCTGACGATTTGCGGCTTCACCAACATCGTTGATCAAACCCATTTGAACGGCACCATAGGCTCTTATAGCCTCAAACTTGTTTAGAGCCTGCGGGTCGCTATTGATATCGTCTTGCAGTTCTGTGCCCGTATACCCAATGTCTTCAGCATTTATAAAAATAGTGGGAATACCGGCATTGATCATAGTGGCATGTAACGAACCAACACCTGGCACTTCAAGAGTATCCACCAGTCTTCCCGTAGGAAAAATAGCGCCCTCACCATCGGCAGGATCCACAAAAGCAACTTCTACCTCTGCGGCAGGAAAGGTTACGCCATCGAGTTCAAAGTCACCGGTTTCCTGAACCTCACCATTGGTAATTGGAACGTTAGCAATAATGGCTTTGTTGATGTTGACCTGCCAAATATGCACTACAGCGATGCCGTTGTCTGGAATTTTACTTTTATCGACCAAGCCATTGTTTATGGCAAACGCGCCCACTGCTGCGGTTAAGTTACCGCAGTTGCCACTCCAATCGACGAAGGGTTTATCGATGGCAACTTGACCGAAAAGGTAGTCAACGTCGTAACCTTCTTGTTCACTCCTGCTAATAATCACGGTTTTACTGGTACTTGATGTGGCTCCACCCATACCGTCGGTATGTTTACCGTAAGGATCTGGGCTTCCAATCACGCGCAGCAACAGGGCGTCTCTCTCGGCGCCAGGCTTTTGTGCAGCCTCTGGCAAATCCGTTAAATTAAAAAATACACCTTTACTTGTACCGCCACGCATATAGGTAGCGGGTACTCGAAGCTGTGGCGCATACTGTGTCATGTTTATTCCTTTTTCTTTTGAGTAAGGGAAAGTTTGATTGCGGTTTGAAACACGCGGTGAATACATCCATGTACGCTCCCCAGCCGCATCCATGCGGCTGGAGGGTTTCAAACCGAAATCAAACTCCCTCTAAAATAATTAAACATCGTTAGAGGAGAGAGGGTTTCAAATCGCAGCCAAACTCCGCGCAAAAACTACAGCCTCCATTAAAGAAGGCTAGTGAGTTAGGTTCAGGGCCCTCAATTCGCATGGATGCGAATTGGGAGCCTACAGGGACGTATTTACGGCGTGCCCTGCACCTAACTCACTTGCCTTCCTATCATGACGGCTGATTTGACCCGGCTTAGTGCTTTCTACCCAGTCAGCCAAATGTTAAGACCACTTAGCCAACCTCGGCTTCTAAGAAGTCTTTTGCAAAGCGTTGTAAAACACCGCCGGCGCTGTAAATAGAAACTTCTTCCATGGTGTCTAATCGACAGGTAACCGGTACTTCAAGTTGCTCACCGTTAGCACGATTTACCACGAGGGTAAGGGTAGCGCCTGGTGAAGGCTCACCTTTAACATCGTAGGTTTCAGTGCCATCTAGCTCGAGTGTTTTGCGGGTGGTGCCCGGTTTGAACTCTAGCGGAAGTACACCCATTCCGATTAAGTTGGTGCGATGAATACGCTCAAAACCTTCCGCCGCAATCACTTCAACACCTGCTAAACGAACGCCTTTTGCCGCCCAGTCTCGTGACGAGCCTTGGCCATAATCAGCACCGGCAACAATAATCAAAGGCTGTCTGCGGGTCATGTAGGTTTCAATTGCCTCCCACATGCGCACAACTTTGCCTTCGGGTTCAATACGCGCCAGCGAGCCTTGTTTCACTTCGCCATTTTCTTGCACCATTTCGTTATACACTTTTGGGTTGGCAAGCGTGGCACGCTGAGCAGTTAAATGGTCGCCTCGGTGGGTTGCATAAGAGTTAAAGTCTTCTTCAGGCAATCCCATCTTGGCTAAATACTCACCGGCTGCACTATTTGCCATAATCGCATTTGAAGGTGATAAATGATCAGTCGTGATGTTATCGCCTAAAATGGCAAGGGGGCGCATGCCTGTCATGGTGCGCTCTGCGTCCATAGCGCCTTCCCAATAAGGCGGGCGGCGAATGTAGGTGCTTTGCTCTCGCCATTCGTAAAGTGGGTCGATATGGCTGCCATAATCTACGCTTAAGTCGAACATTGGCTCGTACACTTTTCTAAAGTGCTCGGGCTTAACGCTCTCTGCCACAATGGCATCAATTTCTTCGTCACTTGGCCAAATGTCTTTTAACGTTACAGGGTTGCCGTCGTTATCAATACCCAATACATCTTTTTCGATATCAAAGCGGACCGTACCTGCAATGGCGTAAGCAACAACCAAAGGCGGCGATGCTAAGAACGCTTGTTTGGCATAAGGATGAATACGACCATCAAAATTTCGGTTGCCCGATAGTACTGCGGTGGCATATAGATCGCGGTCTATGATTTCCTGTTGAATCTTAGGGTCAAGTGCGCCACTCATTCCGTTACAAGTAGTACAGGCAAACGCCACGATACCAAAGCCTAAAGTTTCAAGCTCACTCAGCAAATTAGCCTCTTCAAGATAAAGCTTTACCGCTTTTGAGCCAGGCGCTAATGAGCTTTTCACCCACGGTTTACGGGTAAGGCCGCGCTGATTGGCGTTACGAGCAATAAGACCTGCAGCAATTACGTTTCGCGGGTTAGAGGTATTGGTACAGCTTGTAATGGCAGCGATGATTACTGCGCCGTCAGGCATTTTATCGTCTTCTTGTTCCCACTTAGCCGCAATACCGCGACTGGCAAGATCGCTTGTTGCCAAACGTGCGTGTGGATTAGACGGGCCTGCCATATTACGACCTACTGATGATAAGTCGAAGGTAAGCACACGCTCGTATTCAGCAGTTTTTAAATCATCAGCCCATAAACCCGTGTGCTTGGCGTAGTTCTCTACTAAGGCTATTTGTTTTTCTTCACGACCGGTAAGGCGCAAATAATCGATGGTTTGCTGGTCGATATAGAACATAGCCGCAGTAGCGCCGTATTCTGGTGTCATATTCGAAATGGTTGCACGATCGCCAAGGGTAAGGTGTGAAGCACCTTCCCCATAAAACTCTAAGAAGGCAGACACCACACGCTGCTTACGCAAGAATTCAGTTAGTGCCAAAACTACATCGGTAGCAGTAATACCCGGCTGTGGTTTACCGGTTAATTCTACACCCACAATGTCTGGCAAACGCATGTAGGATGCGCGACCAAGCATTACGCTTTCGGCTTCAAGGCCACCTACACCAATAGCGATAACACCAAGTGCATCTACATGAGGCGTATGGCTGTCTGTTCCTACTAAGGTGTCAGGAAACGCAACGCCATCGCGAGACTCAATAACTGGTGACATGCGCTCCAAATTGATTTGGTGCATGATGCCGTTTCCTGGGGGAATAACATCTACGTTTTTAAACGCCGTCTTTGTCCAATTGATAAAGTGAAAACGATCGTCGTTACGTCTGTCTTCAATGGCGCGATTTTTTTCAAAGGCGTCTTTTTCAAAACCTGCGTGCTCAACTGCTAAAGAGTGGTCGACAATTAGCTGGGTAGGAACCACTGGGTTCACTTTAGCAGGGTCACCGCCTTTTGCCGCTATCGCATCGCGCAAGCCTGCTAAATCAACCAGAGCAGTTTGGCCAAGAATATCATGGCATACAACACGAGCTGGAAACCAAGGAAAGTCGAGGTCGCGTTTGCGATAAATTAGCTGTTGTAGCGCTTTAGTTAGTTGCTCAGGTGGGCAACGGCGCACTAAGTTTTCAGCAAATACGCGAGAAGAGTAGGGCAGCTTTTCGTAAGCCCCAGACTCTATGGTATTTACCGCCTCGCGGGTATCGAAGTAATCGATACCCGCGTTTGGTAGGGGTTTTCGGTAATCAATATTCATAGCGTATTACCTTACGCTCGGTCAGCGATTGATGGCACTGGACGAAGCTCTTCACCGGTATAATCAGCCGATGGGCGAATAATACGGTTATCAGAACGCTGTTCCATCACATGTGCTGCCCAGCCTGTTAAGCGAGACATTACAAAAATTGGTGTGAAGAGTTTTGTAGGAATTCCCATGAAGTTATAAGCAGAGGCATGGAAAAAGTCTGCGTTACAGAACAGTTTCTTCTCGCGCCACATGACTTCTTCGCAGCGTACTGAAACTGGGTAAAGCACTGTATCACCCACATCGGCGGATAGCTTTTCAGACCACGCTTTTATAATGCCGTTACGAGGGTCTGAGTCGGCATAAACCGCGTGACCAAAGCCCATAATTTTTTCTTTGCGCTCTAACATGCCCATCATTTTTTCTTCTGCATCGTCGGCAGAGGTAAAGCCTTCAATCATTTCCATAGCGGCTTCATTTGCGCCACCGTGTAGTGGACCACGAAGTGAACCAATGGCACCAGTTACGCACGAGTGCATATCTGATAATGTTGATGCGCATACGCGAGCTGTGAAGGTTGAGGCGTTAAACTCATGCTCTGCATAAAGGATGAGCGAAACATGCATAACTTGCTCGTGAAGTTCGCGTGGCTTTTCGCCGTGAAGCATGTGAAGGAAGTGGCCGCCAATAGAATCATCATCGGTTTCAACTTCAACACGTACGCCGTCGTGAGAAAAGCGATACCAGTAGCAAATGATGCTAGGGAAACACGCGAGCATGCGATCAGTCACTTCTTGCTGCTCGTCAAAGCTCTTTTCCATTTCAAGATTACCTAACATGGAACAACCAGTGCGAAGCACGTCCATTGGGTGAGCATCTTTTGGAATACGCTCAAGAACTTCTTTAAGCGCGTCTGGTAAACCGCGCATGCCGCGAAGTTTTTCTTTATAGCTATCTAGCTCAGCCTGCGTTGGCAATTTACCTTTTAAGATAAGGTAAGCCACTTCTTCGAACTGGCATTTATTGGCCAGATCTTTTACGTCATAGCCGCGATACGTTAAACCTGAGCCTGATTTGCCTACGGTTGATAATGCTGTTTTACCTGCAACTTGGCCGCGTAATCCCGCGCCACTTAATTGTTTAGCCATCTTGTAATCTCCGGTCTTTTAAATTTGTAAGGTACGTTAGTAAAAAATCTATTATGAAAAAGGAACGGATTCCTTAGTCGCTGTTAAATGTAAACTTTTATAAGCGGGCTCAATGCATTGAAAAGTGGGGGCGGTACTTAGGTCGTTACCCCTGCGAGGCATGGAGGCCGAGCCGGAGCCCCCATGGATGGGTTCACGGCGTGGTAACGACCTAAGTACCGCTCCCGCTTCAATAGTACATTGCGTCCCAGTTACTGTTTAATGTGTTTAATTTAGTTTTTACCTTTAGCGAAAAGCTCATCTAGCTTTTGCTCGTAATCGTGGTAACCAAGGTAATCGTATAGTTCCATGCGGGTTTGCATGCTGTCGACAACAGCTTTTTGATCGCCATTCTCAAGAATAGACGTGTAAACCATTTCTGCAGCTTTGTTCATGGCTCTAAAGGCGCTTAATGGGTAAAGCACCATACTGGCTCCCCATTCACCAAGCTGTTCTTTGTTCCATAGTTCGGTTTGGCCAAATTCGGTAATATTGGCAAGAATAGGCACATCTAGTGCGTCGGCAAAGGCGCGGTAGTGTTCTTCGGTTTTTACTGCTTCAGCAAAAATGCCGTCTGCACCGGCTGCTACATAAGCTTTAGCGCGTTCAATCGCCTTTTCCAATCCTTCTTGAGCGAAGGCGTCGGTGCGAGCCATGATGAAAAAGTCAGGATCGGTTCGAGCATCTACCGCCGCTTTTATGCGGTCTACCATTTCTTCTGTGCTAACAATTTCTTTGTTAGGACGGTGTCCACAGCGTTTCTGTGCAACCTGGTCTTCCATGTGCACAGCAGCTGCTCCCGCTTTTTCCATATCGCGAATGGTTTTGGCTATATTGAAAGCTCCGCCCCAACCAGTGTCGATATCTACTAATAAAGGAAGATCGCATGCCGATGTAATACGCTGCACATCTACGATAACGTCGTTAAGCGAGGTCATACCTAAATCGGGAAGGCCGTAAGATGCATTCGCTACACCACCGCCAGAAAGATAAATAGCTTGGTGACCAATGGATTTTGCCATCATGGCCGAGTAGGCATTTATGGTGCCCACGATTTGAAGCGGTTTGTTTTTAGAAAGGGCGTCTCTAAATTTTTTTCCTGCACTCATTTTATTTACTCGCTTAACGTGAAGTAGGGTAGAGGTGAATGAAAGTTAAAAAAGCTTTATTACATTTATGCATTATGAAGCTTCTTCTCTATATTATTTTTTGAATAAAGAATGTGTCTGCGCATGAGTATTTCTGCTAACTCTTCATCTCGGTTAGCAATGGCGTTTACAATGTGTCTGTGTTCATCAAATGCCGTGGTTACCCGCGGGCCTGCCATGCCAAGCTGTACGCGATACATTCGTACTAAGTGATATAAGCCGTCTATCAATACGCTGATGAGATGGCTGTTTTTACTGCCAGTGACAATACGGTAATGAAAATCTACATCGCCCGCTTCTTGATAGTAGCTTTCGCCACCTTTTACTTTATTAAAGTGACTGTCTAGTAAACCTTGCATAGCAGCAATTTCTTCATCGCTCATGTAGCGAGCTGCAAGTCTAGCTGCCATGCCTTCTAAGGCTTCACGAACTTGATACAGTTGAACTAAGCCTTCAGGAGATAGTGCAACTACACGAGCGCCTACGTTGGCTTTTCGCTCAACAAGGTGACAAGTGGCAAGACGATTTATCGCTTCTCTTATTACTGCGCGCGACACTTCATATTTTGTCGACAACTCGGTTTCACTCAATTTACAGCCGGAAACGATCACGCCTTCGACAATGTCGTTTCTTAGCTGATAAAAGGTCTTATCTGCACTGGTAATAGGTTGTTCGTTATTGAGAGTCACTATGAAAAACTTATTTACTGATAATGTCGACAATATAGGCGTTTTAAAATTCAATATCAAATTTTAAAGGCTTAATTGTCGACAAAATAAGATTAAAGTCTTATGAGGAAGTCATTTAGGCGGGCTGTGGATTCAACTATTTGTTTTGGTTCAATGACTATGGAGGGGATAGAGAAATTACGAAGAAGCATGTTTTGGAAAAAATATTTCTTCTATTGGAAGACTGTAATGATTTAGCGATAGAGATGATGAGATAGAAATGGTCGTAAAAATCGCTATTTCCTGTCCACTTGGTCAGGTGGCTAAATTAATGTGGATGAGGTGTTTTTATGTTTTGATGCGTTTTGAGAGTGTAGTAATTTTTTGAATTTTAAGTTAAAAAAATGTTTTTCAAGTCGAGTTGGTTAGGTCTAATCAGTTAACCTATTGGTCTAGTTAGCGAATTTTAAATTTGGTGAAAAAATGATATTTATCTTTGCATGAAGCGCATAAGTCGGTATCATATCCGTCCAGTTTTGAGCCTGAATTTATCCTGAAATTTGGCGAAGACTGGTGTAAATATTTCTATTTACGTTCAGCTACTGCATGCATAGACATGCACGTCTTTGCCCCTTGTTATTTCAGCTCCAAATTTAAGTTCAATCGTTCCTTAGAAGAACGTTAAGCACCTGATTATACGCAGTTAATACCAAACACTCACGCAAAGGGGTTACACCACATGACGAATCGTACTGACGTGTCAAAGACACTCGCCAGTAAGCTTTCTCCTGTCGCTTTAGCAGTAGCGATGACCGTTCCAGCATTATCAAATTTTGCCGTTGCACAAGAAACACAAGATGTAGAAGCAACAGAAGAGCAAAAGTTTGAAGCGATCACAGTTACCGCAACAAAACGTCCACAAGTAATTTACGAAGTACCAATTGCCCTTAGCGCTTTTGATGGCGATAAGCTAGCTGCTCAAGGTATTACCGACTTAACTGATGTGGGTAAATTTGTACCTAACTTGAACGTTACTGGTTTCTCAGCAGGTCACACTTCATCAGTTAACCCGTTTATTCGTGGCATCGGTTTACAAGACCACCTTATTACCACTGATCCTGGCGTAAGTGTTTACGTTGACGGTGTCTACTTGGGGCGTCAGGTAGGTCAAAACTGGAGTCTGAACAACATACAGCGTATTGAAGTTTTGCGTGGTCCACAGGGTACACTTTACGGTCGTAACTCTATTGGTGGTGCTATCAACATCATTACTAAAGAGCCAGATCAAGGCGATGTAACCAAAATCAACACAGAGTTTGGTACCCGCGGCCGTGTGAAAGCAGACTTGTTTGTTAACCACGCGCTTTCAGACACCTTAGCATTCAACGCAAACCTATCGTTTAACAAGCGTGATGGCTTAGGCGAATTTATTAACGTTCCAAATGCAGAATACGATGTAGGCGAGACAGAAGACGTATCTGGACGTGTATCAGTTAAGTGGGAACCATCAAACGATTTTCGTATGGTGCTAACGGCTGACGCAAACAATGGCGACGGCGGTCTTCGTCCATACACTGTGCTTATCGATGAAGTTGGTTCTGCGCGTTATTTTGGTGGCGGAAACGGCCTAGGTGTTGAACTACGTAACTCAGACGTTATTCCTGAAGGCACTGACCGTTATGACAACGCCACTGGCACAGAAGCTGTTACAGGTGTATCGAACGAAGCGCGCGGTATTGCACTTACTACCGAGTGGGACATTAATGACGACTACACTGCTAAAGTTGTTGCTAGTCAGCGTACTTCAAAATACAAAGCTGGCCTAGACGATGACGGTACCGTTTTCTCGCTAGACCAATTCCCTGAGCGTGGTGAAGCAGATCAAACATCTGTTGAATTCCAATTAAACGGTTACTTGAACGAATACACAGATTTTGTTGCGGGTCTTTATTACTTCAACGAAGAAGGTAGCAATCGCCAAGGTGAAGACTCTAGCTTCGACGGTGGTGGAAACTTACTTGAGCTAGACCAAGAAACAACATCAAAAGCGGCTTACATCAACGTTCGCCACGACATCAATGACGAACTATCTGTATCGGGTGGCTTGCGTTACACCAAAGATGAGAAAGACGCTTCTGCAAATGTATTCTCAGCACTGGGCACTATTTTCGACTCCAACGACTGGAACGAATTAACGTGGGAATTAGCCACTAACTACACGTTCGAAAATGGTATGACGGGTTACGCAACTATTCAGTCAGGCTATCAATCTGGCCAATACCCAGCGCGTCCATACTGCCTAATTGGTCAGTTCTTTGGCGCTGGTGGCTTCGACGATATTGACGGTGCACAAGCTGCGGTTCGCGCTAACAACTGCTTTACTGCTTCTGACAATATTACGGCAACAAACTACGAAGTGGGTGTTAAAGGTCGTATCAATGAATATGTTGATATGAGCGTTGCCGTGTTTAACACTGAATTTGAAGATCTGCCTTATCAAGTAAGTCGTGTAAGTGAAGGTGGTTTCGATACAGCTAACTTAGTTGTTGAACAAACTTCTCGCGGTATTGAACTAGATACAACGCTTAACTTAGGCAATTTCAGCATGATGACCAGTATTGGTTATATGGATGTTGATGTGGAAGAGCAGGCAGGATTTAGTCCTGTTGCACCGCTTACTCCTGACCTAACGCTTGCTATTGGTCCGCAGTATACCTTCGAACTTGATGGCGGCGACTCAATTCGCGTGCGCGCTGACTACTCATACCGTTCAGAGATGTACGGCGAGCCAACATCTGCACCAGAGCGTATGACTGAATTAGATAGCCGAGAGCTGGTTAACTTTGATATTGCTTATACGCCAGCAAACGAAGCTTACACAGTAGCATTGTACGGTCGTAACATCTTTGATGAGCGTTATGATAATGCTCGTTTAAATACTGGCGATTATATTCTGCAAATACTTAGCAACGATGCGAGTGAGTTCGGTGTGAGATTTAGCACTGAGTTTTAATAAACGCTAGATTTTATCTGTGTGCTCGCGAAATGCGCTAGCGCCATAAAGACATTAGAAGCCGATCGTTTGATCGGCTTTTTTGTTTTTTTCGCTTTTTACTAGGTGTTTACACCGTTAAACATCTCATGGCACTTGATATATTAACCGCTTCTTATGATTAATTACGTTTATGAACTTGTTTTCATGTTCGTATTAGAATAGTTTTAAAGAATTACTAACGCGTGAGTAAATCTATTTTAAACGTGTCAATTGGCAGGCGCGCCGTGTAGATTTATTATTTTTGAATAAAAGGATTCGCAGGGTGGGGCTACTTTCTAAGCTAAAGCGCTCGTGGACAGAGCGAAAATTTAAAAAGCACGACTGGCGAATCATTCAGAGCATTCCTTTTAATATTTTCGAAGAAACTATAGCCTCTCATGTTGATGATGGTTGGGAAATAGAAGAAGACTATTTGCCACTTAAAGCCTCTACAAACAAGTGGAAATGTGAGCTAAAGAAAGGCACCAGTATTTTGGTGTGCACATGGTCTAGTGAACACCAAGGTCAAATTGTGGGCCCTGAAAGGGTGGTAACAGGCCTGGCGTCTTCGCTCAATTTGCCGGCTTTCACTTCTCCCCAATAACCATTTTATTCTGAAATGTGCTACAGCCATCCTTTTTGCTGCGCTATTCGAGCAGCATCAATGCGGTTTGTTGCATTTAGCTTTGAAATAGCCTCTGAAAGATAATTTCTTACCGTACCTTAAGCTAAAAACTACGCGGTAGCGATATCGTGGGTTTTCATCCTCTGTGATGTAAGTTTAAACGCTGACATTTCTTTTTCAGAAAGTGGGCTGTTATCGTCTAACGCCATTAGCGCACATTCGGTAGAGATAACGACTTTTCCTAGATTCACCTCGAATACTTTATTGTAAGTCATAAAGGACGGGGATGCCCCAGCGCTGAGGTAAGTCACAAACATCTTCAATCTATAAAGCGAACAGGCAAGCATTGCCGAAGACGGCTTTGTAAACCAAATAGGCCTAGTTTCAGTATTCTACTGTCTTAGTAATACGCTTTTTAGTATCGTGTTACTTTGCCTGAGCGTGTTGGATGCACCAGAGAAAAATCACCAAGGCCTTCGTGAAGGTAATGAAAACTAGAAAGGAAAGTTTCATCTAATGAGCCTATTTTGGATCCCGATTTTATTACTCATCGGCACCCTTGTACCGAAAGCTACCGAAGGCCTCGGTAGAAACGTATGCACTGCCATGACGATGCTCGCGCCCGCGGCATCATTGTCTATTATCGCGAGTTTTGCCCCCGCTATATTTGCTGGCGAAGTTATTACCGACTACATCGAATGGATCCCAGCGATAGGCCTTACACTGTCAATGAGGCTTAATGGCCTTGCACTGCTTTTTGCGTTTCTTATCCTAGGTATTGGCCTTTTAGTTATCTTTTACGCGCGCTACTACCTGTCTTCAAAAGAGCCCGTGGGGCGGTTTTATGGTTTTTTGATTTTATTTATGACCGCAATGCTCTCTATTGTGCTTGCAAATAATTTGCTGCAGCTTTGGATGGCGTGGGAAATAACCAGTATAAGCTCGTTTTTATTAATAGGGTTTTGGTCTGCTAAGTCGGAATCCCGGAAAGGGGCCCGTATGGCGCTTACCGTAACGGGTGCCGGTGGATTAGCTTTACTCGCAGGGTTTCTTTTAATAGGTGATATTGTAGGAACTTACGATATAGGTGTAATAGTAGATAGCGCCAACATCATAAGAGAACACAGCCTCTATCCAGTGGTGTTGGTATTAGTGCTAATTGGTGCATTTACCAAGTCGGCACAATTTCCTTTTCATTTTTGGCTACCCCATGCCATGGCAGCACCTACGCCAGTAAGTGCCTACTTGCACTCCGCTACTATGGTAAAAGCAGGGATATTTCTTTTAGCGCTACTTTACCCCGTATTAGCGGGCACTGAGCTATGGTTTTTATTAGTCAGTTTGGCGGGGCTAATGACGTTTTTACTTGGCGCTTATGTGGCTATGTTCAAACACGATTTAAAAGGCGTGCTCGCGTATTCCACTATTAGTCACCTTGGGCTTATTACCCTATTGCTAGGTTTGAATACCGAGTTAGCTGCGGTGGCAGCGCTTTTTCATATTATGAATCACGCTGTGTTTAAGGCCTCGCTATTTATGGCTGCGGGTATCATCGACCATGAAACCGGTACGCGAGATATGCGAGAACTCAGCGGACTTTGGCGCTTTATGCCCTATACTGCCACGCTAACAATGGTGTCTGCTTTATCAATGGCAGGTATTCCTTTATTCAATGGTTTTCTGTCAAAAGAAATGTTTTTTGCCGAAACCTTAGAGCAGGCTGTTTTTGGTTCGCTATCGTGGATGGTGCCTATATTCGCGACGGTAGGCGGCGTGCTGTCGGTTGCTTACTCACTGCGCTTTATCCAAGACGTATTCTTTAAAGGTGAACCAGAGGCGCTGCCTAAAACGCCTAAAGAGCCTCCCATATTAATGATGCTGCCAATCGCGCTATTGGCTGTACTGTGTATTTTAGTCGGCGTTTTTCCTGGGTTTATGGCTGGTGATTTACTCGCTATTTCAGCATCTACGCTATTCCCTGCGTCATCTTTACCTTACTACAGCTTGTCGATATGGCACGGGCTCAATATTCCGCTGCTGATGAGCGTAATCGCTATTGTGGGTGGGGTAGTATTGTATATTAACCGTCATCCTCTTTACCGCTTTCAGTTTCAGTTCAACGACCCAGATGCAAAGCTGATATTTGAGCAGGCCATGCAGAAACTCGCATTGTATGCTCAGAAAATGCATAACACGCTAGACAATGAATCACTGCAGCGCTATGTAGGGTTGCTGTTCCTGTTAGTGATAGTGATGACCGCACCGCCCTTGATAATGCTGAACAACGCCGCGGGAAGTTCACCACTCCAATCTGTAAACGGCATTGAAATTATACTGGCGGCAATACTGTGTATTGGCGCTATCGCGACTGCTATTTTGCATAAACAGCGTATGACTGCACTCATTGCAATTTCGGTAGTGGGGCTTGTGGTATCAATTACCTTTGCTCGTTTTTCGGCGCCGGATCTTGCGTTAACCCAGTTAGCGGTAGAGATTGTTACGGTTATTTTGTTGATGCTAGCACTGTTCTTTTTACCCCAAAAAACCTCTGCCGATTCAGCGCCAAAGCGGGTGGTTCGCGACTTAAGCATTGCCGCCGTTATAGGTGGCATTGTGGCAACCATTAACTATGCAATAATCACTCGTCCCTTCGAGACTATCTCTGACTTTTTCGTGGAAAACAGCAAAACAGGCGGCGGAGGCACCAACGTCGTTAATGTTATTTTGGTAGATTTTCGTGGCTTCGATACCATGGGCGAAATTACCGTTTTGGGCATTGCTGCACTGGGGATCTTTAAGTTGTTGACCAGAATTCCCCTTGCCATGCCGTCGGCCGATGACAAGGGTATTCCATGGACAAAGGATATTCACCCGCCTATTTTAGTGATGATTTCTCAGTCGTTGCTTCCTCTTGCGCTGTTGGTGTCTGCCTATATTTTTGTACGAGGTCATAATATGCCCGGCGGTGGGTTTATTGCAGGCTTAGTTACCTCCGTAGCGCTTATACAACAATATATTGCCCACGGCGTTAAGTGGGTAACACCACGTATACCTGTTAATTATCAAAGTGTGATTGCATGGGGCGTTTTGCTGGCGGTACTTACAGGAGTGGGTAGCTGGGCTTTCGGAAAGCCATTTTTAACATCGTGGTTTGATTATTTCGATATTCCTTTCATCGGAAAGACAGAGTTGGCTAGCGCACTGGTATTCGATTTAGGTGTTTATCTCACGGTAGTTGGGGCAACGTTATTAATACTGGCAAACCTAGGTAAGCTTACCACCGAGCATCGCCCTACGATGGAGGAAAACTAATGGAATTACTGTATTCACTTTGTGTAGGCGTGATGACATTTAGCGGCGTATTTCTATGTTTGCGAGGCCGCACATTTCCAGTGGTAATGGGGTTAATGATGCTTGGTTATGCAGTTAATTTATTCTTGTTTTCAACTGGGCGACTAAGTTTAGACGGCGCCGCTATTTTAGGTAAATCAGAAACCTACGCAGACCCACTTCCTCAGGCCTTAGTATTAACGGCAATTGTAATTGGCTTCGCTATGACTGCCTTTGCGGTTATTTTGTCTATGCGGGCAAGGGCCGATCTTGGTAATGATTTTGTGGATGGGAAAGAGCCACCTGGCAGACCAAAGCAGTCGGTGTCTCGCTGGAGTAGTAAGCAATGATGGACCATTTACCCATACTACCCATTCTCGTTCCTCTGATAGGTGGGTTGCTTCTTTTACTGCCGCCTTTTGCTGGCATTGAGCGCTATGTAAATAGAAGAGTTGCAGCGGCATTTTTGTGCTTACTGCAAATTGCTATTTCAATAGCGCTAATGGCAAAAGTTATAGATGCTGGGCCTATTATGTATGCTGTAGGTAACTGGCAGGCACCTTTTGGCATCATATTGTATGCAGATTCTCTAGCCGCACTTTTGGTTTTTCTCACTGGCTTCCTGGGGCTAGCATCTACGCTTTATTCCTTTGCTGGTACCGACCGTGAAGGACGTTATTTTCACCCTGTAATGCAGTTTCAGTTAATGGGGATAACCGGAGCCTTTTTAACACACGACTTGTTCAACCTGTTTGTATTTTTTGAAGTGTTATTAATCGCATCTTATGTGCTGCTGGTTCACGGTGGCGGAAAGCAAAGAACCCAAGCCAACGTGCATTATGTGATATTAAACCTTGTGGGCTCCGCCATATTCTTGACCGCCTTAGGGACTTTGTATGGTACTACCGGAACACTCAATATTGCAGATATGTCCCTTAAAATAAGTACTTTATCAGAGGCAGAGCAAGTGCTGGCCAAAGTAGGCGGCATGATGCTATTGGTGGTGTTCGGACTTAAAGCCGCTATGCTGCCATTACACTTTTGGTTGCCCAATACCTACAGCGCTGCCAGTGCGCCTGTGGCTGCGCTATTCGCCATTATGACAAAAGTGGGTATTTACAGCATATTTCGGGTGTTCACCGTCATCTTTGGCGATGAAGCGGGGGCGCTCAGCAATATGATTTTGCCTTGGATATGGCCGCTCGCTATTTTAACGGTGATTGTCGGAACGATTGGTGTACTAGCTAGCCCTAACTTACGCAATATTGCGGCTAATACGGTGCTTATATCGGTAGGCACTTTGTTAATGGCTTTCGCAATAAGAGGCCCTGAAGCAAGTGCGGCGGCATTTTACTATGCTCTGCATAGCACATTGATTTCCGCAGTGCTCTTTATGCTTGCCGATATGATAGGGCAGCAGCGAGGCAAAGCCTTTGACCGTTTTGTTATCGCTAAAAAGGTGACTCAACCAGCACTGCTTGGCGCGCTATTTTTTGTGGCTGCTATGGTGGTTGTTGGCTTGCCGCCTTTTTCTGGCTTCATCGGCAAGGTGGTGATTTTACAATCTGCCGCGTCTGGGCTCGATAAGGCTTTAGTGTGGTCTACGCTACTTATCTCTACGCTACTCACTATTATTGCCCTTGCGCGAGCTGGTACAACACTTTTTTGGAGGCAGGCTGGCGATAGCAGCAACTCAGAAAATGAGTCGGCATCTTTCTGGCAAGTTGTGGGTGTTGTATTACTGTTGGTGGCGTCTCCAATAATGTCCGTTTTTGCTGGGCCTATTACCGAATACACTTCGGCAGCCGCTGCTCAGCTTCATGACATACGACTTCCTGTGAGTATGTTGCAGTTACAGGGAGGTCAGCAATGAGTTTAATGTCACGCCTGCTTCCCACGCCTGGTCGAAGCGTTATGTTACTTGTTATATGGTTAATGTTGAATGTGACCATAAGCCCAGGCCACATTATTTTGGGGACTGTGTTTGCTATAGCAATCCCCTTATTATGTGCACCGTTACAAATTTCACAGCCGAGAATTAAAAAGCCCCTTAAAGCACTTAAATATTTCTTTATGGTGCTAAGCGATGTGGTAGTGGCAAATGTGCAGGTGGCTATTTTAGTACTTGGCCCTATGAGCAGAATTAAACCTGGTTTTGTTGCCGTGCCACTAGACTTAACAGAGATAAAACCTATTACCATGCTTGCGAGTACAGTAACTATGACCCCAGGCACTGTAACCGCTGAGCTCTCAAAAGATAAGCGCTATTTGTATGTGCATGTGCTGCAAATGCCTGATGACGAGCAGGAAGTGATACGGCTCATCAAAGACCGATACGAGTCGGCGATTAAGGAGATGTTTCAATGCTAGCATTTACTCTACTTTGTGTAGGGATCATGATTTCTATAGGGTTAGTCCTCAATCTATGGCGCTTATTAGTCGGGCCAGATGTGGTAGACCGCATATTGGCACTCGATACTATGTTTATTAATAGCATCGCGCTAATCATGGTGTACGGCATACACAAAGGCACGTCACTGTATTTTGAGGCGTCACTACTTATTGCCATGCTAGGTTTTGTGAGTAGCGTTGCATTCGGAAAATATATTCTTCGCGGCGATATTATTGAGTAAAGGCTGATTTAAAGAATGGGTAGCCTAAAGAGTAGTAGAATGAATAGACGCTGGATAAGGACAAGTAATGAATTTTTGGCTTGAATTAACGGTGTCCGCCTTACTCATGATTGGCGGTATTTTTGTGCTTGTGGGCTCAATAGGCTTGTTTCGTTTAAAAGATGCCTACACACGCCTTCATGCTCCTACTAAAGCGACTACAGTGGGCTTAGGAGGGATTTTACTGAGCTCGGTTATCTATATGTCGCACCTTCAAGGCTACATCAATGTTCACGCACTACTGATCACACTGTTTTTAGTTATTACTGCACCAGTAACCGCGCATATACTGGCCAAAGTTGCCATGCATCACAAAGTAAAAACTATGAAGTCTACACAAAACGAAGGATTAGTTGATAAGGCGAGGGAGCAGAAGGCTGTGGATGAAGAGGCTAGTTCTAAAAACAAAGGTAAGTGAAATATATTTCTGAGGATAGCCACACGCTAGGAAAAGCACACCCGGTTTCGTTTTGAGTTAGATAAATATTGCTAGTTAGATTTTAGAAGCGCTTAAGGCGCTTTATTTATGTTGCTGAGGCAGCAGAGATTGGTTAGTAGAGGAATGAAGGTCTGCTTGAGACAAACAACGGACGGTCAGGTTTCAAAGCTCATAGTGCCGCTTTGTGCCAATAGCCGACATCACATACTTTTGATGGCGAAACTGGTTGTAGAAGTTATACAAACAATCATTTAAAAGAGACTCGCCTTTAGGCGAAACCCGCGCAACGCCGTTGCTTAAAACAACTATCGCCTGAAGGCCAAGGGTCTATGCCGAATGACCGCAATTCGCTCGTCCCTGACCTTGGCCTAACTATTTCCCAACGACCGCATTACGTACAGGCTGTGTGAAAACTATTGATCACCTTTTGGTCTAAGCAGACTTTTTATATGATCAATCGGTCTTAAGTATCGGTCCTCAATTGATATCTGAATTGGTACAATAAAACTATCAAAAAATTGATAGGTTTCAATCACATGTCGAGATTTATCGAAGGCCAAAGCCGAACACAAAGCACGCTGTTCCCCGAAGTTTTAGATGACTACATCCATGAAGATAATCCGATTCGTGCAGTCGATATGTTTATCAATTCATTAGATTTATCTGACTTGGGTTTTGCACGTTGCCAACCAGCCAAAACAGGTAGACCAAGCTATTCTCCGGCAACCATGCTCAAGATTTACCTTTATGGTTATCTTAATCGCATTCAATCAAGCAGACGTTTAGAAAAAGAAACGCAGCGTAATGTCGAGTTGATGTGGCTGGTTGAGCGTCTTACCCCAGATTTTAAAACGATTGCTGATTTCAGACGTGACAACGGCAACGCGATACAACAAGTCTGTAAGCGCTTTGTGTTGATATGCCGTGAACTCAATATGTTTGCGGATGCCATCGTGGCTATTGACGGCACTAAGTTCAAAGCGGTTAACAATATCGCTAAGAACTACTCACGTGGTTTGATAAAGACGTGTATCGAAACAACCGAAAAAGATATTGCCAATTATCTTATGGAGCTCGATAGAGCAGACCGCCAGTCCCGCACTGAAGACGCAGAAAAATTGAAAGGCAAGCTCGCTAAACTGCAAGCGCGTCTGGTAAGCGAGAAAACAATACAGCAAGAATTGGAAACCTTACCCGACAAACAAATCTCCTATACCGACCCCGACAGCAGGCGAATGGCACTTAAGCATAAAGGCGTATTAGTTGGCTATAATATTCAAGCGGCTGTCGACACCAAACATCACTTGATACTTGCCCATTACGTGACTAATAACCCAAGTGACAGACATCAGCTTGTCCCGATGAGCCAGCATGTGCAACAAGCGTTAGGTAAACAAGACATTACCATTCTTGCTGATAGAGGTTATGACGATAGCACGAGCTTTAAGACTCTTCATCAGGCAGGCGTTACTGCAATTGTTCCGAAGATCCGTACTTCGGCTAATCGAAAAAAAGGACTGTTTACCAAAGAAGACTTTGTCTATAACAAAGAAAAAGACGTTTATGAATGTCCTGCTGGCAAAGATATCCCGTTTAGCTTTGTTTCAACTGACAAAGGAAAACCGCTACGCGCTTACATGTCGGTCATGACCTGCAAAGGTTGTACTATGAAATCGCGGTGCACAACATCACCAGCAGGAAGACGGATCCGAAGACTCGATGATGAGGAGCATGTTGAACGCGTGGCACAAGCTTATAAAAACATGCCAAACGCAATGATATTGAGGCATCAAACCGTCGAGCATCCCTTTGGCACAATAAAGCAATGGGCAGGAGCGCAACAACTACTGACAAGAACATTAAAACATGTAAAAACAGAGGTAAGTTTGCAGGTCTTGGCATACAACTTCAAAAGAATGATGAATATCATGGGCGTTAGCGGTCTCATATCTGCAATGAAGACATGAGAGTTGTGGAAACACTCATTCAAAAACTATAGTGGACTTAGAATTTCTGTATTATTCAATTTAAAAACAGCAACCATAAATATGAGTTTTCACACGGTCTGTGTACTAAGCTGCCATACGTCGTAAAAATCATAATCGCAGCATTAGTACTTTTTTAACACTTTTAAATTAGCGTTAATGCGAGCAAGCGGCCCTTATTGGTAAAGTGAACATTAGAAATTGTTTCCACTGTTTATCTTCTATAGCTTCTTAAAATAAAGATTCCGTACCCGACCGTTAGATATCCTAAACCCATTCACTGCGCCACTATCATCGCGTTCAAACAAGATATCGCCTACTTGTGACCTGAAAAAGTCACCTTTAACTGGCGCAATATGATGATCGCTAAGACGATAATGAGAAATTTTAAGTTGGTCGTTGTCTGGTGAAAAATGATAAGTAGAAGAGAGTTCAGGGCTGTAGTAACTGCCTGTAAACTGAGATAGCCAGGATTCGGTTACCTCGATTGGCGTATAAGCAACCGATACATATGTGTCCATATCATCTACTCGCACTGTCATTATGCTTTGCTCGCCATCTTCAGTAAACTCAACGAAGATTTCCCCCTCTGCATTTAGCATTTTGAATGTGTTTTCATTCACGGCAGCGAGGGGGCTTACATCGTTTTTACCTCGTGAATACATGAGTCTACCCTTGTCTAAATATATCTCTCTTGAGTAAGAGTCTGGCTCGTTCCAATAGTGACCTACATAAGCATTCAGTATGTCTGCACTTAACTCATTTTTGCTGAGATCAAAGGCGCTAGGTGTTTGTTTCGGTGACATTGACTCCATAAACGCATCAGCAATAGCATTTTGAGGGGGAGGAGTATCTATTTCTAGAAAGCGTTCAGCAATTTGCAGTGCTAATTCCCAAGGTCTAGCATCCGCGCCGTTGTTCAATATAGCAATTGCCAAATTCTGTTCAGGAAATCGGGCTAAATATGAACGAAAACCTGCATCTCCGCCGCTGTGCTGAATATATTTTATACCGTTGTAATGACTAATAAATTGTCCGTATGCCCCTCCAAATGTGTCTCCATTATTTAGAGTCGCAAGCGTATTCATTTGCTCGATAATGGCAGGGCTACCTACAGTAGGTTCGGTAAAGTTTCCCGACCATTTAAGAAGGTCTTCTGCGGTAGTAAACAAACTGGTTGCGCCGACATTTGCATAGTTCAACACGCTTTTCTGATAGCCATTGTCAATTGGCTCGTAGGAATAAGCCCTGTTGCTAACAATTTTTTGATGATCGTCATAAAATAAGCTGTTGCTCATATTTAATGGCGTGAACAGTCTTTCTTGTGTGAATTGTGCAAATGACTTACCGCAAACTCGAGCAACAACCTCTGCTAATAGTGTGAACCCGGTATTCGAATAAAGGAATTCTTCTCCGGGTTTGAAGTTTAGTTCTTTTTGTTTCGCTACCATTTTTAATACATGTTCGGTAGTGATCACATCATCTAAACGCCACCCGGCCATACGCAACAAGTTCCACTGATCACGCAAGCCGCTGGTGTGCGATGCTAAGTGTCGTAAAGTTATGGTTTCGCCAAAATCTGGTACTTCGGGAATGTATTGGCGAATGTCATCGTCAAAATTTAACTTACCTTCTTCGGCGAGCAATAAAATGGCGAAAACGGTAAATTGCTTCGATACAGATGCAACGTGAAACATGGTGTCTGGCGTAACCGGTATATCGTATTCAAGGTTTGCACTTCCATAACCTTTTGAGAAGACAACCTCTCCATCTTGCAATACCGCAACCGAGGCTCCCGGCTTGTTAATATCATCAAATTGGGCGAACAGTTTGTCTAACTCTATGGTTTGTTCTTCGACGGCGTTATCAGGAGCTGTAGACTTTGAAGATGGTTGGCAGGCGGATATACAGATGAGCAGTGATAAGCCAATAACTATTCTAGCAGCAAGATGAGACACAATAACGATTCCTTGTTAACACTTGTTTTGCGATGTTCTTTGACGACGAGCCAAGAAAAAGTGAAAGTCGTTCAAAAGCAAATAGTAGAGTAAAACTGTTTTGGGCTATCGGCAATTTTATTTTTTATGGACGTCTCACCTTTGTACTCACTTTCCCAAAACTTCTGCGTTCTACAGAAAAGTGTTAAGCAAAGCTCAATACGGGCCATTTTTCAAAGTGATTTTTTGCTCTTGCGTTTATTTAACACTGCATCGCCGTCTTCTTTTGAAAGCAAAATGCTGTCGGTAATACTAACCAATGCCAGTATTGCCATAAATACCATGGCGATAGTGAATGTTGTTATATCTGGTGTATCGGCAGATTGACCGAGTATTAACGCAGCCACTGCTATGGCAAGTGCTGAAAGTGTTATTCCCAGCCCGCGATTCATCTGCATCAATATTGCCCCAAGGGTATTAGCATCGCGCATCTTATCTGGGGGAACGTCAGCAAAAGCGATGGTATTTAGCAACGTGAGGTGCATTGAACGTGTAATGCCGTTAATGAAAAGCAGCGCGGCAATAGTAAAGGACGAGGTGCTTTCATTAATCATTGCCAAGGCGACAAAGCCTAGCGCAATAAGTACTCCGTTAACAATCAATACCGGTTTAAAGCCAAAGGTATTCATAATCCATGTTGTGGCAGGTTTAATAGCAAGATTACCTGCAAACAGCCACAGCAAGATGGAGCCTGCTTCTACAGGTGTATAGCCTAAGCCCAGTTGCAGCATCAGAGGAATAAGAAAAGGCGCACTGCCTAACGCAATGCGGACAACGGAACCGCCATATACGGACAGTCGAAAAGTGCGATGTTGCATTGCATCAAATGAGAAAAGCGGATTTTTAGCTGTTTTTATGTGCCATATGGCGAGTAGCATACCGGCAAAACCCATCGAAATAATGGTAGCACTTTCCATTATTCTTTCACCGTTACTGGCTAGAAACTCAATGCCAGCCATAAAAAGCGCAAATCCAAAGCCGGTGAGCAGAAAGCCCTTTACATCGAATGTGCTTACTTCGCCTTTTGTATTCTGAAGTAAATATGCCGAGGCAATAATCGCAATTAAGCCCAAAGGAATATTCATATAGAATATCCATTGCCAGCTGAAATGGGTGGCAATATAGCCGCCTAATACAGGGCCGAGCAAAGGTGCACTCAGCGCTGGCCAGGTAATGATGGCCACCGTTTTCACTAACTTTTCTTTGGGCAGGTCACGAAGTACCACTAACCGGCCAACGGGCACCATCATTGCCCCGCCAATTCCTTGCAATATTCTAGATAGGGTAAATTCAACCAAAGTGGTGCTTAAGCCACATAACACAGAGGCAAGGGTAAATACCCCAATGGCAGCAATAAAGATGGTTCTAGCGCCAAAGCGATCGGCAACATAGCCACTGAGGGGAATAAATAGGGTAACTGCAACAAGATATGCTGATACGCCAATTGAAAGGTGAGCTGCGGGGATCCCAAAGTCTGCTGCAATTACTGGAAGCGCCGTGGTTATAACGGTCGCATCCAGTATTTCCATAAAGAGCGCTCCCGCCACAAGCAGGGCGGTAGCGGCTTCTTTACTGAGTAATTTCAAAGGCGCGCACAACTCTTGCAACGCCAGTAACGTTGCGGGCAATATCAACTGCTGCGTTCGCTTCAAGGCTGGTAAGTTTGCCCATTAAGAAAACTTCCGAGTCTTGCACCACTACTTTTACCTGCAACGCTGGAACGCGCTCGTCAGCGACGATTTTTGTTCGTACCTTTGACGCCAACCAAATGTCATTGGCTTGTGTTCCTGCTCCGACAGGAGAGCCAACACGTAGCTGGTTGTGAATCTTTTTCAAATAATCTACGCTTTGAGCACGTTGAACGGCCTCAGAGACTAACGCTTGAGAAGGCGCTTGGCCTGTAAGCAGAGCAACGCCGTTATAAACATCAACTTGTAAGTTAGCTTGCTCTTTCAGTGCTTCGCTTTTTGACCATTGATAAGCTACTGCACTACTCGCGTTTTGATCGTCTAGCTGTGTTCCTACGGTTCGACGATCGTTAGCCACCTTTGCCGCCATAGCACCAGCCGCTCCAACGGCAACAACGCACCCCTGTAGCCCCATGGTAAAAATAATGCACAGTATAGTAAGGCACTTAGTTACGTGTTTCATAAATGAATAATTACTCGTCACCGTGATCAGCTGGGAATAAGCTATCGTCAATGCACTCGCACAAATTATGAATAACAAGTAAATGTACTTCTTGAATACGTGCAGTGCGGTTTGAAGGAACGCGAATTTCTACATCATGCTCGCTTAGAAAACCCGCCATTTCGCCACCGTCTTTACCGGTTAACGCAACAATTGTCATATCTCGAGACAGGGCCGCTTCCATTGCCGCAATAACATTTCGCGAATTTCCGCTGGTAGAAATTGCGAAAAGAATGTCGCCGGGCTGGCCTAAGGCACGTACTTGTTTAGCGAAAATTTCATCATAGCTGTAGTCATTGGCGATAGAGGTAATGGTAGATGTATCTGTACTTAGCGCTATGGCAGGAAGGCTTGGACGGTCTCTTTCGTAACGGTTTAGCATTTCAGAAGAAAAGTGCTGTGCATCGCCAGCCGAACCGCCATTACCGCAGCTAAGCACTTTGTTACCGCGAATAAGTGCTTCAACCATCATGTTAGCGGCTTTTTCAATCGACTCCGGCAAAATCTCAGACGCAGCAATTTTAGTTTGAATACTTTCAGTAAAGTTAGCTTTAATTTGTTCAATCATACTTCTTCTCTTTTAGGGCAAGCTGCTGACGGGACATCTTCACAGCTGTTTAGCGCGGGTAATGCGCTATGAGTTTGAGACTGGAAAAATAAATTATAATTCCATTCAGCCAATATTTTTTAGCCATTGAAGGCGATGGCCGTCGATAGCAATAACGTCGATGCGCAACGGGGTAGACGTTGAATTGAGGTTATTATCTAACAAATAGAACTCGAACGCAGCCTGAATTCGCTGCAGTTTTTTCGCGGTTACAAATTCTATCGCACTGCCATATTGTGCGCTTTTACGATATTTAACCTCAACACACACAATGGTATCGCCATCTTGCATAACAATATCGAGCTCGCCTCGACGAGTGCGATAGTTTCTACAGCGAAGCGTAAGGCCCTGTTGAGTTAAAAAATCACAGGCCTTTTGCTCTGCAGCATTCCCTTGCACTAATGACATAGTTAACTATTACTCAGAGATTGATTCGACTTTTTCATTGCGAATGATAGCTGTAGGCTGCTTTCTTTCTACTTCGCCGTTTTCATTTAATGATAAAGCCCCCGTTAAGCCATTGTGATGCAGGTAATTTAGCGTGTTTAATATACCTAGCTTAGGCAGCAGCTCAAAAGCGTCGTAACCAAAAGCAAACAGACGCTTCTGCATGGTGTTTTGCCCATCGAATGCTTGTTCTACTGTTTGCGCGAGTGGCTTCCATTGATGTTGAGGCATCATCCATGGCATATCAATAAAGTGAATATTTTTGAGGTCTCGCCACTGATTTTTTCCGCTTTCGTAGTCCATAGACCTAGAGGTGGCATAAACTGGAATAGGTTTTCCACCAAGTGGGTTAAGGCTAGCTTCAATGATTGGGTTTAACAATTCAGTGTCTTGCGGAGAAGCGAAAGCGATAATTGCGTCGATATCTCGTCGGCTTCTAGGCATATTATAAACTTCGTCATTGGTCATATACTCAATCTGGTTAATACGCTCATTACTTTGCGCCACGTCTAATGCCGACGTAATACCTTCACGTAACGAGTTACTGTCGTTAAAGGTAACCGAGGTGATATTGGTTTTGTATTTACCTTCTGCTTTGTTGAGCGATTCCCAATGCGATTTAAACGTGTCGTCCATACGCTCATATAGCGAGCTTTGCTCTGTAATAACAATAGGCGCCCTAAACCCTTTGTTGAATATGAGTTCCGCCAGTTGTTTAGCTTCATCTTCGGGCGCTAAAGCAAAGAAGTTGGCAGCAATCGGACCATTTGCCGAACTCTGGGCTGATTCTAATGTATTGTCATCGCCGCGCTTTCCTTTGTCACCGTACTGGGCGTTGTTACTGTACTGGACATCGTTAAGAATAAGCTGTTGGCTATTGCTTGCTGATGTATTAAATGGCGTTTCAATTTGTGTAATATCGTCTGAGCGATTGAGGGCCAGCACATTCACCCCGACAGGCAGTGCAGGAATGATTCGTTCAACATTGCTTTTTAACAGCGGGCCTATAATAAATTTGGCGTCACCAATTTCTGCAATAATGTCGTTAACGTCTTTGTCTACTGTGTCAATGAAGTGAAGCGTAGGTAGATTGCGCTGATCTTGTCCAACCTCATTACCTTGCTTGTCTGCAATACTCTGGTAGTAAGCAGCCATAATTCCATTTTTTACAGTGCTTCCGGTAGTGGCAAGGCGACCAGATAGAGGAAGCAGTACGGTAATAGCGTTAATATTAGCGCGTTGAAGTTTTGTTGCGTTGAGAACGTCATCAGGGAAAGTGGCACCTAAACTATGCCCTGCATACACTTTTTGGAAGTTATTAAGATTTTCCGCAAGCTTCTCAGGCGAACTGCTATATTCTTCGGTTAATTTTCTGAGCGATACAAAAGGGGAAAGCGCAGAATACTGCTGAGCAATATCGTCTAGCGACGAGACAGGCATTGATGTTATCCACTTCCATACCTGTTCTACTTTTTGCTCGTCAGGTAGGTCCGTATTCAGAAGGCTATTTGCAGCGGCGCTGTAATTTCCATCTTTAGCAAATAACTGTGCTTGTAAATGCGCTTTTTCGATAAGAAGGTCTTTGTTACCTGACACTGGTTCCAGTAGTGACAATAATTCTTCGGTCGATACATCTGACTGGTTAGCGTATACTTTCGCCATTAACAAGGCATAAAAAGACTGATTTTCTGGAGAAACTCCATCTTGCTTTACTTCATAAAGAATTTGCTGCGCCATAATAGGTTTTTGTTGCAGCATATATAACTGTGCGGCTTCTAAAAGCAGACTGTCTCGTAACGCTTTATTTTGCATGTCGCTCCACACTTTTTTAGCTTCAACCAGCTTATGTTCGGGCGTGACTTCATTAACCAACGGAGTCTCTTTCACCGCGATAGGTCTACTCTTCGCCACGCTGACCGTTTTTTGTGCGGTGCTGCCACAGCCTGCTAGTAGTAATGGTGATAGCAATAATGAAGCTACCGCAGTACGGGTAATGTTTTTCCGAGAAAATCCGAGATGGCGCACAGTTTCATTCCTTTAACATCGATGAGCACTAAGTTTATCGTAACCTGTGTGAAAATCTATGCTTGGCAGCATAAACTGGACTAATGGCATGGTACACTTATCGCATTCATTAATTTTATTTCCGTGCTTTTACTATTTCTTATGACTAAACCAGCAACGTTGTACATTGTCCCCACGCCAATTGGGAACTTAAATGATATCAGTGCTCGCGCTATCGACGTACTCGGTGAAGTGAGTTGGATTGCAGCAGAAGATACTCGCCATAGTTCAAGGTTGCTACAGCACTTAAGCATTTCTACTAAAACACTGTCGCTGCACGATCATAACGAAGACAAGCGCGCAGCTATGTTATGTGAACGGTTAAAAGGTGGTGAGGCCGTAGCGTTAATTAGCGATGCAGGAACACCGCTAATAAGCGACCCTGGTTTTATTTTGGTACGACGCTGCCGCGAGCAGGGCATTCCGGTTTGCGCACTACCAGGACCGTGTGCAGCTATTACCGCTTTAAGCGCATCGGGGTTACCAACGGACAAATTTATATTCGAAGGTTTTTTGCCGGTAAAAGCGCAGGCAAGAGAAAGCGCGGTTTCTGCTTTATTAGATAGACCCTACACAAGTGTATTTTACGAAGCGCCACGCAGAATTTTAGACACAGTTACGCTTATTCAGCGGGTATTGGGCGAAAGGCACATTGTTATTGCAAAAGAGCTTACCAAAACCTTCGAAACCTATGTAAGCGGCAGCGCGCAAGATGTTATCAATTATCTTACGTCTGATGCTGCTCATCAAAAGGGTGAGTTTGTCGTAATGATAAGCCCAGCTCCAGTGAGTGAACAGGAAATTCCAAGTGAGGCAATGTCATTGCTAAACACGCTTTGTGAGCATATTCCACTTAAAAAGGCTGCGGCTGTAGTTGCCGGTCACTATGGGCTGAAGAAAAACGCCCTCTATCAAGCAGGTTTAGACGCAAAATAGTAAGCCTTTAGCGCGTTAGTAAACCTTTAGCGCATTGGTCAATAGTCCCTAGTTTCACGTTTTTCACTGATCTTAACTGTCTATTGGGAGTTACCAATAGATAGTTTTCATTAAGATAATTTGGACAACAGCAAATGGAGGCGTAAATGAAAAAAACACTGAAAATCACCATGCCAGAAGGTAAGTGGATGGTAGATGTTTTCTCAAAGGCTAATGATTCTGGAGAGTTCGATTTAGTGCACCCTAATACCAGTGCTGAAATTTCGTTTAATGAAGGCGAGATGTATGGTTTTCGCTATAGCGTAAGCGGAAAGCAAGGTACAAAATTTACTATTGAACTGGATGATACAGTGTTAGTAGAAGGTGAAATCGATAAAAGCGAGACTGCGAAAGGCAGCGGTGTTATTTAAGCGGCATCAACAGGTACTGCAAAAGTCGGCTAACGTAAGCCGACTTTTTATTACTCTTCTACAGTTACCAATAGGTGTGAGATGTAGCAATAAGTGTGCGTTGTCAAAGCCCCTTGATAAACTCGAGGGGAGTTGTCACAGAAAAACGTGACCAGATTTATCAGCTTAAGACAAGCGCCCTTTAAAGTCCTCATAAGTGAAGCTTCTTACCAATTCAAATTCGCCATTTGAGCGTAATATGCCAATGGACGGATGATCAACCCCATTGAAAAACGTGGTTTTTACCATGGTGTAATGCATCATATCTTCGAACTGAACACGGCTTCCCGCTACGAGAGGTTTATCGAATGAGTAGGTGTCTATTACATCGCCAGCAAGACATGAGTTGCCGCCAAGTTTGTAGTTGTGGGCTTTCTCATTAGGCAACGCCGCATTTAATACGGTAGGCCTGTAGGGCATTTCAAGCACATCTGGCATATGCGCAGTGGCAGAAATATCCAATATGGCAATATCACCTTCGTTATTTACTACATCCACTACTTCTGAAATTAAAGGGCCAGTTTGCCACGCTACTGCAGAGCCCGGCTCTAGAATTATATCAAGGTGAGGGTAGCGCTCTTTAAATGCCGACAGTGTGTTGATTAAGTGTTCAACATCGTAGCCTTCACTTGTCATTAAATGACCGCCGCCTAAATTCAGCCATTTCAACTGATGTAGCCACTTACCAAATCGCTTTTCAATGGCTTGCAATGTGCGCTCCGTTGCAAAAGAATCGCACTCGCATAAATTGTGGCAGTGAAAACCTTCAATTCCATCAAGGCTTATACCCTCTAACTCATCCGCTCTTATCCCTAATCGCGAGCCGGGTGCAGCTGGGTCGTAAAGGGGCGTATCTGCTTCTTGATGCTCTGGGTTAATTCTCAGTCCAAGTGATACGTCTTTTAGCGCTTCACGATGGGTATGCCACTGGCTAAGGCTGTTAAACGATAAATGATGCACTAATGTGGCGAGTTCTTTTGCATCCTCAGCTTTGTAAGCAGGGGAATAGGCATGAACCTCTTTGCCCATTTCGGCTGCTAATTTTGCCTCCCATACTGAACTCGCGGTGGCTCCGTGAAGATATTGCTTTACGATATCGAAGCAAGACCACATGGAAAAGCCTTTAAGCGCTAAAATAATACGCACACCTGATTCGTCCTGAACCCGCTTCATCAGCGTTAGGTTGCGAATTAATTTTTCTTCCTCAAGGACATAGCAGGGAGAGGGAATATCAGTGCGTTGGGTAAGATCGGTCAAGGTAATCAAGCTCCGGTCAATAACGTAAAAAAGGGGCACTTAACATAGTGCCCCTCGTAAATATCTTATATTTGTTTAAAGCAATCTACTTAGTAAATGGGCTGCTATCGCACTCTAGTACATGCCACGGCAGTCCGTGTTCGTTAAGCATATCCATAAACGGGTCTGGATCAAACTGTTCCATGTTCCACACGCCGGCTTCTTTCCACGTGCCGTTTAGCATAAGTGCAGCACCAATCATCGCAGGAACGCCTGTGGTGTAAGATACCGCCTGAGCACCTACTTCCTCATTACACTTAGCGTGTTCGCAGTTATTGTAGATAAAGATGGTTTTTTCTTTGCCATCTTTTATACCTGTAATGTAAGTACCAATACAAGTCATCCCTACATAACCTTCTGCAAGGGAGCCTGGGTTAGGTAATACGGCTTTTAGAAACTCTAAAGGCACAACTTGTTGGCCTTGGAACTCTATTGGCTCAATACTTGTCATGCCGATACCTTCTAGCACACGTAGGTGGTTAAGGTAGGCATCACCGAATGTCATCCAGAAGCGAGCACGCTTTAGTGTTGGGAAATGTTTAACCAGTGACTCTAACTCTTCGTGGAACATAAGGTAAGACGCGCGTTCACCAATATTTTGATAATCCAAGTCTTCGCGCACACTAAGCGGATCGGTTTCTTTCCACTCACCGTTTTCCCAGAATTTACCACGCTGAGTAATTTCGCGGATATTAATTTCAGGGTTAAAGTTGGTAGCAAACGCTTGACCATGGTCGCCGCCATTACAATCAACAATATCTAGGTAATGGATTTCGTCAAAGTAATGTTTTGCTGCATAGGCGGTAAAAACGTTGGTTACGCCTGGATCAAAACCACTGCCAAGCAGAGCCATAATGCCCGCTTCTTTAAATTTGTCTTGGTAGGCCCACTGCCACGAATACTCGAATTTCGCTTCATCTTTTGGCTCGTAGTTAGCCGTATCTAAATAATGCGTATTTGTTGCTAGGCACGCATCCATGATAGGCAAGTCTTGGTAGGGAAGTGCCAAGTTAATGACGAGGTCGGGTTTAACGTCATTAATAAGTGCTTCTACTTCTTTTGCGTTGTCTGCATCGAGGGCAAAAACACCTTTTACACGATCTTCACCCACTTCTTTTTGCAGGGCTTCGCATTTAGATACAGTTCGGCTAGCTAAGTATATTTCGTCAAAGTGCTGTGGTAAACGAGCACATTTTTTGACTGTTACCGACGCAACGCCGCCAGCACCAATAATAAGAACGCGAGACATAATAAGTAATCCCTAAATTTTGCTAATAAATTTTTGCTGAATGCTAGCAGACACCGGCAATTTGGCAAGTAAAGTCAGTGTCTACCAAATTAAATAGTATAAAATTCTACGTGAAAGGTTCAAAACGTTATGAATGTTTTATTGTATGAGCAGTAAATAGCGCGACCATTTCGGCCGCGCTCATTCTCCGTTATAGCTTAAGTCCAAACTTAACACTACTTGCGGCCTCGTGTTTATGGGGCTGCCGTGCTAATTGGTGGTGAAATTACGATAGAGCCGTCTACTCTGTAGTAAGGATAAAGAAGCAGATGTTCACCTTGGTCTGGCGATGAGGTGACCACGGCAATAGCGTCCATATTCTTGCTATCTTGTGTATTGACGGTGGCGGCATAAACAAGAACGCTGTAGCTATTGCTACCTGTGGTCGCGTCAATTATGCGCCATTGCAACTGTTCTATAAGTTGCGACTCACGTTTACTTTCTTTTGTCTCGTCTGCAAACACACACCCTGTGCGACCATCTTTGTTTATGGCTGCGAAGGGGTAAAATACGTCGCTGATAGGAAGCATAACTTCACATATTTTAAGCGACTTGGAAATGAGTTCTTGCAAAGGGGTTGGCAATGTAACTGGTCGGTCGATCATGGTATATCTCCTTAGAGTTAGCGTTGCTTGCGATACCTAAAGTATCTTCACTGATAATTTTGAATAATGTTTACCTTTAACTTTTTCCGTATTTTTCTTTTGTACACGTTTACATTTGTCTTTACGTTTCTCGAACGTCTTTAGTTTAGTAACAGAAAAACTAATGCAAGTAAAATTGGTTTTGAATATTAGCTGCGCTAGGCCGCGTTGTTTTCATTGGAACTTATTTGTACTTATTCCCATAGCCTAAGACCTTGAGCCTTGCAGTCCTCCTGTATGCACTACCACTAGTGTACTTCCTTTTACAAATGCCCCTTGGCCCAGCATTTTCTTAAGCGCAAAGAATACCTTGCCCGAGTAAACAGGCTCTATGGCTATACCCGTTGCGCTTTTAAATTGGTGACAAAATTCAGTTAAATAAGCTGGAGCTTTAGCGTAACCACCGCAATGGTATTCGTGCTCTATGTGCCAGTTATGATTGTTTTTACTCAAAAATTTGGCAACCAGAGATTCTAAATAATCTTGCCCTTTTAGTACGCCAATGCCGACAACGTGTTGATGCTTTTCTACTGCGCTTACAATGCCTGCCATGGTTGCCCCACTCGCAACTGGCGTAATAATAGTGTGGTAATTGGTACCGATTTCGTTATCAATTTCTGTTACTAAATCTGAAACACCCGCTAATGCCTGAAGCTGACTTCCACCCTCAGGAACTATTGTCGCGTTGGGGTAGCGACGCTTTAACGTATCAAGATACTCTGATGTATCTCTCAGTTTGTACGTGGCTTTGTCTACGTATTCTATGTTTGCATTCCACGCGATAAGGTCATTTATCATGGGCGTTGGCGACGATGAATAGTTACCGCGAATAACAACGGTAAGCGGTATCGCTAGTTGATAACACACATAACCCAATGCATGCAGGTGGTTTGAAAAACCACCACCAAAACTGATGAGCCTGACAGAATCTTCAGTAGGTAAAGAGCCTTCAGCGGAAGCAGAGCCTTCAGCAGGTAAAGAGCCCTCAGCCCGCGACAAGCCACTTTGATCAACAAACTCTCGAATAAAATGTTTGAGTTTACGCCATTTATTGCCGGAGATGACGGGATGTATTTTGTCATCACGCTTTATATAAATAGTGACATCTGACGCACCAGGCCAATTAGGTGTAAATAACTCTAGAGGGGATGGCTGAACAAGTGTTTGTTCCAGCTGGGTTAACTTATTCACAAGGTCCGCTACCGTGATTGATCATTCGCTACAGGCACGCAGTATAACTATTACATTGGCAATTCAAAATAATGCCAATCCCAAGCAAAGGTAAAATGAGACAGCTGACGCAATTTACACAGCATGAGAGCATTGTAAAACGCTGTTTTGATTAATACGGACGTTTTTAAGGTAGAAATTATGAATTCAAAATTAGTGTCTGGTTACAAAAGAGCCAATCGTTTCAGTTCTATACTAATGAGTTTAATGTTTATGAGCGCATCATTCGCAGCCAGTGCATCTTTACCCAAAGAAGTTGCCAAAAATGTCCCAAACGCCGCAGTAGTGGGGCAGGACATGTTTACCTACTATTTCTTTGATGTTTATGAAGCAACGTTATTCGCTCCGCAAGGTAAATACGACAAAGACAAACCACTAGCCCTTACACTGAAATATCAAAGAAGTTTAGACGGTAAGAAAATTGCCGAGCGCTCGATAGATGAAATGCAAAAACAAGCCAGCTTAGATTCAGAAAAATCAAAGCGCTGGTTACAAGACATGATAAATATTTTCCCCGATGTAAGTGAGGGTGACGTCATTACGGGTGTGGCCACAGAAGAAGGGAATGCACTTTTTTTCTATAACGGGAAAGAGGCAGGGGAAGTAAAAGACCCAGAATTTACCCAGAAGTTTTTTGATATTTGGCTGAGTGAAGATACTTCAGAGCCAAAGTTTAGAAAGGCACTTTTAGGAAAAAATTGAGATAAGGGCTTTCATAAGCCTTAGTGCAGAAATGTATTTTCACATCACTATTTTTCACACAATATTTTTAAGATAACAGGTTAATTATGAATACAATTAAACGAGCAACTTACGCATTGGTTGGAGTTGGGGTTACCGCCTTTACATTAAGCGGTTGTTCAGTCTCGGTGGATGGCAAAGATTATACGGCTGTCGAGCCTGCGTTTAATATCGAGCAGTTTTTTGACGGCGACGTGAAGGCGTGGGGCATTGTACAAAACCGCTCTGGTGAAGTAGTACAGCGCTTCAAAGTAGATATCGACGGTTCTATTGACGGTGACACGTTAACGCTGGATGAAAGCTTTGTTTACGGCGTAGGCGAGGGGCCCACTCAACGCACTTGGAAGATTGTTAAGCAAGGTGACGGTACCTTTATCGGCAGAGCGGGTGATGTGAAAGGCCCGGCCACTGGCACGTCTTATGGCAACGCCTTTAATTTCCACTATGAAATGGATTTGCCAGTAGATGATACTACCTATTCAGTAACTTTTGATGATTGGTTTTGGGCGTTCGACGAAACTACTATGATGAACCGCTCATATATTCGAAAGTTTGGCATAGTCATGGCTGAAGTCACCATATTCATGCAGAAGCAGTAAGTTTAATTGCGTTGTCTTGAAAGGGCTTTTTGTATTACCAAGAGCCCTTCTTTGGGGAGTAGCCGGTGGCAAGTAGCCGTTGGGAAAAAGCCTGTTTCCATCTTATATGGGAAAGTTTGTATCAACATAAATTAACTCAGTGCAGTGTTCACCTTCGCTGCTATGTTATTCAGTTGTCCAGCTGTCCAGTTGCCCATATAGGGCGCTAACTATGCATTGTTCGCGTAGTTAGTGCTTCAATAGCAAACAATAACGGGTTATGCCAACACTGATTAAAGCTCAAATCGCTACAGTACCGCTAATTATTGCAGCGAAATGTGGGGCTCGACTAAGAAGTATCAACGTCTAAATCTTAAAGCTTAAAGCTTAAAACAACGCCCAAACCCGAACCCTGCATCAGAGGGTCGTGAACAAACCACACTTTGCCGTCATGTAGCTTCACAATAGCGGAAACAAGAGACAGGCCTAATCCATTTCCTTTACTGGTTCTGCTGCCATCGGCGCGATAAAAGCGTCTTTCCAAGCTTTCAAGCTCATGCTCTCCCACACCCATACCAGCATCGTTAATTGAAATAACATGGTGGGTTTTGGTAGACGTGAGTTGAACCACCACACGACTGCCATCGGGTGAGTATTTTAATGCGTTATCAAGCACGTTAGCCACGGCTTGAAATAGCAAATTCGGATCGGCTGTCATAGAAACTGGATTTAGTGCACTGGTGAGGGTGATCTTTCTGTCTTCAGCTAGAGGGTGATAGAGGTCGACAACATCTTCAACAATGGCGCGAACATCAGTTTCGCAAAACCCTTCTTTTTTGTTGGTAGTTTCAAGGCCACTTATTCTCAATAAACTATTAAACATATTAAGCAGATTATCTGCTTCATGTGTAGTTTCTTCCCGTAACTTTTCGTCGTCGATTTGCTCTAATGTGTTACGCAAGCGCGCGAGTGGCGTCCGCAAATCGTGAGCAATACTGTCGGTAACCGTTTTAATGTTATTTACAGAGCTTTCAATGGTATCAAGCATGCGATTGAATACGGTAGATAGGCTGCTTAAATCATCCCAGTTGCTGTCTATCTCTAAGCGCTCCTCTAAGCTTCCCGTCTTGATAATTTTATCGGCAGTTTGAGACATTCGGTTAATACGATTGACCACGTAAACTGCAATGGCAAAGCTTAAAATACTTAACATAGACAGAAGAACAACAATGATCCAGCTAAAGGCTTTTCCAAACCACTGAGCGCTGTATAAATCGTCGATACCTCGTCCCACGGTTAGTGTGTGTTCGCCAAGTCTTACTTCACGAACCAACGCTTGTCTTAGCGTTTTACGATCTCCACTGTTTGGCAACGTAATAACTATTTCTGCGGTATTAAAATTAGCGCGTTCGTGCCTTTCTAGTACAAGAGGAATGCCTGCGAGATTTCCGGCAATAAACTGCTCATCTTTGCTCAGCACGATAAAGGAACGAAGGGAACGCTCTGCCTCAATAGCATCTGCATTGTTTGCTTGAGAACCATCGTTAAGGATAGGGTTTTGTGAAAACTGTCCGCTGTCAATTGCTTGCTTTACAGCATCGATCCCCAAAGTTTGATGGACCTGAGAAAGAGCGGCAATTTTTGCGTTAATTGCCGCGGTAGATTCGGTGATAAAAAGATCGCTACTTGTTAATCGCCAAAAGTAAACAATAAGAACGATTGCAACACTGGCCAGCGTAGTAAGCAGCGCGCCAACACGAAAGCTTGAACTTCTCGTGAAGTCCCGTATCGCTATCATGTAGCGTTATCGGCGATGCGGTAGCCTGTGCCTCGCACTGTTTCAATTAATGGAACATTAAATGCCTTATCCACTTTTTGACGCAGACGGCTTATATGTACATCAATCACGTTGGTTTGAGGGTCGAAGTGATAATTCCACACCTGCTCAAGAAGCATACTACGTGTAACTACTTTGCCTTTGTGACGAAGTAAGCACTCTAGCAGTTGAAATTCCTTAGACTGCAACTCTATTTCTTGGTCGCCACACAGCACTTTGCGATTCACCAAGTCTAGCGTTAAGTCGCCAAGCTTAATGAGCGTTTTATCGTCACCTTCTTTTGCTCGGCCTGCCAAGCCTTCAATTCGCGCCAATAATTCTTCAAACGCAAATGGTTTGGTTAGGTAGTCGTTAGCACCAGTACGAAGACCGCGTACCTTATCCTCTACCTGGCTTTTAGCGCTTAGCAGTAGAACTGGGGTATGGTTATCTGCTTCTCTTAATTTTTCCAAAACAGTAAACCCGTCATACTCTGGAAGCATCACATCAAGAATAACAACGTCTAATTCGTTTGAAGTTGCTTCTTTATAGCCAGATGCTCCGTCACCCGCAGTAATACATTCATGACCTTCGCCTAACAGTCCATTTGCAATGTGCGAGGCAACCTTTGGATCATCTTCTACAAGTAACACTTTCATGATTACACTTCTACTTTTATGTTGAAACGTGGAGTAAGACCGCTATTGGCTTACGGTTTCTTTTACGTGTCAGGAGATAAAAAGCGATCACTTTTACACTACTGAGGCATTATTTCTGCTACAAGTTTTGTCAGTGTTAACTGCGCTTGAATCGCTTACTTTCTCCGTAAGGCGTAAAGTGCTGAACATCGCCACGCTGGCACTTAAGCTGAACGTTATGCCAGTACTCCGGCGTCATTAAGTCACCATGCAGCGACTTTAAAATATCTTTAAGTTTTCGTTTGCCAACAATGAAGTGTTCGAACTGCTCTGGAAATACATCGGTGGGACCAACGGAGAGTGTGTCGATTGCGTAGGGATCGTCAGATTTTGGAAGCGCGCGAAAATGTCGTTCGTTCATAAGGCAAATTTCGTCGTAGTCGTAAAAAATAACCCGCCCATGTCGTGTGATTCCGAAGTTTTTGTGCAGCATATCGCCCGGGAATATATTCGCCATGGCTATCTGTTTAATGCACATGCCGAGCTCATCTAGCGCGTTTGTTATTTTTTCTTCATCCGTTTCCTGTTGTAGGTATAAATTCAGCGGCGTCATTTTGCGCTCAATATACATGTGTTTAATGACTAACTCTGTTTCAGTAAACTCGAGACTTGACGCGCAAGTTGCCTGCAGCTCTTCAATAAGCTCGGGCGAGAGGCGGTCTAGAGGAAACCGGAAATTAACGTATTCGTGCGTGTCTGCCATTCTGCCGATACGATCTGACATTTTCACTAGCTTGTAGCATTCTTTAACGTGGTCTCGGGTTATTTTTTTACTCTCTGGAAACTCGTCCTTTATGATTTTAAAAACTACCCCGTAAGAAGGAAGGTGAAATACCATCATTACTAGGCCGCGAATGCCAGGGGCTGCTTCAAACTGATCGTCAGAGGTATCAAGATGTGCAAGAAAGTTACGATAGAAAACCGTTTTGCCATGCTTGTAATGACCCATGGCCATGTAAAGTTCGAAGTGTTTTTTGTTAGGCAACAGCTCTTGTAAAAATGCCGCTACTTCAGCCGGGTTTTGCGTGTCGGCCATAAAGTAGCTTCTCGCAAAGCCAAAAATAACGCTTAAATCTTTTCTATCGGTAAGCAGCGCATCGACAAACATGTTGGGTTCATTGTATCGACGCATAGCAATAACAAAAGGAAGGGTTTCATCTGGCATACAGATACGGCCAATCAAGTAGGCTGCTTTTCCTCTAAAGAAAGTAGGCTTTAATATTTCTACCGCATGCACGCTAGCAAGCTGAGCTGTTGTCAATCTCGCCCTTAGAGCGTCTTCCAAATTTTTTAAGTCTCGTTCGTAATCTTCAAAGGGAATGTTGTATCGATAAAGAGAGAAAATAGACTCGTACATCTCTCTTACCGTAGTGGTGGTATCAAAGCTATTAATCACTTTATGTCTGTCTTGGCCGGGCAGATAGCAACGGCTTGGCTGTACAAACATCATGTCGTTGTCTATTTTTCGGTGCTTAAATATTCGCCCGATAACCGAGTTGAAGAATGTTTCGGCAAGTTCAAACTGTGGGTGGCCTTCTAACTGCATTGCAAAGACTTTTTTGAGTTCGCGCCAGAATCCATCGTCTTTTTTGTGCACAGAGGTTAAATGATAAATTTCCGCCACTGCGTCAGATAAGCTCTGTTCGTAAATTGTGATGCGTTCTCTTGATGCTTGTTGGGTTTCCTTCCAATCACCTTTTTCAAAACGCTGTTGTGCACCACGAGTTATTCGTGTGAACCACCTGTAACTTTTGTCAAAATGAGATAACACCAAATAGGCCGCTTTTTTGGCTAGTGACGTTTCCTGTACAGACATGGTGCTTTGCATTGGAAGGTTCCTTTGTGCAGGTTCTAAGCATAATTCTACATTTTAGTTAACCTTCTATGTTTATCACAAAAAAAATACGTAGGCATGGCTAGACGCAGATTTTTTGCGCTAAGTCACCAATAATTAGCGACTTATTTTGTTTTATTATACTTTAGTTTAAGGTAGCTTATGGTTATGGAAATCAGCCGTAATGAGCCCCGATGAGTTTTAATGTGTTAATTTGTGACGATTCCGCGCTGGCGCGGAAAATGATGACACAAAGCCTTCCTGCTGGTTTTACAAATAATACCTTTGAGGTTACAAACGGGGTTGACGCCTTAGAAGTTCTTGCACATCACCCTATAGACCTGATGTTATTAGACCTTACTATGCCGGTACTGGGCGGGTTAAGCGTATTAAGTGAGATAAAACGAAGGGGATTAGAAACCTTTGTCATTGTTGTTTCAGGAAATATTCAGCCAATTAGTCACAGAAAAGTTGCTTCATTGGGAGCACTAGACTTTGTTCCCAAGCCCCTTGAAAGTAAACGGTTACACGAGGTGTTGAAAAAGTTTGGCTTTTTGGAACCTCAAAAAGAAGCTGATGCCCTGGCGATGTAGTGGCCGAGGGCATCAAAATTTTACTGTAGTCTTTCACCTCACCATTTAAGTGGGTGCTTGATCAAACCAGTGGCGAGTTTTGTTAGCAAACCAAACCAGGGAAAGCATGACAGGCACCTCCACTAGAACGCCCACTACCGTTGCTAATGCTGCGCCACTGTGCAAACCAAATAGCGATATCGCCACGGCTACGGCCAACTCAAAAAAGTTAGATGTGCCAATCATACAGGCAGGAGCCGCAATATTATGGGGCAGCTTTATTTTCTTCGCGGCAACGTAAGCAATAGCAAAAATACCATAGGTTTGTATGAGCAGCGGCACCGCTATTAGCACTATATCTTGAGGTTGCGCGAGTATAGTGTTGGCTTGTAATCCAAATAAAATAACGATGGTGAGCAAAAGCCCACAAATTGAAAAAGGCTTAAAGCTCTCTACTAATTTATTAACCGCATCAGAGCCTCTTTTCTCAATACGTTTACGAGTAACGAAACCTGCAATTAGCGGGAAAACCACATATAGCGCCACGGACAGAAGCAGCGTGTCCCAGGGTACAGTAATATCAGTAACACCAAGAAGAAGTGCCGTTAGTGGTGCGAATGCCACAACCATAATGAGGTCGTTAATCGACACTTGTACAAGGGTGTAGTTAGCGTCGCCTTTGGTAAGATGGCTCCATACGAACACCATTGCAGTGCAGGGTGCAACACCGAGTAAAATCATGCCCGCAATGTATTCAGTGGCGGTTTGGGGGTCTACCATGTCAGCAAAAATAACTTTAAAAAATAGCCAGCCCAACAGAGCCATGGTAAACGGTTTTATTAACCAGTTGATCACTAAGGTAAGCACCAAACCTTTGGGTTTTTTACCTACATCCTTAATTGAGCTGAAGTCAATCTGTACCATCATTGGATAAATCATTAACCAAATTAATACTGCAACTACTAAATTAACGTGGGCATATTCTAGTGCTGCAATAGACTCAAAAAGTTGCGGTGCTGCATAGCCAATACCTACGCCAATAGCTATACACAGTCCCACCCATACGGAAAGATATCGTTCAAAGAAGCCCATTTTTTGTACCTGTTAACGTTGTTTTGCTAGAGATAAATGATAAATACTGTCTATTTTTGATTAACACGTTTGCTTACCTCTTCAGCACTTTCAACTCGCTCTGAATAACGGTCGACTAAAAATGCGCTGTTGTCTCTTGTGAGTAGCGTAAATTTCACCAACTCTTCCACAACATCTACAATGCGGTTGTAATATGCGGAGGGTTTCATACGACCGTCTTCCTCAAATTCAAGGAAAGCCTTGGCAACGGAAGACTGATTGGGAATAGTCACCATGCGCATCCAACGGCCCAAGATTCGCATTTGGTTTACCGCATTAAAAGACTGTGAGCCGCCACTGACTTGCATAACTGCTAAGGTTTTACCTTGAGTCGGTCGAATGCCCCCCATGTTGAGAGGAACCCAGTCAATGATGCTTTTCATAATGCCCGTTATACTTCCATGACGTTCTGGAGAACACCAGATTTGACCTTCAGACCAAATCATAAGGTCGCGCAACTCTTTCACTTTCGGGTGGTCGGCATCTTCAGTATCAGGCTGCGGAAGCCCTTTGGGGTCGTACACTTTCGCTTCGGCGCCAAAATATTCTAAAAGTCTGGCCGCCTCTTCTATCACTAAACGGCTGTAAGAGCGTTCACGCAGCGAACCATAAAGCAAGAGAATGCGCGGTTTATGTGAGGAAAGCGAGGGCGAAAAGTCTTCCGCTTCTGGCTTGTGCATTTTATCTTTTTGAATATTTGCAGAGGGCAAGGTTTCATCTTGTAAAGCTGCTTTTGTCATTAGCTTGCCCCCAATGAAAGCAGTTCGTTTTTAAGTTGCTCTTGGGATAGGTTTTTCTCAGAGATCGCAGTTAAAGCTGAAACTCGCTGTTCAATAAGCTCAATAGTGTGATAAAACGCTTCGGCTTTATCTTGCTCGCTGCCCTCTAACTTAGATGGATCTTCTAATCCCCAGTGTACTTTTAATGATTTGCTAAAATAGAATGGGCAGCTTTCTCCCGCTGCAGAGTCGCACACGGTAATAACTAGATCGGGCTCGAAATCTTCAAATTCATCCCAAGACTGACTCTCTAGCCCCTCTACGTTATACTCTTTTTGCGCTAAGTATTTCAGTGAAAGGGGGTGTACCTCTCCAACGGGCTGACTTCCCGCACTTCTCGCCTGCAATTTACCTGAAGATGCATTTGAGATAGCTTCGCAAAGAATGCTTCGGCAACGGTTATGTGTGCAAATATAAAGAACTTTCATTGTAATCCTTTTTACCTAGTGAGTAGAGAGCTCATGCAGCACGCAATGGGCCGCAATGGTATTAAAAACACTGCTTCAACAAATAGACTGGCAGCAGTTCAGCTTTGATTTTGCTTCGCTTATATAATTAGGGTTTTCTTTTGCCGTCGAGGTAATCACTTCAAACGCCCATGCTGGTAATGCTGGGTTAATTTTGTAATAGACCCACTTTCCTCTGCGCTCATCGACGACGAGTTCACATCTGCGCAAATCCGCAAGGTGTCTAGATATCTTTGGCTGACTTAACTGCAAAGCTTCGGTTAAGTCGCATACGCAAAGCTCGTCTGCAAAACTTAGTAAAAGAAGTGTTTTTAGCCGAGTATCTTCAGACAGGCACTTAAAAAAACTCAGAGGAGACATAGCACAATTCATTTAGCAGTCACCGTTATATTACATATATGAAATATCGTATGTTTTAATGGTATACGGAAAACCATATGTGTCAAATCATATCTGAAATTTCATATGTTTTATTTTGAAACAGCTATTAATCTGAAAAAAGCAACACAGCCTGGGTATATTTTAAAAAGTAAGAGAAGAGAAATAGGTGTGATAAAAGAGGTATTAGCTAATTCCAACTTAAAAAAAGAAGCTTGAGCAACGCGCTCAAGCCTCTTTTTTCAAATGCTAAATGACTCTAGCTTGAAGGCTCAGGAATGTATGCATCGAAAGACATAGCCACTTGTGTGTCGTTTATGGCGTTATAGTGGGCAATTACATTATCCATAAACTGATACCAGGTTGGGTTTGGCTGCCAAATTGATAATAAATCTTTTTTCGCGATAGCTTCATCTTCGCCAAGCACATTCACTCGATATAAGTAGGTAAAAGATGCGCCGCGCCAGTTAAGCTTGCAATGAGTGAGAACTTTATCTGATTTTTGGTCAACGCCCTGCATAAAAGCTGCATAGTTTAAAAAGTCTGCAAGCGCAGGCTTTTCCCAATCAACCGGCACATTGAAATATGTTAGTCCTATTTCTGAAGCACTTACAATTTCTTGAGAGCGATCGCCAGGGATAAGGTCTACAACGTGAGAGACCCCCTGATTTTTCAACAGAGACAAATGTGTTTTTGCAGGCAAACCCGATGAGTACATAAAGTCGTTATTGGTTTGGAGGTTGGTAAGAGAGGCTAGGCTATCTATCTTTTGAGCGCTTAGCTTCTGCTCGTTTGAGGTTTCTTTCCCTGGCTCTTGAGAGACTGCGATAACAGAAAAGTTAACGACAAATAATGTGGTTGCCAAAAGAGAAGATTTTAATAAACGTCGTGACGGAGTTTTTCTTAATGCAAATGAATTCATAGAGCGACCTTAAGGGTTAATACATACGCAGGTACCCCATTAACACTATCGCATTATAAAGAACTAACAAGTTTTTCTGAGTGCTAAAGCAAAACAGCCCGTCACGTTTACTTGGCGGGCTGTCTTACTATATTTTTTGCTAGATTGTCTACTTGAAACTAGTTGCGGCTTCTATTGGAGAGCGCCGCTATTTATCCATGTGTACAACAGAGCGAATGCTTTCGCCTTTATGCATGAGGTCGAACGCGTCATTGATTTCGTCGAGGCCCATGGTGTGGGTAATAAACTCTTGCAGGCCAAATTCACCGTTTAAATACTGCTCTACAATACCTGGCAGCTGAGAGCGACCCTTCACGCCACCAAAAGCAGAACCGCGCCATACCCGTCCTGTGACTAACTGGAATGGGCGAGTAGAGATTTCTTGGCCAGCACCTGCTACACCAATAATAACCGACTCTCCCCAACCTTTATGACAGCACTCAAGAGCAGAGCGCATGACATCTACATTACCTATACACTCAAATGAGTAATCAACACCACCATCGGTGAGTTCCACAATAACGTCTTGAATGGGCTTGTCGTAATCTTTGGGATTGATTAAATCTGTTGCCCCTAGCTGTTTCGCTAGTTCAAACTTGCTTTCGTTTATATCGATACCAATAATGCGCTTTGCGCCAGCCATTCGTGCACCAATTATTGCAGATAAGCCAATGCCGCCTAGACCGAAAATAGCGACGGTATCGCCTTCTTGCACCTTCGCCGTATTCAATACTGCACCCATGCCGGTGGTAACGCCGCAACCTAACAAGCAAACTTCTTCAAGAGGTGCAGTTTTGTTTACTTTAGCCAGTGAAATTTCGGGTAAAACAGTAAACTCAGAAAAAGTAGAGCAACCCATGTAATGATAGATAGGCTCGCCGTCTTTAGAAAAGCGACTTGTGCCGTCTGGCATTAGCCCTTTTCCTTGAGTAGCTCGCACTGCTTGGCATAGGTTTGTTTTGCCCGAAGTACAAAACTTACACTCTCCGCATTCCGCTGTGTATAGTGGGATAACATGATCGCCAACCTCGACGCTAGTTACGCCCTCGCCAACCATTTCTACTACACCACCGCCTTCGTGACCGAGAACTGAAGGAAATACACCTTCAGGATCTTCGCCAGAAAGCGTAAATGCATCGGTATGACAAACGCCGGTTGCCTTGATGCGAACTAAAACTTCGCCTTTCTTCGGCAACTCAACATCTATTTCTTCCATCTTAAGCGGTTCGCCGGGTCCCCATGCTACCGCGGCTTTCGATTTAATATGGGTTTGACCTTCGCTTAATGAATCTTTGAACGAGCTCATACTGTTACTCCTATCATTACGGGTGGGTTGATGTTCGTGCTAGTAGAGCAAGTATAGGAGAGGAAGCCACACAGATATATACAGATTTAGTAAATCACTATTTCATATTTGTAATAATAAACCTATCATTACTACTTTAGGGCGTATTTTTGCGCATAGGGTGCAGGTGGCGAACGTAGGAGAGAAATGAAAAATTTAGACGGTATTGTTGAGTTTTGTAGCGTGGCTAGCGTAGGCAACTTTACTGGTGCCGCCAATAGATTGGACACCTCGGTGGCACAGGTGAGTAGAAAAGTAGCGACCTTAGAAAAGCGTTTAGGGGTGAAGTTGCTTCATCGCACCACGCGTAATGTCTCTCTAACAGAGGCGGGAAAGCTGTACTTTGAACAAACAAACCCTGCGCTATCTGTGTTAGAAAACGCGCAACTGTCTGTAAGCGCATTACAGCAATCGCCACAAGGACTAATAAAGCTAACCGCTCCTGTCGCCTTCGGTGAAGCGTTTATCGCGCCTTTGCTCAATCGCTTTCTTGAAACGTATTCTGGCATAAGCATACAGTGCGCATTTTCAAACGATACATTAGATATTGTGGAGCAAGGCTTAGATTTGGCAATACGTATTGGGAAACTGGAGGATTCTTCGCTCATCGCAAAAAGACTGGCTACCCGTCAACTTTATGTGTGTGGCAGCCGTGAATACCTTCAAAATAATTCAATACCCACGTCACTCGAAGATTTAAAACAGCACAGTTTACTTGTTGGCTCTCAGCCTTACTGGCGCTTTTTAATCAACAATGATGTTCAAACCGTTAGTGTTAGCGGCAGAGTACGATATAACAGTGGAAACGCCCTAAAGGCTGCGGCAATTAACGGACTAGGACTTACGCAATTACCTGGTTTTTATGTCAGAGATTCCATTGCACAAGGACAGCTTGTGGAGGTCTTACCAGATTACAAAGACAAGCAAGAGGCCATATGGACGGTATTTCCTTCTAATCGCAATGTGGCACCCAAAATTCGATTACTTGTTGATTTTTTGTCGGAAAACCTGACAGACGACAGATAAGGCATGGCAAAAATTCATGTTTTATACCTAAAAAGGAAATGATTTCACTTAAGTGTTGCACAAACTGAAATACAGTGTGGTGAAAACTGCGGTTGACAGATAGACGTCTATACGGCAAATTGAAGCTATGAAAAAGATTCTAGCGATTCGCACCACCATGATGTTTATTACCACCTTAAATAGGGCGGTCGGTGACTAGTGCAAATACGCAAAAGACAACGAAAGCCCGCCTCAAACAGAGCGGGCTTTTTTTTACACGTTTTAGCATGCGCAACCTTAAGGAGTAGCATATGAAAGTCTTAAAGTTTGGAGGGTCTTCTCTTGCCGATGCACCGCGTTATTTGCGGGTTACAGAGATTAGCATGGACACTCACCAAACCGACGGTGCTGCCGTAGTTCTCTCGGCCCCCAAAGGCGTAACCAACGCACTTTCTCTATTGTGCGAACAAGCAGCAGCGGGTGAAGACTTTCAGCCATTACTCGATAAGTTAAACGCGACAGTAACCGGTATCGCGAATAGTTTAAATGAAGAGTTAGATGGCTTTGAATACAACAGCGTTATTGCGTTTATTGACAGCCATTTAGCAGTATTGAAAAAACATTTGCAGGGCATCAATCTACTTGGTGTTGCACCTGACAATGTAGCAGCGGGCATATTGAGTATTGGCGAGTACATCTCTGTGACGCTATTCAGTGCCATACTTTCTGCCAAAGGTGTAAAAAATCGCATTATCGACCCAGTAACCTACATTCTTGCTGACGGTGAGTATCTAGACAGTATTGCCGACGTAGCATTGAGTAAAGCAAGATTTACCGATGTTCCAGTTGATGGCAGTGAATTTTTAATCATGCCTGGGTTTGTTGCGGCGAATGAAGAAGGCCAGAAAGTAACCTTGGGTCGCAACGGCTCAGACTATTCAGCCGCTATTTTGGCTGCGTGTATCGATGCAAGCTGCTGTGAAATTTGGACTGACGTAGATGGCGTCTACAATGCTGATCCTAACCAAGTTGAGGGCGCAGTTTTACTCGACAAGCTTACGTATCAGGAAGCCATGGAGCTTTCCTACTTCGGCGCAAAAGTGCTGCACCCTAAAACAATAGGCCCTATTGCTCAGCACCATATACCATGCCTTATTCGCAATACGCTAAATCCTGCTGCTCCTGGCACCTTAATCAGCAATGAGAAAAGTGAAAAATGGACATCGGTGAAAGGGATATCTCAGCTTGATAACGTCACCATGTTCAACGTTGCAGGCCCCGGTTTAAAAGGAATGGTGGGTATGGCAAGTCGCGTATTCGAAGTGATGTCGAATGCCAACATATCTATTAGTTTAATCACGCAGTCGTCGTCTGAGTACTCAATTAGTTTTTGTATTCAAAGCAAAGACGCCAACAAAGCGCTAAATTTATTAGAAGACGCGTTTGCACTAGAGTTACAAAATCAGTTGCTTGACCCTATTGAAGTACGTCACGACTTAGCCATAGTTACGCTTGTGGGTGATGGCATGCGCCAAACCAAAGGGCTTGCAGCGCGTTTCTTTAACTCTTTAGCTCAGGCGAGAGTGAATAACGTAGCAATAGCACAGGGGTCTTCAGAGCGCTCTATTTCTACGGTTATAGAAAGCAAACGGGCGAAAAAAGCGGTGAAAGTTATTCATCAAAATTTCTTCTCAGACAGACATACCATTGACGTCTTTCTTGTAGGATGCGGAAATGTAGGCAGTGAGTTGTTGGCGCAAATTGCCAAGCAGCAGCCAGCTTTATTAGCGCGAAACGTGCAGCTTCGTGTTTACGGCATGGCAAACAGCCGCAAGCTGCTGCTCAACAGTCAGGGTATTGATTTGAGCAGCGACTGGAAAGCGGCATTAGAAGCTGCTGGCGAAGGTTTAAGTGTTGAGCGTCTCTATCAATTTGTGAATGACAATAGTCTGGTAAACCCAGTTATTGTTGACTGCACTAGTCATGAAGCCATAGCTAACCAATACGTAGATATGATGGAAAGCGGATTCCACGTTGTTACGCCGAATAAAAAGGCCAACACATCAGCAATGGAATACTACCGCAAACTTCGTAAAACGGCACAAGCAACAAACCGTCAATATCTTTATGAAACAACGGTAGGCGCAGGCTTGCCAGTTATTGATAACCTGCAAAAATTATTTAGTGCGGGCGACGTATTACACAGATTCGAGGGCATATTGTCAGGTAGCCTTTCTTATGTTTTCGGTAAGCTAGAAGAAGGGATGACGCTGTCTCAAGCGACAGAAACAGCGAAGAAAAACGGCTTCACTGAACCAGACCCAAGAGATGACCTAAGTGGAATGGATGTGGCGCGTAAGTTATTAATAATGGCCCGTGAGGCCGATTTGGCACTTGAACTAAGTGATATAGAAATAGAGTCGGTGCTGCCATCTGGCTTCGCAGAATCCTGCTCAGTTGATGAGTTCATGGCTCAACTGCCAGAGCTAGACAGCGAATTTGCTAAGCGCGTTGAAAGTGCTAAGTCTGAAGGGAAGGTATTGCGCTACATTGGCAGTATCGAAGATGGGAAATGTAAGGTAAGTATTCAAGCTGTACCTGCAAGCAACCCGCTTTCACAAGTAAAAGACGGTGAGAACGCGCTCGCTATTAACAGCGATTACTATAATCCTATTCCCTATGTAATACGCGGCTATGGCGCTGGCGGTACAGTAACTGCCGCAGGTGTGTTTGCAGATATTCTGCGCACTATGCCGTGGAAACAAATGGCTTACTGAGTGTTTAAACGAAGCATTTAAACAAAGCTTTTAAAAAGAGTTTTTTAATATGAAAGTAATTCGCGCTTATGCGCCAGCTTCAATAGGCAACGTCAGTCTCGGTTTTGATGTTCTTGGCGCTGCCCTTGCACCCGTCAACGGCACTAAACTGGGTGATGAAGTAGAAATAGCATCTGCTGAGCAGTTTTCTCTTGAGACTGTTGGTGCGTTTGCGCACAAATTGCCCGGCGACGCAGGCAGTAATATTGTCACCAAGTGCTATTACTACTTCTGCGAAAAAATGGAGAGTGAGGGCCGTCAGTTAGCACCTGTTGCCATTACTTTGCACAAAAATCTTCCTATTGGCAGCGGGCTTGGCTCGAGTGCAAGCTCCATCGTCGCTGCTTTTGCGGGGCTTAATGCTTACTTTGATAGTCCATTTGACGACAACACTCTACTTACTATGATGGGGGAGTTAGAGGGGCAGATAAGCGGCAGCATTCATTATGACAACGTGGCGCCATGTTTTCTTGGCGGCATGACGCTGATGACGGGAGCTACCTCTCCGGTAACCCTGTCTTTACCCCTTAATGATGAATGGTATTATGCGATATGCTATTCAGGAATTAGTGTGTCGACCGCGGCGGCAAGAGATATTCTTCCCAAGCAGGTGGATATGTCAACTGCACTCACATTTGGCAGACAGCTTGGCGTATTTGTACATGCACTTCATGAAGGTGAGTTTTCACTTGCCGCATCGGTAATGAAAGATGTGATTGCAGAGCCGTATAGAAAATCTTTGCTTCCAGGGTTTGACGAAGCTAGAGCATATAGCGACAGTGAGGGAGCATTGGCGTTTGGTATTTCTGGCTCTGGGCCAACCGTATTCGCAGTTTGCAATAGTAAGGCGCAAGCTGAAAAAATTGCGGACTATTTGAGTTCAAATTACATACAAAATGAAGATGGTTTTAGCCATGTGTGTCAGGTTCCTAAGCTCGGTACACTTATCACTAGTGAGTAATTGCAGTAGGCTGGACGCAGCGCCTATTTAGGCGCACTAAGAATTAATAAAGGTAAAGAAAGTGGAATTGGTAAATTTAAAAGACGCATCAGACACGGCAAGTTTTGCAGAAGCAGTAAAACGAGGCTTAGGTAAAAACCAAGGCCTGTATTTCCCTGAAACAATTCCAGCGCTAGACGACATAGATGGTCTACTGGAGAAGCCCTTCGTTGAGCGTAGTATAGAAGTATTACGCACGCTTATTGGCGATGAACTAGAAGAAGGCGAGCTTAATGCTATTGTTGAGACCGCATTCTCATTTGGCGCACCGGTAGAAAAAGTGAATGACAATGTGTATTCACTCGAACTTTTCCATGGTCCCACACTGGCGTTTAAAGATTTTGGCGGGCGCTTTATGGCGCAAACCTTATCTCGCATTAGTGAGGGTAAGCCAATCACCATTTTAACCGCTACCTCAGGGGATACTGGTGCTGCCGTTGCTCATGCGTTCCACGGCATTGATAATATCAACGTGGTAATTTTGTTTCCCAAAGATAAGATAAGCAAACTACAAGAAAAGCTATTTACTACGTTGGGCGATAATATTCATACAGTTGCGGTAGAAGCCGACTTTGACGCCTGTCAATCACTGGTTAAAACTGCTTTTGACGACCCAGATGTGCGTGAAGGTTTGCATCTTAACTCTGCAAACTCTATCAATATAAGCCGGTTACTTGCTCAGGTTTGTTACTACTTTGAAGCGATGAGTCAACTTCCAAAAGAAAAACGCGATCAGGTGGTCATTTCTGTACCAAGCGGTAATTTTGGTAACTTAACTGCTGGCATGATTGCTAAAGCGATGGGCTTACCGATAAAACGCTTCATTGCTGCCACCAATTTGAATGATACGGTTCCGCGCTACTTAAAAACTGGTGAGTGGGATCCTAAATCTACCGTTGCGACTATCTCAAATGCAATGGACGTAAGTCAGCCCAATAACTGGCCCCGTATCGAAGCGCTTATTGAGCGTGGATATATCGACAAAGCCTGTTTAAAAGGCGAAATGGTTGATGAAGAGTATACCCAGTTGGCTATGCGTCAGTTAGCACAGCAGGGTTACACCAGTGAGCCTCACGCTGCTATTGCTTATCGTGCAGTAAGTCACGATTTAGAAGAGGGTGAAATTGGCCTGTTCTTAGGTACGGCACACCCTGCAAAATTCCGTGAAACTGTAGAAAATGTGTTGGGCAACCCAATAAGCTTGCCAAAGCCTCTTGCTGATGTTGCGGGTGAAGATAGCTTAGCAGTGGATTTGCCGGCGTCTTACGAGGCGTTGAAACAGCACATGATGAGCCTTTTAAAACCATGATGACATGGACTGAGGCATTAGCAGACGAGAAGGCAAAACCTTATTTTCGAGAGTTGATGCTACAGGTTCAGGCAGAAAGAGAGGCGGGTAAAATTATATACCCGCCTAAAGAAGACGTGTTTACTGCATTTTCAATAACCGCATTGGAAGACGTTCGAGTTGTAATATTAGGTCAAGATCCTTATCACGGTTCTAATCAGGCACATGGGTTGTGTTTCTCGGTTTTACCCGGGGTAAAAATTCCTCCTTCTTTGAAGAATATATACAAAGAACTGGCTAGCGACATAGAAGGCTTTGTAATTCCCAACCACGGGAATTTGTTGTCGTGGGCACAGCAGGGCGTATTGTTATTAAATACTGTGCTTACTGTTGAACAAGGTAAAGCACACAGTCATGCAAAGTGGGGGTGGGAAACCTTCACCGATAAAGTGATAGATGCAGTAAATGAACACCGCGAGGGTGTTGTGTTTTTACTGTGGGGAAGTCACGCACAAAGAAAAGGCGATAGCATAAACAGAGAAAAGCACTGTGTTTTGCACGCACCACATCCTTCTCCGCTTTCTGCGCACAGAGGTTTTTTCGGCAGCCGGCCGTTCAGCCAGACCAATCAGTTTCTTGCACAGGCGGGCAAACCGCCTATTCAATGGCAAGTATAGCTTTTAATCGCGCCTAAAAAGAAAAAAGCCGCCTGATTTCTCAGGCGGCTTTTTGTTATCTTTCTAGTGTTTCAAGTTCGTACTCAAAACCACAGTCTAACTCAGCGAGTTCTTTTTCTAATTTGTATCGATCCTGTAGCGCTTCGATTTCTCTCCACTTTCTTTTTTTGCTTTTTGTTTTTGCTGGACTTGCTTCGATGTCTAACATGGCAAATAGATCTGATTTATCCATTGGGATCTCCTTTTTACACCACTACAACTAATACAGAGCAATTGAGTAATTTCCCTCTGTACATTTTTTATCACAGCCGACACCAAAATAAAATAGTTTTGTTTACCTTTTATTAACAATGTGTGGCAGTTTTATGAAACGGCTAAGGAACGTCAGACATAAGGCAGCTTTATAAACTGTATTAATAATGCCCGGATTGGCTTTAACAACTCGGACACTAATTGATACGACCAACAAAAAACGGCCGGGGGTAAGCCGGCCGTTCAGTTTGTTTATTGCACCAAATGGGGATGATTCTCTATCCCCTATTTTCCTTATTTTGGTGCATTCGCTGCTCTGAATTTAGCAATCAACTGTTGTGTAGAAGCGTCGAAATCGTCTTTGCTCGCTTCACCTTGAATGCCTGCAAGTACTTGGTTTCCTAGTACTTTACCTAACTCTACGCCCCATTGGTCGAACGAGTTAAGGTTCCAGATAACGCCCTGAACGAATACCTTATGTTCATACATTGCAACCAACGCGCCAAGAGTTTTGGGCATTAGGCTGTCGAACAGAAAAGTATTGCTGGGTTTGTTCCCTGGCATTGTTTTATGTGCCGCCAAGCGTTTGCGTTCAGCATCATCCAAACCTTTACCATCTAGGTCTGCATAACAGGCTTCGAAGGATTTACCCTGCATAAGAGCTTGAGTTTGACCAAAGCAGTTAGAAGCAAGCATAGCGTGGTGGGTATCATCTTGGTTCGGCACGTTTAATGGCAACATAAAGTCGGCAGGAATAATGCCCGAGCCTTGGTGAATTAGCTGATGAAAGCTGTGTTGGCCATTGGTTCCTTCACTGCCCCAAATTATAGGGCCTGTAGGGTAATCAACACTATCTCCAGCCTGAGTTACCTCTTTACCATTACTTTCCATATCAAGCTGCTGAACGTAAGCCGGTAAGCCGCGAAGATAGTGGTAGTAGGGCAGTAATACGTGAGACTGTGCGTCGAAGAAGTTGCGATACCATACGCCTAACAAAGCGAGAAGTACCGGCATGTTTTCTTCAAGTGGTGCTGTTGTGAAATGGGTATCCATTTCAAAAGCACCTTCAAGCAATGCCTTAAAGTTGTCAAAACCCAATGCCAGTGAAATAGGTAGACCAATAGCCGACCATAACGAGTAACGTCCACCAACCCAGTCCCACATTGGAAAGATGTTATCTTCACTGATACCGAAGTCGGTGGCTGCTTTAACGTTAGATGATACCGCCACGAAGTGTTTAGCAATGTCTTGTTGCGTGCCACCGGACTTTAAGAACCAATCTTTGGCCGTTAGCGTATTCTGCAGCGTTTCTTGCGTAGTAAATGACTTTGAAGACATCACAACTAAGGTTTCTTCAAAATTCAGACCTGAAAGCACGTCGTGAATATGGCAGCCATCTACGTTAGCAACAAAATGCACTTTTACGGCATCAACAGTGTGAGGTTTTAGCGCCTCAGTCATGATTTTAGGGCCTAGAAAAGAGCCGCCAATACCAATAGCAACAATATGCTTGATTGGTTTTCCTGTGTAACCTTTGTGCTCGCCGTTGTGAATAGACTCGGTAAAGCCTTTCATTTTTTCAAGCGTTGCATGCACTTCAGGCATCACATCCTTGCCGTCTACCATAACAGGGCGGTCAGAGAAATTACGCAGCGCGGTGTGCAATACGGCACGACCCTCAGTAGAGTTAATTTGCTCGCCCTCGAACATGTTAGTTCGAATGGTTTCAATATTACATGCACGAGCAAGGTCGAAAAGAGAGGAAAGCGCGGCTTCGTTAACTCGGTTTTTAGAGTAATCGAGATATATTCCGCATGCGCTAAGACTCATTTTTTCAGCGCGTTCACCATCAGATGCAAACCAGTCGCGCATGTGAGCGCTTTTAACGGACTCTGCAATTTTACTTAGCTCTTTCCATTCAGGAAGTGATGTTAATACACTCATCGTAGTCTGGTCCTTACGCATTCAGTTTTTCGCGAAGCAGAGTCTCAAGCTTATCTTGGTCTGCAGCAAAGTTACGGATACCTTCAGATAATTTTTCTGTCGCCATTGCGTCTTGGTTCATGTCCCAACGGAACTCACCCTCAGTTAGGCGAGGCCCTGGTGTTTTTGTCGCACCACCATCTTTGAGCATAACTTCTAACTCACCTGGCTCGTTTGCTAGCTCTTCAAGTAATGCTGGGCTAATAGTTAGGCGGTCGCAGCCAGCAAGGGCTTGAATTTCACCGATATTGCGGAAGCTTGCGCCCATAACAACAGTTTTGTAGCCGTGTTCTTTGTAGTAGTTATAAATGCTTGTTACTGATACTACCCCTGGGTCCTCACTGGCAGAGTATGACTCTTTACCGGTAGACTTTTTATACCAATCTAAAATACGGCCAACAAAAGGTGAAATTAGGTATGCGCCCGCTTCAGCACATGCTCGTGCCTGAGCGAAGCTGAATAACAAGGTTAGGTTACACTGAATGCCTTTTTTCTCTAACGCTTCTGCAGCTTGAATGCCTTCCCATGTAGATGCAATTTTGATGAGAATACGAGACTTATCAATACCAGCGTCTTTGTATAGCTGAACCAAACGCTCTGCTTTTTCGATAGTGGCAGCGGTATCAAACGATAAGCGAGCATCAACTTCGGTAGAAATTCGCCCTGGAATCGTTCCTGAAATTTCTTTACCGATGGCTACGGCAAGTTTGTCCGACGCATCAACAAGCTGTTGCTCTGCGTCACTAGACTGTAATTTAGCCCATGCCACTGCGTCGTCAATCAAGCTTGCATATTGCGGTAGGCCAGCTGCTTTTAATAACAAAGACGGATTTGTTGTAGCGTCTACGGGCTGGTACTTTTTAATAGCGTCAATGTCACCGGTGTCGGCAACAACGGTAGTGATATCACGTAACGATGCTAGCTGATTGCTCATAATTCTCTCTAATAGTCATTCAAAATTTGCACAACTTGCCAGAAGAGCAAGTTGACTAAAACGGTTCGTTTTTGCGTATGTAGGGCGCTGACGTTTGATAACGTCAATTAATTTATAATTATGCACAGTTATATCAAAATCGCATGAATATTTATAGCGTATCAGCGCTAATTTACGGCTAATCGGATTTCTCTGTTAGCCCAATTGGTGTCTTTGTTCTCTGCCATTATTTTTTCCCATGACGGTGGTGATATACTTGCGCCATGTTGTTCAGCAAATGCCGATAAGCATTGACTGCAAAAACCGAAGGAGTTTTCATGTTAGTTGTAGTTTCCCCAGCAAAAAATCTTGATTTTGATACAGAAGTGCCGGTCAGCACATATACTCAGCCAAGTATGATGGACGATACCGCGCGCTTAATGGAAGTGTGCCGCACATTGTCGCCTGCAGATTTATCGTCATTGATGAAAATCAGCGATAAGCTAGCAACATTAAATGCAAATCGGTTTGCTGAATTTTCCACTCCCTTCAATACAAACAATGCACGGCAAGCTATGTATGCGTTTAATGGCGACGTTTACACAGGGCTTGATGCATATTCGTTAGATGACGAGTCTGTAGCGTTTGCACAAGATCACTTAAGAATCTTATCTGGGCTGTATGGCCTTTTACGTCCGCTTGATCTAATGCAAGCCTACCGCTTGGAAATGGGGACGAAACTGTCTAACCCAGAGGGAAAAGACCTGTACGCATTTTGGGGCGACCGCATTACGAAAGTACTCAATGAAGCCCTTAGTGCTCAAGGTGACAATGTGCTTATTAATTTGGCGTCTAATGAATATTTCAAAGCAGTAAAGAAAAAAGAATTAGACGGCATGGTGATTACGCCTACGTTCAAAGACTGCAAAAATGGTCAATATAAGATCATTAGCTTTTTCGCCAAAAAAGCGCGAGGCCTTATGGCGCGCTATATTATTGAGAACAAAGTAGCTGACGTGGACGGATTAAAAGCCTTTGATACTGATGGATATAGCTTCAGTGAAGAGCAAAGCTCCTCTACCGAGTTAGTATTTTTGCGTAATCAAGAGGCGCAGTAATAACTGGGTCTGCTCAGATCTTAACAAGTGCGAAGTTTTGCTGCTGATAGACTTCTCTTTATCAAACACGAGAATTGAATAGCCCTTTTGCTTTCCCAGTAAAAGGGCTTTTTTTAGCGCTGTCATTTTCTTGTAGTATGTTGTTTATACCTTTACTGTTTGTTTTTCCCCCTGTCCTAAAAGACAGTTTCTATAAATAAACAGGAAAGTTTAATGAAAATAATAAAGACGACATTAGCAATTTCAGTAGGCGCGATACTCACTTCCAACCCAGTAATAGAGGCGTCGGCAGCGGAAATCGCCATAGCCGGCGATATGAATCAAAGTTCTTCGACTAATCTAATTAGTTATCAAAATACTCAGCGAGACGCTTTTTCATCATCTGCTGATGGATTCCAGAAGTATCAACGAGGGGTATCTGACAGCATACCTTTTGCCGTGTTAGACGACAGCCTTTCTACTTTTACCGGCGACAGCCTGGGCATCATTGATGATAACAACGGTGATGAATTTTTCGGCGTAACCGACACAGTAAACCCAGATAACAGCGAGCCTGTAAGCGCGCAATGGGTATTTGATATTAGTGGAGCTCCCCAGTTAGGGTTATCGATAGATATTGGTGCGATGGGGGATTTTGAAAATTCAGATTTTTTCACTATTACAGCCTCAATTGATGGAGGCGTCGAGCAGGTTTTAATTGCTAGTTCTGTTGATGAATCTGGAAGCGCCTCTTACACCTTGGCAGGTGGTAGCTCATTTGAATTAAACGACCCTTTATTTGCCAACGATACACAGCTTTCTAACAAATTAAAGACTATTCGAGCAGCAATTGAGGGCACGGGAGCAACTTTGCAGGTGACGCTTACTGCATCATCTAATGGCGGCAGTGAAGCGTTTGCGTTTCAAAACTTATCAATTATTAGTGGGTTCGAAGAAAGCGAGCCTACCGGTCCAGAGCTTGTTTCCATAGCGGATATTCAAGGCACTGGCTTTTCAACAGAGTTGAGCGGTGAGGAAGTCATTGTTGAAGGTATCGTTGTCGGGGATTACCAGCGTAATGATGAAACCGATAACGGTGATCTTCGTGGTTTCTTTCTTCAATCATTGACACCAGATGGTAACCCGCTGACCTCTGAGGGAATATTTATTTTTGATGGTTCTTCTCCTTCCGTAGATGTCAAAATTGGTGATGTCGTAAGCGTGATAGGCTCTGTTTCAGAGTTTAGTGGAATGACGCAGGTTAGTGCTGATTCGGTGGTAGTAAATGCTGAGGGGCAATCCCTTCCTGAGGCGGTGTCGTTAACGCTTCCCATCAATGATGATTTGGATCTCGAGTCGGTAGAGGGCATGCGAATAATTCTGGAGCAGCCTTTGGTCATTTCAGAATACTTTAATTTTGATAGGTTTGGTGAAATTGTGCTTGCGCTACCACTAAACAACGAAAATCGCTTGATAACACCAACGGCGATAGAAGCGCCTGGTTCTAGTGCATTTGAACAAAGAGATATCGCTAACAGCCAAGCAAAAATTACGTTAGATGACGGCCGTACGTCGCAAAACGCTGATCCTGCCATACACCCTAATGGCGACGTCTTTTTTTTAACGAATAAGTTCCGTGGCGGAGATACGGTGCAATTTTTAAACGGGGTTATGCATCAGGCGTTTGGCGCGTATCGAATTCAGCCAACATCAGGGGCTCAATTCCTTGAAACTAACCCAAGACAGAGCGCTCCCGCTTTTGAAAGTGATATTACGGTAGCTTCATTTAATGTACTAAATTACTTTACCACCTTAGATGAAAACGGAAACCGTTGCGGACCGAATGATAGTTCGTGCCGAGGCGCAGATAACAGCGAAGAATTCGAGCGTCAAAAGCAAAAAATAGTTGCTGCGCTTGTAGATATAGATGCTGATATTGTGGGTCTTATTGAAATAGAAAATAACCCAGATGTATCTTTAAAGGATCTCACCGACAGCGTAAATGGCGTTCTGGGTAGTGAGGTTTACGCTTATGTAGATACCGGAACCATTGGTACAGATGCAATTAAAGTAGGATTAATCTATAAACAAGAAAGCGTGGAAACTGAGGGCGCGTTTGCAACATTAGACTCTTCTGTCGATAGTCGTTTTATAGACCAGTTAAATAGGCCTGTTCTGTTACAAACTTTCCGAGAAAAACAGCGAGGCGGTGTGCTTTCTGTTGCCGTAAATCACCTAAAGTCTAAGGGCAGCGATTGTGAAGATTTTGGTGATGTAGATATGCAAGACGGACAAGGGAATTGTAACGACGTGCGCAATGACGCTGCAAAAGCGTTCGTTGATTGGATCGCTACAGATCCTACAAACAGTGGCGACCCCGATGTATTAGTTATTGGCGATTTGAATAGTTACGATAAAGAAGATCCTATCTTAACAATAACGTCGTCAGGTTTTACTGATTTAGTAGCCAAATATGAAGGCGAGTTTGCTTACTCTTATGTATTTGATGGTCAGGTGGGATATCTTGACCATGCCTTGTCATCATCTGTTTTGACGGAGCAAGTAATAAATACACAGGTTTGGCACATTAATGCTGACGAGCCTGATATTTTCGATTACGACACGTCATTTAAAAAAGATGCACAAGATGCATTATTCGAACCTAATGCTTTTAGAAGTTCGGACCACGACCCTGTGATTGTGGGCATTAATTTAAATGTAGTTCCTGAAGACAAATCCCAATGTAAAAAGGGTAACTGGAAAACACTGAACCGTCATGACGGAAGTACGTTTAAAAATCAAGGTGACTGCGTGAGTTTTGTTAATACGGGTAAATAAAGCAATCATCTTTCTTGTGATGCTGCAAAAGGTAGCTATTTAGGCCGCCATGTTGCAAGCCGTATTAATGGTATGGACCCTCTCCTCCCATAAAGGCTTCAAATGAGCCAAGATAGAGTTATTCAAATCACTATCAAGAAGAAGAGGGTCACATGAATAAGAAAATGACTTCATGAAAAAGCCGAATATATGGCAGCAATGAATCACGTTAATAAGTCAACACGGTGTCTTGCAATCGGAGAGGGTCCATATATGGTATAAAATCACTGTGATAAAGCTGCGCTCAAGCGCAGCTTTTTTTTGATAATTCTTTACACAACTTATGACGATACCTTTCTCCAAAAAATAGCACTTTACAAAGATAACGCCTAAAGTATGTCAATAATTAGATAGGCCATAAGACAGACTTAAAATAATGTCGTCGCCTGATTCGAACAAACAGTGCTTTTAAGTTGATTTGTTATGAATGATATTGGCGTTTGCACACTAAAATAATAAGGAAACCTTACAAATGATAAGAAAGATGTTGGCAGTTAGTAGCGCTGTTGCGTTAGCGTTGAGCACATCAGTTGCTATCGCAAATTCTCATAATGACGCTCTAAAAGAGCCAACCGTTATGCAAAAAGCTCAAAGTGAGCATGAAAAACTCTTTGCTCTTTTTGCAGCATCGGACGAGCGTTATTTAGCACTAAACCCTGTGATGGCCATATTCCGCGGTGATATGCGACGGGCAGATCGCTTGGGCGACTTTTTAACTGATGCTCATGATTTAGCAAGCCGTACCAGTACACAGCTCAATTTGTCGGAACTTGCGCAAATTGATAGAAGCAAGCTAGATGATACTGACAAATTGGCTTATGACGTTTTCAAATATAACCAAGAGCTTGCACTTGAAATGTCCTCGCCAGAGATCAGTGCGTTATTTTTAGTACGCCCTGTAAATCATTTTAGTGGGTTTCATACTTTTTACCCCTTTTTTGCCAGTGGTGAGGGGGCTGCTCCTTTTAAAACCGTTGAAGACTATGAGAACAACTTATCACGCCACAAAGATTATATTGCCATTTCAGACCGTGCTATAGAGCGTTTTAAAGAGGGGATGGAATCTGGCGTGTTAGAAACTACGCTTACCATAGACCGCGTTATTAAGCAGTTTGATACACAGCTAGCAATACCGCTAAAAGAGTCGCAGTTTTGGGGGCCTATGACGATGTTTCCAGAATCATTTTCTGAAGAAGAAAAAACTCGTTTAACGAGTGAATATGAGCAGGCTACGCAAGACATTTACGATGCCACCAGACGCATGCGCGACTTTCTTAAAAATGAATACTTACCCATTGCTCGTGAAACCATCGGTTTGAGCGACATGAAAGGTGGCGCGAAGCTTTATGAGTTGATGGTAGAGGACTCTACTACGCTGCCTTTGACTCCCGACGAACTGCATGAACTTGGTCTTAGAGAAGTTAAGCGCATTAAAAACGACATGCTAGCGATAAAAGACGAAGTGGGTTTTGACGGCACGCTAAATGAGCTTTTCGACTTTGTGCGAACAGACTCTCAGTTTAAGCCTGAAAGTCGTGAAGCATTAACCCAAAGCTACTATCGTATTGGCAAAGAAGTAGACAAGAAAATTGATGAGTATTTCTCACTATTGCCAAAGTCAGGGCTAGAAATAAAGCCTTACGATCCGGCTATTGAACAGTTTAGTGCCGGTGGTTCTTATCAACCGGGTACGCCTGATGGGTCACGTCCAGGAACGTTTTTCTTTAATGCCTATGATTTACCTAGCCGCTTAACTACGGGGAATGTGACGCTATACCTTCATGAGGGAGCACCAGGCCATCATTTCCAAAATAGCATTGCGCAAGAAAACGACTCACTGCCTTCGTTTATGCGCTTTAGCTTTTTACCTGCTTTCGGAGAAGGATGGGCGCTTTACGCTGAAACACTCGGGTACGAAATGGGCTTCTTCGATGACCCGTGGAATCGTTACGGCACATTGCAGGGCGAACAGTTAAGAGCCATGCGCTTGGTGGTTGATACCGGTATTCACGCCAAGGGCTGGAGCAGAGAAAAAGCCATCGACTTTATGCTCGATAACTCAGGCATGACGCGCACTGAAGTAGTGGCAGAGGTTGAGCGTTATATTGCTATTCCCTCACAAGCTTTATCTTACAAGGTTGGCGCATTAAAAATACAAGAGTTACGCGCACGGGCTGAACAAGCCCTTGGCAAGAATTTTGATATTCGAGAATTCCATGCGCAGGTATTAAACACAGGTGGCATTCCGCTGGCTATTCTTGAACAAAAAATAGACCGCTGGATAGCCAGTCAAAAAAGCTAGTCAAAAAAGCTAGTCTCTTAAAAGTACGCACAAAGCCAGCTTTTGCTATCAAGTGAAAGCTGGTTTTTTGATCTCACTTCCTCTACTCTAAAATTCAGCCCGTCGGGACTGGAAAGTAAAGTATGGAGAAGCGCAATGAAGCAACATAATGGATTTTTCGCGACTTTAGCCGCTATTGGCTTTGCATGTGTAGCGTTAAGCCTTTCTGGCTGCCAAAGCACCTCACAGCAAGTGAGTAGCAGCGATGATGTTTCCAGCAATCTGTCTTCTTCACTCAACTGGCAAAGCGACAAATTTAGCCAAACCAAGGTTATTAAGCCCCATGAGATATTGGTGCTCACACCCAACCAAAAAGCGGAATTTTTATCCTTTTTCAATAGCGACGAACAGCAAGACGTATCCCCCAATTTTCGTATATCCAACTTTTTAGAGAAATGGGCTACGGATTTTAGCTACGCAGGAGACACATTTACTGCAACAGAAGCGTTTGAAAAAAGGTCGGGAAATTGCCTGACGCTGGCAATACTAACCACCGCACTCGCTAACGTTGTTGGGTTAGATGTATATTATAAAAAGGTGTTCACGCCGCCTATTTACCGGCGCCACAATCATATTTTGACCACCTCTACCCATGTTAAAACCATTGTGCTTGGCCCTGAGGCGGAAGAGAAAAAGCTTGGCGTTATATTTTTTCGCAGCCGAACCGTTATAGATTATTTCCCGTCATCGCTTAACGACACAGGGGAGTACGTAGCCTTTAACGATTTTATTTCTATGTATTATCAAAACAAAGCGGCAAAGGCGATGGCAGTTAATAACTCGTCGCTAGTCTACAGTTTACTCTCAAGGGCAATGCGCCAAACCCCGCTTAATTCAGAAACCCTTAACGCTTTGGCGGTGTTTTATCGTCAGAACATGCTGTATAAAAAAGCGCGAGACATATATGAATTTGCGATTGAGAATAACGTTGAATCTATACACACCTTATCGAACTACGCTGTGCTGTTATCCGAGGTAGGAGATAGTGCAACATTAGCGAAAATAGGAAGTAAGCTTTTGGCCGTTGAAGAGAACAATCCCTATCAATGGTACGACCAAGGCGTTAAATATTTAAATCAAGGCGAAACAAGAAGGGCGGTTGCCCTTTTCAACAAGTCGGTAAAAACTGGGCCGTACCTGAGTGAAGGTTATATGGGGTTAGCAAAAGCATACTTTTTACTTGGCGATATAGAACGTGCAGAGTCTAAGCTTAAAAAAGCAAAGGAACTCGCCTTTGGTGAAAAGGAAAGAGGGTTATACGCTGCAAAGCTTGATGCCCTGCAGCGTGTTAATAAATTTACCGATTAATTAGCAAAGTAACCTTATTACTTATACAACCAAATAACGCTTAGATTTTCGCAGCCAATTCGGCGCCCTGACGAATAGCTCTTTTAGCATCAAGTTCTGCTGCTACGTCGGCGCCACCAATGATGTGTACCTTAAACCCAGCTTCTTCAAGAGGCGCTTTTAATGGCGTGAATGGTTCTTGGCCCGCACATACGATCACGTTATCGACTTCCAGTAGTTTTGGTTTGTCGTTAATAACAACGTGAAGCCCTTTGTCATCAATTTTTTCGTAAGATACGCCATTGATCATTTGCACGTTGTGAAGTTTAAGAGACTGACGGTGGATCCAGCCGGTTGTTTTGCCCAAGCCCTTACCCACTTTTGTGGTTTTACGCTGAAGTAAAAACACTTCGCGCGTGGTTGGGGTCAGGTGTTTTTCTTTAAGTGCGCCGCCGGCGGCATAGCTTTTATCAATTCCCCAGTGCTGCAGCCACTTGTCTCTATTTTCAGTAAGATCTGCATCTTCAACTAGGTATTCAGCGACATCAAACCCAATGCCCCCAGCACCGATTACCGCTACACGCTGACCTACTTCAACATGGTCCCGTAATACGTCTAGATAACCCAACACTTTCGGGTGATCGTGGCCTTCAATAGTTAAGCTTCTCGGTTTAATACCGCTAGCTAAGATAACCTCATCGAAGCTTCCATTTTTTAATGTCTCTGTGGTTGCAAGCGTATTTAGGTGAATAGTGACATTGGCTCGCGCTAATTGATGCGTAAAGTAACGAAGAGTTTCATAAAACTCTTCTTTTCCCGGTATTTGCTTTGCGTAATTAAATTGTCCACCAATCTCGCTAGCCTGGTCAAATAGATGCACATCGTGCCCGCGGTCGGCGGCATACATCGCAAAAGACAGGCCTGCTGGTCCTGCACCAATAACTACCAGTTTTTTCTTGTTCGAGGTTGGCGAGAAAGTGAGTTCGGTTTCATAGCAGGCCTGGGGATTCACTAAACAGCTTGCACGCTTTTGCTCAAAGGCATGGTCTAAGCAGGCTTGGTTACAAGCTATACAGGTGTTGATCAGCTTCGATTCATTCTGCATTGCTTTGGCTACAAAATGAGCGTCGGCAAGAAAAGGGCGCGCCATGGAAACCATGTCCGCGTGGCCCTCTGCCAACACTGACTCAGCAACTTCTGGCGTATTTATACGGTTAGTCGTCACTAGCGGCAATGATACCTCTGCCTTCATACGCTTGGTTATCCAAGTGAAAGCCGCTCGCGGGACCGAGGTTGATATTGTTGGCACTCTCGCTTCATGCCACCCAATACCTGTATTGATAAGCGTTGCGCCTGCCTTTTCTATCTCTTTAGCTAAATAAACCACCTCATCCCATTGGGCGCCGCCTTCCACTAAATCGAGCATTGAAAGACGGTAAATGATTATAAACTCAGCCCCTACTTTTTCACGCACACTTCTCACTACCTCGATAGCCAGTCGCGCTCTATTTTCGAGGCTTCCTCCCCATTCATCATTACGCTGGTTAGTGCGTTCACAGAAGAATTGATTGATGAGGTAGCCTTCTGACCCCATAATTTCTACGCCGTCGTATCCAGCCTTTTGAGCTAAACCTGCGCAATTTGCATAGTCTTTTATTGTGCTTTTGATACCGCTTGAAGACAGTGCCCTGGGTTTAAATGGAGTAATGGGCGATTTCACGGATGAGGCTGAGACCGCTAGAGGATGGTAGCCATAGCGCCCAGAATGAAGAATCTGCATGCATATCTTACCGCCTTCAGCGTGAACGGCGTCGGTAATAACTTTGTGTTTTTTTGCGTGTCTCTTACTGGTCATTCTTCCTGCAAATGGGGCTACCCACCCAGAAATGTTAGGGCTTATTCCTCCCGTTACGATGAGGCCAACGCCGCCTTTTGCTCGCTCTGCATAGAATGCAGCTAATTTATCAAACCCGCCTTTTTCCTCCTCTAAGCCTAAATGCATAGAGCCCATCAATGTTCGGTTTCGCAGTGTGGTAAAGCCTAAATCGAGAGGCTCGAGAAGGTGAGGGTAGGGGGTAGTCATAATAAGTCTCTTTTTTATAATTTTATTGTTGCGCATAAACTGCCGGTGAACACTTTTACTTAATTACCTAACAGTTCGACAGAGCGTACTTTTATGATTATTTACTAGGAAAGGCTAATGGTAAAGTGACTTAGAGCAATAAAGGTCAACACGCTCTTTTTAGGCCTAAAAAAAGCGAGGGCTCGTGAAAAGCACCTCGCTTGGTATCCGTTTAGCTTTTAGAGTCATCGGCGGGCCGAATGAAAAAAACTGTCTGATAAAACTGTCTGAATAAAACTCTTCCATGGCATTATACTAAATCAGCTATGGCCTCAGATTTTTCAGCCATCGACATACATTTTTTGCTTAAACTTTAACGTCTGCTGGCTTGAAGCCCTTTTCACGCTAATTTCGAAACGATATGTCTCTTGGTCGCGAAACGGTAAGACAGCAAGATAATAGATAGCATCACCGTCTTCTACCTTTTTGAACGAAAGGTCGCGTTTTTTCCCGAGTAAATTAGTGGCATGGCCGTCAACCGAAACCCGCTGTGCTTTACCTGAATCTTTATCGAGCACAGAAATATTAACTAAAGCATTGTACTTACTTCTTACAATCCCATAGTTTGCTGCAACTTCAGGAGTAAGAAAGGGGGTGTTCACTACCATGTAGTGGACATCCCATTCGCCTAATGTCTGCTTTTGTTCTGCGTTAGCTTGAAGGCTCAAGCACATAAGCAACGCGCCTAAAATAACTGCTGACACTTTTTTTACTATCTTCACCGTCGCTCCTCGCTTTGATATTTTTTTAAATTGTGCTTTTAAAACTTCAGCGCTAACTTAAGCTGTTTTTATATTAGAGGCTGTTATGCCAATTTTATACACTCATAGCACTCTGAGAGCATCTTGGATCAACAGCTGTAAAAACTGTAATCCAATGATTGCAATCAGCACTGACAAATCAAGCCCGCCTAATGGAGGAATGATTTTGCGAATAGGCGCTAAAAAAGGCTCGGTAAGTTGATAAAGCACATAATCAACAGGAGATTGCCCTTGAGATACCCAACTAAGTATTGCGCGTAGTAAAAGTACCCAAAACATGAGCGAGAGCGTTTCTTTTATCACGCCCATGAAAGACATAATTGCAATACCTATTGGGTTCAAAGTACCGCCCGATATCAATATCAGCGTGACGAGCTTCAATGCACAAACCGCGAGTGCTAAAACAAATGTGGCGGTATCAAATCTGCCTAATGACGGAATAACGCGTCGCAACGGCCCCACTATAGGATGTGTTGCTTTCACAATAAACTGACTCATTGGATTGTAAAAATCGGCTTGCACCATTTGCAGCCACAACCGCAATATGACAATCATTAAGTAGAGATTGAATAGTGTATCAATCAAAAAAACCGTTGCGTTCATTTACTCTTGTTCCTACAAACGTTAAAGCTGTTTTGCCATTTCTTCGGCACGGGCGACGGCAGCACGCATAGACTTGCTAATGATGTCTTTGAGGCCCTCGTCGATAAAGGTATTTACGGCTTGTGCCGTAGTTCCGCCTTTAGAGGTAACTTGGGCACGCAGCTCGCTTAATTCAAGGTCTGGGTTATTACACACCATCTCGGCAGCGCCAAGCATGGCTTGCTGAACCATAAGACGAGACTGGTCTTTATCAAATCCCATGTTCATGGCTTCTTCTTGCATATTTTGAAGGAATAAGAAGAAGTAAGCTGGGCTGCTACCTGCAGCAGCAATTACGCCATTTATGCCGTCTTCGTGATCAACCCATACGGTTTCACCTACGCTGTTCATTACGTCATCAACGTAAGTTCGGTCTTCTTGAGATACCGTGCTGTCTGCATACATACCTGACATGCCTTTACCTAGAAGGCTTGGAGTGTTGGGCATGATACGAACAACTGGGTAGTCACCACCTAACATCTCTTGTAAGCGAGACACCGGAAGACCTGCCGCAATGCTTAAAAATAGCTTACCCGCGAGGTCGTTGTTTTTCTGAAGGTCGGCACACATGTTGCCCATAATTTGCGGTTTTACTGCAAGTACAATGGCATCGGCAAACTGGCAGGCTTCATCATTTGATTGTGTGGTTTGTATGCCAAATTCTTCTTTCAGCTTGTCTAGCTTCGGTGTAGACGGGTTAGCTGCGAGTATATTTTCTTTTGCATAACCAGACTGAATTAACCCACTAATGATGCTGCGACTCATGTTGCCTGCGCCAATAAATGCCAATTTTTTCTGTTGCATGTAAATCCTTACTGTTGTCTGTGTAATTCTTAATTCAACACGCAAAATTGCACAAATGTATATTCGTAACTGCGTATTGCTTTTATAAGTAGCTCAAGTGCACTGTTAAAACGTCAACGCCACTGTGTTTATCGCTAACGCTGCGTTTTATTACGTTACCGTTTTGCGAAGTGACTTAACCACGCTTACCAAAAATTGCTGTGCCTATGCGCACCATGGTAGATCCATTTTTGATAGCCGCGTGCATATCGCTACTCATTCCTACCGATAGGGTATCAAAATTGGCCAGCGATTTGTGGTAATGGTCATATAATTCCTTCAGCTTACCGAGAGTGCTTTGTTGCTCTTCATCACTTGGGTTGGCTTTTGGAATGGCCATAATTCCGCGAAGACAAAGCTTTTCTTGCGACTTAATAAACTGAATTAAGCTGTCAAGTTGGTCTGGTTTCACGCCAGATTTACTCTCTTCGTCATCGATGTTGAGCTGAATACAAACATTTAATGGAGGTAAATTGTCAGGACGTTGCTCGTTTAGTCTTCGAGCTATTTTTTCTCTATCTACAGATTGCACCCAATCGAAATGTTCTGAAACGACTTTGGTTTTATTCGACTGTATGGGGCCTATCATGTGCCACTCTATGTCGGTGAGGTGAGCAAGTTCCTGAACTTTTTCAACACCTTCCTGAACATAGTTCTCTGCGAACATTCGTTGTCCCGCTTCATACGCTTCAATAATATCCGATACGGGTTTTGTTTTGCTAACCGCTAGTAATTTGACTGAATTTGGTGGACGATGTACTGAAGTAGCGGCTTGTGTGATTCCCTGAAGTGCGGAATCTATTCTTTCTGCTATTGTTTGCATTATTCACCTTGTTATGGAGAAGTGGTTGTGGATATTACCGAACTTTTAGCGTTTAGTGTTAAGAATAACGCCTCAGATTTACACTTGTCAGCCGGACTTCCGCCGCTTATTCGCGTAGACGGCGAAATGCGCAAGCTCAATGTCCCAGCACTTGACCACAAGCAGGTTCACGGGCTCGTTTATGAAATCATGAACGATATGCAACGTAAAGAATACGAGGAAAATCTAGAAACCGATTTTTCTTTTGAAGTAAAAGGGCTGTCGCGCTTTCGTGTCAACGCGTTTGTTCAAAACCGCGGTGCCGCCGCTGTACTTCGTACTATTCCTAGCGACGTTCTGACTCTTGACGATTTAGGCGCGCCGGATATTTTTAAGGAAATTATTAATCAGCCAACCGGCATTGTTTTAGTAACCGGTGCAACGGGCTCCGGTAAAAGTACTACACTAGCGGCCATGGTAGACCACATTAATACTCACAAGCGTGAGCACATTCTTACTATCGAAGACCCCATCGAATTTGTTCACGACAACAAACTTAGTTTGGTCAACCAGCGGGAAGTACATCGAGATACGCATTCATTTAATAATGCTTTGCGATCGGCATTACGTGAAGACCCTGACGTTATCCTTGTAGGCGAGCTTCGAGATTTAGAAACCATTCGACTAGCTATATCAGCCGCAGAAACCGGCCATTTGGTATTTGGTACTTTGCACACTAACTCCGCGCCAAAAACTATTGACCGTATTATCGACGTGTTTCCTGCAGAAGAAAAATCGATGGTGCGTTCAATGTTATCAGAATCTTTGCGGGCGGTTATATCTCAAACGCTGCTCAAGAAAATAGGCGGTGGGCGTGTGGCAGCTCATGAGATAATGGTAGGAATACCGGCAATCAGAAACCTTATTCGTGAAGACAAAGTCCCGCAAATGTATTCAGTGATTCAAACTGGACAGGCACACGGTATGCAAACCATGGATCAATGCTTACAACGGTTAGTGGCTATGGGTGTTATCACTAAGCAAGACGCCGCGGCAAAATCGGTTGACAAACAGGCCATGAATAGCTTTTAGAGTGACTTTTTAGGGGGATTTTAGAACCCCTCTCCATGAACTATCTTCGGGAACAAGCATGCTAGACTCTCTTTTACAAAAAATGATTGATACCAATGCCTCAGATTTATTCGTAACGGCAAACTTTCCGATCAGTGCCAAGATAAACGGAAAGCTTACACCTATTTCCGATAGCGCAACTTCTGAGGAAACTGCTCTCGCTCTGGTTCACGAAGCCATGACCGAGAAGCAGCAAAAGGAATTTCACGAATCTAAAGAGTGTAATTTTGCGATTGTAAGAGAGGGCATTGGACGCTTTCGTTGCTCAGCATTTTGGCAGCGCGATCAAGCCGGCATGGTTATTAGACGTATAGTAACTCAAATTCCTAAAGCGGATGATTTAGGGCTTCCCAGAGTTTTAAAAGAAATCATTATGGCAAAACGCGGTTTAGTGCTATTTGTTGGCGGAACGGGTACCGGTAAATCAACATCATTAGCGGCGTTAATTGGCCATAGAAATGAGAACTCTCACGGTCACATTCTTACCATTGAAGACCCGATAGAGTTTGTTCATGAACATAAAAATTGCGTCATCACTCAGCGCGAAGTGGGCATTGATACCCAGTCGTTTGACGACGCTTTAAAAAGCTCTTTAAGACAGGCCCCTGACGTCATTCTCATTGGGGAAATTCGCTCTATGGAGACCATGGAATACGCTATGTCGTTTGCAGATACAGGGCACCTTTGTGTTGCAACTTTGCATGCAAACAACGCTAATCAGGCCATCGAGCGGATAATGCACTTAGCGCCAAAGGATATGCATGACAAGCTGCGATTCGATTTGAGTTTGAATATTCGCGCCATTGTAGCCCAGCAACTTGTTCCTACCCCTGATGGTAAGGGCCGCGTAGCCGCTATAGAAGTTTTATTAAATACCCCACTTGTGCGCGACCTTATTCAGCGAAATGAAATAGGCAGCCTTAAAGAGGCGATGAAGAAAGGGAAAGAGCAGGGAATGCAAACCTTCGATATGGCGCTTTATGACCTTTATAAACAGGGCCGTGTTGAAATGGATCAGGCTCTGCACCACGCAGACTCGCCTAACGATTTGCGTTTGATGATAAAGTTAGACGCCAGCGACAATTCAAGTTTAGGAACACTGTCGAACGTGTCGTTTGACATGGATGACTAGACATTTTCGCGTACACGGGTAGCTTACTGTAAAAGACTGTTAGGGAATGAACGCTTGAAAAAACTGTTTGCCTCAGAAGATGCCTTTGAGCTTCAAGCCATTCGCAGTGAGCTTGATGCACTGGCCATCCCCTATATGGTAAAAAATGAGTTCGCAGGTGGCGCGCTTGGTGAATTACCTTGGCAAGAAGCACAGCAAGAATTATGGCTAGTAGATGAAACATGGTTCAATCGTGCATCTAAAGTGGTTAATGCGTTTGAAAATAAGCTCAAACCCACCGCGGAAAGTGACAGGAACGAATGGACATGCAGTGAGTGTGGCGAAGAAAATGGCGGCGCATTTGAAGTATGCTGGCAATGTAGCAAGGCCCGATAGGTTATCGGCAGTCTATCAGCAGTCTATCAGCTGAAGGCGTTTTCAACCCAGCTGGTGAAAATAACGCAGGCCGAAACGCTGTCTACCTTATCCTTGGTCAGCTTTTTGTACCCACCCAGTTCAAATAGCATGGCTTTGGCGTCTGTCGTAGTTAAACGCTCGTCACATAACTCTACATGCACTTTAAAGCGACCATGTAAACGGTTAGCAAATTTACGAGCGCGCTGCGTCATCTCTTGCTCAGTGCCGTCCATGTTAAGCGGTAGTCCCACAACGACAGCGTGAGGAAGCCATTCAGCGTATAGTTTTTCAATCAGGCTCCAATCGGGAATGCCATCTCGCGCTTTCAATGCTGAAAGCGGTGATGCGGTGCCTGTGATCTCTTGGCCTACCGCCACACCAATGCTTTTGGTTCCGAAGTCGAAGGCCAGAACCGTGCGGTTTCCAATGTGTTCTTGAGAGTTACCTTGAGATTTATGCATGGCCAGAACCAGGCGCTAACTGCCATACATCAACGCCTAACTTGTTCACCGTAGCCTGCCATTTTTTGTGAATTGGCGTATGAAATAGTATATCTTCGTCGGCTTCAATGGTAAGCCACGCGTTTTCCTGCATTTCTTGTTCAAGCTGGCCTTTAGACCAGCCAGCAAAGCCCAACGCTATAATGACGTCTTCTGGACCTTCATCGTTGCCTATTGCCGTTAGAATATCTTTCGATGTGGTTACCATAATGCCCGGCGCTAGCGCGAGGCTAGAGGCCCATCCCTTTTGCGTAGAATGCAGTACAAAGCCTCTTTCTTGGCTTACTGGACCGCCTGCTAGAACAATTTGTTCCGCTTTGTCTGCAGAAACATCAAGCTCTTTATCCGTTTGCTCAAGTAACTGCTTTACATTCATTGTTGAGGGTTGATTGACAACAATACCCATTGCGCCATCGGCGTCGTGCTCGCACACATAAATGAGGGAGCGAGAAAAGTAAGGATCGTCTAGGCTTGGCATGGCTACCAAAAAATGATTTTTTAAACTCTTTAATTCCGTCATATTTTCTCAGTCTTGCTACATCGGTATTGTTTCAACACGCCCTAGTTATGTGCCAATCTCTTTTCAATGGCTTCAAATAGTTTTTCCATAATATTAATGTCAAAGTGTGCTTCAATTTCTCGAACACACGTAGGGCTTGTAATATTTATTTCGGTTATTTTATTACCTATCACGTCTAAGCCAACGAACAATATATTATTTTCTTTCAAGGTTGGCGCAATTGCTTCGGCTAATGCTTTATCAGACTCTGAAATTGCCTGAGGGCGGCCTGTTCCGCCTGCTGCAAGATTACCTCTAGTTTCCCCTTTAGTTGGAAGACGAGCTAAGCAGTAAGGCATAACTTCACCATCAACGATGAGCACCCGCTTGTCTCCGTCTTTTATCTCAGGCAGATACTCTTGAACCATCATATATCGTGTGCCAAGTTGGGTGAGGGTTTCTATAATCACACCAAGATTATTACCGTCTGGTTTTACTCTGAATATAGAAGCGCCGCCCATTCCATCAAGTGGCTTACAAATTATATCTTTGTATTTTGCGTGAAATTCTCGAATAGGTACTTGGTTATTAGCTACAAGCGTGGCAGGGATGTGCTCAGGGAAATACGATGTAAAAAGCTTTTCATTATAATCGCGCAGAGCCTGCGGATTATTGACTACCAATGCTCCGGCGTCTTGGGCTAGTGATAGCATTTGTGTAGCATAAAGAAACTCGCTGTCGAAAGGCGGATCTTTTCTCATCAGCAGTACGTCAATATCACCAAGCTGAACTGTATTTGTTTCGGTTATTTCATAAAAGTCGGTAGGTTGATCTTTGACTAATACTGTTTTTGCCACCCCCATAGGTTTACCGTTTTCTAGATAGAGATCTTTCAACTCAAAGTATACGACCTTAGCACCCCGGCGCTGTGCTTCCAGCATCATTGCGAGGCTTGTATCTTTATGTGGAGTTATCGCCTCGATTGGGTCCATTATTACGCCAACAGTGTATTGCATAGAGTTCTCGCTTGAATTAACGGTAAATAAGTAAATAGCAATAATACCCCATATGTTGGGGCGTTTTAGCATAGTATCAAGTTACGTTAAGTATTTCAGTTGGGGCTTTTTAGGTTGGCCAGACCTCACTAAAAGTCACCGTGCAACGACTGTAGGATACTTAATGAAGTAATGGCCGCTGTTTCTGTTCTCAATATACGGGGCCCAAGACTGACAGAAATATACCCATTCTCATTTGCTTGGTGTATTTCGGAATCTGACAGCCCACCCTCAGGCCCAATAAGTAATCGATACCCTTGTGTATTATAAGGCTGTCGAGCTAAAGGCTGAGTTGCGCCAGGAGCAAGTACCAGTCGAGAGGTTGACGTGGAATGAGAAAGCCATTGCCCTATAGATACAGGTTCATTTAGCTTGGGAATAACGTTACGACCGCTTTGTTCACAAGCCCCAATAATGATTTTTTGCCATTGTTGTAATTTCTTTTCCCAACGAGCTGGGTCTAATTTAACTGCGCATCGCTCTGTGATGATTGGGGTAATTTCACTTACCCCTAACTCAACGCCCTTTTGAAGCACAGTGTCCATCCTGTCGCCTTTTGATACGCCTTGGCCTAAGTGTAGATGAAGGGGGGATTCGTTTGAGACAGACAAGCAAGCATCGATTTCCACAATGACCTTTTTGCGCTGAACATTAATAATAAGGCCGCTGTATTCATTACCATCGCCGTTAAATAAAACAATGGGGCGGTTTGCCTTCAACCGAAGTACAGTGGCCACGTGATGTGCAGCTTCTGGAGTTAATTCAAACTCTTGTTCTACGGTGATAGCGTTGGGGTAATAGACTCTTGGTATGCGCATGTGAAAAAAGACAAAAATTATTTAGCGCTATGATACGTGGGGAAGGGGCCGACTTGCAACGCTATCACTGCCGAAAAAATGGTACTGCCCTAATAGGCTACCAGTCAATCAGTGACAAACCCAGGTGATCAAACAAGTACTGAACAAGTACTAGGCAAGTACTAAACAAATATTAAATTACCTGTGCTGCTCGCGCTGGGCTTTGACCCGTGGGGACACTGGAAACCTTTGATTCGTTGAGTGCTTTCGAGTCATTTGTGTCTACTGCTGGATAGTGCATTGCTGTGGAACGGTTAGCTTGAGGTGCTAGCTTTGATGACTCTGTCGCTTTTAAATCTGCTGAATTTGAATTTCTTGCATGCTTTGTGTGCCTGCCTTTGTCTGGACGTAAAGCGTAAATAAAAATTCCAGACACTACGACAAATAGGGTGGTTAAAAGCAGCATGAGAAAATCCTTCTTGTTGCATAAATTGCTAGGGCAGCAAACCCTTGAGTATAAAATAGTAAAAATTCTGTTTTTGCAGATGTTCACTATCCATGCATTGGTCGCAAATTTGGTTGAGTACCAAACACATCATCCATGAGACTTTAGTATAACGTCTGCAGCCAAAAAGTAATTGTTTTTTTAATCACATTTTTTAGTTCGCTTTACTGTCTAAAAATGCGTTGTCACGATCAATATGAAAATTACAAAGGAAGTATGAAAGCCAATACCTGATTCTCAACTGTAGTAAAAAGGTTATTAGATTTTTATGACAGGGAAATGACTACATAAAGTCGGGGCGGTTAAACAGCCCAGCTTTGCAACAACACTCTTCCCGATGCTTTTTCTTACTACTTTTGTATAGCTTTTAGCGAGGTTGTATTAGCTGAAAGCCGCGATGCACTATGACTTTAGCGTAATTTTGAAAGGTTAATTAAGTTTGACTATTGGTGATATTTGTTTTTACTGATACCTTGATTTGCACAGTGACCACAAACTCAAAAAGGAAAAATTATGGAAGAACAACTCTCGCTCTTATCTGCAAGTGATATTGAAAGGTATATAAATGATTACGCAATTCCATGGGGTATTAATATCGCCATGGCTATTGCTATCTATGTTATTGGTCGAATTGTTGTAGGCCTGCTGCTTTCTGTTTTCAGACGTGTAATGGCAAAGTCTAAGTACGACGATATGTTGGTCGATTTCTTAGAAGCGATTATCAGCGCCATTTTGATGCTATTTGTTATCGTAGCATCGTTAGACCAATTAGGTGTTGATACAACGTCACTCGTTGCTATCTTGGGTGCTGCAGGTTTGGCTATTGGCTTGTCGCTGCAGGATTCACTGAAGAATTTCGCAGCGGGCGTTATGCTTCTTGTGTTTAAGCCGTTTAAAGCAGGTGATTTTGTTGAGGCGGGCGGTACATCAGGCTCAATCAAAAAGATCGGCATTTTCACGACCACAATGACGACTCCTGACAATAAAGAAATCATTGTGCCAAATGGAAATATCTACGGTGGCAATATCACTAACTATTCGGCAAAACCAACACGTCGTGTAGATATGGTAGTGGGTATTGGTTACGACGCAGACTTGTTAAAAGCAAAGAAAATTCTGCAAGAAATGGTAGAAGCTGACGACAGAATTCTGTCAGATCCTGCTCCTCAAGTAGCCGTGTCTGAGCTTGCCGACAGCAGTGTTAATTTTGTAGTTCGCCCGTGGGTTAATGCAGCAGATTTCTGGGGTGTTAAGTTTGACTTTACTGAAGCGGTTAAATTGCGTTTCGACCAAGAAGGCATCTCTATTCCATTCCCACAAATGGATGTTCACTTACACAAAACTGACAGTGAATAACATCACGCCAGTTGCGTAAACGAAAACGCCGCTTTCTTAAGCGGCGTTTTTTTCTAAATCAAGGTCAGCACGCCTCACTTACAGTTTGGGCGGTTAGTGGTAGCTTGATAGTCAGCAAGCGCAGGACTCATGTTAGCTCGTAAGTCATTAATACGGGTTTGCGGAACGGGGTGAGTGGATAGAAATTCCATTGGGCTATTACCGCCACTCGCTGCTTCCATATTTTGCCAGAGATTCACAGATTGGCGAGGATCGAAGCCAGATTTAGCCATAAGCTGTAGGCCAATTTCGTCTGCTTCCGACTCGTGAGTTCGACTAAATGGTAGCTGTACACCAACCTGCATACCCAATCCTATGGCTGCCATAATAGGGCCTGACTGAGGCACCTCATTCGCTGCTAATACTTGGCCTGCTGCCTGTGTACCCATGTTGATAAGCGTAGATTGTGACATTCGCTCGTTGCCGTGCTCGGCGATAACATGGCCTACTTCATGGCCGATAACCGCAGCGAGTTGATGCTGATTTTCTGCAACTTTTAAAAGGCCGGTGTAAACACCAATTTTGCCGCCAGGTAGCGCGAATGCATTGACCTGCTCATCGTCAAAAACAACCACTTCCCACTGACCATCAAACACTGAAGATGGCACCTGCGCAGTTATGGCATTTGCAATACATTTAACATAGCTATTTTGAACTTGTTTTGTAGACACCGTAAGTTCCTCTTTCATCCCTGAAAAAGCTTGCGCACCCATTTCTGTTAGCTGTGCGTCTGAAAACAACAGCACTTGATTTCTACCAGTAGGGGACGTGGCGCAAGAGGTGAGCGCAATAGTAGCGGCGACAACCGCCGATAGCGTGAATTTCAATTTCATTTTAAATCCTTGGTGTCTGAAAATTATTTAAGCATACCTGCATTTTAATCATGAATATAGCAACCTGATTGGTTGATTTATTCAGATACTTTGCTGCACATTATTTGGGGGCAAAAATGCAAGGAAAAGCTCGAAAAAAAACGCCACATAGAAGCTCGCTGTAAAGGCTTTGCCAAATTAATATTTGTGTCATAAACTGGCTTTAATTTATACATAGAAGTTAAATCAGTTTTCTGTTGTACTGTTGAGATACTGAACATAATACCAAGCCTGCTTATAGCTTATATTAAGCGCCTCGCGGTAAATAAAGCGCAATGCACGCAGGAAGCGATATTTGTCTAGCAGTTCAACTTGAGATACCACAATAAAAAAGGAAATAAAGATGGCAGTGCGTAATAAATTCAAGTACGGGTTACTCGCTCTTTTAGTATCAGCATCATTAACCGGGTGTGGCCTCGATGGCGATGATGGTGAACAAGGCGAAACTGGTGCTCAGGGTCCTCAAGGTGAACAGGGTGCCCCTGGAGCAGATGGATCTGATGGTACCGATGCATCTATTGGGATTGAACTGGATGTTGTAGGTCGAGCTTTCCTTGGTAATCAAGGTGCGGCTGAAATTGTTCAGTATCATGTAGCCACTCAAACGATTTACGCGACTAACACGGGAACAAATACCATTGCGGTTATCCCTGCCGGAAACCTTACCTCTGCCGTATTAGCCGACCCAATCAACACCATTAATCTTACTCCTTCAACTATTACGTTACCTGCTGACATTAACGGTGCAGTGCTAGGCGGCGTCAACAGTATTGCCGTTAATGGCGATCTAATGGCGGTAGCCGTAGCTGCAGATGTAAAAACGGACAACGGGTTTGTGCTTTTTTATAGCGGCCTTGACGCTGGTGCAGCAACTTTCTTAGATTCAGTAGAAGTAGGTGCTCTGCCTGACATGGTTACCTTCACGCCAGATGGCGGTAAGGTATTGGTTGCTAACGAAGGTGAGCCTTCAGATGATTACACTGTAGACCCAATGGGTTCTGTGTCTGTTATCAATATTTTAGCTAGCGGCGAGCCTGAAGAAACAGGCACAACAGTTGGCTTTAGCGCTTTCAACGATGCTCAAGCAGATCTCATGTCTCAAGGCATGATGTTTCCTAATCGGTCAGGTCGTACAATAAACGGCACTGCCATTACTACTACAGTGGCTCAGGATTTAGAGCCTGAATATATTGCGGCTACCAACGACGTGGCCTACGTAAGTTTGCAAGAAAATAACGGGTTAGCTGTTATCGACCTAGAAGAACTGACAGTTGATGTAGTTGGCTTAGGCACAAAAGCATGGGCTAACTTGGATATTGATATCCAAGAAAATGATTCAGTGAGTTTTGGTCAGTACACTGGTTTGTATGGCGTTTATCAGCCAGATAGTATTGCTGCATTCTCATGGAAAGACGCAACGTTTTTAGTTACCGCTAATGAAGGCGATGCTCGCGAATATTTCTTTGACGTAGCAGATGAGGCTGCGTGTACTGCCGCTGGTGGTGTGGAATTTGATGAAGACAACGGTTGTTTAGCCTACACGGACGAGGTGAAAGTAGAAGACTTAACGGCTGCACCAAACTCTGAATTAGCCATGCTACAGGCAACGGGGGAAGCGGACGACTTGCGTGTAACATCTGCCATGGGAGATGCTGATGGTAATGGCGAATACGATGCTGCGTATGCCTACGGTGCTCGCTCGTTCACTATTTGGGATCAAAATGGGCTTGTAGTTTACGACTCAGGTGATGATTTCGAGCGTATTACTGCATCTGTTCACGGTGTTCGGTTCAACAATGATAACGACGTAAACGAAGGTGACTCTCGCTCGGAAAATAAAGGGCCTGAGCCAGAAGCTATTACGGTGGGTCAAATTGGCGACCGCACCTACGCATTTATTGGTTTAGAGCGTATGGGTGGAATTTTTGTCTATGACGTTACCAATCCTTACGATGTTCAGTTCACAGAGTATGTGTTTAACCGAGATCTAACAGACGGGCTAACTGCAGACGATGTTATCGGTGACCTTGCCCCAGAAAGTCTGGTTTTCGTTAGCGCTGAAGACAGCCCAAGCGGAGAAGCGTTGCTTATTGTTGGCAATGAAGTAAGTGGCACAGTGTCAGTTTGGCAAATCAGCCAGTTGTAAATTTCGATGTACTTGTAATAGCCTCTAAAGAAGCTCGTTGTTAAGCGAGCTTTTTTATTCGGCGCGATATAGCGCTGCTTCCCTCTATTTTTTAAAGATCCTTTATCCCCGCCCCAAAAGGTTGATGCAATACAATTCACAGAGTTTGCTCTATATCACAGAATAGTTACAGGGCGAGTGTATTGAGGTAAGCTATAACAAAAGATACGGTGTAACTTAAATCGCCATTGGATTGTTATATTAAAGACTTGCCTAATTCGAATATTCAAAGTGTTTATTCTGTCTTTAATGTTGGTCTAATGGCAATGGCCGTCATAAAGGTGTTTAGCAGACCTTTTATATGCGTTTGCATGCCTTTGGTTACCATATAATTAGAAGAGTATTACTATGTCTCAGCAAGTCGTTATCAGTGGCGTTGGTGTCTGGCACCCCGAAGAGAGCATAACCAACGAAGAGTTGGTGGCGAGTTATAATTCATACGTCGATAGTTTCAACGATAAAAACAAAGAAGAAATAGAGAAATGCGAAGTAGAGGCGATGCCGTACTCAAGTGCGGAGTTTATTGAAAAGGCGTCTGGGATCAAAAGTCGTTATATCTACAAGAAAGACGGTGCGTTAGATATAAACCGAATGAAGCCAAAAATTTCTCCGCGAGGCGACGATGAACTTTCTCATCAAGCAGAAATAGCGGTAGAAGCAGCACGTTTGGCACTGAGCGCGGCTAAAGTAAGCGCTGAGGAGATTGATGCCGTTATTGTTTCTTGTGCTTACACGCAAAGGGCCTATCCAGCCATTGCTATTGAAGTTCAAGAGGCCTTGAATATTGAGGGCTTCGGCTTTGATATGCTTGTAGCTTGCTCGGCGGCAACGTTTGGAATGCATAGAGCGTTTGAAATGCTTAGCGCTGGAAACGCGTCTCGAGTTCTTGTGATCAACCCAGAATTAGTGTCACCGCAAATCAATTATACGGATCGCGACAGCCACTTTATTTTCGGTGATGTAGCGACAGCAACCGTGATGGAGTTGGCTAGCACTGCGAAGAGTGAACATGTTTACGACGTGTTGAGCACAAAAGCGGTAACTAAATTCTCCAACAATATCCGTTCAAATTTTGGTTACTTAACACGCGCGGAAGACGTTGATCCGTATGGTGTCGATAAGCTATTTCATCAGGCTGGGCGCAAGGTGTTCAAAGAGGTGTGTCCTATGGCGGCAAGTCATATTGAAGAGCATCTCGCTAGACATGACATTTCACCTGCTGATGTAAGGCGCTGGTGGCTCCACCAAGCGAACATCAATATGAACACGCTAATTTGTAAACGCCTGCTTGGTCGTGATGCAACTGAACAAGAAGCGCCTATTGTGCTTAATGAATACGCGAATACAGCATCGGCGGGCTCAGTGATCGCGTTTGGTTTAAATCACGAAGATCTTGTTTCAGGCGATCTAGGCGTGCTGTGTTCTTTTGGAGCAGGCTATTCCATTGGCTCGCTAGTGGTGAAAAAGCGTTAGACGTTGTGTGAAGGGGGCTTATTGAGAGCGCCCACAAGACCGTAAAAAATTATTATTCACTAGGACGAATGCAACTAAATGGTTTCAGACTTAGGGTACGGGCTTAACAGCTTAGCGCATCTTGCACTGCTACTTTTATTGTTGACGGTAAGGAAACCAGGCGTAGCAAAGCACTTACTTGTGCTTGCTACTGCTACCACGGTTATTTGGTCAACAAGCTTGATCACGCTGCTTTTTGGACCTATTTCATTAAGTTGGTTACTTACTGTTGATATTGTGAAGCAACTAGCGTGGTTGCTATTCCTCGCAAGCTGCATTCAAACTAATTTTCAAAGCCTTCACCATGTTCTAAGACGTCCGACAACGTTAATAATATTGGCTCCAGCCTGTTTTGCGCTGGCTTCTCCTTATTTTTTTGCTGCCAATCCTGCGTGGAGCTTTTTAACACTAATAGTGCTGTCTCTCGAGGTACTGGTGCTGTTAGAAGTAGTTTATAGACAGGCGGGAAGAGAACAGTGGGCATTTAAACCGCTTATTATCTATCTTGGCGCTGCAAATGTGTTTGAGTTTGTAACCTACGCTAATGCCACTATGGTTAATCAAGTGGAAGTTGGCTATATCGCAGCTCGTGGTTATATTTATTTTCTTCTTATGCCGCTTCTGGTTATTTCAATTCGCCGTATTCATCACTGGGGAATAGATATTTTTATATCTCGAGACGTGGTGTTGCACAGTTCATTGCTCCTTGTTGCTGGTGGCTATTTGTTCGTTATGGCTGTTATTGGCTACGCTATTAACTTTGTTGGAGGTAGCTGGGGAGCAACAGTACAAATCATACTTGTGGTGATGTCATTTGCGCTTCTTGCCACTGTCTTCTTATCGAATGCTTTTAGAACCAAGATAAAAATCTTTATTACTAAGCACTTCTTTGCCAATCAATACGACTACCGTGTTGAATGGGTAAAACTCACTAAATGGCTGACTCGTTCGGGAGAGAGCACTTCAGATGTTTATCACGCAGGACTAACCGGCTTACTAAATGCAGTTCAGTACGACTCAGGTTTGCTTTTCAAGGTCTCAAAAAGTGGTATTGAATGCATCGCTAAAGCATCGCAGCTTAGCCATGCCGATATTGATGAAAAGCAAATCAGTATGCTCAACAAGCTGGTTGAATATAGCGGTGAGAACGGCTGGATTATCGATACCGATGCCTACCTTGTTAAGCCCTTTGACTACGAAGGTTTGAAACTAGACAGAGAGGTGCTAAAGCAATGGAATTACCAGCTTTTTATTCCTTTCATGCAGGATAACAACGTGTGGGGCTTTGCTGTATTAGCCGCTGGAGACAAAGAAAAAGTGACCCTGAATTGGGAGGTGAAAGACTACCTCAATGCAGTTTCAGAGCAAGTTGGAACCTTTATACAACATCATGAAGCTGCGCAGGTTGTGGCCGAAAATGCCCAATTTGCCGCCTTCAATCGCATGTCAGCATTTGTGCTCCACGACTTAAAAAATGTACTGGCTCAGGTTGACCTAATATTGGCTAATGCTCAGCAGCATAAACACAACCCCGAATTTATTGAAGACACCTTCGAAACACTTGAACATACTAAAGCACGTATGGAAAAAATGTTAAAGCAGCTTACGGATAAAAAAGTAGTTGAGGACAGTGTTAACGATGAGCAGTGTCTTTCTAGTGTTATTGATGAAGTAATAAAGCAGCGATGTAGCTCATTAAGTCCAGTGCCTAAACTGCATCTAATGAAAGAACGGTCCGTGGTGGTGGATAAAGAAAAAGTAGCGAATGTGCTCTATCACTTGATAAGTAATGCCCAGCAAGCCACGAGTGATGATGGCGAGATTGATGTGGTATTAAATGTAGATAGTGCGCAAAATACACAATTAGTGCTTATTGAAGACTCTGGCATAGGCATGGAAAAGTCATTCATTGAAGAGCGATTATTCAAACCTTTTGATACCACAAAAGGGAATGCAGGGATGGGTATTGGAGCCTACGATGCAAAAACATACCTAGAGTCTATAGGCGGTAAGCTAGTGGTAACAAGTGAAGTTGGAAAAGGTAGCTGTTTTACTCTTCATTTTCCAATAGTATAGCATTAAGCATTAAAGGTAATAGATACTCAAGGTTCAAGATATCAGCCATCAAAGTATCACGGATTTAGAGGTGATAAACCTTGTGACGATTTGCATAACAGCGGTTCAAATATAGTGATTGCAGTGCTGAGTCATACAATACAATACAATGATACGGTGAACAGCTTACACAAGCTAGCGTACGGACTGACATAGAATGGCAGACAGTGCAGAGTAATTTAGCGGAGCTATGTACCGGAGCTATGTACCGGAGCAATCCACCATAGCAATGCACCAGCGCCATGTAAGTATGCAGAGCACGATTATTACAGTCGCATCGGACAGTGAAGTAAAATAATAGGATGACATAATGACAGATACCATTTTGGTAGTAGATGATGATCTCGGTATCCAAAAACAACTTAAATGGAGTTTAACAGACTACACCGTCGTATTTGCCGATGATCATGCCTCAGCTATTGCGCAATTGCGTCGTCATGAGCCAAAAGTGGTTACCCTTGATTTAGGATTGCCGCCAGACCCTGCAAATGCATCAGAAGGCCTTAGAATTTTACATGACATTATTTCTCTTGCGCCTAGAACCAAGGTGATAGTTGTTACGGGGAACAGTGACAAACAAAATGCGCTAAAAGCAATCGATTTTGGCGCCTATGATTTTTATCAAAAGCCGATAGATTCAGACACAATCAAGCTGTTAGTTAATCGCGCGTTAAACTTAGCAAAACTAGAACATGAAAACGCTATTTTGGCCAGAACCAGAACAGGAATGTCTAGAATTGTTGGCAATAGTGAAGCTATACAAACTGTGGTTAGGCGCGCTGAGAAAATAGCTAACACAGATATTAGTACCTTGTTGCTTGGTGAAAGTGGAACCGGTAAGGAAGTTTTTGCTCGCAGCATTCACGAGCATAGCCCGCGTAAAGAAAAACCTTTTGTTGCCATAAACTGCGCCTCAATTCCAGAAAACCTTCTGGAAAGCGAATTGTTTGGCTACGAAAAAGGGGCGTTTACAGGCGCAAATAAAACCACCCTTGGTAAGATAGAAACCGCTCAGGGTGGCACCTTGTTTCTCGATGAAATAGGCGACATGCCTATTGGTTTACAGGCAAAAATGCTGCGTTTTCTGCAAGAGCGAGTTATCGAACGGGTGGGCGGAAGAAGTGAAATACCCGTCGATATACGCGTGATCTGCGCGACTCACAGAGATTTGCAGGCCATGGTTGCAAACGAAAGCTTTCGAGAAGATTTGTATTATAGAGTAGGTGAAATGCCAATCGTCATACCGCCGCTTCGAGACCGCGACCAAGATATTATTTTATTGGCGCGGACATTTTTGAATATTTACCGCGAAGAGTTCAAATCGAAAGCAAAAAGCTTTTCAGAGTCTGCCGTTAATGCATTATTAGCCCACAAGTGGCCGGGTAATATTCGAGAGATGCAGAACAAGCTCAAGTCAGCAGTTATCATGGCAGAGGGGACGGTAATTCAGCCTGACGATTTAGGACTGTTGCCGGTAGATAGTGTTGACGAACCCACCACGTTAAATCTTCGAGAAGTAAGAGAAATAGCTGAAAGTAAAGCAATTAGACATGCCTATCAGACAGCGGAGAAAAATATGTCAAAAACGGCGGAGCTTTTAGGTGTTACTCGCCCAACGCTTTATTCGTTGATTGATAAGTATCACATGGAAGATATAAAAAGCAGTGATTGATGGCGTAACTTAAGTGTTATTGTCGTTTGGTCGCTAAGGCCACCAAACGACAATAAAGCAGCGATTTTAGTCTTTCGTGTCACACTCGCTTACGTCACCACCCATTTTTTCTTTCATCTTAATGCAGGCTTCACGCAATTTTTTAGCAGTAGCATCTTTTAACTCTTCAGTTTTTGCTGCGCCTTCTTCCATCATATCAGCGCCCATTTCTTTGCCTTCTTCATAGGCGTCAGAGGCTTTTTCTTTACCTTCTTCATACGCATCAGACGCCATACCTTTACCGTCTTCGTATGCTTCTTCCGCGCTGTCTTTGGCGTCATCCCAAGAGTCTGCGGCTTCTTCTTTCGCATCTTCATAGGTTTCAGCTGTGGCTTCACCTGCTTCTTCCATTTCTGACATGACTTCTTGTTTCGTGTCTTCTTTAGACTCTGAGCAGCCTGTTACGCCGAATATGCTGAGTAATAGCGCTAACGCAATCGTTTTTGTTTTCATGGTGAAACTCCATTTGCTGATTTGATCAATATGAATGAAGAGGTAAGTGAAGACTAACTTTACAAACAGCACCTATACGGTACATGCGAACACAGCCGAATCGAATCTTACGCTCAACATTTCGAGTCTAGCCTATATTTTCATCAAAGTATAAGGGGAAATAAATACTACCCTATAACGCGATATTTTGAGGTGATGTTTAAGCGTGTTACGTGGTCACCACGTCGGGCATTGGTTGTGGCCCAAAAACTTTACTTTAAGATGCAATACGTTGGGGCTTTTTTCCACAAATAGTAGAGTACCACATTGATTACAAACATGATGTGTTTCGCCACTGGCGGTGTGAAGTGTGTTAACCGTTGATGGGGCTGAGTCTATAATAACATGCTGCTTATCGGCTTCTAGCATCAGCGTATATTCATCATGTACATGCTCAGAAATGCTCTCTTCAGACAAAGCCATCGGAGGTACACGAGGCGACACTTTTACGGCATCAGACAATTCGAAGTTAACCGCTTGGCACTCACAATTTCCTTTATACACGTTATTACCCCGCTACTTCTTCAGGCCAATGAATACTGGCAATATTATTAAATGAGGTTGCTATTCTCGAGCTCGGAAAGTCGAACTTTTTATCTAACGATGTCCGATTCGACGTCGTTGTATTATACGTCTCAATTACGCCAATCCAGCCATTTCTACCAGAAAGTTTTGCAGCGTAAAGTGCGTAATCGACCACTTCGAAAGTTCGCCGCCACGCGTTGTCGAAATTCACGATTTCATTAGGAGGAAGAATTGAAAACCCAATGCTACAGGTTACTTTTATTGTTTTGCTATCGCCAATATCAAATACATGGCTGGCAACTGTCTCTCGGCAACGCTCGGCAAGTTCTGGTAGTTCCTCGCGAGAGGAATGCCTACAAACCACGAGGAACTCCTCACCTCCCCAGCGTATAATCAAGTCTGTATTTCTAAATACTTCTTTAAGAACGGCTGCAAAACCTTCTAAAACTTTGTCTCCCGCCAGGTGGCCAAAATCATCGTTAATACGTTTGAAATGATCAATATCGATAAGTAAGCACAAAAGGTCGTGTTTTCCGGACGTTGTCGCGTTTTTACTTATTTCTATCTGGCTGCGCTTAATTTCTTCGGGTAATTGTGACTCTAGATAATACCTGTTATAGAGCCCGGTGAGAGGGTCTCTTAAGCTGACGTGTTCGAGCGTTTTATAAGCTCTTTCCAGCTCGCTATTTTTGTCTTGAAGTGCCTCTGTTTGTAGCCTAACTTCACGGCGAAGTATGATAGTTTGTTGGCGCTCTTTAAATCGGCTCCACAACAAAAACATCATTAGCAGTACTGCCAGTGATGCACTCCAGAACAAGGTGTTTTTTAGTTTTTCTTTCTCTGCTTGGGCAATAACAAGCTGTTTAGATTCTTCTAGTCGTTCTAGCTCTTTAGATTGGCGAACAAGTTCAATTTCAGCTTGTAAGCCTTTCAATGCGTTTTGGTTTTCTGAGCTTAGCAAAGCCTCTCGAAGCTTCTGAATTACAGACTGAATATCTAACGCTTTTTGAAAATCGCCTAACGAAACGCTCGCGCTAAGCTGAATAGCTAAAAAGCGAAGTTGGCCTCGTAAATTTCCCTTTTCTCGGGCATCCGTTAATCCCTCGCTGGCGAAGGCTAGGGCAAGATCAAATTTTTGCTCTCTAAGATAATTTTGCGCTAGAGCTAATCGAACATCATTTACCAGACGAGTTTGCCCAGACTCGGCGGCAAAGCTCATTGCCTCTTGCAATAAACTTATTCCTCTTGGTTCATTTCCTGTTTCGATAAGAGCTCTTCCCAGCACTATTTTAGCTTCTGAAATGGCTCCCACATCATTGGTCGCCAAGAGCAAATCTAGGCCACCTGTGATGGAGCGAAGTGCCTTTTCTTTCTCATTATTTTTAAGTTGAAGCGCACCGAGCCTGGTTTTAATGATGCCCATTAACTGCTTATTAGCCGTATTGGAGATAGCAGAAAATGCGTCGTTGTAATAAGAAAGAGCTTGAGTATTTTGGTCTAGAAGGGCGTAAATATCGCCGATATGAGATAGGCATGCGCTTGAATCGGCGATAGAGTCATTATTGCGGAAAATGCCAAGGGCTTCTTTCAAAGGTTCCAACGCTCGTTCTACCTCCCCTTGCTCTTTAAAAACGATACCCATCTCTAAGCTGATCTTAGCTTGCAGAAGCTTTTGCTTTTTCATTTGAGCAATAGACATGGCTCTTCGCAAGTAATCCTGAGCCGTCACATAGTTTGCAAGCTGCCGCTCAGATTGACCAAGATACAAAAGTGCTCGGGCAACTTCGGATAACTTTCCTTCTCGGGTATATGCTTCAAGGGCAGCATTTAATACTGCAATAGATGATTCAAAGCGGGATGACGTTTGCAACAGTTCCGCTAATGTAAAAAAGCCGGATGTGGGTGTTTCCTGTTGAAGTGCCGATTCAGCAAAAAGAAGTGCCTGACGGTCGGCATCTTCGTACTGTTTTGCATCTAGCAGACCTTGTATCACCTTTATATCGGAAGCGTTGCTCTTTTCGGCGTATGCAGGCGAGGCTGTGACAAGATAAAGAGCAGCAACATTGAGAAACAGAGTCAAAACTAGCGTAAGCGCTGTGCGAATACCGAAAACCACGTTCGTCCTCCTGAGTTGCGTAGTAACTTCTCTTTATTAAGTAGGTGCAATGTAAGCCGCCGATGTGCTTCAATGCTCAATGACAGCGTCGGGTCTGAGTATGAACGATTTCGCGCACCGAAACTATATAAAGATACTCCTTTATTGGCACGTGCTGGCCTTTTTATGCTCGTGTAGGCTTGGAATTAGACCGTGAAGTTCAACACGTCCTTAGTTCATGCTTCTCGCTCGGATAATGTTGTATTAAGTAAATTAACAACCCATTTTCAAACTACTTCGTCTTAGGTATTCGCCCTTCAAGTCTAGTGTATTCGCCCTTCAAATAGATGCTTTTCAGCAAGCTAGTTTTTTGATTCTTTTATAAGTCGGCGTTCTTCAAACTCTCTGGTAATCCATTTTCTAATAAGCGCTGATTTGGGTATTCCGCTGTCCTGTGAGAGCAACGAAAGCTGAGATATGCACTCTGGTGTTAGGGTAAAGGTAGCGTGACGCATGCCTAGATACGTATTTTTACCTTGAGAGATTGGCTTGTCGGTGTGCGGCATTACTTTGGCTGTTGTTTTCTCATTTGCTTTCTCATTAGCTCTCTCACCCGCTTTCGCATCTGGCTTTTGCTTCGTTTTTAACTGTCGTTGAATATGGCCCTGTATGCTTGAAGACGATTCGTTTTGCACATAAGGTGCATCCACCGATTTTAAATGCACTGGGTGCGTGTCAGTGCTGCGACCTTCAATATGACGATGTTTAGCCTGTGCAATTTCCTCTTGCCCGAGTGCTTGCACACCCGCTGCGTAAGAAATCGCATCGTCTATAAAAGCATCTACCGAATGAAGCGTTGTTTTAGCTGATGGCTTCGACTTTTTGAGGCTGAGTAAACTCATGCGAATCCTCCACTTTTCCAGCTAACAATTCTTCAAATAATGTTCTAATCTCGTGAGAGGCTTTACCTTCAGGCTCGCTTTCTATTACAGACTGACCAGATTCTTCAGAATCGTCATACATATTGCGGCTGAATGTAACGGCGTTTAGCACTGGAATTCCAAATGAGCGACATACTTCTTTTGCTTCTAAAATTCGACCCGCTAGGCTTGGCAATGATGGGCACTGAGTAATAACGAAGGCCGCGTTCATTTTGGGGTTCACCATTTTACACGTTGAAAGAATATCTTCCATGTGAGGTACAGTTTTCAGATCTCTGCGCTTTGGGCGCAACGGAATAAGAATATGATCAGCAACTGCCATAGAGGAGCGAAGCGCTAGATTATCTTGACCGCCACAGTCGATAACCACGTAGTCGTAGTACTGCCTTAAGTTGAGTAACTCGTTACGTATTTTTCCGTATAACTGAACGCAGTTTATTTCAGCAAGCTTTGGGTTAGCCTTTCTTTCTTGGATCCAATCAGAAGTGGTGCGTTGAGGATCGCAATCCACCATTAGCACGTTTGCGCCTTTTTCAGTGCGTAAATACACTGCTATATTCTGGGCTAAGCAACTTTTACCGCTACCACCTTTTTCACCGCCGACCAAAATAATCATGGTACCAACCCTCTAGTAAACTCTTAATAAACTGCTTTTACCAATATGCGCTTATCGGTTTGAAGTACGCTACGGGTAACCTATTTGCAATAGCATAGAACACTCCCATCATTGTTCAGCATCAAAAACGATATTTACGAATGTAGGTGAATACCTAATGGTGGCTTTAGACAAAGTGGCAGCATTGTTAATTTGCTTACACCAGGTTTTAAAATCTCACTGTAGATAAGCGCTGCTTTTTATTGATTTGTGATTTAACACGCACTAGGCTTGTCGGTAATCAGTTAGTCTTTTAAAAAGTGAGGGAAGTTATGTCTGAGGGTCGTTTTAAATCCAAAGAAGGTGAAAAAGTACCAAGTGTTACGTTTCAATGCAGAGAAGGTGAGTCGTGGGTAACAAAAACCACAGAAGAAATCTTTGCTAACAAAAACGTAGTGGTATTTTCACTACCAGGGGCGTTCACACCTACATGTTCATCAACTCATTTACCTCGCTACAATGCACTTGCCAAGAAGTTTGCAAAGCATGGTATCGATGACATCGTGTGTATGTCGGTCAATGATACCTTTGTAATGAATGCATGGTCTGCAGACCAAGAAGCAGAAAATGTTACTGTTATTCCAGATGGTAATGGTGAGTTTACTGATGGCATGGGTATGTTAGTAGACAAAGCCGATCTGGGCTTTGGAAAGCGTAGCTGGCGTTATTCGATGTTAGTTAAAGACGGCGTAGTTGATAAAATGTTTATTGAGCCAGATGTGCCAGGAGACCCTTTTGAAGTCTCTGATGCCGATACTATGCTGTCCTATATTGCTCCTGATGAAGTTACAAATGCTCCGGTTGCTATTATCACAAAACCAGGTTGCCCATTCTGCACGAAGGCAAAAGCGTTACTTACTGAAAAAGGCTTCGATTACGAGGAGTTAGTGCTAGGTAAAGACGCAACGTTAACAAGCTTATCAGCAATTAGCGGCAGAGAAACTGTGCCTCAAATTTTCATTGGCGGTAAACACATTGGTGGTTCTGACGATCTCGAGGCGTACTTTAGCTAACAGACTTGTCGCTATGTTCTGAATACTCAACTCTAATCAGAACAACATACAGCGGGGCCGTGTTATCATGGCCCCGTTTTTTATTGCGCTTTTTCGAGATGTCTTATCACACATTTGTTTCATGGAGATTTACAGTGTTAACAAAACCAGGTTTTAAACTTTTTGCTGCTTTCTCATTGTTCTTTTCATCAACGATGGCAGTTGGTAATGAGGTAAATGAAGAGTTTAAACGTTTATATGAAGCAGAATGGGGACAAACGCAGCCCTGTCGTGAGACATCCTTAAACAAGTATGGCGTGTGTAGCAATGTGTTGCGAAATGAAGGGAATGCGCCTTTCATTATGCATAACAAACAAAGTGAGCGTGTAGCTGTACTGGTGCACGGGCTAAGTGATTCTCCGTTTTTTATGCGCGCTATTGCACAAATACTCTTTGATGAAGGTTTTTCTGTTGTAGTACCGCTACTGCCAGGGCATGGCTTGCGGGATGCCGGAGATAACATGTCCGATTGGGATCTAGCTGAGCGTTGGCAATTACACATAGACGACGTGATTTCGCTAGCCAGTACAATGGGCGAAACGCTTGTTGTTGGAGGATTTTCTACTGGCGGAGCGTTGGTTGTTGATAATCATTTTAAAAATGACAAGCGTATTGATGGTTTGATGCTATTTTCAGGTGCCTTGGCCTTATCTGATAACGCTGAAGGTATGTCGCGCATATGGGGGATTAAACTTCTTGCACTGATGATCGACGGCGCCTACGAAACTCACGGCCCCAACCCTTACAAATATCCCAATGTCGCAGGCTTTGCTGGTTTGGAGTTAATGGATATTATCAATGACATTCGGGATACTATCGACAATGGTCAGCAGCTTGATGTGCCGATATTTGCAGCTCATTCACAAGCAGATACAACAACGCCAATATATGGTGTCGAAAACCTGATAGAGCAAAGCAAAGGACCCAATACGTTTTTCGTCATCGATGAGTCCTATGAATTGTGTCATGCCGACTTGGTAGTCAACAAACCTTTGCTAGCGCAAATGAAGTTTAACGCCAATATGGTCAACAAGCAGGAAGATTGCGCGGTGCCCAAATCTAACCCACTGTTTCCTACCATGACACTCATGCTTGTAGATTATCTATCGCAGTTTAAATAAGCTCTTGGCAAAGCGCTATAGAGGCGAAGCTAATGGCTTTTGGCGTAGTCTTCGACCTCTTGCCAAACGCGCAATAAGTTTCCGCTGAGGATTTTTTCGATATCCTCTCGGCTATAATCTCTGTCTAATAATCCTTGTACCAAATTTGGAAAACTTGCTACGTCTTTAAGTCCTATTGGAAGAGAATCACCAACGCCGTCATAATCTGAGCCTATACCCACGTGTTCAACACCAATGAGTTCTACAACATGATCGATATGATCAAGCACTTCATCTAGGGTTGAATAAGGATAGGGGACTTCTTTGCGATACTGAGCCTCAAAGTTTTCAAGTTTAGGGCTATCCTCGCCTTCTTCTTTTATCAGCGCTTTACGTGCGTTTGTTAGACCTGTACGCCACTGCCCGGCCTCTTTAGAAACAAAGCTAGAGCCAAAGTTAATCATGATCACACCGCCATTTTCACCTAGCTTTTTAATCATGTCATCATTCATATTACGCTCGAAGCCCGGCGTGAAACGGCGAAGGGACGAATGCGATGCAATAACGGGCACTTTGGTTAGTTCAACAACTTGATAAAAGGCGTCGTCAGATACATGTGAGATATCCAGCATAATGCCAATATTATTCATCTCGGTAACGAGCTGTTTACCGAAAGGGCTTAATCCCTTCCACTGTCGACGCAAGTCGTATGAAGAGTCTGAAATATGATTAGACTGACTGTGGGCAAGAGTTATATAGCGAATGCCCCGCTCGTAGAAATCATTTAAGTTGTCGAGGTTGCCCTGAATAGGAGATCCGTTCTCCATTCCTAATGGGAGTGATATTACGCCTGTTTCGAAGTGAGACTTCACATCACTAGGGCTTTTAGCAATGGCGAATTTATCAGGTGCTCTTGCAACTATAGCCTCTACAGAGTCGATAAGTAGATGAGCTAATTGTGTAGATTCTGGAGAATTATCTAAACTCGCTGGCACGTAAATACTCATAAAGGGGGCATTTAAGCCGCCTTCAACCGCTCTTGGATAATCAAAATCTCCATCTTCGGTAGCTTTAGTCACATCTACCCACTGGTTTTTCACTCTATAGGGCACATCAATATGACCGTCCACTATAATAGTCTCTCTAGCAATGGCTATCGCCTTTTCAGATGCACTGTATTGAGGCTGCTCCTGAGCAGCAGCGGCCAACGTGACTTCACTTACTGTCCCTAACGTAAACAATGTCGTTAAAGCTAGTGCGCACTTTCTCTTTGAAAAGTGTGTTTTTATCAAGCGCCCCTTCATTTATTATCCTTATTTTTGTTGTCATCATGTTCACTAGAAGATTAATGCATATCGGTTTGCGCTACAACGACTGCTTTTTTTATGCCGAGAGCCAAAGTTCGAGCGAGCATATGACCTCAATTGCTCAATTTTAAAGCGGTTGTGAGCATTTACGTCAAGTTTACATTGCAATAAAAATTTAAAACTTGTTATTGTGGAGCCTGCGTGACTTCGGTGCACGAATACGGGATACTCCACAGCGCGACTAAGGTATATTCCCAGCGCTCAGCCGATAGGCAATGGCGATACGTCATCTGAACGGCACAACATCATTTTTTGTGGCTCCGCACTTATCAAAACAAAAGCAGGGGCCACCGTTAACAAGTATGAGAAATAAATATGGCTATTAATTTTGTACCGCTAGATAAAGAAAAGCATAAAGACCTGAAGGTTGCGGTAAATTCATCTTTCAGCTTCGCAAAAAATACTCACCTAGCAGCGGCAACGATCCGCGAGTTTGCTCAACTTGCAGCAACTATGCCTTTAGTTTTTATTGAAGATCCAACGTCTAAGCGTCACCACGTTGTGACTATGCTAGGCATGGAGCAGGGGCAAAACTTGTTCTTAACTGGCGACACGTGGAAGGGCCCGCATGTACCAATGAACATTATTCGTTACCCGTTTGACGTGCGTCCTGACGGTGACAAGTTAGGTGTTTACATTGATGAAGGTAGCGATCTAGTTTCTACCGGTGAAGGTCAAGCGTTATTCACTGAAGCTGGTGATCCAAGTGAGTTCCTAGACGGCCGTCAGAAGTTCTTAGCAGACCTTGCGAACAGTGAAATGCTTACTCAGCGTTTTGTTGCCAAGGTAGTTGAGTTAGACCTTCTCGATCAAATCCAAATTCGCCTTACTTACCAAGACGGTAAACAGCGCAATGTTACTGGCATGATGAGCATTAATGAGAAGAAGCTGCTTGAGCTTCCAGAAGAACAAGTGATTGAACTTCATAAAGCTGGTTTCCTTGGCGCAATTTACGCGGTAATGATGTCGGTAGGCCAACTTAACCGTTTAGTTGAGCTATCAAACGATACAGAAAACCCTATTCGTAATATGCAGCTTTCAGCGGTTAAGCCTGAAGACCAAGCGGCCAGCGAAGAAGCGCCAACCGAATAATAGCGGTATTTCAGCGCAGCAAGTATAAAAGCCAAGCCCCGCTAGATAGCGGGGTTTTTAGTTCTACTAAGCCCAATCTAAAACAGCAGTGCAAAGATTTATAACAAAGATTGAAACGCTCCAGCTTTGCCACACTCCCTGATGCAGTTCATCGATTAATTTTTTCGCGTCTTATTTCTTTTCCTTTCATTTTCCTTTTTTTTGCATGCCTTATCATACACTTCCTAAAACCACTGTATATAAAGCCAGTTTAAAGCCAGTGAATACGCGGCCTACACGCCATTTTTATACTTGACAGTGGGGAACATTGGTACCTAAACTGTAACCTAGTGGGTAAATGTGGCGAAATGTGGATCAAATCATCATCACTTTGCAAATTAGTACTCAAAAATTAATAAAAATAACAGTAAATAATAAAAGGCTAGGGGAATGTTCCGCGGCGCTAACGCAATCAACCTGGATACAAAAGGCAGACTGGCAATACCTACGCGGTATCGGCAGTCGCTGCTGGATGATTGTGAGGGACAACTAGTTTGCACTGTCGATACACAACAAAGTTGTTTGCTACTTTACCCACTTCCCGAATGGGAAGAAATCGAGCTTAAGCTTATCAAGCTTTCTAGTATGGTTCCGGCAGAGCGCCGTATGCAGCGCTTACTGCTTGGTCATGCATCGGAAGGTGAGATGGATAAAAGCGGTCGAATTCTTATACCTACACCTTTGCGTGCTCACGCAAAGCTATCAAAAGAAGTCATGTTAGTTGGTCAGTTAAACAAATTTGAAATTTGGGATGCCGAAGTATGGGCACAACAAATTGAGGTTGATATAGACACCGAACGCAAAGGCGAATTTGAACTAACCGAACGGCTACAGGATTTTTCTCTATGACAACGCAAAACACTTCATCATCAAGCGAGTTTAAGCATATTTCCGTGTTGCTTGATGAATGTATAGAGGCGTTAGCCATAAAACCTGGCGGTATTTATATTGACGCAACCTTTGGTCGTGGTGGGCACTCTGCGCATATATTAGATGCGTTGGGCGATGATGGTCAGTTAATTGCTTTTGACCGCGACCCTCAAGCTATTCAGGCCGCTGAGCGCTTTGCTGAAGATAAGCGATTTCGCATTATTCATGCACCTTTTGGCAATATGGCTGAAGAGGTTGAAAGTCTTGGTCTTACTGGGAAAATAGATGGCGTGTTGATGGATTTGGGCGTGTCGTCACCTCAGTTAGACGATGCTGAGCGCGGATTCAGTTTCTTAAGAGACGGACCTCTTGATATGCGCATGGATACGTCTAAAGGACAAAGTGCGGCAGATTGGTTAGCACATGCTGAAGAGCAAGACATCACTCAGGTGATTAAAGAGTTTGGCGAAGAAAAGTTTGGTAAGCGAATAGCGCACGCTATCGTGAACACGCGCAAGGAAACCCCTATCACGCGCACGGCGCAACTTGCGACAATTATCGACCAAGCAGTGCCAGTTAAAGACAAGTATAAACACCCAGCTACACGCGCTTTCCAAGGTATTCGTATTTACATCAATGCAGAGCTTGAGCAACTTCGCGTTGGTTTAAAAGCAGCAACGCAAGTGTTAGCCAAAGAAGGTCGACTGGCCGTTATCTCTTTTCACTCTCTAGAAGACAGATTGGTTAAGCGTTTTATCAAAGACCAAAGTAAAGGCAAAGTCGTTCCCCACAATATGCCTATAACTCAGGCAGAAATTGATGCAGATAAAGTATTAAAAGCACTCGGCAGGGCAATCAAGCCCTCTGAGGAAGAAGTGATGAATAACGTACGCTCTCGTAGCTCCGTATTACGTGTGGCTGAAAAACTATGACTAAGCCAGACAAAGCCAGTACGAACTTTAATTTAATACTGATTATGGTTTCAGATTTGACCCGCAACAAGTTGCGGGTTTTGTTGTATTTGATGGTTATTGTTAGTGCAATGGCGGTGATTTTGAGTAGCCACCACAACCGTCAGCAGGTCATTGCTTTAGAAGACTTAATGCAAGAGAAAGACGAGCTTGACGTTGAATGGCGAAATCTGGTTCTTGAACAGCGTGCGCTAACCGAACACAACAGAATAGAAACCCTGGTTGAAAAGCAGCTTGGCATGTATCGCCCCACTGCCGATGACGAAGTAGTGGTGAGACTCAAATGAGTACAGTATCAACTTCTCGTTCACGCAAAAAAACAGGTGCAAAGCAGAATGTTACGCCAAGCTTTATGCATTGGCGCTTTATTGTTGTGCTTGTGATGATTGGTTTGGTGTTTTCCATGCTAGCGGCCCGTGCTGCGTATATTCAAGTGATAGAGCCCGATGAACTCATTCAGCAGGGCGATAGTCGCACGTTACGCACACGCAATATGCCTACATACCGTGGAATTATTACCGATCGCAACGGTGTTGAGTTAGCGGTGAGCGTGCCAGTAAGAGCTATTTATGCCGATCCTAAAGTTATTCACGAGAACAATGGCTTTGAAGAAGAGCGTCGTTGGGATGCATTAGCAGATGTATTGCGGCAAGACGTGAAAGAGCTCAAAGAGAAAGTGTCTAATCCCAAGCGTCGTTTCGTTTATCTACAGCGCCAAGTATCGCCAGCTATGGCCGAGTACGTGGATAAACTCGATATTCCAGGCATTTATTTGCGCAGAGAAAGTCGTCGTTACTACCCTACTGGTGAAGTGTCTGCCCAGCTTATCGGTGTAACCGACGTTGATGATACCGGCATCGAGGGCCTTGAGCATATGTTCGACGAGTGGCTTACCGGTACACCTGGCTCAAGAAAAATCCGTCGTGATGCCAAGGGGCGTCAGGTAGAAATTTTGGAAACCAAAGCTGGCGAAAAAGCGGGTGATCTCCAATTAGCTATCGACCAGAGAATTCAAGCGCTAGCGTACAAAGAAATTAAAGAAGCCATGATTTATTACCAGTCGAGCTCTGCCTCGGCGATGGTGGTCGACGTGAAGACGGGCGATGTATTAGCAATGGTGAATGCGCCTTCGTTTAATCCAAACGATAGAAGCGATATTGCGCCACACAGAATGCGCAACCGCGTTATAACAGATGCGTTTGAGCCTGGCTCCGCCCTTAAACCCCTTGCGGTGCTTACAGCACTAGAATTTGGTGAAGTAGAGCCTAACGATACAGTAGACACCAACCCAGGTTGGATGCGTCTTGGCGGCAGCCTAGTGAAAGACTCTAGAAACTATGGCGAGCTAACCTTAGAAGAGATTATCCAGCATTCAAGTAATATGGGCACGTCTAAGCTAGGGCTTTCGGTGCCTAAGAACTTTCTTTTAGATACGTATTATAACCTTGGGCTAATGAGCGATACCGGGCTCAATATGTCGGGTGAAAGCAGCGGTATTTTTCACGAAAGAAGTCGTTGGTCGAAGTTTGAATTAGCCACCTTATCTTTTGGTTACGGTATTTCAGTAACGACTGCTCAATTGGCAAGGCTATATGCCACCATCGCAAATGGTGGGATAAAAATGCCGTTGAATATGATCAAGTCACCGGAGCAACCCGCGTGGCAGGGACAGGCTGAACGAGTTATCAGTGAAGAAAATGCAAAAGCGATAGTGCAAATGATGGAAAGCGTTACGCAGCGTGGAGGCACTGCCACCAAAGCTGCTGTGCCGGGTTACCGCGTTGCGGGTAAAACCGGCACCAGTCGTAAAGCAGTAGCAGGTGGCTATGGCGAAGAGTACGTAAATATTTTTGCCGGTATTGCACCTGTGTCTGATCCTAGGTTGGTTACTGTCGTGCTTATTAACGAACCCGGTGGTGATTTGTATCATGCTGGAGACACAGCAGCACCTGTTTTTTCCTCAATTATGGGCGGCGCGCTGCATATTTTGAACGTTACGCCAGATGACAAACAAGTTACCTTCAGTCGATTTTTAAAAGGAGGCCAAAGTGGTAGTTAGTGCCTTCACCCAAAGTATTCGTGCGTTGTTAGCAAAGTTTGAAATAGATGCGCCAGATATTCGCGTTGAGGGATTAACCCTTGATAGCCGCGAGGTAAACACAAAGCTGGCGTTTATTGCTGTAAAAGGTCATGAGCGCGATGGCAGAGAATTTATTCCTCAAGCAATTAGCTTAGGGGCAAGAGTCATTATGGCGCAAACTGACGACAGTGACGCCCATGGTCAGATGGAAATGCGCGACCACAGCATGATTATTTCTATCTACCAATTGCCCAGTTTATTGTCGTCAATTGCGGGGGCGTTTTATGATTACCCCGCACAGAAAATGATGACCGTTGCTGTAACGGGTACTAACGGGAAAACTTCGACAGTTCAACTGCTTACGCAGCTTAAAGATGCGCTAGGCACCCGAAGTGCAAGTATAGGCACCTTGGGAAGCAGTATTTTTGAGGGCGAAGAAACTCAGTGGAAAACCACGCCAGCAGCTAACACCACACCAGATGCTATTCGCATGCAGTACGTGTTGGCAGAGTTTGTGCAAAGCCAAGTTCGACATACTGCATTTGAAGCCAGTTCACACGCCCTAGTGCAGGGCCGCTTGGGAAATGTAAAAACAGACATCGCCGTATTTACTAATCTGACACGAGATCACCTTGATTACCACGGGTCTATGGAGGAGTACGCAAAAGCCAAGCGCTTGTTGCTTACCCAGCCAGGATTAAGTGCCGTAGTGCTTAATGCCAACGATAAAGAAAGTGAAAACTGGGATGCTTATGCAGATAAAAGCATTGCTCGGGTTTGGACAGGCATTGAAAATAAGCAGCTTGTAAGTACTTACCAACAAGATGGCGCCGGTGAAAAAGCGAAGTACTGCTTTGCAAGAAGCGCAGAATATCATGACGCTGGTTGTCGCTTTGAGATCCAAAGCTCATGGGGAAATGCGTTGATATCGCTCCCTTTATTTGGTGCTTTTAATGTAAGTAATGTGCTAGGTGCCATCGCTGTCTTGCTTCAACAAGGCGAACGTTTTGAAGACGTCGTTAATGCGGTTAACGCTATTACGCCTGTAGCCGGGCGCATGGAAGTCTTCACTTTCAATGCGAATGCGAATGTGGTGGTGGATTACGCACATACTCCAGACGCCCTTGAAAAAGTACTAGACAGCGCTAGGGCGCATACTGAAGGAAAAGTGTGGTGTGTGTTTGGCTGTGGTGGAGACAGAGATAAAGGTAAGCGCCCGTTAATGGGGCAGGCCGCAGAAGCTGGCGCAGACAAAATTATTATTACAACAGACAACAGTAGAAGCGAAGCGGCTGAAGCAATTGCAAAAGACATTATGGATGGGCTGCACAACCCAGATTCTGCTGTTGCCATTTCTGATAGAGAAACCGCTATTCGCTACTGCCTAGATCAAGCTGCGACTGACGATATTATTATCGTGGCTGGGAAGGGGCATGAAAACTACCAAATTATTGGTAATGAAACGATAAATTACAATGAACGCGAGGTTGTAGCCAAGCTACAGCAGCTACTGCAGCAGGAGTACAGCTAATGATAAAAACAACGCTGTCATGGGTAGCCGAAAAGATTAACGGTAAATTAGTGGGAGCCGATTGCCACATTGTTGATGTGAGCACCGATACGCGAACCATTCGTGAGGGCGCGATATATCTTGCGCTAAAAGGACCTAACTTTAACGGACACGATTTTGCGAAGCAGGCCGAAGCTGCTGGCGCGAAGGCTATTATAGCCAGTGAACAAGTAGAAACGTCGTTACCTGTTGTTCAGGTAAACGATACAAAGTTAGCATTAGGTTTATTGGGCGCTGCGGTTAAACAATGTGTGGCACCCAAAACGCTAGCTATCACAGGAAGCAGCGGTAAAACCACAGTTAAAGAAATGTGTGCTGCTATTTTGCAGCCTTGTGGCAGCGTGCTGGCCACGCACGAAAACTTTAATAACGATATTGGCGTGCCTCTTACGTTACTTCGTTTAGAAGAACATCACAAATTTGCTGTCATGGAGTTAGGTGCCAACCACAAAGGTGAAATTGCCTACACCACAGATTTAGTAAAGCCCGACGTTGCTACGATTGTAAACGCCGCAGCTTCTCATTTAGAAGGCTTTGGCAGTATAGACGGTGTGGCGCGGGCAAAAAGTGAAATTTTTGACGGCTTAGGTGATGACGGGATTGCTATTGTTAATGTAGACAGTGAGTTTGCAAGCTTTTGGCTAGATAAGCTGGAGGGCACGCAAACACTGACATTTTCACCCAATCAGAAAAATGCCGCTGACTTTTATGCCTCAAATATTCATATGCAACAAGACGGCTGTGCATCGTTTGTCCTTAATTGTCCGCAGGGCAATGTTGATATTCAGCTAATCATTCCTGGTATCCATAATGTTGGCAATGCGTTACTTGCAGCAGCGCTTACCCTCAACATTGGCGCCACTCTTGATAATGTTCGAACTGGGCTAAGCTCGATGAAGCAAGTCGATGGGCGCCTTAACGTTAGGCAATTGAATACAAAAATTAGACTACTTGATGATAGCTACAATGCAAACGTTGCATCAGTGAAGGCGGCCATAGACACATTAAGTCAGTTTACGGGTGCTAGAGTTCTTGTGCTCGGTGATATGGCGGAGCTCGGCGATGAGTCGGAATTCTATCATCAGCAGATAGGCGAGTATGCCAAGCAGAAGGGCATTGATTATTTGTATAGCATGGGCGATTTCAGTGTACTTTCTAGCCAGGCTTTTAATGTTAACGGCGCGCATTTTGCCGACGTTGACAGCTTAGTGAAAACCTTTGAAAACGATGTGGTTAATGCGTTTGGGGATATTTCTATCTTAGTAAAAGGTTCCCGCAGTTCGAAAATGGAGCGTGTCGTAAAGGCTATCGAAGCCTCTTCATTCGCACGAAGCAACACAAATGAGGAGCACGATAAATGCTAATGTGGCTAGCCGACTGGCTAACTCAATTTGATTCTGGGTTTAATGTATTTTCCTATCTTACATTAAGGGCTATTTTAAGCACTCTTACGGCGCTGCTTATCGCTATTCTAATTGGTCCGAAAATGATTCGCTATTTGCAAAACATGCAGATAGGGCAGACGGTACGCGACGATGGTCCTCAAAGTCATTTGTCGAAGTCTGGAACGCCGACTATGGGTGGATTACTTATCTTAGCGGCCATTGTTATTAGTGGTTTGCTTTGGGCAGATTTATCAAACCGTTATGTGTTGGTAACCCTTACTGTGGTTGTTGCTTACGGCATTATCGGTTTTGTTGATGACTACAGAAAGGTTATTCGCAAAGACTCTAAAGGTTTGATAGCGCGCTGGAAATATTTTTGGCAGTCGGTGATAGCTTTAGGTGTTGCTTTTTACTTGTACAGTAGCGCAACATTAAGTGCCGAAACATCGCTGTTGGTACCTTTCTTTAAAGAAGTTTTTCCTCAGCTGGGCGCGTTTTTCATAATTATCACTTACTTTGCCATTGTGGGTACAAGTAATGCCGTTAACCTAACAGACGGCCTGGATGGCTTAGCCATTGTGCCTACCATCTTGGTTGCTGGTGCATTTGCCGTTTTTGCTTATGTAACGGGTAATGCAAACTTCGCAGCTTACTTAAATATTCCTCATATTCCCCTTACCAGTGAACTCGTTATTGTGTGTACCGCCATGGTGGGAGCTGGCCTTGGGTTTTTGTGGTTCAACACCTATCCTGCGCAAGTTTTTATGGGGGATGTAGGCTCGCTGGCGCTTGGTGGCACCTTGGGTGTGCTTGCCGTTTTAGTAAGACAAGAATTAGTGCTGATAATTATGGGCGGTGTGTTTGTAATAGAAACCTTATCGGTCATTCTGCAAGTGGGCTCTTACAAACTGCGCGGTCAGCGCATATTCAGAATGGCACCTATTCATCATCACTACGAATTAAAAGGCTGGCCAGAGCCAAGAGTCATTGTTCGATTTTGGATAATTTCTATTATTTTGGTGCTGGTAGGTCTAGCAACCTTGAAACTGAGATAAGTCATTAATGACATATAACGTACGCGAACACAGCTATGCAGTTGGAGGCCTTGGAATGACAGGCCAGGCTTGCGTGCGCTACTTACTCAGCCATGGCGCTAAGGTTAAAGCCTTTGATACCCGTAGTTCAGCGGCGCTATCTGATGAAAACTTAACCAAAGACATGATAGCGAGTATGCAGGGTAAAGTTGAAACGTCACCGCTTACAAGCGCTTTCTATGATGACGTAGACACCCTTGTGCTAAGCCCAGGGCTTTCACCTGAAATTGAACAAGTTGCGCTAGCAAAGTCCTGCGGCGTAGAAGTGATTGGTGATATCGAGCTATTTGCACGGCTAAATACTAAGCCCGTAGTGGGGATTACCGGCTCAAACGGCAAGACGACTGTAACTCTGCTGGCAACGCATTTGCTAAATAGTACTGGCTTAAAGGCCCTAGCTGCTGGAAACGTAGGGCTTCCTGCATTAGATACGTTAGACACAGATGCAGACGTTGTGGTGTTGGAGCTGTCCAGTTTTCAGCTTGAAACAACATCTAATTTAGCGCTGAACGCGGCTACTATTTTGAATTTATCTGACGATCATCTCGACCGCCACGGCTCATTCGAACGCTACGCAAGTGCAAAGCACCGTATTTTTGATAACGCTTCTCTTGCTATTGTTTGGCGCGATGGCGATAACATTCAGCCTCGCTCAGCCTCTTTGCAGCTTATGCATTATGGCTTAGGCGAATCTGAATATGGATTTGGTATTGCCCAAATTGACGACAAAGCCCAGTTGACGTTCAACGGCAATGCATTAATAGACGTTAGTGAAATACAGCTTGCGGGTACACACAATGTGTTAAATGTCATGGCTTCCTTGGGCTTATGTCATGCACTTGGTGTTTCACCCGAGGCGGCGGTGCCCCACATTAAAAACTTTACCAGTGCGCCTCACCGCTGTGTGGAATTGGCCAATAACGGCGTGCGTTTTATAGATGACTCGAAAGCGACCAACGTTGGGGCAACCATAGCTGCCCTTGAAGGTCTTGCGCCAGTTACTACCGGAAAACTTTTGCTGATTGCAGGGGGCGACGCAAAAGGTGCCGATATTAACGCTCTATCGCCGTACCTTTTGCAGCATGTGGCTCAAGTTTTTGCCATCGGCAAAGATGCTGAACTTTTTGCAAAGGCGTTTGAAAATACAGTGTTGAGCAATGATTTGAGCGACGCTGTAAAAAGAGCTTACAGCGCGGCCAGTCATGGCGACGTTGTTCTGCTTTCTCCAGCCTGTGCCAGCATAGATATGTTTGATAATTACATGCATCGCGGGCAGGTGTTTAAAAACGCAGTTGAGGAGGTAATAGCAGCATGATGTTAGCCTCTACAAAACTCAGTCAGCTTTTTGCGGCTCGTCACGACAGCCCGAAGCAACCTAAGCATCCATACGATGCCACCCTTGTGCTTATAGCCCTTGCGCTGTTAAGCATTGGAGTGGTGATTGTAACCTCTGCATCCATGCCCGTAGCAGACAGACTGCACGGCAATCCTTTTTACTTTGCTATTCGCCACGGCATTTACATAGTGGGCGCTATACTCGCAGCAATTGTTGTGCTGCAACTGCCCATGCAGTTTTGGCGGGTGACTAATCCGTATTTGCTTTTCGCCGCCATTGGGTTGTTAGTTGCGGTGCTTCTAGTTGGGCGCACAGTTAACGGCAGTACACGATGGCTTGCGATTGGGCCTATCACTATTCAGGCCGCTGAACCTGCCAAGCTCTTTTTCTTTGCGTATTTAGCTGGGTATTTAGTTCGTCGTTATGAAGAGGTTACCGAAAATTTAAAAGGCTTTATTAAGCCGTTAGGCGTTTTCTTTGTGCTTGCGCTGTTGCTGCTGCTGCAGCCAGATTTGGGGACTGTGGTTGTGATGTTTGCTACCACTATTGGTCTACTATTCTTAGCCGGCGCAAGACTCTGGCAGTTTTTTGCGCTTGTCTTTGTGGGGTTAATGGCCGTAGTTGCCCTTATCGTATTTGAGGAGTACCGCTTAAAGCGGGTTACCTCGTTCCTAGACCCTTGGGCCGACCCGTTTGGTGCCGGCTATCAGTTAACTCAGTCGTTAATGGCATATGGCCGCGGAAATTGGTTTGGGCAAGGCTTAGGCAACAGTTTGCAAAAGTTAGAGTTCCTGCCCGAGGCTCACACCGACTTTGTTATGGCCATATTAGCCGAAGAATTAGGATTTGTTGGTGTGCTTGCTGTTTTAGGACTTATTCTCTGGATGGTGATAAAAGCTCTTCATATTGGCAATCACGCACTTGAAAGAGGACGCGCGTTCGACGGTTTCTTGGCTTACAGCATTGGCATCTGGTTTAGCTTTCAAACAGCCGTAAATATCGGCGCTAGCGCTGGCGTGCTTCCAACCAAAGGACTGACATTACCACTAGTTAGTTATGGTGGATCTTCTCTTATTATTATGGCAGCTGCAGTAGCTATTTTATTGCGCATAGATTTTGAATTACGCGTTGACGGTGTTCAGGCGTTAGATCGCGGTGAAAAAAGAAAGTCTAAGGCTGCCGTAAAACCGGCAAAGGGGTCAGAACAAGCCACGGTGGCAAGTGGTGTCAAATCGAAACAAAAAGACACCAAGGTAGATATCGCCAAGGTAGACAATGCAAAGGTAGAAAACGCCAAGCCCGAAGATGAGGGTAAAGCAGGCATAAAAGCAATTTTAGCTCGCGTTGCCGAGGAGGCCGATAATGACTAAGCGCTGTCTTATTATGGCTGGCGGAACCGGCGGGCATGTGTTTCCAGGGCTGGCAGTAGCCAATGCACTTAGAGATGAGGGGTGGGATATTCAATGGCTTGGAACGCCTGAGCGTATGGAAGCCCAAGTAGTGCCTAAATACGATATTCCTATTCACTTTATTCCTGTTAAAGGCTTACGTGGTAAGGGATTAGGTGCGCGTATGAAAGGAGCGTTTGCGCTTGTAAAAAGCCTCCTGTCAGCCCGTCGAATTATAAAGCGCATAAACCCCGATGTTGTCGTTGGGTTTGGTGGTTATGCAAGTGGGCCGGGCGGTGTTGCGGCCAAGTCATTGGGTATTCCTGTGATCATCCACGAACAAAACGCTGCAGCCGGCATGACAAACAAACTTTTGAGCAAGATTGCACACAAAGTGTTGCTGGGCTTCGAAGATGCTAAAGCGCAATTTGTAAAAGTAAAAAACAAAGTTCATGTTGTTGGTAACCCCGTAAGGGACGACATTTGGGAAATACAGCAGAAGTCGCAGGAAAACAGCGGCGAGCAGTCTGCAGATAAAACGCTGAATATGCTTGTTGTCGGAGGAAGCCTTGGTGCACAGGTACTTAACGACGTCGTACCGCAAGTGTGTAGTGCGTTAAAGGGGCTTTCAATTCGCCACCAATGCGGAAAAGGAAATGCGAAAACCGTAGAGCAGACTTACGCAAACACAGGTTCTGTACACATTGATTCTGCACGCGGTGGTTCTAAGAGTGCCGATGTGGTTGTTAGCGATTTTATCGATGATATGGCAGCTGCTTACGAATGGGCAGATTTTATCGTTTGTCGCGCCGGTGCGCTAACAGTGAGCGAAGTGGCCGCCGCGGGAAGAGCCGCTATTTTCGTGCCTTTGCCCCATGCGGTAGACGACCATCAAACAAAAAATGCGCAGTCGCTAGTGAAGCACAATGCAGCAATAATGATTGCGCAATCAGTATTAAAAGAGAATTTAGGGCAATCAGTGCGTAATTGGATTCAACATCCAAGCGACTGTTTGAAAATGGGAGAGCTTGCTCGTGAATGTGCAAGCCCCAATGCTACACAGAATGTTGTAAGCCACATTAAGTTAGTGGTAGGAGAAGGGGACTAATGGTTTTCAAAACCCCATTTGAAAGCCCGCAAATGCGTCGGGTAAAAAATATTTTCTTCATTGGTATCGGCGGTGCCGGTATGGGTGGGATCGCAGAAGTTTTACTGAACGAAGGGTACAAAATTTCTGGCTCGGATATTCAAGAAGGGCCTATGACGAAGCGTCTTAGTGAATTAGGCGTTGACGTTAAAATTGGGCATAAAGCTGATAATGTAAAAGGTATGGACGTGATAGTCGTTTCGAGTGCTATCAACGAACAGAATCCTGAAATAATAGTAGCGCGAGAGTCTCGCATTCCCATCATTCGTCGTGCTGAAATGCTGGCGGAGTTGATGCGTTTTCGTCACGGTATTGCCATTGCCGGTACCCACGGGAAAACCACTACAACCAGTTTAATTTCGACGATTTTTGCTGAGGCAGAATACGACCCAACGTTTGTTATCGGTGGATTACTAAACAGCGCAGGCACCAATGCTCGTTTGGGTAAAAGCCGTTATTTAATTGCTGAGGCCGATGAAAGTGATGCGTCATTTTTACACCTTCAGCCTATGGTGTCTGTAGTCACCAATATCGAAGCTGACCACATGGGCACTTACGGCGGCGATTTCTCAAAAGTGAAAGACACCTTCGTAGACTTTTTATCTAATCTGCCGTTCTACGGACAAGCAATTATGTGTGGTGATGATGCCAACATCCAAGAAATTCGCCCTCGTATTGGTCGAAGCATTCTCACCTATGGTTTTGAAGACCATAACGATTATCGCGCAGAAAACATTCAGCTGTCTTTTGGGAAGGCAAACTTTACAGTGCACCGCCCTGACAGCAAGCCGTTAGACATTACGCTCAATCTTACTGGGAATCACAATGTACTTAATGCGCTAGCTGCCATTGCAGTAGCGTCTGATGAGGGCATTGATGACGAGTCTATTGTGAGTGCCTTGGCTAATTTTGGTGGTATTGGGCGTCGTTTTGAGCAACTAGGAACGTTCAACACCAGCAAAGGTGAAGTGTGCTTGGTAGATGATTACGGCCATCACCCTACAGAAGTAAAAGCGACCATTGCTGCTGCAAGAGCTAACTGGCCAGACAACCGCTTAGTGATGGTGTATCAGCCACATCGATACACGCGAACTCGAGACCTTTACGAGGACTTTGTTGAAGTGTTATCGAGTGTGGATGCGCTCTTACTGCTTGACGTTTATGCTGCGAGTGAGCAGCCCATTGAAGGAGCTGACAGCAAGTCGCTATGTCGTTCAATTCGCTTGCGAGGGCAAATTGAACCGGTTTATGTGGGAGATAAAGACGCATTGCCTGGAATATTGTCGAACATTTTACAAGATGGCGATATTGTGATGACTCAAGGTGCAGGTAATATTGGTCAAATAGCTAAGTCGCTTGCGGCCTGCGAGCTAGAACCCGCAAAGCTTGCACAACAAGGAGTTAACCATGTTTAAGCCCTTGTTAACCACACATACTCCCGCGGAATATGGAAAAGTTGCTGTGTTGCTTGGTGGTGACTCTGCAGAGCGTGCTGTATCGCTTAATTCTGGTAAAACCGTGCTCAATGCATTATTGCGCCAGGGAGTAGACGCATTTGCATTTGATCCTGCAGAGCGTCCACTTACTGATTTAATAGACTTAAACGTCGATCGCGCACTCATTATGTTACACGGTAGAGGCGGTGAAGATGGTACTATGCAGGGAGCGCTTCAACTGCTGAAAATTCCCTACACCGGAAGTCGTGTTTTAGGCTCTGCTTTGGCAATGGATAAGATTCATACTAAGCAAGTGTGGCAAAGTTTAGGACTGCCAACTGCAAAATATGAAATAGCTGACAAAAGGCGCTTTGAAGCTGGTAAGTGCAGCGCTATAATGGAAAAATTGGGAAATGAGGTCATGGTCAAACCGGCCCAGGAAGGCTCGAGTATTGGCATGGCAAAAGTGACAAGCGCTAAACAATTAGAAACAGCTGTGCAAGACGCCTTTCAGTACGATGACCAGGTATTGCTAGAGCAGTATATAGACGGACCAGAGTTCACTGTTTCAGTAGTTCAGGGCCAAGCCTTACCGTCAATTCGTATGTCTACGCCTCACACTTTCTACGACTATGCTGCGAAATATCAGGATAATACTACCGAATACTTCTGTCCAAGCGGCTTGTCAGAGGCGCAAGAAGAGCAACTGGCTTCATTGGCGTCTCGTGCGTTTAACGCTATTTCAGGTAGCGGTTGGGGACGAGTAGATGTGATGCAGGATAACCAGCGCCAGTTTTATTTGCTTGAGGCGAATACGGTGCCGGGTATGACTGAAAAAAGTTTGGTGCCTAAAGCTGCCAAAGTTGCCGGTGTAAGTTTTGATGAACTAGTACTCAGCATTCTATCAACAAGCTTTAACACCGGGACAGAAAAGGTAGATGGGTAAAATAGCGGTGCATAAGCGAAATATGAAAAAGTGTTTCGTTTATACAAAAGGCTCTTTGTAACTATGGCAACAGCAGCTCGAAATACCCCTAGCGTTTCTGGTGAATCTGCTAGCGCTAGTAAAACTGCTAGCAGTAGGGCAGAAAAACGAAATAAGCGCACAATGTGGGCTGGCATTGCGTTTTTGTTGTTTGTTATTGCTGGGCTCGTTGTAGGTGCAATTAAGGCAAACCAGTATTTGCATGACGAACAGCAAATGCCGGTGCAGGTAATCGATTTCTCTGGTGAGTACCAGCATATCGATATTACCAAGCTCGAGAGACTGATAAGAAAAGCACAGCCTGGAAGCTTCTTTGCGTTAGACGTTAATGATGTGTTCGAATTGGTTGAGTCGCAGCCTTGGGTATACCGCGCTTCGGTGCGAAAAAAGTGGCCAAATACACTAAAGATTTATTTGGTAGAGCAGCAAGCTGTTGCAAAATGGAACGAAGATTTATTGCTCAATCCATATGGTGATACCTTCAATGACGAAGGGGTAGAAATGGAATTGCCGAGACTTTACGGTCCTGGTGGTAGTGAGAAAACCGCGTTAGAAGGCTTTAATAGCATGCACGCGTTGATGGCTACTACCAATATGGCTATTGATGAACTGTCGTTAAGCGAGAGATTTGCTTGGCAGGTACAGTTAGAGAACGGTATTAGATTGAATTTAGGGCGTCAGGACTTTATCGATAGACTACAGCGGTTTATTGATGTTTATCCGTTATTGGCGCAACAAGAGAAGGCCGTACGTTATGTCGACCTTCGCTATGACACGGGCGTTGCCGTTGGTTGGAACGACGACAATGCCACAAACAAAGAGAGTTAAGGAAACCATGTCAAAACCTGCTGAACGCAATTTGATTGTAGGACTAGATATCGGCACCAGCCAAGTGAAGGCCGTGGTGGGCGAAGTGCTAGATGATGATCAAATCAGTATTGTTGGCGTGGGTACCCATGCATCAAAAGGCATGGATAAAGGCGGCGTCAACGATTTGAATTTGGTAGTGAAGTCGGTACAGCGCGCAGTAAATGAGATGGAACTGATGGCAGATTGCCGCGTTTCTTCTGTGTTTATGTCAATTTCTGGGCGCCATGTTAAATGCCAGAACGAAAATGGTATGGTGCCGATCAATAACCAAGAAGTTACACAAGAAGACGTGGATAATGTGATACATGCGGCGCGTAGTGTACCTATTGCAGCGGAAAGACGTTTGCTACATGTGTTACCACAAGAATTTACCATTGATGTACAAGAGGGAATTAAAAATCCGATTGGTATGTCAGGGGTTCGTATGGAAGCCGATGCACACATTATTACCTGTGCAGATGATATGGCTAAAAATATGGTGAAATGCGTTGAGCGCTGCGAGCTGAATGCCGATCAGCTTATTTTCTCCGCATTGGCCTCAAGTTACGCTGTGCTAACCGACGATGAGCGTGAATTAGGCGTATGTGTTGTCGATATTGGTGGCGGCACCATGGATATGGTTATTTACACAGATGGCGCAATTCGTCACACTGCTGTAATACCAGTAGCTGGCAATCAAATAACCAGTGATATAGCGAAAATTTTTAGAACGCCAATCAGCAATGCAGAGGAAATTAAAATTAATTATGCCTGTGCATTAAAAGATATGGTGAGTATGGAAGATAGTATTGAGGTACCTAGTGTAGGCGGTCGTCCTGCTAGGGTAATGTCTCGTCATACATTAGCTGAGGTTATTGAACCTCGCTATCAAGAACTTTTTGAACTGGTACACGATGAAATTCGTGCCAGTGGTCTGGAAGAGCAAATTGCTGCTGGTCTTGTGTTAACAGGAGGCACCGCCAAAATGGAAGGTGCAGTAGAGTTTGCTGAAGAGCTTTTTCAGATGCCCGTACGTGTGGGCAAACCCATTGACGTAAAAGGCTTAGCTGAATACGTTGACGATGCCGGCTTTGCTACGGTAGTGGGTTTACTGCAATACGGTAAAGCACAAAATGATAATAAGAATTCCAGTACGCAGAAATCGAGTGAAAGCTTGTTTCACAGAGTGCAAAGCTGGTTTAAAGGTGAATTTTAATTTTTAGGGGGCGCTATTGCTATGGCATTTAGGCTAGCAGGATGCAATAAGCCTTTGTAGATGACCTAGTGTAGTGTTTTAAAGACGTACAACCGGAGAGTAAGTATGTTCGAATTAATGGATAGTCACGGCGAAGAAGCCGTAATCAAAGTCATCGGTGTAGGCGGTGGCGGCGGTAATGCTGTTGAGCACATGGTGTCTCAAAGCATTGAAGGCGTAGAGTTTATCGCGGTAAACACCGATGCACAGGTACTTCGTAGTTCAAATGCAGACATTACTCTGCAAATTGGCTCAAGTGTGACTAAAGGGTTGGGCGCAGGCGCCGATCCCAATATTGGTAGAGATGCTGCGCAAGAAGACAGAGAAACTATTCGTCAAGCGTTAGACGGCGCCGACATGGTGTTTATTACTGCCGGAATGGGTGGTGGTACCGGAACAGGTGCTGCGCCAGAGGTGGCAAAAATTGCTCGTGAAATGGGTATTCTGACTGTTGCAGTGGTAACAAAACCGTTTCCTTTTGAAGGGAAAAAACGTACCTCTTTTGCAGAGCAGGGCATTGTTGAATTAGCTAATAACGTAGACTCGCTTATTACTATTCCTAACGAAAAACTGCTCAAAGTGATGGGACCAGGTACGCCATTACTTCAGGCATTTAGTGCGGCAAACGACGTGTTACGCGGTGCGGTTCAAGGTATCGCTGAACTGATTACACGCCCTGGTTTGATCAATGTGGATTTCGCCGACGTAAGAACGGTTATGTCTGAAATGGGTAAAGCCATGATGGGCAGTGGCGCGGCAAGTGGTCCAGACCGCGCTGAAGAAGCTGCTGAATCAGCTATCGCCAGTCCACTGTTGGAAGATATCGATTTGTCGGGTGCACGAGGTATTCTTGTTAACATTACGGCTGGCCCAGATTTCGCTATCGACGAGTTTGAAACAGTAGGTAACGCAGTAAAAGCGTTCGCTTCTGAAAACGCGACCGTGGTTGTTGGTACTGTTATTGATATGGAAATGACTGACGAGCTTCGTGTTACCGTTGTTGCAACGGGCATTGGCGCAGAGCGAAAGGCTGATATTTCTTTAGTAAGCACCGAGGGTTCACGTTTAACTCAGCCGGCTAAAGAATACGGAAGTAGCAACAACGCTGGTGAGTCGCGTTCTTCTGTTGGTGGTACCGAAGGTAACCAAGCATTAAAAGCAGAAGACAGCGCTCAGCCTGACAACGATTTGGAATATTTGGATATTCCTGCGTTTCTACGTAAACAGGCAGATTAACGTACTGCCTTGTTTTCTTGAAAAACTGCGAAGGGCTTCGAGACACTGTGAAAAGCTGCGAATAACTGCGAATAATTGCGCGAAGTTGCAGGGAATTTTTTTGTTCTATTGCGGTCTTATGCATAGCAATTAGTTAAACACTGTGTATGCGTAGGTCAAATTAGAACCTGCATAAGCGCTAACATAGATAAAGACAAACGCTGCGGGGAAACCCTGTATTTGTGTGTTTTTTGACATGTGAGTAATAACTCACTATAATTCGCGCCCGCTTTTTTAAAAGGTAAAAGCATAAGCAAATGATTAGACAACGTACAATCAAGCAATCGGTTCAAGAAACTGGTATTGGTCTGCATAAAGGGGAAAAGGTCACGATGACTCTCCGGCCTGCGCCTGCGAACACGGGGATCGTGTTTAGGCGTGTTGACCTTAACCCACATGTTGATATTCCTTCTCGCGCTAATGCGGTAGGGAACACTATGCTGTGCACGTGTTTAAATAATGAAGACGGTGTAACTATTCAGACCGTTGAACATCTTGCTTCTGCTCTTGCTGGCTTGGGTATTGACAATATTATTGTTGAAGTAGACAGCAACGAATTGCCTATCATGGATGGAAGTGCAAGTCCGTTTGTTTTTCTTCTTCAAACCGCTGGTATTGAAGAGCTTAACGCACCAAAGCAGTTTATTCGTATCAAAAAGCCCGTGCGTGTTGAAGACGAAGATAAGTGGGCCGAACTTGTGCCCTACGACGGTTTTCGCGTCGATTTTAAAATCGATTTCGATCATCCTGTTATCAGTGAAACCCGCCAGCATATGGTGATGGATTTCGATTCGTGTTCATACGTTAACGAAGTGAGCCGAGCGCGTACGTTCGGTTTTATGCGAGATTTAGAATACATGAATGCTAATAACCTTGCATTAGGTGGCAGCATGGAAAACGCAGTGGCGCTAGATGAATTTCGCGTTCTTAACCCCGAAGGTTTGCGTTACGATGACGAATTTCTAAAGCACAAGATCCTTGATGCAATCGGTGATCTGTACTTAGGTGGAAACAGCCTAATTGGTGAGCTTAGAGCTTACAAAACAGGGCACGGCTTAAACAACAAACTTCTTAACGCGTTACTTGCGCAGCAAGATTGTTGGGAATATGTGACTTACGACTCTCAAGAGTCTGCGCCAATTCGCTACGCACAGCCCGTATTAGCATAATTTCAAAAAGCCGCCTTTATGGCGGTTTTTTTTCACGTGGCAATCGTTCAAATAAATGATAAAGTAAGCCACTATTTTGTAGTACTTTCACCTCAACGCTCATAACGAAGCGACTAACAAAAAAGCGTTGGCGATATCGCTAAGCGCAAAGCAATGAAAAGAGTGTGAAACCCAAATCCGTTACGTGGTATGAAGTTAACAATTACACTAGCAGGTAAAAATACACGCTATCGGCACAGTGTCAGTGTTCGTACGCTTGTGAGCGCAACTGTGCTTACTTCTATTTTTATGCTTGTGTCTAGTCGTTCAACAGAATCAGTTCCTGAAGATATTGCTCGCGTTCGTTTAGCGCAAACTCAGTTAGACGAATCCAAAGACGATATTGAATCACTGAAAAAAGAAACCACAACGAAATTAAACGTTTTGTTATCTCGCGTGGCTGAGCTCTCAGCCAAAGCCACCTTGCTCGATGAGCAGGGGAAGGAGATAGCAACAGAATTAGGTATGTCAGCGACTGACCTGGACGCTTTCGTACCGGTATCGATACCAGACAACACCCAAGACGACCCCATTCTTCACGAGATAGCAAAGCTAGAGCAATCACTCGACTTGAAATCGCAACAGTTAGCTATGCTTGAAAATTTAGTACGGGGTCACCATATCCAAGAGCAGAGTCGATTATCTGGTCGTCCGATTGCGTCGGGGTGGTTGTCTTCTTATTACGGTATGCGTGCCGACCCGTTTACTGGCGAGCCTGCTATGCACAAAGGGCTAGACTTTGCCGGTAAAGCGGGAATAGACGTAGTATCTACAGCGGCAGGTATTGTTACCTGGGCTGGCGAACGCTATGGCTATGGCCAACTTGTAGAAATTGATCACGGAGATGGTTTTGTTACCCGTTATGGGCATAACGATACCTTATCTGTTTCGATAGGTGATGTGGTTACCAAAGGGCAACCTATCGCAAAAATGGGCAATACCGGTCGCTCGACCGGGGCCCACGTTCACTACGAAGTAATAAGAAACGGAAAACAAGTCGATCCTCTGCCTTTTGTAAGAAAAAAGTAAGGTAGCAGCCAGGTTAGTAGGTTTTACACCTGCATCAAGGGTAGCAAGCAATGAAAACGCTGTTCGTTTTTGCGCGCTAGTTACATAAAAATCGCAAGGCATTGCCAGGTAATGGTATACGCCTTAATTATTTAATTTTGCTGTACTTTTGGTATAGCGTCTCGACAAGTAGTGGAATAAAAAAGCTAATGTTTTCAAGCATCCTAAGAAAAGTATTCGGAAGTAGAAACGACCGACTATTAAAAAAATTACGTAAAAACGTAGATGCCATCAATGCACTGGAAGCAGAGTATGAAAAGCTTTCTGATGAGGCGCTAAAAGCGAAAACCGAAGAATTCAAAGCCCGCATTGAAAAGGGTGAAACCTTAGATGCGCTGCTTAACGAAGCGTTTGCTACGGTAAGAGAAGCCAGTAAGCGTGTTTATGGTATGCGTCACTTTGACGTTCAAATGCTAGGCGGGCAAGTTCTTCATCAAGGTAACATTTCAGAGATGCGTACTGGTGAAGGTAAAACTCTTACCGCTACGTTGCCTACTTACTTAAATGCACTTTCTGGAAAAGGTGTTCACGTTATTACCGTGAACGACTACCTTGCCAAACGTGATGCGCAGTGGAGTAACCAACTTTTCAATTTCTTGGGTATGGAAGTAGGTTGTAACGTGCCGGGCATGTCATCTGAGGAAAAGCGTAAAGCCTACCAAGCTGATGTGACATACGGTACGAACAACGAATTTGGGTTTGATTATCTTCGCGACAACATGGCGTTTAGCCCACAAGACAGAGTGCAGCGCCCACTTAACTATGCAGTCGTAGATGAAGTTGACTCAATCTTGATTGATGAAGCACGAACGCCTCTTATTATCTCAGGTCAAGCTGAAGATAGCTCTGAGCTTTATCGTCGTATCAATACAATAATTCCGAAACTAGTACAGCAAGAAAAAGATGACGAAGAAGGCCAGGAAGGCGACGGCGATTTCACAATCGACCTTAAAGCCAAGCAAATTCACCTGACCGAGCGCGGACAACTTCATGTTGAAGAAATTCTGCAGGAAGAGGGTGTGTTGCCTGAGGGTGAATCACTATTCGCCGCAGGAAATATATCATTATTGCACCACATTAATGCTGCGCTACGTGCGCATAAGCTCTTTACCAAAGACGTAGACTACATTGTTAAAGACGACCAAATTGTCATTGTTGATGAGCACACGGGTCGCACAATGGAAGGCCGCCGTTGGTCAGAAGGCTTACACCAAGCTGTAGAGGCAAAAGAAGGTGTTCGCATTCAAAACGAAAACCAAACGCTTGCGTCTATTACCTTCCAAAACTACTTCCGCATTTATAACAAGCTCGCGGGTATGACAGGTACCGCAGATACTGAAGCATTCGAATTTCAACATATTTATGGTCTTGAGACCGTGGTTATTCCAACGAATAAACCTATGCAGCGTAAAGACATGGCCGACCTCATTTACTTAACGGCCGAAGAGAAATACGAAGCCATAGTAGAAGATATAAAAGATTGTGTTAAGCGCGGTCAGCCTACGCTGGTAGGTACGGTATCTATCGAAAATTCGGAGCTTATTTCACGAATTCTGAAAAAGGCGAAAATTCCGCACAAAGTATTGAATGCTAAGTTCCACGAGCATGAGGCTGATATTGTTGCCCAGGCGGGTAAAACGGGTGCCGTTACTATAGCTACAAATATGGCGGGACGTGGTACAGATATCGTGCTTGGCGGAAATTGGCAGGCCGAAATTGAAAAAATTGAGAACCCAACTGAAGCTCAAATTGAAAAGATAAAAGCAGAGTGGAAAAAGCGTCACGACGAAGTGCTTGCCGCCGGTGGTTTACATATCATTGGTACCGAGCGTCACGAATCACGTCGTATTGACAATCAGCTTCGTGGTCGTTCTGGTCGTCAAGGTGATCCGGGCTCAAGTCGTTTCTATCTGTCGCTAGACGACGCACTTATGCGAATATTTGCCTCTGAAAAAATGGGCAACATGATGAAGCGCTTGGGTATGGAGCGTGGCGAAGCTATCGAGCACCCGTGGGTAACTCGCGCTATCGAAAACGCGCAGCGTAAAGTGGAAGGTCGCAACTTCGATACCCGTAAACAGCTTCTTGAATACGATGATGTGGCCAACGACCAACGTAAAGTTATTTACGAGCAGCGCAACGAGTTGCTGGACGAAGGCGATATTAGCGAAACGATTACAGCAATTCGCGAAGATGTTATTAGCAGCGTAGTGGATGAATATATTCCGCCACAGTCGTTGGAAGAAATGTGGGATGTGAAAGGGCTGGAAGAGCGCCTTAAAGCAGATTTTGCCACTGATCTACCCCTTCAAACATGGCTAGAAAATGACGACAAGCTTTACGAAGAAAAGCTTAGAGAGCGTATTCTGGAGGAAGTGGTAAGCGCTTATACAGAAAAAGAGAAAATTGTTGGCCCAGAAGTGCTACGTCAGTTTGAAAAAGCGGTAATGCTGCAAAATTTAGACAGTCACTGGAAAGAGCATCTGGCGGCAATGGATCATTTGCGTCAGGGAATTCATTTGCGCGGTTACGCTCAAAAGAACCCTAAGCAGGAATATAAGCGAGAGTCTTTTGCACTGTTCTCTCAAATGCTTGAAACTCTGAAAGTTGAAGTAATAACAATTCTTGCGCGTGTGAAAGTGCAGGCCGAAGAAGATGTACAAAAAGTTGAAGAGCAGCGTCGTCAGGCTGACGATGTGCCCAAGAACTTTGAGCATGAAGACGCCTCTGCAAAGCCAGAAGAAGCAAGCGACACGCCTCGTACCGCAGTGAGAAACGGGCCTAAGGTTGGTCGTAACGACCCTTGCCCATGCGGTTCTGGTAAAAAGTATAAGCAGTGCCACGGTAAGTTAAGCTAATGAAGCGAGTACACGTTGCCGTGGGCGTAGTTGCCCGCGGTAGTGATATCTTTACCACTCTTCGCTCGAAAGACGTCCACCAAGGCGGTAAATGGGAGTTTCCCGGGGGCAAGGTAGAAAACGGTGAAACCGTGACTGAAGCACTCAAGCGGGAACTTGCTGAAGAGATTGGTATAGATGTTTTGTCTAGCGAGCCACTCATAGTTATCGAGCATGACTATGGTGATAAGTACGTAAAGCTAGATGTGCATCGCGTGACGAACTTCAATGGCGAGCCTCACGGCAAGGAAGGCCAGTCATCTCGTTGGCAGGCTGTTAATGACTTAAACGTGAAAGACTTTCCGGAAGCTAACGTCGCTATCATTCAAGCGCTAACGGAAGAGAATAAATAAGCAATTGAATTAGCTGGCAGCGATACCTGCTGTCATTAGCAATACAATTGCTTTTCGTGAGAGCAGCTAACGCTGAAATAAAAAAAACAGCTACGCGTTGTACCTGTTTTTTTATGTGCGGTATTCCTATGCTACTTCCACGCTATTTCTGTGGACAGTTTTAAGCTTGATTTCAATAGCAGAGAAAAGTTAGATTTCTATGCGTTCAGATGTGGCAAACGCCACGTCTAACTTGTGATAGGCGGCCTCATTAATAAAGTGAGGGTAGGTAGGCTCATCGCCATGCCACACGATATCTTTACCATCAAACCCTCTAAACATAGGGTTACCGGGCATTAACGGCACAAAATCATTATCTTGAATAGAATGATGAATCATTGCCGTGCGATTTCCTTCTTCGTTGAGCGGAAATGACACATTTTCTCCTAAACGAAATGCCTCACACGGTGGCAAGTTATCGCACTCATTGTTATTTAGTGCGATACAAAAACTCAATAGCACTTCTGCCATTTTTTGTGTAGACAAAAATACATCTTCTCTCAGCACGCCTTGTGGCTGTGCGCCTACTTCTATCATTACCCCCAGCTTTCCGGTAGTGCATAAATACCCGTGCTCATGATAAGGCTTCTCATCTTCTACCAGAATATTGGCGTCGGGCATGTGTTGTTTTACGTAGCGAGCCATTTTTATATACACATCGCTGGTATCAAGAATGATGAGGGTTGCACCCATATTGCTGGTGGTATTGTGAATATCAATCACTAAATCGGTTGTTGAAGCACCTTTGGGACCTAGCTGAGCGTTGATCGCTGCTGCAAGCTCTTGTTCTTGCGAGATGCTGCCTAACGAGTTTGGCGTCTTGGTGTGCCGACTACTCGAAAGTGCTTGGTTAGTAAATTGGCGATTGAGATCTTCCTCTAAAAATCTCACGTTTGCAGCAATAGCGGCGGGGTTTGCTTTGTAGAGCGTAATATCTAGGCTGCTAAACTGAGACGGTACGCCATTATCTTCCCAGTTTTGAACGAGCTGAATACCGCTCATTTCGTTACCGTGAGTGCCACCGACTAATGCGATAGAATTAATCATGATGTTCCTTTAAAAGAAAAATTAGTGTTTAAAAAAGTCGTCTGGCTGCTCGGCTAGCATTGCTTCAATCTCTTCTATATCGATAGATTGCGGCGTTGCATCATCGGCAGGCTTACCCGCTATTTTTCTGTCTTCTCCAGCCCACTCACCTAAGTCAATTAGCTGACATTTTTTACTACAAAAAGGGCGATATTCACTTTCGGGTGACCAAACTACGGGTTTGGTACATATGGGGCATTTGACTTCCATCTATCTCTCCAATAAAAGAATTTATATCAAGGATGAAAATAAGACTATAAACTAAGTACTCAAACTGAGCCCTTAAAATAAGCTTCCATCCAAGCTATCAAATCAAGTCTTTAAGTTACGCCTTCGAGTCAGCATTTTGAAAAAGCAGCGTATAAAATAAATTTAAAACGGCACCGATAAAGAGCCCTATAAAAGAGTTCACCAGTACAAAAATACGTTAAGTAACATCAAATGTAAGCGTGGTATAGGTTAGCAGGCTGCCAGAAGGAATTGAACGTTTTCTTCCACTGAACCACTTTTACTGTCTTCAGTTGAAAACAACATAAAGCGCAGCGCGTAGCGATACTTATTACCGCTCAGAGTAGGGTAGTAGCCTTCATCTACACGACATTTTACGCGAATAAGTTCATTTTTATCTTCGGCGGCACCTTGGAAGAAACCACTTTCAGCAACTGTGGTTTTGAACTGACCTCGTTCGCGAATAAACGACAGGCTCACTGTAATGGCGTCGTCTAGCAAAGCAAGGGTTTCTAACCATTGTGTTATTTCATTTAGACGACGTTCTAAAGGCTGGTGAAGCCAAAAATGTAAGTTAGGTAGGTCAAAGCTGCACGCCCCGCCGGGTATGGCGAAACGCTGCCTAATGGAGCTTAAAAGCTTATCTTCTTTTAACGCATTGCCAAACCGGCCGTCGGTTTTAATCTTTTGACGAAGGCGTAGCACTGTTTTTAGTGCATGCTCTAAAGCGGTAGTATCAATTTTGGGGTGCTTAGACCAATACACGAGGTTTTTTTCGTGGGCTTCTAAATCTTTAGTTAAATCTGAGCGAAGATCGATGCGTTCTATCAAGTCAAGCAGTTCAAAAAGCTGCTCGAAAAATACCAGTTGTAAGCTACTTTGTTCTGCTTTCGCTGTAATTTTAAGTTGGCCAAGCAGCTGCTCTACGCGCAGATAGTTGCGCACTTTTTCCTTAAGGGGAAATTCGAATACAGCGTCGCTCATGGAAATCCTTAAAACACACTTACGTTAGGCGAAAGTCTAAAGCCTAAAGCATAGAGGCGGTTAAGCCAAGTATACTTCTCAACCAAACTCTTCTTTTGATGCTAATTGAGTAAAAAAGTTTCAAAATCAAACAAAAACCAGAGAAAACAAAAAATTAAAACCTGCAGGCGGAGTGTCTGCAGACAGAGTATGTTTAGACGGACGGCATAAAGACAGATTACTTATAAACAGATTATTTGTAGACAAATTACTTGTAGAAAACTAGGGCACAATTCTTTCACTTAAGTAGAGAGCCCTTTGTTAAGTGCCCTTCTAAAATAGCTCTCCGTTAAGTGCCCTTCGAAAATAGCGCTCCGTAAAAAGCAATCCGTAAATAGCTCTCCATAAAGAGCTTTCCGTTAAGACACCTGCATTAGCAGCTTAGTATGTAAGCCGTCAACTTGCTGGTGCAACGATGTAAGCGTAGTGCTGTTATCAAGCACGTAGTCTGCAGCCTGTAAGCGTTCCTCTCTGCTTGCCTGTGCCGCCATAATATTTTTAATTGTTTGCTTGTCACTACTATCTCTTTGCATAGCGCGCTTAAGCTGAATATCCTCTTCACAATCCACCACAACTACCTTACTACACATTTCAGTAAGCTTATTTTCTACCAGCAAGGGCACAGACAATATGCAGTAAGAGCTAGTTGAGGCTGCAATTAGCTCTAGCATACGCTCGCGAATAAGCGGATGTAATAACTTGTTTAGCCATGCTTTGGCTTCGGGGGCTGCGAACACTTGCTTGCGCAGTTGGGCTCTGTCGAGAGTACCGTCATTGAGTAATACGCTTTTCCCGAAGCGCTGTACAATACTGTGTAACCCGAGGGTTCCTGGGAGTACAACATCTCTTGCTACTTCATCTGCATCAACAACATCGATATTGTGGGTTTTAAAGCGCTCAGTAGCAGCTGATTTGCCGCTTCCAATACCGCCTGTTAGGCCAATAACGTAAGGAGTATTGATCATTTATAATACAAGCTCGAGATAGGTAGAAATAATAGTATCTTTGTACAAAAGGGTAAGCCAACCTGCCACTGCCAAATAAGGGCCAAAGGGGATAGCCAGTGACTTGCCTTTATTTTGCGCCAACATTATGGCGATACCTACCACCGCACCAACGAAAGATGACAATAGTATTATTACTGGCAAACCTTGCCAGCCCGTGTAGGCACCAAGCGCTGCAAGTAATTTAAAATCGCCATAGCCCATTCCTTCTTTGCCAGTAACAAGCTTAAACAGCCAATACACCGACCATAAACTAAGATACCCAGCAGCAGCGCCTATAATAGCGTCGGTGGTGCTCACAAAAATGCTATTAGTACTTAGCAGTAAGCCAAGCCATAGCAGGGGCAGGGTGAGTTGGTCGGGCAGCAACATTTTATCAAGGTCGATAAAAATAAGCGCTATAAGTATATAGGTAAATAAAACTGCCCAAAGCGCTTGAGGGGTAGGTCCAAAATGAAAAGCGGTAAAGGTACATGCAAAGGCCGTAAACAGTTCTACCAGTGGATATCGAGGAGATATACCTGTTTTACAACTGGCGCATTTACCTTTTAATAGCACATAGCTTATTACCGGAATATTTTCCCAAGCGCGAATAGTGTGGCCACATTTGGGGCAGGTGCTGTCTGGTTTAACGAGGTTGAAAGGGGCTGAACTGCTCTTGGAGTCACTATTAGAACCATGTGTAGAATAAGTCCCTTCACTAGTGTCCGCAAAATAACTATCGTATTCCTCTTGCCAGCTACGCTCCATCATAATGGGTAGGCGATAAATAACCACATTCAAAAAGCTGCCAACCATTAAGCTGACTAAAAACACGAGTAGATAGAAGAACTCTGGGTGAAGTTGGCTAAGGGTGATCATTGCATCCATTAAGTTGCTTCCATAAACAGTATGGTTATATAGGTAAATACTTATGTAAAAAGCTCGCTGGTTAGCGAGCTTATTTAATAAGGTTTTTCGGACAGGTAATTTGTAAGCTTAAGCGTAAATGCTAACCAATACTATTTTGCCTAAGCTTCTTCCCAACGCCATTTATACCACGTTACCCATATCAAATATAGGCAGGTACATAGCAACAATAAGACCACCGATAACTACACCTAGTACAGCCATAATCATAGGCTCTAGTAAGCTAGTTAAGCCGTCTACCATGTCATCCACTTCCGCTTCATAGATAGTGGCAATCTTGCTTAGCATTTCATCTACAGCACCAGACTCTTCGCCAATAGCAATCATCTGCGTCACCATATCGGGGAATACGTTAGTCGCACGCATAGCCACATGCATGGGTATACCGCCTGCTACTTCTTTACGCATAAATAAGATAGCATCACGATATACTGCATTACCCGAGGCTCCGGCAGCAGATTCAAGTGCGCCTATCAGAGGTACACCAGCGGCGAATGTTGTTGCAAGTGTACGGGTAAAGCGAGCAATACTGGCTTTTCTGAGAATTTCCCCAATCACAGGAATTTTTAAAACGAATCTATCACAAGAATCCCGCAGCTTTTGACTTTTCTTATAAGCACGGCCAAACAAAAAGGCTGCAATACCTACAGCAATTGCGATAAAGATACCGTAATCTTGCACGAAGCGAGAAATACCTAGAACAAACTGCGTGAAGGCCGGTAGTTCAGCACCAAAACTGCTGAATATCTCTTCAAACTGTGGAACAACAAAAACAAGAAGAATAGTAGTTACAATAAACGCAACTACAACCACAGCTATAGGATAAAACATCGCCTTTTTGATTTTAGATTTTAAAGCTTCGGCTTTTTCCTTGTATGTGGCTATTCGGTCGTAAATAAGCTCGAGGGCTCCAGACTGCTCACCGGTATACACAAGGTCGCAATACAAATCATCGAAATAGTTGGGGTGTTTTCTCAATGCTGAAGATAAAGGGTTACCGGCTTTTACTTCCTCGGTAATCTCGCCAAGCAACTTGCGCATGCTAACTTTTGCATGGCCTTGGGCAATCATCTCAAGAGATTGTATAAGGGTAACACCAGCGCTAAGCATAGTGGCTATTTGCCTAGAGGTGACAGAAATATCTGCCGCAGTTATTTTTGCAGCGCCAGAGCCAAACAAAGGTTTACTTTGTTTTTTTACTTTGTTCGCTGATATTCCCTGTCTACGTAAAAGGTTCTTAGCTTCCGAAAGTGATGCCGCTGAAATTTCACCTTTCCTACCCGCACCGTGCCGGTCTTTACCTTGCCATTCAAAAACAGCTGCTGTTTTCACTTTTTAGTTTCCTCATAAACTAAAAAGGGAAGTGCAGTGCACTTCCCCCAATTTTCATTACGATTACTCGTTAGCAAACTCCTGCGGCTACACATGTACCGCCTTTTTCCCATGTAATCGGAGCGTCAACACCGCTAGGTGTAAGAGTAAATGTAAGGCCATCAACCTCAGCAGAACCGGTTGCTTGAATTACACCGTTAGCAATCGTCACGCTGTCCGCAATGCTGTCTGGATCAGCAGAGTTGTCGATCGCAGCTGGGAATCCATTTACTCCAGGGTTTGCTTCTGCTAATGCTGTAATTTCTCCCGTTTGTGCTGCTACTTCGAATGCACTTTTGAAAGCAGTTGTCGCCATCACAACCTCAGTAAACTTAGACTTCTGCGTGTAAGTCTGATAAGCAGGCAACGCAATCGCTGCAAGAATACCGATGATTGCAACAACAATCATTAATTCAATAAGGGTGAAACCTTTTTGGTTTGTTTTATTCATTTTCATCATGGTCTATCTCCGGGACGCGTATAACACGCTAAGTTTAAATAAATTCAAATTGACGTTTATACCCGAGTCGTCCTTAAACGCCCCTGGTACTTGTTACTCAGTATAGAATTTTATTTGTCACTGACAAGTATCTAGAACTATACCTATGTCTGACTAAGCAAGTATGACACGTTCATCTACGCCTTTGCAGGTCTATGTCATTGAACTTTTGTATAAAACTCTTTTTGCTTTCGACGTATATCGGGCAATACAATACTCAATATTTAATGTTTTAAGTGTTGACCGCTATCGCTGTTCCCGCCTTCATTTTTATTTTGCGAATATTTGCAAGTAGTTAACCAGCGTATTCCTCAAAACACAATTTAAGCACACTACATCAAGCCCAGGTTCTCTTAAACACTAACGAAATATTACTTATGCCTGCACTATATATTAGTCCAAATTTATACGCAGCGATAAATCTATCGCCTGCACATGCTTGGTTAATGCACCGGAAGATATATAATCCACGCCTAGCTTAGATAAAGAAGACAGTCTCTCGTCGGTAATATTGCCAGACACTTCAAGCTTACACTTACCGTTATTAAGCGCCACTGCCTGTTGGATCTGTTCGTTAGTAAAGTTATCTAACATCACTATGTCTGCACCGGCCTCAAGCGCTAACTTGAACTCGTTGATACTTTCCACTTCTACTTCTACTGTTTTACCCGGCATAGTTTCTTTAGCCCGGCTCACCGCTTTTTCAATGCCGCCGCAAGAGAATATATGATTCTCTTTTATTAGAAATGCATCAAATAGCCCAACGCGGTGATTTTGTCCGCCGCCACAGCGAACAGCGTATTTTTGCGCATATCGCAGGCCAGGAAGCGTTTTTCTGGTATCTAGAATTTTCGTTTTCGTACCTTGCAAAAACTTTGTGTAAAAAGCAGTGACGGTTGCGCTGGCTGATAAAGTCTGCAAGAAGTTAAGTGCGGTGCGCTCAGCGGTAAGAATAGCGCGGGCAGAGCCAGACAAACTCACCAGCACGGTATCAGCAACTACGCTGTCACCATCTTCAACATGCCAGGTTACCGTTACCGATTCGTCAATAAGTGCAAATGCCTGATTTACCCATGCCACGCCGCAAATAACGCAAGGTTCTCTGGTGATAATTGTCGCACTAGCCGTTACATCTTTGTCGATAAGGTTGGCGGTAATATCATTATCGGCATTAAGCTCTCCGCCCAAATCTTCTATTAATGCTAAAGAAACTTGCTCGCGTATGGCGTCTATATCGGGTGATGTTATCTTCATCGCTATGGTCTTTTCAGGTTGTCTTTTTTACAGGGTACGCAATATTAACCAATCGCCACGCTGAGTAAACTCTAATTGGCGAAGAACGCTCATTCCAAGCAAAATATGGTTATCTTGCATACCAGGGTTTAAGTTTGCCTGTACGTTTCGTAGCTCAATATCGCCAATGCGAAGGGTATCTATTGTCGATTCGGCAATTCTAACCGTGCCATTGGCGGTTCGCGCTAGCCCTTGGCGGCCAGCCTGTAATTGTAGCTTGTTAGCTAAATGGGCGGGAACGGCAACGTCGGTAGCTCCGGTATCAACTAAGAAAATAACTTCTTCACCATTAATGAAGCCACTGGTTACATAATGCCCCTGACGATTTTGCTTTAGACGCACTTCGGTTTGTGCACCCATTCGCTCAGAAATTGGGTCACTGTTGGGGTTTACCTGTTTTTCCAATAGGTCTGAGAATACAAAAACCAGCAGTCCCAGACCGCAGACCCAGGCAAGAACCACCATCCATTTGCCAGCAGCGCTTGTTTCGTATTGTTCCTGTGACATTACCCTCTTACCTCTTTTTGCTTATGTAAACGAATGACACTGTATGGCACTGTAATAGTGCACAATGATGAGACATCATTGCCTCTTATAGATACTGTGTTAATTCCTTGTTTTAATTCTGATTGCTATTAGTAAGGTAGCAATGTAACACTTCTATATGTAATCGGTTTTTTGTAAAAGAGATTAAAAACAGGTCTCAACCAATCACCGAATAACTTTTATCAAATATTTTGCGAGAAAACCCAGCGATCTTTAGTCGCTGGGATGAATCGCTAGCCTTGTTCCTAAATATATCTTCGGATTGTTTCTGCACTAGCATTTCCAACGGAGCAGACAAAATAGCCGTCTGACCAGAATGTTCTTTCCTTCCAAAACTGCTTTTTGAGGTTTGGACTGTAGCACCATATTTTGTGTGTAGTCAGTTGTTTGATATTTCTAACATGCTGAGAAATGCTGTATTTGGGCGAAATAATCATTAAAATATGGACATGATCTTTGTCGATTTCAATCTCTTCAATATCGAAATCTGACTCCATCGAGAGTTGTTTAATTGTCGCCTTAAGAAATTGACCTAGTTCACCAATCAGTAGCTGTTTTCTGTACTTAACAACCAATATTAAGTGTAAAGCTATAAGATATTTACAGTGTGATTTTGTTTCATAATCCATCTTGACAACTCATGCTTATACAGTAGTCTATACAGTATATGAAAAAGACGCTCAGATACAATTACAGGCTCAACCCAACGCCAGAGCAGGAAGCGAAACTCATCGAGTTTGGTGCAACAGCGCGTGGCATTTGGAACCTGTTGTTGTCTGAAACTATGCGGCGCTACGAGTTTGACACGACGTTCTTGTTTTACAAGGATATGGCTTCGCTACTCAAAGAACTTAAGGCTTTTGAAGAGTTTGCTTGGATAAAAGCGTTCGATTCAGCAGCAGCTCAGCAAGTTGCAAGAGACTTGGAAACAGCACTCAAGAACGCATTTTCAAAAGGCCGTTTGCAGCACTTCCCAAAACATAAAGTCTCTTATAAGCAAAAAAAGCTTCATAATGATAGCTTTCGAGCGGTGAACAATTCTAATTGCATACGTATTGAAAATGGCGCTATTAGCATCCCAAAGGTGGGTAAAGTGCCAATCATCTTGCACCGCGACTTAATGAGCCAAATTAAGACCGTCACCATTCAATACCGACACGGAAAGTGGGAATGTAGCATCACTCAGGAAGTTGAGTGTAAAACAGCGCTTCGTGTTTTAAATTCCATCACTGGCTTTGATATTAATTCAAAACAAACGGTTGTAGGCTCAAATGGTTTTACCGCCGACAACCCCAAGTTTTTAAAACGCTCGAAAGAGAAATTAACGCACTTACAACGCCAGCTTGCAAGGCGAAACAAAGGCTCTAATCGCTGGCAAAAAACCAAACAACGCATCAATAAGCTTCATGGCAAAATCTCACGGCAAAGACTCGACTTTGCACATCAAATATCACGACAGATAACCAATGAAACCGATATTCTGGTGTTTGAAGATTTGAACATAAAAGCAATGCAGCAGTTCAACGGCAGCATGGTGGCCGACAATGTGATGGGCTTAATCACCCAGCTTTCGAAGTATAAAGCAGAGCTGAAAGGTAAGCTCTATCACGAAATTGGTCGATTTGAAAAATCTACAGGTATTTGCAGCGAGTGCGATCAACAGCATGCATTGTCATTGAACGAACGATATTTTACCTGTACGGCGTGCAACACCTATCAAAGCCGAGATCTCTCTGCGGCAAAGAGCATTGCTAAGACAGGTGAATTAGACTTAGTTGCGACTGGAATCGTCGCGAGGGTTATGCCCACATCTCAGCAGAAATCAATCATTAAAATGAAAGTCTTCGAATTATCGAAGTTGGTTGAAGGATCTGAGAAAAAAGAAGCAGCCTAGTATCAAAGCTAGGCTTTAGAAGCCCAGTGAACTTTAGTCACTGGGTAGTTCACACTCATCACTTGCACCACGTTACGATAAGAAGATTTGCGACATGACAATTTACCACAACGCCACTCTTTTGCCTTCTCCGCACTGCGATGCACGTCCTGATGGAGCCGTGGTGAACGTATTAGTTATTCACAATATCTCTCTGCCACCCTCACATTTTGGTACGTCGGGGATAAGAGATTTGTTTATGGGTGAGCTCGACCCTACTGAGCATCCATTTTATCAAGAAATTGCCGGATTGAGGGTATCTGCCCACTGCGTTATTTACCGCACGGGCAAAGTAGAACAGTTTGTGCCATTTAATGAACGTGCATGGCATGCAGGTCTGTCCACTTTTCAGGGGAAAAGCAGGTGTAATGACTTCTCAATTGGTATTGAGCTTGAAGGCACAGATACGCTGGCATACACCAACGAGCAGTACGCTGCATTAACAGAGCTAACCGAGTTTATCGTTAAGCACTACCCAGACATTACGTTAGGGCGTATTGTAGGTCACAACGATATCGCTCCGGGGAGAAAAACTGATCCTGGACAAGCTTTCGATTGGGCGCGTTACAGAAAAAGCCTGACTCATTTGATATAAGCATTGCTGCAAGCTATTTATCAAGTATGCGAGCTCACAACGAAATATGATGCAAAAAATGAACAAACGTACAAACAAATAAACCAATAAAGAAGAAGCGACCTATCACATGATTTTAATGAGTTTGCTATTAGTTTTAAGCTTGGAACGGCTGATAAGTAAAGAACCGAATTGGCACATTGAAAAATATGCTAGTCAATACAGAGAATGGCTTACAGGTAAAGGATGGATAGGAAAGAAAAGCAATTCTGCAGTTTTGTATAGTAGTTTGCTGGCCCCGGCTGTCATTTTAGCCGCTGTTGAGTATTTTCTGCTGGGTGCTTTTCTTACCTTTATTGAGCAAAGTATTGTTCTATTCCTGTGTATTGGCTGCCCAGCCTTAAGAGCAACTTACAAATGCTTTTTAAACGCAGCTGAACGTAACGACTTGCAAGCCTGCAGCATGTATACAGACCAGCTTGGTCATTGCGCGAATACACAGAGTGAAAATGAAAACGGTGAAAACGAAGACGGTGAATACGAAGAAAAGAATCAAGGAAGTGCTCAAGTACAGGGAAAAAGCTTTGGGCAACACTTAACCTGGCTTAATTATCAGCATTACGCAGCCGTTATGCTGTGGTTTATGGCCTTTGGTGCGCCCGGTGCACTGTTTTACAGTTTTAGTAGAAGCACAACGGAAGCACTCTGCGCGGCACAACATCCTTTGCGAGAAACTGCTGGTCGCCTTATGTTCGCACTAGATTACGTTCCAGTGCGTATCACCACATTTGGAATGCTAATGATGGGGCATTTTTCAAGGGCATTGCCCGAGTGGATAAAGCACGCGCTGCAACTTGATATATCCGCTTACGATGTGTTGACGATTATTTCAGCAAAAGCGGAAATGCTCACGCCTGAAGAACAGGCATTGCAGGCTGAAAATGCAGCTGTTGAACCCAAGGTTTTAGTAAAATTAGCAAAACGTAATGTTATTTTTTTACTGGTTGTTACGTCTGCACTTACGGTTATTGGCAGCTTGGCATAGCGATTATTTTTTACATTTACCTGTTGGGGAATAGTTGGTCTAATAAAAAACTGCCGCTATATCAGACCTTTTTGTCGCTATTTCCTTCTTTTCTTTCTCATCAGACCAGTAATGATGAGAAAACTTTTCTTAACAAATTCAATTATAAAGCTTTACACGCTGCAAACTGAGCAAGGTTTGCTATGCTTGAGAGTATTTACCTCTAAATCGATCTGCCTTAAACTGTATAGGTAAAATGGTATTACCAATTTTCGTTGTGAGAATATTTAACTGATGTATTCAGTGCATTCACAACTGTTATTGATACCAAAGGACTTCAGCAAAGAACTTCACAATAGGACTTCAACAAAGGAAGACAAGGCCGCATGCGTCAGCAGCGAAAAAAACTAGCAGATGTTATTACCGAGCAGCTTGAATCTATGATTCTTGATGGTTCGCTTTTAGCCGGGCAAAAGTTACCGCCTGAGCGCGAATTAGCGCAGCAGTTTGATGTGTCTCGTCCCTCTTTACGTGAAGCCATTGGTAACCTGCAAGCCCGCGGTTTAGTAGAAAGAAAGCAGGGTGGCGGCACATTCGTCAATCGCAATCTCAATTCTGCTATGACAGACCCACTGATGGACTTAGTGAGTGCGCGACCAGAAACACAGTTCGATTTGCTCGAATTTAGACATGCGTTAGAAGGTATGTCTGCGTATTACGCGGCGCTTCGAGGTCAGCCCGAAGATTACAACGCGCTCAAGCAAGCGCTTAACAATCTTCCAGCACCAAAAGCCAATGAGAGCAAGCGAGAACAAGCGGAAGCGCTAGGCCGATTTTATATCATCATGGCCAGGGCTTCTCATAACATGGTTCTGCTACATGTAATGAGCACCATGCAAAGTATGTTGGTAGACAACATAGAACGAAATTTAGACATGCTTGCTGTGCATAGCGATGCGGTTGCAGATATTGCAAAGCAGCGTCGCGAAATTGTTGAAGCCATTGCTTCACAAGATCCAGAAGCAGCGCGACAGGCATGCAATACACATTTGGCGTTTATTGAAAAAACGCTATTAACCATTAATCAGCGCGACACTCGTGTTCAGCGAGCGTTGCGCCGTTTAGAGATTTAGCCGCGCGCACCGAGCACACGGTTAATTATTCGCAGAGGCCGGTCGGGGTATTCCCGTGCCACTGCAACAGCAGGTGAGCCAGAACGGGTCACTGTGAGTACAACGTAGTTTAGTTTTCCTCCTTAAATGCAGGGGCTTAGCCATGCACAAGGAGGATTTTCTATATAAGCAAAAATAGGATGGCACCATGACTGATATGATGCACCAAGATGTGGATCCTCAAGAAACTAAAGAGTGGCTAGATGCCCTCGAGTCTGTATTCGAAGAGGAAGGTGTAGAACGCGCTCATTACTTACTTGAGAAGCTAGTTGATAAAGCTCGTCGTAGCGGAGCACACTTACCGTATGACGCAACAACTGCGTACATCAACACTATCCCTGCGGCGCAAGAACCTAACATGCCTGGCGACCTAACGATTGAAGCGCGTATTCGTGCAGCAATTCGTTGGAACGCACTAATGATAGTATTGCGAGCGTCTAAGAAAGATCTAGAACTTGGTGGTCACATTGGTAGCTTTGCCTCTTCAGCCATGCTGTACGATGTGGGTTTCAACCACTTCTTTAAAGCGCCAAAAGATGGCAACGGCGGCGATTTTATTTTTGCTCAAGGGCATATTTCTCCGGGGATCTACGCTCGTTCTTTCATTGAAGGTAATTTAACTGAAGAGCAGCTAAACAATTTCCGTCAAGAGTGTGCTGGCGATGGCTTATCATCGTACCCTCATCCTCACTTGATGAAAGATTATTGGCAGTTCCCAACGGTTTCTATGGGCTTAGGTCCACTTCAAGCTATTTATACTGCTCGCTTCCTTAAGTACCTAACCAATCGTGGTATAAAAGACTGTTCAGAGCAGCGCGTGTACTGCTACATGGGCGATGGTGAGTGTGATGAGCCAGAATCATTGGGTGCAATTGGCTTAGCGTCTCGCGAAGGCCTAGACAACCTAACATTTGTTATCAACTGTAACTTACAGCGCCTAGACGGCCCTGTACGCGGTAACGGCAAGATTATCCAAGAACTTGAAGGCACATTCCGCGGCGCAGGCTGGGAAGTGGTTAAAGTTATTTGGGGTAGTTACTGGGATGAACTTCTTGCGCGCGATAAGTCTGGTAAGCTAATTCAGCTTATGGGTGAAACCGTAGACGGTGAATACCAGAACTGTAAAGCTAAAGGCGGAAAATACACCCGCGAAAACTTCTTCAACAAGTACCCAGAAACAAAAGCGCTTGTAGCTAACTATTCAGATGATGATATCTGGCGCTTGAACCGTGGTGGACACGATCCGGTTAAAGTATTTGCTGCGTATCAAAAAGCTATCGACACCAAAGGTCGTCCAACGGTAATACTAGCGAAAACTGTAAAAGGTTTTGGTCTTGGCTCTTCAGGTGAAGCACAAAACGTTGCGCACAACGTGAAGAAAATGGACGTGGAATCTATTAAGAAATTCCGCGATCGTTTCAACATTCCGGTAGAAGACGACAAAATTGCCGACCTTCCTTACTACCGCTTCCCAGAAGACAGCGAAGAGCTTAAGTACCTTAAAGAGCGTCGTGAAGCGCTTGGCGGTTATTTACCCGCGCGCAGAGAGCAGGCTGAAGAGCAGCTTGAAGTGCCAGAACTTAAAGCTTTTGACGCCATTCTGAAAGGATCTGGCGATCGTCAGGTGTCGTCTACCATGACATTTGTACGAGTACTAAACGCTTTGCTTAAAGACAAGAAAATTGGCAAGCGCATTGTACCCATTATTCCTGATGAAGCTCGTACGTTCGGTATGGAAGGCTTGTTCCGTCAGGTTGGTATTTACGCTAACGAAGGCCAAAAATACGTTCCACAAGATGCCGACCAAGTGGCTTACTATCGCGAAGATAAGAAAGGTCAGGTACTACAAGAAGGTATTAACGAGTTAGGTGCAATGGCATCGTGGGTTGCGTCAGGTACGTCTTACTCAACCTGTAACGCTACCACTATTCCGTTCTACATTTACTATTCGATGTTTGGTTTCCAACGCGTTGGCGACTTAGCATGGGCGGCTGGCGATAGCCAAGCACGTGGTTTCCTTTTGGGTGCAACAGCAGGTAGAACAACACTAAATGGTGAAGGTCTACAGCATCAAGATGGCCACTCACATGTTCAGGCGAACCTAATTCCAAACTGTATTACTTACGACCCAACGTATGGTTACGAAGTGGCGGTTATCATTCAAGACGGTCTGCGTCGTATGTACGGTAACAACGAAAATATCTTCTACTACCTAACGCTGATGAACGAGAACTATCAGCACCCTGCAATGCCAGAAGAAGATGATATTGCAGAGAAAATCATTAAAGGTATCTACAAGCTAGAGCGCGTTGAAAACGACAAGTCTAAGCTTAACGTTCAGTTAATGGGCTCAGGTACTATCTTGAACGAAGTACGTAAAGCAGCGCAGATTCTTTGTGAAGACTACAACGTATCGTCTGACGTTTACTCGGTAACCTCATTCAACGAGCTAGCCCGCGAAGGTCAAGACATAGCACGTTGGAACATGCTAAACCCAGAAGCCGAGCAAAAAGTCCCTTACATCGGTCAGGTGATTACGAAAGATGCAGGTCCAGCAATTTCTGCCACTGACTATGTGAAGAACTACTCTGATCAAGTACGCGCGTTTATCGATACTGAATATCGCTGCCTAGGTACAGATGGTTTTGGTCGAAGCGATAGCCGTGAAAACTTGCGTACACACTTTGAAGTTAATGCGTCGTACATTGTGGTGGCATCACTTTACGAATTAGCTCAGCGCGGTGACGTTGAGAAGAAAGTGGTGGCAGAAGCCATTAAGCGTTTTGATATAAACGCTGAAAAACTTAACCCACTTTACGCGTAAGCCAGATAAGGTATTTTACATATGTCAGATATTCAAAAGATTATCGTACCCGACGTAGGCGGTGACGAAGTTGAAGTTATCGAGCTATGTGTTGCCGTAGGCGACAACATTGAGGCAGAGGAAGGCGTTGTTACTGTAGAAAGTGACAAAGCGTCTATGGACATCCCAGCACCGTTTGAAGGTGAGATTGTAAGCCTGTCTGTATCAGTAGGCGATAAAATCAAAGAAGGCGATGTGATTGGTGAAATGAAGGCTGCAGGTGGTGACAGTTCGGATGAGAGCAGCGCTGAAGAAACATCTTCAGACAACGCGTCACAAGAAGAAGCGCCTAAGCAAGAAGAAGCACCAAAAGAAGAAAGCAAGTCAGATGCAGCGCCCGCTGCGTCTGGCGGCAGCGAAGTGATTGAAGTTGCCGTTCCGGATATCGGTTCTGACGATGAAGTTGACGTAATCGATGTATTGGTTTCAGTGGGCGACACCATCGATAAAGAAGATGGTCTTATTACCCTTGAAACTGATAAAGCGACGATGGACGTTCCTTCAACACACGCAGGTACAGTGAAAGAAGTTCTTATCAGTAATGGTGATAAGGTAAAAGAAGGCACGGTAGTGATTAAGCTTGAAATTGCTGGTGAAGGCGGTTCAAGCGAGTCGTCTTCAACTGAGAAAGCTGAAAAATCAGAAGCGTCTTCTAGCGAAGAGTCGAGCCAACAAGAATCAGCACCTCAAGCAGAAGCAAGCAGCGAGACTATCGAAGTTGCAGTACCTGATATTGGTGAAGACGGTGAAGTTGACGTTATCGATGTGCTTGTATCTGCCGGCGATACTGTTGAAAAAGAAGACGGCCTAATAACGCTAGAAACCGACAAAGCCACTATGGATGTACCTTCAACACATGCGGGTACCATCAAAGAAGTCTTTATCAAAACAGGCGATAAGGTTAAGCAAGGCACACTAGTCGTTAAATTAGAAACTAGTGGCGGCTCTTCGGCAAGCGCCGAATCTGCTGACAAGCAGTCTTCAGGCAAAGAAGCTAGCAACGCGAATGAAAGTAAAGCTGAAAGCAAGTCAGAAGCGCCTAAACAGGCTGCAGCTGCTAATGCATCAACTGTGAGTGCATCAGAGCAAAAGTCTGCGCCAGCTAAACAAGAGTCGGCTCAAGACAACGGTGGAAAAGCTCATGCCTCTCCATCAGTACGTCGTATTGCGCGTGAGTTTGGTGTAGATCTTACCCTGGTTAAAGGTTCTGGTCGCAAGAACCGTATTTTGAAGGAAGATGTTCAAGAATACGTCAAAGCTGAACTGGCTAAGCCTAAAACTGCTGCCGCGTCAGGTAATGCGCCTGTGGGTGACAACGTGCTTCAAATTGTGCCGGTTAAACCTGTCGATCACAGCAAGTTTGGTGAAATTGAAGAGCAAAAGCTATCGCGTATTCAGAAAATCTCTGGTCCGTTCTTACATCGTAACTGGGCAACTATCCCACACGTTACCCAGTTCGACGAAGCAGATATCACTGAAGTTGAAGACTTCCGTAAAGAGCAGAATGCTTACCATGCGAAAGTTAAGTCTGGTCTTAAGATCACGCCACTTGTATTCGTAATGAAAGCGGTAGCTAAAGCACTTGAAAAATACGAAGTATTTAATTCTTCACTGTCTGACGATGGCGAAAGCTTAATTATCAAGAAGTTCATCAATATTGGTATCGCGGTGGAAACACCAGGAGGCCTTGTTGTTCCCGTTATTCGCGACGTCAATAAGAAGGGCATTGAAGAACTTTCTCGCGAGCTTATCGAAACATCGAAGAAAGCCCGTGAAGGTAAGTTGAAAGCTGCAGACATGCAGGGCGGCACATTTACTATTTCAAGCCTAGGCGGTATTGGCGGTACGGCATTTACACCAATCGTGAACGCGCCAGAGGTAGGTATTTTAGGTGTCTCTAAATCTGAGATGAAACCTAAGTGGAATGGCAGTGAATTTGAACCTCGTTTAATGGTTCCGCTAAGCTTGTCATACGACCACCGTGTGATTGATGGTGCGGTAGGTGCAAGGTTTGCTGCAGAAGTTGCTGCCAATCTTACTGACTTACGTAGAATTATACTTTAAAAAAAAATCGTAAAATGTTTACAATATGATTAACATTTTCGACGATTTTATAAGCCCTTAGGGCGGTATTTAGGTTATGCTAGCACCTATGTGCGTAAGCATCGTGTGTTAGCATAATCAAAAAAGAGGATTGAGGTTCACAATGAGCGAAATTAAAACGCAATTAGTGGTACTGGGCGGCGGCCCTGGCGGTTATTCTGCTGCATTCCGTGCAGCTGATCTAGGCGTTGAAACAGTTATCGTAGATTCGCGCGATTCATTAGGCGGTGTATGTCTTAATGTTGGCTGTATTCCTTCAAAAGCTCTTCTTCACGTTGCGAAAGTAATGAAAGAAGCAAAGCATTTGGCAAGTCATGGCGTGAGCTTTGGTGAGCCAAAGATTGATCTAGATAAAATTCGTGATTACAAAGACGGCGTTGTTAAGCAGCTTACCAACGGTCTTGCTGGCATGTCTAAAATGCGCAAAACCAAGCACGTTAAAGGCTTTGGTAAATTTACAGGCGCAAACACCCTTGAAGTAAAAAATGGTGACGACGTTACTACTATTACTTTTGAAAAAGCGATTATTGCTGCGGGTTCTGAGCCTGTAAGCCTGCCGTTCATCCCAGAAGATGAGCGCGTAATTGACTCAACTGGCGCACTGGAAATGAAAGACATTCCAGAGAAAATGCTAGTACTAGGCGGTGGTATCATCGGTCTAGAAATGGGTACAGTATACGAAGCGCTTGGCTCAAACATTGATGTAGTTGAATTCTTAGACCAGCTTATTCCAGCAGCTGACAAAGACATCATGAAAGTATTCATGAAGGACTACAAAGAAAAATTCAACATCATGCTAGAAACGAAAGTTACTGCAGTTGAAGCAAAAGATGACGGTCTATACGTAACATTTGAGGGCAAGAACGCACCTGCTGAGCCAGTACGTTATGACAAAGTACTCGTTGCTGTTGGTCGTAAGCCTAACGGTAAACTAGTGGGCGCAGAAGCTGCAGGCGTTAATGTTGATGATCGCGGCTTTATCAATGTTGATAAGCAAATGCGTACTAACGTTGACCACATCTTCGCCATCGGTGACCTTGTAGGTCAACCTATGCTTGCGCACAAAGCGGTTCACGAAGGTCACGTTGCAGCAGAAGTTATCGCTGGACAGAAGCACTACTTCGACCCACGTGCAATTCCTTCAGTTGCATACACTGAGCCAGAAGTAGCTTGGGTTGGTTTAACTGAGAAAGAAGCGAAAGAGCAGGGCGTAAGCTACGAAACAGCGGTATTCCCATGGGCAGCCTCTGGTCGTGCAATTGCATCTGATGCAACTAACGGTATGACCAAGATGATCTTCGACAAAGACACGGGTCGCGTTATCGGTGGTGCAATGGTAGGTACCAACGCGGGTGAAATGCTTGGTGAGATTGGCCTAGCCATTGAAATGGGTGCGGATGCTGAAGATGTAGCATTAACTATCCACGCTCACCCAACGCTGAACGAATCTATCGGTCTTGCGTCTGAAATCTTCGAAGGAAGCATCACAGACTTGCCAAATCCGAAAGCGAAGAAAAAGAAGTAAACGTCTTTTTCGCTAATTAATTAAAACCCGCTCAACGAGCGGGTTTTTTGTATCTTGCACTTTTACAGCTCTGTGCTTTTCCTTTCTTTCGCTTAAGTTCTAACATAAAAAATTTCTTATTTGTTGGTTTTTTATACTAAAGGGTGATTTACGTTATTGAACGATTAATTAAAATACGCGCCTCTTAAGTTATCCCATTTTATACTCAACATACATAAAAGGTTTTAATGCAAAGTACTCCACCATCTCGTTTGTCATCTCCGGCTTCATTTTCTAAACACGGTGAATATGCCATTGAACTCAACGGCTGCGTTATAAAGGCAGAATTGAAAGGTATTGCAACGCAAAAAATGCTGCAGCAATATCACGACGATGTTCTCATGCTGACAGGGAATCTTGATGGTGCGCAATGGGGCTTCATCGGCTCAATTTTTGGGACGGGTGTATTAACACCAGAAGCGGAAGAGTGGCTTGTAGTGTCTATAAAGCGCCGTATGAAGCTTGGCATGCTTGCAAGTGTGGTAATTGCAGATAGGGCAAAAGTGCCTGCCTTAGTGGTTAGGCAGTTTGAGCGGGTATTCCAGCAGGCGGGAATAAAGTACTTGTTCTGTAGTAGCGAGCAGGAAGGGCTAGATTGGCTTTCTTCACTGGGATGTAAAGCCAACTAACCCTGTTACTTGTTTTGTTATTGCATGTTTAAGCAATCACTTTTTCTTTAATTTTTTGGTTGGCTGCAACTTCTTCAGTGTCAAACTCTTGCGTTTTAAGATGCGCTGGCGTGAATTCGTTGCAGTCCATATTACGCTGCTCCATAAAGCGCTTAACGGTTTTTTCGCAATACGCTTTACGGCAACATTGAGACAGCAACATTTCGTGACGCTGTACCCGTTCGCGTATAAATTTTACTACCAAACCTCGAAGCCATTGTAATCCTGCATCTTGGTCTTGACGCTTGTGCCACATAACAGACAGTGGTGAACTTACAATTTCAATTGGCGTTTCAAAAACCGCAAGTTCACCAGAAAATATCTCTCGCTCCATTACAAGTGATGGTGCAACACAAATGAGGTTACTTTCTTTTAGCAGAGGCGTTGCGTTGTAAAACTGATTAACCGACATAGCTACGCGGCGTTTTAACCCTAAGTTAGCCAATACTTGATCGGTAGGGCCTGTCACATCGCCTGTCACAGAAACCAATAGATGATCAGCGGCCACAAACTCTTCTAACGTAAGCTGACTTTTCGCCAATGGGTGATCTGGGCGCATAACCACAACCCAGCTGAGATCAAGTACGTGTTCGGCGCGTATAACTGAATCTGGCTCTTGGTATTTGGAAAACGTTAGCTCAGCTTCTGCGTCTTTAAGTATTTTGTCCGTTTCCATGTCGTAATTAGGAATAGCGTGAATATTGATACCTGGCGCTTCGTTTTCGATAACTTGGCGAAGTGGTCCCCACACCATAGAAACAATACTGTCTGTCGCGGCAATTCTAAATGTACGCTTGGCCGTTGCGGGGTTGAAGTCTGTCGGGTTTACCGCAACTTCAAGTTCACCCAACGGGCCTTGAATTTGGCTCCATAAGTTTTTGGCAAATGAAGTGGGTTGAATACCGCGTCCGTCCTTAACAAATAATTCGTCTTTCCATGCAGTTCTCATACGTGACAGGGCATTTGATACTGCCGGCTGAGTCATTGACAGCCTATCTGCGGCGCGGGTAATAGCACCTTCTGTCATTATCGCATCGAATATCATTAGTAAGTTTAAGTCATGTGGACGCATAATCGTCTCCGGTCTTTAGACGCTTCTTGCGATAATCATTTAGCCAAAAAGGAGGAAGCGCTGCGTAAACGCGCCGTAAACCCATCCTTGGGGGCTCCGCTACCGCATCCTTGCGGTAGAGGGTTTACTCCGCGCTTCCACCTCTTTGTCTCTCGACTATCGCAAAAAGCGTCAATTGCTTTTTATGTACCCGAAGGTACAAGTGATCTACTTCGCATTGACAACGAGTGTCATCTTGCTTTGTATCTACAGGCCATTTTTTACTCGCCTGAATTAAGGTGAAGTTACTCCGCGCTTCCACCTCTTTGTCTCTCGACTATCGCAAAAAGCATCGATTGCTTTTTATGTACCCAAAGGTACAAGTGAACTACTTCGCATTGACAACGTGTGTCACCTCGCCTTGTATCTACAGGCCTTGTTATTACGCCTGAAGTAAGGTGAAGTTACTCCGCGCTTTCACCTCTTTGTCTCTCGACTATCGCAAAAAGCGTCAATTGTTTTTTATGTACCATAAGGTACAAGTAAATTACTTCGCACTGACTACGAGTGTCATCTCGCTTTGAATCTACAGGCCAAAAAGTTCAGCCTTAATTTTGGTGAAGCGTACTTCGGTACACACATTTACTTTTCAGTTTTCGAAAAATATATCGATGTCATTGTAATGACATAGTTTAGTTATAGGTTATAGCTAAATGCATTTATTTTCCAAATGAATGCGATGAGTGACAGTGTTACACTGCGCCGCTGCAGCCCGCTAATTTCCTAAGTTCTCGCTTTCTAAGCAGTTATTTGCGTGATAAGGGTGAAACCACCTTTTATACGTTCAAACTTTGTTCACTAGATTCTCAATATATAACATTGTGTGATGTGTTGCATATAAAAAGATAATTATTTTTATTGTTTGGCGTGGTCCATAATGCATTCCATCAAACTTTAGTCGAATTTAAGAGAGAATCTTGCAATGAAAACTTTTACCCGTTTATTGGCTGTTTTAAGCCTTACTGCGCTAGTCGCTGCATGCGGTGGTGACGAGCAGGATCCTAGTCAATCTATGCAGGCAAATGCTGGCGTACCTGTGGATGTAGCAGCAGTTGTCATGCAACGTCTTACCGAATGGGACAATTTCACTGGTCGCTTGGAATCGCCACAAATTGTAGCGCTTCGTCCTCGTGTTTCAGGTTACATCGATTTTGTCGCATTTAAAGAAGGCGAATATGTTGAGCAAGGGCAAACACTGTTCCTTATTGATAATCGCACTTTTAAAGCAGAAGTCGCTCGCTTGACTGCACAGCTTGAAGAATCGAAAAGTCGACTAGAGTTTGCCGAGCAGAACTATAAACGCGCCTACAAACTGCGTAAGACGCAAGCTGTATCTGAAGAAGTGCTTGATGCCCGTTTAGCAGAAAAAAACCAAGCGCTAGCTAGCCTTAATCAAACTCAAGCCGCTCTTGAAGTAGCGCGCTTAAACCGAGGTTTTGCACGCGTTGAGGCACCTATCTCAGGCCGCATTTCTCGCGCTAATATTACTGAAGGTAATTTTGTAACGGCGGGTCAAACGGAACTTACTCGTATCGTGTCAACAGACCGTCTATATGCATACTTTGACATCGACGAGCAAACCTACCTTAATTATGTATCAAGCAGCAATGCCACGTCTGTAAACGACAAGCCAGTTGCGCTGCGCTTAGCCAATGAGTCTGATTATCAGCATTGGGGCCAAATTGACTTTATCGATAACCAAGTGAATGGCAGTACAGGTACATTGCGCGTTCGCGCGGTGTTCAATAACGAAGAAGGTCGCTTGATCCCTGGTTTGTTTGCCCACCTAAAACTCGCTGGAAGTACAGACGAGCAGGGCATCCTTATTAAAGAAAAGGCCATTGGTACCGACTTGAATAACAAGTATGTGCTTGTGGTAAATGAAGAAAACAAAGTGGAATACCGTGCTGTTACACTGGGTGACAAAGTTGGCAGCATGCGCATTATCAAAAGTGGGCTTGCCGCTAGCGACACCATAGTAGTAGACGGATTACAACGCGTACGCCCAGGGGCGCCAGTGTCGGCGAACGAAGTACCTATGGGTGACCAAGATGCACTTGCGAGCTTGCAGGATTGGCAGTCTCAGGTAGATAACGTAACAGAAGTAACCAACATGGCGCATTACGAGGACGTACTGTCTGGTGGTTCAGTGGCATCTAGCACTGTAACAGTAGGTCTTAAGTAATGAACATCTCGCAATTCTTTATTAGCCGCCCGATTTTTGCGGGCGTGCTATCACTACTCATTTTTATTGGCGGTGCCATTGCAGTATGGCAGCTGCCCATTACAGAATATCCAGAAGTTGTTCCGCCAACGGTAGTGGTAACAGCCAACTATCCGGGCGCAAACCCAGAGGTAATAGCCGAAACCGTCGCGACACCACTTGAGCAAGAAATTAACGGCGTTGAAAACATGTTGTACATGTCTTCACAAGCAACCAGCGATGGCCGCATGACATTAACTATCACGTTTGCTATCGATACAGACCCGGATGAAGCTACCACGCTGGTCCAAAACCGTGTGAATCGTGCTACTCCACGTTTGCCACAAGAAGTGCAGCGTTTAGGTGTGGTTACTGAAAAGTCATCGCCTGACCTTACCATGGTGGTTCACTTAACCTCGCCAGATAACCGCTACGACATGCTTTATCTGTCGAACTATGCCGATCAGTTTGTAAAAGACGAGCTGGCACGCATTGACGGGGTAGGGCAAGTACGCCTGTTTGGTGCTGGCGAGTTCAGCATGCGTGTGTGGCTAGACCCTAACAAACTTGCAGCGTTGCAAATGAACCCTGGCGATGTAGTAGCGGCAATTGCCGATCAAAACCAGCAAGCGGCTGCGGGCAGCCTTGGTGCACAGCCAACGGGTACTAGCGAATTTCAGCTTCTAATTAACGTACGCGGTCGCCTTAAAGACGAATCTGAATTTGAAAATATCATCGTTAAAACCGGTGACAATGGCGAGATTACGCGCCTTAAAGATGTAGCTCGTATTGAACTAGGTTCAGAGTTTTATTCACTTCGTTCATTGATTAACAATAACCCGGCAGCGGCTTTACCTATTTTCCAAGCGCCAGGTTCAAATGCTATTCAAATTTCAGACGATGTGCGTTCGCGTATGGCTGAGTTATCACAGTTATTCCCAGAAGGCCTAGAATACGAAATTGCTTACGATCCTACCGTGTTTGTGCGTGGCTCAATTGAAGCAGTAATTAGCACATTACTTGAAGCGGTATTGCTTGTTGTTCTTGTGGTAGTACTTTTCCTTCAAACATGGCGTGCATCTATAATTCCATTGGTTGCAGTTCCAATTTCGTTGGTGGGTACCTTTGCATTTATGCAGTTGATGGGCTTCTCACTTAACGCCTTGTCATTGTTTGGCTTAGTACTCGCCATCGGTATTGTTGTTGATGACGCCATTGTAGTTGTTGAGAACGTCGAGCGTAATATTTCTGAAGGCAAAACCCCATTTGATGCCACGGTACAGGCAATGAAAGAGGTAACTGGGCCTATTATTGCGACAACACTTGTACTTGCTGCAGTGTTTGTACCGACCGCCTTTATGAGTGGCTTAACGGGGCAGTTCTATAAGCAGTTTGCACTGACTATCACTATTTCAACGGTAATCTCAGCAATTAACTCGTTAACGCTTAGCCCTGCCTTGTCTGCACTATTGCTGAAGCCTCACGGTCAAGCTAACGACTGGCTTACCCGAGTAATGGATAAAGTGTTTGGTCGTTTCATATTCGCGCCTTTTAACCGTTTCTTTGACCGAGGTTCTAAGAAGTACACTGGTGCTGTGGGCGGTCTTATCCGTAAAAGCAGCGTCATTATGGTGCTTTACGCTGGGTTGCTTGGCCTAACTTATTTCCAGTTCGCCAATACACCCACTGGTTATGTACCGCCACAAGACAAGCAGTACCTGGTCGCGTTTGCTCAGCTACCTAATGCCGCCAGCTTAGATAGAACTGAAGAAGTTATTCGAGAGATGTCACGTATTGCCATGGAACACCCTGGCGTTGAAGATGCCATTGCATTTCCGGGGCTAAACATTAACGGCTTCACCAATAGCCCAAGTTCAGGTGTTTTATTCGCTACCTTGACCGACTTTGACAAGCGTACAAGTCCTGAATTATCGGGTGGCGCCATTGCTGCTCAGCTAAACCAAAACTTTGGCTCTATTAAAGGTGCATTTGTGGCTATCTTCCCACCACCACCAGTAATGGGGTTAGGGACAATTGGCGGGTTCCGTTTGCAGGTGGAAGACAGAGGCAATCTTGGTTTTGAAGAGCTAGAGCGCGTCACACAAGAAGTGATTGGCAAAGCATGGGCACATCCTGCGCTTACCGATGCTTTCACCAGCTTTACGGTTGCTGTACCTCAACTTGACGTAGATGTAGACCGTGAAAAGGCCGTAAGCCAAGGCGTGAATATCGATACCTTGTTCACCACTATGCAGGCTTACTTGGGCTCACTGTATGTTAATGATTTCAATTTGTTTGGTCGCACGTACCAAGTGAATGTGCAGGCCGATGCTCAGTATCGTCAAGATATTGAAGATATTACGCAATTTAAAATCAGAAATGCACAAGGTGAAATGATTCCCCTAGGTTCATTTTTAAATATCGAGCACAGCGCAGGTCCAGACCGTGTTATGCACTATAACGGCTATATCACGGCAGAAATCAATGGTGCGCCGGCGCCGGGTTATTCATCTGACCAAGCGAAAGCCGCTATTGAAGAAATTTTGGCGGAAACACTGCCATTAGGCATGACTTACGAGTGGACTGAATTAACGTATCAGCAAATTCTTGCAGGTAACGCATCAGCCTTCGTATTCCCACTCGTGGTGTTGTTGGTGTTCCTTGTGCTTGCAGCACAATATGAAAGCTTGCGTCTGCCATTGGCTATCATTTTGATTGTACCAATGACATTGCTGAGCGCGTTAATAGGTGTGCAAGTTTACGGTGGTGATAACAACATCTTTACCCAAATTGGTTTGATTGTGCTGGTGGGGTTAGCAACGAAAAACGCCATTCTTATTGTGGAGTTTGCTAAAGAGTTGCAAGACAGCGGCATGGATGCGCTCGCGGCCATAAAAGAAGCAAGTCGATTGCGTCTTCGCCCCATTCTGATGACATCAATCGCCTTTATTATGGGGGTATTGCCTATGGTGTTGTCCACAGGGGCGGGTGCCGAAATGCGTCAGGCCATGGGCGTGGCGGTATTTTCCGGCATGATAGGCGTCACCTTTTTTGGGCTTATTCTTACTCCCATATTTTATTACCTATTGAAACGTAATGAAAAGGCCAGCACTCACTAGCATTTCTGGCTATCGTTTCTATCTATTCAGACTCTCCCGTCTACCCAAGCGTTGCTCTCTCAAGGAGCACTTTTAGGCCACTCAATTGAGTGGCCTTTTTTCAGCTAACGGTTTTTCGCATCTTCAAATTTTGTCTTCGCCTCCACGTATTGAGTATAGCGCTTGGCAAGTTCAGGGTGTGAGTTGATAAGCTCAGCCATTTTAGTGGCCATTTCTTTTTTCTTTTTTGCGTAAGTTAAACGCAAGGCTGCTTTGTCTGGTGTTGCGTTTAAAATCGAGCTGGCGGAAAGCCTGCCACTTCTTAAAGCGGCATCTTCTAGCTCTTTAGCATTCTCAATTCCAACATAACGGGGAATGCAGGCGCGGTATTTTACCTTTGACTGAAGGTGCCTTAAACGCATTTCACAATCCATGCGAAATTGATTTTCATCCACAAGTTCGTTGTAAAGGTCAAAAAAATTATCTTCATGGCGATAGAAAGCTTTTCGCAGAAGGTTGGGTGGCTGCTTTCCTATTACATCAATTTTCTCTATTTCTTTAGCAGCCGTTATTTCTTTTTCTGCTTGCCGGCCCTCTTTTTGATAAGCCCCTGTCTGAAAAATAGAATCTGCCTGCACATGACAGGTCACCAATAAAAGCATCAAAGCAGTGCATTGGCCTTTTACGATAAACGTCTTATTCTTACTCATCATTTCGTCCTTTTTATGATTTCATTAAAAACATAGACGATTAAAGGTAGAAATCAAAAAAAGGGGGGCACGCCCGAGTATTTACTATAATCTAAATTGTGCAAATGAATGAGCACTAGTGATTAATGCGCAATAACAGTAATCTAACTCATATATACTGAATACAAAAAATCGGGGAGATCAATCACATGAAAGTAGGTGCGGCCATTGTTATTGCACTAGGTATGATCCTGGCTGTCGTGTTTCTCGGCACAACCATATCTTCTTCGTTAAGTGATATGCAAACATGGAATCGCGTGGTAACGGTTAAAGGGCTATCAGAGAGAGAATATGTTGCAGACCAGGTGATTTGGCCTATTCAGTTTGTCGACGCCGGAAATGATTTACCTGAGCTGTATAAGCGTATCGAAGAAAATAGCAAGAAGGTGAAATCCTTTTTAGAACAAGTCGGTATTGCTACAGACAGCATCACCATAGGTAAACCACAAATAACTGACAAGTTGGCGCAACAATACGGCGGTGGACAGCAAGCACCGTTAAGGTACAGCAGCATACAAACCATCACCGTATTTTCGACACAAGTTGAGACGGTGCGAGGCGCAATGCAGAAGGTAGGCAATTTGATAAAGCAGGGCATCGTGCTTTCTGAAAACCGCTACGACGTGCAGCCCGACTATGTATTTACTCGTTTAAACGACGTAAAACCCGCTATGATTGAAGAGGCAACGCTCAACGCACGGGAAGTGGCTGAGAAATTCGCCAAAGATTCTAATAGTACGTTAGGTAAAATCAAACGGGCAAATCAGGGTAGGTTTAGCATAAGTAGTCGCGACAGTTACCATCCGCACATAAAAAAGGTGCGCGTGGTATCCACCATAGACTATACGTTAATCGACTAACGTGTTGACTGTTTAAGCACTGAGAAAAGCTAGCTCGCCGTATTCTTATCGTGTTCTTGTCGTGCCCTTATTGTGTTCTTGTCAAATTAGGGCAACCTAAAAAGTAGGGCTTATAACTGATAGGAGAATTGATGCTAATGTCTAGTAGCGATTCAAAGCGAGTTGGGGTTTAATTACGCTGTGCTCACTTAGATGTAAAATTAAATGAATCATTAGCTAAATCATTAGCTGAAATAAAAGTAATAGGCCGTGCGTACCTGATTGTAAATAAAGCAAAATAGGGCTAAATATTGCCCTTGCAGTTTTCAATCAACAGCCAAAGTTCACTATAATGAACACCACTATGCTAAATTTCACTATGACTAATTTTACTACAGGCCGAATAGCGATATATTTTGAGCAGTGATGTCAGATCAAAAAGCACAATCTGAACAGTTAGAGTTCTTTGAGATCCCCAGCCCATGCATAGGTGTGTGTGAATCTGGGCCTCGTGGTTTTTGTAAAGGATGCTTACGCAGTAGAGACGAGCGTCTTTACTGGCTTCAAGTTAATGATACGACCAAACGTCAAATATTGGCAGCCTGTGCACGTCGCAAGCGCGCGATAATTGCTAGAGCACGAAAACAACAACAGGCAGAGAAAACACTCGATGCAAATAGCCAAATTGGTTTATTTGAAAGCGAAACCAGCAATAAAAAATAGTCCCTGTTTACAAAATGTCTATCACTACGATCAATTGAGAATGTGTTAATGTCGATACAGAAGTACGTAAAATTTGCCACTAAATCCTTTGCACTTCCAAATGTGTGCGTTAGGTTACGTGAATTACTCGACAACCCACGATCGACAGCTGAGGATATTGGCAACCTAATAAGTATAGATACTTCTTTAACGGCGAAGGTATTACGCTTAGCGAATAGCTCGCTGTTTCGATTTCCCTCGCAAATAGAATCTGTGCCTAAGGCAATTAATGTTATAGGCGGAGAAGCTCTCTATAACCTTGTAGTATCGGAAACGGCAAGCACAGCATTTACTTGCTTTGACTCAGAATTAATCGATTTGAAAAAGCATTGGCATGGCTCTGTTTACTCGGGCATGTTAGCTAAGCACATCGCCCTAAGTGCAGGCGTTAAAGTGGCTGAGCGTTTCTTTGTTATGGGTATTTTACAAAACTTGAGCGAACTGGTGGTGGCAAAGCGCTCACCAGAGTTGTATCAAGAGTATATGAATAGCGATAAATCACAGTTGCCTTTCGAGCATCAAAAACAGCTTTTCGGTTTTACGTTTGCTCATTGTAGCGGTATCATACTTGAAAATTGGAACCTTCCTATTGGCTTGTTCTATCCCATTACCAACGTTAACGATGTATCAAGACAAGCATCAGACCGTGAAGTGGGTTTATTGGCACTGGCTAATCGCATTGCGGTTAGTCAACTTGAGCAAGAAAACTACGCAAATATTGAACTTTTTACGCCAGAAATAGCCAATACGGTAACGGTTGATATGGAAATGGTGGGTAACGCCACTGACTACGCTGAACGAGAAACAGTGAAAGTTGCCGCGCTAATCAAATGAGCCGCTGCGTTTTACGCGGTATTTTAAGGCTCGGTTAAAGAATGGATGCTAGCAAGCGCCACGATAGGGCGTGAATAATAAATATAAAAGCCCAACGTAAACCGAATTATGCCTACAAATTTCAACAAGCTCGGCAACGTGCTATGCGCTCTATTTTTGAGTATCTTTTCAAGCGCAGCCACCTTCGCACAAGCTAACGATCTCATCCAAACTCTCTATCACGCTGAGCCTGTAGCTGATGCAGACGATGACATTCCTCATTTTAATCTTGATGGTGAATTGGGGATCTTAGTCAACACCGGCAATACCTCTGCCGCGAGTGTTAAAGCGGCTATTAACGCAGATCATGAAACGCAAGAGTGGAGCAGTGTGTATTTTGCTGAACTGCTTTATAAAGAGAGTGCGCCTATTGGCGCCAAACGAGACATAAGTGCCCAGCGTTTTTTCAGCAGCGCGCAGTTTGACTACAAGCTAGTGGCTAATGGCCGTCGTGTTTTTATGTACGGGGATTACGAAGACGATAGGTTTACGGGCTACGAGCACCGAGCGTCTATTGCAGCAGGTTATTCAGAACGTCTTTGGCGCAACGAAGACAGTGAATTTCGCTATAGTATTGGTCCAGGGTACACGTTTATCGAGGCAGCTGACGATAACAATACTATGATAAATGATGGGGTCATTGTGAGAGCGTCAGCAGAGTATAAGTACCGCTGGAGTTCAGGCGCAAAGCTCCGTCAATTTGTGAGTACTGAAGCCGGTGAGGAAAACACCAAATCTCGCAGCGAAACCTCACTTTCGGCCAATGTTTTTGGCTCTCTTGCTATGAAATTATCATTTATTCTCAACCACGAAACTGACACGGCAGAAAATATTGCACCGCTCAGTACCGAAACTTCCGTGGCCTTGGTTTATCAATTTTTTTAAACCTAAGACGTAAAGACCAACACACTTCAATCTTTTGTCTTAGTCTTTTGTCGATATTTTGACCTTCACCCGTTGACTGTCAATATTTTAACGGTAAACTGCGCGGCATTATATAACCCGCGCTGGTTTACATCCTTCGCAAATCCTCTTTATCTAGATGGGCTGCTTCTTCAAGCCGTGACCGCAGCACAATAAATGGAAAAAACATCAAATAGGAATGTTCAATGAATAAGCAAGTTCTGGTATCGATAATAGCACTCTCTTTTACTCCAAGCGCTTTTGCGCAAGATAAGCCTAAGCCTTTCACTATGGAAGGAGAGTTAGGATTTATTTCAACTACCGGTAACACTGAAACCACCTCAATTAATGCTGGCATTACGGCTCACCAAGAGCTTGAAATGTGGAGTAATGATTACCTTATTGAAGGCCTTTATAAAGAAGAAACCGTAGAAGGTGAAGATGGTGAAGACGTTGAATTTACCTCTGCGCAGAAGTTTTTCGCTTCAGCTCAGGGTAACTATAAGTTAGACAACCCTGATAACCGTTTGTTCGGGTTTGCCTCATACGAAGATGACCGTTTGAGCAGCTTTAACTACCAGGCCACGTTGGCACTTGGTTGGAACCAAAAAGTACTGCAAAACGAGAAGCATACGTTAGAGTATTCAATTGGTCCTGGTTACTCGTTTGTAGAAACGCAAGACGGCGAAAATCAAGACAGTGTGATTGTTCGTGCTTCAACGGCATACACGTGGTTAATTTCAGATACATCTAAGTTTACCCAAACGCTAAGTACGGAAGTAGGTTCTGAGAACACAAAATCTCGTGCCGAATCTGCGCTTACTGCAGTTATTACGGGTAACCTTTCAATGCGTTTGTCTTTCAAGATGGATCATAACTCAGACGTAGCAGCAAACCGAGATAACCTAGATACAGAAACTGCAGTAAGCTTGGTGTACAACTTCTTCTAAACATTTACAGTTTCTAAAGACGTAAAAAAACGCTGCCAAGACGATAATCATCAAGGCAGCGTTTTTGTTTAAAGTGATTGTAAATCTTTGCTTTAGTGCAAAATACGAGTTTTAATAGTCCCGTCAATTTGCTGTAGTTCGGCCAGTGCTTCGTAGCCCCTGTCTTCTTTCACATCAACCACTACATACCCAATATCCGCATTGGTTTGAAGGTATTGTGCTTCAATGTTAATGCCTTTTTCAGCGAACGCCCGGTTAATTTGAGTAAGTACACCTGGCTGATTTTTATGAATATGAAGCAAGCGAGAACGTTCTGTATGCTCTGGCAGCGACACCTCTGGGAAGTTAACCGCAGATAGCGTAGAGCCGTTATCGCTGTATTTTGCTAACTTTCCAGCCACTTCAATACCAATGTTTTCTTGAGCTTCTTGCGTACTTCCCCCAACGTGTGGGGTAAGAATAACGTTATCAAACTCTCGCAAAGGAGACTGAAACTCTTCGGTATTGGATTTTGGCTCAACGGGAAATACGTCGATAGCAGCCCCATTTAGATGACCGCTTTTAAGCGCGCCGGCAAGGGCATCAATGTCTACTACCGTGCCTCGTGAGGCGTTGATAAGAATACTGCCTGGCTTCATTTGAGAGAGTTCCTTTTCGCCTATCATATTCTGAGTTTGCGGAGTCTCTGGTACATGAAGGGTAACGACGTCAGCGGTGTTCAAAAGCTTTTCTAGCGACTTCACTTGCGCCGAGTTACCCAATACAAGCTTATCTTCAATATCAAAAAATTGAACGCGCATACCCAAATGCTCAGCAAGTATACTTAGCTGTGTACCAATATGGCCATAACCAATAATACCTAAGGTTTTGCCTCTCGCTTCGTAAGAGCCTGCCGCTGTTTTTTCCCATTCACCGCGGTGTGCTTTTGCATTCTTGCTAGGCACTTGACGAAGTAACAGAATAATTTGGCCAAGTACTAGCTCTGCTACTGAGCGAGTATTTGAAAAAGGAGCGTTAAAAACGGGAATTCCGCGGCGTTGAGTAGCGCTCAAATCGACTTGATTGGTTCCAATACAAAAACAGCCTATAGCCACGAGCTTTTTGGCGGCATCTACCACTTTCTCAGTAATTTGAGTACGAGAACGAAGTCCAACGAAGTGAGCATCTTTTATTTTTTCAATCAGTTCATCTTCAGGAAGCGATGTCTTCAGATACTCAATGTTTGTATAACCGTTGCTTTTTAACGTTTCTAGCGCGCTCTGGTGAACACCCTCTAACAATAAAATCCGGATTTTGTCCTTCTCAAGTGAAACTTTACTCATGAACTCGCTATCTCTCGCTGTTGTGTTTCGGTTCGAAAATACAATAAAGACCCATAGATCAGTAAAGTGACTGGTTAAAACATATTAGCGGCCTGTTGAGTCGCTATATGTTTGTTTAAGTCGATTACCGCTGTAACTTGCTGCTGCTTTTACTTTCGAAAAGCCGCTTAAAGCGGCTATTGCTATATTTAAAAGCCATCTAGACGTCTAAATGGAAGTTAACAGAAAATGCGTTCAGTTAAAAGTAGTATTTTACTTAAAGGTTTTGACGCCATCTTCTGTTGCTGACAACACGATATCCGCACCACGCAGAGCAAAAATACCGTTAGTTACAACACCAGGAATATTATTGATTTTTTGCTCTAATTCTCTTGGGTTTAGAATTTCTAGGTTGTGAACATCTAAAATAACGTTGCCGTTGTCGGTAACAACACCTTGACGGTACTCAGGATCTCCACCAAGTTTTACTAGCTCCCTTGCTACAAACGAGCGAGCCATAGGAATCACTTCAACTGGCAGAGGAAAGTTTCCTAAAACAGGAACGCGCTTACTGTCGTCCACAATACATACGAAGGTTTTCGCTACGCCTGCGACAATTTTCTCGCGAGTAAGAGCTGCACCGCCGCCTTTAATCATGTGCTTGTGTTCAGTAACTTCATCCGCACCGTCTATGTAAACGGATAAATTACTTACATCGTTGAGTTCAAAAACTTCAATACCCAATGCCTCAAGCTTGGCGGTAGAGGCCTCTGAGCTTGATACAGCTCCCTCTATATCATTTTTGATTTTACCTAGTTCTTCAATAAAGAAGTTAACGGTTGAGCCAGTTCCTACACCAACAATACTGTCTCGCTCAACATACTCAATGGCGGCTTTTGCTACTGCCTGTTTTTTTGCGTTTTGATCCATAATTAGTCTCCTTTTCGGTTGAGTAAAGTGTAACCGATATATCGTTTATTACCCACTAATACAGTCTCTAAAAAGACAAGCGTCGGTTTATGAGCAAAGATAAGAAGCAGAGGCATGTAAATTTAATCTTCTCATGCTATGAGAAAACCTAAAACACGCCCTAGGCTATAAGAGAAGAAAAAGTCAGTATTCTGCTAGGCGTAACTATAGCGTCAACCGGGATATCCCAAGAGGCGAAAGGCAGGGTGTCTACCTCTTGCTCATCGTGCGCAATGCCAACAAGCAGTGGTTTTTGATCGCTGGAGCGGGTAAAGGCTAGCGTTCGATCATAATAGCCCCCTCCCATACCTAGCCGGTTGCCTTTGTTATCAAAACCCACTAAAGGCATTAATATAATATCTAACGCGTGGGTTGGAATAACGTTTTGGCAAGCTAATTCGGGCTCGTCTATCCGGTACTTATTTTTTACCAGGGGTGTACTTTTAGCATACTGCAGAAATAGCAGGTGGCCTTTACAAACGGGGTGTAAAACAGGTATTGAAAATGTGGGAGATGGTTTTGATTCCCACTTCTGTTGTATAAACTTACTTAAGTCCAGTTCGCCATCGTTTACCAAGTATGCGGCGATAGATGATGCATTTGATATACACGCTAACGAGTTAAGTTGTTTTTTCACTAGAAAGGCAGATTCTTCGTGCTGCTCAAAAGAGATAGAGTTTCTTACAGTGCGTAATTGATGGCGCAAATTTTTACGTAAATCATTGCGCAAATTGATTGGGTTCTCTAGTTGCTGATGACTCGATGTAACGGGGCTAGGCATAGCTTATTAGTCGCCTAGATAATGGTTTAATATTTTTACCAACGCCGCCGCATTAATTGGTTTAGTCAGCACATCGTCTAAACCTCTTTCTTTAAGCTCTTTTGCCCCGGTAATGACATCAGCTGTTAATGCGATAATGGGAAGGTTGGGGTGGTCTTTCTTAATTAATGCAGAGGCTTGGTCGCCTTGGATACCGGGTAAGTTTAAGTCCATTAAAATTAGATCTACGTTATTGGACGAGATAAATTCTATGCCTTCTTCTGCAGTAGCAACAACGCTAAAGCCAAGCCCTAACTTTTCGAATAAAGCCACAATTACCGCTTGGTTAATTTGATGGTCTTCTACAATAAGAACGTTTACGGGTTTACTTACCGTAAGCTGGGCCGCTGCGCTTTGGGGAGAGGCTTTAATTGATGACGTTGACTTTGTTTGAGAACATGGAATAGATATGCTAACTCGAGTGCCTTCGTGCAATTTACTGGTTAGTTTTAATGTACCACTCATCAGCTCGACAAGTTGTTTGGAAATGCTAAGCCCTAACCCCGAACCGGGAATGGTCTGCGCATTGTCCATGCGTTCAAAGCGAGTGAAAAGACGCTCTTGATCTTCGTCGCTTATTCCAATGCCTTCATCGGTCACGATAAAAATTAACGCCCCTTTTTTGTACTTTACCGAGCAAGTCACAGCGTTATTTTTTTGAGTAAACTTAATCGCATTCGACAAGATATTAAGCGCAATTTGCCCGAACTTTGTGTCATCTAGTTGAATTGAAGCTGGCACAGTAGAGTCTATTGTAGCGCTAAAGCTGATATCACTTTGCTCTGCGCGCACCCGCGAAACCGAAAACAAATGAGTAAAAAAGTCTTTGGTATTCACCGCCCTTGGCATAACGCGCATTTTACCCGCTTCTATCTGTTTGATATCTAGCACAGAGTTTACTATTTCAAGTAAACGCTCTCCGCTTTTGCTTATGTGCGAAAGTGATGAAGTGAACTGAGTAGGTAATTCGAGTTTGCGAGCCTCACTTTCAAGCAAATTACTAAAAGTGTTAATTGCGTTTAACGGCGTGCGAATTTCATGGCTGATATAAGAAAGAAAGTCCGATTTAAACTGACTTGTACGCTCTAACTCTCTGTTTTTACGCTTTAGTTCTAAGTGCGCTACCACAGACTGCCCTAAAGTTTTCAGTGCGGTTCTTTGCTCATCGGTCAGCTTGTTCGGTTTTTTATCGATGGCGCATAATGTACCAATAGCATAGCCTGCAGGCGTGGTGAGCGGGGTTCCGGCATAAAAACGAATATCTGGAGAGCCTGTTACTAACGGGTTATCGCGAAAGCGCTCGTCTTTTGTGGCATCAGGAACCTCAAAAATTTCTTTTTGTAAAATTGCGTGAGAACAAAACGCTATATCGCGTGATGTTTCTTTTGCGTCTAGTCCAACCCGAGATTTAAACCATTGACGGTCTGGGTCTACCAAACTGATTAAAGCGATTGGTGTCCCGCAGATTTGGGATGCAAGAGCGGTTAATTCATCAAAAAGCTGCTCTGCTTCGGAGTCTAATACATCGTAGCTGAGCAGTTCAGCTAACCGTTCTTTTTCGTTTTCTGGAATAGGGGCACGTTTCATAGAACTTATGTATTAACCTCAGAATGACACACTAATAGGGGAGCGTAGTGCTCCCCAATACTATCTTACTTTAAAGCGTTGCTACTAGTGAGCATAGCGTTTAAAGAGCGTAGGTGTCTATGAACAATTTCTCAAGCTTGCCGTGGTCAACTTTAGTTGCAACTTTTATAGTATTTGCCTCATTCCAAAGCGGGCTTGGTGTTGTACCCTTTGGAGCCACCACTGTTTGGCCTCTGTCGAGCGGGCCTGTTCCAACCCTTGCGTGCCCTTCTGTTAATTCAAATAGCTCAGGGTGACGCAAGTGCGCAATTGGAAACGCATCGTGGAAGAAACATACTCTGTCTTCGCGGTTTTGCGAGTAGAAGTCCATGTAGAATTGTGCGCTTTCTTGCACAAAGCCGCCCAAAGTTGGGTTTTTCTCTGCTAATACGTCGACAAACGTTGGTGCGAACGGCACGTCGTTGGTGACATCTAGGCCAAACATCGTCAATTCCCAGTCTGCGGCGAAAACAATTTCTGCAGCATGAGCGTCGTTCCATATGTTGGCTTCGGCAACCGGCGTTACATTACCTGGTACAAACGCTGCGCCGCCCATAATGCTCACACCTTTCACCAATTTAGGTAATTCTGGTTCTAAACGAAGTGCTAGCGCTAAATTACCCAACGGACCAATTGCTACTAGTGTAATTTCGCCTGGGTATTTGCGAGCCATATCTACAATAAATTGAGCCGAGCTACGTGGGTCTAGTTCACCTTTTGGAGGCTCTGGTTTCATATGGCCAAAACCGTGTTCCCCGTGAACAAAATGAGCATAGGTAGGTTCAGGTCCAACCCATGGCATACCTACGCCTTTTGTTACCGGAACGTCTTTTCCAGCTACTTCACACAATGTAAGCGCATTTTGCGCTGCCATTGTTACGGGAACGTTTCCGTAAACCGTGGTTAAACCTAGCAGCTCGATGTCGGGTGACTGAAATGCAAAAAAGATGGCCATTGCATCGTCGATGCCCGGATCCGTGTCTAAAATTATTTTATGTGCCATGAAATACTCTCTGAATTTTTAGTTGGCGTGTTTAGCCAAGAATCGGTCGACTTCTTTCTGCGTAGGGATGCTTTGCGCTGCGCCTTCACGTGTAACGGCAATAGCAGACGCAGCACACCCTCGCTTAAGCGCTTGCTTAGCGTCGGTATGATTGCTGTAGGCTGATAAGAAGTAACCAATAAAGGTGTCACCCGCGGCGGTAGTATCCACGGCGTCTACGCTGAATGCGCTGACATTAATAACATCATCACCGCGCAGCATCATTACGCCGGCTTTTCCAAGCGTAATAATGACTTCACAATGAGACCAATGCTGTTTGAATTCAGCAACGATGTCGTCAAGCTCATCTTTACCCGTTAACGCCGCAGCTTCGGTTTCATTCACAATAAGCAAGTCAATACAATCGTGAGGGAGAGCCTTCACAGACTCACTCATCGGGGCGGGATTAAAGGCAACCTTAAGGTTATTCTCTTTTGCCTGACGTAAGACTTCGTCAATACTGCTGGTTTCGTTTTGCGTAAGTACCCAATCTGACGGTTTGGTATCGTCTAGCGCGGCCATTACTGTTTTGGCTGTAATGGTTTGATTAGCGCCGCCAAAAAGTACGATGGCATTCTCACCGCTTGGGGTTACTTGTATAATGGCGTGGCCTGAAGGAGTTTCAGAGCATTTAACACCGCGACAATCGACGCCTTTCTTAATTAGCGCTTGTTTGAACGATGCGTCATTCTCGTGAATACTGCCAACGTGTCTGACATCTGCTCCTGCTTGTGCAAGGGCGATAGACTGGTTCGCTCCTTTACCACCTAACAAGGTTTGATAGTGAGTGGAGGCTATGGTTTCACCAGGCTGAACAAAGTGGTCTACCTGATAAACGTGATCGATATTTATGGAGCCAAAGTTTATTATTGCCATTTCTTCTTCCGTCGAAAGAGGGCGTCTCCCAGAATGCCGCGTGTCCATTTTCGCCCGTGAACCGAAAAGTTCAGGGCGGAAGAATCACTGTGACCGTAGGCGTCTCGATACGAGCCGAGCTTGCACAATAGTCACGGTTTCAACTTCCTAGGTTTAAAGCATCGGCCAGGGACATGAATGAACTTGCAAACATCCCAGGAAACATTGTTATTGTATTAACGCAACAGGGTATACCAAACGCGTATCCCAGTGAAGAGGATCACTCTAATGCGATGTAAAACGTTGCATTGTTGAATATAGCTGCCTCTAGAATAGTTAATTCTTGACCAAATGGTCAGCATCTATTGGTTGCTAAGTATACACGCATAAGTTTTAAGCTCAAGAAACAGAACTCAATCAATAGAAGTAGTGCGCTATCAACAAGAACGGATCTACAGTAAAAGTGATATCACTTTAAAGCATTCTGTCTTTTAAAATGCTTGATTGCTTTTACCCGTTGCTAGGGGAAGTCCTTGTCCACAACAAGATGGTAGTAGAAATGTGTTGTCGTTACCAGTGAAGTTCAACGTTTCCTTGCTTTTTAACTTCTGTTTGCGCAGTGAGTAATCAATATGGCAAAAGTGGGTTTTATAATGCTATTTTGCTACTATGCTGTCTTGAATATGACATCATGAAGGTCACTATGATTGAAGAAGCGCTAACCGATACTTGCACTCTTAGCGAGCGCGTTATTTATGTAAGGTAAAGACATCATTTCTCTTAAACTTACTTGTCGGTGCCTTCTCCGGTTATTAGTCCGGTACTGAGTGCAACAACTCAAAAATACAATCAAACACGAAATAAAAGAGAGTTATCAGTGGAAAAGCAGCTCGATTACGACAGCGTTACCAATAAATTATCACAGCACGGCGTAATAGTGGATGGCGCCGAAATACACGGAATTCTATGTGGAATGTTGTGCGGTGGTATGTCACTTACCGACCAGAAATGGCTTGAAGCGTTAAGCGAAACTGTTAATCAGGGCGATGACTTTTCCGAACCGGTCGTATTTACATTAACCACATTGTTTAATCAAACATGCCAGCAATTGCTCGAACCTGAATTTGCTTTGTCTTTATTGCTGCCAGAGGATCAGGCGCCTATTAACGATCGCGGCGCAGCACTAATTAATTGGGTGCAGGGTTTTATGTTGGGTTTTGGGCTACATCAACAAGATTTGGTTCAGTGTTCAGACGATGTTAAGGAAGCGCTTGAAGACTTTTCAGATATCTCTCGAATGGAAGAACCTATGGAAGCTGATGAAGAGTCGGAAAAGGCGCTTTTTGAAGTAGAAGAATATGTGAAAATATCAGCAATTCTGTGCTTTAGCGAGCTGGGCCAATCGTTACTAGACGACCAAAAAGACAAGCCTTCACTTCACTAAAAAAATAATAATTATCACAGGGGCCGCGAATTTATGATTAGTGCGCAAGAGTTCATTTCTCGCCAAGACAGACTATTAGCACAATGCCAACCAAACAGTGTGTGTATTATTCCTGCGGCCTCGTTGGTAACACGAAGTCGAGACACCGAGTACCTTTTTAGACAAGACAGCGACTTTTGGTATTTGACCGGCTTTGAAGAGCCGAATGCGTGGCTAATTATGTCGAACAACCCTAGGTATGGTGAGCGTTACCGTAGCATGGTTGTACAGGCAAAAGACAAGCAGGCCGAAATATGGCAAGGAAAGCGGCTTGGTGGCGAGGCGGCGTTATCTCGATTCAGTTTAGACGAAGCGTTCGAAGAGCAAGAGCTAGAAGAAGCGTTGCTTGAGGCTATGCAGGGACAAGATCATTTGTACGCGCCAATAGGCGCAAATGAACAACATGATAAAATATTGTTCACTGCACTAAAAACCTTGAAAGGGGCGCCAAAATCATCACTTGCACCTAGCGCCGTTCACGACGTGCAGCCCACACTTCATGAAATGCGCGTGTATAAATCGGCCAGCGAAGTAGCGGTAATGAAAGCGGCTGCTGAAATAACTGCCAGAGCGCATAAGCGTGCCATGCAGTTTGCTCATCCAAATTGTTATGAATACCAACTTGAAGCAGAACTTCATCATGAGTTTGCCATGGCAGGTGCCCGTAGTCCTGCTTACGGCACTATTGTTGGGAGTGGTCACAATGCCTGCATATTGCACTACACAGAAAACAGTGCGCAAATTAACGATGGCGACTTAATTCTTATCGATGCAGGCGCCGAGTACCAAGGTTATGCTGCAGATATTACGCGCACATTTCCTGTTAACGGCGTTTTTAGCGATGAACAAAAAGCCATTTACAATGTGGTCTTAAAAGCGCAAAAAAGCGTTTTAGATATGCTGGCACCAGGTGTAACTTTGCCCGAAGCAATGAGGCATAGCGTTGAAATTATTACCGAAGGCTTGGTAGAACTGGGTATTTTAAAAGGTAGCGTAGCCGAGCATTTAGAAAACGAGAGCTGGCGACAGTACTATATGCACGGGCTAGGGCACTTTTTAGGGTTAGATGTTCACGATGTGGGCGATTACAAACAAAACGATCAAGACCGTCCGCTAGCGCCTGGGATGGTTATCACCGTAGAGCCTGGTATCTATATTGGCGAAGACACCGACGCGCCAGCGCGTTTTAAAGGTATTGGCGTAAGAATAGAAGACGATGTTGCTATTACTGCCACCGGTGTTGATGTGCTTACCGCCGATGTGCCCAAAGAAATTGATGAAATAGAAGAGTTGATGGCAAAAGCGTAGAAAGAGCTTCACAACAGCTCTGAATCTATGCAGAAGCGCAGCGTTATGTAAAAGAAAAGCGCAGTGTTAAAGAGCAGCGCAGTGAAAAGATCAGTGCTATGTAAATGTAAAGCGCGATGCAAACGTGAAAGATAAGGGAAAGCGTAATAGTGAAGAGTGTCGATGTTGCAGTAGTAGGGGGAGGCATTGTTGGCAGTGTATTGGCCAAAGGTTTAGCCGAACGCGCAGGGTTAAGTGTGGCACTCATTGATGCGGCACCCGTTAGCCAAAGCGTCGCCGAAGTCTCAAAGGCCAACGCCCTCGATTTTAACCCTTTCACCGACACTCGGGTTATTGCGCTAGCTCGTCGCACCGTTGATGAGCTAAAAGCGCTCAATGTTCCACTTGAAAAACTTGCAGACATTTATCACGGTGAAACCCCACCTACCATTGACTCCATTGAAGTAAGTGATCGCGGCCATTTAGGCTTAGTCAACCTAGCGGCCGAAGACTACCGCATTCCCTCTTTTGGGCAGGTTGTATCGCTAAGTGCTTTAACACGCCTTGTTGCGTCATCAAGTAATGACTATGAACATATTGCACCGGCAACGGTGCAGAGTGTGACTCAGCATCAAAATTACACTGAGGTGGCGCTTGATAATGGTGATACTCGTCGCGCAAAGCTTGTTGTACTGGCCGATGGTGGACGCTCTGCTCTTGCTCAGCAAGTAGGGCTTACGCGCACAGCAAACGATTATGAGCAAACGGCGATAGTGTTTAATGTACACACTCAGCAGCCTCACAATAATAAAGCATATGAGCGTTTTACAGAGTCTGGGCCACTGGCATTTTTACCCTTCGACAGTGATATAGATAATCAAAAGTCGACAGGCTGTGGCTTTTCCGTTGTGTGGACAGTGAAAGCTGACAAAGCGGAAGCACTACTTTCTATGACTAATAAAGCGTTCGTCGACGCGCTACAAGACGCTTTCGGGTTTCGCCAAGGTAAGATTATACGTGTAAGTGATAAGGCAAGTTATCCGCTTTCTTTAAAGTTAGTTGATGAGGTAACAGCTCATAGAACAGTGGTAGTGGGAAATGCGGCTCAAAGCCTTCACCCTATTGCTGGACAAGGTTTTAACTTAGGGCTTCGAGATATTTATACGCTTATTTCCACTTTGCAAAGCGAACGGTTAAATAAAAGCTCTATAGATAAAGACGGTGAGTTCGATCCGGGACAGTTTAACGTGCTCAATACTTATGCAAAGAAACGTAAAAAAGACAGAGCGGCCACCATTACCCTAACCGATACCTTGGTTCACACGTTCTCAAACCAGCACTTTCCCCTTGTAGTTGGCAGAAACGTATCATTAATGGCCCTGAGTATGGTGCCTTTTGCTAAAAAGCAGTTTGTAAAACAAACTACAGGCTATGGCTTAGGTGCACGGTAATAAGCAGAGCAGGGACATAATAAAACCATGACGTTAAATTTTATCACGCTAACAGAAAGAGAGATTTATGCAGCACGTTGATATTGGTATTGTTGGCGGAGGTATTGTTGGTTTAACTCTCGCAGCCGCGCTTAAAGATAGCTCGCTTTCCGTTGGAGTTATTGATAAGCATCCGTTGTCTACTGCATTAGGTGATAAAGCCACATCCCGTGTAAGCGCCATCAATCAGGCAAATATTACTGCATTGCAAAACTTAAATGTCTGGCCTCATGTGCAGCCTAACCGCGCCACCCCCTATGTGGCTATGCACGTGTGGGACAAAGACAGCTTCGGTGATATTCACTTTCATTGCCAAGAAATGGGCAGTGACACGCTAGGGGTTATTGTTGAGAATCAAGCTTTAGTAAATGCACTTGCTCACACCGTTGAAAAACAAGATAACGTTCAAGTATTTGAGACAAGCATAGAGCGCGTATTGTCTGGCCCTAATCAAAATATGGTGATGTTTGATAATAGCGATGTTTTAAGCTGCCGGCTTCTTATTGGTGCGGATGGCGCTAACTCATTTGTTCGTCAGCAAGCCGGTTTTCCCATTACATTTAAAGATTATGAGCACACGGCCATTGTAGCCAATATAAAAACTGAAATGTCCCATGAAAGTGTGGCGAGGCAAGCTTTCACTCCTACAGGTCCTCTTGCGTTATTACCCATGTCTGAACCCGACGTATGCTCTATCGTGTGGTCGCAAAGCCCTGATAAAGCCAACGAGCTTATGGCAATGGATGACACCGCGTTTTGCCACGCACTTGCAGCGGCAAGCAACAGCATTCTTGGCCCCGTAGAGCTTGAAACCAAGCGTTCTGCATTTCCATTAACTATGAGATACGCCAGAGAATGGGCGAAAGACGGCATTGCCCTAGTGGGAGATGCTGCCCATACCATTCATCCTCTAGCGGGGCAGGGGGCAAACTTGGGAATGCAAGATGCACTAGAACTTGCTGAGTTATTGCAAACATTGTCTAGCGAAGGAAGCGATATAGGGCTTCATAAAAACTTGCGCCCGTACGAACGTAGTCGCAAAACCGAGGCTATGAAAATGATTGCAGCTATGGACGGGTTTAAGCTGTTGTTTGATGGCAATGACCCTATCAAAAAACTGATTCGAGGTATTGGCTTAGCGGCCACAGATAAGGTTAGTGTCATAAAGCAATCCTTTGTTAGTCATGCTATGGGGCTTTAGCCGTAACCAACAAACCAAAATCTATAATAAATAAAACAATAATTAATAAAATAAACGACAGGTGAACGTTATGGATAAACGCCATTTTTTAAAATTTGCAGGTGCGGGGTTAGCACTCTCGCCGGCACTTTCTCTGGCCGCAAGTTCAGACAGTATTCTTCAATCTGATAGACAAGATGCAAAACCGCTATCATCGCTCAAGCCTCTTACAAAAGGTGTTGCGCCAATTACAAACTCAGAGAGAAAAGCGCGCATTGAAAAAGCGCAATCTTTGATGAAAGAACAAGGTGTATCGGCCATTCTCATTGAGCCTGGCGCGGCAATGGATTACTTCTCTGGTATTCAGTGGTGGCGTAGCGAACGCCTAACGGCGCTTATTATTCCTCAAAAAGGGGATGTTGCCGTTGTTACGCCATTTTTTGAAAAGCCAAGCGTATTAGAGTCTCTCAAAGTGGGCGATGACGTTCGCGTATGGCAAGAGCATGAAAGCCCCTTTGATGTCGTTGCTGATATCCTAAAATCAAGAGGCATTACCAGCGGCAAGCTGGGTGTTGAAAGCAGTGTTCGCTACTTTGTAGTGAACGGTGTGGGTAGCGCTATGCCCAACATAGATATTGTGCCTGCCGAGCCTATAACTCGTGGCTGCCGAATGTATAAAACCGCAGCTGAATTAACCTTGATGCACAAAGCAAACGAAATAACGTTAGCGGCTTATAATGTGGTTTTTAGCCATTTAAAAGAAGGCATGACACAAGCAGATGTAAAAGCACTTATGCACCAAGCTCAGCAGAATTTAGGTGGCAGCAATACATGGTGCTTGGCTCTGTTTAATGACGCTAGCGCTTATCCTCACGGAACCAATGCAAAACAAGTTATTCAACAAGGCTCAGTGGTATTACTTGATAGCGGCTGTAGTGTGCATGGCTATCAAAGCGATATCAGTCGTACGCTTGTATTCGGTAAGCCATCACAAAAAGTGACAGACGTATGGAATACGGTGCGAGAAGGGCAAAATGTAGCGTTCAACGCAGCCAAAGTGGGCACACCTGCCGGTAAGGTTGATGATGCCGTGCGAGCTTACTACGTTACTCAAGGTTACGACAAAGACTACGCATTACCTGGGCTAAGTCACCGCACTGGGCATGGCATTGGCATGGAAGGTCACGAAAGCGTGAACTTTGTGCGCGGCGAAACAGCACCGCTTAAAAAGGGTATGTGTTTTTCTAACGAGCCTGGCTTATACATACCCGGTGAGTTTGGTGTGCGTTTGGAAGATTGTTTGTATATGACAGACAAAGGCCCACGATACTTTACTGAGCCACCTGTATCGATAGAAGAACCGCTAGGTCGCTTAGTGCCTATGGTATAGGACTTTCACCCGTTAGTTATTTTTAAGCCGAGTAGTGAAAAATTCCGCCAAGGTTTTACTAATAACAGGATGCTGGGTGTCTTGGTTAAACAAGCAAATTTTCACTTTCCCCAGCTTAGGTAGGTGAGGGTGATTAAGAAGCATTAGGTTTGCAGGTAAGCTCGATTTTGCCAATGCGGTAACGCCTAGCCCTTGTTGAATAGCTGCGGTTATACCGCCTAAATCAGCATTGGTATAGGTAATTTTCCATGCAAATGTTTGCTGTTTAAGTTGCTCTATTACTCGGCTTCTATACATACAGCCATCTGGGGCCAGTACAAGGGGAATAGTGCTACCTACAAGCGGATGGGAACTATCTCCCACCCACACCACATCATCTTCTAACACCACTTCGCCTTCGGTGTCTTCATCGGGGTTCACCAAGGCCAAAATAAGATCGAAGTGATCGCGCTGGCTAGGATGCAGTAAGTCGCGGCTGAGTGAGGACGTGACTTCTAAAGACACATCTGGGTAGCGCTTTGAAAATTCACCAATTAACCCTGGCAAAAGGGTAGAGGCAAACTCATTGGGAATGCCCAGCCGAAGGCGGCCGCTCAGTGGCGCAGGGGTTAAACTTCGAAATATGCTGTCGTTGAGTTCAAGTAACTCTTTGGCTTTTGCATACAGCCAATTGCCATCTGCACTTGGCACATGTCGCTGGCCGAGTTTGATAAAAAGCTTTCGATCTAACTGCGATTCCAGCTTTTTAATTTGCAAGCTGATAGCCGGTTGAGAGCGACCAAGAAAGTCGCCGGCTTTAGCGTACCCACCAAGCTCAATAACACTTACAAATGTACGCAAGTTATCTAACGAAAGCTGTTTCATTATATAAGTATTTCTAATTGCCTAACCAAACTACATTATATTTATAAATGTTAATATTGAAAACCGCTATTACAAGTGGTCGCTTCTAAGACTGAGCTGTGTCTGAGGTTGTATCTGTCGTTGAACCTCTTTTTCAGCTCTTATTTAATAGGGCTCATGCTGGTTTTTTATATATCGCTCATGCTGGAATTGTTTTAGGCTTAACTTAATTTCATCATCAAGCTACATAGGGTAAGTAACCTATTATGAAAAAAACGATGTACGTTGATTCCATCTTAGTGAAAGGCGAGTGGAAGACGAAGCAAGTAATGACTATTGAAAGCGGCAGTATTTTAGACATTGTCGATAGTAGTGATGAAGAAAGTAAAAAATTAGAGAGCAAAGACTTACAGGGCATCCACGAGCATATTAAAGGAACGGTTATCCCAGGCTATGTAGATACCCAAGTGAATGGTGGTGGTGGCGTTATGTTTAATCATGCCCCCACGTTAGAAAGTGTAAATACTATTGCCAAAGCACATGCGCAGTTTGGTACTACGAGTTTGTTTCCTACCCTTATTACCGATGATTTTGCCACCATTTGCAGTGCCGCCGATGCTATATCGCAGGCTATAGACCTTAATCATCCCTCTATTCAGGGCGTTCATTTTGAGGGGCCGCATTTGTCGGTGGCGAAAAAAGGGGTACATAAGGCTGCTCATATCAGGTCCATCTCAGATGAAGAGCTAGCGGTGTATACGCGCAAAGATATTGGCCAAGTTATTGTAACTGTAGCGCCAGAAAATGTGTCGCCAGAGATAATACGCACCCTTGTTTCAGATAATGTGGTTGTTGCGCTTGGCCATTCAAATGCGCCATATGAGGTGGTGCAGCAAGCCCTTGATGCTGGCGCAACTGGGTTTACCCATTTGTTCAATGCTATGTCGCCACTAACATCAAGAGAGCCAGGAATGGTAGGCGCCGCATTTTTATCTGATGCTATTTGCGGGCTTATTGTTGACCATCAACACCTTCACAAAAAGTCGGCAGAACTTGCCTGCAAAGTAAAAGGCGAAGAAGGCATTATGCTGGTAACCGATGCCATGGCTCATGTTGGCGGAACACAAGACACCGTTGCCTTTTTTGATACTAAAATTACGCGCACGCGCACCCTTACGGGTGAGAAGTTAACCACACCCGATGGCACATTAGCCGGCAGCTGTTTAGATATGCATTCGGCACTACGTCATTGCGTTAACGATTTAGGCATTAAGCTTAAAAGTGCCAGCGTAATGGCAAGCACTACTGCCTCTTACTTCACCCATAGCTTAGATAACATTGGGCAGTTAGTACCAGGGGCTGCTGCTAATTTTGTAGTACTCGACGATAAGCTTGATCTTAAATCAGTGTGGCAGCAGGGCGTTAATATTCTCAATAACGATTAGCCAAAAAGCCTGAACAAATAAAAAAGACTGCCCTATGTGTTTGAACTTTTAACTCTCACTATTGCCCCACACTATTCAACTGGTGTGAAACCCAATAGATGCAAAGCGTTATGGGTAGAACGAAGTTGTTCACAATTGGCTAGAAGAACGGCTTTCAAATAACGAAGTTAAACTCAATTATCGCAGCCAATTGACATTCATGAAATGACAAGGAGCTTTAATGAAGCTTATTAAGACAACATTGCTCACCGCCGCCTTAACCGCAGGACTAAGTGCAGGTGCAGCCATTGCACAGGAAACAAATACACAAGCCTCCAAGGCACAAGGCGTACAGGCTCAAGAACAGCAGGGCGCCACAAAACAGGTGCAAATTTCTGAAAAGCAGGTCGACCAGTTTGTTCATGCCTATTTAACGGTTCAGTTAATAGGCCAGAAGTATCAGGCAGAAATTCAGGCTGCTGGCGATCAGGCTAAAGCCAAAGATCTTCAGCAAGAAGCTAGAGAAAAAATGCAAACCGCCATTTCAGACAACGGCATAGCAATGCAGAAATATCGTGAGATCTCCATTGCGGCTAATCAAAATGAATCGTTACGAGGCCGCATTTCTGAAAAGCTTACCATAGAGCTAGAGTCGCGTAAGCAGGCTCAGAACGTCGACAGCTGAGTCGCATCGTATTCACGCATTCTCAATAAAACGCTGCATCAATAGGCAGCGTTTTTTATTTTGCGCTATTTATTTAGTCCTTATCTATTTTTCCCCTATTGGCAAACCTGCTCGATCAACGCTCTCTAATCTTACTAAACAGGTTCTCCTCGAAGGCTCTTCTCAAGCTCTTTTACAGCTCTTCTTAAGCCCTTCTCAACCCCTCTTACGAATATAACGTTTTCTGATGTTCTCTAGTATTTACATCAGGTTTTCAAATGTAGTGATAAGAATTATCAATTTGTTGCGTGATTGTTACCTAACTATACTCATTGTTGTTTTCTATCTTTCAACAAGAGTAAAGTGGAATGTCTAACACCACCGCCCTACATGCGAAGCACCTAGAAGCTGGTGCCAAAATGGTCGACTTCTTCGGCTGGGATATGCCAATTAATTATGGTTCTCAAATTGAAGAGCATCATGCTGTGCGCCAAAACGCCGGTATGTTTGATGTATCTCACATGACCATTGTTGATGCTACAGGCCCGCAGGCAAAAGCGTACCTTCAATACCTATTGGCAAACGACGTTGCTAAGCTAAAAGATAAAGGCAAAGCCCTTTACAGCGGTATGTTGAACGAAGAGGGTGGGGTTGTTGATGACCTTATCGTGTATCACTTTGACGAAACTAATTACCGCTTAGTGGTTAATTCAGCCACTCGCGAAAAAGACATGAATTGGCTAATGAGCAAAGCTGAAGGTTTTGACGTAACCATTACCGAGCGTTCTGAGTTCGCGATGATTGCAGTACAAGGCCCCAATGCAAAAGAAAAAGCGGGAACGCTTTTCAGTGCGGCGCAAAAAGAAGCAGTAGCAGGCATGAAGCCGTTCTTTGGCGTACAAGCTGAAGACTTATTCATTGCAACAACAGGTTACACCGGTGAAGCGGGCTACGAAATTATGGTGCCAACGGCACAAGCAGCAAGCTTTTGGCAAAGCTTGTTAGACGCAGGCGTTAAGCCGTGCGGTCTAGGCGCACGAGATACATTGCGCTTAGAAGCAGGTATGAACCTTTACGGCCAAGATATGGATGAAACTATATCGCCACTGGCGGCTAACATGGGTTGGACAATTACTTGGGAGCCAGCAGACAGAGACTTCGTTGGCAGAAAAGCCCTTGAAGCACTGCGCGAAACAGGCACCGACAAGCTGGTTGGCTTAGTAATGACTGAAAAAGGCGTATTGCGTCATGGTCTTAAAGTAAAAACAGACAACGGCGAAGGCGTAATTACCTCAGGTACGTTTTCTCCAACACTTGGGCACTCCATAGCAATGGCGCGAGTGCCTAGCAATGTGGGTGACACAGTAGAAGTGGAAATGCGCAAAAAGTGGGTTACAGTAAAAGTGGTTAAGCCCTCCTTTGTTCGCAACGGAAAAAGTGTTTTATAAGTTTACGTCTCAAGTTTACAAAATTGATAAAGATTAACAGGAACGATTATGAGCAACATCCCAACTGATTTACGTTATGCCGCTACCCACGAATGGGTTCGCTCTGAAGGCGACGGTGTTTTTACTGTAGGTATTTCTGAACACGCACAAGGTTTACTTGGCGATATGGTTTTCGTTGAATTACCAGACGTAGGTGACGCGGTAACTACTGGCGACGACGTGTGTGTTGCTGAGTCGGTTAAAGCGGCTTCTGACGTTTACACGCCAATCACTGGTGAAGTAATCGAAATCAACGAAGACCTAGAAGACTCGCCAGAGTTAGTAAACTCTGACCCATACGGCGAAGGCTGGATGTTCAAGATTAAAGCGGAAGACCCTGCAGAAGTAGAAGGCTTGCTTGACGCAGAAGGTTATGAAAACAGCATTGACGAAGAGTAATTCGTTACGCTGATAGAAAGATACACAGTTGAAAAAGGGGCATGAATATTATTCAGCCCCTTTTTAACTTTTAGATTTAACGACGCCCTTGCGGCAACCATTAAGAGTGCTTAACAACGTTATGTCGAATACTTCTCCTACATTAGCTCAACTAGAGCAAAAAGATACGTTTATCCGCCGTCATATTGGCCCGGGTAAAGGCGAAATTGAAGAAATGCTGTCTGCCATTGGTGCTAGCTCATTAGATGATTTAATTGAGCAAACCGTACCGGCAGGTATTGCGCTACCAGAACCGTTAAAATGCGGCGAAGGTGCGACAGAAGTTGAAGCATTAAGTGAATTAAAAGCGGTTGCGGCGAAAAACAAAATAAACCGTTCGTTTATCGGAATGGGCTACTACGATACCCACGTACCGAACGTTATTTTGCGTAACGTGTTAGAAAACCCAGGTTGGTACACGGCGTACACCCCTTATCAGCCAGAGATTGCGCAAGGTCGTTTAGAAGCTATTTTGAACTTCCAGCAAGTGACCATCGATTTAACCGGTCTTGAGCTGGCATCTGCTTCATTGCTAGATGAGAGCACCGCGGCAGCCGAGGCTATGGGCCTTGCCAAGCGAGTTTCGAAAAACAAAAAAGCAAACATCTTTTTTGTGTCTGACGATGTGCACCCACAAACACTAGATGTAGTAAAAACTCGCGCCGAGATGTTTGGTTTTGAAATTGTTACTGGCCCTGCAGAAGAAGCCGCAGAGCACGACGTGTTCGGTGCGCTTTTACAATACCCAACCAGCACGGGCGAAATTAAAGATATTTCTGACATTATTGCCGCAGTACAAGCGAAAAAAGGGATTGTGGCAGTAGCGGCAGACCTAATGAGCTTAGTAATGCTTAAGTCGCCTGGCGAACTGGGTGCCGATGTAGCATTAGGCAGTGCGCAGCGCTTTGGTGTACCAATGGGTTATGGCGGCCCACACGCTGCTTTCTTTGCAACCCGCGAAAGCTTCAAGCGTTCATTGCCAGGACGTATTATTGGCGTAAGTAAAGATACACGCGACCGCCCAGCACTGCGTATGGCACTGCAAACTCGCGAGCAGCACATTCGCCGCGAAAAAGCGAACTCGAACATTTGTACCGCGCAAGTGCTACTTGCCAACATGGCGAGCTTTTACGCCGTATATCACGGCCCGCAGGGCTTAAAAACCATCGCCGAGCGTATTCACCGTTTTGCTGACATTCTTGCTACTGGCCTAACACAAAAAGGCGCTAGCAAAGGCGTAGCCCTTAAGCACAGCACGTACTTCGACACACTCACTGTAATGGTTGAAAACAAAGAAGACGTACTTGCAAAAGCCTATGCCAATGGCATGAACTTACGTTCAGATTTAGACGGTGCAGTAGGCGTATCGCTAGATGAAACCACGACTCGCGAAGACATTCTTGCGTTATTCAACGTTATTCTAGGTGATGATCACGGACTAAGTGTTGAAGACCTAGACGCAGAAGTAACGACACAAGCCGTTAAATCTATTCCAGAAGAGTTAGTACGTACTAGCGACATTTTGACTCACGAAGTGTTCAACAAGTATCACTCTGAAACTGAAATGCTGCGTTATATCAAAAGCCTTGAAAACAAAGATTTGGCATTAAACCATTCAATGATTTCATTGGGCTCTTGCACCATGAAGCTAAACGCGACGGCAGAAATGATACCCGTAACCTGGGCTGAATTTGGGCAATTGCACCCGTTCGCGCCACTTGATCAAGCCGTAGGCTATCAAGAAATGATTGCAGAATTAGCCGAGTGGCTAATTGATGTAACGGGTTACGACGCACTTTCTATGCAACCTAACTCAGGCGCACAAGGTGAGTATGCTGGCTTATTAGCTATTCAGCGCTACCATGAAAGCCGCGGCGACAGCCACAGAAACGTATGTCTAATACCAAGTTCTGCTCACGGCACTAACCCAGCTTCGGCGCAAATGGTTAGCCTAAAAGTAGTGGTAGTAGCCTGTGATTCAAATGGTAACGTAGACCTTAACGACCTTCGCAAAAAAGCGGAAGAAGTGGGCGACAACCTATCATGCGCAATGATCACGTACCCATCTACTCACGGTGTTTACGAAGAAACGGTGAAAGAAATATGCGACATCGTTCATGAGCACGGCGGCCAGGTTTACATGGACGGCGCGAACATGAACGCGCAGGTGGGTATTACGTCACCAGGCTTTATTGGCTCAGACGTATCGCACCTTAACTTGCACAAAACATTCTGCATTCCACACGGTGGCGGCGGCCCAGGTATGGGGCCAATTGGCGTAAAATCGCACCTTGCACCGTTTTTACCAAATCACACCGTGATTAATGTAGAAACTGCGGGTAAAAACTGCGGCGCGGTAAGCGGTGCGCCATGGGGAAGTGCGTCTATTTTGCCTATCAGCTACATGTACATCAAAATGATGGGTAGCGAAGGCTTACGCCGTGCAACGGAAGTGGCCATTCTTAACGCGAACTACGTGGCTAAGAAGCTAGAGGGGCACTTTGAAATACTTTACAAAGGCAACAACGACCGTGTAGCCCACGAATGTATTATCGACCTTCGCCCATTAAAAGAAGCCAGTGGCGTAACCGAGCTAGACATTGCTAAGCGCTTAAACGACTACGGTTTCCACTCACCCACAATGAGCTTCCCAGTGGCGGGCACATTAATGGTAGAGCCAACAGAGTCTGAAGCGAAGTACGAGCTAGACCGTTTCATTAACGCCATGATAAGCATTCGCCAAGAAATAGCGAAAGTGGAAAGCGGCGAGTGGGATGCAACAGACAACCCACTGCACAATGCACCGCACACGCTAGCAGACATCTGTGACAGCAACTGGAACCGCAGCTACGACCGCATGCTAGCGGCGTACCCAGCACCAGAAGTACACAGAAACAAATTCTGGCCAACGGTTAACCGTATTGATGACGTTTACGGCGACCGTAACCTGATCTGTTCTTGCCCTAGCATTGAGAGCTATGTTGAGGAGTAGGGTGGTTGTGACAAATAATGAGGTTACCCGTTAGGAATAATGGGTTTCCCGTTATTAAAGAAGTTACCCGTTAGCAATTAGGTTTTTACTATAATTTATAAGCCCTCACTGTTGACAGTAAGGGCTTATAAATTTTATTAGCTACACGGTTGAGTGTTCAGCCCTTATCGGTGTGAATGGACTTGGAAATATTGAAGTCGTCGATTTTATCGCGAAGTTCGGCACACCTGTCTAGATAAGTTGTCGGTGCTTTTTTAAAATCACTCCACTTAACAGATAGTATGTATGAGTGATCTCCTGTATAAGCTGGATTGCCAGTATGATGGTCACAGTCTGTCGCCTCAATCGACTTACTGTTAAAGACATTTCTCCTTAGAATTCCAAAAAGGAAGTCAGTTTTTAGTGTGCGGCAATTGCAATAAGGACAGCTCTTTTCTTTTATGTAGTAATCATAGGCACCATCTTCATCTGGTAAAACAAGCATTAATACACCATTGGGTTTACTCCTTCTCCCATTTTTGGATAGCTCTCTAAGAGAGTATGAAATTTCCCATGGCATCCATTGGTCTTTTTCATCATCAAACCATGCTTTCATACCCCTCGAAACAACAACGATGGTTATGCTACTGTCAAATATCTTATTTCTTAGTCTAGATTCGATAGTGCTATCTTTGAAGTCACTAAGGTCTTCGTTGTCATTTTCACCCTTGTAAATTTCATTGTAGTCACTAAGCAACTGTTGTAGCTCTGTAACGTAATCTCTGGCTTTTGTTGAGACAAAAAAGCTATCACTTAAACTTTCAACATTAGTATCCCCATATTTATAGGATACAAAAATCTTCCTTGCCATAGTTACTCCTTTATCACTAATTCCATAAGTTCAGTCACTTGAGAAATAATTTCAGCTGGCCCATCTACTTCTTGGCCAAGTTCATTCAACTTATCAATAAAGTCTGCACTGGCATCTGGATAATAGGTGGCGATATCGGCTGTCACTCGCTCCCATAAAGTTTTAGCAACAAAACCTGAGCAACCGATCGGTATTACAAAAACACCTTTACTAAGCGCAATTTCAAATTCCTCTATAACACCATTTGCAGCCACAGTTTCTTTTCCGTTTCGCTTGTTGCCCATAAAGAATAAAGCTATACCAGATTTACCGATGATAGCTTCCCGGTATCTCGTCCAGACATTAGCCCTTTCTTTATCATCTTTAATGAATTGTGGAAACGGACGCATTAATAGATGGTCGTCTAAATGCGATTGCTGCTTTTTGTATGCCGACGAAATAGCGCCGGATATTAATGGGTTACCAATACCTAAACCAACTCCTGAAGCAACGCGAAACCCTTTGTCTACCATTGAAGACCCAAGTTTAAAAAGAGCTTCTTCAACATCGTGTTTTTGCCACGGCCCAAAATCGTCAGCAGACCCAGAAAAGAATACTGTTTTACGTTTGTACTGTTTATAAAGCTTCTCCAGAAGAGACGTGATGTCGGTATATTTCTCTACAAAGACAACATTTATATGAAACCTATTTAAATCTTGAGCGACGAGTTCTTGTTTTATTTTTCCGTTTTCAAATTGAGCATCTGTGTCGAAATCGTTCCTTTCAACTTTTTTGAAAATGCAATAATGATTTCTCTGGTTATCTTTAAAATTAACTCTAATTCTGCTTAAAATATAATCCAAGTTGGGGTCGCTAAAACTGAATCCAACAAACAAAAATGTTTTAGAAACCAAGTCTCCAGAAAGAGCAGTTATGAATGGTGCATGCGTGAAAGGGTATTTTTCATACTCATCTTTCGTGAGCGTAGTATCTTGTGGGTTCTCAATATCACCATGCATTTTATACAAGACTACATCCCTGCCTCGCCTTGTATTGGCTAGCTGATCTTTGTTGTATTTGGAGTCAACAATCTTCCCTTCAGCTTTCAATGCGTCTTCAATAAGCCTGTCGTAATTAGTTGTCCATATAGTGCTGATTGGCAGAGAAGCGAGGATTTCGTGATTAACCGTCGGGTTTGCGACTGTTCCTAACTCGTCGATCAATTTTTGGGTGATACGATTACGATTGTTGCTATTTCGAAAAAATTGAGCAACAGAGACTAGGTCTTGCTCAAGATCTAAATTGAGCCCTAGCTCTTTTGCTAACGGGGTTAGTAGGTTCTTCCAGTCAACATACCCTGCATCAATGGAAAGACCTGCTCCTGCAAAGAGTGCAGCGTTGCCGTCCTCGATTTCATTCAAATAAAGACGAAGAAAGTCTTCCTTTTTCATAGATTATCTGTCCTTGTTTGTTTGGTATTGAAATAGTTGTGATTTTTTAAGTTTCTACCTGATATGACTGAATTAATTGGTATTTTAATAACTCCAATCTTCATAAGCCAACGGCAAACTGTTCAGAAGATTTCGTCGTTCACGCCAGTCGGGGAGGTGTTTGTCCATCAATGCAACAAACTTCTTGTTATGATGCCTTTCGAGCAAATGCACTAGTTCGTGGACAAGAATAAACTCTAAACACTCAAAAGGTTTTTTAGCTAGCTCAAGATTTATAAGTATGCGTTTCGTGTCTGTGTTGCAGCTTCCCCATTTGGTTTTCATTTTTCTTATGCTTATAGCGCTAGCTTTTACACCTAATCTTGCTTCCCAATACGGCAGGTGTTTATCTAATTGTTGCTGAAGTTCGATACGATAGAAGCTATTCAACAGCTTCAGTTTATTCTCTAACGCCGTGCCTGCTCTAACCTCAATTTCTAATTTTGTTTTACCTTTAAGCGCGATGCTATGTTGTCTTGCTGTTGAATTAACCTCTAGCCTTAACTTCTGGCCCCAAAGGTAATGGGCTTCGCCGCTCACCATTTCACGTTCAGATTGTCTCGCTTGCTGTTTGAAATCAGCCTGCTGGCGCTTAATCCACCCCAATTTATGAACAATTGCTATTCTTATCGATTGTTCAGAGGTGTTTTTTGGAACCGATAGCCTTACTCTGCCATTTGGCGGCAAAACATTTAGGTGTATGTTTTTAATATCACGGCGATGAACTTCCACATCCACTTCGCCAAACTTTTTGTGCTCAACGCTGACCATACTAATGGTATTCCTTTTGAGCTTTTATAAGTTCCATTACGTTAGCGATTTCAACGTCATAATCAGCAGTTTCCTCTCTAATAGCATTGGCTATCTCACGCTCTTTAAACCGATCACCAAGCCAATCGGCTTTTTTAGTGTAGCGGACCGCAGTATCAATTTTAGTGGTAAGAACTTCATCGTTTCCGAAGTTGTCGTAAATCGCTTTTTTAGCAGCTGTGTCGATGGATAGAGGGTAGCTCTGAGTGCTGTTCTCAGCAGGATTGACTACTTTCTTAGCGAGTGCCTTTATCTGTTCAAGGTATTCCTGATAGCTTAATGCTTGCTCTCTGCGTTGCTTGATTATTTCATCTAGTAGGGCAGCCATGCTGTCAAAATATTTGGGGTTAACCGGATTTTCATCAACAATGGTTTTTCTAACATTGTTTTCAATAGCTTCAGCCATAGCTTCTTCATTTTTTCTCAAGCTTTCAGGTAAAGACTCCAAGCCCTTACCGTTATTATTGACTACCAAATCAATCAAGCCTAACTCTTCAAAATCCATTAGCGACTCACTATCATCAGCACGTATATACATGTCTAAAAGATGTCGCATTGCTGGCTCAAAGCGCTTCATTTCGAGTAAGTCGCCACTGGCTAGTTTTACCTCATCTCTCACTTTCTCAAAGTATGCGACTTCTTTTTTAATGTTTTCGGCTTCTTCAAAGGTGTAGCCCGCTTGCTCCATTTCATTTGCAAGGTTAGTGTACGCACGGATCAGCTTAGCGACTGATTGATAAAGGGTTAAACGTAGTGCTTCTTTTTCAGTGCGCTCATTCTCATCTTTGGGTTCTACACCAGACTCACCGCAAAAATAGTGGATAAAATCTTTGGTATCTCTAGGTGATTTAACTGGTTCACACAAAGCTCGTACCGCTTCGAGCGCGTTATCTAAATCAGCACGAGACTCTTGTAATCGATCCTTTAAAAGACCTTTAACATCGTCAGCATCGTAGCCGTCAAACGCTTCCGCTGTGTAATCTTTAATAGCTTTGTCCAAAGAGCGAAATAAATCTTTATAGTCGATGATGTAACCGTAATCTTTATCTTCACCGTCTAAACGATTTACACGGCATATTGCTTGAAATAGATTATGGTCAGCCATCTTCTTGTCGATGTAGAGGTAAGTGGCAGAAGGCGCATCAAAGCCAGTGAGCAGCTTATCTACAACTATCAGCAGACGCATTTGCCCCGGTTCTTCGATAAAGCGTTTCTTAACGGCTTTCTCGAATTCTTCAACGCGTTTTGCTGCTTCCTCTTCACTTTGTTCAAAATACTCAGCCAGCATTTTGCGATAAGTATTATATTTGAAAAGCTTTTCAGTTAGCCCTTCACCAGATTCTTCACCTTTTATGGTGCTGGCAGCGGGATGGTAGCTGGTTACTACTGCACATTTACCTGCGAGGTCTGTTTTGCTAAATAAGTCATATACAACACATGCTTGATGCACACTAGCGCAGACCAGCATCGCGTTGCCTCTGCCAGACATGAGCGCAGGTTTGATTTCCATGTCCATCAAGATATCGCTAACGATTTGCTCTAGACGTGATTTGCTAGATAGCACTTTTTGCATTGTGCCCCATCTTTGCTTGAGCTGCATTTTTGCAAGGTTAGATAAACCCTTAGTTTTAGCTTCAAACCACTGATCTACTTTTTTCTCTGACGTTAAATGTTGGTCGATATCTCTTGCTTCATATCGAAGATCCAACACCACACCGTCACTTACGGCTTCATCAAATTTGTAGGTGTGAATATAAGGGCCAAAGACCTCTAAGGACTTCTTCTTATCCTTTTTCATCAGCGGTGTACCTGTAAAACCAATAAACATGGCTTCAGGTAAAATAGCTTTCATCGCTTCGTGCAACTTGCCCGATTGTGTTCGATGGCACTCATCGACGAACACAAATAATTCCCCCTTTGCTGTAAAATCATTTGGCAAGTTTTTGGTTAAGGCTTCAAGGTAGTCCTTTGTTGCTTCATCATCGTCTTCTTCCGAGACTGGTTCGCCATTTCTACCAAACTTATGTACCAGTGAGCAGAACAGCCAAGGGTTAGGTTGATTGAGCGTGGCAACTAAGTCTCGTCCGCTTTTTGTACGATAGATCTCTTCATCAACACCAGAGAATACTTTTTCTATTTGTTCATCTAATTCGGTTCGGTCGGTAATAATTAGAACCCGTGAATCCGTTACATTTTCCCGAATCCACTTGGCAAGCCAAACCATAGTTAAGCTTTTACCAGAGCCTTGTGTATGCCAAATAATGCCGTCATCGTGTGTTTTTACGTGCTTCTGCGCAGCCTGAATACCAAAGAATTGATTGTGACGGCATGTTTTCTTCACGCCAGCGTCAAACACAATAAAGTCATGAATAAGTTGCAAGAAGCGCCTTTTATCGCACAATTGCGCTATATGAGTATCAAGTAAGTTATCTGTTGTAATGCCTTTCGCTGGCAGTGGATTGGGGTTTTCTTTACCAGCGCATTCTTTCCATTCAAGGTAATACTTTTCAGACGTTTCAATTGTGCCGTAGCGGACACCTTGAGTGTCGTTACCCGCCATAACGAGTTGCATGGTAGTAAAGAAGTTACGTACAAACGCTTTCTTTTGATTGTCTAAGTTCTGGCGAATACCTTCGCTGACTGATACTGAAGAGCGCTTTAATTCAATTACACCAAGCGCAATACCATTTACGTAGATAACGATATCAGGGCGCTTTTTCAGTTCACCTTTTACTGTAACTTCTTCAGCAATGGCAAAGTCGTTCGCTTCTGGTTTTTTCCAATCAATTAGCCAAACAGTTTGGTTTTGCTCACCTGCACCTTCTTTTTCTTTTACGCCATAACGAAGAAGGCGATAAACGTCTTTGTTTGCATCAAAGAGCTTTTTTCCTTCACCAAGAGCTGCGGCAGTGTCGAGCTGACGTAATGTGCGAGTAATTAGTGAGTCAGAAATACCACGACCTTTTAACCATTTAGTGAGCAGGTCTTTTTCTATATTGCTGTTACCGTCACGGTATTCCCAATTACCTAAGTAATCGTAATTAAGCTGTTCTTTAAAAAACTTAACCACGCGGTTTTGGGTTTTCCGTTCTTTTTGCCCGACATTACTCATGGCCTCATCCTTGTAATTATCTACTAATCAAAAATTTTTCTTTTTTATTGTTCTCATCAAAGCAATCTTTAGGGAGAAAAATCCATCCTTCTTGCTCTGGCGCAGCTTCATCAGGAAACCTTAGCACTTCCGGCTGCTCAGCGAATAGTTTGGCAATTAAAGCACATATAAACGCATCGATATGATCTTGTGTTGGTAAGCGGTGGTCAACCAATTGTTCTTCACCGATGTCATTGATGCACCACTCAAGCACCGCACTTTTTTGTAATTTATTCATAATGGCAGAATGAGCACAGGGAGACGGATAAGCTTCAATTGCGGTGATGTCACCACTTTGCCATACTCCAGCTTGTCGTATCTTAGGCACAAACTTAGCCAAAGTGTGTATACCCTTTGTAGCCTGACTGCCAATCATATCTTTAATAGGGGAGAGAGGTGTGTAGCCCCATTCAGCTAAAAAACGCTCTGTATACCTAAATAGATAAGGGTTTAGCGCACTAGCGGTGTCACAATCTGCGAATGTCCCCGTCAGTAGGCCATGAAAATACGTACTAAATCCAAGGGGCGTGTCTATTGCCAAGGTAATGTGACCAACTGTGTACTCAGTTTTGCAGAGCGAAAATAGTGACCTAATAAATTCAGCTTGGCTGCTTGCTGAATTAATTGTCGGCGATAAGTTTCCGCGCCAAGGCGTGCCAACAATTTTATTTTTACTATTGAGGATAACTAAAGCATCGCGGCTATTGCGGTTTCTAGCGCAGTTCCAGCCACCTACATCCCAACCGACAAAGTAATGTTCCTTATATTGAATATTACATTCAGCCATGCATTCTTACCTCAATAGACATTGCCATATTCAATATCTCTCTCTTGGGAAAAGACGCTTTAATACGGTATCACCTGTTGTTAGCATTACCGAGTTTTCTTCTTCCGTAGCGATGTAGCGTGCGCCTTTCACTCTATGGAATCTGATTGACTCAGGGACAAAAAACAAAGCAGCACTATTTTCTTGAAAAGAGTCAGTATTTTCGAGTGATATGGTTCCGTTGTTTGCTATAGAACGCTCTGGGAATAAGGCAACACTATAACTATCCCCGTTGGTTTGAATTGAAGGATATATAATTCCATCAATTTGAGAACCAAATTCAGTGCTCAGGTACTCAAAAATGATTTGAGTCGTTAAGTAATCATGTTGATTGTGACGACTGGATGGACGAGTAAGCTTAAAGACTAGCTCAGGAAAAAATGTATAAGCATGAGATAGCATTTTCCATCTGTCGGAAAATATATCGTCATCGATTTGAATATCCTTCAAGGCGTCCAAGTCCAAAAGCTTTAAAGCTCTGATAGGACGGAATTCGCCAGAAATTACATTATCGCCGACAATTGGTCTTAATTCACTAATACAAGTGTTTCGATCGAAGGCTGCATAAAAAGCGGACACTCCCGCTGGTGTCATTCTTTGTGAAGTAGCCAGCTGGGCCGGAACCGCCCCTAACTCTCTTATAGGGTCTTCGTCAATGGTTTCTATATCTCTAACGCTGTAAGCAACTCTTGCGCGGTAGAGAGCTTGCGTAATTGGTAAATCAACTACTAAAGAAGGCAGTATTTGGTCGTCATCAATAATCGTACTAAATAGGTCATTGCAGAAGGAAAGTGCCAACTCATTGAAGAATCGTTTTTGGTGTTTAATAGAGTTAATGAAACCACCCCAACGGTTTTCAAAATCATTCAAGTCTTCAAGATTTCCATCGTCCAAAGCATATAAAACTGAGCTGCCATTATCATTAGTATCATTCGGTAGTCTTTCTAGCAGTCCCTCAAGATAAGTTCCATTCACTATTGGGACATACATTTCAATGAAATCGCCTAGTTCAAAAACGCTGACTTCATCACTACCACACTCGAATATTATTGCCTGTTGGTAGCCAGATAGTTCACTAGTTGGGATTAAGATTTCGTGTATTTTATCTAACAAAAATTTATCTAGCGCTTCATCTTCGACACAAATGTTTTCTTTACCGCAGTAGCTACATTCTGAGCTCATGCCTGTACTAGCCACAAATCTCTTAAAAGCGTTGTGGTAAACGCAATTTGTGCAAATCAAAATGGCAACCTCGTGCGCCCTGTAAGAAGTTCCTGCATCATACCCTGTTTGACTTGGCGGGTTTTCGCTAGGCGCTGTTCAAGGGTTTGGATTTCGTTATCCATATCCGATAGGATGGTAGCGATGGCGGTTTGTTCTTCAATGGGCGGTACTGCTATTTTTAAGTTCTTTACGTCATTACTATTTATTGCAGGATAATTTGATCCCGATATCAGCATTTCGATTTGGTTATTAATGACATGGCAAAACAAGTGATGAAAAATAAACTCCGAACATAATTTAATATTTCCACTTCTTATGACAGCAAACCCTGTTGAACAGATTAAGTTCTTTACTTTATCTCTGATAAATAAGTGAGATTTTAAATTCGGCCTCACAGTTGATAATAAAACATCATTATGTTTTAAAACTCTTCTCGCTCGTGAAGGGGCATCTTGAAATTTATATTGTGTAGTTCCAATTAATTTTCCATTATCAACTTGTTCTAATGAAATGTATTCAAACTCATAGTCTGGGGAAGTGCCAGCCCCTAAATTTTGGGGATCAACAGTTGAAACATCACCAATTCTATCAACATCCCAATCTTCAGGAATTTCGCCTAGTTCGCTGGGTTTTGTGTCTTTTGGCTGGCCTTGGCTCTTACCTTCAACAGCGCCTTCGGTGTAAGTGGCGAATTGCGGTAAACGTGTTTTGCCTGTCAGCAGTTGCTGCATAGCGGCGGTTTTAATCGATTGTTTTTTTGCGATCAGCTTTTCCAATTCCGTTAATAGCGCATCCACATCGGATAGGGCATTGGCAATGGCGATTTGTTCTTTTTCATCTTCAGGGATCGCGACAAATATTTTGCCAAGGGCGTTTGTTCCAATATTTGGCGGATCTGTTCCTGCCATTGCTAGATTCATTGCAGCGATAAAGTCTTCTCGTTGAATTGAGTAGTAAATATAATTGAGGTTATTACTGCTCTTAGGCTTCAGCTTGGCTACACGTTGATTAAGTAACGCAGGCAAATCTTTACTTTCTATTTTGGCGACTTTTAATTGGTCACCTAGCAAAGGTCTAGTAAGTGCCATTACTACATCATTTTCTGCTAGAGAATATTCTTTAAAAGACTGAAGCAGATATTCTGGCAAATATGAAACAGCACCCCATTTAATTTCATTTATTCCAACATTAGCTATTTTGAGCCATTTAGTACCATCATTTGAAGCTAATCGGCTGCTAAAACCGTATCCGCCAAAGAATTCAACAACTTCTTTTGCTAGTACTGCATTCCATCTTTCAGGAATTATGCCTACTTCAGAAGTTTTATAGCCCTCAGGAATAAGTTGATCTAAACCATTCATAGTGACCACTCCAAGCCCATTGCTTTTAGGTGGTCTGCTACTTTATCGCTAAGATCATCAACTGAATTAGAAAGGGTTGGTAGTGGCGAGCTGTATCGTTCTTCAAGTTGTTTAACCCGGTTTGCCATTTGTTGGGTAACACGTTCAATTTCAGCAACGATATTGGCTTGTAATGTGGCTAGCCATTTGTCATCGACAATCAGGGTTTTGATTGCATCGATAGTGAGTTTTGGATATTGGTTAAATACGCTTAAATCGAGTGCTTCCTGTGCATCTTTAACTGCTTTTTTCGCAGCCGCTTCGGCATTAAACAGCTTGGTTGCTTGTTTCAGGGCTTTAACTTCATCAGAATCGGTTGCTAGCTTAGCTCTGGCAGCAACACTGGCTTTGGTGATTTTGTCTTTATCATTTAAAGCTTCAACCAATAAGCCATCTTCACCACCATGCTCTTCTAGATAGCTTTCTAATGCTTGAGTTGCCTCATCCTGCTTAGCTTGCAGCGCATCAACCTGAGTTTGTTCGCTAGCAAAGTAACGGGCAACGATTAAGCTAGGTGGAATAATCTCGGCTTTGTACTTTTTCTTATTGACGATTAAGTCTGGCGTTTCTTTGAGTTTTTCACCTTTTTTAGCCACTAACTCACGAAGGGTGTTACCTGCTTTCCAATCGTCCTGCACCAATACATACACATCGTCCTGCATGGTATCAGCCCAGTAATCCATCAGGATTTGGTAAATATCATATTTGCTTAATAAGTCGCTATTGGCATAGTTATTTAACAAATTCTCTGAAATGTTAAAGATAAAGCTTTTCGGGTTATCGCCTACTTTAATATCTCTTAATTTCGCTTCTGGTATCCATTTTTTAAATGGCAATAGGCTACGTGCTGCAAAATCTTTAAACTCTTGGTGAGCCAAAATCGTGCTTTTAACTTGGCTAGCTTCAACTAATGCATGGCTATAGCCGCTTCTTTTTGGATTGGGCTCAGGTTTAAATAAGGTGGCTCGAATACTTGGGAATACCTGCCAGTAATGCTCAAGCGCATCAATGTCGCGGTTTGGAATGCCACCTTGCAGGTGAGCGCTTAAATCGTGTAAGTCCTCTGGCTCAGATGAGTCGATATAACGCGGGATGTTAAGGTTGTAGTCGTTAGCGGCAATTTCATCAATTTCCACTAAGCGGCTGTAACGCTCAAGCTCTCGGCCTTTGTTAAACACATCAACAATTTTATGAATATCTTGACTGCGCAGGCGGTTTTTATTGCCATCTTTGATAAAGCCTTTGCTGGCATCAATCATAAAGATGGGGCGACCTGATACGGTTGGTAAGTCAGTGTCACTCTCATTAAAATTAGAAACCGCTTTTTGCGCGTGCTCCTTATCAATCACGATAATACACGCAGGAATACCAGTTCCGTAAAATAGATTGACTGGCAGGCCAATAATGCCTTTGATGTAGCCTTGTTTGATGAGGTTTTCGCGAATCGTTGCTTCAGCATTACCACGGAATAATACACCGTGCGGTAAGATTACAGCACCTTTACCTGTGCTTTTTAAGCTTTTAATAATGTGAAGTAAGAATGTGTAGTCACCGTTTTTCTCAGGTGGAATACCCCATGTGAAACGGTTGTACAAATCGTTTTCTGGCGTTAAGCCACTCGTCCAGTTTTTATTAGAAAATGGAGGGTTGGCTACCGCAAAATCAAAGGCCTTAAGTTGGTTAGGGGCATCCTTCCATTGTGGCTCGGCAAGTGTATTACCTTTCCATATCTTTGCTGTTGTATTGTTATGCAAAATCATGTTCATACGGGCAAGTGCGCTAGTCGCATTGTCCATCTCTTGCCCATAGAGGGTTAAGCCACGCTCTGCTTGGTCACTGGCTTTTAACAATAGTGAACCTGACCCACAGGTGGGGTCATACACAGTCGCATCCTGCGGAGTGTCCTCTTTAATGCCAACCACTTTAGCCAGAATTTGCGAAACTTCAGATGGAGTATAAAACTGACCTTTTGACTTTCCTGACTCAGTGGCAAAATGTCGCATTAAGTACTCGTATGCGTCACCCAACAAATCATCACCGCCAGCACGATTAGATGATAAGTCTAGCCCTTGGAAAATACCGACCAGCTTAGTGAGTCGGTCTACCATATCCTTGCCTTTACCTAGCTTGTCTTCATCGTTGAAGTCAGCTACATCTATAATACCTTTTAGGTCGTTTTCTTCGGCAAGGGCTGCGATGATTTTATTAATTTTATCGCCAATTTCTTTATCGTTTTTAGCGGCTATCATATCGTCATAGCTAGCGCCGTCAGGCACTACAATCATGCCATATGGGTCACCTTTGTATTTATCGCTAACGTACTTCATGAACAGCATTGTGAGCACATAATCTTTATACTGGCTTGCGTCCATACCACCACGAAGTTCGTCGCAGCTTGCCCAAAGTGATGAATAAAGTTCTGTTTTTTTAATTGCCATTGGGTTCCCTTATCTAATTTGTCCTACAGGCGGTTGCCAAGCCTGTAAATATTTTGATTCTGTTGAAAAGCGCTTAAACAGCGTTCAAGATGTTATCGCTTCAAAGGTTGTTTTATTCGCGTTCTCAATTTCAGTTCGTAAAGCTTCAATCTGTACAAATTTTTCTGTGATTTGGTCATGCGCTACACCTAATACTTCCAGTTGCGATGTTTCGAAACCCGGAACTTTCATCGATTGGATATCATTGCTGGAAAGCATTAATGATGTGGTTCCTGTCGCCAAAGAAGTTAGTTGGTATTTGCCAAATTCTGACAAAAAGTATTGAAAAAGCGCTTTGGGCGTCATCCTTCTGCACCCCGATTTTACTCTAAGAATGGTAAAGGCTTGATTCGCAACGGCGTTCTCTTCTATCCGTTCTGGAACAAAGGCGACTTTGCCTACCGCGCCACGGCAAACGACTAGAACATCATTAGCTTGAATCCGTTGCTTTTCAGCACGCTTTTTAAGGCGTTTACTCACTTTTACGAGGCGGGGTTTACCTTCAAGGTGATTAATATCGTTTACGTTGTTTAGTCCATACTCTGAAAAAGTAACGTCTGAACTATCATCATGACTTAGTGCTTGTGGCCGGATGAATTCAACTAGCTCCTTAAGTGGCGCTTCTCTAAATTGGGATAAAAAGTTAGAAAGCTTCCTGTCATCATCTGTTAATACATAGCGGGCAGGAGATAGGTTGTAATCGTTTTCTTCGATGCGCGAAGGCTTAATATCTATTGAATAATCTGAAGATGATACGCTGTTAAACTCGCGGATAATTTGCTGAACGTTTCTTAGGCGGTTCTTTGTTTTTGACAGCGGCTCTGTAAATTTAAAACTGCGAGCATTCAGGAACTTGACGTGGCTACCACTTTTTTCTTTGTTAAGGATAACTGCATTGATTGGAGCTGATGTGTGGCTTAGTAATCCGCTAGGTAGGGCAATTACGCCTTCAAGCCAGTTTTCTTCAATCATATTTTCTTTGAAAAGCTTTTCGCCAGCAGCGGTACGGAAAAGAAAAGCATCTGATACGAAACAGACTACTCTCTTTGTACTGTGCGCTAACATATGGCGTAAATAGTACACTTCGCCCATCAGTGACTCTTCTGGGAATCTCTCCCAAATATCGATAGTGATTTTTTCTTTCAGTCTTTGACCAAAAGGCGGCATTGCGATTGAGGCCTCAAACTGCTTAAGCTTATCATTGTCTACCAATCTGGGGTTCAGAATCGGGTCTGAATCCTTGACAGTTATGCTTCCGTTATGAAGGTAGTTAAGAAGTTTAGCATAGTGTGCGTCTTCGCGGCTCCCTGTTTCACATATCGCTTCTGTGTGTACTGGAAGACGAAGCGCAAAGTTATATCCTTTTTCAAAAGGGCAATACACACTGCATTGATCGCCCAAAAGAGCAATACCAAGCTCGCATACTTCAGGTGGTATTGCATAGCTAAACTTTGAAGTATTGTGCATGTAGTACACTGTTTCAGTTAGTGTATGCGCAGAGATGATGTTTTGTTCTAGCAGTTGCAATAGTTGATTAATAAACTGCGTAAGTGAACCTTCATACTCAGGGATATTTTGATGGGAAACTCTTAAGGAAGATAGCTTAAACGTCTTATTAAGCATCACATTAAGCGCTTGGAAGGTAACAGGTTGCCTGTGCTCGACACCATCAGGTAAATCGTTGTTCATTGCCATTACAGCATATACAAAGCAGGTAGATACCAGTTCTACTCTTTCGGGCTCATCAAACGGAAAAAGCGTTTTTGATTCAGAAATGAGTTGCTTGAGTGACGAGTGCACTAGCTGTCTCCTTGCTAGTCGAACATCACATAGTGAAAAACTGTTCGAAGGATTATTTATAGATACGTCTTACTAGCGCATAGACTATTCCAAAAAATATAATTTTGTCAATTGGAATAAAATAATAAGCAATAAATTATTTAAATTCTTGTTTTTAAAATTTGGGGGTTATTGTGCGGTTAGGCGTCAATTACGGGATTCAATATTACACTAAGGGAGGCTTTCGGGCCTGAACTAAAAAAGAGCCGTAGTTGAGTGTATAAAAAATTTTGTCAACACCTAGTGTAGTCGCTCTTAATTCCGTAAACCTCCGAATTAGCTAACCGCTAGCGCAGGTCTATTCTGATATTACAGATTATGCCTAATTTAAAAGATGTGTTCTTATGGCGAGTAATCCTTCATTTTATTCAAAGCTGTGTGTTTTTATAGGTTAGCTAATTTTACCGCCTATTAAGTAAGGCTTTCTTGACTTTCCTAGGTCAGTTAACTGTTGTCAAATCGCCAGAATGTGTTTTTATAAATTATTGTATTTACCAATAACATTAATAAATTGGTGATTTTTTAGTTTTCCTACCAGTTTTCTTTGCCTACCTTCATTTTCATGGAGGATCTTATATGAAAGAAAACAAACAAATTTCCGGTTTCTATACAGTCGGTAATCAACCCCCCGTTACTTGGCTAACGCTAAATCGTATTGCTAAGTGGGAAGAGGAAGTGCTTAGCACGCAGCAATATGTTCCATACATAAAAGTGAAGCGCAGTCCCACGGTAGGTAAAGGTAGTAAAGTTTTTAATCCGGAATCGGACCAAACACATGAGGTTCTGTCCATTTTGGAAACTCAGCTACTTCGATACCTAGCGTTTGTTCCAAACATAACATCTGTAAAAACGCAGTATCCACTGCTACCGATATCAAATACGTTGGAAATTGCAGATGCAATGAGCGTAAAGCATCCAAGTTATCGCCCCAAGGGTAAGCACATTCGGCACGCGCTTAAAGTTGACCAAGCGGTCGTGATGACAAGTGACTTTCTGATCGACTATACAGATGGAGAAGGTGAGCTGCACCAGTGTGCATTGGCACTTAAGACTGTCAACGATGACGGTGACTTTTCAGACAAGGCCGGTCGAGACCTTAACATACGTAATAAGCTCAATATTGAAGCCGAATATTGGCGGAATGACGGTATTGAGTGGCGTCTTATTACATCAGCACAGCACTTTTGTGAGGATATCTTCGCTCGAAATCTATTGGAAGCAGAAGCCCGAAGTGAGCGGGAGATTGGTGCATCACTTCTTCAGGATATTGAGACAAGCTTTATTCACTGGTTTAGTACATCCCCCCATACAAGCTTTGCCCCGTTATTAAAAGAAATAGCCGGGGAGTTAGGCATTTCCACTGGCGAAGTTCGAGTGGCGTTTTGGAAGCTAATATGGCAGCAGCGCCTCCCCGTAGATATTTCTAAAGAAATTATTTTCAATCGTCCGGTTCCGCTAGGAGGTAAGCAATGGATTTGGCGTTAAATAAAGTACTCGTTGCACCTAGCACGAGCGCGAGTGGTCAGGAACCAGCGCGATTTACCGTTGTCGAGTATGAGTACGGTTCTGATATGGTTGTGCTATGTCAGCAAATCAAAAAAAGTCCCAGAAAGCCATTTGTTCATCGTATTGGCAGCCCAATTAAGTTTTCGCATGAAGGCTATCGCCATATCATTAACTGGGATGAATTCTCACTTGAAAGCCAAGGCTTTTTGGATGGTGTGCATACTCAATACTACCGAGATATGCGGCTGTCCCAAAATATCCCAAGAGGAGACGGCGATAAGATCAAAGCATATTTTGACAGATGCCAGAAGCTCGAAGATAAGGTTAAATTAAAGCTTCGCACTGTGGAGGCTTTTGAGCAATTCCCTCAGCGTCGCAAAGCGTTTTTTAACGGCGATATTCCGACTAAAAGTTTGCAAGGACTTGCGAAAAGCTTAGGGGTCTCATACGACTTCGTTTGGGATACCCTTTGCCGATACTACGCTTATGGACAATGTGAAGACGCGCTTATACCAGCTTTTGGAAATTGTGGGAAAAATACGCAATTACCTGCTGATACAGATGAGGCTCGTAGGCAATTTCCGAAAGGAAGGGGACGCAAGAGTAAGTCTACTCATGCCATTAAACGCATAGCGCATAGAGGAGATGCTGAAACAGTAAAGCGGTTCAAGCAAAATGACTTACCCACACTCCAATATCACAGCATGAAAAGTTTGTGTCGCCAATACAATGCTAAGTACGCAACTGAACTGCTTTTTGAGGACGAGTTAGGCAATAAATATTGGGACTATGTACCTGAGAAATATTTAACCCCACAACAATTTATTACGCGCTTAGAGGATGCTTGTAAAAATAGGGCGGAGTTCGAACGAATAAAGCGGGGAGCAAAAGAGTTTCGAAATAAGCTTCGTATTAAGAAAAGTACGGTGATGAAGCATGTGGTCGGTCCGAGCCATATGTACGAAATTGATGCCACTGTGCTGGATGTGCATCTCGTTTCTAAGTTTTGCACGGAAGAAAAGCTCGTTATAGAACGCCCAATTCTTTATACAGTAATTGATGTAGCGACAACAATGATTGTGGGCTTCCACTTATCTTTAAACGGGGCTAATGCGGAATCGGTAACACTAGCACTTTTTAATGCCATGACTGAAAAAGAAAGCTTTTGTAAGCAGTGGGGTTTTGATTATCGCCCCGGAGATTGGCCTTGTAATCACGTTTGCCACACCTTAGTAATCGACCGGGGGGCTGAATATCTCGATAAAAAGATGGCGGCTCTGATTAAGTCAAAGGTAGGACTGACTTCAATTCAGATAACTGAGGCATATGTTGGTCGAGCAAAAGGCACAGTTGAGGGACTTTTTAATAAGTTAAATAGGATGTGCATCCATGCCTTGCCGGGAGCGTTAATAAAAGGTCGGCCAAAGGCAAAGGCAGATACCTCAAATCACGCCTGCTATACCATTGATGACCTTTATCACATTCTCGTGCACGAAGTTATTGCCTATAACAAAGATACAGTTGTTAAAAAGAAACTTACACAAGAGCACCTATTAAACGGCGTGAGTCCTACACCTCTAGATCTATGGAACTGGGGACTAGAAGAGCTGATGGGAGGAGGTAAAACCGTAGATCCGAAGAGTTTAATGGCCGAGTTATTGCCAAAACGTACCGGAGTAATAACAGACAGTGGCCTGAAGCTGAAAAAAGAGAAAATTACCTATCAAACCGATAATAAGAAGTTTGAGGAATTCAGACAGGAAATTGTTCTCCAACGATACCGCTCAGGTTATGAAGTTGAAGTCATGATGTTGCCATCTTGGAATCAGCACCTTTGGTTTAAGATGGGGCAAGAATCAAGTGACATCATAACTTTTGAAGTGGCTGATACTAATGAGCTGGTAAAAAACCTTCATTTCTCTCAAGCAATAGAGATTTTAGAAGAATTGTCGGTATTCGAGTCCAATGCTAGGCATATCAATGCTATTGAAGAATCGATCCGGGTAAAGCGTCAGATTGATATAGCGAATAGCAATATCAAGCAGCTGAGAGGCTTGCTTCGCAGCGAGGGTAAGTCGCCTGCTAAGGGGCGAGCGGAAAACACAAACGCTGACCGATACGCTCAAGCACAGCACAACGCATCTATTGTTCAATCAGCCATAAGCGGCCTCTCTACCAATAACTAAAGGATTCTAGCCATGACAAATACACTTAAAAAACCGCAGTGGGTGTCCCCCACAGCTAAAAACCCACTTGTAAAAAAGTTGAATTTTATTAGCGACAAGCAAACCTATTTCACCCTTGTTGAGCAGCGACCTGATAAAGAATATGACTTTAGCAATGCCAGTGCTAAAGATCGGGTTGCTGCTTATGAAACCGAATTCTATGTGCCCAGTGATTTATCATGGGAGGTCTATCAGGCGATGTGTGAAATGCTGGAATTAGGTTACCGTTTTAAAAACATCGCATATCCCAGCTATTACGCAATGATGAATGCTGTTGCATTGAGTGATGATGACAAGGTCGAAGGGATAATTGAAGTTGAAAGTGAGCTTGAAACAGGCGGTTCAACCATTGCACCTTCGGGGGCTGGCAAAACCCAAGCCGTTAAAATTGCAACATCTATGATCCCATCTGCAATTATGCACCCACCTGAAGATACGGCATTTAAAAAGCCTTTTCTACAAGTCCCAGTTATTACGACAAAGCTAACTGACCGTTCAGCCTTGAGTGTGTTGAAAGAACTTTTAAGATCAATTGACAAAAATGCTGGAACGACTTTTTACGCTGACTTACCAAGCCGTAATACTGAAGATGAACTCCTTAAAAAGTTGCGCAACGCGTGTTGGCAACATGGGGTTGGGCTTGTAGTCCTTGATGAAGCTCAGACGTTTATAACGGAGAGCGGGAAAAAGAAGGGGAGTGACTCTAAAAATGCTAAGTTTTTACAACGCATCTTTAATTTCTTGTGTTTACCTATTTTGTTGGTAGGCACGCCTGAAACTGAAGAGTTCTTATCATGCAACTCGCAAACTTTCCGTCGATACAAAAAAGATGCAGATATTATTCACCACAATTACACGCTTGATTCTGAATACTGGCAGAATTTGGTTGAAGGTATACTGCAAGGATTTGTTTTTTGCCGAGATATAGCTGTCACTGACGCACATCAGCGCTTGATTTATACTTATACAGCAGGTAATCAGAGTGCATTACAAATTTATTGCAAAGCTTTGATAAGACGGGTTTTAGAAACACGATGCAACGTATTAAGCGAGAAGTTGTTAAAAGACGTTTTCGAAATCAAGAAAGCTACGCTTTTGCCGCTGACAAGCTTGCTTGGCAAACCCGCCAAAAATACTGAAGCTGCCTTTACCGCTGAATTTCAATCGCCTACCCCTAAAGCTAAATCTACTCATAAAGCGGTGAAAGCTAAGCGCGATAACATCGAACCAAATGTTGCTTCAAAACTATCAAAAGAGCGAGGCCAAGCTGCTCATAAATTGTTTATGAGAGGTTAAAGCATGTCTGAGCATATTATCGACCACTACGCGAATCAAATCCCTATTTTGCCGGGAGAGTACCTACCAGCTTATCTTGCGCGACTGCGCAAGATGACTTGTGGTATTGAACCACGAAGATTAATGTCTTTCAGCGGCTCAACTCAAATGGGTAAGCTCCACCAACTGTTTCCGCGAGTAGCGTCTTGTTTTGCCTACCGACCTTCAGAACGCGAGCGTAGTGGCGCGCTTTTGCAAGAGCACTTAGGCTCACGTTATTGGCGAGGCTTTTTGGATGAGAAGGCTTATAAAGAACACGTACAGCAAGTTAACTTAAAAGTTAAGTCCAAGCGAAGCATTTTCGAAGGTGAAGAGTTACTCGATAGCCTGAAACCAATGAAGTTCTGCGAGCATTGCCGTGATGATGATATTGAGCGTTACGGAACACCAATGTGGCATGCTGCGCATCAAGTAACGTCGCTGTATGTTTGTGAAAAACATCGTGTACCACTGCATCAGTTCTCAATGAAACCTGACAAAACATTGTTAGATTATCCTGTAATAACCAACTTTGTCGCTGCCAACTCTGCTTCGGTTCAGGCCGATCCGCTTCGGACATGGTTAGACGTGGCGTCGAAACAGTTGCTTAAAATCCGTACCATACATAATCGTGAGCGAATTAAAGACATCAAATCTGATATGGCACGCGCTTTTAGGGCGAAAGAAACGCCATATACCATGCGCATCAATATTGAGTATCGAAATGCATGGCGAAGCTATGCGGCAGATTCTCTCAATGCACTTTGTCCAAATGAGCAGTGTTTTAAATTTTTTTTAGCAAGACCAAGTTTAGGGCTTACACAACAGCTGAAACAGAATGCGCCAGTTCGCCATCCATTGATATTCCTTCTAGCGATGAAGTTTGCTGAGGATATGGTAGGAGGGAATTTGTCATGACATATGAATTTGTTCCACCAATATATCCAGATGAAACTATCTACTCTTACGCTGCACGTTTACATGTTTACTGGGCGGAAAAAAATCACAGGAAAACAGCAAAACGATTGTTTGGCAAAGCGCCTATAAACATCGATCAGCGATTACCTTTAGGAATTGAGCATATCGCTAGAGCCACTGGCAACGAAGTCGATACGTTATTGCAGCATCATACATTTTATCCACTGTTCTCAGGCTTTGTCTCTTGCCCTATAGCGTTAAAAGAGGCCATGTTATCAAAGTCAGGAAAAAATCTAGCAAACGCTTCAAGTGTTGCTCAGGCCGGAATTGCTTCTCTTGGAGGCAGTCGGTACTGCCCGCTGTGTATCGAGCGGGACAAGTTACAATACGGCATAGCATATTGGCATCTTAGTCATCAATTACAAGGCGTAACATGCTGCACGACCCATGACGTAGAGCTAGTGCAGGTAGAACAGTGTACGCGTAAGTTTGAATTGCCACCGCAACAAGATGAAAGTAATGGAGTGATCGCTTCAAAAGATGCCTTACGATTAGCTCGACTGCTTCTCCGGTTCAATTCTGATTTTGAGTTCAATATTCCAGATTGCCGTGAGGATTATTGGGGAGGTCCGTCAGAATTGTTACGGCTTAAGAATCAGTATCGGGGCCAAAATGTAGATATGGCAGTGCTAATGGAAGCCGTTAACTTGCTGTCTGAGAAAGTGTTCAATTTTCGCATTCTGTCTGAGAATGTAGTGTTTAACCTCATTCATTGCACCGACTACTACTGCCATCCGACGAAGCATATTTTCCTCTGCTTCGTACTTGATCTCCTCTCAGTTCGGCAACCGGAAACTTCGGTGAATCGCGATCTGCATAATCAGATATTAGAAAGAGATAGGTTTAAGACTATTGGCTATTATCAACTTGGAATAAACCAACTTCGACCCACTTCAAGAGAAGTTAACCGAAGTGTCAATTATGTAAAAAGTATAGCGCGTCAAATAGGAGTTAAGTACCAAAAGCGTACTAAGTTTATCACTCCTGATATAGAAGCACGAATAATAGCGAAAGCCAAGGCCGGAGTGCATAGGCAGACGATTGCTTATGAAGAAGGAGTATCCGTTTCAACAGTAGAACTTTTCATTAATGGCGTATTGGGGCTAAGCGAAAAGCGGCGTAACCTTCGCAAAGAAAGTCGACGGAAAGACGCTCGGCAATCGTTACTCAATACTATGTCCAACCTACCCGAATTGACGCGTAAGAATATAAAAAAAGCTATATATGCTGACTATATGTGGCTGTATCGTCACGACAAAACGTGGTTGTACCAAACTCTACCAGCGGCAAGAAACCGTACTAAACTCTAGGAAAAGACTATGAAAACAAAGAAAGTAGAACTGTCAGATGAGCTTATCGCTGAAGCGAAAGCTTATTTAGAAACACTGCCAAAAACGCCTGAAGAGGTAATTGAAAATTGGGCAAGATTGGGCAAGCAAGTTGCTGGTGATATGACTGAGCGAGAAGCGATGAATTTCTTGCTAGGAAATGTTGATATTAGTATGCAGGCGAAGAAGTAGATAGTATCTATGGGGGTTGCATTCTGTATTTGCTCGCTACTGAAGATAATTTAAATGGTAGAAGAGGCTGAAGGCGATGCTTGAACAAAACATTTCAGTACCATGAGAGCCAATCGTTCTATGAAGAGCAGGAAACACACACTTCCGGACATTTCTGAGTAGTAAAAAAAAGTCAAAAATACCTATGCTAGCTATTTGCTAGCCCAGAAAATCTAATCTCCGATTAATAAGTGGAGATTCAAATGAAGTTAATATCCATAGGGCACTGCCCAGAGCGAATATTCTTAAAGGCCAAAGAACGACTAGCTGTGCCTTTTACCAAGCATCACTGGAAAAACATCAAGTCATTAAATAAAGTCAAAAGTTGCAAGCTATCGAGAGGCTTTAGATTGTTGTATAGCGGCGGTGGAACTGCCGTGATCTTGAATCATGCTAATTACATAAAGAAAATCAAAAATTATAAGGAAGTAAAATGAAAGTTAGTGAAGGTATTCCAACAGCGACGCTTTTGAAAAGAATGGGTTTTAACAATGAGAAAGCACTAGCTAAATACGTAAACACAGTGCTTACAAGTAAAGAAAACTACAGTAAGTATATTGTTGAAGAAACAGGTGAGCGTAGGGGGCGACCTGAAAAGTTTCTAGTTACGCCTGAAGCCAAGACAATTGTACAGAACATAGCATTACTTCAGCCTTACTCTGGTCTTTTTGGCAGGAGCAAAGACGCTTCGATATTTGCACCAAAAGTTAAGCTTCAATCTAAAAAAAGTGGTGAGCATTTACGTAAGGCGGCTATTAGGATAAAGGAGCGCTTAAGCGATGATATTCTTCGTTCACAACAAACGTTAGAATGTTTGGGCTCTGTAACTTCAGCAATAATTAATAACCTTCCCATTGATATCGAAAAAGACTCTATTGAAGATATGATTCAAAAGGCAGAGCCCATCAGCCTATCTAACTTTTCCAATAGCTATCTGATTGGGCAATGGAATGACATTGTTGAATTGCGTCATAGAATTAGTGGAGGCGAACATAGCAGCCATGTATACCGTCTATTAGGAGAAAAACTATTTTTGATGGGTGATATAGATGGCGCAAAAGATGTATTGCACACTGCATTAGAGGTTGAGCATGATAACGGTGTGGCTAATGCCCTATTAGCGTTGATTTATAATCGAGAATTACTTGAAAACAGAAGGGAGCAGTATCAGCTTTATGCAAGGACTGAACTTTCTGGGACTATTGAAAGCCCTGTAACGAGTGAAGAACACTGGATAAACGATAATTTAGAATATGCTAGCAGCGTGGGTGAGGAGTTAAAAAAAGAGTTTATTCATTATGCCACCTTAGCTTTAGAGCATTGGCCAGAGCATGAGTATCGCCGCGAAGGGCGGAAAAACTTCTTGCTGAATTTATCCCATAGTCATGATTGCAACGTTTCACTATCAAGGTGGGAGCTGTTTATGCAGCTGATCAAGTATATTGGTAAAAACGAATGGGATGAAAATAGAGAGGCACTCAGCCGAATAGTTCCGGCATTCGTAGAGTCTAGTGATTATGGCTTTCATACCAAACTAGGCTCAGATCTTAGCACCGACGAAAAAGTTAGACTTCTCAACGTGGTTTATTTTTATTCGCCAAGCACGGCAAAAAATCATCTAGCACAATTGTCTAAAGCTCTAGACAGTGGGCTACCCCTTGCTCCAGACTCCGATTATGAATATTTTGTAAACATTTTCACCAAAGCCTTATTTATCGAATACTTTGGGGATGATGCTTATGACAGGCTTATCTCACGTTTATTGGATGCTAAACACGAGCATGAACGACTTGCGTTATTTTCCTCCCGTGCATCGCGAAAATTTGAAAAACTAAGATTGTCACTTTCATCGATAGAAAAAATCGGTTATGACATATCGAAGCCACTTAACTTTGATCAGTTTTTTCTGAGTGAATCAGAAGATTTACAGGACGAAGAGGGGATACGTGAATTAGAACGGCAACTTCCAATCATGCTGGAACATGTCAGAGGCTGGAAAGAAATCGCCAATGACGAGTTGTGGTGGAATTTTAAGGGAACATCGTGGGAAAGCTATGAAACGAGAACTCTTATCTTGTCAGCCTGCTTAATTGAATTGGCGTCAGGTGAAAATACTGAGGAAAATTCAGAACGTTTGTATCAAATATTGCAAGAACCTCAAACAAAAAGTTCGCTAACGTCTATACCCGAAAGGTTTCTCGATACTATTTCTTCATTTATAACAAACTCGATGAACGAGAATAAAGAGCTTTTGGCGATTATAAAAACACTGCGGTCTATCACTGAAGAAGCCTACAGTGACCATGACGCATTATTATAGACAGGCATATGTAATAGGTGAGTAGTTTTATTTTCAAAGCAAGAGCGCAGAATGGTTCGTATTGAAATAGCAAAAGTGGTTAGCTTTTTCAGTCGTCGGGCAAATACACTTATTTGAAAGAACCTTCTCTTTGTTTGAAGGAAAAGTTAGCTATACTGAGTTTGAGGTTGTGTATTATCGCAATACATGGGGGGAAGGCGCTACCTACGCCTTTCCCCCACTTAATCTATAGGTGGCTCGTTATTCTCGGAGACGACATGTATACATTAGATGTTTTCAAGCTTGCAAAGCAAGTGAGTGAAGATTCTCTGTCTGGTTCGATGTCAAAAGAGCTTCTACTAAAAGAAAACGTGTTATACGGTAAGCGGTCAAAATAGACCGCTCTTTTATTCTTAAGCTAAGCCCCTAAAATCTAATCATTGATTAATATAGGAGAAAATATCAATGACTAGACGAAGTCTGTGTTGGTTTTTTTTGGCGAAAGATCTGATCACCAAATGCCATGAATGTTCCCTAACTCTTTGACTTTATTTTACTATTCGTGGGGATAGCTCAGACTTAAACAGTATTTTCCGAATATGAAGGAATAGCATGGATAAGGAACTACCTCCCTATTTTAGATATTGGGGTAAAGCTAAAAAAGACAGTGAGCAGTCGGGCGCAGATTATCACCTCTTGCCTTACCATTGCTTGGATGTAGCGGCGGTGTGTTATGAGTGGCTTGACACTGATACCAAGCTTGCTGGTGAATTAAGCGATTATTTGGCAATACCTCGAGATCAATTTACATCCCTGATGAGCTTTTTTATGGCGATGCATGATCTTGGGAAATTTGCTTCTGCCTTTCAGGCTTTGTATTCAAGCGGTTCATCAAAACTCATCTTGCCCAATAGTCGAAAGAGCTACGACGGTTCGCATTATCGCCATGACAGGCTAGGTACCTGGTTTTGGAGAAAACTGCGCAAGCAAATCTGCGAGCGATGCACAGCAGGTTATGGATTAAATAGAAGGCAACAATCATATTTAGCCAAGCCCTTAAATATCATCATGGATTGTATGTTAGGGCACCATGGAGTTCCCGTAGAGCTTGATGAGCCAGGAATTGAGGGCTTCACTGAAAGTCAAAATTTAACTGCATCAGAAGCATTTACGGCAGATTTAATTGTACTATTCCAACCAGAACTTACCGAAATCATATATCAAAATGATACCGAGTGGTTAGCAAAACTAAAACAAGTCAGTTGGCACATTGCAGGCATAGCAGTGCTTTGTGATTGGATAGGATCAGATCAAGCTGACTTTCCCTACGTTTCAGGTGAAATGTCGTTAGATACATATTGGCAACGAACAAGACTTCAGGCCAAAAAAGCACTTGAGAGTAAACAACTCATTCGCTCATTCAACGTTGCGCCTTTCTTTTCAGTTGAGAATAGCTTTGGTTTTAAACCTACCCCATTGCAGAGCTGGGCTGAAAAAGTAGAAATCACAGATGCTCCACAGTTATTCATACTGGAAGACGTGACGGGAGCAGGCAAGACGGAAGCTGCGCTCACATTAATCCACCGGCTCATGCAAAAAGGTGTTGCGAGTGGTTTTTATTTTGGTTTACCCACAATGGCTACGTCTAACGCCATGTATAAACGGGTGACCGAACATTATCTGAGTATGTATGAGTCGGAGGCAGAAAAGCCCAGTATTGTGCTGGCTCATGGTGCCCGGGAGATGAACCCACTTTTCCAGCAAACGGTTATCACTTCAGGTGAAGATAACTCTGAGTACAATGGCGAAGACAAAACCGCTATCGCAGAATGTCACTGCTGGCTTGCTGACTCTCGTAAAAAAGCACTCATGGCACCAGTAGGTGTTGGCACTATTGATCAGGCACTACTGGCGGTGCTACCGAAAAGGCACCAATCCCTCAGGTTATTGGGGCTGCACAACAAGGTGCTGATTTTTGATGAGGTCCATGCGGCAGACGAATACATGTTTGAACTGCTGGAAGCATTACTCAAACTGCATTTCCATCAGGGCGGGTCCGTCATTTTACTCACTGCAACATTACCCTTAAAGCAGCGTAAAAAGCTGGTAGAAATATGGCAAGCGTCAGCAGGAAATGCTGTGAAACCGCCCACAAGAACCGGATTGAACGATTTCCCTCTTGCGACACATGTTACACCCGAATTAGATAATCCAGTGCGAGAAGAAGTTTTGTTCAGTCGGGAAGAAGTGAGTCGAGCGGTAACGGTAACATTTTTGCATGATGAAGCGAATTGTATTGAGCGTATTATCAACGCTACAGAAAGCGGGAACTGCGTTGTATGGGTGCGAAACTCCGTTGATGACGCCTTAGCGGCATACTCAACATTGTCTGCTCGAATGAGTAACCCTGATGATTGTATTTTATTTCATAGCAGGTTCACCCTGGATGATAGAAATACTATTGAAGCAAAGGTATTAAAGGTATTTGGTAAGCACAGTGAGGCGGATACACGCTCCGGGAAAGTACTGGTAGCGACGCAGGTTTTTCAGGAAAGCTTAGATGCAGACTGTGATCTGATGATTTCAGATATTTGCCCGATTGATGATTTGATCCAGCGAACCGGGCGATTACATCGCCACTCCCGAGACATGCAGGGTAAGTTTACACCGGGTGAACCAGATCAGCGGGAGCAACCCGAACTGATCATACATGCACCACAATGGAGTGATAACCCAAATGAAGACTGGGTAAGAAAAGATTTCAGAAATACCAGCTATGTATACCCATCGGCCGGAAGATTATGGCTGGGCATGAGAGAGTTGCTGAAATTAGGCACCATGTGCATGCCCGAGGATGCTAGACAGTTAATCGAAGCGGTATATAGCGATGAAGGGAGAGAGCAAATCCCTGCTAGTTTAATTGCCCAGGAACAAAGGGTTCTGGGTAATGAAAGAGCGAGAGAGAATCAGGCATTTGCCAGAAAGCTCAACTGGGAATTGGGATACCAGATAACGAGCCGTGGGCGCTGGGAAGAAGATGAGGTTGAAATTAATACCCGGCTCAGTGAGCGGGAAGAAGTGCAGATTGTGCTATTACAAGTAGATGCGCAGGAACGGTTAACTTTTTGGTGCGAGCATAAACAGCATGCAATACAGTTAAGTACGCTGAAACTCGCAAAAAATAAGTACGCAGACAATTTAAGCCCAGTGCCGGAAAAATATCAGGAGCAATTGGATAAATTGATCGCGAAATACCCAGTGCTTCAATTTAAACAATGCTGGATACCGGAGAATGATGAGCGGTTTGGTTACTCTCCGGGATCTGGTTTTTATCAAAAAATAATCAAGGAAGAGTTATGAACTTACTTAAAGATCCTTGGCTGATATTTAAGGTGCAACAACCAGACGGAAGTCTTATTGAACAAACGTTGCCGATAACCGCCATTGCAAAACCAGAAGTTATCGACTTTGCGTTACCGAGAGCCGATTTTCAGGGCGCAGCCTATCAGTTTACGATTGGGCTATTGCAAACCTGCTTCGCGCCTGATGATGAGTTCGAATGGAAAGATAACTATCTTGAACCACCAACTGCTGAAGTGCTCAAGCAAGCATTTTCAAAAGCAGAACATGCATTCAATGCCACGGGTGATGGCCCGCTGTTTATGCAGGACTATGACAGTTTGGATGAGGCGAAGCGAAATTCAGTATCGAGTTTACTCATCGAAGCGCCAGGTGGAAATGGCTTAAAGCTGAATACCGATCACTTTGTTAAAAGAGGGATTGGTGAAGTTATGTCTTTGCCTATGGCGGTTTTGGCGCTTTTTACTCTCCAGATAAATGCTCCTGCTGGTGGGCAGGGAAATCGTACCGGACTTCGTGGTGGTGGCCCGCTTACTACCTTGGTAATGCCACAAAATGAAAACTCCCCGCTCTGGCAAAAACTGTGGTTAAACGTTGCGCCTAATGATGAACGTTACTCCGCCCCAGATTTACACTGTGACACTGTGTTCCCATGGTTAGGTAAAACTCGAGTCAGTGCAAAGAAGGGGAGCGAAACTTATCAAAAAGATGTGCACCCGCTACATATGTTCTGGGCGATGCCAAGACGCATAAGACTGATAGTCGAAGATGTTGCTGGCGAATGCAGTCTTACCGGGAAGTCTTGTAGCCAGTTGGTGAAACTCTATAAGACGCAGAATTATGGTGCCAATTATGCGGGATCGTGGTCACACCCCCTTACACCGTATAAGCGTGACTTAAAAAAGCCGGACCAGGAAGATTTGTCTATAAAAGGTCAACCTGGCGGCATTACCTATAAGATCTGGGACGTACTCACACTGACGGGCTCACCCGATGGCGGCAAAACCCAGCAGATGTGTGCAAGTGTAGTTCGTTCTTTTAATCATGTGGTCAACGATGACATTTTAGAGGATGTAACGGCACAAGCCAGACTATGGGTTTTTGGCTACGACATGGACAACATGAAAGCACGTGGTTGGTACTCAGAAACCATGCCGCTTTATCAGGTTCCACCGGCTAAGCAACAAAACATTCTTGACTACATTAAACAACTTCAGACTATCGCTAATGATGCCCTTTGGCATTGTCGCAGCCAGATAAAATCGGCGTGGTTTGATAAACCCGGTGATGCAAAAGGGGATTTTAGTTTTATTGAAACCGCCTTTTGGCAACAAACTCAATCTGCGTTCTTCGCGGCCGTGCAGCAGTTGATGAGTAGTGATTTCCTGTACTTAACCTCAATGGAAGCAAAACAGTGGCTGTCCACTCTTAGGAATGTTGCGTTGTCTTTATTCGATGAATATGCGCTATCTGAACTGGGTTCTGAACGCACCATGGAGAAGCGAATTGGAGCAAGAAAAAACCTGTTAAAAGGGCTGTATTCAAAATCATTCAAAAAATTTGAAACGGAGCACCAAATTGAGCCGAATAAGGAGACCAACTAATGAATAAAGAGCTACTTCAACGCGGGGTATCAACGGCACTTCGCTGGTGGAAATCTATGTATGCGAGCGCGAGTGAATTGAAAAAAGAGGGGATCCAGGCTGCTCCCACTGCATGGAAAGCCGAATTAAAAAGAGCTGAATCTATTGATGCGGTGTTGCTCTCACAAGGATTCAGAGCGCTTTGGTTATCGTTAAGTAGTGACATAACTGAAGGCAGTGACAAGCAAGTTAGCGAAAACATGCTTTGTTGGGCAGCGGTTGCCGGCGCTCTTGTTTTTGTGTCAGACAACCATACCGAAAGCTTTGCTAAATTAGCCGGGAGAAAGGGCGACGGGGATAAACCTGTGGTGAGTGAATTGCGTTTCGCTCAATTGCAACAGGCTCAAGCGCCAGAAGAGTTTTTACGTCGAATTAGGCGAATTTTAAAACAACTAAAAGGCAAAGCATCAGTAACGCAGTTAGCCAAAGATACCTGTTGTTGGTACCAGGAACTAACGTCAAATTACCCCCGAGAAGCTGACAAACGCATTGCGGTACGTTGGGCAATGGATTACTACCAGGCAAATTAAACATATACGCCTAAGCAACTATTTTATGAAAAAAGGATTAATCACATGAGCAAATTTATTCAACTTCACTTACTGACTTCCTACGCACCCTCAAACTTAAACCGTGACGATCTCGGACGCCCTAAAACAGCAAAGATGGGCGGGTTTGATCGCTTACGTGTGAGTTCACAAAGTTTGAAAAGAAACTGGCGCGTTTCCGAGTTATTTGAAGAGGCCATGTCTGGCGAAATCGGCATTCGTACCAAAAAACTAGGAGAAGAAGTATTTAACACCTTGGTAGCTGGTGGTGTAAAAGAGAAGCAGGCTACGTCATGGGCTTCATCTATTGCTGGGGTTTTTGGCAAGGTCAAAAAAGACAAACCATTAGAAATAGAACAGCTTGCTCATATCAGCACAGCTGAAAAAGAAGCTGTTTTGGCATTGGCAGATCTACTTTGCAAAGAGCAACGAGAGCCAACTGTTGATGAATTGAAATTGCTAAAAGCAGATCGTACTTCAGTCGATATTGCCCTATTCGGCAGAATGCTGGCATCCAGTCCAGAATTCAATGTAGAAGCAGCCTGTCAGGTGGCCCACTCAATCAGTGTTCACAAGGTATTGGTGGAAGATGACTATTTTACTGCGGTTGATGACTTAAACGATGGTAAAACAGACACTGGCTCAGCCCATATAGGTGAAGCTAACTTTGCGGCGGCTTTATTCTATAGCTATATCTGCATTAACAAATCTCAACTCATCGAAAATCTTGGCGGTAATGAAGCCTTGGCCGACAGCGCCATAAAAGCCCTTACTGAAGCAGCGGTTAAAGTCTCTCCCAAAGGCAAGCAAAACAGTTTCGCATCACGCGCGTATGCCAGTTATGTCATGGCTGAAGTTGGTGAACAACAACCACGGTCATTGTCAGTAGCATATCTTAGGCCGGTTCACGACGACATGGCTGATGCGGCGATTACTGCAATAGAAAAACAGGCGGCGAATTTTGATGCGGTTTATGGCAAGTGTGCCGACGCACGCTATACCATTAATGCTGTAAAAGGCGAAGGTACACTAATCGAATTATTAGAATTCGTTGCAAAGTAATTGGAGCGTAACAATGAAAGAATATTTAGTCTTTCGGCTCTATGGACCCATGGCGAGTTGGGGCGTGCCAGCAGTTGGGGGAGATAGAGCCACAGCAATCGCGCCCACCCGTTCAGCATTGTTAGGGTTACTTGGTGCTGCAATGGGCATCACCAGAGATAATGAGGCAAAACTCGAAGCGCTGCAGCAAAGTGTTTCGTTTGGCGTGAAACAATGTGTACCCAGCTCTATATTGCGTGATTATCATACTGCCCAAGTGCCTTCAGAAAAAAGAGGGATATCCCATTTAACCCGCAAGAGCGAGCTAAGTGAAGCAAAGCTGAATACGGTATTATCCAGCCGAGATTACCGTTGTGATGGGATTTGGATAGTTGCAGTTTGGTCAAGGGCTAAGTCTCAAGTAACGCTTTCAGCCATAAAACACGCGCTGGAAAAACCGGTATTCCCTCTCTACTTGGGACGTAAATCTTGTCCTCTTGGTTTACCTCTTTCACCCAAGACGTTTGAAACTGAGACGTTGCAGCAAGCTTTAGATACCGATTTCCCCCCTGTTGTTTCAGAACAATCAGACAAATATTGGTTTGGTGCTAACGGTTTCGTAACTTATTTTTGGGAAGGTGCTGCGACGGCATTTGACGATGAACTCACTCAGTCTTATCAGCCCTGGGATGAGCCTGTGCATCGAGGACGATGGCAGTTCAAGCAGCGAACTATACATCAATTAACATTGCGGGAGGCTAAATAATGTTTTTATCAAAAGTCACAATGATATCGAGCCCGCAAACAGCCCAAGAATTAGCAAAGCTTCAGCGCAACGGAGTTTACGCATCACACCAGTTAATCTGGCAGTTGTTTTCAAGTGATACAGAAAGATCTTTTCTGTATAGAGAAGAAATGGGCGCAACGGGCATGCCGGAATTTTATGTTTTATCCAAAACTGAACCGCAAGCAATTTCACCTATCTTTTCGTGTTTAACAAAAGTATTTGAGCCTAAATTAGACAAGGGGCAGAAGCTGTCATTCAAGCTAAGAGTTAACCCTACAGTTTGTGTAAAAGGTGTGGATGGGAAGCAGCGCCGCCATGATGTGATGATGCAGGCGAAGTATAACGTCAAGGACGAACTATCGGATGTAAAATCGCTCAAGATGCATATGGAAAAGGCTGCGATTAGCTGGTTGAACAACGAGAAAAGATTGGATGAATGGGGGATTACTCTAGATTTCCAACCGACCATTGATGGCTATACCCAACACAAGGTTCAGAAAAAACGTCATCAGATACAGTTTTCAAGCGTTGATTATCAGGGCATGTTAACAGTTCAAGACCCACTAAAATTCATTAATCAATACGCCAAGGGATTTGGCAGAGCCAAAGGAATGGGCTGCGGATTAATGATGATTAAACGAGCGTAAAAAACTAAACAGGGACGTTTATGAAACCCAAACTTCAAGTACTTGAACAAACAATTGCTACCATGACCAAAGAGGACGTGGAGTATATTTGTATTACCGATATTGCAAAATATAAAAATTCGACGCGCTCTGATGATCTTATTCGCAATTGGCTAAGAAATCGCAATACCATCGAGTTTTTGGGAATTTGGGAGCAGTTAAATAATGCGGGTTTTAATCCCGTGGAATTCAACGGGTTTAAAAAAGAAGCGGGTTTAAATAGTTTTACACTTACCCCCAAACAATGGATAGAAAAAACCAATGCTATCGGCATTGTTTCGAAAGCCGGGCGCTATGGCGGTACCTTCGCACAAAAAGATATTGCTTTTGAGTTTGCCAGTTGGATTTCTGTTGAGTTTAAACTCTATTTGATTAAAGAGTTCCAACGTTTAAAAGAACAAGAGTTCGAACAACTTGGCTGGGATATTCGACGCAATCTCGCAAAAGTGAATTACTTGATTCATACGGATGCGGTAAAAGAGCAGCTCATTCCGGAAACGCTAAATAACCAACAAATAGCCTGTGTATACGCCACCGAAGCAGATCTGCTAAATGTTGCACTTTTTGGTGTTACGGCTAAGCAATGGCGCGATAAAAACCCTAGCCTAAGTGGCAATATGCGCGATCACGCCAACATTCATCAACTTGTTTGTTTAGCTAATATGGAATCCATGAATGCCCATTTTATTCATCAGGGCATTAAGCAATCAGAGAGAATTGTAAAACTGAACCAATTAGCCATTCAGCAAATGCAGGTCCTGATTGCAGCAAATACTTCCAAAAATCCATTATTAAAGGAGTAAATATGGCATTTATTCCACTTAAACCTATTCCTGTTAAAGATCGCAATTCTATGATTTTCGTTGGAATGGGGCGAATCGACGTCAAAGATGGTGCGTTTGTGGTAATCGATGAGGTCAATGGCGAGCGCATGCATATTCCCGTGGGTTCGGTTGTATGCATAATGCTTGAGCCTGGCACTCGGGTATCTCATGCTGCTGTAAAACTGGCGGCGCAAGTTGGTACTCTGTTAATTTGGGTCGGTGAAGCTGGCGTGAGGCTGTATGCCGCAGGTCAACCCGGTGGCGCACGGTCAGACAAATTGTTGTATCAAGCCAAACTGGCACTTGATGAAAACTTGCGATTGAAAGTGGTTCGTAAAATGTTTGAGCTACGATTTGGAGAACCTGCCCCAGAAAGACGAAGTGTAGATCAACTGCGCGGTATTGAAGGAGCACGCGTGCGTAAAACCTATGAACTGCTTGCGAAGCAGTATGGTGCTGAATGGCGAGGCAGAAAGTACGACCCCAAAGATTGGGGTAAAGGCGATGTTGTTAATCAATGCATTAGCGCAGCCACGTCTTGTTTATATGGCGTAACCGAAGCAGCAATATTAGCGGCAGGGTACGCCCCAGCGATTGGGTTTATTCATTCAGGTAAGCCTTTGTCATTCGTTTATGACATGGCCGATATAGTAAAATTCGAATCCGTAGTACCAGAAGCATTCAAAATAGCCTCGAAACGGCCCCGTAGTCCTGATAGAGAAGTACGCGTTGCATGCCGCAATATTTTTCGGGAAACCAAGCTATTAAACCGCCTGATTCCTTTAATTGAAGACGTCTTGAGTGCTGGAGAGATAACTCCTCCAGAGCCCCCTAGGGATAGTCAACCACCGGCTATACCAGAGCCTAGGAATATCGGAAACGAAGGGCACAGAACGGGATAAGTATTATGACAATGTTAACTGTGGTGACAGAAGCTGTACCCCCTAGATTGAGAGGACGGCTTGCTGTTTGGTTATTAGAAGTTAGAGCTGGTGTATACGTTGGGAATGTTTCAAGGCGGGTTCGCGAAATGATTTGGTTTCAGATAACCGAGTTGGCTGATGAAGGAAATGCAGTAATGGCATGGGCAACCAATAATGAGTCTGGCTTTGAGTTTCAGACTTTTGGTGAAAATAGACGAGAACCTATTGATGTTGATGGACTAAGATTGGTCCGATTTTTACCTATTGATTCTGACCAAAATTCATAACTTTGTTCTTTAAAAAGTTGGTACAATTTTAATTTATATTATTTCTTTTATAGATCAATTGTCTATAGTTAGAGTGTTCCCCGTGCCCACGGGGATGAACCGTACTTCAGCACTACGGCTGCGTATTAATGAGGGTGTTCCCCGTGCCCACGGGGATGAACCGGATCTGCATAACAACACCGCCGGACCACGTTGGTGTTCCCCGTGCCCACGGGGATGAACCGTTTGAGCCGCACCCAGCGCCTACGCCAATAGAGTGTTCCCCGTGCCCACGGGGATGAACCGGCGGTTGCATGAGTGATTTAGATAGGTTATTTGTGTTCCCCGTGCCCACGGGGATGAACCGTGAACATGAGTTTGACATTGTTGACAAAATAAGTGTTCCCCGTGCCCACGGGGATGAACCGGAGTTAGAGAAATGAAACCAATAAACGAGCTAGTGTTCCCCGTGCCCACGGGGATGAACCGCTATAACGCTTTCAGTGATTACAAGCGTTTGAGTGTTCCCCGTGCCCACGGGGATGAACCGTAATTCCATGAATCGGGCATGCATTTCGTTTTGTGTTCCCCGTGCCCACGGGGATGAACCGTGATAGAATAGAAAGCGCGTTGTAAACAGTTTGTGTTCCCCGTGCCCACGGGGATGAACCGGGCGAGTGGGTTATCTGCGATGGTGATTCTTGGTGTTCCCCGTGCCCACGGGGATGAACCGTGTATGTGTTGCCAATGTCGTCGCGCCCGCTAGTGTTCCCCGTGCCCACGGGGATGAACCGGTTGCAACGGCTGATTTTGGTACAGCGCTGCAGTGTTCCCCGTGCCCACGGGGATGAACCGCACTAGATTTGTTCGTCCTGACTCGCTCAGACGTGTTCCCCGTGCCCACGGGGATGAACCGGAGAGTGCGGCGTGAATATAGATAGAAACCCAGTGTTCCCCGTGCCCACGGGGATGAACCGTCTTTATAGCTCATCTAACACTCCACAATGTTGTGTTCCCCGTGCCCACGGGGATGAACCGACGGATGACATTTTGCACTGGCTTGCATTATGGTGTTCCCCGTGCCCACGGGGATGAACCGGTGAAACTGAGTGTTGCGAATGCGGTCATGAAGTGTTCCCCGTGCCCACGGGGATGAACCGAATTACGTAAAACCGCAGACGTTTTGGACAAAGTGTTCCCCGTGCCCACGGGGATGAACCGGACTAATAGCGACACAAACGGCGGAGGCCGGCGTGTTCCCCGTGCCCACGGGGATGAACCGCAACTTAAACAGCCAATTAAATGCGATGACCGGTGTTCCCCGTGCCCACGGGGATGAACCGCCCCCTTTCATAGTGGTCCACGGTGATGCTGGCGTGTTCCCCGTGCCCACGGGGATGAACCGCTGATAAAAGAGAACCCTGGCAAACCTCAGGTGTGTTCCCCGTGCCCACGGGGATGAACCGTCAGTCTTTTCTTCTGAAACGTCCACCTACGAGTGTTCCCCGTGCCCACGGGGATGAACCGGCATGGTGAATCGACCAGGCTTCTTTAGACACTTAATTGTTTTACAATTGTGTGCACTAAGGTCTAAAGATTGTCCACTTTCACTATACTGCGACTGATTAAATCAACGATGCCAAGAATTTTGTAAAAGGCACAATATCTTGTTTGACGCTGGCAGCTTCCAACGCTTTCATATATTCATCTCGCCTCGTAACCGGCACAATTGTCCAAGGGTAGCCACCCGATGCCATCATTAGATTCATGATGAATCTTCCCATTCTACCGTTACCATCAAAATAAGGATGGATGTAGACGAAAATGAAATGCCCCAGTACCACTCTCACGGCTGCATTTTCCTCTTCTGCGAGCAGGTCGAAGAGTGTTGGCATCATATCGCGAACCGCTTCTCTACTTGGTGGAGTATGCATAGATTGACGAATATAGACTGGTCCTGTCCGGTAACCAGCCAAGTCCGACTGCTTAATAATACCAGCAGCCACACTTGGGCCAAATAAAGCCAGATACCAATCGCTGTGTGTCTGTTCCAATACATCGCCAGCGTTTCTACCTTCTAACACCGCTAACACGGCTTTTTTAACTTCCTGAAATGCATTCCAGTAGCCTTTAGCGGCCATAGCATCTAAATGCCTTTTACTCTCGTCTGAACCTTCAGCTTGCCAGCTGCCAGAGCGAACTAGTTCAATCAACTCACGAGTCACCCGATAACCTTCAATGGACAGTGAGTGATAAGCGTCTGTAACGTACTTGTCTTCCACTTCAGCCATGTAGGTTTCGATGTCAATGGTTTGGTGTGGCTGTTCTGGAAAGTGGGCGATAATACTTTCACGCATTTGCGCCCACATTAACCGCATGCGATTAACATAGGGCGAGACATCACGACGACCAAAACTCACCTGCACTTTCTCTACGAAAGGATCTTCTTCTTGCACTTTCAAATCGGCCGCTTGCATGCCCTTTAAGATATTGTCAGCAATCAAATCTCGGCCAATATTTCTAAAAGCCCCCACTAATCGGCCGGCAATCACACTGTGATTACCTGCGAGTAAAACGGACAATACGTCGGATGCATCTGTCACCATCGATAAGGCAGTACGCATTTGGATGGGCGCATTTTGAAACTGGTTCGCCGAAGAGTAAACAAGTGCAGCCGCTAAGCTATAGACATTTAGCCCTTCCAAGTTTTCAATGTATTCTGCGGCAGGCATGTTCAATCGAACATCAAAAACCGAGGTGTTGTGCAAAAAGGCGGTGGGTTTATTATTGCCTTTAGGCGAGCGCACGAGTAATTGCTGAGGCACGGTTCTATCGCCGATATGCAGGCTAATTGATTGTTCAGGTGATAGACACCAGACATTGTCGAATCGCTGTGACAAATAAGCGCCGCAAAAGCCCCAGAAAGAAGTATACCAAGATGTACTGTCACCCGGCTTTTCATCTGGCATCGCCGGTATGTACCAGCCCCGGATGACTTCGCGAATAAACCCATGCTTCAACAGCCGCTCTCGATGCACTCTGCTGAGTTGCTTAGACTGGATGGCAACAGTCCCTGACTCTTGAAGTAATTGTAATTGCTCAAGCGAATCTGCTAGCTTTTGTGATGAAACATTCATATTCGCTCCCACTATTATTCGTGCTACTGACCAGTTATTAATCTTTATTTATAGATTTTGTTGTTATATCATTTATAGGTTTTAATGTCTTTTAGTTTATAGGTTTTAATGATTTATCGTTTTTAGGCTTTAACCCTTATTTTTCTGTCATCGAATTCGATGATTTTAAAAAAGAAGCTGGTTTAAATAGTTTTACGTTTACGGTCGAGTTTAAACTCTACCTCATTAAAGGGTTTCAGTGATTGAAAGAGTAAAATTTCCAATAACGGGGCGTAGCGGTTGCCTACATCTAGCTCAAGCTATAGTTGCGACATAAAGCCAGCATCTGCGCCACTGTGACCAAAGCCCAGAATCTCCCCGTTGTCATCCTTGTTGAGAGAAAAGCCGATGCCAACATTAGGTGCTTCATCGGTTGGCATATTATTGGTTAACATTTCCTGCGCGGAACTAAACAAGACAGGCATGTTAAGCAGCAGACTTTTGGTTAACCTACACGAGCAAACTCACCCCAAGCGCGGCCATAACAAACCCTATTATAAATTCGAGTACCTTCCACGCTTTTGGTTTTTTGAAAACAGGAATTAATAATTTCGCGCCGTATCCGAGTGAAAAGAAAAAAACAAACGAGCCGAAAATTGCGCCCAAACCAAATGCAACTTGCTGCCCTTCATATTGAGTGGATATTGAGCCTAGTAAAATGATGGTGTCTAGGTACACGTGAGGATTAAGCCATGTAAAAGCAAGGCATGTTAGTGTGGCCGCTAAAAGACTTCCTACTTCTTTTCCCTGTGCCTGCAAAGCGTGGTCTGTCGTTAAAGCCGATTTAAAACTAAGTGCGCTGTAAAAAAACAAAAATGCTGCGCCTAAATAACGCGCCAGTTGTTCGATAAATGGATACTTCTGCACTACCACCCCAAAACCTGCCACACCAAGAGTGATCAAAATAGCGTCTGATAAAGCACAAATTAAACAAACAAGAAAGACATGCTGTTGCTTTAAACCTTGTTTGAGTACAAACGCATTTTGCGCACCAATGGCAAGTATCAGAGAAATACCAAGTGAAAAACCTGCTAGAAACACCGAGAAGCTCATTTATTCTTCCATTCTTTACTTTTCTTTTTGTATCAAACACGACGCCACATCTACTGGTAACATCGGCTGGTGGTTTTTTGGAAGGATTACAGTAACCCTATTGATAAATTGCATGCTCCATTTGAACAATGCATTAGATGGTCTGTTTTTCCAAGCATGCCTTTACAATTCCGAGCTCATTTAGCTTCCGCGGTTAGGCGATAGTCTAATTTATCGCGCCCTAGCATTTTTTCAGGAACGAATTGTGGTTAAGTGTATTAGACAACTCGAGCGGCCAGTCATGTAGTTGAGACCACGTAGGTTTCATTGAAATATCACTAATCCGTTTTCGTAAGCCCACTGTGGGATTTTAGCACCTTGCTACCGTCGTTCTGCTCAATAAGGTAGGCAGGAGCTGTTTCGCTTGCTTCTCGCTTTGCCTACGATTAGTTCATAAATTGGGGGATATGAGTGTGTTTACACTACAAAAAGTGGTGCAAAAGGTGGTGCAAAAGAGAGTGCAAGAGGCGGTATAAAAGCTGTAAGAGGCACTAGGAGTTGGCGTGTTTAAAATGGTAAAGCTATGCATGCATAAGTAAGCGAAGAGTATATTCTATACTGGCAATGTAAGTACAATTTACCCATACTGAAATCTTTAATCGCTGCTAGGCTCAAATGGAAACTAAACTCCCGATTTACAAAAAGCTGCTGGTAATGTTTCGCATTGAGCCAGGCTGTTTGGGGCCGCAAGGCGCAGACTACGTGGAAGAGTTTTGTATCTTTGCGAAACAAAAGCTAAAAAATCACCACGGCCACTGTTTACGCTGGTCTATCAAACCTCGTTACGACAAGTCGTTACCAGAGTTAGAATTTCAGATAAAAAACAGCGTAGTGTCTCGAGAAAATGCTGCAAAATATATGGACCGCTTTGACATCGATATTGATACTTTTGAAGAAGGGCTAGAAGAATCTCTAGCCGATTTTATCGATGCGTTTTTTGAGCGTTGACTTATTCTGAAATTAATTCCACCTCAAGCTCTCGTGGTAGAACATGGCATAAGTCTTTGCCAATGCCATAGTCGTCTACCTGAAATGTTTGATAACCGTCTTTTTCAACAGTGATTGAATAAAAACCAGGGCGTTCATCTAACATGGTTATTAATTCGTTTCTGTCACACGCTCCAGTCGCTGTTTCAGTGAAATTTTCATCGGTTGCAGTAACAGTGGTGTCGCATGCAATTGGCGCTTCTGTAGACGCATCGGTGATAGATACTATTAAACCACTCTCTATGGATGTCGTGCAGGCAATGTCGTCAGCTGAAACCACGTTACTTACTGTAATTGTGTATTCATCATCTGCGGTCTGAGCGTTACCGTCTACCTGTATAAATGTGGGGTGACCGAGCTCAGGGTGGTATTCAACATTAAGCGATTCGGCGCGGCTTTCTTCTAAGGCGATGCGTTCGAATAAGCCATCAATGGTCTCTGAAGTAAACGTATCTTGCGGTAGGGCGATATTGCTCTCTATGATGGTTTGCGATTCCACTTGGTCTGCGTTCACAACCACCAAGCGGGGACGAGTTGCGTCGTCTAAACAAAAACACGAAATACTGTATTCAAATTGATAGTTGTCGATATTCGCGCTTTCCCATTTTGCGCGGTTTGCATTTAGGTCTTCCAGTATGTTGTTTGAATCGCTGTTACAGGCAAAGAGCAAAACCGTAGTGACGAGAGTAGTGCCATAGCGGGTAATATTATTCATAGCTATCCCTAGTGCTGAATGGTGATTAGCTTGTAGTATTGCTAACAGAGGTGAAACGTTCAACAACTTCCGATGTATTTTTTTTTGGTAAGAATTTGCAGCAACTTACCTTACGTTTGCCACTTATTTGTATTTACTACTTATCTGCGTTTTCTGCGTCCTTTCGATTTTCCCTTGCCTTTGGGCTTGTCGAAGGCTTCAAAATTACCGTAAAGGTCGTCTGTTTTTTGGTCTTTTTTAATCTCTGGTGGTTTAGGTTTGGGTGTAAATTCCGAGATAAATGTCTTTTTAAACTGACGGCCAAGCATGCGCTCAATGGCTCTTAACTGCTTGGCCTCGTCGTCGCTATAGAGTGATATAGCCAGCCCTGAAGACGATGCTCTGCCCGTACGCCCAATTCTGTGAATGTAGTCTTCAGGTACATACGGTAAATCTATATTTATAACGCAAGGCAACTGTTGAATATCAATGCCCCGTGCGGCAAGGTCAGTTCCAATCAATACTTTCAGGCTGCCATTTCTAAAGCCATCTAACGCAAGCGTTCGTGCTTGTTGTGTTCTGTTAGCATGAATAGATTCAGCTGCAATACCTAAAGCCTCTAGCTCGTTTCTTAATTCGTCAGCACCGCGCTTAGTACGCGTAAATACCAGTATTTGAGACCAATCATTGTTGTTTAAAAGGTGTATAAGAAGCTCATGCTTTCGTTCTTTATCCACTGGGTGCAGCACTTGAGTGATATTCTCAATGTGATCACGTGCCGTGGTCAACTCAATGGTAATAGGGGTCTTCACCATAGTGGCCGCGAGTGCTTTTATTTCCTTTGAAAAGGTTGCAGAAAATAGCAAAGTTTGACGCTTTTTGGGCAGCAGGTTTTGTATGCTGTGAATATGGTCGATAAACCCTAAATCTAACATTCTGTCAGCTTCGTCGAGTACTAAAATTTCGACATGATCGAAGTTAATTGCACCTTGCTGGTACAAATCTACTAAACGCCCTGGTGTGGCGATAAGAATGTCTACACCTTGCTCAAGCTCGTATTTCTGTGGCTCTATACGCACCCCTCCAAATACTGCCGTAGAGCGAATATTCATATTTCGACCATAGGTAGCAACATTAGCTGCAACTTGTGCTGCCAACTCTCGCGTTGGCGCTATGATTAAAGCTTTAACACAATGTGCGTCTGCACGTTGCATATCTACTAAACGCTGCAGTATTGGCAGAGAAAAACTAGCGGTTTTTCCGGTTCCTGTTTGCGCTATGGCGATTAGATCTCTTTGACTTAAAACCACAGGAATAGCCTTGCTTTGAATGGACGAGGGTTCAACATAGCCCTTATCAGTAATGGTATTTAAAAGTTCAGTACACAAGCCTAGGTCGCTAAATGGCATAAAAGGGGTTCACACAAAACAAGAAAGTTATCGCTATTGTACGTGGAGTAGCGGTCAATGTAAGAAAGTTCTTTGTCTCCGTTTATCGGCTTAACCTTGCAACGTTGGTTTTTAACACAAGGAGGTAATAACTTTAGGAAGTACAAGGAAATGATAATGACAACAAAGCCTATTTGAACTTACTGAATTATGGTGCGTATTAATGGCAGTTAATAATCAATTGCGATGCGTATTGTGATAAGAAAGGTCATTGCGATGTGACGACTCATTGCGATGTGACAAGTATTACGCGAGCGTATACAGAGTAGGGAAATTACATGCTTATAAAATTGAAGCCTCAAAAACGCATTAAACAAAAAGTAGCACTTTTAGCAACGCTGCTGGCTACATCATTTGCCGCCTTGGCGCAGTCAACTGAACAAGTTGAAATCAGCGGCAGCGAAGGTAAAGCACTTGTGGGTGAGGTGCTTTCGTCATTCGATAATCCTTGGGCAATGACGTTTTTGCCAGACGGTCACAGCTTGGTAACAGAAAAGCCAGGTACAATGTGGCTGCTGGATAAAAATCAGCAAAAACGCTTTTCTGTCAGTAATGTTCCAAGCGTAACTGCGCGAGGGCAGGGCGGTCTTGGCGACGTTATTATTCATCCTGAATTCGCTACTAACAGCACAATCTATGTCTCTTACGTAGAGCGCGACCCTAAAGATGACAAATTCAGTGGTGCCGTTATAGAGCGCGCCACGCTCACTATTACTGATAAAGGCGCTAGCCTATCGAACAGAGAGCTTATTTGGCGCCAATCTCCTAAAGTTACTGGCAACGGACACTACTCCCATCGTATGGCAATCTCGCCCGATGGGTACTTATTCATTAGCTCTGGGGAAAGACAAAAATTTACTCCTGCCCAAAATATGGCTATGAACCTAGGTAAAATCGTACGTTTAAATGACGACGGTAGTGTGCCAGAGGATAATCCTTTTTATGGTAACGGCAGTGTTACAGAGCAAATCTGGACGTTAGGGCATCGCAACCCGCTGGGTATAGACTTTGATGCAGAGGGGAACTTGTGGGCGCACGAGATGGGGCCTCGCCATGGCGATGAATTGAACATTATTGAAAGAGGGCGTAACTACGGCTATCCCACCGTATCTCAGGGCGATCATTACTCTGGTGTAAAAATACCTAATCACGAAGACATTCCCATCTTTAAGTCGCCTGAAAAAGCCTGGGTGCCTGCCATAAGCCCTGCCGGCTTTATTATTTATAAAGGTGATAAATTTGGCGACTGGACGGGAAATGGCTTCATTGGCGGGTTGTCGTCTAAAGCGTTAGTCCGTGTTGCCATCGACAAAGATGAAGAGGGTAAATGGAACGTTGAGGAAGCCGAAAGATATGAATGGGGAAAGCGTGTACGCGAAGTAGAGCAGGACAATATGGGCAATATTTATGTGCTTGAAGATAAAGAGGGCGGTCGCTTAATTAAGCTACAGCACAGCAATTAGCCTGTATTTATTGTTTCGATAGTCATTTTATTTCCAAGGTTTTTTGTAGAATATTCGGCTGCTTTTAGGCACTATCTGAAAGCAGTCGAACCTTAAAATACCTAGTAGTTGAAAATGGAAATTAGAGAAGCTTCTATTCAAGATTTTGACCTCATTTGGCCAATTTTTCATGAAGTTGCCAAAGCGGGTGAAACCTATGCGTTTCGCACAGATACCACTAAAGAAGAGGCACTTAACATTTGGGTGAAAACGCCTCTTAAAACTTTTCTGTTTGAAAATAATGGAGAGATGTTAGGAACCTACTACCTCAAAACAAACCAAGCTGGGCCGGGGCAGCATGTTTGCAACTGTGGATATATGGTAGCTGAATCAGCACGGGGAAAAGGCTTGGCGACGGCTATGTGTGAACACTCTCAAAAAGTAGCGAAAGAATTAGGCTATAAAGCAATGCAGTTTAACTTTGTAGCCTCTACCAATGAGGGCGCCGTTCGTTTATGGCAAAAACTTGGATACGACATTGTTGGCCGTTTGCCCAACGCATTCAACCACCCAACTAAAAGCTATGTTGATGCCTTGGTGATGTATAAGTGGCTTTAAATGAATAGGTCATGGGTGCGTTACTCGTTTCTATTTATTTCGAAACTCAACCCCAATAATCCACCATAAACAAACATCGAAATTCAAAAAATCTATTAAGGACAATATATGACTTCTGACACACAAGATAGTAATCAAGACGACCAGACCATAGGCAATTTCGCCGCGGTTAAAACCTCAATTGCTAATGGCGATGTTGATGAGGTTAAAGCAAGATTGGACGGTAAATCCATCAAGCCGTTAGAAAAAGGCTATCTGATAGACATTGCTAAGCTCAGTGGCAATAGTGAAATACTAAAGGTCATTGAAGCTACGCCTGAGTCTGAGTGAGTGGTTAAACGAATAGCAACTGCCAGCTTTTTTTTAAGCTGGTTGTGCATATTTTCTACTCAGCATCATCCGAAAAGTTAATACGCGCCAGGCGTTCTTTTTCTTCATCTTCGGCCGCCTGAATTTCATCAAGAATTGCATTCACGTCGGCAGATTCTTCGTCATCTTCAAATTCACCAGTGAGAACTGAGTTAGGCGTTAAATTACCTTCTTCAAACAGCGCCCACATTTCTTTGGCATAGTTAGTGTGTAATAACTCAGGGGCAAATTCACCGTAATAGCGACGCATGTTGTTTACGTCACGGGCGAACATGGCTTCCGCGCTATTGTTGGCTGCTGCATTAACGGCCTGCGGCAAGTCGATAATTACAGGTCCCTTGTCGTCAACTAACACGTTAAACTCTGAGAGGTCTCCATGAATAATACCTGCACACAGCATAAGCATGATGTTATGCATCATTTCTTTGTGCTGTTTTAAGGCTTCTTCCTTACTCATAGAAACGTGGCCTAGTTGTGGAGCTACGTCGCCATTCTCATCTGACACAAGCTCCATAAGTAGCACACCATCAACACAGCAATAGGTATCGGGTACACGCACGCCTGCTTCATTTAAACGTGATAGGGCATCAACCTCTGCGGTTTGCCAAATCTCCTCTTCTAGCTGCCGCCCATAGCTAGAGCGCTTGCCCATTGCTCGGGCTTGGCGTCCGCCGCGCACTTTTCTGCCCTCTTGATATTGTGCGGCTTTTTTAAAGCTTCGCTTCACGGCATCTTTATAAACTTTTGCGCAACGAACGTGCTCGCCACAGCGAACAATAAAAACATCGGCTTCCTTACCACTCATTAAGCGGCTTATTACCTCATCGATGAGCCCATCATCAACGAGAGGTTGTAGGCGTTTAGGTATTTTCACGCATTGCCTGCTAAATGGTGCTGTCTATTCATCATTTTTTTAAAAGTACTCTTTGAAGTTTACATTGGTGTGTCTGGTTAACCAGCGATAGCAGTATATCAGTCTTGAAAACGAACAGCAGTAATACCGAGATACTTATTCACTACGTTATTTTCGCGGTAAGCTCAAATGCTCATATAATTGCTCAAGTGTACTATTTAAAAATATCACCTAAACTAATAAATCTAAGCAAAGGACGCGCGGTAACAGCGTTTAACGTTCAAGGACCATGCTATGTCAATAAAATCTATATTTGTAACCTCTTTGTCTACACCTTCAACACCTATACCTTCTACACCCATACCCTCTATTTCTAGACATTCCATTTTTTCACCTTTGAATGTTGCTAAGGCTACCTTAATGACTACTGCTGCTTTACTAATAAGTCTCGCTAGCTTTGATGTTTGGTCTCAAGCTGGTGGCATGCAAGGTTACGACAAAAACATTAAGGCTATAGAGCCGTCCAGCGTATCGTATTCTGTAGGTTTAGCAGGAGATATGGCCCCTACCATAAGCCGTCTCATTTTGGCTGAAAGCCAGGGTGTTCGTAATTCCAAACTATCCCCAAAAGGAAAATACGTTGCGTATGTTTCGGGGCTAACGGGAAAGCTACAGCTTTGGGTTCAGCCTGCCGATGGTGGACAAGCGCGCCAATTAACGTTTGGTTCTGGGGTGAGAAATTATGCATGGGCACCTAGCGGTTCACATATTTTATATTCATCAGATAACAATGGTAACGAACAAGAATCTTATTACTTGTTAAATGTAGAGGCTTTTACTGAAAAAGAAGTGTTGCCCGCCGTTGAAGGAGGCTTCCGAGTATTTGGTGGCTTCGTCGACGAAACTACAATCTTATTTACTAGCACCGAGCGCAATAAACTAGACTTCGACTTGTATCTTACCAACCTCAAAACAGGCGAGACCACGATGATTTATGAAGGGCGAATGGGCCTGTATATTTCATCAGTTTCGCCCGATGGCAAGTGGGCCGTCATGAAGGAGTCCGTGGGAGAAGACTCTGATATTGTTTATTTGTTTGATCTTCAAAATCGCTCGCTTAAAACCATTTCAGCGCCAAAGCGTCGTGCTAATCATACAAGGGCTGGTATTGCGTGGACAAAAGATAGCAGTGGCTTTTACTTTGCTACTAACGCGCAGCAGGAGTATATCAACTTAGCCTTTTACGATATCGACAAAGGCATTAAAAAGTTAGATCAAGTCCCCCATGATGTTGAGCAGATAAGGCTATGCCGAGATGATCGATACCTCGCTTATACGCTTAACATAGAGGGGTTTAGCCAGCTTCAAGTCAAAGAGGTCGAATCAGGTACCATGTTAAAAGCAGGTGGGTTACCTGAAGGCATTTTACGTATCGATTGTGGAGTAGGGGCAACGCAACTGCTTGTAGAATCAAAATCTTCTGACGACCCGGGGTCACTCTATTTGTGGGACTTTAGCGACACAGCGGAAGTATTATTCGAGGCTGGGCTGGCTGGAGTTCCGAAAAATAGCATAGTGAAACCTAAAAGTATTCGCATCGAAGCACGTGATGGCGTAATGCTTCAGGGGTTGTTATATCTACCGGAGTCAAAACAAGAAACGCCTCCGCCTGCCTTATTTCGTGTTCACGGGGGCCCAACATCGCAGTCTCGTCCTTACTTCGATGCTATGACGCAGTATTTAGTGAACCACGGTATTGCAGTGTTTAAGCCTAATGTACGAGGTTCAACAGGGTTTGGTCATACCTATGTTACGCTTGATGATCGCGAGAAGCGGCTCGATAGCGTTCGTGACCTCGTTGATATGCATGAATATTTATCTGAGAAAGAGATCATCGACGGCAAAAATGTTGCCGTAGCCGGAGGCAGTTATGGTGGCTACGCCGTGAACGCCGTTTTGGCAAATTATCCGGGGTACTTTGCTGCAGGCGTCTCCCTGTTTGGTGTGGCAGACTGGGTTACCGCATTAGAAGTTGCCTCTCCTATGCTAAAGGCCTCCGACATTATCGAGTATGGCGATATTAAAGATCCGAAGTGGCTGGCGTTTTATCAGCAATATTCACCTATACGCCAAGCTCAAAATATCAATGTTCCTGTACTCTACTCTCATGGAGTTATGGACCCGCGAATCGATATAGCTGAAACTGAAATTATGGTAAAAGCACTGAGAAACAATGGCATAGAGGCACCGTTTATTCGTATTCCCGACGAAGGTCACGGCTGGAACAAACGAGAAAATAGAATGTTTTATGCGCTAGAGGAAGTGAAATTTCTTAAAAAAGTGCTAAACGCCCAATAGATGCCGCATTAGGTGGCACGTTAATTTATATTGTTGAAACAAGGTTCAATGTCTAAAAGTATAATGACTACTTGTACTGAACCTTGTTTCGCCCATTTTGTTTCGCTTGATAAAGCGCTTCATCTGCACGCTTCATTATGTCCTCTACTGTGTCAGGGCTTTGCTGTTTAACGTCGGTAATACCAATACTTACGGTAATTGAAAACGTATTTTCACCGTCTTTGAATACTCTATTTTGCGTGGCGTGTTTTATACGCTCTGCAATTACCAGAGTATCCTCTCTTGTAGCATTATGGATAATAGCGAGAAACTCTTCGCCACCAAATCTACCTAATATATCCACTTCTCTTAGTTCAGCTGAGGCAATGTTTGTGAACTGTATTAGCACGTCATCGCCAACAAGGTGACCATATTGATCGTTTATTTCTTTAAAGTAATCTAGGTCCATAATCATGACTGAAAAGGGTAGATTATCCCTTTGGAAACGAGCTAGCTCATCGCCTAATGAGTTTACTATTTCATTCTTATTCCAAAGCTGTGTCATGCCATCTCTTTTGGCTCGTTCCTCAAGTTTTGATTCAAGAAGCTTAGAATCGGTTACATCAACCATGTAACCCGTCCAAACTTCATGTCCCTCGAAGAGCTCGTTACTTGGTTTAGACGATAGCCTTATCCAAATGTTGCCTTTGGCTGGGTTATTGAAGCGAATGTCAGAAACAAAAAAGCTGCCTTGCTGATTAGCGTTGATATCCTCTTCATATAGCCTGTCAACATCTTCTTCGTTTACAAGATTCCAAAAGTTGTCGATGTCTTCGATAAAGCATTCAGCTTTTATTCCCAACACGTCAGAACTACCAGAGCTGATATACAAAAAGCGTCCTTTGCCCTCTGGAAATAAAACATATTTGTATAGAACAACGGGAGCAAACTCAAGAAGGTGTTCTAGTTCGCCCAAAGAGATATTGGTATGCATCGATTAAAAATACAAAGTAAAGAATTTCATAAGTTAAGCATAAACAGATGTTCACAAAATCGCCAATACATAAGGCTTTCAGCATGAAAGTTAATAAAAATACGCCGACAACAAATTCGCGATTCCAACCATATTTGTTAGAACGGCAGTTTTCCTTAGTGACTTACGAGTTTGAAGCAACTATTTGCTTTACTGCACAGTTCATTTCAAAAAGCGCACTATGCATCAAATCTAGTTGCTTAACGAACTCTTCCGATTGCTTATTTTGTTGAATGGTAAGCTCAATAGCACGAGTGAAGTCGGCCAAATTATAAGCGCCTATGTATTTAAGTGCGGTACTGTAGATATGTGCAATTCTTGAAATTGTAGTGTTATCTTTGTTTTTAATAGCTTGATGGAGTGTATCTAGCTCCGATTGCAGGTCTAAAAAGTCATTAAGTAACGTTTTGTAAAGGTGTTCGTCGGTAAGTAGTGACTGCATAGCACGTGCTTTATCAATCTGGTTAAGCCTGCCGATTGACGTTTCGTTGAAAGTTTCAACACCGAGCGCCTGAGTTTTATGGCCTGCAGTATTTACTTCTTGAACTGAAATCGCGGTAGCCAGAACGTTAAAAAGCTTTTTAGGCTCAACAGGTTTCGTTAGGTGAGCCGTCATACCCGCAGCAATACTCATATCGATGTCTTGTTGCATGGCATGTGCCGTCATAGCAATAATAGGCATGGTAAGCTGTAGTTCATTACGAATGACTTTCGTTGTCTCTAAGCCATCCATATCCGGCATTTGAATATCCATTAGCACCACATCGAACTTATTGTTGCGACGAAGTATATCAATCGCTTTTATGCCATTACTGGCCACTTCAATTTTGGCACCAGAATCTTTAAGTAATCCTAAGGCTACTTTTTGGTTCAGTGCGTTATCTTCTACTAGCAGAATGGTTTTGCCGGCAAGGTTGGGGAGTTCAGATATATCTGTATCTATCCTTTCTGTACCAGCTTGGTAGTCAAGACACAGCTCTTGAATATGATTAATTAGTTCACTGGTTCCGAAAGGCTTTTTGACAACGCTTTCAATACCAAGGCGTGAGGCTTGTTCACGCATTTGGGGCGACTCAAACGCTGAAAGCATTATTATTTTAGGAGGTTTAATAGAGAACTCTTGGTTCATTATAGCGACAACTTCAAGGCCGTCGATATCGGGCATTTTCCAATCTAAAATGAGTAAGTCGTAAGGCGTATTGTTTGCTGTAGCGGCACGTAACTTGGCTATGGCTTCTTCACCTCCAGTGGCAAGCTCGGCTTCAATTTTTGCCAATGATAACGTTTCTGATATTGCTCGTCGTGATAAGCTTACGTCATCTACAACTAGCACCTTAAGGGCCGAAAGCTGTTTGGAAGGTGACACCATTGTTACTTCTGAGTTGCGTTTTACCTTTACCGTAAAATAAAAGCTAGCGCCTTTGCCTAGTTTGCTTTCAACCCATGTTTTTCCACCCATTAATGAGGCCAACTGCTGGCATATGGCTAAGCCTAAACCGGTTCCACCATAGCGACGAGATGTGGATTCATTGCCTTGGTTGAAAGGTTGAAACAGCCTGGTTTTTTGTTCGTTGTCTAATCCAATGCCAGTATCTTTTATTTCAAATTCAAGCTCTACGTGGTCATCCCTAAGTTCACATCCAACACTTACAGATACCAGCCCATCGTCGGTAAACTTGAGCGCGTTGCTTAAGAAGTTATTTAAAATTTGCTGTATGCGCAGCGGGTCACCAATTAGATTATGAGGAACATCTCTGCCTATATGCTGAATGAGTTCAATGTTTTTTTCATTGGCCCGAGGTAAGTGGTATCGAATTGCCTGATTAACCAACGCGTCAATATTGAACGGCGTCGACTCAATATCCATTTTTCCCGCTTCAATTTTTGAAAAGTCGAGAATATCGTTTACTACGCTCAACAGTGTTTTCGATGCACCTTCTATTTGTAATAAGTTAGTCTGTTGGTCTTTGTTTTCTGCCGAGCGCTGGGAAAGTTTTGTAAGCCCGATAATTGCATTGAGTGGGGTACGTACTTCATGACTCATGCGAGCTAAAAAATCAGATTTTGCGTCGGTTGCCTTTCGCAGTTCTTTCGCTAGTTCATTCAGGGCGCTACGTTGTTGCCGAGTTCTGAGTAATAAGCTTATCACTAAAGCTAAAGACAAAATGACGCCGACTATAAAATAAAGTTGAAACGTATTGGCTTTTTGTTGACTGATATTACGCTGTTCTTTTAGCTGGTTGTCTTTTTCAAGCAGCTGTATCTTGTCCTCTTTTTCTGCTATCGCCAAGCGCACGCGATTAAGCGCAAGTAATCGAGATTGCTGTTCGTTAAAGCTTTGCTCATAGACATCTTGAAATTGCTTTGAATATTGCAGGGCCGACCGATAATCGTTTGTAGACTCAAGTAGAGAAATGAGTTTTTCAAGAAATTTAAGTAACAGCGCCTTATCATTTTTAACTTCTTCTTTTTTAAGTCCTGACTCAAGTTCGCTGATGGCAAGTTCGACTTCACCGCGGCGTAAATGAATTTCAACCAGCTGCAGCAGGCGAGGGCCCTCTGTATATTTAAAACCAACCTTACGGTCTGCTTCTGCGGCTTTATTGAGGTTTTTTAACGCCTCATTGATGTTGCCCTGTGCAATATGCAGCTCTGCCATAGAGCCGTAAACAATTCCGATGAAAGGGTAATTGGTATCAATCAGCAATTCATCCGCTAGCATCAAATTAACTTTCGCTTCCTGAAAATTGCCTAATTCTTTGTGCGCATAGCCCTGATAATAGTAAGCAATACCCTCATTTTCACTACTCTCCAATCGTTGCGCCCAGGAAAGATATTGATGGCTAAACGACAGTAACTTTTCAAAATCGTTGAGCGAGGCATACACATTACCCATTGCACTGTATACCGAAAGCACTTGGTCGCTATTCAACTGATTATAAAGCTCAAGGGAGTGATTCAAGGCATCTAGTGCTCGCCCATGCTCGCCAGAGAAATCTAGAATAAACCCTTCTAATCGAAATGACTCGGCAAGGGCTAATTTATTATTGCCAACCTTGGCGTATTCGCGAGCATCTAAAAGCTGTTGATAGGCTGATACATAATCTTGTTTTAAAATATCGCGGTAGGCTTTTAAGTTAAGAAATCGCGCGTGGTGATAGTCGCTTGGATATTCAGTGAAGTACTGAGTAAGCTGTTTAACCGTGGTTTCTACAGATGACTCGTTTTGTTTGATGTGCTCTTCAAGAGAGTTTAATAGCGCGGGTGTGGGTTGTATCTGGCCAAGGGCACTTTCTAACGTGTTATTTTGAACAAGCGTACTTCGAAGCGGCATATTTTGCATAGCCATCACTGCTTTCACCGATAAACCGGCGAAAACAACGACGATAAAAATAAACTGCTGTACTGCAACTTTCACGTCAATTAATAACTCACTACGCGATTGGCTTTACTAGCATCGTCAAACCGCTTCTTCACTTCATCTATGCACGCTCCGACAAAGCTTGAAAATTCCTTACTATTAGTGTCCATCATTCCCTTTTGTCAGTGGCTACATAGTATACTCCCGTTACTATAAGTCAGATTTGTTGCATTTACTACGGCTGACGATTTCACGCATGCTCTCCCTCAATGAGCCGTTAATTTTTACTTTAAAAAATGGTGTACATTGAATGGTTCTCTTCCATTTAAACTGGCACTTTCACCTCTACAACTTCCACTTCTACTTATTTCCATTTTATGTGTAAAAATGTCGAAAAGTAATTTATTTCAACCCTTATGTTAAAAATACTATACATTGAGTAATGAATTAATTACTCTTTGTTCATTGTAAGCACACCCTCAAGCGCACAAGGCCTTAAATCACGTCGCTGTAACAAATTTAATGGAGCTACTTATGAACATGACACTAAAAGAAAAAAGTACCTGGCTATCGCTTATTGCCACACTGGTGATTTTTGGCTCGTACACATTAAATGTAATCAGCATTGATTTAGCTAGCGTGTCAGAGCAGCAAGCTATTGATATTGCCATGGGAAATTTAAGTCAGGCTATTTTATATATCATCATTGTAGAAATTATTTTTCAGTCACTTATTGCTGTTGCAGGGTCTAAAGCTGACATAGAAGGTGATGAGCGAGACCGGTTTATCGCATTAACTGCTAATAACAGCGGCTACTGGGTATTAAGCATTGGAGTAGTCATGACATTAGGTCAATTATTGCTGCCACATGCACTTGGTGTCGAATCGTCGATAAAAGCCTACTTTCCCATCCCATTGTTTGAAGTTCATGTGCTGTTGCTTATGTTTATTTTTTCGGAAATAGTGAGATTTACACATCAAATCATACTTTATAGAAAAGACGCGGTATAACCATTATGGCGATTACGAATAAAGTGAGAGAATGTCGCTTTTTTGCTAACGAGATGACGCAACAAACACTCGCTGAGGCAGTTGGTGTTACGCGGCAAACTATTATGGCTATTGAAAAAAACAAGTATAACCCCTCGCTAGAGGTAGCTTTCAAAATTGCCAAACTCTTCGATAAGTCTGTAGAAGAAGTGTTTGCCTATTTTCCTGATGATTAGGGCACCTGGGAAATAAGCCATTTTGCCTATTGAAAAAGTAGGGCGAAGACAAACATATACACTGAATACATTACCTGGAATGCTCTTGATAACCTTACGCCATTTTCCTACTTTGTTGATATATTTCGCGTTTCTTTTTACGTCGATTTTTGCATCATTTTGTGTGACTGCTGAAGATGAACTGCTATCACAACAAGAAGTCGTCAAGGCGCTAAATAATCTTGTAGTGAGTGTAGATAAAGACTACCTGCATGAGAAACATCGGGAAAAGATGACTGAGAAGCTCACCACCTCCCTCAACCAAGGTGACTTTGACGGTCATTATCAATTTCATCGGTTTAAACGAAAGCTCGAATCTTTATTATATGCTTCAAGCCATGATGCTAATTTTGAGATTACATGGCGGTCTGGGTCAGAAAATTTGGGCAAAGCACCAGATAGAGTCTTTCCCAGTACCATTGAAACTCAATTGCTCGAATCGAATATTGGCTACTTGGGAATTGATGGCGACCTTTTTAATGAGCACGCAAAAAGCGATATAGACAGTGCTGTGGCTTACTTATCTAGCGCCACTGCGATCGTTATTGATTTAAGAAGCGCTGGCTACGTCGACTTAGATGTTGCCAAGCAATTTTTAAGTTACTTTGTACCTACGGGTAAACCCCTTGCAACCCTTACCCTAGCTCACAATAATACCTCTCTATTAGTGGCGAGTGATACTAGGTTTAAAATGGGTGAGAATGTGCCTATTTTTGTGGCTACATCGCCTTTTGTGGCGGGTTCGTGGGAGTTTGTAGCCTTTACACTTCAACAGACGAGTAAGGCGACTGTTGTGGGCACGCGTACAATGGGTTTGAGCTATCTATCGGCTACCAAACCACTTAGTGAGCACATCAACCTTGTGATGACCTACGGCGATTTACGACATCCGTTTACCCAAGAGAGCTGGAAAGGTGAGGGAGTCATACCGGATATTCCCTGTGAGGCAACCGACGCAGTGACAGCCGCTCTTGAACTAGCTGAGAAACGTTTAACCACTGAAACGATAGGTAACTGAAACGAAAGGCAAGTGAAATGCATACATCTTCATTATACTTTTGCTTTCGCTTGTTTTTTGCAGCTGTCATTAAAAGCGGTCGCTGGCTGAAATAACAAGCTGTGTGAAAATATTTTAATCCTAGTCATACCCACTGCTGTATCTATCCTATCAACAAAAAACTAACGCGAGACTATGAGTAATACACACCTCAGTGAAGCGAGCACAGCTTTTCAACTCTCACTCAACAACTGGTGGAGCATTCTCAAGCGCATATTCACTAATATTGGCGGTCATAATATTCCCCTTATTTCCGCAGGTGTTGCGTTTTATTGTTTGTTGGCAATCTTTCCCTTACTGGGGGCAACAATATCCTTATATGGTCTTATTGTATCGCCAGAAGAGTTGCAGCGTCATATGGCTTTACTCGTAGATGTGGTGCCTTCCGACAGTAGCTATATCATTGAAGAGCAGCTTAAAAAACTGACGGAAAAGTCGAGTTCTGCATTAGGGTGGGGGTTCTTTTTAACCCTATTCTTGTCGCTTTGGAGCAGTAGTAAAGGAGCAAATGCATTAATCACAGCGTGCAATATCACCTATAACGAAAGTGAGGGACGAGGCTTTTTTAATGGCTTAATAGCTCGCATAACCTGCACTATCAGTATGATAGCCACCGTAATAGTTGCCTTGGCGTGCGTTACTATTTTGCCCGAAACTATTAGTTGGGCTTCAGGAGGCTCAATTGATGACAAGCAGGCTATTTGGCTTACGTGGCCTGTTATGCTTGTGTTGTTTAATTTTTGTCTTTCTGCGTTGTATCGTTATGCGCCCCACCGGCGCTCGGCACAGTGGCGATGGGTTACACCTGGCTCAATGCTGGCAACCGTACTATGGATAGCAGGGTCTTATGCGTTCTCAATATATTTAAATGAATTCGCCAGCTATAACAAAACCTATGGCTCAGTGGGCGGTATTATTATTTTGCTTATGTGGTTGTATTTAAGTGCCTACATTATTCTTATTGGTGCTGAAGTAAACTCAAGCATAGAGCTACAAACCAGTGTGGATAGTACCGTAGGTGAGGACAAACCAATGGGGGAGCGAAACGCTGTTGTTGCCGATAATACACCTGAAGATTTGCGTAAATCGTAAAAATGTGACAACAAATCATTAGCACAAGGCGACCTCTGCTGTAGGAATTTTGGGCTGAATGTACTGCAAAGGTCAACACGCTCTAATATCTTGCGATTTCATCTTGCTGTATCATCTTTGCGACTTTACAGATGATACCAAACTCAATGACCTCAGATTATTCTACATTACTTCATCAGCTTTTCGGCTTTTCCTCGTTTAGACAAGGGCAGCAAGAGGTTGTGCAGGGATTGCTTAGTCAGCGCTCTACGCTCGCTATTTTCCCTACTGGTTCAGGCAAGTCTTTGTGTTATCAGTTCGTAGCAACCCAGCTTCCTCACCTTACTCTGGTGGTATCGCCGCTACTGGCGTTAATGAAAGATCAGCTTGAGTTTTTGCATAGCAAAGGCATTGCGGCAGCCAGTATCGACTCAACGTTAACGCCTCAGCAAAACAAGCAGGTCATGAACGATATTCGCACTGGCCAGTGTAAAATTCTTATGGTTTCAGTAGAGCGATTTAAAAATGAGCGTTTTCGGCAGTTTATTGAGTCTATTCCAGTGTCGATGTTGGTGGTGGACGAAGCCCACTGTATTTCAGAATGGGGACATAACTTTCGCCCTGATTACTTAAAACTTCCCGCGTATCAGAAAGACTTAAATATACCTTTGGTGCTTTTGTTAACAGCTACAGCGACTAAAAAAGTTAAGCAAGATATGGCAGTACGGTTTGGCATCGCTGACAACGATGTTATTCAAACAGGGTTTTATCGGCAGAATTTAAATTTAAATGTGTTGCCAGTAGTAGAAGCAGAAAAAGACAGCACCTTGTTGCAACAATTAAAACAACAGCAGGGCGCTGGCATTGTTTATGTGACGTTGCAACAAAGTGCAGAGCAGGTGGCACGTTTCTTACAACAAAACGGTGTTGCTGCCAGTGCTTATCACGCTGGCCTAGACAGTGATGTAAGGCAGAGTATTCAGCTCGATTTTATGGAAAATAGGCTGCAAGTGGTGGTGGCTACTATTGCTTTTGGTATGGGTATCGATAAATCGGATATCCGATTTGTTATACATTATGACTTGCCTAAATCTATTGAGAATTACAGTCAGGAAATTGGTCGCGGAGGCCGAGACGGAGACATTGCAAACTGCACGGTACTGGCGAATTTAGACGGTTTGGTTACCATTGAAAACTTTGTTTACGGCGATACTCCAGACCAAGTTGCAATACAAAAAGTGATTGACGATATTGCCTCACAAGACAGTGCATCTCATGATATTGGTCAAGCTCAAAAAGTAAGCCAATCGGATGATGGCCTTTATCAATGGGAAACCCAAATTAATAGTCTATCGGCGTTAAGTAACATTCGTCAGTTACCGTTAAAAACCTTGCTGGTGCAATTGGAGTTGGCCGGGGTAGTAAAGCCCTTGTTTGCTTATTTCGCAGAATTTAAGTTTCGCTTTATCACCGACAAAGACACTATTTTGAATCAATTTTCACAAGAACGAAGAGATTTTTTAGATGCAGTGTTTTCGCACACAGCAATGAAAAAAGTGTGGGGCATTGTCAATTTTGACAGCATATTTGAGCATTATGGTGCTGAACGAAGCCGAGTAGTTGCTGCGCTGGAATATTTACATGAGCACAGTCATATTGAGCTTGCGTCTCGTTTAATTACCGATGTGTATGAAGTGAACAAACAGGCACTACTGGTCGGCGATTTAGCTGAAAAACTGGCATTTTATTTTGCCGACAACGAGCAAAAAGAAATAAAACGTATTGCCGCACTGGTTCGCTTCTTTGAACTTCGCACGTGTCTTAACTTCAACTTGTCTGCCTACTTCGATGACAATAACGCGCCTAAACAATGCGGTCATTGCAGTGTATGTAGAGGAAATGTGGCAAAGCTTGAGCATTCGACGCCTGTAGCGACCCCGAATAAAAATGATGTGGCTCGAGCAGTACAAGCGTTGCAAACTCACTTAAAAGGTAAATATACCGATGACATCACGCTTAGTACTTATTGCCGTTTTCTCACCGGTATGTCGATGCCACTATTCACTCGTTTTAAAGTAAGGCAAGTAGCGGGGTTTGCTAGCTGTGAACAGTGTAGGTATGCAGATGTAAAAGCCCTAGTGGCGGTACTTATTCAGTAGTGGAGGAACTTAATCAATAGATAAAGGCGAGTGTGCCCTTTGACTGTATCATAATTACTGAATAGAAAATGTATAAGCCTCGTTTGCATTTTCCTAAGGATTAACATGGCACTTAAAGCAACGATATTTAAAGCGGACATATCGATAACGGATATGGACCGCAATTATTACAACGATCATAATTTAACTATTGCCCGCCACCCATCTGAAAACGACGAGCGTATGATGCTGCGCATTATCGCCTTCATCGTTAATGCTCACGAGCAACTGCAGTTTACTAAGGGGTTGTCAGACGATGAAGTACCAGATTTATGGCAAAAAACCTTTAGCGACGAAATAGAACTCTGGATTGAGTTAGGACAACCATCGGAGCAGCGAATCAAAAAGGGCTGTAATCAAAGTAAGCAAATGAAGATTTACGCTTATGCCGATAACAGCTTTGATGTGTGGTGGAAGAAAGAACAGAACAAACTCAATACAAAAAAGAACTTATCTGTGTATACGCTACCAAACTCCCTCTCAGCAACATTATCTGCTGCGGTAGAGCGCTCTATGCAAATTCAGGTCACCATTCAAGATGGACAAATTTGGCTCACCATTGCTGGTTCCAAGGCGAGTGAATGCCTAGAAATTGAGATAGAAAAGCACCTATAGCATTCATCTTTAAACATAGAGTGCTTTGAACGGAGTCCACTTTTATCCGTCCAAGAAACTAGCATAAAAAGCGCCAAAAATTAAAAGTTTGCCATAAAAATCAATCCTTCTTTACATGATGAATTCAAATGCTACATTGAAGTTGTGTTCAGCAGATATCGAAGGAGGTGATCATATGTCTAGTGTTTTGAAAACAGGTGAATTGGCTATGAATGGGGTACGTTTTAACTAACCCTTCTTACGTCACCATTCTGGCTGGCTGATTCGCTGGCCAAAGCACGGGGAGTCGCAGCAATGCGGCTCCTTTTTCATAAATGGGGTCAGGTCACAATTGATATTCACCTGACTCATTTCATGCCTACTTATACTTAAATTGCTTATAGCAATACACTATTGGCATCTACCCTTTAGCCACTTCACACCCGCTTCTTTATTCGAAAATATTCTAAACGGGGCTGGGCTTCTTTGTATCGCAAAAATCATTCAAAGCACTGGCCGTAAAAATGGATTTGGCATGATGTAAGCCACTCCCTGACAATATTGCTGGATTAAGTTGAAGTGTGTTTGCATCCATTGCGCCTGAAGTTTTTGATACGCAATGTTTGGAGTAGGGGCTTTTTCTGCGTCAAAAATTAGGCCTATGGGCGCCTTATCATCATAATTTCGATGTAACTCGTTAAGATAGTTTTCGAAATTTTCAGGGGTTTCACGTTGCCCTGTAAAGGTGACATAGATAAGCGGTTTGCAACTTCTATCGATGATGGCGTAGGGCTTTGCTGTCGAGTCTGTTTTCATAGTGGCGAGCATAAATTTAATTTACGATATATACGCATAGTTTTCGTTTATGGTCTTAATGTTGCGAGGCGCTTTTTCAACTAGTGCTTTGCACGATTTATCACGTTTTCATAGGGAAGCTAAGGCGAATAGGAAAGCGACGGCGAACCGCATTGGTCCGCCATCTAATCTGATGCCGTATCAAAGCGTGTTAGATCGTTGAAGGTAATCATGTCACGCAACTCTTTTCCATACTCCTCACCACGTTCAGAGTATTTGTTTAAACCGTGGGTAAGCGGTAACCCAGAAATAACAAACCCTTTTTCCCTAAGTGATTGGCGAATAGTGCGAAGCGGTTTGTAGGCATCATGACGATTTAAATTCATCATGTAGCTTTCGACCGAATCTGCTGGTGAACGAAAGTCGGCGACCTCATGGGCTTTTCCTTTATCACGAGACTGGGGAACAATGCCGCAGCCTTTGGTAAAGCACCATTGGCCAAAGAAGTTGTTCCCTTGTTTAGCAAAACGAGACGTGCCCCACGCACTTTCGTTTGCAGCCTGAGCGAGTGCTAATGAAACGGGCACCACATCCGCGCGACGCAACAATAATTGACAAGCAGACTCTTGTTGTAGATCGGCATCGTCAATCCGATACTTGGTTAAGTAACTTTCTAGCGAGGCCGCGTCACTGTTACCCTTATCGCATATTTTTTGAATTTGTCGTCTATCTGCGGCTAGTTGCTTATTAGCATCAACGATTATAGGGGTAAAATAATTGAAGAACGCGGTTTTGCGCTCTGGCCCAGCAGCGTAGGCAGTAAAATCAGGTGCTAATTCCTTGGCGAAAAAAATAAACCATACAGCTACACTAAGCAGTAGTGCGGAGCCTAAAAAAACAATATATTTAAAGTTTAGAATTGAATTCTTCCTTTTGATTAGTCAACGTTGTGATACTTAAGCTGTACCATAATTAATGGAAATATAGGTTAACCGCCTGAATACTTTATACAAGTTAAACTTAATATAGAAAATAAGCACGGTACGCTGTATAAAAATCGCGTAAAAATTTCAAACTGAGTGCACACTCGGTCTTGTGTACAACGATCTATTAATAAAGTGCACTCAGCAATGAAAAAAGGGGTTGCAACTATGTTAGCCGTAAACGCCCTTTGCTTTACTTTTCAGCTTAATACTGGCGATTAGCATATAAATGCTGGTGGCGAGGAGACAAGTAAATAAGTAACCCATCAGGCCTTGTTCATGCAGTATAAAACCATCGGCTATAATGGGTCCTGCAACTGAACCAAGACTATAACTGAAAAGCATAATCTGAGTAGCCGACACAATGTAATGGGCATCAAGGTTGTCGCAAGCAAGGTTGATGGCAACCGGATATAGGGCAAATAGGGCCATTCCAAGAAGGAATAGACCGGCGCCCAGTGCATATAAACCTGCAAAGGACAGTGTAAGAGAAATAGCAGCAACGCCCAGTAAGCAAAACAGGGCCATTAGTAGAGTTCTGGATAAATAGCGAGATAACATAGGGATCAAAGGCTGAACAGCCATTGCCCCAAGAATGACCAGCGCCATCAATCCTCCCAAGTGCTGATGAGCAATACCTCGCTGTATCAACTCTAGGGGCATTAAGCCGTAAACAGCACCTAGCGTTAACCCTGATACAATACATCCCATTATTGCAGCGTGATTGAGCTTGGTGATTTGCTTAAACGATAGTGGTGTGATTTCCGCGCTACTGGGCTGATCGCTTTTTATAAGCAGTAATACACCAACAGCAAAAAGTAGCGCAGTAAAAATGGCGACAAAAGGCATCACACCGTGAACGCCAACAAAGCCAAGGCAAAGCTGTCCTAACGAGCTGCCACCATAGAACGCTCCCATATAAAGGCCCACGCGCTTGGCGCGGTCGGCTTCATTACCATGTAATAACCAAGACTCAACAACAACGAATACACCTGCAACGGCAACGCCAGCAACGAACCGGGCAAGCAACCAAACGCTGGCGTCAGGGATTGCAGGCATTATGGCAATAGTAGTGATGAGCGTACCTAAACACCAAACAAATCCGTTTCGGTGTCCCAAGCGGGTAACCAAAGGCTCAATGGCCAACGCACCGAGAAGAAGGCCTGCATAAAAGCTACTTGCTAACCAACTGGCCAGCGACGTATCAAGGCCATAGTGCGTTAGCATAAGTGGAATGAGGCTCATTAAATAGCCTGACGCTATCGCATACATTGCCAGGGCAATCACCGGCGCTGAAATGCGTACTTTAGGCTCTGTAGACAATGTGTTTTCCAACGTTAAAGCCCCTGCAATCCGCAACTGCGTTCTAATGGCTATTAATTATTTGCGGGAATATGAGGGAATTTAACGGCGAGGTAAAACAAAAAGAAATGGTCGTAAAGAGCGATTTTATTACATGTTGAAGTGTGGAGGTGGTCTGAAAAGACGCTGGTTATAAGCGCGCACCGCAGGGCCAAGTTATCGCCCCTGCTTGCTTACAATTTTGCTATTTACATTTGAAAGCGTACGCCTGCAAATACGGTTCTTTCGAGGGCAGGTTCGATACCATCATTTCTCACGCGAGAATAATAGTTCTCGTCTAAAAGGTTATTAATGCCTCCATATACTGCCCATTGCGAATCGATACGATATTCAGCGGTCAGGTCAACAACTTCATAGGAAGGAATTAGCGCGGCTATTTCATCGATGCCTGTTCCTCTAGACGCATTCGAGTCTTGCCAAAATTGCTCGTCTACCATTGTCGCAGTAAGCGCGACATCAAGCTTTTCCGTGTTGTATATAAACCCGGCGCGTAAAAGATACTCCGGTGCAAAAGCGGTGGTATTTCCAACCAGGCTCTCGTTAAGGGAAGAGACGATTTCGGCATCAAGCAACGAGCCATTGGCAAAAATTCTAAAACTTTCGTCAGCACGACCCGCAAAAAGGTCGTAGTCGACGCTAAACTCTACGCCTTGATGGCGAGAGTCGCCAGAGTTCACTCGCTCTATGTCAGCGATATTTACCTGAATAGTTTCAATTTTGTCGTCAAAGTCGATTCTAAACGCGCTCACGTCAAGTACAAGACCATCAACAGGCATGGCGCGGTAACCAAATTCATAGTTCATTGCACTAGAAACATCGGGGCCATTTGAGCTGGCGAGTTCTGAATTGGGGTTGGCCAAATCATCAAATCGTTGAGGGCGATAAGATTCAGAAACGTTTGCATAAAGCTCACTGATTTCGTTGAGCTGATACATCATGCCAAGACCGAGTAGCAGTTCATTTTCAGTCTCGTCTACGTCGATAGGATCTCGGTTTAGACTTGGATTTTTAGTCAACTCTTCTAAGTCGTAATTAACGCGCTCATAACGTAGGGTAGGTACCACACTCAATTTATCGAATTTGAATAAATTTTCGATAAATACGGCGTTATACGTCATTTTACGGTCTTGATCGAATAGCAAGTCAGCGGCGTTCTGTTGGTTAGAGCGAATATCGCTACTGACGTGACGAGTTCTTGGGCTATCTCCCCAGTAAGAGGTTGTCCCCACAGTCAGCACATTGTTGTCGCCCCAGGCTTGCGCATAACGGGCGTCGAAGCCCCAATTATCGAATTCTTGTTGATCAATATTTGTGGTAGCAGGCTCATTCTCAGGCTCAGAAAATTGCCCAGAACGGCGACTAAAGCGGTCCATGTATGAATACCAGACATTCGCGTCAAGCGTCGCACTATCGCTAATCTTCTGCGCAAAAGTAAAATTAGCCAGTACTTGTTCTATCTCAACACGATTGAATGGGGTTAATGTTTGATTGCGGTCTTGTTCAAATTCCGTCGTACTCAAACGACCTGCTTCACCAGAGTCTGAGTTGTATACATCAAGTTCGAAACCAAGGCGAATGTCGTCAAACCCTTCATAAGCCACACTAACGTGGCCTGATGTTACATCGAAATCTTCATTATCTCGAGGGCCGTCGGCCGAACGGTGGTCTACCGATGCAAAGAAACCGAAGTCTCCAGTTGAAGTGGCAAACTCATTATAAGTGCTATATAGCCCATTGCTCCCGAGTGCTTGATCGGTTCGAAAGCCCGTATCGCGGCCTACTTCTGCGCGCTTGGTAATAAAGTTTACCGTCGGCCCTATTTGTGGACCGTAAATTAAACCCGACCCGCCGCGAACGAATTCTATGCGCTCAATACGCTGTGCTGGCGGCATGTAGTAGATGGTAGGGTATCCGAAAAGGTCTGCGGCTAGGGGAATATTGTTTTGAAAAAAGCCCACGAACTCAGACTCATGAGGGTTTCCTAAGCCGCGGTAGTTCACATTGTAAAAACTGGGGATGGCTTGATCTGAAACGAAGAGCCCCGGCAGCGTAGAAAACATCTGTCTTAAGTTTGGCTCAATGAAGTTAGGCATTTCATCAAGCTCTACCACTGAGGTCTTTTTGCCCTCAAAGATTTTGCCAGAATCAACGGCAGCCATGGTGCGTGGAAATGTTGAATCGCTATTTCCACTAATGGTGATACGCTCAATATCGTCTGGCGCTATAGCCGCCATTGCGGACGCGCTCGACAGTCCCGCTAGTGCAAATGCTATCGCTTTACCCAATTTAGATACTCTACTTACATTTCTCATAAATTTACCCTTTAATACTCTAAATACAAATGATAATGGTTCGTATATGATATATATAATTGTTTTTTTATCAACAAAAAATTCGAAGAATAAAATCTATTTAACAAAAATGCTTATGAACTAGATGATTGCCCACTCAGAGGGCGCTAGCAAGTCTCCTAGCGAAACGTGAGAATCCAGGAGTGGCTGTTCCCTTTCAAATTCCCAGGACGAAGCTACGGAACTTGCCAGACCTTCCCGAAGTGCGAGTTTGAAATGTCCTTACTCTTTGTTGTGTCACTTTGATGCAGAACCACTTTACCTGCGGTAACACGGCGCGATTACGAAATTTTAAGTCTCGCTGAGTGGGTAATTTTCTATGCGGAATGATGGTTTTAAAGAGAGAGAATATGCTGAATAGTGAAATTGTTAAAAAACGTCACACCCAATCAAAATTGGGTGTGACATGAGTGAGTCAATAGTCAAAGTATTACGCAACCGACTGAGCTCTCCCACCTCTGCGAGCTGCGTGCGTTAGCTTCACCATAGCAGGACGAACCGATTGCGGTGCTAGGCAAGGAGAGTCATATTTGATGAAATATACGTTGCCTGCAGCGTTAACATGAAAACCTTCAATGCATGCATTTAGCATTTCAATGTCGTTTTCATTGGCTTTTACGCCGTATTGATGGTCTAACATAAGAGCCAACGCATCTTTATGGTCTTCATGCATGTGGTCTATCATCCCTTGCTTATGCTCAACCCATTCGGGCGTAGCATAGTGCCAATCTTCCGGCTTAAACCAGTGTATTTCGCCAAAACCGCCAATATAACGAATGCGGGTGGGGGTAATGCGATAAAACTGAAAGTCGTGTGCATTAACATAAGCTCGGGCCTGAGGATAAAGCGTAAAGTAGCTTTCAGCCTCTTCACAGTCGCTGCCTATTACGCTGGCATCGCCAATCACGGTAACGCGGGCGTTAGCTTGGCTATCGTCTTTATTACTATCAAACACACACAAACTTACTTTAGAATCCGCTTTCATATTTCGGCTGTGCTGAGCAATGTCCGAAGCATACAAAATGAGATCGCCATTATCGGTCATCCAATATGGAGTAACAGAGCCAAAAGGATACCCTTTTAGCGAGAGGCTAACAGTAGATAGCACTCCGGTATGCTGCGTTCGCATTAAACAGCGGGCGTTAAAAATATGGTCAGGCGCTGGCTGATTGTCCATTTTTATTCCTTATTACAAATAGTGAAAGTAAGCATGATTATCGCCGTGATGCTGAACCGAGCCGGATACATTAAAACAGCGATTTAGATGAGATTCTGAGAAAACGTCTTGAGTGCGACCGGATGCAACAACATGCCCTTGATTTAATAAAAGCATAGCATCTGCAATACGTGCTGCTTGATTAATATCGTGCAACACAATAAGAACGGTACCGCCTTCCGTCATAAATTCTTTTAATAGCGAGAAGAAACGACCCTGCTGATATATATCTAATGCTGCTGTAGGCTCATCAAGCAGCAGTACTTTATTTTTAACTCCCTCATGGGATAGCACTTGCAACCAAGATCGAGCAAATTGCACGCGTTGCCACTCGCCACCAGATAGCTGAGTAATAGGGCGTTGTAAAAAAGGTTGAAGCTCTAGGCGCTGCACAATGGTGTCGGTAAATTCAATGCTTTGCTGCTTAGACTCTACCCATGCATGACGAGCTAACATGAGGTATTCCAATACTGTAAACGCAAATTGCGGACGTCGCTGCTGCGCCATTATCGCTCGAGTGGTTGCAAGTTCATCCGCGGGCCATTCATGAAGCTTTTGACCGCATAAGCTTACTGTTCCCGAAGACGGTGCTATATCACCGGACAGTACTTTAAGCAGTGTACTTTTACCTGCACCGTTGGCCCCCAGAATTGCACTTAACTGGTTAGAGTGAAAATGCACAGTTACATTGTTGAGCAAAGTTGTGTTACCTACTCTAACGCTCAAGTTATTTGTTTCAAACATGGTATTGTCCTTTGCGTTCTCTTAGCAGTAAGTACAAGAAAAAGGGCACGCCAAGGCAAGAGGTAACTATCCCCACAGGCAGTTCAGAGGGAATAATAAGGGTTCTTGCTAATGTATCGGCACTGCCAACTAGGAACGCTCCTGTTAGAGCCGATAGGGGGAGTAGCTTGCGCAAGTCAGGGCCCACAACCATGCGGCAAATATGAGGTGTTACTAATCCTACAAAACCCACAATGCCGGTAAAACACACGCAGCACGCTGTTAGCAAGGCAACGGCAAATAGGCTGTAGCTCTTTACTTTTTGAACGGGAACGCCGAGATATTTCGCCTCTTGCTCTCCACTTAGCATGAGCGTCAGTTCGGTTTTGTATCGCCACATAAGTGTTGCAGGAAGGCCCACGCCCAATGCGACCAAACCTACTTGCTGCCAATTGGCGCCTGCGTAGCTTCCCATGCTCCAAAAGGTTATTAGGCGCAAGGTTCCATCGTCAGCAACATAGGCGAGTAGCCCCATTAATGTGCCCACGAGTGCGTTTATCGCTACACCGGCCAATATGAGTAATAAAGTGTTAATACCTGAGGTGGTGCGAGCTAGCCTGAACACCAACATGCTTACTACAAGTGCGCCAGTGAATGCAGCGATAGGTAGCAACAATGGCTGCAATACTGCCGGCAATCCCATCGCACCACCAAATACCATTACTACCGCAGCAAAGAGAGCCGCGCCGGAAGACACGCCAATTAAGCCAGGATCTGCCAATGGGTTTCGACAAATACCCTGCATAACTGCACCGCTTATTGCTAACCCTGCGCCAGTAATAAGGCTCATCAATACTCTTGGCAAACGTATTTCCCACATCACCTTCATTTGTAAATTGGCGTCTGTGTTATCAGTACCCGTTATACTTTGCCATAGTGCTTCGAGAGAGAGTGACATAGCGCCCTGCGAGGCGGCCCACATGACTAGAAGAGGGGCGACAATAAGTAAACCGGCGCAAAGAGTCATAAAGCGAGTGTGATCTCGTGTAAGGAGTCTTTGAGTTTCGCTGACTCTGGCCGCGGGTGGTTGCATTGGTATGGCTGAAGTTTGTTCCGACATAAGCAACTCTCTATTTTGAGGTTTTCATATCTTTTATTAGTGCAACACCGTTAGCTAATCGTGGGCTAAGACCCATAAACACTAGCGGGTCAACCACGGTTATATTGCATCCTGTGAGTTCGGCCCACATGCGTAATGCGGGTAACTGACACAACTCTTCTACAGATTGTCCTGCCGCAGCGTGTGAGGGGATAAACAGGCGGCTGGGCTTTGCCACCAGCAATGACTCTGGTGATATGGGTTTATAGCCTTCTAAATCGGCAAATGCATTATTGGCGCCGGCAAGTTTAAACAGTGTGCTAGGCATGGTCTTGGTGCCCGCAGCGACAAGACCGCGACTGCCCACAGAAGCAAAAAAGGCGAGAGTATTTGTATTGGAATGATTGGGTTGTGAAGAGATGTCAGAACTTACTGTATTTAGCTCATTTGAAATATGCGCAATCAGTTTTTTTCCTGCTTCCTCTTGCTTAAAACGCTTTGCAAGGGTGTCGATTAAACCATACAAGCTTTCCACAGAATAATCGTGTTCTACATGAAGTACTTCTACATCGGTTGTTGAAATTTGTGATAACACATCCTCGGGCCCCATGCTGCTGTGACCCACTAAAATATCTGGCTTTTGGGCTAAAACGCCTTCCGGGCTAAGCTGACGGTAATATCCTATTTTAGGCAGGGTAGTGGCTTCAACGGGATACAAACTCGACGTGTCGACAGCAACGATCTGGGCACCAAGGTCAAGAGCAAACAGTATCTCTGTCACGCTGCCTCCTGCACTCACAATACGTTCATTTCCAAGCTTTTCTGCGTGAGTACTAAAGGTTGCAAAACCACTGGAACAGCAAAGAGAAATAAGTAACCCTTTGAAATATATTTGAAAGTTTTTCATAAAAGCCTCTAAAAATTAACCATTGCAAATGCGAATGGTTATCATTAAGATCAAGTTTCTCAGATTGTTTTAATCTTTACAAGAGGAAATCTAATGTCTATTTGTGCTGTCTCTCCCAAACGTTTAGCGCTTTGTATAGCAAGCGCATTGGTGTCTTCAGTCAGTGTTGCCGAAGCAATACCAGAGGATGCTGCGTTTGAAACCATCACCATATCTGCTACGCGAAGTGAGCGTGATATTAATGAAATTACGTCTCATGTGAGCGTTATTGATAGTGAGCAGATTGACGCACAGGTAATGACAGATATTCGTGACCTCGTGCGTTACGAGCCCGGTGTGTCTGTGGAAGGCGGCGGGCGCTTTGGGGTGGCCGGTTTTAATATTCGCGGTATTAACGGCGACAGAGTGCTTATGCTGCTTGATGGTGTGCCCATTGCCGACGAGTTTAGTTTTGGACCAGCGCTTTCAGCGCGTCGAGATTTTGTTGATATTGATATGCTTCAACAAGCAGAGATTATTCGCGGCCCCGCTTCTACATTGTATGGAAGCGATGCTATTGGTGGCGTAGTTGCTTTTATCAGTAAAGATCCTAAACATTTAGTGGCAGAGGGGGAGCGTTTTGGTGGGCGATTAAAGACTGGATACGTTAGCGCTTCTGACGAATGGTGGGTAACTGGGCAGTTGGCCGGCTACGCAGGCGATTGGCAGTGGCTTCTTTCGGGAACAGAACGCCAAGGTCATGAAATTGAGAGCTTTTATACAAAAGGCCCTGAAACGGGCAGTGAACGAGTGGCTGCAGACCCTCAGGAAAGCACCAGTACAAGTGGCCAGATAAAGTTGATTTACACGCCAAGTGAACATCACAGGCTAATGCTCATAGCAGATATGCTAAATGGAAGCACCCAAACAGATGTTCAGTCTAGCGTGGATACCTTGGTAAGGGGCGTGCTTATTACCGAGAGTTTAGGTGATGATGAAAGAGAGCGTTCGCGGATTCAATTAAACTATGAATACGATAATGAGCACACGTTGTTTGATAAATTTTTACTACGTGGTTTTATGCAAGAAACCGATACATTGCAAAATACTAAAGAAGAACGATTTGGTGCCGTTAGTCGAACCGATCCCACTCCTATCGCATTAGACCGGACACGCTCGAGCCGATTTGAGCAGCGGATTCGCGGCGGAATTCTTCAATTTGACAAATCGTTTAGCGGATGGGGAGAGCACTATTTAATTTACGGTAGTGAATTGCAATTTACTGAAAGCACCTCACTTAGAGAGGGCGCCACATTTGTAACAGAAACCGGCGTTCAGGTACCTGAGTTTACGGCGTTTCCAGCCCGCGATTTTCCAGAGTCTGAAGCCAGAGAATTATCGTTTTTTGTGCAAGATGAAATAAGGTTTTTAGACGGTAAACTAACGGTTTCACCCGGCGTCAGATATGATGAGTTTACACTAAGTCCAAGGGAGGATGCGCTGTTTGCGGCAGCGAATCCAGGAGTGGAAACGGCATCTTTTGACGACAGTGAAGTGTCTGCAAAATTGGGAACTTTGTACAAGCTTACCGACGGATTGACCATGTGGTTACAGTACGCAGAAGGGTTCAGAATACCGCCATTTGATGACATTAATGTTGGCTTTACAAACTTCGCGGGCGGTTACACCTCGCTGGCCAATCCCGACCTTGAACCTGAGCAAGTTAAAAGTTATGAAGTGGGGCTTCGTGGAGTAAATGCCGAAGTAGATTGGAGCGTCAGTTATTATCATAACGACTATGACAACTTTATCGAGTCGCTCTCAATGGTTGGATTTAATCCGTCTACTGGGTTAGTAGAATTCCAAGCGAAAAACTTGTCTGAGGTAACGATTGAAGGGATAGATGCGAGAGCGACATGGTTTTTAGGTGAGCGCTTTGATGCGCTAGAAGGGGTACGAATAAATACGGCAATCACATGGCTTACCAGTAAAAATGAGGCTACCGGAGAGGAATTAGAGCCTATTCTTCCACCGCAAGCGGTACTGGGCATTGGATATGGTATGCCAGAAGATCCATGGTCTGTAGAGTTCGTTGCGACGGCAGTAGAGCGTTTTGATAGTCAGCAGCAACCCTTAAATGAAGAAGTCCCTCGCTTTTTTGAGGCGCCCGGTTATGTCACCTTTGATTTGTTAGGACACGTGAGATTGGCTGAAGCGCTCAATGTGAACTACGGTATTTTTAATATTACAGATAAAGAAACGTGGATTGGTACAGAAGTTCGAGGACGAACAGAAAACGAAAACCTCGGAATATTAACTGCTCCGGGACGAAACTTTACTGTTAGTCTTAACTATCAATTTTAGAAATATGCGCTCTAGCTATAAAAGTTAAGCACAAAAAAATCCGATGATTTCTCAATCATCGGATTTCATGTTTAGCGTGATCAAGCTACCTAACGAGGTAGCGATCCTCCTTTCGGAGCCATATGCTAGTAGCTAGTCGTGTGCAAGAAGCTTCGACTTTTTCTCGATTTTACAATCTAAAATACGTTGTGCGTTTTTGCGGCCTACGTATGCGGCAACTGCGTATGGGTGCTTGCGTTTGAATAACTTCGTGAATGTCTTTAGCATGTTAAGCCCCCTTTGATAAATTTTCACTATTTAAATTTACATTATTACAGTTATGTGATCAAATTTTATTTTCAACAGCTGATTTAGACTAAAAATGTAAAGAGGCCATACGCCGTCTAGAAAATCGTCTAGATTTCAACCTCGCCTATTATCACTTTGCCCTTCGATCACCTTGCCTTATCGGCAAATTTTGTTGATGTGAACAATGCGAGCCTTCGCGAATAACGCTACACAGCGTTTACTTTATTCACTGTTTGCCCTATTCCTGCTACGCAGAATGTATCTGGTTGGATTATGAACACAGCGTTTTCAAAACTTTTGATTGTATTCAGTATGCTTGTTGCTTTTAGTGGGCAGTCTTTTGCGTACGTGTTTGAGCATTGCGCTGTTTTTTCTGTTCGCTCGCCAACTACCTCTGCATCTGGCTCGGCACTTGTTTCAAATGTAGACGACCGTCACGGTAGCTTACATCACCAATCACATCAGCAAATGGCAAGTGACAAAAACCAACACGCCTTGCACGGTGCTTCTAAAGACATTGATCATAAAGAAAGTTGCTGTGTTGAAGAGTGCGTTTGTAAAACAAGTGCGTGCTCTGCAGTGAGTATCATAGCTTCATACCATTACTATTTCACCTTACAAGCAATTAGCGAACGCATCGCTGCACAACAGGTGAACTCCCCAAAATCAGTGACTTCTCTTCTCTATCGGCCCCCTATTTTTAGTTAAGCGGGGTAATTGCGTCTTTTTTTCGTGATTAACGTGGAAATGTCGCACATTCAATTTTTATCATTAAGCATAGTTTTACCGACAATAGGCATTTTTAGCCAATTTAGCTGACGCGTTCGTTGAAAGGTGGGCCTCACTTTCCGTATGGACGACTAGTTGTAAGCGTGTTACCCAGTAAGCGCTACAGCGTTAAGCTATAAATGCCTATTTCTAAAGGACAAGTATCATGAATCGCATTTATTTTAGTCTCTCGATACTGATGGGATTTTTGTTAATTACTCATTCTGCGTTGGCTGAGCAAACACGCAATGTCATTTCTCTTGAACAAGCTATTTCGCGGGCCCAGCAAAACGATCCTTGGCTTCATGGAAGTCAGCTTAATCAGAAAGCGACAGAATACAGAAGCGATGCTGCGAACACATGGGCTAACCCTAAAGTGTCGTTAAGCATGATGAACTTACCCACAAATTCGTGGGCGTTTAACCAAGAAGCCATGACCCAATTTAATATTGGCGTAGCACAAATGTTTCCCCGAGGTGATTCTCTCGCCATTCGTGAGGCTCAGCTTAACATTCAGGCCTCTCAGTTTTCTTTTTTGCGGGAAGACAGAAAGGCGAAATTAGAAACCCTAGTTTCTGAGCTGTGGCTTGATGCCTATCTTGCACAACAGACTATCGCCCTTATCGAGTCTGATCGTGCCTTGTTCGAGCAGATGTCTGAGGTGGCCAGAGCAAATTATGCTTCAACGGTAGGAAATACAAGACAGCAAGATGTGATCCGCGCCGACCTTGAAATCATTCAACTTGAAGACCGTTTAATGGTTCAGCAGCAAGCGTTGGAATCTGCCGTGGCTCAGTTGAATGAATTTCTTCATATATACAGCCGCAATTAAAGTGGCGAGGCTTTTAACTTCGATTCTCAGCCTTTGGCTTTTTCCGTATCGAACACACTGCCTAAAATTGCGTTAAATAACCAAGAAATAACCAACATGAGCACTTATAAAAGAAGCCGAATGGCTCGAGCTCTATCGCAACATCCTGCTGTGAAGGCATTAGAAGTGAAAAGAAAGGTGTCTGAAAAAGCGATTGATTTGGCCAAGCAGCAGTATAAACCTCAGTGGGGGGGTAACGCTAATTATGGGTACAGAGATGATATGCCATCGGGGCAGAGCAGAGCTGACTTTTTCTCTGTTGGCGTATCATTCGATGTGCCTTTGTTCACTAAAAAACGACAAGACAAAGAAGTCGCCGCCTCTGTGGCAGATACTGAAGCAGTCAAAACAGAAAAACTGCTGCTCACCAAAAAAATGTTAAGTGCTGTTGAAAAGGAAATAAAGCAGCTAAATCGCTTGCGCGAGCGCCAGGCGATTTATGAGCAGCAGTTGTTAATACAAACCCATGAGCAAGCCGAAGCTTCTTTAACCGTATATACTAATGATGACGGCGATTTTGCTGAAGTCGTACGAGCGAGAATCGCTGTGCTAAACGCCCGAATAGCGTCATTGCAAATAAATGTTGAAGCGCTGAAGACCGTCTCAAGAATCAATTACTTCTTCTCAGATTCTCATAACAACACATATCGCTCAGATCAGGGCTTAACCCTACAAGAGGGAGAAAAATAATGTCTAACAACGCACCTAGCTCACAGATTTTTACTACGCCAGCAAAAGCAGCGATTTTTGGAATCGTCATTGGGGCAGTAGTAGGCGTAGCTCTGTTGATGCTCTTTCAAGGGGAAGAGCATGGCAGTGCGGCAGCGCAAGACAGTGAAAGTACCAGCCAGAGCAAAGAGCCTCTTTACTGGGTTGCTCCTATGGATCCAAATTATCGTAAAGATGGGCCAGGAAAATCACCCATGGGAATGGATTTGGTTCCTGTTTACGAAGGGCAGCAAGGAAACGCAGAGAATAACCAAGGTAACGGGGCTGGGGTAGTCACCATTTCACCCAATGTGGTAAATAATTTAGGGGTTAAAACGGCTCCAGTAAAACGTGAACCCATCGACAGCAAAATTTCAACCGTAGGGTATGTTCAGTACGATTAGGATGAAATGGTGCATATTCACCCGCGGGTAGCAGGCTGGGTTGAGAAGCTGCATGTAAAAGCTGAGGGCGATAGAGTAGAAAAAGGCGAACCGATTTACACGTTGTACTCACCTCAGTTAGTTAACGCGCAAGAAGAACTCGTGATAGCGCTCAAGCGCAAAAATACGGGTTTAATAAACGGAGCAAAAGACAGATTAAAGGCACTGCAACTATCAGAACGTTTAATTCAAAACTTAGAGAAAACGTTAAAAGTGCAGCAAAATATCACCTTCTATGCCCCCCAATCTGGCGTAGTAGACGGGTTAAACATACGAGAGGGCTTTTATGTAAAGCCAGAAAATACGTTGCTTAGTATTGCCAAACTCAACAAAATTTGGGTTGAAGCAGAGATATTTGAACGAGATGCTGCACTTGTCAAAAAAGGGCTGCCAGTGAGTATGACCGTCGATTACTTACCAGGCAAAGATTGGAAAGGTAATGTTGATTACATCTACCCCTCGCTCAATGAAAGCACTCGAACACTGAGAGTAAGATTGAAATTCGATAATACGAATGACGAGTTAAAGCCCAATATGTTTGCCAGCGTGACGATGTTTTCAGATGAAAACTCCGAGGTTGTTGTCGTACCTAAAGCAGCGGTTATTCGAACCGGTACTCAAAATCGTGTTGTAGTAGCGTTAGGCGACGGTCAGTTTAAGTCTGTTCATGTGGATATTGGTCGAGTGGGCAACGAATATATTGAAATTGTAAACGGCGTCGTTGAAGGCGATGAAGTTGCAGTGTCAGCTCAGTTTTTACTCGACTCTGAATCTAGCAAAACGTCTGACTTCGCCAGAATGAACGCTTCAGAACTCCCGAAGTCGGTATGGATGGAAGGTGAAATTAACCACGTTATGGCTAGGCACCGTATGGTTAACATTTCTCACGGCCCAGTAACAGCCTGGGACTGGCCAGAGATGACCATGGATTTTATGGTTGCCGACGGCGTGGATTTTGAAGCACTAAAGGCTGGGCAGACCTTACATTTTGAGGTAACCAAAGACGACAACGAAAACGTTATTCTCACTGGCATTCACATTATGTCAGAGCCTGAGGTGTCATCAGCAACAGTGAACGGCGTTATTAATGATATTAATATCGCCACCCGAATCCTCAATATTAGCCGAGGTGCCATTGAAAAATGGGGAAGAGAACCTGCGACAATGGACTTCATTGCCGCTGAGCACATTGTTCTGTCTGAATTCAGTGTTAATGACGAGGTGACGTTTACCTTTGAGATACACGATGACTTTATCATAGTGGAAATGAATGGTCAGCATGGTGAGCATAACCAGCATCGTATGCACGACGCCTCTTCTGCAAGCGATACCTCGGGTGTTAAAAAAGCCCATCAAGCGGAAAAGGCACCTAACACTCACGATGCTCATAGGGCGCATAAAGAAGGGGGAGAGAGCGCTGAAAGCCACGATAGCCACGATAGCCATGATAGCGCAGACCACTCTCAGCATAAGAGAGGGCATTTTGCATGATTGAATCTGTTATAAGGTGGTCAATTAAAAATCGTATTTTTGTGGTTTTGCTCACGCTTATGATTATTGGCGCAGGGCTGTATTCAATAAAAAGTACACCCGTGGATGCGATCCCAGATTTGTCCGACGTGCAGGTGATTATAAAAACCAGCTATCCAGGGCAGGCACCGCAGGTAGTGCAAGATCAGGTGACGTTCCCATTAACTAGCGCAATGTTATCGGTGCCTGGAGCACAAACGGTAAGAGGCTATTCTTTTTTTGGTGACTCTTATGTGTACGTTATTTTCGACGACGACACCGATGTGTATTGGGCAAGAAGCCGAGTACTGGAGTACTTAAGTCAAGTTGCCACTAGTCTTCCAACATCCGCTAAACCTCAACTTGGTCCCGACGCCACAGGTGTGGGTTGGGTGTATATATACGCACTCACCGATACCAGCAACACCTATGATTTAGGTGAACTTCGCAGCATTCAAGATTGGTTTTTGAAGTACGAGCTTCAAACTGTGCCCGGGGTTTCTGAGGTGGCGGCTGTGGGGAAATGGTGAAGCAATATCAGGTTCAAGTAGACCCAGAGAAACTGCGCGCTTACAAGGTTCCGCTAGCTCACGTACAAACTGCGCTGCAAAGGGGCAACAAAGAGGCTGGGGCCTCGGTGATTGAAATGGCTGAGGCCGAGTACATGGTAACGGCTACCGGTTACATTCAGTCAATTGATGACATCGAAAAAATACCCTTAGGGCTGAATGATCAAGGAACGCCACTGCGTATCGGCGATGTTGCTTATGTAAACCTAGGGCCGCAAATGCGCCGAGGCGTAGCCGAATTAAATGGCGAAGGTGAGGTGGTTGGCGGCATTATTGTGATGCGCGCTGGCGAAAATGCACAGCAAACAATTAATGGAGTAAAAGAAAAGCTAGCCTCGCTGAAGGCATCAATTCCCGAGGGTGTTGAGATAGTGCCAGTGTACGATCGCTCGAAGCTTATAGAACGGGCTGTTGATAATTTATGGGATAAATTATTAGAAGAGCTAGTTGTAGTAGCGCTAGTTTGTGCAATATTTCTCTTTCATTTACGTTCCTCTTTGGTTGCCATTGTTACGTTGCCATTAGGCATACTGGTTGCTTTTATCATCATGTATATGCAGGGAATTAATGCCAATATCATGTCCTTAGGGGGAATCGCCATTGCCATTGGGGCCATGACTGATGGTGCAATCGTGATGATTGAAAATATGCACAAGCACATGGAAAATCTACATCAAAACGGTGAAACGCTGAATCGAGAGAATCGATGGGAAGTGGTATCGAGAGCAGCCAGCGAAGTTGGGCCAGCGCTGTTTTTTAGTTTACTGATCATAACTGTTTCCTTCTTACCGGTTTTTATCCTTGAAGCGCAAGAGGGCAGAATGTTTGCGCCACTCGCCTTTACTAAAACCTATGCTATGGCAGCGGCCGCTGGTTTGGCCATTACTTTAGTGCCAGTACTCATGGGATATTTCATTCGGGGCAAAGTCATCTCGCAAAAGAAAAACCCGCTTAATCGATTGCTGATTGCCTTGTATATGCCTGTTCTAAAGCGGGTAATGCAGTTTCCCAAATTGACTATCGCCTTAGCGTTCATTATTACTGTGGTAGGGTTTTGGCCTGTAAGTAAAATAGGGAGCGAGTTTATACCGCCTCTTGATGAAGGTGACCTGATGTATATGCCTACAACCTATCCTGGTATTTCTATAGGTAAGGCACGACAGCTGTTACAGCAAACGGACAAACTTATTGCAACAGTACCTGAAGTTGAAAGTGTGTTTGGCAAAGTTGGCAGAGCAGAAACCGCCACAGACCCGGCACCGCTTACCATGATTGAAACCTTTATACAGCTCAAGCCCAGAGATGAGTGGCGAGAAGGAGTAACAACCGAATCGTTAAAAGCAGAGTTTGATAGCTTGGTAAAACTCCCGGGCTTAACCAATGCGTGGGTAATGCCGATAAAAACCCGAATCGATATGTTGGCTACCGGGATTAAAACCCCCGTGGGAATTAAAATAGCCGGTCCCGATCTCAATGTTATCCAGGAGATTGGCCAACAAATCGAAAATACATTGCCCGAAGTAGAGGGTACGGCGTCTGTTTATTCTGAACGTGTCGCAGGCGGGCGTTACATAAAGGTGGATATATCTCGCGAGAAAGCGAGTCGCTACGGATTGAATATTGATGATGTCCAGCAGGTAGTATCTACCGCCATTGGTGGCATAAATGTAACTCAAACCGTTGAAGGACAAGAGCGTTATCCAGTGAATGTGCGTTATCCGCAGGATTACAGAGACTCGCCTGAGCAACTGTCCCGTTTACCCGTGGTTACGCCAAATGGACAACACATTGCTTTAGGAGATGTGGCTGATATTCGTGTGGAAGATGGTCCGCCGGGAATAAAAAGTGAAAACGCCCGTATTAATGGATGGACGTTTATTGATATAGAAGGTGTGGATGTAGGAACCTACGTTGTTAATGCGAAAGCTTACCTCTCAAAGACGCTCGACCTTCCAGTTGGCTACTCTATTACATGGGCTGGTCAATACGAGTACATGGAGAGAGCAAAAGAAAAACTGTCTTATGTGCTTCCATTAACTTTCGCCATTATTGTTATTTTACTCTATCTTAATTTTAAAGCGTTTAGTGAGGTGGCAATCATCATAGTAACGCTCCCCATGGCTATGATAGGTGGACTTTGGTTGATGTACTTTGAAGGCTTTAATTTTTCCGTAGCCGTCGGTGTGGGTTTTATAGCACTAGCCGGTGTAGCTGTAGAAATAGGCGTTATTATGTTGGTTTACTTAAATCAAGCAGTCAACGAGCTGAAAGGAAATGCGAGCGAGAATAATGCGCCAATATCGGCCGACGCGTACCGTAATGCGCTTGTTCATGGCGCGGGATTACGAGTTCGCCCTGTTATGATGACGGTAGCAACTATTATATTGGGTCTGTTACCTATTCTATATGGTACGGGAACAGGCTCAGAAATAATGAGTAGAATAGCCGCGCCTATGGTTGGCGGCATGACAAGCGCAGTACTTTTAACGTTAATTGTCGTGCCTGCATTGTATTCTATAGTTAAAAAGTCGGACATATCGGCATTCAATCGCGAACTATCAAATCATGGTGAATAATACGGCGTGGTCGACATCGGTGGTATGGCTAAAAAAAGCGAGAAAATATCACCGATGGTTGATGGCTGTGGTAGGGGTGCAATTTCTTTTTTGGTCGATAACCGGTGTGTATATGGTAAGTATGAACATTCACTATATACACGGGGAGTCGCTGGTAAAAGATGATGACGAAAAACTCGACTTAGGAAATATTGAGTTTCCCATGAGTGCGCTGGTGGCTGAATATCCAAACGCCAGAGCTATATCGCTTACCCAGCGGATGGGAGCGCCTATTTATATCGTTGCTACCGGTGCGAACACGTTTTCCATCGATGCCATAACTGGAGCGCAATTGCCCAAGCTTAATGAGGCGGCGGCAATTGCTATAGCCCGATATCACTATGCGGCCAGTGATGAAATTACAGGAAGCCGGCTTATTCGCTTCTCATCAGGCATGCCTGAAGAACTCTCATCTCGCCATTTACCCGTATGGCAAGTCACTTTCGATAATGTTGCAGCTCCTACCTTTTATATCAGTCAGCAAACCGGAGAAATTGTTACCAAGCGCCACCATTATTGGCGCTTATTCGATTGGATGTGGCGTTTTCATATGGCTATGTTCGGATTAACTGTTGTTGAATCGAAAAGAGCCTGTTTTCGTTAAGGTTTTCTGGATTATCCATAAACCTGAACCAACCCAGGTAGTGTCTCGGCTATAAGCTTTGTAAATTGTGCTGGGATCATGATCAACCCTCAATAACTGTATTCATATACAGTATAGCAACAATTTAGCAGAACATAGCCTTTCATATTATGGATTACGATAACGGCGAGAACGTAAAAAACGGGTTCTTGTTTTTTGTCGCAGCAATTGGAGTTATCGCAGCATTGTTGGGAGCTGCCTTAACGTATTTTAGTTTGCGTACTTCTGTAACAAAGGGCTCGGTTGAAAAGGGCTTTAACAAATGAAGATAAGCAAATTTAAACCCGCTTTCAGCACTCCATTTACTAACGATTACACCGGCGTATCCAAGATTGCATTCACCGCTTCTTTGCATAAATGGCTTTCATTATTGGTGGGCGTTCAGCTATTAATTTGGCTTGGAACTGGGTTGTATTTCAACCTTATGGATCACGAAAAGGCAAGCGGTAATGCGCTAAGAGAGCCAGTGAGTGTTAAACGGAGCTTTACTGACAGTGAACTTATTCCTCTCAATAAGTTAAACACTGTAAGTGAGGTGGCGCCTCAGAAAGTAGAGCTTAAATGGGTGCTGGGGAGCCCCTATTATCATGCTATTAGCAGACAGGGAGAGCATAGTTACCAATTTCGTCATTCGTTACTATTTAATGCCATTACAGGCGAGAAAGCGGCGTTAACATCCCAACAGGTGTTGGAAATAGCAAAACTTTCTTATTCCGGGTCCAGCGAATTAAGCAATCCTAAACTGCTTCAGCCTCCTTTTTCAGATTATGTCGCACAGCAAAACCCAATGTGGAAGGTGTCTGCGAATGACAATAACAATACCTCTATTTATATTGACAGTGTTACCGGGCAAGTTTTAAAGCATGTGAACGATGATGCCAGATTAAAAGCCCTGATGTTTAAACTGCATTTTATGGACTACACCAACACAGGAGGCTTTAATCATTGGCTTATTATTTGTTTTGCTTTCGTTACATTATTTCTCTCGGGAACAGGGGTAACCTTGCTGGCAAAACGATATCAACGTCGAATATTTTCAGTGAAAAGAGACGGCAATAAACAGGTTATTTCTGTCATTTTATCTCATTCGCACACACCAACACCGGCTCTCGTAGAATCTGAGGCAAACTTATTTAATGCGCTTGCGGATGTAGGTATCGAGTTACCCTCGGTGTGTAATGGTGCTGGTACCTGCGGTAAATGTAAGTTCTTTTCTGAAAACAGGCTTCGCGTTGCTCCTACTGAACGTAGGCTTTTGTCAGCAACTGAATTAGCTGAGGGTGTTCGGCTTGCCTGTCAGCATAAAGCTTCTGAAGTCACCGGTGTAATTGATGTGAGCGTGACAGGCTTTGCGACAAAGCGTCAGGAGTAGGTATTGCGAATAGGCCTTTAGAGCGAGCTTCACTGGAAGCACCTCTTTCAGAGGTCGCAGTGATACCTACTTGTACAAATGGCGTATGAAAGATGGCAATAGGCAGTGCGTAAGTTGACGCACTTCTTATCATTAAAAGTGTTAATCAATATGGGCGAACCAATGAAGCGTTTCAGTTTTGTACTTTTTATATTTGTCGCCGTAATCAGTATGGCAAACGGGGCACAAGTGGAAGAGTCTCGTTTGAGTAAAGGGTTACTGGCGGTTGTAAATAAGTCTGATAACAGCATTAGCGTGATTGATATAAATGATAAACGGATTATCAAAACACTGCCTACCGGTAAGGGACCTCACGAGCTTGTAATGTCTAACAATCAAAAGTGGGCGGTAAGTACCAATTTTGTAGGCGGCGACAGCTTGACGGTTTTTAATTTGAGAGAGCTTGAAGTGGAGAGAACAATTCCACTCGAGGCGTTGAAAGGTCCACATGGTGCTGCGTTTTTAACCGACAATAAACACGTTATTTTCACCTCAGGTAAGGCAAAACATCTTGGTATAGTAAACGTTGAAACGGGAGCGCTCGAAACAAAAATAAAAACCGCGCAAGATACCACCCACATGGTGGCTTTAAACAAGGATGAAAGTAGAGCATTTGCCACCAATATTCGAAGTGATTCGATATCGGTACTAGACTTACAAAATCAAAGTCGAGTGAAAAATATTGCTACATTCTCTATGCCAGAGGCTATTGGCTATCGTGCGAGTGCCCATGAGATATGGTACGGCGCAAACAAGGAAGGTAGGCTCGTTGTTATTAACCCTGACACCGAACAAAAGATTGCACAATGGCAAGGTTTTAGTTTTCCTTACAGAGTGCTGTTTAATCACGATGAGTCGGTAGCTATGGTGCCAGACTTTCAGAATCACTACATTCGTTTCTTTGATGCGAATAATAAAAAAGAGCTAGGCACTCTGGCTTTAGAAGAGGGGGCAGGACCGCAGGGCATCACACTTCATCCAAAGCATGATATTGCATTCTTATCACTGAACTTGAAAAATAAGATAGTCGCGATAGACATTCATACTCGGGAAGTTATTGCAGAGTTTCCCACGGGAACTAACCCCGATGGCGTGATTTTTATTAGTCGTTAATCTGCATAAATTAATAAGACATACCCATCTTTTAAAAGAGCGACGACTGGCAAGACAATAAACTCAGTTGAACCCTCCAGTCGCAGCTTTTAGTTAATAGGCTCGTATCCCCACGGTGTTCCAGGCGGTTCAACCGGGTTGGTTAAATCAAAATCTACCTGAACTTCCCTTGCAGGACGCACTAAGCGATAGCTAAAGTGGGTGGGATAAATCATCATTTGCCAAACATTATCAGTTGAGGCAGTAATTCCAGAGTCGATAAACAGCTGTTTTGAATACGCATCGGCTGGGAACGACTGAACTTCGTTATAACCTCTGTCTGTTGTATGTCCTCCATACATAGTTGATGTATGAAAGCTTCCGTCTTCATTGCGGTGATCGTGCTTTAGCATTAATCCAGAACCTGTTTTAGTGAGGATCCAAGTGCGAGACGCATCATCACCAACATGAAACGGGATATGCAGCTGGGTATTTGAACACTCTCGAACATGCATAATTAGCGTATTATCACCAAAGGTGTTGCCCACATTGTCTTTTGTTACTTTGCCAACAAAGGCCTTGCCGCAATGCGCTTTTATGGCGTTAAAAAATGTATCGTGAGTATCTATTGATACCAGCGGCGCTGGGTTCGCATTTACTGCAGCAGAAAGCACAGTAAATAATAAAGCTAAAATTTTGTTCATAGGGTTCCTATTCTCATTAACGGTAAAAGGAGACACATTATTTTCTTTATTGCAGTTTGATTTGTTCTCACCAAAAGAAGCCTATGTCGATGAATAATTTTAAATACTGTAGCTGAAACAATTAAAATCGATAGGCTAGAATAGCTTCAAACTGCGTAAATTTCTCTTGCCCAATACTTTGAACTGAAAGGTTAAAATCTAATGCTGCGTTAGAAATACCATACTGGTGCAATCCAAACTTAAATTCATCTAAGTATTGACTATTCCCGTACTGATTGTATGTACGTTCGATTTGCAGGCTAAGTTTGTTATTAAATTTAGTATATATATAGGCGCCAAAAACCGGGCGCACATATAAATACTGCTGCTCTTTATTTGCGCCTGCACCAAGAATGACATCAGAGTAAACACCCACTCCCTTGGTTATTTCTTTAGTAAGCCCCACTCCAAACTCTGTTTGAAAAACCAGATTTTGATCCCGCTCATCTGATAATACTCTATTAATTCCTATATTAAATGACGATGACAAGTTCGTAATATCCTGGGTAACCGGTATTCGAGATATCATCTGATAGAGCATTGCTTTGTCTAAATAAACGGTGCCTAAATTATCACTGTCGACACCCACTCTCATTTCAAGATCGGCAAGAATTAATTCGGTTTCACCTATCACTCCTCGGTTGTCATCTTCTACACGCCTTGCAACTGGAAAGCTTCTAATTTTTAGGTAGTTGCTATCATCTACGTGACTGTAGCCTATGCCTAAATAGCTTTCATTTTGAAGGTCTGTTGGCACAGGGTACTCTGATACGTCGAGAGCAAACCCAGAAAACTTTTCCCTTACGGAAGTAAGAATCTTTGCGTTTTTTTCATATCTTTTTTGCGCAATTTGGTTTGATTCTCGAAGGTATTGGTTTAGTGCTTCAGCATATTTAGCTTCTACAAATGACAGTGAGAGCGAGCTTAAATCAACGCTGTGAACTTGTTTTGCTATTTCAGCAGATCTTAAAGTGTCTAAGTTATTTTGAAGATTAGTTACTTTCCATTTGTTGGAGGGGGTAAATTCTGTGGATGATATTAGGTTATTATTTTCTGCAAATTTGACTACGTCCAGAGGCGTTAACCAGTTTGCCACGTCTCCTAATTTACCGGGGCGAGCAATATTCACTAGTAATTGAGTTACCGTGGCACAATTAAAGATATGAAAAAAGTACTTTGGGCTCTGCTGGCCTAATTCCCAAATGAAGTCTTGTAAAAAGCGTTTATCTTCGGTGCTGAAGTTGAGCGCGTAACTCCATAAATTTCGCTGCTCTTCATATAAATAGAAGTTTTCGAAATCCTCGTATGGCGCTACTTTGAATACGCCTTCTTTACCTGTAATTAGTGTATTGTACATTATTTTTGGGACATTCAAGGAATCAAGCTCGGTGAAGAAGGTGATACCGTGTTTTACGAAAAGGCCCTTATTGTTGATTCCGTCCATGCGCAGCATAATATGTCCCATCATTGAACTTGCCGAAGTCACGTTTTCAGAGGCGTAAATAAGCTTTAATTTGTCTGCCGGTACACTCTCTAGGAACTCCTTGTAGTCTTTGCAAAGAAGCTTGGGTTTCACATTTTCGAATGCGGGTATGTAAGATTGAATTAATCGTAAGCGCGCCGGATAACTGCACACGCTATCGACGTTAGTTTTAAATAGGTGAAGAGTTTTTTTTGTTTCGTCTAATGCGCTAACGAACCTTTGTCCAATATAGATTGAATTATCACCGCCAATAGGGTGAGAATTTTTTAACTGTAACAAGAGGTGCCAAAGGGGGTCGTTTGCTACCGCAGTAATTTGAGCTTCACTAAAATGTGACAGTGAGTCGCTGCTGGTATAATTTGCGAGAGAAAAAGGGCTTATAAGTAAAAAAAAGGAAGCAACGATGCTTCCTTTTATCGCTTTTTTCAGCATAACTTATTTGCAAGCAATGCTTACTGAATCTTGATATTTCCACATCTTTTCAGAACCATAGTCAGTTGATGAGCCAAATACGCCACCACTAATTACGTTGATAAAGAATGCAGTTTCAACTTCTTTGTTAAGATTTACGTCAGTACATTTTGCATCGTCAGCAACTAGTACTTTATCTTTGTTTTCTTTTTGTACAGTTACAACGCCGGGAACAGTTTGGGAAACACCGTCAACAGTAACTGTTGTAGTTTCACCACTGCTTGTAGTCACGTTAATTTTGTGGGTATCTTCTGTAAGAATAGTCGCACAACCAGAAGTAAGGATAAGGCTTGCAGCTGCTAGTCCAATTAGTTTTTTCATTGTTTTTCCTTGAAAAATTTCACTCGTCGAATTTCCGACGACCGCTAATATATAGTTTGTTTAGGAAAAATCAATTACTAAATTAATGATTAGATGTGTGAGCCTTTAGGTTCAGTTTATTTTTAAATTTCAGCTCATTATTCATTTCATGAAGGCATAAAAATTAGTCAAATAAAGTATGTCAATTCCTTGGTACATCATATTCTAAAAACAATCTATCTGTGCTTGGCGGCTGAGTTAATTACCGGCTAAGAATACGGCGAAGAAAGCAGCAAATTAAATAGCAAAGAAAGCCGCTAAGTCACAACTCATCAAGGTGAATATTATGTCTAACGAATTTAAAGGTAAAACTGCGGTGATTTCGGGCGCTGCTGGCGGTATAGGGCTTGCGTTAGCACACGCTCTGGCCGAGCAAGGTATGAATATAGTAATGGGCGATATTGATGCTGTCACCTTGGCTGAAGCCAGCGAAACGCTGAAAGAAAAGGGCCACAATGTAGTGACATGTCCTTTAGATGTTACCGATTATACGCAGTGGGAAAGTATCGTAGCGAAAGCAAAAGACACCTTTGGCAAAATTCATATGGTGGTGAATAACGCTGGCGTAGGCGGTACGCCCGGAAAAATTGAAGATACAGAGCATGCAACTTGGCGCTGGGTAATGGATGTAAACGTGATGGGCGTGCTTTATGGCGCTCAAGCTTGTGTACCTGCTATAAAAGAGCATGGCGAAGGAGGCTGGATTCTAAACGTGGCGTCTATGGCAGGCATGATGGGTATGCCTTATGCTGCTGCATATTGTGCTTCTAAAGCCGCAGTTGTATCTATGACAGAAAGCTGGATACCAGAGCTTCAGCCGCATAACATTCATGTTTCTGTGTTGTGCCCCGCGTTTGTTAAAACGCGCATTCATGAATCTCATCGCAATCGCCAAGAAAAATATGCTGTGGTAAAAGAGAAGCGCATAAGCAAAGAAAAACTCAAAGCGGGCGCACAGGCAGCGGCTACTGCTGTAGAGTCTGGCATTCCCGTCTCTATGCTCGCCGAGCGAGTTATAGAAGCCTTGCGCTCAAATCAGACCTATATCTATTCTCATCCAAATTACAGAAAGGTGACCAGTGGTCGCTCGAAAGCAATTGATATGGCTTTTATAGACGCTGAACAAAGCCCCGTTGTCGGCCACCTAATTAACGATGACATAATAACTTTTTAAAAGTCATATTAATGAAGATGCTCTCTAGCAGCTACGCATTAAACATAAGGCATTTAGTGGGAGCCTTCACTTTGTTTGTCGCGATTTCTGGATATGCGGTGTTTAGATAATTGCTCATAGCATACGCCTAAAATAATGAATAGCAGTGCGGTTTGCAGGTACGAATGGTGTGTGTCTAGCCCCGGCGCTTTGAAAAAAGCATAGATGGCCTCTAGCATAAAAATAAGCGCTGCTGCGCTAATACCATATTTAAAAATCATGTTGTGCTCTCTTGTAATGAAGAGGCTCACAGAGCCTCTTTATGTTTACTGACCTTTCTATTTAGCAGTCTATTTTGGCAGTTGATTTAAATTGCCCATTTACATGGACTACCAGTGATTTCTGTTCGTGTTGCCATAGGTGTTGTAAATAGACTCATCAGCATTGACCACTTGAGCAATAAAAGCACCAAGGTCGTAAAACAATCCCCCACCAGAGACTGCGAGTGCTTCGCTTTCTGAGAGTATGTGCTGTTCACCGAGTACTAAGTGTTTTTGTGCCTCGTTAACGGGGTTCATCACAATATTTTTCATGGTTACTTCCTTAATTTCTGTGGTCAGTATAGCCTTGGTAAAACTCGTACATACCCTCGGCTACAGTGGCAATAATGCCCAGTGTGCCAAGACCTCTGAGCACAGATCCGCCGGAAACCGCATTAATTTCATTAATTGTTAAATCAGTCATCGTATTTATTTCCTTATAAGTCATGATTTACCTTTTACAGAGAACGTTTCTATAAAAAGCTTTTTTGAAAGGCTGCTTTAAGATTAAAACGCCTTACAGCAGTGCTGTTGCAGACAGAAGTCTTAACACCAAACACTGTGATAAAAATAGCAGCGGGCTAAACAGCGCGAAACTGTACTACCTATGGTTTTTTTAAGGGGGCAATGCATCTGCCCTCTATTATCGTTAATTGGTCGCTTGTTCCATTGAATACAGACGCGCTTGTTTGTACTTTCGATGACGAAAAGTCCACAAATTAGGCAATAACAATGAAAAAAATCCTTAACGCTGCAGTGGCTGTAACCATGGCACTGTCCAGTGTGCCTGCATTTGCAGATAAATCAGAGACAGACAAGAACGCCCCTTTCAGTAGCAGTACTTTCAAAGCAATGGAAATGAGAAGTATAGGCCCGGCTTACATGTCTGGGCGAATCGCAGACATTGCTATCGATCAGAATGATCCTTCAACTTGGTATACCGCGGTAGGCTCAGGGGGTGTTTGGAAAACCACTAATGCAGGCACCACATGGAAGCCTATTTTCGACGATCAAGCTGTGTACTCTATTGGCGACGTGACCATAGCGCCCAGCAACTCAAACATTATTTGGGTAGGTACTGGTGAGAACAACGGCGGCCGCCACATCAGTTTTGGCGACGGTGTTTATAAATCACTAGATGGCGGTAAGACTTGGAAAAACATGGGGCTTAAAAAGTCGGAGCATGTTTCCGATATCATTATTCACCCTGAAAACCCTGACGTGGTCTGGGTATCAGCGCAAGGGCCATTGTGGTCTGAAGGCGGCGAGCGGGGGCTCTATAAAACTTCAGATGGGGGGGCTACTTGGAAGCAAGTACTTACTCCAGATGATGAATGGACAGGAGTGACGTCTTTACTTATCGACCCAACCAATCCAGATAAGTTATACGCGGCAACATGGTCAAGACAAAGAACGGTGGCTAATTATGTAGGTACAGGTCCTGCTGCTGGCATTCATACGTCCGATGACGGCGGTGAAACTTGGACTGAATTAAAAACCGGCTTGCCCACTGGTAATATGGGTAAAATTGGTATGGCTATCTCGCCCATAGATCCTAGCGTACTCTACGCCACTATTGAAATTGACAACCGCAAAGGTGGTTTTTATCGCTCATCAGATAAAGGTCAAAGCTGGGAAAAAATGTCTGACGAGGTAGGAGGCGGTACTGGTCCTCACTACTACCAAGAGATTTTTGCTGATCAACACCAAATGGATCGTGTTTATATTGCCAGCAATTACAGCAAAGTGTCTGACGATGGCGGAAAAACGTGGACGCCTATAAACACAAAGCGCAAGCACGTAGATGATCACGCCATGGCATTTCACCCCACCGACCCCGACTTTGTTTTAATGGGGTCTGACGGCGGTATTTATATGTCCCATGATCGCATGGCGAACTGGCGGTTCATGGCAAACTTGCCACTAACTCAGTTTTATAAGGTGGCACCAGATGACTCAAAACCCTTCTACAACGTTTATGCTGGTGCTCAAGATAATTCTACGCAGGGTGGTCCATCTCGTACCAACCGTTCCGAAGGCATTAAGAATAAAGACTGGTTTTTAACCTTAGGTGGCGATGGTCATCAGCCTGCGGTTGAGCCGGGCAACCCAGACATAGTGTATTCTCAATGGCAGCAAGGCAACTTGACTAGAATAGATATGACAACGAAGGAAGGGGTGTACATTAAACCTCAGCCTTTGCCTGGCGATCCGGCAGAGCGATTTAACTGGGATGCGCCTATAAATGTGTCTGCTCACGATCCAAAACGCATTTACTTCGCGTCTCAGCGCGTATGGCGTTCAGATGATCGCGGCGATAGTTGGACTGCCTTATCCGGCGACCTCACTAAAAACGGCAATCGTATGCATATGCCTATGATGGGCAGAACCTGGTCGGTAGAGGCTGGCTGGGACTTATACGCCATGTCGGAATACCACACCATTGCTAACTTTGCAGAAAGTCCGGTAGACGAGAATATTCTTTGGGTTGGAACCGACGACGGTATCATTCAGGTAACGACAAATGGCGGCAAGTCTTGGAAAAAAATAGAGCTTGATGATATTCGAGGCGTACCTGCAACAGCCTATGTTAACGATATTCGTGCCGATCTTTTCGACCCGGAAACTGTTTACGTTGCTCTTGATAATCACAAGTACGGCGATTACAAACCGTATTTAATTAAGTCGACCAACTTAGGCAAAAAATGGACATCCATGGCTGATGATTTGCCAGAAAAACATTTGGTTTGGCGTATTGTGCAAGATCACGTGAACAAAGATCTGATGTTCATTGGTACTGAGTTTGGTGTTTTCTTTACCGTTGATGGCGGTGAACAGTGGGTAGAACTTGAAGGCGGTATGCCGACTATTTCAACCCGTGACGTAAAAATTCAGCGACGTGAAAACGACTTAGTAGCGGGGACATTTGGCCGTGGCATTTATATTCTAGACGACTACGCGCCCCTGCGCGGCTTAACTGAAAAATCGATGCAGCAAGATGCTTTACTGTTTGCACCAAGCCGACCTGTAAAGTGGTTCCAATTGGATGACAACCATACTGATTCAGACGGAGACGATCGCTTTGTTGCTGAAAACCCAGAGCATGGTGCCACGCTAACGTACTACCTCAAAGACAGTTTGCTTACTGCTAAAGAAAAGCGTCAAGAAGCTGAGAAAAAACTCATCAAGGACAAAGAGAAGTACCCTAAATATCCTAGCTGGGAAGAGGTCGAAGCTGAAAATCAAGAAGCCGAGCCAGCGGTTTATGTTGAAATAAAAGACGAAGAAGGCGATGTGGTTAAGCGTGTGTCGGGAAGTACCAAAAAAGGTCTACACCGAGTAACGTGGGATATGACTTACGCTAACTTAATGCCGATTACAGGCAAAGAAGGCTCTCGTCGTTCACGAGGCGCACTCGTGGCTTTACCAGGGACGTATTCTGCAACGTTATTTAAGCGAGAGGGCAACACGGTGACAGCACTATCTGAACCCGTTAGCTTTGAACTTGAATCGATTTACGAAGGCGCGCTAGAAGGCGCTACCGATGAGCAAAGAGCTGCCTACGATAATGCTGTAAGTGATGCTCAAAAACGTGCTGTGACCACAACAACAGTGCTAAGTAGTGTAGAAGAAACTATGGAAGCGCTACGCAGTGCAATCGACCGCACGCAGGGGGACATTACTGGTCTAGAAGCTCAGTATGCCGATGTACAGCGTGAAATCAACGCCGTTAATCGAGAGCTTTATGGATTAGAGTCTCGTAATCGCAAAGGCATTAAGCCTGCAAACATTACCAGTCGATTAGGTTATGCTCGTTCAGCAGTAGGCTCGTCTTATGGTCCAACGCAGCAGCATAAAGACCAGTTGCGTTTTGCAAACGAGGGCCTAGATAGCGTGAGCGAGAGAGTGAGTGTTCTGCAGCAAACAACGTTACCTGCGCTTCAAAACGCAGTGGTCAATGCGGGTGGTCCATGGACTATGGGACTACCAGTTATTACCCAATAATAACCCGTTAATGACCCAGTAACGAGCTTTTACAGGCCTTCTACTGTTAACAGACAGTTTATAGGCCTTTAATTTAATAGCTAGAAAAACGGCAGTTTTTACAACTGCCGTTTTATTTTTTTATCTTTTTTATCTGACTTTGCATTTTAAAGCTGTATGTTCCATTTTCAAATATTCGTTCCTTTCTCCTCTCTGCAAATTATTGGCATGGCAGTGCTGTTGTCGCTTGCGTGTCCTCTTTCTGCTAACCCTGCAAAGGGCTCTTCTTCAGAGGAAGAACGAAAGTCTGTAACAGATAAAGCCAATGGAAAGGCGACAGAAAATGCACAGGCCATAGAAAATATAGCGGTAACGGCTAGGCGGCCTTACTACCATGAAACGCTCACCAAAATTTTTCCGCTTTATCAATATGTTCAGCAAAACCTTACTGAGCCTACCACTGTTAACGACGTGTTAGTGCAGTCTCCGGTAGTGAGCTTGAACGGGCAGGGCGGGCAAATTCAAAATATCAGCATTCGTGGTTTTTCGCGCTGGCGCATTCAAACATTGATAAACGGTGTGCCTATAATAAGTGACAGAAGAGCGGGGTCTAGCACAGGCTTTTTGCCGCCGAGGTTCATTAGTAATATCTCAGTAATTCCTGGGGCGGCATCAACCTACTTAGGCTCAGGCGCAATGGGAGGTGCGGTCAATATAAGTCTATCTGAACCAAATGGTCATCAATTCCAAGCGGGCCTTCTTAACAACGCAGCTACGCAGGAAATTGCGTATTCCGGGCATAACATTAACACCGACTGGAAACTGTCATATCGACATGCTAGCAACGCCGAAGATGCCAACAACAATGTGCTTTACGACCAATTTGAGCAAACGGCGTTATTTGTTCGCCATCAATTTGAAAAAACACCAATCACAGAAGCGTGGTCCCTTTACTCGCAAAATAGTAACGTAGGTAAGTCTAGCAGTGACTTTCCTGAAGATAGAGTGACAACATACCCCCAAAATACCCATTGGCTCGGCAAGGTCAGCGCTAATTTGGGTGCAATTACCAGCAATGTATGGTGGCATCAGTCGCAGCTAGATACCGATACTTTGCGCCCTGAACAGCGCTTAAACGAGAGTCGTAGTCGCGCGTTTGATTATGGCGGGGACATGGGAAGTAAAGTACGCTTGGCAAACTGGAACATAAACTGGCAGGCCCAGATACAGGGGCGCAATGGAGTGCGTATTGATGAACGCGAATTAGCATTTAATTCTCAAGCCGCCCCAAATCAATATAACTACAGCGAAGAAACGTATAGCGTTGGGCCTCTTGATGCCAGTGAATTTGCTCTTGCTGGTGTATTTGATGCTTCACGAACCGTGGGAGCGTTTTCGCTTGCAGTAGGAGCACGGTTCGATTGGCAGCGCCAAAGTACTACCGATCAGAATGCTGGTGATCGTAGCATCGCAAATTCGAATATGAGTGGATTTGCTGGAGGAAGCTACTCGATAACGCCCCATTGGAGAGCTAGCATTTATGTCTCGAGCGCTTTTAGAAACCCCTCACTTACCGAACGTTTTTACTCGGGAGAAACACCGCGAGGCACTGTAATAGGCGATGCCGAATTAAACACCGAAAAATCCCTCAATGTGCAGGGCGTAGTGTCGTACGCAAATAAGACAGTGACAGCAAGTGCTGAGGCATTTCATCAGAGCATAAAGCAGTATATTGAACGCATTGCTACTAACGATAACCTGTTACAGTACGTTAATTTAAACAGGGCACAGATTGACGGAATAAGCTATAGCGCGAAGTGGGCGCCCGACACCTCGTTGCTTTCCCTAAAACTAAGCGGAGCTTTGTTGCAAGGTGAAGATTCCACTGGCAGTCCTATCTCTGATATTCCACCAAACAATCATCGACTCGATATAGTTTACGACCTTGGCCGAGTTCGTGCTTTTTCAAGCCTGCTGTATCGCGCAAGTAAAATAAGCGCTGCAGACGGTGAGCGGTCGCTTAGAAGCACACTCAGCTTGGATGTGGGCGTTTCTTGGGAAGTGAATGAAAATGTGACTGCGAAAGTAAGTGCGAACAATCTCACAAATCAGTTATTTTATGTAAGCGCAGATGATAGAGCAGCGTTTGCGCGTGGAAGAAACTTGAATTTCTACTTAAGTGTTTTGCTGTAAACGAGCCTGTCTTTTGCGGTATTTGCTTTTAAGCGTAGTCACTAGCATTACCATTCCCGTAAGCCAAATAATCAACAATAAAATGGCGGCGGGTAGAAAAAGGTAGAGCTTGGCGCCTTCGAAAAACCAACTTCCGTCGTGAATAGACTCTATGGTATCGGCACGTCGATAAGCCGTTTGTAGTACCTCACCCGTGTAGGCGTTCAGTTGAACTTCCCAGTGATTGTTACCCCGTACCTTTATCACGCCTTTATTTGGTCTAATGTCTAGTCTGTCGATATCTTCCCACTGCGACAACTGCGCTTGTGGAGCGGCAGTAACCGACTGCAAAATTTGCTCGGCGCTGATTATTGCGGTTGATGTGTTTGCGGTGACTTTTTGAGTTGGAGGTTGGACCCAATCAACTTCTTTTTTTACTTGTAACAAAAGGCCGCTGCCTATCACAATGACGACAGGTATAAAGACACTGAGCGTTATCCAAAGATGAAGTTGGCGACTGATTTTGCGTAGTTTATTGGGCATTAGTTCACATATTTAACACGGAGTTTAACTATACTGCATAAGGTGTAAGTAGTACAAAATACAGCGAGTTTAGATCTAAAATGAAGACACTAGGTTGCTACCAACCACATCCCCACGCCTACCATTAGCGTACCTGCAATTCGGTTCATAACCTGTACGTTATCACTTTTCATCAACATCGAGCGTAAAGTGCGCCCCCCAGATGCATAAATTAGCAAACAGGTAAATTCAAGTACTAAAATAATGGCAATTAAGCTAACTAACTGACTTGTTAGCGAGCGTGTGGGCTCGATAAAGGGAGGCAATAAGGCAATAAAAAAGGCCCACCCCTTGGGGTTTGCAATTGCGGTAATGAAGCCTTGAGATATTAAAGCAATACGAGAAGCCTGTTGGTTTTCACCACTGTGCTTTAGTGCCATTTTTCCTCGTGAACGCCACATTTGAACACCAATATAAAACAAATATGCTCCACCGATATATTTGAGCGCCGTGAATATATTTGGATAGTTAAGCAATAGCGCTGCAACGCCAATGGAAGAGAGTGTAGCAACTAAACCTACTCCAGCAAGCTCACCTAACATCATCCATAGAGCGCGTTTTACACCAATGCTCATTCCTAGTGTTAGAGCCAGCGTCATACACATACCTGGTGTAATAGATACAAAGAAAAATGTCGGTATAAACAGTGAAAGAGTGGCCCAACTCATAAGTTACGTCCAAAGGTAAAACGATGAGAAAAAACGAGCGGAAAAATGCCAGAAAAAGTACTCGGTAGCAATGAAAAATATAGCCACCTGAGACCAACAGCCCCTGTAAGCGATACATGGGTTGTAGATAAGCGTACTCGCTGTGTAAATCCTACCTGCTTTTTTGAAAATTAAGCCAGTAAATACACTGGTTGTTCTTTCTTTTTTTATAAAATTATTATTTTTATCAGATGGTTAAGTGTTTTTCTTCGAGTGTTTACCTGGTTTGTTTTTTGCACCTGTTTTGCTAGAACCTACGCCTTTACACGAAAAGGGCGTTCTCTACGTATTTTGCCACATATATTAGGAGATTATTAATATGAGTCGTGATCACACCGCAAGCAGTAAAGCAGGTCAAAACAAAAACGGTGAATCTAAAGTCGTTGTTATTACCGGGGCCTCTAGCGGTATTGGTAAGGCAACGGCAACAGCGCTTGTAAATGAAGGCCATCGTGTTGCACTTATTGCTCGAAGCGAAGATAAGCTGAATAAGCTAGTTGACGAGCTGGGTAGCGAAAATGCTTTCTCTGTAGCTGCGGATGTCAGTGAATACGAAGCGCTGGAAAACGCTTTTGAAAAAATTAACACGCATTTTAGCCACATCGATGCGGTTTTCGCTAATGCGGGTAAAGGCGCAAACCAACCAGGTATTGAGCAGGGAAGTGTTAGCGATTGGTCTACCATGTTAGGAGCAAACGTAAACGGGCTTTTATATACCGCCAAAGCAGGGCTTCCGTTTCTTAGAGAGAGCAAAGGACACTTTTTGTTAACGGGGTCTGTTGCAGGAAGAATTGCACTTAAAGGTTCGGTTTACGGTGCAAGTAAATGGTTTGCTTATGGTTTCGGCCTAAACCTCGCCGAGGAAATGCGCGAGTGGGGTGGTAAATGCACCACCATTTGCCCGGGAATGGTGAATACACCGTTTTTCGATGAACCCAAAGAAGACAAACTTGCCCCAGAAGACATTGCCGATGCCGTAATGTATGCCTTATCGAGCAGTGATAAGGCTTGCGTAAGGGAAGTTTACGTAATGCCAACCTCGTAATTTCTAGTTGCCATTAATGAGCCATTATAGCCGTCTGCGTTGCCTGAAAAGTCCGAACTTGATGGCAATGTAGATGGCTATAAAACCTAGATTGAAAAACCAAATCACTGATCAGAAGGCCGTTTTTATTTAAACGCTGAAGTATGCACATCGCTTTTCTAGCGTCTGTGCAGTTGCGGTAAGTTCCGACACTTTTTCATCGGTTTTTGTAGCAGTTATTGATGTCTCCTCGGCAAGTGAGTTTACGCCTACTATCAATTCGTTTATTTCTTTAGCCACCGTCGCTTGTTCTTCAGCCGATGAGGCAATTTGTTGATTCATTGAGTTAATTTGATTAACCGCATTATCTATGGCTTCGAATTCATGCTGAGCCCGTTGTGATGCAGTTTGTGTGGATTGAGCTTCTTGCGAGGTTTCCGCCATTAAACGCACAGCACTGTCAGATTCGCGCTTCAGGCTAATGAGCTTGTTTTGAATGTCGTCAGTGCTTAAAGGCGTCTATTCATACAAATGATACTAGACCGAAAAGTCCTGCCGTTGGTCGGTTTTCAACAAAGTAATGCTGGATAAATTTTGTCCAATCAAGCACCTTGAGTCATGTGTATTTGCCTTTCACTGCAGAGAAAAGTCCAATACGCCAAACTTGAACGACAGATTATTAATAATGAGTTGCTGCCATTTTTCTAAGCCAATAAAGCCCTGTAGGTACAATCTTGGTAGGTAAAAGCTCAATAGATAAAAGCTCAATAGGTAAAGATAATGAAAACAAATGAAGAAACACTAGCCATTCCACAAGAAGCATTCGACTGGTACGACGAATATGCGCATGGCGATATAGACAGGCGCACTTTTTTAACGCGTATCGCGTCATTGTCTATAGCCGGCTTGTCAGCGGGTGTTATAGGCAGCGCGCTTATTCCAAACTATGCCAAAGCTGAGCAAGTATCTTTTAACAACCCGGCAATTAAAGCTACCTATGAAGAGTTTCCATCTGCCCAAGGCCATGGCACAGGCGGTGGGTATTTCGTGGTTCCTACCACGCCAGCTGACGACAAACCCATGCCAGCGGTGCTAGTTGTTCATGAAAACAGGGGGCTAAATCCCTACATAAAAGACGTGGCAAGACGTTTAGCAATGCAAGGCTTTATTGCTTTTGCACCAGATGCGCTTTTTCCATTAGGTGGCTACCCTGGAAATGATGATGAAGGTAGAGCCATGCAGCGAAGTCTCGATAGAGATAAAATTGAGCAAGACTTCATTGCTGCGGCACAATGGCTGAATGCGCATAAAATGACAACCGATAAGCTAGGAGTTGTGGGCTTCTGTTTTGGTGGTTACATCAGTAATTTACTGGCAGCCACACTGCCGAGTACAATAAACGCTGCAGTGCCATTTTACGGCACGCCTGCATCATCAGAATTACAAGGTAAGGTAAAGGGGCCGCTATTGTTACACTTTGGTGAAAACGATAAACGAGTCAATGCGACCTGGCCCGAATACGAAAAAGTGCTTAAAGCCAATAATGCCCAGTATACCGCCCATGTATACAGTAAAGCTCAGCACGGTTTTCATAATGATTCGACAAGTCGCTATAGTCCGAAAGATGCTGAGCTTGCTTGGCAAAGAACAGTCGATTTCTTCAATACCCACCTTAAATAATCCAAAAGCTTAGCGCCTTGCAATGGCGCTAAGCAGGTTTGATGGTTTTAGCTCTGTTAAATGGATGATGGAAGACCGAGATAGCGGTAAATTCGTAATTACGTTAAACTATTACAGTGGCAAACAAGCCCAGTATTTACTCATTCACTAGCACTTCCATCTCTATTTAAGGTTTCCATCCATGTTCCACAACGATGTTTTACGCCGTATTCGCTATGCGCTTGCGATAAACGATACCGCCGCTATCAGTATTTTTAAGCTGGTGGATTACGATATGGACATAGGTTATCTGCATAGCATTATGAAGAAAGAAGACGAAGAAGGTTATTTGCCTTGTAGAGATAAAATTCTTGCGTTGTTTTTAGATGGTTTGATCATCAAAAATCGTGGGAAGCAAGAGGGACAAGCTCCAAAAATATTGGGCCCGAAAGAGCGCTTAAGTAATAACGAAATCTTGAGAAAAATTCGTATAGCAATGAGCTACAAAGACGAAGATATGATCAACGTTTTGCTGTTAGCCGACTTCAGAATAGGCAAGAGTGAACTGTCAGCCCTATTTAGAAAACCGGACCATCGCAACTATAAAGCAGCAGGCGATCAGGTAGTGCGTAACTTGCTTCAAGGTATGGTTATCAAGTATCGCCAAAATATAAAGCCCCGTTCGTCTAGTCAAAACGCATTTGCTTCAAAGAGCAAGGCGGTTAAAAAACCGCAAAAAACGGCTACCAAGACAAGCAATAAGTACAAGGTGGTAAACAAACCATCTGATTCAGTGTGGGGTAAAGGATAGCCTTTGTTTTGAATTGCATGTAATCGAGGGGCGCCAGGTGGCAGGGAAATGTTGTTGAACAACAGTTGAACTCTGGCTGCTCGCTATCATATCTATAAGCATCTTACTTCAATAAGGAAATAGTTCATGAGTAGACATTTTGATAGTGCAGAAGGTCTTTGCGAAGAAAAAAGCGATGCCACACGGGGTTTCGTATTCAATCAAACCATGCTGCGTATTGCTGACCCAAAGCGTACCTTAGATTTCTACACCCGTATTATGGGTATGACGTTAATAAAACGGCTCGACTTTGAAGATATGAAATTTACCCTTTATTTTCTAGCCGCCGGTGATGACTTTTCCGATGTAAGCCAAGATGCTGAAACGCGAACAAAGCAAACCTTTGGCCGCCCTGCTATGTTAGAGCTTACCCATAATTGGGACGATACCCCAGAAACTGTGTCCTATCACAACGGTAACAGTGAGCCTAAGGGGTTTGGACATATTGGGTTTCATGTTCCCGATGCTGAAGCTGCCTGCGAACGATTTGAGACGCTAGGAGTACCTTTTCAGAAGAAACTCAATGATGGGAGTATGAAAGGAATAGCCTTTATAAAAGACCCTGACGGTTATTGGATAGAAATATTCGATGCCAAAAAAGTGGCAGAAACTTGCGCCCCTCATCTAAAAGCCTGAACGGTCGAGCTTGGCGAATAAAGTTCGAGCCTACAAAGCTTTCGGTTGCTTTGGCGACATAGTCTTATTAAACAATAAGTGGAGAAAGAGAAGAGCGTTATTTCTCAGTGAACAACGGTAAAACTTAATTCAGTTGACTCTAAAAACTCACCTAGAATACGAGACTGCTGATTACCTCTGGGCACCATGACATAGCATTTAGGCTTGGGGGATACCTCTGAAAGTTCGTACCACAAGGTGTCTAGAACATCGGTACCATGCTTTAAAAATGTTTCTCCCCACGATGTGTTATAAAGTACGTATACGTCTTCCACCGTGGGCTTTTGGCGCAAGGTAGGGAAGTTCACCAGAGCCATACAGGTTTCAATGCGCTCAGTAGCCAGTAAATTATGCCGAGGTAAAGCCGACACTCGTACTGGAGGAAAGAGTGTGCATAGCTGTTTTAATATATCGTTGAGGTCAAGCTCGCTTATTTCGCAGTAGTTGTAATCGAGAAGAACCTTGGTGTTGGTGTCCATTATGCGGCTTGAGACACACCACACTAACAGCGCAATAGCATTGGACGCTTGGGATATTTTTTGCGACTCGTCGATAATGCCCGACTTACTTAATTTATCGCCTGCGTAAGCGGTCCACACTTCATCTCCATTTTTAAGTGATTTCACCGATATGGTGACGGTGGGGCAGTATAAGCTTTCATCGAATGCTCTGCGTAAAAACTCAACCTTATCCTTTCTCTTGCCATAGAATGTGCTTAGCCGGCGCCCTAGAACGGTCATGTCTTTTTCGTCCATAATTTGGGTTTGACCGTCTAACTGGGTGGATATTCGGCGGTAACACTTGAGTAAAAAGCGATGTATGCGGCGACTTAACTGAACGCGCTCGTTAAAGTTCCAGTTTTGAATGTTGTCTAAATGCGCTAAGCTTTTACGACTCCAACCCCAACTTCTGGCATAAGCAGCTATAATTCTTCGCTTAAAGTCCGGCTTTTCCCCTTCATACAACGACTGGCTCAGCTTACAGCCGCATTTTAAATAAAGGCACTGCTGCAAAATTAGAATATCTTCTGGCTGTCCCTTATCTGTATAGTGTGCAATAAGTTCGTTGAACATTAATGCATAAGGATCTATATCTGGGACTTTGCCAGGAGCATCGGTCCCCAAGTGCACATGTTTTTTAAGCAAGTTACATAAAGGCTGGTCATTTTCTATGTTTGCAAGGTACACCTCTAGCTTTGCCATTTTAAGTAGTGACTTAAACGGCGAATCCATAGCCTTGCCCAACTGCCAAATAGCAGCGCCAAACAATTCTCTGGCGTCTAGTCGTTCTAGGTGACCCAAATCCATAAACCAGTCGAGATCCGGAGAGCCACCTTTCTCAAGACTGTTTAAAATACCTTCGTACTGTTTACTTGTTGCCTTTTCCGGGGTTAGCCACCAAAACGGTGCTTTACCAGCTACAACAATATTAGTGCTGTAAAATTCTGCTTTTAAAAATAATGCTTGTGCTGACCCAGCACTTTCACCGTCGGCAACCCCGAAATCATTGCTTTTTACTTTCTCAATATCAGACAAGAAAAAGTGTACTTCTATGCCGAATTTGTTGTCAGCCCATTGCTCTATTGCCTGGAGTTTTTGCGAGAGTAAATCCATTGATTTTGAGGAAAATTGTTTGCCATCAATGCATACCCAATAGTCGAAATCTGAATCGTCGGTTTGCGCAATAGTGCCAGTGCTTCCCATCAGTACTAATGAGTCGATACAGCGCTGGCGCGGCCACACAGACTTTATATCGGAAAACAGCGCGTGCAAGGAGGGAAAGCAACGATTGAGTGCCCGCTCAATGTCTTTTCTAAAGGAGTAATTATTAATACCAAAAGGAACGCTGTCTGCTTCAGATGCAGATTCAATATACCCAGGTAATTCTGGGTGATTGACGTGGATTAAAAATGGAAGGACATGAAAAAGTGGCCTGTGCTCGTTTGGCAGAAGGCTAAGTGCACGCTCTATTCGTGCTTTGTTATACCGCAATACACGCAGTAGCCTTATTGTAAGGTTTTGCTGCAACGAGAGCGACTTGGGCTCATTCATATCTTATTTAGTGCCTAAATTTTGTAGCAAGTTTTTCTTCTCAAGCGTAGCGTAAGTTTAAAGCATAGCGCTATCAGAACCCGCCTGCCTGTTATTTGTCTTTTATGCTAGGGTAGCTATCGAGTAGCGATAACACCAACTGATTCAACGCTTGTTGAACGGCAATAACATCGTTAGATTCAATTTCGATGCTTCCCGATGCACTGTAAATAACGGTGCTTTTGTTAATCACCTCAATTTGAAGGTTTTGATAGTCGGTGAACTGTTCTCCAACGGGAACACTTAATACACCGCCCAGCATAATGGCTCCAGAGCGACCAAATGTTCCAGTACCAAGCCCAATATTTAATTGAGCTCCACCTTCTTTAGTTTCTGTGTAAGGGAAAAAGCTTACTACTACGTCAGCTAAATTTTCAGTAGTAGAGGAAAGCCCTTTTTCTGACAATGCCGAGGTAATGTCTTGTGCAATACTGTTTTCAAGCGTTGGGTTAACACTGTTAAGCGGTGACTTTACGAAAAAGCTATCAATTTCTTTAAAGTCTTGTGATTTATCTAAAGAGACAGTAGGGCCACTTGCTGCACACCCGCTCAAACTCAGACAAAGAATGAAAAAGCAAAAGATGCGCTGAATTTGTTGCCATCGTCTATCCATAAATACACACTCCCAATGATAATGTGCTCATGATCACGCAAGATAGCGGCAATGTAAACGATAATGTTTTACTCTCAGCCGTATAAATATTAGACAAAATAACAATTGCAGTTAAATGGCGTTTATTAGAACATGAAGACATCTTATTTGCCCTTTTTTGAACCATGTCTAAATTCCCTTTTGTCATTTTCATTTTAAATCTATTTTTAATAAGCAGCATGAATGTAAACGCGGTTGGTTTCTCTGTTGGCGGCGCTCTTACTGTTGAAGCTGAGACTGGTTTTGATGCAAAAAAAAGGGTAAGAGAGAACCAAGAAAAGGGCATAAGTGAAGAGGAACGGCTATCAATCACATGGGCTGTAATCCCTGCACCGCCTTTTTTTATTCTCGAAGGAAAGTATAGGGCTCAGGGAATTTGCGATGCGCTCATTAATCAATTAAAGCCCACTATGTCTGATGTTAAACACGAGACAGTGGTTATGCCTCAGTCTCGGGTTAACTTACATACCGAGGAAAATGAAAACCTTTGTTTTCCGTGCGTAATTCAGCGAGAGCACAATACCACATGGCGCTTTTCCGATGTGACTACCTTGTATCCTCCACTGGGTATTATCGCGCTCCCAAAGACGATTGAGCCATTTTTAGATGAAAATAGGCGCGTGTCTCTGAAAGCACTGGTTAAGAGCAATAAGCTCACGTTTGCACAACCTATCTCGAGAAAATATCCAGATGCGCTTCAAGTTTTGGTCGATAGCCTGAAACAAACACCTCGTTATGCACCTATTGCTGGTACAGAAGCTACTACTCGTGTTCTTCGTCAACTGGAATACGGCCGTGTAGATTTTACTTTGGAGTATCCGTCAATTCTGAAGTATTTCACCTTAACGGAGGGTGATAGCAAGTTGCAATTTTATTACACCTCAGAGTTGGGCGAAGAGAAGATTCCAGGCGCAGTCGGGTGTACCAATAACGCGTGGGGAAAAGAGGCAATAGATCGCATAAACGCAGCATTAGATGAAGTCGTTAATTCTCCTGTCTACAGGGCGTCACAAGAATTCTGGCAGAATTAACTTTCTAGACTCTTTGCCCTTTCAGTGAGCCAAATTGAATGATTTCCTTGAACGGTGTGGTGGCAGGCAAGGTGCCGAACGCCAACCCATGTTGACCTGCTAAGCGACTTTCGCAAAAGCTTTCCGCCAAGATTTTCATATCGACAAGCTCATTGTTTAGTAATACACAGGCTTGCAGGGCCAAGGCTGTTTTCTCTGTTAAGAGTCGGCTTCGTATTTCTATAGAATCAGTGTTGCTAAATTCTTTTATCAAGTCTTCGACGAATACATCGAAATGAGGATTTTTGCCTGCCGCTGTTTTTAATTCTGCAAACAGGGCCTTTTTGGTTGCCGGCTCTTTTGACAATGCGCGCAATACATCCAGACATTGCACATTACCGCTACCTTCCCATATCGAATTCAATGGCGCCTGACGATAAAGGCGGGGCATTGCATTCTCTTCTACGTAACCAATTCCGCCAAGGCACTCTTGTGCCTCATTAACGAAGGTGGCTGTGCGTTTACACACCCAATACTTTCCAATAGCGGTAGTAATGCGGGCAAGTGCAGCTTCGTGAGCATTAGTACCGCTTGCGTCTACGGCTTTCGCAACACGCATGGTAAGTGCAGTTGCCGCCGCACTTTCAATCACTAAATCTGCTACTACATTTTGCATCAGAGGTTGGTTAATCAGCAGCTTACCGAATGCTTCTCTCTCGCCCACATGATGCAGAGCCTGCACGAGGGCTTGTCGCATTAGGGCTGAAGATCCAATCATACAATCTAGACGCGTGAGCGATACCATATCAATGATGACAGGAACGCCGCGCCCCTCTTCGCCAAGTAGGAAAGCGGTTGCTTCTTGAAACTCTACTTCTGATGAAGCGTTGCTCCAATCACCAAGTTTATCTTTAAGTCTTTGAATGCGAACGTGGTTTAAAGCGCCATTCTCTAAGATTCTAGGGAGAAGAAAACAGCTTAGCCCTCCTTCTGCTTGCGCAAGAATAAGGTGTGCGTCGCACATTGGTGCAGAATAGAAAAACTTGTGTCCAGTAATGGCATAACTGCCATCTTCTCGTTTTTCTGCCCGCGTGCTGTTGCGTCTTACGTCGGAACCACCCTGTTTTTCAGTCATCCCCATACCCACGGTTATTCCTTCCTTTTTGAAGGCAGGAAGCTGTCGGGGGTCATACTGTCCGTTTACTAACTTGGTTAACCAATACGAGGGCAAGTTTTTCCCTTGTTGTATGGCGGGTACTGCGGCATGAGTCATGGTTAGTGGGCACGTGGTACCCGCATCGGTTTGACTGTGAATATATAAAAGCGCCGCCCGCACAACGTGGCTGCCCGGTGTATCTAAGTTCTGCCAGGAGTATGAGTGCACCTTATTAGCCATAGCCGAAGACATTAAGGCATGGTAGCTTGGGTGAAATTTCACCTCGTCTATTTGACGTCCATACCGGTCAAACGCGTGTAAAACGGGCTTGTTTTTATTAGCGTCTTCACCGTGCTCAAATTGATCATGGCCAGCGAGGTGCCCAAAACTTTCCAACACAGAAGGTAGCGGCTTATCGCAATGCTGAGAAACAAAGCACTGAAGTAGTTCGTCTGCAAGCCAGAGGTTGTAGGCCGGCAGGGGCAGAGGTTGGTTTTCTACCTCATGAGTTTGAAATTTATTTGGTGATGTCATTTTCTTGCTCGCCTCTGTGAATGATGTCATTAGCCGGTAAAGTCTTACCCACTCTCGCTGACTACTTGTATTTTTATTACCTATATTAGAAATTACACATAAAGGTAAATTAAGTCAAAGTAAGTAATGTTTGTGTAATTTTCAGATTTACGGGTTATAAAAGTAACTATTGCTGCCTTATGAGAGACAGATTCTATAGGTAAGGTGCTGAAACCGTGTCGCAATGAAATCCGCAGTGGTAAAAAAATAACACGCAAAGGTAGGGTAGGTGTTTTGAAACAAACAGGCGCAAAAAAGCCGGTGGCGCGAAAGTTACTACTAAAATTGTTGGGCTCGCGAGACAACGTGCAAATGACGGCAGCCAGTGCCGTGCGTGTAGGCCAGTTGTTTGGAATTTCTGAAAACAATATAAGAGTGACATTAAATCGGCTTCAAAGCACAAAAATGTTGTCATTGCTTGATAGAGGATATTATCAACTGGGCAAAGGTGGAGAAAAGTTTGCTCGTGAGATAAATAGTTGGCGAGATGCTGAATCTTCTTTACTACCTTCTTGGAACGAAAGCTGGATTGCAGTGCAAACCAATATGCTGTCGAAAAGCGACAAAAAGCAAACTCGAGAAAACGAACGCGCTTTAAAAATTGTTGGCTTGAGAAAAGTATTCACTGATATGTACGTGAGGCCTGCGAATATAGCTGGTGGTGCGGCAGTGGTTAGAGAAAAACTCTGTACGTTAGGTTTAAGCAAACAGGCCGTGGTGTATTGCGCTAGTGAGTTTGATCTAAAACTGCAATCTAAAATTCGTAATCTGTGGAACACCGAAGAACTTGAAAAACAGTATAAGCAGGGCATATCTGATGTAGAAGCGTCACTATTGCGGTTACCAAACCTAACGTTAGAAGAGGCGACATTTGAATCATTTCACGTGGGAGATTACGCCCTGCACCAGTTGGTTTTTGACCCTCTTTTACCCTCGCCACTAACAGATGAAGCTTTGCGCAGAGAGTTTTCTGAATTAGTAAAACACTACGATGATGTTGGCGCTCAAATTTGGCATCGCTTTCTATCGTTGGATCAGTAAACAGGAGGGGGGATTTTCTAAAAACTCATAATTTTAATAGCCTCAGTCATGCTGCCAAGAGCTGCATATGTCATCTGAATGCGGGGCTAATATTACACACAGTTTTATGCAACGCATTTAACCATGTGCATTATCATGACAACATGGTAATTGCGTATAAGTACAAGGAAAAGTTATGTCTCCATCTCGCCCATTATTTAAGCATATTCGAAACCACACAGCGCTTTTTTCAGAATTGTCGCAGTATCGAGATAATGCATTGGCCCCATTAGGCGTTGAAAACTATGAGTTTCACAAAGTGCCCAAGTTTGTTACGGCAGATGGGAATAGGCTTACTATAGAGCCAGAACGAAGTATTGTGTTGCCAACTGTCAATATTTTGAAAGGAGTTAAAGCCAAGCTAGAGGCGCAAATTCCATCGTTAAAAATGGTAGAAAACAGCGAAATTGGCTACCGCTACCCTACTGCTGCGCTTGCGGGATTAGATGCACCTTTTATAAAACGAATGCGTTCAGAGTATTTTCATAAGGTTGATGAAGATCGCAGTATCTGCCGTCCAGTGAACCTATCGTACGGCATAAAAAGCCGGGGTAAAGCCGATAATCGTCAAGAGTATGAAGTATGGATGCCAGACGAAGCCCCCAATCAAAATCCACTTCCTTTGCTGATTGAACGTTATGGCGAGGATTTACCTGAAGATGTCCGTCATTTCGTTGAACAACCTTCAAAGGTTCATGGCTGGATGGGCGTAAAAAGAGCAGCTTTTGAGGCGCTTTACTCGAATAAAAAAGAGTGTGGAGACCTAATTATTTGTATTGCTATGAGTGTAGACGCATACAATATTGGGGCAAGGCCAGACTTATCGTTTTCTCCAGAGGCTGATAGCTCAATAGCGGTAAGTAATGCCGAACTTGAGTGGGAAATAGAAGGGTATTATGCACCTCGCGGCTGGCGGTTTTGTCATGACGCTGTGTGGCATGCTATTCAGCATACCCTTGAGGCTGTCAATGAACCACTCGCTGATATGTTTAGCAACGATCTTATTCTAATTGCAGAGAGCAAAACAGAGCGAATACTGTCTACGCTTCACGGTCTTGGTGTCACTCAGGAAGAAATTGACCACCTTAACCTACAGCCCTGGGAATTTTTGCAAACAGAGAGTGAGCATCGCAGAAAACCGAAAGAGCCTCATCATTCTGTCAATTTACTTGGTCGGCTAAACCGGCTTTTCTATCAGCCGCAAAATCCATTGCCATCATTAAATTGGATGCACGACCTGATAAGTGACATATCAATGGTTACCTCTTCTTTTTACCAATAAAAGCCCAGTGAGTTTTTCTGCTGGGCTGTTTGCTTTGTAAACAATTCGAAAACGCTGATCTTTAAATGTAAATTAATTTCATTAATTGCGTTATTTGTAGCTTTTATTACCGCTAATTGTAATTTAATTACATAATTTGCTTTATTTTATGATTTTGTTGGTCATAATATGGACATTGCTCCAGCGAAATCTAATTAAGTTACAACATAGGGTTTATTATGAAACTGTCTACATTTGCTATTGCTCTTATCGCTTCCGTTACGGTTGCTCCATCTTTTGCAAAAAATATCCAGTTGCAACCTGTAACTGAAAATATTGAAACACAAGCGTGTTTAACCGCAGCCAATCAGGGCTATCAAAAAGCAATGCGTTTGGTGCGAGCTAATGGGTTTGATGCTGACGAGTTTAGTGCTTCTGTAAGATGTAATGGTGAATCGCTTAGAACATTTGCTTTCATGTACAGAAATAACGTTGCTTCTACAGATGCTAAGAAAGTTGCACTTGTAGCTAAAAACAAAAATGCAGCGTCGCAAGCCTGTTTAGAAGCTTTATCCATCGGTAAAGACGAAGCATTAGAAAAATATGGTTTAAGCGGTGAGACCGTGATTTGTAATCATAAAGATATCGCAGACTTTGTTCGAGCTTACAAATCTAAGAATGTTGAAGTTCGCATGACTGAAGAATAAAAATTATTTGAGGAGCTCATATCTGATCTCACAGTTTCGATGGATAGGTTTAAACTCCATCTGACAGGCAGCTATGAGGCGTGAATAGGACATTGGCATCTTGATTACTTTATAGTGTCAACGCGAGAATTTCTGACATTTCCACGATTGAAACCAACTTTCTGGTTTAAGTGCCTGTCTGGATACACAGTTTTAGCAGCCTTTCCCCTATATTCAGGAAAACGACGCAATCGCGCGTTTTTGTTTTTAAACACTTTATCCAGATCGCCAATTTCCCATTATGTAGCAATGTGATAACGAGTTTGGAGTTAATAATGAAAGTATAAAATTGAGCGATGCGTTGGCAGAAAAATGCGCAGTTCGCACTATATTAAATTGTTAGTTCTCTTTTCAAAATTATCTAACTTTAACAAAATCTATCTTTACCTTTAAGCAATTCACTGCTATCCTTTAAGTATTGTTTTTTCTTAAAGGATAAGACGTGGTATCTCATAGAGAACGTGGGGTAATGATTAGGCAGCAGATCATTCGGGACGTAAAACATCACCCCAAAGATATAGCAAATCACATTGCTGCAATTTTTAGCATTACTCCTCAAGCGACATATAATCACCTTAAAAAATTAGAGTCTGAGGGTTGGATTTCTACGACAGGTCGAGGAAAAGGCAAAACCTATTCATTAGGGGATAAACGGGAATATAAGCAGTTATTCGAGCTTACAAGTGATTTCGCAGAGGATAAAGTATGGCGCAATCACTATTCATTCATATTCGAAGGTTTGAATGAGAATGTAGTCGATATTTGTCATTACGGTTTTACCGAAATGGTAAACAATGTAATTGACCATTCAAATGGAAAGTCAATTTTTATTTCAGTTAGAAGATCAACTGAAGAAGTTACCATTTTCATAATTGATGATGGTGAAGGGATTTTTAGAAGAATTAAACGACTTTGCGATCTTCCAGATGACCGTCAAGCATTGGTAGAACTGTCAAAAGGTAAGTTAACTACTGATCCGGAAAACCATAGTGGTGAAGGAATATTTTTCACTTCAAGGGTATTTGATCTATTTGAGATTGATTCTAAAGGACTAAAGTTCAGTCATCAGGATAATGTGGATTTTGATTTTTTAGTTGATTCTGATTTCATGATTGATGAGCCTGGTACAATGGTATTTATGAAAATCAATAAAAACGCTTCACGTACTATAAAACAAGTATTTGATGATTACACTGCTGGCCCTGACGACTTTCAATTCAACAAAACGGTAATTCCTGTAAAGCTAGCTGTATATGAAGGTGAGAAGTTAGTATCCCGTTCGCAAGCCAAAAGACTGCTCGGAAGAGTTGAAAAATTCAGCTACGTTGTTTTTGATTTTGATGGTGTAACTTCTGTAGGTCAGGCTTTTGCGGACGAAATATTTAGGGTTTATGCAGCTAAACATAAAGATATTAATTTGATTCCTATGAATATGAATGAGGATGTTACTATGATGGTTAGAAGAGCAACTGCGAAGAACAAGAACTAACAAATTGATTATGGCGTGCGCCAAGGCGCACTGGGGCGCAAACACGCAGGCGGCTTCGCCATTATCGCGCATGCCTGCGCCCCAAATTTGTCGGTAACCAACGTCCGCTTCTGGTCATACACGAGTGTCAGATTTGATTGAGTTCTATTATTCGAATCTGACAGAGCAAGTTGAGACTAATTCACCTCATGCTGTTCACCTCATGCTAATTCACCTCATGCTTGTTCACCTCATGCTTCTCGAAATTACATTCCCATGCAGTGTTCTAATACATCGGAAGTGCTTTATACATCGAAAGTGCTAAAGTTTAGTTTGAAGGGGATGAAATCAAATGAAACTTTGTTTGCCTTCCATCTAGATAAGACACAGACTTTCCGTCAAAAAAAGCATCTTCTTCCAACATTATTCTCACCTCTTTATTCCACTCTTTAACCATTGTTGCTGCATTTAATTCAATGGAATAAACCGTATTTTCATACATGGGATAGTCCCCTTTTACAGGAACGCCTTCCTGAGCATCCCACATGCCAATAGTGGGGCCTGCTGCGTGACCATGAAAACCAAGAGGGTGAGTATAAATTGCCGGCTTAATACCCTCACTAATAGCTTGGTTACGTGAACGCATTAGAATTTCATTGCCCGAGAGTCCTTCGCTAAAATTGCCTGTCAAGATATCTTGAAGTCTATTCGCATTGGCTAAGGCTTTTTTAAGATAACTCGGTGCGTCGGTCTCTCCAGGCTTTAAGATGTAGGCATGTTGCTGCTGGTCGGTATTTAACCGCAGGTAGGTAATGCCAAAATCTACATGAATAAGGTCGCCAGGCTGAATAATATTTTTTTCAGGGCGTTTACTAAATGCCTTAATCTGATCAAACTCTTCAGTATCTGCTCTTTGAATAGACACTGTGGGGTGAAACCAGTTTGTTAATCCTAACGCGGTAGTTTGGTCGCGAAGCCACCAAACCACGTCGTCTGTGGTGGTCACGCCTGGTGTAACTACCTCGTTTGAAAACGCAGTTGCAATAAGATTGTGTCCAATTTGAGTTAAAATTGGATAATACTCCATTTCCATATCACTTCGCGTTTCTAACCAACCAATAGCTAATCTCTCACCGGAAACTACTCGGCTTTCGAATTTATCGGGTAGCGAAGCCATGAACTTACTTTTCTCAGAAGATGACATGCCGTCGGCAAGGGCAAAGTCTTCCGATACATTTATGGCAATTTTCTTAGGATTTCTTTTTTCAATAATATCGGCGAGTGCTTTGAATTGATTTGGCTGTTTTTCTTTATCCCATGCTTTCTCAAAACTATCTGCTACCGCATATCGCGCCACTGCGAGTCGCTCAAGTGGTTTGCCTTCACCTTGGTCGTAAATAACGAGCATAGTATGACGTCTTGCCGATATCCAAGTAGAAGGCAGCATGGTTTTGAGTACAGGGTCTTCGTTATATTCTCGGGACATAATAACCCACATATCGATGTTTTCTCTTCGCATAATATGGGGCAATACGGTTTCAAAACGCTGGGATAACGTTTGGTCAATAATGTCGCTACGGGCTTTCATACTTAAAATTTCGCCCTCTGCATTCGCAGAGGAATATACGTATAAAAACATCATAGAACAGACTAATAACGCTCTCATAAATTTCCTTTTTTGTGGTACGATCTGTAAATTGTTTATCGTTGCAATGTGATCATTGTTTAACCAGTATGCGACATTTTTCAATCCGCCGCAGCGAAAAACTTGTACCTTAATTTTGATTATTGTTTTGCGTTATTATTGCCCATCTGATTTAGGGGCTTTATCCATTTATGAAAAGTGGTTATAGATGAAACAGATAATTTCGATTGTCTTATTAATGTTGTCGACAAGTATCTTTGCACAGCCATCGCCCCAGTTTATTAAGTGGGGCACAGATGTGTGGGCCAATTTTACCGAGCGTGACGGAACCGGGTTTTATCACGAGCTCTTGTCCGAAATTTTCAAAGAATCTCAGTACACAATGTCAGTAGAGTACTTTCCTTGGAAGAGAACGTTAAAAAATCTCGCAACGGGAAACATAGATATGACAGGCGCACTTCCCCAAAACACTGTGTTTTATCAATCAGAATGGCCTTTATTAACCGAGGACGTTTATCTTGTATCGAGAAAAGGTGAATATCTCACTAAAGACGCCTTAGCCAATAAAGTAGGTGCATACAGAGCCGGCTATGAATCAGATATCTTTTATGTTGCGTTACCCCGCAACGCAAAAGGGATCCCAGTGAATGACCCAGAGCAGGCAGTCTCTTTGCTGCAAAAAGGAAAAATTGACTACTATGTAGACATACACAGTATTGTTTCTCCACTGCTCTCAAGCGAAAGTAAGTCAAGCGAAACTAAAGATGCCGATTCGTCTTTTACGACCAGCAAGATTGGCAATTATAAGCTGTATTGGTCTTTTGTTATGAACGAGCGTGGCAAGCAGTTAAAGCGGCACTTTGATAGTCAGTTGAAGACGCTGAAGGATAGTGGCAAATTGTCAACGTTGTACGCAAAATACGCACTTAATATACCGCAACAACAGTAGAAGTGTGCGATTGTTAAGCGTCACAGGTTTACACAGCTATAGGTTTATAAAATGCACCCTCGCAATTATCACAAAGACGGCTATCCTATGGCGGCACTTTGTGAGTCATATCCGGCGCTCAGGCCCCACGTCATAAACGCCAAAAGTGGCAAAAAAAGCATAGACTTTGCAAACCCTGATGCCGTTGTCGCGCTAAATGGCGCTCTTTTGGCACACTATTACAATGTAGAACGTTGGCAGTTACCAAAAGGCTACTTATGCCCGCCTATACCGGGGCGCGCCGATTATATACATGGCATCGCCGATTTATTGGCTGAATCAGCCGTTGATGTGCGCAGTAATGAAAAAGCAGAAGCCGTAAAAGGAGCGCATATCAAGGGGCTCGATGTGGGAGTGGGCGCAAACGCCATCTATCCTATCATTGGCTCGCAAGTTTACGGCTGGTCTTTTGTGGGAAGTGATATCGATAAAAACTCTTGTGACAATGCGTTGAAAATAGTCAAAAGCAACAAAGTTTTACGCCCACTGATCAGCATAAAACAACAGATAAAGCCCGAGCACATATTTAAGAATATTATAGAAAATAACGAGCGCTTCGCGTTTACTATGTGCAACCCTCCTTTTCACAAATCTAAGCGTGATGCACTTGCCGGCAGTACCCGCAAGAGCAAAAACCTCGCAGCAAATAAACTAAAGCGTTCGGGTAAAGGCTCCTCTGCAAGCTCTCGTGAAAGTAACGCTGGTACTAGTTTGAATTTTGCAGGGCAAGCCAACGAACTTTGGTGCGAGGGGGGCGAGCTGGCGTTTATACAACGTATGATAAAAGAAAGTATTGAGGTTAGAGACAATGTGGGTTGGTTTACCTGCTTAGTGTCTAAATCTGAACATTTAGCGCCGATAAAGAAAAGCCTTGAATATTACTCTTATGACAACGATTGCGAATTAGTGCACAAAGTTATCAATATGGGGCAGGGGAATAAATTGAGTCGTTTTATTGCTTGGAGTTTTCAATAGCCTAGTGAGCTAGATAGTTGATAGGTGTTGGGCATACAAACTTAATTAAACGAGATAAAACCCTAATAACTGTGTGAGGTATTGCTAAAGTCAGAGGTCTTGAATCAGAGCTCCACTGCTAAATCAGACCTCGACTATTTGGCATTCTATACTGAGTGTAATCTAGCCTTTCATTTTTTCTATTGTCGCTTTTCTCAGTTGCATTTTTGATTCTGCAAAAGCGGCTCGCGGAAGCATTTTTAATTTTTCTGCATAGCCCATGGCGGTTCGTAACACTTGGTCTTGAGGCACTGCAGCGTCAAGAAATCCCGCCTTAACGGCTTCTTTGCCTTCAAAAATACGAGAGAAAAGTAACGCTTCGGTTTGTGATGTGAGCGAAAGTCTCGCTTTGGCCAATTCCATACCAAATGGTGGGAGTACCATACCTATTGCTGTTTCGTTCAGGCCGTATTTAGTGCCGCCATCTTTGCCAATGCGCAAGTCGGCAGCCATCAACATAATGGCGCCTAATGCGATACTGTGTCCCTCTGCTGCAACAATTACAGGTAGGGGATATCCATATAGACGAACTATGAGATCAGCACCGGCTTGAACCAATTTGTTCTGCTTTTCTTCATCGCCGCTTTTCATAACCGAAAGGTCAAAACCGCCGCAAAACTTGCCCTCGCCACCATGAAAAACTACCGCGTTTGCGTGTTGTTCTGCTTCATCTAGCGCCTTATTAAACTGCTCGATAAGGTTAAAACCGACCGCATTCACTTTACCGTCATCAAACGTAATTAATGCAATGTCGTTTTCTATTTTTAAATCGAAAGCCATAATGAGTGTCCTTTACATAATACGAGCCGCTTAAAACAGGGAGCGTGTACTGGTATTACCAGATGTGTGGCAAAGCATACGTTGCTTTGGTTCACTGATCAAATTCTTCATTTATATAAAGCTCGTTAACGAGATGGGTTACAACCTTTTTCTTATAGCGCCGCTGTCTGCGTCTTGCTTTTGCATTGTTTGCGCGCCAGTGTGCTCGTTTATCTACCACCACGTCTTCTAAATCTGAAGCTGAATGTATTTTACTTGCATCTTTCGGGTAAGTTCGCTGTGGCATGAAAGTCCTCCCAAAATCCTTAATCTAATGGATTGCACGTTATGACTTAAACGTTGCGGTTTAGACGTTATGGTTTAACGACAGTGATCATCCAGTTTAATGTCATTAGCAAGAGCTAAAAAGCGAAGCTGGCCTGCTTTTTTCGCCATGCTTTCGATTTGTTGTTCAGCGTATTTACACACTCTAAGTTACCTGCAATTCGCTCGCACAAGTTTTTTGCTGCGAGTGCCTGCGTCAAAGAAAGGTTTTTATACGCGGGCGAAGGAATAACTTCATACCAGGCTTTTTGACAAACAGTGTCTAATACAACACGCTGAAAGCAATGGTCGTTTTTGATTGGCCAAGCTCTGATTTCACCCTCAGATTGAGCGAGTTCTGGTAACACAACTTTTGTATAGTGCAGATAAATTGTTACCGCTTCCTCTCTCATTTTTTCTTCTGTGACTTTTGTACAGTTGCTAGGTGCTGCAGTAGTTTTAAAAGAATAAGCATTGGCGGAAGGTGAATTCGTCATTGTTGTACATTTGTTTAAAGAGACGTCGTAAGAATACAAAAAAATAGTGAATTAAGGCGTTACATTTGTTTAAGAGTAATGGGTATATCCATGCTTAATCTTGTATTGGCGTTATTATCGACTTGAGTTTTCATTCACATAACTTAAACTTGCGCGCATCAATTGAAAAGGGCTAGCGACAATGAAACTAAGTGATGTGAAGAAGCTGCATCAGAAAAAGTATCGAACTCAGTTCGGGTTTTATCTGGTGGAAGGAGAGCATTTAGTTTTAGAGTTGCTGAAGGCCAATAGGCAGGATGTTAACTTTAATACCATACCCAATGAGACGTTGAGTATTTATGTAACTAACGAATATGAAGTTTGGTTAGAGCACGCCCTGTCTAGAGAGGCCGCGGTGGAAAGCGGGCAATCGAAGATTTCTCCAAATGAGCGTGTGCCTGCTGTCAAGGTCGAGCGCTTAACATCGATACAAATGCAACAGTTAAGCGATACTAAATCGCCTCAGGGAATTATTGCCAGAGTTCCTCTTAAAACAGCATCTTCAAACAAAGATATTAATAGCGTTAGCGACGAAAGCGCAAATAGTCAATTAAACCAACAGCGATACATTTATCTTTATGAAGTACAAGATCCGGGCAACCTTGGTACAATACTTCGCACGCTGGCATGGTTTGGTAACTTTAAACTTTTGTTGAGTCCCAACAGTGTAGATCCGTTTAACTCCAAGGTAGTTCGAGCGAGTATGGGCGCTATTTTCCACGTCGACATGGAGCTCAACGTGACGTTAAAAGATTTAGCATCGCGTTTTTCTCAGTTCGCTTACCTAGATATGCATGGCGATGAGATAAAATCGCAGCATTTTGGCAACTTCCAGTGTTACCTTTTTGGTAATGAGGCAAGGGGCGTCCCCACTGAAGAAATCGCTCGATTAAACGCAACGGCATTTACAATCACTGGCAGCGGTAAAATAGACTCCCTGAATTTAGCCAGCGCTGTTAATATTTGTACTTACGAATTATCTCAATAATTTAGTTCGCTTCCACTTTAATTCAGCAATTGTTGTTCACGCACTTTTTGTTTAAGTATCAATAAAATATAGGATTTACGCATGGCTCTTCAATGGTTTCCAGGTCATATGCACAAGGCACTCAAAGAAATAAAAGAGTCGCTAAGCAAGGTAGACATACTCATCGAAGTTCTCGATGCGCGAATTCCATTTTCGAGCGAAAACCCTGAAATTGCCAAAATACGCGGTGATAAGCCCTGTATTAAAATACTGAATAAATACGACCTGGCAGACCCTGAAATTACCGCTCGATGGCAAGAAAGCTTAGAGAAAGAGCGCGGTGTTAAAACTATCACCACATCAAGCGATAATCCGGGCAACAGTAAACAACTGATGCAGCTTATTCGCAGCATTTGCTCTCACAAAGATGGTCAGGCAAAAGTGATTAAGGCTATGATTACCGGAATTCCGAATGTCGGTAAGTCGACCCTTATTAATATATTAGCCGACAGGATCATAGCTAAAACTGGCAACGAGCCTGCGGTGACAAAAAGTCAGCAACGCATTAATTTGGGCAGTGGTATTATTTTGTTCGACACGCCGGGAGTACTTTGGCCTAAGTTAGAAAATCCTAATTCTATATATCGTTTAGCCTCTTCTGGTGCTGTAAAAAATACAGCTATGGAGTATGACGACGTCGGTTTTTTTGCTGCTGACTATTTAATAAAGGCCTATCCTGATGTTCTCAAAGAGCGATTCAAGCTTGATGACCTCCCCGGCACGGAAATAGAGTTCCTTGAAGCTGCCGCAAAAAGCCGAGGTGCCATAATGGCAGGTGGGCGGGTTAACCTGCATAAGATCTGTGAAATTTTGTTAAAAGAACTGCAGTCAGGAAAGCTAGGGCGGGTTACCCTAGAAACTCCGGAAATGCTGGTTGAAGAAAAAGTTGAGATTGAAGAAGCGGCCGCAAAGAAAGCAGAAGCAAAAGCGAAGCGGAAGCAAAAATTTAAAACTGGCTCGCTCACCCCAGACAAAAAAGATCGAAAGGAAAAGCGCGAAGAAAAAAGGCAAGAACAAAGCCGACGAATGCGAAAATCTAAGTAGCGTGTAAGTTTCAACGGGGAGCATAGGTGAAAACAGTCCAACTATTTGACAGCAAAATGTTCAGCGAGCTAAAAGATAGAGCGTCTAATAGCGAGCGAAGAAGGGCAAATCTCAACATTCATCAGTCTTACAATGACGTTGTGCAACGTTTGTTTATTGCTATGATGCCAGACTCTTACGTAAGACCACATAGGCATGTTCAGGCGTATAAGTGGGAATTCTTTATGGTGCTTGAGGGAGCGTTGGACCTGTTGTTTTTTGATGACCAAGGCGTTGTCATAGAGCGTGTAACCTTAGAACCCGAAGGACAGTGCGTTGGCCTTGAAATACCCCCGAACACTTGGCATGCCACAGTATGCTTTGAGCCCGTTGTTTTTATGGAGGTGAAACAGGGGCCTTACGATGTGAATGAAGATAAGGGGTTCGCTCCTTGGGCTCCCGAAGAGGGAAGCATGGAAGTACCCGAGTTTTTAGCAAAGCTTAAACATACGCCTACAGGTACATCTATCCTGTCTGAATAATTTCATAATAGTTCGACGTTGCCCCACTACTTTCCTTTTCGGAAAGTAATTGTTATTGTCATTTAAAATGATATGTTCAAGCATAGCAAGGATTGTTTCAAATGGTTGTTCCGCCAATTTCTGTCATTGTTGACGACTACATCTGTTAGCGAATACTTTTGTTAAAGACTGCTGTTGCAAATGGATCTCATTAGGGACGACCGAAGTTAACAAATTCTAGAATTGCTAGATAAAAAGACCACGAAAAATGACGCTGCAAAAATTGCACGTTAAAGCCATTAAGAGAAGAATTATGCAAAACGTTTCACAATACAATTTTTATCGAAGCTCACCGAGAAAACTCCGTGATCAGAACGAAGTGATGTCGCGGGGATGAATCGGTGTCACCCCTGCTCTTGAATATATTTTCGTATTGTCTCTGCACTTGCATTTCCTACAGAAGTTGCGAAAGCGCCTAAACAGACTCCGAATACATTAGCGCATAACCAACCCCGTTATCGAAATTAATCATTGCAATAACGAGGCGGACCATACATTTTTGTGCCCATAAATTTGGAATAAGAACATGAAAGAACTAACACTGGGCGATATTAGAAAGCAGCATCGCGTTAAGCAAGAAGTCGTCGCGATGGCGCTTTCGGTAACAGCATCTGGCGTAAGCAAATTAGAGTCGAAGAGAATTCAAGATGTTTCTTTACAGCGTGCTGCTGCTTATTTAGCTGCTGTGGGTGGAAGCTTAACGATTGAAGTAACGTTGCCCGATGGGCTAACCGTTAATGTTTCATGAGAAAGACGGTCGCTGGTTTGAAAATCTTTCGTAACGTTGAGCTAATACAGTTGAGCAATAGGAGCATCGGCGTTTCGCATAAATCGAGACAGAGCGATTCATAACCTTTAGTATAGTGGCAATTAAACAACCCAATTAGGAGCTTCTATGGCCGTTCATGAAATAACTCACCCGCTTATTGCCCACAAACTTGGGTTAATGCGCAACGCAACAATCAGCAGTAAAGATTTTCGTGAATTAGCCTCTGAGGTAGGCAACTTATTAACTTACGAAGCCACAAGAACATTGCCTACAGAACGAGCCTTTATAGAAAGCTGGTCTGGCGATAATGTTGAAGTTAAGCAAATCAAGGGTAAAAAAATAACCGTAGTGCCAATATTGCGCGCAGGTTTAGGGATGTTAGAGGGCGTGCTAGAGCTTATTCCCAACGCTAAAATAAGCGTAGTTGGACTTTATCGAGATGAAGAAACGCTTCAGCCAGTGGCCTACTTCGACAAGGTGGTCAAAAACATTGATGAGCGCACTGCTTTAATTGTCGATCCGATGTTAGCGACGGGAGGAACGTTAATAGCAACGATAGATCTGTTAAAGGAAAAAGGGTGCAAAAATATTATGGGGCTTTTTCTTGTTGCTGCACCAGAAGGTATTCGTTCGGTAGTTGATAAGCACCCCGATGTCGATATTTTCACTGCTGCAATTGATGAGCGTCTTGATGAAAATGGTTATATTTTGCCGGGGTTGGGCGATGCTGGCGATAAGATTTTTGGCACACGATAGACCAGTAGCAAGGTTCAATACGCTCTAATTTAAGGCTTATTTATTGTTTTAAGTTTTCGTTGTTATCGCGTTAATTTTTTGTAGGTTAAACGTTTAAGATAATGTTATTATTGTGCGGAAATTTGTATTGTTCGGCTTGATTAAAGAGTCGGAACAGATATCGATTAAGATTTGCACAGTGAGTTATTACTAAATGAATAAGACCAAGTTAACGCTTAAAGATGTCGCACAACAACTTGGCGTATCAACCGCAACTATATCGAACGCTTTTAACCGCCCCGACCAATTATCCAAAGCAAGAAGGGAAGATATTCTCTTGCAGTGCGAAAGAATAGGGTACTCGGGGCCAAATAAAGCCGCGCAAATTCTGCGTAAAGGAACTTCAAACATTGTAGCTCTCGTACTTGCTGATAGTATTGCCTATATGGTAAGCGACCCGGTAGCGAGTACGTTTATTAAAGGGGTTTCTACTACGCTCCAACAGCAAGGTAAGCACCTTCTTCTTTATGCCGGCGATTCAAAAAGCATTTTAGACGTGGTTGACTTTGTCGATGGCTTCATTTGTTATGGAGCTCCGCGAAACTACAAATTAGCTCGCGAAATTGCCGCACAGCCAAAGCCTGCAATAACCGTTGATTTTGACATCGTCGATGTGCCATCGATCAACATAGACAACGAAGATGCTGCTTACCAGGTTGCCAAAGCTGCCATAGAAAAAGATGATGTGGTTGCAATCCTTGGACTGCGCCTAATAGACTCGCCCTCTACATGTCGAATTTACGATAACCCGCTTATTGATACCGACAGCTCTATTTCTCACCGCCGTCTTGATGGCTATTTGCGGGCTGCTGAAGAGAAAGGAGTGTCAATTCAAAACGAGTGGATATGGCATCTTCCAGAAAGTGATAGAAACTATGCAAGGCAGGCAGCAAAAGAAGTACTTATGAGTTCACCTCGCCCATCTACGGTATTGTGTATGAGTGATATTATTGCATTAGAGCTACTACACAGTGCAATCGCGATGGGTATTGATGTGCCTAATGAGTTAAAAATAACTGGGTTCGACGGTATCGAAGAGGCGGATCGAGCGCGACCCCACCTTACAACCATATGTCAATCTAGCGTATCGAAAGGCGAGGCTGCTGCTAAGGCATTATTGGCAGGAGAAGTAAGAAAACAAATCCTGCCCTTCGACCTAAAGATCGGCGAAACAGTGGGGAAGCGGTAGCGTTTAATAATGAAATTAATCGTTCCAGACTAAAGCTTTAAAGTGTTTACGGCACATCGATTCGTATGTGTCGTTGCCGCCAATTTTTACTTGGTCTCCGCCTTTCACTGCGTTGCCATCTTGGTCGAGCCGGACAACAAAATTGGCTTTGCGACCGCAGTGGCACACTGTTTTTAGTTCGAAAAGTTTATCTGCCCATGCCAAAAGGTAATGGCTTCCCTCGAAGGTTTCACCAAGAAAATCAGTTCGCAGTCCGTAAGCCAATACAGGGACGTCTAATTCATCTACTACTTCAACTAATTGACGAACTTGCTCTTTAGTTAAAAACTGTGCTTCGTCTATAAAAATACAATCAAGTGGTCGTGCTTGTTCATCTGCTTTAATTGATTCAAAAAGGTTGTCTGCAGTCCCGTAGAGCTTTGCATCTGCCTGCAAACCTATGCGAGAGGTAACTTTACCAACGCCAAATCTGTCGTCTATGGCAGCAGTATAAATAATAGAGTGCATACCGCGTTCGCGATAGTTATAGGCAGATTGTAAAAGTGATGTGGATTTTCCTGCGTTCATCGCGGAGTAGTAAAAGTAAAGTTGTGCCATTGTCGTTAATTTTTATCGTTATACCAAGATTTAAGTTCTGCGAGCTCAAGAGGCTTAGCAAAGTAGAACCCTTGTAGGTAGTCTGTACCAAGCTTTGCTAGGTGTTCTCGCTGCTCGTTTGTTTCAATTCCTTCAGCAATCGTCTTGCAGCCAAATTCTTTCGCCATTAATAGTGTTGCTCTTATAATTGTATCACTCTCTTCAGACCCATTCTGTACAAAAGATCTGTCTATTTTAATAAAGTTGAAGGGCATGTTTTGTAATCGAAATAGCGAAGAGAACCCGGTACCAAAATCGTCAATGGATATTTTTACCCCTCTGGTTACCAGTGCTTGCAGCCTTTCAGATACTAACTCTTCATCATTGGCAAAAACACTCTCTGTAATTTCTAATGTAAGACGCTCTGGAGCAACTTGTGTTGTTGCTAATGCGCTATCAAGAATATGGATGAACTCATCATTGAGTAATTGCGCGATAGAAACATTTACAGATATGCAAACTTCACTGGCACCAGACCAATGGGATAAATCGATAAGCGCACGATTAAGCACCCAAGCACCTATTTCTGGCATCATCCCTGATTTTTCGGCAAGAGGGATAAACACACAAGGCGAAATATTTTCACCTTCGCAAGTCCACCTCAACAGCGCCTCTACCGATGAAAGAGTGTTGGTTTTTACGTCGATAATAGGCTGATAGTGAACACAGAGCTCGTCGTTGTCTATGGCATAGCGAAGGTGCTCGCATAAATACTGCTCTCGTTTAACCTGGTTAAAGAGCGTTTGATTAAACACTCCAATTGAACCTCGCTGTTTTCGTTTTTGATCATACATCGTCAAGTCGGCATGCTGAATTAAGTCCATTGAGCTACTGCCGTGCTCGGGAAACATGGCAATGCCAATGGTAGCGTCTAGGGTTATTTGATTTTGGTTTGCCACCACAGGCACGTTTATCCCACTGCGCATGGCTTGCGCTATTGTTTTTGCTGTGTCTACATTGACGTAGGGTATTACGGCTACAAACTCATCACCGCCCCAACGCCCGAGATGATCTTTTTCGCAATACTTGCGCAGTCGCTGCACGGTCTCGGCAAGGATTACATCCCCCACTTTGTGGCCCAAGCTATCGTTCACCTGCTTAAAGCCGTCAAGGTCAATAAAAAGTAGTGCGAAGGTGCCGTTCAGTGCCTTAGCATTATCAAGCAGAGGAGACATCTGTTTAATAAATCCATTTCTATTGAGTAAACCTGTGAGTTGGTCGTGATTAGATAAACGAAAAAGTGCTTCTGTGCGCTTACTCACTTTAATTTCTAAACTTTCATTAACCTCATCTAGCTGCTGATTGGTTTGGCGAAGCAGCGTATTAACCTTTTCCGTTTCTTGCCTCTCTATACTCATTTGTTCCATTAACGCGGTGTTTTTTGTTTTGAGGTGCACCGTATCTACAAAAAAGTTGTTATATCTAAATGCACTGGCAAACATGCCAAACCAAAAAACAATGCCGAATACGCCCAAAACAAAAAACTCATCGTGATATACCAGTGCACACAAAGACATTGGAATAATAAGTGCTGTTGCGTAGATAGCTACAAGCACTTTACTTGGTGAAAGGACAGTGCTGCCACCAGCAGCCATATTGGCGATAACAACCATAGTTACTGCAAGCTCAATAGTTCCCATAGAGTCAAACAGTAATAATGTATAAGAAGCCCAGATGAGTCCTGTGGCAAATAGTCCCATGGAAAAGCGCAAAAATGCAGGGTAGGGGTTGTAGTTTCGACCTCTAAGGTTCCTTCGCCAATAAACAGCATCCAAAAACCGGGCGACTAATACAAAACACATCACAAATAGCAAAGTTAGCTTTTTTGTTTGAAGGATAGGGTCTGCTGGCAGAAAAAATAGTACAAGCCCTGAAAAGCAGAATGCCGTCATGGAAAGGCCAATCAGACAGTTTTCCATGAGCATATTTACAGCATCTCGTTTAATACTCTCTTTTGTTGCTTCACCGTGGTTAAGATGCAAAATACAACGCCTTTTCTTGTCTTTGTGTTAAGTACTAATAAACTTATGGTGGATTCGATTAAGATACGTTAATGACTTTCTAAATCGTTTTCTAACCTTACACTATTTTTTGTGACTAACGTGCAATAGTGATAAGTAATTTGTTAACACAATTCATCAGTAAATTAGTTGATTTAAATTAACAAAAATTACCAAAAGTAAGGCAACCTCATACTATTTCCGTCATTCTTTACTACAATTATCTTAGCAGTAAAGGGTAGGGATGACCGTAATTGCACGTTGTACAAGGCTATTCTTCATTTTTTCTTAAACGTTTTAACTTTATTTGGTGCAAACGTTTATCTTTAAAATCATTTATATACCTGTAAATGAAATGTATGTTAGACGAATTGCTATACCTAATTGTGAAAATTTTCTTCACAGAATCTTTACAAGACAAAAAACTTGGTATACATTCTTAATCGATTAAGCAGCGGGTGCAATCGCTGTGTCAAATTAACACGCTATTTGGATTTCAAGGCTCTAACACACCGCCGGAGAAGACATGAAAAACACACTTAAATACAACACATTGACACTCGCTGTTTGCGCAGCACTTTCTTCAACCGCTTTCGCACAAGAAGCAGCGCCTTCAGATGCTGAGAAAAAAGCAAAAGAGAAGTACGAACAAATTGTCGTCACTGCTGCACCGGGTGGCGCGACTATGCAAGAGGCGAGCGTTTCAGTTAGCTCCTTCGACGAGAATGATATCGTTAAATTAGCGCCTCGTTCTACTGCTGAAGTTTTCCGCGCATTACCAGGTATTCGTGCTGAATCATCAGGCGGTGGCGGTAACGCTAACATCACTATCCGTGGTATTCCTCTAGCGACTGGTGGTTCAAAATTCTTACAAATTCATGAAGACGGCCTTCCAGTTTTAGAATACGGTGACATCAACTTTGGTAACGCTGATAACTTTATTCGTTACGACTGGTCTGTGGCAAATGTAGAAGCCATCCGTGGTGGTTCTGCATCAACATTTGCGAGTAACTCTCCAGGTGGTGTTATCAACATGATCAGCAACACCGGTGAAGTAGGCGGTGGCGCTATTGGAACTTCATTTGGTGTCGATTATGAAGAGTTCCGTTTAGATTTCCGCTACGGTGGTGAAATCAGCGACGACATGTACTACCACATTGCGGGTTTTGCACGTGGCGGCGAAGGTCCTCGTGAGACTGGTTACAATGGTGATCAGGGCGGTCAAATCAAATTCAACATCACTAAGATGCTAGATAACGGTCATATCCGTTTCTATTACAAAAATCTTGATGATAAAGTTTCGACGTACCTTCCTTCTCCAGTATTGGTGAAAGGCGATGGCGAGTATGGTCCTGTTCCAAACTACGATGCAAGTTCACAGGCTCTTAACTCTGCGTACAACACTAACATCTCTACTTTCGATAGCTTCGGTAACCCAGAGAACCGCGATGTGCGCGATGGCATCGAGTCAAAAGTAAGCTCTTTCGGCATCGAAGTTGATTTAGAAGTAGCTGACAACTTATTCCTGTTAAATAAATTCCGTACTTCAGATATCTCTGGTGGCTTTATTGCCCCATTCGTAGACGGTTTCCCTACTGGCCCTGGTGACGTATCTAACTTCGCTGATGCATTATGTGCAGGTGCCCTAGATGGTGACGGCAACGCGCTTAACTGTGATACTACTACAGTAACACTAGCGAATGGCCCAGGTGCGGGTAACGCATACTCTGGTCAAGCGTTTACTAACCTACAGTTCGACACCCGCATTAACGATCTTGGCAACATGATCAATGATTTCAGCTTGCGTAAAGAATTTGATAACGGCGTTGACCTAACTGTTGGTTACTACTACTCAAACCAAGAAATCGCGACTAGCTGGTCAAGCTGGCAGACGTTCATCCAGACTTTGGATGGCTCTAACTCACAAATGCTAAACATCACTAATGGTGACGGTGTAGACCTTGTTTCTAACGGTTTACTGTCTCCTAGCTTCCTTTCATGGGAATGGGATCTTAACTATGTGACAACTGCGCCGTACATGAACGTTGGTTTTGAATTGTCTGACAACATTCTTATCGATGCGTCAGTTCGTTATGACACAGTGGAAGCTTCTGGTGAGCTAATCAACTCTTGCTGTGGTGGTAACACAGATTTTGATATCAACGGCAACGGTGTGATTGAGCAAATCGAAGATGCATCGGCAACTAACAGTGGCTTTATTCGCGGTGGTGTAATTAACCTTAACCGCGCAGGCGCAGCATCACAAATCGTTGATTACGATGCGAACAACACGTCTTACTCGGTGGGTGGTTCATACCTTCTTAGCGATAGCCAAACGTTCTTCGCTCGCTACTCTAAGGGCGGCCGCGCAATAGCAGACCGTTTGTTACAAATCGGCGGAACGCTTAACCAAGACGGAAGTCTTACTAGCACTACATCTGGTTTTGATACGACTAAACAGCTTGAAGTTGGTTATAAGTACGGTACTTCAGACCTAATGATTAACGCTACGTTATTCGATACGGTTACCGAAGATACACAAGCGGAAGTAACTAGCGGTCTTACCTTCATGCGTGAGTACGAAGCAACAGGTCTTGAATTTGAAGGTCGTTGGAATGCCACTGATAACTTCGTAATGGCTGGTAACTTAACGTGGACAGATGCGGAAATTAGCAGTGATGTTAACAATGCAGCAATCGTAGGTAATACACCACGCCGTCAAGCAGACTGGATTTGGACAATTACACCTGAGTACGTAACTGACACTTGGTCTGTAGGTGCGTCACTACAAGGTTCAACTGAATACTACGTGCAAGACAACAACGACCTTAAGCAAGAAGGCTACACGCTAGTTAACTTGTTCGCGACTTACTGGGTTAACGACCAGTTCTCAGTAGCACTTAACGTGAACAACGCAACTGATGAGTTCATCATCACAGAATCTGAAGAAGGTTCTGCAGCAGTAGGCAGCTATGTACGTGCTCGTCCACTGAATGGTCGCACAACTGTACTATCTCTTAAGTATATGTTCGACTAAGAGAAGCCATAACATTAACTTGAGTCACTAGTGTTAATAACGTACTCAAATTAATAGCGAAAAAAATGCCTGCTTTATGCAGGCATTTTTGTTTTTGGGGCTCTATACCATTCCGCATAGATACTTACCCACTCAGCGAGACTTAAAATGTTCGTAATCGCGGCGTGTTACCGCAGGTATAGGGTTCTACATCAAGGTGACACAACAAAGAGTACGGACATTTTAAACTCGCCCTTCGGGAAGGCCTGGCAAGCTTCCTAGCTTCATTCTGGGAATTTGGAAGGAAATAGCCATTACTGCATTCCCACGCTTTGCTAGGAAACTTGCCAGCGCCATCTGAGTGGGCAATTATTTATGCGGACTGGTATTAATGATAGTAGAGCTATTCTGTCGCTTCCTCTTGCCTCATAAAAATTGCTCTATAAAAGCAGCTTAATTCACTTAGCGCTTTCGGCGTTATTCACTTTGCTAATGGCAAGCTGGTGCTCGATAGCTTTCGATAAGGCTGGCTGAAGGTTGAGATGCTTTTTGTTAATCACATGAATTAAGCTATGTTTTACCAGCGGAATATAATTAAAGCCGAGCTCCTCAAATACGTGTAAATCTGAAAAGTCACACTAATACCTATTTGTTTGTACGCCCTTTCTATAAGGGGCTTATAAAATTTATTTACCTGTGGGTGGTTTATATAGCCAACAACAAAATGGGCATCATCGTGGTCGGCATATCCAGAGTTGGGAAATAGTGCGATGGCAGGGCCTAAAAGAGCCAGGCACACTGAAACGGCGCTTTTAGCGTAAGTCGTTTTAAAGGCACGTGCGGGCATTTAGTTTCTATGCTTATAAGGTTCATAATGTTAAGTAAGCGTAGAAAACAATCACATAATATTCCATTATTTTAAAAACAACTGTGCAATTAAGCATGTAAATGAAAAAGCCCTGACAAGTTGTCAGGGCTTTGTTTGTTAGCGTTTGAATATCCGTTAAATTAACAACGTAAATCAACGCAATATTCAATGTTGATGTTTATGCAGCGTTTTTGCCGCCATCAACTGCTTTCAATGTTTGTGACGCTGGCAGTAACTCTAGGTCGAACGTGTATTCATCAACACGTACAGCTAGCTTACGCTTCTCATTGTAGTCATGCAGTTTTGCTGCTTCTTCAGCGTTAATAACACCTTTTTCTTGAAGCTTATTAAGCGCATGCTCAAAAGAGATAAACGGAACCACAGGCTCTTTGCGAAGCGCTTTTTGCACTTTGCTAAGTAAGTGAGCAACGGCGTGTTTCGCTTTAAACGCTTGCTCGTTAATGTCGTTACCATCACCTGGAATTACACGTACTAGGTGGGTTAACTGGTCCTTCACACTGTTGTCTTGCATAGAAGCAAGTGACAATTCACGTACTAGGTCGTCGCTAATACCCTTAACACTGTTTGTGTAAGTGTTAGTTAACAAACGCATTAGGCCGCGCGTTGCTGTATTCGGGAAATTGTTGATAAAGTTAACAATCGCCTGATCAGCCTGCTGTAGAGACCACTGTATCGCGTACTCAAAGTACGGTAGTGCCAGCTTTCTGTCTTCAATGCGTTGCTCGTAGAAGCGAATTGCCGCCATCGCACCGTATAGATAACTCATTACGTCGCCTAAGCGAGCAGACAGAAGCTCTGCTTTCTTAAGGTCGCCGCCAAGCACAGCAAGAGACAAGTCAGCAAGTGGCGCTAGTTTTGCAGCAATGCTGTTCACACGCTTTTCATACTGACGTACTTCTGGCAACGCTGACTCAGACTCGCGTAGGAAAGGTAAGTAACCTTTACCTAAACTGCGGAACGCGTTTTTAACGCTAAATCCGATAGTTTTGCGAAGTACTTTGTTAAATTCTGCATCAGCAGAACTTTCGTTGCTGTGAATTAGGTCAACCATATCTTTAAGGTGTGGGTGACAACGCATTGCACCTTGACCGAAAATCATTAGGTTACGTGTAAGGATGTTGGCACCCTCAACCGTAATGGCAATAGGTAGCGCTGAATAGCCGCCTGCCAACGTGTTTTGAGGACCACGCTGAATGGCCTTACCTGCCTGTACGTCCATTGCCGAGTTTAATACATCACGACCTAGCTCGGTCATGTGATATTTAGCAATAGCAGTTACAACAGAAGGTTTAACACCTAGGCCCAAGCCTTCAGTAGTAAGAACACGCATAGACTCGAGCAGGAATGTTTTACCCGCGATGTCTGCCATCTTCTCTTGAATACCTTCAAAACGACCGATAGGTAAACCAAACTGTTCACGTACAAAAGAATACTCAACGGTGCCTTTAAACGCTGTTTGAGCACTCGCAACGCCCATCGCTGGTAGTGAAATACCGCGACCTGCACCTAAACAGCTCACCAACATCTGCCAACCGCGGCCAATGTTTTTCTGACCACCAATAACGAAATCCATTGGTATAAACACGTCTTGACCACGAGTCGTACCGTTGTAGAAACGAACGCCCATTGGGTCGTGACGATTACCTAACTCAACACCAGGGTGCGACTTAGGTAGCAATGCACAGGTAATACCGTGTTCAAATTTATCGCCAAGAAGTTGGTCTGGATCGAATACTTTAAATGCCAAGCCTAACACAGTTGCGATAGGCGCTAGAGTGATGTAACGCTTGTCCCAGCTTACGCGAAGGCCAAGAACTTCTTCACCGTTGTATTCACCTTTGGTGACGATTGCTGCATCTGGAATAGCGCCCGCATCTGAACCAGCCTCTGGGCTAGTTAGGGCGAAACATGGAATGTCACGACCGTCTGACAGACGAGGCAACCAGTATTCCTGCTGTGCTGTTGTACCGTAATGCATAAGCAGTTCGCCCGGACCTAACGAGTTAGGTACCATTACGGTTACTGCAATTGCGCCGCTTTTCGCTGCAATAGTAGCCACTATGGTAGAGTTTGCGTAAGGGCTAAACTCTAGTCCGCCGAATTTCTTCGGGATTATCATTGAGAAGAAACGATTCTTACCCAAGAAATCTATAATCTCTTGTGGGATATGCTTTTCGTTTCCAAGCTCAAAATCGTCAATCATGCCCAGTAGCTCTTGTACTGGGCCATCTAAGAAGGCTTGCTCATCCGCACTCAGTTTTGCCTGAGGGATGTCGCGAAGTGCCTGCATGTCGGGCTTACCCTGATAAATCGAAGATTCAATCCATACGTCACCCGCGTCCAGCGCTTCTTGCTCTGTCACTGAAATTGGGGGAAGCACTTTTTTTAAGCTAGTTCTAATACTCATGTTTACTCATCCGCTCATCTGACCAGTTGTATTGGTTAATACTACAACAAATTTACAAAAGATCAAAAAAATTCGTCGATTGAGAAGTTAAAATCCTGTAATGTCCATGTAAATCAAGAGGTTAGATGTTCAAACGCTCTTCACCTGACAGTTAATGTAACATCGATTAAATCTAGTCAGACGTTTGGGAGATAAGCGCAGTGTCTTAATGATGGTTAAAGGAGTACACTTTTATCAAAACAAATTATCAAAACAAATGCCAAGGAGTTGTGATGGCTCACAATTCAGAACAGTCGCCATTCTATTTAGCGCACCCAAAAGTATCCTTGCTCATTACCGCTATCGTGATGGTTGTTGCGTTAATTGGCGCGCAAAACCTTTATTTTAGAGGAGATTATAAAGTCTTCTTTGAAGAAAAAGACCCTCAGCGGCTAGCATTCGAAGAGATGCAGGATACCTTTAATAAGTCTGAGAATGTAGCGTTTATGATCGTACCCAAATCTGGGAATGTCTATAACACTCAAACACTCAACCTTGCTTTTGAACTAACGGAAGCTGCATGGCAGATGCCTTTTTCGACCCGGGTTGAGTCTGTATCAAACTATCAAAATACCTACGATCTAGACGGCGACCTAATTGTTGAAGACCTCATACTTGAGAAGATGAGAGCAGGGGAAGCAACTGCACACGTTCAAAAAGTAGTAGAGAGCACTCCTGAACTCATTGGTCGTCTTGCTTCTAGAGACGGAAGAGCACTGGTGGTGAACACCATCATTCAAATGCCCGATGGCGACCAAACTAGACATATACTGGATATTGCAAGTGCTGCTAAGTCATTGAAAGCCGACTTACTGGCGCGGTATCCTAGTCATGACATCTACTTAACTGGCATTGTGATGATGAATGATGCGTTTGCAATTGCTGCAAGTCACGATGTTATGACGTTAATACCAGCGATGTTTCTTCTAATATTTGTTTCCATAGCAATTATTGTTCGCTCGCTTTGGTCTGCAATTTTTACGATGGTAGTGGTGAGTGTGTCTATCGCTATTACCATGGGAGTGACCGGCTGGTTCGGTGTGTTTTTAAGCACGGCCACAGTAAATGTCCCCACCGTTATTACCACGTTGGCCGTTGCAGATTGTATTCATGTAATCGTTGGTATGAGGTATTTCCAGCGAAAAGGGAGGTCGCCTCACGACGCTATTCTTGAAAGTGTAAAAGTGAATAAAAAGCCGATATTTATAACAAGTATCACTACTGCAATCGGCTTTCTTATGCTTAACTTTTCTGCCGTTCCCGTGCTTGCTCACTTAGGAAACATGACTGCCATTGGTGTTATGCTGGCATGCTTATTCTCGCTTACTGCGTTACCGGCCATGTTATCACTAATACCTCAGATACCCAACAATCGTTCTCAGAATGCATTGTTCACAAAATGGGGGCAGTTTGTAATTGTAAATCACAAATTAGCGCTTCTCTTGTCCAGCGCAGTCATTCTGACTATAAGCCTGTTTGCACTTAACAACCGCTTAAACGATATTGCAGTAGAATATTTTGATGAGAGAAGTTCTTTTAGGCAAGCGGTAGAAGTAAACAATAAGATATTTGGTGGAATGTCCAATATAGACTTTGTTCTATTCACGGATATTCCCTATGGCATTACAAAGCATGAGTTTTTAGACGACGTTGAATCGTTTTCAGATTGGTTAGAAAAACGGGATGAAGTCAATCACGTATTGACGTTTACAGATACGCTGAAACGTTTGAATAAAAATATGAATGGCGACATTGAGAGTTTTTATGAAATTCCAAATGACTCTGAGCTAACGTCGCAGTACTTGCTTTTATATGAAATGTCACTGCCTTTTGGGTTAGATCTAGGAAACCAAATAGATATTGATAAGTCAGCGTTGCGAATAGTAGCTGTTACTCAAAATTTAGGCAGCAACGAGCTAACAAAGCTAGAAACCGAAGCAAAAGCATTTTTTCATACCTTAAATAGCAGTTATAGAATAGAGGCGGCGAGCCCGCCCCTCATGTTTGCTCATATCGGCGAGCGAAATATGTCTAATATGGTGTGGGGCAGTATATTTGCTTTAGTACTCATCTCTGGTCTTATCATATTTGCTTTGCGTTCTGTTAAGCTCGGTGTGGTTAGCTTACTTACTAATCTACTACCAGCGGCAGTGGGGTTTGGTATATGGGGAATGTTGTCAGGTGAAATTAATATGGCACTTTCCGTAGTGGTAAGTATGACAATGGGCATAATTGTAGACGATACCGTCCACTTTCTATCAAAATATCAAACTGCACGCATCCAAAACCAAAGTAACGAGCAAAGTATTCTTTTTGCTTTTGATTCCGTTGGCATGGCGTTAACGACCACCACTATAGTTTTGACATTGGGCTTTGCCGTTCTTGCTTCCTCTAGTTTTATGCTTAACGCCCACATGGGCATGTTAACAATAATTATTATTATTGCAGCGCTGCTGGTTGATTTTATTTTTCTTCCTGCATTACTGGCTTGGTTGGGAAACAACGCGCATAATCGTAAAAGTAGAGCAAAATTAGCGCAAACTCAGAGAGGGTAGAATATGAGCGCCACATGGACAAAAGCGTTATTACTTATCACTTTCGCAATAGTCCCACCTAGCACGTTATTAGCAAGCGATAGTACAAAAGCTATTGAAATTGCAACGGAGAGAAAAAAACGTGATTTAGGATGGGAAAGTTCAGAAGCCAGCGTCACAATGCTTCTTCGTAACGCCCAGGGACAAGAAGCAAAGCGGGCTCTTAGCATAAAATCTCTTGAAATTGACGGCGACGGCGATAAAGCCCTAACGGTATTCGACTCACCCCGCGATGTGAAAGGCACCGCATTTTTGAGTTTTTCTCACGCACTAAAGCCTGATGAACAATGGATTTACTTACCCGCGTTGAAGAGAGTAAAAAGAATCTCTTCAAGAAATAAGAGCGGGCCATTCGTAGGAAGTGAGTTTGCGTTTGAAGATATGACATCCTACGAAGTAGAGAAGTTTTCTTATGAGTACATTGGCGAAGAAGAGGTAAATGGCGAAGAGTGCTTTGTTATCAAGCAAGTCCCGCAATATGAATATTCAGGGTATACATCACAAAAAGTGTGGATAGATAAATCGCATTACCGAGTGCAAAAAATTGAATTTTACGACAAAAAAGAAACACTGCTTAAGGTTTTGCATTTGAAAGACTATCAGCTTTATGAAGATAAGTTTTGGCGACCTATGCGAAGTGAAATGCGAAATGTTCAAACTAGAAAGTCGACCTATTTGATCACGGAAAAAATAGATTTTAATACAGAGCTTTCAGACGGTGACTTTGATAAAAACAGGTTGAAAAGAGCGCGATGAAAAAAGGATGGGCGTGTTTTGCGCTATTTGTGGCTAGTAATAGTTATGCCGATATAGAAATTTCAGGCGTTGTGGGGGTGGAGCAACGCTACTTTTTGCAAGATGCACTTTATGAAAATCAGGAGCGAAGCTACAGCTCTGCTTTTCTGATGCCCGAGCTATATAGTGAATGGAATGGCGGTACAGACACGTTAGTAGTGAAACCATTTTATCGTATAGACCAACACGATAATGAAAGAACACATGGCGACATTAGAGAATTTCAATGGGCACATTACGCTGACTCTTGGGAAACAAGAGTAGGAATAGGAAAAGTGTTTTGGGGGCAAACAGAATCGTTGCACCTCGTCGATATCATTAATCAAACTGATACGGTAGAGCAGGTAGATGGCGAAGCTAAGCTTGGCCAACCTATGGTGAATTTTAACTATTTTTCCGACTTCGGTATGTTTTCTATCTATGCAATGCCCTACTTTCGAGAGCGGACGTTTCAGGGAGAAAATGGCAGGCTAAGACCTCCAATCGCAATAGGTGAAGCACTGTACGAATCTGATGACGAAGAGCGAAATATGGATGTCGCTATTAGGTGGCAGTCTTCCATAGATGATTGGGAAGTAGGTTTTTCAGTCTTTTCGGGTACCACACGCGAGCCTGAACTTGTTACTGTTCTGAGCGCAGATGGTGAACCTGAGATTCTGCCTTTTTACGCCCAAATTGACCAAGTTGGCGTCGATCTTTTAAAGGTTTCTGGTGCCTGGCTATTTAAACTTGAATCTATTTATCGTTCTGGTCAAACTGAAAATTTTGCGGCATTAGTCACCGGATTTGAATATACTAAGCAGGGCGTGTTTGGTTCACGGTATGGATTGGGCTTTTTGGCCGAGTATCAATTTGATGAGCGAGAGGACAACTTTTTTGCCGTGGGTCAGAATGATTTAATGGCTGGGCTTCGGGTAATGCTTAATGATATTGCCGAAACCGAAATGCTGTTTGGTTTTGTGCAAGATTTAGAAGAAAAAGGAACCTATTCGGCCTTTGTAGAGGCGTCTAGTCGCTTAACGTCAAACTGGAGTTGGAAACTCAACGGGTATTTCTTCTCATCAGACGATATTGAAGATCCTTATTATTTTTTACGTAGAGACGATCACGTACAATTTTCACTAGAGTATTATTTTTGAGGTTTAGATGAAGCAGTATTTATGGATGGCGGGTGCATTATTAATGGGAACATTGGGTTGTTCGAACGCAGAAGCTGCACCTGAAAACTACGGTGTGATCACGGTAGGTTATACGGATTTTGAATTTAATGACGGGAGCGATCGCGAAGTCGCATACAGTGCAGCATATGGTCATAAAATACATCGCCAATGGTATGCTGAAGCGGGTTACATGAACTTATTCGATTACACTGAGAGTAACGAGAATGGCAGTGTTGACGCGCAAAGTGAAGCCCTTTATCTAGCCGTTCTTGGAAAAGCGAGCAGCACTACTGGCGAACTTTTTTATAAACTTGGTGTAGCGAGAGTAGATGTTTCTGCCACTCTCTCTTGCGGTACAGATGCTGTGCCAGCAACCTGTGGTTACGACGAAGGTCTAGCTGCTGGGTTAGTTGGTTTGGGTTTCGACTATTATGTGTCACAAAATGCCATGATACGTCTTGAATATACATACCTCGGCGGTGAAGATAGCTTTTCTACCAACATGCTGAATTTAGGATTGCGCTATAACTTCAATTGATTGATTTTTCGAGCAATCCAAAGCAAGTCTAAACGAGTATTAATCTTAGGCGGTTATAAAAGGTTAAGAGGATACTAGAAAATGAAAAACGAATTAGACAGCAAGTTTTTACTCCAAGTGTTCGATAAAATTCGCCAGCACGGCGCAAAAGAAGGCGATGAGTATAAGCTGATGGGCATAACCGCGTTCACTGACCACGACGGATACACCTTATTCATAGAAGACGTGAACGTAAAGCTGCAATTCGGCTTCCATAACAAGTACCATTTCGACTACGACTCGAGCGATCACTACAATGCTTTTGAGAAAAAGCTTAAAGAGATTGATAAAACTTACTAGAGCGCTGCAAATTTAAAAAGCTAGCAATTTAAAGAGCTATCCAATTGAGTATTTAAATTTTGCGGTTGCATAGGTGGGCTGTCTAAATAGGCTGGCCCATTAAGTATTAAGCTGCAATCAAACCTCAAACTACAAACCTCAAAACGCAAAACCTCTTCAGGCTTCTGTCCAGTCCCATGTCTTATCAATGCGTGCTTCGCATAGCTGAAAATAAATCCTTCTGGTACAATGCCAACCTTTATATTTATGCAGAATTATACGGATAGTAACTTGGCTGCAGCAATTAAAGCTCCAGAATTTAAACTCTCTTTTCTTGGTCCTCGCTATTGGCCTGTGTGGTTAGCTGTAGGTATTTTGTATCTAATAACTTGGTTACCACTACCAATCATTCGAAAATTGGGTGCCGGAGCGGGCAAGCTCATTGCGTTAATCGTGCCTAAAAGAGCCAAGGTGGCTAAACGAAATATTGAGCTGTGGAATCCATCATTATCTGTTGATGAAGTGGAGAGTCTTTATCGTGAAAATATTCGTCGAACAGGTATGGCGCTATTTGAGACCGCAATGGGGTGGTGGTGGCCTACTTGGCGAATACAGCGTGCGTTTGAAATTGAAGGTGCTGAACATATAGAGGCGGCTAGGGCAGCCGGAAAGGGGGTGTTTGGTATGGCGCTTCACAACATGAACGTTGAGTTTGCTTGTCGAGGTATCGGCTATTCCTATCCTAGCGTCGCTTTTTACCGAAAACATAACAACCCTCTTATAGATTATCTTCAGTATCATGGACGCAATCAGTCAAACAAATATATGATTGATAAGCGCAATGCAAAAGCACTGTTAGCAGCGATGGAAGACAAAGAACTATGCTTATATTTGCCGGACCAGGATTATGGCCCTAAACAGTCTATTTTTGTTCCTTTTGGTGGGGTAAAAGACACTGCAACTACCACGGCAACGTTAATGTTTATTCGTCGCTCTGAAAGTGTTCCTATGTTGATTACTTCGCAATACACGAAGAAAGGCTACAAAATTAAGATTTTTCCGCCGTTGCTTGGCCTAGGTGAAATGGAAGACCATGACGCTTTAACCTTGCTTAATGAGCATATCGATAAAGCAGTGAAAGAACAGCCAGAAAGTTATTTGTGGATGCACAAGCGGTTTAAAACTCGCCCATCGAAGTCATCTCCCTCGCTTTATGATTAGCAAAATGTGCGGAATTTTTTTTAAAGTTCAAAAGTTTTTATTAGGAATAAAGTTTAATGGCGCAAACAGGTTACTCAAGCACATCGTTTTGGGCTAAACAAATTACATTAGCGGTGGTGCTGGTGTTGGCTGCTGGGGCCCTTATCTACTTTTTGCAAACTAAAGAGGCTTCGCCTGTCCCTGAAAGTCGCAAAGAAGAGCGCTCTGTTTCCAAAGGGCTCAGTGAGTTTTACAGCGAATTCAGAATGTCAGCGACAGATCCTCTGAAAGATGAGCAAAGTGATTTTGTTCTCGATATAGCAGGCGTAGATCCAAATCTTGATAACACACTTGAAAAAATGACGAATAAGGCGAGACCTGCAGATTCCGATTGGACAGGTGAAAAAAAATATCGTTCTTTTAGCGAAGGCAATACACTTCGAGAGGCTATTTCTCAGTATGCCCAAGATGAAGGCATGCAGTTAATTTGGAACCTGGAACAAGACTTTGTTATCAAGCATCAGTTTCAGTTAGATAACACCATAGCGGGTTCGCTAGCCAAAATAGCAAGCGCGATAGACAGTAGCTTTGAGGGTGAAGTTAAAGCCTACCTATGCGCCGAACAACGCTCTTTGGTAGTAACGGCAGAAGAAACCGACTTCCTCAAAAATCAGTGCGAGCAGGTGGATTAACAAACAACATTTCCCAGTGTGTTTTAACTTGCTCTCGAATTTCATCCAGTTCTTCTGTTTGGTCTGCAAATTTAGAGTCAGCCAACGTTAGGTGATGATACTGCTCTCTTAGTCTCAAATACGCTTTTTGTAACCCCTTTGCGGTGCTTGGTTCGATAATGTTCTTTTCGACTGCACTTTCCAATATTCGAAGGTTATCGGTATATTGGGTTAGGCCTTTCGTGTCGTGAGAGTAGGCTAGCACCCAGTACTGTGTCATAAACTCAATATCGGTAATGCCACCAACACATTGTTTTAAATCTACCTTTTGCTGAGTTTTAGACAGTAAGTGATCACGCATTTTTGTGCGCATTTTACATACATCGTCTGCCAGAGCGGCTTTGTCTCTTGGTTTTGTTAATATGCGCCTGCGTACATCATTAAACTGATTGAGTAGGGAATGGTCTCCACAAATGGCTCTTGCTCGCACAAGCGCCTGATGCTCCCATGTCCAGGCCTCTTCATTTTGATACTTTTCAAAACCTGTTACATGACAGCATAGCAGGCCGGCATTGCCTGAAGGACGGAGCCTTAAATCGGTTTCGTACAACTGACCAAATAATGTTTTTGTGTTAAGCAAGTGCATAATGCGCTGGGCTAGCTTGATGTAAAACTGCTGGGCCTCAATTTGCTTTTTGCCGTTGGTAGTAATGCCACTTGGCGCGTTGTGCAAAAACACTAAATCTAAATCTGAGCCATAACCTAACTCATAACCGCCTAGCTTACCGTAACCAATTACGCCAAACCCTTTATCGGTTCCCTCTAAGTGAGAGGGCGTGCCGTAGCGTTCGCTCATTTGCATCCAGGCAGCACTGAGAATGTTTTCAAGTATCACTTCTGCCAGCACGGTAAGTTTGTCACTCACATTGGCAATAGGCAGAGAGTCACTAATATCGCTTGCCGCTATTCTTAACTGCTGACAAAGTTTAAACTGACGCCACGCATCCATGAGCAACTCAACATCGTCTTGTTCAATGCGCAACATGGTTTGTCTGAGGTCTTGCTCATACTCTCGCTTGCTGGTAACAATATCGGTATTTTGTTGCCCCAGATATAACGGCGTGAGAAGTTCATCAAGCAAAAGGGGAAAGCGCTTAATTTCTTGTGCTACCCAACCGCTTCGCTCACATAATTTAACCAGTTGTTTAAGTACATCTGGATTTTCTAGCAGCAAGTCGAGGTAAGTTGTACGGCCAGTTATAGCCTCTATAACACCTAATAAACGACTTAAAACCTGAACAGAGTTGTTTGGATGCTGAATAACCAATACATACAATATCTCGGGGAGAAGCTTACTCAGAGTATCCTCTCCACGTTGACCCATTCGATAATTTCGCTGAGTATCTTTAAATTCAACAAGGGTATCGAAAATGCCCATTGCCTCTTTACGAGAAAGATGGTCGCTAAATGCATCTACAAATTCATCGCTTTGAAGCTCTAATTGCCATGCGTCTAAGCAAGCACTAAATAATTCATCTTCTTCACTGTGCGTTTCATGAGACTCTTCCACAAGCTCGTTAAAGTGGCCGTGAATTTGCTCCATTGCTATGTTTAGCTTGGCTAAAAAGTCGTCGTAATGTTTAAAACCTAATACGTTAATGAGCGCTTGTTGCTCCCATTCGCTATCGGGCAGTGTTTGAGTTTGTTTATCTCGGCTTTGTTGCAGCGTATGTTCTATTTTGCGCAAAAATAAATAGTTCTCACTAAGTTGCTCTGTAACGCTACTTTCAACAATGCCTAGCTCGCTAAGGGCATTTAGAGTAGTAAGTAATGACTTACTTTGTAGCTTGGGCTCTCTTCCGCCGTGTATAAGTTGAAAGCTTTGCGCAAAAAACTCAACCTCCCTAATTCCACCGGCCCCCAGCTTAATATTATTGCTTAGCTTTCTGCGCCTGATTTCTGTTGCTATTAATTTTTTCATGTTGCGCAGCGCATCAAGCGTGGTGAAGTCTAAATAACGGCGAAAAGTAAAAGGCTTGAGTATGTCTTTAAGCGTTTGCGTATCGTTAGAACCATCATCATTAATAATGCGTGCTTTAACCATGGCAAACCGTTCCCAGTGTCGCCCTTGGTCTTGGTAGTAATCTTCCATGGCCGCAAAGTGCATGACTAACGGGCCAGAGTCTCCGAAGGGGCGTAAACGCATATCAACGCGATAAACTTGCCCGTGAGTGGTTACCTTATTGAGTGCTTGAATAAGCTTTTGGGCGAGCTTGGTAAAGAACTGCTGGTTTTCAATGCTCTTTCGTCCGCCTTGAGTGTCACCTTTTTCTGGGTAAGCAAATATCAAATCAATGTCGGAGGAGAAGTTTAGCTCCCTGCCTCCTAACTTGCCCATACCCAGTATGTACATTTGCAGCGGGCCATTTTCTCCCATGGGGCTACCATAGCGTTTGCATGCATCTTGGTATAGCCACTTGTAGGCAGCGGTTATAAGGCAATCAGCTAGCGCAGAAACTTGGGCCAAAGATACCGAGATAGTTTGTAGGTTCAGCACATCGGCATAAGTAATTCGCGCCATTTCTTCATTTCTACATTGGCGCAGCGCAACTAATAGCTCGTCTTCTGTTTTAACATTATCCAACCATTCTAAGATACGCTGAGTGTAGAAATCTTCAGCGTTATTGTTGGGTGGGGCAGTAGTTACATTTTCAACACTCTTAAAAGATAAAGACGGTTGTGTAAGAAATTCTGCAAGAAACTCGGAGCTGGCGAGGGCGGTGAGAAGATTGTCCTTATTGCCTTCTAATAATGTAGTTAAATCGTTATTTTCGTTGTTGTTTTCTATTGAAGAAGTGCCACTATGTGACAACAATTGATGCCAGTGTTTTTCAGCTCTTTCAACGTTTGTCATGCTATTTTGTTCGTCTCTTGGCATAATACTCGCATCAACCTTAGGTCAAAATTTATAAATACTCACTTTATCGCGCGTTGAGACCGTGTATTTGAATCATGCAACGCCATATTTAATTACAAACATACACGGTTTGATTGTCAGTCAGCAATACGCAGAAAAATAAAGTGCAAGGAGCAAAGATAGCGTGGAAGCGTTAGTAAAACTAGTACCCTTAACTCGAGAGCTGTTGATTTATCTTGCTATGGATGTAGGCATTGCTCTCGCCTTACTTATGATCATGAAATGGTTAACCGGCGCATTCCGGCGCTTCTCAGTAACTGATGAGCTAGGAGTAAAAGATAACTTTGCATTCGGCATCAGTATTGCCGGGGGCATGCTGTCACTGTGTATTGTACTAAGTTCAGTAGTGGGCCGGCATGTCGGTATGGGTTACCAAGAAGCCGCCATTGGCATGGTTACCTTCGGATTGATAGGTATAGTGCTGGTGAAATTTGGCCGTTTTGCCCACGACAAACTAGTGCTTAATAAAGTCGATACCCCTGAAATGATTGCAGAGCGCAGTGTAAGTGTTGCTCTTGTCGACGCTGCAAGTTTGGTAGCAAGTGCCATCGTGCTTCGCAATATCATGCTGTGGGTAGATGGTAGCGATATGAATGCAATCATCGCCATTGTCACCGGTTTCGCGGTGGTGCTGACCATGTTACTCGTGATGACCCGCATTCTTGAATACAGGTATGCCAGAGATAATCAAAATGATTCGTTCCAAGGGGCTTTAGAAGGTGGGCAAATCGCTTTAGCGGTAGAGCACGCAGGTAATTTGTTAGGCACTGCCATGATAGTCTCTGCGGCAAAAAACTTACTAGTTTACGAGCCTTCGGGCTATGTAAGTAACGTCACTGGCTGGTTAATGGTGAGTGTAGGTTTAACAATTGCGCTTCATCTTTTAGTGTTGGTAAACAAGAAAATTATACTCTATGGCATGAACTTTCGTCAGGAAGTAGACCAGCAGCACAACATTGGTGTGGCAGCCCTTGGCTTTACGCTAAGTATTGGTAACGCAATGATTATAAATGCTGTACTTGGCGGATAGCGCGAAGAGTAGAAGAGGGGCTTGGCTCTTCAGTGCTAGTAAGGGTTAACAAGCCTGTTTGAATAATTTTATTCTTTTGTACTCTACTTAGCTTTTTAATACGGCACTCCAATTTGGCGGCATCGGATTTACTGTTTAATTCAAAAATTGCCCGTAAAGGCTAGCGGGCTTTTGCCCTTTAATGCCTTTGCGCCGCCAGGTTTTTCACCTCGATGCTGTGCAATTCTGCGAGCGGGATCTGTAGTAATACCTGTGTAAAGTTGCCCTAGCTTATTTTCTATTAAATACAAAAACCATCTACCCTCTTTATTCACCTCATTTACATCAGGCTCTTCGTGGGTTTTCACGTTAGTTTTGCATGGCTTATCAGACCGACTTGAATCAACGGTTTTACTTCGCTGGTGGGTATTGGTGAACTTGCCTGTTATACTTGTTGTTTCTTTTTCCACAATTTTTTTCAAAATCGAAAGGGTTGTTTTGCCATGATATTACCAGATTTTAGTAAAGCTAATGTGCTTATTGTCGGCGACCTTATGTTAGACAGATACTACAGTGGTGGTACAGGGCGAATATCTCCCGAAGCGCCCGTACCTGTAGTTAACGTTAACAAAACTGAGGATCGCCCCGGAGGCGCAGCGAACGTAGCGGTAAACGTGGCTACCCTGGGTGCAAAAGTGACGCTATTAGGCATGTGTGGTAACGACGAAAATGCCAATATACTCAAAGACCGTCTGCATTCTCACGATATTAACTGTGAGTTTTTCCCAGTTGATGGCTTCGACACCATTACTAAATTGCGAGTGATGAGCAGAAACCAACAGTTGCTGCGTTTAGATTTTGAAAAAAGTTTTTCGGATACTGATAAATCTGATTTAGAAGAAGCTTTTGATGATGCTCTAGAAGTTTGCGATATCGTTATTTTAAGCGATTACGCAAAAGGGTGTTTAAGTAATCCTCAAGCACTGATTAAAAAAGCATTGGCTAAAGGAAAGCGTGTAGTTGTTGACCCTAAAGGGAGCGACTTTGCTAAATATTCAGGCGCAACATTAATTACACCGAATATGGATGAACTGCAGGGGATCGTTGGTCCTGTGGTATCAGAACGGGAGTTGGTGGAAAAGGCGAGCCAGTTAAAAGACGAACTAAAGCTAGGTGCACTGCTTATTACCCGCTCTGAGGAGGGCATGACGCTTTTTGAAGGGGATAATACTGAATTTCATTTGCCTGCAAAAGCCAAAGAAGTGTATGACGTTACTGGTGCTGGCGATACTGTAGTATCTACCATTGCGGTGGGAATGGCATGTAAGCTCCCTCTTCAAGCATCATGCGTGTTAGCTAATTTGGCCGCGAGTGTTGTGGTGGGCAAGCTAGGCACATCTACAGTGTCGAACACCGAGCTTGCGTTAGCCCTAGGCGAAGAGTCTGTTCACTTAGACGGCGGCGTAATGAACGAAGACCAATTAGCAATTGCTGTAGAAGCAGCGAAAGCCCGTGGCGAGCGAATTGTTATGACCAATGGCTGCTTCGATATTCTGCACGCTGGACACGTGGCTTATCTCGAAGAAGCATCTCAGTTGGGCGATAGGCTGATTGTTGCTGTGAATACAGATACTTCGGTAACTAAACTAAAAGGCCCTGGCAGACCGGTAAATAACGAAAGCCGAAGAATGGCTGTGCTCGCAGGGTTAAGTGCAGTAGATTGGGTTGTACCTTTTAGTGAAGACACGCCACAACGTATTATTTCACGCCTATTGCCCGATGTATTGGTTAAGGGCGGCGATTACAGTGTTGGCCAAATAGCCGGTGGCACTGAAGTTATGGAGAACGGTGGCGAAGTAAAAGTGCTCAGCTTTGCTGATGGGGTTTCCACTACCGGAATTATTGAGCGAATAACTAAAAATAAGCTGGGCTAGGCCAGTCAAAAAGTGTTGTAATAAACATTCAATAGCTAGCTCATCTTAAACGCTAATTTCAAGCGAATTGCAGCCTTCAAACAGGCTGCAATGTGTTTTATTAACGGAACAACTACTCGGTATTTTGCATGTACGAAAGTTACTACGGACTTAACTCGAAACCGTTTCAGCTAACGCCTGATCCCGCGTTTTTCTTTGCCAGTAAGTGGCACAAGCGCGCTATGTCATATCTTCAATACGGTTTATCGCAGGCAGAAGGTTTTATTGTCATAACCGGTGGTATCGGTACAGGAAAAACAACCGTAGCAAATAGCCTGCTTGAAGAGATTGAAGATGATATCGCCGCTGCGCAAATTGTTACACCTAAGCTCTCACCCGATGAATTAGTGAAAATGGTGGCGTCTAAGTTCGATATCGCCACCGAAGGTAGAAGCAAAGCCGATATTTTAAAGGCGTTAGAAATATTCCTCTTTGAATTAAACAGGGCAGGGCGCCGAGCACTGCTTCTTGTCGACGAGGCGCAAAACTTGCCACTAGAGTCTATCGAAGAACTGCGGATGCTAAGTAACTTTCAATTTAACGGAAAGCCGCTTATCCAGAGCTTTTTATTGGGGCAAGAAGAGCTACAGCCTATTTTACGAGCACCTAATATGGAGCAGTTTAGGCAGAGAATAGTTGCATCTTGTCATCTAGCCCCACTTACCATTGAAGAGTGTAGAGAGTATATAGAGTATCGATTGCATCATGCTGGTTGGAACGGCTTACAGCTATTCTCAGATGACGCATATGAGCGCATTCATATGTTTACCCGAGGCATTCCTCGCAAGGTAAACACGCTGATGGATAGAATTATGCTTTACGGTTTTTTGGAAGAGCTAGAAACGTTCAATGCTGAATCGGTAAACGAAGTCATCGAAGAAGTAAGGTCTGAAATGTTCGAGCCCGATAAAACCGGAGCCGAGGTGACTGAGCACATGGGGTTTGCAGACAGCCCAGAAAGCAAAACCATCATGACGCCAAAGGGCAATGTTATCCGCGATACAAAGTACTACTTAGATATGCTGGCAGAATTAGTAGACGCGCTAGATGACGCCATATCGCAAAAAGTCAAAATGACTCAGTATGTTGATAAGCTGATGAAGAAGAAGTTTAAGACTTATGTAAGGCTGAAGAGTGATGATGGGAAAGAGTAATAGCGATATTACTCTTTTGAAATCTATCCTCATTTAACAATGCGAGTAAGCGAAATACGTAGCTTATAGTTAAAAAAGACGTATCGAAATTTACTCGAATATATAGGTTACACCTAGCGTTATGCGACTATCGGTAAAGTTAGCACCAAAGAAACCATTGCCAATTCCAATGCCGCCACCACCGTTTAGCAGGTCTCCACTTCTATCAACATAGTTTAAGTCTGCGTTTACAGTAAGCGACCTACCGAAGGTTCTTTCTAGACCAAGTGAAGCATTCCAGTTTTCACTGTCACCTCCTTCAAAAGTATCGGAGCGTTGGGTTATGTCTGCATAGTTTACGCTGGCATTAATATTGGTGTAGCTGCCTAACTGGTAGGCAAGAGTGGAGCCAACGGAATATGTGCGCGTTAGCCTGTCTTGGTCAATAGCATCGTCTTCGGAATATCGAAAAGACATACCAACCGTTACCCGAGAAAAGTCATACCCCATCTGAAAGTTACTGGCTTTTCGAATAATGATGTCGTCGTTAAATTCTAAGTTTTGGGTAGTAATTTGAACAAACTGTTCATCTGCGTTTGGCACATAACTTAAGCTGTTGGGTTGGAAACAACTAGCAATTGAACCAGAGTTAGCAGGGCATACAAACACCCCTAAATTTTCAGGGTTAGCCAACAACCGAGATACGTTGGTTACATCTTCTGAATATCCAAACGCGGTACGAAAATATTTTGAATTGTAGCTGATATTTGCTGAAGCGGTTTCGCCAAAAAAGCGCCTGCCGTAAGTAGCACTCACTTGCGTGCGGGAACTCAATGCCCACTGCATATCGAGACCTATGAATGTTTCATTGTCGTCTTCTTCTAAGTCTGAGTTAGTGGTGTTGGCCGTTACAGAAATAAAGCGATTTTGACTCTGCCGGTACGTAATACCAGCTCCGTAAGAATCAAATTTACGCACGAGGCTTGAAGTGTCTGTTCGTGCTGATATCTGGTTACCTTCGTGATTTGCAGTAACTCTGACAGCCCAGTTTTGTAAAAAGTGAATATCAGCAAACCCAGAGGCGTTACGTGAAATAAACTCTCCCTGATTTGCTTGCGCCCTATCGGTGTTTTGAAAACCGCCGGTTAGGTTCCAAATAAAGTATTTGGCTTCATCACCGTTCGTTAAAGTGCCGGACAATTGATAAGTGTCGTTATTTAATGCAAACCCGTTGTTCAACGCATTGCGTTCAGAAGCAACATCTGAATAAGAAGCTTGCCCGGTACCGCGGATCCAATCGCCTTGAGATATAGTGGTTGACACTCCAAGTCTATTCGAGCGAGTTTTTGCTAGGGCATCTGCATTTGTAAAAAAATCAGACACTAAAAAGTTACCTGCCTGTGCATTTTGGTAATTTAGCGCTCCTGATGCTTGAAAAACTAACAACTCATCAAATGGTGCCCAGTTAGCGGAGTAGCTGTATTCGCCATAGGTATCTTCGCGACTTAAATCGTTTTGATCACGTTCTAAATGCGTAAGCTTTCCCTGCCAAAGGCCGTTAAACGTGCGCGACTGGTAAGACGCATTTACGCTCGGGTTTATCGACAGAGTTGTAAAAGAAAAGTTTCCATTTTCTTGTGACTCAACGTCTTGAAACACGCTTTCGGCAAAGGCCGTTGCCGTTACCTCTAAGTTGGCAGTGGCGTTGCCACTAAAGGCAAGGGCTACTGCAGACGATAGAGTAGCCGCCACAAGTTTAACTGGGCGCGTGTTAATTGGTTCGCTCGGCATAATAATATCCATAATATCCGCTTCCATCAGTGTCATTATGCACAGACTTATTAACCACAAAGCCAATGGCCATATCGGGATTCAGCCGCTCGACAGACAGCTTTATATCTGCCATTTTGGCTCGGCCTTCTTCAACTACTACTACCGCTTGCCCAGCAAAATTTGCAAGTATGGCACTTTCATTTATACCGATTAAGGGGGGGGTATCGAAGATTACAACTCTGTCGGGGTACCGATTGGCAAATTCGTCAACAGTGTCATGCATTTTTTGGCTTGCTAATAGTTCAGTAGACAAGTGATGAGATCGACCTGCCGGAATAATTTTTAACTTATCAATGTTAGTTGAATAAAGTACGTCAGACACGTCCTCTACATCACCCTTCAAGTACTCCATTAACCCCTGTCTATTTTCAAGGCCTAAGGTGCGAAGCACATTGGGTTTAAGTACGTCAGCATCTACCAGCAATACGGTTTTATCTTGCTCTGAGGCGATACTCATAGCAAGGTTAGTAGCAGTAAAAGTTTTGCCTTCAGAAGGCCTGCTGCTTGTAACCATAATAATATTGGGGTTGTGCAGAGTTTTAGAGAGCGCCCCAAAGGCATTTGCCAGTAGTTTACGTTTTATTTCGCGATACTCTTCGTTTATCTGCTTCCGCTCACCGTTTAATGAAATATGACCGTTTCTATCCAAACGCTCGAAATCTATATTAAATCCATATTCCTCAGAGGCTATTTTGCTGGTTTTTCCAAAATTATCAGTCTTGCTCGTTTGGCCTTTGACATTATTATCGTCTTGAATATCTTCAGGGTTTGTAGTTCCCTTACTAGATGAGTGTGAAGTTTCACTCGATAGCACGCTTTTCGCTTCTACAGGCACGTCTCTTGAAACGTCAATTTCTTCAGCGCTTTTGGCTTTTTCAAGTTCGGCAGCTTTGCTTTGCTTCTGTTTTTGAAGTGCCTTCTCAATCGTATTTTTCATTAAATCAGGCCTCCAATTAAATCAATGTTCATCACTTCTGCGGCTATCAAAATACTATACATGGCTAAAATCGCGCCGCTCGACATCAGAAACACGATAAGGCGTGTACGGTTAACTTTCTTAATCTGCACTATGTTTAGGTGAGTAACAGTTCCCCAAATGGGGTAATCCGACACAGACAACAATTGCTTGGGCCTTATTAAAACCGGGCTTAGTTGACTGATTAAGAACGCCACGCCAATACCTGAGCCGAAGCCAACAAGCAGAACTGCAGTATAAAATATCAATCTATTAGGGCCTGACGGCCTTTTAGGTAACAGCGGAGGCTCTATTATTCTAAACTGCAAATCTTCTGAAGACACATCAGCACGTCTAGATAAGTCGGCAGACTCCTTTCTTGATAAAAGTTCTTGATATTTCTGCTGGGTAACACTGTAGTCGCGATTAAGTGCGGTCGACTCTGCTTCTATTTGAGGAATTAAATCAACTTTGCTCTCGAGCTCTATAATTTTGCTTTCTAAATCAGACTCTTTTACGCGTAACGATGCTATCTGACTTTCTAGCCTGCTCGCTTCAAGCTTAATCTCTCTATTGAGTTCCGTTAAAGGTTGGCTTCCATCTTCATCCGATTGGCTAAGAAACGCTTTAATTTCTTTTTCCCTTGCATCTTCCAAACTATCAAGTAGCGCCTTCGTTTCCACTACATCTGGATGAAGATCTGTAAATCTAAGTGTAAGCCTGTCTAACTCCTCTTCAAGGGCTCTAATACGTTCGTCGTATCTCGTTCTTAGTACAGGCTCGTCTTGGTTAGTGACATCAAAGTTATCTGTTTGTTTAGCGCTAGTAATCTGTTGCTTTAAAGATGCAGCTTGCTGCTGTGTTTGTTTAATCTGCAGTTGAGTAGTTTCAAGCTCAGTATTCAAGCCCTGTAGTCTTGAATAATAAGTACCAGCTAATGGCAGTATGTCATTATACTGTCTCTTGAAGCTTGCTAATCGCTGCTCTGCTTCACTTAATCTAGACTCATACTCAGCAATTTGCTCGTCTAAAAAGCGACCTGCAGTATCTGTGTCTCTTCGGCTATTACCTAACGAACCTTCAACGAACAAATCCAGCGTCTCTTGCACTACGCGTTGGGCTACAACGGGCTTTTCGTTTGAATACGAAATATTGTAAATATTACTGCGCCCGGTAGATGAAAGGCTAATATTCTTTGTTAGCGAAGTAACGAGGTCCTCAAATTCACTTTCCGTAGCGGTAGTAATATCTAGATCGCTCTCGCGGGCTATTTTTTCAACATTACTCCTGCTCAGCAGTGTTTTTGCCATCATTTGAATTTCTTGATCGGGATTAGTTTGTATAGCAAGACCTCTAAGCAAAGGCTGCAAAACTGAACGAGTATCTACAAATACTTGGGCCTTAGACTGATATGTGTCGGGAAGAGTGGCGACATAAAAAAAGCCGATAGGACATATCAGCCACGAAAATATAATAACGTAACGCTTTTTTATCCAAACCCCTTTTACGTAATCGAGTATTTGGGTTAGCGTTTGTTGTAAATCCTGCATTTTATAATTTGTTCCGTTTACTACTTAAACATCAATAACTAATCGCAGATTAGAACCAAGCTTCAGGAATAATAACAATATCGCCGGGTAGCATATCTACGTTTTCAGTAATGTCACCCTCACGGATCAGGTCATCAATGTTTACCTCGTAAGTTCGCTGCTTACCTTCAACTACACGTACTAATTTGGCACCATTACCGTTGGCAAATTCAGTAAGCCCACCTACCGCAATCATTAAGTCTAGTAGCGTCATGTGTTCCGTATAGCTTACTGCACTTGGATTGGTGGCTTCTCCAATTACACGCACTTGTTCGCTAAGTGGGCCGGAGAAATTATTAACGCTTACGGTTACCCTTGGGTTGTTAATGTAGGTAGAAAGCTGCTCTTCAATTTGTCTGGCAAGCATCGTGGGAGTTTTGCCGGCTACGTCGATATCCTCAACTAAGGAAGTAGTAACCTTACCGTCGGGCCTAACAATGAACTGCCCCGATACTTCTGGGTTTCGCCAAACAAAAATAGTAAGCGAATCGCCTGGACCAATTAAATATTGATAGTCGTTAACGTCAGTAGTTAACGATGCTCTTGTTGTGGCTTCAGGGAGTACACCGGTGTTACTACAGGCACTTAAGCCTAACAAAACAAAGGGTGTACAGCATGTAAGTAGCGTTTTAATGCGTGACATAAGAGATCATCCTACACTCATTATGGTTAATTATTGCTTTTGGCGTTTACCCTACGGTAAATGTCACTATAATGCCAATATCAATTCTAGTCTATTACTATAAATCCCTTTATGATGGGTGAAATGCTGTAGTTTTTTGGAGGCCAGGGGTGGCAAGCAACAAGCGTAACCAAAGTAAACGTTCAAATATTCTTGTTTTATCTGAAGCATTACTTATTTCTTATATGGGATATATCTCCCATTTTATCCTCACACAAATAGGCATGGCTGAGACTGTTACTGTAGAGAAGCTTATTGTGAACGTGGGCATGCTTACTGTTGCAATCTTACTTTGTTCGCTATCTGTTGGCTTATATGAGGCCAAATTACGCGAAACATTTCGTGGCATAATACGACGCATATTTGTGAGTGTAGGTCTCAGTTACTTTTTAGTAGAAGTAATAAGCCGCGCCTTTTTTGACAACCTTCTTATGAATCCTTATTTCCTACCTGCAGCGGTGGGAGCAATCATCATCACGCTCGTTATTTTCAGGTACTTTACTAACAGACTTGGTTTACTGGGTTTAGGGAAAGCCAGAATTTTAGTGCTTGGTGCCGGCGAACGCGCTTCTATTATCGAAAAGCGCATGCGCAGAGATGTTGATAGAATTGGTTTCGAGTTAGTTGGATTTGTTCCTATTCCTGGGGATAACCGCGAAGAAGGAATACGAAAAGAAAAGCTAATCCACCTCAAAATAGACGACAGCTTTCAGCAATTTATATCCGACAATGAAATAGAAGAAATTGTAATAGCCTGCGACCAACGTCGCGGCACACTACCCGTAGAAGTATTGTTCGACTGCAGGCTACGCGGAATTGAGGTAACAGAACTTCTAGACTTTATGGAGCGTGAGACAGGCCAAATAGTGGTTAACCTTATGTATCCGAGCTGGGTAATCTATTCCAATGGCTTTCAAACCCAAAACTATTTGCGAGATTCTCTCGACTATACGTTTAACGCGTTGCTGGCATTTATAGTGTTCTTTTTTGTTTGGCCGATAATGCTATTTACTGCTTTAGTTATTTATCTTGATGATGGCAGAAGAACTGGCGTTTCAGTATTTTACAAGCAAGAGCGAGTAGGTCTAAACGGTAAATTGTTTAACATTATAAAGTTTCGCAGTATGCGCCCCGATGCGGAAAAAGACGGCGCTAAATGGGCAAGTAAAAATGATAATCGCGTAACCCGCATTGGTAACTTTATTCGCAAATATCGGGTAGACGAATTGCCGCAACTGCTAAACGTGTTTAAAGGCGAGATGTCTTTCATCGGGCCACGCCCAGAACGACCACAGTTTGTAGAACAACTAGTGCGCGAAGTACCGTATTACAACCAACGTCATAACGTGAAGCCTGGCTTGGCAGGGTGGGCGCAACTAAACTACCCCTACGGCGCAAGTGTGGAAGATTCCATGGAAAAGCTCAAGTTCGATTTGTATTACGTAAAACATCAAAGCTTGTTGCTGGATATTCTTATATTGATACGTACCGTTGAAGTGGTGCTTTTCGGCAAAGGCCGATAAATAAAGGGCGATAAACAATGAAGCTAGATAATCGCCTTAATGCGATGACAGTAGACGTAGAAGATTATTTTCAAGTTTCTGCGTTCGAAGGTGTAGTAGATAAGAAAGACTGGAATTCAATAAGCCTTCGCGTTGGCGATAATACAAATCGTCTTTTAGATTTGTTCGCAGCTAATAATGTAAAAAGTACGTTTTTTACTCTTGGGTGGGTAGCACAGCGCTGCCCCGATGTAATCAAGCGTATAGTGAGAGAAGGGCACGAATTAGCCAGCCATGGCTTGGCGCACCAACGCGCTACTACCATGACAGAAAAGCAACTATTCGACGATATTAAGCAAAGCAAAGATATTCTGGAAAACATTGGTGGCGTGGCCCTAAAGGGGTATCGTGCCCCCAGCTTTTCCATTAACGATTCTAACACTTGGGCCTACGATATTTTAAAAGACTTAGGCTTTACCTATTCTTCAAGTACTTACCCAATTAGCCACGATTTGTACGGCGTGCCCGAGTGGCCACGCTTTAAATATCAACGAGACAATGGGTTAATAGAAATCCCCATACCTACCATTCGCAAAAAAGACACTAACGTTGGCATTGGTGGGGGTGGGTATTTTAGGCTTTACCCCTACTGGCTATCGAAACGTCGTATAACCGAATTTATGAAAACGGAAAGTGCACCATACAGCTTTTATTTTCATCCGTGGGAGATAGATGCCCAGCAGCCTAGGTTTGATAACGCGCCGTGGAAGTCGAAGGTTCGTCACTACATTAACCTTTCGAAAATGGAAGGTAAGATAGAAAAACTAATAAAAGACTTCAACTGGGTAACCATGCAAGAAGCCTACGACATTAAATAAGCCATAAAGAGTAGATAATAAGAAAGCAGGGCAGGGAAATACTCATGAGTAAAAGTGAAGCGCTGAAAAAAACAGAAAGGGATGGAACTGCACTTACGTTTGCTGAAAATAAAGCGTTTTTTATATCTGGTTTTGCAATATTCTGCCTATGGTTAGTGTTTAGCTGGCAGGGGCTACGCACTGTAGTTGAAATTTGGTATGGCAATGAAATATTTAATCATGGCTTTTTTATTGTACCCGGTGCTTTTTATCTTATTTATTTAAAACGCCACGAGCTACTCGCGCAACCTATTTACACAACGCCCCTTGCTTTTATTGTTATTGTGCCTGCAGTTTTGCTTTACGTGGTGGGGGTGGCAGGCGATATACAGCTTTTTATGCACGCCGCTACGTTCACGCTTTTGCCCGCACTCATTTGGTTAATGATTGGCACTAAGGCCGCAAAAAACATACTCTTTCCCTTGGTGTTTATGCTATTTAGCGTTCCTGTTGGTGAACAGCTAATTCCTTATCTTCAAGAAATTGCCGCAGACGGCTCTGTGGCGTTGCTTCAACTCACAGGCGTACCGCTTTACCGAAGCGGTTTATACATAGAAATACCCCAAGGCCGCTTTTTAGTAGCAGAAGCCTGTTCTGGGGTAAGTTTTTTTATTGCCAGCTTTGTGATAGGTAGCTTGTATGCCTACCTAAACTTGGTATCGACAAAACGCAGAGTAGCCTTTGTGGCAATATCGTTAATCTTCCCCGTACTGGCAAATATTGTACGCGTATATGGCATTATTCTTATTGCTTACTGGACAGATATGGAACACGCTGCAGGTGCCGATCACCTTATTTACGGCTGGTTTTTCTTTGCATTTGTCATTCTGTGTTTGTTGGGAATTGGGGAGTTAATGCGTGAGACTGTTCAATCAGAGCGACGAGACTATTCAGTGCCTAAAAAGCCTTCAATAAGTTTTACTATTTTTACAGTTTTATTCGCTTTGTTTATTGTAAGTACGGCTTGGGCAATGAATATAACAAGCGCCAATAATGCAACGAAGTTACCATCGAAGCCATTACTCAATGATCTAATGGGCGAAAACTGCAGCGCCACATCATGGCAACCGATTATTGTAAATGCAGATGTAGAAGAGACTATTTATTTAAGTGATACTAATTGTGGTGTTAAAGTTTATGCTGCATGGTTCAGTGAGCAAGATAATGAGTTAGTGAGCGACTTACATCGCATTTTCGACCCTGAACGCTACTCATTGGCAGAGACACAACAGCTAGTGATAAATGATACTGCGTTTACTGTTTATAACGTGGTGTCGGTAAGTGGCGAAAAGCTCAGTATTGTAAGGTGGTATAACGTGGATGATAAGCTATTCACGAGTTCGGTAAAAACCAAAGTACATCAATTGAAGAATGTACTTTTAGGGAATGCCAGTGGCGGAAGAATGTACGTGCTTGCCGCAGAGGGGCATGATCTTTCAGCTACAAATAGTGATTTAAGTACTGCTTTATCTCAGTTAGTAGACTAAAAGGCAATAAAACTACTTATTCATTAATGTAGCGAACTGCTCGTTTAAGATTATATAACAATAAATTCCAATAGTATTCGGGTATGCCCGCAGAGGTGTTCGCTAGTAATGTGCCATCAGCTCCATCTCTGGCGACAATTGATTTGTTCGTGATGTTACTCGTAATAACAACGTCTTGCGTACTAGGAAATCGGTATTCAATAGCATTTGGGTAACTTGAATTTAACTGAATTTCATTATTGGTAATAATGGTGCGAGGGCTACTTTCTAAACTAATACCCACATCGGCAAAGGCATGACTAGGATTGTCATGTGTAATTTTGTTAAATGCTATAAATCCACCTTTTGACTGATTTTTATTATTCCCCAGTCCAAAACCTATTCCTCTGTCGGAATTGATAATAATGTTATTGATAATAGTGTTATCGAATGATCCTCGCCAAAAATGAATAGCGTGTTCAGCTACCCTACCAGCAGGGCTGGCAATATTAGCAAAGGTATTGTTTTGAACAATCCAACCTCTCGATTTGTGGGCATCTATACCGCCAATGTAAAAGTTAGGCCCAACCCCCTCCGTGTATTCAAAGCGACTGTTTTTAATTATTCCAAAGTCAGAAAATTTATCATTGTCGCTGCCAGATACTTTGAGTAGTTGCTGATACGAGTCCTCGAGGATGCAGTTGTCTAATGAAAAAAAATCGACGTCTTTCTCTGCGCGTACTTGAATAAGATGATGAGAAACGTTTCTAAGAGTCATACCTGAAAGCGTAACATTGCTTGCACTTATATCAAATATGACCTCAACGGGGCTTTTCTTCTTCATACCCGAACCGCTAAGAACAACATGTGCAGGGTTGTTTGTGCTAGAGCGTATAGTAATATTATTCCTGCGTATCGTTATATTTGTTGCATTTTCATACTTGCCTTTATTAACTAAGATTTCAATATGTTTCCCGCTGGTATTGTTGTTTGCAATGTGGATGGCATTTCTGAGTTCTTGAGTATTGGTCACTACTAGTTCGAATGCTAGAGATGGTCGACAGAAAGTAATTATTACAATTAAGGCTGTATGGCTAAGCAGTTGAAAAGATGTATATAAATAAACAATAGAGTTCAAGCGATGAAAGTATTCATAGGCCTTCATGTTATTACCTTTATTTCCCCCCGAATTCAGATAAAGAGTGCAGGTTTCTTGGATAAGTGGTTAGAAAAGATTAATTCCCCATTGGTAGAGCACAGTGATCGCAAAGAACAAGAGTAGTTATCATGAATAAAAAAGCAGCCGGCTTCTATAGCATAATAACAGCTAAAAGTCAGCCAATGTGGAGGTTTTTACTATCCGCAAATTTAAGCGCGTTTGAAAGTGAGTAGGAATAAAATCAATAATGAAATTCAGCATGATATAGTTCATCAAACTCACTTTCTTTTCCTGTCGCATTGACACGGGGAAACTATAGCGAACAAGTACTGAAAAATATATCGAATCAGCAATTTTAGTAAGAGTGAGAATATGGGGGCGATTTTTGCTATATGTTGTATAGCCGCCTGATGATTCTAGTTCCAGATAAACAGCGCTGCCATAGCTACCTACCTGTTTAAGCAAATACTAATTTTAAGCTTGTCTGCCCGAAACCTATTGATTGCAAACTTTTTTGGGCTTTGAGGTGCTTTCCAATTTCTAGGAAGCTGCTACTCTCGCGAAAGTAGGCTTATATCTGGCATCGTTGTCCGTCGAAAAAACTACCTTCAACTCATGGTAACTACTCTTGTTTTTTGGCGATAACAAAGTGCCAACAACAGCAATGATCTCTTGTAACCATTTAACCAAGGAGCGGATGGACAGGTACACTTATTATATGAATTCTTGCGTAGTGTTCAGAAGAAAATAGCAGAATTGGTTAGCATTATCAGTTATCCTATACATAGAGGAATATTTTGGAGCATCGCACAGACTCTGCTGTCGATAAGAAACGATTTGGAGTTGTGAAAGAGTATTTTGTTTTAGGTATATACTGAACGGATGTTACAGTGATTTATTTTGAGAAAAAGAGGTAGTTTGATCTCTTACTTAAGTGCCGGTTGTTAAAACTGAAATTGAAAGTCGTCCAGTTATCGTTACATGTCTTTTATAATGATATAAGTATTATGAGTGTGGGTTTTAATCCGAAACTTTTCTCTTGCGAGCCAGTTGCGGTCAAGCTAAAAACGGATATTACTCTTTCAATCCCGATTCACCATGTGGTGAATAGATATTTGATCTAGGTTTCAGCGGGCTTCGTCGCTTGATAAGCGGGGTAACTGGTTAAACTTCGGTAAAAGAAAATCAAGCCACATAAGCTCCCGAGTTTTGAGTTTTTAAAAAAATATCTTTGTCACAAGTATAATGAGGGCCTTATTAGAAGGTGGAAACCTGGGCCAACCTAGCGAATGGTTTAATTCAGACCTAAATTCGCATCAACGATACCAAGCAAGAGAAGAGACTATGGACATAGGTGTAGATTCAGGCGCGTTACTCATACACGTATTTATAATTCTTTTTATCATTAAAGAGTGTTTTGCAAATTCGGAAGATAATGAATGATAACAGATATTTTTTATTCGTTTATTATTATTACTTTCATGGTATTTGGATTCTTTAGGCCATATGTCGCGTTAGCTGCAGTACTCTGGATCGATACAGTAAAGCCGCAAAATACCTCCTTTTCTTTTTTATCAGGTAAGCCCTTATCGTTAATTTTAACCGCTTTTTTTTTATTAACTTTGTTGGTTAATGCTAATAAGCTTCGAAAAGTTAATAATGGTGCGTTTTATTTTTTATTTTTGGGGTTTATGTTTTGGATAACACTTTCTCATTTAAACGCTGAATTTCCTCTGTACTCTGCGATAAAGTACGACACGGCAATTAAAACTCTTGTTATATTGTTTTTTATTCCATTTACTATTTCAACCAAAAAGGATTTTGACTTTGTCCTTTCAATTTTATTTGCGGCTTCCTCACTGTTTATTATAATGGCTGGGGTAAAATCAGCCATGGGAGGAGGAGGGTACGGTATATCACTGATAGGTCTTCAGGGCTCTGGTTTTATGTACTCAGAGGGTAGCATGCTAGCGACGCTTGCGGTTTGTTTGATACCACTCTCACTATACTTAGCCCAATATAGTTTTCTCTCAAATAAGAAGATATTCAAGTATTACTGTTATTTTGTTGTTTTCTGCGCTCTCACAACACAAGTCGGGACGCAAGCCAGAACCGGAATAGTTGTTTTGGGCGTGTACGCTTTGCTGCATCTTTATTACAGCAAGAAAAAGGTGAAAGGCGTTGTATTTTTAATGTTACTTGCCGTCATTGGTAGCCAATTTATAACGGATGGTTGGTTGAAACGAATGGAGTCAATAGACCAAGGCACAACAACGGAAAAATCAGCAGTAGGTAGAATTGTTGTTTGGAGATGGGCATTTGACTATGTTGCTGAACGCCCGATCTTCGGCGGCGGGTTTTATGCTTACTTGGCAAATGCAGGAAAACTTGACCAATATAGTGAGGATGGCGAGGTAGTAATATCCCAGAGAGGTGCCAAAGCATACCATAATATATACATCGAGGTGCTTGCTGAAACAGGCTACGTAGGCCTGATGATTTTCTTGGGCATAATAGTTCACACTCTGTTATTAAATTCTAAAAAGCCGAATCCTAATGACCCTTGGAGTGCCGAATCATCAAAAGCGATAAAAACTTTTACGCTATTATACTGTGCTGGTGGAATGTTTATTAATGTTGCCTTTTACCCTTGGATTTATATACTTTACACCCTCTCTGTCGCAAAAAACTCCATAAGTAGCGAGCAAGTCAATGAAAAAAAATAAAATCGCTATTGATGCTAGATTTGTATTGCGAAAACAAAGAGGGATGCCTCTATATACCTTCATGTTATGCAAGCTAATACCGAAAATGCTGCCTCAGCATCAGTTTGTTTTGTTTATCAACAAAGGGTTTGAACACAATGATTCAGCAGAAAAATATCAAGCAAGACTCGATGAGATCTGTAAGTTAGATAATGTCAAAATTATAAATGCAGATGCTGAAGACGAAATTAGTTGGGAACAGTTAATTCTTCCGAAATTGTTGAAAATTCATAAAGTCGACCTTCTACATATGCCGGGAAATAGAGTTTGTTTATTTACTCGAGTTAAGCAAATAACCACAACTCATGATTTAATGGAGTGGCACTCACTCAGAATATTTCGGTACTATAAAAAACGCAGTTTTAAGGAGAATTTTTATTTCTTTAGACAGAAAGCATATTTGTGGGCTGTATATCGTTTGGGTCTTTCATTTGCAGACCATGTTTTAACAATATCGCAATATTCAAAGCATGACATATCGCAGAACTTTCCAAAATTAAAGAATAAGAGCTCGTACGTTTATCATGGTATTCCCGGTGGGTTTAAGCCTCCACCAAACAACAAACCTAAACAAGGCGTTCTTATGCTCGGTGGCGACAGTCATCAGAAGAATTCAGAGAACATGTTAAAAGCATGGGCGCAGTTACCTAAAGATTTAAAGAAAGCACATCCCCTCACTATTTTAGGGTTTGTTGGGGGGGAAGACTCCATTATTTCCAAAACCATTCGGGCATTGGGAATTGAAAATGACATTGTTATAAAAGGGTGGGTTACCGAAGACGAGCTTATTCAAGCAATGCAAACCTCAAAAGTGTTTATATTTGCATCGCGTGAAGAGGGCTTTGGGTTTCCTCTTGTACAATCGATGGCTTCTGGAACACCTGTAGTAACCTCTGAAGCTGATGTGCTTATAGAAATTGGGCAAGATGCGGTTTGTAGCGCAAAAGCTGAAGACTTTTTAGCGTTGAGTAGTGCAGTACGCAACCTCCTCACCGACGAACAACTCTACAATGAAAAAGTACAAAAAGGCCTAACGATTTCTTCCAAGTTTACTTGGGAGCATACCGCCGAACATATTGCGTCTACTTATTTAACATTATTGAAATGAAAGTAAAAAAAGGAATGTATTTCTTGATTTCCAAGTTGGTGGAACCTTTGCGATGGCGGTTTGCGCTGTATTTTGCTGAAAAATTTGATCTTTATGGATCACTTTCATTCTACCTAAAGCAAAAGTTTACAAGGAAAAAGTACTCAAAAACTGCGCCTGTCGTTTACATTTATGCAAACAAAAGAAACGTTGGGGACTATATTTCCCATCTTGGTTTAAAAGAAATAGTGGGTAAGGACGGCCCCGACCTCTTTTGTTCTCCTGTTTGGTTAAAGGAGTTCAAAGCGCACATTGACTACTTAAAACAGCATAACCCAAATGTGCTGCTGGTAATTGGCGGAGGAGGCCTTCTACAGCCAGTCTTTGAACCTTTTTGGCACGTTGTGCTTCAAAGTGGATTGCGTTTCAGCGCGCATGGTATTGGCATTAATAAGATGTCTGGAAGAGGGGAAATGAAGGCTGATTTATTTCCTAAAATTGCGAAAGGCGCCGACCATTTAGGCGTGAGAGATGAATATACCTTCAACTTTTTAGAGCAATTTGCACCAAACAAACTAGTTCTTACCGCTTGCCCCTCAATAAACTATCTGGTTCCACGTTACTGGCAATTACAAGCACTCTCTTCAAAGGTTCTTTTGCATCTAATCCATCCATCAGATGTAAGGTTGGCAGGCGCTGACCTAGATGTAATATCAAAAAATCTGATGGCTGCAGCTGAAGCTTTGGGGTTGGAATATCAAGAACATACTAATATGGACTCTTCTCATGTTCGAATGTTGAAAAAGGTTAGTAATGCTCGCGTTATTGTGAGTAGTCGCCTGCACGGCTGTATAATGGGTTTCGGTATGGGGATTCCTTTCTTGCCGTTACTGTGCGATGACAAAATTAAGGCATTCTTGACATCACATACGGAAGTTGACGGCGTTAAAGTTAAGCAAGCGGAAGACGCATCTTTCTTGAAGCATAGAGTTGAGTTGCTTCTAGCTGAATGTAGCAGTGACCGAAGTAAGCTTGATGTGAAGCTTGCTGAAAATGCAGAATCGGGCAGTTACATAAAGAGCCTAGCTTCAAAAATCGCCAAAGATTAACTATAAATGCAATAAAGCAGCAAGCCATAGTGTTAATACAAAAATAATTTGTGGAATTGCGCGCATTGAACAAAACAAGGGATAGGTATGAATGTTACCTTTAGTGGCTTCTACGGTATGAAAAATACGGGCGACGATTGCTTTTGCAAAGTCGCAGAGTGGGGAGCGCAGCATTACTGGGGCGCTGATACCAGTTATTTCTTTTCTAAAAAAATACCTAAGCTATCCAACAATGCAAAGCCGATTATGAAAACTTTGCCATATCGTCTGCAGTTCATTAACGAATTATTGTTAGATAGGCATTTTAAGAAAAATAAGCATCTTGTGTATTCTGGTGGTTCCATCTTCCACGGCAAAGACTGGTGGGAAATGGAATATGCAAATAAAAACTTTGAAAAGTACGACTTAAAGATTGGGGCTATTGGGGTTTCTGTAGGTCCTTTTGATTCGGTGGCACACGAAAAAAAAGTTATCGAGTTTATGAAACGCATGTCTTTTCTGTGTGTTAGAGACCTTAAGTCTTATGAATTGGTACAAAGTTACAATTTAGACTTACCTTGCACACATGCTTTCGACCTTGCGGGGCTGTTGCCAATGGTTGACAAGTTAGATTTAAAAGCAAGGCAAGAGAGCACTAAATCTACCATAGGGTTAGCACTGTGTTCGTTCAGTGGAAAAACAGGAAAAGTGCGTCACGAAAATAAAGAACGACTACAAATTCTGGCCTCCGCAATCAATACGTTGAATGCTAAAAGAGGCGGTGATGTTACGCTTAGACTCTTTGTGTTCAACGGCCATGAATTGCATGGTGACATGGCCGCAACGAAGGAGTTTGTTAGGCTTCTTGACCCGTCTGTGAGCGTTGAGCTGTTCGACTATGTCACCGATCCTATGAGTATGTGGCATCAGATTGGCGAGTGTGACGCATTTTTAAGCTTTAGACTACATGGCGCAATTTACGCGTTTATGGCTCACGTTCCTTTTTTATTAGCCGAGGTGCATTAAAAAGCAAGCAACTTTCTTAAAGATATTGATTGGCCAGAGAAATTTCGGGTAGGGGATTTTGAAGTGTCGCCTGATAGTTTGGTTAGTATTGTTGAAAAAACACTGAAAGGGCACGACTTTTCGCAAAGCATAAAGCGTTGCGAGAATGACGCTGAAAAAAACTTCACGCATGCCGTGTTTGACTGAATATTTCACTGACTCAAGGAGTGTTGATAAATGAAAACTGTTGTGCGTTCTACATCAAGTCTTCTTGATGTGTGCTTTGTGTGGAACACAGTGGATAAGGATTTAAAAGTTTGAACTTAGCAAGAAAGGTGGTAAGCAGTACGTCGTTGATCCTCATTGTTCGATTGTTCCAACGTGGTATAGGTATTATTAGCCTACTGATTCTTGCGCGTTTATTAACGCCCGAAGATTTTGGTGTAGTAGCTATTGCAACAATGCTTGTTTTTCTTTTCGATACATTGTCTGAAGGAGGCACTCAGCAATATATTATTCAGAAGAAGACACTGGATGACAGCGATATTGTAACGGCATGGACGATTTCAATATTGTCTAAACTCGCGCTGTTTGTTGCGCTGCTTGCACTTACGCCCGTACTGGCCAACTTCTTGAACGCACCAGAAGCTGAATCTGCGATACGCGTAATGGCACTTGTGTTACCAATTTCTGCCTTTGCAAGCCCTCAGCTCTTTATGCATAGAAGAGAATTGGAATACGGCATCATTTCTAAAATACTCTTAATTGAGCGAGTTGTGAGTTTCTTAGTTACAGTGGTGCTGGCTTTCATTTTAGAGAACTATTGGGCCATGATAATAGGCGTGCTGGCAGCATACACCAGCAAAACACTGCTCTCTCATTGGTATGCGCCTTACCCTTTGAAGTTTTCATTAAGCCGCATAAAAGAGCAAATGAGTTTTTCACTGTGGATGCTCATGCGTTCTATTTTGGGGTACGTGCGCGCCGAGTTCGACGTGATTTTTATTAGTAAAATGTATGGTGCAGATCAGCTTGGTGGTTTTAGTTTAATGAGAAATCTTTCATTCTTACCAAGTAGAGAAATAATCGCTCCTGTATCTAATGTATTCCTAGCAAGCTTTTCTGAAATAAAAAGAAGGGGCGATCCAATTGGAGAGCACATCGTGATTGTGCTTACCATATTGCTATGTGCGATTTTTCCCATTATTGGCTATTTACACGTTTTTAATCAGGAGCTTGTTTCGCTGTTTTTAGGACAGCAGTGGCTGCCCTTTGCGCACTTATTACCGCTATTAGCCGTGTTCACCATTACATTTGCCGTGTCCACTTTTGTCCAGCAAGGGCTTATTGCAAATGGCGATATAAAGCTATTATCGGTTTATGAAATGGTAACACTGAGTTTATTAATAGGCTTAATTGCGTTTTTCTTTTCAGGCAGTATGGAAGAATTTATTATTACAAGACTAGTATTCTCTTTCATGGTGCTAAGCATCTTACTGGTGTTTTGTTCTATACGGTTTGGACTACCCGTAGTTAGCTTGCTGTTTATGTGTACGCTTTTGGCAACGGCGTGTTTTTCTGCTGTCTTATCAGCACAAATGTTGACGGGGCAGGGTATAGTCTACCTTGTATTGGGGAGTGCTCTGTACTTTGGAGTTTATTTTGTCGCGTGTTTATTTTTCCTATTTTTGTTTAAAAAGCACAAGGTGCTCAAAGAAGTCACCTCTTTGGCCTCGCGGTTTATTAGCTCTAGAAGGAGTCGCTGAAAACCTGCTAGCGTAAGAGTTTCGCATTGATAGTATAGTTAATGATATCGGTTGGTCTTCGAAAACGTATCTTGTGTACGTTGAATTTGAGCGATTTATACCTCTAGACAGTCAAATGATAAGCATTTGATTGAGAATATGGAGAAGGATTTTCCCTATTTTCTCCGTTTCAGAAGTGACTGTCTAATGCATGTGTGGGTTTTCGAACTTGGTTGAGACAAAGTTTTCCTGGATGCAACTTCTGATCAAGTATCCCTTCTTTTACATTGGCTCCAAATGGTTTTATAGCGAGGGCCTAGACATGCCACAACGGTGGCAAGCCAAGCCTGTGTCTTGGACTATTACTGCTTTAATAGTCCCTACTCGCGTGGTTTTTTTTGTCTGTCTTCGAGGCTTTTTTAGCTTCAATGTAATTCTTAATTCTCCAGGGTATCAGGCGAGAAATACCACTCTCATCACGTTGTGTGCTTTGATCTATCACAAGTGACTCCCACGCTCTTCCCAGCACATCACATGGATTTTCTTTGTACCATAGGTTTCCATACAATTGCGTACGCTGGTATTGCAGGTGGTCATATTTTGCTTTAACTGCGTGTAGAGTTTCGTTATTAGGAGAAAAGATCACTATGCTATTGTTTTTAGTTTGCTGTTTAACTGTATTGCACCACTCCCATGGCACCCAGCACGTGTCTACATTCTTATTCCCTTTCCAATACTCCTTGATGTAGGTATATTCAGGTTTGAATTTCATGTAGTAGGTATGATGGTCACTCAACTCAGAGTTTATCGATGGGTTTAGGTTTACCATGTATGTTAGTGCTTTTCTTCTAATATCTGGATGAGGGCTTATTTCATAACCATCCAAGTATTTTTGAATGCCACTGTCGTAATTGCATTCGTCAGCTTGCACACCAAATTTTCTTGAAATACATTGAATGAATTCATCACTTTCGAGAAAGCTAGTCAATTCTCGAACTATCGTTGACTCTGGCTGTTTGAGCCTAAGTACAATTCCGAAACCTTCACATGCTGTATTAATTTTTTGAGAAGCATGTTTATGTTCATGCCATTTTATGTATTCTTCGTGGTCATTTATACAGCCTGGGAAGTCGATTATTTTATAGCCATTATTAAACAGCTTTTCAAACAAATCTTTATCGTTTTTACAGTCGCTTATGTTTAGCTCTTTTGCCCTGACAAGCTGTTCAAAATGTTCTGGAGTGAAAAGATTGTTCAGCTCAAGGTGTAAAAAAGGTGATGTCGATAATTCGGTATTGTTAATTTTTTCAATTATATAATCAAACTGCATGTCTTTTCCTTATGACCAAGCTTCAGAGTCCATTTCAAAGTCGCACATTACTTTAACCACAAAGTGTGCTGATCTGCAATTTATTTTGCTCGAAAATTACTCTTTCCACACTACGTTTGCGAATTTCCCTTTAAGTGAATACTCGTAAATAGCGCGTATTTTAAAGTAGTTATTACCGTATAGATTTACTTTTTTACCTAACTTAGCCGCCGCAATGGCTACGTGCAGCCTGTTGGTGTTCACCGTTTCAAAGGCGTTAATGTGAGATAAAAAACGAAATGTAGACAGCTTGGCGAGCTTAGGTTCGCATGAACTCAACTCATACAGTGCTGATACGTCAACGTTGTCTGAGGGAATGGGAATGTCAGTTTTTTCAACGTCTATTCTAAATGCATTGAGTTCACCGCTTTGAGGTTTGCTCGGGTAGGGATGACCAAACAGTGATTTTAAAGTGTAGGCAAGGTAGTGCTTCAGCGATATACCAAAATCTTCATTTTTAAAGAGTGCGCGGCGCTTCAATTCTGAACCAACACTACCCAACGCCGATTGGCTGGCAGGTTTTGATAGCATCTTTTCCACATCTGCGCTTAATACCATGTCATCGTGAAGGTATACGTTGGCTCTTGTTGCCATTTCGCTAGCAAATTCGTAAGAAACTCGTTCTCGACAAAAGAGATGAACGGTTTCAGGAAGCGATTGCAATAACTCTTCTGCACCAAAAAGCGTGTGAGGTAACAATATAAAGGCTTTCACGCGAGAAGCGTATTTTTTGATGTAATAACCAACACGGCTATTTTCACCACCAAAATTGCCGCCTCCACCATAAACAAGAATATCATTGTCTGAAATATCTTTTTCTGACTGGCAGCATTTGTACTCTATATTGTTTCTTTCAAAAAATTGATACGTTGCACATGCGATAAGTGAGTCACCTGCATTGCCAGGATTGGGAAGGTAGTTTACCTTTCCACCAAGCTGTTGGATTAACACTACCAACTCATCATCTTTCTCTTTATTCATTTTAGTTTCTTTTCAATCCAGCTATAACAATCGTCAAATGCATCCTGCTCTTCATAAAGATAATGCATGCCATGTAAGTCATTCACTTTTACTGCGAGGTTTGAGTGCCATTTTACGTCGCTATTTTGTTCTATCTCGTAGTCTCTTATCACGTCTTGCATCATTTGAGTGGCTACGTCGCAATTCCTGTTGTTTAAAATATACTCTCTTGGAGAGAAGGTTCCCTCACTGTTTAATAAACTCAATACCTTAATTTCAAGATCTTGCTCGTTTGCAAAGTAACCTGTTTGTGCATTTATAAAATCGTATTTTTCACCATAATTATGGTTTTCTCTCATTATTACCGGTGTATCACACAGCATTCCTTCAATAATAGCCCTGTTGTTACCCTCAAACTTTGACCACAAGACGTTTATTTTTGCCCGCTTATATAATTCAGCGACTTCTTGAGGTGTTATCCATTCGTAAATCTTTACATTGTCAGCAAGCCCCATTTCATCTGCATACGAAAGGATATCAGATTGTGATATGTCACCAGGGTATCCGACTAATACAATCTTGAAGTCGGGCTTTCTTGACACTACGCCCTTCAAAGCTTGGAAAAGTGCTCTGTGACGCTTGTACTTCGCCCATGCAGCCACAACAATTAAATCTATGTCTCTTTCTTCATCTTTAAGGGGGGGAGCGAAATTCTTATAATTTATAAACCAGCTTGGGCCGACCTTAATTGGAATAAGATTTGAATTGAGTGCTTTAACGAAGTTGTAGTCTCTTTCTTCATAGGTTTGAATGAAAATTGGAAACTTTAGCTGCGTGTAAATAAGAATATTCGACTCGCAAAACCCTGCCCAACTAGGCTCTAGAATGAGATGATAATTTTCTAAAATTTCTTCTGCTTTGAAAAAGCGTAGGAACAAAGGGAAGTAGTAACTATAGTTAATAATAATTACGCCTTTCTCAGACCCATTTGGCTTTTTCAGTACGGTGATAATTCCATTTAGCATCTTTTCAGGTTCGGTAAAGAATTCCGCCGTATTTGATAGAGGCTCAACGGCATTAATAAATGCGTCCTGTATTTCGTTTTCATATTGCTGACCGTTAACGAAATACCGTTTAGCGTACTCTACACCTAGTGAGTAACTGCCAGACCACCCCGTTCTGAAAACTGCTGAAACCAGAGCGAACGCCTTACTTCTAGAACCAAGTTTCCATAGTGCAAATGCACATAACCTTACACACGCAACAAGTAGCCCTTTTTTGCTGTTGTGATCGAACTTAACAAATTCTATTAATCGATCCTTACTATGTCCCAACTTCATATTTATCACTTCTTTTTGGTGATTAAGTTAACAAAAGTACGCAATATGCGCTTAACGCTCATAGCATTCCCTTTGCGTAGAAAAAGATTCAACGAACATTGCAAAGAGAAAAGGTGATCGTTTTTCTCTTCAGCGATATAAGAAAAAATAAGATAAGCACGGCATTTAGCTTCTTTTTTTAACGTGCTGTTTCTCAATTCTTCGTCGTTGAAGGTTTCATCAAGAATTTCGAGATGTACAGGTAATAATGAGCGTGCATTGCGAGACGTAGATTGCGGTTGAACTCTATAATCTAAAAGCACTTCGTCACACAGTACAATTGGATGATCCTTTGCGATTTGAAGCCATAGTTTCCAGTCTTCTAGCGCTTGAAGTGCCTCATCAAAGCCGTTGTATTTTTCATACACGCTTTTTCTGATTACTAAAGAAGACGTTGTGAGAAAGTTTTCAATCGCAAGCTGCTTGAATATTAAACCACTAAATAAACGGCTGTATGTAGAACGGTAAACGGTTTTATCGTCAAAGCCGATTCCTACGTAGCGAGAGTCGCAGTGAGACCAATCGGCCTCTCCAAGCGAAATGAGTTGCTTTTCTAGCTTATTGGGATACCAGACGTCGTCCGAGTCACAAAAGGCTAATATCTCTCCTTTGGCTTTTGATATCGCTGTATTTCGAGCTGCCGAAACACCTTTGTTTTTCTGAGATAATACAACAAGACGATTATCTGTCTCAGCCCATCTTTTCGCAATAATGAGTGTTTCATCAGTCGAGCCATCATCTATTATGATAAGCTCAAGATTTTCAAACGTTTGATCCAAAATACTGCTAATAGATTCCTCTATAAAAGACGAAGAATTATAAGCGGGCATAATGACACTAACTTTTTTGTTATTTTGATTCAGCATTTTCTGTAGTTGCTTTGAGTTTATAAGTCAGAAAAAGAGGAGGCCTTGCATATTTCCCTAAAGTGTCCCCTCTTGTTAGTGAAATGTACAACTTTCTTTGTTCTTCATCGTAATCAGCTCCGCCAATTGCTAGCCCTTTGAAGCTGCTAGGCAACGGGAATTTCCCATGCTCATATGGTTGCAGTGAATGAGGTGGCGCTGAATTAAGCTTCACCTTCAGTAGGTCTGCAATATCCCATGCCCAGAAATAACTGTAATAGTCGTCCGCGTCGAATGGGCAAGGTCCGCCGCATTGATGGCCATTGCTTTGCTTTATTTTATAGCCTATTCCGCTCTCGTGGCCTGCCGATTTCCCAAGTGTCAGGTAGGTGCGCGTTCCAGGCACGATGAAACCAAATGAAGCACCAGATGACAGGGTCCACATTTTATTACGCCCATCGCTGTTGAGGCTCAAGGATCGATAGTCAGGTTGAGTTTTATAAACACTATGATTATAGAGAGGCTGTCTCATAGAAAAATCTAGTAAGGCCTCAGTCTCCACCGAACCAGATGGACCATAAACGACGTTTTTTCTTGGGTTAAATGCAAAAGCAGTGGGTCCTATGGATAGCCGAGAAGCTATCGAAGCATTTGATTGTGAGCCAGTGATGTGCGTAGCTTCAAAAAGTGCTTGTAACTCTTGCGGTATCTCACTTAACCATCCTGCAGCGTGAGCGGCGCCTTCCAATTGGTATGGGCCGTACATTTTGCTACTCGCTAGGTTGTTTGCCTGCCAAATCATTATGCTGGTATCTGTTTCGGTGCCATTGGCGTCATACCAATTTATGTAGTTGACCATAAGAGCATCATCAATCTGCTTGATACCGGTAATGCGAAAGTAACCGGCAATTCCCGTCGAAACACGGGGCGTATTATTGATAGATTGAAAACCTTGTAAAACGGATGTTCCAACCTCAAAGTCTTCTATGTCTTTGGAAGCAACTATTGGAGGGATTGATATTTCACCAATACCGCCAAACTGAGGGTGACTGGCGACAAATATTGACTTTTTCGAAGCGCTTAAACTAAATATACCAAGTGAAAAGTCGATCGATGCTTTCGCGTTATCGCTCGTGGCCTTTGTTGTTAATCTGAAACCTCCTTCGTATTCCCAGGCAGAAATAGGAATTCTAGGGGATTTGAGCATTGTGAAAGCGTCGCGTATCCAACTACAATCAAGCAGTTGTGGTTTACTTTTGCTGTCCTTTAATCCAAGCTCTTGAAATACAATTCGCTTTTTTTCTGTACAGTCTTCTTCGGCAAAAATTGGTGAGCCAAAAGACAACATGGCAATCAACGTTAATGAATTTAAAAAGCGATGTGATGAAGCCATTGTCAGTTTTCCATCGTCTCAAAATAAATTGAAGAGTAGTGCGAGATCATAGTGTCAGCGGAGAACTTCTCGCAAAAAATATTATAGCCGTTTTCACCCATCGCTTTTAGTTTTACAGGTGAAGAGCTCAGTGATTCAATTGCATGTGAGAAAGAAGAGCAGCATCCGTTAGGCGTCACCAACCCATTCTGTTGGTCTATTATAATTTCAGGGTTGCCGCCTGCATCTGTAACAATACACGGTTTAGAGAGTGACATTGCCTCCAGCAGCGTCATCGATGTTCCCTCACTAAGCGAGGAAAGCAGAAAAACATCCATTAAATCTATAAATTGTGAAGGGTCTTTAATATAACCGGTAAATCGAACGTTGTTAGAAATGCCTTCTTCTTTAACTATTGTCTCAAGAGTAGGCCGTAACTCACCATCACCTACAAGTAAAAGTATCAGGTTGTTTCTTTCACGTAGCGCCTTTGAAAACGCTTTTATCATCATTTCCTGGTTTTTAATTGGATCAAAGCGCGCAACAGTGCCAAGAACGATACAGTCGTCTGGTAGTTTCAAGCGCTCTTTCAAGGCGTTCTTCGCCTCATTATCCCTGTCCAAAGGCTTAATCCCGTTGTAAATCACCTTTACATCGTTTTTTGGAATAGCTTCAAATTCTTCAAGTGCACCTTTCGTTGCTTCTGAAATTGCCGTAACAGCTGACGTAAACTTATTTAGAACAGGATTTACTAGCTTCCGTTTCCAGCTAGAGGAATCTGGGTAAAACCTGCCATGCTCGGTGAATATGACCTTAGTTTTTGTAAAAGCCGCGGCTAGAGTGCCGTAAACCCAAGGCGTATACTGATGACAATGCAAAATATCGATATCATTTTCTTTGATATGTTTTCTTATTTTGCTTATTAGCGATTTGTCAAAACCAGGCAGGCGAGCTTCAACCACTATCGGCGTGCAAGATGCTTTTAAGTCTTCGCCCCAAGGGCCCAATGGCGCTTCAATGCAATAAATCGACATTTCGATATTTGCATCAGTATTTCCCTCAATGATGTTTTTAATCACCATTTCAGTACCACCAATGCGCATGTCAAAAGTTACGTGCATGACTTTCATTGCTGCGTAACCTCTTGTGCTACTACATATCTTTCAAACCACATTTGATACATCAACATACTCCACAGCACTGTGCCGTGATCGGCTTTGCGTGTTTGATGCTCGTGCCAAAGTTTGTTTATAACACGGCTCTCGAATACGTCGCTAAGCCCGCGCTGTGAACCAATTATTTGAGATTCAGACAGTGATTTCAATTCACCTCTAAACCACTCATCCAACGGCGTGCTGAAGCCCATTTTCTTTCTATACAACAGTGAATCGGGAATAAAGGGCTTAAAGACCTCTTTGAGTAAGTATTTTTTCTCACCGTCGCGGTATTTCTGCGAAGAGGGCAGGGTAGCGGCAAATTCTGCCACTTGATAGTCAAGAATAGGGGCGCGCACTTCGAGTGAGTTTGCCATGCTCATTCTGTCAACTTTTACTAAAATATCCCCCGTCATATAGGTTTTAATGTCGGTATACAATATTTTACTTAAATGATCTGGGCCATCGGCTTTGTGATAAGTGTCGATGGTATAGTGGCTAGGATGATAGCTTTTTAGCTTTTCAGCTACGACGGGTTTTACCAAGCTATTCCACATTTCATCGGTAATCATGCTATTGGTAATGTAAAAGCCCATCGCGGCGTCGTGGCTTAATGTCGTTAACAGCGATTTTGCTTTTTTGCCTACTGTGCCAGGTACTTTTCCGGCAAGGCTTGCCAGAGCTGGGAATAGGAGTTTGCGCACGCTTTCTGGAAATTTACTGCGCAGCTTATTTTCAATGTTATCAGTGGTATATTTTTCGTATCCTGCAAACATTTCATCGCCACCGTCACCGGCTAGTGCCACGGTTACAGCCTTTCTTGCCAGCTCTGATACAAAATAGGTAGGGACCAGCGATGGATCGGCAAAGGGTTCATCAAAAAAGCTAACAATATGTTCTAGCCGGTCGGCAACATTTTGATGTACCGTATATTCGTGGTGTTCGGTGTTGCATTTTTCTGCTATTTCTCGGGCAAAGTCCGCTTCGTTAAAGTCTTTGTTATCAAATCCGATGGTGCAGGTTTTTACCGGTGTTTCGCTTGCCTCGCTCATCATGGCGACTACGCCTGAGCTGTCTACGCCACCGCTTAAAAAAGCCCCAAGCGGTACGTCGCTTATCATACGCAGTTTGGTTACGTGTTCTAGCAGTGCTTTTAGCTGTTGTTTGTTGGCATCTTCACTGGCTGTGCTGATGTTTTTAAAGCTTAGATCCCAATATTCTTTAATAGTAAAGCCTTCTTTTTTCAGCACCATGTAGTGGGCAGGTGGCAGTTTATGAATATGCTGAAAGATGCTTTTAGGATCTGGCACGTATTGGTAGGCAAAAAAGTCGTAAACGGCGTCTAAGCGAATGTCTCGGGGAATATCTTGTAAGGCTAAAATGGCTTTAATTTCTGAGCCAAAGGCAAAGCGACCGTTGTCAGAAAAATAGTAAAGAGGCTTTTTGCCTAATCGGTCTCGGGCAATGAATAGCTCTTGTTTTGCTTTGTCCCATAGGGCAAATGCAAACATGCCGTTCAGCTTTTGAAGGCATTGAATACCCTCGCGGGCATATAGCTCAAGAATAACTTCAGTATCGGTGTGGCTTTTGAAGGCAACGCCTTGTTGCTCAAGCTCTGCCCGTATTTCTAAGAAATTATATATTTCGCCGTTAAATACAATAACTAAGTTACCGTCGGCAGAGTACATAGGTTGGTTGCCCGCCTCTGAAAGATCCAGAATACTTAAGCGGCGGTGACATAAGCCAATGTGCTCATCTAGGTAGGTACCGCTGGCATCGGGCCCGCGGTGCAAAATAGCGTGATGCATGTCATGCAGCGCCTTTTCACCACCTTCGTTGTAATTAAATAAACTAAAACCTGCAATGCCACACATGTTCTCTTATTCCCTATAAACTGATATGCGGTCTAATTGCCGAACCAACGGCTACGGTAAACGTAAGAGGAAGCTTTTGCCACATATTTTCAGCGATGGGGCGCATTTTACCTGGCGATGTAGCCGCTAGCTGCTCTTTTACTAGAGCACCGTGTTGATCAAACTTCTGCCAATTTAACAACTGTGGCTGTGCTCCCCACTGCTTTTTAAATTTGTAGGTGCCTTCTTCATAGGTAGAGCGGCCGAAGTCGAAGGTTTTAATGCCTGAATCTGCGCAGTGCCCTAATAGCGACCAATATAGCAACATGTTTGGAGCCAGTTTATTGTAATCGCGCAGGGTAGAAGCCCATGGAATAGAGGCACTGGAAGTATTCTTTATTACCAGGCCGCCACCAATGGGTGTGTTGTCTTTATACACCACGCTAAGAATACAGCTCTCTTCGTAAGCATTGACGATTTGCTCAAACCATTTTTTGGCATGCACGGGCGAGCCCAAGTCACGCATGTTCTTGGTGTATACCGTATAAAAGTCGTTAATTAATGGTTGCTTAGTACCCAGCGAAACGGTGAGCCCGTTTTTCTCTGCCTTTCTTATTTGGCTACGAAGCTTAGATTTGAAGCCTGCCATTAATGCTTCACTAGTATTGGGCAGCGGCAAAAGCATACGCACTTTTTGATGGTTAAGCTGGCTTGTATCGACGGGGGCTGCCTGTACCGCGCGCATTTCTAGCGCCTTACTGCCGGTTACAGAAAGCTGCTGAGTTAGAAATTGCTGTAGTTGCATTGCTATATCGTTGCTATCGGCCAACGCATAGCCCACATCGCAGTAAGGTAAACTGCACAGCTTTTTACCTATTAGTGGCGTTTTTATTAATACGCAGGGCAAAACGCCTACGATGTTACCTGTATTTTCTTGCTTGGCTATTACGCCGTATATAGCGTGCTTGTAGGCATGGTTTACGGCCTGCTGCCACGCAAACTTATGATACGCAGTGGCTTGGGGGTGGGCGGCTACGTAGCTATCCCACTCCGCTTTATCTGCAAGCGATACAAGGCTAGTTGAAATAGCGTTAGTACTACTCATGGCTATTTCCTTTGCAGCTCATGGCTGTATTGGCCTTCTGCGCAAGTTTGCACGGCTGCGGGTGCCGCTTTTAAGCGTGTCGCCGCTTCGGTAATGGTGCAAAACGACACATCCGCCTTTTCTTGAAGATGAGAAACAACAGCGCTTATGCGCGTACAAATTGTGCCAAAAGCGTCGTCTATATTTAATAGCCCAGTGGCCCCATCAATTAAGCTAGAGCTATGCAGATACATGTGTATTACCGGGTACTTTTTATCTAAGCAGATATCTACTAGGGTGTTCATGTCTTCGCTATGCGTAAGCTCTGGGCTTAAATAAATTTTTCGTAGCAGTTTTGTATGCCACAGAATACCAACAGGCTTTATGGCTGAAATAATACCGCTAGAAAGCGCAGTATGCACTTTGTCTGCCATTGAGAAATGAGTGGTGTTAAACCCTGCTGTTACCGGCAATTCCATAATGTTTTGCTGTTCACCTGGGGCAAGGGCATTATCAAAACTGGGGTAGTAGGGTGTGCTAGGCGCCCCTTTACAATGAAAAAACGGGTTTTCGTAAAACGGGTATACGCTGCTATCTACGGTAATGCCTCTCGAGGCAAGCAGTTCAAGGGTTTTACCTTTCATACCCCAACGGCCGCTTCTAAAGGAACGTGGCATTACCCCTATTTTTTCATTGATGACGCGGTTTAACTCATCCAGCTTTTGTACAACTTGTTCCTCTGGTAAATTAATCACGTGGCTTTCGGCTTCGGTGGTTTTGCCAAAATAGGGTGGGTTACACCAAGGGTGTAGGTGTGCGCCAACCTCTGCTTTTTTCGTATGCACAAACTCGCGAAGAATACCACTGCCTTGAGCGTCGTTAGCCACAGCATAATCGACAAAATAGGTGGGCCGTATGCCTAACGACTCACAAAAGGCTTGAAATGCAGGAAGCTGTTTTACGTTTTGTACCGAACAATCGTGCTGTGGAAATTCATTGTCCCACTGCCATTCTTCTTCCGTGTCTATGGTTAGTACAAATAAAACGTTGGGCTTACCCATGGCGTTTCTCGTTTAACATAGTTGAAAACAAGGCATAGTATTCGTCGGCCATGCGCTGTGCCGAAAAGTGTTCTTGCACAAATACACGCGCGTTTTGTGCTAGTTGTTGGGCGTAGTCGGTATCGTCTAGCAGGGTTTCCCAGTCTTTTTGTAATTGCTCCGTGTTATGCAAAGGAGTAAGTAAACCGCTTTCTTTGTGGGTAATGAGTTGATCGATGCCCGCAATATCGTAAGCCGACACCGGAATTTCCATGGCGCAGGCTTCCATTAAACAGCGGGGAATGCCTTCAAGGGTGGAGGTCATTACAAACATATCAAAATCGCGAAGCTGTTCTAGCCTGTCATTTCTAAAACCCAAAAATGAGATAGCGTGTTCACTATCAAGGGTATCCGCATACGATTCTAATTTAGGGCGTTCTTCGCCATCACCAAGAAACACCAGCTGAATGTCTTGTCGTTTTTTATACAACGCATCGAAACAGTCGAGTATGGCGGTAATGTTTTTACGGCTTATCATTTGCCCCACAAAACCTATTACCTTTTTACTGTTTTCCGGCTTTGGTTTCTTGGTTATTCTTACAGCCTCAACTTCTGATAAGTCTACGCCATTTTGAATATAAGCAAGCTTGTGCTCAGCAACGTTAAATTTTTTCACGTCTGCAAGTAACTGCTTAGAAAGGGGAACCACTTTATCGGCAAAGCGCATGGCTTGGCAGCCAGCCCAAATAAACAGGCGAAGCTTAAAGTCTGCCGCATTTTCAAAACCGTGGGGCGTTACTACACAGGGGATACCGGCTTTTTTAGCGGCCATAACCCCTAAAATATCTGATTTGTAACCGTGGGTGTGAATAATGTCGATATTGTTGTCTTTAATCAGGGTTGCCAGTTTTTTTACCGCGCCTACATCGAAGCGTCCATGCATAGGAACATGGTGGGTTTTACCAATGGTTTTGAATTGCTTAACAAGCTCTAGGTCTTCCGTGCCCGGCTCTAATGTTACTGCCAGCTCGCTAGTCACATTGCTAGGCATGTGTTTAGACAGCGCCAATACCCAGCGCTCTGCGCCGTAAAACCCTGTAGAACATATAAACTGCAATATTTTCATTATTATTTATGCGAGCTGGTGGTTACCGCGCCGCGTACTCCCAATACTGTTCCTATGGCTCTTGCTGGAAAATACACAAGGTAAAAGCGTAGGCAATTAAAAAACGATACCGTATTGCCTACCAGCTTTTTAAGCCTACCTGTATACGCCAGAAGAGGTGCTCCTGCGATTATGCTAAACATAATAGCGAAGTTAGTGTGTGAATACAGCAGGCAAATTAATAAAAATAAAACGCCCAAGGTGACAGCAAAGGGCACAATAAAACTAGGTAGCTCACGAAGGGGAATGGGCCTGCCGCTTGTTGATGCAATATTGGATTGCCCGCGCCATATTTCTTTTTTAAACATGGGGCTAAAGTCTTTATCTTCCCCTAAGTGCACGTAATGGGTTTCGGACGTGTAGTAAAGGCCGCCATATTCACTCACTTGCCCGGTAAAGTAATAGTCTTCACAGGTGAGCAGGTGTTCTGGAAAACCGCCCACCTTTGCAAAGGTATCTTTATGTAAAAAGAGATTTCGCCCGGGTAAAAAGCTAACGGTAGTATCAAGTTCGGCGTTACTTAGCGCTGTTCTAATTCGCTCTAAAGGTGGTGCGTGTTCTGAGTTTACTTGCATAGCCGCAACGAGGGCGAGTGAAGGTGTGTGTTGTAGCGTTTGCAGCATGATGGTGGTGTAGTTTGCCGCTAGGCTTACATCGGCATCGAGGAAGGCTAAGTAGGTGCCAGTAGCCTTCGCTGCCCCTATGTTTCTAGAGTGCGAGATGCTGTTAGCATCGTCGTTATGCATTACTGTGAGCGAGAAATGCTGTCGGTATTCGGCTAAGGTTTGCGATACGTTTTCGTTTTGGCTAACAATAATTACTTCAAATTTTTCAGCGTCTAGCGTTTGCTGTTTTATGCTATCCAGCGTTTGTAGCAGCATAGTCTCGCGGCCTTTATGAGGAATAACAAAGCTGACTACTTTATGTCTTTGAGTGTTACTTGTACTGCTGCTCATAGGGCTGCTTATATCGCTATTCATGATATTAAACGGGTTGTTGTGGCAATCATGGCTTACCCAACCATTGCTGAAGTTTCGGGAATCGTTTAACCGCTTGGCTGCGCTCTCTGCGCAGCGAAAACTTACGAAGCGTGCGTATAACGAAAGTGATTAGGCTTTCTGTATTAGCTGAAAACGGTTTGTCGTCATGTGAACTATGACTTCTTGCGTTATGACCTTTTATATAGCGCCCGCATGAAAGTGCATTCAAAAAATCAGTGGTGGGTGATGCTGCTTGTTCGTAGTCAACAAAATTCATATTTTGCATCATAAGGCATAAAAGGCGGGTGGTTTCGCTTTCTTCTGAGTTTTGCAGTCTTTCAATAATTTGCTGTTGCAGGCTTTGCTTTTTTTGTTCTAATGCCGGTGCAAGTGCTGGCATGTAGGCCTTTGCAAACGCGAATAAGCAAAGTTTACGCAAATCTTGGCCAGTCCAGGTTTCGTTGGGAAACTCTAAAATGTCAGGCTTATCTAAATACGCATACTCATGCTCAAGCATGTAATTAACGTAATGGGTTAATGAATATACCGCATAGGTATAGTCGTAGTCGCTTTGGTTAAGCTGTTCTTTTATTTGAATAAAGCGGCACACAGCTTGGAAAAAGACAGTATAAAACCAGGTGGATTCAACATTGTGTAGCTGGCGCTGAGCAATGTCATCGCTTGGCGATACCGTGTGTTTAATAATATGGGCACACTTTTTAAGGTCGCTTATATCGTCTAATACCGCGTACCTGTCCATTAGGGCCTGTAGATAATTGCCGGTACCCCTATCGAGAGGGTATTGGCCGGTTTTTACGTTTTTTAATCCTTCTGTACCGGCATTTTTGACTAATAGCAGTGCATTTAGTAGCGTGCCATCGCCCTCGTAATAAACCTCTATCCATCCGCAAATTTTCAGTAAGGCCTGTTTAGAGGTAGTACTGCCGGTTAACAGGTAATGATGCAGTAATCCATTGGTGTAACAATGCTGACCACCCGGGCCGCCGCCGCCCGCGTGGTCTTCATATACCCCAGTGGGCTGATTTTTGGAGTAGGTTCTGTGTGTGGCCGTATGGGCAGGCACATAATGATCGGTATGCCAAAACAGCCCGCCAGAATATTCAGGTTTATCTAGTGTGGTGTGATATACATCTATGTTTGCTACATGCTTGGCTAAGTTGTCGGCAAGCTCCTTCCAGCGCTGCTCGCCGGTTACTGCCCACTGATACAGCATGCCGCAGAGGGGGTCGTACTGATTATTATAATGCGACACAAAAAATGGCGTATCAGGTGCCAGTGCTTTTTCATGATCGGCATACAATTCGCCAAAATGCCGCCAGCCGTACTCGTCAATAGCGTCCCGTTTGTGGAAAAATGAATTGTCACCACTTATTCCCTTATCCACCAGTTGCTGAAGCTGTTGAGGCGCATTAAAGGGGGCAAAAGGAAGACAAGAGGAGTGCTGAACCCAGCTTTTGCTAAGTGTCACGTCAAAGGCTGTAAGTGGGCCTGTGGATAACGTTATTCGGCGCGTTAATTGCTCACCTGGTTGTAACTCTTGCGGTTCACTGTTTTTTGCGCCCAGTAAGCTCACGAATGTACTGTCTTTGGTGGCGGTCATTACTGAGGGAAAGTGCTGCCAAAACTCTTTAGCTTCAAGCGTAAGGCAGGCGCTGTCTTCTAATTCAAATGTAGCGAGCGGTTGGCATTGCTCAGTTTCGTACTCCAATTCGCCATTGCAATAAACGTTAACCCCTTTGTGGGCTAAGTTAACTTCGTCTGCCGCGTTAACGTGCACAGGGCTTTGCCAATGGGCTTTTCCACTAGATGCTTGATGAATGACTGTATTATTAAAGGGAGCATTAAGTTGCAGTTCATCGTTTACAACTAACGTGCTCGCTTGTTTGTTTACCGCGAGTGACAGTTCATCAATGTAAATCGATGACGGGTCGCCTAAATCCCATTGCCCATTTGGGTGCAAAGATGCCGCTGGATTCGTTATGGTGATGTCCCTTAGCACGTCACCATCTGCTAAAAAAATTGTGCTTTCAATTTCAACATCCAGCGCTTTGTTTTGTATTTCAAGCTGCCCTTTGTGCTTAATTTTTACTGCTACATTGTGGCAATGGTTTCGTAACACCTCATAACTGAACTCATTAATATGCACAAAGGATAGGGTTTTGTATTTACTATCGCTATGGTGGGTAAACGAGGTTGTAAGTTCGTTATTAAAATTGATAAACCCCGCCCGATTTCGACTTACTGTAACCACCTTGCCGTTTGACAACTGTATTTCTAACTGACTATTCGAATTGATGGGTTTAACTGGGTTAATGTAAGTGGGCTGAGAAGTTGTCGCCAATTTAAGCGAGTATTTTTTCGCTTCATGTGACGATAAAGACGTTATACCCGTGATGTACAGCCACTTAACTGAACCATCGTGCCACAAGTGACGCGTTTCTAAGGAGGCTTGTACGTAGTCGCCATTTTCATCAATCAGTGCAACTGGATCAGATACCGATAGTTTACCTTGAGGGCAGGGGACACCAACACAGAATGAGCCGCGTTGAGTATGCGCACTCGCGTTATATAAACTAAAAACATTATACTGCATTGGGCTACTTATATTTCATCCGTGATGGGTAATGTAATAACTTCGCAATACTTTATATTAGTTGTTATGCAATGCCAATGTGTTTGCCTGCTTATGCAATCGCACAATAGGTTGGAATCGAAACTCTCACTGTTCGTAATTTTGACGAGTTACAGCCTTCAACGTACTATAGCAGCGGGAAATAAAAATTTTGTTAATGGACGCAAAAATGGCGAAGCCGCGCAACATTACTGTCGTATCTCAACGGGTGCCCTATCCGCCGAATAAGGGCGAAAAGCTTCGTACTTATCATCAAGTTGAATTTTTAACGCAACTTGGCTATCAAGTTGAAGTGCTGTGTTTAGGCGAAAGCGAACAGGACCATGCCGATGCTAACGCGCTTGGTGAAAAGCTGAATATTTCAGTCACCGTATTCCCGTTGCCTCACAAAGTTATGCGCTACAGTTGGGCACTGCTTCACCGGCAAGCCATTAGTGTTGGCGCGTTTTATAGCAGCGCGCTTCAAAAGGAAGTAAATGCGCGTTTAAAAAGTGGCTGCGACGCACTGCTACTTAGTGCTTCAAGCCTTGGTTATTATGTGTTTAACGCTGCTAATTATAACGAGAGAACGTGCGCTCTTTTTATGGATATGATGGATGTAGACTCTGATAAGTGGCGTCAATATGCCGTATCTAGCTCGTTTCCCATGCGCGCTGTTTACACCAGAGAAAGCAAAAAGATTAACGCGTTAGAGGCACGGGCGAATGCTGAGTTTGACGACACCTTTTTGATTGCCGATGAGGAAGTGCGTTTATTTGCACAAACGGTTAGTGCCCATAAACCTGTTAGCGTATTAGGAAACGGATTGGATTTTTCAGCTTTTTTTCCTGCTACAACGCCGACAACTAAGGTTAACTTCTTATTTACCGGTGTAATGGATTATAAACCTAATGTGGATGCAGTCATGTGGTTCGTTGAACACTGTTGGCCCACCATAAAGCAGCGTTTGCCAGGTGCTACGTTTACTATAGGTGGCATGAACCCCACCAAAGACATAAAGCAGTTAGCTGAGCGTGATGAGGCTGTCTATGTGACTGGCTTTGTCGACGACATGTTGCCGTACTTTCATAAGGCCACTGCGTTTGTAGCCCCGTTTAGATTGGCCAGAGGCGTGCAGAATAAAGTGTTGCAGGCTGCTGCATGCAAATTACCTGTAATAACCACCAGTATGGGGGCTGAAGGAATTAGCTATGCGAGCGAGAACACTATGTTCATTGCCGACGACGATGGGGCCTTTACTGATGCATGCGTTAGATGTGTAAAAGAAGCCGACACTGCTCAACAAAAAGCAGCGAGTGCCTTCAATGCACTTCATAACACCTATAGCTGGCAACAACAGTTGCAGCCCCTTAAACAGGCGTTGGAAAAAATATGAAGCCATTTATTAAGCGTTGTGTTTTTTTGTTGCTAGCACTGTTAATCAGTCCAGTAACCATTTCCTACCTACTATTGTCGATGGTTTTAAATAAAGATGCCCTGATAGCAAGCTACAGTCAGTGTTTATCACTGTTACCCGGCAAATTGGGCAGTTACTTACGCAGCGGTTTCTACCGCTTCGTATTTACGCAATGCTCGCCAGACGCTGTGATTTCTTTTGGTACGTTGTTTTCGCAGCAAGACACAAGTATTGAGGAGGGCGTTTACATTGGCCCTCAATGCAATATTGGTAAATGCAGTATAGGTAAAAACACACTGCTAGGCAGCGGCGTTCATATTATGAGTGGAAAAGGGCAGCATAACTTTTCAGATCCATCAAAGCCGATCAAAGATCAAGGTGGTATATTTACCAAAGTGGAAATAGGTGAAAACTGCTGGTTGGGAAATGGTGCACTGGTAATGGCTAATGTTGGCAAAGGCAGTGTTGTAGCTGCGGGCGCTGTGGTGGTGGATGATGTGCCCGAAGGCGCTATTGTTGGGGGGAATCCGGCGAGGGTTTTGAGAGACAGTGCCTAATTTTCTTATAAGTGGATAGCACTTTCCCAGTAAGATTATTAAAAATAAACGTTTCTGTGAAGAATGAGACCTCTCTATTTGATAGAGAACTCTTATACCTGCTATTTCCGCCTAAAAAATCGTAAGTTTTAAATCCACGATTAGCGTAATAGTTCATTATTTCGTGATGCATTACATACCCTGCTTTCACCTTATTGTCGTTTCGAAAGTAATTAATGCCAGAGCAGTAAAAAAAAACGGTTTCACTTAGAATTAAGTTAATAGAAAAACCTATGGTTTTGTTACCTGCTACACACTTAATAAGCTCAGCAAAGTGTGGCTTAGTCAAAAGGATACTTTTTTGGTGCTCCATAAATATTGAATTATCAAATCCGCTTCCATTTTCGGTACTTCCCCAGCGCAAACGATGGAGTTCTGCCAACTCTTTAAGTCCCTCCAATATTTCAGTAGGAGTCGAACACTTAAGGATATCAATGTCTCCAAACTCGAGTTTCAATAATTTTTGGCTTCGTTTTATTTGGGTGCGTGAATTCTTACTCATAATTTTACTCGGATATTGAGTAAAAACATCAAGACTTGTTGTAAATCCTTTTGTAATCAGAACGTCAGTGTGGGCTATATACTGCGACTTAGAAAATTGAAGGTAACTATTAGTTTTCATTGACGTTTTAAATCTATGAAACCTCCTTTTTCGTAATTCACTGACGAGTAACTCAAAAAATTCAGTTCTAAATTTTTCTGGGCAAAGCAAGTCGTTGTATTCTATCCAAGCTTGATCTTCAGTTTCAGTACCAGCTTGATTTAGGTAAGCATTATTTATCTTTAAGCCTAGTACTCGTTGTGTATTTGTTCCTATCAATGCAATACCTTTTATGTGATTACCACAATAAAATAATGCTGTTAGTAGGGGACTACTGATATTCCGCAGCCAGCCTTCAATCCAATGAGGAGATAGGAAGGGACTTGAGCAACGTGTATTTAGATACACATCTTCCCATATAGCTAGTTGCTCTTCTAAACGAAGAGATTCTCTCACCACAACAGAATTACTCACCCAGTCTATTCCCTTTCTTTTATAAGAATGCGGCAAATAATGACGCATACTCAATTGTAAAACTACTCTTGTGTGATACCTTAAATTAAATAGATAAAAAGTACTACGATGTATAGTTATCATGCCTATTAGGAAGAGCAAATGAAGTTTCTAAAGTTGTTTATCTTAGTCCCCGCAATTCTAGCATTGGGTTGTGAGCAGGAGAGTGTCGAGTCATATAGACAAGAGGCGGTGGGTTTTATCAAAAATGGAAAAAACAACGAAGGGCTTATCACACTTAAAAACGCACTGCGACTTGATGAGGACAACGACTACTTAAGAGCAATGTCGTCGTTAGTCTATTATCGCTTAGGAGATTATTTAGAAGCAGTGAGCATGATTGAGCGACTTAGTGATCCCAACAAGATAGTTCTACCCTTCAATCCGCAAATAGATGATATTTATCTATTATCTAACTTCCAACTAGAAAATTATGAAGTTGTGTTAACTGAGCTAGAACGAGGCCCAGATAAAGACCTAGAACAGAACGAAGCTGCACTCAAATACCTATCTTTGCTACAGATTAGGAGACCAATCGCTGCGGAGAGTTTTGCAAAAAATTTTATAAGGGACAATCCGAGTGCATCTGATTTTCAATTGTTTTTTAAATCTTTGTCAGAAGTAGATGGCATAAAGCCTGAAGTTCAAACGTCAGTTGCCTTGCTAGAGTCGATAAATGACGAGTTCTTTGAAAAGTGGCCCGTGCTTGGCAAATTATATTTTATGAATAGAAGTTATGAACGTTCTATTGAAGCCTTCGAGCAGTATCTCAAAAAGTTTCCAGGTAACAAACGTGTAAAGATTTATCTCGCGAATTCAAAGGTTCAAACTAAGAGTTATGAAGAAAGCACTACTCTTCTTGAAAAGCTTTCATTAGAAATCGGTAATGCACCTATTATTGATCATATGCTTGCTGAAAATGCTTTCAGGGCAAATAAGTATGATGAAGCTAAAACAGCTACCGAAAAAGCAATCGCTGCAGGTTTCGATAGCCCTATGCTAAAGTATATTCAAGCTGTGTCTTCGTACTATCTTGGTTTATATGAACAGTCTTTCGATTCACTGAAGGCAATTCCAAATATCGTATCAAAAAGTCAGGGCCTTCAAGACCTCGAGACGTTGCTTAGAGTTAGGTTGGGGTACGACATCGAAATTAAAAAAGGCAGTAAGTTACTTAATAGTGAGTTTGGCGAAAACATTGCAATTGCGCTTTTACTTGACGGTCATAAAGATAGAGCTGAAAGGGTTTTGGCTAATACAGAAGAGTTGGCGCAAGGAGAAGTTAGCATTTCAAGGCTAATGGAGCGTGCCGCATTAGAAATGGGGCTCGGAAGAGGAGAAAATACGCTACAACTCTCGAATACCGTCCTTGATCTAGACCCTTCCAACATCGAGGCAAGGCTTCTTCTAGCACACAACTACATTACTGAAAAACGTTACGATACAGCTTCAGATGTAATTAAACAGGGCTTGAGTATCGACAGTGACTATATTCCCTTAATAGAGTTGGCCATAAAAGCATCATTGCTCAATAAAGATTACAATGAGGCAAATTATTACAGCGAAAAATTAAGTAGAATTGAGCCTTTAAGTGAAACAGCATTGTTATTCAGAGTTTCACGACTAATAGAAGAGAACAACTTTGATGGTGCTTCTGAAGCGATTTTAAAATATGTGGAACAGGCAGGTTTGACAATTAATATTGCCGAAACATATTTTGTACTTGCAAAACGAAATCAAAAATGGAGTTCTTTCATTAGGCTATTAGCTAATCGGAGCTTAAAGTTAAGTGACAGGATGAGGTTGCTTTTAGTGCGTGCATATATAGATGACGAACAATTCGACGCTGCTGAAAGTGAACTGAAAAGTATAGGCGCTAAAACTGTTGGCTATTTTGAAGTAAGTGTTGAGTTAGCTAATGCACAAAAAGACAAAGAAAAAGTTCGAAGGCTCCTAAATGAATGGATTTCCAAGGAGCACGCCTCTCCTTTGGCTTATATAACGAAGGTACAATTATTGGATTCTAACAATGATTTTACTGAAGCGCTTCGAACTGCCGCTCTTGGTGTAAAAAGATATCCATCAAACAAACTTCTTCATTTTACTTATGCGGAACTCCTGATCCAAAAAGGTCGCATAAATATTGCGAAGCAGGTTTTAGGCTCGTCAAAATGGAAAGATGACCCAGTATTCACTCTTTTAGATTCAAAAGCCGAGGGAGCGGAACTGCTCAGGATGGGTCAAGAAGATGATGCGTTCGCTTTACTCCTCAATTACTATAAAAACTCTATCAGCCCTCAAAAAGTATCTACTTTGATAAGCCTTGTCGAGGAGTTTAGTAGTAGAGCGGGTGCACTTAGATTTATTGAGAGATTATTAGAATATAGTCCTAACGACTCGCGTGCACTCCATTATCTTGCTGATGCACTTATTTTTATCAACCCAGATAGAGCGGCCAATATTTACAAACAGATAGTCAAAACTGAAACCAATAATATCGAAGCGCTTAATAATCTGGCGTGGTTATTGTCTAGTAACGGAAGTTTAGAAGAAGCTCAAATATACTCTACAAAAGCATTTCAATTAGCATCAAAAAACGTAAGCGTAAGATCGACACACGGAAGAGTGCTTCTTGGGCTTGAAAAGTATGCTGAAGCTGAAAAAATCCTACTCGATATGATTGAGAGAGACAATGTTATGTCGATAGAGGTTCTTCTCTTATACGCTCAGGCTTTGGTTGGTCAAACTAGGGAAGAGGAGGCAATAGCATTTTTAGAGAGTATGGCAAAAAAAGAATTCCCGCCCAATATCACTAATTCGCTAATTCAATACAAGGAAAGTATTGAGAACGTCAATTAAATTCGTCAGACTTTTTTACATAATTCTTTTCGCCTTATAAAAATAGTCTTGATATCAGTAACTTAATTTTTGGCACGCTAATGGCATATCTAAGTTACGAAAATATCGTTTAATGTACGGAGTTACAAAATGAAAAAGTTACTAATCGCAGCGGCGATGCTTGCTACAACTTCTGTAGCGGCAGAGCCAATTCTTCTTCCTGGTGGAGTGAGTGTGCAAAACCCAGCAACTCCGAGCGGCGATACAGGAAACGTTAATAACGGTTTAAACCTGGTGCAATATTATTCTGATTCTTCTGGCTCAATTGTAAATATCAGTGACTTGATTAGCGTCAGCCAAGACATGACTTTTGCTAACACAGATGGCCTAGTTGGATTAAACTTAGAAGGCTTCGGTATAATCAACAACAATGTCGATACTGGCGACCTACTTTGCCCTTCTTGCCAGCTTGTGTTTGAGTTTGGTGGTTTGGAGATAGTAGAAGCAAATGATCGAGGTCCTTTTGATAACGCACTAGATCTGTCGCTAACTGATTCATTCTTTAATGTTTGGTTAGTTGATTCGTTGGGTTTATCGACACCAAGCGCTGAGGCTCTTCTTCGCAACAGTGACGGAACTCTTAACCAAAGCGCGTTAACAAGCTTCATTGATAGCACATCGGACACGTTGTTTTTATCTGGCGCTTTTGTTGATGCCAACTACAATGCCGAAACTGGTGGAACAGTGGGCGGAGTGAACGTTGCTTATTACGGTGGTATTGCGGAAGGCGAATTGACGACAGCAATTGATATCGCAGATGAAGCGCCTGGCGAAGGTATAGCTAACGGCAACATAGTCTCTAACTCGTTAACTAGAGCAGACTTTAACGAGTTCGGTTTCGTGCCGGGTCAAGGTATGGTACCAACGGTTGTAAATTATTTCGACGCGTTCGCGTTTAGCGTTAGTGCTTCTTTCTTTGACTCGAACTTGAGAACTACTGACGTTGCAAGTGGAAATAGTGGCGATTTGACTGCAAACGTCGTCTCAACTCCAGCAACATTAGGCTTATTCGGACTTGCGTTAATGGGTATGGGTCTTGTTCGCAGAAACAAGAAAGCCTAAACGCCACTAAGAGCAAAAGCGCTCCGCGTGGAGCGTTTTAAATAGAATCCCTGCCAGCTATGCTGTTGGGGATTTTTTGTTTGGCGGTTCACACAAGCATTGAATATTAGTACTTCTATAAGAATTTAGTTGATAGCCAATGGATGGCCATTTATTTGTAAAACAACTCAAATAGTTTTGTCGCATTGCTTCATAATCGTGCTCTATCTGTCTGTATAAAAAGTGTTCATATTTTTTACAAATATACTGCCGTGTGCCGTCTGCCTTTGTTTTTATGCTTAAAAAACATTAGCTAAACAACTTGGAACGGCTTATGCAGCTGTCTTATGAGAAGTAAAGAAGATCTTGGGCAAACAGACAAAGGACATAATTATGTCAAATTTAAAATTTTTAAAAACAGGTATCGCCGCATTGTTATGCGGTGCTGCGCTCTCATCACAAGCAGCATTGATTACGTTTGATTTTGATGTTGCAGGCGACAATTCTGGTAAAACCAGCCAGTTTATAGACCCCACTCAGGCTGTTAATGGTAACGGAGTATTTGGCGTCAACGGCTATTTTATAGAAACGTTTGACGCAGCAACTGCGATGAATGGATTTCTCGATGGGACGGAGGGTTTTAACAATCCAGCTGATAGTGCTGGTTGCGCCATCAACTCTACTGGTGCGGGAATAACTGTAGGTGGAACTGGCTCGTTTGAAGTTCGCGCCACTGGAAAAAGTGGCGTTGCGGCGGCTCCTGCAGATGATGAAACTTGCTTCGCCTACACACCAGCAGAAAATGGTATTCTTGGTAGTGTAGAACTTGATTATACAAATTTATTGACTAACGCTGGGAATATACTTAATACAACAGTAGGAATAAATTATTTCGGTTTTTATTGGGGGTCAGTTGATGATTACAACGACTTTTCCTTTTTCAACGGGGACGACCTAATTGTTGAAATAACTGGAGAGTCTTTGCTTGACAAATTGAACGGAAACTCTGGTAATCAGTTAGCCGATAGCTCGAATGTTTATGTAAATGTTGCTTTCGAAGCTGGAGAGTCTTTCACCAAAGTAGTGATTAACAGTACTGGCGTTGCAGGTGAAGTTGATAATATTGTGGTTGGTTTTGATACACCCGTACCGGTATCTGGCCCCTCTACTATCGCGCTCTCTAGTTTAGCACTGCTAGGCATGGCCGGATTACGCCGCCGCAAGATAAAAAGCTAAATCTCGATTTATCATAAAAAAACATCCACTAGTGTGGATGTTTTTTTTGGAATTTTTTAGCTCAAAATTTTTAGTGATTTCTGCTGATGCCAGTTCTTATATCACTTAGCATTTTTGCAAAGCTGGGCGATAGGCTAGTGTTTAGCAGTTTTTGATTGATGTAATAAGGCGCTCGTTTGCCGTGATAATCTACCACGGGCCCAATTTGCTGAAACTTTATGCCTACAAAACCCATACTGCGTGCTAGCCGGGGTTCCATCATCACATACGCATGCTTGATCCCCTGTTCTAAAGCCATACCTGCAGCTGCAAAATAAAGCCCAACAGCGATAAAAGGGAAGCACCTAAGCTCTGTTTCAGAGTAGGACTGCTGATTTATAATACCCACAGCTGCTCCGTCATGGTCGTCCATTTGTCGTCTTCTAAATGCTTTTGGTACTGCAAGACGAGATACTTCACAAATGTCCTCTCTTGCGAAATTCGCTGGGTTTAGCTCTTCATGGGTAATAGAGTTTAAACAGTATTTTTCAATGGGTAATTTTTGGTGTTCTTCAGTAGGCCTAACTATTCTCACAGTGCCCGCATAATTTTGGGAGCTGACGTGCTGAATCAAACAATGCATAGAGAATGCATCAAACTCGTCAAGCTCTAGCCCATCTTCGCGAATAGGTTCAAAAGCTAGCTCTTCGCAGTAAACATTGTGTCTTATTCTGTAAACCTCGTTTTTTAGCTCTTCGCTACTTGCAACGGTGGGTGTGAGGTAAGTAGAAAAGTGCGAGGAAATATAATTAGCTTCCTTAAGCTTACTGTAACCAGAGATGAGTTTACCTAGCCTGTTGTTCTTGCCGACAAGCTCAGACACTCTATCTAAAACGCTCTTTTGTTTCGGGCTACTCATATTTTTATGCAAATTTCCATGTTCACTGCATTGCCTTAAGCTTAGCAGATCGTAATAAAATTAATATACAATTAAAGAACTATTAATTAGTCTAATTTACCAATTGTTATTGAAAATAAACTATTAATAATCAAGGGTAAATTTCACCCTAGCCATTAATTCATACATAGCTACTCTCGCGTTTTCTAATGCACTTTGCGATGGCAATGTCAGGTATGGTTCTAAACTGCCTTTACTATGGTAATCAACAGCGAAGAATGTGGTACTAGCTGTGATGCCAGCAAGTTCTCTTTTTAAGCGATAAATATGAGTGGCAGATGAAACTACCCAAATGTTTTTATTCTCGAGATATTGTGTTGCTGATAAGATTTCTTCATGGGTATTTGTACCCTCATTCGTTGTAATCAGATTCTTTTTATCGATATTCATCGAAGTAAAAAAGCTGAGAGCTACTTCGCTGTAATTTATCGAACTGTCGTGTAGAAAGTTGCCGCCAGTAATTATAATGGGCGCTTGCGATTTATTGTGAAGCCTTACTCCCTCTACGTTTCTTTGCAGTGAGCACTCGGCCCAACGGCTGATCTCAGGTACGTTACCTTGTGTGCTGTAATAACAAGCAAGTATGAGTATATAATCGGGCTTCTGTAAAGCTTGCTCGTTTCTAGGCTCGGGTTTGTATTCAACAAAATGCAGTAATACATCGCTTGCGTATGGTTGAGACCAAAGTAATACCCAAAATAACGCTACTCTTTTTGTGAATGTTGCGATACGTTGTTTTGAAATGGCTTGAAGTATTAAAGATAGCACTAACAGTATTAATGATAGCTTCAGTGGTGTTATTAGCTGCAGAGCTACAAGTTTGAGAAGTTCCATATCCTTACCAAAACACAATTAATCGGGGTGTTCATAATGTGTGAGACTACGTTATTTATGAAACGTATGCGAATAACAATTCTTTTGTTGATTTTTGGCACATGTCAGGTGGCTTCTAAAGAATTTACGAAAGTTGTTGAAACAGTCACACCGTCAGTTGTTGCAATAGGGTTGTACACACCTTTAGAAAACAGTGGTAATCAGGTTTTAGGTACTGGTTTTGTGGTTGCAGATGGAAAGCGTGCTGTAACTAACTATCATGTGGTGTCCAAAATACTCGATCCTCAAATAGTTCAGCATTACGTTGTGATAACAGGAAAAGGAACAAAAATACAAGCATTTAAAGCAGAGGTTTTAGAAATAGATCCGCTGCACGACTTAGCGCTTCTCGAGTTTGATGGTTCATTACCAAGCGCTATGCTAGCGTCTGACACAATGCTTAAACCTGGCACTGATGTAGCCTTTACCGGGTTTCCTATTGGCGCGGCTTTAGGTATTTACCCTGCAACACACAAAGGTATGGTATCAGCAATAACACCCGACGCTATACCTGCTCAGAACGCCAATCAACTGACTTCTGCTATGCTCAATCGCTTAAATAAACCAGAGATGGTGTATCAGCTAGATGCTACTGCGTATCCTGGAAACTCGGGTAGCCCAGTTTATAGTGTTGAAAAGGGCGAAGTTGTTGGGGTAATTAATAAGGTTTTTGTCAGCCAAGGTAAAGAGTCTGCTCTATCTGCACCTAGCGGTATTAGCTATGCTATTCCGATTAAGCACGTGAATGCCCTTTTGAAAAAACGAAATTTGTAGCGTTGTTTCCAAAAAATTATAGCTAACTGTCTTTAATTTTATATGGGTTATATCTGTCTGGGCTGATGATTCCGTTTGGATCTAACGCGTGAGCGATTTTGCCGGCAGTTTTCCAAAACGTACTATCCGCATTGAGTGCTTGTTGCTGTTTTATGTTAAGGCGATACGGAATGAACCCATGTTTTAACCCTTCTGTGACCAGCGCATCTAAGCAGTCATGTGCATCTTTTGTTGCTTGAGGGTTTTCCTTATCAAACACAATTGGGATGGTACTGTCTGTTGAAATGCCACTCAAGTTTGTAAACGTAATCATTGGTTCAATATTGTACCGAGGTGCAATAGTTCTAATCATATCAACAAACTGTTTCATAGCATCTGCTTTTGCTGGAACTAAAGGGGCGTACCACAGTAAGCCGCATCCGTCTTCTGCAGGGTTCATTATTCGGGTTTTGTCTGGCTTTATCCGAGGGTTTCTCCAATATGCTAAGGGTAATGCTACTTGACTTGGCTTACCTTGCATCACTTCTATCCCTGCCGACAGCTTTTCTAACTGTTCTCTCGCACTAGATAATAATGGCGATTTGACCTTTTTCGTTACAACCTTGCCTAAATTAATCAGCAAGCTATTAGAGAACAGTAATTGATCCGCTTTTTTTCCAGCGATGCGTCTTATATCTTTTTTAGCGGCTTTCGTTACTGCTTTTGTGCCATATATCGTGCCTACTACGGTCCATTCCGGAACATCGTATTTTTTAGCAATGCTGTTAACTTGTTCGCTTGTCATGACAGCGTGGCTGCCTGGGCCTTGTGGGTTTTCTGCCACCATGGCGGCCACGCGGCGTTTATCCATTAGATTTATGGAGCCTACAACGCCTTCTAAATTTTGGAAGATATCTTGCACTACGCCGTATGCTGTTTCGAAACTATCTTTGTCAAAAAAACGCATGTAGAAAGAGTCGAAAGCGGGCTTTTTTCTTGCTAAAGCAATAGTTACTTCGGTTACTATCATATTGCCAGATTGAGTGAAAATGCCATCGAGGTAGGGGCCATGCTTCCATTTGAAGGTTTTATCTACATAGCAATCTTCGTGATTGGGGTTTGTGGCATTACTCATTGCTTGCAATGATGATTCGTAAAAACTCCCGTCAGCCAAATAACCTTTTATGGCAGTAACAGCGGTGAAATGGTCGGCAATTGGCGTAATCCCATACCCACGTTCTAGAGCGTTACCGAGAATACTGGTAGTAGGACCTGCTCCCGTAACTGGCACCATAAAGGACGCGTTTTGTTCTTGTAAAAAGTCATAAAGCTGTTGTTGAGAAACGCCTGGCTCAATTGTCACTAAGCCATTTTGTTTGTCGAAGTAATTAATGCCGTTAAGTGCAGAAAGGTCGAGCAATACCACATTGCCATTAATTGTACTTGGTACGGCAGAGCCATAACCCCAATTTTTGCCTGTACTTATCGGGTAAATAGAAAAAGATCCAATATTGTGCTGCTCATGGGCGTTCGCTACTTCTAACAAGCGCGAAACAGCAGCTTTGTCCTTTGCTTCAACAACGCAAAAAACCGTTGAGTTGAGTGCCTCTGTATTAACGTTATAAGGCGCTATTTTGTCGTGACTCGATAACACATTTGCGTACTCCGAAAGCACACTTGTTAAAACGCACCTAAGTTTTTCCATGCGGACACGCACCTCTTAAAAATAGATTAAATAATTACATCGAGAAGAATTTAGTATTGGTATATACTTTAACAATTGCAAAACAAGTTTTTATTAACTAAATCGTTCTATGTGAAAAGTAACAGTCAGATAAACAGTCTAGTTTGTTAGTCTCTTCTGTTAGAGCATACTATGTGCGTGGAACTTTATTTATATATTGTTGAAAAATTTTACATTTTTATTTTTTTGCAAAAAAATCCTGTTTAAGAACAAGGTTTTATTTTCTGGCTTGCTTTTTGCATATATTTTGGCAACGGCGAAATGAAAACATTCATGTTTTCGAAAAAAAAGTGGTAGAGCATAAAATGGACAAATCAAAAATCAACGAAACTACGCAAAGTAGAAGACGCTTCGTTAAAAGAACTGCTGTTGGCGCTGCGTTTGTGTCTTTACCAGTAAAATCTGTTTGGGCGAACGGCATCACTAACTCAATAGTAGCATCTGGACATGGTTCTGATTGGGCTAACGGCGGTACCTTAAGACTGCAGGGGCCTGACTATTGGGCTTCTAACATAACGCTAGTTCCGTCGGAAAGGTTTGTTGATGTATTTGGCGAAACCGGCTATAACTCACGCGCGAATCAAGGCATTCGCTATAAAGAAGATCGCTCAGTGAAGAAAATTGGTGCGAGCAGAACACTTGCCGATGTACTGCTGTTAAAAAACAATAAAAAAACTGCAGGAAACGCACCTTGGGTAGCCGGCCCTAGTGACTACAACCGTTTAATGGTTGCCATGTACTTGAACGCGAAATATGGTAACACTCCAGTAGGGTCTGATGTTCATTACCCCGTAGCTAACGGTCGCCCGTTTAATGATGAGTATGAATACGCGTTGAAATTGGCGGAACTTACCTTCGCTGACCCGGTTAATTCAGCAACAGAACTTGCTGGAATTATTGCAAACCCATCTAACTACCAGTCGTTGTGAAGCTAAATGCCTCCGTTCTTTGCCATCAGTTTGGCGACAAGAGCGGAGTTATTCTCTACGACACATATTCAGACGTTTCTGTACTGCTAAATTGCGAAGAATGCGTTATTTTAGAGTGCAATGATGGTGGTGTACGTGTGCAACTAGGTGATAAAGTTTTAGAAGACCTAACACGTAAGGGCTTTTTGCTTGGTATATAAACGTATTTTGTTATGCTCCCCGTTTGCATTTCATATCACTTCACACCATAAGTCTGTCATCGATAACCTAGAAAACCTGTATGGTAAGCGTGTAGTGCAGCCTGAAAATCATGATGGCTTCATAGATTATCGCGTATCGGTGACCCACTCTGGTGGTATAAGGCGTTTAATCAACGACCAAGCGCGATTCCAGTGTGACAAAATGGAACCGTTCAAACCGCTTAACCAGTCACAAGCTTTTGCTATGCTTGAGTGGGGGTTAAATTGGGTGGTTGCCGCACATGAAGTATCTCACCTTATTATTCACTCCGCAGTGCTAGCTAAAGATGGCAGGGCGGTTTTATTCCCCGCACCACCAGGGTCGGGTAAAAGTACTCTTACCGCTTATTTATCAAGGAACGGCTGGCGCCTGTTGTCAGACGAAATGGCGTTAATCACACCGCAGACGTCAACGGTGACTCCATTTGTGAGGCCAATATGTTTGAAGAATGATTCTATTAACCTTGTAAAGTCATGGTATCCAAACGACGTATTTTCTACCATCGCTAAAGACACGCATAAAGGTGATGTAGTTCATATGGCACCAGGTGATATCGCGGTAGCAAAAGAGGCTGAACAAGCCAAAGTAGTTGGCATCGTTTTTCCCAAGTATAATAAAGATATATTTTTTGATGTTTACGACATGGACCAGGCAACGGCTTACACAGCACTTGCAGAAAACGCTTTTAATTATACGGTACTTCAAGAACAAGGCGTGAAGTCGTTAATCAAGTTAGTAGAACATGCATCTTCATTTGAAGTTGAATATAGCAGCTTAGAGGAACTAGATAGCTTTTTAACCGAAGAAGTGATTGGTACTGAACATGTTAAGTAGTCAACAAGTATTAAAGGCTTTTACACAGCCAGAGTCTACGTCGTCTTTTACACTTCATCAATGGAACGCTCTTGTTTTGGTATTACGCCACGAAAACTTGCTTGCGCGGTTTTATTTGCTTCTCAAAAAACAAGGAATGACGGGTTTTCTTCCTGATAATGTCCAGCGCCATTGTAAGAATGCGGAAATCCTTGCTGAAAAACAACGTTCTGTAGTGTTGTGTGAAACGCATTGCCTTAAGCAAGCAATAGGCAATGAGACCCCTTTTTTACTGTTGTTAAAAGGTGCAGCGTATACCCTTTGTGACAATAGCGCAGCTATTGGGCGCGTGTATAGCGATATTGATGTACTTGTGCCAAAAGACGCTATTAGTAACGTTGAAAGCAGGTTGGCAATTCAAGGCTGGTTTAGCAAAGAGCTAGACGACTACGATGAAAAATATTATCGGCAGTGGGCCCATGAAATCCCTCCGATGCAGCACGGTACTAGAGGCACCGTTCTTGATTTACATCACAACCTGGTGCCGCCAATATCCGGTAAAAGTATAGACATCGAGAAATTTGTAAGAGTTGTTAAACGGGAAGTTGACGGGGTGTTAACTCTCAACGATTCAGGCATGTTTTTTCATAGTGCTATACATTTATTCTTCAATGACGACTATAGCTCTGCTTTTCGCGATATGACTGACTTGTGGCTGCTGGCAAAAGGCCAGAATGATGACTTCTATCATTGCTTATTTGCGCTTCATCGTGACTTTGGTTTTGAAAAAGAAAGTATTATTGCACTTCACCTTCTGCAAACACGTTATAGTTTGAATTTGCCTGAATGGGTGCACACGCAAGTCATAGAATATATTGGCGAGATACCTACATGGGAGGTTAACCTACTTAGTAAAGTATCAGAGCCAAAACATGCGCTACTATTATCGGGCGAACGAGGAGCATTAAATGCACTTGCAGAAGCTAGAGGTCATTTTTTAAAAATGCCTATAGGCACTTTGGCTTATCATACCAGTATGAAATTACTAAGAGGTATGACGAAAATGTTATTAGGAAAGCATGTTTTTACCAAATCCTCACGGGAACATAAGGTTTAAGGAAAGGTTATGAGAATTTTAGTCACCGGCGCAGCCGGCTTCATCGGCGCCTCCGTATCTCAATACCTGATTAACCGCGGTGACGAAGTAGTCGGTATTGACAATATTAACGATTACTACGATGTGAATTTAAAACATGCACGGCTAGCTGAAATTAAGTCATCGAGCGCCTCATCTCGTTTTTCGTTTATTGAAATGGGTGTGGAAGACCGTGAAGGTATGGCTGCACTCTTCGAGCAGCAAAAGTTCGATGGCGTTATTCACCTAGCAGCGCAGGCTGGTGTTCGATACTCTCTTGAAAACCCTAACGCGTATATTGATAGTAATGTCGTTGGCTTTATGAACATTTTAGAGGGATGTCGGCATACCAATATTCCGCACTTGGTTTATGCATCTTCAAGTTCTGTTTACGGCTCAAATAAAGAAATGCCTTTTTCTGAAAAGCATAATGTTGATCACCCGGTTAGTATTTACGCCGCCACCAAAAAAGCCAACGAGTTGATGGCACATACCTATAGCCATTTATATGGCTTAGTGACAACCGGCCTGCGTTTTTTTACTGTATACGGGCCTTGGGGCCGACCAGACATGGCCCCTATGAAGTTTGCCAAAGCGATATCATCAAAAAGAAGTATTGATGTTTATAATTATGGTGAGCATAGACGAGACTTTACATACATAGATGACATTGTTGAGGGTATTGTAAGGTCGTTAGATAGAGTCGACGGTAAAGGTTCTAACGCAAATATCTCTGGCGATAAGTATGAAGTAATTAACATAGGCGCTCAAACGCCAGTGCATCTTCTTAGCTTTATTGAATTGATGGAAAAGGCGTTTGATAGCAAGGTAAATAAAAACTTGTTGCCTATACAACCAGGCGATGTACCAGATACCTATGCAGATGTATCTCGATTGACTGAATTGACCGGGTATCAACCCAAGACGTCCATAGAAGAGGGGGTAGAGAAGTTTGCACTGTGGTATAAAAGTTACTATTCAAACTAGATTATGATCGCCTGTTACTTTGAACATACCCCGCATATTTCCTCGGCAAAAACTCCCTAGTCGTAGAATATCCAAGGTCGAAAAGGGCGTTTTTAATCTCTGGCGTGAGTGAAAAATCAACAGCAGATATTTCGCCTGTATTCACGACTACTGTGTTGTGCCAGTAGCGCGCATTTACATATTCCCTCGACATCGCTGTCATGAAAGTGCGTATTAGCATGCCCACATATTGGGGAAGTTGTAATACGCTCTTTTTTATTTCTCTACGTTTTTGCTTAGTGCTTTGCAGTCGAAAGCACACTGAAGGCGTGCCGTCGCCTTGCCAGTCTTCAAAAAGAGCGTCTTCAGACAGTATAGCGCCGTCTACCAGAAGGTATTCTTTAAAAGGCTTAAACGAAAAAATGAGCGGAATAGACATAGAATAGCGAACCGCCTCGGATACTTTCATGTCCGGTGTAGTAGTGCGGTTAAACAGAACCGGCCCGCCGCCATTTACATCGGTCGCTAATATATTCAATGCCATGGGCATATCGTTGAAAGTGGCACCCTCTAGTTGCTCATCAATCCATTCCTGAAACACATCGCCAGATGAGAGACCGCCTTCTCGGAGTAAACGGAAAATAGAGAACGCCGTAAATTGTTTGAAATCGGTATTAAGGGCTAACTCTCGCATTTGCTCAACGGAATAGCCTTTGGCAAACAACGCAGCAACTATAGAGCCTCCCGAGACACCTACCAATGTTGAAAAGCTTATATTCATATCTTGCAGCGCTTTTAATATACCAATGTGCGCACTTAACCGGGTTCCTCCACCAGAAAATATAGGAACGATGTGGGTGCGAGGCGCAGGCTCTGTTGGCATAGGTTTTCTTAGCATACTGGTCTCAGGCTTACTGCAAAATGCATTGTAAAAGTACGTAATTACAGTGAATTATTTAATCATAGTGTAGGCAAGGCAAATAGCCACTAATTGGAAGCAATTATTATCGCCAAGGGCTAGGCTACTCTTGTGTTTTACAACTAAAAAACGGGCGTCCTATGGCGCCCGTCTTTGTAGTTCCCTGCTTTCTTACTCTCGAAAAAACTAGCTAGCCAGTTTAGCTTTCATCTCACGGCGTTTAGCATGCAGTAAAGGCTCGGTATAACCAGATGGTTGTTCTTTCCCTTTAAAAATTAAATCGCTAGCAGCTTGAAAGCCAATAGAGTTTTCTAAGTCTGGCGCCATCGGTATATACTCTGGGTCGCCCGCGTTCTGCTCGTCTACTAACACAGCCATACGAGAGAGCGACTCTTTCACCTGATCAACGCTTACAATGCCGTGCTCTAGCCAATTGGCAATGTGCTGCGAAGAAATACGCAGCGTGGCCCTGTCTTCCATTAAGCCCACATCATTAATGTCAGGCACTTTCGAGCAGCCTACACCTTGATGCACCCAGCGAACAACGTAGCCTAAAATTCCCTGAACATTGTTATCGATTTCACGCTTTATTCCGTCACGAGTTAGGCTTGACGTGTCTTCTAAAAGCGGAATAGTAAGAATGTCACTTAAACCATCGAAGTTTTCATCTAACTGCTTTTGTACATTAAATACGTTTACATCGTGATAATGCAGTGCGTGCAGCGTTGCAGCAGTAGGAGAGGGTACCCATGCCGTATTCGCCCCCGCTTTAAGGTGACCAATTTTGGCCTCCATCATATTTTGCATTTCATCAGGGGTTGGCCACATACCTTTACCTATCTGAGCTTTACCAGATAGTCCGCAGCGCAAGCCAACGGCTACATTTGCCGTTTCGTAGGCTTTAATCCACGGCATGGTTTTCAATGTTGCTTTTTCTGCAAACGGCCCAGCTAGCATAGAGGTGTGTATTTCATCGCCGGTGCGATCTAAAAAGCCAGTATTGATAAACACAACGCGAGATTTTGCCTCGGCAATACAAGCTTGAAGGTTAACGCTGGTTCTGCGCTCTTCATCCATAATGCCCATTTTAAGCGTGTTGCGTGGAACATCAATAATGTCTTCAATACGTTCGAACAATACGTTGGAGAACGCCACTTCTTCTGGCCCGTGCATTTTAGGCTTAACAATATAAACACTACCTTCACGGCTATTTTTAAACTCGCTGTTGCCGAGTAAGTCGTGCTTAGCAATAAGAGAAGTGATAAGCCCGTCCATAATCCCTTCTGGCACTTCTTCACCATCGAACAGCATGGCGTTGTTTGTCATTAAATGACCTACGTTACGAACGAACATCAAGCTTCTACCTGATAACACTAATTCGCTTTGAGATGTTGTCTCCTGAGCCGCATGCTTTGATGGGTGGTATACACGGTCGCTGTGCATTGCTCGAACTATGCTTTTACCACCTTTTGTCATTTCAATGCTTAGTGTGCCTTTCATTAGGCCTAGCCAATTGCTGTAAACCAATGTTTTATCCTCAGCATCTACGGCTGCCACCGAATCTTCGCAGTCCATAATAGTAGTCAAGGCAGCTTCAACCAGTACATCTTTCACATTGGCTGAGTCACTTTCACCAATGGGATGAGTAGGATCTATTTGAATTTCAAAGTGAAGACCATTGTGAGCAAAAAGCAGTGCTGAAGGCGCGTTAATATCACCTTGATAGCCCAGCCATTGTTCTGTGTTAGCCAGTGTAGTGATATCACCGTCTGTTAGGCGAACTGATAGCTTACCCGTTTCTATTTTGTATTCTGCGGCGTCGGCATGACTACCTTTGGCAAGGGGGATCATGCTGTCTAGGTAGGCTTTCGCTTTCGCAACTACTTTAGCGCCGCGCACAGGATTATACGATTTGCCAGGTTCGGCTCCGTCTTCTGTACCTATAACGTCTGTGCCGTATAGAGCATCATATAAGCTTCCCCAACGGGCGTTAACGGCGTTTAGTGCGTAGCGAGCATTGTTGATGGGCACTACCAGTTGTGGCCCCGCCATAGTGGCAATTTCCGCATCTACATTCGCTGTAGTTGCGGTTACGCTTTTGGGTTGCTCTACCAAATACCCAATTTTCTTTAAGAATGCTGTGTATTCGCTTCCCGACGCAGGGTTGCCCGCTTTATGGTAGTCGTCGATGGCAAGCTGGAGCTGTTCACGCTTTTCAAGCAGCGCACGATTTTGAGGTATGAGCTCTGCAAAGAGTGCTTCAGCGCCTTTCCAGAACGTATCTTGCTGCACGCCCGTGCCTACAATGGCCTGCTGATTAATAAAATTATCGAGTTGTTCTGCAACCTGTAGACGGCCGCGAGTGATATATCCTTGCATAACTACCTCTATACGTTGTTTTTTATAGGTAAGTATTCTTACTGCTGTGTTTTTGCCTAGGCTGTTACAGAATAAAGTAGCCAATCGATATTTAACCTAGTTCGATATTTAACTTATCGGTACTTAACTTAATTCAGTACTTGGCTTAGAGCCGAGTTCATCATTGGCGTGTTTCCAAATTGCCCAATAAACTCAGCGAACATTTAAACAGTACATAGCCTAGAGTGTAGTGCGTCTAGAGATAGTTTTTTAATTTATGGTTTGTATCTTTGTCATAATCTGGGTGAATGTTCTCGCTTTCCCTATTTCGATGTGCAATTACACGGCATTCATTTCACTGGCAACGTCGCTAATTAACCTGCGCAGCCAAATGTGACCGGCGTCGTGATGAAGCAGAGCGCTCCATGCCATCTTCAATGCAATAGGCGGAATATCAAAAGGAGGCTCTTTAATTACCACGTCCGGATCGTGTTTGAATAACTTCGCTGCTTTACTAGGTAATGTAGCAATAAGCTTTTGTTTTTTCGCAATTTGAAGCGCAGCGTGATAGTGGCGGGTAAACACGCGAATAGCACGCTGTTTTCCTATCTTAGTTAGCTCTGCATCAACCCAGCCTAACTTTTGTACTTCATTAGGATCGATACCTACTCCTACACCGAAGCCTGTTTTACTTACCCAAATATGCTGGGCGTTCAAGTAACTCTCTAAATCGCAGCGTTGCACTAAGGGGTGATCGGCGCTCATTACACAGCTAAACGTGTCGTACCAAACTACTTTCTGATGGAATGAAAGAGGCAGTTCGTCAAAGCGGTTTATTGCCATGTCTACTTTGCCCTGCTCAACATCGTGAAAGGTTACGTCGCTCGGCGTAATTAAATCCAGCGTAATATTAGGCGCTAACTCGGCAAGTCTGCCTACCAGCTCGAGTAAAAGAGTGCTCTCTGCATAGTCACTAGTCATTATGCGGAATGTTCTTTCACTGGTTAGTGGATCGAATTCGGTTTCTGGCTGAATAGAGCTTTCTAAACGTCCTAATACATCTCGTATGATTGGCTGAAGTTCTAGTGCACGTTTAGTGGGCGTCATTCCATCGCTTGTTCTTACCAAGAGCGGATCTTTAAACAGGTCGCGAAGGCGTTTTAAGCCGTTACTCATAGCGGGCTGAGTAATGCTGAGCTGGTTAGCCGCTTTGGTAACGCTGCCTTCACGTAATAAAACGTCTAAGTAAACCAGTAAATTAAGGTCGACCTTCGCTATATTCATAGTTGGAATGCTCTTTATGAAGATGATATTTAAAACGTATTATAAAGGGTTTTATAGCGCTTGTCAGATAAGCGTTTAGTCTTATGCTGCTTTTTACGCTTAAATCTAACTATATGAAATTCTGTTGTTATTTTTTATTGTAATATGAGGTGGCGACAGTTTTTGATTATTTAGCTGGGCAAAGGAGCTTATTTAACGTGTATGTGAATATATATTTCATAAGAGTTATGAATATGGATTTTCTAAACCCATAAAAAAGGGCACCCGAAGGTGCCCAGTAAAGGAAAGGTTGGGAACTTTCCGTTAAACGTCGAACTGGTTCATGGTGTTATCTTCACCCGATGCTTTAAGTGCCGCATCACCAGAGAAGTACTCTTTGTGTGTATCACCTAAATCAGAACCTGCCATCGCTTGGTGTTTAACACACGCAAGGCCTTGGCGAATTTCTTGGCGCTGCACGCCGCGAACGTAAGCTAACATACCATCTTCGCCGAAGTAGCCTTTCGCTAGGTTGTCTGTAGACAAGGCGGTAGTGTGGTAAGTTGGAAGCGTAATAAGGTGGTGGAAAATACCTGCCTCACGTGCTGCATCAGCTTGGAAGCTCTTAATCTTCTCATCAGCAACTGCTGCAAGCTCGGTATCGTCATATTCAACAGCCATAAGGCCCGCACGGTTGTAAGCAGAAACATCTTTACCTTCTTCGCTCCAAGCATCGAATACTTGCTGGCGGAAGTTAAGTGTCCAGTTGAATGATGGTGAGTTGTTGTAAACTAGTTTCGCATTAGGTACTTGCTCGCGGATAGCGTTAACCATTTCGGCAATTTGACCTACATGTGGCTTTTCAGTTTCAATCCATAGTAAATCTGCACCGTGCTGTAGCGATGTAACACAGTCTAGTACCACGCGGTCGAAACCAGAGCCGTCTTTAAATCTGAACAAGCCATTTGGAAGGCGCTCAGGTTTTACTAACTTACCACCTTGTTTAAGCAGAAGGTCGCCTTCGTTAACATCGTCGGCACCGTTTACTTCAGTTGTTTTCAGGAACGCGTTGTACTGTGCAGCTAAATCGCCTTCAGACTGAGACACTGGGATTTTTTGAGTAAGTCCTGCACCAAGTGAATCTGTGCGAGCCACAATAACGCCGTCGTCTACACCTAGCTCAAGAAACGCGTAACGTACTGCGTTAATTTTTGCTAAGAAGTCTTCATGAGGAACTGTCACTTTACCGTCTTGGTGACCACACTGTTTGGCATCAGATACTTGGTTTTCAATTTGAATACAGCATGCACCCGCTTCAATCATTTGCTTTGCAAGTAAGTACGTCGCTTCTTCGTTACCAAAGCCTGCATCGATATCGGCAATAATTGGAACAATGTGTGTTTCGTAGTTTTCAATTTCTGCTTGAATAGCAGCAACGTCGCCGCCGTTTGCTTTGGCATCGTCTAGTTTGTGGAAAAGGTCGCCTAGTTCTCGTGCGTCAGCCTGGCGTAGGAAAGTGTAAAGCTCTTCGATAAGCGATGAAACGGTAGTTTTTTCATGCATCGACTGGTCTGGAAGAGGGCCAAACTCTGAGCGAAGTGCCGCTACCATCCAGCCAGAAAGGTAAAGGTAGCTTTTACTTGTTGTACCCTGATGCTTTTTAACCGACAACATTTTTTGTTGGCCTACAAAACCATGCCAGCAACCTAAAGACTGTGTGTATTGCGATGAGTCTGCATCGTACTCTTCCATATCTTTACGCATAATTGCGGCAGTGTAGCGAGCGATGTCTAAACCGGTCTTAAAACGATTTTGAAGCTTCATACGAGCGGCATACTCTGGGTTAATGCCTTCCCATGTGCCTTTTTGTGCTGCTTTCAATGTTGCGAAGTTATCAATATCTTGTTGGTATTGCGACATGAGCGTCTCTCCCGTCTATGTTTATATTTTTTACGTATAACGCGCTTTTGTCATTCACTATGTGCAAGCTGTAGGGCGTTTCCGCGAGTTCCATTTCATCCTAGTGGGGTTGTGTGAATAATAGAAATATATATTTTGCATTGCGGTCATTTATTTTGTGAATGTGTGGGCGACATTAGAGGCTATATTAGAGACTATGTAAGACGCGATAATTGAACTTAGAAAAGCAGGAGCCGCACTTACAAGATTTCGGTATTTTAATTTATCAGGAAGATTCCTATGTTTAACGCTATAGTTAGGGTATATATGAAAAGTTGCGACACCCTAAAAACAAAGTAACAGCAAAGTAATAGCAAATGTCTATTGCGGCTTCAATTTTAGGCATCTTTAAACAGAGTAAAAGTGAGTAGTATGAGCAAAAGTGTATTGTCGTCTGTTGACCAAAGAACCAAGTTAGTTGGTGAAAATAGACTGGAACTATTGATGTTTCAGCTAGGTACACGTCATATATTCGCGATGAACGTTTTTAAGATAAAAGAAGTTATTAAGGGTAAGCGGATTAAATGGTTGATCTTACCTTTGCATGAGAGTGAGACAGACCGGCATCTCATCGGATTATCTGGTTGATGCTTCACCTACTGCTGGTCAGAGGAACTCAACTACGGAGTCGATCTATCAACCATCTGATAATGGTATCAGGTTGGTGGGGTAAAGGTGCCCCATCAACCATTAAATCCGTATACCCGTTATTAATATGCCTAAGCTAAACTCTATGCCGGGCTCTCACGATAACTTACGGGGAGTAATGAATTATAGAGGCAGCGCCATTCCTGTTATCGACCTGCGCCAATCAATAAAAATGCGCGGTGCAGCGACCGATGAAATCGCCAGAAACGTGATTATTACCGAATACAACCGCAGCGTGCAGGGCTTTATCATTGGTCAGGTGAAAAGCATTGTGAATACATCATGGGATACCATTCAGCCCCCGCCAAGTGGCATGGGTAAGTCTAATTATCTTACCGCCATCACGCAGGTGAATGTTGAAGGTAAAAATGAGATGGTGGAGATCATCGATGTAGAGAAGGTACTTGCTGAAATCATCGATTACGACATCTCTATATCAGAAGAAATACTCGACACCGAAATTGTTAATCACTTTGTTGGCAAGAAAGTATTGATTGTGGATGACTCCAGTACTGCTAGAAAACAAATAAACGATACGCTTTCTCAGTTAGGTATAAGCATTATTGAACGTAAAAACGGTGCTCAAGCGCTTGCGCTGTTGAAGCAGTGGGCCGATGAGGGCAAGAACCCCGTGGATGAGATTCTACTTATGTTCACCGATGCTGAAATGCCAGAAATGGACGGTTACAGGCTTACCGCTGAAGTGAGAAGTGATCCGCGAATGAGTGATTTGTTTATTGCATTAAATACATCGTTAAGCGGCAGCTTCAACGATGCGATGGTGGAAAAAGTGGGATGCAATCGCTTTATATCTAAATTCCAACCCGACATGTTGGTCGATGTTGCGCAGCAACGCATGCGAGAGTACCTTGCAGAACACGGTGAGTAAGGTTTAGCGTACCAACCGCTGTTTACTCGCAAGTAATCGCTGACTTATCTTAAAGTTTTGTGGTTAATGCCTGTGTGCTTTACAATCTCCAGCTATAAAACATTCTTTCTATCTAGGGCGTGTTCACCTTTGTTGTACGAGTTTTGGGCTAAATGCACAGCAAAGATCAACACGCCCTAGTATCTATTTAAATTATTGCGTAACGGTTTGCGCTTTCAGGTTTTGCTGTAGTCAGTTTTTGCTATGAGTCTCCTGATATGTGCATGTTACTTACTCAGGGAAGCTATTCATGGTTAAAAAAGTTGTTCGTGCGTCGTTAGTAAGCAGCGCCTCTATCGCATTACTCGCTGGATGCACAGTTACTGAGCCAAATAATAATATCGATAAAACGGTGGCAACTAACACTCCCAAAAATATCATTATGGTTGTTGCAGATGGAATGGGCCCTGCGTATACCACTGCTTATCGCAACTTTGTAGATGATAAAAATACCCCTGAAATAGAAAAAGTGGTTTTCGATGATATCTTAGTGGGTAATGCATCTACTCACCCTGCACATGTATCAGGCTATGTTACCGACTCAGCTGCTGCGGCTACAGCGCTGGCCTCCGGCACCAAGTCGTATAATGGCGCTATTGGTGTTGATGTAGAAATGGAGCCAGTAAATTCAGTAATGCACTATGCGAAGGGCTTAGGCATGAGAACCGGTTTGGCGGTTACATCGCAAATAGTTCATGCTACGCCTGCTTCTTACATTGCCCACAATGAAAGCCGCAAAAACTACAACGACATTGCCAACGATTTTTACGACATTAAAGTGAATGGCGAGCCAGTGGCTGACGTCATGTTAGGTGGTGGAACTACCTACTTTAAGCGCGAAGACAGAGATATTCTTGCCCAATTCATCAACGATGGGTATCAGTACGCAGATTCTTATGAAAACCTTGCTGATGTGCCCAAAGGTAGCAACGTAATTGGTTTATTCGCACCGGTTGCATTGCCCGCAGTTCTCGATGATGTGCGAAAAGATCGCCTAGCTTATTTAACTAAGCAGGCTGTTAGGCATCTTGAAAACGATAACGGGTTCTTTTTGCTCGTAGAAGCAAGCCAGGTAGATTGGGCTGGGCATGCCAATGATATTGGCTCTGCAATGGCCGAAATGCATGACTTGGCGCAAACCATAGAGTATTTACGTGGTTATGTTGAAGATAACCCAGATACGCTTGTTGTGCTCACCGCCGACCACAGTACTGGCGGCCTGACTATTGGAGCTGGAGGCGACTATCGTTGGAGCCCGGAACATTTGCATAAGATGTCGGCATCGGCACGCACAATTGCAAAAGGCATGGTGGATAACGAAATGTCTGCTGAGTACGCAGCTGAAAAGTTAGGGCTTTCTCTTACAAGCGACGAGCTTGCTATGTTGGACAGCGTATCGGATCAAGATGAAGAAACCCGTTACTCTGCTATTAAGTCATTTCTTGACGTGAAAACCAATACAGGGTGGACAACGTCTGGTCACACTGGCGTTGATGTTGAAGTGTTTGCGTTCGGTGCGGGATACACATCGTTTATCGGGCAAATAGACAATACTGATATTGCTAAGAAAATATTCGGCCTTTTAGAAGAAAAGTCCGTATCAAAACCTGCTCTTTAATCAACGACTGACTTAATTGATTGAATTGACTTAGCAGCTATGCAGATTTGCCAGCATAGTGTATTGCTTTGTTGGCAAAGATTTAGGATTGCTATAAAAGGTTCTTCAAACACGTAAAATAGGGAAGACATAACTTGATGAATGACGATATGCGAGCGCTACTTCAAGATATTTATAACGAAGTAGAACCCATGCTTGGAATGGGAAAGGTTGCCGACTATATACCCGCGCTTGCTACCGTTAACCCTCGTCAATTCGGCATTGCCATATGTGATATTCAAGGGCATATCACATCAATCGGTGATGCCGGAGTTCCCTTTTCCATTCAAAGTATTTCCAAAGTATTTAACTTGGTACTGGCCATTAACCATTACGGCGAAACCATGTGGGATAGAGTTGGGTGCGAGCCCTCGGGCCTTCCGTTTAACTCACTGGTACAGCTTGAGTACGAAAATGGACTGCCAAGAAACCCATTCATTAATGCTGGTGCGCTGGTGGTAAGCGATATGGTACAGTCGCGGTTTGCGTCGCCGCATATTGCCATGCGCGATTTCGTGCGTCGCTTGTCTTGCAATGGCGAGATAATGGTGAATAAAGTGGTTGCGGAATCTGAGTTTCAACATCGCTCCCGCAATGCAGCAATGGCTTACTTAATGAAAGCCTACGGCAATTTTGAAAATGAAGTTGAAGATGTGCTTCACAATTACTTTCACAACTGCGCTTTGGAAATGAGTTGTGAAGACTTAGCTCGCTCAATTAGCTTTCTCGCCAATAGTGGTAAGTCTGCGTGTGCCGACGAACAGGTATTAACGCCTTATCAAACCAAGCAAGTTAATGCATTACTTGCCACAAGCGGCATGTACGATGAAGCCGGAAGTTTTGCCTTTAAAGTAGGTCTGCCGGGAAAAAGTGGCGTAGGTGGCGGCATTGTTGCTGTGGTTCCCGGGCGTTTTACTATCTGCGTGTTTTCGCCAGCGCTGAATAGTGTGGGTAATTCGCAACTTGGCGTAGCGGCATTAACTTCACTAAGTGAGCGGATTAACTGGTCTATTTATTAGGCGCTACTGCTTTGTTGCAAATTAATACCCAGTCAGTTCCATGAAACCCTTGCCGTCGTGAGTTCCCGAGATTGATACTCGCCCTTCATAGTAGGGAAATAAACTGTGGTTCCACTGCCCAGTTTTAAATGCAGCCACGTTTACCTTAAGTTTTTTACTGGGGATGGAAATCTCCCAAGACGTTGGCACGCTATGTTCAGCTTCATGCTTAGTGTTGTTTTTGTCTGAGGCTTTTTCAGTAACAATTCTCTCTCTTTTTAACGGGCGAATGTGTATATCGTTTTGCTGCAAGGTTTTTGCTTTACCAGTTTTGGTAATGTAAGTTCCCGTTGTATAAATTTCGTTTTGTGTTCTTCTTGTGTCGCTGGCTGTGTTGTTGGCAATTTGGCTGTCGTCTAGCGAGTGCATGCGAAAAGCCATTAGCTTACTCCCGTCATTCAAATGCAGTGAAAACCAATCCCAGCCCATGGCACTGTCGTTAGCAAGATGACTTGTCCATTCATGATCGTACCAACCCAGACCTTTTACGTTAAATGATTGATTGTTGATAGTAACCGTGCCGGTTGCATCAATAAAAGGCTGGCTATAGTAATAAGAGCGAAGCTGCTCATTTTGTGTTTTTTTGCTATAGCCACTTTCTCCCTGCTTTATAAAAGGTCCGTAAGTTGATAGCGATAACGCCACATCAACGTCTTGGTTAATTGAAAAAGCAAGAGCGGCGGGGAAGGGCGATGCCCCCTCAGATGTCCAAGACCAGTTGTCTATTACAGCGCTAAATGGGGAGGTTTTGACAAAGGCGTTGCCCACACCTCCTGCGGCCAATCGCTCTTCAAAGTAATGTTCGGTTTTGCTGTGCAAAGAAGCATGCCCCATCCACTGCTGAGGCTCAGACCATGCAGTTTTTACCATGTTATCAGCCGCATTACTGAAGCGGAATAAAGTGTATTGAAGGCCATATTCGTTGTTCTCCTCATCTTCTAACACAAAGGTGAGATACCACCATTCTAATTGGAATTCTGGGTGACTTTTGTGATCTTCTGGCAGTGTCATGGGGCGTGCCTTAGTTACTGGCATGTACACATTTTCAGTTTCTTGTGAAAAAGCACCAAAAAACTGCGAGGGCCCGGTGTCGGCTGATTCGGCAGAGCCTTCAGCGGAGTAAGAGCCTTCAGCGGAATGAGAGCCTTTAGCTGAATAAGAGCCTTTAGCGAGATAAGAGCCGTCAGCGGAGTCAGAGCGTTCACCAGTGTTATCTGTGCAGGCAGCGCATAGTAGTGTTATCGCAGAGAAAATGACGACACAGCCCCGTTTCACTTGTTTGACAATGTATTGCTTAAGAGCAGATTGCTTAAGAACAGTTTGTTTATCACTTTGAAAAATCACAGTGGGGTATCCTGACGTAAATCGACTTTAGGTTTCATTCTGCCTAGCGGAAGCGCAATAACTAGGCAGATAATGCCAAGAGACACGGCTACGCTTGTAATAATAACGCCAGCATCAACCGAAAGGGGGTAAACCCAGTTAAAAGCCAGCCTATTTACCTGAAAAATAAAGACATAGGCCAGGTAAATGCCGAATGGCACAGCAAGTAAGGCGGTTAGTATGCACAAGAAAATATATTGTCCCAATAAGCTTAGCTTTACCCTAGTTTTACTCACACCAAGTGCCCGCAACACAGATAGCGACGAAGCATTGCTTAGCGACAATATGCTCAAAGAGACGGCAAACGCAATGCCGGCCACTAGCAGCGTAGTAATATTAAGCCCGTCAGTTAAGATAAAGGTCTTATCGAAGGTATCCATGGAAAGCTTGAGTAGTTCTTCTCTAGTGAATAAGTTTCCCTGAGCATCCAGTATGTCGGTATTTGTTAAGTAAGCTGACTTTTCCTCATTATTGTATGAAATTGCAAGCACTCCAGAAAAAGCCTCATCGCCAATAGTAGCCCTGTTGAACTGGGAGAGTGGAAGTAAGATTTGTGAGCGCATGCTGCCATAGTCAGGATAGATACCCAGTACATTAAACGACGGCGTACTACTGAAATAATGGTTATTCGTCATTTTGGAATACGTATTTCCAGAAGCAACATTATCAGAGGCAACGTTTTCAGCGGCAATTCTGTTTATTGTAAGCGTATCGCCAATTTCTATATCGTGAGCAAATGCAAGCTGCTGATTTATATAGACACCTTTACCTTTTTCAAATTTTGTCCATGCGTTCTGCACTTCGCTATCTACCACAAATGCCAGCTTCCCCTCGTTATGAATAGGGTAGCTGCTTATTGATACAGCAAATGCGTTTGCCTTCGATCTTTCAAGTTTATTGCCTGCTAATTTACCCTGAAGTCTTAAAAGGGGCGTGGCTACTGCGCCTTCAGGCAGCGCAATTTCAGAAAGAGGTACGTCTGTGTATAGATACGCTGGTGCATAAAGACGTTGCGTTAACCAGCTCTCTGTTGCCGAGCGAAAGCTGTCGGTCATAACGTTCATTCCAATATTAGCGGTAAGCGCAATGAAAAAAGCGCACACTGCCAGTTTTGTGCGGGAGGAAAGTTGAGCCGTGCTGGCAATAATAAAATGCAAAACAGGCTTGTGGGTGGGTGTAATAGATACCACCCAGTTTGCCAGCAAGGGCAGCCATAAAATCACCAGCGTACAGCTAACCAGCAGCAACAATGCAACAAATAAAAGAGCATGCAGTGTTGATGACACAAACCAGTGGGCAACAAGTAACAGACTTAATCCAGCTAGCGTAGTGCTAAGCACAAACCGTTTAGTAAATGCATGTGCGGCTTTTACATTGTTAATTGAAAGCGCCCCTGAAAGCTGCTTCGCAGGAAGTAGAGCAAAAATACCTAACGCCAAAAAAGTAATGCACACCGATAAAGACAAGGTTGTAAGCAAGCTAACATCGGGTGTTACAAATACCGCGTCGAACAATGAAGAAAATGTTCCGCTAATAATGGGAGACAGCATAGACGCTGCATAAAAACCTAAAGCACATCCTATGGGAACACTTACTAAGCAATATAAAAAGAGCTCTATGAGTAGCCCTATCGTTAAGTACCGGCTTGCTATACCAAGCTGTCTAAGCCTTATTATGTTGGGAAGTCGTGTGCGATACATTAAATTCAATGCGTTTAACACAATAAAAAGTGCCACCACCGCCATAAGCGCTCCCATTGCCCAAAGGTTAAGCTTAAAACTGTCGGGCAACGAGCCGGTGTCTTGCTGTGAATTACTCAGCTGCTGCACATTGATGGGCACGGGAATAATGCTTTTTAGATCTTTAACCTGTTCTCTTGATAAAGGCGTTAACGAAATAAACCCTGAAAGTGGCAAGGTTTCTGTAGTGACATCCTGACGATAAAAATCTGCAATAGAAACTAATATGTTGTCTTTAGGTACTGCAGTACTTATACCTAATCGAAAGCGCGGTGTTGCATGGTTTAATGTTGTCGCCGCGATGTCTGTTTTTGCAATCAACACGTTGTTGCAGGCCAGTTTCGCCATGGTTAAAGGGTGTACGCCTGCTGTTATCGCAGGAGCGACCTGTTCATATTTTAATGTGGAGGCAGTTTGATTAGCTATTCCGCTAAACAGGCCGATACCTGAGTAAGCTATATTTTTGGTGCTTTCTCTGCCCTCTCTGCCATTTTCGCTCTCTCTACCATTTTCGCCCTTAGTATTATCAAACGGGTAGCTGTATAACGCTTGTGTGTCTATGCCGAGTAAGATGAGTGAGCGCGCGGAAGCTTTAGCTCTATCGGCATCAGCTCTATTGGTGTCCGTTCTATTGATATTGTCATCAGACTGCTCACAATAAAAAGGGTACTCTTTTTGAGCGAAGGCAATCAGTTGGGTGGCTCCGTCTATTCTTGCTTTTGCATAGTGGGCCTTGGTGAGGGTATAGCCTTCGCTTGCGGTAACAACACTGCCGCTAAACAGAGAGCTTTGCCCGTTTACAAGTTCACCTTGCGACGCGCCTTCATTAATAAGCAGTACAGTGATAAGCCCAGCGTTGGCTAAAATAATGGCGAACATGATGAGCAATGGCTCCCACGGCCGTACCCGAGACATCGCCAATAGGGTTTTTAGAGTTAGCGCTAATGTTCTTTTCAAGATCATTCCTATGGGCTATTGACTATGGACTATGGCTCCATGGCGTTGTTAATGCTTTGTCTGTATACAGCTTGCCAGCGTGCAGCCAAAGTGGATTGTCAGCTTTTAGAGCAACATCAGCGCTATGAGTTACTACCAGCAAAGTGGTATTCATTTTACGGCACACGTCGAAAAGTATATCTGAAACCGCTTGGCTGGTGGCCTCATCTAAGTTACCAGTAGGCTCGTCCGCCAGTACCAGTGAAGGTTTGTGCACTAACGCTCTTGCAATAGCGCAGCGTTGCTGCTCGCCGCCGGAGAGCTGCGAGATAGGCTTTTTAGCAAGCTGCAGTATATTTAATTGCTGCATAAGTTCAGTCTGATAGTGCTTGTTATAGTTTCCTTTTAGTCTTGCGGTAAACGCAATATTGTCCCACGCATTGAAGCAATCAAATAAGTTGTAACTTTGAAATACAATTCCCAGCTCGTTTTTTCGAAATTCGTCTACGTATTTACTTTGTTGCGACGCGCTTTTGTTATTATCAATTTCATGGGCAGGGGCTTTTACAGGCCGTAAACAGTAATCGTTGATAGCAATGCTGCCATAGGTTGGATTATCAAAGCCGGCAATAAGCGAAAGCAGCGTAGATTTACCGCAGCCAGACGCCCCCTGAATGCTCACAGATTGCCCACTTTCAACAACCAGATCTAGCGCAGAAAGAATAGGGGGGCTAACGGTATCGTAGGTTTTAGATAATTTTTCAATTTTTAGCATATGGAGAATGCGCCGCCCGTGCATTTGAGGTCAAACGATATTTAATAAAAAAGCATAGAGGCAAAGCACTGGTGCAGCGCTTTTCAGCCCGCCTCATTTCGAAAGCTTATACGCTTAGATGGTACTTATGGTGCAATGCTTATTCGCTTTTAAAGAGGTGACTTGAGATGAGGGGGAGAAGTAACATTCAAACCACGGCAAAAGAAATACCATGGCTTGTTTTAAAGATAGGGTGCCCGCCCTACTGATTAATCGTTACTGATTAATAAAGTTATCTAATTCTTCACCGGTAACTTTTTTTATCTGTGCAAACAGATACCACAAGGCTGCAATTAACAACACCATGCTGGGAATCACAATAACTGGGTAACTAAGTGCAGTCATTCTACCTAGCTCTTCCGTGTAGGCTGTAGTGCCAGGTTCGCTAACCAAAATCATTTTTGCGAGAATATAGTTAAGCGCCGAAGACAAAAAGAAAGAGCTGGCAACAATGTAGGAACTTACTGCCACTTTTTTATTAAATTCAACCTGCTTGCCTTTGGCATCAAGCACCTCGTTCAAGTGCGGCCAATTTATTATTTGGTCGTTAAGAATAAGCATCTTTACCAGCGGTTTTTCACTGTATTGCGTTACTAATACCGCAATGCCTATTACTGCAGGTATCGCTGCTTCTTTTATGGCGATGTATTCTGCTGGAAGTTTTAAAAGGCTGAAACCACCGGTAAGCAATACACTGATTATCCCTAATATCGAAAAGCCGTTTACCTTACCCGACTGCTTTAAATCGTAAAGTCCATATCCAATAGGAAAGCTCAGCGCGGCAACAATACTCCATGCCGGTCCTAAATAATCTTCAGAGCTTGCGTAGCTCATCAGTACGACAGGGATAATAATGTTGAAGGCTAGGTTGCCAAAGAACCCCTGATTTTTTTGTGAAGGTTGTTGTACTGCTGACATATTAATCTATAACGTCTAATTTCATGCTTTGATTATACGGAAACTTATTTGCGTGCCCAGTGCCATGCGGCAAATAACCCGCCTAGAAAGCCAAATAAATGATATTCAAAAGAAATAAATTTTGAAGTAGGCAACACGCCTACCAACATTCCACCGTAAAGAGCCGCTACCACAAGAGAAATTAACAAGTATCTAATTTTATTACTGCGAAACCCTGCCAATACTAAAAAGCCGAAATACCCATATACCATGCCGCTAGCGCCTATATGAGTTGCACTTCTGCCAAACACCCACACGCCTAACCCGCCTATAAGCAGCGCGCAAAGGGTAGCAATAATAAAGGTGCGTTTACCCCATTGCATAGTAAGCCACATAAACAGCATAAGGGGTAAAAGGTTGGCCATTAAATGTGTGGGCGTGCCGTGCAGAAACGGCGCTGTAAAAATAAAAGGCAAGTGCCCAAGTGAACGGGGAACAACACCAAATGCATTGAGTGAATTGCCCGTAAGAAGGTTTGCTACTTCAATAAGAATTAACATCGCACCTAGTGTGAGAATAATACGAATCTGAATAGACAGAGACTTCATAGTGAATCCTTTTTATTTATCGTTGCCACGTACCTTTTTACAATTTTTAGCGTGTCTTGCTTGCTTAATGAATCTAGAGTTAGGTAAGCAATACCCAAGCTATGATGCTAAAAGGGTGACAACGCTATAAAATAATGTGCGGCAAATAGCGAGATAAGTCTTGGGTAATCGACGATGTATCTTCTCTTACTGAAATACCCGCGGGCATGTCGTCCACCAACCAGCTGCCAATCAACGTATAGTTTTCCCCAAAAGTTGGCAAGGGTTCAAAGGCTTGAATAATAAACCCCTCTTCGCCGTAGGGGCCACTGCTAAGCTCGCTCTCTTTACCGTCTTGGATAATAGAAACATTTGCGCCTTCTCGTGAGTAAAGAGGCTTTTTAATCCATTTACCCTGAGCGGTGGATTTATGGGCTTCATCGCCAAAGTAGGCAGGCAGTAAGTTAGGATGACCTTCGAACATTTTCCACAGCATGGGCAAAAGAGCTTTGTTCGAGAGAACCGATTTCCACGGTGGCTCTAACCAATTTACGTCGGCGTCGCTTAATGCGTCACCAAATTCCTCTCGCAACATGAATTCCCAAGGATAAAGTTTAAAACAGTCGGTAATAGGAGAGTCGTTTAGGTCGGTAAATACGCCGGTGTCAGCAATGCCAATATCTTCAATAAAAACAAAGTCTGTCAGCAACCCAGCTTCAGCGGCGCAATCTTGTAAATATTGTACAGTGCCGCGATCTTCGTCTGTATCTTGGCAGCAAGCCATATGCATTTGCTGGATGTTATAATGCTTGGTAATTTCACGGAATCGGTGAACTAGCTTCTCTTGTAGGCTGTTAAACTGATCAGCATGCCTTGGCAGCTTCCCGCTATTCACGTTTTGTTCAAGCCACAGCCATTGCCAAAAGCCCGATTCATACAAACTGGTAGGGGTGTCGGCGTTATTTTCCAGTAGTTTGGCCGGGCCAGAACCGTTGTAAACTAAATCTAAGCGAGAATATAAGCTAGGATCGGCATTAAACCAGCTAGAGCGAACCAGATCCCAGTGTTGTTGAGGAATAGCAAAGCGTTGGAGTAGGGTTTCGCTATTTACCACTTCCTCTACAACAGCCAAGCACATTTGGTGAAGTTCGGCTGTAGGATCTTCTATGCCTTTTTCAATTTGCTCAATAGAAAATTGATAGTAGGCGCTTTCATCCCAGTAGGGCTCACCGTACATGGTGTGGAAATTAAAGCCAAACTCAGAAGCAAGCTGCTGCCAGCCCTTCCTTGGCTGGCATGGCATTCTAAACATGCTAGCCGCCCCATCCGCCTTTGCGGCTGCTACTGCCCCACGATGATTTAGCGCGTACGCTACTTCCAAAGCCGCCTCTTTTCATTGTGCGGTTCACAGTTGGCTTGGGTTTAAGGGTTTCTTTTCTTACTCGATAGTTGCGTTTGCGAATATCACCGTCGAACACGTAACCGTCTGCCGTTATCCAGCGAGAGCGAAAAGGGGAGTTATAGGAGGATGAGGTATAAAGTGGCTGTGAGTAATACCGATTAGGTGAAAGTAGCGAACTCACCATATAACCAGCCATAAAAGGCATAAAAAAACTGCCGCTATTGGTGTTTACACTTCTGCACTGGTTGGGCCCGAATTCATACTCACAATCGTATTCTGAGTTGAATCGTGGGCTGGTGCGCATGGCCTCATCAACGGCTGTTTGATATGCAGCTTCACACTTTTCAAGTGCGTCTGGATAATCCTGCTTACAATCGTCTATGGAAGTATAAATTTTTGCTTCTTCACGCTCGGCACCGCATGCAGAAAGTAAAACACTGGCCACACCTAGGGTAAGTGGCTTCACACTAAACGCCTTACGCATGCGATTTAAGTTTATGTGTTTACTTCGCTTTGTTGTGGCCACGGGCTTAGGGTTTTCAGAAGGCTGAGCCGACGTGATTTGACTGTCGGCCTTAATCACATTACTGCGTTGTGTAAATTTTTTTTCGATTGAGTCTGTCATTGCTGCCCCCTTAGTAGGTCATGCATGCCGCATTGAGTAGGCCTACAGCAATAGACATACTGGCTAGCATGATGCCTGCCGACACCTCGTTGTTGTTAATGCGCTCAGCAATTTTGGGCATAAAACTAAAACGCAAAATACCAAATGCCAACGACTGAGCAATAACGGCCACTATGGCCCATATGGCAAAATCTACTACCGCAACGGAGTTAGAAGCAGCGCTACCTAGCGCAATCGCAAAACCGATAATCGCGCCGCCATAACCTATCGCAGCTGCGGTATTTTTCTCTTCTTTTACCAACTTCCATTCGTCGTGAGGAGTAACTAATGCGTAAACAAGTTTAAAAATAAACAAGAACACAATAGAAAGGCCAAAGTACAATGCGAAATTGTCTAAGCCCGCGAGCGATTGCATGATTGTATCCATCATAATTCTGTTCCTATCCGTTAATCGTTAAATCTGCTGGTTCAATGTCAATGCCGGTTGAAATAACCAAGCATCTGTCTAAATTATTACCCACTTGTTTTTCCTCACCCACAACAAGCAGTGTCTCAACGCGATCGTTATCTATTGGGCGCTCGTAAAGCATCATAAACTGGTCTGTTTTACTAATGTCACCATCTTCTTCATAGGTGGTCTCTGTTACGGCAACGGGCGGCGACTCGTCGCCAATTGCTCCCCACACCCTTGTAAAAACAGTGCCGTCAATTTCATAGGTAGGCTGACTAATAATATCCAATAGGCATTTGTTCCACTGCGCATCGCTACCAATAGTTTGAGTGTCGTAAAAGTGCCATAATTTCACATCAGTAATGTGATTTTCACTCATGCCACCGTCGAGGATCACCTGCAAAAAAGCATCGTCGTCGGTGTAAAATCGTAAAATGGTACCGCCAGTATCAAGAGGCGCCTCGCCAACGGCCTGTATGAGATGAGAGCGCGCGGCGCTTTCAATGGTTAGCGACGGTTCTAACAGAGTCATTTTCAGGTTGTCGAGTTCAAACGAACCGCCTAAATACAAGCCCATGACTTCTGGTGTTTTGGGCGCTTCGGGTTGTGTTTTTTTAAATAGTTTACCGAACATAGCAAGCCTCTTAATCTGCGTCTAATGTTAACCAGTCAATGGCATTAATGCGGCTAACTGCAATATAAAACAAGGTGTCTCCCGGGTTGAGTTTTTCATCAAGGGGAGGGTTGACCACCATATCTTTTACCTGCCCACCTGGGGCATAGCCAATAAATATTGCGTCGTGTTTGCGCTTTAAATTAATGAACAGCTTTGCCACCGAAATGGTTGGGCTTGAGGCCGGTATTTTTACTGAGAACTGAGCTTGACCCTCATCAACACTTAATAAGTCGTGATGCAGCATACTCGAGCCAGGGTCAAAAGCTGCTTTTGCTAACATTTCTACCGCTACGCTTGGCGTGCACTCAACCTTCGGACAATGATCTTGTAATAAGCCCACTAAGCTTTCGTCTTCGAAGTAAGCTACTTGATGGGCGTCTGGGTTACGTCTAGAGCAGTACAGCGCCGTGGTCATGGTTACATCATCTTGCGGGTTATCAATCAAAATCGTGGCGGCTGATGCAACGCAGGCTCGGTCCATGTCTTCGTCTTTATTGAAGGAGTCAACTTTGACGAACTCCACTATGCCTGGCATAGGGTTGCTAATATCAGCTTTAACGCAAAGCACAATGTCTGGCCGCGGCACCATGGCGTCGCGTTCTTGAAGCAGTAAGTTAAGCAATAGCATGGTGCGCTGCTGGTTCCAGCCAATGACCAATATATGATTTTCTACAGCTAAGTTAGTCATACCCAATAATCCTTTTCTCCATTGTTCAGACACCCAGGCAGCCATTCTGCCAATTACCATGGCAAAAATACTCAAGCCTAGTGGAATAACGTAAATGGCGACAATTAGTTTACCCGCTGAGGTTACGGGCGAAAGATCGCCATAACCTACGGTTGAGGCAGTAACGGCTAGCCAGTAAAGAAAATCGACATTGCCGATGAGTTCGTTTTCATTTGCAGCATACAGCAGCCAATAGCTGCTGACGGCGTAAAATGCTGTAGCACCTAATATGGTGTACCAGCGAGATTCTGCAAAATATTGCAGCATGATTTTGCGCAGTTTTATCCATGGAGACATAAACGAAACAACCCCTGTTATGCGTGCTGCTACTGTGCCCTGAAGCCTTTGATTTGTCTAGGGGATGTTGAACGTTGCTTTAGATTGTCGCAGCGGTCTTTGTGCCGTCTAGACAAGGCGTGTGTTAAGAGTCACGCCCACTAAGTGCTTTTTACTAGCAAAAAAGGGGAGCTGCTAAGCTCCCCTTTGATTTGTTATTACTACTTACCTAAAATTCTAGCAAGCTCATCGTCGGCAGACGTTTTGCCGCCTTTAATGCCAGCTTCGGCAAGACGCTTTTCAAGGTCGCTGCTAGACTCTTCGCTTGCCAGCTCTTCTGCGGCCTGAAGTTCGGCATTGCGCAGTTTCTGTTTGTCCTGAATGCGAGACAAAGATTCCGTCGCTGTCTTCATTTTGCTGTTCGCGCCCATGTGTCTAGATGACACTGCCACTTGAGCCTTTTGCACGCTTTCTGTCGCTTTCACCATATCAACCTGCTGCTCTAAGCGACGAAGATTCGCTTTTGCTTGTTGAATATTGTGCGCCAGTTGTTTCTCCGACTGTTTGAACTGATCTAAGTAAGATTGCTCTTGCGCTCGCTCTTCACTCAACTCTGATACTTTTTGTGCACAATCTAGCGCTAACTGACGATCGCTATCCACCGCTTTTCGCGCGTGTGCTTCGTATTCAGCAATAGATGCATTGAAGCTCTCGACCTTTTGTTGCGAAAGCTTACACTTAGCAAGAATTTGCGTGCGAGCGTGATCAGACTTGCGTAATTCCTCTTTTGCTTCTCTAATTTCTTGCTCCAAAATTCGAATAGCCTGGCTATCGGCAACAGACTGAGCGGCTTCGGTAGCGCCACCTTTCACAGCGGTAATTAATTTTTTCCACACTGACATATGCTTCTCCTTAAAAGAAAATTTTAGTTAAGGTGAATTTCGTAAGCATCTAAAAACGATGCGACATTCTGAAACAAGGTTTCAACTTCAATAATGATACTTTCGCTTTTTGACTGCGCACTTAATGCGCCAAAAGCGGTGTAGTATTCATCTCCACCTATTGTAGAAATACCTACCGTGGTGAGTGGAAACACCATATGAGATGACAGAATTTCATGGTCAAGAGCGGCTTTGTCTTTAACTTCAGAGGCGGAAAATAATAGGCTTTCTACTATTATTTGTTCACCGCTTATTGCTAGCCAAGCGTCTATGCCGTCTTGATTTGCAATGAGTAAGCAGTTCTCTTCTCGTGTTACCACAAAGTCATCTACCTCTTTTAATAAGGTTTCGATGCTTTCCAGTTCCCAACTCATAGTGTTCTCCTTAAATGATTGAAGCGATAATGTCATATGTGAATCAATGTCAGTTGCCAGGTTAATACGCCTTTAGCAATTGCTACTGTAACCAGTATTTTTCACATACGCCAACATCTTGACTTGAAGTGTAGATCCTTTGTGCCATAATCGTCAATAACAAAAACACTTCATAAGTGTAAAAAAGTGTGTTTTTGTAAATAATGATTCACAAGTGGGTGCAGTCTAGTGGTGTGGTTTAGTGGTGGAGGTGGTTTTGGAGAGTGAACTGAGTGCAAAAAATGCGTGGAGACAAACCGTGGCACGGGTTGTTAAATCAGAAATGTCAGTACGCGGTGTGAAGTATCAAGATTTGAGCCAGCGTCTTGCTGCCATTGGTATAGAGCAAAGCGCTGATAATTTAAGGAATAAAGTGAATAAGGGAATAATGGGAGCAGATTTACTGCTTCAAATACTTTTAGTGTTAAAAGCTAGGCCAATAGATGCCTCGGTTTTAGAAGAGATCCTGACTGACCTTAATGCTTACTGACCTTAGCGCGTAAGTTAGGTAAACTATGCAGCAAAGCAATGAACTAACACTATAAGCTTAAGAGCACGCTTGTTGAGAACGTGAGTAGCTCTCTCGGTAGATCACGCGGCAGATTTCGCAGTAGATAAAGACAGTAGATAAAGACAGTAGATAAAAAAATACCCAGCAATGCTGGGTATCAAAAGGGAATAAAAAAGATAAAGAATTGTCAGGGAGAACGTCATCACTATCTAACAAGCATCTTAACCGATTAAGATTGATTGTGCTAATTTTTGAGCAATGTTGTTAGGTATGTGATTTTATAATGAATTATCCAATCTTATACATTTTTAAATTCTAACAGAGTACGCCGTAACGTTATGAAACTTTCTGATTTTAGCTTTGAACTTCCCGAAAAACTAATAGCAAAATATCCTACTGAACAACGAGCTGCAAGTAGGCTTCTGCGCCTAGACGGTAAAACGGGAGATGTGGCGCACTCAATGTTTGCCGACATGATTGATCTTGTTGAACCCGGTGATCTGTTGGTTTTCAATAATACTCGTGTCATTCCAGCGCGCTTGCTGGGCAAAAAAGAAACGGGTGGACAGGTAGAGGTACTGATTGAGCGCATTACAGGTAACAATTGTGCCCTTGCTCATGTAAGAGCGAGTAAAGCGCCTAAGCCTGGTACTAAGCTGGTGCTAGAAGATAAAGTAAACGTGACGGTTACAGGTCGAGATGATGCGCTGTTTATTCTGCAATTCGACCATGATGAAACTGTGCTTGAGTTACTCGAAGCTCACGGTCACATGCCGCTACCACCTTACATAGACAGGCCCGATGAAAGCTCAGATAAAGAGCGCTATCAAACGGTGTACAACAAGAAGCCGGGTGCTGTTGCAGCGCCAACAGCGGGTCTTCACTTCGACGACGAAATACTGAATGCACTGAAAGAAAAGGGCGTTAATTTGGTGTTTGTTACTTTGCATGTAGGTGCAGGTACTTTCCAACCCGTGCGTGTGGACGACATAACAGAACACAAAATGCACGCAGAGTATGCAGAGGTGCCTCAGGAAGTTGTAGATGCAGTGCTACAAACAAAAGCCGCCGGTAAAAGGGTTATTGCGGTAGGCACAACGTCGGTACGTTCACTAGAGTCTGCGGCAAAATTCAGCACCGAGCGCAAAGAAGGTGACGTTATCGGGCCTTTCTACGACGACACCGAAATTTTTATATATCCTGGCTTTGAGTTTAAGGTGGTTGACGCCATGTTTACCAACTTCCACTTGCCAGAATCTACGCTCATGATGCTTATCAGTGCCTTTGCCACCAAAGACCATGTTATGAAAGCCTATCAAGAGGCTATTGAGAAGGAATACAGGTTCTTTAGCTACGGTGATTCTATGTTTATAGAAAAAGGCGAATAGCGAAAAGTTCCTTCTTATTCGTTCACTTCAGTAGAAATATAGATACAAGGCATGATCTCATACAAATTGCTGGTATAATCTCGCGCAATCATTTTTATTGTCCAGCGCTCGGTCTGTAATAAGCGTCGAGCTATAACAAGCTTCAATATTATTAAGCGGTAGTAAGTGTAGATATTAAAGCTTTTATATCGGGCGCAGGTTTTTACCAAGCGCATTTTTTGTTGTTGCTAAAAGCAAAAATAGCAAGAAATAAAAAAATGTGAGCTAAGACGGGAAAGTTCTTACATGCAATTTGAGTTAGTAAAAACTGACGGTCGCGCCAGACGCGGTCGTCTTAAATTTGAGCGTGGTGTTGTTGAAACTCCCGCATTTATGCCAGTAGGTACTTACGGTACTGTAAAAGGCATGACGCCAGAAGAGTTAGAAGAAAGCGGCGCGCACATATGTTTGGGAAATACTTTTCACCTGATGTTACGCCCTGGTACCGGTATTATCCGTCAACACGGCGACCTGCATGATTTTATGAATTGGGACAGACCCATTCTTACCGACTCTGGCGGTTTTCAGGTATTCAGCTTAGGCGATCTGCGCAAAATTACCGAAGAAGGCGTTACGTTCCGTTCGCCAATCAACGGTGAAAAAATATTGCTTACGCCAGAAAAGTCTATGGAAGTTCAGGCAGACCTTGGTTCAGACATCGTCATGATTTTTGATGAATGTACGCCTTATCCTGCAACCGAGCAAGAAGCTCGTGTATCTATGGAAATGTCGTTGCGCTGGGCGAAGCGCAGTAAAGATGCTCACGGCGACAACCCTGCTGCTTTATTTGGCATTATCCAAGGCGGTATGTATGAAGGTCTTCGTGATGTTTCGCTTGCCGGGCTTGAGGCAATCGGCTTCGACGGATATGCCATCGGCGGTTTATCAGTAGGTGAGCCAAAAGAAGACATGATCCGCATTATCGACCATACAGCACCAAAAATACCTGAAGATAAGCCTCGTTACCTTATGGGTGTGGGTAAACCTGAAGATTTGGTGGAAGCAGTACGCCGCGGTATCGATATGTTCGACTGCGTTATGCCAACGCGAAATGCACGTAACGGACATTTGTTCGTGAGCGAGGGCGTTATTAAGATCCGCAACGCTAAACATCGCAATGATACATCACCATTAGACGAAAATTGTGACTGTTACACTTGTAAAAATTATTCTCGCTCTTATTTACATCACTTAGATAAGTGTAACGAGATATTAGGTGCGCGACTAAACACTATTCACAATTTGCGTCATTACCAGCGTGTTATGCAAGGCATGCGCGATGCTATTGAAGCAGGCACAATGGATGAATTCGTTCACACCTTCTATGAACAGAAAGGGTTGCCGGTACCGGCGCTTTAATGTTGAAAAACAAAGAAAATATTTAAATAACAACAATACTCGGGGAATTTTATGAGTCTATTTATCTCAAACGCATACGCGCAATCTGCTGGTGGTGCATCTCAAGGCGGTGGCATGGAAATGCTAATTATGTTGGCCGTTTTCGGTTTAATTTTTTACTTTCTTCTTTATCGCCCACAAGCTAAGCGCGTAAAAGAGCACAAAAACTTAGTAGCTTCACTAAGTAAAGGCGACGAAGTGCTTACGCAAGGTGGCCTAGTAGGAAAAATTACTAAGGTAGCCGACGATAAAGACTTTATTGAAGTAGCGCTTAACGAAGCAAGCAACATCGTTGTACAGAAATCTTCAGTGACTGCTGTATTGCCAAAAGGCACAATGAAGTCGCTGTAAGTAACAAACGTCGGCGCCAAGTTGTTGCTTGGCGTTGGCACGAAAGGATTATCCAGTGCTAAACAAAAATTCAATATGGAAAGTGTTAAGTGCGCTTATTGTGGTTGCAATGTGTGCACTTTACGCTCTTCCCAATATTTACGGCGAAGACCACGCCGTTCAAATTTCCGCAGGCCGCGACGCTGTTGTTACTCAATCAATGGTTGAGCAAGTTAAAACTGCGTTGGCTGAAAAGTCGATAACGCCAAAACGCATCGAATTCGAAAATGACCAAATTCTAGTTCGGGTTTCCGATTCAGATACACAGCTTATTGCTCGTGAAACGCTAGAGCGCCTCCTTGGTGACGATTATTTTGTTGCAATGAACCTCGCCCCAGACACGCCAGAATGGCTTGAAAGTCTGGGAGGCACGCCGATGAAGTTAGGTCTAGATCTTCGTGGTGGCGTTCACTTCCTCATGGAAGTTGATATGTCAGAGGTAATCACTAAATCCCTTGAAGATGCAGAAAGCGGATTTAGAACATCACTTCGTGGTGAAGAGATTCGCTACCGCGGTGTAAAACAAGTGGGCAACCATATCGACATTACCTTTCGCGATGAAGATGCGTTAGATAAAGCGAAGTTTTTCCTCCGTAATCAAAGCCGTGACCTTACGTTTGATGAAGTTGGTGAATTGACGTTGCGCGCAACGTTTGCTGAAAGCAAGCTGCAAGAAATTCGTGATAATGCAGTGAAGCAAAACATCACAATTATCCGTAACCGTGTAAACCAATTAGGAGTGGCCGAGCCGCTTGTTCAAAAGCAGGGTGCCGATCGTATTGTGGTTCAATTACCAGGTATTCAAGATACAGCGCGTGCAAAAGAGATTTTGAACGCTACGGCAACGCTTGAGTTTCGTATGTTGGATCAGAAAAACGATGTTCGCGATGCATTAAACGGTCGCGTGCCTCCGGGCTCTCAAATTATTGAAGACCAACAGGGCGTACCGCAGCTATTAGAAAAGCGCATCATGCTTACTGGTAGCCACATTATTGATGCAAACAGCGGTGTAGACGAATACGGCCTACCCAATGTAAACATCTCGCTAGATTCTGAAGGCGGAAACAAAATGTCGCGCTCTACTCGCGGCAACATCGGTAAGCCAATGGCAACTGTTTTCATTGAATATAAAGCCACGGGCGAGCGCAATAAAGAAGACAAGCTTATCTTTGAAAAAGAAGAACAAGTTATCTCTGTTGCCACCATCCGCGCTCAGCTTGGCAGTAAGTTCCAAATTACAGGTTTAGACTCGCCAAAAGAAGCCCGCGACCTTGCGTTACTTCTTCGTGCTGGTGCACTTATCGCGCCTATTCAAATTGTTGAAGAACGCACAGTGGGCCCAAGCTTAGGTAAAGAAAACATTGAACTTGGCACACAGGCCATTGTTTATGGTTTGCTAGCAGTACTTGCCTTTATGCTGGTGTATTACAAAGCCTTCGGTATTGTGGCTAACGTTGCGCTGGTGACTAACTTGGTCATGATTGTGGGCATTATGTCTATGATCCCAGGAGCAACATTAACCCTGCCTGGTATGGCTGGTATTGTACTTACCGTTGGTATGGCGGTAGATGCTAACGTGCTTATATTCGAGCGAATCCGAGAGGAACTGCGAGACGGTCGCAGCCCGCAGCAAGCTATACACCACGGGTACGACAGTGCATTTTCGACTATTTTAGATGCCAACATTACTACCTTCATTGCGGGGCTTATTTTGTTCGCAGTGGGTACAGGTCCAATTAAAGGGTTCTCTATTACGCTTATGATTGGTATTGCCACTTCTATGTTTACCGCTATTTTAGTTACGCGCGTTATTGTTAACGCTGTGTATGGTGGAAAACGTCTAGAGAAATTGGCGATTTAAGGAGCGTAACATGCAATTATTAAAACTATCCGAAACCGTTAATTTCATGCGCCTTCGCATTCCTGCGATGGTGCTATCAACTCTACTTATTTTAGGCTCTATCGTTTCATTAGGCGTTAACAGCTTAAATTGGGGCCTAGATTTCACCGGCGGTACGCTTATTGAAGTGGGTTATGAAGACAGTGCGAATTTAGAATCTATTCGCGTTCAGCTAAATAACGCCGACTTTGAAGATGCGATTGTACAAAACTTTGGTAGCAGCCAAGACGTGCTAATTCGCATTGCGCCTCGCGAAGGTGTGAAAGCGGTCACTATTGGTAACCAAGTTATAGACGCATTGAGAGCAGACGGTACGGCAGTTGAAATGCGTCGTATCGAATTTGTTGGCCCAAATGTTGGTGAAGAGTTAACAGAGCAGGGCGGGTTAGCTATGCTAGTGGCGCTTATCTGTATATTGGTTTACGTAGCAATGCGCTTCGAATGGCGCTTCGCGCTGGGCTCAGTGTCTGCATTAGCCCACGATGTTATTTTAACGTTAGGCTTGTTTTCAGTACTGCAAATTGAGTTTGATTTGACGGTACTTGCTGCGGTACTTGCGGTTATCGGTTACTCACTCAACGATACTATTGTTGTGTCTGACCGTATTCGTGAAAACTTCCGCAAAATTCGTAAGGGCGAGCCCATTGATATTATCAATATCTCACTCACCCAAACCTTAAACCGAACAATAATTACCTCACTAACCACAGTTTTAGTGTTGGTTGCTTTGTTCTATAAAGGTGGCGCCTTAATTCACGGTTTTGCTACGGCACTATTATTTGGTGTGGTAGTAGGTACTTACTCATCGGTTTACATTGCAAGCTCTGTTGCTTTAGCACTGGGTATTAGCAAAGAAGACTTAATGCCACCGCAGGTGGAGAAAGAGGGTGCTGACCAAGAGCCGCTGTAAAACGGTTTGGCTTAAATGAAAGTTGGTCCAATTACCAGAGAAAGACAGCGTAGCCTGATAGATTGAAGAATTTTTCTGGCTACGGTTATCAAGAATAAAAACAAAAGGTCGCTGTTTTCACAGCGACCTTTTTTTGTTTGCCCAGCGAAGCTGGCAAACCCGTCAGGTTGAAAGAAACCTGAATCACCCTGACTGAGGGGAAGATAATCCGAATGGCAAGGGCGTTAGCAAGTGATATGAAGTATGCAGGAGCCGTATACGAGGCCCGTACGTACGGTTCTGTGAGAGGGATGAGGCGCAAGCCTCACCCTACTCGATATTTGTTGCGTTTTTGTCTTAATTGATTCACAAGTAAGACACAGATAATAAGTAAGGTTTACTTAAGATGCTTAACCAGACCTTGAACTACCTTTCCGCTTCCAGCAACGATTTCGCCCTTGTGCAGTGGGTCGTTTCCGCCTTTGAAGTCGGTAACCAAACCGCCTGCTTCACGAACGATAAGCTCGCCCGCAGCGATATCCCAAGATTTAACACCGCGCTCGTAATAACCGTCGTGACGGCCAGCAGCAACGTATGCAAGGTCAAGTGCGGCACTGCCTGCACGACGCAAGTCACCCACTTCATGGAAAATTTTATTGAGGCTAAGGGCATATTCGCCAAACTGTGATTTGTTTTTAAACGGCAAGCCTGTAGCAATGATGGTTTCGCTTAAATCGCGAGGCTTAGATGCACGAATTCGGTAACCGTTTAGCTGAGCGCCTTGACCGCGGCTTGCAGTAAATAATTCACTTCGGATAGGATCGAATACAACAGCTTGCTCTAGACGGCCCTTATGAAGAAGCGCGATAGAAACAGCAAAGTGGGGAATGCCTTTCACGAAATTGGCGGTACCATCTAGCGGGTCGATTATCCACTGATAATCTGTATCTGACCCCAATATTTCCCCTGACTCTTCCCCTAAAAAGCAATGATCTGGGAATGACTGCTGAATCTTATAGATAACTGCTTGCTCTGCGTCTTTATCAACTTGAGTAACAAAGTCGTTAAGACCTTTTGACTCAGTTGCAATTTCATTATGTTTCTCAAAACCACGAACAATAACTGTTCCAGCTGCACGCGCAGCACGCACTGCAATATTCAGCATAGGATGCATAGATAAACCACCAATTGTAAAAGACCAATGAAATGAAGAACTGTATAAAAAATAGCTCATCATTTTCGAAAACGCGCGGAGTTTAACAGAATAGGCATATGATGCAAATGAATTTGCCTCAGCTGACTTGATCTTAAACCTTTTCGCCTTGTCCAAACATCGCCATCTATACCGCCGCTATGCTACACTTCACGGCAATAACGACGTTCCTACGTTCCTTGCTTTTGTAATAACAACTGTGCGCATAACCGTGTGTGCAATTGGTCTTTTATCATGAAAAGCTTCTAAGCCTAACAAAAGCAAAATAAGTGTAGCGTAAAGAGCGTTAATCACATTTAGTCAGTACGTAGGTATCGTAAGCATGCTTGAGAATATTCGCATCATTTTGGTCAACACTTCACACACAGGAAACATAGGCTCCACGGCACGCGCTATGAAAACCATGGGGTTAAGTAGTCTGTATTTGGTTGACCCTGTTAATGAGCCCGATGGCCAAGCAAGCGCGCTAGCTGCAGGTGCCGGTGATGTGCTGGCTAACGCGAAAATAGTAGGCACGTTAGAAGAAGCTGTGAAAGATTGTGGTTTAGTTGTAGGTACCTCTGCACGCTCTCGCACGCATTCATGGCCTATGTTAGGCCCGCGTGACTGTGGTGAAAAGTTGATTCAGGAGGTGAGTAAGTATCCTGTAGCATTAGTTTTTGGCCGTGAAAACAGCGGGTTAACTAACGAAGAGTTGCAGCAGTGTCATTTTCACATGTGTATTCCGGCTAATCCAGAGTACAGCTCGCTGAACTTAGCCGCAGCGGTGCAAACTCTGTGTTATGAAATCCGCATGGCTTATTTGAATAGAGAAACTTTTCCAGAATTTCAAGAAGAGTACCCTTTGAACGAAGACTTAGAGCGTTTTTACGTGCATTTAGAATCTACGTTGGAGAAAACCTCTTTCATACGCAAAAGCCACCCTGGTGTGGTTATGACCAAGTTACGTCGTTTGTTTAATCGCTCACGTCCTGAGTCTCAAGAGCTTAACATTTTGCGCGGAATTTTAGCGTCCATTGAAAAGTCGGTTCAAACAAGTGAACAAGATCCTAATCGTGAGCCCTCACAAGCATTAGCAGACGACGCTGCTGCTAAAACGATAAGTCAAGATGATAATTAGCCAGAAAAGCAATTAGCCAGAAAAGCAATCAGTCAGAAAAGCAAAGAGTAAAGCATGTTCAGCCGAATAAAAGACGACATTCAAGGCGTATTTCATCGCGACCCCGCAGCTCGCAATACGTTCGAGGTATTAACTAATTACCCCGGTTTACATGCAGTGTGGCTGCATAGAATTAGTCATAAACTATGGAATGCACAGTGGAAATGGCTAGCTCGAACGCTGTCTACATTTAGTCGTTGGCTTACGGGTATTGAAATACATCCGGGCGCCACGCTCGGTCGTCGCGTTTTTATCGACCATGGCATGGGTGTGGTTATTGGTGAAACAGCAGAAATTGGTGACGATGTTACGCTTTATCACGGAGTAACGCTTGGGGGGACAAGCTGGAAAGCCGGAAAGCGCCACCCAACCCTCAAAAACGGTGCAGTAGTGGGGGCCGGTGCAAAGGTTCTTGGACCAATCACTATTGGCGAAAACGGCAAAGTGGGTTCTAACTCTGTGGTAGTAAAAGATATTCCCGATGGCGCAACCGCGGTGGGTATTCCAGGGCGGATAATTGTTTCCAAGCAAAAAGATGCCAGCGCCTCAATGAACCCTCAGCGAGATAAAATTGCGCAAAAATACGGTTTCGATGCCTATGCTGTAGCGCAAGATAATCCTGACCCTGTTGCAAATGCCATGGGTATTATGCTCGAGCATATGCATCAAATGGACACAAAAGTAGAAGAGATGTGTAAGGTTATTCAATCTCTAGGTGGCGATGTGTGCACAGAAAATCTTCATAACATTAGCGCGGAGGATTTTGCTGATACAGGAATAGAGTTTTCAGAATCGAAAACGAAAGATGGTGAGCATGCGTCTTTTGACCCTGCAATCTAGGGCGTGCTCTTAATCTTTTTAACACCGACTCAATAAACTAAGCTAACCGCAGTTGGTTTACAGTGCCAATAAAAATAGCCAGTGATGCATCGATAACATCGTCAATGCTGGCTTCGTATTGGCTGTTTACCCATACCATTGCACTGTTGATTAAACTGCCTGTTAGCGCCGCGCCAATAAACTGCATTTGAGTGTCTGAAAGCTGCTTTTTGTCGGACACAGGTGAGGTTAAGTAAGACATCATTAATGCGGCAAAGTCGGCGGAGCAACGACTATAAAGTCTATCTACGCGCTCACTCACCCCTAATACTTCAGCATGAGTTATTCTGGCAAACTTTGGATCTGCCATAGATGTAAAAAAACAATTCAGGCCCGGGCGTATACGCTGCGATGGCTCGCTGTACTTGCTTGCTCTTTCAAGCTCTTCCTCTAGTCGAAGACGGAAATCATCCATAAGCTTTTCATAACAGGCTACCAATAAATCTTCTAAGTTAGTGAAGGACTCGTAAAAGTAGCGGTTTGTTAACTCGGTCTGTGCGGTCAACATGCGCATAGTGGTTGACTGAAAACCGACAGTACCAAAAAGTGAAATCCCCGCTTCGATAAAACGCTGTCGGCGCAGCGCAATGCGTTCGGACATTGAAATGCCAGAATATGTGCGTTCTGTGGCTGCTTCACAAGAGATAGATGTATTTTTCATAGCTGACATATTATGCATTGACGACCTCGTTACAACAACATACATTAAAGTGATAACGTTTGTTATCACTTCTTGAGGCGAGCATGCAAAACACAGTGCCAATTTTAGATGTATTGATTGTCGGAGCCGGTATTTCAGGTATCGGTTGCGCTTACCACGTGCAAAATAAGTGTCCGGATTTGACTTACTCCATCATAGAAGCTCGTGCAGACCTTGGTGGAACCTGGGACTTGTTTAAGTACCCTGGTATTCGTTCTGACTCAGACTTGTTCACTTTTGGGTACGACTTCAAGCCGTGGAAAGAGAAAAAGGCAATTGCCGATGGAAGCTCAATAAAAGCTTACGTTGAGCAAACCGCCGACGAAAATGGCATCAGAGAAAACATACCTTTTTTAACGCGCGTTGTGGACTTAGATTGGCACAGTAATAAGCAGTATTGGCTGGTAACGCTGCGTTCAGAAGAAACGGGGCATACCGAGCAGGTAGCCGCTCGATGGGTATTTAATGCGTCAGGTTACTATCGATATGACAAGGGGTATGCGCCTGAATTTAGGGGGCAGTCGAATTTTTCGGGCGACATTATACATCCTCAGCATTGGCCTGAAGATCTGGATTATGAAGGTAAGCGTGTGGTTGTAATTGGCAGCGGTGCCACTGCTGTTACGTTAGTGCCGTCGCTGGCGAAAAGTGCTGCTCATGTGACTATGTTACAGAGAACACCTTCGTATATCTTACCCGTTCCAACTCAAGATCCTGTCGCAAAGTATTTGAGGCTTCTATTTGGTGATGATTTAGCTTTTAAGGCTGCTCGACGCTTTAATATAGCAAAGCAGCGTTGGGTGTACGCGTTTTGTCAGCGCTTTCCCAATCGAGCTCGAAAAATTATACGCAATTTAAACGTGAAAATGCTTCCAGAAGGATATCCTGTTGATAAGCATTTTAATCCACCCTACAACCCATGGGAGCAAAGGCTTTGTGCAGTGCCTGGCGGCGACCTTTTTAATGCGATATCAGAGGGTGCGGCGTCGGTTGTCACCGACAACATCAGCAATTTCACCCACACAGGTATTCAGCTTGAATCTGGCGACCATATCGATGCAGATGTGATTATCACTGCAACGGGTCTTAATTTGCTTCCCCTAGGTGGCCTAATTCCAAAAATAGATGGAAAAGTGGTTTCGCTTCCTCAATGCGTTACCTACAAAGGAATGTTGCTAAGCGGAGTGCCAAACTTTGCTATCGCCGTGGGATATACATCATCATCGTGGACCCTCAAAATAGGGCTATTGTGCGAGCACTTCACACGACTATTAAATCATATGAAACAGCACGATTATCTGCAATGCACACCTATTGCAGACCCGAATATGGAAACACAACCGTTGCTTAATTTTGGCGCCGGATATATCCAACGTTCAATAGACAAACTACCGCGCCAAGGTGTCCGTTTCCCTTGGTCTATGTCGTGGAATTATGCTGAAGATGTAAAGATTTTTCGTAAAGGTAGGGTAGACGACCCGGCGTTAAAGTTTGAGACAAGCATTGAGTTAGAACGCACGCTGAGACAAGCACAATGAGCTTAGCGCAGCACAAAGAACAGTTTATTACACTACAAAACGGAGATACGTTTTGTTATGCCGAACACGGGCAAGATAAAAATGGCACCGTTTTGCTTATTGCGGGGCTTGGGCTTCAATTAGTTTATTGGCCCAGCGCATTGATAGAGCGGCTGGTAGCAAGCGATTTTCGTGTAATTTGCTTTGATAACCGCGATGCGGGTCGTTCTGTAAGAAGCACTACTCCGCACCCTAGTGTACTGCAACAATTGCGTGGGAAAGCGCCAAAAGGAGCATACGGGCTAGAGCGCATGGCAGAAGATACTGCACAACTTTTAGCCGGGCTCCATGTTAAAAGGGCTCATATAGTAGGTATGTCGATGGGGGGAATGATTGCGCAAACACTCACAAGTATGTACCCAGACGTTGTTGAGTCAATGACCTCCATATTTTCGACAACCGGCAGCAGAAGGGTAGGCCAACCTTCTTACTCAACGTTATGGCGAATGGCGAGAGCAAAGGCCCCCAGAAGCGAACATGAGGCAATTAAAAATTACCACGCCATGATGACACACATTGGCGATAGCACGGCAGAGGGCGCAATAAGTCAATGGCAGCAGTATGCAAAACTGGCTTGGCAACGAAACGGCTCAAAGAGCGATTCAAAAGCTATGTTTCGACAAATAGGCGCGATTATGAAGTCTGGCGATCGTACCCAATTACTGAACAAAGTGGCTGCTCCCACATTGGTTATTCATGGTGATGTGGACCGGATGGTGCACCCCAGTGGCGGTGTTGCAACAGCGAAGGCTATTGCAGGTGCAAAGCACCAAGTCTTGCGTGGCTTACGTCACCAAATAGACACGATACAGGGCCATCGTATAGCCGATAGTATCTTAGCGCACATTCAATTAAACAAGAGAGCTTAAATAAGGGCCAATAGCATGAAACTTCAAGGTACTGTTGTGATGCTGATAAGCAATGCTGGTGTAGCGCCAAGCGGCGATTTTAAGCAAGTTAGTGAAACCGATTTTAATTGGCTAAAGAAAATAAAATTTGATGCGCCTGTCAACCTTATGCTTATGATTACGGTAGGTTTTATAGTACGAGAGAAATTGTCAGACATTTTTACACAACATATAAGATTAAATTTACTTAAACTCTTAACGACTGAATTGTAGAGCCTTTTTGTTGTTGGAATAATTTTTGCTTAATTTTGTGTCTAATAGTAATGTAGTACAAAGGCTAATTATGAAAAGAACACTTATTGGGTTGGTATCTATTGTCAGTGCGTTAAGCTTCAACGCGAACGCGGACCTTATTTTCTCGACTGACTTTCAAGGTTCAACAGTTGTTGATGAAACACTGACGAATATTAACTGGACGACGGAAGGTGTCTTGTCCCCTGGCGATATTTCTGCTGACTGGCCACTGTTTTCAACTGCAGATTCCAGTAATAAAGTTGGCGTAGACAGAAACCTTCACAATGAAGGGGCCTGGAGTGTTTTTATTGCGATTAACACGTTGAACGAAGGAATTCTTCTCGACTTTTTCAGTCTAGATGCCTTTATTTTCAATAACGCAGGAAACTACCAGGGAGCCAACGCGTCAAGAGATCTAGACTACTCCGTATCGATTCAAAACGCACTTGGAGATATATTGGTATCGACTACCGTTGACAATATTTTTAATGGCAGCGGTACGTGGGAAAGAGGCAAACTCGTGATATTTGACCTGAATAATACGTATTTAGATGCAAATAATACCTACGAACTAGTTCTCACGGCAAGTGGTCAAGGCCCTGGGAACAATGCAGGCTTTGATAACGTATCACTTGTCGGTCGAGTTCCTGCTCCACAAACGTTCGGTTTAATGGTGATATCGCTTGCCCTATTCGGCTTGAGAAAGTGTCTTAAGCGAAAGTAAAACTTAAAAGAGTAAAATCTGAACACGATTCAGTCTAGAACTAGCTTAGCCCTCTCTTAGCCTTAGAGAGGGCCATTATGATTTATGTTATGCCGAACCTGACCTAACTTAAGACTCTATTCCACTGTGTCATAGTGTTCAGCTGTCATGGCCTGCACTGGTTGATATCGGTTTGACTGCACACATTACTACCTTTCTGAAAGCATAATTTCCTCTAAAAATGGCAACCGTCTAGTACGCTTTACAGCTTAATTTTTCATTTGGCCTTACTTATTGATAATTACAGAAAATATTAGTTACTTTTTTTCCACTCAATTAGAAACAGAGCATTCCCGCTCTAAATTGAAATTACTATAATACCTGACTAATTTACTAGGTCTTATACTTGACCATTTTAGTCAGGTATGTGAAAATTCCGCCATACAGATAAAGGCGGGAGACAATAATGAAACTTACCTCTAAAGGTCGCTATGCGGTAACCGCAATGCTAGACGTTGCATTACATTCCAAGCGTGGCCCCGTTCCCCTTGCCGATATATCAGAAAGACAAGAAATATCACTTTCCTACTTGGAGCAGCTGTTTTCTCGACTGCGCAAAGAGCAGTTGGTAGAAAGCGTACGTGGTCCTGGCGGCGGCTATTTACTGGGTCGCAGCGCTAATGAGATTGCCATAGGTGAAGTGATATCTGCGGTTGACGAATCGATTGACGCTACACGATGTCAAGGTCAAGCAGACTGCCAAGGCGGCGATCGCTGCTTAACACACAGTTTATGGCAAGATTTAAGCGATCGTATTTCTAGCTTCCTACATTCCATCACCCTTGGTGAGTTAATGGAAAAGCATGATGTACGAGAGGTTGCCGGTCGCCAAGACAGTAACAGTTCTCTTCGCAATATAGCTAATGACATTGAAGTCAGCATTAGACTTTAAATAGGCATTTATAAATATGGCATTATCCCCCCCTATTTATTTAGATTACGCAGCGACAACCCCCGTCGACCCGCGCGTAGCCGACGCAATGGCAAAGTGCCTAACGTTAGATGGTAACTTTGGTAATCCTGCGTCAAGAAGCTATCGTTTTGGGTGGATGGCTGAAGAAGCTGTTGATATCGCCCGTAACCAGTTAAGCGATGCGCTGAATTGCGACCCAAGAGAGATTGTATTTACCTCTGGTGCTACCGAGTCGAATAATTTAGCGATTAAAGGCGTAGCTGAAGGATACAAGGTAAAAGGTAAGCACATTATTACGGTAAATACTGAGCATAAAGCCGTGCTAGATACCTGTGCTTATCTTCAGCAGCAAGGGTTTGATATTACTTACTTGCCGGTACAACAAGACGGTTTAATAGACTTAGCAGAATTGGAAAGTGCGCTCAGAGAAGACACGATATTAGTCTCTGTGATGCATGTGAACAATGAACTGGGTGTTATTCAGGATATTGAAAGTATCGGCAAGGTGTGTCGTGAGAAAGATGTTCTCTTTCATGTCGACGGTGCCCAAAGCGTGGGCAAGATGACCATCGACTTAGCTGCGTTGCCTATTGATTTATTGTCTATGTCGGCACACAAGTTCTACGGGCCGAAGGGCATGGGAGCGCTTTATGTGCGCCGCCGACCTAAGATTAACCTAGAAGCACAGATTCATGGCGGTGGTCATGAGCGCGGCATGCGTTCGGGCACGCTGGCGACGCACCAAATTGTGGGTATGGGCGAAGCACTCGAATTAGCTAGTCGAGACATGGAAGCTGAAAGCGAGCGTATTGAAGCGCTTCGTATCGCATTGTGGAATGGGCTAAGCAAGATAGAGGGCGTATACCTAAACGGCCATGAAGAAAAGCGCATAGCGGGTATTTTAAATGTCAGCTTTGCTGATGTAGATGGCGAAAGTTTGATGATGGGGCTAAATGATATTGCAGTGTCATCTGGCTCTGCATGTACATCGGCAAGTTTAGAGCCTTCCTATGTGCTCAAAGCATTGGGACGAAGTGACGAACTGGCCCATGCAGGAATTCGATTTAGTGTGGGACGATTTACGACCCAAGATGACATCGATTACGTAATAAACAAAGTAACAGATGTAACAAACCGATTGCGGCAAGTGGCGTTAGCTTAAGATTTTTTAAAGCAAGTAGCGCAAAATACGTCGCTGAATATTTGAGTGGAATACTCAGGTATTATATAATACCGCACCAATTTTTAAGGCTGCCACCATTGTAAAATGCTTACTGCACGAGGTTTGTGCGGTGAATTAAGGGAAATTACCAAGACCGTGGGGTAATTTCCCAAGCCAAGGTGAATGGAAGGCTTAGGCAGCAAATGCAGGCAAACAAGCGAGACCCAAACATGAGTGAACAGATCGAACAGGCGTTAGAAAGAAAGTACGATGCTGGTTTTTATTCAGAGATCGAATCGGACACGTTTGAAAGCGGCCTAGATGAGTCGATTATTCGTCGCATTTCCGCAATGAAAAACGAGCCTGAGTGGATGCTCGAATGGCGTCTAAAGGCTTATCATGCGTGGCTTGAAATGGAAGAGCCTGATTGGGCCCATGTGGAATACCCAAAAATCGATTTTCAGGCAATTTCGTATTACTCGGCACCAAAGAGTATGGAAGACAAGCCTCAGTCGTTAGATGAAGTCGATCCAGAGCTACTGCGTACTTACGAAAAGTTAGGTATTCCGCTGCACGAACAAGAAATGTTAGCAGGCGTTGCGGTTGATGCCGTGTTTGACTCTGTATCGGTGGTCACAACGTTCCGCTCTAAGCTGGAAGAAGCCGGCGTCATTTTCTGCCCGATTTCTGAGGCCATTCAAAAATATCCTGACCTTGTTAAAAAATACATTGGTTCAGTAGTGCCTCGTACAGATAACTATTTTTCTGCGCTAAACTGCGCAGTATTTACCGACGGTTCATTTGTTTATATTCCCAAAGGCACTCGCTGCCCTATGGAGCTTTCCACCTACTTCCGTATTAACGAAATGAACACCGGTCAGTTTGAGCGTACCTTGATCATTGCTGATGAAGGCAGCCACGTGAGCTACTTAGAAGGTTGTACAGCGCCGCAGCGCGATGAGAATCAGTTGCATGCCGCAGTGGTCGAGTTAGTTGCAATGGACGACGCCACAATCAAATACTCTACGGTTCAAAACTGGTATCCAGGTGATGAGAACGGTAAAGGCGGTATCTACAACTTTGTGACCAAGCGCGGTATCGCACACACCAACGCTAAAATCTCATGGACTCAGGTTGAAACTGGTTCAGCGGTAACGTGGAAGTATCCAAGCTGCATTCTTAAAGGCGACAACAGCGTAGGTGAATTTTACTCAGTGGCGCTTACCCGTGGTCGTCAGCAGGCTGACACCGGTACCAAGATGATTCATATGGGCAAAAATACGCGCTCAACCATCATCTCAAAAGGAATATCTGCAGGTAAAAGTAACAACGCTTATCGTGGTCTAGTGCAGATGGGGCCTCGTGCAGACGGCGCGCGTAACTTTACCGAATGTGACTCGCTGCTTATTGGTGATAAGTGCGGTGCACACACGTTCCCGTATATCGAAAGTCGCAACCCGTCGGCAATAGTTGAGCACGAAGCGACAACATCGAAGGTAAGTGACGAGCAATTGTTTCTGTGTCGCCAACGAGGTTTAGACACAGAGAAAGCCGTTTCTATGATTGTTAACGGTTTTTGTAAAGAAGTATTCAAAGAGCTGCCAATGGAATTTGCCGTAGAAGCCGGCAAGCTGCTCGAAATTAGTCTTGAAGGTTCAGTGGGGTAATCAATGCTTAGTATAAAGAATTTACATGCCAGCGTAGAAGAGAAAAACATCATTAAAGGTCTTAACCTAGACGTTAAGCCTGGTGAAGTACACGCTATCATGGGCCCCAACGGTGCCGGTAAAAGTACGTTAGGTTATGTGTTGTCAGGTCGTGATGGCTACGAAGTGAGCGAAGGCGACGTAACGCTAAACGGTAAAGATTTGCTAGACCTTGACGTTGAAGAGCGTGCCCGCGAAGGCTTGTTCTTAGCGTTTCAATACCCGGTAGAAATTCCTGGTGTCAGCAACATGGAATTTATGAAAGAGTCTGTTAACGCTATGCGAGAACAGCGCGGCGAAGAAGCACTTTCTGCTGCTGAGTTTTTAAAGAAAGCAAAAGAAGCCTGCAAGCAGGTGCAGCTACCATTAGATTTTCTTAAGCGCGGTGTTAACGAAGGCTTCTCAGGTGGTGAGAAAAAGCGTAACGAAATCATGCAGATGATTTTGCTAGAGCCGTCATTATGTATCCTTGATGAATCAGATTCTGGCCTTGATGTAGATGCACTTCAGGTTGTTGCTAACGGTGTAAATAGCCAGCGCGACGGAAAGCGTAGCTTTATTGTAGTAACGCACTATCAGCGTTTGCTCGATTACATTAAGCCAGATTTCGTGCACATTCTTGCTGATGGCAAAATTGTGAAAAGCGGTGACGCATCACTCGCCCACGAAGTAGAAAAAGAAGGTTACGCATTCCTAGGGAAGGCGTACGAGGAGGCTGAGGCATGAGTCAATGGCTAGATCAGGTCATTGGCGGGGCGCAGTTCGACGATTATTTAGCGCCCGTGCGTCAACAGGCCTTAACCCAATTAAAAGCCGATGGTTGGCCCGCTCGTCGAAATGAGAGCTGGCGTTTTACGCCGCTTACTTCTGTAGAGAAGCGCGAAGCGAAAACGACAACACAGGCCGACGTTCTGCCGGTACCCGCTATCGACAACTTAAATGCTATCGACTTGGTTTTCGTCGACGGCGTATTGATCACGCAAGTGAATACGCTAGATGTGCCTAAAGGCATGACCATTACGTCGCTTAAGCACGACGATAAGGCAACGCAGCAAGCAATATCAAGCATTTACGGGCAAATTAAGCCTACTCGACACATGTTTGGGTTAGTTAATGATGCACTGTGCGAGCACGGTATTTTTATCAGTGTTGATGAAAATACTAAAATCGACACGCCTGTTCGTATTGTTAACATGGCCACGCAAAATGTCGATGCACATACTCGTGTTGTTGTGAAAGTAGCAAAGGGTGCAAGTGCCACTGTTATTGAGCAGGGCGTGGGCGACGTAGACAGTTTAACTACCGCCTTTGCTGAATACGATATTGCTGATGATGCGCATTTGGAGCATTATCGCTTTGCCATGTTCACAGCCGCGGCGAAGCAGCTCGGTGGAAGTCATTTTAAATTGCACAACCGCTCAACGCTAAATTCAACCATGGTAGGCTACGGCAGTGAGTTGTCGCGTTTGGATGTAGACATTCACCACGCTGGTGAGTTTGCTGATGCCAAAATGAATGCGATTTATTTGTTGGCGGAAGGTGAATTATTCGACCTTCACTCAACCATTGAGCATGCAATGCCAAACGGCACTACGGAAGAAAACGCTCGTGGTATCGTGGGTGATAAGTCTCGCGCTGTATTCAACGGTCGAATTCATATTCATCGCGATGCACAAAAAACGCTGGCAGAACTGAATAACCGCAACTTGTTGCTTTCTCGCCGTGGTGTGATTAACACCAAGCCTGAGTTAGAGATTTATGCTGATGATGTTAAGTGTGCTCACGGTGCTACCGTAGCTGAAATTGACGAAGAAGCGCTCTATTACTTGCTAACTCGTGGTGTACCGCGTAGTAAAGCGCTGGTAATGCTTAACTTTGGGTTTATCCAAGAACTGGTAAACGATGTACCAAATAGCGCAATTCGCGAGTGGCTACAGCCGTTACTAAGCAAGCGCTTCTCCCAGATGGAGGTTAAATGAGCTTAGACGTTAACGCACTTCGTGCACAGTTTCCTATTCTTTCCAAAACTGTAGATGGGAAGCCTCTGGTATATTTAGATAACGCTGCGACCACGCAAAAGCCGCAGGCGGTTATCGACGCCATTGTCGATTTTTATACTGGCACAAATGCTAACGTTCACCGTGGGGCTCACCATTTATCAGACGAAGCAACTCGTCGCTATGAAAATGCGAGAGCAAGTGTGGCAAGTTTCATCAACGCCAGCGCTCGAGAAGAAGTTATTTGGACTGCGGGTACTACCGAAGCTATCAATATAGTGGCAAACGGGTTATCTCAGCTTTTAGCTGAGGGCGACGAAGTCATGGCTACAGAGCTCGAGCACCACGCGAACTTGGTAACATGGCAACAAGCCTGTCGAAAAGCCGGCGCTACGCTCAATATCGTTCCTATTTTTGATAATGGTGAGCTAGACATTGAAGCGTTTGAAAAGCTGCTTTCTGACAAAACAAAGCTAGTTGCATTTCCACATGTTTCTAATGCATTGGGCACAGTGAACCCTATTAAAGTGTTGACTGAAAAAGCAAAACGCGTTGGAGCTTGGGTACTTGTTGATGGTGCGCAAGGTATTGCTCATGGCGGTGTTGATGTTCAAGACATCGACTGCGACTTTTACGTGTTCTCTGGTCATAAACTTTTTGGTCCTACTGGCATCGGTTGCTTGTGGGGTAAAAAAGAAATATTAGAGTCTTGGCCCGTTTGGCAAGTAGGTGGTGAGATGATTAAAGATGTCTCTTACCACGAAGCTACTTGGGGAGCACTGCCGAATAGACTTGAAGCAGGCACGCCTAACATTGCCGGTGCTATTGGTATGGGCGCTGCCGTCGAGTGGTTTAAACAACTCGATATCGAGGCTCTTCATGAGCATGAGACTGCACTTCTAAACTATGCTACTGAGCAAGCCGAAGCCCTTGATGGTATGCGAATTGTGGGTACAGCACCCAACAAAATTGGCGTGCTGAGCTTTTTATTAGATGGCGCTCATCCAGCGGATATTGGTTTTATTCTAGACAGGCAGGGCGTTGCCATTCGTACCGGCGATAACTGCGCTCAGCCTCTAATGAAGCGATTTGGTATTCCAGGTACTGCTCGTGCTTCATTTTCAATTTATAACACGCTTGACGAAGTGGACAGCCTTTTTGCTGCACTTAAGAAAGCAAAAATGATGTTGGCCTAAGGAGGCACCATGAGTGTTGAAACGTTTGTTCCAAGTACACAGCTCATCTCGCTTACTGACAGTGCCGTTAAGCATTTTGAGAGCAAGCTTAAAGATAAGCCAGGTCAGATCATTCGTCTTTCTACAAGAGTGAGTGGCTGCACAGGCTATGCTTATGTGCTGGATTTTGCTGACAGTGCAAAAGACGATGATGAGATTGTTGAAATATCGTCTGTGCTTAATGTGGCTATTGCGGCAGATGCAACAGACCTCTTAAAAAACACTGAAATTGACTACGTTCAAGAAGGTGTAAACGGTGTTATTAAATACAATAACCCAAATGTTGTTGACGAATGCGGTTGTGGCGAAAGCTTCAACGTTGGTTAACTTTGCAAAGACAAAAGAGCACTAGCAGTTTATGAAGCAAAAAATGGTGGTAACTGAGCGCGAATGTAAAGCGCGCTTGGTGCCGGCTGGAAACCCGACAGTCATTCCTGAGGGAGAATTTGTCAGCATAACCCAAGAGCTTGGCGGAAATTTTACCATCACCTGGCGAGGCAATATGTACCGCATAGACGGCACTGACGCTGGCGCCATTGGCCGCAAAGAAATGGTGTTAAGTTTCGAAGAGCCTAGCGATGGTCAGATAAGTAAGCAGCAGGTGTGGGATGCGTTGGAGACTATTTTCGATCCAGAGATCCCCATTAACCTAGTGTCACTTGGCTTAATTTATAAAGTCGACATAGACCAAGACAGCGGTAACGTAAACATTGATATGACGCTGACAGCCCCCGGATGCGGTATGGGCCCAGTTCTGGTTGGTGATGTTGAATATCGCGTTGCCATGGTTCCACATGTCAATGATGTAAACGTAGAGCTTGTATTCGATCCTCCTTGGTCTCGTGACATGATGAGTGAAGAAGCGCAGCTAGAAGCCGGTCTCTTTTTTTAAATACAGGACATAACATGCAATTACCAAGCAGTGAAGAAATTGTAGATGACTTGGCGTTCTTCGATGATTGGGAGCAACGCTACCAGTATATTATCGACTTGGGTAAGTCTATTCCAGGCTTGCCAGAAAACGAAAAGACGCCAAACCGCTTGGTTAAAGGTTGTCAAAGTAGCGTATGGCTAGTTGAGTCTTATGAAGATGGTAAGATCACATTCGACGTAGACAGCGATGCTGTTATTGTTCAAGGCCTATTGGCACTTGTGCTAGCAGCTTACAACAATAAATCTCCCCGAGAGATAACTCAGTTTGATGTCGATGGTTATTTTGAAGCGCTAGATTTAGAGCGCCACATTACGCCCACACGCGGAAACGGATTGCGCGCTATTGTCGGCAAAATACAAGACCTAGCGCGAGCTAATTTGTCGTAAAATAAAAATTGCAGACAAAGATAGCGCTTCTTTAGCGAAAAAATAAAGCGTACATAAAAGTTTAACAGAGATAAATAAACTTCAATGAAACACTGATTTTACTTTAAATTCAGTGCTTTATTTCGCTCCATACATATAAAGCAACAGGCTGGTTTGGCTAAATCCAAGGCTTTGTTTTGAGGTTTCATAATAGTCACTAGTAAACGCGATAATTATTGCCTATAATTCGCCGCCAAAATTGAAAACACACTTTATTTGTTTGGAGAAAAAACATGGCTCTTGAGCGCACTTTTTCGATTATCAAGCCTGATGCGGTAGCTAAAAACGTAATCGGTGCAATTTACAACCGTTTTGAATCTGCTGGTCTTCGCATTGTTGCTTCTAAGATGATCCACATGAGCAAAGAGCAAGCGGAAGGTTTCTACGCAGAACACAAAGAGCGTCCTTTCTTTGGTGCTTTGGTTGATTTCATGACGTCTGGTCCGGTAATGGTTCAGGTTCTTGAAGGTGAAAACGCTGTTCTTGCAAACCGTGAAATCATGGGTGCTACAAACCCTGCTGATGCTGCTGCTGGAACCCTTCGTTCTGACTACGCTGCATCAATCGACGAAAACGCGGTTCACGGTTCTGATGCACCTGAATCTGCGGCTCGCGAAATTGCATACTTCTTCTCTGAAGAAGAGATTTGTCCACGTACTCGCTAAGTACAGACAAACAAAACCGACACAGAGTAGTTAATACTCGAAAACGAGGCTTCGGCCTCGTTTTTTTGTTTGCCCAGCGAAGCTGGCAAACCCGTCAGGTTGAAAGAAACCTGAATCACCCTGACTGAGGGGAAGATAATCCGAATGGCAAGGGCGTTCACTTAGCAAGTGATATGAAGTATGCAGGAGCCGTATACGAGGCCCGTACGTACGGTTCTGTGAGAGGGATGAGGCGCAAGCCTCACCCTACTCGATATATCTGGAAGAGGGTAAAGATACTCATCACTTTTTATGCAGAGCCATATATGATAGTATTTGCGCAAATTTTAAACACGTAAGCGCCGCTTAACACGCGTTAAAAATATGACTTCTTACTGCATGGCTTTTGTTATAAACGCACGGGTATTATGGTTTATAAAAATTAGCGTTTAAATACAAACGATAGTCTTATAAGCCTCTCTCTTCATTACATTTTTGCAGTAATAGTAATCTAAATTAAGCAGTTCGAGGTCACTTCCTCGCAAGGTAAAAGGGTCATTTTATTCATGGCAAAAACAAACTTATTAAATCTAAATCGCGAAGGCTTGCGCAACTTCTTTAAGGAAAAGGGGGAAAAACCGTTTCGCGCCGATCAGGTGATGAAATGGATATACCAGCACGGCGAAAGCGATTTTGAAAAAATGAGTAATCTCAATAAAAATCTTCGCGCCATGCTGATTGAGAACTGTGAAATAAAAGCTCCTGAAATTGCCTACTTCCAGGAAGCAAGCGATGGCACAATTAAGTTTGCGCTTACTCTTGAGGGCGGCCAAGAAGTCGAGTCTGTTTGGATCCCCGAGGAAGAGCGCGCTACATTATGCGTATCATCTCAAGTAGGCTGCGCCTTAGAATGTACTTTCTGTAGTACCGCGCAACAAGGTTTCAATAGAAACTTGAGCGTCAGTGAGATAATTGGGCAGGTATGGCGAGTCGCAACATTCTTAGGGCTTTCTAAAGATACTAGCCAGCGCCCCATTACCAATGTGGTGATGATGGGCATGGGAGAGCCGCTGCTTAATTTGAAAAACGTAGTGCCGGCAATGGACATTATGTTAGACGATTTCGGTTTCGGACTGTCAAAACGTCGAGTCACTTTGAGTACGTCAGGAGTCGTCCCTGCATTAGACATGCTGGGCGACCAGATTGATGTTGCCTTGGCTATTTCATTGCATGCGCCGAACGACGAGTTGCGTAATGAAATTGTACCTGTGAACAAAAAGTACAATATTGAAGCATTTTTGGCGGGTGTACGTCGCTATTTAGCGAAGTCTAAAGCGAATCAGGGTAGGGTCACCGTAGAATATGTTATGCTCTCCCACATAAACGACAGTACCGAGCAGGCTCACGAACTAGCGAAAGTACTTAAAGATACTCCGAGTAAAATAAACTTAATTCCGTTCAATCCTTACCCGGGTTCTCCCTACACATGCTCGAGTAACTCGCGCATTGATAGGTTTGCCAAGGTGCTGATGGAATACGGCTTTACCACGGTAGTACGAAAGACCCGTGGCGATGATATCGATGCTGCCTGTGGTCAATTAGTAGGCGATGTGGTTGATAGAACGAAAAGAATGTTAAAAAAACAGGTGAAGGGCGAAGCAATTTCGGTAAAAATAGCCCAATAATCATTAGGATATTAGGGTAAGACTATGCCAACTGGATTGCGAATGGGATTTAAACAAAGTGTGCGCGCCACAATTGCTGGCGCATCACTGTTTATCGTAGGCTGCGTAAGTAGCAGCCAGTCGGGTATTAATAGCGCAGATTTTGACGCGGAAGAAGCGGCGAGAACCCGCATGTCGCTGGGTCTTACCTATCTACAAAACAATAATTATACTCAAGCTAAACGCAATCTTGATAAAGCGATAGCGTTCGATCCGCGTTCTGCGGATGTCCAATATGCGATGGCCTACTATTATCAGCTTGTTGGTGAAAATCAGCGAGCTGAAAGCTATTACGAATCAGCGCTCGATCTGGAGCCCAACAACGGCGATATTGCCAACAGCTTTGGCGCATTTAAATGCCAAAATGGGCAGTACGAAAGCGCTAAAGACTTCTTCCTACAGGCTATCGATAATCGCTCTTATTCAAACGCAGCGCAAACTTACGAAAATTTAGCCCTTTGCGCGCAAAGCCAAAATAACATGTCAGATGCTATCGATTACTTTAAAAGCGCTTTGAAGCATCAACCTACCCGAGCAAAGACACTATTTTTACTTTCTGAACTTTATGCAGCTACGGAGCAGTGGCAAGACGCGAAGTCCACACTTAGACGATATGAGAGAGTTGCCAAAGTTTCTCCAGACTCGCTATGGCTCGCTTTTGAGATAGCCAAAGGAGAAGGTGACAAAGCCACTGCAAAAGGCTATGGCGATATGTTGATTTCCCTATTCCCAGACAGCACATTGACAAAACGGTATTTGGCGCAGCGTTCGCAGTTAGATGCTAAAGTGATAAAAACGGTCAAGTCTGTTGGTAAAGATAATACGGTTGAACAAACGGTATTGGTTGTCGAAAGCAGTGATGACGGGCAAAAGGGTGATGAACCTGCGCCTGAAATCACTTCGGGTGAAGCGGTATTAGAGACCGCGTCTGCTTTAAGAGCTGGCGAGGATATACAAAACAAAACCGCCGTTGAAACAACAAAGAGTGAAAGTAGCGGTAAATCAGACGATTTAACTGCGCAATCACCTAAAATCCATGTAGTAAAACCAGCAGAAAACTTATATCGTATTTCGCTATTATACAATATTAGAATGGCGAAGCTGCAAAAGTGGAATAACCTAGAGAATAATGGCGCTATTATTGCTGGTCAAAAACTTTGGTTAGTACCACCGAGTATGCAGGAGGAATAGAGGTTAATGGTGTCAGAAGAAAACGCGAGCAAAGAAGTTCATTCGCAAGAAGAAAAAAGTACGCCAAGCCCAGGAGCCCTTTTAAAAGAGCGTCGCGAAGCGCGGGGTCTTTCACAGCAAGATGTCGCGACAAAATTATTCTTAAAATCGTCACAAATCAATGATTTAGAGAATGATGCTATTGATGAGAAATCGTCGATAACCTTTACCAAGGGTTATGTAAGAAATTATGCAAGGCAGTTGGGGTTACCGTCAGATGAGGTAATTGAAGCCTTCGAGAAGTTTCATAATCAAAGTGAAGTGCCATCTTCTGAAAAGCTGCATAGTTTTTCAAAGCGTGTTGCAAAACAGACACATGACGATCGCTGGATGATGGTTACCTATATTATTTTACTGCTGATCATTGGCGGTGTAGTAGTGTGGTGGTATCAACAGCCAAGTGACGATTCATCAACTGACGCTTCACTTGTGCAGTCGGTTAAAGATGAAGCTATTGCCTCGGCTCGCTCCCCTGAATCGAGTGATGAGATAGCGGTGACGAATGGTACCGTTGAACTCGATAGTGCTTCTGGCACTGCAGGCCAAAGCACCTTTAGTCAAAGTGAGAATGCCCCCCAATCTGAAGAAATAGCCGATCAAAACCCGCAAAACGGCGCCGTTGTAGCCAATGCGCTGGACGATGGTCCAATTAATGCTCCGCCCTCAAACGTTGACGACAGTAATAATTTAACTGCTCTTGTTAGCGATATTACGGAAGACGACAACGTTGAACTGAATTTAGGTGAAGCTGAACAAGACTTAGCCTATGGTGACGGCCCTTCGGCAGCCCCAATTTCTATGACGTTCACCTTTGGTGAAGATTGCTGGGTAAATATTGAAGACGCCACTGGTGAGGTTATCGCCACTGGCGTAAAGCGACAGGGACGCGTAATGGACATTCAGGGCATCCCGCCTGTTGCAGTTACACTTGGCGCGCCTGATAATGTGCGCATATCAGTTAATGGCGAGCCAGCGAATATCGCGTCATTCCAAAACGGAAAAATTGCTCGCTTCACGCTTCCTTTATAGGTATTTAGATGTTTGCAGAAAGCCCTATTAAACGCAGAAAATCAACGCGCATTAATGTAGGAAACGTTCCCATAGGCGATGGCGCTCCCATTGCTGTTCAGTCAATGACGAATACGCTAACCACGGACGTTGAGGCTACGGTTGCGCAAATAAATCGCATTGTCACTGTTGGTGGTGACATTGTGCGTGTTTCGGTTCCTACTATGGACGCGGCCGAGGCCTTTAAAGAAATAAAGCGTCGGGTCAATGTGCCCTTAGTTGCAGATATTCACTTCGATTATCGCATAGCGCTGAAGGTTGCCGAGTACGGCGTAGATTGCCTGCGAATTAACCCAGGTAATATCGGCAATATGGAGCGCGTGCGCTCGGTAGTCGATTGTGCGAAAGATAAGAATATCCCCATTCGTATTGGGGTGAATGGAGGGTCTTTAGAAAAAGACTTGCAAGAAAAGTACGGTGAGCCTACGCCAGAGGCGTTAGTCGAATCGGCCATGCGTCATGTTGACATCCTCGATAAACTTAACTTCGACCAGTTTAAAATTAGCGTTAAAGCTTCCGATGTGTTTTTAGCCGTGGGGGCATATCGCCTTCTCGCTCAACAAATCGATCAACCTCTGCATCTGGGTATTACCGAAGCCGGTGGTCAGCGTGCCGGTGCAGTAAAAAGTGCCGTAGGGCTGGGAATGCTCCTTGCCGAGGGGATAGGCGACACCATCAGAGTGTCGCTTGCTGCCGATCCGGTTGAGGAAATCAAGGTAGGTTTCGATATTCTCAAGTCGTTGCGTATCCGTTCACGGGGTATTAACTTTATTGCATGTCCAAGTTGCTCTCGTCAGGAGTTCGACGTTATCGGAACGGTTAATGCGTTGGAAGAGCGCCTGGAAGATATATTAACACCTATGGATGTGTCTATTATTGGCTGCGTGGTTAACGGTCCCGGCGAGGCGGAAGTCTCTGATTTAGGCCTTACTGGCGCTAGAAACATGAGCGGATTGTATGAGGATGGTAAACGCGTAAAAGAGCGCCTACCTAATGATGACTTAGTAGATAAGTTGGAAGCAAAAATCCGCGCCAAGGCTTCTCGCATCAGCGACCAAAACAAAATTCAGGTATCGGTGAAAGACTAAGCCTGTAACGTTGTTGTTTGTTCCCAAAGCCCCTATAATGCGGGGCTTTTCACTATTTAGCAGTATGAGAATTTCACGTGGCTAAGACTATTCAGGCAATACGAGGCATGAATGACTGCCTTCCGGAAATATCCGGTACATGGCAGAAAGTAGAATCGGTACTTCGCCAAGTCGTTGCGAACTACGGTTATCAGGAAATACGTACCCCTATTGTTGAGAGTACAGATCTCTTCAAGCGTTCTATCGGTGAAGTCACTGATATCGTTGAAAAAGAGATGTATACCTTTGAAGACAGAAATGGCGACAGCTTAACACTTCGTCCAGAGGGCACAGCGAGTTGCGTTCGAGCCGGCAATGAGCACGGACTTTTGTACAATCAGCAGCAGCGCCTTTGGTACATGGGGCCTATGTTTCGCCACGAGCGTCCGCAAAAAGGACGCTATCGCCAATTCCATCAGTTTGGTGTAGAAACCTACGGTATTGATGGTCCGGATATCGATTTAGAAGTTATTTTGCTAAGCGCTCGTTTTTGGAAAGCGTTTGGCATTGAAAAGCACGTTAAGCTTCAAGTTAACACGCTTGGCTCTAATGAAGCACGAGCGGCGTATCGCGATACACTGGTCGAGTTTTTAAAAGCAAGAGAAGACCAACTTGATGAAGACTCAAGACGCCGTTTAGAAACTAATCCTCTTCGCGTACTCGACAGCAAAAATCCGGACGTTCAAGCTGCAATAGCCGATGCGCCGTCTTTAATCGACCATTTAGATGAAGAGTCGAAAGTACACTTTGAAACCTTGTGTGCAAGGCTGAGCGAAGCCGGTATCGCATACGAAGTTAATCCGAGATTAGTTAGAGGTTTAGACTATTACAACCGCACTGTTTTTGAGTGGGTAACCGATAGCTTAGGCGCTCAGGGAACTATTTGTGCAGGTGGACGATACGATGGCTTGGTAGAGCAGCTTGGTGGTAAGGCTACACCGGCGGTTGGCTTTGCTATGGGTATAGAGCGTTTAGTGCTGCTAATCACTACGCTGAGTGAAGAAGCGCAAGACGATAGCTTCGCCGATGTTTATGTAACTGCTATGGGCGATGATACTCAGTCGTATGCCATTGAAGTGGCTGAACACCTAAGAAATATATTGCCCGACGCACGCATCATGATGCATTGTGGCGGCGGGAACTTTAAAAAACAATTAAAGCGCGCGGATAAAACCGGTGCTCGTCTAGCGCTACTTTTAGGCTCGGACGAAATGCAGTCACGCAATGTGGGAGTAAAGCCACTACGCGATGGTCAAGAGCAAGTTACAGTGAGTTTTGATAGCCTTTGCGAAAAAGTATCTGAACTGCTGGGCGAGAAATAAAAAGAGGACATCATGGAACAGTTCGCAACAGAAGAACAACAAGTAGAAGCGATTAAGCGTTTTTGGAAAGAGCATGGCACGGCTATTATTGTCGGTGCAGCACTTGGTTTAGGCGGTCTTTTTGGCTGGCGCCAATATTCAGATATGCAAACTGAAAGCAAAGAAGCCGCTTCAGTCGCTTATCAAAAAGCGGTAGAGAACTTCTCAGAGCAAGGCAACAGCGCTGGCTTAGAGGCGTTCATCGAAGAAAATAAAGATACTGGCTATGCCAGTATTGCAAGTCTTTTGGCAGCGAAAAAAGCAGTTGAGGATGGCGATCTTGACGCGGCAGCATCTCACTTGAATCAAGTGATTACATTTGCTGACAACGCTCAAATGAAAGAGCTAGCATCTGTTCGACTAGCGCGAGTACAAATTGAAATGAACCAGCTTGACGCTGCGTTGTCTACGCTTGGCACGGTTGCAAACGAAGCGTTTTCTGCACAGGTATCGGAATTGAAAGGTGATATCTATAAGCAGCAAGATAAGTTCGACGAAGCTCGTTTAGCATACTCAAGTGCACTAGAAGAAAATGCCAACAATCCGCTTTTGCAGATGAAACTCGATAATCTTGCTGTTGAAGCAGCACAGTAATCGCGCTTTGAAAGGCTGATAAAAATTAAAGAGGTACGCAATTTGTTTCACAATACCAGTGGCCGTAAAGGTCGTTTTGCTCGCGCTGTTACCATGGCGATGGCGGTATCGATTACTCTATCTGGATGTTCAACGGTTTCAGACTGGTTTGCCGATGAAGAAGAACTTGAAATTCGTCGCTTAAAGCCCATTGAAGCGAAGTTTTCGCCAGCCATAGAGTGGGAGCGAGATATTGGCGACGGGGTAAATCATTACTTTTCTCGTCTAACCCCTGTATACGCGTACGACAAACTTTATGCAGCAGACCGTCACGGCAACGTAGTGGCAATGAAGCCAGACTCTGGCGAAGTAGTGTGGGAGAAAAACTTTGCTACATTTCGCTCAGAAGGCATGCTTAGTTCGGTAAGTAATTTGTGGAGCAGTGGCGAAAGCGCTCGTATAGGCGGTATCTTTGTCGCTGATAAGCACCTTTTCGTTGGCACTGAGAACGGATATATCGCAGCCCTTGATGCCGAAACAGGCGATTTGGTGTGGGATGCAAGTGTGCCTGGGGAAATTTTGGCAGCGCCTGCGGCCGATGACGGTATTTTGGTGGTAAACACCGGAGCTGGAAGTTTATTCGGCTTTAATATTCGGACCGGCGAGCAGCTGTGGCGTCATGAAGGTGATACTCCGCCACTAACATTACGCGGTATCTCCGGTCCCATTGCGTCGAATGGCGGTGTCATTGTTGGAGCGCCTACTGGGAAAATCCAGGTGAATCTTATCGATTCTGGTGTACTGGCATGGGAAACCGTTATCTCAACCCCAACAGGCGCAACAGAGCTAGAGCGGATTGTAGATATTGATACTACGCCGGTACTGTATGGCGGAACTATATATACCGTATCGTACAACGGTACGCTTGCCGCAGTAGAACTGCGCTCTGGTCGTGTTATTTGGAAACGTGAGTATTCATCATTCCGTAACTTGAACATTGACGGCAACCAAATCTTCGTTGTTGATAATACCTCTAACGTTTTCGCGTTAGACCGACGAAATGGCGTAGAGCTTTGGTCGCAGGGGCTGCTCAAACAACGCTCGCTAACAGCAGCTACACCGGTTGGTGAGTATGTAGTTGTTGGTGATAATTGGGGCTATCTACACTGGATAGAAAAAGAGAGTGGAGAAGTTGTAGCTCGCTTGGATGTGGGTGGCGACGATGAAGACGACGCTATCTATGCTGCTCCTATTGTAGTAGAAGACTCTGTTGTTGCTGTCACACGTAATGGTGTGGTGGTGTCGGTGAATGTCCCTTAAGGTGCTTAAATTGGGTGAATGTCCCTTAAATTGAACGCTCCCTGAGTAAGTTGTCTTAAAAAACAGTAAACAACCTTACTCGAAAAGCATGACATTTACAGTACTCTTAAAGCGTCGTTTTTAACCGGGCTATTGAGTCAACTTGGAGCTACTATTTTTTGATAGTAGCTTTTTTGTTATATACAGCCATAAAATAAGGGCCATAGTCCAAGTTCAGGAAACCGTCACCACATAATCAATCAAAATAATGTACGATTAGTTTGTTTTTTCAACGAGTTATTTAAAAACTACCAAAATCTCCTATAATAATGAATATAGGAATAGTAATTATGACGAAATATGTCTTCTTAAATACGGAAACAACAGGCTTAGATCCCCACAAAGGCAATCATCGAATTATCGACCTAGCCTGCATAGAATATGAAGACTCTGCTCCTACGGGGAATGTCTTCAAACTCAAAATTAATCCTGAAGGCAAAAAGTCGAACAAAGGCGCTTTTCGCGTTCACGGAATCCTAGATGAAGAATTGTGGGTTTACCGACCTTTAAAGAGATCCATGAGCAATTCATAAATTTCATAAAAGGTCGCCATTTAGTTATATTCAAGGCAGAATTTGATTTAAAGTTTGTAAATGCTGAGTTAAATCGGCTTAATTATCCGTCTACCGTATCTGATATTTGCGCTGAAGTGACCTGTGCAATGGAATTAGCTAAAGAGAAGTTTGGTGTTAAAAGAATTAGTCAAGATGCGGCCTGTCTGCGTTATGGCATTGATATCTCAGCTCGGATAAAGTACAGCGCAGAATTAGATGCCTCCCTTTGCGCTCAACTGTTTTACAAACTCCTTGATGATACAGTTATTCCACTTAAATCAACGCCACAACAAAATAAACACGCGCCTATCAAGGCGATATCTATTCCTAGAGCCTTGAAAATAAAGAGACTGGTTCATACACCCAACTTAACTTCTGTAAAAATCCAGAGTGTGAAAACTTTGGTGTCGTTGCTAAGAACCCTACCTATAAAACCAACGGCAAACTTAAACGAGGATTAGGTAACGAATACAAACTGACATGGAATGATGATAAATCAGAGCGTATGCTTACCTGCAAGCTTTGTGGTCACAGTACAACCATGATACATAACCGCTGCTTTGAGCTAGAAGTTAATCGTTTATCAACGGTATATGAGCCAATTGAGCCGACTTGTCCTAATAAAGCCACTCCAAATAACTATAGATATTATTACATCCCTCATTCACCTGAGCAAAGACGAGGAACTAAAGTTCAAAAGCCTAGATGCAAAAACAACAATAAAGGCATCTACTCGCATCCAGAACTATATAAATTGGATGGTAAAACGCAACCAAATAAATACATTGAACACACGGTAGTAAAACCACTTAAAAAAGGCGGTGAACCTGTCAAACAAGTTGTGGTTGAAGAAAGGCTGGCCTCACAAAATATTATCTGCCTTGCTTGTAACTCTAAGTTTGCCGTTAAACAAAATCCTGCTAACAGACATTACCGAGATTTAGAAAACGTCACACTGTTTAAAGATTTAATGAATAAAGACATCATCAATCGCATGATGGATAAACATAATCTTGGTGCAAAGGTCATATATGACAAAATCAACTTTTTCTATGAACAGGCATTAGCCTTTGACCATTATCATTCTGAATTACTTGAACACGCAGTTGCCAGAAGAGAGCTTAACTTAAGTACAGATAGACAGTTTTATTTAAGTAATTGGGGCGACCACAATATGCCCAAGCCTACGCCTATAGTGAACACCTCTACCGTAGATAATGATTCGGGCTTTGTCTTTGTGTCTAACGTCAATTTCGATTTCACCAATGATTACAAAGAAATCAATAAAGAGCATCGAGAAAAGAAAGAGCAAGAAAAGTTTCCCTATTACAGACGCTATGCACAATACGTATTAAGCAATGACGAGGTGAATGTACAAGCACCAGAAGCAGAGCGCACCGTTGAGCTTCAAATGCCACCAAAGGGCTTATTAGTGCAGCAAACCTATAGCGTGCTAGCTCACTTTTCTCTACTGAAAGAAAAACTCAAATATTGCCCTCGTATTCGTCTGTACGCTGATAATGACTCAGGCATCAAGTTAGCAATTGGGGCAAAATTCCCCAATTGGATAGCAAATGTAACTCTGTATGCGTTTCAAATCTCCGCTGATAAAGCGGGGAGCGCTCAATACCTTGATGAAACATCAATTGAGCAATTAAATAAAATTGAAGCTGAGCTAATTAATGAGAACCCTGATATAAGCAAAGCTGAGATTAAAGCGCGTTTATGGCAAGAGCAATTGTCAAATCGAATGCGAGTGGACAACGCAAAATCAGAGTGGGTTATCAATCCCAACAAAGAGTCACGCTTAGGAATGCTGCTTCCTCTTGGTGATACTAAAAACATGAATCAGCACCAAGTAATTGAGTCATTAATGAACGCATCGCTTCATGGCGTAGATAACTGGTTTCAAATATTAAGAAGACACGTAAATTTTTTAGAGCGACCCGTAACCAGTGCCACTAATTCAAAACGCTGGTATGCGTATGCGGGTTATAATCCTGAATGGATGGTAAAGCTGATTGAAATTAAGCGAGTGTACTCTAATTATTGTATGACCAATGAGCGCACTATTAACCGAAACTTCAAAGGAAATAACAAACCTAAACCATCTACACCTGCAATGCGATTAGGCTTAACGAGAAAGCTTTATACTGCTGAAGATTTATTGTCATTTAGTCTCGATAAAGTCCGTATTGATGAAGTGTACCGAAATAAAACAGAACATCAGCCAAACTTCATGAATAACCGATTTTAGTGTCAGGTTATTTTGCAAATGCACGAAACTTAAATCATATAAATTCGATAACCTATTGTTTTTTGTAAGTTAAATAATTGGCATACTACCTGCTTAATACCTAATAAGTATTTATTTTTAGCTTTGTTAAATACCTTCCAACCTCGAAGGAAAGGGATTAAAAAGGAAAACTCAAATGAAGAATAAATTTTTAAAAGGCTTAGTCGTAAGTTTTACTTTGGTTGTTAGCGGTATAGCTAACGCGGGGTTAATATTTAGAGATGATGTATCTAATTCAGCTTACACTAATGGTAGTTGGTCGTTCGGTACTATTTTTACAGTTGGCTCAGATGACGTATATGTTACTTCATTAGGTGCTTTTGACTATTTGAATGATGGATTTACTTCGGGTTCTATTCAAGTTGGTATTTTTGATGAGCTATCTGGCTCCTTACTTTCATCTACAAATGTACTGTCATCAGATAACCTTGTAGGGAGTTTTAGATACTCATCTATTACTGAATTATTATTGAAGTCTGGTTCTACATATCGCTTAGTAGGGGTCTCAGGAAATGACTATTATGATATATCATATTCTGACACCTTTAACAGTGCTTTCACTAATATAAGTTATGGTTATTGCTCATCGAGTACGCTTACAATATGTGCTTCAAATTCAGAAAGTGATTATGGTATGGCAAGTTTCGAATTTAATCTTGAAAGTTCGAATAATTCAACTGATGTTCCAGAGCCTTCAACACTAGCTATTTTTGCTTTAGGTTTAATGGGACTAGCTTCTCGTAAAATTAAGAAGCAAGCTTAATTTACAGCGCTGAATTATTAAAACACTGCTCATTACGGTCAGTGTTTTTTCGTTTTTAGATATATGAAAACGGGAAAATTACGAGAAAATCCACACACTCGCCTTCAAATCACCTTAGTAACTAACTGAAAAATTTAACTAATCGTACATTTTTTGGTTATTCGAACACTTTCTTGTGACTCAATTACCATTGAAAAATAAAGAAAAATTTTGTAAAAGTAAAAAGCCGCTTTGTTATTTCAACAAAACGGCTCCAAGTTGACTCAATAGCCCGGTTTTTAACGGCGCTTTTTGTTTTTAAGTATTTCCCTTTGCTATTTCTTTCTCCTGTTAATCTGAATTGGTATTAACCCCCTTAAAGGGTATAATGCGCCCATTCAAAAACCGCAAGTAGTAAACGAAGCATAAGTGCTGGTATTTTTAGCACGGATAAATTCGTTGTTTAACGCTTGCGGTTTGTGCTTTTTAGCTTTCATGACCTCTAGGATCTGATAAATGTTACCCGTTGTTGCTCTGGTTGGCCGTCCCAATGTGGGAAAGTCGACCTTATTTAATCGTCTTACTAATACTCGCGATGCACTTGTTGCAGACTTTCCCGGCCTTACGCGGGATCGAAAATATGGCCAAGCCAAATTCGAAAGACGTCAATTCATTGTAGTTGATACCGGGGGCATAACAGGAGACGAAGAAGGCATAGATGCTGAAATGGCTCAGCAGTCTCTTCTTGCCATTGAAGAGGCTGACGTTGTGATGTTTTTGGTTGACGCCAGAGCTGGCCTGTTGCCGGCAGACCAAGGTATTGCGGACCATCTTCGTCGCATTAATAAAAAAGTATTCATTGTTGCCAATAAAGTAGACGGCATTGACGGCGACAGTGAAAGCGCTGAGTTTTATAAACTTGGCCTGGGTGAAGTGAAGCAAATTGCTGCCGCTCATGGTAGAGGCGTAAGCCAGTTGTTGCAAGATGGCTTGGCACCTCTTGAATCTGAATTTCCAGATATGGAAATTGTAGAAGAGGTTGAGCATGAAGGAGAAGAGGACGCAGAAGCACAGCGTCAACGGCTTCAAGACTTACCCATTAAGCTCGCTATTGTAGGAAAACCTAACGTTGGTAAGTCAACGCTCACCAATCGCATTTTAGGCGAAGAGCGAGTAGTGGTATACGACGAGCCGGGTACAACTCGCGACAGTATTTATATTCCAATGGAGCGAGATGAGCGCGAATACGTGCTTATCGATACGGCTGGGGTGAGAAAGCGCAAGAAAATTAATGAAGCGGTAGAAAAGTTTTCTATTGTGAAAACCCTTCAGGCTATTGAAGAAGCTAACGTTGTATTGTTGGTAATTGATGCAAGGGAAGGAATTACAGATCAAGACTTAAGCCTACTAGGGTTCGTTTTAAACTCTGGTCGCTCTTTGGTTTTAGCGGTAAACAAGTGGGACGGTTTAAGCACTGATGTTAAAGATGATGTAAAACGGGAAATGGACAGACGCCTAGGCTTTGTTGATTTTGCGCGTATTCACTTTATTTCGGCACTTCACGGTTCTGGCGTGGGAAATTTGTTTGCATCTGTGCAGGAAGCGTATCAAAGCGCGACTAAGCGAATTAATACGTCAATACTAACGCAAATTATGGAAATGGCGCAGGACGACCATCAGCCACCTCTGGTAAGAGGAAGACGCGTGAAGATGAAGTATGCTCACGCGGGTGGGTATAACCCTCCTGTTATTGTTATTCATGGCAACCAAGTTGACGACTTGCCTAACTCCTATAAGCGATTCTTGATGAATTATTTCAGAAAGGCGTTGGAGATCATGGGAACGCCGATAAAAATTGAGTTTAGAGAAGGGAATAACCCCTTTGAAGGTAAGAAGAATAACCTTACCCTTGCTCAGCAAAGAAAACGCCGTCGAATGATGTCGTTTTATAAAGATAAAAAATAGCTGTTTAGATCTATCTACTTTTGCGCTGCATTTGAGCAATTCTATTGTGCAGCGCGCTAAAGTAACTCTCTTATGCTCCGCGCTAAAGTAACTCTCTTATCTTCGCGCTACAGTAACTCTCTTATGCTTCGCATAAGTACCGACTCTTTTGGCACATCGACGTTCTGCATAAGTTCGTCGACAAGTGGGTCGGAAAAGTCAGCGGGAAAAGTTGTCGCTATCTTGATTATTTTATCGTGTTTTCTAAATACGTAAGTTGTCGCATAGAGCGTGGGGGATTTTTCTGATTGTGCTGCAATACCCAGCCTCCAGCCGTTTTCCTCTCCTTTAGATTTATAGGGCGCAGCTGGATTAGCAAGAGTTAACGTCAATTCCTGCGCCTTGGCTATCTCACCTGCTTTTTCTAAATCTGCCTTTAACTGCTCATTAAGTAGTAGGTTATTCTCCTTGCTCAACTTATGCGTGAAGGGATATACGATGATATCAAGTAACGCTTCTTCATAAGTGGGGTGAACATATCTTGTGATAGCCCCACTAAAAGGGTCTGCATACAATTGAGTGTCGAGTTTTTTGAATTCGCCCACCGTTTGTGGCACAACAAGTTCACGTTCGTAGTTGCTAGCGTCAAGTGCTTGGTAAAGGTAGCTGGCAGAAAATAAGTTTTGCTTAATTGCGAGGTCTCGCCATTGAGCTACTAATTCAGCGGCATAGTGTGCTTTCCCGTTTTGCGAAATTTTCGGCACATTTACTTGAAGCACGTGTGAAGCTATCTCCATACTGCGCCACTGCAATGTTATTTCCGCTAAGTGTGCATTTTCGTTACTCACATTTGCAATAAGCAGCTGATAGTCACTTTTTTCTTCATAGGGATGTAAAGAAGAGAAGAATGACGATTCCCGGAGCGCGTCAATAAATGTATCTGGCGCAATGATGTCTTCTTGGCATGCGCTATTTTCTAAAGCCGATTCTGTTAACGTGTTTTCTTCACACTGCCTTACAACAAGAGACGACGGATAAGTGGAAAATGCAGATACTGGAACGGCTATAACGCTAGAGCTTGAACTTGCGTTAATCAAATCTTGTGTGGCAGCATTTATACCTGAAGCCACAGCTTTAGTACTAGCGGTGTGAGCAAGCAAGGCCAAACAAGTCGTTACCAAACACGCTTGCCTACCCAATGTCATCCCCAATGCCATCCCCAATTTAAGCAGTGTGAGTCGGGATGCTTTTTGCGAAGCACCGGCATTTATCGCTAACTCCTTGCGACACCAATTCATCATTGAATTGGCAACTTAGAAATCATGCCGTATGGACAATACTGTTTAACTATCATGTTGATGAACTATTCTTTCCGAGTTTTAGTTACTGTACTGGTTATTTCACCGTCCGTCACCCGAGTTGTGATTGTATCGCCAGTATTTACCGCTTCAACACTAGTAATGGCAGATTTATTCGCCAACGTAATGCTATAGCCTCTCGCTAACGTAGACAGGGGGCTTACCGATTGAAGTAGAGACGCTCCAGATGCCAGGCGATTTTTCTTATTCCTCAATAGCGCAGTGGTGGCATTAACCAATCTTGTTTGAGCATAGTCGAGGGCACTTTTAGACTGCGTAATTCGTTGCTCTGGGTTATGAGTATTAAGTCTATTTATGAGTGACTGTAGTTTTCTGTCTGCTTTAGCAACATCTTGTTTCATGTGATGAAGCAACTGCATTTGCAAACGGTCTAGCGATTGCCATTGATGCTGTATTTTACTTTGCGGATGTAAGTTTTGTAGGCGCTGGCGCAAAATAGCGAGCTTCTGTTTATTGTGCACTAACGTGTGCGACAGGACTCTTTTGAGGCGCTCTCGCTGCTGAACTAGTTTTCGGTCTATCTCTAGAGAGTCTTGGCTAAGTAATTCAGCTGCAGCCGATGGAGTAGGGGCACGCAAATCTGCAACAAAGTCAGAAATAGTAAAATCGACCTCATGGCCAACAGCACTCACAATGGGCAATGCACTGTCAGACACTTCGCGAGCTAATGCTTCGTTGTTGAAACACCATAAGTCTTCCAATGAACCACCGCCACGAGTAAGAAGCAAAACATCGACTTCATTTCTTTCGTTTGCTTTTCTTAGTGCATTAATCAATTGGGTAGGAGCTGTTTCTCCCTGTACCATAGAGGGGTACACAATAACTTCGGTTTGTGGGCTTCGCCGTTTTAATACACTAAGTACATCGTGTAGAGCAGCGCCGCTTGATGATGTAATCACGCCTATACGATTTATTTGCGTTGGCAAGCTTCGCTTAGTGGCGGCATCGAACAAGCCTTCGCTGTGAAGTTTCATCTTAAGCGCTTCATAAGCTTGCTTTAACGCACCCTCACCGTCGCTCTCCATATGTTCGACAACTAATTGATAGTCGCCTCTAGCCTCGTAAAGACCCACCGACGCTCTCACTAATATTTTATCGCCTTCTTTCGGGCGCTGACGTACCGAGCGGTTAGCACCTTTGAACATGGCTGCTCGCACTTGGGCTTTATTGTCTTTTAACGTGAAGTACCAATGTCCGGATGCCGCACACACAAAATTGGATATTTCAGCGGACAGCCAAATTAGGCCAATTTCGCCCTCAAGTACGGTTCGAGCTAATCGATTTAGCTTGGTGACTGTTAAAATTTGTCGAGATGTTGATGGCGAATTTGTAAACATAAAAAAAATCACTGGGTTTAATACAAATAGAGTTTACCTTAAAACCAAAAAACACTACAATCACGCCGCAATTAACCCTCAACTGAATAGGTGTTGTTGCATGCTACGTATCATCCAAGAAGCCCTTACTTTTGACGATGTGTTGCTAGTTCCTGGCCACTCAACCGTCCTCCCTCATACAGCTAACTTACAAACGCGTCTTACGCGCGGTGTAACTATGAATATCCCTATGGTATCAGCCGCTATGGATACAGTGTCTGAAGCGCCGCTGGCCATTGCTTTGGCTCAAGAAGGTGGTATTGGTTTTATTCACAAAAATATGACGCCTGAAGAGCAAGCAAAGCACGTACTTGAGGTGAAGAAGTATGAAAGTGGCGTTGTATCTGACCCTGTTACCGTAACGAAAGACGCCACCATAGGCGATGTCATTGCGCTATCGAAAAGCAAAGGCTACTCGGGGTTCCCAGTGACAGATGAAGAAAACAACCTGATTGGTATTGTAACAGGTCGGGATCTTCGCTTTGAAAAGCGTCTAGAGCTTCCAATCAGCAATGTAATGACAGGCAAAGATGACCTAGTTACGGTTAAAGAGGGCGCTAGCTCTGACGTAGTGCTCGATTTAATGCATGAACATCGCATCGAAAAAATCCTTGTTGTGGACGACGCGTTCAAGCTTACCGGGCTTATTACAGTAAAAGATTTCCAAAAGGCAGAAAATAAGCCAAATGCGTGTAAAGACTCTTTAGGTCGCTTGCGCGTTGGTGCTGCAGTTAGTGTAGGGCCGGGTACCGATGAGCGTATTGAACTATTGGTCAATGCTGGCGTGGATGTGCTGTTAATTGATACCTCCCATGGTCATTCCCAAGGCGTTATCGACCGCGTGAAGAAGGTACGCAAAGACTACCCCGATGTGCAAATTATTGCAGGAAACGTTGCCACTCGCGAGGGAGCTAAAGCGTTAGCTGATGCGGGCGTAGACGCTGTTAAGGTAGGTATAGGTCCAGGTTCAATCTGTACTACGCGTATTGTTACTGGATGTGGTATGCCACAAATTACAGCAGTAGCAGACGCGGCAGAAGCGCTTGAAGGAACCGGCATTCCTGTTATCGCGGATGGCGGTATTCGCTTCTCTGGTGACATTGCAAAAGCGCTAGCCGCAGGTGCTAGCTGCGTAATGGTAGGCAGCATGTTGGCCGGAACTGAAGAAGCTCCGGGAGAAGTAGAGCTTTTCCAAGGCCGTTATTATAAGTCATATCGCGGTATGGGCTCGTTAGGCGCAATGAATCAAAGCCACGGTTCATCAGATCGCTATTTCCAAGAGTCAAATAATGCTGAAAAGCTGGTTCCCGAGGGAATTGAAGGTCGCGTAGCCTATAAGGGGCCTATCGCGAACATCATTCACCAGCAAATGGGTGGACTTCGTTCAGCAATGGGTTTAACCGGCTGTGCGACTATCGAAGAGCTTAACACCAAAGCTCAATTTGTACGTGTAACATCTGCAGGTATGGGTGAGAGCCACGTTCACGATGTTAGCATTACAAAAGAGGCGCCTAACTACCGTCTAGGTTAAGGCGAGTTACCGTTCAGCGTGGGTAGAGTGTCTGACACAACCACGCTGTAAACCCACCCATGGGAGCTTGGCCTCGGCATCCACGCCTCGGACAGGTTGTTTACAAACACTTTGCCACGCTATATGACGCAATGCGATGCCATACGATGCAATATGGCTTAGTGGTTGAAAAGAGAAAAAAAGGCTTTTTATGAGTTCAGACATACACGCTCAACGCATTCTTATTTTGGATTTTGGCTCGCAATATACACAGCTAATAGCACGTCGTGTTCGCGAAATTGGCGTTTACTGTGAGCTTTGGGCTTGGGATGTAACCGAAGAACAAATTCGCGCATTTAATCCACAGGGTATTATCTTGTCTGGCGGACCAGAGTCGGTAACCGAAGAAGGTTCTCCCCGAGCACCTGATTACGTGTTCGATGCCGGCGTGCCGGTGTTGGGGATTTGCTACGGCATGCAAACCATGGCGCATCAGCTTGGTGGTGGGGTACTTGGTTCAGACAAACGAGAGTTTGGCTATGCACAGGTAGAAGTTATCAAGCCCAGCCCATTACTCGATAAAATTGAAGATGCGATTGGCGACAATGGTGCAGCCCGCCTTGATGTATGGATGAGCCACGGTGATAAAGTGTCAGCTATTCCCGAAGGTTTTGAGACCATTGCGCAAACAGCGTCTTGTCCTCATGCTGCAATGTACAATGAAGAAAAACAGTTCTACGGAGTTCAATTTCATCCGGAGGTGACTCACACTCGTCAAGGTATGCGGTTATTAACGCATTTTGTTATGGATGTGTGTAAGTGCGAAAAACTGTGGACAGCGGGCGCAATCATTGAAGATGCCATTGAGCGCATTAAGCAAAAGGTAGGCGATGACGAAGTTATTTTAGGCCTATCCGGTGGTGTAGATTCATCGGTTACTGCTATGTTGTTGCATCGCGCTATTGGTACAAACCTTACCTGCGTTTTTGTAGACAATGGGCTACTGCGCTTAAACGAAGCTGATCAGGTAATGGAAATGTTTGGCGACCACTTTGGGTTAAACATTATCCGCATAGATGCAGAAGAACGCTTCTTAGCGCGTTTAGAAGGCATTGAAGATCCTGAGCTCAAACGCAAAGCAATTGGCAACGAGTTTGTTCGTGTTTTTGATGAAGAAGCCGGCAAGCTTGCCAATGCTAAGTGGTTAGCTCAGGGCACTATCTATCCTGACGTTATCGAATCTGCTGGCTCAGCCACAGGTAAAGCCCATGTAATTAAATCTCACCATAACGTTGGCGGTTTGCCTGATGATATGGAGTTAGGTCTTGTTGAGCCTCTGCGTGAGTTATTTAAAGATGAAGTACGTAAGATTGGCCTAGAGCTTGGTTTGCCGTACGACATGCTTTACCGTCATCCGTTCCCTGGTCCTGGTTTAGGTGTTCGTGTACTAGGCGAGATAAAGAAAGAGTATTGCGATCTATTACGTCGTGCCGATGCAATCTTTATTGAAGAGCTATACGCCGCAGACTTATACCAAAAAGTGAGTCAAGCATTCACCGTATTCTTACCGGTACGCTCTGTTGGCGTTATGGGCGATGCACGTAAATACGATTGGGTAGTAAGCTTGCGAGCTGTTGAGACCATCGACTTTATGACGGCGCATTGGGCTCACTTACCTTATGACTTCTTAGGTAAAGTGTCTAACCGTATTATCAATGAAATCGATGGTATATCCCGTGTGGTTTATGATATTTCAGGCAAGCCTCCCGCTACGATTGAGTGGGAATAGGGGGGCTAACTAACTAAAAATCGCAGTTGGGTAGCTGCTTCAAAATTTTAATAAAACCGAGAGCCTTGATTATCAAGGCTTTCGGCTTTTAACTGCACTGCAGCGTTACAAACGATTGTTGCTAGTGTGACTTTTCATGCTCAAGAGAAAAAGCCATTACAAAAGAACACCTCGCTTTTGTAAAAACACTAGACGCTAAGTCAAAGTTTATAAATGATTAAGTTGTGTAATGATAGGTAGCGTGATTTGCATAAATGCATGCCTATCCAAGCAAGACGCTTTACTTCACAGCAACATTGTCTGTCAGGTTTGTTTACAAATTAAAGTTTTCCCACTCACCAAATACCAACAAAATGTTGACTTTAAAGTATTTTATATCTTGGCATGAAAATTGCTTTTTTGAGATCAGTGGCCGCCAATCGTTACATTGCTATAAATTAAAGGAACAACTAAAATGATATTAAGAAAGTGTTTATCTACAGTCATTTTCGCTCTAGCGCTGCTCCCCACAGTTGCACACTCAGCGATTATAACGACTTACACTGACAGGAGCACATTTATTGCCGCTTTGAATGGTCTTTCTACCATTGAAGAAGATTTTAACGGCCAAGATTTAAATCTTTTCACGTCAGCGTTCAATCTAGATTTAGGCGACTTTAGCGTCTCTTCTTCTGACGTAGCAAGCGATCAAATCGGTGTAGTTGATAGTGTCGATACAAACGGTAGTTTCTTCACACCGACATTCGCAGATTCTCAAAGCGTAGATGGATCGCGTTTTTTTGGTATTAACGGTAGTGATGGTGGCCCTAGCTTTAACATCAGCTTTAGCACCGAGCGTTTCGTTTTTGGCTTTGATTGGTTAGACGGTGATGTTACTGACTCTTATGCAATGACAGTTTTGGGCCAAGTATTTGAGAGCGCGCCATTTGATAACCGTTTCGTTGACGCTGTTCCTCGAGGCTTTTTCGGAATAATTTCGGATACCGCCTTTGACAATGTTGAATTTTATCAGACTGATGCTGGAGGCTATATTGCTGGATTCGGTGTTGATAACCTAATCACTAGCGGAATTGACATTGTTACATGCTCGCAAGATCCGACTTTACCAGAATGTGCAGCTAACGCTGTGCCTGAACCATCTTCAATGGCTATTATAGGTCTTGGCTTAATAGGCTTGGCGAGTCGCCGTAGAATTAAATTATAAAATAGATAGTTAGTCTGGTGTGTGCGCTAGCAGCACACACCTAGTTTCTCCCCTTTATGCATGTGCGGGTAACGATTCAGAACATTGAATGTAGTAGATAAAGTGACACTGAAATCCATGGCTATCGAAGTCTATATTTCATAACCCGTTCGTATCGTCGTACGAACCCTTGAGCAATTAAAATCGGTACTAGGATTATCGAAGCAACTTAGTGTGGATAATGGCACCGGGTTAATATCGGCTATCTTGACTGATTAGTACCAAGCTAATTATGTTAAGCTAGCCTACATATATCCCGCCACGGTAAGCCTAAACAAAACGGTTTCGTTGAGCGCTCCTATGGTTCATTCTGCAGAGAATTTCTAGATGCATACTTGTTGGAATTATCGGGCAGGTCAGAGAAAAGTCTTGGTATTGGGGACTGGATTATAACGAAGAACGAACCCATGAAAGTCTCGGTAATTGCCACCGTCAACAGACCAAGAAAAACTGGGAAACTTTAATATAGAGTTGTGTGAATTAAGGGAATGTGGACAGGAGTTGTAAAAAACAGGCACAATAAGCAAAGATATCAGCTTAATAAGCCACTTTAGCAAAACGAATCAAAAAGAGCCCAAAGGGCTCTTTTTTCATTTCTACCGCACCTTTCTTTTAAACCATATTTAACTATATTTACGCAAGCGAAGGTTTATAGGCCATGCTGGTTTTAGCTTTAGGTTTTTAGGTACTTATTTTTAAGCCAAAACACTTTCATAAAAAGTAATAGGTATAAAGTGCAAGTAATAAGTATGCTCTGCTATACCTTAAGCGTAACGCAACTGTCATGAAAATATCATCTAATAGTGCTGTTAATCTTTAAGTTAAAGGTCATATCGTGTTCAAGTACACCAGCATAAGCCGTTTGGTCATTACCCCCGTTCTCGCCAGTTTCTTTCTCCTTGTTTTACTCAACGGTGCGTCAATTTTAAAGTCATTCACACTGTTAAATGCTTTTGATGAACTTGAAAATACGCTGGTTCAGTCTGAGCGCGACGTTAACGATGTGCTAAGTACGTTTAAAACACAGGTTCAAGAGTGGAAAAATGTGCTTCTTCGCGGTCATAACCAAGCTGACCGTGAAAAATACTGGGAACGATTTAAAGCTCGAGAGCAGGAAATCACTAAAAAATTTAGTGCGATGCTGCAAAACGACGTAATTAGCGCAAAGGCCAAGACAGAGATACGTCAGTTTCAAAAAGCTCACGGTATTATGGCTACAAAATATCGCGAAGGTTACGAGGCTTTTGTGAATTCTGGATTCGACCCAAAAGTAGGGGATAGTTACGTACGCGGCATCGATAGAGAGCCTGCAAAGCTCTTAGGCAGCATTGCTGATGATATTGCCTCACAGTCAGCAGGCGCTATCAAAACGCTCAAGAGTGATACTCGTAATATGCTGTGGCTTATCCTCATTGCTGCCGTTCTTTTATCAATTGCGTCTCTTAGCTATGTTATTGCGAGATTGCGTTCACAGGTTATTCAGCCAACAAAGCAAATCGCTACCTGTATCTCAAATCTAGCAAATAGTGATTATGATTATTCACTAACCTATTCAAGTAATCACGAATTAGGCGTGTTAGCTGAATCAGCCCGTGCGTTGCAGAGTAAGCTGAAGTCATCAGTAGAGCAGTTACAAGATGCGGAAAGCGAAATGAGTGGCGCATTTTCTACTCTAGACAGTGTTAGTCAATCCATTATGGAAGGGGCCAGCGAGCAAAGAGAGACATCTCGCTCTTTAGATACCAGTACTGATAAGTTAAAAGGTATCGTGCAAAACCTTGTGGCGATTACTGACCAAGTTGCCGTAGCAACCAATAATTCTGAGCAAAACGTTGCCAGCTGCTATGAGACATTCGAAAAAGCCAACGTTGGGTTTAAGCAGCTTGCACAAACGGTTACAGAGTCGAGTGATATTGTAACTGAGCTTCAAACACGCAGTACTAATATCCTTAAAGTGGTGAATGTAATTAATGAAATTGCTGATCAAACTAACCTGCTTGCGCTAAATGCTGCGATAGAAGCTGCGAGAGCCGGCGAGCATGGAAGGGGTTTTGCGGTTGTTGCTGACGAGGTGAGAGCACTTGCAGCTAAAACGCAGCAATCTACCAGAGAAATAAACGATATTTTAAGTAGTTTTGAGTCGGAAGCGAAAACAGCTGTAACCGCCATGACTTCAGGTAAGCAGCTTTCAGACACCAATGCAGCCGAAGCTGAGTCGGCGCTTGAGCGATTAAACACGGTAGTAAGAGACATTCAAGAAACCGCCAGTGTAGTGGTTGCGCTCAATGAAGCCGCGGATGAACAAGAGGCCGTATTGGGCCAGGTAGAGTCTATTATTAGCAATGTTGTGTCTTCGGCTGAGCGTTATCATCAATTAGCACAGCGCGACGATATGTCTCGTTCAATGAAGAATATGTCACACAACGTTGAAAAGGTGGTGAACAGTTTGACCCGCTAAGCGGGCTTTGACAGTATTTAACGTAAGTTATTAAGCTTGTTTAAATACAGTCTGAAGAGAATCAATAGTTTATGATCCCGCTGGTGTTCCATCCTATTTACAGTCAATTATCGCTTCCCGACAGGCATCGGTTTCCAATAGAGAAATACAAGGGTATTAGAGATGAGCTAATGAGGCGGGGGATTAGCGCGTCTCAGTTCAGTAAGCCAAACCCGATAGAAAACGATCTTCTAATGCGTTTTTATTCCCCAGAGTATGTTCAGCAGCTCACAACCGGCAACCTTGATAAAAAAGCCATGAGACGTATCGGTTTTCCTTGGTCTGAGCAGCTTATCGAGCGCACAAGAACGGCAGTTGCAGGCACATGCTTAACGGCAAATCTCGCCATCGAAACGGGCAAAGCGCTAAACTTGACCGGTGGGTATCATCACGCTTTTGCAGATTTTGGCTCGGGTTTTTGTTTGTTTAACGATCTTTATCTGGCGGCCAAGGCCATGCAGGCGCACCCGGGTATTGATAATGTTCTAATTATCGATTTAGACGTGCACCAAGGGGATGGTACTGCCAAGCTGGCTGAAAATGACAATGATATTTTTACATTGTCTCTGCACGGTGAAAAGAATTTTCCACACAGAAAGCAGGTTTCTAATATTGATATTGGCTTTGTAAAAGGGGCGGCAGACGATGAGTATTTATCGACATTAGAACAAGCTATTACACTGGCTTTCCGACAGTATCAGCCCGATGCCATAATTTATGATGCCGGCGTTGATGTACACGTTAATGATGATTTAGGCCATCTACACATAACAACGCAAGGGGTGTACGAGCGGGATAAAATGGTATTTGAGTTGGCGCAGCACAAAGGATTACCTATAGCTGCCGTGATTGGTGGTGGTTACCAGCGCGATATTGACGCGCTGGTAGATGTACATATTCAACTCTATCGAGCTGCAGGGGTTATCGACTAGTCGTTTACCTACAGGAACTTAACCTGAAAACCAAGACCGATACGCTCTTGAGAACGGTTATAATCGATTAATGAATCTCCATAGCCATTAAAGTATTGAATGAGAAGATCGTAACGATCTGACATAGGATAGGTCACGTCTAATTGAATGCTGCCTCGATTATCATTGAAATCTAAGTTGTTTCTCCACAGCGCAAGCATTTTAAATGCGCCAATTTTACGGCCATAACCAAATTCGAATCGCCCGTAAAAATCTTGTATATCTGGATTGTCGTCGCCGCTTGGATCTAAAGGATCTTCTTTTTCATCTTCCGGCACGCGGTACCAGGTCTTTAAGTAATAAATATCATCGTTGTCGCTAAACACAATTGAGGCAAAAATGCGATTCCAGCTTCTTGAGCGAAGTCCACTTTGCCCATTAGACATATGGTTGAAGCCTACTTGAAAAGTATTAAACTTATAGCCTAGAACTGAGTAGTCGCCGGTTTTCTGCCAAAAAACTTCAGGCTCGTAGTTGGTTTCTCTAAAGGGTTTCGATACTTCACTGTTATATAACTGCCAAAATGACGTAAGCGTAAATCCAAAATACACGCCATCAAAACCAGTATCTTCCATGTAAAGTGGCAGCTTCATACTTAACTGAAATTTTGCTTCTTTGCTGTCAACGTTTTCTTCCGTAAGATCTTGATTACCCGCCGAATTAGGGTTTTTTATATGAGTAAAAGGGAGAAGGTAATTTTGGCGATGCTGAGTAATAGCAAATACATTATCTAACGCCTCTTTGTCGCCTTCTAAGCGACTATCGAGGGCACTTTCAGTTGTGGTGTCTCGTTTAATAATATCGATAACCTCGATGCCTTCTTCTATAGCGGAAGACAAATCGTTATCTTGCGACGATTCTTCAGACTTGGGGGATTCTGTAGATTGAGAGGTTTGAGGGCTTTCTGAGTTTTGAGATTCTTGAGCGACAGAAGTAGTGATAACACCGAGTGACAAAACGACTGATGCTATAAATAATAAAGGCTTTAAAGTCACCTTTTATTCTCCGTGGTGATAGTTACGGTTGGTTGAAGTCCAAAACTTGGCCTTCTGCTGATGCAAAGACATGCAGTGGTGATTCTGCAGCTAATACGAAGTCATTACAATGAGAAACCACAAAATCTATATCATCGTCTGTTCTTTCGGGGTCATGACTGTATAGCGCGAGTCGCTTAACGTTACTTGCCATAGCAAGTTTAACAGCTTCTTCTGCCACAGAGTGTCCCCATCCGTTCTTTGCGGGCATATCTGACCCCATGTACTGAGCGTCATGGATTAATAGATCTGCGTTACTGGCAAAGGTAGCGAACGTTTGAAAATCAGTTTCTTTCTTGTAGGGAGGGTAAAGCTCGTTGTCAGTGATGTACGCCACTTTATAGCCATCTGCCTCGATACAATAAGCGCTTCCTTTACCCGGGTGGTTCATAGGAACCCGCTTAATGGTTGCACTTCCAATAGAAAAGACATCTTGCTGAGCATCAAGATGCTGTATTGTTATATTTGCATGAAGGGCAGTTCTAGGCACAGGAAACAAAGAGCCTTCCATTTGCCTAAGGATCTGATCAGGCTCATCCAAATTGGTCTGTCCTGGAAAAATATTGATCTCTCGGTCTTTTTGATAAATAGGCGTAAAGAAGGGAAACCCTTGAATGTGGTCCCAGTGATTATGGCTAAGTAAAATATTAATGGGTGTTGTTTTTTGAATGAGATAGGGGCTGAGCAAGCGGATGCCTGTACCCGAGTCGAGGACGATATCCGTGCCGTCCTCAAGCTCTATATGTACACAGGCTGTATTTCCGCCGTAGCGGACAAAGTCCGCTCCGGGTGTGGGTATCGACCCTCTTACACCGTAAAATGTTAACCGCATATACCCACCCCGTTCTTCATTGTTCGGGCAACGTCAGATGTTAGAGCGCGGCTACGAAATCCTTAGCGGCACTGAGATCTAATAACTGCTTATCGCCAGTTCGTCTATTTTTATATTCAACTTGTTGATTATCCAAGTTTCTTTCGCCAATAACAATACTATGAGGTATGCCAATTAATTCCATGTCATTAAACATAACACCTGGACGTTCCTTTCTATCATCAAAAAGTACGTCTATTCCCAAGCCTGATAGCTCTTCATAAAGCTTTTCGGCTGTTTCTTTAATGCGATGTGATTTATGCATGTTCATGGGAATGATAGCCACTTTGAAAGGAGCGATAGCATCTGGCCACTTTATGCCAAATTTATCGTGGTTTTGCTCTATCGCGGCAGCAACAATTCGAGATACACCGATACCGTAACATCCCATTGTTAACGTTTGATGCTTACCTGTTTCGCTTAAAACACCGCAATTCATGGCTTCAGAGTACTTCCTGCCAAGTTGAAAAATATGACCAACTTCAATGCCGCGCTTTATTTCAAGGGTACCTTCACCGTCAGGAGATATATCGCCAGCGACTACGTTACGAATATCAACCGCGTTTATCTCTTCAGGCCAATTTGAATTTATAGCTAATTTGTTTTGCTCACCGGCACCGCAAGTAAAGTCGGCGAGTGCTGCAGCACTTGAATCAACGTAAGTAGGAATGTTCAGGCTGGTTGCATCTGCAAATAAAGGAGAAACACCTAATACTTGTGCCGCTTTTTCAGCAGAGGCTTGAACAAGCGGTGTAGCAACGCTATCAATTTTTTCGGCTTTAATATCGTTTAATGTGTGGTCTGCTCGAAGTACAAGGGCAACCCACTTCTCATCGCTATTTAGAGCAGCGTCAGCGTTGTCTTCACTAGTTTCAGCCCCTTTAACCACAAACACGTTTACCGCATTGCTAGTTGCAATATCAATACTGCCAAGAGCCTCTTCTAAAGTGTGACCAGATACAGGCTTGGTTTCACGTGCAGCGCCAGAGGCAGATGCTTTCTCAGGGGCTGTAGCCGGTGCCATTTCAATATTAGCGGCGTAATTGCTCTTATTAGAAAACGCAATGGCGTCTTCCCCTGACTCTGCTAATACATGGAACTCATGAGAATGATTGCCACCAATTGAACCAGAATCGGCGATAACAGCACGAAAATCTAAACCCAATCGAGAGAATATATTGCTGTAGGCGTCATACATTTTCTGATAGGTGGCTTCTAAACAAGAATCCTCTAAGTGAAAGCTGTACGCATCTTTCATCGTAAATTCGCGGCTACGCATAATGCCGAAGCGAGGACGAACTTCATCGCGAAACTTAGTTTGTATTTGGTACAGGTTAAGCGGTAGCTGCTTATAACTGCTAACTTCGTTGCGAACGAGGGCGGTAATAACTTCTTCGTGAGTGGGGCCTAACACGAAATCGCGCTGGTGGCGGTCTTTTACACGCAACAATTCAGGTCCATATTCTTCCCAACGACCAGATTCTTCCCACAAATCTGCCGGCTGTACAACAGGCATCAGTATTTCGATAGCGCCGGCTTTGTTCATCTCTTCGCGAACAATATTAGCGACCTTATTGAGAACGCGAAGGCCTGAAGGAAGCCAGTTGTATAACCCCGACGCTAGCTTTCTAATCATTCCAGCACGTAACATTAGCTGGTGGCTGATAACCTCTGCATCAGCAGGTGTTTCTTTTTGCGTGGCGAGCAAATATTGACTAGTGCGCATGTAAACCAGTATTCCTGTAAATTAAAAATGTGATCTTATCTATTCTAATTAAGTGAGAGCCATTAGGCTATACACTCGTTGCTTTATGTTGAAATAATCTATGTTGAGTGAAGAAATCTTTTGAAAAAACTGTTGAGAAACGTCTACGGTTTAGACCTATTCGGCGTTGGAGGAATTTTCTAGTTACAGCTGCACAATTAAATAAAAAGACATATTCACAGGTACTTTCTCGAAAATTTTCATAGCGCAACAATTTGCGTAACCACAACAATGCCTTCTTTTACAATAAAACTAATATCGAAGTTGTATAGCGAGACTTTGTAGGTTTTGTCGTCGTTATCTAGAGGTTGTTTGTAGGCTGGGCGTGGGTCTTGCGCCAATACTTCACATACTAATTGTGTAAAGTCACGGTGGCGGCGACTTATCTCTGTAAGTTGAGGCTTTACATTATTCTCAAAAATCACCTCTCGTTGAGGTATAGGTCGAAGTTGGTTAAGGCTATCGGTAGCGGAATCTACACTGTCTGCATAATGAAGATAAGGTTTTATATCAACCAGGGGAGTACCATTAACAAGGTCTACTCCCTCAACCATGAGCCTTTTTTTCCCATTTATGGGATGCAGGCCCTTATTTTTTACAACAGACATGCCTATAGCATTGGGTCTGTGGGTACTGCGGCTGGCAAAAACGCCCATGGTTGAGTTGCCGCCTAAACGAGGCGCTTTAACCGTGCTTTTCCAGCCTCTGTCTATTGTTTGATGAAAGATAAAAAGTAACCAGAGGTGACTATAGCTATCGATGCCTTTCAGCATATTCGCATCATCAAAGGTGTCCTCAAAGGTAATAATTCCTTTCGCTACACTTAAGTTGGGCTGTCGCGGTATTCCAAACTTTTGGTTAAACGGCGTGGAAATAGTGGCGATTTTTTGAATCGTAAACGTGTTTTCTGCCGTCATTTTTCGCAGTCTTTTACTGTGTTATCTGCTTTTATTTTTGACAGCGCTTCAAGAAAGTATGGGCATCCAAGCTCTTTTGCTTTTGCGATATTGTGGGTATAAATTTTTTCTGCGTCACTTTCGTTTTTCATAAAACGAGAAATGTCACGCTCTCTAATGATATGCAAAATAGGGTAGGGTGAGCGGTTAGTGAAATTTTCAGGCGCGTCCGTATCGCTGCCTTCAAACATATAATGAGGGTGAAAACTGGCAAGCTGATATTTACTCGAAAAACCCCAGTCGTTTAGCATGGCTTCAGCAATAGCGAGCACATCTAAATACTCATCAAAATCAGCAAAAACACTATTAGACAGAACCATTAATGTGGTCGCAACATTGTTGTCTTTTTCCAGCCGAGATAACTCATCGTAAAGCGCCTCTAATACATCTCCTGTATTGCCTGCTATTGCGCTGCAATGAATCTGGTTAGGAGTTCTCACATAAGAAGCAAACGGGCAAAAGTTGTGGCGAATCACAATGTCATCTACCCATTTCATTGTTGCCTCAATGAAATGGGGATTTTGTTCTGCTTGGGCGTTGAGTGAAGGCAAGTTCATAACCGATTAGTTGCCATTTTTTACGAATGATACTTAACGTAAGCTTCTAACGTGTTTTCGATAAGACTTGCTACTGTCATAGGGCCGACGCCCCCCGGAACCGGCGTTATCCAACCCGCACGCTCTTTCGCTTTATCAAATTCGACATCGCCGACTAACGAACCATCACTTACTCGATTAATACCCACATCGATAACAATGGCACCAGGCTTAATCCAGTCACCTGGGATAAAGTTAGGTTTACCTACCGCAACAACAAGAAGGTCTGCACGTTGAACATGGCTCTTTAAATCTTGAGTAAACTTATGACACGTTGTTACCGTACAGCCCGCTAATAATAGTTCTAGGCTCATTGGGCGACCAACAATATTCGATGCGCCAACAATAACGGCGTCTAAACCTTTTACCGGGCGTTTAGTCGACTCAATCATCGTCATAATGCCCTTTGGCGTACAAGGGCGAAGCGCTGGAATACGTTGAGCTAAACGACCGATATTGTATGGGTGAAACCCGTCCACGTCTTTATGAGGGTGAATACGCTCTAGTACTCGTTCGGCGTTAAGTCCTGCAGGAAGCGGAAGCTGAACTAAAATACCGTCTATCTCTTTATCATCGTTAAGTTCATCTACCAATTTAAGCAGCGTTTCTTCCGACGTATCTGAGGGGAGATCAAAAGAGCGAGACACGAAACCGACTTCTTCACACGCTTTACGCTTATTCGAAACATATACTTGTGAAGCCGCATCGCTACCTACCAATACCACCGCAAGACCCGGCTGGCGTTTTTTAGCTTGTGTTAAGGAGGTGACGTAAGAAGCTACATGTTGGCGAACTTGTTTGGCAATTAATTTGCCGTCAATAAGGTGAGCGGTCATATTTTCAGTCATAAAGTCATTAATGATTGACCTTTATTGTTTCACAAAACGGGTAACTGAAACCAGAGGAAAGTGTTCTGAGTGAGATGTTTTTCTACATTGAAATACGTTGGAGAACAAAATTTCAGTTGATATAAGTGCGTTTTGAGCTTTGTTGTACAAATTTTTTGGCTAAACTTAGAGGAAAGATTAATTCACCTTAGTTTTTGTGAATAATTTAGTTTTCGGCTAACAGTCTAAATTTGGACAATTAAACGAGAAAATATCTTTCGCTCTGGCTAAAAAGCACTCTTTTTGTTCAAAAAAACACAATAATGCGCGCTTTGTGAGCGGTTGTTTTTTTTATTTAAAAAAGTGTTTGACGAGGTGGGGGCAAGTCAGTAATATTCGCACCCCGTAACGGCACAGAGGCAAAACGCTTCGAAAGCAGTTACACAGTCGGTGAGTGGCGCAGCTTGGTAGCGCACTTGTTTTGGGTACAAGGGGTCGCAGGTTCAAATCCTGTCTCACCGACCATTTTCTTGCAATAACCTTTGTAAGAAAACTTGCAATAAGATTCGTCGAGCGCCCGTAGCTCAGCTGGATAGAGCAACGGCCTTCTAAGCCGTGGGTCGCAGGTTCGAATCCTGCCGGGCGCGCCATGCGGGTCAGGTAGGTCCTGACTAAATTGGCAGAATCTTTACGTTTACATGTTTATCAATTCGCATGTAAACTAGCAAACACCTCAGTGGTGGGCGTAGCTCAGTTGGTAGAGCCCCGGATTGTGATTCCGGTTGTCGTGGGTTCAAGTCCCATCGTCCACCCCACTTTTTCGCGGGAGTGGTGGAATTGGTAGACACGCTGGATTTAGGTTCCAGTGCTTCACGGCGTGAGAGTTCAAGTCTCTCCTTCCGCACCATAGTTTCAAGCTTCTTTCAAAAGCTCTTTCAGCATTTACAGTCGGTGAGTGGCGCAGCTTGGTAGCGCACTTGTTTTGGGTACAAGGGGTCGCAGGTTCAAATCCTGTCTCACCGACCACTGCTTTTTCCCTATATTTTCAAATTTCAGCATATTCGCTAGTCTGGCAGACGAGCCAAAACTTTCTGTTTTGATGCAATAATTCCACTACCTGTGGGTTATCTAAACAGATCGGCGCTACAAACTTGTGTTTCCCTCTCGACTCTCATCGTGTGCGGCTGTATACTACCGCGTCTTTTTTTAACCAATGCGTTTATTTCAAATTGTGTGTTTTTATATATGAATTCTGTTTCTACACTTGAATTCTCACCACTTTGAAACCATAAACGAATTTTAACGACCTCTTCCCCGAGTGATGTGCCTAAAAGCATGGCGGGTGAGGGGATTGAGAACAAAACGCCTTAAAAGGCGTATAGTTGAGGTAATATAATGCAAGTTTCAGTCGAGACGACCCAGGGTTTAGAACGCCGTCTTACTATCACCGTTCCAGCTGACGCGGTTGATTCAGCAGTTAAATCACGCCTACAACAGTTGGCGAAAACACAGCGCATCAACGGCTTCCGCCCAGGAAAAGTGCCAGTAAGCGTAATCAAAAAACGTTTCGGCCAAGCAGTTCGTCAAGAAGTATCTGGCGATGTTATGCAGCAAAACTTCTACCAAGCAGTAATTCAAGAGAAGATTCAACCTGCTGGTATGCCGAAGTTCGATTTGACCACAGACGAAGATGGCAAGGACCTTGAGTTCACGGCGTCTTTCGAAGTTTATCCTGAAGTGGAAGTTAAAGGTTTAGGTGATATTGAGATTGAAAAGCCAGTAGTTGAGATTACTGACGAAGATCTTGATAACATGATGGAAACGCTTCAAAAGCAGCACGCTACTTGGAAAGAAGTTAAGCGCAAAGCGAAGAAAGACGATAAAGTTGTTATCGACTTTGTTGGCACCATTGACGGCGAAGAGTTTGAAGGCGGAAAAGCTGAAGACTTCGCACTAGAATTAGGTCAAGGCCGAATGATTCCTGGCTTTGAAAAGCCACTTGTTGGTGCTAAAGCAGGTGAAGAAGTAACTATTGAAGTGACTTTCCCTGAAGACTACCACGCTGAAAACCTTAAAGGTAAAGACGCGGTATTCCAAGCAACAGTGAAGAAAGTTGAAGGTCAATCTCTTCCTAAAGTAGACGAAGAGTTTGCAACACTGTTTGGTGTAGAGGAAGGCGGTGTTGACGCACTTAAAGCTGAAGTGCGCAAGAATATGCAGCGCGAACTAGACCAAACCTTGAAAGCCAAAGTGAAAGAGGACGTTATTTCTAAGCTTGTTGAAGCCAACGAAATTGAAGTTCCTCAAGCACTTATCGACCAAGAGGTTGATATACTTCGCGAACAGGCAAAACAGCGTTTTAGTCAGCAAGGCGGTGGTCAGAATTTACCAGACCTGCCTGCAGAATTGTTTACTGACAACGCAAAGCGTCGTGTATCTATTGGTCTTTTACTTGGTGAAGTTATTAAGCAAAACGAGCTTAAAGCAGACGAAGAACGCGTTAAAGAGATGATCGAAACTGCGGCTTCAGCGTACGAAGATCCAAGTGAAGTTGTAGAGTACTACAACAACAACCAAGAGCTAATGCAGCAAATGCAAAACGTTGCGCTTGAAGAGCAAGCTATCGAGTGGGTTCTTGAGCAAGCGAATGTTACTGAAGTAACAAAAGCTTTTGACGAGGTAATGAACAAACAGGCGTAATTTTTTACTGTCTGATTGACATTACTTGTCAGCAACTGCTTAAATGCTCGGAGCCTTCCGAGCATTTTTGTTTTTAACGCTAGATAATAAAGGTAGTTATGACTAACACTCCGTTTGACCCTATGAATGCACTTGTTCCAATGGTAGTAGAGCAGACCTCTAAAGGTGAACGCTCTTACGACATTTATTCTCGCCTATTAAAAGAAAACGTTATTTTCTTAGTGGGGCAAGTTGAAGATCACATGGCCAACCTCATCGTTGCGCAAATGTTGTTCTTAGAAGCGGAAAATCCAGAAAAAGACATTTTCCTTTATATCAACTCGCCAGGCGGATCGGTGTCAGCCGGTATGGCAATCTACGATACAATGAATTTTATCAAACCTGACGTAAGCACTGTATGTATGGGGCAAGCGGCAAGTATGGGCGCGTTCCTGCTATCTGCAGGTGCTAAAGGGAAGCGTTATTGCCTACCAAATTCTCGCGTTATGATTCACCAACCACTTGGCGGCTTCCAGGGCCAAGCGTCAGATTTTGAAATACATGCGAAAGAAATACTCTACATTAAAGAGAAATTGAATCGCCTAATGGCTGAGCACACCGGCCAAGACTACGAGAAAGTAGCTAAAGATACGGATCGCGATAACTTCTTAAATGCGTCCGATGCGAAAGAATATGGACTTGTTGACCAAGTTTTAGCAAACCGTTCTGACGTTGCTGCAACAAAGTAGTATAGTTATAGTAAATCTGAGCCAACATTATGTGTGATTTGGTCTAAGGCTCAGGCAAGGCAGAGGCAAAAGTAATGAGTGATAAGCAAAGCGGTGACGGCGATAACAAGCTACTGTACTGCTCATTTTGTGGCAAAAGCCAGCATGAAGTGAGAAAGCTGATAGCAGGGCCGTCCGTATTCATTTGCGACGAGTGTGTTGAGTTATGTAACGATATCATTCGCGAAGAAATAAAGGAAATTGCGCCTAAGCAAAAGCAGGATGCTTTACCTAAACCAGCAGAAATTCACGAGCATTTAAATGATTATGTCATAGGGCAAGATCACGCTAAAAAAGTGCTCTCTGTTGCGGTTTACAACCACTACAAGCGTTTGCGCAACGGCGACGTTCACGACGGTGTAGAGCTTGGTAAAAGTAACATTCTTCTTATAGGGCCTACAGGGAGTGGTAAAACGCTTCTAGCAGAAACGCTTGCTAGGCTATTGGATGTGCCGTTTACCATGGCCGATGCCACAACGTTAACTGAGGCGGGCTACGTAGGTGAAGATGTTGAAAACATTATTCAGAAGCTCCTTCAGAAATGTGATTACGACGTAGAGAAAGCGCAGCGTGGTATTGTCTATATTGATGAAATCGATAAAATTTCACGCAAGTCAGACAACCCGTCTATAACTCGTGATGTGTCGGGCGAGGGTGTACAACAGGCCTTGCTTAAACTTATTGAAGGCACAGTAGCGTCTGTTCCTCCTCAAGGTGGCCGCAAGCATCCTCAGCAAGAGTTCTTGCAGGTTGATACGTCGAAGATCCTGTTTATTTGTGGCGGTGCATTTGCTGGGCTTGATAAAGTTATCGAGCAACGTGCTCAGAAGGACACCGGCATTGGTTTTGGCGCAACGGTCAAATCTAAAGAAAACGGTAAGCAAATTAGTGAGTTGTTTAAGCAAGTTGAGCCAGAAGATTTGGTTAAATATGGCCTTATTCCAGAGTTTATTGGTCGTCTACCGGTTGTAACCAGCTTAGAAGAGCTTAACGAAGAAGCGCTTATACAGATTCTTCGCGAGCCAAAAAATGCGATTACTAAGCAGTACGGTGCGCTATTCTCTATGGAAGATGTTGAGCTTGAATTCCGTGAAGATGCGCTTAATGCGATTGCAAAAAAAGCAATGGAGCGCAAAACTGGAGCTCGTGGTCTTCGCTCAATCGTTGAGGCAGTGTTGCTAGAGACAATGTACGACCTACCTTCTACGGAAGATGTGAGTAAGGTGGTAATTGACGAAACCGTTATTCGCGGCGAGTCTAAGCCTATTTTGATTTACGACAGTAATGAGAAAAAAGCGGCGTCTGAATAATTGCTTTAACACGCAAATATTGTCGCAAACAGAATCAATCAACCTAGAGAGTGTTTTACTGGTTTGATTATTTAAAAAGGTCCTTCGGGGCCTTTTTTGCTTTTAAAGCGTATGTGTTGCTATAGATGTGCGGCATCGTGAATAAGTCTTTGACGCAAACAAATCCTATTTTTGGTCGTTATTTAAGCGAATGCGCCCTAAAAAACTATCCTTTATTCTAGATTTACTATCAAACGGTTGCCATCAGCGCAAAAATCGATAATGGTTGTCAGGTGAACATCTAAAAATTGCGATTTAAAGTGCTTCGATATCAATAATATTTGTATCGGTTTCGTATAGTTCACGTAGTAAGAATGTCCCGAAAAGAGACATTTGAGAGTAGGGTGTAGGGAATTAACGCACTTTAATAAGTTTTGATTGAACTTTGCCCTTACATCCCCATATAAAACGACATCGGAAAACTAATTGAGAACAAGTATGACAGTTGAGCGTGAAAATCGCATTGAAATTCCTGTGCTTGCCCTGCGGGACGTGGTCGTATACCCGCATATGGTCATACCCCTTTTTGTAGGGCGTGAAAAATCTATCCGTTGCCTAGAAGCGGCAATGGAGAACGACAAACAAATTTTCTTAGTAGCACAAAAAGACGCTGGCGTAGATGAGCCCGAGTCTGATGATATTTATACCGTTGGTACGATAGCAACCATACTGCAGCTATTGAAATTGCCTGATGGCACAGTAAAAGTGCTGGTTGAGGGAAGCGTACGCGGCCAAATCGAAAGCTATAAGCAATCAGAGCCGTACTTTGTTGCCAATGTAGATCAGCTTGATGATGAGAGCATTGAAGAAAGTGAGCAAGAAGTACTTATTCGCTCTGCTGTGTCTCAGTTTGAAGGTTATGTAAAGCTTAACAAAAAAATTCCACCAGAGGTTCTTACTTCGCTAACTGGGATTGAAGACGCTGCTAGGCTAGCTGACACCATGGCTGCGCATATGCCGCTCAAGCTTGCTGAAAAGCAAAAGGTCTTAGAGATGCAGGGCGTTAACGAGCGCCTTGAATACTTAATGGCGTTGATGGAAGGCGAAATCGATCTGCTGCAGGTAGAGAAGAAAATTCGCACACGCGTTAAAAAGCAAATGGAAAAGAGCCAGCGTGAGTACTATTTGAATGAGCAAATGAAAGCCATTCAAAAGGAACTTGGCGAGCTTGACGATGCTCCAGACGAATTTGAGACGCTAGCTAAAAAGATTGCCGACGCGAAGATGCCAAAAGAGGCGGAAGACAAGGCCAAGGCTGAGCTTCAAAAATTGAAGATGATGTCTCCAATGTCTGCTGAGGCTACTGTGCTGCGTAGCTATATCGAGTGGCTTACCAATGTGCCGTGGAATAAACGCTCGCCTGTGAAGAAAGACTTAGCGAGAGCGGAAAGTGTTCTTAATGAAGATCACTACGGGTTGGAAAAAGTTAAAGAGCGCATTCTTGAGTATCTCGCCGTTCAGCAGCGCGTGAAAAAACTGAAAGGGCCTATTTTGTGCCTTGTTGGTCCTCCTGGTGTAGGTAAAACCTCCCTTGGGCAATCTGTTGCGAAAGCGACTGGCAGAAAGTATGTTCGCATGGCCTTAGGTGGCGTGAGAGACGAAGCTGAAATTCGCGGTCACCGCCGCACTTACATAGGTTCGTTACCTGGTAAACTAGTGCAAAAAATGGCAAAAGTCGGGGTGAAAAACCCATTATTCTTGCTAGATGAAATTGATAAGATTTCGTCGGATATGCGCGGTGACCCCGCCTCAGCGCTTTTAGAAGTACTCGACCCAGAGCAGAACAACAGCTTTAGCGATCATTATTTAGAAGTAGACTACGACCTTTCAGACGTTATGTTCGTGGCAACATCAAACAGTATGAATATTCCCGGTCCATTATTAGATCGTATGGAAGTTATTCGTCTGTCTGGTTATACCGAAGATGAGAAGCTTAACATTGCGAAAAACCACCTTATAGGTAAGCAAATGGAGCGCAATGGCTTAAAGGCGAAAGAACTAGAAATTACCGATTCGGCAGTGATTGGTATGATTCGTTATTACACTCGGGAAGCCGGGGTTCGTAGCCTTGAAAGAGAAGTTTCTAAAGTCTGTCGTAAGGCGGTTAAAGATATCCTACTCAAGAAGAGCAAAGGCAAGGTATCGGTTACTCAAGATAACTTAAAAGATTATCTTGGCGTACAGCGCTTCGACTATGGCAAAGCGGATAAAGACAACCAAATTGGTCAGGTTACCGGTTTGGCGTGGACGCAAGTAGGTGGTGACTTACTGACAATCGAGACAACATCGGTACCTGGTAAAGGTAAAATGACCTCCACCGGTTCCCTTGGCGATGTTATGCAGGAGTCTATCAAAGCGGCTATGACAGTTGTGAGGAGTCGTGCTGATAAACTGCGCATTAACAGCGACTTTTACGAAAAACGCGATATTCATGTGCATGTTCCAGAAGGGGCAACGCCAAAAGATGGACCAAGTGCCGGTATTGCCATGTGCACCGCGTTAGTGTCTTCTCTTACAGGTAACCCTGTGAAGTGTGATGTAGCCATGACTGGTGAGATTACATTGCGTGGCGAAGTATTGGCCATAGGCGGTCTAAAAGAGAAGCTTTTAGCGGCTCACCGAGGTGGTATAAAAACCGTCGTTATTCCAAAAGATAACGAGCGCGATCTAGAAGAAATTCCAGATAACGTGAAAAAAGATTTGTCTATTCACCCAGTACAGTGGATTGATGATGTGTTAGATATTGCACTTCAGGAGCCGGTAGAAAGCTTTGAAGTGGTGAATAAATAGCAAAACTAGTTGGCTGCAATGCTTGATTTTAAAGGGGTGCAGCCGATTATTTTCAATTTTTGATTAAAAAATGTACGTAAAATTAAAGAATTGCTGATTTTTTCCAAATTAGGGCTTTCAAGACTGAAAAGTTGTGTTACCTTAAAATGGTTATCGCTTGAAGCCTTGCCACAAAAGGGATTGCAGCGGTTAATTTTAAAAGTTAATTAATTGTGACAGATGCTTGATGTTAACAATCAAGCTTGTTATAACGTCCAATCATAATTTTGGACAAACAGTATAATAACAATCGAAGGGGATCATAATAGTGAACAAGTCTCAACTTATCGACCAAATCGCTGCTGGTGCAGATATTTCTAAAGCAGCTGCTGGGCGCGCGCTTGACGCATTCACTGACTCAGTAACAGCCGCGCTTAAAGACGGCGACCAAGTAGCACTAGTAGGCTTTGGTACTTTCTCAGTTCGCGAACGTTCAGCTCGCAGTGGCCGTAACCCACAAACTGGTGAGACTATTCAGATTTCAGCTGCGAAAGTTCCATCTTTCAAAGCCGGTAAAGCTCTGAAAGACGCTTGTAACTAAGTTAAAAAATATAGAAAAAGGCGATGGCTGGTCCATCGCCTTTTTTATTTGTCAGTAACATAATCAATAACCCCGCCGCGAATAGGTTTGCTTTCCGGTAAACGTGATAAAACTGTCTTCGGAACACACAGATTAGTTGTTTTAGGTCGTTTATCTTCATCGGCATTAGGTTATAATCATCGCTTATTTACCATCGGTTAATCTTTCTCATAACTAGCTTAAAGAGTTAATCGGGTATCAGTAGTAAGCAACGGAGTTGAAGAATAATCATGCTAGAAAGAATCAGAGAAGGTTCTCAAGGCCCATGGGCGATGGCAATCATTGCGCTAATCGTTTTGAGTTTCGTATTTGCGGGTGTGGGTAGCTACCTTACATCACCAGGCACCTCAGCGGTGGCCACAGTAAATGGCGAAGAAATATCGGCCCAAGAGCTAGACCGTGCCTATCAAAACCAGCGGGCACAAATGGAGTCGCAGTTTGGCGAGAGTGTCGCTCAGCTTTTCTCAAGTGAAGAGTACTTGGCTAACTTCCGCCGTAACGCTTTAGATCGTCTAATTGCTGAGAAGCTTATACAGCAGCAGGCGACGGAACTGGGCCTACGTGTTAGTGACGAGCAAATTAGAGAAACGATTGTTCAAATGCCTGAATTTCAGTTTGGTGGTCAATTTGATAATGAACGCTTTCAAACTATTCTCCGTCAAAATGGGTTTAGCCCCACGGACTTTCGCAATTATCTTCGTATTCAAATGACGCAAAATCAGTTAGCCGCGGCGTTAACAACGTCTGCGTTCTCTCTGGACAGCGAAGTAGAGCTAGCAAATACATTACAACGTCAAACTCGTGATGCAAAATATGCAGTTGTAAGTGCTGATGCTTTTGCTGATAGCGTAGAAGTGAGCGAAGAAGACATCGATGCCTTCTACAACAACAATATTGCCTCTTTTGATACAGAAGAGAAAGTAAAGTTAGCTTACGTGAAGTTGAGCGTAGAAGACCTTAAGAGCAGAGTATCTGTTGATGAAGATGCAGTGCGCACTTACTATGAGAATAACTTAGCGAGCTACGGAAAAGAAGAAGAACGTCGTGTATCACATATCCTAATTGAGTCAGGTGATGATGTTGATGCCGCAAGAGCAGAGATTGAAGCGCTGAAAGCACAGCTCGATAACGGTGCTGATTTTGCCACTTTGGCGTCAGAAAACTCAGATGATACTTTTTCTGCAGAAAACGGTGGTGATCTTGATTTTATAACGCCTGAAATGATGGATGCAGCGTTTGATGAAGCCGCTTTTTCATTAGAAAGCGTAGGTGATATCTCTGATATTGTTGAGACCGATTTTGGTTTTCACATTATTAAGCTAACCGACATCAATGAAGCTCAAACAAAGTCTTTCGAAGAAGTTGCTGATGACATCCGAGATTCATTGCTTTACGACCAAGCAATGGAAAAGTATTTCGAGCTTCAAAACACATTAGCTGAGATTGCGTTTGAGGTGCCAGATACGTTAGAAGATGCAGCCAATGCTGTAAACCTTCCTGTTCAGGAAACCACTATGTTTAGCCGCACTTCTGCGCCAGAGAGTGTTAACTCGCCGGCAGTATTAGAGGTTGTTTTCTCTCCAGAGCTAATAGATGAACGTGTAAATAGTGACATCATTGAAATAGATGATGAAAATATTGTTGCCGTTCGTGTAATCGAACACGAGCCTCAACGCACACAGTCTCTTGATGAGGTTAAAGAAAGTATTGAAGCTTCTGTAAAAGCAACAAAAGCGCAAGAAGCAGCGGAGGCATGGGCAAGAGACGTAGCGAGTAAGGTTCGTGCGGGTGATGATGTATCATCGTTATTTTCTGAAAAGTCGGTATCTTGGGAAACCGCACAAGCTGTAGCCAGAAATAGTAATAACTTGGCACCTGCTGTTGTAGAGACATTGTTTACGCTAGCGCCAGAGGGTGATGGTAATATCGATGTTGCAACAACAGTAAATGGCGATGTAGCTGTGGTTCAGCTTGAAGGCGTTAACGATGCACCAGTTTTAGAAGCTGAACTAGGCAATAGCTTAAAAGAGCGTTTAGGCCAAATGAATGGACAGCGTATGTACGAGCAGTATATAGAAGCGCTTCGCTCACAGGCTGAAGTTACTGTCGCTGAAAGCATATAAGCGCGCTGTTCTATTCTGCGCAAAGCGTAATAGTAAAAAGAGCGCCATAGTAAAAAGAGCTTCATAGTACAAAGCGCATCGAATAGAAACAAGAGGGCACCGAAAGGTGCCTTTTTTATTGGACGTTTAAAAAGGGAGCAGTTTTACTTTTTTTGTTTGCTAATACTTCTTGAGGTGTTCCTTGTGCCACAACGTCACCACCTTCTACTCCTGCACCCGGGCCAATATCTATAATGTAGTCGCTAGCAAACGCTACCTGCATATTATGCTCTACCATAACTACGCTGCTGCCTTCATCGACCAAGGTATTCAAATGTGCCATTAACAAGCTTATGTCAGCTGGATGCAGTCCTGTGGTAGGCTCATCAAGGACATAAAGCGTGTTCTTCTTTTCAACCCGTTTTAATTCGGTTGCTAATTTTATTCTCTGGGCTTCGCCACCAGATAGCTCGGTTGCAGGTTGACCTAACCGTAAATAACCTAGCCCAACTTGCTGCAATGCCTCTAGTGCCCGACAAATAGGTGCTTCGTCGGCAAATATCTCGTGCGCCTCTGCCACACTCAGTGATAAAACATCGGCAATGGAAAGGCCATTCCATGTTACTGATAACGTATCTTCGTCGTATCGTTTTGTATGACAAACTGGGCAGGGGGAGTAAACGCTTGGCATAAACAGAAGCTCTACTGAGACAAAGCCAACACCTTCACAATTCTCGCATCTACCCTTAGTGGTGTTAAATGAAAAGCGGCCAGCGTTATAGCCCAACTGTTTTGCAGAAGCGGTAGCGGCGAATAGTTTTCTCACGTGGTCGAAAAGACCTGTGTATGTTGCCAAGTTAGAGCGAGGCGTTCTGCCGATAGGAGCTTGGTTTACTACGACCAGACGTTTTACCTGCTCCAAGCCACCTGCTATGTGTCCACTAGCAGGCTCGTCTTTGTCACTGTTTAAAAGTGCTGTTTCATCAACGTCTAAATGCGAGTTTTTATCTAAACTCCGATCGGTGCTCTTACCTTTGCCAGCGCTTTCAAGCGCCTGTTTAATTAATTCAACTAGGGCGTGACTGACTAAACTCGATTTACCCGAGCCAGACAACCCAGTTACTGTTGTTATCGTGCCAAGGGGGAACTTGCAGTCCAAACCTTTTAAGTTATTTTTGTAGATATTCTTTAACGAAAGCCAGCCCGTAGGTTTGCGATTGAAGCGGGGAAGGCTGAGGGCGTTATTAAATAAGAATTGCGATGTTTCTGACTCAGTTGCGTTTTTTAACTTTTCTGCTGGGCCGTTAAATACGACTTGGCCTCCACCGTCTCCAGCTTTAGGGCCCACATCTACCACCCAATCTGCATGCTTTATTACACGTACGTTATGCTCTACCAGAAATACAGTATTACCGGCACTAACAAGTTCATCAAAAGCCGTTAAAAGCGCATCAATGTCGTTTGGATGTAGGCCCGAAGACGGCTCATCCATAATGTACACAACGCCGAAAAGTTTAGATTTAATTTGTGTGGCTAAACGCAAACGCTGAAGTTCACCGGCAGACACTGTAGTTGTGCTTCGTTCTAAAGAGAGATAGCCAAGGCCAAGAGCAATAATTGGAGCAAGTCGCGCGAGAATATCGTTAGCGATATTATTCAACACCTTCGCTTTTTCGTTTTGTTGGTTTGCAACGTTTTCGAGCAAGTCAGATAGTCGTGAAGCAACATCACTTAGGGAAAGACGTGAAAACTCAATAATATCTTTGCCACAAAGCGTTACAGAGAGCGACGACTGTTTAAGCTTCTTACCATTGCATCGAGAACAGGTAGCTACGTTCAAATACTCGGCAACACGCTGCTTTATTTTTTCTTTCTGCGAATATTTGAATGTTTCAAGCACATAGCTTTTTGCGCTGACAAACTTTCCCTTATAGCTAGCGGGTTCGTTGTCTTTTAGCGCACGACGAGTTTGCGCCAAGTTATAATTTCCATAAACAGGAACTTGAGGTGACTCGTCGGTAAATAAGATCCACTGACGCGTGTCTGCAGACAGTTCATTCCATGGAATGTCTACATCAATATCCAGTGATAGTAGTACTCTCACCAAATTTTTACCCTGCCATGCACCTGGCCAAGCCGCTATCGCTCCTTCACGAATAGAGAGGTGTGGGTCTGGTACCAGTTTATCTTCGGTAACATCAAAAACTTTGCCTATGCCTTGGCATTTATCGCAAGCGCCTTCGACGGTATTAGGTGAAAACGCATCTGCATAGATGATGTTCTGTCCCTCTGGATATTCACCGGCGCGGGAATATAGCATGCGAAGGCTGTTCGATATGGTAGTGATACTACCTACTGAAGAACGCACTGAAGGAGACCCCCTATGCTGATGAAGTCCAACTGCTGGTGGTAAACCCTCAATACTGTCTACCTCAGGCTTTTCAATCTGATCTATTAGTCGTCGAGCATAGGGTGATACTGAGTCTAGGTAACGATGCTGCGCTTCGGCAAATAGAGTCCCAAATGCGAGAGAAGATTTACCAGACCCAGATATCCCTGTAAAAGCGACAATACAGTTTCTTGGGATATCAACGTCGAGAGATTTTAAATTGTGAACGCGCGCTCCGCGCACTTGCACATTGTCATTTACCGAGCTAGTCATAGCGTGAAAGTGTTCCATCCTTGATTTGCAGTAAAATAAAAAGCCTAGCTATTTGGGCTAGGCTTTCAGGTAAATCAGTTTTTACTCAAAAAGCTATGAGCGGTAATGCTCATTTTGCAAGTCGAAACGATCTAAGTTCATTACTTTATACCAGGCTTTAACAAATGCATTCACAAACTTTTCATGCCCAGTAGATGCTCCGTAAACATCGCAAACCGCTCTTAATTGCAGGTTTGAACCGAACACTAAGTCACAGCGAGTAGCCGACCATTTCTTTTTACCTGTAGCCACGTCTTTACCATTGAACACCTGGTTCTTGTCGTCTACAGGAGCCCATTTGGTGTTGATGTCGAGTAGGTTGACGAAAAAGTCATTGCTCAATACACCTGGCGTTTGCGTAAATACGCCGTGCTGAGAGCCGTCGAAATTGGTATCAAGCACCCTAAGACCGCCAACTAGTGCTGTCAACTCTGGCGCAGTCAGGTCTAATAAATGAGCTCTATCGATTAACATACGCTCGCTATCTACCGTACGATCTTCTAACGAACTGCCTGGTTTTATATAATTTCTGAAACCGTCTGCGTGGGGTTCAAGAAACGATATGTTGTGCTCATCGGTTTGTTCTGGCGTTGCATCCATTCTACCGGCGTCGAAAGGCACAATGATTTCGATACCAGCTTCTTCTGCTGCTTTTTCTATCGCAGTGCCACCAGCTAATACTACCAGGTCGGCCAAGGAGACTCGCTTACTTGTTTGCGCATCGTTGAAGGTTTTTTGAATGTCCTCAAGGGTGTGCAGAACACTCTTTAATTGCTTTGGATTATTGACTTCCCAATTAATCATAGGGTCAAGGCGAACTCTTGCACCATTTGCGCCGCCCCTAAGGTCTGTTTTTCTAAACGTAGAGGCCGATGCCCATGCCGCGCTAACAAGAGCAGATATGCTTTGATCGCTGGCCAGAATGCTCGCCTTTAATGCGGCAATATCGTCTTCGTCGATAAGCTCGTGATCGCACTTGGGAATGGGATCTTGCCAGATAAGAGTCTCATCAGGGACATCAGGGCCTAGTAGTCTGTTTTTAGGCCCCATGTCTCTATGAATCAGTTTATACCAGGCTTTCGCAAACGCGTCGTCTAACAATGCTGGCTCAGCTAAAAACTTTTCACATATTTCTTTGTAGGCTGGATCTTTTATCAGGGCTATATCTGTTGTCATCATCATAGGAGGATGGCGAAGTCCTTCCACATGTGCATCTGGAATGAGATCTGCTGCCTCTCCATTTTTAGGGCGCCAAGCCTTACCACCGGCGGGGCTTTCCGTTTGTTCCCATTCAAACTTAAACAAGTTTTTCAGGTACTCATGATCCCAGCGTGTGGGGTTTGATGTCCACGCACCCTCTATACCATTCGTTGTGGTGTATTGGGCATTACCCGTGCCGTTGCTGTTTAACCAACCAAGTCCTTGGCTTTCAATGGGAGCAGCGCTTGGCTCTGGCCCAAGGTGAGATTTGTCAGAGCCACCGTGACTCTTTCCAAATGCGTGCCCACCCGCGATTAAAGCAACGGTTTCTTCATCGTTCATTCCCATTCTGCCAAAGGTGATACGTATTTCTTGGGCTGAAGATACAGGGTCCATATTCCCAAACGGGCCCTCGGGATGAACGTAAATCAATGATTGACGTGATGCTGCAAGCGGATTTTCAAGATCGTAGTCTTCGGTACCGGGCTCGCCTGTCCAGCGTTTGTCTTGAGTGGCCATTTCAGTCTCTGGCCCCCAATAAGTCGCATCGTCAGCTTCCCAGCAGTCAATTCTGCCGCCACCAAAACCAAAGGTTTTAAAGCCCATTTGCTCAAGAGCGAGATTTCCAGTGAGCATGATCAAATCTGCCCACGATATATTGTCGCCGTATTTCAGTTTGATGGGTTGGAGTAAACGGATAGATTTATCAATATTGCCGTTATCTTCCCATGAATAAAGTGGAGCAAAACGCTGAAGGCCTTGTGCAGAGCCACCTCTGCCGTCAAATACACGGTAAGAGCCTGCAGAGTGCCACGCCATGCGGATCATTTGCGGTCCGTAGTTGCCGTAGTCTGCGGGCCAAAAATCTTGAGAGCTAGTTAACAGTTCTAAGATATCTTTTTTTACAGCGTCTAGGTCAAGAGATGCAAAGGCGGCAGGGTAATCAAAATCTTCTCCCAGCGGGTTTGCAGCGGGAGATTGGCTATGCAGCAGCTCAATGGGCAGTTGACCTGGCCACCAATTAGCATTCATAGGTGGAGTGCCTATTGCACCACCAATACGTTTACTTTCTATCGTTTCGTAACCGCCGGCGATGGGGCACTTCATTTTATCAGACATGCAGATTTTCCTTTTATGTTTAGCTCCTTGGGCAATGCCTTAATTGCTTATTGATACCGAGTATTCGTAACAGAGTACATATTAAAGCAAGGGCGGCAATTCAATCTGAAAGCGTAAAAGTAGTCTGCTTAATAGCATCCCGAAATAAAACGTCGAGAACCAAGCTTAGCGCTTTATTATTTCAATATTCTCATATACTCGAATAAACCGTTTGTAGAGCCGTATAGTTATTGAACGGCGTCATAAGACGCCTCTTTACACATTGGTACGCCTACCTGTAGGTAAAGTTCATAACGCAACGCTAGGAGCAAATGCATATGCAGTTAAACAGCGCTTGCAAACAAAGCGCTTGCCATGCTCTGAGGCTGTCTTATGCATTGGAAGGATTGAAGTGAAACTTTAAAGCAAGTATTGAAGCTGACACTGAACCGCTTATTGATGTCGTTGACGACGCCGGAAAATATCAGCGATTAAAAACAGCCACATTGCAGCGAAACTGAAACGCCATGCAGTAAAAACGATTGAGGAGGGAGAGTGGCTGCTTCTAATGTGTTAAGAACATCATAAGGGTATAAAACAGCGCTATAACTCCAGACAAAACCAAAATATAGAGAAAGCCCTGTTTGCCTTGTTCCAGAGTGTATTTATTTGCTTGTAAATAACCAAACCATAGTAGTGATAAGATTAATGGAACGAGTACAATTATTTTTATCATGAAAAACCTTTATCTTTCTTACGGCCGTTTACTGGGATGCACGCATTAGACAAATGACGGGTCTAAACGAAACTTCGTCTCTTATACCATATATGGACCCTCTCCGATTGCAAGACACCGTGTTGACTTATTAACGTGATTCATTGCTGCCATATATTCGGCTTTTTCATGAAGTCATTTCTTATTCATGTGACCCTCTTCTTCTTGATAGTGATTTGAATAACTCTATCTTGGCTCATTTGAAGCCTTTATGGGAGGAGAGGGTCCATACCATTAATCTATTGCATTAAATGCCAACATCACAACGTTACAGCCGCATTCATAAATAAGTTTTCATGTTGCCAAACAAAAAGGGCGGTAGGCTTGCCTAGGCCGTTTCCTTTAACTCTTCATGTTCTAAGTATCTTTTTCGTTTTTTGTCTTTTATTTCCATGGTGTCCACTACCACTAACCCATCTATACAGTCGTTAAAGTCTGGGTCTACGTTAAAGCCGAGAAACGCAACACCGCCAGTACGGGCTATTTCTGAATACTGTTTATACAGTGTTGGCACATTCACCCCCATATTGGCCAGTAAATGTTTTAGTTGGGTGAACTCCACTTTGTAATTGTCACCCTTGAACACATGTGGAGTGTCCTTTCCTACCTGAAAGGGGCGCTTACAGCTAGCATTTCCGAACTTTGGAGGGAAGTACGTGGAGTAAAATTGCACTAGCAAATTTTTTGCTGGCTCAGGATAGGCGTTACTTAGTGAAACTGCACCAAACAAATACCTATATTTTGGGTAGCGACTTAGAAATACACCAATGCCGTACCAGAGATAATCTAAGCTACGCTTACCCCAATAGCGAGGTTGAACAAAGCTTCTTCCCAGCTCTAAACCTTGTTGAAAAAGTGCGTCATTGTTATCGCCGTAATCAAACAGTGTTGCAGAGTAAAGCCCGGTTTCATGGTTAGTTTTAGAGAGTATTTCAGCGTCGCCGAAGCGATATGCACCAACAATTTCCAAATCGTCCGCATCCCACAGCACAAGGTGATAATAGTGTGAGTCATACTGATCGATATCCCGTCGTTTGTTAGTTCCTTCTCCAACGGCTCTAAATGCTATCTCGCGTAGTCGACCTATTTCTCTCATCACGGGAGAGCAGTGTTTATGCTGGTATAAATAAATCGATTTCCCATCAGAGGTTTGACCTAAATGCTCACAGTTTCGAATGGCCTGAGAAAGGACTTTTCTATCTTCGGGCATAGCAATAGGCGCCTGCGTTTCAAAAACACCACTCTTATTACTGCCAATTCGGTAAAGGTGTCGCTTAAACAGTTTTACTTTTTCTTTGATGTTTATTGATGGTCGCTGATAAGACTCAAACGGAATGAGTTCACCGATACGTATTGGCAGGTGTTTGCGTCGCTGCTTGAACATTTCTTTAACCAGCAAAGCAGTGGCGAGGGGTTTATAAATCATCGAAACGCCATAAAATAGTGGGCTGTTTTTGGCGTCGATAAAAACTGGAAGAATAGGGGATTTTACTTGGCGCGCGATGCGCAAAAACCCTGAGTTCCAATGGGTATCACGCACACCCTGAGGACGAAGACGAGATACCTCGCCTGCAGGAAAAATTAATACGGCGCCCTCTTCAGCAAGATGTGAATGTATTGCCGATAAATGTTGCTTGGGCGTGCCGCCTTCCATGTTATTAACCGGTAAAAGCATGTCGTGTAGCGGCGAAATAGCCATAAGCATTTCGTTCGCAACTACTTTTAAATCGTGGCGAACTTCACTTACCAACTTTATTAGTGCTAGGGCATCGAGAGAGCCAATAGGGTGGTTTGCAATAATAACCACTCGCCCTTCATGGGGAATACGCTCTTTTTCAATATCTCTGGTAGAGTAACTAATATTGAAATAGGCTAAAACTTGTTCAACAAAATCGATGTCATGGTAGTGCGGATAGGTTTTTCCAAACTCTTGAATGTCTTTTTCGTGCAGCAGATGGCTAAGGGCAAAAGACAGTGACTTAAACAATAATGGCTTGTTCGCAACTTGAGGGTAATGTTTGGTTAAAACGTCGTTGACAGTAAACATAGTTTCTCTCGTGTTTTTGCAAACGATAACAGTGCAATGTGACGTTTTTGACATACTTTTTTGTCAGTTATTTTACAAAAGCAAACGCACAGATTGTAATAACGAAGAACATTGATATGTGTATTTCTCGTTTACGTGCTCACCTTGAATCTTCTACCTCTATGGCATCGCCCCATGCATTCTCCTCCATTGCAGCAGTTTGTTAGGTAAGCATACATTTTTGAATTTACTGAAAAAGTAAGTAAACTGCGGGATGTAAATAAAATGTTTCGTCAGCAATGCTCAACACGCGCTAGCAATAAGGTTGTTAAAAATTTCGAACATTTAAAGAGCACATAAAAACATAATAAGAGAAAAACAATATGCGTATCGTGGTGACAGGTGGAGCAACAGGTCTGGGAAAATCCCTTGCGATCAAATGGGCAGAGAAGAACGAAAAAATTAAAATTTGCATTGCCGATGTGAACAGTGAGCGAGGTAACGAGACCGTACATGAGTTAACGTCCCTTGGCGCAGACGCATTTTTTATTTCTTGTGATATCACCTCGGATACCGATGTAGGAAAGCTTGCCAGTACACTGCGTACAAAGTGGGAAGGCGTCGACTACGTTTTCAACAACGCCGGTGTTGCTACGGGGGGAAGTTTACTTGATGAAACACTCGAACAATGGAAGTGGGTATGTGATATCAATATGCTGGGAATGGTGCGCGTGAGTAGAGCATTTTTACCTATGATGAAAACTCAAGGGCATGGTTATTTCGTCAATATCGCCTCACAAGCAGGATTGACCCCGATTCCATATATGGGAAGCTACAACGCAATGAAAGCCGCGGTAGTGGGGTTCTCTGAAACAATGAAGCTTGAGCTAGCACCAGATAATATAAATGTTAGTGTGGTATGCCCAAGTTTTTTCAAAACCAATCTTGATGAGTCGATGCGCAGTTCAAATCCTGCATCGCACACAATGCTCAAAAAGCTTTTTGCAAAAGCTGACCTTAGTAAAGAAGATGTGGCTAATATCGTTTATGAGCAGGTTATGGCCAAACGATTCTTAATTTTGACCCATAAGTTAGGTAAACAGGCATATTTATTGAAAAAACTTCTCCCGTCGATGCGCTACATAAATATGATGCTATCGAAAACAAAAGCAATGAAAAAGGCGATGGCTAAACAAAGCGCGTAATGGATTTTTTTGCATAACGGGTTTTTCGGGCACAGCGCGCTTTCTTGTAATAGCGTGTAGAGCAGCATAAAGCGAATGCCTGAGTAATTTCGAACCAAGCGGAGAGATAATGAATAAGAATGTTGTAGACAAAGCACAAAATGTAAGACAGGGTGAAGAGCTTGATGTTGATGCTGTGAATGCGTGGCTTAAGCAAAATTTATCAGATCAAGTGAAAGCAAGCTGTGATAATTGCTCGTCTCTTCCTTCCGTTACTCAATATTCGGGAGGCGCATCAAATTGGACATATTGTTTAGATTACAAATACACTTCACTGATCCTTCGTAGAGCGCCTGCGGGAACGAAAGCAAAAGGTGCTCACGATATGGGCCGAGAATTCAGACTTCAGCACGCACTCAAGCCTGTCTATCGATATGTTCCAAACATGTATGCCTACTGTGAAGATGAAAGCGTTATTGGCACAGACTTTTATGTGATGGAGAAGTTTACCGGGGTTATACCTCGCAAAAACTTGCCCCGAAATTTAGCTACTACTAAGGCACAAACTGCCCAGTTATGCACGAATGTACTTGATAGTTTAATTGAACTTCACAAGGTGGATTATAAACAGGCCGACTTGTCTCATTTAGGCAAGGGCAGTGGCTATATAGAACGGCAAATAAGCGGGTGGAGTCAGCGTTACAGTAAAGCTAAAACCTGGAACGTACCGTCGGGAAAAAAGGTTATGCATTGGCTTGAAAAAAATATGCCTGACAATGAACGCATTTGCATTACTCATAACGACTTTCGCTTCGACAACGTTGTGCTAAATCCAGATAACTATACAGAAATCATTGGCGTGCTTGACTGGGAGTTGGCAACACTGGGCGACCCGCTAATGGATTTAGGTAATTCACTTGCATATTGGGTAGACGCAGACGATGACTTTCTAGCGCAGTCAACACGGCGTCAGCCAACTCATTTAGAGGGAATGCTAACGCGACAGCAAGTAGTTGCTTATTACTGCAATAAAATGGAAATAGAGATAGACGACTTTACCTTTTATGAAGTTTACGGACTGTTCCGCTTAGCCGGTATTGCCCAGCAAATTTATTATCGTTATCACCACGGTCAAACTAACAACCCGGCGTTTAAACGGTTTTGGATCTTCATTCACTATTTGTTATGGCGTTGCAATAAAGCCATAAAAGCATCAGGAAAAAAATAATGACAACAAGAGAAAATATTCTGATTACCGGCGCAAGCTCTGGACTGGGTAAAGGCATGGCCATCGAATTTGCAAAGAAAGGCCGCAATTTGGCGCTGTGCGCACGGCGTTTTGAAAATCTGGAAACATTGAAAGAAGAGTTGCTAGCGCTTAACCCCAATATCAAAGTGGCAATTCGTTCTTTAGATGTTAATGATCACGATGCAGTGTTTGAGGTGTTCGATGCATTCAAGCAAGACTTAGGATCTCTGGATAGAGTTATTGTTAATGCTGGTATGGGGAAGGGGGCGTCTATCGGTACGGGTTACTTTCACGCAAATAAGCAAACGGCGGTAACCAACTTTGTGTCTGCGCTGGCGCAGTGTGAAGCTGCCATGACCATATTCAGAGAACAAAATAGCGGACATTTAGTGACAATTTCGTCTATCAGCGCAGTGAGAGGTTTTAGGCGAGCGATGACAGTATACGCTGCAACCAAAGCTGGGCTGACGTCTTTGTCTGAGGGAATACGCATGGATGTTATGAATACTCCTATCAAGGTGACGTGTATCCATCCAGGGTTTATTCGCAGCGAAATAAATGAAAAAGTGGAAAAAGTCCCTTTTATTGTCGATACCGATGTTGGCTGTCGCGCAATGGTGAGTGCTATTGAAAAAGAAAAAGCAAACGCCTTTGTACCCGCGTGGCCGTGGGCTGTATTGCATTGGATAATGCGCATTGCGCCTGCAAGTGTCATTAGAAAAATGAGCTAAGAGCGCGTTATGGAAGAGGGGCTATGCGAAAGCGACTTTGGCCTCAAGTTTATTTGCAAAAGCTATAGACATAAAAAAAGCGCCGAAAGGCGCTTTTTAATTGCTAATCGTAAAGATTAACCTAGTGCTTTGATTTGTGCAGCTAGGCGACTCTTATGACGAGCAGCTTTATTTTTGTGAATCAAGCCTTTAGTAGCCATTCTGTCAAGTACTGGAGTAGCAGCAGATAATGCAGCTTGTGCACCTTCTTTATCGCCACGAGCGATAGCAGCAACTACTTTTTTGATGCTTGTACGAGTCATAGAACGACGGCTAGCGTTGTGCTGACGACGCTTTTCGGCTTGGATTGCACGTTTCTTAGCAGACTTAATGTTAGCCAAGGTGTAACTCCCAAATAAATTCATGTCAAAAACGAGGGTGCGGATTGTGCCTACCAATCGCTAAATTGTCAAACGATTTCACGATGTGATTCGTTGGCCATTTTGAAAGCACAATCTATTAAACACAGCCTATTGTAATACAGTAGATGTGCTCAACACGTTACGCATTCGTCGCGAAAGCTATGCAAAAACATTGCATCCCATAACGGGCGCGGATTATAGCAATAAAATAGATAGAAATGCACAACTATTTTGAATAAATCATTTCACCTGCTATTGCCTTTGGTTATCATGATTTGCTTATTCCCCTCTTTATTGTCCATCGGAAGCAGAAGTGTCACGGAAGTTAATCAAATCTGGCTTAATAGTTAGCATAATGACCCTAGTTTCAAGGGTGTTAGGTCTCGTGAGAGACGTGGTTGTCGCCAGGCTTATGGGAGACGGCGCAGCTGCTGATGTTTTTTTCTTTGCCAATAAAATCCCCAATTTTTTGCGTCGGCTATTTGCAGAAGGTGCGTTTGCTCAAGCATTTATTCCTGTGCTGACAGAAGTACATAACAACGATGATAAAAAAGAACTGCGCGAGTTTGTTGCAAAGGTAAGCGGAACGTTAGGCGGTATTGTATTTTTGGTTTCTATTGTGGGAGTTATTGCATCGCCAGTACTCGCGGCACTTTTTGGTACCGGGTGGTTTGTTGCCTGGCTACAGGGGGATGAGGCCGGTGACAAATTCGAGCTCGCCTCGGCAATGCTGAAAATCACCTTTCCTTATTTGGCGTTTATATCGTTAACCGGGCTATCTGGGGCCATTTTAAATACCCTGAACAAATTTGCCGTTGCAGCATTCACTCCCGTGTTGCTGAACGTATGCATTATTTTGTGCGCAATCTACCTCTCGCCTAGCTTATCTCAGCCTGCGTTTGCATTAGCATGGGGCGTATTCATTGGCGGCATCGTTCAATTTTTATTCCAGCTACCCTTCTTATTTCGAGCTGGGCTACTGGTGAAACCCAAATGGGGTTGGCACGACGAAAATGTTGTAAAGGTAAGAACCTTAATGATACCGGCATTGTTCGGTGTGTCTGTAGGGCAAATAAACTTGTTATTTGACACCTTCATTGCCAGCTTCTTAGTTACAGGTTCTATTAGCTGGCTTTACTATTCAGATAGGTTATTAGAGTTTCCGCTAGGTCTTTTTGGTATAGCCATTGCCACAGTGATATTGCCAACGCTATCGAGAAACCATGTAACAAACAATCCTAAAGCGTTCGCTGCAAATATCGACTGGGCATTTCGAATGGTGTGTTTACTTGGCATTCCAGCTGCTGTAGGCCTTGGTACTATGGCTCGCCCTATCTTGACAGTTATTTTTCAAAGAGGCGCATTTACCGCCGAGACCGCCATAATGGCTTCTTATTCTTTAACAGCGTACTCCTTTGGCTTAATTAGCTTTATGCTTGTTAAAATACTGGCCCCTGGCTTTTATTCCCGTCAAGACACGAAAACGCCCGTGAAATTTGGTATTTGGTGCATGGTGGCGAACATGGTGTTTAATCTTATCTTTGCCGTTCCGTTCGGCTATATCGGTTTAGCTATTGCTACCAGTATGTCAGCTACGCTTAACGCCGCTTTGCTTTACATCACGCTGCGTAAACAAGGAGTATTTGAATTAAGTCGCACGTCATTATTTTTCATTGCGCGTGTTTTACTAGCAAGTGCTGTTATGGGCGTAATAATTTACTATCGCGACAGCGGCTTGGCTTTTTTCGATCTTGCACTTATAGAGCAAATGAAAGACTTAGGTATCACCATATTACTGTCCGTTGGTGGCTTCCTGACTACCATGGTGCTGTTAGGGATGAGGCCTCGTCATTTTAGAAGTGGTGGCGAGTAAGCAGTAGTGAGTAAACATCTCAAAATGGCAATCGTTGTTTGTTATTTATAATCATATTGCAACGTTTCTAACGTCTTTACTGAGCAAGGAAAGTTTTGCCGGCCCTTGTATGCTTGGTATTAGAGGCGGGGTCGGCTATAATCGCGAGCTTTAAATTTCTAGCAGTTAAAAAGGTAGTGGTAAACAGTGGAATTTATCCGCGGGCTAAACAATGTAAAACCCCACCATAAGGGGTGTATTCTAACGATTGGTAAGTTTGATGGCGTCCACAGAGGACATCAGGCTGTACTTGCCAACGTGATGGAAAAAGCGAGCTCGCTGTCGTTACCCGCCACTGTTATGGTATTCGAACCACAGCCTGAAGAAGTGTTTACGCCCGAAAAAGCACCTGCTCGAATAAGTCCGCTGCGTGAGAAATACGAGCTGTTGAGACAGCAGGGGGTTGATAGACTACTTGCTGTACGTTTTAACGCTGAGTTTGCAAAACAAAGCGCCGACACCTTTGTTCACGATTTGCTGGTGGATAAACTTGGCGTTAAATTTTTAGTCGTTGGCGATGATTTTCGTTTTGGCTTTGGTCGCAAGGGCGACTTCACCATGCTTGAGGCAGCTGGCCGTCGTTATGGTTTCGATGTGGTCAGTACGCAAAGTTTTACTATGCATGCTCATCGAATAAGCTCTACTGCGGTGAGAGATGCGCTTGCGCAAAGCGACTTTAGCTTGGCAACAGAGATGTTAGGGCGCCCTTTTGCCGTTCATGGGCGTGTTGTACATGGTGAAAAGAAAGGCAGAACCATCGGATTCCCCACCGCCAATGTTATGCTTAAGCGGTTTAAAACACCGATTCATGGCGTGTTTGCCGTGCGTGTGGACATTGACGGTAAGCACTATGACGGTGTAGCGAATATCGGCACGCGACCAACCCTTGATGGCGTTCGTAACCAATTGGAAGTACATATTTTTGACCTATCGGCAGATTTGTATGGCAAACCCATAACCGTGCTGCCCATGGCCAAAATTAGAGATGAAATTAAGTTCGCTTCGTTTGAAGCATTAAAAGAACAAATACAGGCAGATGCCGTCAAGGCGCGTCTGTTATTAGCATAGTTAATCGTGATAAAGTCGCAGCGCGCATTTAAATGTAAAAGCAACCAAATGTAAATGCAACCGCATCATATAACGCCTTCGCAGTGTCACAGAGACATTGGATGAAACTTAAGGTAACCGGATAATACAATTTTATGAGTGATTACAAAGCCACATTGAACCTTCCAGAAACTGCGTTTCCCATGCGCGGTAACCTTGCTCAGCGCGAGCCGAAGATGCTTAAAGACTGGCAGGAAAAAGGGGTGTATACCAAGATCCGCGAAGCAAAAAAAGGTAAGAAGCCTTTTATACTTCATGATGGCCCTCCTTACGCGAACGGTAACATTCATATTGGACACGCGGTTAACAAAATTCTAAAAGACATTATTGTAAAGTCAAAAACGCTTTCCGATTTTGACTCGCCCTATGTACCTGGATGGGACTGCCACGGTCTACCTATCGAATTAATGGTAGAAAAGAAAGTGGGTAAGCCAGGCAATAAAGTGACAGCTGCAGAGTTTCGTCAAAAATGTCGCGATTACGCACAAAAGCAAATAGATGGTCAAATGGCCGACTTCAAACGTCTTGGTGTGTTTGGTGAGTGGAACAACCCTTACAAAACTATGGACTTTTCTTCTGAAGCCGACATTATTCGAGCGCTCAGCAAAATTGTAGACTCAGGGCATCTTGAAAAAGGGTTTAAGCCTGTTCACTGGTGTACGGACTGTGGCTCGGCACTAGCCGAAGCCGAAGTTGAATACAAAGATAAGGTTTCACCTGCCATTGATGTGAAGTTTCCCGTTGCTGACAGCAAGGAAATTGCGGCCGCCTTTGGCGTTGAAGAAAGTGACTTGTTGGCTCACAACGCTGGCGTTGTTATTTGGACAACAACACCTTGGACGTTACCAGCAAACCGTGCAATTAGTTTGAATCCAGAGCTTACTTACACCATTGTGGAAGTTCAGCCATCAAATGACTGGTATGTTGTTGCTCAAGATCTGCTTGAGAGCTGTATGACGCGTTACGGTGTAGAAGAATTCCGCGAAGTAGCAACATGTACTGGTGATGCTCTTGATAAGCTACAGGTCAATCACCCGTTTCTTGATATCAAAATCCCATTAATTCTGGGCGATCATGTTACTACTGAGTCGGGTACTGGCTGTGTTCATACTGCCCCTGCGCACGGTGTAGACGATTTTAATGTGGGCAAGCAATACGACATTGAAGTTTACAATCCTGTTGGTAATAACGGTGTGTATCTTGAAAATACGCCGCTATTTGCCGGTCAGTTTGTTTTCAAAGCAAATGAATCTATTATCGAAACGGTTGAAGAGAAAGGGAACCTTGTCCTCAATGTTAAATACGAGCACAGCTATCCCCACTGCTGGCGCCATAAAACGCCTATTATTTTCCGTGCTACCCCTCAGTGGTTTATCAGCATGGACAATAAAGGTCTTCGCGCTGAGTCTTTGGAACAAATAAAACAAACTAAGTGGATCCCTGAGTGGGGTCAAAACCGCATTGAAAAAATGGTAGAAGGGCGCCCCGATTGGTGTATTTCTCGCCAGCGTACTTGGGGAGTACCCATTCCTTTATACGTGCATAAGTTAACGGGCGAAGTACACCCACAGTCTTCTGCGTTAATGGAAAAAGTGGCATTGGAAGTAGAGAAAAAAGGTATCCAAGCATGGTGGGACATCGATGACGCCGACCTATTGGGTAGTGACGTTGACCATTATGACAAAGTAACAGACACACTGGACGTGTGGTTTGATTCTGGTGTGACCCATTACTTTGTGGTTGACCGTCGAGAAGACCTACCGGCAAGTGCAGACTTGTACTTAGAGGGGTCGGATCAGCACCGCGGTTGGTTTATGTCGTCTTTAATTTCATCTACTGCAATGCATGGACACGCGCCATATAAAGAAGTTTTAACCCACGGCTTTACCGTTGATGCACACGGCAAGAAAATGTCTAAGTCTTTAGGCAATGTTGTGGCACCTCAAGAAGTCACAAACAAATTGGGTGCCGATATTCTGCGTTTATGGGTAGCGTCTACCGACTATCGCGGTGAAATAGCCGTCTCTGATGAAATTCTCAAACGCGCCGCCGATTCTTATCGCAGGGTACGAAATACCGCGCGCTTTTTATTGGCCAATATGAACGGCTTTAAAGTGGAAGATGCAGTGCCTGAGAGTGAGATGGTTGCACTGGATCGCTGGATTGTAGCAAGAGCGAAAGCTCTGCAAGACGAGCTGTTCGAGTTGTATGAAAGTTACGACCTTCTGGTTGTTACCCAGAAAATAATCCACTTTTGCTCAATTGAGCTTGGCTCTTTCTATCTTGATGTGATTAAAGATCGCCAGTACACAGCGAAATCCGACGGTATCGCCCGTCGTTCATGTCAAACTGCTATGTATCACATCGTTGAGGCACTTGTTCGTTGGATTGCTCCAATCACAAGCTTTACAGCTCAAGAAATTTGGGAAGAGTTACCAGGCGAACGCAGTGAGTTTGTGTTCACTGAGACTTGGTATAACGGTTTTAACGACTTCACTCAAAGTGATACATTCAGTGATTCACTATGGGACGACGTTATTCGAGTGAAAGACGCGGCTAACCAAGCCATGGAAAAAGCCCGTAAAGAGGGGCAATTAGGCGGCTCACTAGAAGCAAGCATTAGCTTATTTGCAACAGATTCGCTGTTCGAAACACTATCAAGCTTTGGTGATGAACTTCGCTTTGTGCTAATCACTTCTGGCGTTTCACTTGAGCGTGTAGAAGCTAAGCCAGAAGGTGCCCAAGAAACCGATGTTGATGGTTTGTGGTTAAGCGTGAGCAAAGCGAAAGGTGAAAAATGCGTTCGCTGTTGGCATCACCTTGAAGATGTTGGTTCACACGCAGGCCACGAGGAGTTGTGCGGTCGCTGCGTAACGAACATCGATGGTGAAGGGGAAGTCCGCCAGTATGCCTAATATGACGTCGTCAAAAACTGGGCTTTTTCGCGACACGGGTCTTCGCTTTTTGTGGATCAGTGTCGTCGCCTTTGTACTTGATCAGTGGAGCAAGTACGCGGTTTTAGACTCGATGAACTTGTATCAATCGATAGAAGTTCTTCCTTTCTTCAATTTAACGCATGTTCATAATTACGGCGCAGCGTTCAGCTTTTTAAGCAGTGCCGGTGGGTGGCAAAGGTGGTTTTTTACTGCTATAGCGATAGGGATCAGCGTTGTCATTTTATGGTGGCTAAAGCAATCACCGCGTTCACAAAAACTGCTGCCGGTGGCATTTTCATTTATTTTAGGTGGCGCCTTAGGCAATGTGTATGACCGACTTGTGCATGGCTATGTCATCGATTTTCTCGACTTCTACGTAAACAATTGGCACTGGCCTGCCTTTAATATTGCAGACAGCGCAATTTTTATTGGTGCGGCTTTACTTATCGTAGATATGCTTAAGAATGGCGATAAAAGCGAAGACAAAACACAGGCTGATAACAGCAAAACCTCTCAGCAGTAATCGGATTGAATATGACAGAATCGTTGGTAATAGGTAATGACAGTGAAGTTATTCTTCACTTCGACTTGAAATTGGAAGATGGCTCTGCGGCAGACAGCACCCGCGTAAACAACAAGCCAGCGAAATTAGTGATGGGAGACAGTAGTCTTACGCCTAACTTTGAAGCGTGCTTAGTGGGTTTGAAAAAGGGTGATAAAAAAGCCTTTACTTTAGAGGCCAATGACGCCTTTGGTGAGCCAAATCCTAATAACATGCACTACATGGACAGAAGCCGTTTTGGTGCAGACCTCAAAATTGAGGAAGGTATGATTTTGGCTTTTGCGCAGCCGGATGGATCTGAAATACCTGGAATCATTCGCAGCGTCGCAGGAGACTCGGTCACTGTAGATTTTAATCATCCATTGGCGGGGCAAACTGTCATTTTTGATGTCGAAATATTGGATGTTAAACCAGGCACGCACGCCCAAAGCGAGAGTTAGAACATGCAAATTCATCTAGCAAACCCAAGGGGTTTTTGTGCTGGTGTAGACCGTGCAATTACCATAGTAGAGCGGGCTCTTGAAATGTTTGAGCCACCCATTTACGTACGTCACGAAGTGGTTCATAACAAGTTTGTTGTTGATGGTCTGCGTGAACGCGGTGCTCTTTTTGTGGACGAACTTCACGAGGTGCCAGATGATAGTATCGTTATTTTCTCTGCTCACGGCGTATCGCAGGCCGTACGCAAAGACGCCATATCACGCGGTTTAAAGGTGTTTGATGCTACTTGCCCTCTAGTAACAAAAGTACATATGGAAGTAACGCGAGCGAGTAAAACCGGCACTGAGTGTATTTTAATTGGTCATGCGGGTCACCCTGAAGTTGAAGGCACCATGGGCCAGTACAGCAATGATGATGGCGGGATTTACCTGGTTGAGTCAGAAAGCGACGTTGAAAAGCTAGAAGTTAAAGACCCGTCTAACCTTTATTACTGCAGCCAGACTACTTTATCGGTAGACGACACCGCCGACGTTATTGATGCCTTGAGAGAAAAGTTTCCTGCTATCAAAGGGCCTCGTAAAGATGATATCTGTTACGCAACGCAAAACCGTCAGGATGCAGTGCGAGACCTTGCAACCGATTGCGATGTGCTATTAGTAGTTGGTGCGCAAAATAGCTCAAACTCAAATCGTCTGCGTGAGTTGGCAGAAAAGATAGGGGCGAAAGCGTATTTGATTGCCGACGCGAATTGTATCCAGAAATCGTGGTTGGAGAATGTAAATCACATTGGCGTTACAGCCGGGGCATCAGCTCCCGAGGTTTTGGTTCAAGGCGTCGTCGATCGCCTTAAAGAATGGGGCGCGGTGTCAGCGTCGGAGCGCTCAGGCAGAGAGGAAAATGTTGAGTTTGCTGTACCTAAGGAGCTGCGCGTAAAGCAGGTAAGCTGATTATTATCTAGCCCTCAAACCTTCAAACAATGCCACAGCCGCAACTACACGATAAACTTAAAACCGCAGCAAAAAGCTGCGTTTTTTTTATGCTTTTGTCTACTGTTAATAAGCTAAAAAGAATGGATAATCATACCTATAGCGGTCGAAATCTCATGCCGATACAGGACATTAAACCTTTCGTTTTTTGCATCAGCAGGTTAAGGAAAGTATCTATAATGCGTTCGCGTTGAGATATGGCTGGCAACAAGAGCGAAGATGAATCATTAAAAAGACTGTTTGTATTAAATTATACGTTTAAATAATCAAAGATACTTATTTTAGATTCTTTTGGGTCTAAACTGCTTAACTGGCAAAAGTGTAAACGACGACTAGTTGGTTGAGTAAATATGGCATCGCTAAAGGAAACAATGAAGCACGTTAAGGACAACCACATCACCTCTCAAAAAGGCGTAGGATTGATTGAGATCCTTATCACGTTGTTTATTTTAGTGGTGGGTCTGCTAGGTGTTGCCGCTTTGCAGTTTACGGGCTCTTTTGCGAACAAAGATGCAATCAGCAGAACCCAGGCAGAATTAGTCGCAGCGCAAGTAGCTGAGAGACTTAGAGCTGCTGCACGCCCAGCCACGGTAGGTGACGGCATGGTAGTCAATAATGCCTATTTCTCCACATCGTCCTACAATTTTTCTTCGCTCAGCTGTACTGGTTCAACTCAGCCTTATCAGTGTTTTTGCTTGTCTAAACCCGCAGCTGTCCCAAATTGTGAAAATAACGAATGTTCTGAACAACAGATGGCGCAATATGACGGTTGGGCCTTGTCGTGTTCGGCAGTTCAAACTAATCCCCAAACAACAATTTCGGTAGGGTGTAATGATAACAACAGCGCCGATATATATACCTGCAGCGCAGGTTCTCGTATTGAAATTATACTATCGTGGCCAGTATCGTCATCGGGCAACCAAAAGTACACGCTAAACACCCGTTGCAACCCTTCAACAGGCACAAGCAATGCCTGTGTTTTGAAGGATATAACACTATGAATTTGCATTCTGCAAACGGTTTTCAAGGTAACAATATTGTTTCTAAAAATAAGAAGCATGCAGGTTTTTCATTGGTGGAATTAATGATAACCCTCACCTTAGGGCTAATCATTTCTGGCGCAATTATTCAGGTACTAGTAAGCAGCAGCGTAACTAATAAATTGAACCAAGCCGTTTCTCAAGTTCAGGAGTCAGGTCGATTTATAATGAGCCGGCTTTCGAAAGAGTTTTACGAAGTTGGGCGTTACGATTTAATCACTGCAAATATAGATACATCGGTGGATATTGTCGCTGAAGCTGCCTATGTGCAAAACAATGCGGTAGCTCTGGCCGGAGATTTTATCAATAATGCTACTCTCGGCACCGTTCAAACGGGCAGTGGAGGAAGCGACAAGCTAGTCGTTAGCTTACTTGGCGCGAGTGACTGTACGGGTAATCGTCACGGTTATCCTGTCGATACAGAATTCCACGTTGTAAATCATTATTTTGTCGTGGGTAGCGAGCTTAAATGCACGGGGTATGACGGCCGCGTATTGCGAGGGCTTAAGTCCCAAACTGTGTCTCCTATTACAGTGACATTGTTAGATAATGTTGAAAGCTTTCAAATACAATTTGGTGTATCGGACGAAATAATGACGTCGCAGGGGCAGGCTATTTCTTATGTTACTGCTGATCAATTAGCCAACATGCGCGCGAATAACCAACTTGTGGTCTCATTGCGTTGGGCACTTATGCTTAAAAGCTATCAAAACGAGGTCAGGCAAACTACCGCACAAAAATTTGCACTACTTAACGAAGCAGCAAAAACCATGGACACCGCACATTATTATCAGGTCTTTTCTAAAACGTTAGCGCTTCGAAATATGAAAAACTTTGTCAGGAGTTCACGATGAAACAGCATGGTTTGGTAATGGTATTCGCGCTCCTAGTACTTCTCTCAATTACGGTACTGGGTGTGAGCGCTGTAACGAGTAGTTTATCTCAGTCAAAAATGGCTATGTCGATGCAGCAAAGCGGTTTGGCTTTTGATGCAGCTGAATCAGCCATAGCCGGCGTGTTTTTTGAATCTGAAGACGAAGTGCTATTAGCAGACGATACGCTAACAGACCCGCTTTCGGAAGCGCGACAGGGAACAATATTCGACCCTGATGTTGATGATATGAGTTGTTTTGATGATGGTGATTGGACCGATAGACACATGACAGCAGGGGGTCTTACTACTGGCAGCAGGCATGTAACGTCGGGAAGCTATCAATCTTCTATGAAGACGAAAAGCTGGTCGAGAACAGCGTTTATTAGAGAGCAAGCATGCCGCGGGTCGAGCAACGTCATTGGCGGTAGTAACGTGAATTGCCATGTTTTTATTATTAGAGGGTGTGGAAAAGTGACAGGGAAACCTACAGTAGTAGCAAACTCGCTTGCCGCTTCGGTTTTTGGTCCGGCATCTCAATAGGTAGCATTATGAAAAAGTTAATAAGTTATTTAACATCAAGCGTTCTGTTTAGTTGTATCGGTTTTTCTGCCCTAGGCGATGACCTGGATATCTACCTGGGCAATGCTGATAGTGCTGTTACTTATAATCCGAATGTGCTCTTTATTATGGATTCTTCGGGAAGTATGGGAAATTACGACGGGACAACTCAATCTCGTATGTTAAGAGTACAGAATGCGCTTAAAAATGCATTAGGATCTGCTACCAACATCAATGCAGGACTGATGCGTTTCTCCGATTACGGCGGACCCATTCTTTACCCGATAAGAGATATCGACGATGCGGTAAGACCTGAAATTGTGCTCTCTACCGGTAAAAACAACAATGATGCCCATGAAATTGACGGCTCAGTCACTACAGAGTCAAATGAACTGGTCTTAAGTAAAGGTACTAACACAGTTACATCAGGCTTGCGCTTTGATGGTCTAAAAATTCCCCAGGGAGCAAGCATAGTAAGCGCTAATATCCGTTTTACTTCAGAAGGTTTTGATATAGCTGATACTTCTTTAGTAATATCTGCAGAGGCATCTGCAAGCGGGTCTGAATTCTCTGCTTCTTCAAATAATCTTTCATCCCGTGTTAAAACCGCGACCAATGTAGAATGGACAACAAACAACAGTTTTCCAACATCAGGTGAAGTGGTTACCACGCCGGATATAAGCAATGTTTTGCAAGAGGTGATTAATCTTTCAGATTGGTGCGGTGGAAAAAGCATCAACATACTGATTGAAGGTTCAAGTATTAACCCTCTCAGTGATAGAAAAGCACGAGCGATTGACGAGGGGTTAAGCGGCTCTCCTCAACTTGTCGTATCTTATGACGATACTACCGCTACCGGGTGTACGCAGGGTGAAAGTGTTTATCAAGTGGCGTCTCAAGGAGAGAATTACGAGGAGGACACGAACGGTTATCCTAATACTGGAAGTATTCTGTCTTTCACTAACCAATATAACAGTTATATTGCGGTCCGCTTTAACAACATAAATTTGCCTCAAGGTGCCGAAATTGAAGAGGCATTCATAGAATTCAGTGCTTACGATACAACCACAACATCAAATGCTAGTATGCGAATTCGCGGCGTCGCTCAAGATGACGCAGCATCTTTCCCTAATACAAATGGCAGAAGAAACAGGAACAGAGCGCGCTATACATTAAGAGACCTCCCAAAAACATCGGGCCTGGTTTGGTCAATGCCCAGCTTTTACAGCTATAGTGATTACCGAACCCCCAATATTAGCAGTATGTTAAAGGAAATAGTCGATCGTTCCGGCTGGCGACCGGGGAACGATATGGCATTTGTTTTTGATGATTTCCAAGGATATCGTGGAGCATTTAGCTATTCGGGCGAGGCGTCACTTGCGCCTCGATTAGTCATCAAATACAACGGTGCAGCAACGCCAGGGGCCTCTTTCACTGTGCGTGAACACTTGATGAGTAAAGTGGACGAATTAAGTGCAAATGGTCTTACCCCGATAGTTGATACACTCTATGAAGCAGCCAACTATTATGGCGGCAATGCGGTGGATTACGGGCTGGAGAGAGGTAAAAGTGACGTCAGTAACACGGTAAGAAGGAGCACTCGAGTCAGCCATCGAGCTTCTTATCTTGGAGCAGATCCCATTCGTCCATCGGGATGTTTAGAGGACAACCTTTCCGACAGTGATTGTATAAACGAGCGTATACCGGCAGGTGCTACTTATATTTCGCCCGTATCAGACCTTCAATGTCAAACTAACAACCACATTGTGCTGCTTTCCGACGGTCAGGCAAATAACAATCACAGTGTAAATAAAATACAGACCCTGCTAGGTGAAAGTTGTACCGGCAGTGGCGGTGAAAAATGTGGACTTAATTTAGTACGTAATATCAGTGAAGCAGAGACCTCTGTCATTGGTCCTCGCGTGATAACCCATACCATCGGTTTTGCCGCCAACAGCACGGCGAATAACTTTTTGAATCAACTTGCCGTTCAAAGTGGCGGTGGATTTTATCAAGCAGATAACAGTGAAGATCTGTTAGAAGCTTTTAATACTATTTTGCGTTCTGTGAAGGATATTAATGCGACCTTTGTGTCACCCGGTGTGGCGGTGAACCAATTAAATCGTCTAACTCATCGCGACGAGCTATATTTTGCATTATTTAAGCCTAGCGAGGGTGCAATATGGCCTGGAAACCTGAAGCGCTATCAGTTGAGCGGAGATAAAGTACTAGACAAAAATGGTAACAGTGCTGTTGATAGCGTCACAGGGTTCTTTTCCGAGAACTCTCATAGCTATTGGTCAGTGTTAGCCGACGGCAAAGATGTGCGTGAGGGGGGAGCGGCAAGCAAGCTATTATCAGGAAGAAACCTTTATGTTTTCGATAGTACAGGCGCCATAGTTCGAAGTGCCAATGAACTGCACGAGCGCAATGAATCTATTACTGAGTCGGACTTGGGAATTGCGGATGAAGATGATGCAGAGGCTCTTAGAGATGTGCTTTTAAAATGGGCAAGAGGAGTTGATGTCAAAGACTCTGATGGTGATGGCAGCACAAGCGACTTTGTGCCTAGAATGGGCGACCCTATTCATTCTCAGCCTATTATTGTCAACTACGGTGAAAATGACTCTGCAATATTTGTGGCGACCAATCACGGTATGATTCACTCCTTTGATACTGAGACCGGCGCTGAGAATTTTGCCATTATGCCCAAAGAGCTGTTATCTAATCTTGATCATTTCTACAAAGATCTCTCGTCGTTTAATCATAAATATGGCATAGACGGAGATATGGTTCTGAGAACGGTGGGAAGCAGCACTTACCTCTATGTCGGCATGAGAAGAGGTGGCAGAAATTACTATGTTTTCGACGTTACTCAGAAAACGTCACCGGTACTAAAATACAAGATTGAAGGTGGCGCTGGCGCATTGGCTAAGTTAGGTGAAACGTGGTCAAGACCTACCATAACAAAAGTAAAAATGGGTGGTTCGGTTAAAAACGTTATGATTGTCGGAGGCGGTTATGATAACGCTCAAGATGACAGAATGGTAAGAGCGAGTGACGGCTTCGGAAACGCTGTATTTATATTTGATGCCGATACTGGAGCACTTCTATGGCATGCCAGTAATGAAGGGGCCGATTTAAATATCCCTTCAATGCAATACAGTATTCCAGGGCGAATCTCAGTTATCGATAGAGATAACGATGGTTTAGCCGACCATATGTATGTGAGTGATACGGGTGGCCAACTTTTCCGATTAGATATCTATAACGGTGAGACTGGAGCAGAGTTTATTAAAGGGGCTAGACTGGCTGACTTTGGTGGCGATACAGCAGAGTCGAATCGACGCTTTTACTACGGACCAGATGTCACAGAAATAGCGTTGCGTGATGAACTTTACTATGGTGTTGCCATAGGCAGTGGTTGGCGCGCTTCTCCACTTGATACAGTGGTTGAAGATAATTTTTATATGCTAAAAGACGGTGGAGTTTTCAATCGGGATACCGATGGAGACTACACCTTTATGCCGACCGTGTATGAGAGTGACATGTACAATGCGACGAGTCATGCGTTAACCAGCAGTGTTGAATCGGAGAGAGAAATTGCTGCTCAAGATTTTGCCAATAAATCAGGATGGTATCTGAATTTGACAACTGGAGGAGAAAAAGTTCTTTCCTCACCGCTCATCATTGATTATAAGGTTTTCTTTACAACCTATGTTCCATCTTCTAGCAGTACAAGTGCATGTGCACCTCCTACTGGGAATAGCAGGGCGTACTTAGTGAGTATGTTTAATGGTAATGCACTGACCGACTTAAACATCAACGGCATTCTTGATAATGACGATCGCTCGGCCGATCTGAAGCAAACAGGTATTGCGCCAGAAACTAAGATTTTGATTGAAAATATCATTAGCCCAGTGGTTTGCTTGGGAACAGAATGTGTTTCTGCGGTAATTGAGGTTGATGAAGACGGTAATGATAAAGCGTGTGCTTCTGAGTTTGAATGCTTGGGTCAAAATATTTATGGCAGGTTTGAGCGCATTCAGCGGGGCAGTTGGCATTCTGAAACAGAGCGAGAACAGTGATTGTGAGTAAACAAAGCCAAAAAGGTTTTTCATTAATAGAATTGATGATTGTGGTCACCATTATTGGCATTATTGCTGGTATTGCGTATCCGTCTTACCAGGGCGTTATTGCAGATGGCTATAGAGGGACTGGACAGGCAGATTTGCTTGCATTTGCTGCTGCTATGGAGCGGCATCAAAGTGGTTCATTCAGCTACGAAGGCGCAGGAAGCGGCGGCAGTAATACTGGGGCGCCCGCTATTTTTGCTACTTACTCACCGTCATCTGAAAATGCGGCGAACAAGCGTTATAATTTAACTATTGTTGCTGCTAACGCAACCAGTTATGAACTCAAAGCAACGCCGGTGAGTGGCTCAGGTCAGGCTAGCGATGGCGCATTGTTCTACTTTAGCGATGGACGCAAAGGGTGGGACAAAAATAATAACGGCTCTCTAGATTCGGGAGAGTATTGCTGGTCTTGCTAAAAGTACTGTCTCTATGTGGCAATACAGTTAAGGAGCAGGTTTAATCGGGGTGAGCCTTTGTATATCATCCCAAGTCTGCTCGTATGGCTCAGAAATAATGTTTTCCCGCTGTTTGTTAATTATCATCTGGTGAGACGTTTCTGCACTTTTTAATGCGCTCCACAAAGACTCAGTATGCCCAAAGGCGCTCATCAGCCCCGCCGTAACTGTGAGAAACAAAGCATTTGCGATCAGCACTTCTATCAAAGCACCACCTCCCTGACTGCTAACACTATCACCTGCTTTCGATTGCTTGTTGATTTCGTTCATATTTTACAATGCCTTTTTCAGATTATTAGACCAGCTTCCGGGAATAGACATTATTTTTGCAAGTTTAGGGGCTTTTTGAAGGTTGAGTAGAACTTGCTTGGCGTAACTGTTTGAACCAAATTGTTGAAGCGATATTGGGGTGTTTGAGCATAGTGCACCTTGTATACTTGCTCCGTGTTCTATGGTAACGCTGTGTTTAGTGGTATTGCCTGACAGCATTATTATCATGCCGTAGAAAGGCGTACCTGCGGTAACAAGAACATCTCCATCTTCAACAATAAGCAGCATTGGGGTCGACGCGCTACTGTGGTCGACATCGTTATAGTTTAATTCGCAGTCTCCTGTTACCCAGTGCATAGTCGCCCCTTTAAGGTCTACACACTCGTTTGTGGTATTACTAAGTGGAAAATATTTTGCTGTCAGCGTGCTAACACTCCTATTAAACAACCATTGCGTAATGTTTGTATCGGAGGACGTTGACTGAAAAACGCTTGGGATATTAAGTATGGCAGGGTAGTGAAGGAAGCGCTGGCTCATCTCAGTGGCAAAGTGACTATCATGATAGGTAACAGTTACGTCGAATACTTTAAGTGGCTGAGAATTTGCTCCCTCATAGTTACTCGTTAAAATAGTATGGGATATATTTGTGTTGGTCGATTTTATGGAACTTATTGGCACAACACGCAACTGCGAACCTATACGTCGAAGTTCATTTTTTGTTGCGGTATAGCTATCTTTCGCCGTCGATGTGGTACTTTTCATTATCTTATGGCGATTTACGGCCGCACTAATACTGGCCAAAGTGAACGCAGAAATACCGAGCAGCATTAAAACAGATGCCATAATAAACACGCCACGTTGTTTTTTATCGGTTTTCTGTTTCAGCTTAATGGTAAGTGCGGTGAGTACTTTTCTATTTTTGTCTAACATTCGCCACCTCTACGATAAAAACTTTAGTAGCCTTCACACTCGACATTATTCGGCTGGATGCTTTTATGGTTACTGTATAGCTGGCTCCCCATGACGTGAGGGCGGAAGTAGCAACTGAAAAGTCGTCTATTTGAATGTCTTTACTATCGGTAGCATCTTGCCAGTAGGCTTGCTTACAGGTTCGTTTGGCTACGCGATACTCTATGGCTTTGTCTCGAAGTCGAAATCCAAAAAATTCGTTGGGTGAGGTGCTTACTTTACCGTCACTATTTTGGTCATAGGAAAAAGTGATACAGCTATTCGCAGCCTCCTTGCCAAATTGTGAAATAGCTACTGAAGCGAGCGATGTTGAAGGTAGTGCAAGTTGAACGACTTTTGTCTGCTGCAGGTATCCGGCTTTCTCTAGATGTGTTGATATCACGTGTTCAAGGGCGTCAAGCTCTTCTTCAATGGCAATCGCGAATTGCACTTTTAATAAGTTAGAGTAGAAGTAGGCAGTATGCTGGGTCGCAAATACCATTAAAATACCCGCTATACTGATAGCGATGAGTAATTCTACGAGACTAAATCCGTTATATGGCCCCTTTTTTAAAGTGCGGTATTCTGCTCGCTTTGTTTGCTTCCTTTTCACTTTAATCTGTCCCGGGTGTTGTCGACCCGCGGCCTGTCGACCCGAGATCTGTCGATCCGAGATCTGCCCATTTTGTTTAGTCTTGCCTTTATACTTAATTATGCTTGCTAGCATTTCGCTACTCCGGCAAGGTGTCCGTAAGAGCATTGCTTTACTCGCCCTAATGCGCTGATCACTACTTTTCCAGAATAAGAGGCGCTATGCACATTTACAGTGGTGTTGTGCCCAAAATCCACTGCACCAAATTTATCAAAGGTAATAAGACGGTTTTTATTGTCGGAGGTCGTCAGCTTAGTTTTAAGGCTTTCAGCGGTAAAAATATGTTCCACGCCATTTACCCTGCAGGCATTTTTAACGGTGCAGTCGCATAAGGACAAATCACTGACTCCAGCGCATTGTCCCGAGTTAATATCTACTACCACCGATATATCAGACTGTGATGATATGGCAGCCACTTTTGCCGATTCGGCGAGCTGTGTCAGATGTCTAAGCGCCTGTTTGAATTCGTTAGCCTCTTGCCATTTAGCGAAGGATGGCAGTGAAAGAGTCAGTACAATGCTTAAAATTGCTAATGCCACCATCAATTCCATTAGCGACATGCCTCTGTGGAGTGTGTTGTGAGGAGCTCTCACGTCTAAAACCGTGCTCAAGATCGGTTATCCCTTTCTAAATGACTTGATAGGCTTAATGTATCGGTGAATGGCGTAGAAGGTAATCTGTACTATGGAAGGGAATTCAAAATGTGATTCTAGGGGCTTTACTTTAGCGGAGCTGTTAATAACGATATCTATTGTGGCGATACTAAGCTTGCTGACAATGCAGACGTTTAAAGAAAGCCAAAGGCTAACGTCTAGGTTTTTGGCCAAAAGTCACATGATAAAGCTTCAGTCTATTCAGTCCCGTCATTGGCTTAGCACTGGTGCATACGTTTCTTTATCTCACTTACCTGATATCGATGCTAGTGGCGTACTTATTAAGGAGGTGGCGAGTACTGCAAGCCATTATGAATTTAAAGCTATACTCACATACTTTGACAAAAAGTCACCTTGCAGTACGCTAATTGTTAATGCCAGCGAGTTACTCCCTAAAGCTTGCTGGAGCAGGTTTTAGGTTTTTATCTTTATACTATTTCTTGTCTTATGAACAACTCAGCGCAGTACCAGTTAGGTTTTCCTTTTTTCCGTCACCGTCGCTGTCCACTGCTACTGATATTCGCCCGTAAAGGGATAACAGAAGCGCAGAGGCATATTCGGTGTTGTTATCTTTCGGGCATAAAGTAATGGTGGCAGCTTGACTAATACCGCCCTGCTCATCAAAGGTGATAGCACCGGATATACCGTATATAGAGTTTGCACTGTTAAGTGGATCGCTGGTGGTAATGAGTTCTTCAGAGGCGTCTCTTGAGCCATTGAGGTTAGCATCAACGAAGATCATAGTCGCATTTTTCCAGTCGGTTACACAGCTTGTATAGTTCGCTGTAGGGCACATAACAACCCTCGATTGCTCGTCGACTGCGGTAAATCGGGCGCGTTGAGCCACAGCGCTTAAGCTATTTAAATCAGACGTAATTCTGCTTTTGATGAGTATGCTTTGAATGGCAGGTGCCACTGTCGTTAACATAATAGCAACGATAGCGACGGCAATTAAGAGCTCAAGCAGCGTGAGACCCGCTTGCCGAGCGCCTAACGCTAAAGCGGGTTGAGTTCGACTATGTTGATTTTGTTGTTTTATCATTACTACTCAAAGCTTATGTTGAAAGTCTGACACTTTTTTAATCCGAAGCATTAAATTTGATGCACAAATGGCGTATGTTTTAGCGTACACTAAAACTCTGCGCAATAGGGTATATGTTGCTCCTATTGCGCATGGTTCGCTATACGTCTTTACGATAACCTAATGACGCTCAATACTATGACACGTGGCCTTTTACGTTGCCACTAACATCTACATTCATATTATCGTAAACTCTCCTACTAAGACGCTTAAAATATACGTGGATATTATGATGCAAAAACAAGCAGTTATTAAAGAGATGCAAGTGCTTCCTGAAATCGATGTTGAATTTGAGGTTGCGAGACGAGTTTCATTTATTAAAAAGCAGTTGCTTACCTCAGGGTTAAATGCCTTAGTATTAGGAATTAGCGGTGGCATAGATTCGTGCACGTTAGGTCGGTTGGCACAACTCGCTGTTAATGAACTAAACCATGAAAATCACGAAAGCTACCAGTTCATAGCGGTAAGACTGCCTTACGACACTCAGGCAGATGAAGACGATGCTCAGCAGTCTATAGACTTTATTGAGCCCACGCATTCAGTTTCGGTAAACGTTCAGCCGGGAGTAGATGCAATACACGCTTCGACAAGCCAAGCATTGGAAGCTGCAGGGTTGTTGCCCGACAGTATTGCCAAACAAGATTTTGTAAAAGGGAACGTGAAAGCGCGTACCCGCATGGTCACTCAGTATGAAATTGCCGGCATGGTAGACGGACTTGTGTTGGGTACAGACCACTCAGCTGAAAATATTACAGGGTTTTACACAAAATATGGTGATGGCGCATGTGACCTTGCACCCTTGTTTGGGCTGAGCAAACGACAAGTTCGCGCTGTAGCTGCTCATTTGGGAGCGCCACATAATATTATTACTAAAGCGCCAACCGCCGATTTAGAGAGTCTTGCGCCGCAGAAAGCCGATGAGTTGGCGCTGGGTATGACCTATGATCAGATTGATGATTTTCTCGAAGGTAAGCCAGTGCCTGCTGAAGTGGAAGAGAAATTGCTTTATATTTATGAACGTACACAACACAAGCGTGTACCCATTCCAACAATTTACGATGAGTTGTAATCATGAAAAAAATCGAAGCTATCATTAAGCCATTTAAAATGGACGATGTCAGGGAAGCCTTAGCTGAAGTCGGTATTGCAGGGATGACAGTAACCGAGGTAAAAGGTTTCGGTAGGCAAAAAGGCCATACGGAGCTCTACCGCGGAGCTGAATACCAAGTTGATTTCCTACCTAAAATCAAGGTTGAGCTAGTGCTCGACGACGAACGCGTTGAGCAAGCCTTAGATGCCATTCAATCAGCAGCTAAAACGGGTAAAATTGGCGACGGCAAAATATTTGTTTATAACGTAGAAAGTGCTGTGCGAATTCGTACCGGTGAGCAAAACGAAGACGCCATATAAGTTTTGAAACTTGTCAAAATGCACTGAAAAAGGGAGCGAAATAGCTCCCTTTTTTGATATTCAGATTCGCCCACTTTAGTGGTCGTGTCCACAACCTTCTGGTCCGTGCACATGACCGTGTTCGCGCTCTTCTGCGGTAGGTTCACGAATATCAACAACATTAACGTCAAACGTTAGCGGAATACCTGCAAGAGGATGATTTCCGTCAACAACAACTTCGTCATCGGTGGTTTCTATGATAATGACCGATTGCTCGCCCTGAGGTGTTGTTGCACGAAATGACATGCCTACTTCCACTTCTGTGCCTTCGAACATAGAGCGTGGAACTGTTTGTACTAGCTCGTCGATTCGCTCGCCGTATGCTTTTTCCGGTGCAACAGAAACATTGAAGCTTTCGTCTTTTTCTTTGCCAATTAGTGCGTCTTCTAGTCCCTCAATAAGGAAGCGTTGACCGAGTAACACAACTAGCGGTTCCTTTCCTTCAGATGAGTCCAGAGTGGTTCCATCTTCGGTTGAAACAGTGTAGTGAAGTGTAACAACGCTGTCAGAGGTAATAGTCATAAAAAATCCTAAGTTGTCCCGTGAGGGTAAATGAATGTAAATCGGTTGCCGCTGCGCCTATCGACGTTTCTTGACGATATTGCTGGCTTGTTGCTCTATGCTATACGGCAAGGGGCAAGGGTAACAGGTTATAGCGCTATGATCAGCCAAACGGTGTAAATCTTCTTCGGTTGTTTCATTTGATAGCACCGCCATAAACCACGTCTCACCTTCCAACTTAGCAACACTGATAATTTGGCCAGCCCTTCTCCAGTTATCGCCAAGCTGTTTTTCAACTGTATCGCCCGCTGATAACTCAACGCTTTTTGCAACGTGAAAAGCGTATGCTGCCCGTTTGTTTTTACCCAAGAAGCGAGTTCTTGCAACAACTTCTTGACCCATGTAACAGCCTTTGTCGAAATCTATCGCATTGAGTGCGTGCAAATTGAGCATTTGCGGGACGTATTCGCCCACAGTATCACCACTAATTTGAGCGTGCGCATTGGATATTTTTATTGCGTCGTACACGGTGTGTGAATATGAGGCCATGGCGAGCTTAGCTATGTTTTCTCTGAGTTTTTCACTTGCGCTGGCATTCAGTATTACAACATAGCCAGGTTGTTTGGTGTCAGTTTCAAAACACACGCCTTCTTTGGCTTGATGACTGATAAGAGGCTCAGGAGACTCATCGTTTACGAAAGGGGAGTCAGAAAATAGAGGGCTTAATAAATTCTTTGCCGCTGAACGAGATACAAAATATGCATGCATTTCTTCACTGTAATCGATAATGTCGACTTTTGAAAAAACGCCATACTTATTAAGCTCAGCAAGAGTGCGAGCGCCTGCATCCTTATTTGTCAGTAAAAGGATTTTGGTTCCATAACGGGCAATAAACCCTGTAGACCATGTTTTACCTTTATTGTCGCAATGCGCATAGTGGCGAACCGTTTTTTCATCTAACGTATTTATATTAACGGTTAATTGGCCCTGTAAGTAGCTATCTGCCTGCTCACCTTCTAGTGAAATGATCATACTGCCGTTTAGCTCTACCGTGTAATCGGTTGGCAGTGAATCTAAGGTAAGTAAGGTATTGGAATGAGACATGGTCAAACTCTTTTATTGCTGTTCGTTATGTCAAGGTATGGCAAAACTCGATTTTATCAAGGGGCGAGCTAAATAAGATTAAAATTCTTAGCGTTAAGTTACTGTTAGTTTTGTTATCAGACCAAAAGAGCAGTGATCCTGGCACGACGCCCGTGGTACTATTTAGGGATAACAAATAAGGTTGAAAAAATTTATGTTTGAACCCAAAAGACTTGCAAGACTAAAGTGGGCATGCCGAAGAGGTATGTTGGAATTAGATGTATTATTGCTTCCCTTTGTAGAGCAAGCGTTCGACGAGCTGACTTATAAAGATCAAGAAACATTTGAACGCTTGCTAACCAGTGACGATCCTGATTTGTACGCATGGTTCATGGGACATCAAAAATGCGAAGACCCTGAATTAGCTGCGATGGTGTCCACTGTCGTAAACCGTGTCAAAGTATAGAATACACGTAACCTTTACGTGTTATAGAACTGCGCTTAATCGGGCCGCCTTAAGCTTAATTTGTCTTGTATGCTTGATGTCGTTGCCCGATGCATTTTCAACATGGATTGATATGGCGACGGTAACTATTTTTGCGTCTGTCGCCTTAGTCTTATGGGTATGTTCGTCGCTTAGACATGATACTAGGTATAGACACCACCAAGAAAGTTTCGATTTTACGTTGACGGATGAGGGGGGCATATACGTTAGCTATGACGATAATGGGGGCCACCGCAGCGTTAACAAAGTCATTAAACAGCATCTCGTGACTTACATCTCCAGCGACACAGAGCTAAACAGTGCCTTTCAAATTCACTGCTCATCTCAATTATATCCATGGGGAATTTGTCTTGAGACGGCTCGTGTCAAAACAAAGTGTTTCAGTCGTAGCCACACGCACTTTGGTTGGATTTTAAAAGGTGAATGTTCCGAGCGGGATTATCGCAGGCTCTGTAGAGCAGTAAATTATGTTAGAAAAAAGGCTTAGGTCAACATGCCCGAGGGACGAAATGTATGCTAAGTGAATATTCAAAAGCGCTATTTAAACGTGTAGACAAGCGTCAACTAATGCAATTCAAGCCGCCTAGGCTGCCGCAACGAATTCATACAAAAACTCTGCGTATTGATAACAAACACTACAGTAAATATTGTGAGGAAGTTGCGTGGCCCAACAGCGACAAAATGCATCCACTTTATTTACAAATGCTGTCGCTACCGCTTCAAATGCGCTGCTTGCTCGACAAACAAAGCCCTTTTCCTCTATTAGGTTTAATTCACTGTGCCAATGATGTACATGTGATTGAAGACTGTGATTTCAGCGAGCCTTTTGAGTGTCGGGTGAGGTTCAATGACGTACGAGCACATACTAAAGGCTGGGAAGTAGACATAGTGCTTGATGCATTGCAAAACGGACAATCTGTTTATCGTGCAGTGAGTAGCTATTTGGTAAAAGTGAAAGCCGTACATGTTGCTCCTAAGCCGACTCATACACATCGCACATTCGGCGAGCAGGGCAGAGATACAACTTCTCAGGTTTTGGAAAACCAGCAGCGAGAACTTATCGCAAAAATTGACGCAACATCAGACACAGGTAGGCGCTACGCTTCTATTTCGGGAGATTACAACCCCATTCATCTATCGACGCTCTCTGCAAAGTTGTTTGGATTTAAGCGCGCAATCGCTCATGGAATGTGGACGTTGGCCTGTGTAGCCTCTCGATTAGGTGATGGCGATGCGTCGCATACGCAAGACATTAAACGAATAGTGTGTACGTTTAAAAAGCCAGTGCTATTGCCAGAAGTGCTGACAATTTATCGACTTCCATCTCATTGTCCATCGGCCGCAAAAGAGAGTGTTCAGTTAGAAGTGAGTAGTATCGACGATACCATCACGCATTTATCTGTCCAAATTGATTATTAATTGATTATTAATTACTGCCTCTGACGTGCCCTAACCAGACTGTTGCTTCGAGCAGGCTATCGGGGTTATCAGAGGCAGTGAGAAATGTCGTTATGACATTCCGCTAAAGCTGCCTTCGGTAATTAACGCACCTACATCTTCACCCGACAACTGTTTCCGCGGCACTAAAACAGTGGGTTTAGGGTTACTCATCTGACCAGGGTGGTCTAGGTTAAAATGCAGTCCACGGCTTTCTTTTCTGGCCATAGCGCAACGAACAATAAGTTCAGCAACCGTCACGAGATTTCTCAATTCAAGTAAATTATTACTTACTCTAAAGTGAGAATAATATTCAGTGATTTCTTGTTCGAGCAATTTGATACGGCGCATAGCGCGCTCTAGGCGTTTATCAGTGCGAACGATACCAACGTAGTCCCACATGAACAGTCTGAGTTCGTGCCAGTTATGTTGAATAATGACTTCTTCATCTGAGTTCGACACCTGACTCTCGTCCCATGGCGCAATCACTTCATCACAATCTTGTGTCGGAAGACTACTGATAATATGGTCTGCAGCGGCGCTAGCAAAAACAACGCATTCAAGTAACGAGTTCGACGCCATTCGGTTCGCGCCATGAAGGCCGGTATAGGCTACTTCACCAATGGCGTAAACGTTATTTAAGTCAGTTTTTGCGTTGAAGTCTGTAACAACTCCGCCGCAGCTGTAATGTGCTGCCGGTACCACAGGAATAGGCTCTCGCGTAATGTCGATACCCAGAGAGCGACATTTTCGATAAATATTCGGAAAATGCTTAACGATAAAGTCAGCAGGTTTGTGACTGATATCTAAATACATACAATCTGCGCCAAGTCGCTTCATCTCATAGTCGATGGCGCGCGCTACCACATCTCGTGGGGCAAGGTCACCGCGCTCATCAAATTTATGCATAAACCGAGTACCGTCAGCATGGCAGAGGTTGGCGCCTTCGCCTCGTAATGCCTCAGTAATAAGAAAATTGCGTGCCTGCGGGTGGAATAAACAAGTAGGGTGAAACTGGTTAAATTCCATGTTAGACACTCTACACCCTGCGCGCCACGCCATGGCAATGCCATCGCCGCTCGAAACATCAGGATTAGAGGTGTACTGGTAAACCTTGCTCCCACCCCCAGTTGCTAGAGCGATAAAGGGGGCGCGAATGACTTCTACATGTTCTTGTTGACGGTTCCACACATAGGCGCCAACACAGGTATTCTCTTCTGTTTGTGAAGGAATGAGGTCGATTGCATTATAACGTTCAAAAAAATGAATGTTAGGGTGCGTAGATACAGCGTCGTTTAGGGTTATTTGTAACGCTTCGCCGGTCGCGTCTGCAGCGTGAAGAATACGGCGGTGGCTGTGACCCCCTTCACGAGTAAGGTGAAATTTGTCTTCGCCAGATTCGGTTTTCTCTCTGTCGAAGGGCACGCCATAGCTTATTAACCATTCTAGTGCCTCTTTGGCTCGTTCTGTAGTAAAGCGAACCGCCGGCTCCTCACACAAGCCTCCGCCCGCGTTCAATGTATCGTTAACATGGGCGTCGATAGAATCTTGCTCATCGAATACCGCGGCAATACCGCCTTGTGCGTAGCGAGTAGAGCCTTCGTTTCTGTCGCTTTTACTCAACACAATGACTTGGCAGTGATCTGCGAGCTTTAATGCTAAACTTAAACCAGCCGCGCCGCTCCCGATTATTAACACATCACACCGATGTTCTATGCCATTTGGTGTGGAAGTTAGTGAAGACGATCCAGATTTCATGTATTTTTATATCATTTCAAACGAGCAAAGGTTCGGCAAGTCTAATGGATGAGTGGCAAAACACAATAATTCTTAGGGCGTGAGTAAAGTATTTTTAAAATATTTAATGCTTTATTAGAACTTTTTTTAGAAGAACACGTCTACACACAGGCTTAATAGAGCTATTGTGTATGTGAAGTAGGGAGTAATGGCTCGAATGAGCGAGCAGATAACCGACCAGCAGCTGGTCGAAAGAGTACAACGTGGAGATAAGAACGCATTTAATTTGTTGGTAACACGTTATCAGCACAAAGTTATGCATTTAGTTTCTAGGTACGTGAAAAATACTGGCGACGTAGCAGATGTTACGCAAGAAGCCTTTATTAAAGCGTATCGGGCGTTACCTAATTTTCGTGGAGATAGTGCTTTTTACACGTGGCTTTACCGTATAGCGGTTAATAGCGCGAAAAACTATCTCGTTTCCCAGGGGAGAAAGCCACCTGCTAGTGATGTGGACGCAGAAGAGGCTGACTATTATGAGGGAAGTGATGCGCTTAAAGAGCAATCTACACCAGAGCGCAGTTTACTCTCTGATGAATTAGAGGAAACCCTGTTTAAAGTAGTCGAAAAGCTTCCCGACGATTTGCGAATGGCAATTACGCTGCGTGAAATTGAAGGTCTTAGCTATGAAGAGATAGCAAGTGTTATGTCTTGTCCTGTTGGCACAGTAAGATCTCGCATATTCAGGGCAAGAGAAGCAATAGACAAAGTGATTCAACCGCTGTTAGAAAATTAAATTTAAATAAATTCTAAAAAAGATGAACTTTCTTTTTTCTGAGATGACTAACAGCTGTGTTAGGGTAGTTAACGATCAAATAGATCTGGATATGAATATATGACGCAACAGCAAGAAAAATTGTCCGCATTCATGGATGGTGAAGTAGAAGACGATAAAATCATCGATGCTATAAAGCAAGATGAGGAGCTTCAAGCTAAGTGGCAGAGATACCACGTCATCCGAAGTACAATGCGAAAAGAAGCGAGCGTAGCGCCAGAAATGGACCTTACTGCGAGCATCGCTGCTGCGCTAGATAATGAGCCAGCGATTGTTGCACCAAAAACATCTCGATGGCGCTCTATCCCTGTGCTCGGCAATGTTATTCCATTTGCTGCACAATCTGGACAATTTGCCGTGGCAGCTTCAGTAGCGTTAGCAGTTATTTTAGGGGTTCAGCATTTGAATCAACCGGCGCCGTCTGAACCTTTCACTACTGCCCCAACTGCTGGTCCTCAGGGCGGTCTTGCGCCAGTTAGCCTAGAACAAACTCGAACGTTACCGCGTAACGATATGAACGAAGTGCTGGCTAAAAAACGCAAAATTAATGCGCTTATCGCAGACCACGAGCAGCAAGTAAAATTGAAACAGGTACAGATAGATGAAGAGGAAAAGGTATCTGAGGAACCAGATCGTCCTTAACCACTATCAGTCCAATGAGCATGATTAATTACCCTAAGAGGTCACGCAATTAGTTGTGCGAAAAGTGTTCAATTAATTTCTTCACATACCAGCATTTAGTCGTGCTGGTATGTCTGTTTTAAAGGCAAGGAAAAATGCGCTGTAATCAATCTGTTTTCTTTTTCTTACTCACACTCTCTTTTGTTACGCCATTTTCGTCAAATGCCCAATCAAACTTGCAACCTACGAACCAAGAAAGTGATGAGAGCGCTTCGCCTACAACGTCGGTAGAGTGGCTCAATCGACTCCAGTCACTCATTACTTCAGCAAATTACCAAGTTTCTTTCGTGCAAACGACGGTGGGTAAGGAAACGGTTCCCTATCTGTGGAGACATGCGGTTCTTGATGATGGGACCAAGGTAGAGCAGTTAAATCTGCAAAATGGGCCAGGCAGAGAGCTTATTCGTGTTGACAGTATCGTGAGTGTTTTCGAGCCTGATACCCAGCCATATAGTATCCGTTCGCGTTTCATCAATGGGCCCATTCCAAGCCTTCTATTGCACAACCCAGAGAAGCTGCTGCAAAGCTATGAGTTTGTACTTGTTGGCAGGGCGAGGGTAGCTGGGCGTCCGGCGCAGCAAATACGAGTGGTGAGTCGAGATAACACGCGTTTTGGCTACCAACTTTGGCTAGATGAAGAGTCTGGCATGTTATTAAAACTCAACATGCTCGATTTGCAGGGGGGCGTGCTAGAACAAATTCAAGTGAGTGCGTTCACTATCACGGAAACGCCTTCTGTTTATTTTTCTCGCATCAATCAATCGTCATTACCAGACCCTATAACAATGCCAAGTACACAGTCGCGAGCGCACGGGTGGGAGGTTAACTATTTGCCTGTTGGTATGAGCGAAGTGAAAAGGGATACTCGACGTTTAGCGTTAACTGGACAAGTAGTAGAATACAAAATGTTCAGTGATGGATTAGTAGATGTTTCAGTTTATGTCCAGCCTGCTGAAGATGCGTTAGGTGGCGATATAGCCCTACGTAATGAAGTGAGTACATTTCTTACGTTGAAAGCGGGAAAAGCGCAGGTGACGATACTTGGCGAAATTCCGTTACAAACTGCGAAAGCCATCGCGACATCAATCAGTTCAGTTAATAAAAACAATGATTAAAGAGTCAGCAAGAGTCGTTGCTGTAGAGGGCGACAAAGTGACAGTTGAAGCTGCGATAAAGTCAACATGCAGCAGTTGCCAGGCGCAGAGCGACTGCGGTACCGGCGCAATATCTCGTGCCCTAGCGCCTAAGACGCAGCGGCTAACATTATCTACCCCCATGACGGTGAAAGTGGGGCAAAATGTCACTATTGGTATACCTGAAGCGGGTGTGCTTAGTGCATCGGCATGGCTTTATTTACTGCCCCTAATCTCTTTTATTATTTGCTTCTCACTTGCGTCTTATTTTCTACAGCAAATGAATCTTACGCAGGAATTGTGGGGTGTTTTACCTAGCGTAGTTGCAACGGTTATTGTGTATAAATACATTGCGAAAAAGCTGCGTCGTGTTGAATCATCAAAGTATCAACCCGTGTTACTCAACACTCATTTTGCCGATAATGAGTAACAATGCCCTTAACGTAAGCTTTTATTGCTTTCAACTATTCTAAAGCTCACTTACCGTCCACCTTGTATCAACCTGCTTTCTAACAATCCCTAGCCCGCTCAACCTTATCGCATTTACATCCTTAGTAATCATCACATCAATCTCTTTCCACCTTTCTTCATTAACAGTTCATCTCATCGCATACGCCTTTTAGCAAAATATGCTGTTGCTAATTCGCTTTTCAGCGGATAAATGGGTAAAATCCGCACGCGCCGCGTTTACGTTTTAGCGTGAAGCGAGTGGTATTTTTCGTTTAATGAATTTTTCTGCAGGTAATTTCCAGCATTATGCAACAATCGCACATTCGTAACTTCAGTATTATCGCCCATATTGACCATGGTAAATCGACCTTGTCTGACCGTCTTATTCAGCATTGTGGTGGACTTTCCACCCGTGAAATGGCTGAACAGGTTCTTGACTCCATGGATTTGGAAAAAGAGCGCGGAATTACAATTAAAGCACAAAGCGTAACGCTGGAATACAACGCCAAAGACGGTGAAACTTATCAGTTGAACTTCATTGATACTCCGGGACACGTCGACTTCACTTATGAGGTGTCGCGCTCTTTGGCTGCCTGTGAAGGAGCACTGTTGGTTGTTGATGCAGGTCAGGGCGTAGAAGCTCAAACACTAGCAAATTGTTACACTGCAATTGAAATGGATATGGAAGTGGTTCCGATTTTGAATAAAATCGACTTACCTCAAGCCGATCCTGACCGCGTAGCAGAAGAAATCGAAGATATAGTGGGCATCGACGCACTAGAGGCCGTTCGCTGCTCTGCGAAAACAGGCATTGGTATTGAAGATGTACTTGAAGTTATTGTTAACAAAATCCCGCCGCCAGAGGGAGATAGAGAAAAGCCGCTTAAAGCGCTGATCATAGACTCCTGGTTCGATAACTATCAAGGTGTTGTGTCGCTAGTTCGTATTGTTGAGGGGCAACTCAACAAAAAAGACAAGATACAAATCATGTCGAACGGACAAATTCATCAAGTTGATAAAATTGGTGTATTTACGCCAAAGCCTCTGGATACTGGTATTCTTAGAGCTGGCGAAGTTGGTTTCATCATTGCCGGCATTAAAGATATTCAAGGTGCGCCGGTAGGCGATACCATCACATTAGCCAAAGCGCCTGCTACCGAAATGCTGCCAGGGTTTAAGAAGATCAAACCTCAGGTTTATGCCGGTATCTTCCCAATTAGTTCTGACGACTATGAAGATTTCCGCGATGCGCTTGCAAAGCTAAGCCTGAACGACGCGTCTTTGTTTTATGAGCCAGAAAGTTCAGCAGCGCTTGGATTTGGATTCAGAATTGGTTTCCTTGGCATGCTGCATATGGAAATCATTCAAGAGCGTCTAGAGCGTGAATACGATTTAGGTCTTATCACCACCGCGCCAACAGTAATCTACGAAGTTGAAACCACCAAGGGGGAAACCCTGACGGTGGACAGTCCAGCGAAACTGCCGCCGGTGAATGATATTGCAGAAATTCGAGAGCCTCTAGTCGAAGCGAATATTTTGGTTCCGCAAGAATATCTTGGCAATGTTATTACGCTTTGTGTAGAAAAGCGCGGCATGCAAACAAACATGACCTATCACGGCAAACAAGTTGCAGTGACATACGAGCTTCCTATGGCTGAGGTTGTACTAGATTTCTTCGACCGCTTAAAGTCGACTAGCCGTGGTTTTGCCTCGTTAGATTACAACTTTAAACGCTTCCAAACCTCTGACATGGTGCGTGTGGATATTCTAATAAACGGGGAACGAGTGGATGCGTTAGCGGTTATTACTCACAGAGAAAATTCTCAGGGCCGCGGTCGAGAACTGGTTGAAAAATTACGTGAATTAATACCAAGACAAATGTTTGATATTGCCATTCAGGCAGCTATTGGAAACCATATTGTTGCGCGTAGCACGGTTAAGCAATTACGTAAAAACGTTATTGCTAAGTGTTACGGCGGTGACGTTAGTCGTAAGAAAAAGCTACTTCAAAAGCAAAAGGAAGGTAAGAAGCGCATGAAGCAAGTGGGTAACGTTGAACTGCCACAGGATGCGTTCCTTGCAGTATTGAAGGTAGGTAAATAATGGCGAACTACTTTTCCCTGATTTTAGTGGCGCTAACACTGATTACAGGTCTTATTTGGCTAGTCGATAGCCTAGTGTTTGCGCCAAAGCGCAAAGCTCGATTGCAGGCGGCAGCAACAGCAGAGAACGCGGGGTATGGTGAAGATCCTCAGTTGCCATATATGGTCGATACCGCCCAGCAAATTTTTCCGGTTATTGCGTTTGTATTGGTATTGCGGTCTTTTTTGTATGAACCGTTTCAAATACCTTCAGGCTCAATGATGCCAACGCTGTTAGTAGGGGATTTTATTCTAGTTGAAAAGTTTGCTTATGGCGTGAAAGACCCTGTTTTTCGTAGCAAGCTTATTGAGACTGGTGCTCCAGAGCGCGGTGATGTGGTTGTGTTTAAATATCCTGAAGACACTGGAATTGACTATATAAAACGCGTAGTCGGCATGCCGGGTGATACCGTGGTTTATCAAAATAAGCAGGTATTTATAAAACCTAAATGCACAGATAAAAACAATTGTCCTAAATTAGAGGCTGTTCCACTTTCGTTTCAAGAACGAGGTGAATTTGTGCAAGATATGGCACAGCTGATGCGCTACACAGAATCCCTTGGTGATATCGAGCATGATATTTTACGCCACCCAATGCGCGATATCTCTCCGGTGAATTTTTACACCCAGCCAGGAACACGCCGCAACGAGTGGATAGTGCCTGAAGGCCATTACTTCGTGTTGGGTGATAATAGAGACAACAGTCGAGATAGCCGCTTTTGGGGCTTCGTACCTGATGAAAATCTAGTGGGTAAAGCCGTCGCTATCTGGGTCTCATTTGAGTTTGAACGTAAGCAAGAAGATATGTTGCCTTCGTGGATACCAACAGGCATTCGCTTTGAACGCGTAGGCGGCATTCATTGATGCAAGGAATCGATAAATATCATCGTCTTTATAAGGCGATAGATTATACATTTAACGATGTGGCGTTGCTGGACCAAGCTTTTACTCACAGAAGCGCAGCTAAGCTCCACAACGAGCGCCTGGAGTTTTTGGGAGATGCCATATTAGGCATGATTATTGGTGAAACCCTTTATAAGCGGTTTCCCGACGTGCCTGAAGGAAAGTTAACCCGAATGCGTTCTACTTTGGTCAAAGGCGATACGCTTGCCGAGTTGGCCAGAGAGGCGAGTATGGGTGAGCTACTGAACTTGGGGCCCGGTGAATTAAAAAGCGGTGGCAATCGCCGAAGCTCTATATTAGCTGATGCCGTTGAAGCACTGCTTGGCGCCATATATTTAGACTCTGGCATGGACGAAGTTCGTGGTGTTATCGACAGACTCTGGGAAACCAGGATCAGCAAACTCGACCCCAATGCCCATCCAAAAGACAATAAAACGCGACTGCAAGAATTTTTACAAGGTCGTAAACTTCCTCTTCCTACCTACGAAGTGCTGTCCATTTCAGGTAAGGACCATGCGCAAGTCTTCCAAGTTAGCTGCAAAGTGGAAAGCTTGGCTGAGCCAGTAAAAGCATCTGGCAATAGCCGCCGTAAGGCCGAACAAGAAGCAGCCCGTCTAACGCTGGAGAAGCTCGATGACTAATATAGATCAAGGTGAACCGCAGACACGCTGTGGTCTAGTTGCCATTGTAGGCCGTCCGAATGTTGGTAAATCCACTTTGCTTAATCGTCTGCTTGGTCAAAAAGTCAGTATTACTTCAAGAAAGCCACAAACTACGAGACACCGCATACTGGGTATCGATACTGACGGTGAGTACCAAGCTATTTATGTTGACACGCCAGGGCTTCACCAAGACGAAAAGCGCGCCATTAACCGCTACATGAACCGCGCTGCGTCAAGTTCACTTGCCGAGGTGGGCTTAGTACTGTTTGTGATTGAAGGCGATCGCTGGAATGCCGAAGATGAAATGGTGCTCTCCAAGGTCAAACAGTCTAACCTTCCGTGCTATCTCATCGTTAATAAAATGGACAAGGTGGAGAACAGAGAAGGCTTTGTTACTCACTTGCGCATGCTTGGTGAAAAACACAGTTTCGAACATATTGTTCCCATTAGTGCGAAGCAGGGCAAAATGGTTGATGATATTCGCGAGCTCGTGGCTAAATCTTTACCCTCAAGTGAATTCTTTTTCCCTGAGGACTATATTACCGACCGCTCAAGTCGGTTTATGGCCGCAGAAATTATCCGCGAAAAACTAATGCGCTTTACCGGTGACGAATTACCTTATTCAACTACGGTGGAAATAGAGCAGTTCAAAATGGCCGAAAACGGCGTCTATCGAATAAGCGGTCTTATTCTAGTTGAGCGTGAAACACAAAAACGGATGATCATAGGTAAGGGCGGAAAGCATCTAAAAACCATTGGCGAGCATGCACGCAAAGATATGGAAAACCTTTTCGATAATAAAGTGTTTCTAGAACTCTGGGTGAAAGTGAAGCAAGGTTGGGCTGATGACGAGCGCGCTTTGCGCTCACTGGGTTATGGCGATGACAGTAACCTGTAGTATGTGATCCCTTCCTAGCCCTTTTCCGTTTTTAAGGTCTTGTAGATTTTCGTATATGCGCAACCTATTAACGCTTTTTAAAAGTAGTTTTAGCTAGGTTGCGCGGGAGAGACTGATGGCTATATCTGATATGCGTAGGCAATACTCAAAGGGAACCTTGAGTGAGTCTGACTTAACCGACACTCCTTTTCAATTGTTCGATAAGTGGCTTAAAGACGCTATTGACGCAAACATACCTGATCCAACTGCTATGACGGTGGCCACCGTTGATTCAACTGGTCAACCCTCTCAGCGCATAGTATTACTTAAAGATGTAAATAAAAACGGGTTTGTTTTCTTCACAAATTTGGGAAGTCGCAAAGCTCAGGAGCTAGCGTCAAACCCTAAGGTTTCTTGCCATTTTCCATGGTTTTTTATGGAGCGTCAGGTGCGGGTTTGCGGGGTAGTAGAGAAATTGTCAACGGCTGAAAATGCGTCCTACTTTTTTTCTCGTCCAAAAGACAGTCAGCTGGCAGCCTATGCGTCAAAACAAAGTAAGCCCATTGGAAGTAAAGAGTTACTACTTACTCAGTTCCAGCAGCTAAAAGATAAATTTGCTAACAAAGAACTGCCAGTGCCCGATTTTTGGGGCGGATTTAGAATAGTGCCGCATCAAATCGAATTCTGGCAAGGTGGTGAAGATAGGCTCCACGACCGAATTGAATACAATGTAGACGAGCAAGGCCAGTGGAATACCCAACGGCTTATGCCTTAATTGGAATACGCGTGATTAGGGGGGAATATGATAGACAGTCATTGCCATCTTAACCTACCCCCCTTATGCGACGACATTCCACACGTATTAGCGACTGCAAAACAAAATGGTTTGAAGAGGCTCATGGTACCGGGGATCACTCCCGAGTCTTGGAGTACATTACGATACTACCAAAATACGTATTCTGATATTTTGCCGATTGATATCGCGATAGGTCTACATCCTTATTTTCTTTTGCAGAATGAGCAGTCATTGTCCGAATCACTGGCTCTGTTAGAAAAGACCATTGATAGTAACGTTCGCGCTATTGGTGAGACAGGGTTAGACGGTCATATCTCTGTATGTATGAAAATGCAGAAGCAAAGCCTTCACGCCCATCTCAATCTTGCAGAAGCGCAAGGCCTGCCAGTTATTCTCCACCATCGTAAGTCTCACCACCTGCTACTTGAAGCACTTAAGTCATCGGTATTTTCAGGCTCTGGCGTGATACATGCATTTTCGGGCAGTATCGATGTGGCAGAACGCTATATCGACAAAGGGTTCTATCTTGGTATTGGCGGAACAATTACCTATGAACGTGCGAAGAAAACGCGAGATACAGTAGCTCATCTTATCCGCTACTATTCTGACAGAATATTACTAGAAACGGATGCACCGGATATACCGATGTCGGGGAGGCAAGGTAAGGCCAATATGCCACGCTTTATTACCGATGTGATAGACGCAATGACAGCGCTTAGCGACATCGAGCCATCTGAGCTTATTAATATAACGACAACAAATTACAATCGCCTTTTTAATATTTGAGTGATGACATCCAATAGCCAAGGCCGGAATTTGTAAAAGCCTCTTGTCACGTAAATGCCTACTACCAACGCAATAAATAAAACTATTACCGCAATCACAAACAGCTGAGAGCGAAGCGACAACGGCGCCTCTAACACTTTCTTTGTGTCCATATGTATGTGAAGGTAGCCAACAACTTGCCCTTGCTCGCTAACAATCGATTCAACAAACGTGATAGGCAGCACGTCGTGCGATTGATTAAGACTGACTACACTTTCGGTTTTAGGTAAAGGTGCGAGGTATCGACCTTTTTCATCAAATACTGAGATACCAAGGACATGGGGCTCGTCAGCTAAAACCTTTATTACTGAATTGAGGTTGCCGAGTTGAGGGGCAACAGATGCATTGGCACTCTTGTCGTCATTGGCGTCAGGCTTGCTCATTAACGGTTGTAATAGTTTGCCGTATTGACGGGCGGCACTGTTTCCCGCATAGGCGGTTTGAGCATGCAGCCACTCTTGTTGGTAACGTTGCAGCATAAGCAGTAACGCAACTAATAGAGCAATAACAAGGCTAGCCAATAGCGTATGCATCACTCTTTTTATAACGGTGTAAAGAGAGTGGGAATGGTTTACTGATGCAGTTGTTAACGGTGTTTCGGCCTTTGCCAATATAAAATTCCGTAAAAGGATAAATGTATCGATAACAGTAGGATAAATCTTACTAATTTGAAAGACCATATTTTATTACGGCGCCCAATTGGGTAGCATTAGCCCACTTCAATGTTTAAGGAACTCCCAGCCGTGCTCGACACTTTTAAATCTCGTTTAGGCGACAAGGAAAGCGATAGTATCCATTCATCATCAGCGTTAGCCGGTTTAATAAACGGACAGAGTACCGACGTAGACTTTCACGCGTCTTTAACCATTATAGGTCAAGCATTAACGCCTTATATTGTTGGCAATGTGTTATCTGACATTCAGTCACATTTCGACACGGGTGCGCTTGCGTTCCATCATTTACACCAGCAGCTAGGTGATGATGTGGTAGTGGCAAGAGGTAACCTGTTAAAAGACAACAAGTCCGAATTAAAAGCAATGCTGAGTGCGTTATCTGCAACTTTCAACATAGACATTGGTTTGCAGCTTTCACAGCCATCTTTGTCAAAAGGTGGCTTGTTGGTCATGGACATGGACAGTACAGTTATTGGCATTGAATGTATTGACGAAATTGCAAAGCTAGCTGATGTTGGTAGAGAAGTGGCTGAAGTTACAGAAAAAGCCATGAGGGGAGAGATTGCGTTTAACGAAAGCCTTAACCATCGTGTAGCCTGTTTAGAAGGTGTACCTGTGGAACATCTTCGCAAAATTCGCGACAGCTTGCCGATAATGCCGGGGATCCAAGCCTTACTGAGCGAACTCAAAAAGCATGGATGGAAACTGGCCATCGCGTCGGGTGGTTTTACCTACTTTGCTGATCATTTAAAACAACGACTAGAGCTGGACTTTGCTACCTCAAACACGCTGGAAGTCGACAACGGTCAACTTACTGGGAAGGTAGTTGGAGAAATAGTCAATGCAGATGTGAAAGCAGAGACCGTAAAACAACTTGCTGCAAAATGGAACATCGATAGTGAGCAAACGGTAGCAATGGGAGATGGAGCGAATGATCTCGTTATGATGAAAGAGGCAGCGTTGGGTGTGGCGTGTCATGGCAAGCCTGTGGTCAACGAAAAAGCCGACGTGGCAATTCGAGCCGGTAGTCTTCACTCTTTACTTTACTTTTTAAGCGAATAGTAGCAAGCCGATTTCAGCCATCTAGCTTTGTATGCTGAAATCGGCTTCTCTTAAAGTCAGGCGCTTTGATGCTGAGAGGTGCCTAAGGGCGTTCTATTCTGAGTAATCTCCTCACTGCTAAAGCCGTAGCGAATTAAGACTTCATCAGTAACATCAATTAGATGAGAGCAAGCGGCAATGCTCCACATTTTCTTCTCAAGCTCCCTTGCTCTGTGCATCGCGTACATGGTGACGTAGTTAATTTCTGTTTGTAGCATAGAGAGATCGGGTTTCCCCGTTGTTGTTAACATCACATGGATAGCAATGAACTGCCCTCTATTCATGGCTTCCCTTATGAAGCTCTTTCTTTGCTGATTGTTGTCGAACTTATGAGAATAGCGAGGAATTATAGCCATTCGAGAATCTTTTTGAGAATTGTCGAAAGAAACAAAAAGCTCTTGGCGCAACGGCATATTTTCCAGCTTAACTGTTTTTATACCGCTTTGTACAAACGGCGAGTCTGATTTTCGATCGCGGAATAAGAATTCAAGATTCACTTTTCCTCTTTCTGCATACTGCGTGGTTAGCAAAGTAATTCGTTCATCCTGTTTCCCGATAATACCAGCTTGCGGCGTATACCGTACTCCTTCCCTGCTCATCAGAAATGATAAAGAGGTCGCATTTCTTGCATTTATGCAGCGTAGTGCTTGCCCCATACCTGGAATTTCTTCTTCATCAGACTCAGCTTGAAGGTTGGCTTTGTTTTTCTTTATTAACTCTTCGAAGAAGTTTCGGGCGGTTTTACCTTCCTCTCCTGGTGCTGCTTTCAGGTGTAAGATGTTCTTCTCGATATTGTGATAAACAATGTCGTATTGAAGGTTCATAACATCAAAAGAAGTTGTAATCGATTGAAGGCGCGGAAAAGCCACTTCTACACGATCTTCCAGGCTGCCTCCATATTCTTTGGTTAATTCCACCCGAAGCCCTAAGCCCCTTACAGAAATATCTTCGCTCACGCCTTTGTGAGCAGTGTCCTCGCCGTTAAAGCGCACCTCAATATGCGTACGCAGTCGATAGCGGCTTTCTATGCGTAGTTCCTCATTTTTAAATCGAACAATTTCTATCTTTGAGGGAGCTCGACTACGCGGGTGTCCAAAATTCTTTAAATAGGAAAGGTTTTCACGGTTAAATTTAAAATCGCTGTAAGTTTCTTGTCCCGTCAACGAGGTCACGTCTGTCACATGGGCTAAATAACGCAGATTTTTGAGTCTACCCATTAACCGTGCAGAGGGAGGAGTATTTAGTTTTTTTACTTTACTACCCACAGAATCAGGAATCGAAAGTGGAATATGGGCCTGCTCTGGAGTCATGTCTGTAAGCGTTACCTTAAACACTCGCCAACTCGCTTTTTTCGACCCAAAGCCTAAAAATACCTGTTTTAGTAATTCTTTTTGTTGCAGCTCTTCATAAGATGCCGAGTAAAAATAGACCTTACTATTTTGCAGATGGGTGAAGCTAAAAATAAAACATTCTCTCACCTCGTCTGACTTTCTGAGCAGGTGATGCAAACGTTCTTGAGTCAGTAGAAAGCTCAAGCGACAGGTATTTTCTTCATCTTGCCAGTACTGAATAGTTTCCCGGTTTACTTCATTCATCATGGCAAACCGGGGAACGAGCGTTTCGTTTACCACGTCAATGTAAACCGGCAAAGTAGGGCTTCTGGGTGAAAAGTATTGTTCAGAAATTTTACTGGTGATAGCCTCAATGGTGTTATTCATATTCACTTTATATCGGCGTTTGTTACCGTGTATAAAACTTTCTAAAAAGTTATCGAAGCTTTTATTTGGGTGGTCTACCGCTCTTTGAAAGGCTAGATATTTTACATCGTTTTTTTCGGAAATCTTCACTAATCGATAAGCAATACCGTGCTTTTTATCTAAAGTGAATTCGTTTTCAAGCCCTCTAAAATAAACGAAAAGTAGTTCACCTTTCTCGAAGATAATATCTTTGGGGAGTTTAACTTGTAATCCTTCAAGTGATATATCAACACTGAGGCCCCGCATAGACTCATTGTATTGGTTGAATATCTCCACCGCCACAGCAAAATTCATGCGTTCGGTATTGCGCTGCTGATAATCTAGCAGGTTTACCGTATCTACTTTGAACTGCTCGAGCACCGCAGAACGTTTCCTAGCATCGGGCTGTGCTCTTTCTGCTCTCTCTTGCGCAATTTCTCGCTCTTGCATAAGGCGGAAGTTGTTTTCTGTGCTTTGTACTGCTTCGTATACACCATAGGTGTAACGGCCAAATATTCGAAGTTGTTCTTCGAATTTATCAACAGCGATGTCGTCCATGAAGTGATTTCGACCTTCATGAGTATATTTTTTACACTTGCCATCAACATTGCCACGAAGGTCGATTGTGCGAAGACACGGCTTAGCCAGACGCTTTACTTCCATTTTTATAAGAAAGCGCTTTTCTTTGGGAACATCAGCTGCAACTTGCTGCAATACCTGATTGAACTCAGGCTCATTCACCACAGGCTTCAACTGTTCAATTATGTCTTTATACTGTGCTAAGTCTTGACTCATCTATGCGCAACTTCACTGTTTACTTTTTCATTTTAGTTTTTATCGGCTATGTGTGAAAAGTCCTTAACCTCGCACCCTTGGCCGGCATCCGTCTTTTTCTCGGTTAAGTTCAAGAAAGCCTTGTACTTAAACTAACGCCATTTAATGATAGAATACTCTTTTTAACTTGTGGATAAAACTGGAAAATGGCAAAACGTAAAACTGCCTACGTGTGTTCCGATTGCGGCGCAGAATTTCCTCGGTGGCAGGGACAATGCACAGAGTGCAAAGCGTGGAATACGATAAGCGAATTTGTGGTGGCAAGTGCTAAAACCGCAACTAGACAGGTAAATTCAGGTTACGCTGGGCAAACAGCAGCAAAAGTTGAAAAGCTAAACGCCATCGATCTAGAGGCACTTCCCCGATTCTCATCCAGTTTTAAAGAGTTAGATAGAGTATTAGGTGGCGGTATTGTTCCAGGAGCTGCTATGTTGATCGGCGGGTCTCCTGGAGCCGGAAAAAGTACGCTGCTGCTACAAGTGATGTGTCAGATGGCTAAAACAGAGAAAGCCCTTTATGTTACGGGAGAGGAATCTCTGCAACAGGTTGCAATGAGGGCAAAGCGCCTTGCTTTGCCTGATGACAACTTAATGATGCTGGCAGAAACCAACGTAGAAACTATCTGCGAGCTGGCCTTGGCTGAAAGTCCAAAAATTATGGTCATCGACTCTATTCAGGTTATGCATGTTGCCGATGTTCAGTCTGCGCCGGGCAGCGTGTCTCAAGTGAGAGAAAGTGCGGCCTATTTAACGCGTTTTGCCAAACAAAACCATATTGCTATGTTTATTGTCGGTCACGTTACTAAAGACGGTAATTTGGCGGGGCCGAAAGTGCTAGAGCACTGTATTGATAGCTCAATGATGCTGGAAGGGGAAAGTGACGGTCGTTACCGCACCCTAAGAAGCCACAAAAACCGTTTTGGTGCTGTTAATGAACTCGGTGTTTTTGCAATGACAGAAAAAGGGCTCAAGGAGGTAAAAAATCCTTCGGCAATCTTTTTAAGTCGTGATGAGAATGAAACGCCGGGCTCTAGTGTGATGGTCATTTGGGAGGGGACTCGGCCTCTTCTCGTAGAGATCCAAGCTTTGGTTGATTACTCGCAAATGTCGAACCCAAGACGAATTGCCGTAGGACTCGATCAAAATCGTTTGTCGATGCTGCTCGCTGTTCTACATCGTCATGGTAATGTTCAAATGAACGACCAAGATGTATTTGTGAACGTAGTTGGTGGGGTAAGAGTAACGGAAACCAGTGCAGATTTAGCTCTTTTACTCGCAATGATTTCCAGTTTTAGAAACCGTTCGCTTCCCAACGATCTCATTGTTTTTGGTGAAGTGGGGTTGGCAGGAGAAATAAGACCTGTTCCCAACGGTACAGAGCGGATCATTGAGGCTACAAAGCATGGCTTCAAACGCGCTATAGTGCCAAAAGCAAATATGCCGAAGCAGACTATGCAGGGGATGAAAGTTATACCTGTTGCTCGGCTTAGCGAAGCACTGAACGCTTTGGAGTGATCGTTATGGAGTGATCGTTATCGAGTGATCTCTGTGGAGTAATCGTTAGATACTGAATAGTGTTACTTCACACTCCAATGTTTTTAACCCGCCTTAGATTCGTGCTGATAAACAGCGTTGACTAGGGCGTTTAAATCCCTCTCTTCAATGCCTTCATCTTCGCTATTTAACGCAATTAGCCGCCTGAGTGCACTTACACAGTTAATGTCCATTCGGGCGACTTTACAGCCCAGAGAAACCAGCGACTGTCGGGTATCTGCATGTCGATAAAGCTGTTCTATGTAAAGTGTAATTTCAGGGCTGTCTTCATTAGCTTGAAATGTTGCCACGTAAGGGTCGTGACTATCAAAAGGGAGTATTGATAAGGCGCTTTCGCTAGCAAGCAGCTTTATCCCTTGCAAAGATACATCATGAACAATGACGTGTATTTCTTTACCTTCGTGGGCGAGTGTTCCTGGAACGTCTAATTCAACCCTCTGGAACTGGCGCTTATCTGTCATACATAAAATCTTAAAAAATACCCTGATACTCTCAGTATTGGTGAATAATGACAGGTTCGCAATGTCACGTGAGAAAAAATGTTTTTGTATTCATGTGCATCGGAGTTTACGTAGTTTCGAAATGGTGTATAGAAAAAGTGGAAGGGGAAAAAAGAGGCCTCCAGTTAAGAAGGCCTCTTTGAAAGCTATTCTTATTTCGCCATACGTTTGTATTTAAGACGGTGAGGCTCTACGACGTCTTTACCAAACTCTTGTTTGAGCCAGGTTTCATAATCGGCATAGTTCCCTTCAAAGAAGTTAATATTCCCCTCATCACGATAGTCCATAATGTGAGTTGCAACCCTATCTAAGAACCATCTATCGTGCGAGATAACCATGGCACAACCCGGAAACTCAAGCAGAGCATTTTCTAATGCTCGGAGTGTTTCCACATCGAGGTCGTTGGTGGGCTCATCGAGTAAAAGCACGTTGCCGCCGGCTTTTAAAAGCTTAGCTAAATGCACACGGTTTCGCTCTCCACCCGATAAGTCTTTGATAAACTTCTGCTGGTCATTGCCTTTGAAGTTAAAGCGGCTGCAATAGGCGCGACTGTTTATCTCGAAGTTGCCAATTCGAATAATATCTTGATCGTCTGAAATTTCCTTCCACACAGTATTTTTTCCATTCATGTGGTCTCGGAACTGTTCGACAGCGGCAATGTTTACGGTGTCACCTAAATCAATCGTTCCCGAGTCAGGTTGTTCTGCCCCCGTTAACATTCTAAATAAGGTAGATTTACCAGCCCCGTTTGGCCCCACAATACCCACAATGGCACCTTTAGGTACGCTAAACGAAAGGTCATCAATGAGAACACGGTCGCCATATGATTTTTTCAAGTTCGACACTTCAATGACTTTATCGCCCAGTCGCTCTCCAGGTGGAATAAAGAGCTCGTTGGTTTCATTTCGCTTTTGGTAATCACTTGTAGACAGTTCCTCAAAGCGAGCCATACGAGCCTTACTTTTTGCATGGCGGCCTTTAGGGTTAGAGCGAACCCACTCTAATTCTTGTTTAATACTCTTTTTGCGGGCCGATTCAACGCGCTCCTCTTGCTCAAGACGACTTTCTTTTTGCTCAAGCCAAGATGAGTAGTTACCTTCCCATGGAATACCTTCACCGCGGTCAAGCTCCAGAATCCATCCAGCAACATTATCCAGGAAATACCTATCATGGGTAATCGCTACAACGGTACCTTCGTAATCGTGTAAGAAGCGCTCAAGCCAGGCTACCGATTCAGCATCCAAGTGGTTCGTCGGTTCATCAAGTAATAGCATTTCAGGTTTTTCCAGCAACAAACGGCATAGTGCAACCCGTCTTCTCTCACCACCCGAAAGTTTGCTTACATCGGCATCCCACGCAGGAAGTCTTAGCGCATCAGCGGCTCGCTCAAGTACATTATCAAGGTTATGGCCGTCTTTTGTCTGAATGATTGCTTCTAATTCACCTTGTTCTTTTGCTAAGGCGTCAAAGTCAGCATCTGGGTCTGCATAAGCTGCATAAACTTCGTCTAGACGGGTGAGAGCATGTTTTACATCGGCTACGGCTTCTTCGATGTTGCCACGCACATCTTTAGTCTCGTCTAACTTTGGTTCCTGAGAGAGGTAACCAATTTTCAAACCCGGCTGTGGACGGGCTTCGCCCTCGATCTCGGTATCAATGCCTGCCATTATGCGCAGCAATGTCGATTTACCTGCGCCATTCAAGCCTAGAACTCCGATCTTTGCTCCTGGAAAAAAACTAAGAGAGATATTTTTTAAAATTTGTCGATTCGGTGGCACAATTTTGCCAACGCGGTGCATACTATAAACGTACTGAGCCATGCTCTAACCTCGCTAAAAACGCGGTGAAAAATAAAATGATATTGTAATCGCAACACTATAGCTCGCGCCAGTGCGTAAAGCCATTGTATGCGGCAGTTGCGTTTTTTTTGTTCGCTTAATGCATCAAAATCCAATATTGCATCAAAGCATGAAAAGAAATCAGTTAAACTTAGTGAAAAAACGTACCTCTGAACTAGCAAAACGGTTTTTGTTATTTCGAAAGTCGATACGAGTTGAACGAGTTACGGCAGCATAAAGTATACAAACGGTCAGAAATTAAATAGGTAATGAAGCGTATGACAACCATTGATAAAGGTCATTATAGTTTAGAAGAACTTGCCAACCACGTAGGTGGGGTTGTTCAGGGAGATAGCGGCATTACTATATCTTCGGTTGCCACACTGTCTGGTGCGCAAAGTCACCAAATCTCTTTCTTGACTAATCCAAAGTACAAGTCACAGTTGAAAAGCACAAATGCTGGAGCGGTGATTGTTCACGAAAATGTAAAAGAGAGCGTAACCGGGGCGGCGCTTATCGTAGACAATCCACACGTTGCATTTGCTCGCATTGCCCAGTTATTCGACACGACACCCGTGGTAGCAACCGGTATTGCAGATACTGCAAAAGTAGCGTCTTCGGCGCGGGTAGGTAGCAATGTAGTGTTAGGCCACAACGTTATTATTGAGGATAACGTTGTGCTTGGTGATGGCGTGAGCATAGGTGCCAATACCGTCGTTGGAAAAGGCGCTCATATTGGAGAGGGAAGTACACTCTATCCAAACGTTACTGTGTATCACGGTGTTGTAATAGGAAAGCGGGTAACTATTCACAGCCAAACCGTTATCGGTTCGTCGGGTTTTGGTTATGCAAACGATAAGGGCGTTTGGTTGCCTATTCCCCAACTCGGTGGTGTGCGCATTGGTGATGACAGTCAGATTGGCGCCAATACTAGTATCGATCGAGGCGCGCTAGACGATACGGTTATAGGTGTTAACGTTATCATAGATAACCAAGTTCAAATTGGTCACAATTGCGTTATTGGTGACCATTCCTGTATTTGCGGTGCTACTGGTATTGCGGGAAGCTGCAACATCGGCCGGCATGTGATCATTGCTGGTGGGGTAGGAATCAATGGCCATATCAGCATTTGCGACAATGTGCAGGTAACAGGTTACACCATGGTGGTACAAGACATTACGCAACCCGGTGTCTATTCATCAGGACAACCAGCACAAACAAACAGAGAATGGCGTAAAAATGCGGTGCGCTTACAAAAGATTGGTAGCCTTTTTGATCGTGTAAAAGCGCTAGAAAAACAGGTCTGATGTGCCTGTAGCCTGCGATTTACGTTAAACCTACGCCATTTAAATTAATTTAGCCATAAAGCGGTATACAAGCATCCGAAAATGACTAGAATATGGCTGCAAAATTATGCAGTCCATATCCGACGCATCATGCCAAAAAATAATCGCAGTTAAGGAGCCCCCATGTTTTCTCGCGAAATGAACATAGCTGACTTTGATCCAGAATTAGCCAAAGCAATGGCAAATGAAGTTGAGCGTCAAGAACATCACATCGAGCTTATTGCCTCTGAGAACTATTGTAGCCCACGTGTGATGGAAGCTCAGGGCTCTCAGCTTACTAACAAGTATGCCGAAGGTTACCCGGGTAAGCGTTACTACGGCGGTTGTGAGCATGTTGACGTAGTTGAGCAACTAGCCATTGATAGAGCTAAACAGCTGTTTGGTGCTGAATACGCGAACGTACAGCCCCATGCAGGTTCTCAGGCAAACACTGCCGTATTTATGGCGTTACTAGATGCTGGTGATACTGTATTAGGTATGAGCCTTTCTGAGGGCGGACACCTTACCCACGGTTCTCACGTTAATTTCTCGGGCAAGACGTACAACGCTGTTCAGTACGGACTAAACAATGAAACGGGCGAAATTGATTACGCGCAAGTAGAAGCTTTGGCGAAAGAGCACAAGCCTAAAATGATCATAGGTGGTTTTTCTGCATACTCAGGCGTTGTTGACTGGGCTAAGTTCAGAGAGATCGCTGATAGCGTAGGCGCATACTTACTTGTCGATATGGCTCACGTTGCAGGCTTGGTTGCCGCGGGTGTATATCCTAACCCATTACCGCATGCACACGTTGTGACCACAACGACACACAAAACCCTTGCGGGTCCTCGTAGCGGTCTTATTCTTTCATCGTGCGGCGACGAAACGCTTTATAAAAAGTTTAATAGCTCGGTATTTCCTGGCAACCAAGGTGGCCCACTTTGCCACGTTATTGCTGCTAAAGCCGTGGCATTTAAAGAAGCACTTGAACCTGAGTTTAAAGTTTACCAGCAGCAGGTTGTTGCAAATGCGAAAGCGATGGTTAAAGTAATGCAAGACCGCGGGTACAAAATTGTTTCTGGCGGTACTGACAACCACCTATTCTTACTAGACCTTATTGATAAAGATATCACTGGTAAAGATGCTGACGCGGCCCTTGGTGCAGCAAATATAACGGTTAATAAAAACTCAGTGCCAAACGACCCTCGCTCTCCGTTTGTAACAAGCGGACTTCGCATTGGTAGCCCAGCTATTACTCGCAGAGGTTTTAAAGAAGAGCAGGCAGAGCAAGTAGCAACGTGGATTTGCGATGTTCTTGATAACATGGGCGATGAGTCTGTTATCAAACGCGTTCAAAGTGAAGTGGTTGCGTTGTGCTCAAAATATCCTGTTTACGCTTAAGTAAATAAGATTGTCTTTTATTGCGTACTTTGGTACTAATGCAGAGATGTTTTAGGCTAAGTACGCAATAATAAAGGATATTCTATGTTTTGCCCTTTTTGCTCAGCGCAAGAGACAAAAGTCATCGATTCTCGGCTAGTTGCAGAAGGGCATCAAGTACGCAGAAGACGCGAATGCGCCCAGTGCCATGAGCGTTTTACTACCTTCGAAAGTGCCGAACTAGTTATGCCCCGCGTGATAAAACGCGATGGTTCGCGGGAGCCTTTTAATGAGGATAAACTGCGGGCTGGTTTACAACGAGCGCTCGAAAAACGCCCCGTCAGTACTGAAAAAGTAGAGCAGTGCATCTTATCCCTCAAATCAGAACTCAGAGCAACTGGTGAACGAGAAGTTGAAAGTGAGCTTCTTGGTACACTCATCATGAAAGCGTTAAAAGAGCTAGATAAAGTAGCTTATGTGCGGTTTGCGTCGGTCTATCGCTCGTTTGAAGACATACGAGAATTCGGTGAAGAAATCGCGAGACTCGGAGACTGACTACAGGACAGCACGTGCAGCATAAAAGCATAAAATCTGATTATTATTGGATGGCGAAAGCCATTCAACTTGCCAAAAAAGGGCTTTACACCACGTCGCCCAATCCCAGAGTAGGCTGTGTTATTGTTAATGGAAACAATCAATGTATTGGCGAAGGTTTTCATATACAGGCCGGAACACCTCACGCTGAAGTACACGCGTTAAAGCAAGCCAGTAAAGCTGGTCGAAACACGCTTAACAATGCTACAGCTTATGTCACACTTGAACCTTGCAGCCACTATGGTCGTACTCCCCCTTGTGCTGAAGCACTTATAAGGGCCAATATTGGCAAGGTAGTCATTGCAATGACAGATCCTAACCCAAATGTGAGCGGCAATGGGATACGAAAATTGCAGGAAGCAGGAATTGAAGTAGTAAGCGGTGTTATGGCTGCAGAGGCTGCGGCAATTAACCCTGGCTTTATTAAACGCATGCTTACTGGAAAACCCTTCGTCAGAGTTAAGCTCGGCATAAGTTTAGACGGAAAAATAGCGTTAGAAAATGGTGTAAGCCAATGGATAACAGGCCCTGAGGCCCGAAGAGATGTGCAGCGCTATCGCGCCAGTAGTTGTTGCGTGCTTACTGGCTCTGGCACGGTGATAGCTGACGATCCTAGCTTATTGGTACGGGCAAACGAAGCGCAGTTTAGCCGCTATCCACTTGAAAGAATTCGTCAACCTACTCGCGTGGTAGTGGATAGTAAAGAGGTAGTTAACTCAGATTGTCAGTGTTTGACGGACGGAAATACAACGCTCATAGCCACCATTAACCCTCACCCTGACACGGCTGCTCGCCACTATTTAACTATCACACCAAAGCAGGGAAGAGTTGATTTAGACGCTCTTATGCAATCACTTGGTGACAAGCAATATAACGAGGTTTGGGTAGAAGCAGGTCCTGGTTTGGCAGGCGCACTATTAGACGCTGGATTAGTTGATGAATTTATTTGTTATCAAGCGCCTATGTTATTGGGAAATAAAGGCATGAGTATGGTGAATCTGCCATCCTATACTTCTATTGAGCAATCTATTTCACTCACGCTTATTGAAAATCGTCAGGTTGGTAACGACATTAAGCTTGTATATCGACCGGACACAGATAGCTCGCGAGATTAAACGCGGCAAAGAGGAAAGCTATGTTTACTGGTATTATTCAAGCTCTGGGTACAATTCAAAAGTTAGATAACCGAGGCAAAGATATTCGGCTAACTGTATCTTCTCAGCATTTAGATATGACTGATGTAGCCCTTGGCGACAGCATTGCAACTAATGGCGTCTGCTTGACGGTAACCGATGCGGGTGATGATTATTATTGCGCTGACGTTTCTACTGAGACTATCAAGTTGACTGGCTTTAAGAATTACAGCGTTGGGTCTACTGTTAACTTAGAAAAAGCGATGCGGCCTACAGACCGTTTCGGCGGTCATATTGTATCTGGCCACGTAGATGGTGTTGGAGAAGTCAGCCAAATTATTAAACACACTGACTATGTTGAAATTTGGGTAAAGGCTCCAGAGGCCATTGCAAAGTATATCGCACATAAAGGAAGCATAACCGTAGACGGCGTGAGTTTAACTGTTAATGAAGTTAATGGTGCCGAATTTATGTTATGGATTATTCCACACACGTTAAAAGAGACAGTACTAGGTACTTATAAGGTAGGTACTGCTGTGAATTTGGAAGTTGACGTCATTGCTCGGTATTTGGAGCGCCTAATGTTAGGTGACAAGGCGGCTGAGCCAGCCGCGAAAGGCATTGATATGGCCTTTCTAGCAGAGAATGGATTTTTAAAAAAATAACCCTACAAGAAGAAAGAATATGGCATTTAATACATCAGAAGAAATAATTGAAGATATCCGTCAAGGCAAGATGGTTATCTTGATGGATGATGAAGATCGTGAAAACGAGGGCGATCTTATAATGGCGGCAGAACACGTTACGCCAGAAGCCATTAACTTTATGGTAACCCATGCTAGAGGTTTAGTGTGCCTTCCAATGACACAAGAACGTTGCCGTAGGCTCAATCTGCCCTTGATGGTTGATAAAAACGAAGCTCAGTTCTCCACCAACTTTACCGTTTCTATTGAAGCGGCTACCGGGGTTACAACGGGTATATCCGCTGCCGACCGCGCCACAACAATAAAGGCCGCTGTAGCCAAAGACGCTAAAGCCACCGATATTGTGCAGCCCGGCCACATTTTTCCTCTTATTGCAAAAGAGGGAGGTGTATTAAATCGAGCGGGTCATACTGAAGCCGGCGTAGACTTACCGCGTTTAGCAGGTCTTGAACCCGCTGGTGTGATTGTTGAAATTTTAAATGAAGACGGCACTATGGCTCGCAGGCCAGAGCTTGAAACGTTTGCCAAAAAGCATGATTTGAAGATTGGAACAATAGCCGACCTTATTGAATATAGAAATCTCAATGAGACAACGATAGAGAAAGTTGCTCAGTGTAGTATGCCTACAGAGTACGGTGACTTCGAACTGCACACATTCAAAGACAGCATCGATAATCAGCTACACTTTGCGTTGAAAAAGGGTGAGGTTTCAGAAAATACGCCTACGCTTGTTCGCGTTCACTTGCACAATACATTTAGTGATCTGCTCGGGTCTACCCGTGGTATTAACCGCTCGATGACATTGTCTCAGGGTATGCAAAAGATAGCCGATGAGGGTGGAGTTCTTGTGTTACTTGGCAAAGACGAACAAATTGAAAATCAAGTGCGTCGCTTTGCTGCAGAAGATAGGGGAGAGCGCCCCGCTGGTGCAGACTGGCAAGGTTCTTCTCGCACAATAGGTGTGGGCAGTCAAATTTTGGCATCGATGGGTGTTCACAAAATGCGGCTGTTAAGTAAACCCATAAAGTATCATGCACTATCAGGTTACGGCTTAGAGGTTGTGGAATACGTTCACGATTAGCCCTGAAGCGCATTGAATAGTCCTTATTTCTAAAAGGCATCGCCGTCATAATTACTTCGGCGGCGAACAAATTTGCTTTTAATTAATATCAACCTTCTTTTCAACGATTGCGCGGTCTGCACAATAAAATTGTTGGGTAAAGAAACAATCGATTTAGTTTAGGCGCAGTTATGGTATACTTCGCGCCGCTTTTTCTCGAGGAATGAAAACATGCAAGTTATTGAAGGTAACATCCGTGCGACGGGTAAAAAATTCGCCATTGTTGTATCACGCTTTAACAGTTTTGTTGTTGAAAGCTTATTAGAAGGTGCACTTGATACCCTAGAGCGTCACGGCGAAGTGAACAGTGATGACATTACGGTTGTAAGAGTACCGGGTGCTTACGAACTACCTATTGTTGCTAAGAAACTTGCCGAGAAAAAATCATTTGACGGCATCATTGCACTAGGCGCGGTTATCCGCGGCGGAACACCACACTTCGACTTTGTAGCTGGTGAATGTAATAAGGGGTTAGCGCAAGTATCATTAGAATACTGCGTGCCTTTGTCATTTGGTGTCATCACAACAGATTCAATAGAACAAGCTATCGAGCGTTCAGGCACTAAAGCGGGCAACAAAGGTGCAGAAGCTGCACTAGGCGCGCTTGAAATGGTTAACGTTATCGATGCCGTTGAAAAGCTTTAAGGTAATTATTTAGTGAAAGTTTCAGCTCGTCGTAAAGCCCGTGAGTTAGCCTTGCAAGGCATTTATTCATGGCAAATGAGTCATAACGATATTCAGCAAGTTGAACTGGCGTTAGCAACCAGTAACGACATGCAGAAGGTCGATATGGCATATTTCCAAGCGCTACTGCGCGGAGTAGCCCATAACGCAAGTAAGTTGGATGCGACGATAAAGCCTTATCTTGGCCGATTACCAGAAGAGTTGGATGCCATTGAAAAAGCGATTCTTCGCATTGCAACACTGGAGCTCACTGAACGCATCGATGTGCCATACCGCGTGATTATTAATGAAGCCATTGAGCTTGCTAAATCATTTGGTGCTGAAGATAGTCATAAATTCATAAATGGTGCACTCGACAAAGCAGTGAAAACACTGCGAAAAGACGAGCGCGATTAACCTATTTCAGTGACACTGGACGTTACTTAAGGTTTTAATAAATACCGTGAAAGAATTCGACCTTATCGGCCGCTACTTTTCTGCTGGCGGCCACAAAAGACGAGACGTAGTTATTGGTATTGGTGATGATTGTGCCGTGACAATGGTACCTGAAAATCAGCAGTTGGCAGTAACTACCGATACGCTTGTAGCAGATGTACATTTTTTAAGAGACGCGCCCGCAAAGTCAGTAGCTTACAAAGCCGTAGCAGCTAATCTTAGCGACCTCGCTGCGATGGGGGCTGAGCCTGCATGGATAAGCCTATCGCTGTCACTTCCTGAAGTAGAAGAAACATGGTTAAGTGATTTCGTTTCAGGTCTGTACGAGCTTACACAATACTACTCGGTTCAGCTCATTGGTGGTGATACTGTAAAAGGCCCCATGGCGATGACTATTACCGCACAAGGTTTTATTCCTCCGGGCTCTGAACTTACCCGCAGCGGTGCTAAACCGGGAGACTGGGTTTACGTCAGCGGAACTTTGGGAGATGCAGGTGCAGGCTTGGATATTCTTCAAGGTAAGCTTGATGTGTCCGGAGAGGCCAGAGATGTTCTCATCAATCGACATTATTTTCCGACTCCGAGAGTTGCTGTAGGTACCGCTATGCGCCGTATTGCATCTTCTTGTATCGATGTATCGGACGGTGTTATTTCGGACCTGAAGCATATTCTTAGCGCTTCTGGCTGTGGTGCTAACATTCATGTCGATCGCCTTCCGTTATCTCGCGCATTAACGAGCGCGGTAACACAAGAAGAAGCGATAGAATACGCGCTCTCTGCAGGCGATGATTATGAGTTGCTTTTCACTGTGTCTGAAGAGCAGCGGGGCAGTCTTGAAACTTCTATCGCCAGCTCTAACGTAAAAGTCACCTGTATTGGGCAACTAACCGGTCATTCAGACAAGTTAATGTTGTATAAAAATGATGAAAAATACGAGCCGAAGCAATCTAGCGGCTACGAACATACGTTTTAGAATGAGCGCTTTTTATGCAGGCTGAGTTTCGTGCAAGAGTGAGTATGAAAAACCCGGTGCACTTTTTGGCTTTAGGGTTTGGCAGCGGTCTTGTTCCGGTTATGCCGGGTACATTTGGTTCGTTAGCCGCGATACCTTTACTTTTACTATGCGCTCAAGTATCCACTCTCTCTTTCATTGCGGTAACGCTAATGGCGTCGGTGATTGGCATTTATCTATGTGGTAAAACTGCTGATGATATGCAAGTGCACGACCATGGCTCTATCGTGTGGGACGAGATAGCAGGCATGTTTGTAACCTTCTTATTTTTGCCAGTCACGGCATCTACCCTTGTCATTGGTTTTTTGTTATTTCGAGTCTTCGACATACTAAAACCGTGGCCTATAGGCATTATTGATAAAAGATTACACGGCGGAACAGGGATTATGTTGGACGATCTGCTTGCCGGCGCTATGGCTTGCGGATGTTTGCACATAGCGATTAATCTTTGGCCTGCGGTGCTTACCCTTTTTTAGAAACGATAATTTAATTTTCAGTATTCTACTTACAGTAAAAAGCCCTCGCTGAAGAGTAACTTCTTCGGCGAGGGCTTTTTTCATGCTTTAAATATTATGCTTTTAATAGCATGCTTTAAAAAATTTGCCAATTTATCAAAACTCAAAAGAGTTAAAATAGTAGTTGCTCAGCGGTTCGTATTATTCCTTCTGCGTCAAGCCCATGCTCTTTATACATTTCTTGCTGTGTACCTTGTAATATGAAGCTATCAGGTAGCCCCAGTATCTTTACGGTTTTCATTATACCTCGTTGTTGAAGGTACTCTAAAACAGCACTACCGGCGCCACCCATAACGCAACCATCTTCAAGCGTTAGCAATACATCGTGATTACTGGCTGCTTGTGCAATGGCGTCGCCATCTATGGGCTTGACAAAACGCATGTCTATCACCGAGGCGTTGAGCTTTTCTGCGGCCTCAAGAGCATGTGGTAGTAGGCAGCCAAAGTTAAGGATCGCAACGCGCTTGGAAGCTTCTGCGGTGCTTTCTTTCAGTACTCGAGCCTTGCCTATTTCCAGCGCTTTCATGGTCTGATCTGGTGTTACGCCCATTCCTGCACCACGGGGGTATCTCACCGCAGCAGGTTGCTGTGCTATATGGCCAGTGTAAAGCATTTGCCTGCACTCATTTTCATCCGAAGGGGCCATAACAATTAAGTTGGGAATACAGCGTAAAAATGCAATGTCGAAAGCACCTTGGTGTGTTGGTCCGTCTGCGCCAACAATGCCAGCCCTATCGATAGCAAAAAGAACCGGTAAGTTTTGAATCGCTACATCGTGTATAAGCTGATCGTAAGCCCGTTGTAAAAATGTAGAGTAAATCGCAACGACAGCGTTGAGACCTTCTTTTGCTAAACCAGCTCCGAAGGTGACCGCATGTTGCTCTGCTATAGCCACATCAAAGTACTGTTCTGGATATTGCTGTGAAAACGCCACCATACCGGAGCCTTCGCGCATGGCCGGAGTTACAGCCATTAACTTTGAGTCTTTAGCGGCCATGTCGCACAACCACTGCCCGAAAATAGCAGAATAGGTAGGAGCTGTGGCTTTAGATTTTGGAAGCGCATTGTCAGCAGGGTTAAACTTGGGAACAGCGTGAAACTTGATAGGATCTTCTTCTGCAACCGCGTAGCCTTTACCTTTTTTGGTCACCACATGCAGTAGTTGAGGGCCTTCAAACTTACGCATGTTGCGAAGAGTGTCAACAACCGCATTCACGTCGTGTCCGTCAATAGGACCTATGTAGTTAAACCCTAGTTCTTCGAAAATGGTGCCTGGCACCACCATGCCTTTCAAGTGTTCCTCGGCACGGCTAGCAAACTCTTTTATTGGCGGCACGTTACTTAGAAGCTTCTTACCACCGTCCCGGATTGAATTAAAAAGATTTCCCGTAAGCAGGCGTGCTAAATGGCTGTTTAGTGCACCAACATTTTCCGAAATAGACATTTCGTTGTCGTTGAGAATAACGACCATGTCTTTCTTGATATCACCCGCGTGATTCATGGCTTCAAAGGCCATGCCCGCAGTCATTGCACCATCGCCGATGACTGATACAATTTTTCTGCCTTTAGCTTCTTTTTCAGCGGCAACAGCCATGCCTAACGCGGCACTTATTGACGTGGATGAATGGCCCACTGCAAAGGTGTCATAATCACTTTCAAGCGGCCATGGAAACGGGTGCAGGCCGTCTTTTTGTCTTATTGTAGACATTTTCTCCGCGCGACCGGTTAGGATTTTATGCGGATATGCCTGATGTCCCACATCCCAAAGAAGACGGTCGAAAGGAGTATTGTATATGTAGTGAAGTGCAACTGTTAATTCCACAGTGCCTAGGCCAGAAGCAAAATGCCCGCTACTTTGGCTCACACAAGTCAGCAGGTATTCGCGAAGTTCATCAGCGAGATCGCGGAGCTTATCTTGTGGTAACTTCCTTAGTTTGTCCGGCGTTTGCGCAAGGGCAAGCGTTGGATAATGTTGGAGATCTAAACTCATTTTTTTATTATCTTTTCAACATGGCGCGTGGCTAATGGTCACGTTTTACCAAAAGCTCGCTAAACGCGATTAAACTATCTGTATTGTAAGGTAAACGGGCTAATGCTTGTAGTGCATTCTCGTGAAGTGTTGCTAACTCATCTTTAGCTCCACTTAACCCCAGTTTTGCAGGAAAAGTGTTTTTGCCGAGTGCTTCATCGGAACCTGCAGGCTTACCTAAACTTTCATTACTACCTTCTACGTCTAAAATATCGTCTTGGACTTGAAATGCGAGCCCGATATTATTGGCAAAGAGCATGAGATCTGTCTCCGCCTCTTTGTCCAATGTGCTGCACACAGTAGCAATCATTTCTACGCAAGCGCGAAGCAGCGCACCTGTTTTGAGCGTATGAAGGGTTTTTAATGCCTCTATGTCTATGGTTTTCCCTGTACTTGCCAAGTCTATTGCCTGGCCTCCACACATACCAAGGTATCCTGCACTTTTCGCCAAAATACTGAGAAGCTTTGCTCTATGGGCGTCGCCGTATTCGCTCATTGGCGAATCGGCTAATATACTAAAACCAAGTGTTTGAAGCGCATCACCTGCTAAAATTGCAGTTGCCTCATCAAAAGCAATGTGGCAAGTGGGCATACCTCGACGTAAATCGTCATCATCCATAGCAGGAAGGTCGTCATGCACAAGCGAGTAGGCATGAACACACTCAATAGCCATACTGATGGCTATTTGATCTTTTTTGGGCACATCTAGCGTGTTGCCTACCACATGAACGAGTAGGGGACGCATTCGCTTTCCACCAGCTAGTAGAGCGTGCCGCATGGCCGCTTTGAGTGACGGAGCGTAATCGGGTAACTCTTCAATTAGTTGTAGCAAGGACGCATCAGTTTGCTGCTTTACTTGCTGATGCAGAGCAGAGAAATTCATTAGGATACCTGTGGCTAACAAGTGAGCAGATTAGGGTTGTTCACTTTCTGGCAGCGATTTTAATACGTCTTCGCCTTGTTCATTTAGAAGAATTTGAACTTTTTGTTCTGCATTTTCGAGAGATTTTTGACCTTGACGAGAGAGCGCTATACCGCGTTCAAACTTTTCCAGCGCTTTGTTAAGCGGAAGGTCGCCATTTTCCATTTCATCGACAATAGATTCCAATTCGGCAAGCGTTTCTTCAAACGATGCAGTGTCCTTTTTTGTTGTCATAAGAGAGCTCAGCTGTAGGCGTCAATAACATAACGCGAACCTTAACGGACGGTTGCACAAGGGTCAAATGGTTTGTCCTCATATTAAGTATATCTCTCTGGTCAGCTAAAACTTTACTGCCTATGGTTAACCTAACGGTGGATTGTTGTTCAAAGTAGAGCTACAACTAATCAAGAACAATTAACCTAAAACAATTTGATAATTGTCACCGAGAAATAAACGGATTAAAAATCTATTTTTGCATAAACGAACTCACATAATTGTGATATTTTTCAACTATGTTGTTTTAGATTTTCTATACTTTGCCGATAGAATCAAAGTATATCAATAGCATTGGCTGCGCATAAATGGGGAAGAGTAAGTGGATTTAGCAACGGTCATAGGTATGTTGGGAGCCATCGGCTTTGTTGTAATGGCAATGTTGATGGGCGGTAGTATGAGTATGTTTATCAACGTACCCTCGCTTCTCATCGTGTTCGGTGGAAGCTTATTTGTCGTGCTATCTCAGTTCACATTAGGCCAATTCTTTGGTGCCGGTAAAATCGCCGGAAAAGCCTTCATGTTTAAAATTGAGCCACCTGAAGAGTTGATTGAGAAGATCGTTGAAATGGCTGACGCTGCCCGCAAAGGAGGCTTTCTAGCCTTGGAAGAGGCCGAAATAAGCAATGAGTTTATGCAAAAGGGTGTGGACATGCTGGTGGATGGTCACGATATTGAGGTAGTTCGAGAAACCCTGTCTAAAGATATCAAGATGACATCGGACCGTCACGAATTCGGTGCAACTATATTTAAAGGTATGGGCGATGTGGCTCCAGCCATGGGCATGATTGGCACGTTAGTTGGTTTGGTAGCTATGTTGTCTAACATGGATGATCCTAAATCTATCGGTCCGGCAATGGCGGTAGCCTTGTTAACAACTTTGTATGGTGCCTTTTTTGCCAATATCGTTTGTTTGCCTATTGCTGTGAAGCTGTCTAACAGAGCGGCAGAAGAGCAGCTCAATCAAAGCCTGATACTAGATGGCATTGTGGGCATTGCTGATGGCCAAAACCCTCGCGTTATCGACGGAATATTAAAGAATTACTTAGCAGCGAGTAAGCGCGGCTCAGGTGAGGAAGAGTAATGGCTGAAGAAGAATGTCCCAAGTGCCCACCCGAAGGCCTTCCTGCGTGGATGGGTACATTTGCCGATTTGATGTCGTTATTAATGTGCTTCTTTGTACTCTTGCTCTCATTTTCAGAAATGGACGTTTTAAAATTTAAGCAAATAGCGGGTTCAATGAAATTTGCTTTCGGGGTTCAAAATAAGATAGAGGTAAAGGACATTCCCAAGGGAACAAGCGTTATTGCTATGGAATTCAGGCCAGGTAAGCCTGATCCCACCCCCATAGAAACTATTCAACAGCAAACCATCGAAATGACTCAGCAAATGCTTGAGTTTCAAGCGGGCGATGAAGACTCTGCTGGGGGGAGGCAGAAACAGCGTGGTGAACAGCGCGGTGGACAGGCTCAACAGACTGCTACGGATTCCTCTTCATCAGCCTCACAAAGCTCTGAACAATCGCAAACGGCTGAGCTAATGAAAAAAGTGGCGCAGCAACTGCAAAAGCAAATATTAGACGGTTCAATAGAAATGGAGTCTTTAGGGCAACAGCTTACTATTCGAATTCGAGAGAACGGTTCATTCTCGGCAGGCTCTGCTTTCCTGCAACCTCAATTCAAGCCGATCATACAAAAAATCGGATTTTTACTTGCAGATGTACCTGGCGAGATAGCAATATCCGGCCATAGTGATGGTCAGCATATTGCTAACGAGCTATACCGTTCAAATTGGGACCTGTCCGCCCAGCGTGCTGTCGCTGTTGCCGAGGCAATGCGAACGGCTCAAGGTTTCGATGAGAGTAGAATGTCGGTGGTTGGGTTGGCAGACACAAAGCCTATTGTAGAAAACGCAACGTCTCCCCAAGACAGAGCGAAGAATCGAAGAGTGGAAATTAATATTAACCAGGGTGAGCCTATGATCTCAAAACCCATTTCCGTAGTTAATGATTAGCTCTAGATACTTGTAAATAGAGGCGACGAATTATTATTTAAACTTGTTATTTAAACTTGGCGTAGCTGAGCGGGCGTTAGCCTAAGTCTTTTAAAAACGCTATCATATAAAAAACGACGCTGCTGCGTCGTTTTTTATTAGTAAGAAACGCTAGTGCTAGCGCGCCAATAAATCTCGGTATTGAGGCTTAGATATAACCAATTGCACCGTACTTATCGTTCTTTCCAAAAAACCACCTTCGCAATATTTCAGATAATAAGTCCACATACGTACAAAGCGCTCATCGTATCCATCCTGCAACAGTTCATCCTTTGCAGCTATGAATGCCTCATACCAGTGATTAAGCGTTTTCGCATAGTCGATGCCAATGTCGTGCAGGTCTCTTATCATCATATCTGAATGCTTTTTAAGGTGAGCGTTCAGCTGATATTGTGATGGTAAAAATCCGCCAGGGAATATGTATTTCTGAATAAAATCTACGCTTTTGGAGTAACTGTCATAGCGTCTGTCGTCAATGGTAATCGACTGTAAAAGCATTAAGCCATTGTCTTTTAACAATGAAGAGCATCTTTCAAAAAAGTTACCCAAGAACGAACGGCCTACCGCTTCAATCATTTCAATAGAAACAAGTTTGTCGTATTTACCTTCAAGTAATCGATAATCCTTTTTTAATAGGGTTACCTTGTCTTCAACTTGCTCTTTTTCTATCCACTCCTGAGCCCAAGCGTATTGCTCTTCAGAGATAGTCGTGGTGGTTACTTTGCATCCGTAGTGTTTTGCGGCATATACCGCTAGGCCGCCCCAGCCAGTGCCAATTTCTAACAGGTGATCATTCTCATCCAGTTTTAGCTTGTCACATATGGTTTTAAGCTTGTGGTTTTGCGCTTCGTTAAGAGATGCATTTGGGTCTGGATAAATAGCAGAAGAGTACATCATAGTGCCATCAAGGAAGCGAGTATAAAGTTTATTACCCAAGTCGTAATGCGCCTCGATGTTCTTCTTTGCTTGGCTTGTGGTGTTTCTGCGGGTGAAATGTTGCAGTTTCATCACCGGCATAGTTAACCATTTAAACTTATTTTCCCACTCGTCAAGTGTGGGTAAGTTACGCGCAAAAATTTGCACTACTGCGGTGACATCATTGCTGTCCCAGTGCCCATCCATGTAGGCCTCACCAGCACCTACGCTGCCGCCAAGCAATAGGCTTCGATATGCTTTTACATCTTTTATATTAACGATAGCTGACAGCTCGTCATGCTCATTGCCAAATGTTGCAATAGTGTCGCCGTTTTCTTGAATGGTTAAACTACCTAGGGGTAGGTGTTTTAAACATTTAAGGAAGAGCGTTCTACAGGTCTTGTCAACAACCGAGACCTCTGACGTAGAGAGTAATACAGATTCACCAAAAGACATTTTTTATTTTTCCTGACTCTTTTCTGGGTGTGTATATAGCGGCGTCTTTTTTAAAAATAATTTAAGCGCTTGCCAATAAATTCCCAATACAGTTTTCATTGTCATACTAGGTATACGCTTCATCACTTTAGTTAGATTCGCATTATCTAAAGTAATTTTGCTCAAATTTATTCCAGCACAGAATTCTTTGTCCTGTCGTACACAATCCATTACCAATGACAGTCTATCTGAAGGCTGCGTAATTCGCCATTTATAGGTCATATCCATTGGGTTAAAAGGAGAGACGTGAAAGGCTTTTTTTGTGTCATCCTGTGTCGCTAAGTCAACTAAATAATAGTGCCTCTCATTCCAGGGGGTATTGCTCACTTCAGCAAGCATGTGAGAGAAGCTTCCGTCATTTTGCCTTAGGTAATAAAAATTAACTGGGCTGAAATACAGCCCCCACATCCTTAGCTGCCCCAGCATAAAAACTTCACCGTTAAGTGCTTTATTACCGTTTAACGACGTCATTTTGTCTAGCACTGCGTCTTTTAGCGGCTTGCTGTCATCATCTAGATAGTCTTGCCGTTTAAACCTTGCTCTGGCCCAACTGCTAATAGAAAAGTGCTTCATGTTTTCAGACAGGGCAGTAAGCTCTTTTTCATCAAGTTTTAGCCAAAACAGATAAATGTCGTATAAAAACTTGTGCTGCGTTGGTTTGAAACGCTCGTGGTAAACGGTACCGCGATAAATTGCACTTTCAGTATCTACAGCTGTCACAATGTCTCACCAAACCGTTTGCAAACGTCAAGCGCACTTACAACACCGTCTTCATGAAACCCGTTGTACCAATACGCCCCGCAAAAATGCAAATTGTCTACACCACAAATTTCGCTTCTGCGGTGCTGTGCTTTAACCATCGTGGCACTGTATTGCGGGTGAGCGTATTGATATTCGCCTAAAATCTGCGTTTTATCTATTTCGCTTGTGTTGTTGAGCGTGACTGAGTAAGTGTTCTTGGCGGAAAGACGCTGCAGAATATTCATGTTGTAAGTAACCGAAGCTGGACGCATTTCTTCGGTCGCATCTTCTTTAAGTCGATAATTCCAGCTGGCCCAAGCAAGTTTGCGTTTTGGAAGCTGGCCCACGTCTTTGTGCATTACAACGTCGTTATCGCCATATGGGATGTTGCCAAGTATATCACGGTGAAGGTCGGTTGGGTTCTCGAGCATAGCTAGTGCTTGGTCGCTGTGACACGCAAAAACCACGTCGTCGAATTTCTCTGTATTCCCGGTTACATCTGTAACAGACCACTTATCGCCAATACGACTGACATTCTTAACACCGCAAGACAATTTTATCTGCGACTTAAACGCTTCAATTAAAGGCGCAATATACTGGCGAGAGCCTCTCTTGATGGTGTACCACTGGGGGCGGTCTGTAATATTGAGCAGTCCATGATTATTGAAAAACTGCAGGAAAAAGGTGAGAGGGAACCCCCGAGTTTGCTCTAAGCTGCTCGACCATATGGCAGCACACATAGGAAGAATGTAATACCGCGCAAAGTCCTCGCTAAGCTCTAATTCATCGATAATATCTTGTAATGTCAGCGCGGAGGTGTCTCTCTTATCTGCAACCATCGCCTTACAGGCTTTATTAAATTTAAGAATATCTCGAACTATTCGCCAAAATTTGGGGCGTAAAATATTTCTGCGTTGGGCAAACAAACTATTGATGGTGTTGCCATTGTATTCTAGATTCGCTTTTTTGCTGGTCACCGAAAAGCTCATCTCAGTTGGTTGATAATCAACGCCTAAAGAATTCATTAGTTTGATGAAATTAGGGTAAGTCCAATCGTTAAAAACGATAAACCCTGTGTCGATGTCGTGGGTTTCACCTTCATCAGTAATGGTTTTTGTTGCCGTGTGTCCACCGATATAGTCGTTTGCTTCATATACGGTAATATCATTTTTCTTATTGAGAAGATGAGCACAGGTGAGACCTGAAATACCTGTACCCACAATTGCTACTTTTTTTGTCATTATTAACGTTCTCTTAAACTACTTATTTTTCGTTGCGCATCGACAGGGACAAACGTGTTTGTAGGCCTGATGGTAATAGATTCATGAATCTTAATATATAGCCAAACATTTTTGGGAAAAAGATAGTACGTTTATTTCCTTCTATTCCTTCGAGCATACTTCTAGCCGCCTCTTCTGCGGTGATCTTCATTGGCATATCGAAGTCATTTTTATCAGTCAGTGGCGTTTCAACGAAGCCCGGCGATACAGCTTGCACCTTTACACCTCTATCGTGTAAGTCTACTTCTAAGCTCTTGGTAAAATAGTGTAATGCCGCTTTGCTGGCGCCGTAGGCTTGTGAGCGAGTGAAGGGAAGGAGTCTAGCCATACTGTCAACAATAACTAATTTATCACCTTTTTTTAATTTATTGACGAAGGCATCTACACAGTTAACCACGCCGAAAAAATTGGGTTCGAAGACACGACGAAACATATCAGCTTCAAACTCCTCAATATCGACGTATTCACATGTACCTGCATTTAAAACTGCAATATCGAACTCCACGTCACTTAGCGCTTTTTTTGTATCTTCGAGGTTAGACACGTCGAATTGACATGGTGAAATGTTTTCGTGTCTTGCAAGACTAGTTAATGCTTCTTCATTTCTGCCACATGCGATTACCTTGTACCCTCTATCGGCTGCATGCTCTGCAAGTGATTTTCCAATACCTGATGTTGCTCCGGTGATTAGCAATGTTTTCATCTGGCGAGCCTCCCTTTGATTTTCTTAATTATAAAACCTAATACGGGTACGTGCTCATACACCATTTCGCCCAAATCGTAATAATCCTTGTGGTAAACAATCATGTTGTTGCTCACCCCAAGCTGAGTAGTGCCATCAAGCGTGATTACCTTTTCGCTACCTTTTAGTACAAGCGTCATTGTCCAATTTGCTATGTGGGTCACACGTGAATTAGACTGGTCATCACGAGCGCATAGAAAAATGTCAGCAATATCAAACTTGCAGCTTTCAGCTTGTTCCAGGAGGTTATTAAAATAGGACTTAACTTCAGTGAGGCCTTGGTGTGTTGTTATCGGGTCTATGAACAAAACATCGGTTGCATAGATACTGGCAAGATCATCGGTAGATATTTTACAAATATCTGTGTAAATCTTACAAAAACGTTGAATAACTTCCATTCTATCTTCCTCACACGCCTCTACGTATATGCGCTTTAGGTAATTAACACGGTGACTTTAAAGCCTATTTTGCGCTTATAAAGTACAACTTATATAGATTTCTTGCGTTGTCTTTTAGAAATTCTGCTCAGCAATTTAATCGAATCTGCAAATGTGAATCATCGTCGTGTAACAATGATGCTTTTTTGTTCTAACCACAACCGCTTGAATTCATTTCATTCTTTTACTGCAGAAAATAAAAGAAAGCTCAACTTTACAAGACAGCGTGCCAATAAGATCACCCACTAAAACCACAGTGTGAAAAATTTTCCGACATGGATCCAATTCATTCCCACTCGCGTAACTCCTTATGTATTCTTGGAAGTGTGGTGTATGAGTAATAAACGTTTTCCCTTGTTCCCTTTATCAGCCCATCTGTTACCGGAAGGTCGCATGGCCTTGCGCATTTTTGAACCGCGGTATGTTCGCATGGTGAAAGAGGCGTGTGCCGAAAACAAAGGCTTTGTTATGTGTATGTTAAATGCAAATGGCGATAAATCGGCTAACGAACACATACATCGAATAGGTACATATGCCACGGTGGTAGACTTTGATATGCTTGACGATGGCTTGCTTGGCATAAAGGTTGCTGGTTCTCACCTAGTTGAGGTGGAAGATATACACGTTGAACACGACGAATTAAGAACGGGTATATGTAATCCAATTGAATCTTGGAATTGTGACCTTTCATCCCAGCAATTAGCGCCTATGGACGAGCGACTTAAAGAAATATTCGGAAATTACGAAGAGCTAGCATCATTGTATGATGAACCAAAATTTGATTGTCCCAATTGGGTATTGAATAGATGGTTGGAGTTGCTTCCCGTAGATGGAGCGCAAAAACAGCATTTTCTACAACAACGAGAATGCACAAATTTGCTCAAGTATCTGTCTACATTGATAGCGTAACCATGCTACCTTTATTACAAAATCGTAACCTAAAATATGCGATTTCACCGAACGTTTTAAGTCAGAAACCCGTAGAATGAAAGCACCAAAACGGAAAGGCGGACGAATACTATGTTAGTTGGAATTCCATTGGAACAAAGCAACAGCACAATCAAACCTAAAGATTGTGCTACCGAAATGTCTGAACACCTTGTAGCGGTTGCTGACGCTCGCTGTAAACGATCATTTTCCCGAGTTTTTAATTATTTTGCTCCACGTCTACGCTCTTATGCCCTAAAGCAAATGGGTAACGAGGCACTAGCTATGGAGTTGGTGCAAGACACAATGTCGAATGTATGGCAAAAAGCACACCTTTTTAATGCAGAGAAAGGGTCGCCATCAACGTGGATTTTTACTATCGCACGAAACATTAGATTTGACATGTTACGAAAGCTACAGAACCGCAAAGAGGATGTTTGCTCTGATGATTTGTGGCCTGTTCTGTGCGAACAGACTGCAGATTTGAATGAAGCCCCTCTTGATGAACAGGTTACACTGGAGCAAATCGGTTATTTATTCGAAGAGTTACCGGTTAAGCAAAAAGCGGTTATTGAAGCAATTTACATAGACGGTAAATCTCAGCAAGAGGTTGCGAATGAACTGTCTATTCCATTGGGAACTGTGAAGTCTAGGACTCGCCTGGCGCTTCAACGTCTAAAAGGTATGCTGAACGACAATGATTAAGTTTCATCCTAGCTCTCAACAACTCAAAGAATTCGTTGAGGGCAGTTTAACGCCCGCGGTCTCTCTGTTAGTGTCGGCTCATTGTGACATGTGTGAGCAATGTCAGCTTCGCGTTGAGAGCGAAACTGAAGAACTAGCAGCAGAGTTGGTGTCTGAAATTGAAGAGAGTTTTGATGAGTCTGCGCAGTTTGGTGATATGCTTTCGCAGATTACCCAATCACCGTCGTCAATTGAGGTTGACGGTAGTTCATCAAGCTACGCCAGTAATCTTGGCGAGCGAACGGTATCGATAGAATTGGACGGTCGCTCATTTAAATTGCCAAGAACTTTGCATCGTTATGTCGATAAAACAGGGAACTGGTCAAGTCTAGTGGGTAAATTGTGGCAAGCTCCTGTGGACTTAGGCAATCAAGGTGTCGCTAATTTTATATTTATGGGTAGTGGAGGAAGCGTTCCCGAGCATACCCACAGAGGCACGGAATATACGTTAGTCATCGATGGTGAATTCAGTGATGGTTTGAGTGACTATGATACTGGAGATTTTATTTTCATGGACGGAAATAAAACACACACACCAAGGTCTGATACTAAAGAGGGATGTTTAGTATTCAGTATTGTTGACCAACCGCTACATTTTACTTCTGGTTTGGCAAGGCTGCTAAATCCATTCAGTCACTTATTTTTTAGGTAACTCTTAGTTTCTGAGTTATTCGGAAGATAAACAAAAAACGCACCTTTTGGTGCGTTTTTTATTGTCTTTTTGGCAGGCTGCCTTTGCGAACGTGGCTTTACTAACGTAGCTTTGCGAACCTAGCTTTCAGAACGTAGGATAAGCAAGCCCCGCGTCTTAGCTGATAAAGTCACTGTCTGGGAAATTGAGTTTAAGCGTTTTCATCGCATTTAATCTTAGGTCGTCCAAGCCAAGCTGTTCGTAACTAGACACCATAATTTCAAGAGCGTCCTTTACTTGTGTAGTATCTGGGAAATGCTCTATGACATAGCGACCGCGATTAGCCGCAGCTACATAAGCTTGTCTTCTCATGTAGAAGCGCGCAATCGCAATCTCATACCTAGCTAGCCGGTCTTTAATATGTAGCATGCGCTTTTTGGCGTCAGCAGCATATTTGCTGTTCGGATACTGCTCTATTAAACGCCTAAAGTCTTCAAACGCTTGGCGAGATTTCGAAGGGTCTCTATCTGAACGGTCTATGGTCAGCAGCTCTTGGAAGAGGTTACTATCTGATTCCATGTTGGTTAGACCGCGCATATAGTATGCATAATCCACGTCAGAGTGATTAGGGTTCAAGCGAATGAAACGGTCGATAGTCGCAAGCGTTTCGTCAATCTTTCCTGACTTGTAATAGCTATAAATAAGGTCGAGTTGAACCTGGTGAGATAACGGTCCAAACGGGTAACGAGAATCTAGTGCACTGAGTGTTTGCGCCGCAGCACTGAAGTTACCCACTTCCATGCTTTCTGATGCTCTCTCATAGAGCTGCTGAGCCCCCATATTAGCAAGCACAATTTTTTCTTCTTCAGATTCTGAAGAGCTACAACCCGCTAGCGTTACCGCAGTACCAAGAAGTACAGGTGCTAAAAGACGAAATGATTTCATAATGATTCTATAATCCTGCTAAACAGTTTCTACAACTTCGCTGTCTGAGCTCATGTGCTAAATAACAACACGATTTTCTTATTCTAACGTACTAACGAAGAGAAAAACTATACAAATTCGCAAACAACGCAGTGTACAGGGTGATTCCTTGTTATAATACCCTTTTTACACGTAATGTTAGGTGTTATGACGCAAGTGCCAAACACAATTCAATTAGAGGCTTCTACAGAAGCCGCACACTTTGGTCTACGGTTAGATCAGACATTAGCCGATTTGTTCCCTGAATATTCACGTTCTAAGTTAAAAACTTGGATCCAAGACGGTAACGTTTCCGTGAATGGCGAAGTAATTACAGTGCCACGCCATAAAATGCAAATAGATGAAGTCATTACTGTTCAAGCAGAAATGGAAGTTCAGGTAAACAGCGTAGCTCAAGATATCGCTCTGGATATTGTTTTTGAAGATGAGCATATTCTAGTAATCAATAAGCCGGCCGACTTAGTAGTTCACCCTGGAGCAGGCAATCCTAGCGGTACAGTGCTCAACGCCTTGCTTAATCACGTTCCTGATATAGACCGCGTGCCAAGAGCCGGAATTGTACATCGGCTAGATAAAGATACCACCGGCTTAATGGTAGTAGCCAAAACTGTACCCGCTCAAACTCATTTAGTGGATCAGCTTCAGCGCAGAGAAATGAGCAGAGAGTACGAGGCCATTGCTATGGGAACAATGGTTGCTGGTGGAGTGGTTGATGAGCCAATAGGACGTCATGCAACGAAACGCACGCATATGGCGGTTAGAGAAGATGGCAAGCCAGCAATAACGCACTTTCGCGTCATTGAGAAATTTCGAGCATACACGCATTTGCGTTTGAAGCTGGAGACTGGGCGTACTCACCAAATACGTGTCCATATGGCGCATCTCAAGCATCCACTGTTAGGCGATCAAACATATGGTGGAAGACCCAGATTACCCAAAGGGGCTTCTAACGCCTTTATAGATACCCTTAGAGGGTTTCAGCGTCAGGCACTTCATGCTGCTCAGTTATCTTTGTTTCACCCAGAAAGTGAAGAGTGGATGACATGGAAAGCGCCACTGCCCAGAGATATGCAAGATTTATTGGAAGCGGTAAGGCAAGATACAAAAGAAAATCCTGAAGATATGATTTAAATGCATGCTTTCAAAAACTGACCTTATTACACCAGCGTGGTCATGCCCTGATAATGTTGTAGCTTATACCTCTACGCGAAATGGGGGCATAAGCCGCGGTATATATGAGGGCCTCAATGTTGGGGCTCATGTTGGTGACGATTTAGCGGTGGTAAAACAAAACCGCTCAAAGCTGCCACACAGCTCAAAAATAACCTGGCTTGAACAAGTGCACGGATGCACCGTTGCTACTCTTCCAACTACAGCGATAACGGCTGATGCCGCATATACAGATAAACCTGAACAATTTTGTGCGGTTATGACCGCAGATTGTGTGCCCATCCTGCTTTGCGATACAGCAGGTAGTGAGGTGGCGGCCGTGCACGCTGGTTGGAAAGGATTAGATATAAAAATCATTGCTGAGACATTGCGCTGCTTTTCGAATTCTCCAAGCAGTATTATGGCGTGGATTGGTCCAGCTATTTGTAACAAGTGCTACGAAGTAGACAGTGGCGTGGCATTTCGATTTTCGCAATATGACGGTGTTGTAACACCCAGTAAAAACTCCGATAAGTACTATTTAAATTTACCGCTAATCGCACAATTACAGCTTAATAGTCTTGGTGTGAACCAAGTAACACAAAGCTGCCTGTGCACTTATTGTGAAAGCCATATGTTTTACTCCCACCGCAAAGCTACGCATGATAATGCCAAAGGCACAGGTCGAATTGTGAGCGCTATTGGTTTTCGATAACATTGCGCTGAATCAAGTTTTTTATCATCTTTAGCAATAGTTACTTGAATCGTCATTCATAAGCTCCCATTAATAGAATATAAACAAATTTTCATTTAAAGGTTGAGGTTATGAGATTAGATAGATTTACCAGCAAGTTTCAGCTCGCTATATCCGATGCTCAATCACTCGCATTGGGTCGAGACCATCAATACATTGAACCAGTACACTTAATGACTGCCATGCTGAATCAGCAAGGTGGCTCTGTACGTCCTTTACTTGATCAGGCAAAAATTAATGTTAACGCATTGCGCTCTGCATTGAGCCAGGCCATAGAGCGCCTACCGCGAATTGAGGGTATTGGTGGTGAAGTGCAGTTGGGTAAGGACAGTATTGTCTTACTCAACTTGTGCGACAAAATTGCGCAACAACGTAAAGATGACTACATCACGTCTGAGATATTTGTCGTTGCAGCGATAGACGATAAGGGGCGACTCGGTGAAATACTTAGAAGCCTAAATGTAACTAAGGATATCGTTGAAGCCGCTATTGATGATATGCGTGGGGGGCAAACGGTAACCGACCCCAATGCAGAAGACGTACGCCAAGCACTAGAGAAGTTTACAACTGACCTAACAGAAAGAGCAGAGCAGGGTAAATTAGATCCAGTGATAGGCAGAGACGACGAAATCCGCCGAACAGTACAAGTGCTACAACGACGGACAAAGAATAACCCGGTACTCATTGGTGAGCCTGGCGTAGGTAAAACCGCTATTGTCGAAGGCTTGGCTCAGCGTATTATAAATGGCGAAGTGCCAGAGGGCTTAAAAAATAAACGAGTATTGTCTCTAGATATGGGAGCTCTCATTGCTGGGGCCAAATATCGTGGTGAATTTGAAGAGCGTTTAAAAGCTGTACTTAATGAATTGTCGAAGGAAGAAGGTCGCGTCATCCTTTTCATAGACGAACTTCATACTATGGTTGGGGCAGGCAAGGGTGATGGTGCTATGGATGCAGGGAATATGCTCAAACCCGCACTTGCTCGAGGCGAGCTTCATTGTGTTGGCGCTACAACATTAAATGAGTATCGTCAGTACATAGAAAAAGATGCAGCTCTTGAACGCCGGTTCCAGAAAGTACTTGTTGAAGAGCCAAGTGTAGAGGATACCATCGCTATTTTGCGGGGGCTTAAAGAGCGCTACGAGCTTCACCATTCAGTAGACATTACCGACCCAGCCATTGTAGCAGCAGCAAGTCTGTCTCACAGATACATCAGTGATCGCCAACTACCTGACAAAGCCATTGATTTAATTGATGAGGCGGCATCGAGTATTCGCCTTCAAATTGACTCAAAACCAGAAGATATGGATAGGTTGGAACGCCGAATTATTCAGTTAAAGCTAGAGGAGCAAGCGTTAGCGAAAGAGACCGACGACGCCAGTCACAAGCGTCTTGAAATGATTGAGCTAGAGCGTGAGCAGGCAGAAACTAAATATGCTGATTTTGAAAAGGTCTGGCTAGACGAAAAAGACGCTATGCAGGGCACTCAGACCATAAAGTCTGAGTTAGAGCAAGCGAAGTTAGACTTAGAAATTGCTCGCCGAGCTTCAGATCTCAATAGAATGTCTGAACTTCAGTATGGACGTATCCCTGAGTTGGAGTCTAAATTAGAGCAGGCTGCAGAGAATGAAACTCGCGAAACTAAGCTGGTGAAAAATAAAGTCACCGATGCTGAAATTGCCGATGTACTCTCTCGTTGGACAGGTATCCCTGTGTCTAAAATGCTGGAGGGAGAGCGTGACAAATTACTTCGTATGGAAGATGTGTTGCACAAACGTGTAGTGGGGCAGCAAGAGGCAGTGAATGCGGTATCAAATGCTATTCGCCGTACACGTGCCGGGCTCGCTGATCCTAACCGGCCTATCGGGTCTTTCCTTTTCTTAGGCCCAACAGGGGTTGGTAAAACCGAACTTTGCAAAACGTTGGCTGGCTTTATGTTCGATACCGAAGACGCGATGATCCGTATCGATATGTCTGAATTTATGGAAAAGCATTCAGTTTCACGACTCGTTGGTGCGCCTCCAGGTTATGTAGGCTACGAGGAAGGCGGATACCTAACTGAGGCTGTTCGTCGCAAGCCGTACTCAGTCATTTTGCTTGATGAGGTGGAAAAAGCACACCCAGATGTATTTAATATTCTGCTGCAAGTTCTTGATGATGGGCGTTTGACTGACGGGCAGGGACGTACTGTAGACTTCAAAAATACCGTAGTGATAATGACGTCAAACCTTGGTTCTGATGTTATTCAAGACAAGCACGATGAAAGTCAGTACGACGAAATGAAATCACTAGTATTGAATGTGGTTGGTCAGCACTTCCGCCCAGAGTTCATAAACCGTGTGGATGACATTGTAGTATTTCACCCGCTGGGTAAAGAGCAAATTAAGGCAATTGCTAAGATACAGCTCGCATCGCTACGTGCTAGGCTTGCAGATAAAGGTTATAAGCTCACGCTATCTGGCAGGGCAATGGATAAACTTGCAGAAGCAGGTTTTGATCCTGTCTTTGGTGCAAGACCGCTCAAGCGAGCTATTCAAATGCAAATTGAAAATCCGCTGGCGCAACAGTTGTTAAGCGGTGCTTTACTGCCAGAGTCGACAGTGAGAATAGATGCAGACAATGAAAAACTGTTTATCGTAAGCGAGTAGGAAACAGAAGGGAGAATGTTCTGCTATTCGTTTAAGTGTTACCCCGTGCGGTTCGCGAGCGATAAGATACATTTATAGCCACGGTGCTAGGTAACAAACTATAGATACGATTAAGCGGGTGTCGCGAGGCACCCGCTTTTTTTGTTTGCCCAGCGAAGCTGGCAAACCCGTCAGGTTGAAAGAAACCTGAATCACCCTGACTGAGGGGAAGATAATCCGAATGGCAAGGGCGTTAGCAAGTGATATGAAGTATGCAGGAGCCGTATACGAGGCCCGTACGTACGGTTCTGTGAGAGGGATGAGGCGCAAGCCTCACCCTACTCGATATTGCAATTTTAGTTGGGCTAAATCCCCTCAAAGATTATGATGATTAATGGTATAAGAAAACTAGCAATATACATAAGCGTTTAATAGCTAGACACAATTGGCTGAAGATCTAAGTGACTGAAATAGTAGTAGGGCAGCAAGAGAAAATGCAGGTGGAAACAATCAAAATTATTGAGCAGTTTAAGCGCGTTTTAGGTGACGGTGCTGTCTCGCATTCGCGTAAACGAACTAAGCATTATCGAACGGGCTGGCGTTCTGGCAAAGGCGAGGCGCTCGCTGTCTTATTCCCTCAAACGTTAATGGAATACTGGGAAGTGCTCAAAGTATGTGTGGCTGAAAACTGTATTGTCATCATGCAGGCTGCTAATACCGGGTTGACCGAGGGTTCTACGCCAAGTGGCGACGACTATGACAGGCCTGTGGTAATTATTAACACCTTAGCGATGAATGAGATAGTACTGCTTAATGAGGGAAAGCAGGCTTTAAGCTTCCCAGGTGCCACGCTTCACAAGCTTGAGAAAATGTTAGGACCCATAGGGCGAGCGCCGCATTCTGTTATTGGTTCCTCTTGCTTAGGCGCCTCAATTATCGGCGGGGTTGCGAACAATTCAGGCGGTGCATTGGTTAAACGCGGACCGGCTTATACCGAACTCTCGCTATTTGCCAAAGTAAATAGTGAGGGTAATTTAACCCTTGTTAATCATTTAGGTATCGATTTAGGAAGCTCACCCGAAGATATAATTCAAAACCTCTCTTCAGGTCGTTTTTCTAAAGACGAGTTACAATGGGATAAAAAAGCCTCGGCCAGTGACTATGAGAAAAGAGTAAGAGACACAAGTGCGGATACGCCAAGCCGATTTAACGCTGATACAACACGCCTTTATGAAGCAAGCGGATGTGCGGGCAAAATCGCTGTTTTTGCGGTAATCGTAGATACGTTTGAGGTGCCTGACGAAGAGCAAACTTTTTACGTGGGAACCAATGACCCTAATGTCTTGACGCGCATAAGACGAGATTTTTTGGAGCAGTTTTCCCAGCTACCTGAGGTAGGGGAGTATTTGCACAGAGATATGTTTAATATTGCAGAAAAGTATGGCAAAGATACGTGCCTGAGTATCCATCATTTGGGTACCGATGCACTTCCAAAACTTTTCGCAATGAAGGGACGTATTGACGCCGTTCTGAATAAATCGCCCTTGTTTCCAAGCAACCTCACAGACAAAGTAATGCAGTTTGTAGGCGGCTTATTTCCTGCGTTTCTACCTCGTTCGTTAACTAATTTCAGAGATAAATACGAGCATCATCTTATTATTAAAATGAGTAACCAAGGCGTTCAAGAGGCCAAAGATTATTTAAGCCGGTTATTTGATGAAGAGGGGAACGGGGAATTTATTATTTGTAATAAAGAAGAAGCGGCAAGGGCATTTTTACTCAGGTTTGCAGCAGCTGGAGCAGCCGTTCGTTATCAAACGCTTCACGCACATGATGTGGGAGAAGTGTTAGCGCTGGATATTGCACTTAGGCGCAATGACGAAGACTGGCTGGAAACACTACCTGCGCATATCTCAGAGCATATTGATAAATCTCTCTACTACGGACACTTTTTCTGCCACGTATTTCATCAAGACTACGTGCTTAAAAAGGACGCAGATGCCAAACAAGTTAAAGCTGATATGCTCGCATTGCTCGACACCCGTGGAGCCAAATATCCAGCTGAGCATAACGTAGGGCATTTGTATAAAGCGGAAGATGGTCTTCAAAAGTTCTACCGAGAGCTAGACCCCACCAATACCTTTAATCCAGGCATTGGTGGGATGGATAAGTATGCAAGAAATTGTGCGTGCTGTGTGTAGCTGACGAACTACTCATGCCCAATTGTGCAGCGCTTTTTATAGGCTCTCCAATAGTGCCCTTGCTTGAGGGCGCTTGAAGAATGGGCGCTCTACATTTACCGCATACTCAAGTTCTTTCTTCGCTTCATCGATTCTGTTGAGTTTTGCGAGGGTATAGCCAAGGTGATAGCGAATATTTGGATCTTTAGCATCTCTGGCAAAAGCGTCTCTAAGCATTTTTAAGCTTTGCTCATACTCACCTCGCAGCGCCTTTATATGGCCATAGGTATTTAGAATACTTGCTGAGTTTGGTTGGAGCTCAAAGGCTTTTTGCGCATAGTTTCTCGCGGTAACGAGTGAATTCTCTATGCTCATTATTGCCAGTCGATTATAGGCTTCTGCTGGGTTAAGCAAATTAGGCTCTTCAACCAACTCTTCATATAAAGTAGTCGACTCTTCAAAATCTCGGATAAAAAATAAATACTGCGCCAATAAATTTTTGGCCAGTAGGTTGTTGCCGTTTTCTTTTACCATCTCTCGGGCAGTGCTTAGAAAAACATCCACAAACTGTTCGTTGAGAGCATAGCTATAGATAGCAATGAAAGCTTGGGCAAAACTTGGATCAATAGCTAATGCGCGTTTATAAGCGTTAACTGCGGACTCGCTTTTGTCTAGGTTAGCATTAAGCCTACCCGTCAAGAAATGATAGACCGGACTCTGCTGCTGCTCTTTCGATAGGCTGCTCAGTAATGTTTTCGCTTTCTCATTGTTTTGTAGGTCTAGTAGAAGGCTCGCGTAGCGTAAGGTAACAAACGTATTGCCGTTGGAAATTTCATAGGCTCTTGCCATGGCAGCCTCTGCTGCTTCGTTGTTACCAATAGCGCGAACCTGCTCCATATAAGTGATTAACTTACCCACATCATTGTTGATAAAGTTGCGAACAATACTTAATGTTTTCTCTGCATCAGCGCGTTCGTTGGTTTGTATTTGCAATGCAGCCTTACGAAGAAGATAGTCTGCATTATCAAAATCATCTTTTAGCAGTAGATCTAAGTGATACAGCGCATTTTTGGTGTCGCCCTGCTGTTGATATAAAGATGAAAGGCGTTCTCTTGCCGCCATGTTTGATGGTGATAGCGTGAGAATATCTAGATAAATCTGTTTAGCCTTATCTAACTCACCTTCTTTTGAAAGGTTAAATGCTTTGAGCATCAATGTTTCGTTGTGCTGAGGAGATAGCGTTAATAGCTCTTCGATAAGCTGATTAGACTGCTCAACATTGCCTAATCTACTTTGCGTGGCGGCTAAATTAAATTTCGCTGGGAATAACGTAGGGTTTTGTTTCAGCGCTTTTTCGATATTGGTTTTTGCGTCTTCAAGAAGTCCCTGACGTATTAGAATTCCGGCCTTCAAGTTATACACTTCGGCTTCATTAGGAAATAAGGCACTAAGGAGCTCTGCGCCGTTCAATGCTTTATCAAATTTTTCGGCTTGCAAGTTCATTAGCGAATAAGTAAATAGGAATCCTCCGTTATCACGGTACGCTGGTAGATTGTCTTCTAATATAGAAAGTGCCTCTTCTCGCTTGCCTCTTGCGGCCATCAGCTTAATTTTGAAAAGCTGTAACTTGCCTTCGTTAGGATATTTATACTCTAAGTTTTGCAGTAAACGTTCCGCTTTAAACGCTTTGTTTTGGCTTATAAAAAGATTGCCAAGCATAAGTGCTGAATCGGGGTCTTCCATAAGCGATTCCTGATGACGTTCAAGTAGTAGTAGCGCTTGCTTATCCTGCTGTGTGGCCATATAAACCTGACTTAGCATCAACACTGCTTGCAGATCGTCAGGCTCTTTTTGCAAGTAAGAAGTGAAATCCTTCGCTGCAGTTTCCATATTGTTATTGAAAAAGTTAGTTAGCCCGCTGATGTACAAAAGCATAGGTTGTGAGGTAATAAGTTCTGGGTCTAGCTGCGCCATAAACTCATTCAGCTCTTTTAGCTTTTCATTATCTATCGCCTGTTCGTTGTCTCTACTTTGAAGCCAGCTGTTGAGAAGTATGGCAAGCGGATCATTCGGTGTATCTTCAATAATCTCGTCTACAAACACTTTAGCGGTGTCGTAGTCTTTAGCTTCTAAATAGAGGTCTACGAGATTACGCAGAGCAATGGGATCGTCCCGATTAAAGGTTAATGCTTTTTGTAAGTGTGCAGTTGCTGCATCCTTGTCGCCCTGCCGATAAGCAAGTTGGCCTTTCAATCGCCACGTTATGGCGTTTTCTGGCTCTACATCCATAGCTCTGTTGATGAGTGTCGACGCCTTCGTTAAATCTTCGTTTTGAAGAGCAATTGAGGCTAAACCATTTATCGCAGGCACAAAGTTGGGGGCGCGAGATAAGAGTGCGTTGTAATCTTTAAGGGCACAGGCTTCATCTTCTAAACGAATGCATGCAGTGGCGCGGATAAGCAGCCATTCTTGCTCAGAGTCACCCGAGAGTTTGTCTAGCTCTTCAAAGTCGACGATATCTTGGTATTTGTTCAAAAACAGCCAAGTATTTCCTAGGGGCTCAGCGACTAAATTGATATCGGCCCCCATTTCTAATGCTTCAACAAACTCTAGTTCTGCTGCGGTAAGGTAACCATTAATAAGTAAGATTTCCCCCATGAGAATTTTAGCGGCTAAATTTTCAGGGTCTTTTTGCAGGCTATTTTTAAGGTGTATATACGCTTCGTCATACTCACTTTGATTGAACGCTGTTAACGCCTTCTCGTAATCCTCTGATGTTGTGGCAAAACCGTTCACGGTGAAAAAAGAGGTGGCGATGACAGAGAAGAGAGCGCGTTTAACAAAGCGCTTTTTATTATTAAACAAGTTCATAGTTACCTTTGGATTTGCCTTATTCAAGCATAAAAATAGCATAAAAAAAGGTGGCCTAAGCCACCTTGTAAAGATACGTGTTTTTTAACTGTTTTAAAACAATTAAGCGCGACGTTTGCGTCTGTAAAGCACTAAACCAAGACCTAAGCTCATTAACGCGAGTGCTCCGGGCTCGCTGACTTGGGCTGGTGGAGTAGTGTTATTAACCTGTTTAGTATTAAACTGAATTGATGATATTTTAAACGCATCATTGTTCTCATCCCCACCAATATCCCCGAAGGCTTTGTTATAAGCGCCAACAAGCCAGTAATTGGAATATTCGTTATCTAAAGAACTTAAGTCTGCTACACCGTTATTTTTGCCACCTGTAATATTGAAAGAGGCTGATATCGCATTGAGAGCTATAGTGCCCCACGATTCTCCTTCTATCTCAGGCGCGCCTTCGATAGATACAACAGAAACTTGCTGATCCTCACCATTATTAGCATTCCATCCAAAATCGATTTGAGAGACATTTACTTCTGAATCAAAAGAAAACAACAGATATTCAAATGAATTTACAAATGTTCCGTTTACTTTATCACTATAGTTATCAATGGTTTGGTGATCGCCTGGTGACTCCAAGTTATTTCTTATTCCATAACCATATCCATCAACAAGTTGAGCTGTTGCAGATTCTATAGTGTCAAGGTCTTCAGTTGTTTCAACAGATGTGTTTCTACAAAAAATCCAGATACAAGTTCTTCCAGAAATAGTTTGTACAGATATTGCGGTATCCGCCCATGCAGATATCGCAACATTTACTCCATCAATATCTATTCCAGAGGGGCTCAATACACCAGACGCATCATACGTCATAAGGTCATATGAATACTCTTTTATTAATGTGTCTTCAGCATTTACTAGACTGATTTGCAAGGCAACCAAAACAAAAAAGGAAATCAATTTTTTCATTAATATAAACTACTACAACAACTACAGATATTGCTTGAAAGCACAGAGTGTGCCAGTTTTAACCTTTTGTTTTTGCTCGATAATATTTGAATGAAGTTTTGTGGAGTAAAAAAAACTGACAGGTTGTACCACTTGTCATTGATCTAAAGTCTAGTTTAGTTAAACAGAGTTTTACGACGCAACATTGCAAACAAAGAACAAGCCATTAGCAAGCCCACAGTGCCAGGTTCTGACACTTCAGTTGTGTTTGATGTTTCCGCAATTTCCTTAACAGAAAAATCAACAGCTGCTAATTTAAACGCATCATTTCCAACACGCCCACCAATATTGCCGAAAACAGTATTGTATGCACCAACTAGCCAGTAATTTGCGGCATCTTTAAATGTGAAATTGGCCGCATAATCAGAATTCCCAGAGCTTTTTATGTCAAATGAACCTGTAGTTAGCGCATCGTCCACAATATTGCTCCACGTGCTGGTGCCCGACGTTAGTATCGACGTATTATTAAGTGCTGCAACTGAAACTTGGCTATCGTCTAAATTAGCGAGCCATGAGAATCCAGCACCCGTAAGCGTGACTGCTTTATCAAAAGATAACAAAACAAAATCATAATCACGTTCAACATTTGTTATGCCACTAAAATAGGCATTGTTGCTACCTTGGCTGTAGTGGTTTACGTTATCGATAGCATGATCAGACCATCCGTAATAACCGGCTTCATCATTATTTGTAACGCCATATGCCCACTTGTCAGATATTTTTTCTAAGCTAGCTCCAACAACAACTTCGTTGTGAATATTTTGCGTATCTGCAAAGGCTGCTAGTGAAATTTTCACTCCATTAACTGTTACATTAGAGTTTGCAGCATTAGTTCCATAAGATACGCCATCGGCCACTAGGTCATACGGTTTGTTTGTATCGTTGCTATATGTATTTTCTTTTAAAGAGGAGTTGCAAGCGTGTTTCGCACTCTTTGAATTACAGTTTTTATAAAAGTCTTTATTTTTCTTTGCGTAGGCTGGAGATGCGGTCACTGTAAATGCGAACAATAGAGGTAAAACTAGAAATATTTGACCTAATTTTGAATTGCAAGATTTGTACATAGTAAGACTCCTGAAGCCCAGCTTGTGATTGGCGCTCTGAAATGAGTGCTTGGCACTCAATATGGCGTGTACTAAACGCGCATTGATGAATACATATGATAAATAAATGGATTAGAGAGTTAGGTATGTACCTTGATACTTTGTTATTGCTTATAGGCAATAACCGTGCAGACAAACAGATTTATTTTGTGTGAAAACGAGGGAGGTAAAGCAAGGAGCTTATTTAGTCACCTCATAAAATATGCGGAAAAGGTACTAATAATGTTTCTTACGAAAGCCAACATTCCTTACTTTACTATGCGCAAACCAATATCTATGGAATAATTACATCATTATATATGTAGAGCTATGAGGACATATGTCTGAACAAAAGCGTAAAGGGATATACTTGCTCCCCAACTTATTAACTACTGCGGGTCTGTTTTCAGGCTTTTTTGCGGTTGTGTCATCTATGAATGGTCGTTTCGAAGCTGCGGCTGTTGCTATCTTTGTCGCCATGATCTTTGACGGGCTCGATGGTCGAGTTGCTCGTATGACTAATACGCAAAGCGACTTCGGGGCTGAATACGACTCTATGGCAGATATGGTGTCGTTTGGTATGGCTCCAGCATTGGTGGCATATAACTGGGGGTTAACCGAGCTAGGTAAGCTGGGCTGGCTTGCTGCGTTTGTTTATGTAGCAGGAGCCGCGTTGAGGTTGGCAAGATTTAATACGCAAGTAGGTATAGCAGACAAACGCTTCTTCCAAGGGTTAGCAAGCCCAGCAGCTGCGGCGGTTGTATCTGGCCTTGTGTGGGTTGGCGTAGAGTACGATGTTAAAGGTACAGACTACGGTATTGTTGTCGCTATAGTAACAGGCCTTGCTGGCTTGTTTATGGTAAGCAATTTTAAATATAACTCTTTTAAAGAAGTGAACTGGCATGGAAAGGTTCCATTTGTCGCGTTGCTACTTGTACTACTTATATTCATTGTGGTGGCAACTGAACCAGCGCTAGTTTTATTTATTGTTTTTGCGTTATATGCACTTGCTGGTCCTATCAATACATTTAGAACAGTTGATAAAGTTACTTTAGATGATGTCGTTGGCGACCATGAAGAAGATGCAGATTTTAAAAGTGCCAAGCGCAATGATGTACAGCAACCCAACGATGAACAGAAAAACGGGTAATCTTTGCACTGTGTCTGAAGATAACCTTGTAAAAGGTAGGCAGCAATAGTTAGTGTGACTCTAGAATTACTCAGCGAAATAGTAGCAGTTTTGATAAAAGCGCTGGTTAAATACACGTTTAGATTAAAAAGCGACCGAAAGGTCGCTTTTTTTATGTTTATTTAAAAAAGTAGTTGACGTGAGCGCTCATTTCCCTAAAATGCGCATCCGCTTCGGGGGAAAAGCAAAACAGCAATCCTTCTGAAGTAAGTCTCTACTACCTTTATAGGCCAGTAAAGACGGGAGTTTAGAAGAAACGCTTTAGAAAATAAATTTTCAAAAAGTGTTGACAACGAAAGCTTCCAGCGTATAATGCGCACCTCACTCGAACAGGGTGAGCCACTAAGAAGCAAAGCGCTTCGCGGTGAGCAAGGAAAACGAATCAACTGAGAGTAATGTTGGTCTTCCTTGCGCAGAAGTCACGACAAAAAGCGTCATGATTCTGCACGATGTTCTTTAACAATTTAGACAAGACAATCTGTGTGGGCACTCGTTAAGAGTGTCACAACGACGATTCATATTTCGATATATTTATATTTAATTGAAGAGTTTGATCATGGCTCAGATTGAACGCTGGCGGCAGGCCTAACACATGCAAGTCGAACGGTAGCAGGATGTGCTTGCACATCGCTGACGAGTGGCGGACGGGTGAGTAATGCTTGGGAACTTGCCTTTGCGAGGGGGATAACAGTTGGAAACGACTGCTAATACCGCATAACGTCTACGGACCAAACGGGGCTTAGGCTCCGGCGCAGAGAGAGGCCCAAGTGAGATTAGCTAGTTGGTGAGGTAAAGGCTCACCAAGGCGACGATCTCTAGCTGTTCTGAGAGGAAGATCAGCCACACTGGGACTGAGACACGGCCCAGACTCCTACGGGAGGCAGCAGTGGGGAATATTGCACAATGGGGGAAACCCTGATGCAGCCATGCCGCGTGTGTGAAGAAGGCCTTCGGGTTGTAAAGCACTTTCAGTTGTGAGGAAAAGTGAGTAGTTAATACCTGCTCACCGTGACGTTAGCAACAGAAGAAGCACCGGCTAACTCCGTGCCAGCAGCCGCGGTAATACGGAGGGTGCGAGCGTTAATCGGAATTACTGGGCGTAAAGCGCACGCAGGCGGTTTGTTAAGCTAGATGTGAAAGCCCCGGGCTCAACCTGGGACGGTCATTTAGAACTGGCAGACTAGAGTCTTGGAGAGGGGAGTGGAATTCCAGGTGTAGCGGTGAAATGCGTAGATATCTGGAGGAACATCAGTGGCGAAGGCGACTCCCTGGCCAAAGACTGACGCTCATGTGCGAAAGTGTGGGTAGCGAACAGGATTAGATACCCTGGTAGTCCACACCGTAAACGCTGTCTACTAGCTGTTTGTGACTTTAAGTCGTGAGTAGCGAAGCTAACGCGATAAGTAGACCGCCTGGGGAGTACGGCCGCAAGGTTAAAACTCAAATGAATTGACGGGGGCCCGCACAAGCGGTGGAGCATGTGGTTTAATTCGATGCAACGCGAAGAACCTTACCTACACTTGACATGCAGAGAACTTTCCAGAGATGGATTGGTGCCTTCGGGAACTCTGACACAGGTGCTGCATGGCTGTCGTCAGCTCGTGTCGTGAGATGTTGGGTTAAGTCCCGCAACGAGCGCAACCCTTGTCCTTAGTTGCCAGCATTGGGCACTCTAAGGAGACTGCCGGTGACAAACCGGAGGAAGGTGGGGACGACGTCAAGTCATCATGGCCCTTACGTGTAGGGCTACACACGTGCTACAATGGCATTTACAGAGGGAAGCGAGACAGTGATGTGGAGCGGACCCCTTAAAGAATGTCGTAGTCCGGATTGGAGTCTGCAACTCGACTCCATGAAGTCGGAATCGCTAGTAATCGCAGGTCAGAATACTGCGGTGAATACGTTCCCGGGCCTTGTACACACCGCCCGTCACACCATGGGAGTGGGATGCAAAAGAAGTAGTTAGTCTAACCTTCGGGAGGACGATTACCACTTTGTGTTTCATGACTGGGGTGAAGTCGTAACAAGGTAACCCTAGGGGAACCTGGGGTTGGATCACCTCCTTACCATTACGTCGATAGACGCACTTGATGCAGTGCCTACACAGATAGTCTTGTTTATATTTAAAGACGACTTAAATTAAAGGCCTATAGCTTTGATTTAAGATCAAACCTAAGTGTTTTGAATTAAGCACTATGATCTTTATCAATTAGGAAAGCTGATATTAATAGTAATCAATCAAAATTGAGTAACTGAGAAGTCGAAAGACGTACTTTTTACTCTACTTGACTTGAATTGCTGATTACGTCGAAAGACGCACTTGATGCAGTGCCTACACAGATAGTCTTGTTTAAAAATGAAGAACGACACAAGTTTATGGGGCTATAGCTCAGCTGGGAGAGCGCCTGATTTGCATTCAGGAGGTCAGCAGTTCGATCCTGCTTAGCTCCACCATCTACTTGAAACTGAGCTTGCATAAGCGAAGTTTACTGAAGGCTTGTAGCTCGGATGGTTGCAGCCCTGCCCTCGAATAAGAGCGGTGAGGTCACAACGCCGACCGGCTTGAAAAATAGGCTTGTAGCTCAGCTGGTTAGAGCGCACCCCTGATAAGGGTGAGGTCGGCAGTTCAAGTCTGCCCAAGCCTACCATTTCCTTGCTTTAAGAAAGGAAGGTAACAAAGGTGGAAACGTGTCACGTTGGACCCGAAATCCTAATGAATATTTACTGTTTCAGTAAGCATTGATTAGGGTTTTTTACCCTGAGGGAGCATTTACGATACTTTAAAGAGTAATGTTGGTCCTCCTTGCGCAAAAGTCATGACAAAAAGCGTCATGATTTTGCACGATAGTTCTTTAACAATTTGGAAAGCTGATATTAATAGTAAATGCATGACAAGCTAATCGGAAGAATTGCCTTGCTATCAATCAATGTTGATAACAAGCAATTCAAGTCAAGTAGAGTAAAAGTACGTCTTTCGACTTCTCAGTTACTCAATTTTGATTGAACAACATTACCCTTGTCCGAATTCAAAAGGCGGACATGAGGCCGATACTCAAGGCTTTTTAGGGTTGTTGTATGGTTAAGTGACGAAGCGTATACGGTGGATGCCTTGGCAGTTAGAGGCGATGAAGGACGTGTAAGTCTGCGAAAAGCTGTGGTGAGCCGACAAAATGCATTTGAGCCACAGATGTCCGAATGGGGAAACCCACCTGTTTACAGGTATCGTTACATGAATACATAGTGTAACGAGGCGAACGAGGGGAACTGAAACATCTAAGTACCCTTAGGAAAAGAAATCAATTGAGATTCCCCTAGTAGCGGCGAGCGAACGGGGAGCAGCCCTTAAGCTGTTTAGTGTGTAGTGGAATCCTTTGGGAAGAGGAGCGATACAGGGTGATAGCCCCGTACACGTAGCGTGCTTTACAGTGAAATCGAGTAGGTCGGGACACGTGTTATCTTGACTGAATATGGGGGGACCATCCTCCAAGGCTAAATACTCCTAACTGACCGATAGTGAACCAGTACCGTGAGGGAAAGGCGAAAAGAACCCCTGTGAGGGGAGTGAAATAGAACCTGAAACCGTATACGTACAAGCAGTGGGAGCCCCAAGCAGGGTGCTTAGTGATGGGGTGACTGCGTACCTTTTGTATAATGGGTCAGCGACTTATATTTAGTAGCAAGGTTAAGCGAATAGCGGAGCCGTAGCGAAAGCGAGTGTTAACTGCGCGTTGAGTTGCTAGGTATAGACCCGAAACCCGGTGATCTAGCCATGGGCAGGTTGAAGGTTGAGTAACATCAACTGGAGGACCGAACCGACTGACGTTGAAAAGTCAGCGGATGACTTGTGGCTGGGGGTGAAAGGCCAATCAAACCGGGAGATAGCTGGTTCTCCCCGAAATCTATTTAGGTAGAGCCTCGGACGAATTCCATTGGGGGTAGAGCACTGTTAAGGCTAGGGGGTCATCCCGACTTACCAACCCTTTGCAAACTCCGAATACCAATGAGAACTATCCGGGAGACACACGGCGGGTGCTAACGTCCGTCGTGGAGAGGGAAACAACCCAGACCGCCAGCTAAGGTCCCAAAATATTGCTAAGTGGGAAACGATGTGGGAAGGCATAGACAGCTAGGAGGTTGGCTTAGAAGCAGCCACCCTTTAAAGAAAGCGTAATAGCTCACTAGTCGAGTCGGCCTGCGCGGAAGATGTAACGGGGCTAAGCAATATACCGAAGCTGCGGCAGCACAGTTTACTGTGCTGGGTAGGGGAGCGTTGTGTAAGTGGATGAAGGTGAGTTGTAAAGCTTGCTGGACATATCACAAGTGCGAATGCTGACATGAGTAACGATAATGGGAGTGAAAAACTCCCACGCCGGAAGACCAAGGTTTCCTGTCCCATGCTAATCAGGGCAGGGTAAGTCGGCCCCTAAGGCGAGGCAGAAATGCGTAGTCGATGGGAAACGGATTAATATTTCCGTACTTATATAATCAGTGATGGAGGGACGGAGAAGGCTAGGCAAGCTTGGCGTTGGTTGTCCAAGTGAAAGCGAGTAGGCCGAGAACTTAGGTAAATCCGGGTTCTTAAAGCTGAGACGCGAGACGAGCTCCCAAGGGAGTGAAGTTGTTGATGCCCTGCTTCCAGGAAAAGCTTCTAAACTTATGATTATATGAACCGTACCCCAAACCGACACAGGTGGTCAGGTAGAGAATACTAAGGCGCTTGAGAGAACTCGGGTGAAGGAACTCGGCAAAATTGTACCGTAACTTCGGGAGAAGGTACGCCTCTGTTTGTGAACACTTCGCGTGGTAAGCAAATGGAGGCCGCAGTGACCAGGTGGCTGGGACTGTTTATTAAAAACACAGCACTCTGCAAACTCGTAAGAGGACGTATAGGGTGTGACACCTGCCCGGTGCCGGAAGGTTAATTGATGGGGTTAGCGTAAGCGAAGCTCTTGATCGAAGCCCCGGTAAACGGCGGCCGTAACTATAACGGTCCTAAGGTAGCGAAATTCCTTGTCGGGTAAGTTCCGACCTGCACGAATGGTGTAACCATGGCCACGCTGTCTCCACCCGAGACTCAGTGAAATTGAAATCGCAGTGAAGATGCTGTGTACCCGCACCTAGACGGAAAGACCCCGTGAACCTTTACTACAGCTTGGCACTGAACATTGAACCTACATGTGTAGGATAGGTGGGAGGCTTCGAAGCACAGTCGCTAGATTGTGTGGAGCCGTCCTTGAAATACCACCCTTGTATGTTTGATGTTCTAACATTGGTCCCTTATCGGGATTGTGGACAGTGTCTGGTGGGTAGTTTGACTGGGGCGGTCTCCTCCCAAATAGTAACGGAGGAGCACGAAGGTTAGCTAATCACGGTCGGACATCGTGAGGTTAGTGCAATGGCATAAGCTAGCTTAACTGCGAGACAGACACGTCGAGCAGGTACGAAAGTAGGTCATAGTGATCCGGTGGTTCTGTATGGAAGGGCCATCGCTCAACGGATAAAAGGTACTCCGGGGATAACAGGCTGATACCGCCCAAGAGTTCATATCGACGGCGGTGTTTGGCACCTCGATGTCGGCTCATCACATCCTGGGGCTGAAGTCGGTCCCAAGGGTATGGCTGTTCGCCATTTAAAGTGGTACGCGAGCTGGGTTTAGAACGTCGTGAGACAGTTCGGTCCCTATCTGGTGTGGGCGTTGGATGATTGATGGGAGCTGCTCCTAGTACGAGAGGACCGGAGTGGACGAACCGCTGGTGTTCGGGTTGTCATGCCAATGGCATTGCCCGGTAGCTACGTTCGGAACGGATAACCGCTGAAAGCATCTAAGCGGGAAGCCGGCCCAGAGATGAGTCATCCCTGACCTTTAAGGTCTGGAAGGGTTGTTATAGACGATGACGTTGATAGGCAGGGTGTGGAAGCGTTGTAAGGCGTTAAGCTAACCTGTACTAATTGCCCGAGAGGCTTAACCATACAACAACGCCTAAAAGGCTTCGAAGAGAAGTTGGCGTTGTAAGCAAATGATAAGCAAATCGATAGGATGTGACAAACAACAATATGTACTGTTTGTCCTCCTTGCGCAAAAGTCATGATAAAAAGCAATCATGATTTTGCACGACAAATAGAGTAAAAAGTAGTTACTCACTGATTGAATTAATATCAAACTTTCCGATTTGTTAGTTATTAAGCAACGATGATTAAATAGACTCTAAAGAGTACTGTTGGTCCTCCTTGCGCGTAGTTATTAAAAAGAGCAGCATGACAAAAAGCATCGTGATTCTGCACTAAAAGTTTTTCCTGGCAGCCATAGCGATACGGTACCACCTGACTCCATTCCGAACTCAGAAGTGAAACGTATTAGCGCCGATGGTAGTGTGGGGTTTCCCCATGTGAGAGTAGGACACTGCCAGGTCCCATTAAGAAGAACCCGCCTAACGGCGGGTTTTTGCTTTCTGCACCAGAGAAAAATAATGGGGTCAAAGTACTTTATTACTTTAAATATCAGAACCGGTTATACCTTTATCGCCAGTGCCGTTAAATCAGAGAAATGTACTCTGACCCCGCTACTTACTGTGTGTTCTACTTACGGGCTACTAAAGTAAAAGCAGCGCGACAAAGAGCGTCACGATTTTGCACCACTAAACCCGCCTAACGGCGGGTTTTTTTGCTTAATGTACTCTGATCCCATAATCGTGAGGATACTGTAGTGTTAAAAAATTACCGTGGGCAGAGCTTTCGATAGACTTCCTAAAGAAAAAAACACATTATAAACATAAGCTTACAATAGAAGGTGTTCGGAAGGTATAAATGTGTAGATGCCGTTAGTCTTATATGCAAATCAACGCCTATTGGAGGCAGCTTGGAATGCAACAAGCAAAACATGGCGTCATGGCTTTTAAGCTTTCAATAATTGCAAGTGCAGTGGCAGGAGCTGCCTTTTCTTCATCATTACTTGCTCAGCAGCAGTCTCCAGAGCAGGCTGCCCTTGAAACAGACATTGAACAAATTCAAATTGTGGGTTCTCGCAGAGTAGGGCGCACCATTAATGATTCACCAGTGCCTATCGACATTATTGATGCATCATCTATAGAAGCAACGGGTCTTACTGAAACCAATATGATCCTTAATCAGTTGCTGCCGAGTTTTAACTTTCCACAGCCGTCTATTACCGATGGTACCGACCACGTGCGTCCGGCGCAGCTTCGCGGCCTTGCACCCGATCATACATTGGTACTGGTAAACGGAAAGCGTCGCCACACCTCTGCGCTGTTAAACTTAAACGGCTCGGTAGGTCGCGGCTCATCGGCGGTTGATTTAAACGCGATTCCAGCAAACGCTATTAAACGTATTGAAGTATTGCGCGATGGCGCTGCAGCGCAGTATGGTTCAGATGCTATTGCAGGTGTTATCAATATTGTATTAAAAGATGCCAATGAAGGCGGCAATATTTCAGCAATTTACGGTGCAAACGTCACTACAATGGACGGTGTACCTAACCTAGAAAGTGTTTCTACCAATGAGCAAGGTAACCTGGTATTTAACACAGGTTCAGATAGAGAACTCACCGACGGTCAAACCTTTACCTTGCGCGGCAATGTTGGCTTTGAATGGGGCGACGACGGTTTTGTTAATGTGTCTGCAGAGTACCGCGACAGAGGTCAAGCAAATAGGGCAGACTTCGACCCTAGAGAAAATTATTCTCGTGATGCGAACGGAAACATCGACGAGAGAGAATTAACGGTTAATCGTTACAATCACGTGTACGGTAATGGTGAAGTTGAAGACTATGCGCTATTTGTTAACGCGGGAAGGGCTATTACCGATGACATTGAATTTTATGCTACAGCAGGGCTAAGTAGCCGTGATTCATTAGGTGGTGGTTCTTACCGTCGCGCACAAGATAGCCGAAACGTTTTAGATATTTATCCCAACGGCTTTCTTCCATCTATTCAAACAGATATCTCAGATATGTCGCTAATCACAGGCATAAAGGGATACGGTGAAGTCTGGAATTATGATTTGTCACTTACTCACGGTGGGAATGAACTTGAATACAGCGTTGTGAATAGCTTAAACACTTCACTAGGCCCATCAAGTCAGACAGATTTTAATGCCGGCACACTTGAATACAACACCACAATATTCAACGCCGATGCCTCTCGCTTAGTAGATACGGGGGTTTTTTATAGCGAAATGAACTTTGCTATGGGCGCCGAGTATCGCTACGAGAGTTACGACATTACGGCGGGCGAAGAGAACTCGTACATACAAGGCACGTTTGGGCCAGGCGGTGTAGCGACTGACCCAGTTGACGGACCTTTTGGTGCTGCAGGCTCTCAGGTATTCCCTGGTTTCACCCCTGCTTCAGCGGGAGACAACAGCCGAAACAACTACAGTATTTATGTGGATTTAGAAGCTGACGTAACTGAGAGTTGGAATGTTGCGGTTGCCGGTCGTTTTGAAGATTATTCTGATTTTGGTAGTACGTTTAATTGGAAGGTATCTCAAAGATATACCCTAAGTGATGCATTTGCTCTTCGCGCGTCGGTATCAACTGGTTTTCGCGCGCCGTCGCTACAGCAGCAGTATTTTACCTCGGTGGCTACCACGTTTGTTGACGGTGAGCCGACGGAAACAGGTACATTTGCGCCTTCTAGTGATGTGGCACAAGCCCTTGGTAGCCCAGGTCTCGACGCAGAAGAGTCGAATAACTACAGTGCCGGTTTTACCTATTCACCCACTGCAGACTTCAACCTAACGGTTGATTTTTATCGCATTGATATTGATGATCGCATTGTGTTGTCGAACAACCTGTCAGGTCAAGCTATCGAAAGCCTGCTTGAAGGTACTGGTGCTACCCGCGCAAGGTTCTTCTTAAACGCCATTAATTCCAGAACAGAGGGTGTGGATATTGTTTCCACCTACACGCTGAATACCTCAGATTTTGGTGCATTTAATTTTAATGCAGGGATTAACTTTAACGACAATGAAGTTACTGATATTTTGGATGCACCAGCAGTGCTTCAGGGGGCAGGCTTCGACCAAGGTAATTTATTCTCAGACGTTGAACTACGTCGCTTTGAGACAAGCGCCCCAGATAGCAAAGTAAATTTGGGCGTAACCTGGTCTTACGATATCTATTCAACCACGCTGCGAACAACTCGCTATGGCGAGGTTGAAGACCCGTCATCGGTTGAAGCACGAAACGAGATAATACCGTCTGAGTGGATTACCGACCTTGATGTACGCGTTGCTATTACCGACCAACTCGCTGTGTCGGTGGGCGCGAACAACATTTTTGATGTTTATCCAGAAGCAACACGAGACCTTGTAGATGAAGTTACAACGTTCTCGAATATATTCCCGTATTCAAGCTTTTCGCCATACGGTTTCACCGGGCGCTATGTTTACGGTAAGGTATCTTATAGCTTCTAATAATGGGCTAACACCGCCTGATACTTTGCCTTAAAAAAGCCTCGCTGCGCTCTAATGTGCAGCGAGGTTTCTTTATATTCTTGTTTGTTAACGCTATACGTTTAACGCTCTCTAATACTCTATATTAGCCACATTCTTATGACACGTTTTTAAAGGTTAGCTCTCTTGAAACCAACTCCCTTAAGCCAGCTCTTTTAAGAACACCTCTTTTAACATCAACTGTTCTTGTCAAACGTGATGTTGCCTCGGTGCTTGTCTACTAACGCAAAATCTTCTTCTGGGATAAACGTGTCGTAATCGCGCTGAAGTTTTATTTGTGCCTCTTTACGAATCTTGCTTCGTCTTATTGCAGTAACAAAATGACGCATTTCTTGGTGCGTGGTTAACTCTAACTCAGGTACCTGCACCGGCTTTCCATCATCGTCTTTTGCCACCATGCTGAAAAAGCTATTGTTTGTGTGTTTCACATCGTTAGATTTAATATTTTCAGTGGTTACTTTTATGCCTACCACAAGCGACGTGTTACCTACAAAATGCACAGTGGCATCTAAATGCAATAAATCACCTACTTCAACAGGCTGTAAGAATTCTACGCCATCAACGGTTACGGTAACGCAGTAAGCGCCAGCGTGCTTACTGGCACATGCATAGGCTACTTTGTCCATCAACGATAAAATAACCCCTCCGTGTACCTTGCCGCCGAAGTTGGCGTAAGACGGCACCATGAGTTCGGTTAAACGAGTTCGAGAAAATGCAACATTGCGAATAGCCATTTACCACCTTATTGTGAGTAATTTAAAGGGTCGATATAAACGATCGAGAATGAAAAATACGCGTATTATCACTGATAGAACATATTTAATGTGAATAGCGATGCAGTCACGATTATTCGTGAAGGATAAATCCCTATTGCTACAATAAATAAACTAACAATATTTGTGAAGGAATGGTTTTGTCTTCAATACATTTTTATCAACCGAAAGACGGACATGGCTTAGCCCACGATCCGTTTAATGCCATTATTGCTCCTCGTCCTATTGGTTGGATTTCCACACAATCTTCTCAAGGCGTTCTTAATCTGGCGCCCTACAGCTTTTTCAATGCACTAAATTACACGCCACCCATTATCGGCTTTTCAAGTGTGGGCGATAAAGACTCGCTAAATAATGCTCGCGAAACCGGTGAGTTTTGCTGGAACCTTGTCTCTAAGCATCTTGTAGATGCCATGAACGAAACCAGCAGGCCACTCTCTCCTGAGGAAAGCGAGTTTTCAGCATCAGGTTTAAGTACCGCTAGTAGTCAGGTTGTTGCGGTTCCAAGAGTGAAAGAAAGCTTAGTGTCGATGGAGTGCAAAGTAACCGATATCACTCAGTTAAAGTCGGCAAAAGGCGAGCTGGTAAACAGCTGGTTTATTATGGGAGAAGTCGTAGGTGTGCATATCGACAAATCACTCATTGAAGATGGTGTTTACAAAACGCTGAAAGGAGAGCCCGTAATGCGCGGCGGCGGAGCGGGTGACTACTTTTCTATTAGTGAAAGTAACTATTTTGAATTGCGCCGTCCAGGCGCCAAATAAATTCTTGATGTAACGGCGCTAACTAAAAGTGCTAAATATAAGCGTCAACTATAAGCGCCAACGATAAGCGAAAAATTTAAACGTTAGCCAGGATAAGCAGCATGTTAAATATGAATTTTGATGAGCGGATGGTGATTGATACACAGCCAATGCCGTGGCAAGCATCGCCATCGAGTACGGTGTGGCGTAAACCGCTAGAGCGAGAAGCAAAAGAGTCGGGGCATACTACCAGTGTGGTTAAGTATGAAGCTGGCGCGAGTTTTAGTGAACACGGTCACCCCTATGGCGAGGAGATTTTCGTTCTAGAAGGTGTGTTTTCCGATGAGCACGGCGATTATCCTGCGGGTACCTATTTACGCAACCCACCAGGCAGTAAGCATAGCCCGTTTAGTAAAGAAGGATGTGTGATACTGGTAAAATTAAACCAGTTCGACCAACGTGATGTTCAAGAAGTTAGGGTTGATACAAGTAATACGCCATGGCTACAAGGGCAGGGCGGATTGCAGGTAATGCCTCTGCATAACTTTGAACACGAGCACGTTGCACTGGTTAAATGGCCTGCGGGAGAGGTGTTTAAGCCTCATCGTCATTTTGGCGGTGAAGAGATATTTGTTTTATCTGGTACATTTAAAGACGAAGCTGGGGAATACCCAACAGGGACCTGGATGCGAAACCCGCATATGAGTCAGCATCATCCGTTTGTTGATGAAGAAACTGTTATTTGGGTGAAGACAGGGCATTTGCCAGTCGCGTTATAGCTGTCATTAGCTAATACTGCTAATGCGGGTTAAACAAAATAAAAAGGCCCTATGTTTGCCGCTTTTTTATTTCATTAGTTTTTGACTTTGCAGGTGGGCGGCACTTATTTGCCGTATTTACGCCGCACTTATGCCGCAATAGTGCGCAGTTGTATAGCGATAGGGCCGCAGTAATAAGGAAAAACATGGTAGAAAAATCGTTTAACGCAGGTGCTGTTAAAATTGCCGCATTAGATAATCAAGGTGCTGGGCAGGTAGTCATTGGTCTTCATGGTTACTTAGACAACGCGGCGAGTATGCAGGCACTGGCTCCTCATCTGACGTCTTATCGCTATATTGCCATCGACTTGGCAGGGCACGGCCATTCGTCCCACCGTCCGATAGTTGCCTATTATAATCAGGCTGATTATTTACAAGACCTACATGCGTTAATAGAGGATCAGGGGTTTAAAGACGTTATTCTTATCGGGCATTCATTGGGTGGTATTCTGGTTACTATGTACGCTGCTTTATTTCCCGAGAACGTGAAGGCTGTAGTTAGCATAGATGCCTGTGGTCCGCTAACGCAGAGTGAGGAAACTTCACAACAGCAGATGCGCGATGCGCTGCTTAGCCGCTTTAATAAAACTCAGAACAAAATGCTCAGCGCGGCTGCAAAAGTTAAACCAGCGGTGAAGTTGGAAGACGCAGTCACTGCTCGCTGTAAAATTTCTGATATGCAGCCTGAGCATGCACGCCAAATACTTGCGCGCAATATGACCAAAACCGATGATGGAACCACATCTTGGTGCAGCGACCCTATGTTGCGAACCAAAAGCGTACTTCGATTGACCGAGGCACAGGCCAAAAATCTGATGGAATCCATCTCATGTCCTATCCTGTTCATTGGTGCGTCTGATAGCTTTAAGAATTTGCCTCAGGTTTTTGAAAAACGAAAGGGGTGGTTTAAATCTGCGCAGTATGAGCAATTTGTAGGCGGTCATCATATTCATATGGAAAAAGTTAACGATGTAGGGAGTCGAATTGTTCAATTTGTTGAGCAAATGTAAATTGCAGCGTTTATTTTTTTTTACACTTCCTATACTATTCGCAGGTTATCAGACCAGTTACATGGGCACGGCGTCTCTCGGGCTCAAATATTAGTATAAGAATAAAGTAAAGGAGGTTTTGGTGGAAAAAACCTGGCTTAAACATTACGACCCTCGCGTATCCGCAGAAATTGATGCCGACCGCTACGATTCTGTTGTCGACATTTTTGAACAGTCGGTGAAAAAATTTAAAGACAAAGAAGCCTTCATTAATATGGGGCACTCAATTACGTTTGGCGAGCTAGACACACTATCAGCCCAATTTGCCGCTTATCTGCAAGCAAGCGGATTAAAGCGCGGCGATGCCGTGGCGATAATGATGCCAAATCTTCTTCAATATCCTGTCGCCATGTTCGGTATTTTGCGAGCAGGTATGGTCGTTGTTAATGTTAACCCGCTTTACACAGCCAGAGAGCTTAAGCATCAGCTAAATGATGCCGATGCCAAAGCAATTGTAATAGTAGAAAACTTTGCGTGTACCCTTGAAGCAGTTATAGGCGACACGAAAGTGAAAGAGGTTTTCCTAACGGCGCTAGGCGATATGCTTCCTGCACCAAAACGTTGGGTAGTTAACGCCGTCGTAAAATACGTTAAAAAGATGGTGCCGTCTTTTAATCTGTCTGACACAACATCATTTATGTCAGCGGTGAAAAAAGGGCAGTCTTTAGAGTACAAACGCCCGAATATAGAAAGCTCAGACTTAGCTTTTTTACAATACACGGGTGGAACAACCGGCGTATCGAAAGGCGCTATGTTAACTCATAGAAATATGGTGGCTAACTTAGAACAGGTGTCTGGCATACTTGAAACTGTGATTGAAGAAGGCAAGGACTTCGTAGTAACCGCGCTGCCGCTTTATCACATATTTGCGCTGCTAGCTAACTGCCTCATGTTTGTGAAATATGGCTGCCGCAACTTACTCATTACTAACCCAAGAGATATGCCTGCGTTTGTAAGTGAGCTGGGTAAATATCCGTTTACTATCTTACCTGGTGTTAATACGCTGTTTAACGGTCTTCTCAATACTCCGGGGTTCGACGAATTAGATTTTTCTAACTTTAAGTTCGGGCTTGGTGGCGGCATGGCAGTACAGCGCCCTGTTGCAGAGAAGTGGGAAAAGGTCACCGGTACTGTATTGCTAGAAGGTTACGGTTTAACTGAATGCTCGCCGGTTGTTGCGGTTAACCCGCCTCAAATAGACGCCTATAAAGGCGCTATTGGTATGCCTGTTCCTTCAACCGATATCAAGCTACTTGACGACGATGGCAACCCTGTGGAAAAAGGCGAGCCGGGCGAGATGTGGGTAAAAGGTCCTCAAGTAATGAAAGGGTACTTGAACAGACCCGAAGCGACTGAAGATATTTTAAAAGACGGCTGGTTAGCTACTGGTGACATTGCAACCGTAGACGACGAAGGTTATTTCTATATTGTTGACCGCAAAAAGGATATGATCCTAGTATCTGGTTTCAATGTGTTTCCAAATGAAATTGAAGAAGTTGCCGCTATGCATGAAAATGTTGTAGAGGCAGCTGCCGTAGGCGTTCCTCACGAAGTGAGCGGTGAAGTGGTTAAATTATTTGTTGTGCGCAACAATGATACACTGACCGAAAAAGAAGTAATTGCACATTGCCGTAGTCAGCTTACCGGCTACAAAGTACCTAAACATGTTGTCTTTAAAGACGACTTGCCGAAGACCAATGTGGGTAAAATACTGCGTCGAGAGCTTAGAGACTAAAGCCTTTGTTTTTAAAGCCGGCGTTAGCCGGCTTTTTTATTTATTATGCGAAAACATGCAATATCAATTAATTACAACGTATGAACAGTTAGTCGCGGTCTGCAATTTAGCTCAGCAGCAAAAAGCAGTGGCGCTAGATACAGAGTTTGTTCGCACTCGAACACTCACACCTCACCTTGGGCTAATTCAGCTTTACGATGGCGAGCAGCTTCTGCTAATCGATCCATTAGCCATAGACAACATGCAGCCTTTTATCGATTTACTAGAAAATAAGTCTGTGGTGAAAGTGTTGCACTCTTGCTCAGAAGATCTTGAAACGTTTCTCGTTGCCTTTAGTACCATTCCCGAGCCCGTGTTCGATACTCAGTTTGCTGCTAGTTTGTTGGATATGGGACCTAGTCTTGGCTATGCGCGTCTTGTCGAAATGATATGTGACGTCAGCCTCGATAAGGGAGAGTCTCGGACCGACTGGATTGCCAGGCCTCTGAGAGAATCTCAGCTAAGTTACGCAGCCAATGACGTATTGTATCTGCTACCTTGCTATCACGAGCTGGTGGGGAAAATAAAAGCAATTGGCAAGGAGCATTGGGTCTATCAAGAAATAAACCTCCTGGCGGACAAAAAGCGTGCTGAGATGCCGGCAGACTTTGCGTACTTGAGTATAAAAAACAACTGGCGACTCAACAGCGAACAGCTCACCGTGCTTCAAGCTCTAGCGTCTTGGCGTTTAACTACGGCTAGAAATAAAGATATCGCGCTAAACTTTGTGTTTAAAGAAGGGCATATGTTTGAAGCCGCTCAGCGCCTGCTGTCGAGCAAGTCTGAGTTGTCAAAAATCAACGGTGTAAATTACCAATCTGTGCGTCGCTATGGTGAAACCATTATTTCATTGATTGAAGAGGCGCGGGCTCGGTTTGCACAAACGCCGGTAAAATTGCGACTACCACAAGTCTTGCGGCTTATCGATATTCCTCAATATAAGAAAACGTTGGCTGATCTCAAAGCAATTAGCGAGCAGATTGCTCGGGAAAACGGCGTTAATAACGAAGTGGTTTCATCGAAGAAACAGTTAAACCAATTATTAAAATGGTATTGGTTCAGTGTTGACGATACTCGCGTTCAAGGGCTTAAACCCGACGTACTTTCAACATGGCGAGAGCCCCTGTTTTTGCCTAAAGTGAAAGCACTTTTAGGTGAGCTACCAGACAGATAATACATTAAGAACATTCACGCTCGATTAGAAAAGAAGAGTATTTTTATGTTGTGTGCGGTTTACAAAACTCGAAAGAAGCAGGGCATGTACCTGTATGTTGTTAAGAAAGGCAATTTCGATGACGTGCCTGCGCCTTTGTTAGAGCGCTTTGGTCACCCAGAACTTGTTACGTTATTGTCATTAGATAAACGGGATAAAGTAGCGGGCATTGATAAGAAAAAACTAGAAGAAGAATTAACCAGCAACGGTTTTTATCTGCAAATGCCGCCTAAGGAAGATGATTTATTGTCATCACATCGCGAAGCCCTTGGTTTGTCATCTACACCGGATGTAAAGTTTTAACATGCGCGTATTATTACTTTTAGTTGCGCTGATGTTCACCGCGACATCCTCTGTTTTTGCTGCGGGTGAGAGTGACTTTAACGCCTATGTAAAGAGTTTGAAAAATGAAGCACTTGAACAAGGTTTCAGTTCGACTTTGCTAGATAGGGCTTTTAACGATATTACGTTTCGCCCTACAGCTGTCAAAGCTGACAAAAATCAGCCAGAAAAGAAAATTACCTTAGACGATTACATTGTATCTCGTGTGCCAGATTGGAAAGCTGAACAAGCAGTACAACAATACCTGTCTAATAGGGCACTTCTCGATAAAATTGGCGAGGAGTATGGTGTGCAGCCTCGGTTTATCGTTGCCTTATGGGGCAATGAGTCCAATTTTGGTAAAATACAGGGCTCTTATAGCGTGCTTTCTGCTCTTGCGTCGCTAGCTTATGAAGGGCGAAGAGAAGCGCTGTTTAAAAAGAACTTTTTCGCTGCACTTACTATTTTAGATCAGGGCCATATTCCGATAGACTCTTTTAAAGGTTCTTGGGCTGGGGCACTGGGCCAGACGCAGTTTATGCCTTTATCCTTTTTAACCTATGCAGTCGATTATGATGGTGATGGTAAAAAAGATATTTGGGGCACTCCAGCAGATGTATTTGCCTCGATAGCAAATTACTTGTCCTCAGAAGGGTGGGATGACTCGGGCACGTGGGGGCGGCAGGTTCGTCTTACTCAAGACGTGCCCATTTCAGGCCTGTCAAAAGCAAATATGCGACCGCTGTCTTACTGGCAAGAGCAAGGCGTGAGGCGATTCGACGGCTCAGATTTACCTAAGGTAGATGTTAAAGCGTCTTTGATTATGCCTGACGGCAAAAGTGGAAGAATTTATCTGGTGTACAACAACTTCCATACGCTAATGAAATGGAATCGTTCCTCTTATTTTGGTGTGTCTGTAGGGTATTTGTCTGAGCGAATAAAGAGAGGCTATTAATGGCTTATCAACATAAACAAGAGTCTGGTGAGGCTATACCGCTTCCTGTCAATAAAGTGGTGTGTATTGGTAGAAACTACCTAGACCATATCCAGGAAATGAATTCGGTTGTCTCTGAACAGCCATTGCTTTTTATGAAGCCTAAGGCATCAATGTGTCATATGTCTTCACCTATCGTAATACCCTCTGATAATGGTTCCTGTCATAACGAACTTGAAGTGGCGGTGTTGCTCAAAAATACCTTAAAAAACGCCAGTGAGTCTGATGTTGCAAGTGCTATATGGGGTATTGGATTAGGTTTAGATCTTACGTTAAGAGACATTCAGGCCTCGCTCAAAAAGCAAGGCCAGCCGTGGGAACGAGCAAAGGCTTTCGACAATAGTGCACCTTTGTCACCATTTGTGCCTATTGAGCAATTTGACGGTCTTGACGACTTGCGCTTTACCCTCGAAATTAATGGTGAAGTTCGACAGCAAGGGCACACAGCTTTAATGCTGCACAAGGTTATTCCTTTAATAGCGCATATGTCTTCTGTATTTACGCTAGACGCTGGCGACGTTATTTTAACTGGCACGCCAAAAGGTGTTGGACCGCTTTATGAAGGCGATACGGTTACAGCATCGCTTAGCGCTTATTTCTCTGTTCAAACAAAGGTTACTGCGTAATGTCGGCACCATTTTGGGAAACCAAATCACTTGAAGAAATGAACCAGTCAGAATGGGAGTCGTTGTGCGACGGGTGCGGTAAGTGCTGTTTACATAAGTTTATTGATGATGAAGACGCACAGGAATACGCGCCTACAGACTTCATTAACGCCAACGAGCAAATTCATTACACCAATATCGTATGCTCGTACCTCAACACCAAAAAGTGCGAATGTACTGAGTACGAAAACCGCACAACGCTGGTTCCCGATTGCGTTAAACTAACTAAAGAGAATTTGAAAGACATATTCTTTATGCCCACAAGTTGCACTTACAGAAGATTGCACGAGGGAAGGGGAATGCCTTCTTGGCATCCTTTACTTAACAAGGGAAAGAAGCATGTTATGCATGCCAAAGGTATGTCTGTTCGCAATAAAACCGTATTCGAAACAGATGTAGATTTGAATGAGTTTGAAAATTACATTGCTATCTGGCCGTTAGAAGACCTCGACTAACTATCTGCTTAGAATATAACTTTTTGAACAATACTTTTTAGAGCGCTCATATAAAAGCGCTTAAATTAAAACACTGAACTTGGAACACCTTAATGAGATACGAGCTTGGATGACAGCTTCAGGTGGGAATGTGCAGTTTAGTCGTTTACAAGTGCGTATAACAAAGCATCTCTGCCAAATACGCGCTTACGGCACAAGCCTTCTTTTATAGCGCCTATACGCTCTGCTACGCGCAAACTGGCTTTGTTGTTAGGCTCTACAAAACATTCAAGGCGGTGTAAATTCATCTGCGAGAACGCCAGCTTTTTAAGTGCGTTGCATATAGCTGTAGCAAGGCCCCTTCCACAGGCATCCGGTCTCAGCCAATAGCCTAAATTAGCGCTGAGATGGGCGTGGTGAATGTGGTTAATGATCCCCATCCCCAAACAGCGGTCTTCATGGACCAATAAGTACGTAAGCCCATAACCGCTCTCTCTTGCTTTTTCCATATCATTTATGCACTGCTTCGAAAGTGCAGGCGTAACTGGACACACCGATGAGCCAAACCAAGGCTTAACATGTTGAATAGACTGCTGCCCAGCTTCGCACAGCATATCGCGATGCTTTAATGCAATACGCTGTATCGAGACAGGGCCTTGCTCTGTGTGAATAGGCGGCAAGCGAGAGGGGAGAATGGATAAATCAATCAAAAGGGCTTTTTATCCAATAGCCGACATGCAAATACAATCACAAATGCTATGGCATAGACAGCAAAGATAATTTGCATCCATTCAGCCATTCCCATGGATAAAAATTGCCATGTATTTTCTAAGCAATCGCCTTCGGCGGCAAACACAGCAGGTAGCCACTCATGAAGCTGCAGCCAAGAAGGGAAGTTCGGTACTATTTCGCAGCTGGCAAAAAACGGATTTGACGCATTTAAGATTTCTACGTGTTCTGTGGCAATTAAATAGCCCCACACCGCAGAAACGGCCCAGCCAGCAAAGCCGAGCATTCTGGTAAAGCCGTTATTGCTGATAAGCACAATGAGCGCCGCTAGCACAATGCCATACATTGCTGTGCGCTGATAGATACACATTATACAGGGCTTTAACCCCATGGCGTATTGGAAGTACAGAGCGGCAACTTCAAGCGCCAAAGACGAAGCAAACAGCACAAGCCAAGACGACTTGTGCTCTGCCCACCGGCTTATTCCGCTAATCACAGTGCGCATATATTAATGTCCTACCGCTTCACTGCCCACAGCTGTGGCGTTGTGGTGCTCTATCAAATGCATATCGTATAACCATGCTGTTGCGTCAGCTAGGCCAATATAGGTCGCTAACAAGCCTACAATTGTAAGAACTATGGTGTACGGCAGGGCCATCATCACCATTTTGCCGTACGACAAGCGCAGTAACGGGGCTATGGCAGAGGTTAGCAGGAATAAGAATGCAGCTTGTCCGTTTGGTGTGGCAACACTGGGCAAGTTAGTACCAGTGTTAATGGCTACTGCAAGCATATCGTACTGGTCTCGAGTAATTTGTCCTGCTTCCAGGGCTGCTGTTACTTCCGTGATGTATACAGAACCAACAAATACGTTGTCGCTAACCATCGACAGTGCACCATTAGCGAGATAGAACATCACCATTTGAGTTTCGCCCTCGAAAGAAAGCACCCAGTGGATAACAGGCTGGAAAAGCCCTTGGTCAATAATAACGGCTACTACACCAAAGAATACAGCAAGAAGGGCGGTGAAAGGCAATGCCTCTTCAAACGCTTTACCAATGGCGTGCTCTTCAATAACGCCGCTCATTGAGGTTGCAAGAACAATAACCGATAAACCAATTAAACCAACAGAAGCCATGTGTGTAGCTAGGCCCACAACAAGCCATACACCAATAAACGCTTGCACCAAAAGCTTGGCTTTTTCTCGCTTGCTGCGTCCTTCGTCCATATGATCATTGTAGTCTGCGAGAATCTGTCGAACCGCAACAGGTAACTTTGCACCATAGCTAAACAAGCCGGTTTTTTCTAAGAACACAGTTGTTAACAGACCGAACACAAAAACAGGTAACGACACTGGCGCCATTCGGATAAAGAATTCGACGAAATTCCAGCCCGCCTTATCGGCAATGATTAGGTTCTGTGGTTCGCCCACCATGGTCATTACGCCGCCTAGCGCTGTACCTACCGCAGAGTGCATCATTAGGTTGCGAAGAAAGGCTCTGAAGTCTTCTAAATCGTTGCTGCCTAAATCGTGCACTCCATCGTCACTGGTGTGGTCGTGGTCAGAATGAAATTCCTTGCCAGAGGCGACTTTGTGATAGATAGAGTAGAAACCAAGACCGACGCTAATAATAACGGCAACAACGGTTAAGGCATCGAGAAACGCGGATAAAAACGCAGACGCAAAAATGAATGAAAGAGACAGAATGAGCTTATTTTGGACCTTGATGACAAGCTTGGTGAATAAGTACATCAAAAGGTCTTTCATAAAATAGATGCCCGCCACCATAAAGACCAACAGCAGCAGAACTTCTAGGTTCACCTCAATTTCGTGCATCATATGACCCGGCGTTGTCATACCTATGAACATAGCTTCAATAAGCAACAAGCCACCGGGCTGCAGTGGATAACACTTGAGTGCCATAGCAAGGGTAAAAATAAACTGAATAACCAGTGACCAGCCCGCAATGTATGGGTCCACCATAAATATGAAGGGGTTAGCAATGAGGAAGGCAATAATAGTTTTCTTATACCAATCGGGCGCGTGACCCAGGAAGTTCTTATAGATCGCCGCGATCATTGAGGTTTGCATGAGTTCCTGTTCCTTTTACAACAAAGCACGCATTTGTGCGCATCTTTACACTGTATGTTTGCGATTTATCGCGTTATCAAACTGTGGGTAGAACACTGGGTTCTTGCTCAAAAACAGTTTTATGGCTGTTATTATAGTCGGAATTTAAGCGTACATGATATTAACGTCTTGAGAAAGCAATTCACAGGTGTCTATAGACTAAAGTGACTGAAAACTTGCCGATTTTTTGGCTCTTCTCGTTAAATAGAAGGCAAACATTAGTTCGATTGACTGTTTTGTGAGCAAGTGGGTTGTGTCTATGATGCTTTTTAAGACACCGTCAAACACAGCGTTTGCGTAGAGGATATGTGCAGTGTCTCATTCGTGCACTACATACTTGCTCTAGGTGGTTGAGCCCGTGCATATTTCGTTGTGTAATTATGCAACCATCTGGTACAATCAGTTGTTAAATTTTATGAGCTTATGTGAACATGCAGGCGTTTAGTTATGATATATAAGGCGCAGAGTCCCGCTGGATTCGCCGAAGAATACATTGTTGAATCAATTTGGAGCGGCCGCTTTCCGCCAGGTACAATATTGCCTGCTGAAAGAGAGTTATCTGAGCTAATTGGTGTCACAAGAACAACGTTGAGAGAAGTTTTGCAGCGACTTGCCAGAGATGGATGGCTGACAATTCAGCATGGTAAGCCCACAAAGGTGAATAACTTCTGGGAAACTTGTGGTTTAAACATCCTCGAGACACTTGCTCGCTTAGATCAAGAGGGTATTCCTGAGCTAGTAGATAACTTGCTAGCGGCGAGAACAAATCTAAGTGCCGTGTTTATTCGAGGCGCTATACGCCACAATTCTCAAGCATCTGCCGATATTATTGCACGCTATAAAAACGTGGAACAAGAAGGTTTAGCCTTCGCTCAGTTTGACTATCAAATGACTCACGACTTGGCGCTCGCTTCAAACAACAATGTCTTCGTACTCATGATGAATGGTTTCCGCGGTCTATATTCTCGCATTGGTGGTTATTTCTTCAGTCACCAACCGGCTCGCGATATTGCTATGAAGTACTATGCCGACCTGCTAGAGGTAGCTGAAAGTGGCGAGTACGACCGAGTACCCAATGTAGTAAGAAATTACGGTATTGAGAGTGGAAAGGTTTGGCAGCAAATTCGCCACGACATGCCTAATGACATCGTAGACTAAGGCAGGTTGAAAGAGGTTATTGCTCTCATTCGCGGTCAGCGCTAAAGCATTGGACCAACAACAAGCGCCTTTTAATAGCGTTTCCCATTCACATTTTGAATTAGTTTAATGGGCAACACTATTAAAAGGCGTTTTTTTTGTTTTTAGTATGCGGTTTCTAATTGTTCGGCGTAAAGTCTTCTTATGGTGTTTAGTCACACCCACATTAAGCATTCATAGGAGCTCAAAATGACTACTACAGATACTATCAAAGGCAAAATCAACGACGCTGAAGAAATGGCGCGTAAAATTTGGTTAGCAGGTCTTGGCGCTTATGGAAAAAGCGTAGATGAAGCGCAGGGTCGTTACGACAAGCTAAGTGAAGAAGCAAGTAAGATGTTTGACGAGCTTGTTTCAAAGGGTGAGTCTTTAGAAGGCGATGCACGCAGCAAGTTTAAATCGACGACTAACGAAGTTGAAAACCGTGTTGCCGACGTACGTAAAAAGTTAGGTTTAGACGATGAGCCAGCAGATCAGCGTATTGATGAGTTGTCGGCAAAAATCGATGCACTTACCGAAGCTGTTGCTAAGCTTGCAGCAAACAAGTAAACCGGCGTCGATTTGCGCTTAACACTACATTTCGGCCATTGCTGGTTTTTGCACGCATTAATCAGCAAAGGCACGGTAAGTGGTAACCTCTCTAAAAGATTTGCGGTATAGGCAACAGTATTGTTTTAGGCTATACCGCAGCTATCTTCTTTATCTCCCGTTCTCGGAGGCATTATGAGTAATAGAAGTACTGATACAAAGCAAACCACTGTGGTAAAAGCAGAAGTACAATCGCCGTCGTCGATGCAAAAGGGTCTCGTAAAATCTCCTTCACCCTCTCCTTTAAAATCGTCTCCACTTTTCGGTTGGTTTTTTGCTGGCGCTGATATGATTACCGCCGAGTTAGACCAAGCCGCTGGAATTGTGAGTAAACAGATAGATAAAACACAGGAAGTGTTTCAACAGATGCAAACCAAAGGTGTTGAAGTTGAGGCGGATTTAAGACGAACCTTTAATCCTTTTATGTTTGTTGACGCTGCGCAAAATCTGGTTAAATCAACAACGGTATATACAATGCTTACCGGTGGTGAAAAGCATCAGCGCAAAACCGAGCAACTTGATGCGCTTTCTGCGAAAGTTGACTCGTTGGTAGAACAGGTTGCTCTTTTAGCTGCTAAAGAAGCCGCAGAGCAGGCATCGAAAAAAGCCACAGCTACCGCCAAACCAAAGACTGCCACAAGAGCAGCAAAAGCTACATCTAGTACCGCATCAAAAGCAGCTTCGGCTAAAACAAGCTCTGAAGCATCAGCAGGTACAGAAGCTAAAAAGGCAGCGACAAAAAGACCAGCCGCTAGAAAAACAACGGCAAAGTCGACTTCTTCAACTAGCAATTACGCTAAATAACTATGTGCATGAGCCGTATACGAGGCCCGTATGTACGGTTCTGTGAGAGGGATGAGGCGGTGACGCCTCACCCTACTCGATATGCGGTTTGTGAAACAGTTGGCCATCAGGAGCAACTGAACCATAGGCGGGATATAACACTTAGGTGCAACTTCTTACTAATATCTTTAGCCAATATCACTAGCTAATATCACTAACTAAGATTGCTTTTCAATATTGCTTACTAAAAGTTAAAGGCGGCTTCTTTCTGGGCCTATCTATTTAGCACTTGGCTATCTACCACCTAGCTGTCCACCACCTGGCTATCTGCCACTTGTCTTTTTTACAGCTAGTTATTTTTTGTCCACAAATTTTGATGCTTTTTAAATCCAAAGAAATCGTGTGGCTCCCAAAAGCTTGGCACCAACTCGTCTAAAGAGTTTTGCGTAAAGTTATTCGATAGCTGAGCCATTATCTCGCCTAATCTTGCCTCACCTAAACGCATCAACTTTTTCCTATTCGCAGGGAAGTACAAGTTGCGGCTTTTATCAATGACTTCCTGTGCCCCGCTAGTAACGAATTTCTGATTACGGGTGACAACTTTACAAATGGGCTCTGCTGGCTTGGCCGGATTAAGGCCTACAACAATAGCATATTCATATTGATTCTTTTCTTGGCCTTTCTCATTGGTGGGTATAAACGTGATACCAAACCCCTGAGGAAAGTAACCCACTAAATTTGTGAAATCTTGGGCCAGGTGTTTATTTAAACTGCCTTTTTTCGCAAGTTGTTCAATAAGCAGGTAGCCTTTTGGTAAATCAAGGCGGGTATAGTCAGATTTTGTTGATAGTACGATAGAGACATAAATCTGAGGAATCTTAACTAATTCACCCAATCCTGTCTTAGATAAAAATGCGTCTTTAACAAGTTGCTGTAAAAACGATGATGCATCGCTGTGAACTTTGATAAAGCGGTCTCTCTCATCTTTAACATTACCGGTGTACTTAGGAATACCAAGTCCATCGGCTAAGTACTTCATAGTGAAGTGATAGTTTATTTTTAATAAGTCTTTTCGCTGAGATTCGTCTAAAAGCCTAAATTCATCAAGATCACCATCTGGGCCTTTCAAAATAGTGAGGGCCGCAGAGCTTTGTAATCCAATATCTTGTAAAAGCGCGGCGGAAATTAATGGAATACCCAGCTCTGTTTTCCATTTATCTTTCCAATACTGGTCGTTTCTAAAGCGGGCAATTGCCTCTCGATATTTAGATAAATAAGAGTGCGCAATCGTATCGTGAGCAAGCAACCGATCGGCCAAGCGCAAAGTGAGCACCGCTTTATAAATAGGTTTGTAACGCTGATGTACACGGGCAAAATTACCGTCTGCACCGCGGGTAAGAAGCATTAACGTGCCTAAAAACTTGGCGCTAAGCTGCTGCGTTTCTGCCCATGTTTCTCCTTCGCAAAGAGAAATGATTTTTGAGCAAACAGTCTCTAATCGCTCTAAGCGCGCTAAACGCTCTTCTTCCAGTTTTTGGGTGTTATTTTTTATCTGTTGCGTGAGCTGACCCGCGAGAACCTCTTTGTCCTTTCTGTCTTTTAATTTTAAAAGTTGGGCTTTTAAGTCAGCGGTGTGCTGCTCAAGCGTTGTGGAAAGTGAAAAGTAGTGGCGAGCGTCTTCGAAGATTGAGCCAAAACCAGACTCCTGAGGATATACCAAGGAAAGCAGATGCTTTACTTGTTGAGTGTATATATTGTCGGGGTTTTGACTTTGTGCGCTCACCGTAGTCCTTTAATTTTACATTCGCCTCTACCGTTGTGTGGGCCGTGTAGCGGTTATTGCGCAACATGCCGTAACTCAAGGGCTTCTCGTTTCTTCAATTGTGCCAGATGATACCGCAATTTCTCGCTTATTTTGGTATTTCTTTCTATTACATGGAGTTGAGGCCAAGACGCTCGTTCGCCGCTGGTAATTAACTCATCCATACTTTCTAACGTTGGGTTTGCAAGTACTTTAGAAAGATTACTAAGCTGACGTTTTGGCAATATGTTGATGTCTCCTACGTACTGCTGGTCAATTATGGATCGAACTTTGTGAATGGCAAGTTTTGCACTCTTATTGCCTACCATTTTTTCAATCATATCAATGGCAAATACGCTATTAGTTTTCGCTAGCTGCCCAATGTGGCGAGTGGTCATATCCCAAAGTGAATTTGCATCAATTCTGCGTGACGAGATAAAGGGCACTGCAAGCGGGTTTGTTTGACTAACTATACTGTGGTTCACACCATACAAACGTGCCAACCGTTTAAACGGCAAATCAGCCATTAGCGAGCCATCCGCAAACCGGCGGTTGGGTATATAGGGCACAATGTCACCAGAGGGGGTTTTCGCCTTAAGCTGTACTGGGCTAAACACAATAGGCACGGCACAAGAAGCGCGAACTGCTTGACTGATAATGGCATTTGGCGATGTTTTGGCATTTAACAAACGCGAGTGTTGATGTAAGTCGGCAGGTGACACCGTAATAGTGACGTGTCGGCCGGTCTTTTTAAATGCTTCTTCGAAGGTGGTTAAATCAAATAATTCAATGAGTGCATTTTCCAGCATAGAGCTATCGAAGAGACTGCCTTTTTTTAAACCCGCAAATGTTCGCCAGTGTTTAAACATTTCGTAAATGCGTTCTGAGTCGAGAGATTCTACTAATTCATCATGATTTCGTGTTGCAAGCATAGCGCCAATAATAGAGCCTGCACTTGCGCCAGAAATGACGGTAGGGAGTAATTTTTTTTCGTTCAGCGATTTAACCACGCCAGCGTGGAAAAAGCCGAGCCCAGCCCCGCCAGATAACATTAGGCAACTGCGGCCAAATGCATGGGCCGTCTCTTCAAAAAACGAAAGCTTTTCGTAAAAATCAACGTCGTCTTCATTCGCATTTACAATTTGCTCTAAAGTAAGCGAAACCTCGTTGATAAACTGCTCAATGAGTTTTTTTGTTCCTATTTTGCAGTAGCTCTGTAACACCGGGTTTGCAATATTACCTAAATTACCGTGAAGTCCCTCATGCAAAATCGACATTAATGCATGAACATCGCCTTTACCACGGGCTATTTGCAGACGCTGAACACGCTTTTGAATAAGTTTGTAATCATAGTATTCGCTTTTGTCTTGTGCTTTCCATTCATCTGCACCAGATAATGCATCGTGGGCTATGCAGGCAGCTTCATATTCTTCATAGCAACTTGCGTGCTCAATATCACGCTCTAGCTTTTTTAACTGTATATCGAATGCTGTCATGACAACCACCTATTAAATGCAAAGACCAGACGTTCAAGTGACAAATCTACTGACGCTCTTTTAGCAATATACAGTTTAGGTAGCAAAATTAGAATTCACTACCTAAGGTTGTATACAGAGGGCTGTAGATTTCTGAATTGACGAAACTTTTTATCGAGATGCATTCTTTGATGCGGGTTATTTAAGAATAGCGCTGTTTGAGAAGGAATATTTAACATAGAAAACTTGTTTTCTATCAACAATTACCTTTAATTGCGTTTTTTACATTGACCAAATCATAAGCACTCAGTAGCCTGATGAGTAGAATAATAAATAGGAACATTTGTTCGCTGTATGGACTGGAATTTTCAAACCTTAAGTCTACTATCTATACCCCTGATTAGCGCGGTAGTTGGATGGGTGACGAACTATTTAGCCGTGAAGATGATGTTTTATCCCATTGAATTTGTTGGGATAAAGCCCTTTTTAGGTTGGCAGGGGCTGATTCCCGCAAAGCGTCGACAAATGGCTGAAATAGAAGTTGAACTGGTTCTTGGCAAATTACTAAGTGTCGAAGAGTTGGCTCAACGGTTAGATCCCGACGAGCTTACCAAAGCCATAGAGCGTCGACTGAGTCAGGTTATTCGCAAAGTAGTGAATAACGTTATGGCCGAATCTGCTCCGCAAATGTGGGCCGCATTGCCGGTTCAAGGGAAAGATTTAGTTTACCAACGTATCGAAAACGATATTCCTAATGTCGTTCACAAAATGGTTGATGACTTTCAACACAATGTCTCCGAAATTCTCGATATTAAAGAGCTAGTTGTAGAGCAACTGGTTAACTCTCCAGAACTTATCAACGAAATTTTTCTCACCGCTGGCAGCAAAGAGTTTCCCTTTATCGTGCGTTCAGGGCTGTACTTTGGCTTTTTATTCGGTTTACCCACCATGTTGTTATGGCACTTTTACCAAGCCTGGTGGATATTGCCACTAGGTGGTTTGCTTGTTGGATATGCCACCAATTGGATTGCAATCAAAATCATATTTGAACCAAAGCGTCCGCGAAAGATAGGGCCTTTCACCATTCAGGGAATGTTTTTAAAGCGTCAGAAAGAAGTGTCTGAGGTTTATTCTTCTATTATTGAAGACAAGCTTATCACGCCTAAAAATATCACCAACGTCATTCTTCATGGTTCAGGTTCGGCGCAGCTACTTGAGCTTATTGAACTTCACGTTAACGATGCAATTGAGCGCTACGTGGCTATTGCCCAACCTTATTTTGCACTTGGTGTGGGCTCAGAAAATTATCACAAGATGAAGGCGCTGGCGGTACAGCAAATTTTTGATAACTCAGAAAAGTATCTACTTTATGCCTATGATTATGCCAACGGGGCTATGCAAATAGGTCAGGATTTAAGCTTAAGAATGCAAGCACTCAGTGCTGAAGAATTTGAGGGGGTGCTGCGACCCGCCTATCAGCAAGACGAATGGAAGCTTATTGTCACCGGTGCACTGCTAGGAATGGCTGCGGGGTTTATGCAGCTCTATTTAGTGTTTTTATGAGACAAACATTGGCGTAGTTAAAAATGAAAACAGCACAGCGTATTTTGCTCACTGCGTTAGCGATGTTTAATGAGCATGGCGAAAACTCGGTAACGAGTGTCGACATTGCCATTGAGCTCGACATTAGCCCAGGCAACCTCTATTACCATTTTAAAGGGAAAGAGAGCATTGTAATAGCGCTGATGAAAATGCATGAGAAGCAAATGCAAACTCTGTTGACGAGGGAAAAGCTTGATACGCTAAATGCAGAAGAAATCATGTATTACCTGTATCTCCTCGTCGATAGCATTCATGTTTTTCGCTTTCTTTATAAAAGCCCAGCAGATTTGGCCGAAAAATACCCATCTATCGTAAAACGTCGACAGCACATTTTGGCTAACCTCAAGCGCCAAATTAGCTTCTTATTTACCTCGTTAAGCGAGAGAAAGGTTCTTGTTGCTACTGAAGCTGATAGGGTGTTGCTGGTTGAACTTATCTTGCTGATCATTACACAGTCTTGCCAGTTCGATGAATTAAACAGTCATATGGACGACGAGGTTCAGCGCTTTCACGCGCTATCGCTTATGATGGTGAGTATTCTTCCTCGACTAGCATTGAATGAAAAAGAAAAAGCGCATTTGTTGAATACACTGCACTCTCACGACTTTGCGAGTGATATAAAAAGTGAATCGCCACTTGATAGCTACAGCGGGAGTAAATAATGTCAAAAACGCTCAGTTTCTTAGATAAATCATTTTGGATTACTGAATCTGATGAAAATCCAAAACACGTAGCCTGCTTACAGCTATTGGCCTTGCCGGAAGGGGCTGACAAAAAAAGTTACGTGCCAAACTTATTCAAAGAAATTAAGAGTTATACCCGCGCTACTTCGCCTTTCAGCTGCACGGTAAAAACCTTTCTTGGCTACCCTATAGGCTTCAAGCCAGTGAAAACCTTGAACATGGATTATCATGTGCAAATTCATCGGGTCGCGAATGTGCAAAACAGAGAGGCTCTCGATGCGTTTGTTGCTCGCCTCCACGCCTCGCGCTTAGACCCGGATAAACCCCTATGGCAGTATCATTTTATTTTTGATGAAACCAGCGACACCTTCGCCATTTATGCCAGAGTACACCACATGTACGGCGACGGAACGACATTGGTGCGATGGTTTCAGTCTGGGTATGTATCGCATTCTAGCGAGGGTAAGTTTATCCCTATTTGGGCGGTAAAACGGCTTCGAAATAAAAAGCGAGACCCAGTGAGTCTTGTGAAGCGATTGGTTGGCGTAGGTTATGCGCTAAAAACCGTATTCGACTTGTTTGTTATCTTTTTGCGCATTTTCATGAAAATACTCAGGGTTAACCCACATTACATGCCGGTTCCCTTCACGGGTACAAAAACCATGTTAACTGGGCAGGTAAAAGCGGGTAGGGCAGTAGCCACAGTAGACTTAGACTTTAAACGGGTAAAGTCACTGGCTAGACGCACTCGCTCTACGGCGAATGAGGTATTATTGTGTGCATTTGATATTGGTGTGCACAAACTGCTTAAAGACCACGGGCAGGTTTTTAAGAAAGCATTGTTCACAAATATGCCGATTAATTTAAGAAAGCCGGGTGAAAAAACCACAGGAAACAAAATTGCCATTGTGCCGGTTAAGCTCGCCCACGGTGAAAACGATCCTTATCTTCGACTACGTCAAATAGTAGTGAATCATCGTATAGTAAAGCACGCAGCCCAGCATGCACGACCTTCTGCGTTTAGTAGTTACACCATTGCAATACAATCTCTTGCGTTAGTATTCGAATGGTTGAGGTTATCCAATGTGGTTAAACCCATTGCTAACATACTAATCTCAAATGTTCCTGGCCCTAAAGACACTCGATATTTGAAAGATGCAAAGCTTTTGGCCTGTTATCCTATATCCACAATGACACCAGGTGGCGGAGTAAACATCACTTTTATGACCTACGCAGATACTGCCAATGTTGGGTTGGTGTGTTGCAACAAGAATATAGAATCGCTGCAGCCACTTGCGCTATATGTGAAAGAGGCTTTTGATATGCTGGAGGCCAGCGTAGATAACCCCAGGCTAAATATTGACGACATTGGTGAGCATATCGATACTGTGCCCCTGTCTATTGTAAGCGACCATTAGTACTGATTTATCTGAATTAAAGAAGTGTTGAATGTAGAAGATGCGCTTTAATCTTGGGGCGAGTTTTCATTCTTTGTGAGGTAAAAGCGTAAGCGGTCGTCTTCTACTCTTACGCTTTTACCCACTTGGGCAAAAAGAGCTTCGCGCCAGTGAGATTTACGCATTGTGTGAGTCAAATTTGTGCCTTTTAGCTCTTCTTGAATAGCTTGGTTTATTTTGGGTTTATGGTAGTCCAGCACAGCTTGCTTTGAATCTGAGAGATAAAGCTTAAGATACTCAGTAGCCAAATCGGATGTGCCTACAGTAAATAGCGACATAGCAGAGCGTAATGACGACGTGACCAAGCTATTAATGCCCTGCGGGAAAAACGTGTTTAACACATATCGAGAGTCTTTCAGCAGTGCATAATCGTCGTTAATCAATGTAATGGTGTCTACGCATACATGAGTTAACAACACCGTTTTAGATATTTCATCATAGTCGGGCTTAGCGCTCACCACCACGACAAGGTGAGCACGATACAAGGTAGTGTTTGCGACATCGATATTAATAGTGGCAAGACACTGAAGTGCTATTCGGTTTGCTTCATTGTTAAAGCTGATTTCTCCTTCATGAATATTGACAGTCCCTGTACCGATGGGAATGTTTAGCGAAAAGCGGTGGGGAAAGAAATCAGATATCAATTCGTGCAGTTCGTCTTTAGTAAAATCGTCGTAGCGCAATTTTCCAAGCCTCACGAGCACTCTGGCAATCAAAAGCTTACAGCTATCCTTAATTGACAATGAGGCTGATTGACTTTCTAAAGATGACGGTGAAAGTGGCATAACAAAGACGTGGCTCTCAGGCAAAAGGTAGATAACACATCAAGACTATTACGTTTTGTGAAAGTTACAACATAAAACTTTCCCGAATGATAACTAATTTGCTAATCTGGTCTTACCACAACGTTTTGTTAACAATTAAACAAGTGCGAAAAAATAAACGCGTTAATCGCCTTATGAATTTTCGTTTTTGGAGCAGTGAATATGAGTGAAATGCAAGGCAAATATGACTACATCATTGTAGGTGGCGGCTCTGCGGGGGCTGTGTTAGCCACGCGGCTGTCTGAAAATCCTGCGCTTGATATTTTACTCATTGAAGCGGGCACGAAAGACACCAATCCTATGATCCACGTACCCTTTGGCATCTCCTTGCTAAGTCGCTTTGAGGGTATAGGCTGGGGCTATCATACCGCGCCTCAAAAAGAGATGTACGACCGCGAACTATTTTGGCCACGAGGAAAAACTCTGGGTGGCAGTAGCTCTGTTAATGCCATGTGTTACATACGCGGTCAGGCCGAAGATTACGACCGATGGGCCACCCAAGAAGGTGCTGCAGGATGGTCTTTTAATGACGTCCTGCCTTATTTTAAGCGTTCGGAAAACTTCGAAGGCGGTGCTGATGAATATCACGGTACAGGTGGGCCTTTAAACGTGAGTAAGTTACGTCACACCGATGTACTGTCAGATGCCTTTGTTAACTCGGCGTCGTTTGGTGGCTACAGGCAGTTAGACGACTTCAACCGAGACGATAGAGAAGGTTTGGGTTATTACCACGTCACCCAAATTAATGGCCAGCGATGTTCCACGGCTAAGGGGTATTTGTCGCAGGCAAAACACCGCAATAACCTCACTGTTCTTACCAAGGTGGCTGCTGAAAAAGTGATATTGAAAGACAAGCGTGCCATAGGCGTACAGGTAAGAGAAAAAGGCACAGTTGCAAGGTATTACGCCAAAAGCGAAGTAATTTTAAGCGGAGGCGCAATTAACTCACCGCAGCTACTAATGCTCTCGGGTATTGGCCCTAGAGTTGAACTGGAAGAGAAAGGAATTTATGTTCATCAGGATTTACCTGGTGTGGGTCAAAACTTACAAGACCACTTAGATGCTATTGTGCAATTTACCTGTGAAGCTCGTGAAGGTTACGCTGTGGCCGCGGGAGCCCTGCCAAAATATGTGAAAGCAACAGCAGAATACGCGCTGAAAAGAGACGGTATATTCTCATCTAACATTGCGGAGGCCGGCGGATTTTTACGCTCGTCTCAAGCAGAGGAATACCCAGACATACAGCTCCACTTCCTACCCGCTATTTTAAATGACCACGGCAGACAAGTGGCGTTTGGCTATGGCTATGGTCTTCACGTTTGTTGTTTGTACCCTAAAAGTCGAGGCACTATTTCGCTACAAAGCAATCACCCAGCAGACCACGCACTCATAGATCCTAACTACCTCAGTGCACCTGAAGATCAGCAGGTAATGATTGACGGCGTGAGAATAGCCAGAAAACTTTTAGCTGCGCCAGACTTTGAGAAGTTTAAAGGCAAAGAGCTCTATCCTGGTGAGGAGGCGCAAAGTGACGAAGACATTCTCGAGTTTCTGAGAGAGCGCGCCGAAACCATCTATCACCCTATCGGCACGTGTAAAATGGGAAGCGATGACGACGCCATGGCGGTGGTCGATTCTCAATTAAAAGTACGAGGTATAGAAGGGCTGAGGGTTGTGGATGCCTCGGTAATGCCTAGCTTAATAGGTGGCAATACAAACGCGCCTACGGTAATGATTGCAGAGCGCGCGGCCGATTTTATCAAAGCGGCGCACGAAGGGCAGCCGGTGCCTATTTCTGCTGCATAAACAGGTCTGCCGCGCAGTCACACATTTCTTGAATGTGGCTGCTGTCGGCATAAATACCGTCTATCAACAGCCGCGCTATTCCGTGCAGCGTACCCCACGTAACTTGCGCTAATCTGAGTGCGTCCTGGTTGTTGGGCAATAAGCCCTTTTCTTGCCAAAACTTGGTCATAGTGACCTGAAATTGAAAACAGGGAAACGCGACGTCTTTTAAGTCGCTGGTGGCCGCATTATTTTGCCAAATAGTGCGCCCGAACATCAGCTCATACATCTCAGGATTATCAGCGGCATAACCGACGTATTCGCGAACGAATTCTCTAAAGCGCTCTTTTGGTGATTTCTCGTCTTGTTCAAAAATGCGCTTTGCGGCGGAATGCCAGTCGCTAAATCCCTTCGCAGCTATTGCGCTTAATAAAGCGCTTTTATCTTTAAAATGGTGATACGGGGCAGTGCGAGATACGCCCGCATCTTCCGCAAGCTTGCGCAAAGACAAACTGTCTACACCATAGTCTGCTAGGCGCTTTGCTGCCGCATGCAATAAGGCTGTTCGAAGATCGCCATGATGATAGGTTTGCGCCACACTCGTCATATTAAATTTTTTAATTCCGTGCTTTTAATTTTCAGGTTATTAGGTCGTAGTGACCTTGAATACAGTTTTATCTTGACAGTGTCAACATAGCCTTTTATCTTGACGCTGTCTAGTTTGCAAAAATGTTAATAGGATTTTCACCATGGAGACACCGCAAACCATGAATTACTCTACACTAGAAATAAAATACGAAGGGTTTGTCGCACACATTGTGCTTAATCGACCCGAGGCGATGAACAGCATGAACCCTGCGTTTTGGACAGAGCTTCCCGCTGCGGTTCGAGCAATTGATGATGAAGCAAAAGCACGAGTCATTATTATATCTTCAACGGGCAAACACTTTTCTGCCGGTATGGACCTTGCGGTATTTCTTAACATGAAAGAAGACTTCAAAGGCGATCCATCGCGCCGAGCTGAGCGAATGAGAAGAACGGTAAAAATGTTGCAAGATAGCTTTACCGCTATTGAAGAGGTACGTATGCCCGTTATCGGCGCTGTGCAAGGTGGAGCAATTGGTGGCGCAGTAGATTTACTAAGTGCCTGTGACATGCGCTATTGCACTCAAGATGCTTTTTTCTCAATTAAAGAAACCCAGATTGGTATGACTGCCGATGTGGGCACCTTACAGCGCCTGCCTAAGTTGATACCGATTGGTATGGTGAAAGAGCTTGCCTACACAGGGCGTAATTTTGCGGCTCAAGAAGCTCAGCAGCTTGGTTTTATCAATGAAATATTCGATGACCACGAGCAAATGCTTAGCGCGGTAACCAAAGTTGCGCAACAAATTGCCGCTAACTCTCCGCTTGCTGTGTCTGGCACAAAAACTATGATCAACTATGCCACAGAGCATACGGTGTCGGAGAGTTTAGATTATATGGCCACCTGGCAAGCGGGCATGTTTCATATGGAAGATGTGTTCACTGCCATGGAAGCTCAAAAAAAACAGCAGCAACCAGAATTTCCGCCGCTACACAGCGCTGTTAAAAAACTAGCTCAGTAAAAACTAGCCCAGTAAAAACGAGCGCAATAAAACAAATGAAATTGTAGCGTCGACAGGCACAAATAATTATTAGTTCACATATGTCATGTAATAAATGGCATAAGACAAAACTTTAGGAATGAGCAATGAATCAGACCGTTACCGATCACACTGTGTATCCTCATCTATTTCGTCCTCTCGATTTAGGATTCACCCAATTAAAGAACCGCGTGATTATGGGCTCAATGCATACTGGCCTAGAAGAGCTGCCCGATGGGCACAAGCGTATGGCTGCATTTTACAGCGAGCGCGCCCGTGGTGGAGTAGGGCTTATTGTTACTGGCGGTATTGGCCCAAATGAAGAGGGCTCAACACACCCGTCTACGGTTCGCCTTGATACCGATGAGGCAGTAAAAAATCACAAGGAAGTGACAGATGCTGTTCATATAGCAGGTGGTAAAATTTGTATGCAAATATTGCATACTGGCCGCTACGCCTATGGCCCCAAATTAGTAGCACCCTCGGCGGTGCAGGCGCCTATTAATCCCTACAAGCCGAAAGCGCTTGAGCCTGACGAAATAGAAAAACAAATAAACGATTTTATCACTACAGCAACTCAAGCTCAGCGCGCTGGCTACGATGGTGTTGAGATAATGGGCTCTGAAGGATATTTTTTAAACCAGTTTATTGCTCGTAGAACAAATCACCGCGACGATGAATGGGGCGGAGAGTATGAAAATCGTATTCGCTTGCCAATTGAAGTAGTTCGCCGCGTGCGAGAAGCCGTAGGCGAAAACTTTATTATTATTTATCGTCTTTCGATGTTGGATTTAGTTGAAGGCGGCTCTACTTACGACGAAGTTGTTAAGCTCGGCAAAGAAATAGAAAAAGCCGGTGCCACCATAATTAACACAGGAATAGGTTGGCATGAAGCGCGAATACCGACTATCGCCACTAAGGTTCCTCGAGCTGCCTTTACGTGGGTTTCCGCCAAGTTTCGCGCGGCGTTATCTATCCCAATTATCACTTCAAACCGCATTAACACTCCCGAAGTGGCTGAAAGCGTGTTAGCTCGCGGTGATGCAGATATGGTGTCGATGGCTCGTCCATTCTTGGCCGATCCTGATTTTGTACGCAAAGCTCAGCAAAATAAAGCTGATGAAATTAATACTTGTATTGGTTGTAACCAAGCCTGCTTAGACCATGTGTTTAGTGGCAAGATGACAAGTTGCTTAGTTAACCCTAGGGCATGTCACGAACTTGAATTGAACATCAAGCCTGCAGAAAAGAAAAAGCGTGTTGCTGTGGTAGGCGCTGGTCCTGCTGGACTAGCTGCTGCGGTAACGTCGGCTCAGCGCGGCCACGACGTGGTTATTTACGACTCAGCCAGTGAAATTGGCGGTCAGTTTAATATTGCAAAACAAATTCCTGGTAAAGAAGAGTTTTATGAGACATTGCGTTACTTCGCTCGTCAAATAGAACTGCACGATAATATTACCTTAACACTCAATACCCGCGTAGATGCCTCGGTTCTAAACGATGAAGGTTTTGACGAGGTGTTAGTAGCAACGGGTATAAAGCCTAGAATGCCTGATATCCCGGGTATTGATAACAAAAAAGTACTTTCTTACATCGACGTGTTAAAAGATAAAAAACCGGTAGGGAATAAAGTTGCTATTATCGGCGCGGGTGGCATTGGCTTCGATACTGCTGAGTACCTCTCACACGGAAAAGAAACACCGAGTCTGGATATTCCTGCATTTATGAAAGAGTGGGGCATTGATATGACCATGACCGCTCGTGCCGGTATTGAAGGTATGAAACCACAGCCAGAACCATCGCCGAGAGAGATATTTTTGTTGCAGCGCAAATCTTCGAAAGTGGGGCGTGGTCTAGGCAAAACTACCGGCTGGGCACATCGTGTGGGACTGCTGGCAAAAGGGGTAACTATGATACCTGGCGTTACCTACGATAAAATTGATGACGAAGGGCTTCATATTACGGTAGATGGCAATCAGCAAGTGCTGCCAGTAGACAATATCATTATATGCGCGGGTCAAGAGCCTTTGCGAGATATCGTAGAGGGACTCTCTATGCCATATCACTTGGTAGGTGGAGCAGACGAAGCCCTAGAGCTAGACGCAAAACGCGCAATCGATCAGGGAACGCGAATTTGTGCTGAAGTGTAGCTTTTGAAGCGTACACAAAAGGAGCCGAAAGGCTCCTTTTGTAATTGAGGTGTTAATAGGCAAAAGGCATCCAATCTTTCCAAACCGCATCTAGCCCTTGCGCGGCTATCGATTTAATCACCTCATTCACCGGTCTGTTATCATCAATATCAAATTGACTCAGTGCTTCGGAGGGCTCACTGTAGCCACCGGGCTGCGTTTGCGAAGCCGCCGACATACTGGTGACGCCCAAAGACAATGCTCCGTCTCTAAACCGCGCAGACTCCCGTGTTGAGAGTGACAGCTCAGCCTGTGGATTAAACAAACGATGTGCACAGATTAGTTGCAGTAGCTGCCGTTCGTCAGGAATTGCGTAGTGCTGTTGACCTGCGCCTCCCTCACAGCGTCTAAGGCGAGGAAATGAAATAGAGACACGACTACGCCAATAGGTCTGCTGTAAAAGCTGGCCGTGAAGGGCGGTCATTACGCTGTCAACTCGCCAGTCGCCAAGACCAAGTAAAGCGCCTATACCTATTTTATCTATTCCCGCGCGGCCAATGCGCTCGGTGGTTTCTAACCGCCACAAGAAATCTTGTTTTTTTCCTCGCTGATGATATTTGGCATAGTGCTGAGGTGAATAAGTTTCCTGATACACCAGTACGCTGTCTAAACCGAGGTCCTTGAGCTTGCGGTAGTCATTTTCTTTAAGCGGCTGCACTTCCATCATGAGGTAGCTAATTTGGTGACGTATAGCGCGAAGAATGTCTTCAAAATAGCGAATACCTACCTTTGTTTCGTGCTCTCCGGTAACTAACAAAACATGGTCGAACCCCATAGCTTTTATAGCATTTATTTCGTTTTGTGTTTCTTCAACGGTGAGCGTGGTGCGCTTAATTTTATTACTCATGGTGAAACCACAGTAAGTGCATTCATTAGCACACAGATTAGATAAATACAGCGGCACAAATAAGTTCATGGTGTTACCGAAACGATGACGTGTAAGCTGCTGCGATTGGGCCGCCATTTCCTCTAAGTATTGGGTTGCTGCAGGAGATACTAGCGCCATAAAGTCATCAATAGTTTTACTCTCTGCGGCCAACGCTACTTCTACATCTGCAGCGGTTTTACTATTGATTGACAGTGCAATGTGCGACAGGTCTTGCTGTAATAACTGCTCAGTAACACGCATTTAGCTCTCCAAAAATGATGTTAGAGGGCTGGTTGCAGCGCCAATATAGTGCGATTTACCCAGACCCGCTTCAAAAGCTTTTCGTCCGGTTTTTACTGCACAGGCAAAGGCCTCTGCCATCGCGACTGGGTTGCGGGCAGTGGCGATAGCCGTATTCACAAGTACCGCATCGACGCCAAGTTCCATTGCCGCCATGGCGTCACTTGGTCTACCGATACCGGCATCCACGATAACTGGCACGTTTGCTTGCTCAACAATAATGCGAATAAAGGGCTTAGTTTGTAATCCTTTATTGCTGCCTATTGGCGCACCTAGAGGCATAACCGCAGCACAACCGGCCTCTTCTAACCGTTTACATAATACTGGGTCTGCACCGCAGTAAGGTAAAACGTAAAAGCCTTTTTTTACCAAGATTTCAGCAGCTTTTAGGGTTTCAATAGGATCGGGAAGCAGGTAACGCTGGTCGGGGTGGATCTCCAACTTTATCCACTGCGAGCCGGTGGCTTCAAAGGCAAGCTCTGCGGCAAATACGGCTTCTTCTGCAGTTTTGGCTCCTGATGTATTGGGAAGTAGTGTCACACCCAACTTTTTTAAGTGAGTTAGCGTGTCGTCACTTTGAGTAGCTGTTATAACCCGTTTCATGGCAAGAGTAACTAAGTCACTGCCGGCAGCATGAATGGCATCGCGCATTGTGGTAGCGCTATTAAACTTGCCGGTGCCTGTTAACAAGCGGGATGAAAAATGATGATTTGCAAGTCTCAACATGGTTAGCCTCCTGCTACTAATGTAAATATATCAATTTGATCACCGTCTTTTAGGTGGGTGTTTGACCACTGACATCGGCTTACTATGGATTGATTGTAGGCAATGGCAGTTCCCTCTTGGCGTAATGCATCACGCATTACCAGCTCTAATAGTGTAATAGGGCTTAAATACGTCTTGTTCTCGCCGTTCACAACAAGCTCTATTCTTAGCCTGCTATTTTCTTTGCTGATATGAGAGTCGCTGGTGTGATTCATTGGCATACCTCACAATTGGGTAACGGGGGTAAGTGGAATGAATTAGTGGTGCCATTGATGGCATTACCGACGATATATTCTCCCCACTGTATTTTGGTTAAATGCCTTTTTGCTAAAAAAAGTAAAGCTTGCGTTGCCTGATGACAGGCGGCCATACCAACAACGGGCCCCAAAATACCGTGGCTTGAGCAGCTCTCATCTACTTTTATTTGCGATACAAGACAGTGATAGCACCCGCAAGATGTCTCGCTATTACCGCATTGCAAATTTACAGACTGCCATGAAAGGCCGCTTGCGGCGGTGATAAATAATGGTATTTGAGCCTTCACACACGCTCGATTGATTTCCATTCTGGTACTTATGCTATCTGTACAGTCGATAACACAGGTTGCTGCAGAGACAATGTCGGGTAGGTTAGTTTCATCAGCAAATTGACTTTTAATCGCAAGGTTGACTGCGGGGTTTACTTTGTTTAGCTCGCAATGCAATGCCCATGTTTTTAAATCACCTAAATATGTTTCATTAAAAGACGCTTGGCGGTGTAGGTTACTTATATCCACCACATCACCATCGACCAAAGTAAGGCTGCCTGCGCCAGCGCCTACACCAGCACCTACTAAAAAGCGAGCGACTAAACTGCCGAGTCCCCCAAGACCAATAACTACAGCATGAGCGTTGAAAAGGTTTTGCTGCCCATGCTCATCAATTTCTTCTAGCAAAAGCTGTCGACTGTAACGTCGAATATCATCCTTATTAAGCATAACCAGCCTCTGTATTGAGTGCACTGTAAGCGTGAATTGGGTTGGTTGCTTTAGTAATAGCGCTCACCACCGCAATATGGGTTACCCCTGTATTCGCTGCAGCCTTACACCGTGATATATCAATGCCGCCAATAGCAACGGTGGGGGTGTCTGCGCACAATTGAACATATTGTTTCAACCGCGCTAACCCTTGAGGTTTTGAAGGCATCGTTTTGGTTTGAGTGGCAAAAATATGACCTAGCGCAATATAAGAAGGAGACAGGGCTTTTACTCTTTGAAGTTCGGCATAGCCATGGGTCGACACTCCTAATCGCAATCCTGCGTGACGAATTGCTTTAATATCCGCATCAAACAGGTCTTCTTGCCCCAAGTGCACGCCAAACGCACCGTGCTCAATAGCGAGTTCCCAGTGATCATTGATAAAAAGCTGACAAGACGTGCCCCTGGTTAAGGCTACGGCTTTTTTTATTTCTTCAGATATCCATGCTTGCCCTGAATCTTTTTTATCTGACTTTATTCGCAGCTGAATAATATTCACGCCAGTAGGCAACAGCCTTTCTATCCAGTCAGCGCTATCCACAACAGGGTAAATCCCTCTTTTAAGTGCAATGGGCACAAATGGCTCAAATGGAGAACTATGCTGATGACTTATTTCTCTCTCACCGTTCGCAGAGGTTTTAAACACACTATTTTTAAAGCACACCGCAGGGAATATGTCGGGGTTTGTAGGGAAGCCTACCGCTTTAGGATGGTGAAACTTATCCCGTTGTGATGTCGATACGTTTCGTACCTTTCTCACATAAGCATTGGCGAGGGTAAGCGCATCATTAACACAATAGTCCTTGGCATAAAAACCAGCAATGGCAGAGGCCAACAGGCAGCCTGTACCTCTAAGCTCTCCTGCATCGCACCGTGGCTGTGAAAACGAAACGTCTTCGGTCTGGGTAAAATACATATCTGTGGCATCACATTGCCAATCGGCATGACCCGCTTTTACAAAGACGCCTTTTAGTAAAGTTGCTTTTTCGGCCCCAGGGTGTTCTGCAAGGTTGGAAGTTGCAAGCAAGGTTTTGGCGGCTTTTTTAGCATCATGGTGAGAACTTATGGTGCTTTGGTTACGAAAATACTCGCTGAGTGCTGCAAGCTCGCTAACGTTAGGCGTTACAATATCTGCCACATTGAGAAGTTGCACTATGGCTTCTTTGCTGAGCCTGCTGATGGTGCTCCCGGATGAAGTTTGCAACACTGGGTCCCAGATTATAAAGGGGCGAGGCCCAGCCAATAACTCAATGCGGGCGCAAAGTGAAAATGCTTGTTCGTCGTTGGCAACAGCGCCTATTTTTATGCAGTGGGGCAACCCCTCACTTGCTAAAGCTTGCCATTGCTCGTTAATCACAGAGGGCGCCATAGGCGTTTGCGCCAGCATCTTGCTGTTCGATTGTGCGGTTACCTGAGTGACTATTACACAGCCGCGCACGCCCAAGTCACAGAGCGTAGCGAGGTCGCGGGTTACACCCGCACCTCCGCTAGAGTCTGTGCCGCCTACACACCATACAGTCGGTGCGTATAATGGCGAGTTTGATGTCGAGTTAAATAAGGTCGATTCAGTCATTTAAAGGCCTACGGATTTGTCGGCACCGTGGTAAAGCTCTGCACCACTTTCGTTAAATGCTTTAGCCATATCTTTCATGCCTTCTTTTTGCGCTTCAAGTGTTTCCTTTTTGGCGACCTCTCGCACTTCCTGTGATATTTTCATGCTGCAAAATTTAGGGCCACACATAGAGCAAAAATGCGCTACCTTGCCAGATGCCTGTGGTAACGTTTCATCGTGATAGGCTCTGGCAGTGTGCGGATCGAGGGCAAGATTAAATTGATCTTCCCATCTGAATTCGAAGCGCGCTTTCGACATGGCATTGTCTCGAATTTGAGCACCAGGATGACCTTTCGCTAAATCTGCAGCGTGAGCGGCAATTTTATAGGTGATAAGCCCCTGCTTTACGTCTTCTTTATTGGGCAGCCCTAGGTGTTCTTTGGGGGTGACATAGCAGAGCATGGCACAGCCATACCAGCCAATCATTGCAGCACCTATGCCAGAGGTAATGTGGTCGTAACCTGGCGCTATGTCGGTAGTAAGCGGGCCTAGCGTATAAAAGGGGGCTTCATGGCAATGGGTGAGTTGCTCTTCCATATTGGCTTTAATCATGTGCATTGGCACGTGCCCTGGGCCTTCTATCATTACCTGTACGTCGTATTCCCACGCAATTTTTGTCAACTCGCCTAGGGTGTGCAGCTCGGCAAATTGCGCCTCATCATTGGCATCGGCAACACTCCCAGGCCTAAGGCCATCGCCAAGAGAAAGCGACACATCGTATTGGGCGCAAATCTCGCAGATCTCCTGAAAGTGTTCATATAAAAAGCTTTCTTGATGGTGACTTAAACACCATTTAGCCATAATAGAGCCGCCGCGAGACACAATGCCGGTAACTCGTTTTGCCGTCATCGGCACATATTCAAGCAGTACGCCGGCGTGAATAGTGAAGTAGTCTACGCCTTGCTCAGCCTGCTCAATAAGCGTGTCTTTAAATACCTCCCAAGTAAGTGCTTCTGCTACACCATTTACCTTCTCCAAAGCCTGATAAATTGGTACCGTGCCGAGAGGAACCGGACTGTTGCGAAGCAACCATTCTCTCGTTTCGTGAATGTTTCTACCTGTTGATAAATCCATAATGGTATCTGCGCCCCATCGGGTAGACCAAACCAACTTTTCGACCTCTTCTTCAATAGACGAAGTCACCGCAGAATTGCCGATGTTGGCGTTTATTTTAACTAAAAAATTGCGGCCAATAATCATGGGCTCCAGCTCTGGGTGATTAATATTGCACGGTATAATTGCCCGTCCAGCCGCCACTTCCTGGCGCACAAATTCCGGTGTTATTACTTCGGGTAGGCTTGCTCCAAAGCTTTCGCCTTGGTGTTGTTGGGTTAAATCGACATGCTGAATGGACGAGCGGCCCATATTTTCTCGAATGGCTATGTATTCCATTTCTGGGGTAATGATCCCTTGCCGAGCGTAGTGAAGTTGGGTCACGTTTTTTTGTGACTTAGCCCGCCGCGGTTTTCTGCTGCGCAAAAACCTAAAGTCTTCAGCAAACACATCTGCCTCTCGCTCCTTCGCAAAAGAAGAGGTAACACCATCTAACTCTTCAGTATCGTTGCGCTGCTGTATCCATGGCGAACGCATTGGAGATAGCCCTCTTTGCACATCAATTGTTTCCAACGGATCACCGTAAGGTCCTGAAGTGTCATAAACTGGAATAGGAGGGTTTGGTTCATGCAGCGGGTTTTGCTCTGTACCGCCAATTAAACTGTCGTGCTGATGAATAAGGCGCATAGCAACTTTGATATCGTTGCTGGTTCCTAGTTCGTAATGACGAGTAGAGTTTGGGTAAGCCTCACCGGCTAATTGATTGATAAAGTGTTGCGCTTGTTGGCGCTGTTCGCGTCGTGTCGACATAGCATTTAGGCCCTTTTGAGTTGGCGTTAGGTAAAATGCTTGTCAGGAGTGAAAAGAAAAATGAAGTGCAGAGCATGATGCAAAACACGCGTGCCGATTAAGTTTAAAACTAAATGCGATTGACAGGGTAAGACATCAAACCCGTATCAATTTTATTGTGAACATTCTTTCATTAAAGTCTGTTCAAACGCAAAAAAAGTGTTAAAGCACGATACAACATTTATTCTTGTTCCCTTCGCAGGTATTAGCCTGATCAGGTTCTACGGATCCCGCTTTCGCAGTCTCAGCTTACTGGATAACCAGTGAAGCACTCCGACAAGTAACTTGCCGAATACTATATATTCATCGTGTACCGAATTACAACCTTTGTCTTTTTTTAACTGCTGGCATGGCTAAAAAAGACATTTTTTATGTTTTTACAGAGTTGCTGCATTACACTGAATCTCGTCAATTTTTCAGCGCGAATGTCAAAAAAAGGCGTGGTATGGATACTTTTATCGCAACATTACCCATCATAGTGCTAGTTTGGAGCATGACAAAAGAGCGACCATGGCCAGCTCATATAGCATTGCCATTAACGGCATTATTCATTGGCTTTCTGCAGCTATTCTACTTTCAGGGTAGAGCACCAGAATTAGCAGCAAACACAATTGCAGGTTTACTTTCAGTGTTAACACCACTGTCGATAGTAGCGGGCGCCATCCTGCTAAACAGTATACTTGTTCGTTCAGGCTCGCAGGAAAAGCTAAGACACTACTTAGAAAGTGTCAGTAGCAATAAAGTGGCGCAACTTATGATTATTGGTTGGGCATTTACTTTTATGCTTGAGGGAGCGTCTGGTTTTGGCACGCCGGCGGCCATTGCTGCGCCTATTTTGGTAGGATTGGGTTTTCCCGCTCTGCGTGTTGCACTTCTCACGCTCGTTATGAATACCATTCCAGTCTCGTTTGGTGCTGTTGGCACGCCCACTTGGTTCGGCTTTGAGGCGCTCAACTTAAGTGAGGAAACATTATTAGAAGTATCCTCTCTCACTGCTTTCATTCATTTTGTCGCAGGTTTTTTTATTCCCTTACTGGCGCTTAAATTCGTAGTGGGGTGGCGCGATATTCGGGCTAATGCAGTATTTATTTTTATCAGTGTTTTAAGTTGTACTGTGCCTTACCTTTTGTTGGCTCAAGTAAACTATGAATTCCCTGCCTTAATTGGCGGTGCAATTGGACTTTCCCTGTCGATTGCCTTTGCAAAATTTGGAGTGGGGCTTAAACGTGTAAATCATACCAGTACGAATCTGAAAAAAGAGAGCTCATTGGAAAATATTGTAGTGGGTCTATCTCCATTTATTATCATGATCGTTATTCTCGTAATAACGCGTGTGCAGCAGCTAGGGGTAAAACCGCTTTTAAATAACACCGAAGTTTGGTTTCAGCTCTTTGACATTGAAGTAAGTAAAGCCCTCATTGTTAGCTGGAATGACATTCTTGGTACTACTATCAGCTGGTCTTATAAAACCCTGTATGTTCCAGCGCTTATTCCTTTTATTGTTACCATTGTCCTGTTAATTCCTTTTTTAAAAGTGAGTTTTTTTGAGCTTCGCCAAGCAGTTTCCGAAACGGGAGAGCGCATCAAGCATCCCGCTATTGCCCTTGTTGGAGCGCTTATTATGGTTAATTTTATGATGCAAGGGGGTGAATCATCGCCCATGTTTATCATTGCTAATAACTTAGCTGACGCGACCGGAGAAAATTGGCTTTATGTAGCGTCGTTACTTGGTGCGTTAGGCTCATTTTTCTCTGGGTCTGCAACAGTTTCAAATCTTACCTTTGGTGGTATTCAATATGGTATCGCTGAACAGGCGCAACTGTCGGTCCCGCTGGTTTTGTCATTACAATCTGTTGGGGCTGCAATGGGAAATATGGTGTGTATTAATAATATTATTGCGGTCTCTGCAATTTTGGGGATAAAAAACCAGGAAGGAAAAATGATTAAGCAAACGATAAAGCCAATGCTTGTATTCGCGTTAATTGCGGGAATATTGTCTCAGGTTATGCGATAGGCTAGAGTAATTAGACGCAGCTATTTGTTTTCTCTTAGGTTTAAAAGCAATATGTCCTCTTGGGGAAGAATAGAAAAATCGAATTCACCAAGAACATTCATACCTAAAAGTCCGTCGGCATCAGGCAGCGCCTCCTCTGGAAGTACAATGGCTGAAACATCGTTAAATGTGTAACCTGCAAAGGTAAATTTTGGAATTTTTACAAGCTGAGCTTCCACACTTCCCGATGCTGTCTGAACGTTAAATATACCAATAAATGTCAGGTTTCTCATTTTGCCTAAACGGGCAAATAAGCGTGACGAAATGGCAGTCGTGCTAGCCCCAGTATCAAGGATCATCGATGCGCGTTGATTAAGTGCAATGGCTTCAACGCGATACTGATTGCCTATTCGCTCGAGCGCGACTTGAATATCGTCTGGGCTATCAGAAAAGGTGTTGGTAGTGTTTGTTTCATCATCATTAGCGTCTGTGTTTGCTGTTTGTTGTGCGTACGCCATATCGCGAATAGCCTGTGCATCGTTATCATTAAAGGGTAGGGCAGCGAGTACGTCCTCCATTAGTGTCATTTTTTCCTGATGCGCATAGGCGGTAGCCAAATTAAGCGTGAATTCCTTATTGTCTGGCTGGCGTTGAAATAGCGGCTCGTTGAGCTTGGCGACAAGCTCCCACTGCTGATTTTTTTGAAGCTGAGCTTGCGCTTGGTTGTACAGGCTTTCTACTTTGTGCTGAATTTTTTTCAAGGCACTTAGGGATAACGGCAGCTCAGCTAAATCGTAATAATTAATTAGCGCTGTAGGTAAAGGCTTCGTGCGCTCTACGAGCTCTGCTTCAAGAAGCAACAGAGGTTCGCTTAAGGGCGATAACTTTAGCTGGTTATTAATTTCTACCGCCAGCTGGCTATACTCGCCTGCCTCAAGCATTGCTGTTAACGCTTTGAGTGAGGGCGTTTGCGCATCAGCCATTAGCTCCGTGCTTTTAGGGTTATACTGGGTTGGGTTTTTATTGCAGTTTGCGCTGCCACCTTTACCAGCACCGCACACGCTATCACCCACGGAGTTTGTATTCGATTCATTGCCCGTTGATGAGCTAGTATAGCCGCTTTTAACAGAGCCGCCCTCATCATAGCTTGAAAGACGCTGCCACAAGTATATGTTTGTTACCAGCGAGGCGCTGAGTAACGCTATAACAACTACTATCAGAATGCGATTCATTCAAACTACTCAAAAACTAACTACGAATGTGTGCATATTATCGCTCGCGTTTTTCTGCAGGTAATTCAATACACGCCTCGCCATAGGCTCTTATAAATTGAGCCGGCATCCGTTTTGGCGCGCCTGTGTCTAAACTGACGCATACAAACTGGGTAAGCGCATCAAACACCGTTTTTTTGCGCTTAGAGCAAATAAATTGGAACTGTCTAGAAAGCGTAAGTTTATTATCGCATTTCACTATCCATGTGGCGCATTGTAAGGTGTCATTCAAGTGCGCAGGAAGATGATAATTCAACTCATGACGTCTAATTACCATGCCTCGATTAAGTGTTTGGTAATCTGTAAATTGAAGTCCTAACGCATTAGAGTGAGCCCATGCCAATTTCTCTAATTGTGCCAAGTAGGCCACATTATTAACGTGGTTGTAATGGTCAATATGTGTCGCATCAATATGCCAGTCTTGAATGAATGGCTTATCGTACATCCAATCAATAGCGTGTTCTTTCAAACAAAATTCCTTGTTAAACCTGTTATTGCTAATGGCCTGCCGTTTACGGCTGTAATGGCACATTGGGAAGCGGATTATCAACTGGCAGCCGAGTAGTTTCGCTCAGTAAGATTTCCATAAGTTGCGTTTCACGCTTCAATACCGGTTGAATAAAGCTTTGCACGTCACCAATGGCTTTGAAAGAGTTGAATCCTCGTTCCAAAAACTCATGCAGTGCAAGTAACCCCGCCATTTTTGCTGGGCGACGAGAAAGTGAAATAAGCATACCAATACCCCGCACTTTGATTACGTCGGCAAGCTGATCGCCTAGGTGCGATATAATATTTATCTGCTTCTCGCGATCTGCCTTTCTTCCAACATGCCGATATGCCATTGCATAGGTGTCTTTATTAATTGGCTCGTTTAGAAAATGAGCATGTAGATACTGGGCTAGCTCCATATCTAAGTCGAAAGAGAGCGCGTTTAGAGAAAGTGCATCATTCATCGCATTCATGGCTTTTTCGGGCAGTACTTTTGCCAATTTGGGTATTACGCGCACTAAATCTGCATCGCGCTGGCTAAAGTCTTTAGGCCCGTAAAGCTCCTCAACGAAAAACGCCATCGCCTTCTGGTAGCGCTTTTGCTGGGCCAAATCATCGTGGCTCACTAATAATCGCTGACACTGCCAGTCTTGGAGTTGATGCACAAGAGGCATAATATTCAGTTTGTTTGCCAAGTCACGTTGAGCATTAACGCGATGAATATGTTTAATGATGTCTTGTGCCAAGCTTTTTCACCCCATGTTTTTGATAAGTGAATCAATTCGTAAAGCTAGATTGACTCATGCGAGCCTAGCTTTCAAGTGAGAAGTCACCTCTTTGCTGATATAATCTGCGCCAAATTAATTCTGTGACGATGCTTGCGCAACACCAGGTAGGCTTGTTTTATCCAGCATACTCAGTGCGTGGCTCGCACCAACGTCGGTTAAGTATTACGAACTCAAATGGACATTAATCATCAGCACACAGATCATGGCGATGGCAGCGTTAAAGATAGCAATGAAAAAGCCAGCGTTTTAACACTGATCGCGCTATTTAATCGCACGTTTGTCGACTACAACACGCGGCTTGTTTTGGGTGACGATGAACCCATTTACTTACCGGCGAGTAAGCACTGTGATCATCATCAAATAGTTTTTGCCCACGGTTTCTTTTCTAGTGCGCTGCACGAAGTTGCTCATTGGTGTATTGCAGGAGAAAAGCGCAGGTTGATGGAAGATTATGGTTATTGGTATTGCCCAGACGGTAGAGACGAGCAGCAGCAAGCCAAGTTTGAAAAGGTAGAAATAAAGCCTCAAGCCATTGAGTGGGCATTTACCGAAGCAGCAGGGCGGCAATTTCAAGTTAGTACAGATAACCTGAATGGTGCAGAGCCAGATCGAGAAGGCTTTACAAAAAATGTTGCCGCACAGTTGGCCTATTTCCGCAAAAATGGTTTTCCTGATAGGGCACAACGTTTTATTTCGGCATTGGCAACGACATTTAATACGGTTACCGAACACGAAACTTTATCAACCAAACGCGTTGGAGATAATGCTGCATGAGTAAGCCAGTTTTTCGACTAGGAATAATTGTAAATCCGTTTGCGGGTATTGGCGGCGCACTGGCTTTGAAAGGAAGCGATGGCGCACAAATACGTGAAAAGGCCCTAGCGATGGGCGCTGAGAAAAAAGCCAATGAGAAAATGGCTAAAGCGCTCAGTATTCTAGAAGCGCTTAACGGGCAGTTTTCGGTATTCACAGCGGCCGGAGAAATGGGCGAGAGCGTGTGCGCATCTTTAGGTATTCCATGCGAGGTAATTTACCGTCCTAGCAGCCAACAAACTGAGGGAGAAGATTCAGAAAATGCAGCACGAGCGATGTGCGAGGCTAATGTAGATCTCTTACTCTTTGCCGGTGGAGATGGTACTGCGCGCAATATTTGTAGTGTTGTGGGCGATTCAATACCTGTTCTCGGTGTACCGGCAGGCTGTAAAATTCACTCGGGAGTTTACTGTGTTTCGCCTGCCGCTGCAGGTCAGGTTGTTAGCCAAATGATAGCCGGAGAGCTTGTTAGTGTAATGGATGCCGAAGTTCGTGATATCGACGAAGACGCTTTTCGTAAGGGCAAGGTGATTGCTAAACATTACGGTGAAATGCGAGTTCCGGCAGAGTTGACGTATATTCAGGCAGTAAAAATGGGCGGCAAAGAAGACGAAGCTTTGGTGCTCGATGATATTTCAGCTTATGTAGCTGAATTAATGGAAGATGAGTCAGATACGCTTTTCGTCATGGGCTCCGGCTCTACCGTTGGTGCCATTATGGAATATCTTGGCCTCGACAACACATTACTTGGTGTAGATGTAATAAAAAACGGCGAATTAGTCGCCAGCGATGTTAGTGCACCTGAATTGCTTAACATCACAAAAAATAAGCCCAGTAAAGTGGTGCTTACGGTTATCGGCGGTCAAGGGCATATACTTGGAAGAGGTAATCAACAGTTGAGCCCTGCGTTTATTCGCAAAATAGGTAAAGAAAATATGATGGTGGTGGCCACCAAACAAAAAATCCATGCGCTAGACGGCAAACCACTAAGACTTGATTCGGGCGATCCAAAGCTGGATGAAGAGCTGGCGGGGGCTTTCACTATTATCACCGGCTACAAAGACAAAGTGCTGTATAACGCCATATAACTTGCGGCTTTCAGTAAACTTAACATATTAAAAATCATGAGTACTGACTCAACAGTATGTGAAAAAAGTGAATACCAAGTGGTTTAAAAGGCCACCTTTAAAAAGAACAAAATAACGAGGAGAAAAGAGTGTTACCACCTGCTGCTGCACCACAAGACGTGGTAGAAAAAATCGCAAAAATTGAAGCGGCTTTAGACGACGTCGTTAATCACGGTGACGATGATGAATTGTTTATAGCCAGCTATTTGCAAGGCCACTTTGCAGTAGAGTCGAGACAGCTTGAAATGCAAGAGAATGCGACAATGGAACAGCTGAACGACAACATGACAGAAAGCTTAAATAGAGCCTTTTCCAACAATGAACTCGAACAAGCCGATGCGAAGTTAGTCAGTGCTTTGTGGGCTCGCCTTTTTCAACACCAATAACATTAACTCAGATTCCTCACATGACGAGTGAAATGTGCACATGAATTACCTAAGGCAATGATCTGAAAATATTTTTTTGAGCGTTCAGCTTGTGTTCAGACATAGTTCTTTATATTCTCACCGCGTTTTCATAATGCGCCGGATTGATAAAGGCGCTTAAACAAAAAAAGGATTTACTATGTTCACACATCGAGTTGGCCTATACGCCTTGGCTTTTGTTTCTTCTTCTGTTTTTACTTCTACAGCGTTCGCTCAAACCACACCAATCAATCATGAAATAAGTATCGGCTTTTCTGACGTGAGAGATGCTGACGATAACTTTATTGGTGCAGCTTACCGCTACTATTTCGACACGGTGAATATTGGTGAACAGCCTTACGCGATAAGCCCCTACCTGCAGCGTAGTAACAATGTTTCAGTAGATTACTTCGGAATAGATGACGTTGACCAAATAAACGTTAACGGCGAGTGGTTTTCTGACGATGATTTGGTTGTGAGAGGGCGATATGGCAGAACAACCGAAGATAAACGGTTTTACGATGCAACATTGCAGCGCTTTGGCGTTGATGTGTCTAGTTTTGTTAGCGCGCACTGGGAAGTAGGTGCTGGAGTAGACTTTTACGATTTGGATGAAACGGTAAGAGTTTTCGACGGTTCAAGCGACCAGCAGCGTTTTAGTGACTCAGAATTCAGCGCTAACGTGTTTGCTCGCTACACCAGCTTCGGTTTGAACCCATCTCGCTTTACCCCAGGTTGGGATATAAAGTTCAAAGGTACGCACTTTGATGATGAGCTGACCTTAGAAATCGACGCAGACTATTACTTTAAGCCCAACTGGAGCGTTGGCGTTATGGCAATACACGAAAACAACGACCGATTTGGCTCTGAAAATGTCATAGAGCTGGGCACTAACTATTGGTTCAATGCATATTCATCAATTCGTTTTGGTGCCGGTGTCGATACTGATGAAGGCACGCTGGGCTCGTTAACTCTATTGGGAACATTTAGATTTTAATCCGTTAACCCTAGCCAATATCGCATCTAATTTTTACAAGCCTTGCAAAAGCGGGGCTTTTTGTTATTAGTTGAACGTGCACCTATGAAATAAATCGCATCTCCCTAGTTTTGTGGGGCAATAGTGTAACGAAATTAATAGTGTAACGAGGTCAATAGCGTAACGAGGTCAATAGCGTAACGAGGTCAATAGCGTAACGGGAACAATAGTACAGTGAGATCAATATTCCCAACTTTTGAGTAACTAAATAATCATATATACACGGCGAGGCTTATGATAATAGCTCTAGTGAGGAGTGGTTTTAGTATCAGCACTTTTTTATGCGCCTTTGCATTAATGTACAGTGCTAGCGTTTTTGCAGATTATAAAAAGGGCTGTGACGACCCTAGGTACCATCAATTCGTTAATGAGCGGTTAGCCTATTTTGAACAACAAAATAAGCGTTTATTTGAAAGCACGTTACGAGATTATCAGCGAAGTAGCCAAGCCAATAGAAATCCATATAGAGTAATAGCGGATTTAAGCCGGCACCTTATTTATAGCGCACAATTCGACCCTATCGAAACTGTAAATGCCAAGATTGACCTTATTTTTAAACACGGCGAAAACCTCAGTAGAGATCAGCAAATAGCCGGTAATGTTTTTGACAACTTTAGTACAGAAGCCCATTTTGTAGGTGTTGCCAGAGCTTGGTTGGCGTACCGACAGGGCGATTTGGAAGCAGCTTTCGATGCGCTTTTAACGTCAATTGATGTTAGCAATTCAGCAGTTATGGGATCGTTTGGTCCTGACGTTACTTTTATTCGCCGTATATACCGAGATGGGTACACAAAGCCTGTAGTTTCCTATATCAATAAAACGAAGGAATTTTGGGTAGGTAAACGCGCAGATGCTTTGCGATTTGCGTGGCTAACAATGATAGAGCAAGGCTGTAAGATACAATTTGATTCTCTTGATACTATAAAACTGGCGGAACTTGGGCTTATTTAAGAAAGCGTGTTAACACCACCTTCGACCTCTTCTTTATAATTTGCAGGCCTGATATCAAATACTAATCAATAGCGCTCGCTGAGTCCTAGTGCCGGTTCCTCTCAGCATTTTGCGCTCATCTTTTAACTGTGGTCCATTATTTAATGATAATTGAACGTGTGCAGAATAAACAAACACACCACAGAATTGGCCTTCTCTTATGTTTTATTGTGCGCCTGCAGATATCCTAAAACCCTTGTTATGCAGCGCTTTTATTGTTGCTGGCTTTACCTAACAAATAAACACACACCAAAAGTGGCAAATTTTTGGCGATAACTTGTGCTACATAATAAACAGAATAGTTACTGGAGAATCCAGGCTCTAAAAAACTAAACAACAAAAACATTACATAGGGAGCTGCAACGAGGTAGTAATTAGTCGTTTTAAGAAACGATTTCAAAAGCCAAGCATACATGACAAAGCAGATGGCAAGTGGTATTCCGATAGTTATTAAGTCTACGACTGATAACGCAACGGTTAGAGAAAATGTGGCCATTGGGTTAAGAATTGATTCCGGTATAGCAATTGCTGCACCTAACCCGGTGACGACAATTGATAGGTAAATAAAAACTAACCCCCCGATTACCGAAAGAAGACTGTTTAGGGTTGGTTTGTATTGCTGAGTAATTTCCATTTAAAACATCCTTTAAAGTGCATGATACTAAGTTAATGTACACAAATACTGCGGAGTAATGGCGAAGTTACCCCGTGTGTATGCGTCCTTACGAACGCAGTAAGCGCGTTGATTGGCCTGTTAGCCACGCATTGCTTACGAAGTGCTTTTTTGAAACTTACGGATAGTTCTGACCACATTAATAATGGGCAATGTCGAGAAGAGAACAAAAATAGCTAGGAACAGCAATAGGTTTAAAAAAGCTAAATAAGCGAACACCCCAACTAAAATTTTTACTACACCAGATAATAAAAAGCAATTGCCTACGTATTTGCAGAAAGCAGGTAGTTCGGCAATTTTAGAAAAGTCGATGCCGTTAAGTACATCTGCTTTTTGCTTGAAGCTAAGCAGATAACCAATGATTAAATATATAAAGCCGCTTAAGCAGGATATAAAAAGAATTAGAGAACCTGTTTCCATAAAAAATCCTTCTTAGTGGCCAACCTTCCAATAACGGGCAATTGCTTGCTGCAGAAAATGGCGAAGCAGCCCGCGTTTATGCGTTCCAGCACGCGCAGCGGGCGAACTTAAATTTTTTTGTTATGTGACATTTTTAAAAAGGAAGGATACTAAAAAGAGAGTGCCACAAAGAGATATAAAGCCGAGTACTGCGCAAAGTGTTTTGTTAATACTACTTTTTTGTGGATACTTTCCAAACGTGAAGAGTTTAATTGTCCCGTATCCATACCAATAAAGTACTATTTCAAAAAGAGCAACGAGTACAAACCATCTTAGCGTTAAATATAATGCCCTGCCTAAACCACCAGCTACTTCTTCCATACAAATCTCCGTGACAAAAAATAAATCCATAAATACCAGGTTTAAAGCTGGCAAATAACACCCACATAAGGGGTAGTAACACGTGGGCTAAAATCCAAGCGAAGCGACAGAGTCCATGTGTTACTGTCCCAGCGAGATAATTGGACTCCCCCGCACCTGAGAGTTTGGGGTAATATTTTTGTTACCACACAAAAAATATTAAAGAGAGTCCTTAAAATGTATCGTACTAAAGTCGGCGTCGATTTAGCAAAAAATATAATTCAGGTTTGCACACTACACGGTAAAAAAGTTACGTCTAATGTAGAGATGAGTACCGATGAATTTTCACTTTGGTTAGCTAAATCTAAACCTGTCACTGTAGCGTTTGAAGCTTGCTCTACTTCAAACTACTGGTATCAACAAGCCATTAAAGCTGGTCATGATGCTCGACTAATTAGTGCCAAATTGGTTAAAGCTGTTAGGGTCTGTTGATCTTTGCTGTACATATTTCACTCAGCAGTACATGGGTAGCCACATCATTGAAAATGCCAGTGATACCATGCTGGCATAATTCCTTGGCTTCGTCTAGTCATTGATATTTTCTCCTATATTAATCAATGATTAGATTTTAGGGGCTTAGCTTAAGAATAAAAGAGCGGTCTATTTTGACCGCTTACATTTTGGTTGACCACGTCAAGCTCGATGGTTACTCGGATATGAACAGGAAATTGTTGGAAACCTCGAAGGAAGCCTCCAACTATACACCGAAAGCATCCTCGATCATCAAGCGTTGATTCAAAATTCACTGACGCCTAAATTTGAGCCTAAACAACATCGAGTATGGTTTACGCAAAGATTGCGTTATAAAGGTATGCAGCAAGCATTGGTATTAAATGCCTTTAACTTTTATTCAACCACAGATAAGGATGGTTATTTAAAAGTTAGTGCAGAATATAGCCCTGTTGATTTATGGCGATTATCAGGTGGTTTAAACATTTTTTATGGTAAACAACCTTTTACTTTTTGGGGACAGTTCGAGGATGCCTCAAATTTTTTTGTTCGTTTTCGGTATTTTTATTAAGGAGTTGTCATGTCTTCAGAGAGAGCACTCACTGCATTTGCAGGTTTTATGGTTTTGTTGTCTGTTATTCTAACTATTTGGCTACACCCATATTTCGTATGGTTCACTGTTTTTGTCGGCGTAAATTTGTTCCAACAAAGCTTTACGGGCTTTTGTCCAGCAACCATTATACTCAAAAAATTATTCGGTCTTAAAAGTGAGAGGGAGATTGCGCTTGAAGCTGTATCTACACATCGAGAGTAATGCAAAAAAGTCACTATTCAATAGATATAAGACAAGATAAAGAACGGGGTTTTATATGCTAAGTGAATCCATACAAACATAATAAGGTAAATGCATTATTGGAAATTAAACATGCACAGTCATAATCATTCACATAGCCATACGCACTCAGATGGCAATTCAGACGATGCATCAAAGCGCATTGGCTGGGCGTTCCTTCTAAATGTGGTGTTCACCATCATCGAATTTATTGGTGGTTGGCTAACCAACAGCACCGCTATCATGGCTGACGCGGTGCATGATTTGGGCGACAGTTTGTCGATTGGTACTTCTTGGGGCTTAAATAAACTTAGCGATAAAGATGCCAATCGCACTTTTTCCTATGGCTATAAGCGGTTTTCACTATTGGGGGCGTTAATCAACGGAGTTGTATTGACCATAGGCTCTATTTGGATCTTGTTTGAAGCAATCCCTCGTTTAGCAGAGCCTGAAATGCCCCAAGTAGAGGGAATGTTAGCCTTATCTATTTTTGGTATGGCAGTAAACGGTTTTGCCGCTTATAAACTAAGCGAAGGAACGTCATTAAACGAACGAGTGCTTAATTGGCACTTGTTAGAAGATGTTCTCGGTTGGGTGGCAGTATTTATCGTATCCATCGTCTTAATGTTCAAGCCTTGGGCGATTTTAGATCCCATCTTATCCATTGGCTTCACTTTGTTCATCCTCTTCAATGTGTTTCGTAACCTAAAAGAAACCCTGATGCTATTTTTACAGGCAACGCCAGATGAAGAGCAAATGTCAACAATCCGAAACGACTTGCTTGCAAACGATAAGGTAAGCGACCTCCATCATTTTCATATTTGGTCGTTAGACGGAGAGCGCAATGTTATGACTGTCCACCTTGTCTTAAAAGGAGAAGTTAGTGTTGAACACATTCAGTCATTAAAAGAGAGCATACAAAGCTCATTAGCCAAGTATCATTTTGAACATACTACAGTTGAGCTAGAATTTGCCGATGAACAATGTCGTGACGAAATGAAATAGGTTTGGTATGCTACTTGTTATGAAAAATTTAAAACGTATATGTTACATCATGATCTCGCTGATACTCTTTCAGTCGTTTTCTGCTGTGGCCAATTCGTTAGATTTTGATGCAATAGACACTCAACATTTGCAACATGAACACAATCATGCTGAGCATGATAAGAGTTTGTCATCAACAAGTACGCAAGATGCAAGTACCGACCAAGTACAGGGGCAGCATAATCCAGCCGACTGTCATCACTGTGGTCATTGCCATGGTACACATGTTCAGTGGGTCGGTCATGACAGTATCAATAAACACCATCACGTGGTGTCAAACCACAACTTTAACTATCTAGATGCTCTTATAGACGCACCTATCAACCGCTTACTGCGCCCACCTAAGCAAAAATCCTAAATTCTGTTTAAAGCTAGTCGCGATAACCTTAAACGCGACGTCCGTTATTATTTAATTTTAGGATTATTATGAATCTTACTCATTTTATTGGGCGTGACCTGCATGTCAGGTCGCCACTGCTATCTGCGCCTTTTAAGCGTATTCAAACAACAAAAGCCACATCATTGAGACGGCTTAGCTTACTTACATTTAATGGCACCAAACTGCTGTGCACTTGCTTATTGTTTGTACCGATTTTTGCTCATGCGCAAAATCAGAACTGGGAAAGTTGGTTCTCTTCACAGATAAACAAACATCCCGATATTGTCGCGGCCAAAGAACAATTGTTAAGCACAGGTGCGCTCGCTGATGCTTCTGAACGAGCCCTTTATAACCCTGAATTGTCAACTGACTATACGCGTAATGGCGATAACAATGACTACAGCGTGGGTGTTGAACAGACAATCGACCTTTGGGACAGGCAAGGCGCAAGGCGACAAAAAGCGGGTTTTATGCGCACTGCTGCACAAGCTCAATACCAAGAAGTCGTTTTAAACAAATCAGCTGATGCTATTGATGCATTAATCAATTGGCGTGCAGCAAGAAGTGCCGCTGTAATTGCAAAATCACAACAACAGCAACTTAATTCGTTACTTGAATTGGTCGAAATACGTCAAGCGGCTGGTGATCTAGGGAGTATCGATGCAGAGCTTACCTTTTTGTCGTTATCGAAACAATTTGCTCAAGTGGCGGGAGCAGAGGCTCAACTTCAAATGGCCGAAGCAATGGTGCGGGAGTTACTTCCTGATTGGGAGCCAGAGCGAGGGATTATACCCGACGACTTTTGGCCTTCTAATGCTACATATCCGTCTGATGAAGAATTACTAAAACACCCAAAAGTAGCAAGCGCTTATGCGCAATGGCTCACGCAAAAAGAAGAAGCAGAAGTCACTAGACGTAGTGCAAAAGCAAATCCTACTTTTGGTATTAATGCAGGGCAGGAAGCGCGAGAAAACACCGTTGGGCTGACCTTTTCCATACCGTTAAACATTCGCAACGATTACAGTGCAGAAACTCGCGCCGCAGAACGCATGGCGTTAGAAACTGAAGCACGTTTTAGAGCGCAGTATCGGAAACTTCGTTTCGATTTAAAAGGAGCGTTTGGCGCGTGGCAAAGCTACAACCTACAGTTTACGCAATGGCAATCATTGGTAAAGGGTCGCATCGAGAGTAGTGGTGATTTGTTAGAGAAGCAGTGGCGCAGTGGCGATTTATCAACGACTAACTACCTTATTGCACTGAATCAACGCGCAGAAAGTTTACTGTCTGGCATAGAGCTCGAAAAGCAAACGCGCATAGCATTAAAAAATCTCATGCTGCAATCAGGTCGTCTTATCGACTTGCCCCCAGTTCAACACGATTTCTCTATTGATCATCAGGATTAACAAAATGAATAAAACAGTATTAGCAGTTTTCATCGCCTCATATGTCGGCGCTGCACCAAGTTTCGCACAAGAGTCTGATCAACAGCATGCTCACAATGAAACGGTAACAAGCATCGATAAAAGCATACAAGATAAGCATGACGAACATACTGATGATGGTCATGAAGAACATGAACTACAAGATGGTCAAAAGCATGATGAGCACGGAGGCGAGGGGGCCGATGAACATGATGATCACGAAAGCGAACATGCTCATGATAAAGGTGAAAGCGAGAATAAAGACGATGAAGAGCATGATGAATCTGCTTCTGCATCGCTAGACTCCAATCAAATGGCATTAGCCAACATTAAAGTAAGCACACTAAGCCCCAAAATTGTCAATTATACTTTGTATGCACCGGGTGAAATATTATCAAACGGCTATAGCAGCTATAGAGTATCACCCAGAGTGGCATCCGTTGTCACGCGTCGTCATGTGGCATTGGGAGACAGGGTAAATAAAGGCCAAGTGCTTGTCACGCTTTTTAGCGAAACCGTTGCGCAAGCACAAGCCAATTACCGAACAACATATCCAGAATGGGAAAGAGTAAAAGGACTTGGTCGAAAAACTGTTGGAGAGCAGCGCTACATTGATGCAAAAGCTAATTTTGAAGCGGCTAGTGCAGTATTAATCTCATATGGTTTATCCGATGCAGATTTGAAAACGCTCACCTCACAGCAATCAATAACATTAGGAGAATATCGCTTACGTGCTGAAATTGATGGCGCGGTACTCAGTGACTCGTTTGAACAAGGTCAGCGTATTGATGCGGGAGAGCCGTTGATCTCGTTGGCAGATGAAAGTGAACTTTGGGTAGAAGCGCATCTACCATCGAATATTAACCTGCGGTTAGGTGCAGGTTCTCCGGCACAAATCAAAGTGGGAGACTTCACAGTTGATGCAACGGTTACACAAGAGGCACATACCATTGACCCAATTACTCGAACGAGAACGGTTCGGCTATTAGTGAGCAACCCTGAACATCGTTTGCATCCTGGTCAATTTGCCGAGGTGTATTTCCGTTTTCTGACAAAAATGCCGGTAATGGCTGTTTCAGAAAGTGCGCTAATGCGAGGGCCCGATGGAGACTGGATGGTATTTGTAGAAGATCATCCCGGCGAGTTTTTACCCGTCGAAGTTGAACTTGGAAGAGCGCTTGGTGGCTTGCGGGAAATAACCGGTGTAGAGCCGGGTTCTCGCGTAGTAAGCGAAGGTGCTTTTTTTGTCGCTTCACAAATCGCTAAAGGCGGTTTTGACCCACACAACCACTAATTAGGAGGAGTCTTTATGTTTAATAAATTAATTGATTGGGCTGTTACTAATCGTTTGTTAGTGGTGATTGCTCTGACAACGTTAATAGTCAGCGCGGTTTTTGTTATTCCAAAACTGAATTTGGATGCATTTCCAGATGTCACCAACGTGCAAGTATCTGTCAATACAGAAGCACCGGGGTTAGCTGCCGAAGAAGTAGAGCAGTTAATTACTTATCCAATAGAAGCGGTGATGTATGCCTTACCGGATGTGATGGAAGTGCGCTCTATTTCCAAAACAGGTCTTTCAGGTGTGACCGTTGTGTTTAGCGAGGACACAGATATCTATTTTGCACGTCAATTGGTATTCGAGCGTCTGCAAGCGGCTAAAGAGTTAATTCCCGAGGGCGTCGGTACGCCAGAAATGGGACCCAACACATCAGGATTGGGGCAAGTGTATCAGTATCTATTGTTGGCTGAGCCCGATTCAGGCCTAGACGCTATGGCGTTGCGTAGTTTAAATGATTGGGTGGTGAAATTGCTGCTGCTTCCTGCCGATGGCGTAACGGATGTGCTCTCTTTTGGTGGGGAAGTACGCCAATACCAAGTTAACCTCAATCCATCTCAATTACTTGGATATGGCTTGACTCAAGATATAGTGATGGAAGCACTTGAGCGGAATAATACCAATGTGGGGGGGTGGTATATGAACCGAGGGCAGGAGCAACTTGTGATAAGAGGCACTGGCTGGTTAGATCATGGCGAGGAAGGGTTAGAGCAATTACGTCAGGTACCTTTAAAAACCGTAGACGGAACAACGATTACTGTATCCGATGTGGCGAACGTTGAGTTAGGTAGCGAAATTCGTCAGGGTGCTGCCACCATGACCAGAAAAGACGCCGACGGTAACATTCAAAACTTAGGTGAAGTCGTCTCAGGCATTGTACTTAAGCGCATGGGAGCTAACACGAAAGCCACAATTGATGGCGTCAATGCTCGTATTCAGCGAATTAACCAAGCATTGCCTGATGGCGTGAGTTTTGAAGTATTCTACGATCAAGCTGACTTAATTACTCAAGCCGTGGATACGGTTGTAAATGCGCTAATGTTAGCGTTCGTATTTATTATTGTTATTCTAGCTTTATTTTTGATGAATCTACGAGCCACGTTTTTAGTCCTGATTTCGATCCCTATTTCTATTGGTATTGCCTTAATGGTCATGTCGTGGTTTGGACTTTCTGCCAACCTTATGTCGCTTGGGGGCATTGCAGTGGCAATCGGCATGCTAGTAGATGGCTCAGTGGTAATGGTTGAAAACATGTTTAAACACTTGACTCACACTGATGCTGAGCATGATCACAAGAGACAATTGGGTGAACATGTTGAAGATGATGATCCATTAGACTCGTCCCATGATACGCACGGTATCGCTTTGCGATTACAAGAAGCGGGCAAGGAGGTAGCCCGGCCTATCTTCTTCGCAACAGCCATAATCCTTGTGGTATTCATGCCTTTGTTTAGCTTTGAAGGCGTTGAAGCAAAATTATTTCAACCAATGGCTATTAGTATTATGTTGGCCATGCTTTCGGCGGTATTAGTTGCACTGATTATTGTACCGGCATTGGCGACGTATCTATTTAAAAAAGGCGTGAAACCACGAGAAAGCGTTGTGTTGAAACCTTTAGACGCGGGGTATCGCAAAGGGCTATCGTGGGCAATTTTGCATAAAAAAGTAGTGATTGGAATTGCTGCAATTATGGTAGTCGCTGCTGGTGTAGTGCTTCCTCGGCTTGGCACAGAGTTTGTACCAGAACTGGAAGAGGGCACCATTAACTTGCGTGTTACTTTAGCGCCTTCATCTAGTTTAGATACTGCCCTAGAGGTCTCCCCTAAGCTTGAGAATATATTAATGGGGTTTCCAGAAGTCACCTATACATTGTCGCGTATCGGTCGCGCCGAAATAGGAGGCGATCCTGAGCCTGTAAACAATATCGAAATTTATATCGGGTTAAAGCCAGTGCCTGAATGGACAAGTGCAAGTAACCGCTATGAACTGCAAGCGTTAATGGAAGAAAAAATGGAGCAACATCCGGGTTTGCTCTTCAATTTTTCTCAACCTATCGCGACAAGAGTGGACGAGTTGTTATCGGGTGTAAGAGCTCAACTTGCCATTAAATTATTTGGACCTGATCTTGACATCTTGGCTGAAAAAGGCCAAGCCATTGAAGCTTTAGTAAAAGAAGTTGAAGGTGCAAGAGATGTTGCTATGGAGCAAATTGCCGGTGAATCTCAACTGATTGTGACACCGAATCGCCGCGCTCTGTCGCGCTATGGGTTGGCCGTGGGTGATGTAATGGAGCTCGTAAGCGAAGGTTTAGGTGGAGCCAGCGCTGGCCAAATCATCAATGGTAATGAGCGCTATGATATTTATGTCAGGCTTGCTGAACAATTTCGAAATAACAGTCAAACGATAGCCGACTTGCGCTTACAAACTCCGTCAGGTGCATGGGTTCGTTTAGGAGATGTTGCAGAAGTGACGATTGCTTCTGGTCCACCGCAAGTCAGACGTGATGACGTACAGAGGCGAGTTGTTATCCAGGCAAATGTTCAAGGTCGAGACATGGGTAGCGTGGTGGCAGATATTCGTCAATCTATTGATGAGCAGCTAGCACTGCCTACTGGCTATTCAGTGGATATTGGCGGGCAATTTGAGAATCAACAACGGGCGCAGAAACGATTATCACTAGTTGTGCCGCTTTCGTTGGGCTTAATTGCATTACTACTGTACTTTGCTTTTGCTTCGTTTGGTCAGGCAATGCTGATCCTCGTGAATGTGCCTCTAGCTGTGATAGGCGGAGTATTTTCACTTTGGTTATCAGGGCAATATCTTTCTGTACCGAGCTCCGTAGGTTTTATTACCTTATTTGGAGTGGCGGTCCTAAATGGGGTGGTGATGGTAGAAAGCATCAATCAGCGCATTGCAGACGGATTATCAGTATCTGACGCTGTATTCGATGGTGCTACATCAAGACTTCGGCCAGTGTTGATGACGGCGATTACATCTGCGCTAGGGCTAATTCCAATGTTAATGTCTAACGGCGTGGGTGCTGAAATCCAAAAACCGTTAGCAAGTGTTATTGTAGGCGGCTTAGTAACCGCGACATTTTTGACGCTCTTTGTACTGCCTGTGCTTTTTGCCTGGTTTTCAAAAGGGAAGTTAAAAGATATGACAAGAGCATAATCTTAATTTGAGCTGGCCTGTTGCATGCGATAAGCATCGATAGGCTAGCATCAAACCTTATAGGAGTAGATATGAAAAACTATCAAAGGCTACCAAAAAATATTACATCTCTTTTTTACATTGTCTATATCCGCTGGAGTAGGTTTCACAGCGCTATCTGCTATTGCGGCGTTATACGGGCTGGTGATGATTTCGTTTATTAAACAGCAGTTGGAGGAAACAGATGATTTGATCGAATCGATTGTAGAAGGTGCAATCACTAGATTTCGCCCTGTGTTGATGACAGCGCTCGTTGCGAACTTGGGTTTTATTCACATGGAGTTAAATGTGGGTACGGGTACTGAAGTTCAAACGCCTCTGGCGACAGTGGCCATCGGTAGATCAACCTTACTAACCCCTTTTGTGATGCCAGTGCTGTATCGAATGAATGGCTCATGCTAAAAAAATGAAATAGTCAGGAAACCTCGGGGCGTCAAGACGCGAGGCTCTTTTGCAATCAATGACTTAATCTCTTCAAAGGACAGTAAATTATGAAAAAATCATATACATTGAAAAGATGGGCACTCCTAATAGTCCTGACGATGTCTGTCGTGGCTTGCAGCAGCTCACTTAGAGAAACAGAAATAGTAAACTTACCTAATGACCCAGTTACTATTCTTAGTGTGAATGTTAACCAAAGTGGAGATAGCTGGAACGTATGGGGTGAGCTACAGTCAATCACCCACAGTACAATGCGAAATGTTCGCATACGGATATCAGTCATTTCAGATGATGGAAAGGTAATTCAGCAAAAGTATGCAGAATACAGAAGGAGAATAAGCACCGATAGACATCGTAGAATAAGACCAACGAACAAAGCTATTTTCAACGTTACATTTGAATCAATACCCGAAAATGCGAGGGTGATTGCTGAACATGTGACCAGCCAATAATAGTTACAGTACTAATCTGTCTGAGCAGTTACAAGCAGTGTAGTACATTCGCTGCAATAACATTGATAGGTTTATGTATTTTTACTGTTTGTATTGTTTCTAAACAAAAAGGTAAATTAAGCTTGATTTATACAAACAAGCGCCAATGTATACTGTATATAAAATCAGGCTTATATCAAGGATCAACATGGATGCATTAACTGTCGAAAACGAATTACGCGAAGCCGTATCAAGAATAGTTAGTCAGGTTGAGCTCGCAAGTAAGCAGGGTAGGCTTGATATTAACTTAGCGATGGAAGATGCATTTATACCCATTCTCAAAGAGTTGTTTCACTTGCAAAAGTTACACAATCTAAATGCGAAGCAGAAAAATTACCCTGGTATAGATCTAGGGGATGAGTATGATCGAGTAGCATTTCAGGTAACCGCAACTACAGATCTCGAAAAAGTTAAAAAAACGCTATCCATTTTCGTTGATAAAAACTATCAATCCAACTTTGATGAGCTCTTTATTCTGATGCTTGTGGGCAAACAGAAAAGCTACTCACAACAGGCTATTGATAAAATAACGGGAGAGAAATTTAATTTCATTGCAAAAACACATATTATTGATTGCGGCGACATTTTATCAAAAGTAACAGAATTAAGAGTTACTGCCCAACGTCGGATCCTGCACGAATTCAAACTTATTCTTGGAGAAATTGATGTTTATTTAGCGCTTCGCGAACCAAAAACCGATGTTCCAGTCGTGTTCACGTCAAATATTGCGCCAATTACTTTCCCATCTAAGGTTTTTATTGCTGAAACTACAATAGTCAAAAAGGATGTGCTTTCGCGAGCAAAAAGTGAACTTGAATATAAGGGCAGGAAGTCAGATATGCACATGTGCATTCGTCTTGCTTTAGAACTTGAAGGCTCTAAGTTTACGGGGTGGGCTTTTCATGATGGTAAGATATTCACGTTCGAAGATTTCGAAGTCCAATCCGCGCTGAAGTCTCTAATTGATGTTGGAACTATCGAAGAAGTCGATAGCGATGAGCTATATAACTCAGAATATGTAGAATATGAAAATGTCTTTAAGTCGCTTCTTCAAGGGCAAATACGGGAGCAGCTCATACACCATAATGTCAACTTTGATATGTATGAAAAGCAATTCTATTTTAATAAAGAGGACGAAAAGCAAACACACAGGAAAGAAACATGGAAAGGTATGAAAACAGCTCATAGAACAGTTTTTGAACGTGTAGATAGTAAGAAAGAACCCGGTAGTCTTGCACACTATAAACACCTAAGCTTCCAATTAAGGTTTATTCATACGATGGGTCAGTACCATACCCTGATCGTACCGAGTTGGCTTTATACCTATAACTCTTATCGTCGCATCCGTTTTCACGACAAGTTGGTAACGAAGCAAAAAAGGCTTGAAAACAATCAAGCAGTGAGAAATCTGACCCGGTTTATTGCTTTTTTTCTCTCTCAAATGACACATCAGGAAATTAAGTTCGGTTCGCTTATTCAGCTTGTCCCAGAAAACATCACCGAAGAATTGATTGATATCGATGAGGAGGAATAAACAGTGAAGGTTACCGTAATTGAAGAGCCGCTTTTAGAGTTCGGTAAAGGAACACATATTTGTCCACGTAATGGAATCGAACGAATGGGTGTTTATGATACTAAAGATGAACTTAGACGCTCAGAGCTAAGACTCGGAATAGTAGGAAGGGGGGAGGGCGTAGATAAACTCGACGTTTGGTTGGACTTATGTCGCAGCGGTATTGTCGGCAAGGAAAGTGAGCTATCAAACCTGTTTAAAGGTTTTGGTGGTGTTTCGGCTGACTATGGTTTTTTCACGCGACTATTATCTTCACCAGGATTCACGCGCGCGCTTCAAAAATCTTCAATTGTTAAAGTTAGTCGTATTAAAACTAGAGAAGAAAGAGTCGTGGCAGCAGTAAACTTGTACTACGAACAAGTCCAGTTTCTTGCAGAGAATAGAGCAATTGACGTCATTATTTGCGTTATACCAGAAGAACTATTCCTATCATTAACGCAAAAAGATGCTGGTTCGAAAAAAGACACCGGATCAGTCGAACAGTATATGGAACATGACTTTAGACGTTTACTAAAGGCGAAATGCATACACCTTGGCATACCTTTGCAACTTGTGCTCGAAAGTACGCTATTGACAGGGAAAGCGAATAGAGGGAATCAGGACGATGCGACTCGCGCGTGGAATTTTGCAACGGCTTTGTACTATAAAGGTAATAAAACAGTTCCATGGAGGCTAAAAGAAGAGCGCTTTAAACCGAAGAGTTGTTATGTTGGAATTGGATTTTATAAGAGTAGAGATGGTGAAACTATATCAACAAGTTTAGCTCAAGTATTTGATGAGTTTGGTCACGGGGTAATCTTACGCGGGACACCTGTTGTCATCGATAAAAATGATAAGCGTCCGTTTATGTCAGAAGAACAAGCTTATGATTTATTAAGCTCAGCGTTATCTGAATACGATAAAGCCCTTATGCAAATGCCTGCCAGAATTGTTATTCATAAAACGTCAAAATTTCGAGAAACTGAAATCAGGGGGTTTTGTCGTGTTTTAGAAGAGAAAGGCGTTCGTTCTAAGGACTTTGTTTCTATCACTAATACGGATATTAGATTGTTTAGTCAGACTAGTTATCCACCCAAGAGAGGCACATTGCTCTCAATAAATGAAAGTGAAGGCGTTTTGTATACACGCGGCACAATCGATTTTTATCAAACTTATCCTGGAGCTTACGTACCAAATCCGCTAAAAATAGATGTTTATGAAAACGATTCGTCTTTAGAGGAGTTGTCTGAGGAAGTATTGGGTTTAACTAAGATGAATTGGAATAACACACAACTAGATGGCAGATTGCCTATTACTCTTGAGTGTGCAAAAAAGGTTGGGGATATAATGAAATACGTGGATTTAGGTGAAAAGCCTCAAGTCAGTTACAGTTTTTATATGTAGATTTGTTGCATTACCACCATTATGTCTAATACTGTTCAGTATTAGACATAGGGTGCAGGATTAAGTTATAATGTTTGCATCTTAACTAACAATCACAACACACTTGGCCATCACTAAACCCACACCGTTGTTTCCCACGTATACTGAGCTAGCAGAGCTCAGTTTGTCTGACTATCCACAGCTAAGTTCATTCTTAGACAATCAACCGACATGGATGAGACAGCACTGGGACTGGGCGAAAGAATACCTTTTATATATTGGTCGCAACAAATCACAACACACGTACGTGCGTTTTCGAAATGACATCGAAAAGTTCCTATTGTGGGTCTTTATGGTAGATAAGCAGCCAGTAGATGATTTACGTAAAGCAGATATTTTGCGATACATTGATTTCTGTGTGGCGCCACCGGTTAAATGGATAAGCACCCAGCTCCATGACCGATTTCGCCTCAATAACGGTTACTTTGCTTCAAACCTTAAGTGGACGCCGTTCAGGCAAACGCCGCCGAAATACGATAAAGACAGAGTGCTCGATCCGAAAAAGTACCAACCCTCATTGCAGACCCTCGAATCTACCTTTGTGGCATTAAGCTCTTTTTACCGCCATCTCATCGATGAAGAAATTTGTTTCGGCAATCCTATTCCATTGGCAAAACGAGACTGTAAGTACTTGATAAAAGACAGTCAGGTAAAGACGATAAGTCGATTAACTGAGCAGCAATGGCAATATCTCTTGGATACTGCCGTTGAGATGGCGGATAGTGATCCGCTTTTGGAGCGTAGTTTATTTACTATTGCTACCATGAAAACCCTATTTCTGAGGCTTTCAGAACTCTCGGAGCGCAATGATTGGACGCCCTTGATGAGTCATTTTTGGACAGATGAGGGCAACAACTGGTGGTTTAAGGCCTATGGAAAAGGCAAAAAGATAAGAGATATCACGGTACCACCGGGTTATCTTACGTTTTTGAAACGCTATAGAAAATGGCGTGGACTATCACCTTTACCGTCCAAAGGTGAGCAAACCGTTCTGGTTGAAAAAATAAGAGGCCGCGGTGGTTTAACAGGTCGTCAAATTTCGAGGCTTATTCAGAGCGTGTTCGACGCTGCATTTGACAAAATGAAGTCAGAACAAGGATTAGAATCCGCTCAGAAATTAAATGAAGCCACCACACATTATCTGCGTCATACCGGTGCAAGCATGGAGATAGAGCGTGATAGACCGCTAAAGGATCTATCAGAAGATCTGGGCCATTCTAGCAGTGCGACAACCGATACGGTGTATGTGCAGGTTGAGCGAAAAAAGCGTGCCTCATCTGGCAAAGATAGAAAAGTCGAGTAGCTAATGCGAAAGAGAACGTGCTACATGTGCGATGCCTTAGCGACAACGAAGGAGCATATTCCTCCAAAAGCATTGTTTCCAAAACAAAAAGATGTGCTCAGTGAAATCAGTCTACGCAAAGATTTAATAACGGTACCATCCTGTGAGAAACACAATAATAGTAAGAGTAGAGACGATGAGTATTTAGTGTTTTGTCTATCTACGTGCTTTCATGGAAATGACATAAAAGAGCAGCTGTTTAATACCAAGATCATGCGAGCAATTGACCGGCGGCCTGACACATACTCGAACTTTTTAGATAACTATCAACGTGTAATGCTAAAACATCCCGATGGAAAAGTAGAACACACTGCGGCGTATTCAATCGACCTAAGACGTTTTGACAGCGTGTTATCGCACATAGCATGTGGATTATATTACCATCACACTCAAAGTAAGTGGGAAGGTGCCACGCTTGTTATAAGCAATGAATTACGTGATTTTAGCTCTACAAACTCTGATGAAGTAAATAGGTTGACTGACGATACTATCGAGCGCGTAACATTGTTCTTAAGCGAAACCAATAGTTTTGGAGCAAATCCAGAAGTTTTCTATTATAAAATTTATGATGACCGGCCCAAAGTTTTTGTAGTTTTAATGACATTTTATTCTGCGATATCGGTCGCGGTAACGTTAACTGAAAACAATAAAATTAAATAATGTCTATATGTAAATCATATGCTTACACCAGTACATCGAAAATCAATGACCTAAACGGTAGTTCAGCCATCATTGCTGCATAGTAAATCGCAGCCATTACCGCCCATGAGCCAACAGTAAACTTTTGCCGATAGTGAGTTTTCCAGCAAGCGCCGCCAGACTCGTAATTTGCCACACTTATAAGTAGTAACCCACCTCCGCAGCCATTTATTGGTGTGGTCTACAGAGGATTATGTCTTTTTAGAGGGGAAAATCCCTAGAACCCCAATTGGGGAGGCTGTTATTGGCGGCACACTCATGTAAACTTGAGCAATAATAATGACATTGGGGGCGAGATGACCGCATTCAAGCTTCCGTCGAAGTCGGCGGTTTACAAACAGATCCGAGATGTCGGCATTAGTAGGGCTACCCTCAATAGAGTGCTGCCTGCGTGGTGGGATGATGCATTATTACAAAGCAACTCAGGTTTTTTACAGTTTGCCAAAGTACTTGATCAACGATTAGGATTAAGTGTCTCAGTCAACGATGGCAACGTATCATTTTTACCCGCTGCTTACACGGTACAATTTAAAAAGCGCGCTCATATCGATATTCAACAATTGTCTGACGCAACTTTTTTATGTCAAGCGGTGGCAAATACACTTATCACAGTGCTCGAGTACAATCACTGCACACCCGATCTTATCCGTTTACAACAGTCGTTGGACTCATTAGGGGAACTCACATTAGCCAACGTGTTGCCAATTTTTTGGGCTTGCCATATACCAGTCATTCATGTGTCTCGCTTTCCAACCAATATTGCACGACCTGCGGGAATGGTGATGCGCTCTAATGAGCATTATGCCACCGTACTGGGTCATAAACACAAGAGTCCCTCTACGCAGCTTTTTGTATTGTTACATGTGCTTGGGCATATCATGTGTGATCACCTCACGCAGGATGGAAGCTTAACGGATTCAGTGTTACCTGAATTAGGGGAATCATTAGAAGTTGAGACCGACCCACAGGAAGACGAAGCCGATGCGTATGCGCTTCGACTGCTGCGCAAAGAGACAGATATTGTTTCAATGGTAAAGCGACTTGGGCGATTGAGTCGACCTGCTGAATTGGCTATTCAGGCTAAGCGTTCAAGCCAAGCGAGCGGCGTCAGTGCTGGGCACTTTGCATTGACGTATGGGCGCGAAACAAGAGATTGGATTTTGACTCAGCAAGCGATGCGGTTTTTAGAAAAGGGAAACGCCATAGCGACATTACAATTTTCATGTGCTGAGGCAATGCAGCAGCTAGACGTGCGTTCAGAGGATAGTGAGTATCTAATGAGTATGCAGTCTGGGTAGCATAGTGAAAATTAATATTTTTACGGATAACGATGTCATTTTTAAATTGGCACGTTATGCATTATTGACTGACTGTGTCGACCTGTTTACTCATCACAGCTATGTGTTCCGTTACCTTAATGCATTGCCATATGTTGCGGGCATACACACCCCTTCAAGAGCGAATAAAATGGGATTCGAACCGGCGCACATACAAAGTATTCTTTATTTTGTATCTCACAGCGAACCTGTCACAATCTCCGACGAGCAAGCCCTTGATGTTATTGCACAACTTCGTACCCCTCACCTTGACGCAGGAGATCTTATTCTCACGTTTGGCGCTCAAGAAAACAAACCATCAAACCTTTTTACGGGTGATAAAGAGCTTTAAAGGCGGTTAACCGAATGCAACATAACGGTGTATTAGCAATGGAAGGTTGCCATATGCTCGTCTTGGAAGAGGCTATCCGTTTGCTTATGATGTGTGGTGATAAAGATCAGGTTATTGCAAGTATCCAATCTCGTCCACATGTAGATAAAGCGATTGATATATGTTTTCGTGACATAGCGTCGGTAGACGACGCCTTGAAAAGCTACATAGAAAGCATTCGTTCTCAGTGCAGTTTACTGTCATTCGGGTTAACCCCAAACATTTGTTAACATGGACATTTGGCCTGTTATTTGCTTTAGATAATGTGTGTGTTATCCGGCACACCAGTTTTTAATGAGATCAACGCGAACAGAAGGGTTTCCACGATGCTAAATACCGATTTACTCCAAGTCACGAACACGCCAAATCAAGCCATTAAACCAACAGACAACGAAACCAAACAAAGTGAAGACGGGGGTTGTAACAAAGAGAAGTTTGAAGATTCGCTAGAAAAAGCTTTCAAAGCATTCTCGACAAAGAGTGACGATTAAAAACGTGGCAAGTTTTGGCCGCTGGAAGCGCCTATTTTCCCATTGCGGGCAAATGGGCGCATAAAGTATTTTAGAGCAATTTGGAAAGTGATTGTGGCTTCATCAATAGGTGTTAGAGCAACACCCAATGTTTAAGCTCCAATTGCTTGATAAAGCATCCAAATTCCAGCGCCAATCATAAACAAATTTTCAGTAAGCGAAACAAAACCGAGGGGAACATTACTGTCTCCGCCGACGCAAGCGCATTTCAACTCGCGTTTATCTACGTAAACAGCTTTAAATACCGATACTGCACCAATGGTTCCAATAAAGAGAGATACGGGGCCAACGACATAGCCTGATATTCCGGCAAGCATACCAATCCCAGCGAACGCTTCCGCAAATGGATAAACGTAACCGTATCGCACACTGCGCATCGCTAGTAAATCATAAGTAATAAAAGAATTAGTAAAGCCATATAAATCGCGTAATTTTTGAATCGCAAGAATCGACATACTAAGTGCAACAAAGACTTCGATGACTGTAACTGTCGAAAGTGACCCAATTGTGCCGGCGTGCGCGAATACAATACCTAACGCCATTAGAAATGCGGTCGCAAAAATGGCAATAACCGGCGTGTAGGTTGTGCCAGTCTGCCCCGCTTCTCCCATATCAAAAAACTCCCTTAGCTCGTCATATCCCCCAATACGGTTTTCCTCAATAAATGTTTGAGGTGTTGTTTCAACGCCATGTTTTTCCTTAAATTTATCTGTTTCTTCACGAGAGCTAAGTTTATGATCGTCGATTTTATATCCTTTTCTTTCCAACAGGTCTTTTGAACGTAAACCATAGGGGCAAATGTGCTCCTTCGTATGCATTCTGTAAAGCGTTGCAGATTTACTCATGTTTGTTCTCCGGTATAAAATAATAATAAAAGATAGTTGTTACTTTTTACTAAAATCGGGGACAGGGCGCTGAATTGCCTCATTCGCTGAGGACACAATGCCATTTTTATTGATATCTGAGATTAACCATTTCATTTCCTTAATCTCGCGCTCTTGAGCGTTTATAATTTCTTCGGCCAATTTTTGAACTCGGACATCATCAATATTTGCACGCTCACTGGTTAAGATCGCAATAGAGTGGTGAGGTATCATTGCTTTCATCCACGCGCGACCTTCAATGGTAGCTTGCGATCGCACCAAAAATAGCGCCAAACAAAAAATAACGACACTGCCTATTAAAATTGAAACGTTTTTTATTTTGCTTTCATACATGGGCAGCATAAATAGCAGCATGATGACCGCCATCATCGCCCCCATGTAGATAGCCATGTATAAGCGAGTCTCGCTAAAGAAAACATGCTCAATTGAATATGAATTGAAGTACATCATAACCAACATAAAGGCGGTAGAGGTAAGTATCATTGCGAAAAATTTAGTATATTTAGTCATGTTTAATTCCTTGAATTCTAGATTAATGTTTCATGTATTTAATTAAAACAGAGGCTGAACAGCTCACCAGTAAAAAGCCAGTCATTGCTTCTATTCCAGCAAGAAATCTCAAATGAGAAGTCGCTTCAATCTGGCCAAGTCCAAGCGTGGTCAGGTTGATTAGGGAAAAATAGAAAAGCTCAATAAATTGGTTTAGGCTGCCACCATTTACGTTCCCTAGACCCATTGCTATGGACACTTTAAAAGCAAACGTGAACCACAGAGCTGCTAGCAATTGAGACGCTGTAATCCCACAAAAAAGTACAATTAAACCGCGTGCTCCATTACGAAGGCGGGCTATGAATTTCGTCAAGTACTGCAATATGCGGTAATGGCTAATTGCACTTGCGGTAATTGCTAATAATGCTATTGATAACTGAATTAGTATCGCCATAAACTGTTGGGATAATTCAGGCATTAGAACCACACACGGGCACCGAGAACCACACCCGTTTCATGAACAGGATCGCCTATGCCACGTAGATTATCCGCTGACGCTCCCAAGGCTCTAGACCAATAAGCACCAATATACGGGGCAAATTCCCGTGAGACCTCCATTCGATAGCGTAAGCCAACACGAATTGAATTAAACCCAGAAGGTCTATCAAACCGTTCTGACTCAGAAAGTGAAGCAGACAGTGATATTCGCGGTTGCAAATATGAGGTTTGTGACATGCGATAGTCATACTCGGCTTCCATTGAAACACTGACATCACCGTCTTCGTTAATAATAAGTGAACTATCTACTTCAAATTGATAGGGAGCCATTCCAAAAAGGCTAACTACAGCATAATTTTCCATATTACTGTCACTCGTCAATTCGCCACGGGCACCAATTCCAACCTGAATTTCCCAAAAAGGTGCAATTAAGCGACTAGCAAGCAGTTCAGCTCTTTCAATATCCGTTGGCTCCCCATCGTTTTGTTTATTTTCACCTTCACTTTTAAAATAAAGACGGTACGTGTCGCCTCCATACCATGCGATCATATCCCAAACCGCGATGTTCTCCTCACGGTTGTTGCGCGCTACTTCTAGCCTGTCAAATAGAACAATACCATTAAGTGTATCTTTGACAGGCGATGGCCAGCTTTCAGGTGTTTCTTGTGCGACACTACGAAGTGTTACGGTAAGTATTATTAGTCCAAATATAATTCGTAAATTCATGAAGGTACCCCTTAAGAAACGTTTACAACGCGGAACATACCAGCGTCCATGTGATATAGAAGGTGACAATGAAATGCCCAATTTCCGGGTGCGTCAGCGCTGATCAGTAAAGAGACTTTTTCGCTCGGTTTGAGACTGATCGTGTGTTTACGGGGGGAAGGGGAGTTACCATTTTCTAGCTCCATCCACATACCGTGAAGATGGATGGGGTGATACATCATCGAATCATTGACAAGAATAAGGCGCACGCGTTCCCCGTACTTGAAATGAACGGGCTTATCCACTTCAGTGAATTTTTTGCCATCAAAAGACCACATGTATCTTTCCATGTTACCGGTCAAATGCAGTTCGATGGTTTGTGTTGGTTCACGGTTATCTGGCCACTGCTTGGCACCTGTAAGGTCTGAATAAACAAGTACCTTGTGAGAAACCCCATCAAACCCTATTCCAGGGTCGTCTAGTCGGCTGACCGGGTTTTTGGCAATCATAGACGCACCTGGTCCGTGGCCGTCCGGTGAGTGCTTAATAGGAATTCCATCCACAGGAACTACCTTGTTCTGCATCGCTGCCATCGAATGATTAGGGCCGTGATTTTCTTGGTCACCATAAGTCTCCTTGTTGTTCGTAGCGGCCATCGAATCCATGTTAGCCATTTCATCCATTCCCGACATCCCCATAGCATCCATACCTAATTCAGGCATTGGGCGAAGTGCTGGGATACTTGCTTCTTTGCCGACAGATGTTGCCAATGTGCCTCTGGCATAGCCGCTTCTGTCCATGCTTTGTGCAAAAATAGTATAGGTTTTAGTATCTTTGGGTTTTACGATGACATCATAGGTCTCTGCAACAGCGATCCGTATTTCACCTACTGTTACTGGCTTAACAGGCTGACCATCTACTGCAACAACTGTCAGATCCAACCCGGGAACTTGGAAGTCAAAATAGGTCATTGCTGACCCGTTAATAAGCCTAAGGCGTATGCTTTCTCCGGGTTTGTACAATGCAGTCCAGTTTGTTTGTGGGTCACGGCCGTTCATCAGGTATGTATAGGTCGCGCCAGTTACATCGAGTATATCTCTTGGGTTCATGCGCATACGGGACCACATTGCTCGTTCTTTGACCGTATTGATCAGTCCTTGGCTCTTAATATCTTTAATCGTGTTTTCGACTGTACGTTGCTGATAATTATAATAGCCCTCAGCAACTTTAAGGTGACGGAAAACATCATGCGGATCTTCGAAGGTCCAGTCGCTGAGAATAATGGTGTGCTCCCGATCTGCACCGATGTCGCCGTCTTTTGGTTCAATAACCATGGGACCAAGGTGCCCAAGCTGCTCCTGAAGACCTGAATGACTGTGGTACCAATATGTACCGTTTTGTTCAATATCGAATTCATAGGTAAAGGTACTGCCAGCGGCGATACCGGGAAACGATACGCCAGGTACACCGTCCATCGTGTAAGGGAGTATCAATCCGTGCCAGTGGATTGACGTACTTTCAAGCAAGTTGTTAGTTACATTTATAGTGACATGCTGACCTTCTTTTAGACGCACTAACGGGCCCGGTGACGAACCATTAATTGTAATTGGTAGGCCAGGTGCGCTTGCAATACGCTTGTGCTGCCTGCTAATCATCATATTGATGTTTTCCCCGCTGACAACGTTGTTTCCAAAACTTGGTTTTAACTCTTGCCCAGCATGAGATAAGCCCTCTGGATTAGCCCAGGCTGGTGAAATTTGACGTAAAAGCGCTGTCCCACCTAATGTCAAAGCGGCAGACTTAACGAATCTGCGCCTATCTTTATTTAATTTGTTTAACATAAATTGTTCTCTAATTTGATGGATAGATTCAGACACATGCTTACGTTAAAACGGACCGAGCATGTACCGAGTTTTCGTAGTTAAAACTAGAACGGGCTTATGCTATTGGGGGTCTAAGCAATCTAGAAGGAGGAGACCGTAGTAAATCACCTTCGAATAATGAGAAAACATAATCAAATGACTTAATTTTGTAGTGATAATTGCCGGTCAGTAGCCAAATTGTAAAACAATTTCCATGAGAACAATCGCAAGATCCTGTGCAGCACTCCTCATGACAGCTCTCATCAACATTATCTTCAATGTGCATTTGAACATGCAGCTTTGCTTGTTCAATTTCCGGTGTTCCCTTCATGGATGAGATGTTGCCAGTACCTTCACTTTCGCAACCCAATACAGATGAACCATAAGTCACACTTGCAATAAGCATCAAGCACTTGATAAGTGTACTTAAAGCTATTGTCGTGTGGTCGTCGTGAGTCATCTAAATTTACAATCCTTTAATAGCTGCAATTCGACACAGTGTAAAAATTACCTATCCGCGCATAACATTTACAGCGTCAGATGGCTTATGCCGTTTGCTTAGTATGTATTTACGGTTTACCTAAGACAATCCAATATTTGTGCCATAAGTTCTTTAATACGTGATATTGCTGTTACAATTATCAATCAATAAGCTGAATAAAGTAACGATTTTCATTCGTCGGAAAATACGGATTACAATTTAGTGTGAGATTACTTCTACTAAAATCAGAATGTGGAAAAGAGTTATGCAGACCTCAGTTACCTATCTATATAACAGTAAGATCATTTTCTTTTGCGGCTAAGATAAAGCTTCTCTGCGGTAATTATCAGAAACAAGCCCGCTAATGACGTCCAAATTACGATGCTATCCGTTTTCACCTTAACGACGATGAAAGCTATCAGTACAATTAAATCTAATGTAATGGCGGTTAACAGTATAAACCGGTTGGCAGAAATTTCTTTACGCAGGTAGTTTAGTACGCCCCAGTGAATCGCAATATCCATCAGCAGATAGAAAATCACACCCAAAGAAGCGATTCTGCTTAAATCAAAAAATATCGTTAACGTCATAGCAAGGACTATTGTATATACCAGCGTGTGTTTTTGGATATTTCCTGGCATACCAAAATGGCTGTGTGGTACAAGCTCCATGTCAGTTAGCATCGCTAACATACGCGATACAGCGAATACACTTGCGATGACGCCTGACACGGTAGCAATTATCGCAAAACCGACTGTTATCCAAAGTCCATATTGTCCGAAGGCTGGTTTTGCTGCTTCTGCCAATGCATAATCGCGCGCTGCGACGATCTCCTGGATTGATAGGTTTGTTCCAACTGCTGCGGCAACTAATAGGTATATGAAAATACAAATCGCAATTGAAATGACTATTGCGCGACCCACGTTTTTACGTGGATTTTCGATTTCACCGCCACTATTTGTTATCGTAGTAAAACCTTTAAATGCCAATACGGCTAGCGCGACGGCCCCCAGAAAGTCAACAAACGAAGCGTCGGTCGTTTGAACAAAAGTCTCAACAACCCCTCTTTGGGCCGCATATATTCCTCCAGCCGCTAACACCGCCAATCCTAAAGCTTTGGCGATTCCCATTACAAATGAAATAGATTGGATAGCCTTGTTACTCATAATGTTTATGAAAAAGGCAAAGATCAATACTGCTACACCTAATGCTGGGACTAACCACTCGTTGGGTTTTGTATCAATTATTTGTACGGTATATTGACCAAATGTCCGCGCAACTAGGCTTTCATTAATTACCATTGAAAAGTACATGAGTAATGCAAAAACCGCAGTGGCAGTCCCCTTGCCATAAGCTTTTTGTAAAAACATGGCAATCCCTCCTGCAGAAGGATAAGCATTGGATAACTTCACGTAGGAATACGCGCTTGCTGATGTGATCATTGCCGCTATGATAAAGGCTAATGGGAACCACTCGCGGGCCAATTCAGCCACTTGTCCGGTCAAAGCAAAGATACCTGCACCGATCATGACACCTGTACCCATTGCAACCGCGCCAATAAGACTGAGACTTCCTTCTTTGTAATTTGACTTGTGTTGGTGCTTCCTCACAACCTCACTCCATAGTTTATGAATCCAATTAAAGGCTTATAATTCGTGCGCTCGGTTAATACCATGTGCCATTATTTTAATCTCTTGTTGTTCGGTTTCTAAAATAGAATCAAGTAGTTCTATTTGATGCCCAACGACCATTTGCTTCCTTAGATACGAAAATAATTCGATAATTTGTTGATGGCGCTTCATAACGTGCTCTATGACCTGTTCATAAGTAGTGCAATCATCTAGGTTAGGCGGACACAGTAAAGGTATGTCAGGCTTATCGTTTATGTACTCAACAAAATAAGTATCCAATTCTCCGGTTTTACCTAAGTTTTTGAAGGCTAAGATCAGCTTACTTAGGTGGTTTTCATGCATTGCGAGATAATCGAGTACAAGTTTGTTCAAATCTGTCTTCTTACAACAGCAATACAGTTGTTCAGCGAGAGCCTTATGGTAATTAGCTGTCCACTCTAAAATGTCACTGAATTGCTCAATTTGCATTTGTTTTTCCTCGAAATAACGATAACTGCTAAGTTAGGATACCGAACATAAGTAATTAACTCATGACGCTGCTATTACTGGTTGATTACATGTTTGTAATATTCCTCATGAATAATATTCTGGAGCAGCAATTGTCGAGCAGTTGATTAGAAAACCAAAAGCTAAATCTTTCACTTAAAAGGCTGAAAAAGCTGCGAGATATAATTTTGTGGGTAATTAGGTTGACTACCAATTCCTAGCTCCCCATCACGTGGTGAGGGTCGTTCATTAGAATTGGTGACGAAAGTGCCAAGGAGGTGATCCCATAAATGTGTAAACAACCCAAAATTAACGTCACCTTTGGTACCGTCTTTTACGTGATGATGTCGGTGACCTGGAGCAACAGCCCAAACATATTTTAGCGGGCCAAGCCGCATATCAACGTTAGAGTGTTGCAACAGCAACTGTATGGCAGCAATAAACCCTAACAATGCGCCTATTTCTAAGGGCATACCTATCAAAAGTAATGGGAGTGTACCTGCACTTAGTTCAATCGCTTGGTGAAGGGGATGCTTCAATAGCCCATTAAACCCATACATTCGTTTGATGCTATGATGAACCGCGTGTAAGCGCCAAAGCACTTTGTATTTATGACTAAAATAATGTGCCATCGTTATCCCAAAGTCAGCGACGATGATGGCAAAGCCAAGTTGTACTAGTAGTGGCCAATGGTGTGGCCAAATACTGAAGTGGGGCACTATCGCGGTCATTATTGGGATAAACGCGACCGTGAGAGCCAAAGAGCCTTCATTGACAATGGCATGCACTATATCTCGCCCGAAATCGCCCTGCGGTGTATTCCATGCTTTTTCATATGGTAACCATTTCTCAGCTGCAAAAGATACGACGATGGCGAATAAAAGCAGGGGTATAAGCCAAGCTGCAGATCCTGTGTTTTGGGAGATACTGGATGCTGCAAAGATAAAGCTTAAAAAAAATAATGGGCTGAACATCCATTGGACCAACGTTCTCATAGTATTTACACATTCGCGTTTTTATTGATGCGTATATTATTCCCTAGTCAAACTTAATTCGGCTTGTATCAAACGGCTAATTACTGTGAATTTTAATGGTGTGCGGTTTGAATAACGAGGAAGGTGCAAATCCAAACAGCTGTTTAAACGTTTTACTCATATGAGGTAAATCAGAAAAACCCGAAGCATGGGCAGCCTCAGTCAATGTTGCTGACTTACTCAGTTGTTCTATTGCGGCGCGCACACGCCACCAGACAATAAAACGACTAATAGGTATACCCACTTCTTGCTTAAAAAGATGTGTTAGACGACTTGGGGACAAGAAAACCTTCGATGATAAAAACGCCATATCGATTGCACAACCTCTCTGCGAAGCAATAATGTCGATGACCGCTCGTACCCGTTTATTCTCAGGGCGCGATGAAAGCGCAGGACTATAGACTAGCCCTACCGCTTTATTTACTGTTTTCCACACTTTGTCGATATCGACGTCAGTAAATAGATGCTGAGAAATGGATCCCAATTCTTTGCTAGTAAGCGGCAGAGTATTAATTCCATCATTCCTGGCTTGACGTAAGGCTTTGAGAAATTGTTGGTTTTGCCTATCTTCAGGCTCTAAATAGATGACTACAATCTGATTGTCCTGTGCCAAAACCTTGTGAGGTACATCTTCGAAAATCACAATACATTGTCCGGTGTGAATACTTTGTGCCTTGTAATCTTGAACCGAGATGTCTTTGTCTAAACCAATGCAAATTTGGACAGCATGATGTGCATGAACATCATTATCAGGACTGATTCCGATGTAAATCGCTTTGTAGGGCCACAAATGAATATGCATGGCTGACTCAGTATCAAAAGTTCAGGCTATTGATTTTTGCCTTATAAATCTACACAAATGACGAATGTTAGCCGATAGATACAAGTTAAGGTGAGCGCGCACAGTGAAACTGTGTGCTTCTTACACTTTTAAGTGTGTAAATAATTTAAAATGCCACAGTCCCTAATGGTTTTGTTTTGATCACACTTTGACGCCATATTTTCGAGTGATGACTTTAATGCGTTTAGCTCTTCAATGCGAATAATGACGTCTGATAAATGCTTAGCTATTAACGTATTGATATTTGAACAGCTCTGATCTGGCTTCGAACGACTGTCCATGAGCGTTTTTACTTCCATGATAGACATATCCAATGAACGACACTGTTTAATAAATAGGAGTTGTTCAATAGTCCCCTTATCGTAGACACGATAATTTCCACTTGAGCGCTTGAGCTCAGGCAATAGCCCTTTCTTTTCATAAAAACGAATGGTCTGAATACTACAACCTGTCGTCTTTGCGACATCACCAATTTTCATTTTTTACTCCTAACCGTTGACTCTATACCAAGTATAGACTTTATACTCATACTATTCATCAGTAAAGAGTGTGTTTCTAATGAGCGGATGTGGGTGCGAAGTTGAAATAAAAGACCAGTCTCAACGACAGGTTTTGTATTGGCTTTTGGGAATAAACGCGACAATGTTTGTTATAGAAATGGGGATCGGGTTGCTTGCTGATTCAACCGCATTAATAGCCGATTCACTTGATATGCTCGCCGACGCAGTTGTCTATGGTGTTGCCCTTTATGCTATTGGTAAATCGCTATTGCACAAAGCCAATGCGGCTAGAATTAGCGGCTTTTTTCAGATGGCACTGGGTGTGTTGATTATCATTGATATTGTAAGACGGTCAATTTACGGTAGCGAACCTGTATCGGGACTAATGATGGCTATGGGGGCAGTTGCACTGGTTGCTAATGTCATTTGTCTTGTGATCATACGCAAACAAAGAAATGAAGAAGTGCATATGCGGGCAAGCTGGATATTTTCAGCCAACGATGTGATTGCCAACTTAGGTGTTATCTTTGCTGGCGTTTTGGTGTTTTGGCTCGATTCTCGATGGCCTGATCTGGTTATCGGTGTGATAGTTTCGTGCGTTGTGTTGCGCGGGGCAAAAATGATCCTCGAAGATGCTGGAAATGAAAGACAGCGAGCGCTTAATGCGCAAAGTTGATAAGAAAATGCCAATTTTTAATTGCACATCAAAACTGCGTAGGTTGGCATGGCTACTTATTACTTTGCTCATGTGTCAATCGGGCTTTTCGTTCGCCGCTCAATGCGATGACTACCCTGCGGAGGTATCGTCAGTCCCTGAACAATCAAAGTCGATAGGCACTTATGATGTTCCCGAAAAAAATGTAAATGCTGGTGATAATACGTCGAGTGAAGAGTCTAAGTGTTTCCATTGTGTGCTGTGTCAATGTGGACAGATTAAGTTTCTGGCACAACACCCAATAAATGACGTATCTAAACCGTTATATACCAATCAATACAGTTATTCCCGCAACGTCACTGACGGCCTAGTCGAAGGCCTTTTGCGCCCACCTCAACATTAATCCATTCCCTCCTATATGTTTGCATGGGTGCTTTCCATGTATGTCGTTATCTTATGAACAAAAGGTTCTTTTATGAGTTCTTCACGCCCATTGGGCATAAAAAAAGCTAGCTCAGCGTATCTGAAATTGATATCTGCTGCACTGGTAACCATGAGCATATCTGTTCAATCTGCCAATGCGCAAAAGTCTTCAATCACGCTTGAAAATGCGCTCAAACGCACATTATCAAACAACCCAGATTTAGTTGTGTTCGAATTTAAATCTTCGGCTTTGGATGGTGAATCAAAAATGGCCAGCTTACGACCTGAAATGTCTGTTGGGGTTGAAGTTGAAAATGTGTTGGGAACAGGCGAAGTGTCTGGTATCAAAAATGCCGAATTGACACTGACCTTATCGTCGGTCATCGAGCTTGGAGATAAAGTCAGCGGCCGAATGAATGTGGTGAGTTCAAAAAAAGCACAACTGCTTACACAACGGCGCATTCGTACGCTGGACATCTTGGGTGAAACAACTCGACGATATATCAATGTCATTGTCCAACAAGCGTTGCACAAGACTGAGCAACGAGCTGAAATGCTGGCTCGCACAATGCTTCAGACAGTCTCTACACGGGTTGAAGCGGGGGCTTCTTCACCACTTGAGAAAAAACGTGCAGAGTCAGCGTTGTCGCAGGCGCGTTTGTCGTTATTGATAAGTGAACAAAAACTCAATGAGTATAAACGCGACCTAGCCATCATGTGGGGTGACACTAACGCTGCGTTTGCGGAAGTTGAAGGGACACTGTTATCGTTTCCAAATTCACTATCACTTGAACATATGCTTTCACAGCTTCAAAGCAATCCACACGTTCTGCTTTATGCTGATAACTATCGGGTACAAGAGGCCAGATTGAGAGTGGTTCAGACTAGCCAGCAGTTTGATATTGCGTGGGAAGCCGGTATCCGGAGACTGCAAGGAATTGATGATACAGCGTTTGTCGCCAGTATTTCGGTGCCGTTAAATACCAAGCAGCGGAATCTAGGTGAATACGAACAACAGCGCGCATTGCTTGACAGTATCGACTATCAAAAACAAGCGAAAATTCGTGAACTCACTCGCCAAATAAATCAAGTCATTAGCGCAAAAGACCAAGCCTTGCTCACTGTTACGACCCTTCAAGACAATGTCGTTCCCACATTGGAATCTGCACTGAACTTGGCGCGGGAAGGCTATGAAAGTGGTCGCTACAACTACATAGAGTGGGTGACAACGCAGCAGCAACTCATCGATATGCAACGAACACTGATCAAAGCAGCAGGCTTAGTCCATCTTCGAAGCGCAGACCTAGAGGCACTCACGGGGATCCCCGTGATTTCTAACTCTCCCTCGACGTCTGCTCAAACATCAGAATAAATAGAGAAAAAATAATGAATAAATCACAATTTACATTGCGCAAAAACGCGCATGACTTTCTTAGCATGTTAGCCATGCTGCTAACTTTACTGTTTGCTAACGTCGCCATGGCTGATGATGACGATGGTGAAGAGGAAGAAAGACCTGAGTACATAGTGTTATCACAACAACAAATGCTTGAACACAATATCAACACCGCTTCAGCCGCGTCAGGATCATTATCGCTCACAACCAGAACGTTTGGGCGGATAGTTAATGATCCTGCGTCACTGAGTCATATTCGTGCCCGCTTCGACGGTGTTGTAAAACGTATCATGGTGAATATTGGAGATAAAGTAGAAAAAGGTGACACACTGGCAATCATTGAGTCAAACGAGAGTTTAAATCAATACTCAATCACCTCACCGATGTCTGGAAAAATCATAGCTAGACACGCCAATGATGGTGAGCTCACCAACGGTCAAGTGCTGCTTTCTGTTGCTAATTACTCTCGCGCAATTGCTCAATTGGCTATTTTCCCCAAACAACGTACTCATATTGCCGCTGATATGGAAGTCACTTTAAGGCTTGAGGAATTGCAGCAACAATCAAGTATAAGCCACATTACGTCCTCACCGGATGACAAACCCTATTCTATCGCGTTTGTGAACGTTGATAATGGCAGTGGTTATTGGCCTTTAGGCGCTATGGTAGAGGGTTATATTCAGATTGGTTTCCAAGAAGTCAATCTGGCACTCCCCAAAAGTTCAATACAAGAGTTAGATGGGCAAACCATTGTTTTTGTCAAAGAAGGGGAGCGATTTTACCCCCGCCAAGTAAAGCTTGGGAACACGGACAACCGTTTAGTAGAGATTGTGAAGGGCGTTCAAATAGGCCAGCAGGTCGTTGTAGAAAATAGCTATCTACTAAAAGCTGATTTATTAAAAATGGAGGCGGGCGATGATGACTAATTACCTGCGCATTTATTGTCAAAAGCAAAGCCAAGTCCATAAAAACGGTGAGGTGAGAACATGATAGCACCAATACTCCGTCTATCCATTGAGCGACGTGGTGTCATGATGTTGTTCGCCTTGTTTGTCGCCTTTTTTGGTATGTACAGTTACAAACAATTGCCGATTGATGCTGTGCCTGATATCACCAACGTGCAAGTGCAGATAAATACCGCAACCCCAGGTTACTCGCCTTTGGAGACTGAACAACGCATAACGTTTATAGTTGAAACCTCGCTGGCCGGTTTGCCTAATTTATCGTATACCCGCTCGATATCACGCTATGGTTTGTCGCAAGTCACAGTCGTGTTTAAAGAGGGCACTGATTTATATTTCGCACGAAATCTCGTCAACGAGCGTCTCACCGCCATCGCGGCGCAATTGCCAACAGGGTTAACCCCTGAAATGGGCCCTATCTCCACAGGCTTGGGTGAAATTTACATGTACTCGTTAAGTGCTGAGCCTCAGGCGCGACAGGACAACGGTCAACCCTATGATGCTATGGCATTAAGGGAGATCCATGATTGGGTAATTAAGCCCCAATTGTCGCTTGTTGAGGGGGTGACCGAGGTTTATGCGATAGGCGGATTTGAAAAGCAATATCATGTGAATCCTAATCCAGTCGCAATGATAAACTTTGGGATAAGTACAGGTGACCTTCTCAGTGCGCTAGAACGCAACAATGCGAATCAAGGCGCTGGTTTTGTAGAACAAAATGGGCAACAAGTACTGATCAGATCGGAAGCCCAACTTAAGGGCATCGACGATATCGGCCAAGTGGTTGTTAAGATCATTGATGGCGTACCAGTAAAAATTCAAGACATCGCCCAAATCAACCTCGGTAAAGAGCTGCGCTCTGGAGCCGGCACGTTAAATGGCCAAGAAACAGTGATTGGCACGACAATGATGTTAGTGGGAGAAAACTCTCGTACGGTCGCCAAAGCTGTGGACAGTAAGCTCGAAACCATTAAAACAAGCTTACCCGAGGGCGTAATCCTTGAAGCGGTTTACGATAGGACAAGCCTCGTTGACAAAACCATCGACACAGTGCAGAAAAACCTCGTCGAGGGCGCTTTACTTGTCATCGTTGTGCTATTCGTTTTGCTTGGGAATGTGCGAGCTGCACTTATTACCGCCGCTGTAATACCCTTGGCAATGCTTGCCACGATATCGGGCATGGTCAAAACAGATGTGTCTGCTAACTTGATGAGTTTAGGCGCACTGGATTTTGGCTTGATTGTCGATGGCGCAGTTATCATTGTTGAAAACTGTATCAGACGATTATCCGAATCCCAGAAACAAAACGGCGCTACTCTACCGCTCAAAGAAAGGCTGAATGTTGTATATGAAGCCACTAATGAAGTCATACGTCCCAGTTTGTTTGGTGTATTGATCATTACCATTGTTTATATCCCCTTGTTCACGCTCACTGGCGTCGAAGGTAAAATGTTCCACCCCATGGCAGCGACCGTGATAATGGCTTTGCTTGCCGCAATGGTATTTTGTTTTACCGTAGTGCCTGCGGCGATAGCAATTTTCATGAGAGGTAAAATTAGCGAAAAAGAAAGCCCAATTATTAAAGGTGCAAAGGCAGTCTATCGTCCTGTTTTAACCGGAGCGCTGCGTTTTAGATGGCTAGTGGTAGTAGCAGCGAGTGCTTTGGTTGTCGGCAGTTTATGGATGGGCAGTAAATTAGGCTCCGAGTTTATTCCCCAGCTCAATGAAGGTGATATCTTAGTACAAGCGATACGCATCCCTGGGACTGGGGTAGAACAAGCAGTTGAAATGCAAAAAACTCTTGAAGCGAAACTTATGCAGTATGAGCAAGTACAGACGGTATTCGGTCGCACGGGTACGGGTGAGGTCGCCACCGACCCTATGCCACCAAACATTACTGATACGTTTGTTATTTTAAAGCCTCGGGAGCAATGGCCCGATCCATCAATGACAAAAGCTGAGTTAGTGAAAACGTTTGAAGAGGACTTGTTTACTTTGCCCGGCAATAATTATGAATTTACGCAACCTATACAAATGCGTTTTAACGAATTGATTAGTGGCGTAAGGGCAGATTTGGGGATAAAGCTATTTGGGGATGACTTAGATACGCTCTTTGCATCTGCTTCTGACATTTTGACCGTTATTTCAACGATTGAAGGAGCTGATGACGCGAGGCTTGAGCAGGTAGAAGGCATTCCAATCTTCACCGTCACACCAAAGCCTGATCAATTGGCACGCTTTGGTTTGGATATAGCCGACTTGCAGTTATGGCTCAATGCTGCGACAGGTGGAGAAACCGCTGGAATGATTTTTGAAGGCGACAGACGCTTTGAGATTGTCGTGCGATATGGCGACGACATTCGAAATGAACTCACTCAGCTTGAGAGCGTTCCCATCGTCACGCCCTCTGGTGAGCATGTACCGATAAGCGAATTAGCCACACTGGCATTTAAAGAAGTACCTAGCCAAATAAGCCGGGAAAATGGCAAACGTAGTATTGTTGTCACAGCAAATGTGCGTGACAGAGATATTGGCACTTTTGTTGAAGAAGCTCAGGCGAGAATTAATGAAGAAGTAGATTTACCTGCTGGTTATTGGCTCGACTATGGCGGAACCTTTGAGCAGCTCGAAAGTGCGAGTCAACGATTGACGATTGTTGTACCGGTTACGTTGTTTGTGATTTTGACTATGCTGGTAATTGCGTTTGGTTCAATACGCGATGCGTTAATTATCTTCACAGGTATCCCTTTGGCATTAACAGGCGGTGTAATGTCTCTTTGGTTAAGGGATATGCCTTTATCCATATCCGCGTCGGTAGGGTTTATCGCGTTGTCTGGTATTGCGGTATTAAACGGATTGGTAATGCTGTCCTTCATCAAGCAACGTTTGCTAGAAACCGGAGAATTAGTGAATAGCATTGTTGAAGGGGCACTTATTCGCTTGCGTCCGGTATTAATGACAGCATTAGTGGCAAGTTTAGGATTTGTGCCCATGGCGCTCAATACAGGTATTGGTGCAGAGGTGCAACGGCCTTTGGCCACGGTGGTCATCGGCGGGATAATATCGTCAACCTTGCTAACACTGGTAGTGCTGCCTGTACTCTATCGACTCGTGCATAGTAAAGGGGATTAGTAGTGTTCTTGGGCATTTATTCGTAAATGCCCAAGTTTTACCTGAACGATTTTTAGGTACCTATTGACGTAACCGTTCACCAAGGCCCTATTGACAGGCAACTTTAAAGTCTTTGAGCAGAGGATAGGTGGTTTTATTCAGCGTCGCAGCAAGTATTGCCCGGATTGAAGCTAGGAGGTTTAGCGCAGAGATTTGGACTGGCTGCTAACGCAGCCAGAGAAATACTATTACCTATTGACGGGAGCTGGGCTCATATGTGTTAGGCGATGGCTCAAATGCTACACCATAGGTTATTGTGTTTTTACCGCCGCAGCTTTTGCAAACCCAAAATTTACCAAGACCTACTTCCCGCTGCCAAATAGGGATTAGTTGCTTACATGATTCATTACCACAGATGATATTTTGACGGTTCGCATGCCAAACATAGTTGCCGTTTCCTTGAGGTTCTAGATTATAGCTAGCCTTACAATTTTTACATTCTGCTTCTATTTCTAAGTCATCATCAATAGACGGAACTCTTTTTCTAATAGGTTTATCGCATTCGAAACAGTCTATATGACTAAATGTACCCAGTGTACAATTGAAAAGTGGGGAAGCAAGAACGCTATCAATCATCAAATAAATTTCGGAGCACCGAACTCTCATCCTTTCAAAATCAGTAGTTTTATTTCGTTGAAAGCTCCTAAGATTCATCATGTGAAGATAATTTCCCAACCGATCATAGTGATCTTTTAGAATCTTCATGCTGAGAACTTTTTCCGAGCCTATATGTTTCATTTCTTGAGAAGGTTTACCCGTGGACTCCTCAATTCCCATAGCTATAGATGAATCCTTATCAGTGGTTGGCTCTATCTCGATAAGAATGGTCATGATTTTTTTTGGCTGCCATGTATCATATTCTCTTTCAGGGAATTCATCCTTAAACGATAACGCTCTATCGTAAACTATCGCTTCCATAGCCATTCTCAAATCGAGTGCAGCATACCGAAGGTTGCTATCATCAGGTGAGTCGATTTGCTTTTTAGCAGCTTGAAGATGTTTACGAGCAAGATTACGAAAGTTCATAAATCCCTTTGGTGTCTAACTTTTCAATAACGGGCGCAGGCACGTAGGGCATAATGGCGAAGCCGCCCTGCATGTATGCGTCCCAGCGAACGCAGTGAGCGAGTTTATTGACTTGTTAGCTACCATGTTTGCCATACCTAGCGTTTGCTATTAGCACACATGGAATTGGAATTAGTGACGCAACACAAAGCAGTATTGTCATACCAATTTCGTTAACTAAGCCCAGATACCAGATAAATGCGATTAACCCGATTAGCGTTCCTAGAACTAATACAGAAAAGCCGATCAATTTTGCATACGCTTCAGGATTAGATATTTTTGACTCGTCCCAACCAGCAATGAGACCTCTCATTTGTTTTACTGCGATAAGGTAGCCGAGAATGATACAGGGCAACGCACCTGCAAAAACCATTACAATTAACCCGAAAAATAATCCGTCCATGCAATTTTCCTTGTGGTAGCTAACGCCCTAATTTGGCGGCAAAAACACGTGGGCTATACTGCGAAGCAGAGCCCGCGTGTTTGTGTCCCCAACATTTGATTGTTATGTTTTTAATTAAAAACAACCTGCTTTGTCACATCGACGTGATCACAGCCTTCGCCACTATAATTCACTAAAATATATTGTTTTCTAACCAATTCTCGCTTTACCGAATACCAAGCTACATATTTTCCGTCCACTTGATTGGCATAGAGCATAGTAAATAATGTTGGATCATCAATACTGTCGATGAATAACCCTATAGCTTTAAAGGGGAAACTTTCTATCTCAAGAGGTGCTTCTATCTCGACAGTGTAACTTTCTTCCAATGAGTGAGCAGTTACAGAAATGAGATGTGAATATTTTTGATTCCATATTAAGCTCTTATCTTCGGTGCTAATACAGGTCGAAGAAAGGGCCTGAAAAGGTATGAGTAATATTAGGAACATCCATTTCATTTAAACTCTACTCCAAAAACATAACACCCTACTTTGGGGCATAAACATGCAGGCTAAAATTGGAGCGGAGCGACTGAGCCTGCATGTTTATGTCCCAGTGAGCGCGAGCGAACGACAACAGTTGTTTGTTAGCAGTCGACCTAATTAAAACCTAAATAAAGTACAAAAACAGCCATAGAAAAAGGCAGTACTAAAAAGTTAAACATAGTTTCAACATCCTTTTTGAATACTGCCCTAATGCCAATATAGCTATTAAACAGTGTTACTACTACCGATAAAAAGCCAACGATAATTAGCTTAACGGGGTAGTCCATGTTCGGGTGAAATAAATAAGCAACTATTGCCGGAGGGATTAGAAGTGGTATCTCCGCCACGATCCAAGAAACTTGATTTAAATATTTAGTGTATTTTTCGGTCAAACTCATTGAAGGCTGCTAACAACTTAGTGTACGGAAAAAATCCTTTATGCAAGGTGGAAAAGTTCCGCATATCCCTCGACGTTTTCGTTACTGTCGCACGAAAACACACGCTCATCAATAATTTACACTGAGCGCTTGAAAACAAAGTGCTGAAATATGGATTGTTTCCTTTTTATTTTTCGTCGATTAAAAAATTTGAAAAGTTGTACTTATTTACAGTAAAAGAAAAACTCCAAAGTGAGTATCTTAAGGCTAATTCGCCAGTTGCAGATTGGCTCTTAAATTCATCAAGTTTCAGAGCGTAAACCCTTAATGAAAAAGTGCCAGGCTTCGAATTAAGTCCATTGATTAATGTTGTTGCTAATGCTGTGCAAGCGTTCTTGAAACCTTCGAGATACTGCAAATGACACAACATCAGACTCATGGCTTTTATTGAGTATGTTCTGGCATGCATGGCTTATTTCAAATTCAAACCCACTGCCTTTGCGATTATCTGCAAAATGATCTTCTTTATCGAGTCCCTTGAATAGTGTGCATTCTGTTGCGCGCCAAAAGTCAGGTATTTTTATTGTCCCCTTTGTGCCAATAAGTAACGCATCATTACCTAAATTGCTCTTAAAGCTGCTGTGCAACAACGACACAGATTTACTATTTTTGTACATCCACAATACGTCATTATCGGCGCCATTTGGCGCTACATCGCAGTGTAACAAAATAGGAGGCGTGTCGGTGTGATTGAATAAAGCATCAAATGCTGCTGGGTAAATGCCCATGTCTAATAGACAACCGCCACCGAGTTCTCGGGCATATTCTCGGCTGGTTGCAGAGTAGGGCATAGTAAACCCGAAGCTTGCTTTAGTATGAATTAATTCACCTATTCTACCGGCAGTAACCCATTCAACTGCCTTATTAATTGCGGGTAAAAAATACGTCCACATGGCTTCCATAAAAAAGCGTTCTTCTACTTGAGCTACGTTGATAATGCGTTCTAAATCTTCAGGTGAAGTCGTGACAGGTTTTTCACATAATACATGTTTGCCTGCCTTTAGCGCTGCTATAGCATTGTCGGCGTGAAGGGTATGTGGCGTGGCAATATAAATAGCATCAATATTTGAGTCGTTTAACAGGTCTTCGTAGCTACCGTAAGCGTTTGGAATGTCGAAGTTTGCAGCGAATTTTTGCGCACTGTCAAGCTGCCGCGAGCCAACTGCATATAAGTTGGCCTGTGCACAATGAACAATGTCTTTCGCAAATGTGTGAGCAATTCTCGCGGTTGAAAGTATTCCCCAATTAACAGATGTTTTTGGCATATGTTTAGTCCTTTTTTACTTATCAAATAATTGAAATTCGATAACCTCGTTTATCAAACTATAGAAACACGTTGATCACACAATGCCAATACATTGTCTAAACGCTGTCTACTTTAAAAAGATTAGTTAAAAAATAAGAGCTGAGCCTTAGTTCGTTTACGGTATTTCTTAGGTGTCTCGGCGGCACTGTTGGGTAGAACGCCAAGATAAAAAGGCGGCAACTATCTTCCGCTTTTAGACCTGCTTTAGTCGCTCTGCGTCGTTCAATTATCAAATAGGTTACTTTTAACTGCATAGTGAAAGCTTTCTCTACCCTTTGAGAGTGCGTAAGCACAAGCGTCTCTAACTTTAATAAATAACCTAGCACCAATACTCTTTTTAATGCCTTGGTGTAAAACTTGCTTAGAATGGAGTAAATAATGCAAAAATAGTATGGCCTAGCGCACTGTTTTGGTTTGTTAATGCTGCTTTTTTGACAGATTCCAGAAAACAGGAATATTTCTTTTTCAATACGGCGCTTCATTTGGAAATATATTATGTTTAATCCGCTAAAATCTATGGCGTGCAACGTTGTCACATTAGTTGCTGCAACATCTATGGTCTTATCAGGGTGCTCATCGTCATCAACAGACAATGCGCAGAGAATTCAATCCGACCCATCAATCTCTGCATTAGGCAACGTAGAATATTATACCTATATGCTTGCAAACGAGTTGTTTGCAGATGTGCGTGCGGCAAGGCAATCTCGTTATGCCGTGGTAGGCTTCGTGCCCGTGGACAAAATGGAATATAGCCCAGAGCATCAGCATCCTCTTATGTTGTTAGGGCATCAACTTGAGCAGGGCATGATGACTGAGGCCACGAAAAGAGGCTTTTCTACTCAAGAATTTAAGTTATCGAACGATATAATTGTAAGTGAAGAAAGCGACAGAATACTGACACGAGACATTGAAAAGCTCTCTAGTATCGAGCGTGTCGATTTTTATATCACAGGTACCATGGTCTATCAGGAATCTGGAGCTATGGTAAACGCGCGTATCATCGATGCCCGAAATAAAGATGTAGTTGCTGCTGCAACCCGTTTCTTTCCCGCGGAAATTTTTTGGCAGCAAGAGCAAGTCACTACTCGTAATGGCATGTTGTATAGAACTGAAGGTGTAAGGTAAGCCCATGAAAAAAATGAAGACTACAATAGCGCTTATGCTATCAGCATCGTTCCTCACCCTCAGCGGTTGCTCCATGATGATGGACGACGAAGAGGTTGCAGAGCAAACGCCAGTTCGTCCCTCAATGAATGTAATTGATATTACCGCGCAAGATCGTGCTCCCGCCAAGCGAGCACCAAATGATGAGGAAAGCGAAGATCAAGGGATGGACGCTTATGGTGCTATTGGCCAGCCGCCGCTTTACTCAAGTGTTCAAGGTGCCTACAAAGGTAGGCCGCTTACCAAACACATTGGTGATTATGTAAAGAACATGACCCAAGACCTCATTGCGAATATGGAATACGTGAACACAAAAACCGCTATTGGCGTAACGCATTTTGCGTTGTTAGATACCGACCTTCAGCAAACGGATTTGTTAGGCCGTCAAATGGCAGAATCATTTGTTCACGAACTACATAAGTTTCGTGTACCTGTTATCGATTTTAAAGCTACCGAGTATATCCGCATTACTGATGCAGGCGACTTTGTATTAAGTCGAGATTATCTTGAGCTAAGCAGTAGCTTGCCTATTGAATATGTACTCACGGGTACCATGACCAAGCACCAGGGTGGGGTACTGGTTAATGCTCGCATTTTAGGTATGGAGTCGCGGGCAGTGGTTGCCAGCGCACAGATGTTAGTGCCATTTTATGTGGTTGATGCACTCATTCCCAGTGACGGAAGTGAGCGAAGCGGAATGCGTGACGGCGTGAAGTTAAGTCGGGGCTAATTATGAACCGAAATATTCTTTACTCATTAGCAGCACTTGTTAGCATTACCTTGTTATCGGGCTGCTCTAGCACAGATTCGATAGGATCGTTTTGGTTAGGGGAAGACGGCGAAATAAGGCACGACTCTAAACCAGTCGCTGTGCCCAATCGTTCAGGGCTTGTTTACACACCAGATTCTAGAGATAGAGAGTATCAACAGCACATAGCAGTCGATCCCGGCTACAAAGATCCTATTAGAAGCGGTTTTTTCCCAACGAAAACCCACAAAGCGTTAAATGACTATGCAGCGCAATTGGCCATGGAACTCATGGACAACAACACGCGTTTAACCCATCAACACGCAGTTGGAATTGCTAGTTTTGTTCGCCTAAATGCGGGTCTTAACGACAGTACAGTTTTGGGTAACCAACTATCTGAATACCTGATTACCGAGTTACAAGACTTTGGTCTTGCCGTTGTCGACTTCAAGCTTTCAAGCGGTATCACGGTCACGCCTCAGGGCGATTTTGTTATGTCGCGCAGCAGTCAATATCTGGCAAAAAGTGTTGAAATGGACCACGTTGTAACTGGAACCATAATAGAGGATGACAGGGGCGTTCGTGTTAACGCTAGAATTGTGTCGCTTGAGAATAAACAGATTGTGGCTAGCGCAGACGTATACATTCCGGCTTTTATCGTTATGGATCTCAATAAAATGGCGCGCGTCACTCCTGCAACGGTTCAAGACTAGATCTAAATAAGAATTATGCAAGAGACAGCAAGTGTCGCTCATTAGCGTTCACTAGCGCACTCTCCGACCTTGCTAATTTTTTGACAAGCGCAACCTACATTTGTTGCGCTTAGCCCATCAAACATTACATATTGCCGCGAATAGCCTCTCTCACCATAAACCGCGATGTATTTACAGCATTTAGCAAATCGTTGTTCAATGGCAATGGCTCTTGAAGCAACGAACTTACCAACACTTCGGCCATCAGTGGGGCTGTAGTTAATCCTCTAGAACCCAAGCAACTTAAGGTCGATACGTTGCCGTTTGGCAGTGTTTTCACCTGATTTAATGGCTTACCTATAGCCAAATCGGCATAGTCTGGTTTCAGTGCCGTGAAGTTATGCAGCGCACCAACAACAGGCTGATGATCTGGAGAGCCAAGCCTTGTTGCCGCTCTAGCTGCATTATCGTGATTAAGCTGACTGACAATATCGGTATGAGCAAGCGCTTGTTCGTGAGTGCTAAGATTCTGTTGAGTTTCTTCTTCTCTAGGCTCTACATTTAAGTCATCTTTTACGTAGGTAGAACCAAGAGCATGTCGTCCGTCCATAGCTGGAGTCATATATCCTTTATGGCACAGTACTGTTTTGAGTGATGCAATAGGCGATTGAGTGGGGATGGCTTCAACTTGTCCGCGCACGGGCCTTAGTGGCAAACCCTCGAAGGCTTCCGAATGTACTGCACCAGCTCCTAGTGCTAACACCAAATGATCTGCATAAATACGTTTACCACTTTTGAATACAACTTCCGTCTCGCCAGCCTCTGACGTTTTATTGCAACGCTCGAAAATATGGTTAGGTTTCAGCGTTAACAGGCCAGTTGCCGAGGCCGAATCGACAATGTCGTTTACCAGCGTTGGCGGAGAGAGCCACCCACCACTTGGAATATATAAACCTTCATAGGGCAGTGTTAAACCTGCAATATCACTGAGTTCTTTGCTGTTTATATGCCTTATTAGCTCTGGGGGCCAAACATCGTTGTTGATCAATTTAGTTTGGCGCGTCTCCACTTTGTCGTTAAAGCTTAATTGAACAACGCCGCAAAAATCATGTGTATTTGAACTCGATGCATCTTTACGGCTTGCTGCCGTATCAGAATCTTCAACGGCGGCAAAAATGCCGTCGTAGTAACGTTTAGCGTATAAAAAGCTATGGGCTTGAAGTCGGCTAGCAATGCTGGCTTCACTGTGAAGTTGTGGGTAAAAGCCGCCTTGAGGGTTACCTGATGCACCCTGAGCAAGAGTGTCACCATCAAAGCATAGGGTAACAGATACACCGCGCTTTGTTAGCGCTAGGCACACAGTTGCCGCGGCTAGACCAGAGCCTACCACTACCACATTGCTAGAGGAGCAAAGCGGCGCAGTGTTATAGCGATAGTAAGGGCCTTCCGGCTTTCGCAGCTTCGACTTTATTGTTTTCAGCGACTCAGAAGCAATCGAGCTGTGCTCTGACATTTCGGTCGTTGGGGTGTCATTGTTTACATTAGCATTAAAACTTCCCGTCAGCATATCTCGTTTGCGGCCAAAGCCTGGGCGCTTTTTGATAGTAAACCCAACGCTCGCTAAACCGCGTTTCACTATGCCGGCTGCGGTAAACGTACCGAAGCTTGTGCCGTCTTTGGATAATCTTGCCATCTGCGAAAAGAGGGTGTCTGTCCACATGTCCGGGTTTTTACTAGGGGCAAAGCCATCTAAGAACCATGCATCCACAAGCCCGTCCTCAGGACTATGCCATTGAGGAAGCAATTGATGTACGTCGCCAATCCACAAATCTAACGTTGTGGCATAATCCTCAAAATGTAATCTATGACAGCCATCAAGACCCATTGGATAGACTTTTGTAAGCGCACTTACTTGCGCCCCAAGGGAAGGAAAACTTGATAGCGCTTGTTCAATATCCTTTTTGGGCAATGGAAATTTTTCAGTGGTTAAGAAATAGAGGTGTTTTAAGGGATGTTGCGGGTTTGCTTGTCGAAAGGCATTAAATTCGCTCATTACTACCAAGAAATTGAGACCTGTTCCAAAACCTGTCTCGGCAATTATGAAATTAGGTTTGTTCCACGATGTCCAACGTTGATGCAGATCGTTTCCTTCGATAAATACATGCTGTGTTTCATCAATGCCACTGTCATTAGAAAAATAAACGTCATCAAAATGATCGGCAACGGGCGTTCCGTTTTCATTAAAATGTACTTGTGCATGTTTAGGTTTCACTACCGCATTTACCTCTTTTTTAAACAGACGTTTGGGGGGATTTATATTATCGAGAGTTTTTTTGCAGTGATTGTTTCAACGTCGGTCTATTAAAGCCCCTTATGACCACTCACTTTTTTCGTACTAGGGCATTGCAATAGTACTGACGCTATTCACTGTCAGCATATTCTACAAGGCCTCTAATCACTTTTCTGTAAAACTTTTTAATTTGTAACGCTCTTGCGCATATAGAACTAATGCTTCTGCTATCCGTGATACCTTAATAACGAGTTGCGGCGAATAAAAGCGCGTTCTCAAAGAATCAATGACAAAAAGTTAATGCCTAATTATAAAAACGTTACATAAAGAGAACCGCTTTACGGGTGTAAAAAGAGTCAGTTTTGTGTTGAAGTGCAAAGCAGACCACTTTACGACGTAAAATCGTTAACATATGCCGCATCAACGCAAAGGGTAAACTATGAGAAGAGCAGTTATCACCGGTCTTGGTATTGTATCGAGCATCGGCGTAAATAAAGAAGACGTACTTGCATCGTTAAAAGCAGGTAAGTCTGGAATTACATTTTCAGAGCAGTTCGCCGAAATGGGCCTTCGCAGTCAGGTTTGGGGCGATTTAGACATTGATTTGAAAGAGCATATCGATCGCAAAGCCATGCGTTTTATGGGCGATGCTGCGGCGTATGCATACGTCGCAATGCAGCAAGCTATTGCCGACTCTGGACTTGAAGAGAGCGATATTTCAAATGAGCGCACGGGCATTATTGCGGGCTCGGGCGGTGCGTCGTCTGAAAACCAAGTTCTGTCTGCCGATATTCTTCGCGAAAAAGGCGTTAAGCGCGTAGGGCCTTACATGGTACCGCGGTGCATGGCCTCTACAGTTTCAGCCTGTTTAGCAACGCCGTTTAAAATACGCGGTGTAAACTACTCAATCGCATCTGCGTGTGCAACAAGCGCACACTGCATTGGAAACGCATTAGAGCTTATACAGCTTGGTAAGCAAGATGTTGTATTTGCAGGTGGCGGTGAAGAATTGCACTGGTCTCTTTCAAGCCAGTTTGATGCTATGGGTGCACTAAGTTCAAAGTATAATGATAACCCTTCGGTAGCGTCGCGTACCTACGATGCTGCTCGTGATGGTTTCGTCAGTTCTGGCGGTGGCGGTATGGTTGTCGTTGAAGAACTTGAGCATGCGCTTGCTCGCGGTGCCACCATTTATGGAGAAGTTGTAGGCTATGGTGCAACTTCAGATGGTTTCGATATGGTAGCTCCATCAGGTGAAGGTGCTATTCGATGCATGAAAATGGCCATGCAAAATGTGAACGGTCCTATCGATTACCTGAACACGCATGGAACATCAACGCCGGTGGGTGATGTTAAAGAGCTAGCAGCAATTCAAGAAGTGTTTGGAAGCTCTGGTGTTCCCATAAGTGCAACAAAGTCTCTTACTGGGCATGCACTGGGCGCGGCGGGTGTAAATGAAGCAATTTACAGCTTACTGATGATGCAAAATAACTTCATCGCACCGTCAATCAATATAGATACATTAGACGACGCAGCACAAGGCTTAGACATTGTTACCGAAGCGCGAGACGCTCAGCTAAATACGGTGATGTCTAACAGCTTTGGGTTTGGCGGTACAAACGCAACCTTAGTGATGCAGCGTTATCAAGACTAAAATGAGACGTTAGTTTCATTACAAGTTAAAAACGAAACAAAAACGATTATAAGCCCCAGCCGTTGCAATTAACGCTGGGGCTTTTTGTTTAGTCGCATTGAAGGTTAATAGTTTTTAAACAGTTCACTGGGCTGTGGAATAGTTATTTTTCCATAATGTCGTTTTACTAATCCCTCATTCTGAAGTTCGCCTAGAAGTTTATTCACTGTTTGCCTACAGCTATTTATCATTTGAGCCAGCGATTCTTGAGACAGCGTAAGCGTGATAGCACTGTCTTTGGGAATGTGTTGCCCGTAGCTGGTGGTAAGCATTAATAGTCTTTTCACTAATTGATGCTTCAAACTCAGCCCAGCGCTTGAATCGATGAATTGAAATGCACTTCTTACTCGCGCACACAGTAACGCTGTGAAATGAGGATAAAGCTCTGGAAACTTTCGCAGTAATTCATTGAAAGCGCTTTTAGGAATAATGGCAACTGTGCTGTCTATTTCACAAACGCTATCATGAGTTCGGGGGAGGTTGTCGAACATAGATATCTCACCAAACCAGGTGCCGGGGCCTAACAGCGCCAGCAACATCTCACTGCCGTCTACGTTTACAGTAACAATTCTAAGTCGTCCTGCACAGATACCATAAAAACCAACACCCTCTTCACCTTTGGCATGTAGCTGCTGACCAGATTTTAAATGCTTAATTCGTACTTTGCTCAACAGTGCTTCTTTTAAATGGCCGGGTAGGGAGCTAAACCACGATGAACTTGCTAAAACAGACCTGAAATTATTCATTTAACAAAATGCTTACAATGTCGTTAAGGCGACAGTTTATCTTTGTTTTCAACGGTAAGGTAGAGCCAATTCATATTTTTGTAAGGGGTAAATAATGAGTGATTCTGTAAAGTCTCAAGTGAGCGAAGAAGAGTGGCAGACACGGGGCGATTTAGCGGCTTGCTATCGTGCTGTTGCAATGTATGGCTGGGACGACCTTATCTTTACTCATATATCCGCTCGGGTTCCAGGGCCAGAGCATCATTTTCTGATTAACCCATACGGCATGATGTTTGACGAGGTAACTGCCTCTAGTTTGGTGAAAGTCGACTTGCATGGCAATAAGGTAATGGAGAGTGAGTACGATATAAACCCAGCTGGCTTTACCATTCACAGCGCGGTGCATGAAGCTCGCGACGATGCGAAGTGCGTACTTCATTTGCATACCGCAGAAGGCGTTGCTGTGTCTGTGCTTGAAGATGGCCTTCAGCCTTATTCTCAGCAGTCTCTATTTCCTTTAGCGTCGTTGTCTTACCACTCTTATGAAGGCGTAGCGCTTAATCCAGATGAAAAGGTACGTTTGGTGCGAGATTTAGGCGATACCCAATTTATGATTTTGCGAAATCACGGCCTGTTAACTTGCGCAGACAATATTGCAGACGCTTTTTTGTTTATGTTTATTTTACAGCGCGCCTGTGAAATACAATTAAAAGCCCAGGCAACCGGACAAAAACTTATTCCAATCCACTCGGCAATTTTACAAGGCATTCGTGAACAAGCTGCCCAGGTAACTAAGCAGGCCGGTGGGGCACTCGCTTGGCCCGGGATCAAGCGTCGTGTGCAGAGACGTTTTCCTGGTTTTGACGAGTAGCCACTAAAAAATCTTCATTCTCACAACACGAGCACAAGTTTAGCCCGCTTAATTGGGTTACTAACCGCCTAATTTGGGTTAAACTTAGTGCCATGAAAATACTTCTTGAAGACACTATACCTTTTGGCCAGCGTTATCTCGATGACATAGGTGAGGTTCGCACGTATGCGTGGCAAAACATAACGCCAAACGATCTCATCGACATTGATATACTTGCCCTTCGCAGCACCACAAAGGTAACGTCTGAATTACTCACAAATGCCAATAAACTGCAGTTTGTGACTACCGCCACAGCAGGTACAAATCATTTAGATAAGGGCTACTTAGACAGCAGTGCCATTGCGCATAGTTCAGCAGCAGGTTGCAACGCAGTTGCTGTGGCTGAGTACGTGTTAAGCGTATTGCTACACGCGCATAAAACTAAAAAACTCGATTTGTATCACTCTACAGTAGGCATTGTAGGTGCCGGAAACGTGGGAACGGCGTTGACGAGGTTACTTGACGCATTGAGCGTTAATTACATGCTGTGCGACCCTTTGAAAAAAGAGGCGGGGGATAAGCGCTCTTTTGTTGAAATGAACGATATAGCGCAGTGCGATATTATTACTCTCCATGTACCTTTTGTTAGCAAAGGGCCTTACCCAACAGAAAACCTGATAGGTGAAGGGTTTCTCGATAAGCTTGGCGCACATCAGCTGCTTATTAATGCTTGCCGCGGCGAAGTAATCAATGAGGCCGCCTTACTTGCGCGGTTTAATAAACCTAGCCCGCCAGTTTTAGTATTAGATGTTTTCGATAATGAGCCTAACATTAATACAGCACTGTTTAACCATTGTTGGTTTGTCACGCCTCATATTGCTGGACACTCCGTAGAGGGGAAGGTGCGCGGAACTCAGATGATTTATGAACAGATTTGCGAGCGAGCAGGTCTGCCAGCCACGAAAAAACTGTCAGATTTTCTAGATAGTGTACCCCCTCTAGCCGTAGCGCTACAAAATCCAACTGCAACTAGGCTATCAGTTGAAGATCTTATTAACGTTTTTCACCGTGTGTATAACGTTGCTGTAGACGATAATGAGATGAGAACGGCCATTGCCGATAACGACGGTGTTCATTCCGGCGATGCAGGTTTAAATGTGGGGGCTCACTTTGCCTCATTACGGAAAAACTATCGAGTAAAAGGTCAAGAAAGGCGAGAGTGCAGTGCGCACACCTTATTACTGCCAGCAAACACCAGCAAAGAAATTCAGAAAACCTTTAAAGATTTAGGCTTCTCTGCTCAGTTAATTCAGGCAGGCTAATTCAGGCAGACTAATCCAGGAAGGCTAATTAAGAGACAGTGGAACAGCCCATTAAGAAACTTAGCAACAGGGTTTAGTTTAAATTTAAAAGGCACAAGCACTAAGCGAGCCTTTTGTAGAGTATAAAATTCATAAATTTCGATAAGCCTATTTTAGGCTTACACATTCATTTTTAGGAGAAAACAGTATTATGTCGCAAGCGTTTGATGTTGCAGTTCTAGGCGCAACAGGTTTAGTTGGGCAAACTATGATTGAGCTTTTAGAAGAGCGTGGTTTTCCAATTAATCGTCTATATCCTTTAGCAAGTAAACGTTCTGCAGGCAGCACCGTTACCTTTAAAGGTGAAGAGATCGAAGTAGAAGATGCAGAAGCCTTCGATTGGTCTCTTGTTCAGTTCGGTTTTTTCTCAGCGGGTGGCAGTATATCAGCCAAATATGCTCCGCTAGCAGCAGATGAGGGCTGCATAGTTATCGACAATACATCGGAATTTCGTTACGAAGCTGACATTCCATTAGTGGTTCCTGAAGTAAACGCCCACGCCCTAGCCGATTTCCGTAATCGCAATATTATTGCCAACCCTAATTGCTCAACTATTCAAATGATGGTGGCGCTTAAACCTATTCAAGATGCGGTGGGTATATCGCGGATTAATGTAAGTACTTATCAGTCTGTCTCGGGCGCAGGTAAAGAGGCCATGGAAGAGCTTGCAAAACAAACTGCTGGCTTGCTTAATGCTAGAGAAGTAAAACCCGATGCGTTTAGTCGCCAAATTGCTTTTAACGCAATTCCGCAAATTGATGCGTTTCAAGAAAATGATTACACCAAAGAAGAAATGAAAATGGTGTGGGAAACGCAGAAAATAATGGGTGACAACTCGATTTTGGTTAATGCAACTGCGGTGCGCGTTCCGGTATTTTATGGTCATGCTGAAGCTATTCACCTAGAAACGCATTCTCCGATTGATGCAGAGCAGGTTAAACAGTTACTTTCAGATGCTCCTGGCGTTACGTTATACGAGGGCGCAGAACAGTTTCCTACACAAGTAAGCAGTGCTAGTGGGAACGATATGGTTCATGTTGGAAGAGTTAGAAATGATATTACTCATCCTTGCGGGATCAATATGTGGGTTGTATCAGACAATATTCGAAAAGGCGCAGCCACAAATAGCATTCAAATTGCAGAGACACTTATTCGCGACTATATGTAAAAATTGGTCGCACAATTTATTCATATTGTCCTGTTAAAGGAGTAGCAGGGCTGCTAGGTTGTTGTAACGATAAGTAAAAGATAAACATTTTTAGTTTCTTGCCGATATGAATCTATTGGCAGGGGAATCAAAAGAGCAGATGAGCCAACAGATTAGCTAAATGGTTAAATGGGCAAATCAGGTGAGTTGGCAAGGCAAAGTGCATTTGAACGATGTGACGGTCTTTGTTAATGCTTTTGTTTAAAAAGCGCCGTAAAACGTACTCGCTAACTAGATTGCCTACCACAAGTGGTTTATAGTTTGAGGATGTTGTTTTTAAACATACGAAAAGTAACACTTGGTCAGACACTTAGCTTAGTTTCATGCATCCCCACGAGATATGCGGAAAGACTTTTGAGGTGTATAGGCTAAGTCACAGGTAAGCGCGCTTAATTTGCTATCAAAATGACGGCAAAGAGTAAGAAAATAAAAACAAAGCCAACGCAGGCGACTTGTTTAGTCGGCCAAATATCAGTTGGCATTAAAATACATCAACCTTTAAAGGTGGTATTTACGCTTGAGGGCATATAGGACTGCTATGAAATTGCATTTGACGGGCTTACTATTAATTAGTTTATGTGTGTATGCCCCCATCACTTCAGTGAATGCGCAGGAAAGGGAAACCTTACTCAAGGGACCTAAAGATGCGAGCGATCAATACTCTGGATTAGAGTATGGTCCCATCGACTCAAATGATACTTTATGGCGCATAGCAGAGCGATATAGACAAAATAATAACCTGAGCGTTTATCAGGTTATGACCGCAATCTACGAACTCAATCCAAACGCATTCGAAGACGGAAACCTCAATCTTCTCGTTAACGGTGCAGTTCTCAAATTACCCTCCGAGCGCTACATTGCTCGAATCAGCAAAGAACAAGCACAACAGCGTGCCGAAAGAGATGAGCGGGCTTTTGCTGAAGCGCTCAATAAGCCTGGTAGCAGTGTAAAAAACATCAAGCCAGCGTCTCCTCTAGTAAATCAACAAGATCTGTCACAAACCCAAAACGACATTGAGCAAAAAATAACGCGTTTAGATGCAGAGCAAACCCGTCAATTCGACGAGTTGCGCAGGCAGTTCGCAGCCTCGTTAAATAATGTTCAAGAAATCCTCGATGAAAATAGAAAGCTCTATGAGCGAGTTGAAGCTGTAAATGGTGAGCTTGAGTCGCTAAGAGGCCAAGTGGAAGGTGATGTAAAAGAACAGCTTGATATGCAGGTGGCCTTACAGCAAGAGCTGCTGGATATGATAAGAGCCGAACAGGCTGAAAGGGCGGCTGAAAAACGAGACTCTCTGTTGAATAAGCTAATGAGTCCTATGAGCCTGCTTATAGGTTCGGGCCTATTAACGTTACTGCTAGTTGGCGGCTTAATTACGTGGTTACTCAAGCGTAATAGCAAACCTCAAGAAAGTCCCTCGGCTACAAACACATCTAATGATGAAGAAGTGCCTGTTCCTGAAAGCGACTTAGGCGACCTCTCTAGTGCACTTGCGCCAGATTTAGATGAAAAAGACGAACTGACCGACGATGACCTATTTAACGACGACGACTTACTCGATGATGTACTAACGTCAGATTTAGAAGAAAGCTTAGATGACGAATTAGAAAGCTTTGCAGATTTAGAAGACGACTTGTTGGTACCCGATGATGATTCAGACGATTTATTTGAAGCCGGTGCAGATGAGTTAGACCAAAGCGAACTAGACAGTTTATTTGACGATGATGATTTGTCTGACAAGGTACTTAACGAGAATGAACCTGAAGATTTAGACGGCATTGACCTATCTGAAGATGATGATGTTTTCGATGAAACCGGTGATGATGCCAGTGAGGACTCATCGAAAGTTGAGGAACAGTCGGACGCGTCAGATGACGATTTTGATATCGACGACCTGTTAGACGATGTACAAAGCCAAGAAGCCTCAAAAGACAGCGAAGCTTCAGAAGACGTAGATCCCGACGACATTTTAAACGAGTTTGGTTTAGATCAAGAGGACAACGGTGGGCAAGAAGAGTCTTCTGCTGAAGAGAACGTTAATGTTGATGATATAGATGCGTTGCTTGATAGCAATGCCGCAGAGCCCTCTCAGGACGACATAGATGATTTACTCGATAGTGCAACTGAGACAGCGTCTTTACCGAGTGTTGATGACGAAGATGAAAAGCCAGAGATAAGCATAGACGACCTGTTAGAGGAAAATGCACCTGATACTGCGCTTACTGACGAGCTAGACAGCAAAGATGATCTCATAAATGAAGAGATGCTTGAAAAGCTAGACGATGAAATCAATCAGCAAAATCACGAGATCAACAAAATTACAGACGATTTGCTAAGCGAAATTGAGCAAATTGAAATGATGGGCGGCCTTGATGACGAAGAAGACGCAGACGAAGAACTAGAAGACGAAATTATATCGGGCTCAGGTTCGCCTCAGTCTATTCAAGACTTCGACTCAATTACCGACGACTTAGATGAAATTTTAAACGACGAAATTGAAGACGACTTTTCAGACCCGCTTTCGGATGAACTGATTGCCGAACTACAAAGCGAAATGCCAGATGATGAAGACGATGCATCTGACGATGAGGCGGTAAGTAAACCCGAAGCCGCAGAAGAAGAGAGCGTATCTGATGATTCTGACGATTTTAACGATTCTCTTTCTGACGACCTGCTAGCCGAATTAGAAGCAGAGCTTGAAGACGGCACTTATGATGTTGATAGCAGTGACGCTGGTGAGGAGCCTTTAGCGGGGCAAGAGCCTTCAGCAATTGAAAAGCCTGAAACGGACGTCGACGAATCAGCGTTTGAAGAAGAAATAAGCGACCCGCTAACAGATGAATTATTGGCAGAGCTAGAATCTGATTCAAGCGAAGAAGAGACTGCAGCCGAAGAGGAACCTACAGCTGAGGAAGAACCTGTAGCCGAAGATGAGCCTGCAGCAGAGGAAGAACCTGCTGCCGAAGATGAGCCAACAGCCGAGGAAGAGCCTACAGCCGAGGAAGAGCCTACAGCCGAGGAAGAGCCTACAGCCGAGGAAGAGCCTGTAGCCGAAGAAGAGCCTGCATCTGAAGAAGAGCTTGCCGCTGAAGAGGAATCTACTGCTGAAGATGAGCCTACTGCCGAGGATGAATCTTTAGTCGGGGACGAGCCGGCAGCAGACGAGGAGTCTGTAGCCGAGGAAGACTTTAGCGCAGACGAAGAGCCTGTAGCTGAGGAAGAACCTACTGCCGAGGATGAATCTTTAGTCGAGGAAGAGCCTGCGGCGGACGAGAAGCCTGCAGCCGAAGAAGACATTAGCGCAGACGAAGAGCCTGTAGCTGAGGGAGAACCTGCTGACGAAGATGAGCCTATTGCCGAGGATGAATCTGTAGTCGAGGAAGAGCCTGCAGCAGACGAGGAACTTACAGCTGAGGAAGACTTTGCAGCCGAAGAAGAACCCGCAGCTGAATCAGACGATCCGTTAGATGATGCACTCGAAGCCTTTGAAAAAGACATGATGGATGATATCCCGTCTTTTGGCGATTTTGAATCAACTGATGAAGTAACACAAGATGATGCTGCAGAGCCCGACTCTGAAGAGAATGTTGAACAAGACGAAAACGATTACGATGACAGCATTCTTAATGATGCTTTTGATGACGTTGATTCTTTCGCACTAGAACAAGAAGTGGATGGAATAGAGCCTCAACAAGAGCCAGAACAGTCAAAAGTTGATGATACTAGCGAAAACAATGCTATTAACGATGAAGATATAAATGAACTTGGCGATGTCCCCGGCCTCGATGATTGGTTAAGTAGCGATGGCGACGATGACATTCAAGACGAGGAAATCTTGGATGAACTCGACAGCGCGGAATTCGAAGAACTTCTTGAAAGCCTAGAATCTGAGACTCCATCTGACGCAGATTCACAGCTAGATAGCGACCCGAGCGGAGAAAATGGCGAACTGGAAGAGGCCAATAGCGAGAATCAAGACGCCGATGATGCCCAGGCAAACGAGGAGCCTCAGCCAACCGAAGAAGCTTCGCACGAAGTAGAACAACCTATCGAAGATGAAGCTAGCGCAGCGGACCATGCTCAAGAGGAAGTAGGAGCAGAGTCGAATAATGAGGATGATGAGTTTCCGCTAGAGGATGATACCTTTGAACTAGAAGACATTGACGAGCTTGGCGATGAAGACCTTGCGGATGACTTGCTCGATGATACTTTCGACAACGACAACGACAACGACAACGACAACGACAACGACAACGATAGCGATAGCGACAACGACAATGATAGCGACCTAGACGACTTATCATTACCAGATGTCGACATGGACGACGACAGCGAAAGTAACGCTGACAACCATTCACAGGCGTCAGCGGTAGAAGAGGAATCAGAAAAAGCTGATTTAGAGGAAGGTGATTTAGAAAAAGATCAGGAGCCCAAGAGCAACGACCTCAAAGACGACGATCTTAAACTTGATAACCCTGACCTTGACCTAGAAGCTCTGCTCAGCGATATGCCCTCTGTTGAGATGGGAGGTGAAACCAATGAGCGTGAAGACTTCTTAGATGTAGAAGCGCTTATGGATGACGGCGACGATGACACCATGGACGATCCCGATAGTCAGCCACTAGATTTAGATGTAAGCCTCTCGGACTTCACTGGTGTAAATGACAGCGATTCGGTTATCGATATAGATAAAGATGCAGGCCAAAATGCAAACCTAGACTTGGCCCGCGCTTACCTTGAAATGGAAGATGTTGACGCTGCCAAAGAGCTCCTTGAAGAAGTGCTTAACGAGGGAAGCGAAGAGCAAAGGCAAGAAGCTGAAACGATATTGAAATCCATCGGCTAATTGCATGTTAGTTGGCATATGACTACACTTAGCGGCTTTTAGTTTAGAGGTAGCAGAATCATGGGGCGAATTGCCTTAGGGATTGAGTACGACGGTGCTGCTGTTTACGGTTGGCAGCGCCAACAAGAAGTGCCAAGTGTTCAAGAGTATCTTGAAAAAGCGTTATCGAAAGTCGCTAATCAGCCTATTCACGTGCAATGTGCCGGGCGCACAGACGCGGGCGTTCATGCTACAGGCCAAGTGGTTCATTTTGATTGTGACGAGCCCAGGCCAGACCGTGCTTGGACATTAGGTGTTAACGCCAACCTTCCAGATTCAGTAGCAGTAACATGGGTTAAGAATGTAAGCGATGATTTTCACGCGCGTTTCTCTGCGACGCATCGCCGCTACCGCTACATTATTCACAACAGCAAAATGCGACCCGCTATACTTCACCATGGTGTTACCCATGTGCACCGGCCTTTAGATGAAGAAAAAATGCACGAGGCTGCTCAAGCCTTACTGGGCGAACAAGACTTTACTTCGTTCAGAGCGTCTCTGTGCCAAAGTAAAACCCCGTTTAGAAATGTGACTAATGTGACTGTTTATAGACAGGGGCAATATGTCATTATTGATATTAAAGCCAACGCATTCTTGCATCACATGGTGCGCAATATAACAGGGTCGCTTGTTGAAATTGGGGCGGGGGAGCAACCAATAGAGTGGATTTCTCAGCTGCTTGCACTGAAAGATAGAAGTAAAGCGGCGTCGACTGCAAAGCCTAATGGACTTTACCTGGTAGATGTTACCTACCCAGAAGAACACGATTTGCCTAAAAAACCACTTGGGCCCTTATTTTTACCCGAAACCTAATTTTCTCCGGTAAAGCGTCTCTCGTTGATTAAAAACTAATGCAAGCTCAATTTAAACTGGTCGGAGTGTAACTTCTTAGACCAGTTTTGTTTTTTCCATTTCGTTGTATTGTGGTCTAATAGCGCGCTATATTAGATAGCCGCTTTGATAGGTTACGCACGTTTTCTTTGTAACGCTGTCAAAGACATATAATTCATGTGTTGTTGGTAACCAATATGAACCGTATTAAAAACAAATGCCGACACTCTAAAAAACAAAGGATTCAATTTCCATGAGCTGGATTCAAAAAATACTTCCACGCACTCAAACGACCTCTAAGGGTAATGTTCCAGAGGGTATTTGGACAAAGTGTGGTTCTTGTCAGGCCGTTTTATACAAAACAGAGCTAGAAAAGCTACAAGAAGTTTGTCCTAAATGCGACCACCATATGCGTATTACGGCGCGCCGTCGTATTGATGCATTTTTAGATGAGGGCGATCGCGTTGAATTAGGTGCCGAACACGAACCACAAGACTTGTTGAAGTTTAAGGATTCTAAGCGTTACAAAGATCGCATTGCCGCTGCGCAAAAATCGACGAATGAAAAAGATGCATTAGTCGTTATGCAGGGTAAAGTAAAAGGCATGCCTGTAGTGGTAGCGTGTTTTGAGTTTGCTTTTATGGGCGGTTCAATGGCGTCGGTTGTTGGTGCGCGCTTTGTTGCTGCAGTTAATGCGTGCCTTGAGAATAACACGCCGCTTATTTGCTTCTCTGCAAGTGGCGGTGCGCGTATGCAAGAGGCGTTAATGTCGTTAATGCAAATGGCAAAGACCTCTGCGGCGCTAGCGAAAATGAGCAAAAAAGGACTGCCTTATATTTCGGTACTCACCGATCCAACAATGGGTGGGGTATCTGCAAGTTTGGCCATGCTTGGCGACATTAATGTGGCAGAGCCCAAAGCCCTGATTGGTTTTGCAGGCCCAAGAGTGATTGAACAAACGGTTAGAGAGAAGCTTCCAGAAGGATTTCAGCGCAGCGAATTCCTGGTAGAGAAGGGAGCTATTGATATGATTGTTGACCGCAGAGATATGCGTGATAAATTACACGGCTTATTGGTTAAGTTGCATAATAAAAATTAGTGAATAACGAAAATAATAACAACAGTGGCTCAGAGCGGGTGACTTCACCCTTTAAAAAAAGCCTGAGCCAGTGGCTTTCCTACCTAGAATCTATCCATCCTAGTGCCATAGACATGGGCCTTGAAAGAGTTAAGCGCGTTGCCGATGCAATGTCTCTGAGCTTGGCAGACTCTATTGTCATTACCGTGGCTGGCACCAACGGCAAGGGAACGACCTGTCGCCTGCTAGAGCAGTCGCTGCTTGCGCAAGGCAAAACCGTCGCGGTTTATAGCTCTCCTCATCTCATCGACTATTGTGAACGGGTTCGCTTCAACGGCGACCTTGCAGCGCCCGATACTTTTGTTGACGCATTTGAATGTATCGAGAGAGCAAGAGGAGATATCTCTCTTACGTATTTCGAGTTTAGTACACTTGCCGCAATGAAAATGATGCAAGATTGGCAGGTCGAAATTGCTATTTTAGAAGTTGGGCTGGGTGGCAGACTAGATGCAACCAATATCATTGACCCTGATTTGGCAGTTATCACCACAATCGATTTAGATCATCAAGATTGGTTAGGCAATACGCGTGAGAAAATAGCGCGGGAAAAAGCGGGTATTATGCGCTTGGGCGGTAACGCGGTAATTGGTGACTTGTTTCCGCCTTCTTCGCTATACGACGTGGTTAACGAACTAAATGTAAACGCATGCTGGGCGACAAAAGATTTCACGAGTGTTGTCAGTTCAGACCAAAGTGAATGGGAGTGGAAAGGGAAGACGATATCTTTCAGTGACCTTCCTTACCCCAATATACCGCTGCAAAATGCAAGCACGGCACTCGCTGCGCTAGAGGCGCTAAATTTATTGCCTCAGCACAATGCGCTTAAAGAAGTACTTTGTAAAACTACCATGCCAGGACGGCAGCAAAAAATAAGCGATTCGCCTCTCGTTGTGGTCGATGTTGCTCATAATCCCCAAGCGACGACCTCTATGCGTGAATGGTTAAGGCGTTACAAGGTTGATAAATACCGTATTGTGGTAGGAATGCTAAAGGATAAGTCAATTGCTGAAACGCTTTCACCGCTAGCGTCGTTACCAGCGACATGGTATGTGGCAAGTACGCAAGGCGCGAGAGGTTGTGATGCCGATGTGCTTAAAAATGCACTTGTTAATGCAGGCACAACCATAGAGAATATCAGCACATACGACAATGTTACCTTGGCGTATGAGAGTGCGCTGTTAAATTATCAACCCGATGAACTCATTTTAGTGTTTGGGTCTTTTGTTACCGTGGCAGACGTACTCGTAAAAACCAACTAACAATCCGCTTGTTTCTAACAAGGTATAAGCGTGAAGGCATTCAGCCAGGAGATATCAGTGACATCGGCATTAAAGAATAGGTTGGTAGGAACCATTATCGTTGTGGCGCTTGCCGTTATTTTCCTACCCGACTTTCTCGATGGAAAAAAGCAGCAAAACCGTGAGCCTTTCGTTTCGGTGCCTGCAAACCCACCTCTTAAACCCATTGTAGAGCCAGAGCCATTTCCTTCAGAGCGTGTGGCTAGAGCCGCTGTGCCTGCGGTTGACATAGAAGAAGCCGAAGCGCTTGACGATGTTTTTGAAAATCAGGAAGCCGCAAGCATTAACGCAGAGGGCGAGGGAGCATCTGATACCGCATCAAAAGTATCGCAGCCTGCCGTACAAGAGGACGATGAACTTGCCAACCAAACAGTTGTTGAAAGTACCAACCGACTTGTTGAGGAAGATGCGGGCTGGGTAATTCAGTTAGGTAGTTTCAGACATGAAAAGAATGTCAAAACATTACTCGGTAAGTTAGAAAAAGCAGGGTATCGAGCCTTCAGTCGAAAAATCCAAACTAGTTCAGGTTTGCTCAATAAAGTGTTTGTTGGCCCAGATCTAGACAAAAAGAAACTCGATTCGGCGCTCCCGCACTTAAAAGAGCTTACGGGGCTTAAAGGCAAAGTTACTACCTTTAGTGTTAATTAACCTGTAAATATTTTGGCTGCGTTCTAGATGTTATACAAAAGGCTATTTTATTACATACTGGTAATATTTTTGGCTTCTGTTAGAATGCGCGCCATCTCGCCAACGGCATCTTGTCTAGCATGAGTTTAGGCAACATCAACGCAATAAAGAGACGATGAACTGGGTTGACTTCTCCATACTGGGTATCATTGCGGTATCAACCTTAATAAGCCTTATAAGAGGGTTTGTTAAAGAAGCCATTTCGCTTGTGGTTTGGTTTTCTGCACTCTTTATTTCCAGCAATTTCTATGCAGACCTTGCTATTTACTTCACCGCCATCGACGATACCTACATTAAAAATGGCGCTGCAATTGCGGCATTATTTGTATCTACACTTATACTCGGCGGCATGGTGAACTTTGTATTTGGTCAACTAGTCCAAGCAACAGGATTGTCGGGCACTGATCGTGCGCTTGGTATCGTATTCGGCGCTTTGCGCGGTGTACTCATCGTGAGCGCTTTACTCTTTTTTATGGATACCTTTACAGGTGCCGCCGCCGCATTATGGTGGCAGTCATCTATTCTCATACCAGAGTTTGGTGTCATTATTGAGTGGTTTTTTACGTATGTTAAAGACTCCTCCAGTTTTTTAAATCCCGTATAAAATAGGTAACGCACATGTGTGGTATTGTCGGAATAGTTGGTAAAACCCCCGTAGCTCAGTCTCTTTACGACGGTCTAACGGTTATTCAACACCGTGGGCAGGACGCTGCGGGTATAATGACTATCGATCAAAATATGTTTAACCTGCGCAAGGCAAATGGCTTAGTGAGAGATGTTTTTCACACTCGCCACATGAAGCGTTTAACCGGTAATATGGGTATAGGACACGTGAGATACCCAACTGCTGGTACGTCGAGTTCTGCAGAAGCACAGCCTTTCTATGTTAACTCTCCCTTCGGTATTGCTTTTGCCCACAATGGTAACTTAACCAATGCTCACGACCTTCAAGAGGAAGTGTTCCGCATTGCTCGTCGCCATATCAATACCACTTCAGACTCTGAGTTACTGCTTAATATTCTGGCCCATGAGCTTCAGCAAGTGGCTGGGCTTAGCGTTAGCGCAGAGCATATTTTTGAAGTAGTAACAAAAGTACACAAAAAAATTCGCGGTGCTTACGCTGTTGTTGCCGCTATAATTGGTCAAGGTATTGTTGCATTTCGCGACCCTCATGGTATTCGTCCTCTTGCCTTAGGTAAGCGCATGACAGAGCTGGGGGAAGAGTGGATGGTAGCATCAGAAAGTGTTGCTATCGATGCTGTGGGCTTCCAGTTTGTGCGCGATGTAGCGCCAGGTGAAGCTGTATTTATTACTGAAGAAGGTCAGCTGCATACTCGCCAGTGTGCCGATAATCCAATTACGTCTCCGTGTATTTTTGAGTTTGTTTATTTCGCGCGCCCAGATAGCTTTATCGATGGTATTTCTGTTTACGCCTCACGGGTAAACATGGGAAGAAAGCTCGGTGAAAAAATTAAGCGCGAGTGGTCAGATTTAGATATTGATGTCGTTATCCCCATTCCTGAAACCTCTATGGATGTGGCACTACAAATTGCGACAACGCTAGACCTGCCTTACCGTCAGGGCTTTGTGAAAAACCGCTATATTGGTCGCACCTTTATAATGCCGGGACAAACACTGCGTAAAAAATCAGTACGCCGTAAGCTCAACGCTATATCTTCTGAATTTAAAGGTAAGAGTGTTCTACTAGTCGACGATTCTATCGTTCGAGGTACAACGTCAGGACAAATTATTGAAATGGCAAGAGAGTCTGGCGCTAAGAAAGTTTACTTTGCGTCTGCTGCGCCTGAAATTCGTTTTCCAAATGTATATGGCATAGATATGCCATCGGCAAATGAACTGATTGCCTACGGCCGCGAAATTGATCAAATTGCCGATCTTATCCAAGCTGACGGCCTTATTTTCCAAGACATATCTGATCTTGTTGAAGCTGTTCGTGAGGAGAACGACAGTATTCAGCGCTTTGAAACTTCTGTGTTTGATGGAAACTACATAACGGCAGATATCGACCAAGAGTATTTAGAGCGCATAGATATGTCTAGAGGTGAAAAGTCGAATCAGGCACCTACTATGCAGGCTGAATTGAGTAATTTAGATGTGCATAACATGGGTTCTAACTAAATAGCATCGCAGCTACATGAAATATTAACCCAAATAAAAGGCCGCTCAAAGCGGCCTTTTATGTATCTGTACCCATATCTGTATCTGTATCTGTATCTGTATCTGTATAATAGAGGCTTTTGTCTGTTTGTAAGCTTAGCTCTGCTAGAAAGCTTTATTCAAACCCAGACGTTAGTGAATAAATACCGGCCCGCCAAACATGCCCCAAACTAGCACTGAGCCTGTCATCAGAATAACCAGAAGTACCAATCCGCAGGTTACAACTGAACTCGAGTAGATAAACCCTTTGTCCTCATGCATATGCATAAGAATAGGGACACCAGAATAAAGAAGATAAACCGAATAGCTGATACCAACCAACAGGGCGGTCATAACAACCCACAGCTCTGGGTAAAGACCCGCAAATCCAACCATAAATAAAGGTGTGGCCGTATATGCAGCTAACTCAAGCGATTGTGTGTAGGTAGGTGTGGCATCGAATGCTTTGGCTAGCTCGTGTATCAATATAGCTAGTCCAATAACACCCGCTATTAAACCGAAATACATGCCCATGCCCATCATAATTGCACTATTTTCGCTGAGGCGGATAATATCGCCGGCCCCAATGCTCCACCCAGTATGTGCACTTGAATAATAGGCTACTACAGAGGGAATAAGCGCGATAAAGGCTATATGTGTGAGTGCATAAAAATAGTTTTCATGCTTTGTATCAATTGTTTGCCACTCTTCTTTCGGATGAGTGTAAATACCAACGAGGTGATTTAAAATCATAGTCCCTGCCTTTTAACTAACGTTCTAGTTTTTAGAGTTAAGTTATTAAAAATAAAAGAGTATTGTTTTATTGGCAGTGTGATTCTAAAAAATTGGCCCTAAATACTAATTAGGCGCAGTGGAGATTAAGTAGCGCGTTTACCACTGCTGGTTGTTTGCTGTAGCAAAGTAAAAGTGTTTGTTACACGCTACTAGGACGCGCGTTTAACTGCCGTTAACAATATTTTTACAATTTCAGTGTGCAGTAAGATCACTCCTGCGTCAATGAATATTGTCTAATTAATCGTCTATTTAAAACGGCTAAATTGAGCCTTTGAATTAAAAGCGGTTGTTAGGAAAAGATGGATTACCTTACGCTGCGCTTGGTATTCCAGAATGGAACCGAAACTCGATATCCTCGCTGACGATAAGTTGTTTTTCCACTTCACCAAACAGTGCTACACGCTCTGTAATATCAGTGGAGGAAATATTAGCCGCAAGCGTAAGATAATCTTCGAAATGACGGGCTTCAGAGCGCAGTAGCGACATATAAAACTTGCCTAGTTCGTCAGACACATGGGGAGCTAGCTTTGCAAATCGTTCACACGAGCGCGCTTCAATGTAGGCACCGCAAATAAGCTTGTCCACCAACTTTTCTGGCTCGTAAGTGCGAACTTGACGAAGTAATCCGTTTGCATAGCGACTAGAGGTTACCGATTTATACTCAAAACCCAAGCGATGCATTATCTCCAGCACTTGATAAAAGTGGTGCAACTCTTCTTTTATAAGCATTACCATTTTATCTAACATGTCTTTTTTAACAGTATCTAATCCGCTTACGTTAAATACGCTTTTCGATAAATGTTTGGTATTGAGTGATTGCCAGTCACCTTCATGTCTATATGTAAAGTCTTCGTAAGGTTTAAGCCAGCCAAGTAATATTTTACTTGTCTTTTCATCTGCCACATAGCGTCGCAATAAATACATGGCGCTTTGTGCTGCTTTTAACTCGCAGATAAGATGGTCTGTAAGCAGTATCTTCAAATTCTCTTCTTTTGTTGCTTCATCTACCCATGCATCTGGTGTACTGCATTGCAAAAAAGCAGTAACGGGCGTGAGAAGTGATGAAATTTCTGAAGATGAAATAGCAGACATTGTGATACTTACCTAATGAAATAGCTTAAAAACTGATACGATTCGTTATCTGTGCAAGACAACGTTTTTGACGGCGGCAATACTACCCGAAGGGCCGCCGTAGAAACAACTTAAATAAGTTATAAAACTAAAACATGAATTATTTGGCGCATCTTTTTTTAGCAAAACCTACCGCAGACTCTCAGTTTGGTAACTTACTGGGAGATTTTCGCCGCGGTGTAAATGTGGCCTCATATTCTCCCAACGTACAGCGTGGTCTTGAAAATCATCATACTGTCGATAAGTTTACCGATCAGCATGAGTTAGTGAGACAGGCGAAGCTACTTTTTCACCCAAGTCGCCGCAGGTTTGCCCCCGTTGCTATCGATATCTATTTCGATCATTTGTTAATTAAACACTGGTCCACTTTTACGGATACCCCGTTCTCGCTGTTTTGTGACGAGCGATTTGCGCTTTTAGAAAGGCGGTTGCCTGTTATGCCTCGAAATATGCAGCACAGTGTAGGCCACTTAATTACTCACAATTGGTTTAATGATTATGCAAAAGAAGAGGGAATTGCAAAGGCGATTGCTGTAGTGGCGAAACGAATTCGCTTTAAAAACGAGTTTCATAAAAGCGTTGATGACATTGTTTGCAACAAAGGAGAGTTGGAGAGCCTGTTTTTATCGTTTTTCCCTCAACTAATAGAGCATGTGCATGAACGGGGTATAGAAGAGCGCACAGAATAATATTCAGCAGAGCACATAGCAGGACAGTAAAAAAAGCTTGAAAGATCCCGCTAAACCAGACGTTAAAAGAGTGCAGTAAGTCTATAAAAACCTTATATCACAAGCAAGTAGGCTATGTATGGGAAACTTATCCTGTCTCATTAAAGTGCGAAGATTTACAGAGATATATCGACTAATTTCGTTAACTTGTCGTTCTGTATAGAGAGAATGCTTCGAGGGGGTTATAGTGGATGTGCTAATAATCTAAACAATAAGAACTCGGTATGAAAATGATGAACTCCTACAGAACTCCCCGCAAATGGGCTGCTGCCCATTGTTTGTTATTACTTTCTCTTTTTACCATCAATGCAGTGGCCCAAGAGCATGACCGTGCCATAGAAATAGACAGTAAAGTCGTTACTGAACACGAGACCAAAATTTTAGGTAAACGCGTTAAATACAGTGCCACTACGGGCACTCAGCCTGTGTGGAATACCAAAGACGAGGCCGTTGCTACGCTTTTTTACACATACTATAAGCGTACAGATGTTAAAGACGATACGAAAAGACCACTTATTATCTCATTTAATGGCGGTCCAGGATCTGCCTCGGTGTGGATGCATGTGGCGTATACCGGCCCTCGTATACTCAATATTGATGATGAAGGTTACCCTGTTCAGCCTTACGGTGTTCAAACTAACCCGTATTCAATACTCGATACCGCAGATATTGTATTTGTGAACCCAGTAAACACCGGCTATAGCCGAGTGCTACCAAACGCCGAGGGTAAAATGCCGTCTCAGGAAGAGCAGAAAAAAATGTTCTTCGGTGTAAATGCAGATATCAGCTACCTAGCTGAATGGGTGAACACGTTTGTGACCAGAAATAATCGCTGGCGCTCTCCTAAATACCTTATTGGTGAGAGCTACGGTACTACTCGAGTGTCAGGTCTTGCACTTGAACTCCAGAACAGTCAGTGGATGTACTTAAACGGTGTAATCTTAGTGTCACCTACCGACATAGGTATTGAACGCAATGGTCCGGTGAAAGCTGCGAATCGCCTGCCTTACTTTGCAGCAGCTGCCTGGTATCACAATAAACTTGATTCAGACCTGCAAAGCAAAGACTTAACCGAACTATTACCTGAAGTAGAAGACTTCACTATTAACGAACTCATTCCTGCTTTGGCAAAGGGCGGTTTTATTGATCCGGCTGAGAAACGCCAAGTGCTTGCTAAAATGGCTCGCTACTCTGGCTTAAGTGAAGAGGCTGTTGCTCAAAACAACTTAGATGTTTCCACGGCATTTTTCTGGAAAGAGTTATTGCGAGATGAAGGCAAAACCCTGGGGCGGTTAGACAGTCGCTATCTGGGTATCGATGCTAAACAAAGCGGTGATAGACCAGACTATTGGGCTGAGCTAACATCTTGGCTACATTCGTTTACGCCCGCGATAAACTATTACCTGCGTGAAGAACTAAATTATAAAACTGACATTAAATACAACATGTTCGGGCCTGTGCGTCCATGGGACAGAAGCAATAACAATACAGGCCGTAATTTGCGCCTGGCTATGGCCCAAAACCCTTATTTAAATGTAATGGTTCAAGCTGGTTATTACGATGGAGCAACAAATTACTTTGATGCCAAATACACGATGTGGCAGCTAGACCAAAGCGGAGCGATGAAAGATCGCTTGAGTTTTAAAGGTTATCGCAGCGGGCACATGATGTATCTACGTCGTGATGACCTAAAGCAGTCTAATCAAGATTTACGCGAATTTATCAAAGGCAGCACGCCTCTTGAAGGTCAACCTGCCATGTACAAGCGTTAATTAAGGAAGCAAAACATGAAAGCCGTAGGTTACACACGCTCGTTAGCAATTAGCGAAGAGAATGCGCTAGAAGATATTGAAGTAGATAAACCAACTGCTACAGGGCGAGATTTACTTATTAAAATAAGCGCTATCGCTGTTAACCCTGTAGATTGCAAAATTCGTCAACGAGTAGAGCCAGAAGGTCAACCAAAAATTTTAGGCTGGGATGCTGTTGGTGAAGTGGTTGAAACAGGAAGTGACGTTACGGCTTTCAACGTAGGCGACCGCGTTTATTACGCGGGAGACCTAACTCGTCAAGGAACGAATGCACAATATCAAGCAGTAGATGAACGTATTGTAGCAAAAGCACCTACTTCATTAACGGATAGTGAGGCGGCTGCATTGCCGCTTACCTCTATAACTGCCTACGAGCTGTTGTTTGATCATTTAGAGATTAAACAGCAGAGCGAAAAAAGCGACGAAGTTATACTTGTTGTTGGTGCAGCTGGTGGAGTGGGTTCTATTATGCTGCAGCTGCTTAAAGTATTAACCGGCGCAACGGTTATTGCTACGGCATCCCGCGACAAGACAAAAGCCTGGGTATCATCTTTAGGCGCAGATTTTGTTATAGATCACAGTCAGCCTATGGCGGAGCAAATAAGGGCGCTTAATATCGGCCCCGTAACTCATGTCGCTAGCTTAACCAATACAGGTGAAAACATTGAAACGTTTGTTGAAGTGATGAAGCCAAAAGGTAAATTAGCGCTGATTGACGATCCTGAGCATGTGGATATTTCAAAATTAAAGCAAAAAAGTTTGTCTTTACACTGGGAGTTTATGTTTACTCGCTCTATGTTTAAAACTGACGATATGATTGAGCAGCAGAAATTACTGTCTCACGTTGCTGACTTAGTGGATGAGAACAAGATTAAGACCACTGTGGGCAGGCACCTCGGTAAAATAAATGCCGCAAACCTTATTACGGCTCATAAAGAGCTTGAAGCAGGCACAGCCGTTGGTAAGCTGGTGCTAGAGGGGTTTTAAACGGTTGTTTTCACAAGTACCTTTATACTGCTATGCTCTATCCATAGCAGTTTTCTTGTGCTGTCAATAGTGTCTTTCAAAAAGTGAGTACAGTTTGACTATATCCAACACCAACGGCGAACATTATCTGTTTTCAGAGTTAAAAAGCTTACTGAATACTGATGAAAGCTTATTTAATTTTCTTGAGAGTTCTGCGCTCGATGGCGTTTGGTTTTGGGATTTAGAAGAGCCAGAAAATGGATGGATGAGCCCAACGTTCTGGAAAATACTCGGTTTCGACCCCGATTCAAAGCGTCATTTACGTTCTGAGTGGCAAGATTTAGTTAACCGCGAAGACGTGAAAGATGCTTTAGATAATCTTGAACAGCATTATGCAACCCCATCATCAATGTTCGATCAAATCATCCGATATACTCACAAAAATGGACATACTGTTTGGGTACGTTGCCGTGGTGTAGCAATTCGAGATAGTAATGGAAAGCCAATAAGAATGCTGGGCGCACAGACAGATGTAACAGAGCTAAAATTACAAGAGTTATCGCGTCTAGAGCAAGAAAAACAACAAAAACTGGCGTTTAAAAAACAAGCCTTTCTTTTAGATGAACTTGAAAAAACCGCCAATATTGGTACCTGGGAAGTAGACTTAATTAGTAGCAAGGTAGTTTGGAGCGATCAAACAAAACGAATTCACGAAGTGCCACTTAATTACGAGCCAACGCTTGAGCAGGGAATTAATTTTTATAAAGAAGGTGAAAGTCGAGAACTTATTACTAGAGCGGTATCAGAGAGTATAGCCAATGGCACTCCTTGGAATCTGGAGTTAGAACTTGTCACTGCAACAGGGCGGGATATTTGGGTTCGCGCACAGGGTAAGGCTCAGTTTGTTAACGGTGAATGCGTAGGCCTGTTTGGCGTTTTCCAAGATATAACGCCTCAAAAGCAAGTAGAAGCCCAAAAACAAAAGATTCGCGAGCGAGCCGTTGCCGAATCGATACGCTTGCAGGTAGCTAATGATGCGCTTGGCATGGGGGTGTGGGAATATGATTTGGTCACAGGTGAGTTGCTGTGGGACAAGTGGATGTATTCCCTCTACGGCGTATCGAAAGAACAATTCACCGGTGCATTTGAAGCTTGGGAACGAAGCCTTCATCCAGATGACTTAGAACGAGTTAAACAGTTGCTTGATGAGGCTATCGAAAAAAACATAAATTACGACACTGAATTTCGCGTCGTTATGCCTAGTGGGAAGATAAAACACCTTAAAGCCAACGCTGTTATTCTCCGTAACGACGTTGGTGAAGCCGTGAAAGCTATAGGTGTAAACTACGATATTACCGATAAAGTAGAAACAATGGCGGTGCTTGAGCAGGAAAAAGAAAGAGCAGAGGCAGCAGCGAAAGCAAAAAGTGATTTTCTTGCCAATATGAGCCATGAAATACGCACTCCCATGAATGCTATCCTTGGCGGCCTTCAGCTTTTAAGAAATTCAGATATAAAGGGAAATTTACGTACAATACTCAACAATTCAGCGTTTTCAGCCCAGAGCTTGTTAACCATCATCAACGATATTCTCGATTATTCAAAAATAGAGTCGAATAAGCTCAGTATGGAGTTTGCTCCGTTTTCACTTATAGAAGTACTTAATGCTGTTAAATACGATATGGATGAAATGCTCAGTAGTAAGGGCATTGTTTACTCTGTAGATATAGATGACAAATTTGAAGATGGCTGGATTGGTGATGTAGTTAGGGTAAAACAAATATTGCTAAACCTCGTTTCAAACGCCGTAAAGTTTACCAGCAAAGGAATGGTAAAAGTTGATGTTTCTTGCTACGAGTACAAAGGAGAAAACGCAATCGCTATAAGCGTTATCGACTCTGGTATCGGCATGAGCGAAGAGGCTCAAAACAGATTATTCGAACGCTTTTCACAAGCCGATGCAACGACTACGCGAAAATACGGTGGCACCGGTTTAGGAATGGCCATAACTCTCAGCTTAGTTGAGATGATGCGGGGTGATATTAAAGTCGATAGTGTTGAAGGTAAGGGAACAACAATCACCGTTTTATTGCCCCTTGCGCCTGCAAAGCTCGACAAACAGAAAAGTGTGAAAAAGTCGCTTGCAGCACCAATGATGTCGAATAAAAAAATCCTCATCGCAGAAGATAACGCTATTAATCAAGTTGTTATTCAAACCATGCTTGAAGATACAAAGGCAGAGATAACCATTGTAGATAACGGAAAACAAGCAGTTGAGGCGGTAGAGAAAGAAGACTTTGACGTTATTCTTATGGACATTCATATGCCTGAAATGGATGGCGTAGAAGCTCAGCGCCAAATTAGCCAGATGAAAAAGCATATACCCATAATAGCGCTTACGGCTAATGTTATGCCCGACGATGTGGCGTTCTATTTACAACAAGGATTTGTCAGTCACCTAGGCAAGCCCGTAGACATGAATCATTTGTTTGGCATGTTAAAGCAATACGGCCACTAAAGACCTCTTTACTGGTGTTGAATTGATGAGGGCACAACACAATTATTGTGCCCGTATCTGAAATGCTAAAGGTTTACATTTACAATGGTGCGACCAAATAATTGACCTTTTAATATGTCATTTATTTTTTCATCTAATGCGTCTAAACCAACTTCGGTTGTCAGTGAATCAAGCAGATTCAGCTTCCAGTCACCTGCTAGTTTATCCCATAGCCTTAAACGTGGCGCCATGGGGCATTCAACAGAATCGATCCCCAGTAATGAAACTCCACGCAAGATGAAAGGAAATACACTCACATCTAGCTGGGCAGAAGCGGTAAGCCCACAGCAGGTAACTACGCCGCCATACTGAGTAGACTTAATTGCTTGGGCCAAAAATTCTCCACCCACTGTGTCTACTACTCCGGCGTACTGCTCTTTAAGCATGGGACGTTCTTTATTTTCAAGCATAGTGTCTCGAGTAATGACACGAGAAGCGCCCAACGATTTAAGAAAATCAGCCTGTGACTCTTTTCCGGTGCAGGCCACCACATTAAAACCTGCTTGTGTAAGCAGGGCAACCGCCACGCTTCCTACACCGCCGGTGGCTCCTGTTACCAAAATCTCTCCGTCTTCTGGCGACACGTTGTTCTCAACAATCGCTTGAACAGAGAGCCCGGCAGTAAATCCCGCCGTCCCCAATACCATGGCTTCTTTAAGAGTGAGCCCTTCTGGTTTTGCCACCGCCCACTTTGAAGGGATACGTATGTATTGAGCAAATCCGCCAGCAGTGTTCATGCCGAGATCGTAGCCTGTAACAATAACTTCATCGTCTTGACTAAATGTGTTGTCGTCGCAAGATACAACCGTACCCGCCGCATCAATGCCGGGGGTATGTGGAAAGTTTCTAGTCACTCCTGGATTTCCTGAAGCAGACAGCGCATCTTTATAGTTTAACGAAGAGTAGCTCACTCTTATCAGTAGATTACCTTGAGGTAATTCATCTATATTTCTTTCAACGACAGAACGTGTAAACGTTTTGTCTTCGGCTTTTTCTACCAATAATGCTTTAAATGTAGTCATTCTACTCTCCGTATTGATATCTGAGTTTCTTCCATTCTGACCGTATATTTATTTTGTGCAAGTATGCACTTTTTAGTAGGGTAGTACCCAAAATGATACTAATGGGAAAGTTTAGCTAATATGGAATTAAATCAACTGTTCGCTTAGTTCGAGTTGAGAAAAAGCTAAAAGCAAGTTGAGCCCATCGTTAGATGAATACACGCTAGATGAATGCACGCTAGATGAATACACACCAGATAAATGAGAAAACAGCCATGACTGAGGCAGTAAAAAAAGACAGCAATGACGTGCTAGAGCAGCAGACACCGAATTATATATGCGGCGTAGCGGTTTCCCTTGAGATTATTGGTGGTAAGTGGAAGGGAGTCATTTTATGGCATTTGTGCCACAAGACGTTACGATTTAGTCAACTGAGACGCCGTTTGCAGGGAGTTACTCAAAAGATGCTAACGCAACAATTAAGAGAGCTGGAGCGTGATCAGCTTGTCAATCGTAAAGTTTACGCAGAAGTACCGCCTCGGGTAGAGTATTCATTAACAGACCTTGGCAGAACGTTAGAGCCTACATTGCGACAGCTATGCGACTGGGGAAAAGACTTCCACGACCAGCATCGTTAGTGACCAACATAGTTAGTATTTTGTGAAAAGGTAAAGTTAAGGCTCCGTGAACGATTGTTTATCAATGCGTGTTTTATCATCGATGGGATTATTCTATAAGAGCTATTGTCAGCGTATTAGTAATACCAGCGCCAGATGTAAAAATGGCCCGAAATTACCATTCCGGGCCTTAGCTATTTAATATCTTTTGAACTTCTAAACAACAGGTGGCTGCTATAGTTTTTATCCTAGCAATTCACTTGTTGTTATCGTCGTCGACTTGCCTGCATCAGTGATATCGATAACAGCACTCATGGTGTTAAAGTCGATTTCAAGGCAAGCTGTGTCTGAATGATGGGCCCAATTAAGAGCAAGCAGTTTATCGTTATACGACACTGAAAAATCGCCATTAAAAGCATTGCTGTCGTTTCTTATCTTGATTAACTCAATAAGCCCTTTAACCACAGGTTTCTCAATGGCTGCTTCTACGTCGGCAGTTGAAAGGTAAGGCCGGTTTATATCTCTCCCTACATTTGTTTTAGCTAACAACTCCATATCGTTATCGGCTGCGAGTAGGCCCCCGTAGTAAACTTGAGGGATGCCTGGGCTAAAGAATTGAATGGCGCGAGCGAGGAGATAGTTTAAATCATCTTTTCCTAGTGCGTCGTAGTAAGTGCAGTTTACCTGATAAAGGTCGACATTGTTGGCTGCTGCCCCCGTCGCTTTTCTCGACTCTTCTTTGGAGTTAACGTGAATCTGCTCGACAAGAGCATCAATTGATGCGTTATCAAGTAAGCCTGGCTTGTCGCCGCTTGCGCCAACATCAACAATCCCAATGCCGTCGTGGGTGTCTAATACCGTAAAACAGTTACGTGGTGAAATTGATAGCCAATGTGCTAACGCGCTGGCATCTTGCGTGAAAAGAGTATGCAGAACTAATGGCGGTAGAGCAAAGTCGTACACACTGTCACAGCGTTCTGCAATATCAATTTGAGTTTGATAATGGCTGTGAATTTCAACCAGACACTGCATGTCCATAGAGCGAGCTCGTTTACTAAGCTCTTCAATAAAGGCAAAAGTCTCTTCAAGCATAAAGCAGTTGGAACCCGCCCGTTTAATGGCATAGCCTGCCGCATCAAGACGAATGAGGTCGACGTTACTTTCAGTGAACGATGTGAGAATAGACGATAAATATTCCTTTCCAAGGTCAGACTCAACGTCAATATCAATTTGGTTCGAGGTAAATGTAGTCCAAAAAGGTACAGTTTCACTGCCTGCAACTTCATAATCGCTGAAAAATGGCGTGGGTCTTGGACGAAAAACGTTGGCAATTTGCTCGTTAGTTTTTGTCTCATCAGTGTCGGTAAACACATCTTGCTTAGTTAAAAATAGCGGCCAATACGCTGACTCTCGGCCTTTTTCAAGTACGTCGCGAAACTGCTTACTCTGCGCCGACATGTGATTAACAATAAGATCAGCCATTATGTCGACAGATTCGCCCATTTTTTTAACATGGCTCCAATCACCCAAACGCTTATCGACACTCGTGTGATCGATAGGGTCGAATCCAGCATCTTCGCCATCGTAAGGATAATAAAATGGCAGAAGGTGCACACCCTTAAACAAACCAGCGAGCGGACCATTGAGAAGGCTATTGAGGCTTTCGATACTGCCATCACCCAATCTGTCTGCGTAGGTAATTAACTGAACGCCGTTGCTTATAGACATTGAAACTCTCCAAAAATACGGTTTTTACGATAGGAGCAAAAAAGCGCCTTGGTATACGATAAATACCATTAAGCATGGACCGCTTTATTAAAGTCACTTTCAATATAGTAGAGGCTTAGCTTAAGTATAGATACGCTGCGATATGTGGAAGCTTTCCGTCTCCAGTACAGTATCGCTTCTTAATCGATTAAGAAATGGTAGCAATAGTTTTCGCAAATGTAAATGAGATGTTTATTTGTACAAGGCAAGTGAGAAAGAGCGGTAATTTGTTACAAGATGTTTGTTTTAAAAAGAAAAATAGTGAGGGTGAGTCTGAAAATGCTAAGTATTTTAATGGGTTAGCGCTTTTGTTAGTGAAATTTTTATTTTTTCCAAAGAAAAGAATCCGCTGCTTGGTTTCATTTAAAGATTAACATCAATTGCTGTTGTGCATATACTCTGGGTACTAGAGGCTGTTGATCTTTGAACATTATTTGTTCAGCAGTACATTGGTAGCCACATCATCATGAATGCCAATGCGACTGTACTGCTATAGTTTCGAGTTTTTGTTGCCATCAGTAAAGTCTCCGTTAGTAAAATCTACGGAGGCTATTTTACGGAGTAGCTAAATCTGGGGAAGACGGCCTATATTGATCGCTTACATTGTAGCAACTGGAGCAGAAAAACTAGCAGCAACATCTCTAACTGTTTCTGGTGGAGCAGTTCTAGATGGTGGAGCTGGAGCAATCAATGCGTCAATTGAAGGAAAACCTTCAGGTCAAATAATGGATGCCTCACTCGAAAGTGCAATTGAGAGTGTCGCCCCACAAGTAAAAGCGGTTGGAAATATTGCTGGTGACATCACAAGCTCTCTACTTAATAAGGCAGGTGCAGGAGATGGTGCAACTGATCTTGGTTCAGAAGCAGTGAGTAAAGTTGCCGAGCGAGCTGTATCTGATGCTTGTAGCGCGTTAAATAATGAGTGTTAATAGATGATCAAGAAACACCAACTAAAAAAGTTATTAAAAATTTCTCTAATTTTGTCATTCTTAATCTTAATTCTCGCAGTCTTAAAAACTCTGATTAATGGCACTATAAGTCAACTAACCATATCAGGTGCGCTACAGGCAGTTGCAATTTCTTTTGTGACAGGGACGGTTGGAGCCGTTGCACTGATGTTAAAAGATAATAAAGATTAGGCCTAGTAGCGATTATTTATTGCCAAATTTAAGTAAAAGCCTCGTACTCGCGGGGCTTTTTTTGTTCGCATACAAACTGACTTAAAAAGTAAACTATATTGCTAAAGCACTGAATAAATTATTTCTTTTCGATTACCTACTATGACTCATAGTGTCGTTGAATGTATATGCAGGCACGATACTATGATCCAGTGATTGGGCGTTTTTATTCGAATGATCCGAATGGTGAATTCTTAAACTTTGCGATCGGAGGGTTAGTAGGCGCTGCTGTAGAGGCGTTAACTCAAGTCGCAACCGAAGGCAAAGTCACTACTTGGGCTAAAGTTGGTGCGATGGGTGTTGCGGGTACATTGTCCGGTGGTTTGAGTATTGCTACTAAGGGATTATCGGTTGGTCAAAAGGCTCTGGCAGTTGCCGGTAACACTACTATTGACGCTACTTCACAAGCGTCGGCGAGTTTGATTTCTGACGGTTTAACGGGAGATATAGAAGGATCATTTACTAAAGCAGCTGAAACGGGATTGAATGCTGCGGTGGGGCCGGGTAAAGCAACGGTTTCTGCTGGCAAAGGAAAGCTGGGTGTTATCAGTAATATTGTTGGAGCAAAAACGCCAACAGTAAACACTGGTGTTAAATCTTTAGATTCAGTAATAACAGAAACGAGGGCTGCACTCGTGAAAACCGCAGAGGGTGTAGAGGCTGGTAAGATTAACTATGAGTTGAAAGAGAATAACTAAGATGTGTAAACCTGACGCAAACACTGCCTTTTTGAAAGGTTTTAGATACATGTTTTCGTTTTCATTTATTGTACTGTCAGTCTTGTTCTTTTTTATGTTAAGCATAAGCAACAGCTCAGAATTGAAGATTAGTAATGTACTTTTAGGTTTTTCAGGGATTATCTTACTTGCTCTGGTTGTTAGCTTTTTAACTGTTTATACAGGAATTAAAAAAGGAATTGAGGCTGGAGAAACTTCAGATTCCGAAATATTCAGGAAAAACGGTAAATTGAACATAAACTTTTTAAAAAAGCACGACTAGCTCATGGGCAAAGACCTATAAATTCTTTTGAATCCAAAGCCTCGCATTCGCGGAGCTTTGTTTTTACAGCAGGTTGATGATTTGCTGAAGTTCACCATTGCGCCAATGGCCGAGCGATTTTCTGCCATCAGGCATGATGCGTTCGATGTAGTCTGGAAAGTCTGGTCGATTCAGCATTTTTTCCATAAAGCGTTTGTCCCTGAGCTAGCAAGTCACGGCTTAATTTCCCAGATTGGCTATCGAACTCAACCTCATTCGCTAATGCCAACACTTAGTTTGCTGAGATCTACTGCAAGTCCCTTCTCTCGGCGTTAAGCAACTTAAGCAATTCCTAGCTAGTCAAGAGGTAATGCATTTGCATTACCTCTTGGTTAATACTAAAATCAAAGCTAATGAAACTAGAAGAAGATAGAGGCTATTATGGCACGGGTTGCTTTAGAAACTGAATCAACACTTACAGACCGCTTCCAAACTACGGTGCCTAGTTCTGTACGTCAGGCTTTGCACTTAGGCAAGAAAGACAAAATTAAATACGCGATACAGTCTGATGGCAGCGTTGTTATCTCGCGTGCAGCAGCGCAAGAAAGTGACCCTGTACTTAGCGAGTTTTTATCATTCATAGCCCGTGATATGAAGGCTCATCCTGAAAGACTAGAGCCGTTATCAGCAAGTATGCGAGAAAGCGTTGATGCGTTGGTTGAAGGTGTTGAAATTGATTTAGATGCTCCGTTATCGGATGAGGACGAGTAAGTTTGCAAAAAACGATACCAATGGTCGTAAATGGTTGGACACTTTACACTCATCCATTGTTTAAAGAGCAGTACCTTAATCTGAAATCACAAGTTGAGGCTTTACGTGAAAAAGATCCAAAAGGTTACCTTAAAAAGAACGCCACGAAACGATTAGCCGCTATTCAAAGGCTAATCTTTGAATTAATACCACATGACCCTACCAGTGCTGAATTTCGCCAAGGAAGCACATTAGGTAATGATAACAAGCATTGGTTTCGGGCAAAGTTTTTCCAGCAATACCGTTTGTTTTTTCGTTATCACCTAGAGTCAAAAGTCATCGTTTATGCTTGGGTAAATGATGAAAACAATAAACGCGCATACGGTAGCAAGACCGATGCTTACAAAGTATTCGAAAAGATGTTAAAGGCTGGTCATCCTCCTGAAGGATGGGATGATCTTTTAAAAGCAGCCAAGGACGAATTACTCCCTCCATAAGCTAACCGCTTGTTTTTCCACAAGAACGTAGTCTGGTTCGTATTTCGGATTATTTTATATGCAGGCACGACACTATGATCCAGTAGGTGCAATAACTCACTAAGGAATGCAAAAAGGCATTAACGTGTTAAGTCATTATTCCTACGCCATTCATGAGTTTAATTGTATATATTATTCGCTCTTTTCAGTGCCGCGATTTCGTTCTTAGCGTTTTCAAGAAACGCATCGAACTGACGGATAATATCTGGGTGAGAAGTGGTAGAGAGTTGATAGCTGAATTGAGTGCTTGGAGCGTGTTTTGCTAGAGCAAAGTCGTTGGCATCATAACCTAACTCTGTTGCATAGTGTTTTACAACATGAATGTTAAGATCTAGCCCGTCTATCAAGCCCTTTTTAAGCATGCGAATTAAAATGCGAGTAGAGCCTTCATAAACAAATTCGATATTGTTTTCTTCAATGCGAGAGGCCCACTGTGGGCCCGGGATGAAACCGTATAAAGTGCCAATCGTTCTTATTTCACTTTCTGGAAGCTTTCGGTTTTCTTTTAACACAACAGTGTCTGCGCGAAGGTTAATTATATCCTCACTAAACACTAAGCCCTCATTGCCGCTATTCCAAAGGGAGTGGTCGGGAAGGCGAAAGTCGATATTTTCCTTTTGATACCATTCGTGAAATCGGGTTGTCGGTAAATGTATATATTCGAATTTGATGTTGTGTTGCTTGGCAAATATCTCGAGAACGTCAATTAAAAAGCCGGGGTTATCAAGAGCGCTTTTATTCGAATACATGGGGTAGTAATCTATGTCTTCCACACCCACTCGATAGATTTGCTGTTGCATTAACTCTTGTTCGGCAGCGACACTGGTGTTTGCAAAGAGAGTGCAAAACGCGAGGCATGATGCAAGACTCCTTGTAAAGTACCTTGTCCAATGCAATGCAAATTTAACTAAGGCGATATTTCCCCATTTTTTCATTATTGTCTCTGTATTTAGGGCCTGTAATTCGCTACGGCGAGAATGTATTTTTCTTATCTATCGTATTTCTATTATATTGTGTCGAGAGCATAACAGTGAGAGCGTAAACTAATATCTTACTCATTTTGCTTTTGCTCTATTGCGCGAACTTGCTCCCGCCACTTATCTAGCTTCTCGAAATAGACGTCCCAAATGCAAGGGCAACACGAGCCTCCGCCGCAGCAATCGTCACGCAGTGGTTTCTCGGGCTCAGGAGGTAACTCGAATTGAGCAGTATTTTGGTTTGCCTTATCCATTGAATTTACCTTATATACTACTAATTAGTATGAGGTGATAGTGCTGTAAATTCAAACAAAAGTTCAACGGGAGAGAGGCCCGATTTTTCTTTGGATCCCTTAGTTCTGAATAAATTGAGAAGATTGGGTTAGCAAGTTGTTGTGAAACACTTGCTAACCGTTCTAGTAATGGCAGGGCACTCTATACTAAATACTTATTATAAGTACCTCATTATAAATGCTTTATTGTGAGTACTTATTAGCGACTATTAATGGCTGTGTTCGCCCTCTAAAGCATGGCCTTTGTCATTGTAAAAGCCGCTTGCTCCAGCTTCTATGAAGCCTTGAGTCACCATCTTTGTAAGAAAAGGATCGGTGTGGTCGTCGCCAATATCGGCGTAATCGGTGGCTTGATAGTCTGCTCGCTTTGCAAAGAACGAATTCACGTCTGCGTTGTAATCGGTCGAAGTTAACGTCCAATTTCGATGAACTTTTCCACTCTCTACTTCAAAGCTGGCAATTAATTGCTGGTGCACTAGCCATGTTAACGTAAATGAGCCGGCTGAGTTTTTAAGTTCGTATGTCTCTGTTTTTTCACATCCGCTTCCCGTTGAACTTACTAGCGCCATCGAATCGAGAAAGGTGTCACTAACAAGTTGGTAGCGATAAGAAAAGTCAGTTTCTTTTTTACCGTGAATGGTTTCACCAGGCTGATACTCAATGGCTCGCTGATGGCCATCAAAATACCGTACTGGCTTAATAAATTTGTTACGCACCAAAGTGTACTCTTCGGTGATTTTTGTCTCAGGGTACTGATGCGCAACCTTATTATCCATACGCCAAAGCGACATGTCAGTGGTACGTGTACTGTCACCCATTCTGGTGTGTTTGGTAATACTTACTGCATAGTCTGCTTTCAAGTGTTTGCTGTTTTTGTTGCATACTTCACTTGCATGTACGCTATTTAATACCGGTGCTAGCCCCAATACACAAAAAAGTAATAGTGTTTTTTTCATTTTTGCTCCAATACCAAAGGGAGCTGGTCGCCCAGCTCCCTTTGTATATTAAACGGGTCTGCCGTGTTTACTAGCAGACCCGAGTTACTGTACTTATATCCTAACAATTATTCCATTGCGCTCTCTGCTTGTGATACGAAATCACCAGCAAAGTCCATTACATGGAAAATGACGCTTTGTTCGTTAGTACCGTTTACTAAGAAAGCACCTGGGCCTTTAGCGTAAATACCAACGTCTTCACCTGAGTGAGTTTCAGAGCTAAGCGGTACCAATGCTTCTTGGTGATAGCCAGGAGTAGTGGTATCAACATCGGTAATATCTTTACGGCCAGTGTCTGGGCCAGCAAGATAAGACGCGTCTGAGTTAGTCACATCACCTAAGTTTCTAAAACCAAGACCGTTAGTGTAGCCAAGCGTTGTGTAAGGCGTGCCATCGGCAGCTGTTGCTGCGTCTTCAGCGCCTACATTAACCACTTTGCCCAAAATTGGGTTACCGCGCTTCGGATAGCCCGCAATGGTGAATACATGGCCGTGGTCAGCTGTAACAATGATTAGTGTGTCTTCATCGTTAGTTAGCTCATCTGCAGTAGCGACTGCTTCAGCAAATGCAATGGTATCGTGCAATGCGCCGTAGGCATTTCCAGCGTGGTGAGCATGGTCTATACGGCCAGACTCTACCATTAAGAAAAAGCCTTCATCGTTGTTATCAAGAACGTTGATTGCAGCACTGGTCATTTCGGCAACCGATGGCTCACCGGCAATATCGTTCGCACGGTCTGCTTCGTATTGCATGTGTGACTCGTTAAACAACGCAAATACACGCTCGGTAGTTTCTGTGTCTAAACCATCAAAACCAGACTGGTCAAACACGTAAATACCGTTGGTGTAGAGATCTTGCCATTCTGCTGTTAAGTCACGACCATCTGTGCGATCGCCTTCTGTGCTGCTGGCTGCATCAGGGCTGTTAAACGCCGGATCTCTTGGTAGGAAGTGACGACGGCCTCCACCCATTACCACTTCAATACCGTCAACGTCTACACCATCAAATTTCGCTTCAAGATTGCTCTCAAAGTTGATTAGTTGGTCTGCAATATCAGTACAGCCAGCAGTAACGGCTGCTTCTGGCATATCTGAGATATCTTCCCAGTTTCGGTCGGCAGATTTTGCATAAGTGGCAGCTGGTGTAGCGTGGGTTATACGTGCTGTTGAAATGATACCGGTAGATTTACCTGCAATTTCAGCAAGCTCTAGTGCAGTAACCAGCTCGTTACCTGCTACTGTAGAGCAATCGCCGCGCTCGATATCTTCATCAACGCCTATAACGCCCACATCAGTTTTGATACCGCTCATCATCGCAGTCATGGTGCCTGCAGAATCAGGCGTTTGAGCGTCAACGTTGTAGGTTTTTGACAAACCAGAGAATGGGAAACGGTCGAAGCTTAGTTGATTTTCCTCACCTTCCAAACCTTTCATCTGACCGTCTAGAATACGAGCCGCGGTAACGGTTGAAACACCCATACCGTCACCAACGAATAAAATAACGTTTTTCGCCGTGCCGCGCAGGTTCTGAACCATTGCATCAAGTTCTTCTTGTGAACTTACGGTAGCAACGCTCACATTAGAAGATGCTGCAGCATTACCTGAAGTAGCATTCATCCAAACTTGCTTATTATTTTCTACTTCTGTTTGCCCATCAACGAACCATTCGTTGTTTAAGCTAGTTAGAATTTCGCTGTTGTCCACTGAGCTTGCGCCGGGCACACATACGTAGCTTGTTGAAGTGATTTCGCTTTCAGACAATGTGCCATCGTTGTCTGTATCTAGGCCAGAGTCAATACGAACGCCGCTGTTAGGGCAGTTTACATCGCCTTCTGGCAGCTGCGTTTGCACGGTAAGGCTATTAGAACCGTTAGCGCCATCGGCACCATTTGAACCGTCTACACCAGCAACGCCGTCTGCACCATCTACGCCGTCTTGGCCGTCATCACCCTCTAACGAGCAGGCTGAAAGCCCAGCTATTGCTACTGCAATTAAACTTAATTTAAATAAATTCATTTTCTTATCTCCACTTATTCGTTAACAAGGCCAAGGGCTTGGTTTATTAAGTGGAAAACAACATTTTGCTCTACCACACCTTGCGCGAGTTGACTTCCAGGGCCAGTTGCATGTAAAGAAATATCTTCCCCAGAGTGGGTTTCAGAGCTCAATGGGATAAGTGCTTCTTGGTGATAGCCTGGAGTAGTGGTATCGATATTGGTGAGGTCTACGCGTCCTGCCGCAATATCTAATCCGTAAGAGACATCTGAATTTGTTTCATCGCCTAGGTCATAAAAGCCTCTTCCGTTTGTATACCCAAGCGTAGTGTAAGGGGTACCGTCAGATGCTGTTGCTGGCTCTTCAGAGCCCACGTTCACAACTTTTCCTAAAATAGGGTTGCCGCGTTTAGGATAGCCCGCAATTGTGAATACATGACCATGGTCGGCAGTCACAAGAATAAGCGTTTCTTCAGGGTTAGTATTTTCAACCGCTGTCATTACTGCTTCTTCAAACGCAAGGGTATCGGTAAGTGCGCCAGCAGCGTTGCCTGCGTGGTGAGCATGGTCGATACGACCAGACTCAACCATTAGGAAAAAGCCTTTTTCGTTATTATCAAGAATGTTAATAGCCGCTTCTGTCATTTCAGAAACTGAAGGCTCGCCGGCAATATCGTTGCTGCGGTCTGCTTCGTACTGCATGTGAGATTCGTTAAACAAAGCGAAAACCCGCTCTGTAGTTTCTGTATCAATCGCGTCAAAACCAGTTTGGTCGAAAACATAAACACCGTTTTCGTATTTCTGCTGCCATTCTGCGGTTAAGTCGCGCTCGTCAGTGCGATCGCCTTCTACGTCGCTTTGCGCATCTGGGCTGTTAAACGCAGCATCTTTTGGCAGGAAATGACGGCGTCCACCGCCCATTGCTACTTCAATACCGTCAACATCAATTCCGCTGTAACGGCTTTCAAGATAAGTTTCGAAATTTACAAGCTGATCGGCTATATCAACACATCCAGCAGCGATGGCGTCTTCAGGCATGTCTGAGTTGTCTTCCCAGTTGCGATCGGCTGATTTTGAATACGTTGCTGCTGGTGTTGCGTGAGTAATACGCGCAGTGGACACGACACCAGTAGAAAGACCTTTAATTTCTGCAAGCTCAAGCGCAGTAATCACTTCGTTGCCCGCTACAGTAGAGCAGTCGCCACGTTCGATGTCTTCATCGACACCAATAACGCCTACGTCGGTTTTAAGACCAGACATCATGGCAGTCATTGTTCCCGCTGAATCCGGTGTTTGTGCATTTACATTGTAAGTTTTAACCAGCGCCGTGTGAGGGAAAGATTCAAAGCTTAAATAACCTTCCTCGCCTGGGTTACCCGCTAACTGTCCCTTGTGAATACGTGCAGAGGTAAGTGTAGAAATACCCATACCGTCACCAACAAAAAGAATGACGTTCTTGGCTTTGAATTTATTATTAGTTGCTAGTTTCTCAGTCAATTTCGATTGCGCATCGGTAAACCAAGCGCTATTTGTTTGATGCTCGGGCAAGACTGCTGCTTGTAGCCCAGCGGATACCGCCAGTGCCACTGCAGTGCATGCTGCTTTCCAGTTACGATTCATGATTGTTTCCTAAACGTATTATTAAAATCGGTTTTTGGGTATGTGTGGGCGTTCCCAAAGCAAAAGCGGTTTTTCCTTTGTGCTAGTGCTGAAACGCAGACTGGAGGTTAGGCATGCTTGGTGACAATTATTTGACATATATATTGCAAGATTGTCACATTTGTCATATTCAGGAGTTTTCGTAGGATAGATTTAACCTTGGCGAAGGATTTTTTATAAAGTAATGAGTCGGTTACTTAAAGATGAGCGGTAAAAAAAGAAAAAGATTAATTATCAAATAAGTGGACTGACCAGATTATAAGTGCCGGAATTGATTACAAAAAATTGTGATGTTGTAACATTACTTCTGAGGGCGTGACCTTCAGTATACTTCCTTGATCGTACCAATCGCCCAGCACAATTCGGGTTGCGGGCTTGTTATTCGCTGTAAGGGAATGAATATTAGGTCGGTGGGTATGTCCGTGGATCATGCGTTGAACGCCCCATTTCTCCATGGTTTTCACCACTTCTTCGGGGGTAACGTCCATAATCTCGGGTTTAAGGTTTTGTTGATTAGCTTTACTTTCGGCGCGCCCGTTTTCCGCGACTCGGCGTCTGTACCACAAGGGAAGGGCAAGCATTAGTCTCGGCCACCACCATCCTCGTGATTTTTTACGAAACTTCTGATAGGCAACATCTTTTGTACATAACTCGTCACCATGGGTAAGTAGTGTAGGCGTTCCGTATAAGTCTACAACCTCTTGCTCGTTCAGCAGCGTCATGCCCGCTTTACCTAGCCATGTTTGTCTTATTGCAAAGTCACGGTTACCGTGGATAAAGTAGATGGGGCAGTGTTGGCTAACGCGCTTAAAAGCGTCGGCAATAAAGGTATTAAAAGGCGTTACGTTGTCGTCGCCTATCCAAACTTCAAACAAATCGCCTAATACATATAGGGCATCTGCTTTTGGTGCTTCTTCCTTTAAAAAGCGCATCAGGCATTGAGTAATGTCCTCTCTCTCGGCACTTAGGTGAAGGTCTGCAATGAAGTAAGTAAAAGGCATAATACATCTTATCTAAAAGTGAAAAGCCGTACTGCTTAGGTACGGCTAAAACATTTATTGCTGATCTCTTCGTAACCAGCGAATAAGCGTATGGCGAAGCAATAGAGTACCTATTGGAAGATAAGTTTGACTGTTACAACGCCAAGGCACAATAGCAATTATACAACTACCGCTTTCTCAATGATAACAGGCTCTACAGGTACATCTTGGTGATAACCATGGTTGCCCGTTTTAACTGCTTTTATTTTCTCTACTACGTCCATGCCTTCTGTAACTTTACCAAACGCACAATACCCCCAGCCATTAGCGCTTTCGCTAGTGTGGTTTAGGAAGTCGTTATTGTTTACGTTAATGAAAAATTGTGACGTTGCAGAGTGTGGGTCTTGAGTACGAGCCATAGCAATAGTGCCTACCTCGTTTGCTACACCGTTATTGGCTTCGTTTTCAATTGGCGCTTTGGTTTCTTTTTGCTCCATATCTTCAGTGAAGCCACCGCCTTGCACCATGAAGTTATTAATTACACGGTGAAAGATTGTGTTATCGAAGAAACCGTCTTGCACATAAGAAAGAAAATTAGCGACAGTGTTAGGCGCTTTATCTTCAAACAGTTCAATTGTGATATCACCAAAATTTGTTTTTAACGTAACCATTATGGGGTCCTATGTATTTTCTTTAAAAAAGTGCGCTAATGGTAGCGCAAAAGCGAAGTTTGGGGAAATACCGACGCATAAATAGACGGTCTTAACATGTTATTACTCTTGTACTTCTATTTTGGCTTTTTAGACAGGCGAAATAGGGGGTAAAAGCCCTACCATTATTTTTATACAGTGCTAAACTTTGCGCCCAAATTGATATACAGGAAGACTTGCTATGCTACATCTTTACAATACCCGAACCCGTGAAAAAGCGAAGTTTGTGCCGCTTGAAAAAGGGAAAGTGGGTCTGTATGTGTGTGGTATTACTGTATACGACCTCAGCCACATGGGGCATGCGCGCACTTACCTAAGCTTCGACGTGCTAGTTCGCTATTTGCGCCACCTTGGCTATGATGTGAAATATGTACGAAATATCACAGATATTGACGACAAAATCATTAATCGTGCAAACGAAAATAATGAAAGCTTCGAAGTGCTAACCAAGCGCACTATCGGCATGATGCACGAAGACTTTGCGGCAATTAATTTGCTAGAGCCCGATGTGGAGCCTACCGTAAGTGGGCATATGCCAGAAATCATCGACATCATTGAGCGCCTAGTGGAAAAAGGCTACGCCTACCAAGCACAAAGCGGCGACGTGTTATTTGATGTGAGTAAATATGAAGACTATGGCAAGCTAAGCAAGCAAGACCTAGATCAACTTAAAGCCGGTGCCCGTGTTGAAGTGGCGCAGGGTAAAGACGATCCCCTCGACTTTGTATTGTGGAAAACTACCAAGCCCGGCGAACCAGCGTGGCCATCTCCATGGGGAGAGGGACGTCCTGGTTGGCACATAGAATGTTCTGCAATGAACTACAAGCACCTAGGCGCACATTTTGACATTCATGGTGGTGGCTCAGATTTAACCTTTCCTCACCATGAAAACGAAATTGCGCAATCATGCTGCGCTCATGACAGCGAGTATGTAAATGTTTGGATGCATACAGGAATGGTGCAGGTTGATGATGAGAAAATGTCTAAGTCGCTAGGTAATTTTTTTACTCTTCGCGATGTGCTAAAAGAGCATGACTCAGAAACCTTACGCTTTTTCTTGATGTCTGCCCATTACCGCAGTCAGCTCAGCTACTCGCAAGATAATATTACTCAAGCTAAAGCAGCACTAGAGCGTTTGTATACCGCGCTTCGCGGTGTAGAAGTTGATCATTCAGCAGACCTAGGGCACGGTGGTTATTTAGCGCGTTTTGAAGCTGCTATGAACGATGATCTTAACGTACCAGAGGCATTCTCAGTACTGTTTGATGTTGCCCGCGAAATAAATCGTAATAAAGACGATGCTGCTGAAGCCAGTAAGCTAGCCTTCGTGCTAAAAGGCTTGGGCGCTATTTTAGGTATGCTGCAAAGCGACCCAGATGCGTATTTAAAAGGCGGTAACGATAACGACGATGAGGCCGCTGAGATTGAGGCGCTGATAAAGCAACGTAATGACGCAAGAGCCGCCAAAGACTGGGCAGCTGCCGACGCAGCGCGCGATGCATTAACAGCAATGGGCGTAGTGCTAGAAGATGGCGCTGGTGGCACCACTTGGCGTAGAAACTAGTATAATTACCCATTAGTCAGTTTGTAGTGTACTCAACGCATGATAAGGGGTACACGAATTTAAGAATGAAAGCCTGCTATTTAGCCTGTCTCTTATACACAAATCCCTACTAAGTAATTAGTGGGGATTTTTTTGAACTCTTCCTTCCAACTCTGATCAGATCTTTCACTTAACTCATTGGGTGAAAGTCATATGGCAAGGATGGTTCAAACTGCAAACCATCCTTGAAGGCTATGAGCTAGCCCTGTCTCTTGATATCGACTTGTGATCAAGAGACAGGCTATTTAGCAGGCTTTTTTGATCGCTTTCGGTGAGTATTGTCTAGCGTTCCTTAAGACAGTCTTAAGTTTTGGGTGTTATACTTTAAAAAAAAGCAATAAACAGAGCTCTATGCGAATTCTCCTTGTTGAAGATGATAAGCCTTTGTCTGACGCCTTATCACACTCTCTTCGTGCAGCTAATCATGCTGTTGATTGCGTTTTCCGTGGTAAAGATGCCCTTAGCGCAGTGCTTGATGAACAAACAGACCTAATAGTCTTAGATTTAGGCCTACCCGACATGGACGGGCTCGACGTGCTAAAGTCTATTCGACAGAAAAGTAAGTCTATGCCAGTCATCATTCTAACTGCCAGAGATAAAATCACTGATAAAATATTAGGTCTAGACGCGGGAGCCGACGATTATCTGCCAAAGCCCTTTGAAATGGACGAACTGCTTGCTCGGTTGAGAGTTATTGAGCGCAGGCAGGGGACTGCCTCCACGTCGCTTGTCTCTGTAGGGCGAGTGTCTCTCAACACGCAAACATTAGAACTTTCTGTTGGCGAGGCCTTGGTTGCCCTTCCAAGGCGCGAGTTAATGTTGTTGAAAGCGCTGATGGAAAACGCAGGGCGTATTCAGTCTAAGCAAAAACTAGAGTCGCGTTTGTATGAATGGGGTGAAGAAGTGGCAAGTAACACCATTGAGGTTCACATTCATCACCTTCGTAAAAAATTACCTGATAAGTTTATTAAAACCATTCGCGGCGTTGGCTATTCAATACCACAGGTAGAGAGCTAAAGTTGCGATCGATTCGGCGGTTCCTCACTCTTATATTGGTGAGCTCATTAATACTTATCATCTTTAATGCGGCTATACATGGCTATCGCTCTGCTATGTCAGTGTCTACATCTTTGATGGATAATGAATTAAAAAGCGTATTGCACGCTTTAGCGTTAAGTGAAAGCAAGTCAACAGGCGACTTAAAGGCAAATGAACTTGCTTTTCAAATATGGCGAGGACAAAAGCTGGTTTCACACAGCGGCCTATCGGAGCGCTTGCCCATCGCACGTTTTAATGATGGATTTTCAGGCCAGAATTTTAGCGGACAACGATGGCGAGTTTTTAAGCAAGCTATTGATGGCGAACTTACTATTATAGTTGCTCAGCCTTTGCAACACCGTGTGCTGTTAACTGAATCGTTAACGATATCAGCAATCACGCCATTTCTTTATGCAGTGCCGTTACTCGCCATCATTATACTGCTGGTTGTTACTCGAGGCCTATCGCCGTTAAAAGCGTTATCCAACAAATTATCTGTTCGACAAGGGAAAGACTTGTCGCCAGTGACACTTTCGTCAATTCCCACAGAAATGATGCCGGTAATGGATACGCTGAACACCATGTTTGCAAGGCTTAACAGTGCGTTTGAGCGAGAACAACAGTTTGCATCCAATGCAGCACATGAATTGAGAACGCCATTGAGTGTTATGAAGATAAACCTTCATAACCTTGCCGAGTCGATGATAGATAAAAAAGACGCCTTGCAAAATATTCAAAAAGACACGGACAGAATGATTCACGTTGTTAACCAGATACTGCTGCTCAGTCGCACCAGCCCCGAGCTATTTAAAATGCAGCTCGGCAACGTGGATGTCGTTGCCATAGCTCAGAAAGTTATTACCGACCTGTACGGTAAAATTGATGATAAACAACAAGACATAAGCCTCGACGGCGAGTCTGCTTTTTTAATGAGTACGGAATTTACGCTGTACACGCTATTACAGAACCTCATTGCGAATGCCTGCGCATACTCACCTAACGAGGCGGTTATTAAGGTATCTGTTTCACAAAATGAAAAAAACACTGTGATTTGTGTAGATGATTCAGGGCCTGGTATTGACGAATCAGAGCGAGAAAATGTCCTTAAACGTTTTTATCGCGACCAATCCCAAGACAAGTACAAATCTACAGGCAGTGGACTCGGGCTTGCTATCGTGGGGCAGATTGTGACCATGCACAAGGGAAGGATAGAATTAGACACCGCCTCAATAGGGGGCTTACGCGTTCAAGTAATGCTACCGAATCTGAGTAATACTGAATGACAATTTTCTCAAAGCGTTCGGTGCTACTTTCTTGGTTTTTAGTGATTGAATTGGTGTGCGGTAATGCAAAGGCAGCGCTACCAGAAGCGGTTATCGAGATTCGAAATCATCTTTTTATCCCTCAAAGCGTCACTGTACCTGAAGGGCAAAAAGTGCGCTTAGTTTTTATTAATCATGACAGTACACCAGAAGAAATTGACAGTTTTGATCTAAATCGAGAGAAAGTGATTTTTGGTCAAAGTCGAGGGGTTATTTTTATCGGCCCATTGCCCGCAGGAGAGTATGGCTTTTTTGGTGAGTACCACCCTAACTCAGCAGTAGGTAAAGTGATTGTCACCAATAGTGTTGACCACGCTATTGACGGCACTAGCGAGGGAAAGGCCCATGATTAACTCTGTTATATTATTTATTCGCGACACCTTGCCCATATTTTTACTAGTGAGTTTGCTGTTAAGTCAGTCCGGGATGCGGCTGCTTCCTTTAGGCCTAGGTATACTTGTTGGACTTTTGTTTGCCTGTGGTTGGTATGTAAATCTTTCTTCGCTGTCAACAATAGCAGACGGCGCGGGGCTTGAGCTTATCAAAGTCACACTTCTGCTTTTTGAATTGATGATGGTGTGCTTTTTTGCCAGAGATGTAGTGGCCCAACATCGAAGAGCGAATTTGTGGGCCGTATTACTCGTGGTGGCTATTACCTCAGCCAATGCCATTCATTTTTTCATTTATTCGGTTGCTTATTGGTCGAATGAGCAAACAGATATGAGCCTGATAATGGGTAGCGTAATTGGCCTAGGTATTAGTTTGAGTTTGAGCATACTGCTTCATGCGATGGTTAATTCGATTAGATACCCATTACCTAAGCTGATTGTTCTGTGCGTGTTTTGCGCCGGGCAGTTTGCCGGCATTGTCACCCTATTAGAACAAATCGACTATCTCAATGTGTCTACAAGACTTTGGAATTCCTCAACATGGGTGGCGGATGGCAGCGAATATGGTCATTTGCTCAATGTTTTGTTTGGCTACGAGGCTACGCCTAGTAGTGCATATATGTTCGCTTATTTGACTGCGGTTTTTTTGCCCATTTTATCCGCTTTTGTGCTTCGAAAAGACATGGGCATAGAAAAATACGAGGCACCATCATTATGAAAAAAATTATTGAAAGTGCTATTCGATTTGCAATGAGTTGTGCAATGAACAAATCCGTTAAAAATTTCATGAAGTCCGGGGGGGCACTGTCACTTTTGATAATGCTTTCTTTTAGCCCGGTTGGCCCGGTAATGGCAGATAATTTTGTGGTAGATAAAGTTTATCACCCTTATGTATTACCATTTGAACGTGAGTTTGAGTGGCGCCTGACATCTCGTCAAAACGATGAAGGCAACCTACTAATGCAGCGGATTTCTGCTGGGCATGCGCTATCTGAACGCACTATTTTAGAGCTCTACGTGGTGGGCAGTAGAGACGAGAACGATGATTTTTCAGTTGCCTCTTATGAGCTTGAATTGCGTACTATGCTGACAGAGCAAGGGCAATACTGGGCAGATTGGGGCGTGCTGTTTGAATTGGAAAAGCAAAATGATAGAAACGATTGGGAAATAAAAAGCGGCATTTTGACTGAAAAAGAGTTCGGACGTTTCTCTCTTACTACTAATGTAACTTTGGTTTATGAGTGGGGCGAAACCATTAAAAACGAAATTGAAGGCGAGTTTAAAATGAAATATCGCTATCGCTGGATCCCTGAAGTTCAGCCTGCGATTGAATTCTACGCCGCTGAAGACTTTATTGGCGTTGGCCCGGCATTTATGGGTATTCGTCGGTTCGATGGACAAAAGCAGCTAAAGTGGGAGTTGGGCTTTATCGCTGGGCTAAATGGGGATAACAAAGACCATACCCTACGCATGGTTTTAGAATACGAGTTTTGATAGCCAAAGTGCCGAACTGTGCAAAACCTGTCCGTATAGATAGCTGCCTACTCCGAAGGTAATTATCTATGCGAACTGGTATAGAATAAATTACAAATATTATTCAGTCTTAAGTTTGACTTAATATTCCTATCTCATAATCGTACTTAACAGTTAACAGAGTAGTTGTTTATGTTAAGTACCGTACTATCATCAAAAAGTCGCTCTAGCGCACGTTGCGCTAGGCACATATATCCTCGTAATGCGCTTACACAGTTATTCATCGGCGTCGACTCATCTTTGCAACGCAACGAGCTTCAGCGTCTTATTGCCAAGGGTTTTTCGCGTTCTTATCACGCTACACTTCAAAATTTCATGCCAGTATTACTGGGCGTAGGAGGTAGCAAACCTCTAGCTGCATTAGGGGCGCGAAGTGCAGTGTCTCCTTTGTTTGTTGAGTCTTACATGCCGGCGCCAATAGAAGATATGTTGGCGCAGGTCAATCTAAACGTTGCGCGCAATCAAATTGCCGAGATAGGTAATTTATATAGTCGTAACGGTAGTTTCACTCAACCGCTTCTACTCTTAACAGCACTTAGTCTATTACAGCTAAAATATTCGGTGATTGTGTTTGCCGCAACGTCATCATTACGAGAATTAATGGCAGGCATCGGCCTCCCACTCACCTACTTATGCGATGCATCAAAGCATTGCTTGCACAATGAAGGTGCAGAGTGGGGGACGTACTATGAGACGAAACCCCAGGTAGTGGCACTTCGCACCATAGAAGTATCGAGACTTGTTGCCAGCAGTGAATCAGTGGCAAACATGTTCGATTGTATGGCGCCACTTCTGCCTGAGATTACTAAAATATTTGAGGCAAACTTATGATCTTAGATCCTCATGTGTTTCAAAATGATGATACTGCACTGGCGTGCAATGGTGGCAGAATGAATTATCGGGAATTAGTTGAAAGAGTATCGCTAGTTTCTGAATGGTTGTTGCAGCAGCCAGAAACGCACTTAGCACTAATCGCTGATAATGGCGCAGAGTGGGTTATTTGCGATTTAGCGGCCCGAGAGGCGAATAAAGTACTTACTCCTGTACCCGTTTATTTTTCAAAGCAACAGCGTAAGCATTTGCTTAGCGAAGCTGGTATTGAGTTATTAATAGCTGATAGCGGTAACAAGAGTGAGTACGCTGAGCACGAAGGCATAAGCCGAATTGAGTGTCCCTTTGAAACTTTGCAGGCTTACAAGCTGAAGCCCAATGGCCAACCTTGTATCCCTCAAGGAACAGGGAAAATCACCTTCACCTCAGGGTCTACCGGACAACCTAAAGGGGTATGTTTATCGAATATTTCGCAGCTTAACGTAGCGAAAAGCTTGTCTAATGCGGTGGCATTAAATCGAGTTAAACATTTATGTTTATTGCCATTGCCCACATTACTAGAAAATATTGCTGGGGTTTATGCTCCGTTATTAGTTGGCGGTTGCGTTGTTCTGCCTTCTAGCGCAGAGCTTGGGTTTAGTGGTGCAGCACTCACAAATCCAAACGCCATGCTCTCTCAAATAAATGAACATCGGCCCGAAACGCTTATTTTAGTGCCGGAATTATTATTATTACTTGTTTCAGCCTGTAAGAAAGGCTGGGTACCACCAACCTCACTTACCTTTATTGCCGTAGGAGGCGCACATGTGGCGCCCTCCTTACTCGAGAGTGCACGCGCTTTGCGACTTCCTGTTTTTGAAGGGTACGGCCTCTCAGAAGGTGTATCGGTAAATACGTTGAACTTACCCGGTAAACATTGCGATGGCAGTGTCGGTGAATCACTTGGGCATAACAAACTATCTATTGAAAATAACGAGCTTATCGTTAAGGGAAACATCTTTCTTGGTTACTTGAATCAGCCAGATTCATTTTATCCTTTTGAGGTGAAAACCGGTGACTTGGTGTCTGAGGAGGGGGGCTATTTTCACATTCAAGGGCGCCAAAAAAACCTTATTATTACCAGTTTAGGGAGAAATATTTCACCTGAGTGGATTGAGAGCGCGCTCACCTCAACAGGCTACTTCCAATATGCATTGGTTGTTGGTGAAGGACAAAAAGCCTGCAGTGCAATTTTAGTTAAACGAGAACCTACACTCAATGCACAGCAGATTGCACAAGTTATCGCATCTGTTAACCATTCCTTACCTGAATATGCGCGTATCGCCAAGTGGCACACGCTCGACGCGTTACCAGAGAACGCATTGTTACTTACTGCTAATGGCAAGCTCCGTCGAGAGCAAGCGCTACAGCATTTTCAATCAACTATTAGCAATTTATTCAACCAACAGGTTGCGTAACTAAGGAGATACTATGAAATTATTTGAAAGGCTTGAAAGCGAAACACAAAACGAACGTGCTTATCTAACGTCCTCGCCTATCATCCGTCGCTGCTTTGAAGGCCATATTTCAGTAGATGATTACACCGCATTTTTGTCGCAAGCTTATCACCATGTAAAGCACACGGTTCCGCTGTTAATGGCCACTGGCGCTGCGTTACCAGAAAGTAAGGAATGGCTGCGTGAAGCAGTGGGAGAGTACATCGAAGAAGAAATGGGTCATCAGGAGTGGATTTTAAATGACTTAGCGGCCTGCGGTGTTGATAACGAAACCGTAAGACATAGCGCACCAGCTGCGGCGACAGATTTAATGGTGTCTTATGCCTATGATGCGATACGCCGTAAAAACCCGCTGTGCTTTTTTGGGATGGTATTTGTGTTGGAAGGCACAAGTATTGCCCTAGCCGATAATGCTGCGGCATCAATTCAAGATGTGCTAGGGCTCCCTAAGTCGGCATTTAGCTATCTGCGCTCCCACGGTTCGTTAGATCAAGAGCATATAGTGTTTTTTAAAGATTTGATGAATAAAATTGATGATAAAGCAGAGCAAGATCTCATCATCCACTCTGCCAAAATGTTTTTCCAACTTTACGCGAACATATTTAGAACGTTGTCGTGTTCTGACTCGCTTACGGAGGCTGCGTAATGGCCATACTTTTTGAAAAGCAGGTGTGTCTATTAACAGGCGCATCGGGTGGAATAGGAGAGGCCATTGCCAAACAGCTAGCAAGCCTTGGAGTCTCACTTATACTCACAGGACGAAATATCGGCAAGTTAGGGAAGCTTGTAGAAGCCTTACCGGGTCAACACACAGTCGTATGTGCCGATCTGACACAGACTGAGGATATGGAAAAAGTGGTGGCACTTTGTCGCGACAAGTCGGTAACAATGCTAATTAATAATGCCGGAATTACAGAAACAGGCGCATTTACCGACGCTTCGAAAGAGGCTGTAGACTCTGTAATTACAACTAACTTAGTGGTTCCTATCACGCTTACACAAAAACTGATCCCCATATTACAGCGCGCACCTGACGCTCACATTATTAATATCGGCTCTACATTCGGCAGTATTGGTTTTGCGTGTCACTCTTTATATTGCGCCTCTAAGTTTGGTCTGCGCGGATGGACGGAATCGTTAATGAGAGAGTACTCGGGTACTAATATACATTTTCATTATTTTGCTCCCCGAGCCACACAAACGTCAATTAACTCAGCGCAAGCTACATCAATGAATCAAGCGTTAGGCAATGCCGTTGATGCCCCTGACGATGTGGCGCAGGCGCTTATTGATATGCTGAATAAAAACCAATCTCGCCGTTTTCTCGGGTTTCCAGAAAAATGGTTTGTAAAAATCAATGGTGCGTTTCCCAAGTTAGTCGATGCAGCACTTAAAAAGCAGCTTCCCACTATTCAACGCTATATGAAAGCACCCCACGAGGAGAAATTATCATGAGAGGGTTTAACGTTATTTGGGCATCAGTTCTAATCATGCTTAGCATGACAAGTTATGGCAATGAGAATTTGTTAGCTATTCAGCATGAATGGGCAGAAATAAACTATTCCGAGTTAGAAGGCGATGACAAGGTAGACGCTCTACTAGCGCTTGCAGATAAGGCAGAGTCCTTAGTAAAACAGGCACCAGAAGGGGCAGAGGGCTACATTTGGTTGGGAATTGTTCAATCAACCACCGCAGGTGCGAAGGGGGGCCTCGGTGCGCTAAAATATGCAAAGGCAGCGAAGAAAAGTTTTGAAAAAGCACTGCGCCTTGATGAAACAGCGCTTCAGGGATCGGCAATGACAAGCTTAGGCGTGCTTTATCATAAAGTGCCGGGGTGGCCGATTGGGTTTGGTAGTGATAAAAAAGCCGAAATGCTGCTGACAAAATCGCTTTCGCTTAATTCTGATGGAATTGACCCTAACTTTTTTTATGCAGAATATCTCTTTGATGAGCGTGAATATGATAAAGCGCTGAAGTACTTAGCAAAAGCACAAGCAGCAGCGCCACGCCCAGATAGACCTCTTGCTGATAAAGGTCGCCGAAAAGAAGTAGAACAATTAAAACAAAAAGTACTGGCAAAGATGAACTAGCATTGTCGTTAAATTGCATGGCATCGACTTTTACACATTAGCAGGACAAAAGCGCTACCTGAGCCTAAAGTGAATTTGACTAAAGTGCTCGAAAATTATCTGACTTCCGGTTATTTGCGAGCAGTTCAACAAGGCTAAGCTAATACACATAAAGCTAAACGCTTTTTTGATGGGCTTCTGATTAACCTTTATTTTCAAGCTATTTGAGGCCGAATCAGCGCTTATACCAAACCAATACATTTAGCATTTTGTTATTACTGAATAGGGCTATTTAACTTCTAGCAATTCCACTTCAAATATTAGCGTGGAGCCTGGTGCTATTTTTCCAGCTGCGCTGTCGCCGTAGGCTAGGTGTGATGGGATAAAAAACTTATATTTATCTCCCTCAACCATAAGCTGAACACCTTCCGTCCAGCCTGCAATAACGCGGTTTAGTGGAAAGCTAATGGGTTCACCACGCGCCACAGAGCTGTCAAATACAGTGCCATCAAGTAACGTGCCGTGGTAGTGCACTTTTACTGTTGATGATGCCGTTGGGTGCTGTGTACCTTGTCCTTCTTGAAGTACTTCGTACTGAAGGCCTGAAGATGTCTCTTTTACAGCAATATTGGCTTTATTTTCTGCTAGAAACACGTTGCCGGCTTCAATGTTTTCAGTCGCAACTTTCTTGTTTGACGTGTGGCGGGTAAATAAGAAAATGGCTAAACCAATTACAATAGCTAAAATAATAAACTTCATTAGTAATCTTCTTTTATTTGTTGTTGTAAATAGGCGTTACAAAAAGAGGTGCTAAATAGTGTATCACTCGTCATCGTTAACGCGTGTAATTTATTATAAAGTGAAAAAAGCCCGTAACATCGACCTATAGAATGGGCTTTATAAACTATTTGCTAAACCTATCTATAAGTAATCCAAACTGACTGCGGCTTCCTACTATCGTTACGTATCCCTTCTCAGGAAGCTTATCGAGTTCTTGTTTAGATAAGCAAAGGTAAGTGTCTTCAAACTCCCTTGTCTCAATAATTTCAATACGGTGTCGGCAGTGTTTTTTACCGTCTATCTTTTTAAATGCCATGCTTTGTTTAACACTGAAAACCATAGAGTTTAGTGTTTACAAAACAAAGGCCATACACAGTTGGAGCATTAAGAGAGACTTTATGAATTTTAACAGTACGTTGGTCGACTTTTACTAAGTTTGCAAATGTGCTCATACGTTTGTAAAAATGTGAGCATAGCAGGAAGTTCACTGCTCTGGCAAAAGGCTAGGATCATAAATTATGAAAAATAAGCCTAGGTATGCGCAGAATTCCGCATACCTAGGCTCGGTACTTCATGTAGTAGAGGTTTAAATACTTATAAAAACGTGGTTTTTGAATGATTCAACTCTAATCATTCTCTAGCTCCGCTTCATATGCATTAATGACGCTGTTTGATGACCAAGTGCCCTCAACTTCAACAATATCATTTATTTGCAAAACAGCCATAAACTCATCAACAGAAACACGCCTATCGTCAATTTCAAGTTTGGTTGCATTTTTAATGTCCACGGTATAAGAACCCAGCGTAAATGAGGTAGCGGAAAGTATATCGGTGATGCGGTCTTCCAATTCTACATAACCACTGCCACCTTCGCGATCATCATCACCGTCATCATCATTGTCTTGTATCTCAAGCTCAAACTTCGCAGGGGAAAATATGCCGTCTGTATCGAACGTCCCGCTTATCTCAACATAAAGCCCGCTAGCGAGTAAGTTGACAAATTCGGTTAATGCAACTCGGGAATCATCAACAACATAAATTGCTTGTTGTGATAGCGGTATTAGTAGTCCTGATACTTCAATTTCCGAATTAGAAAAGGCGATAATTTGCCCCTTAATTTCAGACTCTTCGTAACGCTCTTCTTCACGTTCCCGCTCGATTTTTAAAATGGTAAAGCGTTCCTCTTTCTTGGCGTAAACCACTTCCACAAAATCATTGAGCTGCAGAGAAGTAAATGAAAAATACTGATCATTTTCGGCCTCATACCGTGTCTGTGAATTCGCAAAGTATGTGTTGCCTCCAATAGTGAGAGTCATTGCTTCATAGTCGATAGCGGTAATTGCGCCTTTGAGAACGCCATCATTACTATACTCATTCTCAAACTCGATATGGTTGGTAACAAAGCTCCCATTTACAAACGATCCCTTCAGTTCAACCAAGACTCCAACTTTCAGGTCTGAAGATGAGCCATTAGAGAAAGTAACTGAGTCACTTAATGTAAATTGTTGCCCATTAACGTCCAATGTATTGGCGGTACTATCGTAACCAGTAATAACGCCCTCTATTTCTGCCTCTTCATATTTGTCATCGTTATCATAGTTTTCTACTTCAACTTCAGTAGCAACAAAATCATTATCGTTAAAAGTGCCTTCAGCTTTTGCAAGTATTTGATTTGCCAGTGCTCCTTCAACTCGGGAATTAGAATAATCAACCGAGACATTCCCAATCGAAAACCGCATATTATCTAGATCCAAATTCTGAATAAGGCCAGTAATATACTCGTTTTCTCCGTTATCGTTGTCAGATTCCTTTTCAATATAAGTTGCCTGAAACTGTCCGCCTGCCAGTGCATATCCACTTACTTCTACCCGGTCTCCAACGCTTAAAGATGCCTGCGAAATTGCAATGAAATGAGTTAAGTCGCCGTAGAAAACTTCAACACCTGAGACAGTAATGATTCGGTTTACACGGTCAATAGACTGCACAAAACCTTTCAGCCCTGAGTCATACTCAATCTGCTGTGCCGAGAGTATTTCGCCGTCTTCATCGCTAACTAGGTTGATATTCATGCCTACTCTTAGGCTTTCAATACTCTGACCTTCTCGTCCATTAATAATAATGTTTGTATTATCAGTATTATAGCGCTCTCCATCAAGGTACACGCTGCCAAACCCAGTGATGATACCTCGTTTAGCAGTGCCGGTTGTCGTTGCTGTGCCTTCAGGGGGCGCCGCTGTTTCTGGGGGCGGAGCAGATGAGTTGCTCGTTTCGTTGAGTTCGGTGCTGTCACCACCGCCGCAACCAAAGAGAGCAAATGGCAACACAGATAATGCAATAAATTTTTTCATAAGTTGATGTCTACTTCTGTTTGAATTCACCAACATTATTCGTACTTTTAAGTGGATATAAAATAGGCCATTCGTCTCAAATATGATGGGTCATACGACCTATACTCGAGGATTTAATCTACTTTAGTCTAACTTATTAAAGAAAATGGCGGCCCTTACAAAGTGACCGTTATGATATTCTCTTTATTTCTTTAAACTGAATTAAGTGAGGAAAAAGAGAAGTAGCAAGTTTAATAATGGAAGCCTTAATACCATTCCGCATAGATACTTACCCACTCAGCGAGACTTAAAATGTTCGTAATCGCGGCGTGTTACCGCAGGTATAGTCGTTCTAAATCAAGGTGACAGAACAAAGAGTATGGACATTTTAAACTCGCCCTTCGGGAAGGTCTGGCAAGCTTCCTAGCTTCATTCTGGGAGCTTGAAAGGGAACAGCCATTTCTGCATTCCCACGCTTTGCTAGGAAACTTGCCAGCGCCTTCTGAGTGGGCAATTATCTATGCGGATTGGCATAATAACGTAATACAGCAATTTATTGACAATGTTTTGAAAGGCGATGTTTAAACGACAAGAATAAATGAATAGATTACTTAGGGGCAACAGGTGGCGGAACGCTCGACTCTTTCTCCATAAGTTGCGATTTCCAGCGCTGTTGCGATACGTGAGCTTTAACAAGTTCTAAGCACTCGTTAACCACATTAAGCACTTCTTCATCGAGGGCATCAGCAGTAGGCGTGTAGTCATGCAAACCAACCGATATAAAGTGGTCTATGCGCTCTGAATCTAAATCACTCAACAAATTCACCAGCGACGATGTGACAATGTCGGTAACAGACTGTTCTAACGTGTTTTCAATGGTTTTACCGATAACAGGTAGGTAATTGAGCGTAGACACTTGGGCGTTGCCCCGAACGGCTTTGCCAACGCTTTTTCGAACGTGTTCACGAATAACGTCGCCATGTTCGTCATTGCTAATCGACTGGCCTAGATGATTGATAATTCCCGCCATCCATTGAGTGAGAACGGGGCGTCGAGGTGCAAGCACTTGGTTGGTAATATCATCTAGAAGAGGTGAGCCAGCTGAAATATCTTTTTGTGCATCGCTTAAAACCTTTACTACTATTCTGTCGCTCAACTCTTCTACAAAAACGTCGTAGTAGAAGGCAAAGAAGCGGAAGATGGCCGTTTGATTAAGGTCGATAATTTCGTATTTATGCAGGCGATGCAAAATAGAAAGAATGCGAAGAAAGCGAAATAGTCTGGTGCCGCCAGTTGGGATAAGACCCACTAAATCGTACCAGTGTAAGAATGGAAAGAAGTACCAGCGAAGGTGCTCTTTTCGTACTATGGCCACTGCCCAGCGGAAACAAAACTCAGTAAAGAATATTCCAATAAAGACTAAGTCGACGAGTAGAAAGTTGTTGTGTATGGGGTCGTAGGCGTCTATGACGGCAGGAAAATGTACACCTAGTTGCTGATAGACAAAGTTAGTAGCATAAAGAGCATCAAAAATTAGCCATGCTAGGTTTATAAACAACAAGCCCAGCATGACTAAATCTAAAATTAACCAAGGCGTTTCGTGGCTGTTACGCAGGTTTTCCCGGTTAATTTTTAACATACCTCTATCCTGTCGATGTCAGCCTAGTTACGTCAACGTATAGCTTAAGCTTTTGCCCAGGCTGTAAATACTGTTTAGCGTTAAGGCTATTCCATTTGCTAATGTCACTCACTTTAACATTGAATTTGCTTGCTATGCGAGAAAGCGAGTCTCCACTTCTTACGGTATAGGTAAGTTTTTTCGTCACACCAGCATCACTTTTGCCTTCAAGCCAAATAACAAGGGTCTTGCCCGGTTTAAGCATATCGCCCGGTGCCATGCCATTCCATTTTGCCAATTGTCTGGTTGACACTTTAAATTTACGTGCAATGTCCCAAAGCGTATCGCCAGATTGAACCGTATGACGTACTTTTTGCTTCGACTTGTTGCTACTTTGTATGCTGGCAAGGCGCTGTTCTTTCGAAAGGGCGTAATCGTCTAATGCCTTTAATGCAACGGGTACCATGATAGCCTGACCAATGCGGATCATCGATGAATCGAGTTCATTAACCTGCTGAATTACCTTGATGGTAGTGTGGTACTGATTGGCAATTTTGCCAAGGCTATCTCCGCTTTTAACTGTATGTCGAACCCAGTTAAGGCGCTCCTTTCTATCTATTTTTGCTAGTGCCTGTGAAAAAGAGGCTGCTTTTTCAACGGGTAACACTAAGCGATGGGGGCCATCTGGCGATGTAGCCCAGCGATTGAAACCTGGATTGAGTCCATGAAGCTCTTTTAGTGACATATCCGCAAGTTCAGCGGCAAATGCAAGGTCTACCTGTGAGCCAATATCTACCACTTCAATAACCGCAATATTTTCAACTTCAGGCCAGGAGAAATCGAAGGTCTTTTTGTTTTTCAAAATGTCGGCAAGAGCCAGCAGTTTCGGTACATAGGCTCGGGTTTCTCTTGGCAGGCCTAAATGCCAAAAATCCGTTGGCTTGCCTGCGCGTTTATTGGCGCGAATTGATCGCATAACTCGACCTTCACCACTGTTGTAAGCGGCAAGTGCGTGTAACCAGTCACCATCAAACATTTCGTTTAAATAGGTGAGGTAATCAAGAGCACCTTGAGTAGAGGCTATTACGTCGCGCCTGCCGTCGTACCACCAATTTTGCGGCATGCCAAAGCGTTTACCTGTACTAGGAATAAACTGCCACATGCCTGCGGCGCGGCCATGAGAATACGCGAAAGGGTCGAAGGCGCTTTCCACAATAGGTAGCAGCACCAACTCCATAGGCATGTTGCGCTTTTCAATTTCTTCAACAATATAATACAAGAACGGCTTTGCGCGCTTCACTACGCGGGCCATGTATTCTGGGTGTTTTAAGTACCAATCTCGTTGAGCCGTAACACGATTGTCGTCGGGAATGTGAAGTGAAAAGCTGTTGCTAGCGCGTTGCCAAACGTCGGTGATCACTGGGGCTACTGCTACATTTTCTGGCTCTGTGATTTCAGCGGTTTCTTCAAGAATGTCGTCCTTTGGGTGGATAACATCAATCACGCCGTCTCGAGCAATTTCACAATCGGCAATCTCTTCTTCGCCTAAATAGGTTTCGGAACAGGCCTCAAGCGCGGCTTTCTCATTTTCCTCGACGGCCAATTTTTCGCTTTCGCTTTCGTTTTCGGTTAATTGACAACCTGAAAGCCCTAACGCCAGTATGATTGGCGCAAACGGGAACAACTTCGACTGCATATTATGAAGAAACCTCTTTAAGCACTGCAAACGCGCCATAGTACGCGAAACAGTAACTATTTTCACTAAAACTCATCTTTCCAACGCCTAACCGCGGCGAAAACGGCTACATCATCGCTAAGCGATGTGCTTGTGAAAGCTTCTGCCGCATCTTTTACACTAGGCTCATGGGAACGTAAAAAAGGGTTTATCTTTTTTTGCTCACCAAGTACACCTGGCAGAGTACACTCATTGTGTTCGCGCTTTTCTTTTACCCACAAGGCGTAATTTTTAAGGTCGTTATTGTCTGGCTCTGCCGCTAGCGCAAAGTTCACATTGGCTTGGGTGTATTCATGTGCGCAGTAAATTTTCGTGCTGTCGGGTAGGCGTTTAAGTTTATTCATTGAATGCAGCATTTGCTCTGGCGAGCCTTCGAAAAGTCGGCCGCATCCGGCTGAAAACAAAGTGTCGCCACAAAACAGGGCACCATGGCCGAAAAAGGCGATATGATCCAGTGTGTGTCCGGGCACTTCCAATACTTGAAGCGACATATCAATAACAGGTAAGGCGACGGTATCACCTTGCGCCACTGTTTTTGTTAAGCCCTTTATGTGACCGCCTCGAGGCCCAATAATGGGTAATTCTTTTACTGCCGACGCAAGCTTAGCAATACCACCGGTATGGTCGTGGTGATGGTGGGTTATTAATACAGCAGCTAATTTTAAAGCGTTTTCTCTCAAGTAAGACAACACTGGCGTAGCGTCGCCAGGATCGACAACTACCGCATGCTTATCATCGTGAATACACCAAATGTAGTTATCGTTAAAAGCGGGAATAGGGTGAATGCTTATACCCTTAGCCAATGTGTCGGAGCGCATAATACACCTGCTTGTTTAGCTATAATTATGCGTTACTATAGGGGCATGTGGTTAACAGAGCAACCAAAGAGCGTGTGCAGTGATAATGAAGACGGCGTTTAGAGCAAAGCCACCACGCTATCCTGGTAGCTGGGACGAGTTTCCCGCGGGCGATAATATAAAACGTGCAGTTGAAACCGTGTGTAACGATTATGCCCAGCGAATATTTGGCTATCACTTTGTAAAAGTGGGTAATTTAAGTGCCCAGATCCAATTATTGGAAAGCCCCATTCATCACCAAATTAACCATACGCCAGATTTTACCAGCAGCGAACGTGTCAAACATGAAAAGCGAGGCAGTGAGCCCAATGATGGTGCTGGCAATGAACCTAATACAACGCGCAATGAGCCGCGTAATGAGAACTTTGTTATAGGGCAAGCCCATAAGCTACCGTTTTCAGAAAACAGTGTTGATGGGTTGCTGCTTGCTAACGAATTAGATTTTGCACAAGATCCACACGAAATATTAAGAGAGGTGGATAGGGTAATTACGCAAGACGGTCATGTTATTATTAGTGGCTTCAACCCACTTAGCTTAGCCGGCGTGGCTAAATACTTACCGGTAAAACGTGACAATATTTTACACGATGCCCGCTTTTTCTCTTCATACCGCATAAAAGATTGGCTTCACCTTTTAGGGTTTGAAGTAATAGAACAACGGCAAATTATGTTTTCAACGCTTTTCTTTCAGCAGCGCTGGGGGGGAGCCGCTAAGGTTCAACATTATTTATCTTCTTATTTGCCTTGGTGTAGCGCCGTTTATGTCATTCTGGCTAAAAAACGGGTGGTTCCCATGACCGCGATAAGGCCCAAACGGGCTATTAAACCGCAGTTTTCAACAATGGGGGCCAGTGCTCGCACTACCTCTCAAAAACAAAAAGGCCACGTTTAGCCGCTGTGTAATAGCTAGCTAAACATGGCCTTGGGTTTGCGTTTTTAGATACGCAAACTCTCTTCTAATCGCTTTTTTTGCCTACTTCACACGCATGCCGGGTTTCGCGCCTTCATGAGGCTCGAGAATATAGAGCTCGTCACCACCAGGTCCGGCGACAAGTACCATGCCTTCACTTAAACCAAAGCGCATTTTGCGCGGCGCTAGGTTGGCAACCATAACGGTATGTTTGCCTATCAAAGCTTCTGGCGCATAGGCTGATTTAATGCCAGCAAATACCTGCTTGGTTTCGCCGCCCAAATCTAGCTCTAAGCGCAGTAGTTTATCTGCTTTTTCAACGTGTTCAGCATTGGCGATGCGCGCAATACGAAGGTCGACTTTTGCAAAATCTTCAAACGAGATAGTCTCGCTAATAGGATCTTTTGCTAGTGGGCTATCAGGTGCAACAGCAGGCTGCTGAGGAGCTAAACTTTCTTTTGAATCGTCAACCATAGCGTCTATTTTCTCCATTTCTACCCGCTGCATCATAGGTTTAAATTTATTGATAGCGTGCCCTGTAAGCAATGTTTGTAGCGACTCCCAGTTAAACTCATCATTTAAGAAGGTTTCCGCTTTCTCAGCCAATACAGGTAAAACTGGCTTAAGGTAAATCACCAACAAGCGGAACATATTGATACCCAATGAGCATACGTCATGGGTAAATTGCTGTTTGGTCTCGTCTTTTATCGCTACCCAAGGGGCGTTGTTATCAATAAACTGATTCGCCTTGTCTGCTAGTGCCATAATCTCGCGTATAGCTTGGTGGTAGCGACGCTTTTCAAATAAGTCAGCGATGCCATCTGCAGCATTTTGGAATTCGGCTATTAACTCTGGCTCAATGACGTTGTCTGATAGTTTGCCGTCGAAACGCTTGGTAATAAAGCTAGCACAACGGCTCGCAATGTTAACAACCTTACCCACTAGGTCTGAATTTACTTTCTGAGCGAAATCAGTGAAGTTAAGATCGATATCCGTCACACCATCGCCTAATTTAGACGCGAAGTAATAACGCAGGTACTCTGGATTTAAGTGGTCTAAGTAAGTACGACCTTTTATAAAGGTACCGCGAGACTTCGACATTTTTGCACCATTTACCGTAACGAACCCGTGGATATTCACCCCAGTAGGCTTACGATATCCGGCGCCTTCTAACATGGCAGGCCAAAACAGACAGTGGAAATACGTAATGTCTTTACCAATAAAGTGGTAAAGCTCAGCGGTAGAGTCAGCCTTCCAGAAATCATCAAACTCTAGGCTGTTTTGGTCGCAGAAGTTTTTAAAGCTGGCCATATAGCCAACGGGAGCGTCTACCCAAACGTAGAAAAACTTGTTGGGAGCGCCTGGAATTTCAAAGCCAAAGTACGGAGCATCGCGGCTGATATCCCACTGCTGAAGACCTTCTGTGAACCACTCTTGTAGTTTGTTCGCCATTTCTTCTTGCAGCGCGCCAGATCGGATCCACGTTTTCAACATGTCTTCAAACTTAGGTAAGTCGAAAAAGAAATGCTCAGACTCTTTGAGTACTGGTGTAGCACCAGATACTACGCTTCGTGGGTTCTTCACTTCTGTTGGGCTATAAGTAGCACCACATACATCACAGCTATCACCGTTTTGGTCTTCTGCACCGCAGCTTGGGCACGTACCCTTTACAAAACGATCTGGCAGAAACATCTCTTTTTCAGGGTCGAAAAGCTGGTTGATAACACGTTTGCTAATGTAACCGGCATTATCAAGGCGAGAATAGATTTCTTCACAAAATGCCTTGTTTTCTGGCGAGTGGGTTACATAGTAGTTGTCGTAATCTACGTGAAAACCAATGAGGTCTTGGTGGTGTTCTGCACGCGTCCGGGCAACCATTTCTTCTGGCGTTATACCTAGCTCTTGCGCTTTAAGCATAACCGGTGTGCCATGTGCATCATCGGCACAAACACTGTAACATTCGTTTCCGCGAAGGCGCTGAAAACGAGTCCAGATGTCTGTTTGAATGTGTTCAAGCAAGTGCCCTAAATGAATAGAGCCATTTGCGTATGGCAACGCACTGGTTACCAGAATTCGGCGTTTTTCTGACATAATGACGTTATTGATTCTTTGCGTTTCAAAATGGCTGCAAATACTAGCGGAAAACCGCGTTTTTTGCATTACGTAATTAAAACAATTCTACAGGTTGTAAGGCAATTTATGTTCTTTTCTCGTAAAGCCGAGCCAGTTGCCCAAAAGGTTGCTGCTATTTTAGCCAACTATTTTAGTATAAGCACTGATGAGACACTTCTGTGGTGCAGCAGCATAGAAGATAGCCGCAGTAATGCCAGTGCCCGCGATGCTGGTAGCAGCGATAAAAGTCAAACTGTGCAAGTAACACTGCCTTTTTGTATGAATAGCCAGCTAGCTCATCTCAAAGACGTAGTGATTAGTGAATTAAAGAGCCAATTAAAGAGCGAGTTTCACAGTTCTCAGCTTGTATTTACAACACAAATTACTAGCCAACACACCAAGCTGCCACCCATTACGAATATCAAGAATATTATCGCTGTGGCTAGCGGCAAAGGTGGGGTAGGGAAGTCGACAACCAGTATCAATCTTGCCTTTGCACTTATGAAAGAAGGTGCCAGAGTGGGTATTTTAGATGCCGATATTTACGGGCCTTCCATTCCTATTATGTTAGGTAACACCAACGTTCATCCAGAGAGTGAGGACAATAAGCACATGCAGCCGTTGGAGGCACACGGGTTAGTGGCCAACTCTATCGGGTATTTAGTGCCTCAAGACGACGCCGCAGTATGGCGGGGCCCTATGGCAAGTAGAGCGCTTACGCAATTATTAAACGAAACCCTATGGCCTGTACTGGATTATTTAATAGTTGATATGCCTCCAGGCACAGGTGACATTCAATTAACTATGGCCCAGCAAGTTCCGCTTACGGCAGCGGTGATCGTTACCACGCCACAAGATTTAGCCTTAGCCGATGCTCAAAAGGGCATTAGCATGTTTGAAAAAGTCGACGTGCCTGTGCTTGGGTTAGTGGAAAATATGAGTTATTACCAGTGCCGTGCATGTGGTACCAAAGACTATGTGTTTTCTAGAGACGGTGGTGAACAGCTTGCCGAGCGGCATGGTTTACCGCTGTTAGGGCAGCTCCCCTTAGATATTCACATAAGAGAGCACGGCGATGCCGGAACCCCATTGCTGATTGGCGCGCCTGAGAGCCCTATAGCGGCCAGTTATCAAGAGGCCGCGAGGGCTATTTCTATGCAGCTGGCATTTACGCTATCACCACGAGAAAACAGTAATAAGCATATAAAAGGCGACCCAATAGGAATAGTGGGTAGCTAACTTAGCTTTTTGGTGTTGCTGCAGTGCCAATAGACGCACTTATTACCAATGCAATGGCGAGCCAGTGCCACAGGGTTAATAGCTCGCCAAGTATAATAAAGCCGGCTAGTGCAGCAATGGCAGGCTCTACACTCATTAATATACTAAAACTTTGAGATGGCATTTTTCTAAGCGCAATCATTTCTAAACTGTAGGGTAAAGCACTTGATAAAAGAGCAATACCTATTCCAGTGGGAATAAGTGCTACATTCATTAATTCATCAAAGTGAATAGCAATACCAAATGGCACTATTGCAACGGCGGCCACTAGCATGCCCAAAGCAACGATTGCTCCCGAAGAACCACTTTCACCTGTTCTTTTACCGAATAAAATATAACCTGCCCAGCAGGCTCCCGCCCCTAGTGCCAGAATAAAGCCCAGTGGATCAAGCCCGTCGGTGGCTCTTAAGTCGGGTAGTAACAATACAAGACCAATTATCGCCATAAATGCCCACAACAAATCTACTCTATTTTTAGATGAAAATATTGCAACCATCAGAGGCCCGACAAATTCAAGCGCAACAGCTATGCCAATAGGAATACGCTCGATGGCGAAATAAAATGCAGTGTTCATTCCCCCTAAACACAAGCCATAAACAACAACGGATGGTAGCTGTTCAGGTTTATTGCGCCAAGGCTTAAACACCAAGCAGAGCATAATGGCAGCAAAGCCCACTCTGTAAGTAATTGTGCCTAATACACCTACTTGCTGAAAAAGCTGCTTCGCCAGTGATGCGCCTGATTGAATGGTGATCATTGCAACAAGCACACAGATTACAGCGATAAGATATTGTCGATTAATGGCTGACATAAAAAATGACGGAGAGATAAAAAGCAATGATAGCTAATGCAATAAAGATGGCAACTGACTAATTGATTTCAGAGTTAAAAAAATAAGATTGTTAAAACCACATAAAACAAGTCTTCTAGCAGTTGATTGGACTGCCTGACATACGCATAATAGCCGCCAAATGAAATGAGGAATACATCATGCGTTTGTGTGACCGCGATATTAATCAATACCTGCAAGACGGCAAAATTAAAATAGAACCCACACCAAGCTACGACCAGATAAGCGGTGTAACGGTAGATATTCGTTTAGGTAACAAGTTTAGGGTGTTTGAAGAGCATCAAGCGCCTTTCATTGATTTAAGCGGCCCGAAAGTTGAAGTTCAAGAAGCGCTCGACCATGTTATGAGTGATGAGATTGAGCTTGAAGAGGGTAAAGCCTTTTTCCTTCATCCTAAAGAGTTAGCCCTTGCTGTTACTTTAGAGTCGGTAACCCTGCCAGACAACATCGTGGGTTGGTTAGATGGCCGCTCCTCGCTGGCTCGCCTAGGTTTAATGGTGCACGTAACCGCCCATAGAATCGATCCAGGTTGGTCGGGGAACATTGTGTTGGAATTTTATAACAGTGGAAAGTTGCCATTGGCACTTCGTCCGGGCATGAAGATTGGGGCTATCAGCTTTGAAGTGCTATCAAGTCCGGCAGAGAAACCTTACAACGCCAGAGTGGACGCAAAATACAAAGGCCAAGATGGTGCTATTGCAAGCCGTATTTCATCCGATGAGCAACGCAAGTAGCAGCAAAGGCATTACCAACAAAACACGAGAGAAATACTTTCAACCTTCAAAGCGGTGATTAGGTAGTGCGTTTCCCTTCAATTACTGGTAGTACTTATATAAGTAAATAAAATCAATAATAAATACGACGAGTAACTGGGAAGCGCAATGGACACTACGCCTCAAACAAATAAAAATAACTCACCTCAAACAACGTCCACATCAAAAAACTTGATAATAGGCATCGCGTTCTTAGTCGCTTGTGCGAGTGGACTCGCATTGTGGTTTGTAGGGCAGCCCAGTGAAATAATTTTCACTGCCGCTATCACTTTGTTTGTTGCCATTTTATGGGTTACCGAAGCGCTTCCTATTCCAGCTACCTCCTTATTGCCTTTTGCGCTATTTCCTCTGTTTGGTGTGCTTTCTCATAGTGAGGCCGCTTCTGCTCTAGGCAGTCACGTTATTATTTTGCTGATGGCGGCATTTATGCTGTCTAAAGCATTAGAGCGAGCAAATCTGCACAAACGTTTTGCCATCTATATGCTTCGTCTTACGGGTAGCGGCAGCCCGATAAAGTTGATATTGGGTTTTATGCTAACCACAGCGGTTCTCAGTATGTGGATAAGTAATACTGCTACCATACTGATGATGTTGCCCATGGCTATCGCCATTATCAACGCGGTAGATAATCCTCGTTTTGGTGTTGCCCTAATTTTGGGTATTGCCTACGCTGCTAGCGTAGGCGGGGTAGGCACGCCTATAGGAACTCCACCGAACATCATCTTTATGAGTGTTTATGAAGAAACTCAGGGTATTGAATACAGCTTTTTAGATTGGATGAAAACCGGTATCCCTATCGTTATTTTGGCCGTACCTATCATGGCATTATGGCTAGCCCGTGGAATAAGCGTAGTGGGCAATATAGATTTACCCGTTCCAGGCACATGGTCGAGAGCGGAGAAACGCGTGCTAGCCATATTTGGTACCGTAGCCATGGCGTGGATATTTCGCCCATTTTGGACAGCATGGCTAGGTGTAACCACTATAAGTGACAGCACAATTGCGGTTGCAGGCGTTGCCGCTATGTTCTTAACCAATAGCGGTAATGATGATGGAAAGCCTGATACAAAAGGCAACAGAGATAAGTTGTTAAACTGGAAAACAGCAAACGATATTCCTTGGGGAATGTTACTGCTATTTGCTGGAGGTATCTGTATTGCTAAAGCCTTCACTGCATCTGGGTTGAGCGTGTTAATGGGGACGTGGTTAACCGGCCTTTCAACTTTGCCGGTAATCCTGCTGATATTGGGCATATGTTTATTCGTTACGTTTTTGACTGAAATAACGTCTAACACCGCCACATCAACTCTGCTCATGCCCATATTAGCCGCAGCTGGAATAGCCGTTGGCGTAGATCCAAAACTACTTATGATCCCCGCTGCTATTAGCGCAAGCTGTGCTTTTATGTTACCTGTGGCAACTGCGCCAAACGCGATTGCGTATTCAACAGAAAAGTTTGATATAAAAACCATGGCCAGAGAAGGAATAGTACTCAACGTCATTGTTGCTATAGTGGTGACAGGCGTTTGTTATGTCACCCTCGCATAGGTAATTTCAAAGAACTGGTTAGCAATTAAGCGCTTGAGTGCCTTAATTGCTAAATGTCGTTGCATTGTTGATTTATTTGAGTAGACTTACACGCTCTTTCGGTCGGTGTGTGGCGCAGCTTGGTAGCGCACTGTCATGGGGTGTCAGGGGTCGGAGGTTCAAATCCTCTCACACCGACCAACTTCTCCTATTTTTCAATGACTTACCCCGCTCATTGATTGCTCGTAGAAAGAGCGTCCCAAAACTGTCCCACAATTGTCACATTATACAGTATCTGAAGCTTTCCTTGTGGCTTTACTCGGCTCTACTCCATAAACGGGGGGCAGCACTCATCTTTATGTTGGGGCGTGCAGCTAAGTTGCTTTTTATATGTGGCTCTTGTAAACTAGAAAAAAGAAAGCATTGACTTGAATGGGCAACAGAGTTACGCTTTAGCGTAGCTAAAGCGTAACTCTGTTGCCCAGTAGTACTAATCATCTAAATTGTTGATTTTAAAGGTTTTTTTATTTTTTTGTAGATGTTTTTGTTTGATGTTGACATCTATAGTATATCGAGACTATAGTTTATTGGTATATGTGGTTATAAATAGGGAGTTTCCTATGTATAGAGAAGAAGATTGGGGATTTGGCGCAGCTGCCTAACCAAATATGTAATTAAGATTATAAGAAGAGCCTAATGGCTCTTTTTTTGTGGGTGAGTTTTGAAGAAGAGAACTAAGTTAAATTACATTCTTGTGGGTGTTGTAGTGATAACGTCTATAGGTGGGATATTTTTAATTCATCGTGTAGATGAAAAACTGATATCTGCAACAGCGATTTTGCTTTCAGCGACACTTGCTCTAACAGCTGCACTTTTAAATCTAGCATACTCACGTCAAACAGCTAGAGAGGCTAATTCTTTGGAGTTCCAAAAAAGACTACAAGATAATGACGAATATATAGAACACGTTAGAAAGGTTGGCGAAGCTATTGCGAAAAGAAATGAACTCGATTTCGCTGAGTTGGCACAACCAGAACAAAGAAGTAACGAGTATACTATAGCGATAAGGTATGTATTGAATACTTGGGAGCAGGCATCAAATGCAATAAGGCATGATTTGTATGACGAATTGTATTTATATGAAGCTTACAAATCAATGGTTGTTGATTTTGGTCTATATTTTCGTGAATTTATAAGCTCATCACAAAAGAGACAAGTAACGTTCTATGAGAATTTTAGTTGGTTAGTATTGAAGTGGGTTATAAGAAAAGACTCAATTAAAGAGAAAAACCGAAAAAAAGAATTGAAGTTAATATTTAAAAAATTGAATAGGTTAGCTCCAAAGAAAATACACTGAAGGTTAGTTTATCTTATAGCTTCAACAATCCCCCTCCATCTGTGCCTAGTTAATCCTGAGGTTTACTAAAACAGGACATAACTATGACAAAGAAGACTCAGAAGCGTGATCTGCAAATCACGTTCATTCATCAGTTCAAAAGAGCGACAAGAACACAATGGCCCGACAAATTTCGTTTATGTTGGTATTTCAATCCAGAGACACTGGATTACGTGTACGAACATAAAAATGAGCAATTTGTTACGAACGGGTTTGTTATATCAGACGGTCTCGCAAATGAGCTTCCAGAAGAGTTCAGGAAGAAATATTTCGAGCCATCGGAGAGGTGCTTATTGTTCTTATTATTCGAGCTTCAAATCGTTGGTTTTATCAATTCAGATGAAGTTGATGATGGAGAGTTTGAAAATGTTTTCGGTGTAACGAAACATCGTTACTTTTCAGTCGAAGCCATTGATGAGTGGGCTGAGCAGGTTGAATCACTTTGAGGGCTGCTTTGCAGCCCTTTTTTATTAAGTGCTAAAAGCCCCTTCTTGCAGGGTTGAAGTCAATCTTCAAACGAATTCGTGCTGCTAAATCTCGCAGTAAAGAATTTGCAATTCGTCAAAAATTCATTAAGTTTTCAACTAGGGATACATACTAAGAGGGATATCGAATGAAAGCCGGAGCTATTTGTGAGTGAGTTAGAAGATCATCAAATCATTTGTTTGGTGTTAGGTACTATGAGCGGTGTTTGCCTTACGTCGTTTTTCATAACTATGAATCCGACGTTTGCACTGGTTAACATTCTATTTATAAGCAAAGTTTTGCGGGGTATGCAAAGATACTATGATGACAAATCGTGTAGAAAAAATGGACGTGAGTTGATGTCGCAAGCATTATTACGATTCTTTTAAACAAGACATGAACTTGAGTAATGGAGCCGCTATTGGCTTCGGACCTTGTAATGCGGTTGATTTTTTAATCTACTCTGAGAAGGTTTTTAACGAGGGACTTTATATGCAGGAATTATGGTTTTTACTACCCATGGTGATTTTGGTCGCAGGCTCTTTATTTATTATCAATAGGGCAAATCATGATGATTGATTAACGCTTTGCAGTCCACTATGTATTTTTTAACGATTTTGTCATCGTTATTCTCCCCGCCAATTCACCTGAAGTTTCTGCAAAGCGTAAGCTGGCGAATTGATTATTTGATAGCGTTAATGCGCGAATTTCCGACTTTCCCTTCGACTGATGACAACACTGTGCTTTAAGCAGTAAATTGATAAACCAATGAATGAAGTTACATCTATTTTCCAATGAGCTTACCGTTTTTGTATGAGACATATGCTCTTTGGAAAAATTGGCAATTAAACCATTGAGTACAGTAGATAAAGCTTAACAATCAAATCGCCAGTTGCACGCTTCCTTGGACAATAAACATTCGCCTTTGTCGCTTCGCTAGGATTTTAGCCTACGCGCTACTGCCCTTTATGTGGAAGTCCGCTTATTATGCAAGCTCATCACTTAAGTATCTTGACATATATCCTCATAAATGAATATTATAGTTTTGACTTTGCAGAAGAGTCATCCCCTCGCAATGGATAAGATTTCTCGAAATCATTCTGCATCAAGTAATTACTTATATATTTTCTTTTGACTGATGTGTTTTGAGCGAGGCAATACAATATTTCAGAATTAAAGGAAATTTATAATGCCTATATACACTCCGACGAAAACAACTCTCCAAAAAATAAAGAAAGAAGCAAAGAAGCTCGACAAAAGTCTTGGCTCTCTTCAGCAAAGACAAGATATAGTCTCTCAAAACTTTGGATATAGAAATTATTACGATTTCGATCAAGCATATAAAAAAGCATCCTTTATTATCTCAGGTAGTCCATTCTCAGGTACGGGGAGCTTTTCTGGAGAAATTCTACTTGAAGGTAGAGATGGTCTAACACATCAGCCCTACATGCGTACTGTTAGGGTCGAAGAATATGAAATAACGCAAAGGTTTGAACTAGAGAGTAACGATTCCATAGATTCTTCTATGCAGCAATTTTGTGAGTATATCGATTCACATCTCCGAGATTTCGCATCGCTAATATTCAAGGCACGAGACGAACATAGAAAAATCAATCCATATAGTGATTTTATAGAGTTAAAGTCTGATTACAATCTCAGGTCGGTAGACATAGTTGTTGGCGTTGAATTTCCGAAAGGGCTGTCTACTCAAGAAGAATTTAAATTTGCAGAAAAATGGTTTTTCGATGAAGGGAAAGGAGGTCGCATTAGTTTATCAAACCTCCCGAATGATGGCCTAATCCCTGCAAAAGCTATTCCGACGTTTTTGAGAAATATTAGAACTATTGCTGAACAATCTTTTAAACAGGGCTGTTATGTATTTCCTAGCTCTATGCATCAAGATTTAACATGTGATGAAACTCAATTAAACCGGTATTCTCACTGAAATTGTGGCTCCACGGTGTCGAGATAGCAAGAAAAATTAGGTGACGCATAAGTCGCACCTAATTAGAGTGTTGAACGTCTGGTGTTTGTCATAGCTGTCAGGTAAATGAAGTTACACCTAATCAACACTTCTTTAATACAATATATTCTGCTACAGAAAAGCACCCCATTAGGGGTGCTCAATTTTATGAGTCTCTTAGCTTATGCGTAGCATATAAAGAAACTAAAATTAATAGCACTGCTATCGCAATGCAGCCAAACGATAAAAGTAGTAATCTATCCGTTAACGCTTGGTATTCGATATTGTCGAAATGTCCAATTATGGCAAAAGCTGTATTAAAAAATGAATTTAATGCAGCTATTGCTACTAGTGAATTGCTCAGTGCCATCCATTTTCGGCTAAAGCGTGAACAATGGTTAAAAAGCCTCTCATAGTTTATTTTCATATTGTGTTCTCTTAGTTGATGTCCTAAAAATAACTAAGCTTTTTGCATGGAAATTTTTTCTGTCGCGCCATGAGTTTTAGTTTTTTTGACTTTTTTTGATCGACGGGCGAAATTAAATATCTTGCTTAATGGGCAGAGGCGCTAACGCTAAAACAGTTCTTTGCAGCATCGCAGAAAGAACTAAGGCGAACAGTGATGTGCCTTAGTATGCTATGACTTTCTTTAATTTATTCAATTGACTTGAGGCGGACGTGGAGTAACTGCCGCCACGGAATATTATCGACTATTTAGGGTGGTTAACGAAGGTATACGAAAAGTTTGCTTGGTAAGTGACTATTTAATAATGGCTGAGTCAGACAACTCTTTATCCATAATCGCTAGAGTTTCATGAGCTTCGGCGAGCACACTATTGATCGCACCGTAAACCTCAACAGTGCTTTCCTGCTGCTGACTCGACGTGCATAGAGGTATGTGCGTTAAATATGTATTGTTTATCATTGCGATACTCGATGCATATTGAAGCTTGAAGCCATAAAAAAGCGGAGCCTTTAAGGCTCCCAGAGGTCACTCCAAGGACTTATTCTAAAATTCCTAGCGCTTTTCCAGCGTCGCGAAACCCGTTCAACCTGATTTCAATTACCCTATCCTGGGTGTTTTTTGCGAGTTTTTCTAATTCTGCTAATTGTTCAATATAGTTCATCTTATTTGTCGCTGCACCGTTCTCATCACTCAATTGACGCTTACTATTAAACATAAGCTCATAGATTAGACTACATTCAGATGATTTGAATTTTATACTATCGAGCAGCAGTCGTTGTTGGCTGGAAGAGAAAGGAGAACTTCGACTATCGAATATTCGAGTATGTGCTTTCTCTATCTGTGTTAGAAACCGCTGGCGATGACTGTACATATGCACAAACTCGTAAAGGCCGTCGTTCGATTCCAGTTCCTCAAGATATTTAGTAAGTATTCTGCGTCGTATATCTCCATTATTTTTATTTTTTGAGTTTGATGCTTCCATTTCGATTGCTATTTTTGAGCCGGTATTAGCGTCGACAACTAGCGCATCTACGAGCCTAGGGTCGTTTCCTCGGTGTTCAAGTTGTATCGCTAGGTCACGTTCGGTTGCGAATCCAGAGATTTTTTTCGCTTTTGCAAGCTTTAAAACAATTAGCTGAACTGAAAGATCATGGATGAGGTTTCGTTCGTTCACTCTGCTCACGTCTGAGCGTAAATTCAGTTCCCGGTTCAACAGAAGTTCTGCCTCTCTAATCCCGAAAGACGTCAGGGTGATAAAACTGCGGTCAGTATTGGCAAAAGTCGGGTGTACTGATATGACCCCTTTTTTTTTCAATCTATTAATCAGTTTGTTAACGCTCTCTCGATTGAGATCTAGGTGACGTTGGATAACCGTTTTACTGGATACGCTAAAAGCTCCAGTGATTGCAATCACAGCATTCTCTCTCACCAACCCCCGTGCTGCCGGATCGCTAGGGGCAGATATACAGACGTGACGCATTGAAGTTTCAATTGCTCTTTCTATGTAATTCATTTCTTCTCCTTTTTTTGATTTCACAAGTACATAGAAATAGCCGAGGGGAAATAAGCAGGGGAAAGCAGTTTGCTTTGCATCCTGCCAGCGCTTCGCTAGGCTAGGCATACTGCGTAATGCCAGCGTTTTTCTAACGAAAACCATACACAACTTCGTTGTAGCAACCCTTCTGCAAGCGAGAGCTGACGCGACTTGTCGCTGCTCACGCACTCATTGCTGCGCGAATTCGACATAAGCGTTGCTCGGAGTCAGCTACCGCTGATTAACCACTATTTTCCCTGTCTTCTGCTCGGGGAAAGCGTCGCGTGGGATACCCCGCTCGCAGTGTTCACAACGGTGTTGCGAAGGTTGCAGATTATTGCTGTGCAATACTCAGCAAGTTTGCTGAAGCAAACGAAAAAAGTGGTTAATCTGCGATGCTGACTCCGGCTTCGAGAACCGCTATGTTTCACAAAGCAGTTCTCTACGCAGTAGTTGTTGAGCTGCGCTCAAGTTTTTATTCAAACTCGTACCGAGTTTGTGGTTTTTATCAAAGATAAAAAGAACATTTTGAGCTGCACTTAGTGCTATTGTCTTTTTTTTGAATTGCTCGGCAATAATGTTAGGTGCTAGGAGACATGAGAAAAATGAGTAGGATTACAAGAAATTTACAAATAGCCGAAAGGGATATGATGGGTGGCAAATCGAGTATGATGAGCGGCATTAGTAACTGAACGAAATTGGAGATCAGCGAGGCTAAATTGACTTGCGGTATCACTGAGAAGTATTTTATAACTGGAATACTATGGTTGAAGCAAAACAATCTGGAGCCAGTTTAAATACTAATGAAAGAGTTGAGCCATTTTTATTACCAAAGGAAGAAAAAGACCTAAAGACGGAAAGAGGGATTCAAACAAAGGTCAGCGTCCTTCCGCTAAAGATAGCCAAGTAACGTTTAAAACGATAAATCAGTTATCCTCGTTGTGGACTAGTGATGTTACCTATTCAAGAGCTGGCAAAAGCTGGATGTACCTCGCGATTGTTTTACATTCAAACCTCGTTGTATCGCTGGTTGGCTTACTAATAGTGACAACCTGTAGTATAAGTGTTATAAAATCAAAATGTTAATGGCATTTCAAAAGGAGTTAGAAGTGCATCCACAGGTGGAGTTGGTAAAAGAACTAGTTAAATCAACTTTTAAATATCAGCAATTCTCTTGTGCTATATTGGTATGTAAAAATCCAAAGTTAATCTCTTTATTATGCTGTGAGTTTGCAAAAACAAAACTTTCAAGCCCTTACCCTGCAGGAACAAATCTATACTATCCAATCGACGGTACTAACAAATATAGTAAAGTGAAAATTCAAGAAATTACTGAGATTGGCGGAGACATTTGGTACAAGTTTGCATTACGTCGGGGCAATAACCCAATTTGTGAGCAGTTCAACCGATTAGACGACTTCGACAACAAAGCAAAGTTAGCCAGAGATCAAGAGGACACAGATTGGATAGATCGCAACAATGTAGCCGTTAACAACATCCAAACCCATTCCGGTACATTTTTTCCCTCTATTATTTCTCAATTCAGAGGTTTTGAAGAAGTTATTCATGAGGAAGTTGATGGTTCAACACTAAAAAATTTGCTGGGCATTAATTGCCTAGTTGATTTGAAAAGCGCAATAAGGTTCACATCTGAGAATAAAGTTGATCTTGAACACGATAAAAACAGAGTGTGGATAAATACAGTCCCAGATCGTATTGATAATAACAATATTGTTCTTCTCTCTACGGCACATAGCAGATTCGTCGAGTTTAAATCTGAAATAGAAAGCCTCTTTATTAGAACAGAGTCAGCCGAAGCTCTTCAATTTGACGAATTACCTCAAAACCTAAAAAGCATTGTTGAAATCACTTCGGGAACAAACCCTTTATCAATTTGGAGGGTTAGATGAGTCAAGTAGCTAATTTTGCAACTTTTACATCACCGGAACTTGTCAATTTAAATTATTCTTACGAACCAATAACAGAATATATCGAGCTTTTGAATTATCTTTATCAAAGCGCAGAAACAGATATACAGAAACATACTTGCAGCAAGTACAAAAACATACTGAATGATTATTTAGGGGGAAGGGAACCGCAAGAAGAAGAACTAAAATCGATTCTTGAGCAGAAAAAGCATTTTGGCCCAGATAAAGGATCATTTTATGTTGCTGCAAAGAGGTTATATAAGCTAATTAAAAGTTGCATTGAAGTCAAAATAGTTCTGCAAAACTGTCTCAATGAGATACTCAACAGCATTAACGGAAATATTGTAATACTTTGCAGAAAGCTTGAAGACCAAAATTTTTTAGAATCAATTATTTGTGATGATAGTAAGGAAAGAGTTGGTTATGTTTTCCCAAGGCAATTAAGAAACCACTACATCACTTGCACATTGGTAATAATTGCCCCTAGCTACTGGTTTAAAGAACTATTAGCTTATCCTTGTTCCCATACCACACTAGTAGTCCAACCAGAGAATTTACCATCCTCTGTCGTAACAAACGACGTTTTTGATGGTGTCGGTGGGGAGAGTTTATGGACGTCTAAAAAAAATAATCCAAACGTTCAAAATAGAAGATTGTTATTACCACCACCTCCCAATTACGAGAGAGAAGAGACCAAACAAAATAGCCTGTCGGAATTAGTAATTGAACTAAGACGTATGCAACCAACTATTTTTACGAGGGAAATAAAAAGTCTCACGGGGCAGGTTGCGCTCATTGAAGTTAATCGGAAATATTTAGTTGTAGATGAGTATGGTGTCTTGAAGCTAAGGCCGTTTCTAGATGATGATGAGCTAGATGGCTGTAAATATATAGTCAATGAAATCGACCACTCTGAAATGTCAGATGATGACGTGAACCTTGAGCTTAGGAAGCAAATGGAGTCTTGGAAGTCTTCGTTAAGAGAGTATAACAGGCCTTTTGAATTGCCAAGGATATTGACTTCGTTGGGAGCTAAACATGCTAAAGACTACAATATAAAAAATTGGAAGAAGAAAGATACAATTCGACCTAAAGATGATGATGATTTCAGAGCATTGTTAAAGTTTGCTGATATTCCTGAAGTTGAATATCCATTTTTCTTTAATTTAGCCAAAAATATTCGAAGCAACTGTATTTCAATGGGACACAGAAAATCAGAGGTTTCTAGGGAAATAATTGCTAAAGAGCTGCGTAAGTGCCTGCAACAGCAAGACACTCTCCCCTCAAGTTTTAACGTCGGCAAAATTAAGGCTTCAATCTTGGCTGTAGGGTAAAAGCATATGTCAAATATGATACCGAGAGTTATCGATATAGATAACCCCAGTGATGGAGAGAAACACCTATTCGAAAGACTTAGACAAGATCCTGATACCAAAGGGTGGACAGTTTTACACTCATTAAACATAGCCCATCATAAAACTCAAGTTCTAGGTGAAATTGACTTTCTAGTTATCATTCCAGAAGTATGTATTTTTGCTATAGAAGTGAAAGCACATCGATATATAAAGTTTGACCAAGGTTTGTGGTACTTTGGTCGAAGTAGTCGAAGTTCTCTAAAAGGCCCTTTTGAACAGGCTAATGATGCAGTTTTTAGCTTGGCAGAGTATCTAAAGTCAAAAAATATATCATTGAGCAGTATTCCTATATTTCCTTTGGTTATATTTACTCACACAGAATTAATAGCACCAAGTATTGAATGGCATTCACGGGAGTTTTGCGGAGTCAGAGAATACAGAAAAATACCCATTTCAAAGCTTTTATTAAATCGAGCAACTTCATACCGTAAAAAACTAGCTAATACTTCCACTGTAAGGTGGTTTAAACCAACTGACACAAGGCCAACTCAAATTGATGTTGAAACTCTGATAAAAGTGTTGAGGCCATCCTTGGAAATGTCTACTAGTTTTGGCTTTTTTCGAGACGAGACCAAAAAGGATCTTTTTGAATATACAAAAGAACAGTTTGTAGCATTGGATGCGATGGAAGATAACAGCAGGGTAGTCTTCAACGGTGCTGCTGGTGTAGGTAAGACTGTTCTTGCCTTGGAATCGTCAAATAGAGTAACCGTTAGAGGAGAGCGGGTTCTTTTTGTTTGTAAAAACAAAAATCTAGCTATTAGTTTACGTCGGTTTCATTCAAATATTGATATTCTTACAATTACTGAACTTTTAGAGCTTCATGCGAACTCAGAGTTTGTAAAAAAAAGTGATCGAAATAGAAATGATTATTGGACTACAGACCTCCCAAACAATGCTTTTGAAGAAATATTGAACAAAGAAAATGTCCCATATAATTATTTAGTGATTGATGAGGCTCAAGATATTTTGAGTGTTCAAAATTGGCTAGATTGCTTGGAACTATTATTAGACAAAGGTCTTTCCAATGGGCGCTGGAGTTTATTCGGAGACTTTGAGCTTCAAAATATTTATTCAATGTACCAAAAAAATACTCTGTTGAGTGACTTTCGACTCCGTTGCAATGATTTTTCTACTTATCGTCTAGCCATAAATTGTAGGAATATCCAATCAGTAAGCGAACTCAGTTTTTCTCTAGCAAGTATAAAAATTCCATATCGAAAATTTTTGAGAAAGAGTAATCCACTATTCGATTCTAAGTATTATTTTTATTCTTCGGATGAAGATCAAGTAAATAAAATTTTGAGTGTAATAAAATTGTTAAATGCACAAGGTTTTAAAGCTTCAGAATTAGTTCTTCTGTCTAAAGTTTCCGAATCGAAGTCGATCTCTAAAAAATTCGAGAGCGAACTCAAAGTTGTACCGTTTTGTTTTAGGGACAATGCTGTTCAATATACTTCTATTCACAGTTTCAAAGGATTAGAGTCACCCGTAATTATTTTGACTGACTTTTCTGAAATAGAGTCAGAACAGTCAAAAAAATTGTTGTATGTAGGTGCGAGTCGGGCAACGGAAATAGTGATTTATATGTTTAAAGATGAAGTTAAAAAACATTTATTGAAAGGGATAAAAAATTAAAATGAAAGGTGCAGAAGTAAGGGATAATGTAATCTTTAGAACTTTGTCTGAAGAACTTGTTGGGCCTTGTGCCTATGGAGAAAAGTTTAGGTGGCAAGACGGAAAGGTGAAGAAAAAACAAATTAATAATCCATTAATTTCCGATGACGATGGAGAAGAAATCCTAAAAACGTTCCCAATACAACGATATGGAGTTGGTGTTTTATACCCTTTAGAAGAGCTTGATGCCATCCCAATTGAAGAGAGCATAATGGAAAGCGTCAAACCTCTTAGCCAATCTGAAAATGAAGCTATAGAGCCTCCCTCCTTTTCAAAACAGACTATCTTAAGTACAAATGATGATACGAACGATTTTGATGTATCTTTGGCTAATTCGAGAGCACCGAGTAGTATAGGGTTATCATTTGTAGTGGATGAAGCGGAGCCAATTAAGTTAAAAATTTCTGTCAAAGGAGCTTTTTATGAGGACTTCAAAGTGGAAAGTGATGAAGGACATATATTTAATTGGTGGAAAAGAAAGCCTGTGTCGTCAAACTTCGAATATCCTCTCGTTTCAGAAAATAAAAAAATCAGTATCGCTTTAAAACATACTTCTACTGAACCAAACCTTTCAGAAGTTTATTTAGAAGGGGTCATTCGCCGTTACGGCGATTACAGAATCGTTACTCTCGTATTAGTTAACCGCTCTACTAATATTTCGAGTTACATTGAAAAGAATAAACGGACTTTGTTTCAAGCCCAGTTTTCGGTAGAAACTAATACATTAGATGGAGCATTGACCGAAAATATATTGCCTTATCAGAGTGCCGCATTAGATTTATTCTCTGAAAATTTGGAAGAAGACGAACTAAGCAACCAGTTGCTTTATCGTAATACGCCATCTTTCGCTAAAGGTCATGGAGTTGCAACAGATTGGAATTTATCTCCATATGAAGCCAGAGAGTCGGTTTCTAGTGTTTGGACAGAGTCATTACCTTCATTTGAAACTCCCAGCATTACAGCAGAAATTCAAAATGAAGAAGAGACGTTAACTATTTCTATGAAGGAGCTGTCAGAATTTTCAACTGGGAGTCTCGGAGAGTTGCAACTAAAGCAGTTGATTGATTGGTATGAGAAATGGATCGGTAAACTTGTCGAAGAAAAGCAATCTATTACATCAGCAAATCATGAGTATACGGAACTGCTTATTAAGCAAGCTGATAAACACATATCAAAATGTCGTGAGGCTCATATTCGAATGTCAGAAGGCTTAGAAGTCTTACAAACTAATAGCCAAGCAAAAAAAGCATTTAAACTCGCTAACTTAGCAATGTTAAATCAACAAAAAAGAGCACCTAAAAAAATAAGAAAGGCTTCATTAGAGGAAGGTACTCTCAAATTTGACAGTGAGTTTAGTGAAAATGCATCCGCTAAAGGTATTTGGAGGCCATTTCAGATTGGCTTTTTATTGATGTGTGTTAGTGGTGCAGTTAATCCAGAACATTTAGATCACGAGTTGGTTGATTTGATATGGTTCCCAACTGGGGGGGGGAAGACAGAAGCTTATCTTGGTTTAGCTGCCTTCACTCTGTTATACAACAGGCTAGAGTATGGAGAAAAAGCAGAAAGTGTTCAGGTTTTGATGCGATATACCTTGCGATTGTTGACAGCACAACAACTACAACGTGCGTCGACTCTAATATGTTGTTTAGAGGTTATTCGCAGAGAACACAAGATACCTGGTAGACAATTTAGCATAGGGCTTTGGGTAGGAAGTAAAAACACTCCTAATAAGAGAGCTGTTGCAAAATCAAAGTTATCAAAGATTAAATCAGACTTGAATAAAGGCGAAATAGAAAACCCATTCTTACTGGATCGCTGCCCCCATTGCGCCGCGCAGCTTGGGGTAGCAGGAGAAGATAAAAAAATACTACTAGGTTACAAGGCATACCAAGGGACTGTTAAGTTCCACTGTGAAGATAAAGGATGTGACTTTTATAACGAAATTCCTATTTATCTAGTTGATGAAGATATATACGACAAGAAGCCATCCTTAGTTATTGGCACAGTTGACAAGTTCGCAATGCTAGCTTGGGAGCCTAAAATTAGGAGTTTATTCGGCATAGATGAGGAAGGTGAAAGAAATAATTTACCCCCTCAATTGATAATCCAAGATGAACTGCATCTAATTACAGGTCCTCTTGGAACTATGGTTGGATTATATGAGCCATTGATTGAAGAACTATGCTCTTACACCAATGACAATGGCAAAAACATAAAGCCTAAAATTGTTTGTGCAACAGCAACAACAAAAGGTTATAAAGACCAAATCCAGTCGATATACGGTAGGAATCGAACAGACATATTTCCTCCTCTTGGACTTACATCTGAAGACTCATTTTTTGCAAGGTATGAAAGAGACAAGTCGAAAAAATTGAAACCAGGAAGAAAATATGTCGGGGTTTGTGCTCCAGGATTAGGTTCAGTTTTAACTACTCAGGTTCGAACTCATTCTGCGTTGTTGTTCTCTTCAAATCGAGTGAATCTTGAGAATAGAGATCCTTGGGTCACTTTACTAAGTTTCTATAATAGTATCAGAGAGCTTGGTGGTGCCCTAACTTTGTTTCAAGCCGATATCATCAGCTATTTATTAGAACTGAAACGTAGATATCCTTCTTTTCTACTACCTCGCTTCTTGAATGGAGGAATGGAATTAACTAGCAGATTGAAAGACGACGAAATTCCCGCCGCTATTGCTTTGCTTGAACGAAGTTTGAACATATCTCTTTTGAAACCAAGCGATAAATTTCGCGCAGCTATTACTGAAGAGACTAAAAAGCTAGTTGATCAACACCAAGAGATTAAAGAAACAGGAGACAAACTTCTTACATGTTTAATGACGAAAGGAGAGATATCTTTAGAAGATTATATACTGGTTGATGAATTTATAGCTGCTTGTAAAGCTAATAACATAAAAAGTCCCAGCAAAATAAACTCTCTTCGCAATTTACTTAGTGGGAGGGAGGTAACCCCATACTGTTTAGCATCCAGTATTATTGAAGTTGGTGTCGATATAGATAGGTTGTCATTAATGTCTATAGTTGGTCAGCCTAAAACAACTGCACAATATATCCAAGTATCTGGTCGCGTAGGAAGAAGAGCAGACGAACGACCTGGATTGGTAACAACTATTTTTAATAATGCTAAGCCAAGAGATAAGTCTCACTATGAGGACTTTAGAGCCTACCATCAAAAGTTATATGCTCAAGTCGAACCTTCTTCTGTAACACCGTATTCAAGACCATCAATTGAAAGAGGCTTTGCTGCACTTATGATTGCCTATGCACGACAATTTTCTCCAATTGATGCATTACCCAAAGATATTGACATGGATTTGTTTGACGGTTGGTTCGATAAGTTGTTAGAGCTTCGTATAGATGCAATTAAAGATCATGAAAAACAAGATTTAAATAGTTTTTATGAAAGAAAGTTTAAACACAGTTGGGTAATTCGCTCTGCAAAGTCAGATTCGTGGGGCAATTTACAGCCAGACGTTGAACCTAGTGAGAGTGAAATAATGTGCCAGTTCGGTGCTACTGGGAAAAAGCGCCACCAATTAGCATGTCCTACCAGTATGAGGAATGTTGATGGTGAATCTGTTGTGTGGATAAGTCCTGAAGCATATTTAGAGCCAGAGCTTGATTCTTGGGATGACGATGAATGGTAAGGAGTAACTAGTGGGAAATCGAAGTAAAGTTAAAACAAGGAAAGGGCAATTAATTCATACATTCGGAACAGGAGCGATGCAGGTCAATAAAAACGGAATATCTATGATTACCTGCGGTCTAGATCACTGGTTTGAAGATGATGAAGGAGCTGAGTTATCTGGTGTAGGTAAGTTTATTCGAACCGATAAACGTTTACAAAAAAAATTAAAAGTAGAGTCCTTCAGGGTTCCTCCAGACTTTAAAGTAACAGAAAATGGGCTTAGTCGGAAAGTTCCAATACCTGCAAAGCGATTTCCATTGTGGAGAGTCTGCAGTAACACTAGGTGTCAGAAACTACAAAAAGGAGCAAATGAAGCAAACGATGAGTCTAAAAGTTTCTGTAATAGTTGTGGCGCACCAACTTATCAATCCCGTTTTATAACAATATGCTCCGAGGGTCATATTGATGACTTTCCTTGGTTTGACTGGTTAAATTACCACTCTGGCGGCCAATGCTGTGAGTCTGATGGATGCCATTTGAAATTGGAGGGTACGGGAAGCTCTTCAGTATCCAGTATAAGAGTTAGATGTATACATTGTAATAAATCTGCTTCACTCAAAGGTATTTTCTACTATGGGGCCGATGATAGTGGTAAACCTGAAAGTGCTTTCTCTAAGGCTAGTATAAGTTGCAAGTCGAATAGACCATGGCTAGGCGAGACAGGCAGTAGTATTTGTTCAAGCCCATTAAAAGCGGCGCTAAGGCAATCGACGAACGTTTATTTTTCTAAAACACATTCTTCTATTTATATCCCTCAGAAGTTAGAAGGTATCTCTAGTCTTATCGCAGAAGCGTATTCACAACTCAGTGATTCACAAAAAGCAATGATACAAGGTGCAGCTGACAATGATACTAAGGCTTTATTGTTATCTATGGCACTAAACGAGGAGTATAGCCCTAATAATGTGAAACTGTTCATTGAGCAAGATTGTGACGTATCTGATTTAGTGGAACTCACCGAAGAAGAGTTTAGATATGAAGAGCGAAATTTTTTCTTAAATAAGACTACTTCGGAAGAGTTGTCATCCAAGCCACAAAATATCAATGATTATAAGGATTGGTTTAGAGAGTTATTCGCTGAGGTCTCTTTAATCGATAAATTGACAATCACACAGGCAATGTACGGTTTTGATCGGTTAACTCCTAGTAATAGAAAATCAATTGATGAATACAAGAGTATGCTTTGGGTTGATGAAACAAAAATTTCAACATGGTTGCCCGCTGTGCAAAATCATGGAGAAGGCATATATATAGAATTCAACGCTGACAAAATTAATAAATGGGCTGAAGAATACGCGACATGTAATGCTTATAAGTATTTAAATGAGAAAAAAGAGGAGAATGCCTTTCTTGATTCCTTTGGTCCACTAACACCTCAATTTCTGTTGATACATAGTTTTTCCCATATATTAATTAACAGGCTTATTCATGAAAGCGGCTACAGTTCAGCTGCATTGAGAGAAAGGATTTATGTGAGTACACAAGCTGAAACTTGTATGTATGGTGTGCTTATATATACCGCCTCTGGAGATTCCGAAGGGTCACTTGGGGGATTGGTCAGGCTAGGAAAAGCAGGAAAATTAGAAACCACTATAACGAGTGCACTCAAGGATGCTAGCTGGTGTAGTTCAGATCCAATTTGTTTTGAAACTGGTCATAGTGGAGGGCAAGGCCCAAACGGTTTGAACCTTGCCGCTTGCCATAACTGTTTGCTTCTTCCTGAAACTTCATGTGAGGTGTTTAATAGCCTATTGGATCGAATGACAATCAATGGTGAGTTATTAGGAATTAGAGGATACTTTGACACGGGAAGTAGTAATTAATGAAAAGAATTAAGTTCCCCAAAAATCTTGATTCAAACTCTATTCGTTTTGTGAATGAGCAATTGGAAGCGACTCAGAATCACGATGCGGTTGAAGTTGACTTAAATAGTACAATGTTTTCTCGCCCCACAGCGATGTTAGTAACAGGCTCTTTGCTGAGACGTTGGCGAGAATATCGCAAGCGGAAGGGCCTGAAGACGCGTTTAGTCAAGCTCATAGACAATGACGCTCATGGTTACATGGCACATGTTGGCTTCTTTGACTTAATTGGCTCAAAGAAGATTGTTGGCAAGGAGATGGGAGAAGCAAAAGGCAGTTTTACCTACAAACCTATCACAAAAATAACTCGTCCAAGTTTTACTGATCTTCAAACTTGGTATGGTGATATTATTTCATCAGTACGAGGTCTTGCTAACGTTCTCGCTGGCTCTCCAGAAGACACAGAAGAGCACAGGTTTTACTTATACACATTACGCGAGCTAGTAAGGAATGTTTTTGAACATTCAGAAGCAACTGACTGTTATATATGTGGGCAACGTTGGAATGATGGTCGAGTCGAGATATCTATCCTTGATGAAGGTATAGGTATATCGAGAAGCTTAGCTAGGTCTTTTACTGTTAATGATGATGAAAAGGCACTATTGAAGGCTATAAAACCTGGGATTTCATCAACCTCAAATATCACTAGTGCCGATAATATTTATGATAATTCTGGATTTGGTCTTTACGTCCTTTCAGAAATAGCAAGTTCTTTTGGTACGTTCACCATTGCTAGCAATACTAAGTGCTTGGCAATTACCAGTAGTGAAAAAAAATTTTCTAATTTAGGTTTTCAAGGAACGTTTTTGGGAATTGAATTAAACAAAACCCCGAAACAGTTTTCCTCACTCCTAAAAGATATTATCTATGCAGGAGAGCTTGAGACAAAAACTCATGGTAGCAAAGTCAACGCATCTAAAATGTCTAAATTAATCTAGTAATTTCATAACAATATTGGCTATCTGCCGTGCTAAAAGAGGAGGCACGGCATTTCCAACTTGGTGAAACTGATTTGTTCGTTTTCCCATAAACTGATATGAGTCTGGAAATGACTGTATTCTTGCTGCTTCACGCACAGTTAAAGAGCGACATTGTTTCGCTTCGCTGTGTATAAAATAGTGCCCATCTTTACTGATATGGGAAGTTACTGTACTTGATTGGCTATTGAAGTTTTGAACTTTGAACCGATCAACAAATTTACCACTTTTCCAGTTTTTGTGGTCTGGTGCTAAGTAGTCAGGAAAATCGTCAGCTCTCGCATTTCGGCCATAAACGTCTCTAAATGATGCACAGAAAAAGTAACGCAGTAGATCGCTGTCCATATGTGGACGAGATTCATGTAATCTGACGTTCGATAAAGGGCTGTCCTTTACGAATTCGTCGAAGACCGTTGGAGACTTACTTGGATGGTATTGAGCTACAGAGCGAGTGTCAAAATCACTCTGTTCTAATAGCCTTAAGTTGTTCTTCAGCTTGATAACTAGTTCATCATCAATATTACCGCTATTTATTAGCTCATTAATTCCAGTGAGCACGTTTTCTTTCCATGCGTTCAAACTATCTTTATTAAAGCGCTTACCTCTGCTTGATAGTGGACTCCTTAACTTTGGTAAATCTCCAATGGCATCACCGACGCTAATTTTGGGGGAGTGTCTTAGTGGTTCTATTGAGTCTAAATCTTGCCCGTTTTTTTTCTTGATACCAAGAATTATCACTCTATGCCTATTTTGCGGTATTCCGTAATCTTCTGAACACAATATAAAGTCTTTAGGGTTTGTTTCTCCCCGTATAAACTTCTTCCCAGTTTTTAAGCTATATAGTGAATACCCTGCCGAGCAACACTCAAGGTCTTTGATTATTTGGTCAAATACAGCTCCACCATTAATCTTTGATGAAAGCATACCTTTAACATTTTCCATAACAAAAATATCAGGTGAAAATATTTCCATAATCGATAGATATTCTTTATACAGAAAATGCCGATGATCCTTCTCTGGCACGTACTCTTTATTGCCTTTGTTCCTTGCTCTGCCAACCAGAGAGTAAGCTTGACATGGCGGGCCACCAATTAAAACTCTTGGTGATTGGTCATCACAGCTTTCCTCAATACTTCGAAATAGTTCTATATCGGCCTTCTGATCTCGTCCCATTTCTAGTTGAAGCGTTTCTCTATTAGCTTGCTCCCATAGCTCCTTTGTTGCAGACGTATGCGGGCAGTCTACTTTACCATCGGCATATTGGTAATATTCTTCGGGAATCTCCAGATTGTTTTTTATTAAGAGGCGATAAAATGCTCTCAATGTGAGTGTTGCATGTGCGTGAAGATCTTTTTCGACCGATATTAAACCATCAAACGGAAAATTACCGTTGTCGTCTTCATAAGAAAAAAAGCCTTCTCCTAATCCTCCAGGCCCAGCAAATATATCAATAACCTTGACTGACTTTTCCAACTACATCTTTTCCTTTTAAGACTTTGCTCCAGGATAATAATTTTTAGCGTTTTGTAAACTTTTTTCAGCAAATAGATATTAGATTGTATAATTTTCGACATATTCTAGACACGAAAGCTTACCAGAAGGATTGTGAGGTAATATTCGGCTACTTTATGCATCATTATCTGTACTTTGGAGTTTACGGCAACAGATGACCAACGTTCATTGCAAAATGCCATTGACGAAACCGTTAAGTTGTATGAAAACCACTTTGAAAATATTTCACAAACGCTATGTATGGAGCGAAATAGTAACATTGCTGCACGTTGTGGTGGTCATGCATATCATGCTCCGTCTAATTGTGAGTGCCGTGTACCTAGAGCATGTAAATAATCTTAATTTATCTTCGTAAATAGAGCATCCCAGGGTGCTCTAATCATCACCCTGGGTCGGTAACACCTCTTTCCGCCAAATTTTGCAAGTTAGCGTTGTGCCGGAGAGCAAAAAATAGAGTCCAGCCTTTCAGTGCGATGAATGATTACGAACTTTAAGTGAAGTATCCTCCTGCAACCTTCTCATTTCGGCACACCTATATAAAAGCTGCACCTGTCCACTTCCCATAACGCGGTAGCTATTCTTTGCTGGCGGTTTTATCTGCTATGTTGGCTTTGGAATTGTTCCGGATGGTTGGTAGAATTTTATACATCCTGAGGCTGTGAGCGTAAATTTCAACAGCAAAATTCTTTACTTTTTGAGTGAGCTAAATATCAAGTGAAGGCAATTACATTGTTGCTGACTATGCAGTCAATGAAATTGAAAATGCCATATTTTTCATTATATTTCAAATAAATAAAATCATTTTTATAGGCCTCATAAGCTATTATTTAGCAAACTTCGCTTGATTATAGTTTTCAAAGTGTTGAGATTTTTTTCAAATTTTTTTTAATCTTTTATTACTATAAAGTTCAACACTTTATTTTAATTTTGTTTGTGAAAAGTACCTTTTCGTCCACAAAAGCACATAATCTTGCATCGAAAAACTTAACTTTTTTTGTAACATGACCTCAGTTTAACGAAAAAGGTAATGTTCTTAATGAGAAAAATTCGTGTTGCTAAGTACATCAATGAATATCTGGCCGACGATCCCGTTTCATCTCAAACGGTTATAAACTGGATAAAAAATGGAGAACTGAAAGGTGCTAAAAGGGGCGGTATCTGGCTAGTTCACGTTGATGATACGCATGAGTCAATGACATACCAATCTCCTAAGGATGAGTGTTTCAATATCCTCATGGGGGCTAACTGATGGATTTGGTGATAGTGGGACGTAAACGAAAAGTTGAAAATACAGATTTGCCGTTAGGACTTTATTCACGCCCATTGCGAGGCAAAACCCGTTACTTTTATCGCAATGCAAAAGGAAAGGACACTTACTTTCCTATCGAATATAAACTTTCCGATATTAAGGCGTCTGTTGTCGAGTTTAATGAAAAAAGCCGAAACAGCGCAGAATCTTTGAAGCATCGCTCAGATAAGTACAATGTATCGATATATAAGATATGGCCGAAGATCAAAGAAAATCTTGATGAAGAGAACGAAGGTAAATCTAAAAATACACTGGAAACGTTTGAGAGAGATTGTTCTCGTTTTATCGAATTTTTCGCAAACTACTACACTAAAGATATCACACTAGAAGATGTGAACGAGTATCTTAATGAGTATCACGCAGATGCGTCAGTTAACGTTCGAAATAGAAAAATTCATTTTTTAAGAACTGTGTTTGCCGAGTTTACGGACTTGAGCTACATGGAACGAAACTGCGCGAATGACAAAAAAATTAAGAAAAAGTCTAAAAAAGCTAAATTAAAAGCGCCAGTTCGTATCTCAAAGTATGCGATCATGATGATGGCTGATGAAGCTGAACCTTTTCTTAAAACAGCAATAATGCTCTCACTTCAAACGTGTCACGCGGTTAATGAGATTGTGAACCTAAAATATTCAGACTGTCACTATTTTTCTAGTCCTAAGGTGTATTGCACTGAAACAGAAACCTATTTAGAGCCTAGCGAAGATACTCCGCAAGAACTTTTAGTCCATGGCATGATGTGGATTTCTCGTGAGAAGAACCAACACACTGCTGCTTCGAGAGTTGAGATTCCGATTACTGACGAAATGATGGCTACGATTAAGATCTCGGTGCAAGATTTAGGTGAGGCTTTCGTTAAGGGTAAGGAGCCAAGCTGCCCTTACATTGTTCACCGTCAAAAACGTTACCACAAAGTTAATTACTCCGATGATTTTAACCACCCATGGCAACTGAAGCCTAGCTATTTGAGCAAAGAGTTTTCGAAATTACGGGATTCGTTACAGTTGTATTCGGACATCGAAGATAGAAGAGATCGTCCAGGGTTTCACGGCATTCGTTCTCTTGCAATTTATCTCCATGACAAGCAGGCTAGGGACGAAGAAATTACGATGAATCGTGCAGCACATTCAGATTTAGGGATGACCCAGCACTACAAGGAAGGCCATGAAAAGTTCAAACGAGTACCTCCATCCACGATTACACTTTAATACTAAAAACCGCCGAAACGGCGGTTTTTTTATGTCCCTAATTAAAAAAATACGTGTCACAAAATACAGTGCTTTTAGTTTTGTAAATTACTGTTTTTACAATGTTTGTTGTTTTTTGGGGTTTTACGTATTTTGAGGCGGATTTATAGTGTTGTTTTTTGTTTAAGTGGTTGAATTATAGTTAATTTATATTTTTGTAATAATGTGCTAGCGCACAAATGGGGTGTCAGGGGTCGGAGGTTCAAATCCTCTCACACCGACCAACTTCTCTGCTCCCCAGCCTTCCCATTCAATTCCAATTTGCTATTTTGGCTCTACCCCATAAACGGGGGATCAGCATTCACCTTACACGATTGATAACACCATCCCACCCACAATGGGTCATCACTCTCATTCTATAGTTTTCAAAGTTTCTAAAACCATACGCTCTTCTTGATATCATTTCCATTTTGTTGTGGAAGCCTTCAGTGATCCCGTTGTTTCGTGTAAAGCGCCACATGGCGATGATAGGTTACAACCACGAAGTTAAGGTTTTGGCCAGTGCACGAAGTGGAAAAGTCATCATTGCAGACGCATGGCCTAATTACTGACTCACCCAGTGTATCTTCGCTTCCGATTGCAAAGCCGTAGTGCAAAACGTGTGTCTTGTTTGATAGCTATTACGATGGCGAATACCACAGGCTTTTAATCCTTTATTCCACATCAATCTCGGCGAAGCGTTATTCAGTGTTGCTATGCAAAACTCTTTGTAAATGTTCCATGGTTTACCAGTATTGATATAGCTTGAAAGTAAATATTTACTAAACAAGAGGACATTTCCAACACTAGCTAAAAGTGTAGTAAACGATAGTGCTGAAAAGACAAAACGGAGTGTTCTGGTTATGAGGGTCTGGTCTGCTCTTAAAAAGGATTTCCCTGCAACAATTAATGAAATCGCAAACAAATAGCCGGACACGAAAAGCGTCACAGTTAACTTGTCAGATGTCGGCTCTACCCCATAAACGGGGGATCAGATGTCACAATAGATAAGCATTGCCACAATGCATCTCGGGTTAAAGAGTTAATTTCACTGACTTGGAACAGAAGTAATTTTTCTTGTTTTTATTTTAAGCTATTGAAAATTAAGTTTATTTTTATTGTAATGTAACGTTCATTAGCCGCGCATTCAGCGCTCTAGCTCAGAGCTACATTCTTTTGTGCAGGAGAAGCGCTCCCAAGCGCTGATAGAGAGATTGTCACCCCAGTGACAGACGAAAGGTCTGCAGCCCGCCGTCGGGTGGCACGACCGGCGGCGGCATCGGATGAATTTTGTTGAAACGGAATGTCCGTTGAAGTGCAGACAAAAGAGGGTGTGAGGTCATAGGCCCCACGTGTAATTTACCCTCCATCATTGCATGAATTGTTCAGAGAAAAGCGATGATTCTCTATGTATTCATGTTTAATAATTATATTTAAAAAGTCGGTTGATGTGCGTAACGTTCTAATTAAATGGCTTCGACCGTACGAATTCATATTTATTTCTAAGTGGTTAAACCAAGGATTCAAAAAAAGTAATTCAACGCACCGGTTCTGTAGTTTTATGGTTTTATACTCACTACTAAAGTATAGTGAAATTAAGTATTTGTGGTAGTCTATTCTTTGCAATACACACAGAATAAAAAAGTACTACTGAGTTCTGATTGAACCAGCGGCAAGGTGAAATGGAGTTTCTTAAACATGGCATCCTCTATCCAGCAAAGTAACTTTGGGTTTCTACAAGAGCATGATTCACTTTTAGTGGAAATTGCCTCCTCTGCTGAAAAAGCCTTCTCGAGCGATCCCAACACAACATTAATGAAGCTTAGGCAACTGGGTGAAGCGCTGGCACAGCACATTGCAGCATTGGTTGGAATTGAGTTTGACGATAAGACTTCCCAGGCTGATCTGATCTACAAAATTAACCGTGAGTTACAGCTAGAGCCGGTAGTCAGAGAGTTATTCCATACTCTTAGAATGGAAGGTAATAAAGCAATCCATACATTCAGAACTCAGCACAAAGAAGCCATGAATGGTTTAGTGGTTGCACGTAAACTAGCCATATGGTTTCACCAGTCTTTCGGAAAATCAGGGGTTCAATTTAAACCTGGCCCCTTTATTCCACCTGCAGACCCCAGCGAACAGTTACGTCAGTTACAGTCTGAAATTGCAAAGTTAAAAAGTGATTTAGAACAAGCCAATGTTAACTTGGATTCCAGCAATCAACTTCATGAGCTCGTAGCCAAAGAAAAAGCAGAATATGAAGCATTGGCAATGGCAATGGACGAGGAATCTCGGTCTTTGGCGAAGCAAGCGTCTGAACATGAAGATGCCTTACAAGCTCAACGTAAGGATTACGAAACAAAGATAAAGGCACTTCAAGCTCAGTTAGCGGCGGCTGATGAGAAAACGCAAACTGCCCAACGCAATCAGATAAACAAAAACACACAGGCGGCAACGCAACACATAGTGTTGGATGAAGCGCTAACCCGCATTTTAATCGATCAGCAACTGTTAGAAGCGGGTTGGACAGCCGATAGCGAAGCGCTTACTTATAAAAGTGGGGCTCGACCAGAAAAAGGCAGTAATATCGCGATTGCCGAATGGCCTACCGAGCATAATGGCGAAAAAGGTAGAGCAGACTATGTACTGTTTTACGGTTTAACGCCCATGGCCGTGGTTGAGGCGAAGAAAGAAAACACCAACGTTGCAGGAAAAATTTCGCAAGCAGAACGATATAGCAAAGGTTTTAGTGTTTCACCTCCTATGCTGGGCGCATGGGAATTAGCAGGTTTAACAATTGCCTGGCCTGATGAACAAGAAAGCCATTATAAAATCCCGTTTGTTTATTCTTGCAATGGTCGCCCTTACGTTCCCCAACTGGCCGAACAGTCTGGAACCTGGTTTCGGGATGTGCGCGAACCTGCCAATACTAAACGTGCACTCCCTAAGTTTCATACGCCAGAAGGCTTAATTGACAAACTCAAACGCAGTAAAGAAGAGGCTGAGAAAAAACTAAAAACTGAGCCATTCGGCTATTTAAAAGTTCGCGATTATCAGCAAAAAGCCATTATTGCGGTTGAAAATACGCTAGCGAAAGAAGTACGCACGGCGCTGTTAGCTATGGCAACAGGAACCGGTAAAACGCGCACCATCATTGGTTTGATGTACCGGTTTCTAAAGGCTGAGCGATTTAAGCGTATTCTATTTTTGGTAGATCGCACCGCACTTGGTCAGCAAGCCATTGATGCTTTTAACGAAGCACCACTAGAACAAAATCATACCTTATCTAAAATCTATAATGTTTCAGAGCTGGGAGATATGGCTGCTGAGGCTGAAACGCGTGTGCAGGTTGCAACCGTACAAGCCATGGTAAAGCGCATATTTATGAGCGACAACCCGCCACCGTTAGACCAGTTTGATTGTATTATTATTGATGAAGCCCACAGAGGGTATACGCTCGACCAGGAAATGACCGAAGGCGAAATCGCTACGCGGGATGCGAGTCAGTATCTTTCCAGTTACCGCCGGGTGCTCGACTATTTTGATGCCGTCAAAATTGGCTTAACTGCGACGCCAGCGAAACACACCAGTGAAATTTTTGGCAAACCTGTTTATACCTATTCATACCGGGAAGCGGTAGCGGATGACTGGCTAATAGATCACGAACCGCCAATTCGATACGAAACCTTACTCACGCAAAACGGGATTAAATTTGCCAAAGGAGATGAAGTTAGTGCCATTAATACCCAAACTGGTGAAGTACAAAGCGCAGAGCTAGACGATGAACTTAATTTTGAAGTGGAAGCTTTTAATCGCAAAGTAATTAATGAAAACTTCAACAAAGTGATTTGTCAGCAACTAGTTCAAGAACTCGATCCGTTCGGGGATGAAAAAACTCTGATTTTCTGCGCAACCGATTTGCATGCCGATATGGTAAAGCGACTTTTAGACGAAGCGTTTAAAGACCTTTATAACGGTGAATATAACCAAGCGGCAGTCGTTAAAATCACCGGGCAAAGCGACAAAGTAGAACAGCTCATTCGACAGTATAAAAACGAGCGCTATCCAAATATTGCTATTACTGTAGACCTGCTAACCACCGGTATCGATGTTCCCAAAATTTGTAACCTCGTTTTTATGCGGCGGGTTAAATCACGGATTTTGTATGAGCAAATGATTGGCCGTGCTACCCGCCGCTGTGATGACATTGGTAAAACGGTATTTCGAATTTATGACCCGGTGGATATTTATGCCGCGTTGGCCGATGTTAATACCATGAAGCCATTGGTTAAAGATCCCAATATTACGTTGGAACAATTGGTACACGAAATCACTAATCCGCAACAATTGGAACGCGCGTTGAATGCGCCTGGTGATGCGCCAGAGCAGAGCCATGCCGATGTAGTGCTAAGTCAACTTAGCCAAAAAGTGATGCGCGTAATGCGAAAAGCCGGTAAAAAAGCTGAAAGCAAACCCGCACTTAAGCAAAAACTGGATGAATTACAAGGTTTATGGGGCGTTGAGCCCAAAAGCTTGCATAAACATTTACATGAGCTTGGCCCTAAGCAGGCCGCGGCCTTCATAACAAAACATAGCGGTCTGATAAACCAGTTAGCAGAAGTGAATGAGCTACTGGGCAGTGAACGCCAGCCTATAATTTCTGAGCATCATGATGAAATAAGAGAACGCACCCAAAGCTACGGTGTACATCAAAAGCCAGAAGATTACTTGGACAGCTTTAACCAGTTTATAAAAGAGCAGCTTAACCAAAGTGCAGCCCTTGCTGTAGTGGTGAATAAACCCCGAGATCTGACTCGCGATCAACTAAAAGAAATTAAGCTATTGCTTGATGGTGCGGGATACTCAGAAGCAAAACTCCAAAGTGCGGTGCGTAACCAAACTAACCAAGATATTGCAGCAAGCATCATTGGCCATATTCGCCGAGCAGCATTCGGCGAGCCATTGTTACCCTTTGAGCAACGTGTTGCACAGGCTATGTTGCGAATATATGAAAGTCATAACTGGTTACCCGCACAGCGCAAATGGCTTGAGCGCCTGGCAAAACAACTGGTTCACGAAGTAATCATAGATAGAGAATTCGTAAACAGCCGATTTGCAGAGCAGGGCGGAGCAAAGCAGCTGGATAAAGTACTGGGTAACCAGCTGGATACAATACTGGATGAACTGAGTGATGCAATTTGGCCTTCCCAAAGTGCATAAACTTTATATGTATAAGTAAACAGAAAAACTATACATGTTATAAAGTACATGTATAATTTTTTGCAAAATCTATACATATACAGTTTTACATGTATAAAAAGGACATTATATTAATCATGACTGCATCTATCCCATTGTTACCACTTGATAATATAGAGCAGTGGGAAACCCGCGCAGTACTCAAAAAGGTGGCTGAAGCTCACCGATATCTGGCCGAATTAAAGGGTGTTGCCGCCAGCATTCCCAATGAAGCAATACTAATCAATACGCTTGCCTTACAGGAAGCAAAAGACAGCTCGGAAGTGGAAAACATTGTAACCACGCATGACGAGCTTTATAAAGCCAACTTATTTGAAGAAGCCATTACTAGCCCTGCAACCAAAGAAGTGCAGGATTACGCGGTAGCATTAAAGTTGGGCTTTCAAACAGCACGGCAAAGTAAACTCATTCGCTTAAGTGATATTCTTGCCATCCAGCAAAACCTGGAGCACAACAACGCTGGCTTACGCAAGCTACCCGGTACTGATTTAAAAAATGCCCGTACGGGGGAGGTAGTGTATACCCCGCCACAACATGCAGACGAAATAACCGCGCTAATGGATAACCTGGTGCAGTTTATTAATAACGATGAGTTATGCGATGCAGATCCGCTGGTAAAAATGGCCATCATCCATCATCAGTTTGAAAGCATTCATCCATTTTACGACGGCAATGGCCGCACAGGGCGGATCCTGAATATTTTGTACCTGGTGATTAAAGACTTGCTTAACCTGCCGGTACTGTATTTAAGCCGTTTTATTATTCAGCACAAAGCAGATTACTATAATAATTTGCAGGCTGTGCGTGTTACTGGTAACTGGGAACCTTGGATAGCCTTTATGCTTGATGGGGTTATCGACACAGCACAAAACACTATCTCACTCATTACCGAGATGAAAAGCCTGATGACCGATGTGAAACACGGTATTCGTGAACAACTACCCAAAATTTATAGCCAGGATTTACTCAATAACCTGTTTCATCACCCCTATACCAAAATCGATTTTATTATTGATGAGCTAGGGGTAACGCGAATAACCGCCACTAAATATTTAGAGCAACTAGTAGAACACGGCTTTTTAACCAAACAAAAAATTGGCCGCGCCAACTACTACATTAATGAGCCGTTGTGCAAAGTACTGATAGCACACAGTTAAGAACCAAATTATTAATTAAGAGACACACATGACAAATAACGAAATCGTTCAAAAACTCTGGAACCTCTGCGACGTACTACGCGACGACGGCATCAATTATTCAGATTATGTAACCGAACTGGTACTGCTGTTATTTATTAAAATGGTGCATGAGAACACTGAAGCAGGCGTATTAAAACGCCATCCTCTACCACAAGGTTGTCGTTGGACAGACATCAACGAAAAGTCGGGTATTAACCTGCTAAACGACTACAAACGCATTCTATTAAGCCTATCAACAGGTAAAGATTCAGACGGCAATATTGTGCACGAAGACCCGCTTATCAGTGCAATCTACGCCGATGCACAAACTCGACTGCGTGAACCACGCCATCTAGAACAAATGATAAAAACCCTCGACCATATTGATTGGTTTAGCGCCCAAAAAGACGGGCTAGGCGATTTGTATGAGGGATTGTTGGAAAAGAACGCATCGGAAACGAAATCCGGGGCAGGGCAATACTTCACACCTCGCGCGCTAATCAACTGTATGGTGCGCTGCATTAAGCCGCAAGTTGGCGAGGTGATACAAGACCCAGCGGTAGGCACAGCAGGATTCTTAGTTGCTGCCGACCAGTATATGCGTGAACAAACCGATGACTATCTTGAGCTTTCCGCTAAAGACGCAGCGTTCCAGAAAAACAAAGCGTTTGTTGGCGTGGAATTAGTACCCAATACAAGGCGCTTAGCGTTAATGAATTGCTTACTGCACGGAATGGAAGGCGACGAAGAGGGCGTTGTGCATTTAGGAAATGCATTAGGTGATGCAGGAAAGGAGTTAAAACAAGCTGACATTATTTTAGCAAATCCGCCTTTCGGTACCAGTAAAGGTGGTGAAGCATCCAATACCAGAGACGATCTAACCTACAAAACCACCAACAAACAACTTGCGTTTTTACAGCATATTTATCGCAACTTAAAACCTGGTGGCCGGGCGGCCGTAGTGCTGCCGGATAACGTACTGTTCGAAGCGGGCGTAGGTACCGATGTTCGCCGTGACCTAATGGATAAGTGCAATCTACATACTATTTTACGCCTGCCAACGGGTATTTTTTATGCCCAAGGCGTAAAAACCAACGTACTGTTTTTTACTAAAGGTTCAGAAAAAGACAAACACCAGGAAGAAAACTGTACAGAAAATGTGTGGGTGTATGACCTGCGAACCAATATGCCTGGCTTTGGTAAACGCACCCCGTTTGGTGAGTCGGATCTAGGATTTGCGAAAGAAGAATTTGGTACAGATCCACATTTGGGCGCTTTCGAAAAAGTATATGGCGACTTATCTGATGGCACAAGCCAACGCAAAGAAGGTGAGTACAGCTTTGGTGCACAAGAGATTGAAGTAGACAAAGAGGTGGTGGAAGAAAACCAGGGGATTGATGACCGCCTTGCGCATTCTCGATGGCGCTGCTTTAGCCGTGAATGGATTCGCGAAACAAAAGGCGATTCATTGGATATTTCTTGGCTTAAAGATAAAGACAGTGTTGATGCGGCGGATTTACCTGAGCCGGATGTATTAGCTCGAGAAGCTAAAGGTGAGCTGGAAGCTGCGCTTATCGAAATTGATGCGTTATTGGTAGCTCTGGAAGGTGCAAGCTGATGACTATCCCTGCATCTTGGAAACAAACTGAACTTGGTGAAATTCTGCTTTCGATAGTAGGGGGTGGAACACCAAGTAAATCAATCCAAAGCTATTATGAAGGTAACATTCCGTGGATGAGTGTAAAGGATATGAACAGAAATATCCTGCACGATACTGTTGATCACATTTCGGAAGAAGCTGTTAAGAACAGCAGCACTAATGTGATTCCTTCTGGAACACCTATTGTTGCGACTAGAATGAGTCTAGGGAAAATTATTGTTGCAAATTTCGATTCTGCTATCAATCAGGATCTGAAAGCCTTGTTTCCTGCTAGTGGTGTCAATCGCGAATACCTTATTGATTGGTACAGGTCGATTTCACGTAAGATTGAAGAACTTGGAACGGGCACTACGGTTAAAGGTATTCGTTTAGACGTTCTTAAATCATTAGAATTTCCACTACCACCTCCAGAGGAACAAAAAGTCATCGCCGACAAACTCGACGCACTGCTGGCTCAGGTGGAAATCACCAAAGCTCGCCTCGAACGCATCCCCGAAATCCTAAAAACCTTCCGACAATCCGTCCTCGCCGCCGCCGTCAGCGGCAAGTTGACACAGGAGTGGCGGGAGAAGCCAGCAGAGTGGATAGAAATGAAGTTGAATGATGTCGCTGATAATGTTGTTGACTGCCCGCATTCAACTCCAAAATGGAGTGCTTTAGGTAAGTATTGCGTAAAGACCACAGCATTTAATCCATTTTATCTTGATTTATCTGAACAGGGCTTTGTGAGTGAGGAAGTGTTCGCTGAAAGAATTAAACGCCTAAAACCTGAACCTGGCGATATTCTTTACAGCCGAGAGGGTACGGTTGGTATTGCTTGCCAAATTCCTTCTGATACTGAACTTTGCCTTGGTCAAAGAATGGTTTTGATTCGTGCTGGTTCGGAAATTAATTCTAAGTTTCTAACAATTGTCTTGAACTCAGACAAAATCTTATCGATTGTAAGGCAAATGACGATAGGTAGCACTGTACCCAGGGTAAATATGAAGGACATTCGTAGTTACCCAATACCAGTACCAACCCAAAACGAACAAACCGAAATCATCCGCCGAGTTGAGGAACTCTTTGCTTTTGCTGACCGCATCGAACAAAGAGCCAATGTCGCACTCGATAGAGTGAATAACCTCACCCAATCCATTTTAGCCAAGGCATTTCGCGGAGAACTTACTACAGACTGGCGAGCCGCCAACCCTGAACTAATCAGCGGAGAAAACAGTGCTGAAGCTTTGCTAGCAAAGATTAAGGCAGAACGTGAGGCGCTAAAGCCGGCTAAAAAAAGTAGTGTAAGGAAAAAATCCTGATGCGTTTGCTGTCGCTAACTTTGGAAGGGCAGTACAAAGGATTGAAAGATCAGACCTTTAATTTTGAGGATGCCGATGACTAAGTAACTTTGTATGCATACGGCTTTTAGTCCCTCACTATAGAGTGTTTCGTCATTGAGCTGCAACACACATGCTTAGCAATGGTGCTAATCCTCGCCAGGTTCAGGCATATCTGGGCCATGCAGCCCTTTCTACTGCGCACTTATACACGCATATTGTGCAGAGCAAGTTGAATGAGACGTACATGCGATTTCATCCGTCTGCGCGGTGATATATTTTCTGTATTTGGAATCACATAACTATTTATTTTAATTGTTAATTATTTTATTTTTGTGTCGTGTTTTTGCGTCATCTTAGTGTCGTATTTTTGCGGTTGAAAAATGTCGTATTTTTGCCTATTATATATTCAATGTGCATAGGGGGGGCAGATGACGATACAAGACAGAATAAAGACAAGAGTCAAGCGTTCTAAGCGTTCTGTTTTTTTGCGCTCTGATTTTAAAGATATAGCTGACTACGACCAAGTAGGTCGAGGCCTTAGAAATCTTGCTCGTGAAGGCTTGTTGATGAAGATAGGTTACGGGCTTTATGCCCGTGCCAGAGTCAATCGCATTACAGGTAAATTAATGCCGGATAATGCTGCGGGTGCTGATGGTGTACTAATAGAAGCTATGGAAAGATTAGATGTAGACTACAAGTTCGATGATTTGTCGAACATGAACTTTTCAGGCCAGAGTACGCAAATTCCAGCTAGTGTTAAAATTGTTCCAACCGATCCACGCTTTACCCGTAAAATTACCGTAGGTAAGCAGCGTGTCAACGAAGCTCGATAGCTCGCTATTTGTCGATGTTGCCGACGCCATAGGGCTAGGCAACCCGGCAATTGTCGAAAAGGACTACTATGTTGTCCAATTATTAAGGCATCTATCGATAATCGAATTCGAACACCACCAGTTGGTATTCACGGGCGGCACTGCACTTGCCAAGTCTGATATAAAAACGTATCGCATGTCGGAAGATATCGATATTAAGCTGGTTCCCAACAAGGTATTTAATAATCTACCATCACGATAAAGCCTATGACACCGAGTAAAGACAGAGTAGAGATAATGGCATTCACTGCCAAATCACCCCGATAGTATTGAAAACTATTTGTCATAAGGCTAAATCCGGCAGTGCAAAATGCGCTTACGCTGTGAAAAATAGCCGACCAAATCGGCATATTTTCACCGCTTTGAATGAATATATAAGACAGAAATAAAGCGCCAGTAAATTCTACGATAAGAGTAAAAAGAATTACCTTTTTTACAAATTCACTTGGCTTAAATTCTTTTGGGAACGCAAATTCTCTTTTGTTTACCTGTAAGCCTTTTTTAAGGGAATCTTTCGACATTTTCGCTTTTAACGCAATGAGGATGAACGAGCCAAATGTCATATATCCAATACCGCCTATCTGAATAATTAACAATGTTACTAGCTGCCCAAAAAAGGAATAATCTGAGCCAGGTTGAGCTGTGATAAGTCCTGTAGTGGAAACCGCTGATGTGGCCATAAACAGCGTGTCTAGCCAATCTATCTGCGCCGTTTTTGCGAAAGGCAGGTTGAGGAGCAAAAATGCGATTACCAGAAAAAATAAATAACCATACACAAGTAACCCAGTGGGTGACTTTGAAAATACCGAGTTATTAATTTTTGTATTTACACTATTCAGGTTTATTTTCCTCACAATCTGATTGCTAAATTGCAGGCTTTTGAGTTTATTTTTACAACCATAGTTAGACTACTGAATGGGTAAAAGATCAGAGTGCCGCATATTTAGTTTGATCTTTATTGCCTTTGGAATTCGTAGCAATTTGCGAGTTTTGGTTGTTATCTGCCTATTATTCCCAAAACATCGCGATAGATTATTTTCGCTGACGCGATAAACAACCTAATGGATTAAACGTCTTCGTCCTTTTGATATCATCAGATAAAGAGCATGGAAAAATGAATAAACGTGTCAGTGTTGTAGCGGTAGTAATATCGCTTTCTCTTCTGTTTTTGGTACAGGGTTGTAGTGACGATAAAAAATCGTCAAAGCCATCTTCATCCAATACCTCATCGAGTGAAAGTTCTAAAAGCGCACCTGCTGCTCCAGTGGGCTATATTGAGGTTTCTTTTCAATCAACGCCCATTGTTAATAAGATTCCAGGCCGGGTTGTTCCATTTCAAGTGGCTGAAGTAAGACCGCAGGTAAGTGGTATTGTACAAAAGCGCATGTTCACAGAAGGTTCCATAGTAGAAGAGGGCGAGCAGCTTTATCAAATAGAGCCCAATCGGTATCAAGCTGATTTTGAGTCGGCGCAAGCAAGTTACAATAATGCGCAGGCAAGGGTGGAAAACGCCCAATCGGTGGTGAATCGCTACGATAGTTTAGCGGCCTCAGACGTTCTCAGCCAGCAAGCGTTTGACGATGCAGAAACAGAGTTAACTCAGGCCGAAGCCTCGCTTGCACAAGCGCAGGCGCAACTGAAAACAGCCAGAATAAATTTAGCTTACACCAAAGTGTACGCACCTATAACTGGTTTTATCAGCCCCTCTAGTGTAACAAAGGGCGCGCTGGTCTCGCAGCAGCAGGAACAGCCACTTGCCACTATTCGCCAACTAGATCCTGTTTATGTCGACTTGTCTTTGTCGGCAAACGAACAGCAACAGATGTACACACAGCTTATTAACTCTGGAATCAGAGAAAATGAAAGCAGCGAAACCGTAACGTTATTTTTAGGCTCGGATGAGCCCTATACACATGAGGGAAAACTTCAGGCAGCAGATTTAGCGGTAGATAATCAAACTGGTACTATTAGGCTGCGTGCCGTATTTCCAAACCCCGATAACGTATTGCTCCCTGGGCTTTTTGTCCGTGGTGCAATTCAAGACGACGGGGCTAACAAGGTTGTTATTGTTCCTCAAAAAAGCGTAAAAATGAGCGCAAAAGGCGCTAAGCACGTTTGGTTGATAGATAGCGATAATAAAGCGCGTAAGCGAGAAGTTACTACTGGTAGCGCATTTGAAAACAAATGGATAGTAGAAAAGGGGTTGAATGAGGGGGATCGGCTTATTGTTGAAGGCACTATGATGCTTCAAGAGGGCCAGCCGGTAAAACCGGAACTTCTCAATGCAAATAGGCAAAAAGAAACGCAAGGCCAAAAAGCCGAAATGCAGGGTAAAAAAGGAACGAATGGGGAGCAGGACTAATTATGTTTTCACGCTTCTTTATTAATCGCCCCATATTTACCTGTGTTATCGCGCTTTTGATTATGGGTAGCGGAGTATTTTCAATGCTCAGCTTACCCCTTGAACAATATCCGAACATTGCACCGCCCAAAGTATCGATTTCAGCAAACTATCCGGGGGCCTCGGCTGAAACGCTAGAAGTAACCGTTACCCAGGTTATTGAAAAAAGTCTTACTGGCATAGATAACTTGCGCTACATTCAGTCGCAAAGTTCGTCAGCCGGAACTGCGTCAATTACACTCACCTTCGAACCCGGCACAGACCCAGACATTGCACAGGTTCAAACTCAAAATAAAGTGTCTCAGGCTCAGTCTGCCTTACCTCCTATTGTGCAGCAATTGGGCGTGTCGGTTGAGAAGGCGGGCAACAGCTATGCACTGCTAGTGAGTTTCTTTTCCAAAAGCGGAAAAATGAATCGCAATGAAATTTCAGATTTTTTGGTTTCTAATCTTGAAGAACCGCTAAGCCGAATTAATGGCGTTGGGCAAATACAAACCTTTGGCCCAGAACATGCCATGCGGATATGGCTTAATCCCAATGCCATGAATAATTACAACATCACCGCGCTTGATGTCATTGATGCCATAGAACAGCAAAACGTGCAGTTAGCTACCGGTGAAATAGGTGGCGCACCTTCCGTTGAAGGGCAACAACTTAATGCTACCATTACGGCGCAATCGTTACTTACTACCCCTGAGGAGTTTAAACAAATTTTACTTCGCTCAAACACAAGTGGGGCAAATTTAACCTTAGGTGACATTGCTCGCGTTGAGGTGGGAGCAGAAAGCTACCGCGTACTTGGGCGTTGGAATCGAAAACCTGCGTCGGGTATTGCCATAGAATTGTCGCCTTCAGCCAATGCGCTTGCCACTATAGAAGCGCTAAAAGCACGAATTGATGAATTTAAAACAATTATTCCTGAAGACCTGGAAATAGCCTACCCAGTAGATACCTCGCCTTTTATCCGAGCCTCAATTTTTAACGTATTAGAAACCCTGGGTATTGCCGTAGTGCTAGTGGTGCTGGTGATTTATATCTTTTTGCAAACCTTTCGGGCTACTCTTATTCCTGCGGTAGCCATTCCCATCGTTTTGCTCGGCACCCTAAGTTTTCTGCTGTTATTTGGTTACTCAATCAATGTGCTTACTATGTTTGCGTTGGTGCTTGCTATAGGCATGTTGGTAGATGATGCCATTGTGGTTACTGAAAATGCGGAAAGAAAGCTGGAAGAAGACAGCGAACTAACCCCTAAAGAAGCCGTGAAAAAAGCCATGGCTGAAATATCATCGGCTTTGGTTGGCACAACCGTTGTTATTTGGGCAGTATTTTTACCCATGGCGTTATTCAGTGGCTCGGTGGGCGTTATTTATCGACAGTTCGCTATTACTATATCTGTCGCTATGGGGATTTCCCTGGTTATTGCGCTTACGCTTTCCCCCTCGCTATGCGGGCTGTTCTTGCAGTCTAGTGATAAAAAGAAACAGGGCGGCTTGCTACATAAGTTCAACAAGGGGTTCGATGGTGTTAAAAATGCGCAAGGCCAGCTGCTAGAAAAGTTAATCAACAATAAGCTGATATTGCCTGGGGTGTTCGTTTTACTTGTTGCTGCAGGTGCATGGGTCTTTTTACGCATACCAACATCATTTTTACCGCAAGAAGACCAAGGTAGAATGTTCACTTTGGTAACCGGTCCGCCTGGTTCAACTCTTCAACAAACACGAGAAAAAATGGCCAAAGTTGAAGACTTTTATTTGGACGGCAGCAACGGTGCTGTAGACGGGCTGTTCACGGCAGCGGGCTTTAGCTTTGCAGGCCAAGCACAAAACGTGGGAATAGCGTTTGTTAAGATGAAAGACTGGGAGCAGCGTGGCGAAGCAAACAGTGTTTTCAATATTAAGCAGAAAGCGGCGAAAGCGCTGTCGCCAGTGAAAGATGCCATGATTATTCCTCTCGTTCCGCCTCCTGTTAGTGCATTAGGGAATGCAAGTGGGTTTCAACTTCAGCTAATAGATCGCGAAGGGGCAGGGCATGAAGCGATGAAGAAGGCTACTCAGCAGCTATTATCAGAAGCGAATAGCAGCCCAATGCTAACTCAAGTGCGCTTTAATGGGCTGGCTGATAATCCGCAATATAATTTAGATATAGATACTCCGAAGGCCCTCGCACTTGGAGTGCCAATTTCAACGGTCAATCAAACCCTAAGCGTTGCTTTAGGAGGTCGTTACGTTAATGACTTTATTGATAGTGGTCGTATAAAACGGGTTTACGTTCAGGCCGAGCAGCAATATCGCATGCTGCCAAAAGACATAGATGATTGGTATGTACGCAACAGTGCCGGAACTATGGTAAAGCTTAGTCAAATAGCGGCTGGTAATTGGTCTTTCGGGCCTTCAAAGCTCACTCGCTTTAATGGCATTGCGTCTAGAGAAATTCAGGGCTCTACACCTCCTGGGGTAAGTTCGGGGCAAGCGCTGGCAGAGCTAGAGCGTATTGCACAGTCATTGCCCGATGGTTTCGATATTGCTTGGACCGGTCTGTCATATGAAGAAAAGGAAAGCGGTAACCAAACGTTACTGCTCTACAGTATTACCGTTGCTGTTGTGTTTATGATATTGGCTGCGCTATATGAAAGCTTGGCCATTCCGCTGGCTATCATACTGGTGGTGCCCCTTGGTATTTGTGGAGCGGTGTTGGCGACGTGGTTAACGGGGCAGTCAAACGATGTTTACTTTCAGGTAGGCTTGCTAATGACCATGGGGCTAGCTGCTAAAAATGCAATATTGATTGTGGAGTTTGCACAGCGCAATTACAAAGAAGGCGCTAACGCATTTGATGCCGCACTCGATGCTGCAAAACAACGCTTTCGCCCTATTATTATGACATCGTTAACTTTTATCTTAGGGGTGATGCCATTGGCATTTGCTTCAGGGCCAGGTTCTGGCGCACAAAATGCTATAAGCATAGGCGTGCTAGGCGGTATTTCTATGACCACTGTTTGCGTTGTGTTTTTTGCGCCCTTTTTATTCTTTTGGGTGCGAAAGTTTGCCGATAAAGCCGGGGGCAGCGACAAGTAGGGGTAATGTTGCTCTGTGAATGTGGCTACGCCAATTTCGCTGCGTCAATTTCGCCGTGTCACTTTTCACTGGTGCTGCATAAAAAGCTGATGCAGCGCTTAACTCTTCACAATGCCGCTGTTTTTTAGCAGGCAATACACCATGGATTAAGGTTATGTTTGCAACGCTGTCACAAATTAAATGGCTTTTTACTGTGTTTACTCAGGTTCAAGCTAATTCCGGGAGTGGAGCAATTACCAGTCTGTCTAATGCTCAATCATTGCTTGCCCAACTGTGGGAGAGTTTTTTGTTTCGCCTGCCAGGGTTAGGCTTGGGAATTATTGTTATGGCGGTGTTTATTGTTCTCGCGCCTCATGCTGCAAAACTGCTCATAAAGCCAGTAACACGCACAACAACATCACCACTTCTGCGTTCGGTTATTCAGCGAAGTATTAGTATTGTTCTTATATTGCTTGGTATTTATCTTTTCTTATTTCTGGCCGGGCTTACCGGTTTCGCTATTGCTGTAGTCAGTGGTACCGGGGTTGTGGGGCTTATTCTAGGCTTTGCCTTTAGGGATATTGCAGAAAACTTTATTTCAAGTTTGCTGTTAACAATACAGCGCCCGTTTCGCATTGGCGATATTGTTCAGATAAACGAGTTTACTGGCATTATTCAAAAGGTCACAGCACGAGCAACCACCTTGGTCGATTTCGATGGCAATCATATTCAAATTCCTAATGCCACAATTTATAAAGGCGTTATTAAAAATCTTACGGCCAACCCACTTATGCGTGGCAAATTCGTTATAGGGGTAGGTTACGATGCCGATATTCAGCAAGCCCAGAGTATTGCTCAGCAAGTTATTGCAGCACATCAAAACGTACTAAAAGACCCTGAGCCCCAAATCCTAATTGATACACTTGGGGCGTCAGCCTACAACGTGAAGGTTTATTTCTGGGTAAATGTAGAGGAAACGAGCGTACTTAAAATGGCCTCAGTACTGATGCGCAATATTACCCAAGCCTTTATGGATGCCAATATTAGCATGCCAGATGACGCAAGAGAGCGGATATTTCCTCAAGGTTTGGAGGTGAAAAACGTACAACCTCAACATAATTTAAATGGCTCGAAAGAGTCTATTAGTGCTCAACAGCCAAGCAGCGATGAATATGAAGAATCATCAGCTGCTATAACCCCCTCTGAAGGTGATGATGTGACCTCTGAAGCCCATGAGATTAGAGAACAGGCACGCAACTCAAGAGACCCAGAGGCGGGAGAGAATATTCTTTAACTATAGTAATTCAGGATAATCCTGATCAGTAAATCGTGCTTGTGCTGAAAATGACGCTCTGTTATGGGTCAATAATAAGCATGTTGTATGATGACAATTATAGTTTCGGACGGTTACAATTAGCGCTGATAAACTTTCAAGGATAGGCAACGATGCATGGAAAACTAACTAAATGGAACGATAGCAGAGGTTTTGGTTTCATTAGTACCGAGGTGAAAGAGCAAGATATCTTTGTTCACATATCTGCTTTCACGGGGAACAGTGCTCGTCCTCGCATTGGTGAGCTTCTTTCGTTTGAAGTTGAAACTGATGAGAAGGGAAAGCAAAAAGCTATAAATGTACGAAGAGCATTAGATTACTCCTCTTCGTCGAGTAGCAGCCTTCAAGCTAGTAAAAGTGCTTTCCTTACCATCTCAAACGTGATGATATTTAGTACTTTAATTTTGCTGGGAGTCATTCTTTACTCCAACTTCAGCCACTATTTCAACTCGAACTATCCATCTGCAGATGTTACTCCCTCGATATCGCCCTCCGATTTAAAAAAAGAGCAATTCGTCTGTGATGGTCGTCAATATTGCAGCCAAATGAGGTCGCGTCGCGAAGCCGAGTTTTTTATCAGCAACTGTCCTAATTCAAAGATGGACGGTGACAATGATGGCATACCTTGTGAGAACGACTCACGATTTTGACTTTCCAATACAACATTAAAAATAAGAACATGCGGAGCATCGGCGAATCACTTCAGCATTTCAAAGTTTATATCCTAAAACTATCTGTTTTCTAGCCTATTAAAGTCTAGATAGCCAAACTCAACGGGGTAGTTGCGTTTAAAGTACTCATGCATGTTGTCGGCGTATTCCCAAAATTTTGGATTTGTGCGCCTCACACCGTAGGCGTCTAGCAGTGCAGCATAATCCGGTTCTGACCCCATTTTATTGATGCGGTTGGCGAAGCTTGGTAGCTCGGACAGTTCAATTTGTAAAAACGCATTGGGGTGAGATGTCATAAACCCGCTTGCAATAGTTACTGTATCTTCTTCCGGCAGCCTTCTATCTTCTTCATTAAATAAATGGGAGATGTTGGTGTGGGCGCTGTGTCTCAGCATGGTGTAGAAGTGTTCTGAATTGCTGTCTTTATCAAAAACACGCACTATGGTCGATTCCGGCAGTAGTGATACATTTGTTCCCTGCATAGCATTAATGCGGTTAAAACTGTTTATTGCTTCTTTTGAATTAAATCCATTTTCTAAGCTATGGCGGCTGCTCAACGTATCGTCAAATTTAGCTTTAATTTTATTGAGCAATTCTTGGTAAGGGGCTTTTGTTTGATATTCGATATCGGTTTTTATATCCGACGTGTTGCCCTTGTAAACAAACTCTTCAACTTCGCTTACAGAACCTCTGTACCACTTGCTTCTTACCTCTTCTCTAGTTTTGTTAGGAAGAAATGATAAGAAGTTAAACTCGCCTTCCATGCGTAAAAAGTCCATGTACATTCTGCTATTTAGCTGGTGGCCAACGTTGCCGTAAACATCGTATCCTGCTACCAGCAAATAATGAATTCGTTCGAACAAGGGGTAGGTTAACACCCAAGCCGTTTGGGGTGTTTCTCCAACAAGCCCCTTTACTACACTTGCAGCGTCGTTATGCCTGAAAATGGTGAGCGCCAAGTTTTCATTGTTATTTTCACCATCCCACAATAAATCTAAGTCTATGCTCAACTTGTTTTTTATTTGTGAGTCGATGAAGTTAGATTTAGCCGTTAAATACTCTCGTTCCATGGCCGCATAGTTCATCCATGCTGTGGGCAACGCATTGCTCTGTTCTTCAGCCGGAAGCTCTATATTTTGTAACGCTCGCTGAATAAACTCTCCGTTATTTTGAACGAGATCCAGCTCAGGCTCGGAAAACACCACCCAAAAATGGTCATTAATTACATTGAGTGCCATTTGACCACGACAAACGGGGCCTTTAATAAATTGCATGATGGTATTTTGAGCTTCATCTAGCATGTACTTGTAGCGCGCATTTATAGGAATTTGCGCAAAAGTAATAAAGGGGTTAGACGCCTCTTTAGGCTTATATGAAGGTAACTCAGTAACTGCGTAGTTGTCGTTTAAAAACCATCGTTGCCATTTTTTCATGCGCTGTTCGTTAAGCAAACCGGGCATGTGTGATTTGTGCACCAAAGTTTGCTTTTCAGGCACTAAACGATAATAGACTCGCTCAACATCTGGTTCGTCAAAAGGGCGACGAGTAAAAATACCCTCTACTGGGGTGCCCGGAGCTGTAGATGAACGTACTAACTTAAAGAATTGCGTTGGTTGTTCAGCACTAAAATGCAAGTGCACTAGAAAAAGGTGCTCGAACAAATACCGGCTCATTAACTGCGATTTTAAATCATCGGCATTTAAGAAGCGTTCCCATTCCTCAACTTTTTTCAGATGAGCGTTTGTTAATACAATGTCGTCATTTCCTCTCGCACCTTGTGCAATCCAATTTAATATAAGCGTATTTTCTTTTTCATTTATCGCCGGAAGTGCATAGGGCATTCCCCAAAGCGGGTAATCTTGTTTATAGGTACCAATGTCGTCAATGGTAGGACACTGATATGATCTATTGATATTTAGAGGGTATTTTTCTTTGTTAAGCTGTGAGGGCGTCGTGCCTTCTGTCTCGGCACGGTTGTCTTGTTTTAATTGAAGCAAGTGAGCTATTACGCTCGAGGACAAATTATCTTTAGCAAAGGATTGGTACTCTTTAGAAGAAAAGTTCTCTGACGTTTCCTTAGGTGAGTCTGAAACTACCGGGAAAAAGTCTTTGTCTCGCCACTGTGTCAGAGTGTGGCCGTCTTCAAACAAGCGGGTTAGGTTCGCCTCTACCAATCGTTCACCATCGTAAACACGCGCTTTGTTTGCGCCACGTTCAATGCCTGAAAAAGAGCCCATTTTAAGCTGGCACGGAGCATCGTAGCAGGCGTGGCATACCACACAGCGTTGCGCTAAAACAGGTTTTACTTGGCTGTGGTAGTCAACTATTTCACTTGCTTTGGGGGCTGAAATGGGTAGCGACTTTGCTTTTAACGGTGTTTGAAAGTAATGGTACAAACCTGAGCCTACTGAAAGGGCGAGGATAAACGAAATGGAGGTAACCCATTTATTCATGCAGAAATTCTCTTATTAGTGGTGTTGCTATCAATGTTGATATTGGCTGTTTCACCTAAAGCCTGAATGATACTTAATACCATAAACCTGTTTTACAAGCTTGTTTCAGCTGAAAAAGAGGCCAACTTCTTACTAAGTTGCATCTAGGGTACTATCAGAAGGTACTATCAAAAAGTACTTTCAAAGAATACTTTCAAAATTAAACACCAAAAATATAACACCGACAAAATGTGACATCGAATAGCAGCAAGCTGGGAGCAAGTAAGTCTGTTAATTAGCTCTAACTAATTTACAACTATACCTGAGCCAACGTGTAGGCGGTAGAAAATAAAAGATTTAAAGCGCAAATGTCGAGCTCTTCTACCATCAGCAATCGTGAACGCTTTCTTTTTATATCCACCGCAGCTAACAACGTCACCGGGTTGAGTTACGCTGTGCAATTTTGCTAAATCAAACCGGTAAATCAAACCACAGAGCCTCTAGGGCACTTTCAGCAACCACCTGATAAGTTTCATTTGCGGTAGACGCAAATGCATCGCCTGATTCAAAACGATGATTAAAATGCTGGTAATTCACAGTAGCTGAACCACTAATAAGATGCAGATAGCCAGTTCTTGCTGTTTCTAATGCTAAAGACTGCCCAGCCTCCAACACAAGACGATGTATACTGGCATCTTGATGTATTGACAGTGAGCCGCCGTTTCCCTTGGGTGTTACTAGGGGAGTAAGCGGACCTGCCTGCTTAATCGTGGTTTGCTCATAGCTTGGCGCAATACCCTTGCTTGAGGGGGTAATCCATATCTGTAGAAACTTTACGTGTTCATTGTCTGAAGCATTAAACTCACTATGCATAACCCCTTTTCCTGCACTCATACGCTGTACATCACCAGCGGGAACTATATAACTATTTCCCTCGCTATCTTCGTGTTTAAGTGCGCCCTCTATCACATACGACACAATCTCCATGTCACGGTGTCCGTGCTTACCAAAACCGTGTCCAGGCATTACAACGTCTTCGTTTATCACCCGTAACACCGATATACCCATGTGTTTAGGGTCGTAATAACGCCCAAAAGAAAAACTGTGCTTGCTGTTGAGCCAACCAAAGCTAGCACTGCCCCGTTCTGCTGATTTTCTAATGTATTTCATGTTTAACCTTTTGGTTTTACCTTGTGCCGCTATGTTATTGCTTTATGGAACACAGCAAAATTATTTTAAAAAGGTTTAAATATTCTTTTTATTAGAATGATTTTGGTGAATAAGCGGTGCTATTTTTATTGAATATTCGTTTTAGTGGAATGGTTGGTGTTATTTTTTTCAATTTTATTTATCGCCGAGTCATTGAATAATCATCCCAAGCATTCACTAATACTAATCAACTGTAAGAGGGAACAATAATGAGTAACGTTTTATTTATTAAGTCATCGCTGAACGGTAGCGAGGGTAATTCCAACATTCTTGGTAATTTGCTTGTAGCAAAATTGAAGGAAGAAAAGTCTGCCAATATAGTGGAAAGGGACTTGGCTGCCGACGCACTACCGCATTTAACACAAGCTGAGATGGCATCGTGGGTACCTGATAGTAATAATCAAGAGCTGGCCAGTTTTTCTGACACGTTAATCGATGAACTTAAAGCAAGCGACACTGTTGTAATTGCTATGCCTATGTACAATTTTGGTGTTCCCTCTACGTTCAAAGCATGGGTAGATCGTATCGCACGTGCTGGCGTTACCTTTCAATACACAGAAAACGGACCTGTTGGATTGTTAGAAAACAAGAAGATAGTAGTGGTTGCCGCGCGAGGCGGTATATATGAAGGCACACAAAAAGACACCCAATCTCAGTATCTAAAAGATTTCTTCGGTCTGATTGGTCTTACAGACATTTCGTTTATTTATGCTGAGGGCTTGGCTATGCCAGACGGTGAAGAACGAATGAATGCGGCTAAACAAGCAATTAGCGAATTTAAGTTTTAGTTTTGCCTTCAACCTTCAAATAGGTGTTCTTTAGCAGTTGGGCTTTTTGAAATTAAGCCTGCACTAGCATCTTTAGTGAGGCCAGCGTTGGCCTTACTAAAGATAAACGCTACTAGGCTGCCCACAATTCCTAAAAACCAAAGCTCTTAGAAACCGCAGTTTTTACGATCCATTGCTCCTACAATATAAAGCCTGTAGAAGTATGGACTGCTGCAGCAGCTGTTGCAGCACCCAATAATGTAACCACACCTGCACCCGCTAAAAAGGCTACAAGCTTTCTTCCACCTTGCATTTCACCTTTCCTAGCTTTCGACTTCGCTAAAAGCTTTTGGGAAAAAAACGAGCTTAAAATGAAAATACCACCAGCGATTACGGCATAGCTCACATATGTCATCAACATAACTTTCTCCGTTTATTGGATAGACAATGGTTGCTTCTCTCAAAGAAAGTATTATGTTCACTTTTTGCGCGTTACATTATATTAACCGAGGAATCGTAAATGAATTAGCTCTGAGAATGGGTTTACGATATAACGATGTACCGAATAAATTTTATTCACCTACAGATTCCATTTGCAAACAGATAAGAAATAATCCTTTTGCCGAGCTTTCACTTTCTTTTCGTCAAAATGTTCGAATTATTACTCTTTATTTAATTTGGCGTTATAAATAAAATGAGAATATACTTTAGTCTAACTAACGTACACTAGCGAAAACATGGTTACATCCAGCGCACACGGCTTATATTCCTTGTCTTTAAGTCAAAACACGGTCTCTTGTGATTATTCCGAAGGGTTTAATTTACATGGCGTGCGCGAGTTAACTCGAGATGTACTGTCTTTAACGGCTCATTTAAATGCCTGGGTGCTTTTTCAACGTCCCACAGAAACTGCAGGCATTACTCATGATGCGATTGGCGAAATGATGGCGGGATACTTGGCTTTTCAGCAGGCCGGCTGCAAAGCGGTGGGTATTGTCGAAAACAGTATATTTGTTCACGCAGGTTCCCCGCATAGGCCTTCAAATCTCACCATGCCGTTTATGATTGATAAAGATGAAGAAAAAATAAAGCACTGGCTTTCAGGCGTTCTCTAACCTGTTAATACGATGTGCTCTTAATGTTAAACCTCAATTTTCGACTTTTTGTCGCTTTGTGTAGTCCTTCCTCAACAAAACAACGTATTCTTCGCGTGTTTACAATTGCAGTAAAGCGTCTGCCGCGCGGAGAGAAGAATGGTCAACCCTGACAATAACTATAACAATGAACAAAAAATCTTTAATAAAAAGGCGCCATGGATAATTCATGCCGGTGTATCCATAGTCATTCTGATTATCGCTGCATTGGTAGTAAAAGCTATGTTTGCAAGCAAGCCCGAGGCAAGAAAGTGGGGAGGGAGCCAGTCTGCGCCTACAGTAGCGGTTGATGTTATGGACCTTACTGTTGAAGATTATGAAGTGTGGATTGAATCTTATGGCACCGCTCAACCCCTTACTCAAACCGAATTAGTAGCAGACGTGTCAGGGCGTGTAGTGTCGGTTGCTCCAAATATTAGAGCTGGCGGCTCATTTAAAAAAGGTGACGTGCTTGTTAGATTGGAAGATCGCGACTTTCAAATTGAAGTTGATATCGCCAAATCTGCGGTTGCCGATGCCAACGTCGTTTATCTTCAAGAATTGGCCGAAGCCGATTTTTCTGCTCAGCAATGGAATAAACAACCATCAGGTGAAGCTGCCAAACTTCTTGCTTTACGTAAGCCGCAAGTGGCAGCTGCAGAAGCAGCGCTTCGGGCTGCTGAAGCAAGGCTGATGGGGGCAAAATTAAATCTCGAGCGCACAGTAATTAAAGCGCCCTTTGATGGCATGGTGTTGAGTCAGTCTGTAGATGTAGGGCAGGTGGTTTCACCCTCACAAACAATAGCGTCTATTTATAGTACTGATGTTGTCGAAGTCAGGCTGCCAATTAAAACAGCCGAGTTAGAATATTTTTATTTAGGTGAAAATACTGCACCTAATGCTTCGAACCCCCGAGTTAAACTGTATGGTGATCTTGGCACCAAAACTTATCAGTGGGATGGTGAAATTGTGAGAAGTGAAGGGGCGTTTGACCCAACAACTCGAATGCTGTTTCTTGTTGCTCAAGTAGAAGCGCCTTTTGAGGCAACGCTGCAGCGACCGGCCCTTAGAGTTGGTCAGTTTTTAAGTGCCCGTGTAGAAGGTCAAAAACTTAACGACGTGTTTGTTATACCCAGACAAGCGGTATCACAAAGTAACATGGTGAGTGTGGTGGACAACGGAACGCTGCGCAAGCGACCCGTAACGCCACTTTGGACAGATGATAAAAACGTAATTGTGTCGGCATCACCGCAACAAATGCCGAATAACAGTGCGAACGTTTTAACGCCTAGCGATAAGCTAATACTTACCCCTACCGCTAATATTCCCGATGGTACAAAGGTAAAATCGCTCGCCGATAGTTTGCCAGAGTCATCAGCTGCTCAGAAATCGCTTCAGGCTAATAATGCTGAAAATGCGAAAAACAGCAAAGCACAGTAGGAGTTGCTGACATGATTGCATGGTTTGCTAAAAATGATGTAGCGGCAAATATCTTACTTGCCGTAATCTTTATATCGGGTCTTTATGTAGTCTCGAATCATATTCCGGTGGATTTATTTCCTGAGTTTGAGCAGCGCAGTGTACGAGTGTCTATGTCGTTACCGGGTGCATCACCACAAGAAGTGGAAGAGGGCATTACCATTCGTATTGAAGAGGCGGTTCAGGATTTAGAAGGGATCCGCGAACTCAATTCTTCAAGCAGTGAAGGCAGCGCTTCTGTCACCATTGAGGTAGAGGAAGGGTACAACGTACGAGAGTTGCTTGATGATGTAAAAATTAAAGTCGACGCAATTAATAATTTTCCTGTCGATGCCGAAAACCTACTTATTCAGGTGCCACAGTGGCGAAGAGACGCAATTGGTGTTGTGCTTTACGGTGAATATGACCCTGTAACGTTACGACGTCAAGCCGACACCGTGCGCGATGAGTTGGCAGCCCTTAGTCAAGTGTCTCAAGTTGAAGTTGGAGGTACGCTGCCGTTTGAGATTTCAATTGAAATTCAGGAGCTTGCGCTTAGAAAATACGACCTCACTCTTGAGCAGGTAGCTACGGTTATTCGCCAAAATGCTACTGATGTGTCTGCAGGTAATTTGAAGACTGAGGGCGGTGACATATTTATACGTAGTAGGGGGCAGGCCTACAATGCAAGTGAATATGCCAACATTCCCATTGTTACCACGCAAGATGGGACCATGCTAAAACTTGGTGACATTGCCAATATTGTGGATGCTTTTGAAGAGACACCACTAAAAACACGGTTCAACGGTATGCCCGCTGTGGAAGTGGAAGTATTTCGCACCGGTGATGAAAGCATTATTGAAGTTACACAGGCAGTAAAAGACTACGTGCTGGCTAAGCAGACTCAAATGCCAGAAGGGTTAAGCTTAGATTTTTGGCGTGATAGAAGTGAGCCAATTAAAGCCCGCTTAGCCACACTTTCCACTAGTGCATGGCAAGGTGCGCTACTCGTGATTACGCTGTTAGCGCTATTTTTGCGTCCTTCAGTGGCGTTTTGGGTTTGCTTGGGTATTCCCATGAGTTTTATGGGCGCATTTCTCCTTATGCCTGTGTTCGATGTAACCCTAAACCTAATGAGTTTGTTTGCCTTTATTTTGGTGCTGGGCATAGTGGTCGACGACGCTATTGTAACCGGAGAAAATGTGTATGCTCACTTAGAGCGGGGCGAGAACCCTCTGGACGCAGCTATTAAAGGTACGCAGGAAGTGGCAGTGCCTGTGACTTTTGGTATTTTAACCACCGCAGCAGCCTTTTTACCTCTAGCGTTTCAAACCGGTAGAGGAAGTTGGTACGCGGCTATTCCTCTTGTCATCATTCCCGTATTGCTGTTTTCTCTAATTGAATCGAAGTTTATTTTGCCCGCTCACCTAAAGCATGTGAAACCTCGCGGAGACAAGCCAGCGTCAAAACTTTCTCAAATCCAAAAGAAAATAGCTAAATCTCTTGAAACACTTATTGAGCGTGTGTATCAACCTTTATTGGCCCGCGCTATGAAGTGGCGCTACGCATCGTGGATGTTAATGTTTTCCACTCTCATCATCATTATTGGTTCTATTGCTAGCGGACAAACTAAGTTTGTATTCTTCCCTCGGGTGCAAAGCGAGGTGGCAACAGCTACCTTAGTGATGCCGGCAGGGACGGCGTTTGAAAGCACAGACCGCATTGTGAAATCTATCACCGGGCACGCCCAAGCGCTTCGTGAAGAGTATTTAGATGAAGACACCGGTGAGTCGGTTATTCGCAATATTTATTCAGTAAGCGGTGGACGAAACTCTACTACAGGACGAGTACAAATAGATTTAGTGCCACCTGAGAAGCGTACCGTGGATGTTTCAACCAGAGAAGTCGTTAACGAATGGCGTAAACGTGTTGGACAGATTGCTGGAGCAGAGCAGCTAAACTATCGTGCCGAAATAGGCGGCTGGGGTGGCGCCGCGGTAGATATAGAGCTTAAAGGTAGAGACACAAATGCGCTTAATGCGTTAGGAGAGAAGTTAAAGACAAAAATGGCAGAGTATGCAGCCGTCTTTGATATTGAAGATTCTTTGTCTGATGGTAAGGAAGAACTGCAGCTTGAGCTTAAGCCTGAAGCAAGATTACTTGGACTGGATTTGAACACCGTTGCCAGACAAGTAAGGCAAGCTGTGTTTGGCTTTGAAATTCAGCGCATTCAGCGCGGTAGGGAAGAAGTGCGCGTAATGGTGCGTTATCCGCTGCAGGCGCGCCAGTCTATTGAGACATTAGAGCAAATGATGATCCGCATAGGCCCAAATCAAGAAGTTCCGCTTTGGCAGGTTGCCGACGTAATTCCTGGCTTTAGCCCCGACAGCATTTTACGGGTAGACAGGCAGCGCACGCTGTCGGTTACCGCCGATTTCGATAAGAAAAATGGTGATCTTACGCTCGTTCAGTCAGAACTTAACGACTGGCTTTCACAGCAGCTAGGGCAATACCCCGGTGTTACGTTTGAAATGGCAGGGGAAGCGCGGGATCAGCAAGAGTCATCTCAAGGGCTCATTGTCGGCGGTATTGGGCTGGCAATACTCATTTATATCTTGTTAGCTATTCCGTTTAAATCTTACTCCCAGCCTTTTATCGTTATGTCTGTTATTCCATTTGGCTTGGTGGGTGCGGTAATAGGCCATTGGATTATGGGAATGGACTTAACTCTGCTTAGCTTTATGGGAATGTTGGCTCTTTCTGGTGTGGTAGTGAACGATTCTTTGGTGTTAGTTGATTATATTAATCAAAAGCGCAAAGAGGGAGAGGCAATCAAAAAAGCTGTCTATGATGCCGGCGGCCGTCGATTTAGGCCTGTGTTGTTAACATCGTTAACCACCTTTGCCGGGCTAATGCCTTTGTTGTTTGAAAAGTCGACTCAAGCACAGTTCCTAATACCGATGGCGGTAAGTCTTGGTTTTGGTATTTTGTTCGCCACATTAATAACGCTATTCATTGTTCCGCTGAACTATTTAATTCTAGAAGACATTAAGAGTTATTTCAGGCGGTATGGTAGAGATATGAAAGGGTTGTTGAAAAGAAAAAGTGCATAGCGCTATTAGTAAAATTAGAGCTTAGTTTCACTTTGATTTTTATACTCGGCAATTCTAGAAGGTGAGTGCGCCGCATTAATAAAACGCAGTCTTCAATTAAGCCGAATAAATTGCGACAAAATACATTGCGATAAAGCGGGATAAACAATGTATGGGAGCGGTAAGGTAATCATTGCCTTACCGCTTTTTTTATTTTTATCTTCCACCGGTTATCTTTTTCAGTTCTCTTTCCATTTTTAATGACGCCCTCTGAGGTCATTCTGTAAGAACGTTAAAGTAAAGAGAAGTTTTTGATGAATATTCGAAGTAAGCTTATAACCGCATGACGTGGTCAACCAAAATTGACCAACCCAGTTAAGCTACTTTCTTCTGTTTCAATGCTGCCACTTCATACTGATTCGGACTCATATATCCTAAGTATGTTAGCAAGTGATATGAAGTATGCAGGAGCCGTATACGAGGCCCGTACGTACGGTTCTGTGAGAGGGATGAGGCGCAAGCCTCACCCTACTCGATATTTTCTACAGTATGAGAGTAAAGCCGAAATTTGGGCATATAACAGTAAAGTTTATATTTACACGCGGCTTGAAATAAACCACACTGTTTAAAAAAACACTGGATATTCATTATGCTTGAGTCTATTTCATTTTCACAACGCCAACGGCTGGCGTACATCGATTTTTGTTTGCTATTTAAAGGCGCGATCCACCGACAAGATCTTATTACGCGGTTTGAGGTAGGCTTGTCTGCAGGCTCTCGTGATTTCACGTTATACAAAGAGCTGGCTCCAGAAAATTTAGTATATTCAACACAGGAAAAACGCTACTTTCAAACGGAAAATTTCAACCCGCTATTTGAGCACGATGCAAAGCGCACGCTTGTAAAGCTAGCTAACGATATATCAGACGGGTTCGATGCCATTGGCGATATTCATTTTCCCGTTGAAAGTGCTTCGTCTTTAAATGTTCCTGACATATTTGTTGTGGCTAAGGTAGTGCAAGCCATTGTGAATAACAAAGCAATAAGCGTTATTTATACATCGTTAAGCAGTGGCTCTGGCGCAAGAGAGCTTGTACCTCACAGTATTGTTGATAACGGCCAGCGTTGGCATGTTCGCGCTTTCGACCGCAAGTCGCAAAGTTTTCGTGATTTTGTTTTAACCCGCATTAGCAAGGTGACGTTAAAAGAAACTCCTGAGGCTAACGAATGTAAAGAAAGTGATGAAGCTTGGCAGAGAATTATTCCATTAGAAATTGTACCGCACCCCAAAAATATTAATCACCCCACTGCAATTGAGCTTGATTATGCAATGGAAGAAGGGGTGCTAACACTTAACGTACGGGCGGCAATGGCTGGGTACTTGTTGCGCCGATGGAATGTGGATTGTACAAAATTTGCAAGCTTAAGAACCGGAGAATATCAATTGTGGCTTAAAAATCACGCGAGCTTGGCAAATACGGATAATCTCGCCATTGCGCCAGGGTATACCCGTGAAGAGCCGGAGTACCAATAGTGCTTGGCGCGTAAGAGGGGAGAGCGTTATTCTCTCGTCTTGTGTCAGCGGCCGATAGCGAAACTTCAGCATTACTTGGCTTTTTTGTGGCACGCTCCGAGCGTTTAGCAGGGACATTACTTTTTGGAACGCTTTCATCATCGCGTTCCACATCTGAGTCAACATTTAACTCAGCATTTAACTCGTCATCAGAAGGCAATCGGGTGACGCGAATTGCGCTCTCTTCAAAGTCTAAATTTATCAGTCCCTTTTCCGCATAGGCTTGAAGAATATCTTTACGCGGGTAGTAACCCCATTTTTCACGAAATAGTTGAGCATTATGCACGAAATCAAGAAGGTGGTTTACTGGGCACTGCGCAGTCTCACGTGCTGGAGAATAGGAAGGTAAAGAGAGGTCGTGAATTGAAAAGTTAAGCGCGCGGCATTGGGTGAAAAAATCTTCGTCGTTTAGCCCGTAGCCGTCGTAGGTTTCATCGAAACCGCCGGCTTTTTCAAAGTCTGTCTTACGAATAAAAAACATTGCAGAAGTACTGCTATCGTTACTAAATTTTCCATGATTCTCGTCCTTTTGACTCGATGTAGTCACATTATTATTTGGCTTTGTTACAGAATTACGGTTGGCTTCAGTATTTTCTTTTCGCTCGGAAAATAAATGCTCATAAGGCGACTCGCAAGCCGATAAGGGAATAAACTCTACAGGAGCGCGCACAATGGATGACTCAGTTAGCGAATTAAGACCCTCTTCAATACATTTTGGTGAGAAAATAGTATCCACGCTGATGTATAAAAGCGTTTTGTTTTTCGCTTCAAACATTCCTTTGTTTCGCGCCTTTGCGATAGGTAACTCGTGTTGGTTTGCAAACTTGTGTTCAATTGTGAATTTGTCGCTTTTTATTAGTGACAAATCAGAAGGCGGCGTCATCCAAACTATAAGTAACTCGCTTGGCGCTGCTTCGCATGCTTCAAGCTGATTAACAAGGTTACAGAGCTTATCAGTTCTGTTTTTCACTATTGTTATCACGCTAACTGGTGCACACATTTACAAATATCCCTTTATTTACTGAATTGCAGCAAAAGTAGATTCGAAATAAGTTCTTATACTTTCGTCTATATAACCCATTGCAACAGTAGATAAGCAATAGGTGTTCCATAACTTAAGTAGCTGAAAATTATTGATAATTTGTATTTTGGTTTAGTTTTTAAGAAGCCGGTAGACAATATTTTCAGAAGAAAAGGAAAATATTACAGGTCTATATTGCAGGTATAGGGTAACCCCGTTTTTACTGAGCAAATTTAGTGATTAACGCTATGCGAGAGCTGGCTTATTTGCTAACCTTGAAATCGAAGGTAAGTAACTACTTTTCAACAACTTATTTATTCTTGTTCCCCTGCTTTTATCCGTGTAAAAGAAAAGGCAGTAGTTATAACCAGTATCTATAGCCAGCGTTTATAGCTAGTACTTAGAGCTAGCACTTACAGATACTATCGATAGACAGACAATCTTAAATAGCGGTTAGCGCGTAATAATGCTGATCATTGCGCCATTTTTATAAGGGTGATTATCCTCGTGCCATCTCAGTCTTCTGTAGAAATTAGAAATTACGACAAGCAATCATTGCGACTAGTCGATGTTATTTCCGGGATATCTCCCAATGCGATGCGAAGAGTTTTTGGTGGCTGGATATTCTTTGCGGCTGTTGTTGCTGTCATCGTGATTGTTGCGCCAGATTTGAGCAACCAATTTGTCGGGTTAACACTGTTTGTGTTGGTCGCTTTTACGCTAATTATGTTTGGACAAAGCCGTATTTCAGAAGGGTGGCCGGCCATTATCAGCGACAACAATATTATCGGTGTAGTGCGTGATCCTGTAAAAAGGGAATATATTTGCGTGGATAAGTCAATCGTTGTCGATGCGGTACCAACGCTAATTAAACCCAACAAAAAGGCTATCGAAATTCAATTAAGCGCTGAAAAACTTACCGAAGCTGATAACGACGTGTTGAAGCAGGCTGTTTGGCCAAGAGATGGAAAGCTTATTGGTTTAGCGCATTTCAAGCGCCGTGAAGATGCCTGTAAAAGCTTAATGTGGTGTGTAGAAAAAAAATGATACTCACATACAAGTAACTACCTTTTCTAAGGCTCTACTTCTGCAAGTTTTTTATAGAGAAAAGGCGTTACTCCAACGCCAATTCCAATTCTGTGTACAAAGGATAATGGTCTGAGCCAATATCGCTTAGTCGCTCTAAACGTACCAGTTTAAAATGTGATGAATGAAAAACGTGATCTAGAGGCCATTTAACAAGAGGGTAATGGGCATGGAACGTATTAAAGAATCCTCTACCTTCTCTGGGGTCTAGTAGCCCGCTTACCTTTTTAAACTTTCTTGTGGTGGGCGACCACGCGACATCGTTTAAGTCTCCTGCGACAACTACAGGACCCGTTGTCTGAGCCACTTCCTTGCCCACAATATTTAACTCTATGTCTCTGGGCCGTGCATATTCATTTTCTGTCGGGCTTGGGGGTTTGGGATGAATAAACTGCAGTGTAATAGGAACACCATCCACTCTTACGATAGCCTTTACCGACGGTACATCGTCTTCAACCAAGAAACGCAACTGGTGTTCTTCAAACTCATACTTACTGTACACATGCATGCCATAGAGATTTTCAAGAGCACAAAACTTAGTGTAAGGATAGTCTTTCTCCAATGGCTGAAGTGCTCGCTGCCATTTTTCATTTGATTCAAGTGTAACCAAAAAATCAGGCCTCTTGTCGGTTACATGGTCCAGCAGCTTTTGATAGTTGCTGTTGTGCATAAAGACATTGCTCGAAAGTATGCTAATTGTGCGTTTTTTGGAAGGGGTTTTACTGCGTTGAACATCTGTTCGATAAAGGGGAGTGTAGGGAAGGATCCAAACAAGTTGGTATACCAAACTTATCACTAACCCAGTGACTAGTGCATAGATTAGAAACGGCGTTATTGAAAGATATGTGTAGTCTTCAATTGTAAAGAACGCATGAGAGATAAGAGCTGCAATAATGAGTACAGCGATTTGCAAGCGAGGGAATTCCCACACTCTCACTAACCAGTGCGAGGACGGTAATAAGGGTACAAAGCTAACCGCGATTAAAAACGTCGATATTAATAGAAGAAAAATGTCCATTTATTGTCCGTAATATATTGATGAGTTCTAGTCTACTGATATGAATCAGCAAGAGGTATAAAGATGACAACCATATTACATGTAATTGATGTCACGAATTCAAGCTTTCATTTACGTAACGCTTTATTTAACTAAAAAGATGCACTGCTTAATAAATTCTTACAGGTGTGCCATCTAATTTGCTTTTCCAAAGACATGTGTTGTTCAAGTCGTACTTAGCGGAAAAGAGACTTTATTAAAGCAGTGTTGATTGAATCTAAATGAGAATCAGTAATTTTTGCCGAATGCTACGCAATGTTTTCAGGCAGACGAATCTAAATTTCCAAAATTTATTGACGAATAGTAAATATATCAATGGCTTAAGGCATTGGCATGAACCTAGCTTACTCATACTTGAGTTTCAACAAAGGAGAAATGTTATGAAACGTACAATACTATCTATGATTATTGCTACATAAGTGTCAACGGCTGCTTTTGCAGGTGACATGAACTCAAATAGCCAAACAGATAACGCATGGGAAGAAGGCGCCAAAGACGCATGGATTGATGGCAAGGCTGAAGCTACGCTGCTGTTCAATGGCAACCTTGATTCCTTTGACATTAATACAGACGTTAAAAACGGCGACGTTATTTTAACGGGTAAAGTAGAGAACTCAGTGGACAAAAAGCTTGCTGAAGAACTAGTCGCCAACATTGACGGCGTGATGTCAGTAGATAACAAACTTACCGTTATCGAAGACAGAGATATCGATTCGATGACCTCTAAAATGTCTGACGACATGGAAGAGGGCTACGAGCAAGGTGCCAGTGAGCTGACGGATGCTAAAATTGCAACCGTGGTAAAAACAAGGTTACTTATGGATACCGACATTTCTGGTTTTGACATCGATGTAGATGTAGAAAACGGTGTCGTTACCTTAACAGGTACAGTTGACTCTGACGCTGAAGAAGACTTAGCGATTGAGATTGCTAAAAATGCTTCTGACGTGAAAGACGTAGAGAACAACCTGACAGTAGTCACAGAAACAGCGATGAACTAATTGGTTGATAGTCTGAGCCAGTACATCTGAGCTTATACATCTAAACAGCAAAAAGGGGCGTTAGCCCCTTTTTTTGTTGGTCTGATTTGTTGGTCTGAGTTGCTAGCACGTCTTTTGCAAAAACGTGACTGCATCAACTGCAAGATAGCTGGTTATTCTACGTCAACCACCTTCAGCGTGTTTGTAGCGCCCACTTTTTCCATCTCATCACCGTAAGTCAGAATAATACTGTCGCCACTTTCAACAAGTCCTTTTTCTTTTAAACACGCCACTACATCGTGTTTAAGCTGACCTGGTTCGCTGTTAGATGAATCGAAAAATATTGGCTTAACGCCACGGTAAAGTGCCATGGCATTCAGTGTAGATTCGTGACGTGACATTGCGATAATAGGAAGTGATGTTGTAATACGCGACATAAGTTTGGGGGTATTACCACTTTCTGTTAACCCAACAATGGCCTTTATGCTTGGCAAGTGGTTAGCAGCATATACCGCAGACAGGGCGATGGATTCACTGGTAGATGAAAACTGCTGATCCATGCGGTGCTTTGAAATTTTAACGCTTGGATGTGTCTCTGCACCCTCACATACTCTAGCCATGGCTTCAACAGTTTCAATAGGGAAGCTACCCGCAGCAGTTTCTGCTGACAGCATAACCGCATCGGTACCATCAAGTACGGCATTGGCTACGTCCATTACCTCAGCACGAGTTGGCATTGGGCTATCTATCATCGATTCCATCATTTGCGTTGCTGTAATAACAACTTTGTTCAACTGGCGAGAGCGCGCAATAAGCTTTTTCTGTACGCCGACGAGTTCAGCGTCACCAATTTCAACACCCAGATCGCCGCGTGCTACCATAACTGCGTCAGACGCACTGATAATGTCGGTAATCGCTTCATCTGTTGCTACTGTTTCGGCACGCTCAACTTTTGCACAAATTTTCGCGTGACAGCCTGCTGCTTCTGCAAGTTCACGGGCATAATTTAGGTCTGCGCCACTTCTTGGGAATGATACCGCTAGATAATCTACGCCAATGAGCGCCGCTGTTTTTATGTCTTGTTTATCTTTCTCTGTAAGAGCTTCAGCCGATAGACCGCCGCCCTGACGGTTGATTCCTTTATTGTTAGACAGCTTGCCACCAACGGTGACTTCAGTAATGACTTTTCGACCTTCTACACCTGTGACCTTTAATTGAATTCGGCCGTCGTCCAGCAGCAAAATGTCGCCTGCAGAGACATCGTCGGGAAGGGCTTTATAATCTATACCTACTTTATCTACAGTGCCGGCATCTCTTTCTAGTTCTGCGTCGAGCACGAAGGTTGCGCCGATATTTAAGTGAACAGCACCATCAACAAATCTTGCTACACGAATTTTTGGTCCTTGCAAATCACCTAAAATAGCAACGTACTTACCCAAGCTTTTAGCAGCTTCGCGAACGCGTTTAGCACGCTCAATGTGGTCCTCTGCTTGGCCGTGAGAAAAGTTCATGCGAACCGTATTTGCTCCGGCTGCAATAAGTGCTTTAATTTTTTCAAGTGAATCTGTTGAGGGGCCTAATGTGGCAAGAATTTTGGTTCTTCTAGTCATGGGGTTCCGTCGCTGCTTCTTTTATAGAAAAGATAAGTAAGTCGAATACGCCAACACACTGATGCTGTAATCGCTTTACGTAATTTTATTACAGAATAGTAGTTTATTTTGACAAAAATGTGAATGAAAGAAAGAAAAACGCTGCACTGGCTCGACCAGTTGTAGTGAAATTACTTACAATTTTTGACCAAAATGGATAAATAAGGCGAGAAAATGCTAAATAATCGCAACGTTTTCAATATAGAGACTTTTTTAAATTATAGAGCACAGATGCCGTTAAGCAAGCTCACTAATATGCAATATCACTGAGTAGGGCTTGCATTTCTAACGCTACCCATCTCGCTTTTCGTATCGAGAGCCGCGCAGAGTATCTTTTACCCGTTTTAAATTCTCTCTAAATTTGTTGCCTCTGCGAAGTGTGAAACCCGTTGCGAGCACATCGATTAGCGTTAATTGCGCAATACGTGATGCCATGGGCATATACATGTCGGTGTCTTCTGGTACTTCAAGAGAAAGCACATAACTACATTCTTGTGCTAACGGACTATCTGCAGAGGTTATACCCACCACAGTTGCGTCGTTCATGCGAGAGATTTGGGCAATCTCGACCAAACTTTTGGTTCTGCCGGTGTGACTAATGAGAACAACGACATCGCCAGCCGAGCAATTCATACAGCTCATTCGCTGCATTAAGATATCTTCAAAATAAACCACTGGAACATTGAAGCGAAAGAATTTGTTTAATGCATCGTGGGCGACAGATGCAGAGGCGCCAAGGCCAAAGAATGAAATCTTCTGCGCTTGTGTCAACAGATCAACAACTCGGTTTACCACGTTTACGTCTATCGACTGTCTCGCCACTTCAAGAGACGCCATGGTCGATTCGAAAATCTTATTGGTATACTCATCTGGGCTGTCGTTCTCATCGACATGACGGTTTACGTATGGAGTACCGTTGGCTAAACTTTGTGCTAAATGCAATTTAAAATCTGGGAAGCCCTTAGTGTCTAGCCTGCGGCAAAAACGATTTACGGTAGGCTCACTCACATCCGACATTTTCGCCAGCGTTGCTATACTTGAATGAATGGCGGTCTGGGGGTTGGCAAGTATGATCTCGGCAACCTTCTTTTCTGATTTGCTAAATGCGGCTTTATTTTGTGTGATTTTTTCTAAAATGTTCATACAGATACGACAAGTAAATGGCCCAGATTGTTCTAATGTACATCGTAATACTACTCAATGTGAAACCTATGACAAGGAAAATGTAATTTTTTGACATTTTTTATGTTTTGTTTGCCATTGAGATACCCTAAAATCCATCGATAACGAAAGAATTTCATCTTGTAGTTTGTTGAAGTTGTAATTTTACTACATTTGGTGTTAACTATACGGTAATAATAGTCGTTAGTGTTGTAAATAAAGAACCAGCACGACACGTACATACACATAAAAAAGGTCGACGAATATGGTATTGGAGAATTCCTACGAGCCCTGCGATTTTGTACTTTTCGGTACATTGGGCGATCTTTCACGACGCAAGCTGTTGCCATCACTTTATCAGCTTGAAAAAGCGAATTTAATGCATCCTGAAACGACAATTGTAGGTGTAGCTCGCCACGATATGTCGCTAGAGGACTACGTTGATGAAGTTCATTCAAACCTGGTGAAATTCGGCGAGCAAGACTTGTGCGAAGCAACATGGGAAAGAATGAAGACTCGACTTCACTATGCCTGTGTTGATATGAAAAACGTTGATAGCTATTGCGTTTTAGACGATCACGTAGATCCTACGCGCACCATGGTTTGCTACTTAGCAACGCCTCCTGCCATTTACGGGGATATTTGCCGCGGTTTACACAGCTGTAAAATCATCGATTCAAGCGTTCGCGTAGTGCTTGAAAAGCCGATTGGTCACGACCTTGCGTCCTCAAAAGTGATTAACGAGCAAGTTGCTGAATATTTTGATGAGAAGCAGATTTATCGTATCGACCATTACCTGGGCAAAGAAACTGTTCTTAACCTAGTGTCTCTTCGTTTTGCTAACTCAATTTTTGCGACTAACTGGGATCACAACTGCATTGACCACGTTCAAATATCAGTTGCTGAGTCTGTAGGTATTGAAGGCCGTTGGGGTTATTTCGATGACGCCGGACAAATGCGCGACATGGTTCAAAACCACTTGCTTCAAATTTTGAGCTTGGTTGCCATGGAGCCGCCTACCACACTAGACGCAGACAGCATTCGTGATGAAAAGTTGAAGGTACTTAAAGCACTGCGTCCTATTAATGCTTCTAACATTAATGAAAGCATTGTTCGCGGCCAATATACCGCTGGGTTTGTAAAAGGTGAAGAAGTACCTGGTTACCTAGAGGAAGAAGGCGCGAACACGCAAAGTAAAACAGAAACATTCGTTGCTATTAAAGCGGAAATTGACAACTGGCGTTGGGCGGGTGTGCCTTTTTACCTTCGCACGGGTAAACGCATGCCAAACAAGGTAAGTGAAGTTGTTATTTACTTTAAGCGTCAGCCTCATAACTTATTTGGCGATAGCTTTAAGAATCTACCGCCTAATAAACTGGTTATACGTCTGCAGCCAGATGAGGGTGTTGAGATAACCGTAATGAATAAGGTTCCTGGTCTTACCAACTCTGGTTCTATGGACCTTCAAAAGTCGAAGCTAAACCTAAGTTTTTCTGAGGCATTTGCCGATGAGCGCATTCCTGACGCCTATGAAAAATTATTGCTTGAGGTGATGTTAGGCAACCAGGCGCTGTTTGTTCGTCGCGACGAAATAGAGCAAGCGTGGACATGGGTAGACTCAATACTCGACGCATGGAAAACATCAAGTGAGCCACCAGAACCTTATCAAGCAGGCACCTGGGGACCAGTCGACTCTATTGGTTTGTTAGCAAGAGCAAACCGTAGTTGGTATGAAAGCAAGACGGTGAAGAAGAAGTAATATGGCATTAACTACATTATCATTCGAAAGTCCTGATGCACTTACCAATGCATTTGCAGAAGACCTAGTTAGTATTTTAGAAACCGGAATTAAAACACGCGGTAGAGCCTCTTTGGTTGTCAGCGGTGGACGTACGCCCTTAGCGTTGTTCAAGCAGTTGAGCAATACTGACTTACCGTGGGATAAAGTGGACATTACCCTTGCCGACGAGCGTTGGGTGAGTGAAGACCACGAAGCAAGTAACACTAGCTTGGTTAAAAACAACCTGATCCAAAATAAGGCTGCAGCAGCCCGTTTTGTGGAGTTAAGAAGCGATGTTGAAGATGCTAATGACGGCATTAACCTTGCCGAGCGTCACTTAGCCAGTATGTCTCAACCATTCGATGCACTTATTCTTGGAATGGGTGAAGATGGTCACACTGCCTCGCTTTTTCCGTGTTCTGAACAGGTTAAAGACGGCCTGGACATGAGTAGCGGTCGCACATGTATCGCTGTTCAACCAACAACAGCACCTCATCAACGCATATCGTTGACACTCCCCGCACTACTTAATAGCAGACATATTTTCTTGCACCTTACAGGTGAGAAGAAAAAACAGGTACTACTCGATGCTATCGACAATGCCACCGAAGCGCAAAAGCCTATCACTGCGGTTGTAAACAGAGCACCGGTTACACTGATGTGGGCGCCATAGGAGACGAAAAATGAATCCACAAATTGCAGAAGTTACGCAACGTATTATCGAGCGTAGTAAAGAAACGCGAAAAGCATATTTAGAAAAAATTGAAAAGGCGCGCCGTCAGGGGCCTCATCGTGGCGTATTATCGTGCGGTAACCTTGCTCACGGCTTCGCAGCATGCGGCACAGAAGAAAAAAGTGACTTGCGTTCGATGACCAAAGCCAATGTCGCTATTATTTCGTCATATAACGATATGCTTTCGGCTCATCAGCCATACGAGACATACCCTGCGATAATCAAACAGGCCATTAAAGAAGTAGGCAGTGTTGCTCAGTTCGCAGGTGGTGTTCCGGCTATGTGTGACGGTGTCACGCAAGGTCAGGCGGGCATGGATCTGAGCCTAATGAGTCGCGATAATATCGCTCAAGCAGCAGCGGTAGCGCTATCTCACAACATGTTCGACAGTGCCATGATGCTAGGTATTTGTGACAAAATCGTACCTGGGCTGCTTATGGGGGCGTTAACCTTTGGTCACTTACCAACGGTATTTGTTCCGGCTGGCCCTATGCCCTCTGGCTTACCTAACAAAGAAAAAGCCCGTGTTCGTCAAGAATTTGCCGAGGGTAAAGTTGGTCGTGACGCATTGTTAGAAGCGGAATCTCAGTCTTATCATTCAGCGGGAACCTGTACTTTCTACGGTACTGCTAACTCTAATCAGTTAGTCGTTGAAATGATGGGGCTTCACTTGCCGGGTTCATCGTTTGTCAATCCTGGTACACCGCTTCGCGAGGCGCTTACAAAAGCTGCAGCAGTACAGGCGACGCGTCTTACTGACTTAGGTGAAAATTACACGCCTATTGGTCATATTGTTGATGCCAAGGCGATTGTGAATGGTCTTGTCGGCTTGCTGGCAACAGGTGGTTCTACTAACCACACTATGCATTTAATTGCAGTTGCACGCTCAGCAGGTTACATCGTCAATTGGGATGACTTCTCAGATATCTCAAATGCAGTGCCGCTTCTTACTCGAATTTACCCTAATGGCTCTGCAGATATTAACCATTTTGTTGCTGCTGGTGGTATGTCGTTACTTATGAAGCAGTTGCTTGATGCTGGCTTGCTTCACAACGACGTTAAAACTATTTGTGGTGAAGGCTTAGACTTTTACACCAAAGAGCCAAGACTGATTGACGGCGAACTAGAATGGCGAGATGGCGCAAGCGAATCTCACGATAAAGAAGTACTCGCTAGCGTGGATGCACCGTTTAAGCCAGATGGTGGTTTAAGTGTACTAGATGGCAACTTGGGCCGCGGGGTGATTAAAACCTCAGCGCTACGCACGCCACACTGCACCTTAAAGGCGCCTGCGGTAGTTTTTGAAGATCAGTTTGAACTAGATGCTGCGTTTAAAGAAGGCAAATTGGACAAAGACTGTATCGTTGTAGTGCGTTTCCAAGGGCCTTCAGCCATTGGTATGCCTGAACTACACCGTTTAACGCCGCCGCTAGGTGTTTTGCAAGATAAAGGGTTTAAGGTTGCCTTGGTAACCGATGGTCGTATGTCTGGAGCGTCGGGTAAAGTGCCCGCTGCTATTCATGTTACCCCTGAGGCATATAAAGGTGGCTTGCTAGCGAAGGTTCAAAACGACGATATCATTGAGCTAAACACACAAACAGGTGCGCTTACGCTGCACGTTGACGAAGAGACATTAGCAGCTCGTGAAGCAGCGCCTGCTAACTTAGCAAATCATCATGTTGGTATGGGACGTGAAATGTTCGCAGGCATGCGCGCTATTCTCACGGGGGCAGAAGAAGGAGCATGCTCTTTATTCTATACCCAGGAGCAAGCGTAATGAGCCAGAGATTTGTGGCTGACGTTGGTGGAACGAACATTCGTCTGGCTCGGGTTACCGAGTCGGGCGTCACCGACATAAAAAAGTACATGTGCGAAGAGTTTGCAAGTATTGATCTCGCCATAGCGCAGTATTTTTCAGACATGCCTGAGGTTAGTTTTAGCGAAGGTTGCATAGCCATTGCCTGCCCAGTATTAGGCGATAAGGTTGAGATGACCAATCACAGTTGGGCATTCTCGCAAAATGCGCTAAAAGCACAGCTGAAGTTAGATGCGCTTTTTGTTATCAATGATTTTACGGCTGTGGCGCACTCACTTCCGGTACTGAGCAGTGAGCAAGTAGTTCAAGTGGGTGAAGGTACAGCTATAGAAAACGGCAATATTGCAGTTTTTGGTCCGGGAACCGGCCTTGGTGTTGAACATATCACTATGACCGATTCGGGCTGGCAAACGCTAGACGGCGAAGGCGGACATGTAGACTTCGCACCGGTCGATGAGACCGATATAGTGGTGTGGAGACATTTGCAGGCCACTTTCTCACGAGCTTCAGCTGAAGAGGTGATGTCAGGGCGAGGTATTCTTAATATCTATACTGCGCTTGCCAATCATGCAAAAAAGCCGGTTGAGTTTAATGAGCCAGCACAAATCACTGAGGCTGCATTAGCAGGAACTTGCGCAATTGCCGAAGCCGCTCTGCATCAATTCTGCCGAATTATGGGCAGTTTTGCGGGCAATCTAGCGCTTAATATGGCAACTACCGGTGGTATCTTCATTGGTGGTGGCATAGCAAATCGATTCCCAGAATTTATAAAGAATAGTGACTTCAGAGCTCGTTTCGAAGCTAAAGGTCAAATGAAGCACTATGTGAAAGATATCCCTACCTATTTGATAGCAGAACCCGATCATGGCCTTTTGGGAGCAGCTGCTTATTTGAATCAAAACACAGCGAGTTAAATTATGACGACAAAATGGAAATATTCTCCAGAGGAAATTTTTGCGGCAGGGCCAGTGGTACCCGTACTGGTTATCAATGACGTAGAAAAAGCCGTTCCTTTGGCAAAAGCGCTGATGGCTGGTGGGATCAAAGTTCTTGAAGTAACGCTTCGTACACCAGCAGCAATAGATGTTATTAGGCGTATTGCAGAAGAGGTGCCAGATTCACTTATTGGTGCAGGAACAGTAACCAACGCTCAACAGCTTAAAGCCGTTGTGGATGCAGGTGCAAAGTTCGCAATAAGCCCAGGTATGACTGCCGACTTATTAAAAGCGGGTATGGAAGCTGAAATTCCTCTTATTCCTGGTATTTCTTCAACTTCAGACCTGATGAAAGGAAAAGACGCTGGATACACCCACATGAAATTCTTCCCAGCGGAAGCGTCTGGTGGGGTGAAAGCGATAAAATCAATCAGTGGTCCCTTCCCTGATGTAACCTTTTGCCCAACAGGTGGTATTGGCCCTAACAACTACAATGATTACCTGTCATTGAACAATGTGAAATGTGTAGGTGGTTCGTGGTTAGCGCCTGATGATGCCATTGAATCAGGAGATTGGGACCGTATTACACAATTAGCGAAAGAGGCTGTTGCAGGCGCAAACGTCTAACATCCTTGTTGTAAGTCACTTATATAAAAACCTGCCTCTCGGCAGGTTTTTTGTTTGCAGATATGCAAGTGGTGTACGAGGCATCGATTTTTTTAATCTAAGTGATTGGGCGCACGGTTTGCACCAGTTCAGCTTTTTCACCTGGTGCAAGCTCAAGACCTTTGGTCACCGATGATTCAACGCACACCATATGGTTGTATCCAAACGGGTCCATATCTGAAATAGACGCGGCACTTTGCCACGGATTCCAGACAACCAACGAATCGTTGCCCTGTGAAAGCACCTCAGTAAAGTCTTTATCGTCAACTGCAATGGTTGTCTGTTTTACAGCAGATAAATGAATACGGTCTGTTTCAGCGTCGATGGTGTAGGGAGCCGGTGTCGGTTTTACGGCCCAGTCGTCTAACTTATCTTTATAATCGCCAGAAATGCCTTTTAACTCTGTGTGTTTTATATTCTCGACATGGAAATAGGTGTGAAGCGCCGTATTAAAAGAAAACGGAATGACGCCTGTGTTTTCAGTCTCAAGACTCACTTGCAAGTTTTCGCCTACATGCACACGAAGGGTCACGCTACAATCGTACTCGAAGCCCTCTGCTCGTGTAAATGAGGGCGCAAGTTCTACCGTTGTTCCCTTACTATCTTCTGTTGAATTAACCAGTTTCCATACCTGAGTGCGCAAAAATCCGTGTGAGGGAAGCTCACCGTCATCTCTACCGTGGTCGTTGGCAAACCAAGGCCAGCAGATTGGAATTCCTCCACGAATAGGTCGCTCTCCGTTTAGATAGGCATGAGGGCTAACCCATAAGCGTTCTTTGTTATCTGCAGCTGGAATGAAAGACAATACGTGGCCGCCAAATAAACTAATTTTTGCTGACGCGAATGCATTTTCAATATTAACGAAAGAGAGTCCATTTGACTCGCTTAGGGAGACTGAAGCTACCGGCGACATGTGTCCTCCGAGAATGATAAAAAGTATGAAAAGTCTGTGTGACGAAAAAATGAAAAATCACGCAAACAAAAAAGGCGTAGATTTGAATTCTACGCCTTTAGATTACCTTAACTATCAGACAAATAAAGCGTTAATGTTGCATTATTTGTCGCTAGTTAATTATTTTGAAATGTGTGCAACCAAATCAAGTACTTTAGATGAATAGCCCCACTCATTGTCGTACCATGATACAACTTTTACAAAAGTATCAGTAAGCGCAATGCCGGCAGTGGCGTCGAAGATAGACGTATTAGGGTTGCCTACAAAGTCATTAGACACTACTGCGTCTTCAGTGTAACTCATGATGCCTTTGAGCTCGCCTTCAGACGCTTCTTTCATTGCTGCACAAATGTTGTCGTAGCTGGTAGGCGTTGCTAGGTTTACAGTTAAGTCTACTACTGATACGTTTGGAGTTGGCACGCGGAACGCCATACCAGTAAGTTTGCCATTAAGCTCAGGGATAACTTTACCTACCGCTTTTGCAGCACCTGTTGATGATGGAATGATGTTCTGGCCTGCACCGCGACCGCCGCGCCAATCTTTCATTGAAGGGCCATCTACAGTTTTTTGCGTAGCCGTTGTTGCGTGAACTGTTGTCATCAGGCCATCAACAATACCAAACTTGTCGTTTAGTACTTTTGCCAGCGGCGCTAAGCAGTTTGTTGTGCAAGATGCATTAGAAACGATGTTTTCGCCAGCATAGCTTTCGTGGTTAACGCCCATCACGAACATTGGCGTATCGTCTTTTGAAGGTGCAGACATTACAACTTTCTTCGCACCAGCTTCGATGTGTTTCGCCGCAGTTTCTTTTGTTAGGAATAAACCCGTAGATTCAACAACAACGTCTACGTTAACTTCGTCCCATTTAAGTGATGCAGGATCTTTTTCAGAGGTGATTCGAATAGTTTTGCCGTTTACGACAAGGCTATCATTGTCTACTGTTACTTCACCATCGAACATACCGTGGGTAGAGTCATATTCTAATAAGTAAGCAATGTAGTCTGTGTCTAGCAAGTCGTTTATTGCCACAACTTCGATGTCTTGACGCTCTGCTGCTGCGCGCATTACTAGGCGACCAATACGGCCAAAACCATTGATACCGATGCGAATTGTCATAACGTACCTCGAAAATTTAAAATAAATTGAAAATAAATTACGTAAAGTATGGATCAAAATGCCATAATTAGCAAAATAAAAACGCAAAGTGTTGCAAAATTACGAAGAAATACTTATGCAATCGTATTCAGTTTCGTCAACGCGTAGTTTCTAGAATAATGTTAAAAAATTGTTTGTAGGCGCTTTTTAGAATTAACTCATGCCAGCGTCTTCTGCCGAATAACAGGAATGACACACAATGACACAACAACTTCTGCAACAACTGGTTGAAATGCGTGGAATTGAAACCCACTATGTCGACGCATGGGGGAAACCAACAACCATCGCAGAGCCAAGTAAAGCTAAATTATTAAACGCTCTTGGTTATGACACGTCGAGTGATGAAAAAATTCAATCTCAAATCACTCAAGATATTAACGCTGTGTGGTTATCACCATTAAATCCTGTTCAGGTAATTAGATCGTCTCACGATGTGTATCTGCCATTGCGCTTGCCAATAGAATTGGTTAACGATGAACACCTTGTTGATATTACGTTTGAAGACGGTACACAGCACGAGTATTCATTTGTCCCGGTAGACCAAGAAATGTCATCCATGGCCCACATCGATGATGTAGAGTTTCATGAATATCTTGTGAAACTGCCCATCGATTTTCCGCTGGGATATCACAACATTGTCTTGAAAGCAGATGACGATCAGCTTGCAACATCGCGCATGATTGTTGCGCCAGAAGCTTGCTATACGCCTGATGAAATAAAAGCGGGCAAGAAGATTTGGGGATTAAGCGTTCAGTTATACTGCGTGCGCAGTGAGAAAAACTGGGGGATTGGCGATTTTTCAGACTTGGCGCAGTTAATCGATAAAGCGGCAGGCGTTGGGGCAGACTTTATTGGTTTGAATCCTATACATGCTCTTTATCCTGCTAACCCGAATGCGTGCTCACCTTATGGACCTAGCTCTCGCCGCTGGCTAAATTATTTGTACATCGATGTGACGGCTGTCGAGGGCTACGACGATAAAGCGGTTCAAGATGTGGTAAGTACCAAAGAGTTTAAAGCGTTACTTCAACAAGCTCGTGATGCCGAACACGTAGATTATGAAGCGGTAGCACACCTTAAACTATCTGCGTTATATGCACTCTTTAACGTTTATAACGATACCTTCTTAAAAGGTAAAACGCCGCAAAATAAAGCGTTTAATGCTTTTGTTGAAGCCGGTGGTGAGAGCCTGGATATGCTTGCCGTGTACGATGCGCTGCAGTCAAAATTAAAAGCCGACGGTAAGGAAAGCTGGGGGTGGCCGGTATTCCCTAAAGCCTATAAGGACTACCACAATAGTGCAGTGGCGAAATTTAAGAAAGACAATGCTCACGACGTAAAATTCTATTTGTTTTTGCAATGGATAGCAGCGCAGCAGTTAGAGTTGGCGAGCAGCCGAGCTGATGCCGCTAATATGACAATTGGATTGTATCGAGACCTTGCAGTAGGTGTGAGTGAGGGAAGCGCCGAAATATGGGGTAACAAAGATCTTTACTGCATTGACGCAAGCGTAGGCGCCCCACCTGACATCCTTGGGCCGCTAGGACAAAACTGGGGACTTCCTCCAATGGACCCTCAAAAACTGTACGAGCAGCGCTATCAACCTATTATCGATTTGTTTGCCTCTAATATGGCGTCCTCGGGTTCGCTGCGTATTGATCACGTTATGGCACTTCTGCGTTTGTGGTGGGTGTCGAAAGGCGATAGCGCCAAAGAGGGCGGGTATGTGTATTACCCTGTTGATGACTTACTAGGCATATTGGCGCTTGAAAGCCATCGCAATAAAAGCCTTGTTATAGGCGAAGACCTCGGAACAGTGCCAGAAGAAATTCGTAGTAAGCTTGCACAAAATGGCGTTTATTCTTATCGTGTATTTTTCTTCGAACAGGCAGAAGACGGTGGTTTTTATTCACCAAGCCATTATCCAGAGCAGTCTATGAGCACCCTTACTACTCATGACATGCCAACACTAATAGGGTACTGGCACTGTTTGGATTTAGAGTTGGGTAAAGAAATTGGCTTATACCCAACAGAGGAAATTTTACAGACCCTCTACGCCGACAGGCATGAGAATAAGCAGGAAATTCTCAATACGCTTCACGGCCATAATTCCATTGCGGACCATGTTGGCCATGATGTGAATGTGACGGGTATGAATCGAGAATTGAACAATGGTATGCAGGTTCATATGGCAGGCGGCTCAAGTGCATTGCTGAGTCTGCAACTAGAAGACTGGTTAGAAATGGACAAGCCAGTCAATATACCGGGAACATTTAACGAGTATCCGAATTGGCGACGAAAGTTGACACAGAATATTGAGTCAATCTTCGAAAGTCATGATATAAATACGTTAGCGTCTAAACTTACTGCTGCAAGGAAACAGGCAAGCCAACGCTAGTTTGCAGAGTAAATAAATGAGGTGGCATGTATGCCGCCTCACACCAAGAATTGGTAGTTAGACCCGCGTGAAGCGGGTTTTTAATAGGAGTAGCAAATGCAACAAGAGCCTCAAATAGTGCAGCAATTTGAACAGGCAAAATGTTCACAACCGTTTTCCCAGTTGGGTGTTATTGAGAGTGAAGGAGAGTTACTGCTTCGCGTTTGGCGGCCAAAGGCAGCATCGATAACCATTACGTGGGAAAATCCTGCATTTGATGAGATTTCGCTACTCCCAGTGTCTGCTTCAGGGTTATTTCAAGCGGCTATCCCAAGAGAGTGCGTTAACCATGTTTATCGCGTTAATGTGACGGAAGGCGAGCATCAGTACAAGTATATCGACCCGTATCAATTTAGAGAGCAGGCTTATCATGCCGTGCATTTTATTGATAGTACGCCATTCAATTTGTTTCAGCAGGCAGGTGCCCAACTTGTTACTGTTGAGGCGCAAAATGGCGAATCGATAGACGGCGTTCGATATTGTGTTTTTGCACCTAACGCTTCTGCAGTATCTGTCATTGGCGATTTCAACCAATGGGATGGAAGAGTTCATCCCATGGAGAAAACGTCTATGGGCTACTGGGTCTTATTCATTCCTGGAATGGCTGAAGGCGAGCGCTATAAATATCAGGTAAAGGATAGCCGGGGTTACGACCTTCCTCACAAAGCCGATCCCTTAGGTTTTAGTGCCGAACAATATCCTTCTCACGCGTCAAAAGTGTATAACCACGAAAATTATACGTGGGGAGACAGCGACTGGTTAGAGAAGCGCAAAGCCAATAAATACACTACACCAATGAGTATTTATGAAGTGCACCTAGGCTCTTGGAAGCGTCCTAATGATGAAAATGCTGCACGGTACCTAAGTTATAAAGAGTTAGCTGACAACTTAATCGATTATGTTAGTGATATGGGGTATACCCATGTGGAATTGCTACCCATTTCAGAATTTCCATTTGACGGATCTTGGGGCTACCAACCTGTAGGTATGTTCGCGCCAACCAGTCGGTTTGGTGATCCTGATGACTTCAAATACTTTGTGGACCGTTGTCACCAGGCCGGTATCGGCGTGATTATCGACTGGGTGCCTGCTCATTTCCCTGAAGATGGTCATGGATTGGCGCGTTTTGATGGTACCTGTGTTTACGAATATGAAGATCCTAAAAAAGGGTGGCATCCTGATTGGAACTCGTGCATTTACGACTTTGGTAAAGACACAGTTCGTCAGTTCCTAGTGTCTAATGCATTATATTGGCTGGACAAATTCCATATCGATGGGCTTCGGGTAGACGCCGTTGCGTCTATGCTTTACTTAGACTATTCGCGCAACGATGGCGAATGGATACCCAATGTAGATGGTGGTAATGAGAATTACGAAGCTATCAGTTTACTGCGCTGGATGAACGAAGAAGTTTATAAGCATTTCCCTGATGCAATGACGATTGCTGAAGAGTCGACCTCTTTCCCTAAAGTGTCACGACCGCTCTTTGATGGCGGCCTTGGGTTTGGCTTTAAGTGGAATATGGGTTGGATGCACGATTCTTTGCATTATATTGCCAAAGATCCGGCCTACAGAAACTATCATCACGGTGATATTACTTTCAGCATGGTGTATGCATTTGACGAAAATTTTGTACTGCCTATTTCCCATGACGAAGTGGTTCACGGCAAAGGTAGCATGCTGCAAAAAATGCCGGGTGATGAGTGGCAACAAACAGCAAACTTACGCTGCTACGCTGGTTTTATGTATGGTCACCCTGGTAAAAAGCTTAACTTTATGGGGATTGAACTCGGTCAATCAGCAGAGTGGAATCACGACAGTGAGTTAGATTGGGGACTATTAAAATTCGATCGTCACGCAAGTGTGCAGTCGGTATACAAGGCACTAAACCATCTTTATCGAGATACGCCAGCGCTTTATGAGCAAGACCACAGCGCCGACGGATTTGCATGGATAGACCACGGTAATGCCGAGCAAAGCATTGTTTCATTTGTCCGTAACGCAAAATCGATAAAGCAAAAGGTGTATGTAATCTCTAATTTCACTCCGGTACCACGAGAGAACTTTAGAGTAGGTGTAGACTCAGCACAAACCTTAACGCTGGCCCTCAATACCGATGATGAAGCGTTTTGGGGAAGCGGCATGCCGGTTATCGCTGAAGCCAATCCGCAAAAAACGCCTTGGAATGACAGAGAGTATTCGGTTGAGCTGACTATACCGCCTCTTGCGACAATCTTTTATGTTGTAAATGAATAGCATTAGAGGCCAAGTGGCTTTTAAGTAAGGGAGCTGTTGAGTTTCTTATTTGGGGCGAGAGCGTAAGGCTTTCGCCAAAGTCGATTCTTTTTTCATATCTTGGCAACGAGTGATATCTGCGGTGAATAAAAACGTAAACGTAAATCAAGTCAATAAGATAAATCATATCGAGGCAGGCAGCTCATCTCCATTAGGGGCAACCCTAGTCGAAGGCGGAAGTAATTTTGCAGTTTATGCCCCTGGGGCAAAAGCTGTGTACTTGTGCCTTTTCAATAGTGATACCGAACAAACTACACACGAGCAAATGCTGCCGGAGAAAACCGGAAATGTATGGCATGGATTTGTGCCTGGTATTAAAGCAGGGCAGCTTTATGGCTATCGAGTAGAACGGTGTAAAGATGAGCTTGAAACGGTGACTCGCGATAGGCTTCTTATCGACCCCTATGCAAAAAAACTAAACCGTCCGATAAAATGGAACCGTCGCCAATATGAAAGCGACTCACAGTTTATGGTGCCTAAGGGATTGGTTATAGATGAAGACGCCTATGCTTCTACCTCTGTCTCTCGTCCTAAAGTTAATAAGCAAGAACGCATTATTTACGAAGCGCATATTAAAGGCTTAACTAAATTACACCCAGACGTCCCCCTAGAGCATAGAGGGAAGTTTCTCGGTGCGGCTCACTCCAGTGTCATTGGTCATATTAAGGCTTTGGGTGTAACTACTGTTCAATTTATGCCGCTGTGTTCGTTTATGCCAGAACCCTTTATTACTGACAAAGGCCTAACGAATTACTGGGGATACAATCCGGTTAACTTCTTTGCTCCAGAGCCCCGGTATGGCGTTCGTGATGCTTTAGCTGAACTTAAAGAGATGGTTGCCAGCTATCACGAGGCGGGAATCGAAGTAATTGTTGATGTTGTCTTTAACCATACTGCTGAAGCAGGCTTTGGCGGCCCTATTTTATCCTATAAGGGCTTATGTCCTTATGAAGCCTATTTGCTAGAACAAAGCGATACGGGAGAGGTGTTCTATTCCAATCATTCTGGGTGTGGAAATACCATCAACACCGCCCAGCCGTTTATGATGGGACTCATACTTGATGCTATGCGTCATTGGGTAACCACCATTGGCGTTGATGGTTTTAGGTTTGACCTTGCTGTATCTCTTGGTCGTGAACCCCAGCAATATAACAGTCAGTCTGGACTATTACGTGCTATTAGCGCCGATCCAGTTTTGCGTGATAAAGTGTTGTTGGCTGAGCCATGGGATATCGGTCCAGATGGTTATCAGGTGGGTAATTTCGAATCACCATGGTTAGAAGTTAACGATAAATATCGCGATACCATTCGCGCATTCTGGCGCGGAGATGATGGGTGTACGCCAGATTTCGCGACTCGACTAATGGGGTCGAGAGATATCTTTCACAAAGGCCAACGACATATTTCTACGTCGGTCAATAACATAAGTTACCACGACGGCTTCACCTTACACGATATGGTGACTTATGCTGAGCGTCATAACCTCGATAACTTAGAAGATAACCGTGATGGTCATGGCCACAACTTGTCAGCTAATTATGGCGTTGAAGGCGAAACGAAGGATAAGGCAATACTTGCCATTCGTGAGCGCCAGAAGCGAAACTTGTTTGCTACGCTTATTTTCTCACAAGGTACGCCACATATTCTTGGTGGCGACGAACTAAGCCGCACACAAAACGGAAATAACAACGCTTATTGTCAAGACAACCCAATAAGCTGGTTCAATTGGGAAATGAACAAGAGCAAGCAAGACTTTTTACAATTCTGCCAATACGTAATTAGCTTGCGTCAGTCATCGGCGTTATTAAGCGAGCTAAAGCTTCAAGATGATGCCTTCACACTTTCACGAAACGTGAAAGCCATCAACTGGTTTAAACCTGATGGCTCTGATAAAGCGTCAGAAGATTGGAATGCGCATCACAACAAAGCTTTCGGTGTAGAAATAATGGGCTATCGCAGCGGTAATAAGAAGCCCGAACACTGGTTCTTGTGTGTAAACGCCAGTGAAAATGACATGAGGTTTCATTTGCCCACTGCAAAACGGAAGGGGGGGTGGACACTGCAACTTGACACAAGGTATGCATCTCTCAACGAGCAGCCCTGCATTTGTATACAAAAAGTTTTTCTTCAGGCGAGCCGATCACTCACGCTATTTAGTTTCTCGGAATTAGAAGGTTAATATCTTATTAACCTTTACTGCCGGTGGTAAATACGGCAGTCCGTACTAAATTTTAGATGTTTGACTGTTCTTTATATCATCAGGTGGTAACATGCTCTCCCATCTGAATGTGAGGGTTTTCCTATGCAAAATAATGGTGGTAGTGCGCACGTTGAGACAACGTGTGATATCGGTTTTATCGGTTTAGGGGTAATGGGCAATAACCTTACCATGAACCTTGTAGATCATGGTTATCGAGTAGCGTGTTTCGATTTAGACCAAAACAAAGTTGATGCTATCTTAGCTAAAGACGCAAGCGAGCGAGCAAAAGATGCTGCTCCACGTGTCGAAGGCTGTAGCTCCTACACGGAATTACTCAGTAAGCTCAAAGCACCACACCTCATCATTCTTTCTGTGCCAGCCGGCGACCCTGTAGACCACGTATGTAATCATCTGATAGATGCGGGAATACAGGCAGACGATATCGTTGTTGATACTGGCAACAGCTTATGGACAGACTCTGTCGCTCGTGAAGAGCAATACAAAGGCAAGTTTATTTTCTTCTCTACAGCGGTGTCTGGTGGTGAAGTAGGGGCTCGTTTTGGTCCGTCGCTTATGCCATCGGGCAATCCCTATGCATGGACACGCATCGAGCCGGTATTAAAGTCAATTGCCGCCAAAGTCGATGCGAAAACCGGTAAGCCAATCGAGAGTTTTGTGCCAGGCAAGCCTGTACTTGAAGGTGAGCCTTGTGCCACTTACATAGGGCCTGTGGGAGCTGGGCATTATGTGAAAATGGTGCACAATGGCATTGAGTATGCCGATATGCAGCTTATCTGCGAAGCTTATCAGATAATGCGCGATGCACTTCATATGGCCCCAGCTGAAATAGCAGAAGTGTTCCGCCGTTGGAACAATGGCAAACTAAACAGCTATTTGATAGAAATCAGCGCCGAAGTTCTTGAGCAGCTAGACCCAGAAACTAACCAGCCCCTGGTCGATGTCATATTAGATAAAGCAGGCCAAAAGGGAACTGGACTTTGGACTGCAGTCAGCGCTCTACAAGTTGGAAGCCCGGCTCAAACTATTACGGCGGCAGTGTTCGCTCGCAGTATTTCAAGTTTGAAAGAAGAACGCGTAGCCGCAAGCTCAGTACTAGCAGGTCCTGAAGCATCGGTTTTCGATGATGAGCAAAAAGTATCGATCATCAACAAGCTAGAGCAGGCGCTGTATTGCTCAAAAATTTGTGCTTACGCGCAAGGCTTTCAGCTCATGGCCATGGCGGGTAAAGAGCACGGTTGGACACTTGATTTTGGTGAAATTGCGAAAATTTGGCGAGCTGGGTGTATTATTCGCGCTGTTTTTTTGCAGTCTATTTCAAAAGCTTATGAAAACAACGAAGAGCTTGCAAACCTGCTGATGGACCCCTATTTTGCTGAGCAAATTACCGAATATCAGGGTGACTGGCGAGAGTCGATTGCGCAAGCGGCATTAGCGGGTATACCTTGTCCGGCAATGATGTCTGCACTGAGTTACTACGATTCTTATCGCTCTGCTGTATTGCCAGCTAATTTACTTCAAGGTCAGCGAGATTACTTTGGGGCACATACCTATCAGCGACTCGATAAGCCTGCGGGTAAAAAATACCACATTGAGTGGAGTGATCCAGCAAGACCACAGACCGCTATAAAACGCTAGCCAAGAGTTAATAATATCTATGCGAATACGCTAGTAAAAAAACATTAAACGAGGGTGTATTTGGCAACGAATACACCCTCTTTTGTTAGGTGTGATTGCACTAGTATAGAAGGCCAAAGTGCCTTCAATACGGTTGAACCGAACAAGTGCTGTATGCAGTGAAAAAGAACACGCATGATCCAAAGGCTCGTGCCAGTGACTCTTAAAAGTTAGAGAGGTAGCAATGTCAGACGATAAATGGAAACAAGAACTGAGCGAAGAAGAGTATCTGGTTTGTCGGCAGGCCCATACTGAACGTCCCTTTACAGGTGCTCTTCTTGATGAAACACGAGATGGTATTTACGTGTGTAAATGCTGTAACGCGCCTTTATTTCCCTCTGATACTAAATTTGATGCAGGATGTGGATGGCCATCTTTTTACAAACAGCTTGATGATGGAAACGTAGATTATAGAGAAGATGTGTCTCATGGTATGCGACGAGTTGAAATTATCTGCAAACAGTGTGACTCGCATTTAGGACACGTTTTCCCAGATGGTCCCGAGCCCACCGGTCAGCGATACTGTGTGAATTCAGTGTCAATGACATTCAAGAGCGACAATGACGAGGTGGTAAAAGGCTAAGGTTTGGAAGGCTGAGATTTAGAAGGCTGAGGTTTAGAAGGCTGAGGTTTAGAAGGCTGAGGTTTAGAAGGCTGAGGTTTAGAAGGCTAAGGTTTGAAAGGCTGAGCATTGAGAGGCTGAGTTTCAAAAAATAGTACGAGAGATTGATACTATGAGAAAGGTAAACAGCTGGTTAAAAAATAGCCTCGTTTCGTTATGGCTTTCAAAACCAACAAAAAAACCGCCTTCAAATGGCGGTTTTTTTATGCTTTTTAGCATTTTTTTAAACATCTAACTGTAATTATATTTCATATTTATAACTTGTTCAGCTTTAGCTTTTCCGCATTAAACGTACTGCTATCTAGTGCGCTGACAATATCGCCGGTGACTGCATCTAAAATATCGGTAGGTAGACTAAACTTTTCTCCCAACTGAATACGCTGAATGTCAGGTAAGCGGTCGTCATATTTTTCAGCTACGCCATACCATACATAGGCCATTCGGTAGTTTTCTACGTCAAGACCAATTGAAGCAAGAGAATGGTAGATGCTCACGTCTATATCTGCGCTATCGGTATATAAGCTCAATGCACGGTAAAGCGTATCAACGGTGCGGTTTTGGTCTGACTTAATTTGCACAGAAGCTAGAGACACAAGTAACTCAGGATCACTCACTCGGTCGCTTGCAACATAGCGCTCAAAGCGATGGAAAGCTTCTTTGTCATTGAAACGAGTCCAATGATAATAGCTAAGGTAAGGGTCTAAGGAAGCTTTAGTTTCACGGGCTAAGCGTTCTAGTTCTCGTCTTGCGGTAATAACGCCTTTTAGGCGAGTCGCTTCTTTGCCTTTTCGTTTGACGTGCTCGATGTGTTGAACTTCTTGAACACACTCAAGATACGATTCAAAAGCAAGTAGAAGGGGATACTTGAAGGCGTCGTTAGCCGGTTCTTGGTTGTAATAACGAAGTCGTATGATTTCTGCTCGCTGAGGTGTGCATCGTGCATCAAGGCTTAAGTCTGTACACATCTCACTCTTTTCACTGCATATTTCTTTTATGGTGGGCTCGAACCAATCACTACAGCTTGGTACAAACAATATCAGTAAAGTAAAAAAGCAAGCTTTAGGTAAGAGTGTTGGAAATTTACTAAATAATGGGTGTCTATTCATATAAAGTACTGCAATTTTGAAATTTATCGACAATTTGGTCTTCCCTGCGTGATTAATTAAGATATGCGCCATCATCGTCAGACAGAACCTCACCTACGTGTACCCTAAGAATAATAAAAAGCTGACGTGAAACCAACGTTAATTTATATCGATGAAGGCTTAAGAATGAATCAACAGTACGAGCAGGAATTACAAAGTAGCTGGCAAGAGCGTCAAGAATACGCGGAAATCATGTTGCCATTAGTAGGGAAGCTTTACCGCAACAAAGCGGTGGAAATTTCTGTATATGGTCGCTCTCTTCTTAATGCGAGCGCTATCGACATTATAAAGGCACACCGTAAAGTGCGCTTACACGAGGGTATTAAACTTCGTTTGCGTGAAAGTTATCCCATATTAGAAGCCTTAAGCGAGATGGAGATTGCGCCAGCGCAAATCGACATCGGCAAACTGGCTTTCGATTTTCATTATGGCTCTGCGGTAGATAATGACGACCTTAAAAGCTACTTGACCGAAAAGCTCAGCGAAGTTGTTAATAAAGAAGACAACCAGCAGCCTCAAGACGTCGTGCTTTATGGTTTTGGTCGCATTGGTCGTTTACTTGCTCGCCTTCTTATCGAGCGCCAGGGTAAAAATAATAAGCTTCGCCTGAGAGCGATCGTTGTGCGCGGTGGACGCGACGGCGACCTAGAGAAGCGCGCCAGCCTGCTTCGTAGAGACTCGGTACACGGACCTTTTAACGGCAGCATTACGATTGATCATGAACGCAATGCACTTAAAGCCAATGGTTCTTTTATTCAAGTTATCTATGCCAACAGCCCGGATGAAGTGGATTACACACAGTATGGCATTGATAACGCTATTATTATCGACAACACGGGGATTTGGCGTGACCGCGAAGGTCTAGGTCTTCACCTCAAGGCAAAAGGAGCGGCTAAAGCGATTCTTACTGCACCTGGCAAGGGCGACATCAAGAATATCGTTCACGGTGTTAACGATAGTGAAGTGACGTTAGACGATACTATCGTTTCAGCTGCGAGCTGCACTACAAACGCTATTACCCCGGTGTTAAAGGCGTTAGACGAAGAGTACGGTATTAAAAACGGCCATGTCGAAACCGTTCACTCTTATACTAACGATCAAAACCTTATTGATAACTACCACAAAGGTGACCGTCGCGGTCGCAGCGCGCCACTCAACATGGTTATTACGGAGACGGGAGCAGCAAAAGCGGTTGCCAAAGCATATCCTAAGCTAGGTGGAAAACTTACGGGTAATGCTATTCGTGTTCCTACACCTAACGTTTCCATGGCAATATTGAACCTGAACTTAGAAAAGGCTACAGACAAGCTTTCAGTGAACGAGTTTTTGCGCGACACCGCGCTGTTCTCTAAGCTTCAGCACCAAATTGACTACACAGCCAGCAAAGAAATCGTGTCTACCGATTTGGTAGGCTCTAGAGCCGCGTCGGTTGTTGATTCGCAGGCCACAATCGTGTCTGAAGACCGCTTAACGCTTTATGTTTGGTACGACAACGAGTTCGGCTATAGCTGTCAGGTACTTCGCGTTGTTCGTGATATGGCAAACTTGAGCTTTCCAACGCTGCCGCTTTAACACTTGATGTCGTAAGCGTTCAAATACGGCACTAAAAATGTATAAAAACCGACCTATGGGTCGGTTTTTTTATAAGCGTAAAGAAAATCTATACTGTAGCGCTGGTAAAACCAGCCTATTCACATGGTATTTGTGTTAATGACTATGCTAAATTAGCGCACAAATAATAAGGGAAACGACAGTCTATGCATATTTCCAGTCAGTTCGACAGTGGCAACATTAACGTTGTTCACGCCAAATCTCCTGAAGACATTCTTCTTAGCATCCCTAAAGACAACCAATCAGAGTTTGCTCAATGGTTTCATTTTCGTTTGATGGGTGAAACCTTTGTAACGCATAAAGTGACAATTCAGGGGCTAGCAACATCTGCATACCCAGAAGGTTGGAAGGATTATAAGGTATTGGCTTCTTACGATAGGCAAACCTGGTTTCGAGTGCCAACCTCTTTCGACGGTGACAACTTAACTTTCTCACTAACGCTCGAGCAATCGAGCGTTTACTTTGCCTACTTCATTCCGTACAGCTATGAACGTCATCTAGACCTTATCTGCGATGCGCAGATGTCATTATTATGTGAGCATCGTTTTCTTGGACTCACGCTAGACGGTCGCGATATGTCCTTGTTGGTTATAGGTGAAGAAGCACCTAATAAAAAGAAAGTGTGGATCACGGCAAGACAACACCCTGGTGAAACCATGGCAGAGTGGTGCGCTGAAGGTATCATTTACCGGTTACTTGATGAGCAAGACGGTTTGGCGCGACAGTTGCTTGATAATGCCGTGTTTTACATTGTTCCGAATATGAATCCAGATGGTGGTGCGAGAGGACATTTGCGTACTAACGCTGTGGGTACCAACTTGAATCGAGAGTGGGCGACACCTTCAGCAGAAAAAAGCCCTGAAGTACTTTACGTGCTAAATGCGATGGAAGAGACAGGTGTCGACATGTACTTAGATTTGCACGGTGATGAGGCGCTTCCGTACAATTTTGTGGCAGGCGGTGAAGGAAACCCCAGTTACAATGATGAAATTAAAGATTTAGAAAACACCTTTAAGACAGCGCTATTGAATGCTACCCCTGAATTTCAGGATGAATTTGGTTACGACAAAGATGCACCCGGTGAAGCAAATCTAACCGTAGCGTCAAACGCTGTAGGTGAAAAGTTTACCTGCATGGCGTACACCGTTGAAATGCCATTTAAAGACAACGCGAATGTGCCAGATGACGTTTATGGTTGGTCTGTTCAGCGCAGTCGCCAATTTGGTGAAGATATACTTATTGCTGTAAATGCAGTGGTAAATAAGCAAAATAATAAGTAAAACGACAAGTTCGATTTTACACATTAGACCTCGCCTGGATGAGGTCTTGGCCATACATTGTTAGCAACACATTACAAAACAACAAAATAATAAAGGGGAATTACCTTGGAAGGGTTATACGGTTTACTTATCACGCTTGATAGCTTTTTAGGAGGAGCGCGCTGGTTTCCTTTCGTGCTTCTTGGCGTGGGCTTATTTTTCACGATTTATTTAAAATTTCCGCAAATTCGCTTCTTTAAGCACGCGTGGCAGGTAATAACAGGAAAGTTCGACAAAGAAAGCGATCCTGGTGACACCACTCACTTTAGGGCGCTTACCACTGCACTTTCTGGAACTGTAGGAACGGGTAACATATCTGGGGTGGCATTCGCTATCTTTTTGGGTGGTCCGGCGGCCTTATTTTGGATGTGGGTGACCGCATTTTTAGGTATGACGACTAAATTCGTCGAGGTTACGCTTTCACATAAATATCGCGTAAAAACCGAAGACGGTACTATGGCGGGTGGCCCCATGTATTACATGGATCGTCGCCTTAACATGAAATGGTTAGCCGTAGCGTTTGCTATTGCAACAGTTGTTAGCTCTTTTGGCACAGGTAACTTGCCGCAAAGTAACGGTATTGCACAGAGTATTGAAGCGACATTTGGATTTGAACCATGGCTAGTGGGTAGTGTACTTGGCATATTGCTGGCACTGGTTATATTAGGCGGAATTCAACGTATCGCTGCTTTCACGGCCCGCGTTGTGCCAATTATGGCGGTAATTTACCTCATTGGGGCAATGGCCGTAATATTCGCTAACTTAGAGAATATTATACCGTCTTTTATGTCTGTTATTGGTGATGCCTTTACTGGTTCGGCAGCGGCTGGCGGGTTTTTAGGAGCGTCGCTTGCGTACGCCTTCAACCGCGGTGTAAACAGGGGTTTGTTCTCAAACGAGGCGGGGCAAGGTTCTGCGCCTATCGCTCACGCGGCAGCGAAAACAAAGGAGCCGGCTTCGGAGGGAATGGTGTCGTTGCTAGAACCCTTCATCGACACAATTTTGATTTGTACTATTACCGGGCTTGTTATCCTCTCTTCTGGTGTTTGGAAAGAGAAGCATGAAAATGTTTTCGACCGCTCAGATATGTTCTTCGTAGACGGCCAGTACGACGATAGCGAGAAGAAAGATGTGGAATCGCTGTATGGCTTTTTGAACGATGTCGAAGGTAATGAGATTAAGCCTTACACGGGTACAATCACAGTGGTAAACGGAACGGCAGTAAGCGGTGATTTTACGCTTATTAACTCGCGCTCTGTGGCGGAAGACGTTAAATATTCTGTGGGCAGCGAAGATCTCTTTACTGGCACACTGAAAATAGAAGACGGAAAACCACTTAAAGATAACTTAGAAGTAAGTGGTAAGTCGTTAGTACATTCAGCCGCACTTACCACTATTGCATTCACGCGAGGCTTCTTCGGTGACTTTGGGCAGTACATTGTTTCTATTGGTCTGTTGTTGTTTGCGTTCTCAACCGCTATTGCGTGGTCTTATTACGGTGACCGTGCTATGACCTACCTTTTAGGCCCCCGTTCTGTTATGCCTTATCGTGTAATCTACGTTGCCGGTTTCGTATGGGCTGCTTTCTCAGATACAACCCTTGTATGGGCGCTGTCGGCGGTAGCAATTGTGGTTATGACACTGCCTAACTTGTTTGGCATATTGCTATTGAGCAAAGAAATGAAAGAAACGGTCAATGACTACTGGTCGAGGGCCAAGAAATAATTCGATGCAACTACTTCAGGATTAATTATTATTTAGGTAATGGATTAGTCTTAATACTGTTGCAATAAGTAAAAAGTGCGAGCGCAGGCATTGCTTGGTTGGTGGCAATGCAACGCTCGCATTTTTTGTTTGTGAAGTAGGTAATCCGACTTCATTGTTGCAACCAACTTCAGTATGATACCCGTCCGCGAGACAGAGAGGCTAAGACGTATTCTCTGTTGTTTTTTACTCGCAGCGTATTAACAGGAGCAACGCATGGCATTAGTTGACTGCCCGTCGTGTAAGAAAAAAACCTCTGACAAGGCGAAAGAGTGTCCTCATTGTGGATTTAAGGTGGGTGACGCAACGTCTGAAGACGTTGAAAGAAAGCAAAGCCTACACAGATTTCAAAAACTCCAAAGCATTCAAAATCAGTCTTTACTTGCTATGCTAATTTTCGTGGCGAGTTTTGGTTTTATGTATTGGGGAGGGACTAGGCCAGGAGACCTTCAGCACAACCTTGCTATTTTAGGAGCGGTTGTCGGGCTTGTTTGGTACCTAGTAAATAGAGCACGTATTGTAATGATAAAGCGTTTTTCTTAGATGAATATAGATGCATTAGTAAGCAGTATGACGCCAGAGGTTTATGAACGCTTGCGTCAAGCAGTAGAGACAGGTAAGTGGATAGATGGAACGCCACTTAACGAAGAGCAAAAAGCCAGCAGTATGCAGGCGGTTATGTTGTATCAGGCGAAAATAGAAAAATCCTCTGAACACATGACAGTAGGCGAGAGCGGTGAAATTGTGCATAAAAGCAAAGCCGATTTTAAACGCTCTCTTTCGGACCAAAATAATGATAACAACACGATAGCGCGGTTCAAACAGGATGATATTTAGTCGTATATTTGCTCCTTCTCACACCAGTCCAAAGTCAGAAAAAAGACTGGAAGCCATTAAAAATCTCTCACCGGAAAAACAACAAGAAAAAACAATACTGCACGAGTTGGCCTTCAATGATGAAAGCGCTGATGTGAGCCTTGCTGCGCTAGAGAAACTTAATAGCTTTGTTCTTTGGCTTAAAATGGCGCAGATTGCAAAAGCATCAAACGTGAAAAAAGCCGCGCAGCAGCGTGTAAATGACGCTATTGCTGGAAAAGGCTCACTAGCGTTATCTTGCGAAGAAAAAGCGACTTTTCTATCAGAAACCGCAAGCCCAGACTTAATCATTGAAGTAGTGCAACAAGATGTGGCCAATCAGGATTTCGCGCTACTCAGTGAACCTTCACTTGCGCACACTTTACTGGAGAAGGTCGATAAACCGTCTTTTACCCAGTTTGTATTTTTAAACTGTAATAACCCTCTATTACAGCAGCAACTGATTAATGCACAGTCGCAGGTCTCATTGTTGCAGAAGTGGGCTAAAAAGGCAGGTGATGACAAACTATTAGCCGACTTAAATGCACGTATAGATGCAATCAGAGAGGCTGAGCAAAAACCTGTCGAGCTGAAAAAGCAGCTTACGTTGTGTTTGTCAAAATACCGCGCTTTGTTAGACAAAACAGATGTGGAGCAAATTGTAGATTTGCAATCTGTGTATGAAAGTGAGTTAACCGGCTTATTTGCCAACGTTGAAATTCTCAACGCTGATGATCGCGAGGAATACCAGGAAAAACACAGTAAGATAGCGGAGCAAGTTTCTCGCTATCTAGATAGAATTCGTCCGGCGTGGGAAGAAAAACAACAGCAGTCGCTACTTGCCAATACGCAAGCCCTATGCGAGCAGCAACTAACCCATGCCAAGCAGCAAGTTAACTGGCTTTATAATACCCGTCTTTGTGAGGCGACATTAGCAGATGTCGCTACAGTCAACGAGAGCGTGCGTGGTGTTGAAGCCACTATTGAGCATTTAAATCAGCTCGATAATAGCAACAAAAGAATGAAAGAAGTTCAGCTAGCTGTTGACGAACTCAACGCAAAGCTAGAGGCCTTTTCTCTTCAGCAGCAGTATGGGCAGAAGCTGTTATCTCGCTTGCACACTGTTGAAGATATCGCGCAAAAGCTCACTGATGATGCGTTAGAGGAAGTAGAGCGGCGAGACATTAGAAGTGCTTTTGATACGGCGGTGGAGGAATACACCGAGCTTAGCAAAGAGCTCATTATGCAACCGCAGGTTATTTTACAACGTTTTAAAGCCGCGACTAAACAAGTTAGAGCAGAGCAAAAGGCATTAAAATCGAAGCATCTCGATGAGTTACGTCAAGTAAGAAAGCAAATCAGCATTGTCGATAACCTGGTGTCGCAAGGTAAATTTCGCGCTGCAATGTCAAAGTTTAAAAAGCTTTCAGAAGAGGTACAAGGCCTACCTGCCGATATAAAAAGAGACATTGAAAAGCGCTATCAAAAAACCGCTGATGATATTGCTCGCCTTGAAGGTTGGCAGAGCTACATTGCAGAACCGCGTAAGCCCGCGCTTGTTGAAGAAGCACAAACTCTTGCAGCGACGCCAGCCGAAAACATCAAGCAGCGCAGCGAAGCCATTAAATATCTCCGCAGCCAATGGCTGTCATTGAGTGCACCTGCACTGTCTGACTCACAAAATAGTACTGGCGAGCAGACAGAGGAGCTACAGAAAGCTTTTGATACTGCGCTTGAAAAGGCCTTTGAGCCATGCAGAGAGCATTATGCCAAACTTGATGCAGAGCGAGCTGCAGCACTAGAGCTGCGTCGCTCAATTATTGTCAAAGCAAAAGATATCGACCCAGACACGCCGCCATCGGAGCTAAGCAAAATACTCGACAGGCTTGCCAAACAGTGGCGAGCCTGTGGTCAAGTTGAAAAGCAAGACTACGAGCAGCTAAAGCAAGAGTGGAAGGCCGTAAACTCACCACTTCAAAAAACTGTTCGCGAATGGCAGAGTCAAAATCAAGCGCTTAAGCAAGCCTTGGTCGATAAGGTAGATGCATTGCAAAGTGCTGAAGATATGGAAGCTGCTGCCCAATCCGCTCAGACATTACAGCAAGAGTGGAAGCAAATTGGACATGCAGGAAAACGCGAAGAAAGCAGATTATGGGCAGAATTTAAAAAGCGCAATGACGAAGTATTTGAACGTATTAAAAGTCAGCGTAAAGCCCAAAATAATGCTTTTGCTCAGCGTGCGGAAGCACTGGTTGCTATTTTAGCCTCCATTTCCGTAGAGGCTGATGAAGATACCTATAGCAGCGCTCTCAAACCAGTGGAAGATGGGTTAGCAGAACTTACAGGTGCCAACCGCACAAAAGTTGAACGCAAAATCAGTGAGCTAAATCGAAAGAGAGAAAATTATCTGAGCGAAAACCTCAATGAGCGGAAAACAGCACGTGCGCAGGCGTTAATATCACTATTACAAAATAATGAACCCGGTGAGCGAGAAGCGCATCTAGAAATTTTAGGTAAGCGCTGGTCGAGTATATACACCAATGCAAGCAACTCTGACACTTCGCGCCATGATAGGCAATGGCTAACCGTGGCACTTGAAGTAGCGTGTGAGATGCCAAGTCCAGAAGCAGATTCGTCAACTCGTTCAAGCGTACAGCTTCAAATGATGACCGCGAAGCTGGAAAGTGGCGAGGCTCCGTCTCCTGCCGACATTCTGGGAGATTGGTTATCTCATGGTGAGGTGAAAAGTAGTGAGCACGGGTTACTGCAGCGAGTTATCAGTGTTATCGATAACAAACCAGGTGTGCTTGCGTAGATGGAAAATAGTGTTGAGTTTGAATTTGGTTCCGAGATGTCAGCCTATCGGTTTCTCAATACTGTGAAGCATATTGATGCTGAAGGTCTTCGGGTTAAGTTTGGGCAGACAGATCACCATGTGAGCGTCAAATACACGTATATCGTGGGAGAGTTTGATCAAACTCTCTCAACGCTAGACGATTTAGCGCGAGAAATGGGCGGTATTGAAGTGTCTTAACCGATCGTAATTGGCGTTGTATCGCTAGGTGACAAAAGTAAAAAAATAGCCGGTAACTTCTACCGGCTATTTTTTATTTTTTCATATAGCGATTCTCATGTGGCGAGAGAGAGTTGTTAATAACAATCCATCCCGCTAGTGAGTCACCTATTGGTTAGCAATCGTCGTCTTCTGCATCTACGCCTTCTTTGACATCTTCACAAGCGTCTTCAACGGCGTTTCCTGCGTCATCGGCCATATCACCGATTTCTTCGCCACCGTCTTCGAGAGCGTTACCTGCGTCGGTAACCATTTCATCAAGTTCTTCACCTGCGCTTTCAGCGTCGTTTTCACTACATGCTGCTACAGACAATACAAATATTGATGCCGCTGCTACCTTTGCTAAATCTTTAAATGAAATCATATCCTTACTCATTTTCTTTAACTATCTAATTTAACTGCTTAATTTAACTGCTTAATTTGAGAGCGTGTTACGCTTTTGGCGCTTTGCCACGAAGAGCGTTTGCGATTAGCGAGATGACAAGAAACGCTACAAATACGAAAAATAATATTTGTGCAATTCCTGTTGCCGCACCTGCTATGCCCGAGAAGCCAAAAACTGCTGCAATAATGGCGATAATAAAAAATGTGATTGCCCAGCCTAACATAGTAAGTTCCTCTTGTTGCTTCCGTTTCGTTCAGTAAAGGTGATGCTATGTTAGTGCCATATTTTTAAGTGCATGTTATTAATGATAAAAATTAAATTTTTATCATTCTGGACAGTAATTATTGGGCGTCTCAACAATAATAATTACAGGTGATTTGCAGTTTTTACAATCGACAAACTGCGAGAGAGATAATTTACATTGTGTTAATGGGCAGCCAAAAGGTAAGATCGGAAACTTAAAATATGTGAAGGAACAGACTAATGGCAAATACACACTCGGCGTTTATCGGACTAATGCAGCGGGCTCGTAACGTAAAGCGATGGCCATTAATGGCTCAGTTTCAAGACGAAATGCTTTCTACTCACATTTACGAGGCTTCTGTTGTTGGACATATGCTGGGCGCTATAGCGTGCGATATCTTTAAAGAAGATATTGATCCAGATAGGGTGGCCGCCATGGCGATTTTTCACGAGGGTAGTGAAATTGCAGGGATGAGCGATATACCTAGCCCGGTAAAGTATCATGATCCCGAGACAACATCGGCAATCAAGAAGCTTGAACGCCGTTTTGAGGCCATGTTGATCAAAACGTTACCTGAAGCGCTGCAGCATCGCTATCAATCATTAATAGAGCAAGACAAGGAAGACGCACATGTGACCCTTGCGAAAGCGGCCGACGTTCTTTGCGCTTATCTAAAATGTGATTATGAGCTATCCAAATCAAATTCTGAGTTTGCTAATGCGATGCAGGAAATGGAAGTGCAACTAAAACGCTACAAAGAAAAGCTGCCCGCTGTGAGCTATTTTTGCCAGATTTTTCTTGAAGATGCTAAAGGTACTCTTGATGAACAAACAAAGGATTTAGAGTGGATAGAGCGAGCTAATACGCTTCATTTAGATAGCGATGATTAGATAATTTGCGCTAAAAAAGCCGGGGTAAAACACGAGTTGTTGTTTTACCCTAGCTGGCTATCAAGTTTGCTTCTTGAGCTATATAGGTCACTGGCTCTTAATTAGCTGCCCGAGGGGTTGTAGGGCAGCGAAGATTGGTGAGCGACAATGCGTAATTTATTATCACTGTCTTTTACGTAAGCAAAGGTATATTCCACTTTGGTTTCATCGCCTTTTGTGTCAGTAAAATAATAGTTTCCCATTGCCACAGCCATTCTGCAGCTATTGTTGATAATGCCCACGTTATCAAACTTCACATTTGTGTAAGGTTTAATGGCAAAGCCTTTATCTTCTGCATAAGCATCATTTCCGCCAACAAAGTATGACAGAGCAGCATCAAAACTAGATCTAAACTGATCGTTGGCTGCAAGTGTGGGTTTGAAAAGCACACTGCTCAAATCGTACCCATACATGTCTTGGATGAAGTCGGCAGCTTCATTAGAATAATCGCCGTTATTGGAATATACCGAGCCTATTTCAACAATACCGTCGCCCCACATTTTTTGTGCAGCAATAACTTCGCGCTCAGTAATACATGAGTTTGAATAGAGTAGCGAATTATCCAGTGCTTGTGCTGTAAGGGAAGGCGATGCGCTTGTTGTGCTACCTGCTTTCTGAGGGGTTGCAACCGCACTGCATCCCGAAGCAAGTAGTATCACGGCTGTTGTAGCGATAGTTTTTGAGCTAATGACGTTTAATTTATTCATCTCATAAATCCTTCATCTTGTGTCAGTGAGTCACAATTGCAATTTCAGGTTTATTGCATTGCTTACTGTTAAGCATATAGCGAAGTGATTACGGCTACTTTTGTATCAGATTAAAAACAGATGAACATGGAATTAAGAGCAGATTTACGAGGAATAAAGTAAGTTTACGCCTCGTAAAGACGGTGTTTTAGTTAAGCCAATATCGGCTTAACCGTTTGTATTAATAGTTCTGATTTTTTTCTTCTAGGGGTTGTACAAGCAACTCGCTAACCGAAAATGCGTTATTGCCAAGACTAACTTTGTCATTCGACATCTCGGCGACAATTGAAAAATAAATATCTTTCATCGCTTTCTTTTCAATATCGCTGGGATTTGGCAATGTTGAAGGTTGAGCAACGTTTGAACATCCAGACATGGTGCACTGTTTATCAGAGGGAAAAGTGACCTGGTCGTTTTTGGTCATTGATATTTCGCGGGCTATAACCCGTTTCTTTTCAATGTTTGTAGATGCGACAGCAACAAAATCAAATCCATTAGTCTGCGCGATTTCTGCTGCCCTTCTCAGTGCATACTGCTGCACCTTATCAGCAGGTGTCTTGTCAGAAGCTTTAAACAGAATTCGGTATTCTTGGTCGCTTATTTTTTCACTTGAATAACCGTAGCTTTGCTCTGATTTGGCCGATTTATAAGGTGTAGGCGATGCTACTGGAACCGACGCACAACCGGCTAAAATGTTGCTTGTGATAATTGCGGCACCTACGACAGCGTGAATATTTCTTATTTTAAATTTATGACGCATCAATAACTTCCTTTTGCCATATTAATTACATTTTAAATAGCGATAGCAACGCGGTTCTGCCTATCGTTGTTAGTGCTGTTTTACGATTCTTTTTCACTTTTGGTTTCGCGTCAGATGCACCTTTATAGGCGCCTAAACCCACAATAGAAAGAATAACTTCAGGTTTGCCAAATAAAAACCTGCACTTCAATTTGGCGTTTTCTTCCGCTAACGATGCGTGATGCTTTTGGGCATAAAGATCTCTTTCTTTTTTCTCAATATCAAGCAACTGTTCTTTCAGTAAAACGATTTTCATCAGTGCGTTAATCATAACGTTTATCCTTTACTATAGCGTAGTTTCAGACTAATGACGTCTTATGGGAGTCTTATGAAAATATTATGCAAATTTTATGCAAATTTTATGTAAGAAGGCTGCGTTTTATTAACCCTATCACCCTTTCAAAGCTAACTAGTTGAGATGCATTTTTTGCCAGTCTAAACAACAATATTGCTGCAGCTACATTAATGCACAGAAGGATGCAAATAATGACAAACACGCTGAGGTTTACAGAATACAGCGCTATGCTCAAGCCAACATTGAGAATTACCCAGCACACCATAGATATGACGAAAACAGCCATCGAGGCCACTACAGTAATAAGAAGAGAGCGCTTGATGAGCATTAATTCACTGTTGAAAAGGCTTAAAAAGGCTGTCCCTTGCTTTGTACGCTGCTTAACGGCATTTTTTAGCGCGTCGAAAACGTCTTCATATTCAGGGTTGGGGTAGGGAGGGGACGCGTTGCGGCCCGATGATGCCCTCTTACTGGCGTCGGCAACATTATCGAAGTTCGCCTGATCCCTTGGGGGAGTCAGGCGAAACGGATTTTCATCGCTCACGGTAAAATGAGCATGCCGAAAATTAGGTAATTCACTCATAGTGGCGATTTACTACTTTTTACGAAATAGCGAAGTCACTAACACGCCCGCCGCAAAAGCGAGTCCCGCTGTTGCCACTGGATTTTCAATCGCATAATTGCGCACTTTTGATGATTGCCACTTTTGTTCGGCAAGACGCTTGCGTTCTGACATGTTTTCTGCAGACGCTGTTGCTGTGCGACGTATATTTTCCTCAGCCACGCTAGCATTATCTGCAAGCTTATCTACAGACTCATGGAGTGATTCTTTTAGTTGGTCCGTAACGGGGTGGCTAGGTTCTGATGTTGCTTTACCATTTGCCGATGTATTTTTCGCCGCTGTGGTTTTCGCAGTTTGTGTAGCCATAGTAGTCTCCTTGATTTTACTAGGTTCAAATAGATAGGAGCAACTGTTATGCCATAGGTTAGGTATTTGATTTTGCTGGCTTTTAGATATTTTGATTTAGAATGTTAAGTAGAATGCACACAGATTTGTGAGCACTCTGTAAGAATTGCGCAGTTGGTCAGTTATACTAGTATGCTCTCTAGATCGTTTTTAGTAACCGGTTTAAGCAAAGCACTGTCTATACCAATAGACCGCATAGTGCTTTCATCAGCTTGGTGGCCACTGACTATGGTTAATTTACATGATGTCTGCTGCAGTTTAATTTTTTTGGCCAATTCATAACCATCGTAGTCCGGTAGGGTTAAATCCATCAGAATATGATCGAAACTTTGTTCATCAACAGCGTCTAGTGCATCACTACCACATAAACTCTTCACTACCTCGCATCCCAAGTGAGTAAGAAATAATTGCAGTAACTCCGCAGCATCTTCATCATCCTCAACAACAAGCACTCTTTTGGCACTTGGCTGAGTTTGCTTTTCCACATGTTCAGCGCTCTTAACCTTTGAGGTAGGTAGTTTTTCTTGCTGAGACTTCAGCGGGCTAGGCACATCTAGCTTAACCCTAGGCTCTGGGCGCTCAGGTGCAAAAGGTTTGTTGATTGGCATACCTGAAACTTGCGTCTCGACATTTGAAAACGTCACTGGGTTATCTTCAGGTAAATAAAGTGTCAATAAGCTTGCCAGGGCTAACCTATCAATGGGTTTCCCAATAACGTCGTTAAAACCTTCGCGAATGAGAGATTCTTTTAATCCTTTACGGCTCGCCGCAGTAACTGCAATAACGGGTAGGTCTTTGCCGTGACGCCTTATGGCATGTAGTGCCTCTATGCCATTCATAACTGGCATATGGATATCCATGAGAACTAGGTTAAAAGGAGCATTTTGTTCATCTGCTTGTAATACTGCCTCGAGGGCTTTTACGCCATTCTCGGCGTAACTGATATCGGCTTTAGACTGGCTCACTAAGTGTCCGGTAAGCCTTCTGATTTCGCGCAAGTCATCCACTATGAGTACTTTGCCGGTGAGCTGCATGTTCAGGTTACTGGGCTCAACAGGAGCAACTTGCCCTAATGAGAGCTCATCAAATGTTTGGTCGCTGAGACTTCCAGGGTTGATGAAAAAACTAAAGCTGCTGCCTTCACCCATTTTAGAAGAGACAGATATATCGCCTTCCAGCTTACAAACCAGTTCTTTACATATGGCAAGCCCAAGACCCGCGCCACCATGATTAGCACGCATAACATCTTCAATTTGTTCAAACGGGTGGAAGATGTTGTCCAACTTATCCGGCGCCATTCCAATACCAGTATCATCAACAGTAAATCTTAACACGCTCTCTAGCGCTTTAGACTCTGCGTAGTTTTCGCTCTGCTGACTTACCTTCGATGGCTCCATTTCTATGGTAAGCGTAATGCTGCCTTTGTCTGTGAATTTCACGGCGTTGGTAATCAAATTGATTAAAATTTGACGCAGACGAGTGGGATCGGTTCGAATAAAGTCTGGCAACTTCGTCTTAGGCACGACATGTAAACTCAGTCCCTTATCCTTAGCATTCAATTGCATCAACGAGTGTATATCAGTAAGAAACGCAGCTAAGTTAACTTCTTTCATATTCAACTCAAGCTTATCGGCCATTATGCGCGACATATCGAGCAAGTCATTCAGCAGACTCAACAGGTGTTTACCGTTTGAATGGATGATAGAAAGTTCTTGTTGAAACGGGCTATTTCTGGCGTCGTCTATCAATAGTTCCGTATACCCTAGAATGGAGGTGAGCGGCGTTCTTAATTCGTGTCCCAAATGAGCAAGAAATTTATCCTTCGCCTTGTTTTTTTGTTCTACCTTATTGCGTTCCATTCGTTCGTTTTCGATATCTCGACGAACGAGTGCGTAACGAATAGTTCTCATGAAACGCGGTGATTCAATTTCAGATTTTTGAAGATAATCGGCAGCGCCTGCGCGCATCACCATCTCATCGACAGTTGAGTCAGATTGACCTGTAAGGATCACAACGGGTAGGTTGTACTGATTTGCTTTTAATTTGTCTATGACGTCAAGGGCGTTTTCGGCGCCCAGCAAAAAGTCTAGTAGGCACAAGTCAAATGTGTCTTGTTTTAGTGCCTCGATGGCCGAGTTACTGTCGGTAGCCCACGTGAGCAGGAACTTAGGAGAGTCGCAACGCTCTAGATAATCAGAGGTAAGGAAGTAGTCATCTTCATCATCCTCTATCAATAGAATTTTTATTACCTCTGTCATCTAGTACTCCGCTACTCGTGTGGTAGTTCTACAAATTCAATCCAATACCGACCGAGTGCCCGCATTAGGTCCACTAAACCTTCAAAGTTAACAGGTTTAGTAATATAAGAAGCGCAACCCAAGTCGTAGCCTCGAAGCATGTCTTCTTCTTCCTTTGAAGTGGTTAAAATAACCACAGGAATGCTGCGCAATTTCGGATCATTTTTTAACTCTTGAAGCGCTTCACGGCCGTCTTTACGAGGCATGTTGAGGTCTAGCAAAATAAGACTGGGGCGAGGGTATTTTTCAGCATCGCTATATTTTCCCTCGTGGCGAAGAAATTCGAGCAACTCAACACCGTCTTCGACGCAAAAAAGCGTATTTAAAACCCGCGACTCTTTCAGCGCGTCAACAGTGAGTAAACGATCATCCTCATCGTCATCGGCCATTAAAATATTAATTGATTGTGCTTGCTTACGCGTCATGCGAAGGATCTCCATTATCGTTATTAGAGCCGAAAGGCTCGCTATCTAGGGGCAAAATAATTTCAAACTTAGCGCCATTGCCGGGCTCACTGCTTGCGGCTATTGTACCGTTATGTCGCTCTACAATGCGCCGGCATACGGCAAGACCAATTCCAGTGCCTTTGTATTCGCTTCTGCCGTGCAATCGTTGAAACGGCGCAAATATTTTCTCAGAGAAGGTTTGATCAAAACCGATACCGTTATCTTCAACGGTAATTTTTATCCATTGGTATTCATCAGACTTGAGTATGTTTTCAAGCTCTACGCTATCTGAATCTGGGTCCAGCTTCGCGCAATTTACCTGCACTTTTGGCACAATATTCGCTGGCTGAAACTTCAGTGCATTAGACAGTAGATTTAAAAACAACTGCTCTAATTGTGATTTATCACCGCGTATCTTTGGCATATCCGAAACGGTTATTTCAGCCGATTTCTCTTCAATGGCAATTTCTAAATCGCTCAATACTGAGTTGAGTACTGTGTTTAGCTCTACCTCTGAAAAATCTTTTCCACGGGTTGATACACGAGAGAAAGAGAGCAAATCAGAAATTAGCATCGACATTCGCTCTGCTGCATTTAACATGCGGGCAAGAAAGTCTTTACCTCTTTCATCTATCACATCACCATAGCCAGATTCTATTCTGTTGCCGAAGGCACGAATTTTCCTAAGTGGTTCTTGAAGGTCGTGGGAGGCAACAAATGCAAAGTCTTCTAACTCTCTATTACTCCTAGCAAGTTCATCAGAATACACACTTAACTCTTGAGTACGCTCTTCAATTTTCGCTTCTAATTCTTCATTGATTGCCTCAAGCTCGGCCTGGTGTTTTTCGTTTTCTCTGGTATTGATTTTAAGTAACAGAAAAATAGTAACGATGAGCAGAAGGGTGGTCGCCGATGAAATGATCAGGGTATTCACCGAGTCGCGGCGTAGCTTCATCAAGTTTGCTAAATGGGTACCCTGTATATTCCGTTCTGAACTATCTACCTCTTCGAAAATCTTCTCGAATTGGTTGTATAACTCAAGACCTCGGTCAGATTTAAGTAAGCTTAATGCTTCACTTTTGTTGTTTTCGCGAGCGAGTTCTACAACCTCGACCATGCGGTTTATTTTTTCTTTTGTCAGTGCCAGCAAGTCGTTGACGCGTTTGCTTTGCTCTGGCGAATCTGATGCAAATACACTTACCTCCACTTCATCTGCAAGGGCGGCAAACGTATTCAGGGTTTGCGTATATTCGTTTAAGTAGGCTTCGTCTTCTGTCAACAAATAGCCCCGTTGCCCAGATTCAGCGCGCAATAGCGCAACGTGGAGTTTGTTTACCGCACCAATAATACGATTAGTGCTAAACAGTTTAGCTTCTAACGCAGACAGCTCATCTAGTGTATCTACAACGTAAAAAGAGTTGGCTGTGATAACTACGATCACAAGCACGACCATCAGGATCCAGCTGTAAAGCGAAGATAAAATTTTATTTATCATTTAGCTGAATCCGATACTGTCTCGCTCAACTCTGAAGTCATTTCAGAAAGGGTGTTACTGCAATCTTTAGAGCTCGCAATAATTTTTTCCAATGCATCCACAGCTTTTTGTGTAGGAATATCGCCGTTCAAAGCCATTTTTACCAACTCAGCTTGCATGGATATTCTATTTAACGGTTTACGTGCATCGTGAACATACACACTCATTTTTGAAAATTCTTCATTGGTCATAACTTCGCCTTTAATTACTGCTCGTCTTTACTTAAATCGCCATAGGCATGAAGACGGTTGTAAAGCGTTTTTGTGCTAATCCCTAGCATCTCAGCAGCCATGGTTTTATTACCGTTCACTTTTTCAAGAGTTGCATAAATAAGCTCTTTCTCTACATCTTCTATTGTGCGGCCTGCTTGAAGAGAAGGTGTTGTACTCTGCTTTTGAGCGAATGGCGATTCGATAGTTTTAGGAAGCTCTAACGCGTTGCTTTCCGGATCGCTCATAATTGCCGCGCGGTGAACGAAATGACGGAGTTCCCGCACATTCCCTGGCCAGTCATATGCTTTTAAGGTTTCAAGTTGTGCTTCATCCCACTCAAAACTGGCGTTATTGTCTTTATTAAACTCTTCAATAAACGTCTTTGCTAATAAAGTAATATCTTCTTTTCTATCGCGAAGGGGAGGAATAGTGATAGGAAAAACGGCTAGTCGAAAGTATATGTCTTCCCGTAATACTTTGCTTTGAGCGATTTCTTCCATTGTTCTGTTTGTAGCAGATACCACACGGCAGTTAACAGGAATTGTTTTGGTACCGCCTACTCGAATTACCACTTTGTTTTCGAGCACCCGTAGCAGGTTAGGCTGCATATCGATGGGCATCTCTGTAATTTCGTCTAAAAAGAGCGTACCGCTTTCGGCTTGCTCAAATACGCCTTCTTTACGTCCCACAGCGCCGGTAAATGCCCCTTTTTCGTGGCCAAATAGTTCGCTGGCAATTAATTCTTTCGAGAAAGCACCGCAGTTTGTCGCAATATAATTACCTTCGCTGTCTGAGGCTTTATGAATAGCCGCAGCTACGACTTCTTTACCAACTCCGCTTTCGCCCAATAACATGACGTTGGCACTGGTTTTACTCACTCGAGAAATTAATTTATACAGCTCCTGCATGGCAGGCGACTCACCAATAAGTGAGTCAAAGTGCTTTTCAATTTTGTCTCGCTTAGGGGCTGCTTTTTCGGTTTTTCTGCTAAGAACGGCTTCAATATCTTCTCGTTGAATAGGTTTAACAAGATAGTCTATATTCGGTCCGCACAATCCTTTGATGACACTTTTCACTGATGGGTGGCCGGTAATAAGCGTCACCCGAGGACGCTTTGGCAACATGTCTAGCTCATCGAACAAGTGAGCTCCACTACCGTCTGGCAGCATAAAATCAAGCAGAATATGATCAAAAGTTTCTTTTTGTAACCAGTCTCTCGCCTCTTGAAGTGTGGCGGCTGTTAAAACGTCGTGCCCTAAAAATTCAATAATGGTACAAGCTACTTCAGTAAATTCAGCATCGTCGTCGACAAGTAATACGGTAAGCACGTGGGATTCCTTCTCTATCTAATCCGTTGATATAAAAATTATAACAATATCAATAATATAAATTCTTACTTATACAAAAGTCTATCATTAAGTTGTGCAAATGTAGCTTTTATATTTCTACTTTTTTAAGCGTGTTCAAATCTTGAAAACTATACAGGGGCTGTGGTGATGAATTTTAACCCAGCCTTAATTCAGCATTCTTTCAGTGCTTATCCAATATTTATATAAGCGCATAGAATTAATCATTACTCAGGCCACAAGTGTTAAACGTTAACATGTTGCGCCTTTCTTCTTATGGTCTGTATGGCCTGTTTATGTTTTCGCGCCGTAGAGTATTGGAAAGGCCTTTGCAAAATTCATTCCTTCAATTTGCCGGCTTTTTTCTGCGAAATTGACTTCCATTCACTCCTTGCAATACGAGCCAGAGAGAGAGGGTCGCAATCTTTAGCGGATGCAATACGCGCTGTCTTAGCAACATCATATTTTGCATTGGCATGACAAATTTACTTGATTGTCTGCAAATATTACTCGGTGGGTACTTTTTATGACTTGTACTTTACTCTCATATTACCCGCTCGCATCGGGAAATATTTTACTTAATAGGGTTTGTGAAGCACTAAGGAGAAGTTTAGGGATCACATGCGCCATTTTCCATGGCGATGAAGTCAGAAGACGGTAAGCTCATCGCCTGATAGCGAAGCTCCCCAATAAATGAACGTGCTGCCGGGCCGAGTGCGTCACCATCTTCAAAAGACAAATAAAGTAAGGTTTTTCGTAGCGCTGCATTATTATTTAGCGGGAGTGGTTTTAATGTGCCGCTTTCCAATTCTTTTTTGATAATGGCAATGGGGAGCCACGCGAAGCCAAGCCCTTGAGCGATAATATCGAGGGACGTTCTTACATGGCTGACAGTCCAGCGCTGGTCAGCACCTAACCAACCTGCATCGGCTTTACGCTCAGCAGACGAATCCCGTACTACAATTTGTCTGTGAGATTTTAAATCTTCCAACGTAAGCACTCTGTCAAGTTGATGCAGAGGGTGATCTTTATGGGCGACAGCTGCAAATTCTATTTCACATAGGTCTTCGCTAAATCCACTGGGATAAGGGAAGGGAGAAATGCCGATATCAACATTGCCGCTTGAGAGCATAGAGTTTGTTCCGCTCAGCACGGTCTCTTCAAGCTCTACCCGTAATAAAGGAAACTCTTGAGATACTTTGTTGAGAACATTATAAAGAAGCTGAGAGGGGAAGATAATATCTGCCGCTACTCTAAGCGTTGTTTCTGTGCCATACCGAAGACTATTGGCCACCGATTCTAACTTTTGGGCCTCGTCGAGCAAAAATGACGCTCGACGGTACATGAGCTCTCCTTGCGGCGATAGCTTTACCTTGCGGCCACTATTTTCAAACAGCACCACGCCAATAGCATTCTCGAGCTTCTGTACGGCATGATGAACGCTAGACTGGCTTTTATGGACGACTGCCGACGCCTGATTAAAACCTCCAGCGTCTACTACCGCTTTAAACATTCTCCATTGTTCTAATGTAGATTTCAGCATATATCGTCCACTGTAATTTCAAGACTAACCTAACCGAATAAACGATTTAGTAATATGGAATGAGAGCTAACGCTACAGTGCGTAAGTCGCATTTTGCTAAGCTCGATGAACTTGCTTTATGGTTGCCAATGAACACGTTACTACAGAAACATTCTCATAACCCATCTTTATAAGCTGTTCGGCGGACAGTTTCGCTCTTGCACCAGAAGCACAGTGCAGATAAATCGGTGTGGATGGATCTTTTGCCTTTTCTAGCATCTGCATCTCCAATACGCCTCTTGGAATATGCAGCGAGGCTTCGACATGATTTTCTGCTACCTCTGCTGGCTCTCTCACGTCAATCAACATACCCTGATTGCTTTCAATTTCTTGTGCAGCTTGCTTTGCTGACACTGTTCTAATATCCACGTCGATATTTTCTAGGCGTGTTTTTAAATCAATAAGCATATGATTATTCCAAATTTTATAATATAAGGTTAAACTAATGTATATTTGTGATTATTCAAACGCAAGATAATATAACTCATCGAATCCTGATTTTAGGTAATTTATGAAAAAACTCTTATACTTTAGTATAATATTGAAGTACTTTGTCACTTTCAGCAAAAGCAGGGATTCATAATGTCTGAGGAAATATTACTAAGCCCCACCGAAATGATGGAGCATTCTGCAGAAGCAGAGTTCTTTTTAAAGCAGTTTGCTAACAAAACGCGACTTATGATTCTTTGCTCTTTATTAAAGCAAGAAAAGTCGGTTTCTGAGCTGTTGCAAGTGGTTACCGTCTCACAGCCTGTGATTTCGCAACATTTAGCCCTTTTGCGAGAATCGAATATGGTTGCAACACGAAGGGAAGGGCAAACCATTTATTATCGGCTATCCGATGAGAGGGTAAAGCGGCTGATTGGATTAATGTATGAGTTTTTCTGTGAGTAAATAAAAACGTCCGCAGAGGTGCGGACGTTCTCATTAAACCTTTGTCTCAATTAGCATTGAGCTATATATCATTGATTTGGGCGGCCAGGGCCGCAATGTAATGGCCATCGCCCAATCGCTCTTCATCCACTTCTGGTCGCTTCAAAAGGGCATCGTGACTTAAATTCACGGCTATATGATGAGCAGCCCAATCAATTTCTTTTATATCAGTAGGTAGAAGTGCTAAATGCTTTCCTCCAGGTAGCCAATTATTTGTATCTACCACGAGCATTACCAATTTCCATGTTTCTGTATCAATCAGAAAATCACTAATATGACCTACATTGTCATCGGTAGTTGCAACTTCGTAACCATCAATCTCACCGCAGGCCCGTAAATGGTTAGTTGACTCTGGCGGTAAATCACCTTCTTTGGCTTCATCGGTAGGTACGCTTACTAATTCGTTCGGATAGGCATATTCACCCCAGGCCCCTGGGCCTATCCAATAATATCCGTAACCAAAATACTTAAATAGATGCTCTTCATATTCACGGGATACGGGTTTGTGTTCGTCGATAGAGGGGCTGTTTTTAAGCGTTTCTACTGTCATGTCCACATGAACAGAACTATCGTCTACATCAACGTGCGTTACCGAGACAGGTGAAATAACCACTTTTCGGCTAAGCGGAAGCCACGTATTCGTATCGGCCACTAAATAACGCGTAGTGTAGGTTTCATCGTCAAAGAGTATGTCTTTAACACCACCAATTTTGTCGTCTGTGGCGTGGATTGAATACTGTGTGAGTTTCTTTGAACTTAAAATCATCTTTGCGCCTCCTTTGCTTGGCAGATAGTGATAAAAAGTCTAAGCCAACGTAATGTTAGTTTAGGCTTATTACCTTGCATTAAGTGTAGTTCCTAAATGCTAAAAAACATCATGTTTTCAATTTGTTCTGCCTATAGATTGATTGAGATCAGTTCAGAATAAACAAAAAAGTCCGCATTCAGCGGGCCTGTTTCTAAATAGACTGTAACCTGTTAAGCCACGTCAAATTCGTCGTCTGAATAGGAATCGTCGTAATCTGCCTGGTTACTCGCGCTGCTATGCAGGGTGTAAAAATGTTTTTTTCCCCTAGCAAGGTGAACGTACTTCGACCACGCTTTTTCGATACTTGAAGATGCTTCTGCCTTGCCTTTAGTGAAGTCGACAAAATGCATCTCTTCAGCATTTTCAGGGTCTAAATCTCCACGCTCTAGTGATAATAATGTGAGGCCGTATGTGGTAAGTAGATTTGCTTCGGAAATACTAAAGTCTCCCGACTTTTTAAAGCCATAAGGAAATTTTTGGCGATCAATAAATGGTTTTGTTGACGGACGAATCGTTGTGCTCATAAGGAAATTTCCAACGTTGTTTATTCCACGTCGCACTTTTAAATGAAGTTTGCGTTTAGATAAAGCAAAAGATTTTTTTCTTATCAATAAAAAAAATTTATCTAATTATTCATAGACCTGTTACATACCTATGTTTTTAAACCGTCTTTCACTGAGTGTTTAGTTTTATCCGCGCAACGCGGTGTAGCGGCGGCTTTCAGTACTGAAATGCTTCCATTTAGCCCGAAATTCGCAAAGCAAAGATCACCACGCCCTAAAGTAAAAATTATTATCGATACGATAATTAAATTTCATTTCCAATTCCCCCCACTCAAGCAATAATCAAAGGGTGGTTATACTTTCTAGAAAATTTTTGAGATTGTAATGAGTAAAGATTATCGTTTTCAAAGTGAGGAGTGGGATGCGTCGGATGACGGAGAGTTTCACTCTAAGAAACCGAATTCACTGAGAGAAAAAAGTGTAAAAGCGATGCGAAAACGCGCTATGTTGCGCCGAGACAAGCAGCGTCGCTCGCACGAAGAAGCTCACTAAAACAAGCTTTCGGTTAAAAAATCATCGTGCGCTATCTATTGATAGCGCATTGCTGTGCTTTTTGCTGCAATTGACGTATTATTTAAGCCTCTCAGATCTTAAATTACGCTGGTTGTACTGCAAGTATGGATATACGCTTTCTCACCACATTCATTGAGGTGACTAAAACTCGTCATTTCGGCAAAGCCGCTGAAAATCTTTATCTTACGCAATCGGCGGTGAGCGCCAGAATTAAACTTCTTGAAGAATATTTTCATACTACGCTATTCATCCGTCAGCGAAATAGTATTCAGCTTACTCAGTCCGGTGAGAAGCTGCTGCCTTACGCGCGTCAGTTATGTAACACACTGAGCGATGCAAAGCAGGAACTCCAAGTGCAAAGCTCTGAATACGCGGTTTGTGGTGCCACGCAACTAGCCAGCGATCTTTTTTTACCCCATGCACTGGCATACTTGCACACGCATTTTCCAGATTGGTCTGTAAAAGCCGATGTTTTAACACTCGACACCCTTTCGCGGCAGCTTCACGAGCGTGTTACTGACCTTGCATTTTCTACTGAACCATTGAAGTCTGAAGACGTAAACAGTGTCGTTCTATTCGAGCAACCACTGGGGTTGTACAGAGTCGGCAAATCATCTGACTCTATTAATGCTGAAGAGTTTGTTGCTATTGATTGGGGGGCAAAGGCAAGAGATTGGTTACTCACGGCCTACCCACAGCTTAGAGATGCAAAATTGAGAACAAACTCTTTGTCGCTTGCACTCAATAACTTGTGCGAGGAAGGCGGAATCGCGGTTTTACCGGCAAATATAGAGACACAATTACGCGGGCGTGCAGAAGTCACTCTCATCGCTTCTATCGATAATACGTCGTTGAAAGTATATCTTCACACCATGAAACAAATTAGACGGGTAGGGTTAGCTGACATCATAGCGAGTGTCTCTTCCATCGCCTCAATTACATAGCGAGAAAAAAATGTCATCAATACACCCAATGTTAGAGAAAAATACATTTCAACGGTTGGAGGCAAGCCTTGCTTCCATAAAAGAACAAAAGAAACTTTTCATTCTCACCGACGAGCATGGCTGCGTCATGCTAACTACCGATGAGGACGACGGCGTGCCAGTATGGCCAGAGGCTGAACTAGCACTTCTTTGGGCCACAGACGATTGGTCGCATTGTGAGGCTATGGCGCTGACTACTGATGAATTTTTGACAAAATGGGTACCAGGCATGTCTCAAGACAACTTAATGGTAATTGTATGTCCAGTGCCAGAGGAAGAAGGAGAGGTGATAACACCGCAAGAGTTCGCTCAGTCTCTGTAGAGTGATCTAAGCATTGAGAACTGCGTTTACAAGATATCATCTGCATGCGGGTACAAATGTGGTTATTCAGGGCTTATTCCAGTACAAACGAGCTCGCCTCAGCACCTAAGACGTGCCAGCAGCACATACTCGTAGCGAGTTGTTAAATAAGCCATCCTTTGTCAGGCTGAGCTTAAATGGGTCGTATATTATAATAGCGTTACATTATTGAGGTAAATAACGTGTTAGAGCCGGGCATTGATGATCTGTGGTTTGCTCCGCTAGGAGGAACCGGTGAGATAGGAATGAACCTAAACTTATATGGTCATAATGGACAGTGGCTGATGGTTGATTGTGGCGTTTCTTTTGACGAACCTCTCGTTGCTCCCTATAAAAAAAATTCGACTCAGTCTAGCAAGACAACCCACAGAGTTGTGGCACCAGATCCCTCTTTTATTGCCGGCCAAAAAGACGCACTGGCGGGAATTGTTATTACTCATGCACATGAAGATCATGTGGGTGCAATTCCCTATTTGTGGCAACGCTTTAGAAAGCCAATTTATACCACGTCTTTTACTGCGGAAGTGCTAAGACGCAAATTATCAAGAAGTAAGCTCGCAAATAAAATACCTATTGTTGAAGTTTCTGCGGGCGATTCAGTGAACATTGGTGTGTTTACAGTGAAGTGGTTAGAAATAACCCATTCATTACCCGAGCCTTTCGCATTAAAAATAGAAACCCCGGCAGGCGCTGTTCTGCACACCGCTGACTGGAAAATAGATGCCGCGCCGATAACAGGGAAGCCTTTCGAACCTAAACTTTATAAACAACTTGGAAAGGAGAATATTCTCGCGTTAGTTGGTGACTCAACGAATGCGAACAAGCCAGGGTTTTCTGTTTCTGAGCGCAATTGTTACGACGGTCTTCTCAGCACAATTCTACCGCTAAAAGGACGTGTGGTAGTTGGGTGTTTTGCCAGCAATATAGCGCGACTTATCACTCTTGCTAAAATTGCACGAAAAACCGGTCGTTACATGGGACTTTACGGAAGGTCATTAATGAACATGTATGGCATTGCTCGTCAGCAAGGCATCTGGCCCGATGATTTGCCTGTAGCAGATGCTCATCACCTCGGTTATCTTCCTCCCAAGGAAGTTTTGGTGGTAGCCACAGGAAGCCAAGGAGAGAAAAACGCCGCTCTTGCTCGCTTTGCCCATGATTCGCATCCACATTTACAACTAGAAAAAGGCGATACGGTTATTTTTTCTAGTATCGTTATACCGGGTAATGAAGAGACGGTAGCGCGCCTAGACAAAGCATTTAAAGGAAAAGGAATATCAACTGTTCACAGTGAGTCCAGTCCACTGCCAATTCACGCGAGTGGCCACCCTTGCGCGGAAGAGCTGAAATTAATGTATAGTTGGGTAAAGCCTCAAATAGCCATTCCAGTTCACGGAGAGCAGACTCATTTACTGGCACACGCTGAAATTGCAAAGTCTGTCGGTGTTATGAAAACTTATGTTGGCGAAAACGGTGATCTTTATCGATTGGCACCACAGCCGAGTATACGTAGAAATGTTATTCCTGTTGGACGAGTACCGGTTCAACAAGATTGACGATTAGTAACCGGCCAAAGTTATCGCGCATTTGGCTAAAAAAATAATGCCGCTAATAAAACTCTGCGGTGAATCAAAGGCTTAACTTTTATATACTTTATTACTAATGTATATTTTATGGTCTGCCCAAAAGACTTTTCTTCTGTTACACTCCTCCAGAATCATTTCTGCCTACAACGACCTCGGGTATGCATCGGTATATATACATCAGTTTATGTTTCGTTTTGTTCAGCACGCTAGCTGCGGCTGAGCCGAAAATACAAAACCCGGTTTTCCAACCGCTGTCCACAAAAAATGGCCTTCCTCAGGATGTGGTTAACGACATTGTAGTCGATAACGAGGGCTTTGTTTGGATTGCGACAGACGGAGGATTAGTTCGATGGGATGGTGTAGAGACAAAAGAAATTGATAATAGCGACAATCTTTTTTCAAACAGCTACATCTCACGCCTAACCATTCAAGAGGGGGAGGCGCTCTTTGTTAGTGTGTACGGCAAAGGAATTTATCGCGTCGACCTTGATACCCAAGCGATTGAGCAGTTAACGCCTACGCCCTATAAATATTACCAAGACTACATACAATTTGCCGATGCCTTTCACTGGCAAGACAGCACACACCTTATTATTACCCTATCGGAAAACGTTCAGCGTCTGAATACGCAAACCGGTGAGATTGAAAACCTAGCCACGCTTCCGGATGACCTCATCCAGCTTTCTCAAGGTATTCGTTATGCCATCACTGTTGACGAGATACTTTTAGTGGCAACTTCGGCGGGCGTTTTCACTCTGGACACATCCAAAACCTCTGCGACGCTTGAAAAGCTTGACTACCTAAACGGTATCGCTGCCACCGAAGATAACCAAAACGCAAAGTTTCTTATGCAAGACGATAGCGATAGAGTTTGGATTGCCACAGTTAACGGCGTTTTTACAACTGATAAAGAGAGTTTTCTGGCGCAGGTTCGCGAAGGAAAAAATAGCCGGTTTGAACAAGCCATATCAGGCCCTAACGTATGGACGATGGAGCAGTCGAAGGAGAATGCGTTCTGGCTAGGTACAAACAGGGGCTTGTACGAGCTGAGTAAAAAAGAAGGCAGGTGGACTTACGAGCATATTCTTGAGCCCAACAACGGTCGCTCGGCATTGTCAGATAAGAAAATTGCTGCAATAGCAACAACCAGTGATGGGAACCTTTGGCTTAGCAGCATATTTGGTGGAGCTTTGCATTTTGTAGTGCAAAGCTCTGAGATTTACACTATTCAAAATGAAAGACAAGCCAAGACCGATAAGCTTAGCGACAATGTGGTATGGGCGCTTGCAGAAACCACACCAGGTAAACTGTGGATTGGAACTGCTAACGGCCTAACTCACCATGATTTGTCTACGGGAACGTCTACGCATTATTTTAAAAAGGCCGTTGAAGATTCTTTGCTTGGATTGAATAACATCGACCGAATAGCTCCTGCGCCTAACGATAAACTTGTTATCCAAAGATATGAAGGCATGAGTTTATTTGATCCAAAAACCGGCCTGGCGAGCTCATTACCGACAAAGGATAGCAGTGATAAAAGTTTACTGGATGCGTGGGACGCGGGCTTCTCGATAACCTCTGATGGGCAACTGTATTTCATCGGAGAAAACGAGTTTTACAAGTATGATTTTGCTAGTCAGACGCTGACAGCACTGCCCTTTGATCCCGCCATCTTAGATGTAAAATTTGCGAGTAGGTTTCTAGGAGAATCTGAATATCACAACAATGATATGTTTTTGGCTATGGAAGGTGGGCTCTGGTTAATCAACAGGAAAACCAACGAGCCAAAACTTGTATATCGGTTTTCTGAAGGTGACCGATTGAATGAACAGTCTGTAAATTCTTGGGTAATTGATAATACCGGTGTTTTATGGCTAGCCCACAGCGGGATTGGTTTAATTGGGCTTGATGCTGATACGTTTGAACCTTTGTATAAGTTGAACGATACCAATCTGTTAAAGACCAATATTGCCTATGGGTTGCAAAAAGATCGCGACGGTAATATTTGGTTTAGCTCTCACAAGGGTCTTCATCGCTACTACCCTTATGCCGGTAAAATACAGAATTTTATCTATGGAAGAGAACTGTCGGTATCAGAATTTAACGAGGGGGCATCCATTCTCTTAGAAGATGGGCGTTTGGCGTTTGGTTCTACCAGTGGGGTTATTATATTTGCTCCAGAGCAATTAGACACTGCCGAGGCTGGGCGAAGTTTATCGGCGCGGCAAACCGCTATTACAGAAGTTTCTCTTGGTCAGCGCCAACTGCCCCAAGCGCTTAAAAATTTAGATGGCCAGCATTTTGAGTTGGCCCATGATGATTATGGCTTAACCATTCACTTCTCATCGCTGGTTACATCAGGTGTCGGCGAGATAGAGTACTATTACAAACTCCTCAGTGGTAACAAACTTATCTCAGAGGGTATCACCGAGGACGCTAAGATAACCTTAGCCAATTTAGATCCAGGAAAGTACAGTTTCTCAGTCGCACCCACGCCCAGCAGTTTTGAAACTAGCTACCGACCAGCGCAAATAACACTGACTGTTCCTTATGCACCGTATCGCTCCCCAGCAGCCTACACTGTGTATGCTGTCTTGATTTTAGCGTTGGTGGCGTCGTATTTATTCTCTCGTCACAAGGCATTGGTTACGCTACGCAAAGCGCAGCAGCAAGTATCACTCTTTAGTGACGCATTTAAGCAAACGCGTGATTGGGTTCTTATCTTTGATGAAAACAAAGAACTTGTAGCTGCCAACCCGGCCTTTGAGCAGGTGTTTGGATTTAATCAAAAAGAACCGTTGAAGAAGCAGTTAAATCGACTTTATCTTCGTTACCCAAATTTAGCTCGGCAGCTCTCTGACAAACTGGTCAACATGCAGGGTGGAGATTTTTGGAAGGATAAAGGCGTCATCGACGGAGCCGACGGCAAACGTTACGACGTCCTCATAGACATCAGTGCCATAAGCAGAAGCGGTCATGTGCCAGGACACTATTTAATTGTTATTTCAGATATTTCAGAACAAAAGCAAGCTGAGCGGAAGCTTCTGAAAATTGCAACCTACGACAGTTTGACCGGCTTGGTGAATAGAACACTATTGCTCGACCGTCTAGAGCACGCCATTGCCCTTGCTCGTCATCACGGCCATCGAGTGTCTGTCATGTTTGTTGATCTAGATAGGTTTAAAGGAATAAACGACTCTTTAGGGCACGACTATGGTGATAAGCTACTTCGCATTGTGGCCAATAGAATGCGCAATTTGGTTGCAGATTCCGGCACAGTTGCCCGCTTAGGGGGGGACGAATTTGTTATTGTTATTGAAGAAGTAGACAACGATGATGATTTAAGCCCATTTGTTGGGCAGATTATCGAAGCCGTGGAAACCCCTATATCCCTATCAAGTGAGGTACTGCGAGTGTCTTGCAGTATCGGAGTTGCGTTTTACCCTGACGATGCTCATGAGCCTGCGGAACTCATCAAGCAGGCTGACGTAGCAATGTATACGGCGAAAAAAGACACCCTCAATGGTTTTGCTTATTTCACCAATGATATGAATGAAAAGGCGAAATCACGGCTGCTGTTAGAGAATAGGGTAAAACGCGCCTATTCTGATGATTGTTTCTTCAACTACTATCAACCCATTACAAATGCGCAAACCAACCAAACCGTTGGCGTGGAGCTGCTGCTGCGAGGAAAGTTAGACGACAAGCCTTTGTTCCCAGACCAGTTCATTCCTGTGCTAGAAGAGCTAAGATACATTATAGAAGTCACGCGAAAGGCAATGCGTAGAGCGGCGTCGGATTTGTCTGAATGGTATCAAGACGGATTTACTGGATATGTTTCTATAAACCTTTCTGCTCTGCATTTTAAAACTGAATTTGACCTAAACAGTGTCTTTGATCTGCTAAAGGAGTTCGATTTACCTGAACAGGCATTCCGTTTTGAAATTACGGAAGGGGTATTGATAGATGATACAGACAATGCACTTCGCCAAATTCAACGTTTTGTCGATGCCGGATTTGTACTGGCCCTTGATGATTTTGGTACAGGTTTTTCGTCTTTGAGTTACCTTAAGCGTTATCCTCTCTCGGTACTAAAAATTGATAAGAGTTTTGTGAATGAAATGGCGCCTGGAAATGCCAACGAGGCTTTGGTGTCTACCACTATTTCACTTGCCAGCAATCTGAAGATGAAATGCATAGCAGAGGGGGTAGAAACAGGCGCTCAAGCTACGGCATTACTCAATAGAGGATGTATATTCCACCAGGGCTATTATTATGCGAAACCGGCATCTGCTAAAGAGATAAAACCGTTATTATTTAAACAGTGGTAACAAACTTTGAGGTTAATGATTTCGCTCAATGTTTCAGCAATCCCTTCATAATAAAACTATAGCGGCGACTATAAAAAAACTAAATTGTGCTCGCCATCCCACGGTCTGTGCAGGTTGTAAAGTAAACGCCTGTTTAAAAAGCTTGTCATTCTATAAAAAATAAGGCTTATTATACTTCTGTGAAATCATTGTAAAAATGAGCTACATTATAACAACAAATGAGTGAACTATGCCGCTAGATATGACAGCAAATGCAAAAAGCACGGAAGTAATCGAATCGCCATTAAGTATGTTGTACCACTGGGAAAAGAGCCGTGGGGATGACGTATTCCTTACTCAGCCTATCAAGGGCGAATACCATGATTTTACATGGAAGCAAGTAGCCAATCTTGCAAGACGAGTGGCCACCAGACTCTGCGAAATGTCGCTACCACCAGGTAGTCGAATTGGCATATTTTCTAAAAACTGTGCCGAATGGTTTATCACAGATTTAGGTATCATGATGGCAGGGCATATTTCGGTGCCTATATTTTCTACCGCGGGTCCAGATACCGTTCAGTACGTACTTCAGCATGCTGACGTACAGCTTCTGTTTGTCGGTAAATTGGATAATACAGAGCAACAGGTGGCTTCTATTCCGTCAACCTATAAAACGGTGGCGTTCCCATATCCTAATATCCCAGCGACTCAGCAGTGGAACGAATTTATTGATTGTGAGCCGTTGCAAGCTTCACCGGTGCACGACATGAACGATGTAATGACTATCATTTACACGTCTGGCAGTACGGGGCAGCCGAAAGGGGTTGTTCACAGTTACAATACAGCCTGTTGGGCAGCGAGACGCTCGCTAGATCAGCTAGGTATTAATGAAAACGATAGAACACTCAGCTACCTTCCTCTTGCCCATATTACAGAGCGGGTGTTGGTTGAATTGTCGAGCTATTACAGCGGTGGAAAAATCCACTTTGTAGAAGACCTGGCGACGTTTCAGCGCGATGTGGCACATTGTCAGCCTACGCTGTTTATCTCGGTGCCTCGTTTGTGGACTAAGTTCCAAATGGGCGTGCTCGCTAAAATGCCACAGAAGAAACTCGATACACTTCTCAAAATTCCTATCTTAAATAAAATCGTGGCGAAGAAAATTCGCAATGGACTAGGTATTAATAATGCTAGGCTGTGGGCAAGTGGTTCCGCACCGTTAGCCCCTGCTGTTATCGAATGGTTTGCAAAAATCGGCATCAATATCTCCGAAGGGTGGGGCATGACCGAAAATAGCGCTTACGGTACGGGCAGTGTGCCTTTCAGGCACGACAAAATTGGCTGTATTGGCAAGCCCTATGAAGGCGTAGACATTCGAACGTCAGACGAAGGTGAAATTCAGGTTCTGTCGCCGTGCAATATGATTGAGTACTACCGAGAGCCAGAGAAAACTGCAGAGGTATTTACCGAAGACGGGTACCTGCGTACCGGGGATAAGGGCGTGATAGATAGCGATGGTTACGTGAAAATCACCGGTCGTCTCAAAGATATCTTCAAAACAGCGAAAGGGAAGTATGTAACGCCAGCGCCTATTGAAGCTAAGTTTATGGAAAACCCTGTGGTAGAACAGGTGTGTGTGACCGGTACAAACCTCCCTCAACCTGTTGCGCTTCTTGTGCTTAGTGAAGAGGCGCAGAAAAAAGACAAAGCGGCTATTGAAGCAAGCCTGACAAAAACCTTCGAGAATATTAACGCCAAGCTAGAAAGCCACCAAGTTATGGACAGGGTGGTGATTATGAGTAATGAGTGGAGCATTGAAAACGACCTTCTTACACCGACACTCAAGGTGAAACGTCATGTTCTAGAAGAACGTTTTGTTGATGTAATTCAAGGCAATTACACTAAAAAGTTAGTTTGGGTAGATGCTTAGCGCAAAGTGCAAAGTAAAGAGCGGCTAAATTAGGGTTTAGCCCTCGACTAAAAGTTGTAAGAGAAAAGCAAAGTATAAAACGAAAAAGAAACGGGGCTTCTTATCAAAAGAGCCCCGTTTTTATATGCAGTGTTTGTCTAATAAGCTTGCAGGTGGCAGTGCTAATGCCTTGCAGGTGGCAGTGCTAATGCCTTGCAGGTGGCAGTGCTAATGCCTTGCAGGTGGCAGTGCTAATGCATAGCTAATTGTGTACTTATAATGTCAAAATATTGGATATGATTACTGCGTTTCTTCGTAGCGCTGCTGAAGACCTTGATACACTAAATCGCTGAAATTGGGTTTTGATAAATCAAGCGAGTTCATTACTTCTACCAAGTGTTCGTTATCTTCTCTACCGCCCCATAATTTAATATAGGTACCCTCTTTGTATCCGTTATCTTGTCGGAAAAAGTTAAGTACATTTTTTCCAACGTATTGCCGATAAAGTTCATCAGGCGACATCTCGCATTGCGCAACAATATGCATAAATAGCGGTACGCTAAATCGCTTGGCGGCACACAAACCCGTCATTAGTTCTAAATTGTCTAATAACGACTGGTTGGCGACGTCGTAGTTGGTATTGTCGAAGGTTACATTAAGATTGCTGGCTGCTAACTCTGCCGCAATGCTCTCTGCCGACGCAGAAATATCGCCTTTAAAATCGATAATGCAGGCGCTTAGCGCAAAATGCCAAATATCGACTAATTCCATTTGCAGCTGTGGCAGGTCTTTTTGCTGTGCTTTCCACCATTTCCAGCCGTGATGTTCTATGGCTTCTACCGATTCGACCATAGCAGCTCTTAAATAACCGTAGCCAGCATTCAGCCAGTCGGGATTTACTTTTGCATTCATTTTATCTTGAAGTGAAAGCATGGTGGCTAGCTGTTGTGCGCTTAACATTGAGGCTCCTGTTAATCAGTTTTTGCGATAGGAATCGCCATTCGTCTATTGCGGTAATTACGTGGTTGTGAAGTTTACTGGAAGGGCGCCTTGGTATAAATACTTTTTGCATATCAATGGTGCACTTGCACCAAAGAAAAACTAGGGTTTCATTCATTATCGATTGCAAAATTTTTATGTTGTTGATAATTATAGGTTTTAAAGTTGGCATCTTACCTGCTAAAGCTATTGTGTTAACTGAGCTGCGTAATTGCAGAAAATCTGACTGGGTGCCAGGCAACACGCATTCAGATGGTAATTATGTGGTCCGTAAACCTTACCCATACAGAATTTTCGTGTCCTGAGGTCTGTATGGGTTTTTTTTTAATTTCTGCACATTTTCCCTCCTTTCGTCTTCATATCTAGCCGTTGCCATAAAAAATAAATCACTTAACACCGAGTTGAATTGCGATACACTAAAATATCACTACAAAAAGGGCTCAGTCATTTTATGCTCTGCATGAAATGGACTAAATGCTGATAACAAAAGGATTTTTAGAGTGCTTGCGCTATATCCATCAAACAAATTAGAGCATCTTAGCTTTCTGCTAACGTCCCTGCTAAAACAACAGCCTTCAGGTGTTTTTTCTCCTGAAACCATTCTTGTTGAAAGTCCCGGAATGCAACACTGGATTAGTATGCAGCTTGCCCGTGAGCAGGGCATAGCCATGAACCTCGATTTTCCTCTGCCTGTAAGATTTATGTGGAACACTGCAAGAGTGGTGCTAGGCAGCGAAAAGGTTCCTCGTCAGTCTCCTTATCGACGTGAAGTTCTCACGTGGCGAATCGATAACATTTTGCAAGATGATGAGCTGATGCAGTCCGATGCGTTCGAGCAGGTTCGTCGTTATTGGATCGGTGCAGGTAGTGAACAAGAACAGGGTGTCCAGCGATTACAACTCGCAACTGCGCTTGCAGACGTTTATGAACAATATTTGCTTTATCGACCAGACTGGCTATTTGCTTGGGAGCAAAGTGAGCGAATTGTGTTTGACGATATGGAGTTGTGGCAAAGCGAAATATGGCGAATGCTTACAAAAAATCAGCCGCTGCATCCCGCTAGACTTCACAAAATGACGCTTGAGGCGCTTGAAGCCGGTCAGATACCTGCTGACTTACCGTTGCGTATTGTCGTGTTCGCCATTAATACCATGGCGCCGCAGCTAATTGCGTTTTTTGATGCGTTGGCTCAGCATATCGATATCCACATCTTCCATTTGAATCCTAGCGTCAATTACTGGGGAGACGCAAAAAGTGACAATGAACTTGCTAGACAGCTTCGTATGGAAGGGCTTGAAAAGTGGATGTCACAAGAACAAAGCAACCCCTTGCTTGGTAATTTGGGTAAGCAAGGTAGAGAGCTGTTTAATTTACTTACCGATTTAGACACTTTCGAGATAAGTGCTTTTGATGCTCCTGAACTAGACGACTTAGGCGCTAACATACTAGGCGATACCTTACTAGGCGATAACACAGACGCAAACGGTGAAAAAGCACGTAATGCGTCTAATTTGCTCACCCGCATTCACAACGACATATTGCACGCTGCGCCTGCAGAGCCTATAAACGAGTTCGAAGTCGCAGAGCAAGACGATAGCGTGACTATTATGTGCACTCACTCAGCCCTACGTGAGGTGCAGGTGCTGCACGACCACCTTTTACACTGGCTTTCTCAAGACAGTGCGCGTACTCCGTCAGATATTTTAGTTATGTGCCCTGCTATAGAAAACTACGCACCCTTTGTAGATGCTGTTTTTCATAGAGTGGGAACTAAGCCGCAACGCAGGGAGGGAACCACACGCTTACCCTGTTCGATAGCAGATAGAAGCCCTATGGACACCGAGCCGTTAATTGCAGCCTACATGGCGCTATTGCAGCTGCCAGATAGTCGGTTTGGCGTGTCGGATATTATGGACTATTTACAGCTAGACTCTGTGCAAAAGCGCTTTAACGTTTCCCAAAGTGATATTGATCAAATGATCGTGTGGTTAGAGCAGGCGCATATTCACTGGGGGCTTAACGCTAAGCATAAATCTGCCGTTTCCGAAGGTGTCACAACAGAAAATACGTACAGCTGGTGGTGGGGCATTCGCCGTTTATTGATGGGAATGTTAGCTCCAGACAGTGAAGTAGTGATTGATGAAACACTCACAATTCCTGATGTAGAGGGCCAAAGTGCGTTGATCCTAGGCAAATTAGTGCAAGTTATCGAGTTACTTGGACGGTTCGCCAATGAGCTCACCACTCCACGCACACCTAAAAAATGGGCCGAGGATTTATTAACACTGCGAGACGCGTGTTTCGTATCTACTAAAGAGCAGGAGCAAAGTTGGGATTTAATCGCCAAAGTATCAGCCGATTTATACGCACGCTGCCAAGAAGCGGGTTACGAGCATGCACTGAGTCTGCGCCAAATTAAAGATCTGTTGCTTAGCCGCTTCTCCTCACCTGATGCGGGAAATCACTTTATGACGGGGCAGGTAACGGTTTGCTCCATGCTTCCCATGCGCAGCATACCGTTTAAGAAAGTATGTATTTTAGGTTTGAACGACAGTGAGTTTCCGCGAAAAGCAACCCCGCTAGGACTCGATTTAATGGCGGGGCCAGCGAGACGATTGGGCGATCGCTCTCGACGTTTAGAAGACAGGTACCTTTTCCTAGAAGCCATTATCTCTACTAGAGACAGCCTATACTTGAGCTATCAAGGTAATGACGTAAAAAATAACAGCGAGCGTCAGCCCAGCTTAGTGCTGGCTGAATTTATAGATATGTTAGAGAACGGCTATGAACTCGATGTATCTCTGTACACAAAATTTGCACCGCTGCACCCCTTTAGTGAGTCTGCATTTACGGGGGCTTTACCCAGTTATGAAACCGGTTGGTTACGCTTGGCAGATGCATTACAGCAAGCAAAGATAGCAGCAGACGAAAAGAGTAAAGCATCAGAAGAGAACGCAAATTCATCAGCTAACGAAAACAGCGCAATTGCGCAGAATAGTGCTTCTGAACTTAGTGCTACGTTAGATGACGCTCATAGTGCTACAGACACCCGGCTGTCCACAATGCAGGTTGCAAGGGCATTTAAAGATCCTTTGGAGTACTTTTCACAGCAACGTTTGGGTGTCAATCTTTCGCATTCTTTTACATTACTTGAAAATAGTGAACCCTTCGAAACTAACGCTCTTGTGCGATACCAAGTGCTAGACGCTATTTTCTCGGTGCCCACAAGTCAGGAGCAGCCAACAAGCTATGATAATGTCGGCGAGCAAATAGCGAAATTTGCAATGTTGCGTGGCGATATTCCAAATAACCCGGTAGCCCACGAAGAACTTCAAATGTGGAAGGACGGTGCGCTGGCCCTGAACCAAGCCATTGGGCCCCATGACGCTGAAGCCAAAACGGCCTCTTTTACAGGTCAATATATCACCTTCACAACAACTGCTTTTGAGGCTGCTGATAGCCTAGTTCAGCGTTGTGCAGGTAAAATTAATGATACAAGAGCGCTGTCGTATTTCATGTCTCAGCTGGTTTTTAGTGCCAATACCGACACTCATACCTATAGCGGCTACCCACTGGATATTTATTATTGCAGTTGGGAAAAGGGTGAAACCACATTAATTAAGCGACGGTATGCTCCGTTTGATACCAGCACAGCGCAGAATATTCTGCTGTTTATTGAGCAACTGTACATTTCAATTTTCACGGCTCCCACACCGCTTTATGCCAGTCAGTTTAATGATTTGGTGCCAGGAAAGCGAAACTCTGAAAGTAAAGCATTGGTAAGTGATATTACGCCGGCAATATTTAATGAAGTTGTTCAAGCGCTACAGCGCTACTCACAAATACCTGGAGCACGTTTACGCGTTAAGAATGGTTGTGCATGTGAAGAAGACATAGGCTCAGAGAAACCTGAGCAGATAATACAACGCACAATCGATTTGTTTGAAAGTTCAACGGCGCAGCGGTTGTTGCGAGGCTGGGAACAGTCTACGTCTCAGTACGGACCAAAAATGGCTGACGATCCCTACTTAAAATGGCTATTCCCCGATGGTATATCGTGGCAAAGTTTGCCCTGTGTTGAGGGGTTTATTTTGTTTGCCATGGTGGCCAATTCTGCTGAGGAGGAAAAGCTATGAGCAATGCAAATCACAACGGTACAGTATCTCAACTTCTCGATGTACCAAACATGCCGCTCTACGGGCGTCACCTCATTGAAGCCAGTGCAGGAACCGGTAAAACATTCAATATCACTCGCTTGTATTTACGGCTGCTGCTAGAGAAAAAGCTTACGGTAAAAGAAATTTTGGTCATGACTTTTACCAAAGCGGCAACCGAAGAAATTAAGGGTAGAGTTGCAGCCACGCTTCGCGATGCAACGGCTGTGTTTCAGCAGGTGAGTAGCAACGAAGGTGATATTCCCGAAGGACTCGATCCCGTCTATGAGCATCTTCTAAAACTCGGTGATATAGAAGAGAGTTTAGGTCGCTTAAAAGCAGCACAGCTCGAACTCGACGAAGCCTCGGTGTTTACAATACACGGATTCTGTCAGCATGTTATTGGCCAACTAGCCTTTAACAGCGGCTTTGCGATGTCGCTAAACTTGAGTAAAGACACGAGTGAGCTTTACCTGCAGGCATGTGAGGACTGGATACGAAAAGTAAGTAGTGGTATTGATAATTATACAGAGAATGATTTTTTGCTATTAGCCTCGTCGGGCTGGCATGTGCCTGAACGTTTACTCAGTGAGTTCTACACCAGTTTACACAGTAATTTAACCCCGCTGTTGCTTGATGAGGAGTCCGTCGAGACTTCGTTTCAACATAATTTAAATAGTCACCCTGATACGCATCAGGCTCAATTCAGCGTATTTTTAAACAGTATTGAAGAAAACGAGTCACTCATTTATCAAGAACTGATAAAAACGCCTGCGCATAAAAAGACACGACCGACTGAACTTGAGGCTCTCAAAGTATGGTTGAGAGGAGGGGAGTTTACAGACGCTCCAGATGAGGCGAAGGCGTTTCTAGATAAGAGACGCTATTCACGCAATTCATCGGGCGTAAAAGACATTCTCAGTCCGATAAAAGATTTCACTAAAGCAATTGAGCTAGAGATTGCTGAAAGAGATAAAACGTTGGCTCAGCTACCGGTTTTCACGCTCATTAATGAAGCTATTTCATTTGTTAAGTCAACGGTAGAAAAACAGAAAAAACAGCGCGGTATTATTGATTTCGATGACCTTATCAATATGTTAGCGGCAGAAGTTGCTAGGCCAGGCAACTCGTTGGTAGGTGAACTTCGCAAAAAATTTCCAGTGGCGCTGATTGATGAGTTCCAGGATACGGATGCCAATCAATATGCCATCTTAGATGCGGTTTACCCAAATATCCGTAAGCAGAAAGACGCCATAGAGCCAAATGCAGAGCCAACTATTGAAGGCGATTATGTCAATGAGAGAAATACTTATGCGCTGTTGATGATTGGTGATCCAAAACAGGCAATCTATCGCTTTCGAGGAGGCGATATCTTTACCTATTTAAAAGCAGGCAAACAAGCAGACTTTCGCTGGGTAATGAATACAAATTGGCGTTCTGTCGAAGGTATGGTGAGTGCTTATAATCGCCTATTTTACGGTGCTCCCCTTGCCTCTGAAGAGCCAACCGATGTTTTTGGCTTCGGCATTAACTATACGCAGGTTGAATTTACGCAAAAAGCCGCCGCGGCTAAACATCCGCTGTATGATCCCTGTGAGCATCGCCGTGCGATGAATTACGTAAGCATGTTTTTAGATGACAAACAGGATGCCGACACCATGCGTCGTCAAATGGCACTGTGGATTGCACAAGAAATTTATCGTTTATTGAATGAGGCGAAGTTTGACGAGGCGTCGTCCCGTCGTCCCGTGAAACCAGCAGATATAGCGATTTTGGTGAAAGACCGAAACGAAGCAAGTGTTATAAAATACGTGCTACAACAGCACGGGTTAGCCTGCGTTTATTTAAGCGACAGAAGTAACTTATTTCTTACTCCAGAGGCAAAAGACGTACTGCGTTTACTCAACGGTATTTGGCACGCCAGTGATAGTGACAAAGTTGCGGCGTGTCTAGCGTCGCCATTATGGGGCTACACCCCCAAGCTTTTAGTTGATTTACTGTTTCACGAAGATGACGGCCTGTGGGATATGGCGTATGACCGCGTGCTTACATTGCGTGAGCTATGGCTGCAAAAGGGGTGTATGAGTGTATTACTGCAGCTAATGCAAGAGAGTTATACGCCCTTTGGAAACGACGTAGAGAGAGCGCTCACAAATTACCAGCATCTTGCTGAAGTACTTGAAAAAGCAAGTACCACGCATCAAAGGCCAGAACAGTTGCTCGATTGGCTAAATAAACAAATCCATCAGCCTGAATCTGACGAGGAAATGACCCTTCGCTTAGAAAGCGACAGTGAACTTATTCGCCTTATCACCCAGCACGGCTCTAAAGGATTAGAATATCCCATTGTATTTGTTCCTTTTGCAACCGGATATAAAGATCCTGGTAAAAATGGCAAATCCATATCTCAAATTTTCACCTATTACGATGAAGACAAGCAAGGGCTGCAGCTGCAACTAGGTCAAACCAAACAAGCCATTGCGAGAGTGCGAGATGAAGGGGCTGCCGAAGATATGCGACTGGCCTATGTGGCTGTTACTCGAGCAGCCCATCGCTGTTACATGGGCGTGATCCCGCTAGATGGAAATGAGAAAAGCGCATTAGCGCGTGCTCTTGGTATTACTAAAGAAACTGACGCAAAAGATAATACTGCTGCGTCAGAGGGCGACAACGCATGGATAAACGCGCTTAACAGTGTGAGCGCGGAGACGGATGCTCACAGCTGCCATATTAGCGCGGATGAAATTGATATTACGTATTCCAGTTTCAATCACGAAGACACTGTACCTCAGCTTTACACGCTTCAATTCACTGGTACTGAAAGCGAAAACTGGCGACTGTATTCCTTTTCAGCGTTGAGCCGACTTACTACTCAGGGCAATATTCCTATAGCCAATAATAACGTGCAAACGATTCCCGTTATTCAAACCGCCCGTGACGAAGAGTTTTCTACTTTTGCTGACGGTCGCAGTGAAAGTTCAGATTTGAATCAATACGATGCTGCTAATGCCGCGTTGACCAATCACGTTGAGGCGGCTAACCAGTTGCGATTTACGCTTACTAAAGGGGCAAGTGCGGGCAACTTGTTACATGATCTGCTAGAGCTCAATGACTTTAGCGCACCAGAATGGGAAGAGCATGGCCCTGAATTACTAAATCGATTTGGTCTTGAGGAAGACAAAGCCGACTTTTTATATGAGTGGTTAAATGAAGCGCTTGAAACGCCGCTTTATCCTCAAGAGAATTTGACCTTGAGCACTCTTCAACTGGGGCAAACGCTTAGAGAAGCTGAGTTCTATTTTCCTATGAATGAGAGTAAGTGGTCGAAGCTAAGCCGAGTTTTACAAGAGCACAGAGCAGAGCTTGCCAGCCACTTTAATGGGCAAGCTCTCACGGTCCCCCGGCTTATGACAGCAAGTCTGGCGGGCATGATGCACGGCTTTATCGATTTATTGTTCGAGCATGAAGGTAAATATTATGTGGCAGATTATAAATCTACTTGGTTAGGTGACGAGATTGCCAATTATAATCCTGGTGCACTTTTTGAGAACAATCAGCATCATTTGTACGACTTGCAGTACCTTATTTATAGTCTTGCACTGCATCGCTATTTGAAAAATACGCTAGTGGGCTACCAACCAGAGCAACATTTTGGCGGCGTGTATTACTTATATTTGCGAGGAATGCACCCAGAGAATCGAGAGGGAGAAGGGGTATTTTTCACGCCAATTTCAAAGCATGCTTTGCACGCGTTAGATAGTCTTTTTGATGGCGAAGATTTTCAGTCTACCCCATCACCCCAGACATCAGACGCAGGGCATCAGCATTCCTTTGGCTTTTCTGACGAAGAAGGGGAAGAGTGATATGGACTCAACCTTAACCAGCACCGACTCTGTGGTAATTGACAAGAACGCTTTGTTCGAACAACTGCACGGTATTGAAGCCATTGATAAATTTATTGCTTCAGAGTTTTCTCCACTACCTGCACTAAGTGAAAAAGAAAACATTGTTTGGCTGCACGTGCTTGTGGCGCTTTCGTTTATGCAAAGGCATGGCCACAGCTGTATTTTGCTCAGTGATATAGCCAGCAAGCTTCTTTTCAACCGCTCAGAACCGACGTTAGACAGTTCAGATACTGCAAAAAAAGGTTATATGTTCGATGAGCTAACTCCGCTTATTGGTGTGGTGAAGAAGGCGTTGAAAGACGAACGAATTGCTCAGCTTTTTGTGTATAGCAATGGGCTCTTTTACAGCCGCAGATACTATGAATTTGAACAAGAAATTGCCCATGGCATTGTGGCTAGAACAGCGTTTTCTCCCCTTAATGACGAGGCGTCTTTGAAGGTTAAAGCCTTGTGGCCCGCGATGTTCCAATTAGCACCTGCAAACACCGTTCACAACCAGACCAGCGGAGTGCAAGACTGGCAGCAGATAGCGGTGGCAAAAAGTCTTGTACAACGATTTAGCGTAATTAACGGCGGGCCTGGCACCGGGAAGACTTACACGGTTTTGCGCTTGCTACTGGCCCTTCAGGCCTGTGAAGAGAATGTCAATATTGTACTTGCCGCTCCGACGGGTAAAGCGCAGCAGAGAATGACAGAATCTATTTCAGACAGTATTTCTGCCCTTAGAGGTAAAATCGATGATGCGTTGCTAAACCGGGTTCCTACCCATGCGGTGACAATTCATCGACTGTTAGGTTTACGGGAACACACAGTTTCAACTAAGTACAACACGCAGAATCAACTCGCCCTTGATGTGTTAATAGTAGATGAAGCCAGCATGGTAGATCTAGCGCTTATGGCACGAATAATACGAGCGCTTCCACCTCATGCTAGGCTGTATTTCATTGGCGATGCTGAGCAGCTACCCGCGGTAGAGCTTGGCAATGTACTAGAGCAACTGGTAGACACCAGTGATGAACTCGATGGTTTTGATGAGGAAAGAATAGGGGCTGTACCCAGTGCTTTGCGACAGCATATTGCGACCTTATGTCCGCACCTTCCGCTGTTACCTGTGGATGAAGAGGCAAAAACATGGGTACATACGTTACAAGCACCACAGCGATTTAAAGGTCAAGTGGCAGATGTGGCAAGTGCCATTCAAAAGGGTGAGGCAACGACTGCGTTAAGTGTTATCAATAAAGAAGATCATAAAGAAATTGCAGAGCAAGAGCCTGATATTAAGACATTGCGAGAGGGCGTTTATTTGTGGTCTGAAAATAGCGTGTCCGAAAAGTTATTACGTAAAATGGCAACTCAGTGCTTTGCACTCATTTTTGATGCATCAGATGCAAAATCAGCATTAAAGCAATTAAACGCAGTGCGATGGTTAACGCCAGTACGTAAAGGTAATATGGGTGTTGAACGATTAAACGCGCTTGTCTTCGACGCTATCAAAAGCAAAATAACACGTCGAGAAGGAGCATTTTATCAGGGCCAGCCAATTATGATTGTGAAGAACAATCATCCTCAACGATTATCAAATGGTGAGGTAGGCATTATCTGGCCAGATAGTAACGGAAAACTATTTGCTTGGTTTGAAGCTTCTAACGGAGAGTTACGTCATATCTCGTTATCTAGGGTCCCGCAGTTTGACACTGTTTATGCCATGACAATTCACAAGTCTCAGGGTTCTGAATTCTCTCATGTTGTATTGATACTTCCAAAACCAGAAACAGAAAAGTCGGCAGCACTATTTCATAGAGGGTTAGTGTATACGGGCTTAACAAGAGCCAAAAAAGGCTGCTTGATTGTGTCAAATACCACCACCTTTAGTGACATGGTTTCTAAAGTAGACAGGCGCTACTCAGGCTTATCCGGTGCCATTCGCGATGCCGCTATCGATAGTATGTGAACATTATTTATATTTGTTGTGACATGCAACCCACAAATTCGAGTCATTAAAATTTAAGGAAGAATATGAGAAAAATACTTTTATTTGCAAGCACTATGCTTGTGATAGGTTGTTCATCGACAGACAAGAATGCTATCGCTCCACTAGATTTAAGAACCAGTGAAGAGTTGGTCAAAGATTATTGGGTCCTATCGGAGAGAGCTTATCCAAGTTACCCCGTATCAGCCGCAAAGCGAAAGTTAAATGGTTGTGTTGTTTTTCAATATGTAATAAACAGCGAAGGTGAACCACAAAATATAAAAACGATTAAATTTTTACCCGATAATACTTTTGTACCTGAAGGCAAGAAAGCGCTTAAAAAACTCCGTTGGAAACCATCAGAATCAAATACATCAGCTCAGCCTGTGTTAACCACCGTAGAATGGAGCTTTACCCTAGATGATGTAGCGGGGACACCTGACTGTAAGCTTGAAAGCTTATAAAAAGCGGCTTGTAAGTTGAGGTGCCACGTTAGTATGTCCAGTTGTTTTTAGTGTTGGCAAGACACTATCAAAAATTATCAGTCACACACTCACATTGGTGTGAAATAAAAGGCGCCGTGTTTGAGAGCCTCAGATGAGGTCTTTGCTATTGGATAAAAGCGTGTTGGTGTATTAACCCGTAAAATCCCGCCGTCACAGTGTAAAAACTGAGACGGTAGAAAAGGCGGCGCTGTCTCATCCTGGGTGAACTGAATACCCTCTTCAACGCACAAATAGGCAAGCCCCCCTAGATCTAGCCAACCAATTACGCTAACTGGGTTGGCAATAAAGCTTGCATGCTCGATAATGTCACTGTGTAGGGTAACATTGGCACCGAAAACAGGTTTTGTTTGAATAGCCAAGTTTACCGACGGTTTTAACGTAAGCTTGTAAAGGCCATGCACCATGGGTGTAATAGCGTTGCTTGGCTTATTCATCGTTTTTAACGTATGCATTCTCATTAACGCGACAAAGTGTGATTAATTGTAGTGTGGCGTATCGTTGAAGAAGATGCGTTGATGTGGATCAACGGGATGTTTTGTTAGTAAATCATTGGCTAATAGTCATTTCAGTAATACAACTTTGAGAGTTCTGTGAGTGAATTAAATACCAACCCGTTTAGTGCAAATGATGCAAGTTAATGCACGACGGCCAGCTTTAGATTTTTACATCTAGATAAAATGCAAGCATATACGCTTAAAAGAGAAATCGCGGAAGCATCGTTTTACGAAAACACCGACACCGGTGATTTTGTAGGGCTGGTGCCGCTAAAAGAGCCTGTTTTCGATGCGTTAAACGACTACTTAATTCGTCAGCAAATCAGTTATGACGCGTGTGATCTTTTTGTACAGACTAAACTAGCAAGCGTGGGCGCTGAGGTTAGTTCAGGGGCCAGAACACTCTGTAAATCAGAGCACAAACCAGAAGTTAGTATTCCTCGTGAAGTGAATAAAATTCTGAAATATATTGATTGTAGAATTACCGTTGCTGTTCAATAGCATTACAGATAAACAACTACTACATATCGACAAACGAGATTCTGCCGCATTTATTATCTGAATTTGTGCCAAACAGCTATTTTTTCAAGCCGTTATTTAACTAAGCTTTTATTAAACAAGCTGTTATTAAACAAGTGCAATGCTGTGGCATTCACGACTTACAACCCCATCAAGTAAGAGTTCTCTTATGTCATCACATCAAATCAATCCAAAAAAGTTACATCATAGTAAGTGGACATCAACATCGCCCGTGAACAAAGAAAAGCATTTTATGGTCACAGAAGTTAACTTTGACGAAGACGGTTTAATTACTGCATGCCTATTAGAATCGATGATGTCAAAAATTGAGTATTCAATTGACTGGCGAGAGCTAAAAGACACAACAAAGTGGCGACAGGGCTGGAAGTAGCTCGAGTAAAACTGTTGGCACACCGTCTAAATTTTAAAACGCAAAAGGCGCTTCACAGATAGCATGAATTTTGAAAATGATGTAAACCCTAAACCTAAAATAAACATTCCGCTTTTCGCTATTACTGCAGGCTTTATTACCCTGTTTTGTCTAATGGCATTGATAGATGTTAAAACACTCGCTCAATGGGTAGACAGCAGTTTTGATTGGTCGGTAAGGCATTTTGGGCTGTACTGGCAGTTGCTTTTACTTGCCACGTTTTTAATTGGCATTGTAATGGCCTGCATGCCTGGGGCTCACTCAGTCATGGGGAATATAGACAAGCCCGAGTTCTCAAACTTTCAGTGGGGCTCCATGATCATGTGTACGCTGCTAGCCGGCGGCGGTGTATTTTGGGCTGCGGGCGAGCCCATGGCCCATTTCTTGAGCGTTCCTCCGGTATTTGGCGATGTCAAAGCGGGTACTGAAGAGGCCACCGTCTATGCGTTGGCGCAATCTTATCTTCATTGGGGTTTTCTCGCGTGGGCTATTTTAGGCAGTCTTACTACCATCATGTTAATGCACTATCACTATGAAAAAGGTTTACCATTAGCCCCTAGAACTCTGCTTTATCCGGTGTTTAAGCACCGAGCAATCGAAGGACCTATTGGCACAGTCACAGATGCGGTATGCATTATCGCTGTGGTTGCAGGAACCGTTGGGCCAATTGGCTTTCTGGGGTTACAAGTAAGCTATGGTTTAAACTCCTTGTTTGATATAGCCGATAATGCCACTACACAAACTATTGTGATTGGTGTACTTACGGTAATTTACGTTGCCTCGGCCATAACAGGTGTTACCAAAGGAATACAATTATTGAGTCGGCTAAATATGATTTTAGCGGTGGTTTTGCTGGCCTTTTTAATGATCTCCACCAGTGCGTTGGTAATTCTATCTAGCTTTTTCGATGCCTTAGCGATTCACGTTACCAACTTTTTTCAAATGGCGCTATACCGAGGAGACGCTGGCGTTTTTGGTGATGCAGGCTGGCTTGGCTCGTGGACAGTGTTTTTTTGGGGGTGGTTTATTGGCTACGGCCCTATGATGGCTATTTTCATTGCGCGTATAAGTAAGGGCCGTTCTATCCGCGCTATTATTTTCATGCTGTCTATCATTGCACCGCTTATTACTATGTTCTGGTTTACCATTGTTGGGGGAACTGGGCTGTCTTTAGAGTTATCTTCACCCGGCACTATCTCAACGGCATTTGAGGGCTTTAATCTGCCTGCGGCGTTGCTTGCTATTACACAGGCGCTGCCTCTAGGTGCTATTGTGTCGTTCATGTTTTTATTACTTACCATGACCTTTGTAGCCACCACAGGTGACTCTATGACTTATGTGTTGTCTGTATCTATGTCGAATTCCGACCAGCCAGCCACCTTTGTAAGGGTATTTTGGGGCATTGCAATGGGACTAATGGCAGCCATTCTTATCATGATTGGCTCTGGCGGTATCGATGAACTGCAGGCATTTATTGTGGTGAGCGCTGTACCTGTATCGCTTATTTTACTTCCTTCGCTGTGGGATGCTCCGAGAATTGTAAAATCTAAAAAGCCGTGAAAACGGCTTGCGCCTTTCTCACGGCTTTAATGTATTTATGTTTCAGCGCCAGCGATATTGCTAATGCAAGTCGCTAGCACATCGGTGGTCGCAAATGCGAGAAAACGTTACTTTTCAATGGTAAACGTAAGGCCTGCATTTGCTTCCAACCTGCTTGTAAGGTGATCACCTAGCGCAGAGGCTGGCGTGAAAAAACCGCCTGAAAGGCTAACGTCTTTACACAAGCACAGTGCAGATTCAGAAATCATTTTACTGGTAGAACCATAGCCTGGGTCTTTGTCCCCCTTAACTGATACAGCAAGCATATCGCCACTGGTTGCAGTGCCTACAAACATAACGTCATAAAAGCCGTTTTCACGCTCTTCTTTACTTGGGCCTTCTCCGGGTTTTGGGCCATCATCACTGGCTAACGATTTATCATTGGCTACGTGTTTGGCCATCGCTTCACCTTTTTCACCCGGTCCGGTCATTAGCATTTCATCGTATTTGAAAGCTTTGCCATATGCATAGTTGCTAAGATAGTTAGCGCGGTGAACATTTTTCGTATTGATGGCAGCCATGATAAAAGGTGCTACCCAGGTCCCTAACTCTTCATCGAAATAGGGCTTATTGCCATCTGGCTGCTCTGTAGCCACATTGGTGTCGGCGAGTGAAAAAGGATTGATAAGTGCAGCCATTATTGATTTGTCTTTTTTCGCTGCAACCATGGTGGCCTTTAGGCTAGCAGCAGTGCCGCCAGAAAAGGTTCCCTGCATCTTGCGTACTCGGCCTTTCACATATTCAATCGGGTTACCAGTTTGTTTTTTAGCGTGTTGCTGAAGGTAATGCACACCAAGGTCGAAAGGTACAGAGTCGAAGCCACACGAAAAGACGATGTTTGCGCCTGTCTCTTTTGCTTTATCATTGTACTTATTGATCATTTGGTGCATCCACGCTGGTTCACCGCATAAGTCTGTATATCCGGTGCCGTTATCAACACAGGCAGAGAGCAGTTTTTCACCGTAAATTTGATATGGGCCAACAGTGGTGAGTACAACTTGTGTTCTTTGTGCAAGGGCGTTTAATGCCGTTTCGTCATCGCCGTCTGCAACGATGGTTTCAATTTCATCACTAATACCTAACTCTTGCTTTACATCGTTGAGTTTTTGCTCGTTCCGACCCGCAATGGCCCACTTAACGCTACTGTCGTTTCCGTATTGTGACTGGAAATATTCTGCAACTAACTTTCCTGTAAACCCTGTGGCACCAAAAATAACCACATCAAAATCTCGTTCAATACTCATAATTGCGTCCTGTTGTCTGATAGTTCTAATTTCTGTAACTCAAATATACCTATCTCGTACTCGTACCATTATTTTTTTGCATAATATTTGTATATTCATGAAACCGCTGAACCGTTTTCGTACCAATTTAGCGACAGCTTATTAAGCGAAAGACTCTTTAGTAAAAGATTCTTTATTAAAAAAGATCATTCAGCAGCAGAGCACTCAGCGACAAATCGCGCTAGTCTCTCAAGCCCCTTTATTAAGTCACTTTCATTAGTGGCAAACGATAAACGAACATAGTTGTCTGCGTTATGCTCTCCAAAATCGTTACCCGGAGTTAGAGCGACATGGTATTTCTCTAATAATTTGTCGCAAAACTCGATAGCTGTAAGACCGGTTTTTTGAATGTTGATATACGCATAAAATGCACCGTCTGGATTAGCATCAACAGGTAGTCCCATAGTGGTTAATGCTGAAAATACCAAGTTGGCCCGTTTGCTCAGTGTTTGTCTATTTTCCTCACATTGCGCCAGTGCCTCTGGCGTAAAGCACGCAAGTGCTGCCTTTTGAGAGAGTGTAGATGGGCATATAAAAAGATTTTGAGCTAGTCGCTCTACAATGGCGGTCATTTCTGCTGGCACTACACACCAGCCTAGGCGCCAACCCGTCATACCAAAATATTTAGAAAAGCTATTTATCACAATGACTGTATCTTGTAACTGCGCATTTTTCAGCACAGTGGTGGCTGCGTTGATGTCACTGTTATCATCATTGTTTAAAAGTAAATCTAAATAGATTTCATCGACAATTAAAAAGCCATTGCGCTGCTTACACAGCTGACCAATTGCAAGCAGTTCAGCAGCATCAATTGCCGTTCCAGTGGGGTTTGCCGGCGTAGCAATGAGTACGCCCTTAGTATTTTGTGACCAGTGCTTTTCAACATCTTTGGCGGTAAGTTGAAAATTATGTTCGCTCACCGTTGGCACTAAACTAACGTCGGCACCAAAGGCATTAAGGAAGCGTCGATTACAAGGGTAAGAAGGGTCTCCCAAAATTACGTTATCGCCAGGCTCAACTAATGCCGCGCTAGCTAACAGCAACGCGGCGCTTGCGCCTGCGGTTACAACAATACGGCTAGGCTCAATATCGACATTGTGTTTTTGGTGATAAAAATTTGCGATGGCGGCCCGCAACTCTGGTGTGCCTAATGCCGAAGTGTACGGATAGTGTGGGGCGTCTAATGAAGATTTCATCGCTTCTATAACTGGTTTAGGGGCACCAAAATCGGGTTCTCCTAAGTTAAGGCGTATAACATCGTGGCCATTCTCTAGCAGAGCTGTTGCTTTTTCACCGTAAGCCATGGCGAGGAAGGGGGAAATGGCAGTCGCTCGATTAGTAAATTTCAAAATACAAACCTTAGTGTGGGAAGCAATAAGCTATTGCTTGAAAAAAATTCCATACGATACCAGCACGTTACCAAAAGCTGACAATCTCTTACAGTCTTTTGCTTATTCCCGCAGTGTGATGGGGTGTGATTTCAGTCTATTCAACAAATCGTCGTATTTTTGCGACCGCGATGATAGGCAAAGATAGGCAAACAGGATTGCTTGGGGTAGGCTAACCTAAAGCACCCACTCAGAAGGAATTTACAAATGCAGCGTTCCACTTGGTTTAAAAAGTACAAGCAACGCGTACTTTCTATCAGACAGCCCCTCACAATTTTGTTTGCGCTTTTAATGACAAGCTCTTCACTGGCTTGGGCTGCTGTGCCTAGTATTAGTGAATTTTCTCAGGGGATGACGAAAAAAAGTGGTTTAATACCCATGTATTATGATGATACTGCGGGAAAGGTATTCTTGGCTATTCCGGCATCTGATGAACAATATCTGTTCCAGAGTAGTCTGCCTTACGGTGTTGGTTCCAACGATATTGGGTTAGATAGAGGGCAGCTAGGCCGCACGCGACTCGTTTCTTTTGAGCGCTTTGGTAATAAGTTAATGCTTACCCAGCACAATACTAAATACCGTGCTGCACATGGCTCTGCTGCTGAAAAGCAAAGTATCAACGAAGCCTTTGCAAGTTCTGTTATCGCGGGTTTTACTATAGTGGCAAAAAACGATGCCACGAACCTGATTGATTACACCGATTATTTGCTAAGTGATGTTCACGGCATAGGCAATCGTTTGTCTGGGCGTGATCAAGGCAGCTATAGCGTTGATAAAATGCGAAGTGGCGTTTACCTGCCTCGCACAAAAGGTTTTGAAAAAAACACAGAGCTTGAAGCACTGGTAACCTTTAAAGGGAAGAACCCGGGGGGCTATGTTCAGCAGGTCACTCCAGATGCAGAAAGCTTAAGTGTTCATTTACATCATTCATTTGTAGCTCTGCCTGAACCAGGGTATACCCCTCGCGTTTATCACCCGTACTCGGGCTATTGGAAATTCAATTATTACGATTATTCCACTGCTATTACGGAGGCAACAGAGCAGCGATTTATTACTCGCCACCGCTTAGAAAAGAAAACTCCCCACGCAGCAATGAGCGAGGCGATAGAGCCTATTGTTTACTATTTAGATCCGGGTATTCCCGAGCCGGTAATGTCTTCGCTTAAAGAAGGAGCAAGTTGGTGGAATCAGGCTTTCGAAGCTGCCGGTTTTAAAAACGCATTTCAGGTTAAAGTGTTGCCTGAAGGTGCAGACCCCATGGACGTGCGCTATAACGTTATAAACTGGGTCCACAGAGCAACACGAGGATGGTCTTATGGTTCATCTGTCGTTGACCCAAGAACTGGCGAAATTATAAAAGGCCACGTTACGCTAGGCTCGCTTAGGGTGCGACAAGACTATTTAATAGCGCTTGGACTCACCAGCCCGTTTACTGACGGCAATGCCGACACAAGCGCCCAGCAAGAAATGGCGCTAGACAGAATAAAACAGCTTTCAGCTCATGAAGTAGGGCATACATTGGGAATTGCTCATAACTTTGCAGCCAGTGAAAACAACCGCGCCTCGGTTATGGACTATCCACACCCGCGCATAACGCTAGTCGATGGTAATATAAGTTTGGAAAACGCCTATGACAAAGGAATAGGTGATTGGGATAAACATGCAGTAACCTATGGCTACGCCACCTTTGCAAACGATAAGGAAGAGGTCGAGGCGTTATCAAAAATTATTGTTAAGGCTAGAAACGCTGGCTTAGCCTTTAAATCTGATTCAGATACACGCAGCTCTCGTCATGGTTCAGCAAATGGGCACATGTGGGAAAATGGTGACGACCCGCTAGATGCTTTCGATGATATTTCTAATATTCGCAATGTGGCGCTGAAAAACCTCGGCATCAACACGCTAGCGGAGAATGCCAGTTTATCCTCACTTGAAAATAGCTTAGTGCCTATTTATTTGCTTCACAGGTACCAGCTAGAAGCTGTTGCTAAGCAGGTAGGTGGTTTGCATTATGAATATGAGCGAAAGGGGGATTATGTCACACCACAAGGCCAGACATTTGTGGCGCCTCAGGTACAACAGCGTGCAATGCAGCAGTTAATTAAAGCCTCTACTACAAGCTACTTGGCGATGCCAGATAGCGTGTTATCGCTTATTCCTCCTACGGCTTATGGTGATGATGTTACCCGAGAGCAGTTTAAGGGCAAGATGGGACTAATGTTAGATCCGGTTTCAGCTGCTGCTTCGGCTGCTGACTTTTCGCTGTCACTTTTGCTTCACCCAGAGCGTTTAAACCGTTTAGAGTGGCAAGCAACAAGTAGCAAAGACAGACGCAAAAAAGTAGGTGTTAAGTTACTGCTTAAACAAATACTCAATGTTCATTGGTACAAAAACGACAGCGACGGCCCATTAGCTAAACGCCTGCAATTAGTTGCGCTTAATGCCATCATGAAGGCAGTAACTAACGACAGTCTTGCCCCTGAAGTTAAATTGGCGGCTGACGAAACTCTTTTGGAGTTTGCTGAGTGGCTAGACGACAACGCAGACGATGATAAGTATGAAATTCTGCATGGCTATTTTGATACTTACTTCGCTAGTGGCACTTGGCCTGCAGCGTTTGAAGTAATGCCATTGCCGCCGGGGTCTCCTATTTAAGCAAGGTGCTAAACTGAGACGGCGAAAAATCGGCCGCACACACTATTATGTAATTGCACAGGTTAAAACCGCTTTTGTTATCAAGGGCGGTTTAATTAGATGGTCCGCCTCACCTCTAAGCTAATCTTAGAGTTAGGCAATCAAAGAGGCGAACCATCATGTCTACTATTAAAGTTCTTGGAATCGCGAAAGCGCCTAAACAGACTCCGAATACATTAGCGCATAACCAACCCCGTTATCGAAATTAATCATTGCAATAACGAGGCGGACCATACATTTTTATGCCCTAGTTACAAATTTCGCAGGTCTTATTATTGGGAAGTTGCCAGCGTTGCCATTCGTGGGTAAGTGCATCAAACGTGAGAAGTGTATTTAAGGGAATATCTTTGAATTCCATCATTATTTGCATTGCCAGCATCGCTTGGTAAGTGCCAATGATATTAGCAACGGGCGAAAATATCCCAGATTCAAGGCAGCTTAAGTCAGGGGCAGTAAATAACTTTCTCAAGCATCCATAGCATTTGCTTTTACCCGGAATGGCCACAAACAATTGCCCTTCAAAGCGAATGGCAGCACCGGATACCAAGGGGGTGTTATTGGCATAGCACAAGGTGTTAATAAGGTCACGAGAGTCGGCATTATCAGTACAATCTAGCACAATGTCACAGCGTTTGATTAACGCCTCATGTTCTAAAGAAAATGCTTCTTCTATGGCATTAATAGCGCAATGAGAGTTCATTTTTACCAATTGCTCACGGGCTGCTTTCACCTTGCTTGAACCTGCCGAGGTTTCGTTAAACAGGGTTTGGCGATGCAGATTAGTCACGTCTACTTTATCAAAATCAACCAGCGTAATTTCGCCCACACCGCTCGCACATAGGCTCGTTGCCGCCGCGTTACCTAAACCGCCCATTCCAACAATAAGTACACGTGCGTTTAACAGTGACTCTTGTCCACCCAAGTCGATATTTGGGAGCACAATATGGCGGTTGTATCGCATAGCATCTTCGTTGGAAATTGTGTTACGGCTAATTTTAGGCATTGGTTAAGTTAACTTAAGTGTTGAATTCATGGCGCACACCCTTATAAAGTGTCTACTCATAAAATGATTGTACTAGTTGCACGTAATTCTACACTTTATCAAAACCAGACGAGATGTCGCACGCAAAATAGGATTTTATATGTCTGTTGTTAGCCAGCCGCTAAACATTGCCGTACTCACTATTTCAGATACCAGGTCGCTGGATAATGACAAATCTGGAGATTTTTTAACTCAGGCTCTCACTCAAGCGGGCCATTCGCTTGCCGACCGCGCTATAGTAAAAGACGATATCTATCAGCAGCGTGCAGTTGTGTCTGGTTGGATTGCCGATGCAAATATTCATGCAGTGTTGATAACCGGTGGTACGGGCTTTACTCATAGAGACTCAACGCCTGAAGCAATAAGCGTATTGTTTGATAAAGAAGTCGATGGCTTTGGTGAGCTATTTCGTCAGCTTAGCTATGAGGAGATAGGAACCTCTACTATCCAGTCGAGAGCGCTTGCAGGCTTTGCAAATAATACCGTAATATTTTGTTTACCGGGCTCTACTGGGGCTTGTCGTACCGGGTGGGAGAAAATTATTGCCAGCCAACTTAACGCAGACTTTAAACCCTGTAATTTTGTTAAACACCTGGTACAAGCATGACTAAATCTGAAAATAAATTTAGCCATATCGATGCTGGCGGCCAGGCAAATATGGTTGATGTAAGTGACAAAAGTGAAACTAAGCGAGAAGCCGTTGCCGAAGGCTTTTTGTATGTAAACGATAGCGTTATTAAGCAAATCAGCGAAGCGAAGATAGCCAAAGGCGACGTGTTTGCTGTAGCACGGGTAGCCGGTATCCAGGGTGCAAAACGCTGTAGCGACCTCATTCCACTATGTCACCCGTTAGCTCTGTCGAAAGTTGACGTAGACTTCGAAATTCAAGCTTCGCAACAACGTATAAGGGCAAGCTGTTACTGTAAGCTCAGTGGAAAAACAGGCGTTGAAATGGAGGCGCTTACTGGCGTGAACGTTGCTCTACTCACCTTATTTGACATGTGTAAGGCCATCGATCCTGCCATGTATATGAATGGCGTGCGAGTTGTTGAGAAAAAAGGCGGAAAAACCGGTCATTGGACCTATCCATGATAAAAGCACTTCATGGTCTCGTGTTGAGCTTTTCGCTCAGTACTACTTTGCAATTTTTAGAGATAGCTCACTCATGCAGATAACAGTGAAAACATTCGCACAGACTCGCGAACTTTCAAAAACTCCTAGCTTACATCTTGAAATTGAAGAGGGCGAAACGGTAGCTAACGTTACATCGCGTTTAAAAAATATGGACAGCAACTGGGCGCTTGCCTTAGAGGGAAGTGTTTTGACCGCCCGAAATCAGCAGCTATGCGACAGTAAAACAGTACTGGGTGCCAACGATGAATTGGCCTACTTTCCGCCCGTCACGGGAGGCTAGGGGTGTTTTCTTTTATTCAAGAGCACGATTTCAACCAAGCTGAACTTTACACAAAACTTCAGCAAGATGCTCAGCACCGAGCACCAGGTAACACAGGCGCAATCGTAACGTTTACTGGTTTGGTTCGAGACTTTAATATGGCTGGGGACATTGATGGTATTACGCTGGAGCATTACCCAGAAATGACAGAGAAAGCGCTTGGTCTGTTAGTAGAAAAAGCAGTTACTCGATTTTCTTTAACAAGTGCCGCGGCTGTTCACAGAGTGGGGCGAATTTATAATAACGAGCAAATAGTTTGGGTGGGTTGTGCTGGAGCTCACCGACAAGAGGCGTTCGATGGGGCGTGTTTTTTGATGGATATGCTAAAACAATCGGTTCCTCTTTGGAAAAAAGAGTTCAAGGGCAATACATCAAAATGGGTAGAGGCAAAGAGCTCTGACGATGCTGCCGCTTTAAAATGGATGACTAAACCTTGATACAAGTACGATGAAGTATTTCAACATTCACCTCATCGGTATCTTACTCTTACAGGTAATGCTGATAGCGCCCTCAACGAATGCCGCTGCCTTGGCTCAAAATAAAGCAGCTGCAAATGCACGCCGAAACATGGAAAAGAGCACGGAAAACGGTACTGAAAAAGGCACCGAAAACAGCCTCAGCAACGATAAACATTCACTCAGCACAACTGATTTGTTAAATACATTGCGAATGAGGTTTTCCGAATCACCGCCGTTAAAAATTGCTGTAGCCGCTAACTTTTCAGAGCCATTGCATGCTCTTACATCTTCGTTTACCGAGCTCACAGGTATTCAAGTATCGATTACCACCTCCTCTAGCGGTACTCTTTATGCGCAAATGCTTCACGGCGCAGGTTTTGATATTTTTATGTCTGCAGATTCAGCAAGACCAGTAGCTCTAGTTGAGAATGAAAAAGTGCATATAAATAATGTAGTGAACTATGCACAAGGACGGTTAGCATTGGTCTCCTCAGTTCTATCTGCTGAAAACAAGGCGTTTAATGCAGCTGCCATTCAACGAATTCTAGATAAGCCAAATGAAAAGCTTGCTATCGCTAACCCTAAACTTGCACCCTACGGGGTGGCGGCAAAACAAGTGTTGCAGAGTCTATCGCTTTATAGCGCAGTAGAGCGTCGATTAGTGAAAGGGAAAAACGTATTGCAGACTTATCAATATTTAAGCTCTGGTAATGTCAGCCACGCCCTTGTTGCCTATTCTACAGTGCTTTCCCAACACGGAGGGCTTGAGCAAAAGCTTTTAAATCAGAAGCCACAAAAACAGGAGATTCTCAAACAAGGGCGACAGTTACAACACGCTGGAAATTGGGTGCTAATAGATAAATCGCTGCATGAACCTATCATTCAGTCTCTTGTTATCAACAGTAAAAAAGCGGCATCACTGAGTCCCAATCTGTTCGATAACGAAGCCGTTTATAACACGCCCTTTAATTATGAAAACGCTAAAAGCGAAAGTAGAGAAAATAACGTAAGTCGAAAAGACAGCTTAGCTCACGTAGATCACGTAGATCTTGAGCAGGTAATGTTAGCGAAGCTAACCACGGCGAGTGTGTTTGTTCAGTACCTAATGTCGAGTAACGTGCAGATGTCTCTTAAACACTGGGGTTATGAACCGGCGATAAATGCTAAAAATAAAAGTTCTTCGGAAACAGCCGTGTATATAAATAAGGCAAATGAGGCGAATTGTACAAATGGAGCAAATGGAGCAAACGCATGGAGTATGTGAATACTGATATGCTAAATGCGGTGTCTCTAACGTTTAAACTTGCGCTAGTAACGAGCTTATTGCTTTTGCTCATCGTAATGCCATTAGCCTGGTTCTTAGCAAATTGGCGTCATAGCGCAAAATCATTCGTTCTTTCTATTTTTGCACTACCTTTGGTGCTGCCACCCACGGTGCTTGGCTTTTATTTGCTCATCGCTTTTTCGCCTGAAAGCGCGCTAGGTGCGTGGTGGTTGGATTTGTTTGGAAGCACGTTGGCGTTCAGTTTTGAAGGCCTTGTGCTGGGATCGCTTATCTATTCTCTGCCATTCGCATTGCAACCACTTTACAGTGGCTTTACTCAGCTCAATAAGGGCTATTTAGAAGTAGCAACTTCTCTTGGCTTTTCACCTTTAGAAACCTTTTTTCGCATTGTATTACCTCAGTGTAAGGCCGCTGTTATTGTCGCGTTTGGTTTAAGCTTCGCTCATACTGTTGGTGAGTTCGGCGTTGTGCTTATGATTGGCGGTAATATACCCACCGAAACTCAGGTGCTTTCTATTGCATTATATGAGCAGGTGGAGGCGCTAGAATATGAACGCGCGCACGTTATGTCATTAGGGTTGCTCGTGTTTTCATTCGTCGCGCTGGCGCTGTTATATCGATTTGATGGAAATAAGCGCCACTCTGCGGTATCCCAGCATCGGGTGAGGTCTTGATGAGTTTGTCGTTGAATGTGGCTTTACATGGAAGAATAGAAGGCGAAGCGACGTTTTGTGCAACTTCACGCTTTATTGGCATAACAGGGCCTTCAGGGGCAGGCAAAAGCAGCTTCTTGCGCTGTATTGCTGGCTTTGAAAAAGAGGCAAAGGTTCGGGCTTCGTGGCCAAGCCAGATAGCCTCAAAAGAAGCACAGCTAAAAATTGGGATCGTTTTCCAACAGCCCTTATTGTTTCCCCATGTTAATGTGCAAGGTAATTTAGGGCTTGCTCGACGCCATGCAAGTAAAAATGCTATTTCTATTGAAGAAGCGCTGACTGGATGCTGTTGCTCGCACTTAGTCCATAAGTCGATAGATTCCCTATCAGGCGGGGAGGCACAGCGAGTAGCTATTGCTAGAGCCCTGGTGAACGGGCCAGATATTCTTTTACTCGATGAGTCGTTAAGCGCTATTGATAGCCAAACCCGCCGAAAAATCTATAGGTTTTTGCATAAACTTTGCGCATCGAGTTTACTCACCTGTTTAGTTGTTTCTCACGATATTGATGATCTTTTACTGTTTAGCGATGAACTTGTTTACATTCACAACGGCAACATTGCAGCGGTAGGCGAGGTCAATAATGTGATACAAGCCATGTTCCGATATGGTGGCATGGAAAGTATGGAAACACCCTCTGCGGTTATAGATGCTGTTGTGGAGCATTTGATTGAGCCAGAGGTTGGCAAAATCGCTGAGCCAGATTCTTCGCTAAACATAGCCAACAGGATTTATAGCGTAATGGCACTCGGGCAGCGCCTGTATGTTTCAGAAAAATCGCTTACTCCTGTCTCTGCATATTCACACACAAGCCCAGAAAGTAAATACGCCGAAAATAAGCCCCTCACAAATGGCCAGCCAGTGCGAATATCGATAAAAGCTAGTGATGTGAGTATAGACACAAACGTTTCTGAGACCTGCGAACAAACCACGTCGAGTATTTTAAATGCACTGACATGCCATATTGAAGATATAACATTCTTTGATAGTCATCAGCAGGGAAGAGTGTTGTTAACGCTAGGTATTCAAGACACTAGCACACAGGGATCAGATAATGACAAAAACGGTTCCCAAATACACCAGGAACCGCTTTATGCTGTTATTAGCGCATTATCTTTTCATCGATTAGCGCTAGAGCGCAACATGCCAGTAGTTGCGCGCTTTAAATTGCTTTAGAGAAACGCGGTATTGTTTTGTTGTCTTTTGCCTGAGCGTTTGAATGAGCTTCCATATGTCCGTCTAAATAAGCGTCGAAGGTTGCACATATCGCTCTAATAAATATTCTTGCATGTTCTGGAACCACAATGCCATGTTCCGTATGCAAAACTAATCCGTCTTTTTGTAATAAGTGAAGCGCGTTAAGTTCGCTGGTAAAATAATCATTAAAGATAATATTGTGCTTTCTCTCGATGTTATTTATGTCCAGCGATAAATTACACATTAAGCTTGATATTACGTCTCTTCTAATGAGGTCGTCACTGGTTAACGACAGCCCTATTGTGGCAACGGGTTCGTTGTTATCTACCTTAGTGTAATAGTCTTTTAATTGTTTAGGGTTTTGCGCGAAGGCATTTCCTATTGTGCTTATTGCAGACACGCCAAAACCGATTAAATCGGTGTTGCCATGCAGCGTGTAACCCTGAAAATTTCTATGTAGTTTGCCAGCTTTTTTTGCCAACGCCAGGTTATCTGATTTTTTAGCAAAATGATCTAGCCCTATCATTTCATATCCAATCTTTTTGAATTCTTTTACCGCCAAGTCATAAAGTTCTGCTTTAAGCTCCGCATTAGGTAAAATGTCGTCGGCGAACTTACGTTGCGCGGCAAAACGCTCCGGTAAATGTGCATAACTAAATAGCGATATTCTGTCGGGTGAAATCGCTTTTGTTGCAGCTATGGTTGTCCTGAACGTGTGGATTGACTGGTGGGGGAGGCCGTAAATAAGATCCAAGTTAATAGAGTTGAACCCTAGGTTCCGGGCTTCGAACACTAAATCTGAAATATGCAGCGTACTTTGCACACGGTTTATGGTTTGCTGAACTTGAAAGTCTGTATCTTGTAGCCCAAAGCTTAGCCTGTTGTAACCTAAGTCTTTTAGCGTATTGAGGTAATGCAAATCTACATTGCGCGGATCGAGTTCAATAGACATTTCAGCGTCTTCATCAAACGATATGTATTTTTTTAGCAATGCCATTAAGGTAGTTTGTTGCTCAACACTGAGAAAGCTCGGCGACCCGCCGCCAAGGTGCAGCGACACAGCCATTTTATCCTTATACAAGTTTGATTTAGCGACTATCTCTTTTTCAATATACGCGAGATACTCATCTGCTTTGCTGTTGTGTCGAGTCACAATTTTGTTACAACCGCAGTAATAGCAAAGAGTTTTACAAAAAGGGATGTGAATATACAGGCTTATGCTATCAGCTTTAGTCGCTTTATTTGCAATGCTAAGAATGTCATTGTTTACTGGCGAAAAGTTTAGAGCAGTAGGGTAGGAAGTATACCGTGGCGCATGCTTGGCGTATTTCTCAATGGTAGTGGTGCGAGCCTGGCTCACCTGTTTCACTGTCATGACATTTCTTCTTGTTGAGGGTTTTGAGTAGACATGGGTATGTTATCGAGTAACAAAGGATGATGAGTTGATCTGGTTCAATATTTTGTATTTTTACTGCTGTTTTTTTGCGCTTTTCCCTGTGATTTCCTTTCAGGCACTTTGGGTGAGAAAAAAGGCACTTAGGCTGCCCGAACCCGTGGGTGCACGAGAAATACCTAGCGAAGTAGAGGTAGAGAGTGAGAAGCAAGAAGCTGAACAAGAAGCCATACAAGAGGCTATACAAAAACCCATAAAAATACTACTTACAGGTGATTCAGCAGCCGCAGGCGTGGGAGTTGAGACACAAAACGATGCTTTGCTAGGTAAACTTCAACAGCAGCTATTAAGTGAAGATAATACCGCGGCATCTATCTGTTTATTAGCAAAAGGGGGGCTTGCTAGTCAGGGGGTACTGGAGTTGCTTCAAAAAGAAAACCCGCGGCGTTTCGACATTGCCGTAGTTTCTATTGGTGTTAATGATGTAACTCGGTTTACGTCACTGAAAGCGTGGAATACTAACGTGAGTCTTATCTACCAATTGCTCGTACAAAAGTTTGGGTGCAAATTAGTGATTTTCTCGGGTTTACCCCCGATGGCTGAATTTCCTGCGATACCTCAACCTTTGCGATATGTATTGGGGCTGCGTGCGGCTATGCTCAATAACGCACTAGAAAAAAGCCTGATTACACTGCCGTTTGGCCGTTTATTGACAGTGAACTTATTGAACAATAATTTTCACACTTATAGTCATTCAGTTAAAAGAAAACCTCTGCTAAATGCAAACATGATGGCCATTGATGGTTTTCATCCGTCATCTGCAGGCTATGCAATTTGGGCAAAGCAAATTGTTACTCTTATCAGAGAAAATAACACGCCCTGGTAAAGAAATATGAACTGTTCGTTGTCTCGCTAATTTGCATACCTGGTATAAACCATTTACGGTGATTGTGGTCAATAAATATTCGGGGCGATAAATTTTGGTTTGGAGCCCCAAAAATTCTTTTTTTTATTGCGTTTATTTTACGAACGTTAAACGAGGCCAAATGCGAACAATAACAATTGATATGGTGTCTGACGTAGTGTGCCCTTGGTGCATTGTAGGTTATAAACATTTACAGCAGGCCATCGATTCACTGGCGCAGGAAAATATAACGGTTGACGTAAAATTTCACCCTTTTGAACTAAACCCTGCTATGACAGAAGAAGGCCAAAATTTACGTGAGCACGTGATGGAAAAATATGGCATCACCGAGCAGCAAAGTAGTGCGAACAGACAGAGGTTAGTGGAGGCAGGTAAAGCCATTGGGTTTGAGTTTAACCTTGCCGATGATGCAACAATGCAAAACACCTTTAAAGCTCACCAACTTATCCACTATGCAGAGGAAGCAGGGTTGGCGCTAGCAATGAAGATGCGTTTATTCGAAGCTTATTTTTCAGAGGGAAAAAACATTAATAATTTAGATGTTTTAGTTCAGGAAGGCGGTATTGTCGGTTTAGATAAGCTGGGCATTACAGAGGCGCTTGAGAGTGAACGCTATGCAGATATTGTTCGGCAAAAGGAGTCGGCTTGGATGCAGCGTGGTATTCAGAGCGTGCCAACATTCGTTATTGGAAATCAGGGAGTTGCTGGTGCGCAAGAACCCGCAACGTTAGCAGCATTTATAAAGGACGCTGCAAATAGCGCTAACGCCTAGCTTTCATCTGCTAGTTTTACCAACCCCGGCTTACACCATCTCTAACGCTGCTGTAGCTTCTCTGCTTACAGCCTTGCTTATTTTGGGAGAGTCAGCATCACTGACATTCTCCCAATAGCTTCACATGATGAACCCCCATTCAAAATATCAATTAAACTTATGCAAGTAGTTTTCTTAGTATGTTTAACATATTAGTAACATACGAGCATGAAATGACAGATATCTATTTAGTTCGTCACGGACAAGCGTCTTTTGGCAAGGCTAATTACGACAAACTAAGCGAGCTTGGGGCGCAGCAAGCCAGATGGCTGGGCGACTATTTTCATCATCGCGATATACATTTCGATTCTGTATTTATGGGCGACATGGTAAGGCATCGAGAAACTAACGAGGGGATTGCAAAAGGATTGTCTGCAGGGGGGAAATCACTTCCTGAGGCGACACGAGATAGCTCACTCAATGAATTCAACTTCCAAGCGGTTGCCGCTGCCTATCTCAATCTCTTTCCCGAAGACAGAGTGCCTGAGGGATCGTCACCCGCCGAATTTTATCGTTTATTAAAAAAAGCCATGCTTGCTTGGTCGCAAGACAAACTTCCTCATGAACTTCTAGACGAAACATGGGCACAGTTCGAGGGACGGGTAAGTAATATGCTCACGCACCTGCAAAATATGGATGCCAAACGTGTATTGGTTGTAAGCTCGGGCGGAGCCATTGCCATGATGCTAAAACACATTTTGGGCTACGACTCCGCCACAGTTATCAATATGAATTTGCAGATACGCAATGCCAGCTTTTCACAATGCTTCGCCAACAAGCGGGGTGTTCATCTAAATAACTTCAACAGCGTACCTCACCTGGATGTGATCGACAGGTTGCACGCCATTACCTACAGCTAAACGGGACAGCTATGAACTTTGAATATAATGAAAAAACGCAGGCGCTTTTGGAAAAATTAAGAGCCTTCATGAAAGAAGAAGTGTACCCCATAGAACAGGAGTACATTCACGCGGTAGAAAATGGTGAGAACCGATGGAAGACACCAGAGTTGATGCAAACGCTCAAGCAAAAGGCTCGAGATGCAGGCTTGTGGAATCTGTTTTTGCCAGAAGAATACAAGCCTTACGGCGCAGGGCTTACTAATGCCGAGTATGCGCCATTGTGTGAAGAGATGGGGCGAGTACTATTTAGTTCTGAAATATTCAACTGCAGCGCGCCAGATACAGGCAATATGGAAGTGTTGGCAAAATACGGAAACGAAGAACAAAAAGAAAAGTGGTTGGTTCCGCTGTTAAACGGCGAAATTCGTTCTGCTTTTGCAATGACCGAGCCAGCGGTAGCATCTAGCGATGCAACAAATATTGAGACGTCTATCACACGCGACGGTGATGAATACGTTATTAACGGTAAAAAGTGGTATACCAGTGGTGCCATGAATGAAAACTGCAAAATCATGATAGTGATGGGGAAAACCGATTTTGATGCTCCTCGTCATCAGCAACAATCGCAGATATTAGTTCCTGTCGATACTAAAGGCGTGACGATTGTAAGACCTATGGCAGCGATGGGCTTTTATGATGAGCCTATTGGTCACGCTGAAGTTCTGTTTGAGAATGTTAGAGTGCCTGCCGAAAACTTGCTTGTGGGCGAGGGTAAAGGCTTTGAAATTGCCCAAGGTCGCCTTGGCCCAGGCAGAATACATCACTGCATGCGTTTAATTGGTTGTGCTCAACGCGCCCTCGATATGGCGTGCGAGCGTGTGGAAGCACGTGTAGCCTTTGGCAAGCCTCTAGCAAAACAGCAGTCGGTTCGCGAAAGCATTGCTAAAATGCATTGTGACATTGAGCAAGCTCGATTACTCACATTGAAAGCTGCGGACAAAATGGACAGGTATGGAAATAAAGTATCTAGAGATCTTATCGCAGCCATAAAAATTGTTGCACCTACTATGGCATGTAACGTTATTGACGAGTCTATTCAAATGCACGGTGCGGCCGGGACTAGCCAAGATTTCGTGCTATCGGCAATGTATGCCTACGCGCGTACAATTAAGCTAGCAGACGGTCCAGATCAAGTGCATATGATGCAGCTGGGCCGCAATTTAATTGCTGATAAAAACGCATAGGGAATTAGTGTGAGTGAAGAAAAAGCAACAGCGCCTCATGCGTTAGATTTAGAAGTTCTTAATCACTATTTAGCCGCTGCATGCCCCGAAATTGGGCATGTAAGCAGCGCTGATAAGTTTTCCGGTGGTCAGTCAAATCCAACCTTTAAGCTGAGTTCTGAAAAGGGAACGTTTGTACTGCGAAGACAGCCGCCTGGCAAATTATTAAAATCTGCCCATGCAGTAGATAGAGAATTTAGAGTTATAAACGCCTTGCAGGAAAGCAACGTGCCGGTTCCTAAAGCATACCACCTGTGCGAAGACACCAGCGTAATAGGCAGTATGTTTTACATTATGGCTTACGTAGAGGGTGAGATATTTTGGAACAGTGCGTTACCTGAAATAGCGTCGGCAAAAACTCGCGGTGCAATGTACGACGAAATGAACAGAGTGTTAGCGTCTTTGCACAGCGTGGATATTCAAGCGGCGGGTCTAAGCGATTACGGTAAACCTGGCAGTTATTTCGAGCGACAATTGAGCCGGTGGACCAAGCAGTATCGCGCGTCAGAGCTAGAGCATATCGAAGAAATTGAACAGCTTATTAGTTATCTTGAAGCAAATTTACCGGAGGATGATGGTCAGACATCACTAGTTCATGGAGATTTCAGGCTCGACAATATGATGTTTGATATGAGTGATAGCGACAACCCAAGAGTGATTGCGGTGCTCGACTGGGAGTTATCGACTTTAGGGCACCCCTATGCAGACTTAGCTTATCAATGTATGCAGCTTAGACTACCCTCTGATATTGCACACGCGGCAGGATTAGGCGGGCTAGATCGGGAAGCCTTGGGTATTCCGTCAGAGCAGGCCTATGTGAATGCCTACTGTCAGCGTCGAAATATTGAGAAAATAAACAATTGGACCTTCTATCTAGCTTTTAGCTTTTTCCGCTTAGCAGCTATTTTGCAGGGCGTGGTAAAACGTGCTCACGACGGCAATGCGTCGAGCGAAAAAGCAATGCAGTTAGGCGCCATGGTGCGTCCATTAGCACAAATAGCTAACCAAACCATACATCAAGATAGCGAATAAAATGCAAAACGAGCGTTTGGTGTAAAACAGAATACGGAGTAAACATGAAAGCCATAGTATGCGAAGCCTTTGGGCCTGTAGAGGATTTACGAGTACAAGACGTTGCTGACCCGGTAGCGAAACCCGGCTATGTAGTGGTTGACGTTCAAGCCGCAGGAGTGAATTTCCCCGATGGACTTTTGGTTCAGGGATTATATCAAATGCAGCCAGATTTTCCGTTTATTCCAGGGAACGAGGTAGCTGGTGTGATTTGTGAAGTGGGTGAGGGTGTTAGTCACGTTAAGAAAGGGCAGCGAGTCATTGCACTGTCTAACTTAGGTGGTTACGCAGAAAAAGTTGCGGTACAAGCTAGCCATGTTATGCCACTGCCAGACTCGATTGATGTGAATGAAGGAGCGGCGCTAGTGACCGCCCACGCCACTGCACATCACGCCTTAAAACAGCGTGCTAAGCTGCAGCCCGGTGAGACACTAGTTGTTACGGGCGCTGCGGGGGGTACTGGTCTGGCGGCGGTACAAATTGGCAAAACCATGGGGGCTAAGGTTATTGCTGTGTGCTCAACAGACGAAAAGCTTGCCTTAGCTAAAGAGCACGGCGCTGATATTCTTATTAACTATAAAGAGAAAGACTTAAAAGAAACGTTAAAAGAAGTGACTGAAGGTAAAGGTGCTGACGTCATTTATGAGTGCGTCGGTGGTGATACTTTTCACGCATGTAGCAGAAGTATGGCGTGGGAAGGTCGGTTGTTAGTTGTCGGGTTTGCTGGTGGCGAGATACCAAAGTTCCCTGTTAATTTAGCGTTGGTAAAAGGCTACTCGGTAATGGGCGTATTTTGGGGGTCCTTCACCCAGCACGATGCAAAAGGGTTTGCAGCAAATATGCAAGAGCTTCTCACTTGGTATGTTCAGGGTAAAGTGAAGGTGGTGGTCGATGAAGCTCTTCCGTTAGAACAAGCGACAAAGGCAATGACCAAAGTGATGAATAGAGAAGTTAAAGGCAAAATGGTGATTGTTCCTTAATTCAGGCTTCGTTCAAGAGAAGTAAATTTTTGTGCTGAAAAGTGCCTAAGGTTCTAGAGTGCAAAAACCAAGAGCCGCATAATGAAACGTTATGCGGTTTTTTTATGGATTGTATTCGCTTCTATTCAGAATGGGCGCTATGCGGACTAATGGTATAAAGAGCGAGTAAAGAGTCAAAAACGAACTTACAGATGATATTACCAAGAGAGCGCTTTAACGTCTCATTTGTCCATAGCTTTCAGCCCAAAAACAGTTAATCGGACTTTTGATTGTCGTTTTGAAGTAAAGGATGGATAAACGGAGTGCTATGGTTTTTTTGACCGCTTTTTGCCGTGACCGATAACAGTTTCAGTATGGTACTTGGCGATGTTTGGGTAATACGGCGCACCTTCTTGGTGGTCGAATGCGCTTGCAACGTCGACACCCCAGCCGAAACGCTAGTCTTATTTTCAGCAGCATGGGCGTTCAAAGGGGAAACCAAAGTAACGAAGCAAAAGACAGAGCAAATAGTAGATATGTTGTACACGAACCGCGTTGTCATAAGTTGCTGTCTCTGCGATACGAAAGGAGAGGAACGTCGGAGGCGGTTGCACGCGCCTCGTCAGTCACACTTTGTTTGTTCCTCTCTATTAAAACTAAAGCCCTAACAAAACAAAACAGATAAGCTTATACCTAGGTATAAAAAGCTATACTCATTACCAGGCAGTTACACCACCGTCTACGGCAACTGTTTGTCCGTTCATATAGCTGTTGCCTGGAGACAGCATCAACAGCATGGTATTTACTATTTCTTGAGGTTCGCCCAAACGCTTCATTGGGCTGCCTTGCCCCAGCTGAGCTTGGGCCTCTGGCGTATTGTAGCCATCAACATTTAGAATGTTTGTGGGGCTGTAAAACGGGCAAATGGCATTTACACGTACATTTTTCCTTCCATATTCAACAGCAGCGGTGCGCGTAACGCCTGCAACGGCGTGTTTAGCGGCGGCATAGGCAGCGCCTTTAGGGGCTCCACCAAGCCCTGCGAGTGAACTCACATTCAGCACATGTCCCTTCTTTTGCGACAGCATGGCTGGTATTTGGTATTTCATACCAAACATCACTCCTTTAACGTTTACTGCAAACTGACTGTCCATAATTGCTTCTGTCATTTCATGAACTGGCGCAGGGGTATGGGCAATACCGGCATTATTTACGGCAATATCTAGGCGTCCAAATTTCTCTATGGCTAATTCTACCAGCGCCTTATTTAGTGTCTCCTCCGCAATGTTACCCGCTATCACTTCTACAGCAGTCAGCGGCTGCAATTCAGTTTGCACTTCCTCAAGGGCCGTTTCATTTATGTCACTTAGTACTAATTTTGCTCCTCGCTCAGCTAGCCCTTTTGCTAAAAGACGTCCAAAACCGCTTGCTGCGCCAGTTATAAGTGCCACTTGTCCGGTGAAATTAAGAAGTGGATCCATAGTCATGTTATTTTCCTTTTATAATTTGTTTGATTTAGTTATTGGTAGCTGCGTATGAAAGAGATAAGCAACTGAGCCAACTCTTCCCCTTTGTCCTCTTGCACAAAGTGCCCTCCGGATTTTATCGAAGCGTGTTTGATTCCTTTGCAGCCAGGTATTTGCTTTTGTAAATACTTTTCGCCGCCAGCAGTGACAGGGTCTCCGTCACTAAATGCCGTCATAAAGGGTTTATTAAACTGTTTTAAAGACTGCCATGCGTTTCGGTTAGCCTGTGAATCTGGGCTATCTGGTTCGGTAGGTACAAGTAGCGGAAACATTCGCGCGCCCATTTTATAACTCTCATCGGGAAAGGGCGCGTCGTAAGCCGCCAAGGCATGTTCATCTATGTCGGAAAGGGTACCGTTGTTAATAATGGTTGAGGTTGGGAACTCTTCAACATCTTGTGAAAAGCGACGCCAACGTGTGAATGCTTCCGTTGGCTTCACATCGCCAGTGGGTAGCCCAGTATTTGATGCCATCACACCCGCGAAACGTGTCGGCATATCTGCCACCATTCTAAGGCCTAAGAGGCCGCCCCAATCTTGACAAAACAAGGTTGCAGGCCCTTTGACTACCTGATTGAACCAGTCTTTTAGCCAAATTAAATGCCTGCCATAGGTGTAGTCGCTTTTCAATGTCGGTTTATCTGAGCGACCAAAACCAATTAAGTCAGGGACAAAAACACAAAAACCCGCATCGGCAAGTAGCGGCATCATTTTTCTATACAAATATGCCCACGTGGGTTCTCCATGCAGAAGTACAACGGGATGACCTTCTGTTGGCCCCAGTTGATAATAAGCCATACACAGTTCACTACTCACCGTATCGGTAACTTCAACAAAATGTGCCGGATAGGGAAAATCAGAAATATCGGCAAAGGCATTTTCGGGTGTTTTAAGTACTTTCATGACATAACGCTCCTTGTAAAAATGATGATCAAAGCATTAACGTTAGTGTAACAAAAGCACTCGCAGATAATTCTGTCAATCGATCTGTATCTAGCGCGATACGTGCTCTTTAGCCAAATGTGAAGAAGAAAAAGGCTTTCAACCCCGTATTCAATATTGTGATAAATGTCTATAACACCAATAAACTTGGATGATTGACAACACTGCAATAACATCCGATTAACGTGATAAACAGGAAATGGTTATGACTCAGACGGAAAATAACGCAGTAGCGTATGAAGTAACGCAGGGTGTTGCCACTCTCACGATGCAAAGCGCGCCGGTAAATGCACTATCAAGAGCGCTTCGCATAGGCCTGATTGAGGGTGTCGACAATGCGATTAAAGACGACAGCGTAAGTGCAATCGTTATCACTTCATCGCTTCCCATATTCTCAGGCGGTGCTGACATCAGCGAATTCTCTGGTGGCGACTTATCACCAATGCTACCTGAAGTTCTCGACAAAATTGAGAACGCATCGAAACCCGTTATTGCAGTTCTTCCTGGGCCGGCTTTTGGCGGCGGTTTGGAAGTTGCACTTGCATGTCACCATCGGGTGACATTTGCCGATAACAAAGTTGGTCTCCCAGAAGTCAATCTTGGTATCTTACCTGGGGCAGGTGGCACACAGCGCCTACCTAGACTTGCCGACGCTCAAACAGCTCTTACCATGATAGTTACGGGTAAACCCACATCGGTACTCAAGTTACCGGGTGTATTCGATAAAATATCAGACAAACCTGAACACCTTTTAGAAGACACTAAAGCCTATTTAGCATCGCTTAGCGGACCAAACGCCGTTAAGCGTACTTGTGACATTACACTTTCCATGTCTGAGGAAACTCAGGGAGTGTTTGAAGCAGTCACTGCTCAGACCAAAAAAGCATCAAAAGGCTTTTTCGCACCGCTTAAATGTATAGAAGCGGTTCGTGGCGCTTATACCTTATCGTTTGAGGATGGCCTTAAAAACGAAGGCAAGCTATTTATGGAGTGTATGAATACACCCCAGGCGAGAGCTCAGCAGCACTTCTTCTTTGCAGAGCGCGCAGCCGGCCACGTAAAAGACTTCGATAAAACAACGCCAGAACGCAATATCGAGAAAGTTGCAATCATTGGTGCAGGCACTATGGGCGGTGGTATAGCGATGAACTTCGCCAACGCCGGTATTCCAGTAACTATGCTTGAGCTAAAAGAGGAAGCACTGGAAAAGGGCTTGGCACTTATTCGTAAGAATTACGAAAACAGCGCTAGAAAGGGTAAGCTGACTCAAGAGCAAGTAGAAACGCGAATGGCATTGCTTTCAGGCACTACCACTTACGACGATTTAAGCGACGTAGATTTAGTGATTGAAGCCGTTTTTGAAAAAATGGAAGTCAAGAAGACCGTTTTTTCAACCCTCGACAAAGTATGTAAGCCAGGTGCCATATTAGCGTCTAATACATCGACACTTGATATTGATGAAATTGCGACAGCAACGTCTCGTCCTGAAGACGTCATTGGCCTTCATTTCTTCTCTCCAGCAAACGTTATGCGTCTGCTAGAAGTTGTTAAGGCCGATAAGACATCACCTGAAGTAATCAAAACCTGCATGAAAATGGCCAAGCGTATTAAAAAGGTCGCCGTGTTAGTGGGTGTATGTTTTGGATTCGTTGGTAATCGAATGATTGAGCCATATGGTCGCGAGGCTAATCGTTTGCTATTAGAAGGGGCGTCACCTGAGCAAGTAGACAAAGTGCTTACTGACTTTGGTATGCCAATGGGGCCATTTACGATGGGTGATATGGCTGGGTTAGATATTGGCTACTATGTTCGCCAGTCTCGTCAAGAGCACATTGCTCATGATCCAGCCTATGGCGCTGTTGCCGACCGTCTTGTTGAAATGGGACGGAATGGTCTTAAAACAGGCCGCGGTACTTACAACTACGAACCCGGTAGTCGAGTTCCCATTCCAGATCCCGAAGTGTTAGAGATTGCCAAAAAAGAAGCCGAACGTTTAGGGGTTCAGCAACGTTCAGACATAAGCGATGAAGAGATTTTAGTTCGCGTGATGTTTTCTCTGATAAACGAAGGCGCGATTATTCTTGAAGAAGGTATTGCGGCTAAATCAAGCGATATTGACGTGATTTACGTCTATGGTTACGGCTTCCCAGTGTTCCGTGGTGGCCCTATGCAATATGCAGATGAAGTGGGATTGAAAACCATATTAGACAAGCTGACAACGTATCGTGACCAGCTTGGCGATTACGGCAAAATGTGGTTAGAGCCAAGCGATCTACTAGTCAAACTGGCGCAAGAAGGCGGCAGTTTCAAAAGTTACAAAAAATAAGGAACAATACAATGCGTGATGCAGTAATTGTTAGCACAGCAAGAACGCCTATAGGGCGTGCCTACAAAGGCGTCTTAAATAACTTGCCTGCGCCTTCGCTTGGTGGCCACGCCATCAAAAATGCGGTTGAGCGTGCAGGTATAAATCCAGCGTCTGTTGATGATGTCATTATGGGCTCTGCGCTCACCCAAGGGAGTGGCGGAATGAACATCGGTCGTTTAGCAGCACTTGCTGGCGATTTACCTGTTTCGGTTGCGGGAATGACCCTCGACAGGCAGTGCAGCTCGGGGATGTATGCCATTGCTACCGCGGCTAATACTATCCGCTCCGGCGAAACAAACATTATGGTTGCGGGTGGGCTAGATTCAATCTCGTTAGTGCAGAATAAAAATATGAACACCTACCGTGCGGTAGACCCAGCACTAGTGGCTAAACACAACGATATTTACATGCCAATGCTGCAAACAGCAGAAGTGGTGGCTAAGCGCTATAACATTAGCCGCGATGCACAAGACGAATACGGATATCAAAGTCAGATGCGTACTGCGGCAGCGCAATCTGCAGGCAAATTTGATGATGAAATTGTACCTATCACTGCCACACAGCAACTGTTCAACAAAGAAACAGGCGAGATCAGTGAAAGGGAAGCTACGTTGTCGAAAGATGAAGGTAACCGTCCTGAAACTTCATTAGAAGGGCTGCAAGGCCTTAAACCGGTCATTGAAGGCGGTTGCATAACAGCGGGTAACGCCAGTCAGTTGTCTGACGGTGCCAGCGCTACCGTAATTATGGATGAAAACACAGCCGCAAAAGGAAGCACACAGCCTCTTGGCGTTTATCGCGGCATTGAGGTTGCGGGTTGTGAACCTGATGAAATGGGAATAGGTCCTGTTTTTGCCATTCCTAAGCTATTAAAGCAGCATGGATTGACCATGGACGATATAGGTCTATGGGAACTCAACGAGGCGTTTGCGGTACAAGTTTTATACTGTCGCGATAAATTGGGCATTCCAGACGAATTATTAAATGTAAACGGCGGTGCCATTTCTATTGGTCACCCCTATGGCATGAGCGGTGCTCGTATGGTGGGTCACGCACTCATCGAAGGTAAAAGACGTGGTGCGAAATTTGTTGTTTGCACTATGTGTATCGGTGGCGGCATGGGCGCTGCTGGTTTATTTGAAGTTCTATAGGTATTTAGTATGGAAGGTTATAAAGCTCCACAACGCGACGCCATGTTTGTAACACATGAGCTACTCGATTTTCAAAGTCACTATCAAAAGTTAGGTTTCGACGAAGCCTCCGAAGACTTGGTTTCAGCAATCTTTGCAGAGGCGGCTAAGTTTTCAGAAAACACGCTTGCACCTATTAACCAATCTGGTGATGAAGAAGGTTGTAAGTGGGACAACGGTGTGGTTACTACACCTAAAGGTTTCAAAGAAGCTTATCAGACCTATGTTGAAGGCGGATGGCCAAGTATGGCGCACCCAGAAGAGTTTGGCGGACAAAACCTTCCTTACTCACTTGCTTCAATAATTGCTGAATGGTTTTCTGGTGCAAACCACTCGTGGGCTATGTATCCAGGTCTAAGCCAAGGCTGTATGGAAACACTTAAAGCGCACGGCACGAAAGAACAGCAAGATATGTTTCTTCATAAGCTAATCAGCGGAGAATGGACAGGCACAATGTGTTTAACAGAGGCACACTGTGGATCTGACCTTGGTATGCTGAAATGCCGCGCAGAACCGCAAGAAGATGGTAGTTACAGCCTAACCGGCACGAAGATCTTTATCTCTGCCGGTGAGCATGACATGTCTGAAAACATCGTGCATATCGTATTGGCTCGCCTGCCTGACGCGCCTGAGGGCACCAAAGGTATTTCTCTGTTTGTTGTACCAAAATACAACGTGTCGCAAAACGGTGAGAAGCAAGATCGCAATGCGGTAAATTGCGGCAGTATAGAACACAAGATGGGTATCAAAGCTAGCGCAACTTGCGTAATTAACTTTGATGGCGCTAAAGGGTTCCTTATTGGTCCTCCTAACCGCGGCCTTAACTGTATGTTTACCTTTATGAACACTGCACGGATAGGCACTGGCCTTGAAGGTCTGGCAGCGTCAGAAACGGCATTCCAAGGTGCGCTTAAGTACGCGAAAGACCGAGTGCAGTTTCGCTCAATGACAGGGCGTAAGAACCCAGACGGTCCTGCTGATCCCATTATTGTGCACCCAGACGTGCGTCGTATGTTGTTAACGCAAAAAGCATTTGCCGAGGGCAATCGTGCATTAGCCGCGTACTGTATGCAAATGGTAGATGTAACCTTATATGGCGACGATGAAGTTGCTAAGCAAACAGCAGAAGCAAAACTTGCATTCTTGACGCCGATTGTTAAAGCGTTTTTGACTGAAACTGCTCAAGAAACCACAAGCTACGGTATGCAGGTATACGGCGGCCACGGTTTCATTAAAGAGTGGGGCATGGAGCAGCTTGCACGTGATACACGTATTTGTACCATGTACGAAGGCACTACGGGTATTCAGGCAGTGGATTTACTTGGCCGTAAGGTGATGGGATCTAACGGTGAATTGCTCAATGTATTTGTGCAGGAAGTTCGCGATTACTGTAACTCTCTTCGCGACAATGCACAGTTTAGCGCATGGACAAATGCACTAAACTCGCATTTAGATGAGTGGCAGCAAGTAACCATGGATATTGGCAAAGCGGCTGCGTCTAACCCAGACGAAATCGGTGCGGCTTCCGTTGATTACCTTATGTACTCAGGTTATGTGACTGTTGCATATTTCTGGTTACGTATGGCAGTTAAGGCACAAGAACAGCTTGATGCCGGAAGCACAGAAACGGAATTCTACAAGAGTAAAATACTGACTACAGGGTTCTACTTTGATCGTTTGCTTACGCGCACGCGTTCACTGGTTTCTGCAATGCAGTCTGGTTCGGACAACCTGATGTCTATGCCTGAAAGTATGTTTGCTGTTGAATAATTAGCTTTTAGCAAACCTAGTGTGCCGGGTAACGAGAGTGTGTGAATCAATCGCCACTTTTGTTACTCGGCTTTTTTATTGGTGCTTACATAATGTTAGATTCACGATATGTCTCCATTGATGGCAAGAAAATTCATTATCTCAGCCGAGAATCACAGCGCGGAACTAACGCGCCTGAGTCTGAAGGTGACGAACAAAAAACACTGTTAATTTTGTTTCACGGCTTCCCTGAAAATTCTCACGCATGGGAGCCGTTTATACGCTGCACTCCCGAACATGTTGATGTTATTGCCCCTGACTTACCCGGTTATCATTTGTCTGAGGTATTGCCCTCCCAGCGAGACTATGAAGTGCCTGCGTTGATAAAGCGCATGGTTTTATTTATTGAATCAGTTAAACAGGGCAGAAAAATTGTGTTAATAGGGCACGACTGGGGCGGTGCTATTGCATGGCCACTTGCGGCTTTTCACAGTGAGTTAATTGATAAACTTGTTATTCTCAATGCTGCGCACCCTTCAACATTTACACAGTCGTTAATAATGAGCAAAACCCAGCGTGAAAAGAGTCAATATATTGATGCGCTTCGAGATAACGGCGCTGAGAACATGTTGGCAGACACAAATTTTAGCCTATTAAGGGAAATGCTGGGCGCCAGCTTTTTCAAACGAGAACATGAATATGCGAACTCACTTTTAAATGACTGGCAAGATAAAACTAAACTCAATGCTATGTTGAGTTACTACAGAAATATGCCACAAAAAATACCTGGTATTAACGCATCGCCAGATGAGTTAGCGAACATACACGTTCCCAATATCAACATTTCTCTGGAAACTTTGGTTCTGTGGGGTAGAGAAGATAAAGCTTTTGATACTGCTGTACTTCAAGGTATTGAACACTATGTTCCGCACTGCAAGGTGATTTACCACGATACGGCAAGCCACTGGATCCACCGAGAATATTCAGACTGGGCAGCTATAAACGTCATCGAATTTATAGAGGCGTAAAAAGCGTTAGAGGCATTCAGAAATAGCAGAGGCTCCATAAAAGAGCCTCAGATATTAAGATGGTATTGTTATGCTATTGAAATTAAATACGGCTGGCTAACTCTTCAGATATCGGTGAGTTCTGTAGCCCTTTTTCAGCAATCCAAGCTTGCAGTGTTTTACCGTCTGCCTCTGGCTGCTTTAGATCCTTACTTGGCATTTTCTTTACCAAAAGCGTGCCCACTTCCACAGCATTACTTTCAAGAGCGGTACGAATTAAGCTCTGTCCACCACAAGACACACCAGTGTAATAATCTCTAAGCTTTAATCTGAAGTCAGACTGTACGCGACGCATTTTCTTGCGCAATTCATCTTTGTCATCTGCCTGAACAATAGTGCAGATATTCGCAAGTGCATCGTTGATGTCGTCTGCTTGCGCCGCATGTGAGAACGCTAGTGTAGATGCAGCAATAACTAACGAAGATTTAACTATTTTCAACATGGTTAAAGTTCCCGATAAGTTTGATTGGTGTTTTTGTGTTCGGTTTTATTAAACGCATTACATTGGGCATCAAAAACATGCTGAAAAATAACTTAGTATGAATATACATACGTTAGACTAAAGTTTAGTCTGTCGTTTAATCAAAATTAGTCTTTTGTATTAGGCGCTTGCATGGAGATTTAGAAAATTTTTGTGCATTTGTCACGGCTACAAAAAAAGTCCCAATGTACCCTGCTCGGGCATATTGAGACTTCAAAAGTTGGTTAACGCTTACTGAAGATGTGCGCAGGCGCGCTAATGAGGTTTGAAATTGCTCGCCACTTCCATAATTTGTTCGCGCATCCACATATGTGCATAGTCATGATCGGCACTCACATGCCAATACAGGTAATACTCTACTGGAGGTAAGTCAAAAGGCACTTCGTATATAGCTAAATCGTAATGTTTAGCTAGGTGAAATGGTAAACAAGCAATTAGGTCGGTTTTTACGATAGTGCTTGGAACTGTGAGAAAGTGTTGGCCTCGCATGACCTCTTTTCTGCGTTTTCCCATTTTGTCTAAAGCAATATCAATGGGCCCAGCCCCTGACTTTCTTTGCGATACATTGATATGACCTAGGCGTAAGAATGTTTCTAAATCGAGTCCGTTCTTTAGTGCAGGGTGATTCTTTCTCGCCAGCACAACAAAACGGTCTTGCGCTATTTTCTCTTTGCACAAATGAGGGTCGGTAAAGGTAGACGCGTCTGCAAAGAAATCAAGAGTGCCGCTCGCCATCGCGGACACAATCTGACTGCGCGGAATTTCGTAGTTTGTTATGCCAATGTTTGGCGCCAAATTCTGAAGGCGAGCAACAAGGCGAGGCATAATACTGGCCTCTAACAAATCTCTACTTGCAAAGTTAAATGACTTCTCTGCGGTAAGTGGATCGAAGGTGTGACTTTCTTGAACACTCTTGCGCAGTAAAGCCAGTGCTTGCCTTGCAGGAACAATAATATTTTGCGCCACGGGAGTGGGCGTCATGCTATGACCGGTGCGAACAAATAGAGGGTCGTTCAGCATTTCTCTTAGCCTGGCAAGTGAATTACTTACCGCAGGCTGCGTAATACATAGAACATCGGCGGCTTTCGTTAAGCTGCCTGCGGTATAAATAGCATCAAACACCGCGAAAAGGTTCAAGTCGACTCTATTGAGATTCATAATTAATCCTTCAGTGGGGCGAGTACCCAGAAAAAGCCAATAGATAATAACAGGCTACGATGTCACAATTGTGTACATAGTAACCACGCATTGTTAACGATAGTGTAACAAGAATACTTATAAATACCTATTATTAAAAGTTAATTGAAACATTCAGATTGCTAATAGTAGTGTAGTAAAATTAATAATAAGTCAGGGAATTTAGAAAAATGAAATCACTCATTGATTTAGCTGTAGGTGACACGCTTGAGCAGGCCGACTGGACGACCGTTTCTCAAGATATGATAAACCGGTTTGCCGATGCCACGGGTGACCATCAGTGGATTCACTTAGATGAAGAACGGTGTGCTAAAGAGAGCCCTTTTAAAACCACTATTGCCCATGGCTTTTTATCGGCGTCACTTATGCCTCAAGCGTTCTCACAAGTTATTGCTGCCAGCGAAAAAGTGGCTTCCACAATTAATTATGGAATAGATAAACTTCGCTTTTTAGAGCCTGTGAAAAGTGGCGATGCTATTCGATATCAATTCAAGGTTATTGATGTGACAGACAAGCCTCAAGGGAAACTTTACAAAGTAGAAGCCAGCTGCATGTTGAAGTCGAGTGGGAACCCCGCACTGGTAGGAAGCTTTCTAATGCTTGCTGTAATTGTCTAAGGCCGAGCTTTCCCTATTGTGAAAAGAAGGTAATTCATTGCAAAACAAATAAACCCTTTCGACGCGAGTTTGCACTTGCGTGGAAAGGGTGTTTTGTTTTTAACAGCTATGTGGTTTAACGATTAATTTGACGCATCTTCAGCGGTATCTTCAATAGCATCGCCCGCACTTTCAATGTCTTCGCCTGCGCCTTCAATTGTAGCGCAGCCACCGAGCGAAGCGCCCATTACCAATGCAACAAATAGGGCTCTTACTGTTTTTGACTCTATTAAAGTGTTCATAGATTTCTCCATTTTCTGTGATGAATATTGCAACGTTTACTTATTTAAACGGCAACGGTTTACTGCGTTTCTTTGGTATCTTTTAACATCGTGTTTAAGTTATCGCTTCCTTTCGAGTTGAAATCGAGAGTGCGAATAGGGAACGGTATGAGAATATCATTATCTTCAAGTACCGTTTTAACTGTACTTACTGCGTCGTGACGCACTTGCATAAATGAATGTTCGCCAGGATATTTAATCCAAAACCATAAAAGTAAGTTAATACTCGAGTCGCCGAAGGACTCTGCATACACAGCGGTATCTTCCTTCATGATTACCTAATCTTTTTCTTTCATCGCATCGACAATGACTGACACTGCTTTTTCGATATCGTCTGCATATGAAATTCCGACTGGCACTTCAATTCGTCGATGTCCGAGTGTGGAATAATTTGTAAGAATATTTCTAAACAAAATCTTATTTGGAATAACTTCCAGTTGGCCGTAAAAAGTTTCTACAAGCGTATTGCGCAGGTTGATGCCTTTTACGTTGCCAAACACACCTTCTGCTTCAATAACATCACCAATCTCAAAGGGCTTGCGAATACCCATCGCGATACCGGCAATTAAGTTTTCGGTCATATCCTGAAATGCAAAGCCTATGGCCAAGCCCACGATCCCCGCTCCGGCTAATAAAGAGGTGACCGTACCCTTCAAGCCAACAAAATCGAGGGCTATAAATATGCCGGCTATTAATACCAGTGACTTAACAATTGAAGTGAGTAACCCTGCTATTTGGCGAGATTCAAACGTGCGGCGCATTACCCTGCCAACCACATTGCCCACAACACGAGCTAAAACGCCAAATGCAATGGCAATTAAAATTGCGACGACGATATTAGGGAGGATGGTTATTGCACCTTCCATCCATGACTCAAGTTTATCGCTTAATAGTTTATAGATATCGTCAATTTGCGGTATTTCCATGGCGAATAGTGCAACTCTCGTTTGTTTTGTAATTGACTTGGGAGTTACAAGAAATGTTCCGTTTTGTGAATTTTTTAAAATATTGAAAGATAAAAGCTTTTTATTTTCTGAGGTTTCGGAGCAACAAGGTTTGTGAATCAATTTCACAGGTGATCAGCAATTTATACTCACAAGCGTCTGAGCTAAACAAATAATACTTTAGTATAACTGGTAAGACCATGTGTAAAATTAATGTAAACATATTATTCACAATAAATTTACAAACTTAGGATTCAGGCATAGTATCAAATTGTGGCCATAGGTTGTTTATGGTTGCACACAAAAATAACAGAAAATCGAATAGCAGGTCGCTAGCGGAAAGCGAGAATACACATACCGGTAGTGAAACGCCCAGATTTGGAATCACACTATGAAATTGAACACGCGTAAAACGGCAGTTGCCGCCTTTGTAGGCGCTGCATTGCTTTGCTCACCAATTATTGCATCAGCTCAAGAAACTCAAGAAACTGAGGCCGAAAGCGAGAAAGAAGCAAAAAGGGATGTTGAGCTAATTCTTGTTACAGGTAGTTTTGTACGCCGAAGCGAAAACTTCGAATCTCCTTCTCCGCTAGCAGTAGTCGATAGTGTGGCAATCGATTCGATTGGCGCAAAAAATATTGCTGATATCACGCAGACTCTTACTATCAACTCGGGCGCAGAAAATAACCCAGACGCGTTCACCCAAAATGCTACGGCAGGTACCTCAAACATAAATTTAAGAGGTCTGGGTGTTGCTTCTACTTTGGTAATGCTTAACAGTCGACGTCAAGTCGTGAACTCGCAGCAAACTAATGAAGGTCTAAATTTTGTAGACACCAGCTCATTAGTGCCGATGATAGCTATCGACCGCGTTGAAATAATAAAAGATGGTGCCTCTGCACTTTATGGCTCTGATGCCGTTGCTGGTGTTGTTAACTTTATTACAAAGCGCAATTATGAGGGAGCTAAAATAACAGCAGATTATCAAGATGGTGCTTATGGTGATAATTCTGAGTACGTTTTGCAGGGGCTTTGGGGAACTAGTTCCGATAGAGGAAATGTGATGGCTGCTGTTAGCTACACAAGTCGCGATCCTCTGTTTTTATCAGATAGACGTCTATCTCGCCCACAAGACGATAGCAGTAACTTAGGTAATCCAGGTTCGTACTTTGGAGTACCCGGAATTCCCCCGGGTGTTCCTGTTATCGATCCAACCGGTTGTGCAGAATTTGGCGGTAACGCAAATATTGCCGCTACTGTTCCTTATCCTGGCTTCGGCTCATTAGATTTAGGAACGTGCCAATTCGATTTTGGGCCCGGTTATTCGTATGTTCCAGAAGAAAGTAGGCTGAACATTTTCGTGAAGTCTGATTTTGAATTAACAGATACAATTACGTGGGCAACCGAGTTCGGCATGGCTCGCAATCGGGCTGAACGTGGCGGTGCACCAAGCTTTCCAAACCTACGTGGGCCGATCGTTCCGGCAACACACCCCGACAATCCTTTTGGTACAGCGGTCCAATTTCTCGGAAGAGCGGAAGGTAATGGTTTTGAGGCAGACCCTGCAAACACTGAGTCAGAAACATTTAGATTCAATACAAGTCTAACAGGCGAGCTTGAAAGTGGTTTCTGGGAGATTAGTTATACCAATGCAAAAAATGAGTTTTTGTTTAGTGTTGAAGACGTACTTAATACAGAGTTTAATCTCGCTTTAGCAGGGTTTGGTGGAGCAAATTGTGATCCAAGTAGTCCAGCTTCGGTGCCGGGCCAAGGTTCTTGCGAATACTTTAATCCGTTTGCTACGTCATTTACGACGTCACCGAACTCACAATACGTTATCGATTCGTTCTCCGCCGACCAAGTCATTGACTCCGAGTCAAAACTGCAAGTGTTCGAGGGATTCGCTTCATTTGATGTCTTTGAGATGGGCGGTGGGTTTGCAGGTCTCGCCGTCGGCATGCAATACCGTGAAGAAGAACTAAGTCAGGATTATGATCAGTTATCTAACCAAGACAGCTTCTCCTTTGTTATCGGTAATCCAGACTTTAGCGGCACGCTAGATGTTTGGGCCGCCTTTGCTGAAATGGCATTACCAGTAAATGATCAATTAGATGTTCAATTGGCTTTGCGGTATGAAAATTATGGCGGGAGCATTGGTGACACCATAGATCCAAAAGTTGCATTTAATTATCGATTCTCCGATGATCTGTCTCTGAGAGGGTCTATTTCTACGTCATTTAGAGCACCGTCAATATTTATGCGAAACGGCGGGGCCACGAGCCTACAGCAGCTGACAGATTCAGTAGTGCAAGGCAACGCGTTTGCAGCAGTGCGCACAGTGGGTAATGAAGATTTGACACCTGAAGAGTCTACGGCGTATAACTTTGGTTTGACCTTTGAGCCTTTTAAAGATCTATCGATTGAAGTGGACTACTGGAATTTCGAGTTTGAAGACTTGATAATTCAAGAGAGTGCACAGGCACTGTTAAACCAAAATCCAACGGACACTTCTCGTATCATACGAGCGGGCGATCCGCTGACAGGTCCAGTTCTGCAGGTAAATAATACATTTGTAAACGCCAGTTCTTTGGAGACTGATGGATTAGATTTCGTCGCTAGCTATAAAGTTGAAACTGAAATAGGTACGTTCGTTCCCAATATATCGGCAACATATGTTCTGGGTTATGACTTGAATGATCCACAAGCGGGTCAGGTTGACGGAGTCGGTCGAAGAAACTTCACTAATATCGGAGTATCTTCGCCAGAGTTACGAGCTAACCTTGGTTTAACTTGGAGAAAAGATGCCTATAGCGCAAACCTTTTCGTTCGGTATATTAGTAGTTACGACGATGATCAAAACTGTGCCGACGGCAGCATCATATCACAGGGCTGTGGCAGTGCTGGTTTGAAAGAAATTGATAGCCATGTAACTTTCGATGCTCAATTTAATGTAGATCTTAGTGCGCTGATTGATACACAGACATCTTATCTATTAACTGTCGGAGGTATCAATTTAACAGACGAAAATCCTCCTCAGGTTTTCACAAACAGTGGTTTCGACTCGAAGGTTCATGACCCAAGAGGACGTCAGATATACGCAAGACTGGCGGTTGAGTTCTAATTGCGTTTGACGTAAAAGAATTATACTAGCACCTGACAGCCGGCCCTTATTTTTAAGGGCCGGCTTTTTTGTTTGCCCAGCGAAGCTGGCAAACCCGTCAGGTTGAAAGAAACCTGAATCACCCTGACTGAGGGGAAGATAATCCGAATGGCAAGGGCGGCAATTACGCTAAATAACTATGTGCATGAGCCGTATACGAGGCCCGTATGTACGGTTCTGTGAGAGGGATGAGGCAGTGACGCCTCACCCTACTCGATGTAAACATATATCACCACTAAAGAGTGGGCCTTCTTTGCCTAATTGCAGCAACAGCTTTTCATTATTGCTCAAACTTCTTTAAAGTCTTCTATGTTGTCGATAGTGAATGATAGATAAATCAGGAGTTCGATTATGACCACTAAGTTAGATGATAATGCCATTGAGACCAAACTAACCGCACTAAACGAGTTAGTTGTTGATGGTGACTCTTGGGTTAGAGAAGGCGATGCCATTACCAAAACGTTTTCTTTTAAGAGTTTTATTCGTGCATTTGGCTGGATGTCGCAAATCGCCATCTGGGCTGAGAAACTTAAACATCACCCTGAATGGTTCAATGTTTATAACAAAGTGGAAGTGAAGTTAACTACCCACGATGTTGACGGATTGAGTGAATTGGACTTTTCGCTTGCCGAAAAAATGGAAAAATTTAAATAAAATAAAGAGATATTGACGTTAAAAGCATGCGCTTTGTATTAAGTTTGCACAATTTGTTTAATTAACCTGCGAACGATAAGAAAAATGCAATATTTCGATGATAGGGACTTGTGTTAGTAAAGTCCCTATGTATAATACGCACCACGTTGAGGCGAGGAAGAAAAGCCAAGTAATCTCAACGGATATTTTCTGGCGCGGGATGGAGCAGTCTGGTAGCTCGTCGGGCTCATAACCCGAAGGTCGTAGGTTCAAATCCTGCTCCCGCAACCACAGAAAATAGTCCAGAATTTAAAATTGTGACGCAGTCATGATTTACCGTACAGACGCGGGATGGAGCAGTCTGGTAGCTCGTCGGGCTCATAACCCGAAGGTCGTAGGTTCAAATCCTGCTCCCGCAACCACTTTAAAAAGCCTAGTACTTGCTAGGCTTTTTTGTTTTTTCCGCCTTTTCATCGTTAATGTAAAAAATTCGCCCTTAATTAAGCGCTAAATCAGTACAACACGCCTACATTTTGCTTCGTAAAGTACCCCTATATTCTCAACTGGCTTTGTTAAACAGTATTTCATTTGCGCTGTTAAGTCTTTTTCATGTCTTACATTAAATTGATACTAAAGATACGGATTTTGTTGTGGTTAGAGCTATTTGGGACATCAATTAGTCTAGTTTTTTGTAATGCGCGTCACGGGCATTTCAAGATGTGCTATTTTGCAGAAGTAGTAACTTGACTTTGCGGTTTAATTTTTTACATGTCGTTTTTTAATATTTTCGCTTTTGACAATGATACCTCTATGCTTGAAAGCTCATATCACTTTCCTCTTATTCTTTTATCTCTGCTGATTGCAGTGTTTGCGTCTTTTATGGCTTTCAACGTAGCAAGCCAAGCTGCGGTAACCAAACACAAATTAAGAAAAAATATTTTGCTCGCCACAGGAAGTTTTGCCCTAGGGGGCGGTGTGTGGTCTATGCACTTCCTAGGCATGCTGGCTTTAGAGCTTTGTACGCAAGTAAATTACGACGTCTCAATAACTATGGTATCTGCTATACCCGGGGTGGCGGCGTCTTGGGTTGCATTACATCTATTAACAAAGAGGAAGGTTTCTGCTGTTGAAATTATGCAGGGCGGAGTGTTAATGGGCTCGGGTATCGGTAGTATGCACTACATTGGCATGGGGGCGATGGATATGGCGCCCTTGTTACGTTATGACCTACCTATGTTTCTATTTTCCATTGCTGTAGCCGTTGTCTTAGCAATGCTCTCTTTGTGGATAAAGTTTGGCATTCGAGCAAGCGTCAACACCAAACGGGTATCACTGAGGCATGTCAGTTTGGCCAGTGTCGTTATGGGGTTTGCTATTGCGGGTATGCATTACACTGGCATGGCTGCAGCACGGTTTGTACTACCACCTGGGTTTGAGCTGACTTCTCAGCCATCGGGTATCACAACATATTTAGCTGTGGCAACCGCGGTAGTGACTACTGTGCTGATTGCATCGGCGCTAGGCGTGAGTCTATTGTTTAAATATCGAGATACAATGACGCGAGCTATTGAAAGTGAGCGAGTACAGAGAGCTATTACAGACACTGCCGTAGATGCCATTATTACCTTTGGCGACGACGGGATTATTCGCACTGCTAATCCTGCGGCTGAGAACGTTTACGGATACAAAGTCTCAGAGCTAATTGGCATGCACGCTAATGAGTTAGTTACGCCGGAGCGCAGACATCTCTACGGGCCAGACTTTTTCAAAAAAACTTCCTTTGAAGAAGAGCGGGCAATTGGCAGAGGGATTGAGGCTGAGGTGCTGAGAAAAAGTGGAGAAAGGATCCCTATAAGAGCGGGGATTGGACACACTCGAATTAATGGGCGCGCCATCTTTGTCTCTCTTGCCTCAGACTTGAGAAAGCGAAAAGCGATTGAGAACAAGTTAAGAGAGAGTGAGGCTAAATTTAGAAGTTTAATTGCTAACATACCCGGCATGGCCTATCGTAAACTTGCGGGTCCGAAACGGCAGATGATTTTCTTAAGCGACGCTGTAAAAGATCTCACAGGATATGATGCAGAAGAGTTTATGCTACCTGACCCTAAGCGCACCTTCGCTTCTCTTTATCATCCAGAGGATAGAAAATATATTGAAGAAAAAAGAGCGGGCGAAGGCACTTTTACTCTTGAGTATCGAATAATTACCAAGTGTGAAGAGGTTAAATGGGTTATTGAGCAGGGGGTCTTCGTTGATAACGAGCATGATGAAGTGAAATATATAGATGGGTTTATTTCAGATATCACGCCTAGAAAAAATATGGAGAACGCGCTTAAGGCTGCTCGGGATAAGGCGCAAGGAGCAGCAGCTACTAGAGCTGCGTTCCTCGCCAACATGAGTCACGAAATTCGAACTCCCATGAACGCCATAATTGGTTTTAGTGACTTGATGTTAAGCGAAGCTACAAATCAAGATCAAAAAGGACATCTTACTACTATCAATCGCTCTGCTCGGTCTTTGTTGCATTTACTCAACGACATTCTTGATAGCGCCAAACTTGATAAAGGCAAGCTCGATATTGAGCTTAGAGAGTTTTCTTTACGAGAGGAGTTAGACCTGGTTGTTTCCACCTTTTGGTTAGAGGCAAAGCGAAAGCAAGTTGATTTGCGCTTATCGGTAGATGCTCAAATAGGTGACGCTTTTATTGGCGCCCCAGAGCGAATAAGACAAGTACTCAATAATCTCATTGGCAATGCAGTTAAGTTCACGCATGAAGGAGAGGTTGTCATCTCTGTTTATGAGCATTGTGATGATATTATTTTTGAGGTAAGTGATACCGGTATCGGTATGACCAAAGAGCAAGTAGAGCGTGTGTTCGATCCTTTTTCTCAGGCAGATGCCTCAATGAGCAGGAAATATGGAGGCACTGGGCTTGGCACAACAATATCAAAACAGTTGGTTGAGTTAATGGGAGGTTCAATATCTGTTTCTAGTGAAAAGAACGAAGGATCTTCTTTCATTTTTTCTTTGCCACTTAAGCCTGCTGATGTTTCGGTAAAGACAAAATCTTCGCGCACCTCTCATTCGAACATAATACGGGCTTTGAAAGTTTTGGTTGCCGATGATGTTCAACAAAATATAGAGCTTCTTACTCTATTCCTTACTCGCGCTGGTCATGACGTAACGTCAGCTGAGGACGGAGAGGAAGCGCTGAAAAAGATGAAGGAGCATGATTTCGATATTGTGCTTATGGACTTACAAATGCCTAAGTTAGATGGGCTTAGTGCAGCAAAACAGCGTCGTCAATTTGAAAAAGACAACAAATTAGACCATGTACCCATGATAGCACTCACCGCTAGCGTTCTCGTACAGGATAAATTGACAGCTGAACATGCTGGCATGGAAGGTTTTGCGAACAAGCCTGTCGACTTTACGTCACTAATGCACGAGGTAGCGAGAGTTCTAAAAGCAGACACCAAAGACGTTCTTTCAAAAGCGTTTGATAACGCATTGTTGTCAGATGCAAAAGAACTACTGGTTAGTGAGGTTTTGTCCAGTCGAACAATTGGCGTTCTTCATAATCGAGACATTATTGATTTGGAGCGAGCTACCTTAATGTGGGGTGACGAAAAGATTGTACTCTCTGAATTAACCAAATTTTTAAATCTTGCGCGTAGTAAATTAATTGCGCTTGGTAATGCTGTATCAAACAATCACACAAACGATGCGATTGCCGCTTTACATGCGCTAAAGGGAACCTCTGGAAACCTATGTTTAACTACGTTCTATCGGCATGTTAAAACCATCGAATCGCAAGCGCTTAAGCAGCAAATAGACGACCACCAATTAGCGTTGTTGAAGCACGATCTAGACGATGTCGCTTCTTTCATCGCTGTCCTAAATAATGCAGAAAAACACGTTCACACCTTTCCTGAAGGTTCAAATAATGGCACCAAGGCAGATAGCCTTAAAGATAAAAGCGCAGACAGCATCATGGCAAACAATGCAGTGCTGACTGAGCATCTTGTTAAGTTAAAGCAAAGCCTGCTTCAAAACATGATAGATGAGAGTGAGTTGGTTTTTCTGCGTAACGAGGCCGCCTCTCTACACGAGGACGCCATATCTCAAGTGTTGCTCCATATTGATAACTTCGATTTCAAATCGGCGTTAAAATATGTAGATGAACTGCTAAAAACGTTAGAAACATAGTAGAGGCTGACTATGCTTGATACTAAAATTGCGGATCCGATTTTGTTACTTGTTGATGATGAACCTGCTAATTTACGGGTTCTAAAGCAACTTCTATCTAGTCAATATCAATTAGTGTTTGCTCGTGATGGTCATGAGGCACTTGAGATTGCCTCATCTCGTAAGCCCGACCTCATTCTACTGGATGTCATGATGCCTGGAATGACGGGATTCGAGGTTTGTGAGTCACTTAAAAACAATGAAGCTACTGAACATATTCCTGTTATCTTTGTTACCGCTCTCAACGACGATATGGATGAAGCGAGGGGCTTTGAAGTTGGTGCAGTAGATTACATTACTAAACCTATATCACCTGCTGTGGTTAAAGCACGAGTAAAAACCCATTTAAGTTTGGTTCGTGCTGAGGCGCTTATGGAGAGTCGGCTGCATGTGGTTCAGCGGCTTGGCCGCGCAGCTGAGTATAAAGACAACGAGACTGGCATGCACGTAATGCGTATGAGTCATTTCTCAAAAGAGTTAGCATTGGCTTATGGGTTATCTGAAGAGCAAGCCACAACTTTACTCCATGCTGCTCCTATGCACGATATAGGGAAAATAGGTATTGCCGATAGCATTATGCTCAAACCTGGAAAGCTGACGGATGAAGAATTTAAAGATATGCAGCGACATCCGGAGATTGGGGCAGAAATTATTGGTGATTGCGGCGATTCATTACTTTTGAAGGTTGCCAAATCCGTTTCAATGACGCACCACGAAAAATGGGATGGCACGGGTTATCCAAAAGGTTTGAAGGGGGAAGAGATTCCTATAGAGGGTCGCATCTGTGCGCTTGCTGATGTTTTCGATGCTTTAACGAGTAAAAGGCCTTATAAAGAGGCGTGGAGCATAGAAAAGGCGGTAGAGTTTATTCAAAGTCAGAAAGGCAAACACTTTGAACCAAAGCTTGTCGATCTTCTTATTGCAATGCTGCCAAAGATTATTGAAATTAAAGAGACGTTTAAAGAAGAAGGGGAGTAATACCACTTTGCATAGATACTTAGCCACACAGCGAGACTTAAAATGTTGTCCCGCTGTTGCTAAATGAGGCAGCTGCCAGTATAATGCTTGAATAAAGTAATAAGAGCGGGCTCCCTCAAATTTTCAGGAAAGTAACGCACTTATTCATAGTAAGCTATCACCTAACGGTGTTTTTACCTACATAGATGTCGCTTTCTAAGACGTTATGTATGGGTTCAGAATTACAACAAAAAGCCCCGCTAGTCCGGGGCTTTTTGTTGTATTAAAACCTAGAGAAATTCGTTTTTCTTAGGTGATGACAGGTGGGCTTTATGCCCTTTTTTTGTTTTTGGAGGTTTGGATTGGCAAAACTTGAAGATAAGCTGACCGAAATGCTTAACCCTGGTGTTGAGGCCTTGGGTTTCGAATTGGTTGGTGTCGAGTTTGTACGTGCGGGGAAACATTCGATTCTTCGCGTTTTTATTGATCACGAAAACGGTATAACCGTAGATGATTGTGCAGATGTTAGTCATCAAGTGAGCGCAATATTAGACGTAGAAGATCCGATCAGCACCGAATATAACTTAGAAGTGTCATCACCAGGGATGGATAGACCGCTTTTCAAGGAAAAGCACTATCAAGATTCTGTAGGTGAAGTAATTCAAGTTCGTTTGTCTATGCCAATGGATGACAGACGTAATTTCAAAGGCAAATTACTTGCGTGCGAAGACGGCATGGTAAGTATTGAAGTGGATGGCCAGCAGTTCCAGTTAGCTGTGGCGAATATCGAAAAAGGTAACGTTGTTCCCACGTTCGATTAACGGAACAGCTCTGCTTTCATCGAAGAAAGCAAAAGTGAGGCGAAAATGAATAAAGAAATTTTGTTAGTGGCGGAAGCCGTTTCAAATGAAAAACAAGTGCCTAGAGAAAAGATTTTTGAAGCGCTGGAATTCGCAATTGCAAGCGCAACGAAAAAGAAAAACGAAGGCGAAATTGAAGTTCGTGTAAGCATTGACAGAACGTCAGGCGACTTCGACACGTTTAGGCGCTGGCTAGTAATTCCTGATGATCAAGAGCAGGAAAATCCGTATGCCGAAATTACAATTTCTGCGGCGCAAGTCGACGAGCCAGAAATCGAACTTGGTGAATTTGTTGAAGAACAAATTGAATCTATTAAGTTCGACCGCATAACAACGCAGACGGCGAAGCAAGTTATCGTACAAAAAGTTCGCGAGGCAGAACGTCAGCAAATGATTGCTGAGTACGAAGATAGAGTCGGCGAGTTGGTAACGGGTACAGTTAAGAAAGTAAACCGCGACAATATCATTATTGACCTAGGTAATAACGCAGAAGGTGTTATCTACCGTGACGATATGCTCCCAAGAGAGACATTCCGTCCAGGAGATAGAGTGCGTGGTCTACTTTATGTTATTCGTCCTGAGGCTCGTGGTGCACAGTTATTTATCAGCCGTACGCACCCAGATATGCTTGTTGAGTTGTTTAGACTAGAAGTTCCAGAAATTGCGGAAGAGACTTTAGAAATAAAGTCTGCGGCACGAGATCCAGGTTCACGCGCAAAGATTGCCGTTAAGACTAACGACAAGCGTTTAGACCCAGTAGGTGCCTGTGTTGGTATGCGTGGTTCACGCGTACAAGCAGTATCTGGTGAATTAGGCGGTGAGCGTGTTGATATTGTGCTTTGGGATGAAAACCCAGCTCAATTTGTTATCAATGCCATGGCACCAGCAGAGGTTGCATCGATTGTTGTTGATGAAGATAACAATACGATGGATGTGGCGGTTGAGGCTGATAACCTTGCGCAAGCAATTGGAAGAAGCGGCCAAAACGTACGCCTAGCCAGCCAATTAAGTGGCTGGGAACTTAACGTGATGACGGTTGACGATCTCAACAAGAAGCACGAAGAAGAAAATGCGAAGGTACTTAACCTATTCACAACTGGATTGGATATTGACGAAGATTTTGCGTTAGTACTTGTCGATGAAGGCTTTACCACACTAGAAGAGGTAGCCTACGTTCCAGTGAGTGAACTTTTAGCGGTTGAAGGATTAGACGAAGACACCGTTGAAGAATTGCGCACAAGAGCGCGTGCCTTCCTAACAACGCGAGCACTTGCAGACGAAGAGTCTCTTGAAGGTGCAGAACCAACAGAAGCCTTATTAAATCTTGAAGGTATGAGTAAACACGTGGCTTATGTGTTGGCCAGCCGCGGTATTACCGACCTAGAAGAGTTAGCAGAACAAGGTACCGATGATATCAATGATATCGATGAACTTAACGATGAATCGGCGGGTGCATTAATCATGGCTGCTCGAAATATCGTTTGGTTCAGTGAAGAAGAGTAAGGTCAACAGGGGGATAATTACGTAATGGCAGATGTATCTATAGAAAAGCTCGCCAGCGACATTGGTACGACCGTTGACCGATTGGTTGGCCAATTTAAAGACGCGGGTATTGTTAAAAGTGCCGGCGCTCAAATTAACGAAGAAGAGAAACAAAAACTGTTGGATCATTTAAGTAAGCAACACGGTAGCTCCGCAGAGCCCACGCGCATGACATTAAAGCGCAAGACGACCAGTACACTAAGCGTTGGAAAGTCGAAAGAAGTAAAAGTTGAAGTACGCAAAAAACGTACTTACATAAAACGTACTGACGTTGAAGAAGAAGCGAAGCGTCAGGAAGAAGAACGTCTGAAGCGCGAAGCTGAAGAAAAAGCGGCTGCAGAAGCGAAGAAAGCAGCAGAAGAGAAAGCGCGAAAAGCCGCAGAAGCAAAGAAAGCGGCTGATGAAGAGCGTGCTCGTCGAGCGGAACAAGCAAAGAAAGAAGCTGAAGCGCGCAAGAAGAACGAGCCTGAGTTATCTGAAGCTGAAAAAGCTAAGCAAGAAGAAGCGCGCCAAGAAGAAGAGCGTTTGCGTAAGGCTCAAGAAGAAGAGTCTCAGAAAAAGCTTGAAGAAGATGCTAAGAAAGCAGCTGAAGAAGCACGTAAGCTAGCTGAAGAAAATGAGCGTCGCTGGAAGGAAGAAGAAGAGCGTCGCAAGAAAGCTGAGGCTGAAGAAGTTCACTTGCACTCAAATCGTTATGCTCAAGAAGCAGAAGACGAAGAAGACATGCAAGTAGAGCGCTCGTCACGCCGTCGTCGCAAGTCTAAAAAGCATGCTGGCGAACATCTTAAGCAAGGCTTTAACAAGCCAGCACAACCTGTGGAGCGCGTAGTTAAACTTGGCGCAACCATTACGGTTGGTGAGTTAGCGAGCAAACTTGCAATAAAATCTAACGAAGTTATCAAAGCCATGATGAAAATGGGTGAGATGGCTACAATTAACCAAGTACTTGACCAAGATACAGCCGTTCTCGTTGTTGAAGAAATGGGTCACAAGTATGAGCTAGTTAACGACAATGCGTTAGAAGATGAATTACTAGCAGAAGGCATGGACGGGGTTAAAACCACTCGTGCTCCAGTAGTGACTATCATGGGTCACGTTGACCATGGTAAAACATCATTACTCGATTTCATTCGTCGTGCGAAAGTTGCTGACGGAGAAGCAGGTGGTATTACTCAGCATATCGGTGCATACAAAGTAGAAACTGATAACGGCGAGATTACATTCCTTGATACACCAGGACACGCGGCATTTACAGCAATGCGTGCACGTGGTGCAACTGCTACTGATATTGTTATCTTGGTTGTTGCTGCAGATGACGGCGTTATGCCGCAAACAAAAGAAGCGGTTCAGCATGCTAAAGCGGCTGGCGTACCTTTGATTGTTGCAGTGAACAAAATGGATAAAGAGTCTGCAGACCCTGATCGCGTTAAGAGCGAACTTCTGCAACTTGAAGTTATTCCTGAAGAATACGGCGGTGATCACCAGTTCTGTAACGTATCAGCGAAAACTGGTATGGGTGTTGAAGAGTTACTAGAAGCCATCGTGCTTCAAGCAGAACTACTTGACCTGAAAGCAGTGCCAGAAGGTCCATGTCGCGGTATCGTTATTGAATCACGTCTAGATAAGGGCCGTGGTCCTGTTGCGTCTGTATTGGTTCAAGAAGGCCAACTTCGCCCAGGTGATATTTTGCTATGTGGTGAAGAGTACGGTCGTGTTCGTGCAATGCGCGACGAAAACGCCAAAGAAATGAAATTTGCTGGTCCATCAACACCGGTGGAAGTACTCGGTTTATCTGGTGTACCGGTTGCTGGTGAAGATGCGGCGGTCGTTCAAGACGAGCGTAAAGCTCGTGAAGTAGCGGCCAAGCGTCATCAGAAGAAACGTGAGCTTAAACTAGCACGTCAGCAAAAAGCGAAACTCGAAAACATGTTTGCGAACATGGCATCAGGGGACGTGAGCGAATTGAACATCGTACTAAAAGCTGATGTACAGGGCTCTGTCGAAGCGATTGCTGAATCACTGATTAAACTTTCTACATCAGAAGTAAAAGTGAATATCGTTGGTAGCGGTGTTGGTGGTATTACTGAAACTGACGCTACACTTGCAGCGGCATCTGGTGCAATTGTTGTTGGCTTTAACGTTCGTGCCGATGCATCTGCCCGTAAAGTGCTAGAAGCGGAAGAAATTGATTTGCGCTACTACAGCGTAATCTACAGTCTTATCGACGAAGTGAAAGCGGCTATGAGCGGTATGCTTGCACCTGAGTTCAAACAAGAAATTATTGGTTTGGCTGAAGTGCGCGACGTATTCAAATCGCCTAAGTTGGGTGCGATTGCAGGTTGTATGGTTACCGAAGGTAACATCAAGCGCAGCAATCCAATCCGCGTTCTACGTGATAACGTCGTGATATACGAAGGCGAACTAGAATCGCTACGTCGCTTTAAAGATGACGTCCAAGAAGTTCGTAACGGCATGGAATGTGGTATCGGCGTGAAAAACTACAACGATGTGAAAGTAGGTGACCAAATTGAGGTCTTCGAAGTCGTTGAGGTTAAACGCGAAATTTAATTGCCTGTTCTAATTGGCATTTAAAAAGCGGGGGCCGAGTGCTCCCGCTTTTGTCTATACGCTATTTATAATTAGGTTAAGGAGTTTACAATGGCTCGTGAATTTTCACGTACCGATAGGGTTGCTCAGCAAGTTCATAAAGAAGTAGCGAGTATCCTTCAAAACGAATACAAACACAGAGTAGGCGACATGCCGCTTATTACGGTGTCTGAAGTTGAGGTGTCACGAGATTTAGCTCATGCAAAAATCTACGTCACTATTTACAACAGCACTGAAGAAGAAGGTAAAGCACAGGTTAAGCAACTTAAAGAATTAAAAGGCTTCATTCGCAGCATTTTAGCTAAGCGCTTACGCATGCGTTCTGTGCCTGATCTTCACTTCTTTGAAGATAAGTCGATTATCGAAGGTATGCGCATTTCAAATTTGGTCTCACAGACCATTGCTACCGATGAGTCAAAGCGCGACCTTGATGACGAACAAGAGTCGGAGTAAATGGCAAGACGACGTAAAGGCCGTGATATTAACGGCATAGTATTACTTGATAAGCCGCTGGGCGGGTCATCTAACCAGCTGCTTCAAAAGGTTAGATGGCTGTATAAAGCGGTGAAAGCAGGGCACACCGGGGCACTAGACCCTCTAGCTAGCGGTATGTTGCCATTGTGTCTAGGCGAAGCAACTAAGTTTTCTCAGTTCCTACTCGACGCCGAAAAAACGTATGAAGTCACTGCTAAGCTTGGTGTTCGCACTACCACTTCAGATGCCGATGGTGAGGTTGTTGAAGAAAAGCCCGTTGACGTTACTGATGCACAGGTAAACGAAGCTTGCCTCGCCTTTTTAGGGAGAAGTAAGCAAATTCCTTCCATGTTCTCAGCGCTTAAGCATCAAGGAAAACCGCTTTATCACTACGCCCGCCAAGGTATAGAAATAGAGCGAGAGCCTCGCGATATAGAAGTGTATGAGCTAGAGGTTTTACGCATCGAATTGCCTTACGTGGATATGCGGATAAAGTGTAGCAAAGGAACCTACATACGTTCTATTGTTGACGACTTAGGCCAAAACTTGGGTTGCGGCGCGTATGTAACACGTCTGCATCGCACCGAGGTTGCAGATTATCCGACGGATAAAATGGTGTCACTAGATACCCTTATCAGCACGCAAGAATCACTTGCTGAGGGCGATTTTGCAGCGCTAGACGCTTTTCTCATACCTATGGATACGGCTGTAAGCCGCTTGCCTCGCGTCGTGATTAATGATGAAGAGCGCAGTCGCTTCGACCATGGACAAAGCGTTAAAGGGGTATGTGAAGCAGAGCTTATCGCTGGAGTTTCCTATCGCGTTTATCATCAGCAGGCAGACGACTGTTTGTTTTTAGGCGTAGGTGAGGGGGTAAAAGACCCAAGAGATCAGGGGCAGCCAAAGAACGAAATCTTTGTTAATCCCAAGCGACGCGTGGTTTATTCGTAAATTGGCCAAATTACTGCGTTCGACCCTTGCTAACTGAGCAAACGTCATTATAATACGCGCTTCATTCCGTTCTGCTGAATTAGTGATCGGCGGGACATAATTTAGGAGAATGTTATGTCACTAACTAAAGAACAAACTGCAAAAATCATTGCTGAGTACGGCGTTAAAGAAGGCGACACTGGTTCACCAGAAGTTCAAGTAGCTTTGCTTACTCACAACATCAACAAGCTTCAAGGTCACTTTGCTGATCATAAGAAAGATCACCACTCACGTCGTGGTCTTCTTCGTATGGTTAGCCAGCGTCGTAAGCTTCTAGACTACCTTAAAGGCAAGAATGCTCAGCGTTACCTTGACCTTATCAAGCGTCTAGGCCTTCGTCGATAAGACTTGGGTTAAACGAAAAAAGCGTCCTCTGGACGCTTTTTTTGTGCCTTGAATTTACCGACGTTTAATACAGGGGTAGAGTGCACTTAGTCGCAAAATGCACTCGGCCGGAAAATGAACGAAAGAAAAGCGAGGTCACGCCTCGAACTCACTCGAAATCATCTGGTACCAAGGCTTTATTTCTCTTGCGATGTTTTTGTTGAGTGTTTTACCGCATTATTTAGCGTTGTTAGTTCGCGAGCTGTAAGTTCTCGCCATTGCCCAGGGCGAAGGTTACTCAACGCTAAGTGCATAATTCTTGTGCGCTTTAACTTTGTTACTTCATAACCCAAAAATTCACACATTCTGCGAATTTGTCTATTTAAGCCCTGAGTTAAGATAATTGTGAATTTATTTCTACCGGTTTGCTTTACGGTACATGGTTTTGTGACAGTACCTAGAATAGGCACACCACGGGCCATTTTGTTTAAGAATTTATCGCTAACAGGCTGGTCTACAGTAACTTCGTACTCTTTATCATGGGCATTTTCAGCGCGCAATATTTTATTCACAATATCACCGTCGCTGGTTAAGATAATAAGCCCTTCTGATGGTTTATCTAGGCGACCAACAGGGAAAATACGCTCTTTGTGACCAATGGCATCAATGATGTTTCCTCTAACATGACGTTCGGTGGTACACGTAATACCTATGGGTTTGTTGTAAACAATGTAGACCCGATCAGACTTGTCTTTTGCCACAGCGCCAATACGTGTTCCATCAACTTCAACGGTGTCGTTAGGGGCAACTTTGGTGCCCAGTTCAGGCACTTTACCGTTAATAGTGACCCGATTTTGCTCAATCAGTTTGTCTGCTTCTCGACGAGAGCAGAGCCCGGTATCGCTAATAAATTTATTTAAGCGTTTAAGCGTCTGCTCGCTCATTTAACTAACTTTCCTTTGCTTTTATATTAGCCTGCGTTAGGAGCTGCTGCTGAGCTTGAACCCACATTTGGTGTAGAGCTTGTGGTATTAGCGCTACCACCAGAGACCACTTTAGTTGCAATCTCTCTAATTTCGTCTTCAAGATTATTAATTCTGCCAGACAGGGAAGCGTTGCGCTTTTCAAGCACAGACAGTGTATCCGCTAAGTTTTTTACCTGCTGTTGGGCGCTAGCCTTTTCTTCTGATGTCTGTTCTAACCGAACATTAACTGCAAGTAGCTCGTCGGCCACCGAGGCTAACTGGTTTTTTAACGAGCCTAATGTGGCAGACTGTGCGTCAACGTCTTCAGATACCGCGTTGATATCTTTGTTAACACTGGTTTGCACTTTTCCAACACGTTCGCCTAAATCTGCAATTTCTTTTTGATTACGACGCCACGCAGAAGCCCAAAGCTTATCCATCTGCTCCCAAAGTTCACTGGTTTTATCATTTAACTCATTCACTTTAACTTGAAGCGCAACGGTAGATTCGCCCATCTCTTCGCCCGTAGCGGATAGCTTATTCTCAAGAGACATAATTCGTTGTTCTGCTCTTTCGGCTATATTTTTTTGTTGTTCTAATAAGGTGAACAAGTAATAGCAACCGCCACATGCTGCTAGCGCAATAAGTGCAATCAGGGTTATCCACAGTCCGTTGCCGCCAGAATTCGATGAAGGAGCTGAAGAAGAGGTTGGTGCTGATGTTGGACCAGAAGAAGGTTGTCGCTTAGTTTGATAATCGCGACGGTCCTCATCATCTAACCGGATAGTTGGAAATTCATCATTCTTAGAGTTGTTAGACATAATTTAATTACATTCTCATACTGATTGTTTTTTGGCACCTAGGCCAAACCTAACCCAATAAACTACCTAACCCAATAAACTGGGGTGCCGTATAGGTCAACACGTTGTTGGCATGTTATCGCTAATTTAAAAAAATTGCCATGGCTTATGGGGTTAACAGCTTTATAAGAAAAGGAAATCTAAGACTGGCGAGCAATCCCTTGCTCGCCCTTTGATAATTGTAGTGTGAGACTAGGTATCGCCCATCCATTCAACGCGGTAAAGATCTCTGCGTCTATCTAGATAATTTCTCACTGAACCTTCGTTTTGCAGCTTGGTGAGCTTGTCTAAATCTAGGTCGACAATGAGGGTCATTTCCGTGTTAGGTGTTGTCTCAGACACAATGGCATCGTGAGGAAACGCGAAGTCACTAGGAGAGAAGACGGCAGTTTGGCCGTACTGAATGTCAACATTATCTACTTTCGGTAAATTACCTACGCTGCCTGCAATAGCCACGTAACACTCGTTTTCGATTGCCCTTGCCTGGGCACAGCGTCTCACTCGAAGGTAGCCGTTCTTTGTGTCTGTCCAAAATGGCACGAATAAGATTTGCATTTCTTGGTCGGCAAGAATGCGTGCCAACTCTGGAAACTCAACGTCGTAACAAATTAATACGCCAATCTTACCAAAGTCGGTATCAAATGTTTTTAGGCTGTTTCCGCCCTTCATGATCCAGTCTTCTTTTTCATGAGGGGTGGGGTGCAGTTTGTACTGGCTTTCAATGGTGCCATCACGCTTACAGATGTAGCTTACGTTGTACAGTAAGTCATCTTCTACCACGGGCATGGAACCCGCAATAATCGTGATGTTGTAAGATACGGCTAAATGTGACACAGAAGTCAGGATCTCATCGGTATAGGTAGCAAGATGCCATATTGCATCAATAGATGACTCTGTAGGGCATAAACCCATTAGTGGTGCATTGAAAAATTCTGGGAAAAGCGCCACATCACAGGAGTAATCAGAAAGCGCATCGACAAAGTATTCTACTTGTTGAAGTAATTCTTCCACGTTATTGAAGTAGCGCATCTGCCACTGTATGCAGCCAATTCGAGCACTCGACTTTCTGCTTGCGATTAATGATGGCGTATTTGGCTCATAGTATATGTTGTGCCACTGAAGCAAGGTGGCATAACCCTGAGAGGCTTCGTCTTCAGGTAGATAAGCGGTCATTACTTGCTTAACTTCAAAGCCGTTAGATAGCTGGAAAGTTAAAATAGGATCGTAAATATCTTTCAGTTTTACCTGCTCGATATACTCATAGGGCGTTAATTCATGTGCATAGTTACGATAGTTGGGAATACGACCACCGGCCATAATCGACTTTAAGTTTAGATTGCGGCACAGTTCTTTTCGTGCTTCGTATAAACGTCTACCGAGACGTAAACCCCTGTACTCAGGACATACAATAACTTCTACGCCGTAAAGTACATCGCCGTTTGGATCGTGGGTAGTAAGATAGGCGTCGCCTGTTATTTCATCGTAGCTATGCTTATCGCCAAACTGGTCGTAATCAACGATGACAGATATCGCGAAAGCGACTACCTTACCCTTATCTTCAATACAAATCTGGCCGTCAGGAAAGGTAGTTACCTGTGCTTTGTAATTAGAATAAGGCCAAGCACCACCTACGTTAGCGTAAACTTTATCCATAAGGTCTTTAACGTCACTATAATCGTCCAACCTTAAATTTCGTAGGTCGAGATGGTGTTCGGTCTCTTCTATTTGCGTTTGATCTTGACTCATTAACTACTCTCTTTTGCGTAACATCTCATTAAGGGTCTTCCTTAGCGTATTCAATCATACATTTAAATAGAAATAAGCAAAAATTGTGCTTTTAGTTTGTCCATGAAAAATTTTATTTTCACAACAAAAATATAGCGTACCCACATGACGCATTATTAGTTGCCTACCCAGTAAAAAGCCCTTATAAACCCATTTTATTTTTAGCCGCTAACATTATGAACATTACATCCGTTAATGAAGCGTCACCTCTTATCACCCTAGATGACGCCATTTTTGAATCTGTTGTTAACGACCTCGTCAAACAGGGCTTTAGTATTCAGCCCAATAGACTACCAGTTGCAGTAGTAGACGCATTATTAACTTGTCAGCGCTCGATGAAAGATAGCGAATACCAAAAAGCAGGAATAGGGCGGGCTACTCAATTTCAGCAGAAAGACGATATACGCAGTGATGAAATTAGCTGGATTACAGGTAGCACAGTAGAAGGGCAAATTTGGCTGTCATGGTGTGATGCATTAAAAACGTATATCAATAGAAGTTTATTTATGGGGCTTTTCTCGTTTGAAAGTCATTTTGCTTGTTATGACGTGGGGGCATTTTATAAGCGCCATCTAGACGCTTTTAAAGAACAGCGAGTTTTAAAAAACCAAACCAACAGAGTATTGTCGCTAGTAGCCTACCTGAACGAGGACTGGAAAGAAGGCGACGGCGGTGAACTGGTGTTGTATCAAAATAATGAGGATACAAAAGGGTTAAAAATTGAGCCCACACGAGGCACATTTGTTGTGTTTTTAAGTGAGGAGTTTCCCCACGAAGTGCTAACGTCAAACCGCGAGCGTCATTCAGTGGCGGGTTGGTTTAGAGTTAACGGTAGCATAAATGCACAAATAGACCCGCCTGTAAGTGCTAATATTCGTTGAGGTGATGTCTGCTGCTACGAGTATTGCGCTATCAGCAACCTATTTTCTAGCTGCTGCATTCAATTTTGATGCATTCTTCTGCCGTAATCTGGTATCGACATCACTTATACATATGCAATATTATGCATGCTAGCCCACAGAGTCGATATTTAAGGTGTTTTACGTTGTGCTTTAAACCGTGCTCTAAACCGTAAGTTCATGCTCAATACTGTGTTGCTTAAGGAAAAGACGTGAGAAGTGATTGCTAAATGTTGGAAAAAATTCCTGCCCCCGTACCAAGAGAAGAACTTCATGTATTGGTTATCGACAACCAAGGATTGGTACACGACGTAGTAGCGTCTGCGCTGCATGACGTGGGAATTAAGCACGTCAGTAGCGCATTTAATGCGTTTCATGCTAAACGCCTTTGTGAAAAAAGACAGTTTGACTTTGTTTTACTTGCTTTTAACGTTAGTCACGACAAAGACGGCTTTCATCTTTTTGAAGAATTAAAACACCTCAACTATATCAACGACACGACAACAGTTATCTTTTTAAGCGCTGAGACGTCCTCCGAACTGGTAAACTGTATAGTTGAACTGCAACCCGATGATTTCTGGGTAAAGCCCCTTCAGCGTACAGCCGTTATTGGGCGTCTTCAGTATCTCCTTCAAATTCGTTACAAGTTGCATAAAATGCTGCATTGTATGCAGCTAGGTGACTATTCCACCGCGATGTACTACGCAGAGCGCCAATTAAAAGACGCATCCTTGGCTGAATATCACACTAGAATTAAACGCTTAATTGGTGATTGCCTGTTACAGCTGCGGGACTTTGAAACGGCAGAAAATTATTTTCGCGAGCTGCTGCAAAGTATGGATCACGCCTGGGTACACATTGGTTTAACACGCGCTCTGCTACGACAGGATGAGTTAGAAGAGGCACAACTTATTGTTGATGATTTACTTCAGCGTGCAGATACACGATTTTTAACCTTCGATTTGCTAGCACAATATTTTATTGAAAAAGAACAGTTCGACATTGCTTACGAACAGATGAAACAAGCGAGTCGATTGGCACCCAGGAATATTGAGCGCAATAAACGCCTGTGGGACTTGGCGAGATTAAATCATGACAAAGTTGGCCAACTCTCTGCTGTGCAGAATATGGCAAAGTTTGCCAAGAACTCTATTCACGACTCTCCACAGCTCTCACTTAACGTCATTCGTAGCACTATTGACCTCGCTACCAGCCTTACTGGTCCCGAGGCTACTAAGTATATTCAGCGGGCCGAGCACGATATTGATGCTGTGTCGCAACAAAAGGGCGTTCAATCTGCACTTAACGATCAGGTTGATGTTATTAAAGTTCGGGTGCTTTGTCTTAAAGACGATAAAAAAGGCGCAGAGCAGGTAATGAAGCGAAGCTCTGTAGACATTGAAGGTCTATCGATGGAAGACAGCCTTGACAAGATGAAGGCATTTCATGAGCTTGGTATGCGTGAACATTGTGTCAAAATTCTAGACAAGTTAAGAAAGCAAATTGAGGGTGATACCTTCTCTTCTCAGGTCGTTGACGAATACTTGAAGCAAGAGTCAATTGAGCGCAACGAAATTCAGTTTACGCCGAAAGAGCTGAAACATATGGCTGCGGTGAACTACAAAGAAAATAGGTTATTGCCCGCTTACAACAACCTAAGACAAGCCCTCACAATATCTCCTAGCGATAAGCAGGTTGCGCTTAGCCTGTTAAAAATAGTGTCGCAAATACACGTGGGTGAAGATTTAAGCGATGAGCAGATGGAAGTCGCTCACAAAGCGGCAAAGCTTCTTCTTGAAGGGAAATTATCGCCTACTCAAATGGAGAAGCGCGATATGTATATTCAACGACTCGGGTTGGAAGTTGACGATGTAAGCGCCTCAGATTTTGTGGGCGTAGTGGCCAAGGAGAGCGCAAAGGAAGGCGCAAAAAATGATGCCAAAGGCAGCACCACAAACGCTGAAGAAATAACAGAGAAAGGCTAAAATGGATTAGTTATCAACTTGTCTGGCATTTTCAAGAACAGAATGCGACCAAGGCGGGCTGTTTCTTATTTACTTAAGGCAGAGGTTGGTTTATTGCGATTTTTTGGTAATGACGAGTGATTAGGGGATGTGTGAGTTAACAGTGTTAAGTTGGCGCAGTATGAATTAACTCTTATTACTAAAATGATAATGGAGCACTAAGCATTAACGCTAAGTGCCCATCAACATTTTCGTATTTAAAAGTCGTTCGTAGCATTTACATCCAATAACTGACCGTTGTTGGCTATCTTGAAAAAGATTTGCTTGGCAGCTTCAGAATTAGAAGCACTTACCACATAGAACTCTTCTTCGACGCTAACGATACTGAACTTTTCAGACGGCAAGCCTTTCCACGACTCATCTAGCTTGCCCACCTCAAAACCAAAATCTTTGAAGGTCATTTGCTTCACATATTTAGCTGTAATGCTGATGGCGTTCTGGCCGCTGATGACGCCATGTTCGCCATGTGCAAGAGTACTACCACTGATTAATGTGCAGCAGAGTACCGCTGCGGTAAGTGCTTTTTTCATACATTCTCCAATTTTAATAAGTTGAATTATTGCTTCAGGCCAATGACTTGGTATTCGCCCTTTACCAAAAGCTGCACAGCAATAGGCTTGTCCGATTTGTTTTTCCAATACCAGCCGTGTGAACCTGCAAAAGGAGCTGTAAAGCTGCCTTTAATCTCATTGGCGGTCGCTATGGTATAACTTTCGAAATACCCAGTGGTATCGCCTTCCGGTTCACCATGTAAGTCGAAATACAGCGCTTCACCGTCGGTCAGCCATTCATACGTCATCTTGGAATATTGCTGCATGGCAAATTTGTATTCGACACCGCGTCCCGCAGGCACTAGCACTTCAATAGTCTTAAAATCGCTGCTGCCTGACACTTCAGTAACAGTTTCATCGGCAGAATCAACAGTTTTAGATTCAGCCACTTGTGCAAGGGTCGTCAGCCCCAGTTTATGCCCAATTCCGGTTGGGTCGATGTTGTATTCCGCTGGAAGAATAAAAGTCACCAAAGCAATTGCCGCCACAACCGTTGCGGTGATACTGGCTTTGACTAAGGTTTTTGTACTGACAGTGTGTTGCATAATATTCTCTTGTTATGAGTTTAATTAACGAAGTAGCCGGTAAGCTGATATCCCACCAACATAACGCCAGCACTTATGAGCGCCGTGTTGGTCATGGTAGAGAAACGCTGGAATGAAGGCAGCTTTCGCCAAGCGTTGATGGCTATCAGAATAAACACGAGTGCTGCAAACTGGCCCAGTTCAACACCGATGTTAAAGGCAATCAGATTGGTTATGAGTCCATCTGCCGGTAAATGGAATTCCTGTAATTTGGTTGCCAATCCAAAACCGTGAAATAAGCCAAAGATCAGTACCGCCCATTGCGTATTGGGTTGCCAGTTAAAACATCGCTTGAAACCACCTAAGTTATCAAAGCCTTTATAGACGACAGACAAACCAATAATGGCATCAATTAAATAGGCGTTAACCTGAATATCGCTCAGCACACCGAACAGTAAGGTTGCGCTGTGACCAATAGTAAACATACTCACGTACAGAAGTACTTCCTTGCTTCGGTACAGGAAGAAGATGACACCCACTAAGAACAACAAATGGTCATAGCCAGTGATCATATGCTTAGCCCCGATGTACAAAAACGGAATAAACTGTACACCTTGGTTTTGTTCCAGAAATGCGCGGGTATCGTCATCCACGCCATGTGCGAATACATCAATGCTAATTAGAGCTAATGCGCCCATCAGCAGAGTTAGGCTAATTTTAATAAGACTACTTGGCATTAGACGATTCCAATACTTCTACGTCAGTCAAAAATGACTCCTTCTCTTTGTGTAAAATTCGATATAAGGCCGGAATAACGAACAGAGTGAGCAAGGTGGATGAAATGATCCCGCCAATAACCACTGTAGCCAATGGACGCTGAACTTCAGAGCCAATGCCGGTATTGAGTGCCATAGGGATAAATCCCAGCGATGCCACTAATGCGGTAGTTAATACTGGGCGCAACCGAGTTAGCGCACCGTCAAAGATGGCCTGATTCAGATTCACGCCATCTTTGCGTAATTCACGGATAAAGGACACCATTACCAAACCATTTAAAATGGCGATACCAGACAAGGCGATAAAACCTACCGCAGCCGAGATGGAAAATGGGATATCACGCAATAGTAGCGCAGCAATTCCCCCGGTTAATGCCAGTGGCACACCCGTGAAGATGATCATCGCGTCTTTAAACGAGTTCAGTGCCAGAATCAGCAAACCGATGATCATTAGCAAGGTAACTGGCACAACAATACTGAGGCGCTTGGAGGCCGACTGAAGCTTCTGGTAAGTGCCACCGTATTCAACCCAGTAACCTGCCGGCGTTTCGACTTTTTCCGCTACAGCTTGCTGAATGTCAGCCACAAAGCTACCTAAATCACGTCCTCGCACATTGGCGGTGACCACCACCCGGCGTTTGCCATTTTCCCGGTTTATCTGGTTGGCCCCGGACACCAGCTCCAGCGACACCAATTCTTGTAGCGGAATGCTGTGACCATCTGGCAGCGTTATGGGCAGGTAATTGAGCGCATCAATATCCTGTCTGCGTGATTCGCCTAAACGCACGACAATGTCTGAGCGCACATCACCCTGATAAAACTTCCCAGCAACTGCGCCGCCCATAGCGGTAGCCACGTGCGATTGCACATCTCCAATACTGATCCCGTGCTGCATGAGTTTTTGATGGTCAGGCACAATATTCAGCATGGGTAAGCCGGTAGTCTGTTCAACCTGAATATCGGCAATGCCTTCTACCTGAGAAATGGCAGATTCAATTTCAGCGCCTAAACCTGTGAGAGTATCGAAGTCGTCTCCAAATACCTTAATGGCCAGCTCTGCCCGAACGCCAGCCAGTAACTCGTTAAAGCGCATCTGAATGGGTTGCAGAAATTCGTAGCGGTTGCCGGGTATGGGCGCAACCAGAGCAGCGAGTTCTTCGACGATTTGCTCTTTCGTCTTGTCAGGATCAGGCCACTGCTCACGGGGTTTTAAAATAATGAAGTTATCCGCCACACTAGGTGGAACAGCATCGGTAGCCACATCAGCGGTGCCGATTTTGGCAAACACCCGCTCTACTTCCGGCATCTGCTTAATTTTGTCTTCCAGCGTTTCCTGTAGTGCAATAGCCTGACTCAGTGACGTACCCGGAATGCGCAGAGCATGCATAGCAATGTCCCCTTCATCAAGATTGGGGGCAAATTCGCTTCCTAGTTTGGTTACCTGATAGCCAAATACCACCACCAGTAGTGACGCAGCGAATACAACTATCCAGCGACCTTCCAACACCAAGCTTAACGCCGGGCGGTATAAGGCCTCGGCTCCACGAATAAGTGGACTGTGTTTTTCTTTGACTGGCTTTTTAAACAACAACGCAATGGTGGCGGGAACAAAGGTGACAGAGAGCAACATCGCACTTAATAAAGCTATAACGACAGTAATAGCCATCGGATGGAACATTTTGCCTTCTACACCTTCCAGCGCAAAAATGGGCAGGTAAACGGCTGTGATGATAAACACACCAAACAATGCCGGGCGGATCACCTCACGGGTAGCTTCAAACACCAACTCCATGCGCTCTTTAAGTAGCAATGGTCTATTTCCACTTTGGCTGAGTCTGCGCAAACAGTTCTCAACAATAATAATCGCTCCATCAACCAACAAGCCGAAATCCAGTGCGCCAAGGCTCATGAGATTAGCACTCACGCGGGCCTGAACCATTCCGGTAACGGTCATTAACATGGCAAAAGGGATCACCAGAGCGGTTAAAAAGGCCGCTCGAAAGTTTCCTAACAGCACAAAAATCACCACAATGACCAGAAGCGCACCTTCCAATAGGTTGGTTTGTACGGTCTGTAATGTCTTATCCACTAGCTTAGTGCGGTCATATACAGCGGTAGCGACAATGCCTTCAGGCAGGCTGGCGTTGATTGCTTTCAGCTTCTCACCCACGGCATGAGCCACGGTACGACTGTTCTCTCCAATCAACATGAACACAGTACTCATAACCACTTCGCGGCCATTTTGCGTTGCAGCGCCGGTACGTAAACCCTGACCATTTTTGATATCCGCTACGTCCTTAATGGTTAGCGCAGAACCTTTGGTCGATTTCAGTGGAATACGGCCTATTGCTGCAATATCTTCGGCCTGTCCGGGAACTCTCAACAGCCACTGCGCACCGTTTTGTTCAATAAATCCTGCGCCTTTATTCTGGTTGTTGCTGGCAATGGCATCGACTACATCCGCTTGGGTTAAACCAAAAGCCAGCAGCTTTTCAGGCTTGAAAGCAATCAAAATTTCACGTTCAAATCCACCTATGGGGTTTACTTCCACCACACCCGGCACTCGCATTAACTGTGGTCTGATAGTCCAGTCGTGAACGGTACGTAAATCCATCGGTGTGATAGGCGAACCATCTGCATGGGTAGCATCAGGTTCGGCATCAACGGTGAACATGAATATTTCACCTAAGCCCGTAGCAATGGGGCCAAGCTGAGGCTCCAATCCTGTCGGCAACTCGGAACGGGCGGCGGATAATCGTTCATTCACCAACTGGCGAGCAAAGTACACATCCGTGTCGTCACTGAATATCGCGACTACCTGAGATAACCCATAGCGCGAGACCGAGCGAGTATAGGTCAGCCCAGGCAAGCCTGCCAGAGCGGTTTCCAATGGAAATGTGACCCGTTGCTCTATCTCAAGAGGGGTATAACCCGCTGCTTCGGTGTTGATCATCACTTGTACATTAGTGATATCTGGTACCGCATCAATCGGCAGCTTAGTGAAATTCCATACCCCTAGTCCGGCAACAGCTAATACCATCACCAGCACGAGAAACTTTCGCTTTATCGAAAAGCGTAAAATCGACTCCAACATGATTTACGCTCCTAGTGGTCGTGAGATGCGCCGGACTTTTCAATGTCGGCTTTTAAGATGTAACTGTTCTCGGTGACATACTCGGTGCCCGGATTTAATCCGCCGAGCACTTCAACCCATTCTCCGCCTTCACGCCCTAACTCCAGCATACGTACTTCATACTGTTCACCGACTTTGGCATAAACCACCGTAAAATCGCGAAATCCCTGTAAACCAATACGTTTAACTGCCAGTGGTACGTCTATGGTAGCAACTTCAATTTGCGCCTGAACGAAGCTGCCTGTGGTCAATTCACCTTTTTCGTTAGATAAGTTTACCCACACGATGCGAGCCTGATCATCCCGCACCTTGGGTTCGATAAACGAAATGGTGCCTTGGTAGTTTTTATCCACACCTTCAACCTGCAAGGTCACCACCGAACCTTTGCGGACTTTTTGATAGTCCCTTGGATACACAGCCAGCTTCGCAATGTATTGGCTGCTATCCGTTATGCTCAGTAAGTTTCGGCTGGCAGTTTGTTCTCCGGCGTTAGCAAACTGCTCTGTGATAACGCCATCCGACGGCGCTTTAACTTGATAAGGCTTCAGGCTCTCATTACTTTCTACCGTTAACAGCGTTTGCCCTTTCTTCACCTCTTCACCGAAACCCACATGCAATTTGGTAATTTCCCCATCAAAACGAGCCGAAACAAAACGTTGCGCCCCTACAGGTAGTGCCAATGTGCCGTAGGCAGGGATAGTCTGATGCAGGGTCGCAGGTCCTGCGATAGCCGTTTGAATATCCATTGCCTCTGCCACAGCTTGCTCAATAGTGGTACGCCCTTCGAAGTTGTCGTATTGCCAGCGGTAGGATTTACCCTGATGTTTGGCTTCGATGGTTACCACAAAAGAATGGGGTTCATAGATTTCCATATCACCACGCAGGAAATCACCTTGAACATAGAAATTAATGTCATCAACAACATTACCCAAGCGGGTCAATTTAACGTTTAATTCTACCGACTTTGGATCGATAGGTTGGCCTTCTTTGGTGAGCCAAACGCGAAATTCAGGTGGAACGCCCGTTTCGAAAATTGACAATTCCAAAGCGAAATCACCGTCACGCAACATACGTCCTCGATGCGGGCCTTTTTCTGGTTCAGCCTGTTCAGCAGCAGGCACAGATGATGCCGTTACGGGTAGGCTGATTAAGCCTAAGCTGAGATTCATTAACATCGCCAAACTCAATGACGAAAAGATTTTATTGTTTTTCATAATTTGTCTCACTGAGATAGGGATGTACCGGTCAGGCGTTGAATTTCAATATGCTGCAAATGCAGGCTTTCAAACGCTTCAAGCAACTGTGTTTGCGCACTGAGTAATTCACGGCGCACGCCACTGTATTGGTTGTAACTGAGTTGACCTCTATCAAAGGCATTACCTGCTTCAAATAAGGCAGTTTCTAATGTGGGTATAATGTTCGTTTGTACGATTTGTATCACGTGCTGTGAATGCGCTATTTCCTGTAGCAGTACATAAAGTTGTGCATCCAGTGACTGCATCAACGCACTTTGTTCGCTGGCTACTACATCCTGCTCTGCTTGCAATGCGGAGATCGTCCCGGCATTGCGGTTGCTATCGCCCCACGGAATGGAAATCCCAGCAACCAAACCAAAATCGTCTGTCGCTTCATAGCGGCGTAACCCTGCGGTAAACTGCCATTGGGGTTTAGCTTCGATGCGTGCCAGTTCCATTTGCGATTGAGCGATACGCTGGGCACTAACGAACTGTTGTAAGCGAGGGTTTCGCTTGAGCAGTGCTAGTTGGCTTTCAAACGGTGGAACAGGCGGTAAAGTGTGCAAATTTCCGTTCAGTTGATAGTTCTCAGCAGGTTTACCCCACAGAGAGGCCAGTTGATACTGACTGGCTTTGAGTTCATGTTCTATGTCTTCTACGGCCAATTCCCTGCGTATCAGCTCCGCTTTTGCCAGTTGCACTTCAAAACTTGAACTCTTACCGGCTTTCACTCGCTTGGCTATAGCTTCTACCACTTCTTCTGCCTGAGTTTCAGCCATCCGATTGATTTTGAGACGCTCTTGTTTAACTAAAATATCAATATAATGTTTGGCCACCAATGCAGATAAATCCAGTGCTTTAATTTGCTTTTCAAGCGTCAGTTTCGCAGCTTCGCTTTTTGCGGCACTTACCCGACTATCGATTTGCTCCTGTTGTAACAACCAAGAATAGGTCAAAGTTGATTCCATACTCTTAATACCACTGACCTCACCCGTACCCATCACATCTTCAACCATCAGTCCAATTTGGGGACGTTCACCTACACCAGCTTGCTGAATACGTCCCTGCCAAACCTGCTCCTGTGACACTAAAGCCTTTAATTCTGGGTGGTAATTTAAGGTCATCATTACAGCCTTAGGTAGGCTTATAATCTGAGGAGTATCCTCTGATGTAGCTTTCGCCGATAAAAGTAAACCAACTCCGGCAAGTACGACGGAAAACCGATAGCCAATCGGTTTTTTAATCTTGCGTTTACAAAGAATATCTTTCATTCCCAGTCCTTATCTTGTGGGTAAAAGCTAATGGGTGAAAAAGGTTTCGATAATGTGGTGGATACTATCAACCGTAGAAGCGGTTAATAGAGGCGCAGAAGCAAACAATATGATTGCAAAACCCATTGCTAGTCGGGACGAAGACATCACCGGGCTAATAAGGCATTGCACACGCACCGTGGTTTGATCATTGCCGAAGTAGCTCGTTTGCAAGCCATCGCAGCCCATGTTGTTGTGCATGGAGTCTACACTTCGTTGCATGCGTGCGACATTAATCAGGGTTTGAGCGACATCTAAGTTGTCATATTCCTTGGTCACCGCACTATCCGCTATCTGCTCGGTCAATAAAGTAAATTGCTTGATTAGTTCTCGCGTCGCAGAAGCAGGGAAAAAAGCCGCAAATGTTGCAAAGACAACTTTGTACATGGGATCACGCGCTTCAACATGCGCCATTTCATGGCGGATGATGATATCCAACTCCTGCTCATTAACCCGTTCTTTAAGCGCAGTTGTAACATAGATTTTCGGAGACAGCAGCCCTGTGGTAAAGGCTGCCGGTATTGGCATCGGTAACGAATAATACCCCTGCTTACCGTTGATATGCTGTAATTTGATATCAGATAAGCCAATCAAATCTGCCATCGCAGATGATTGCTTTCTACGAATATAAACGGTTCTTGTCACTGACCAGAGCAAATATGCAGAGGCTGATAACAAGGTAACAGCATGCCAACTGGTGAAACTAAAAATATCGACGTGGTGCCAGTGCGCAAAGTCGTTTAGCCAAGCTGCGGGGAATACGTCTTGCTGCCTCGGCCAGAAAAAGCCTACACAACTAATTGCGATCCACCACGGCGCAGTCACTAATGACCACAAGGTGACTTTGCGAATCCCAAAGGTGAATTGTGATATCTGGTGAAGAGTGAATGGTGAAATAACCGCAATGAAAGCCACACTGATCGCAAATGCCAGCACAGCAATGCTCAGTAAATTCAGTGTTATTGCCAGATTTCCCACCAACATGTTCGTTAGTTCCTTTTGCGCAACTTGCGTTGTTGTTCTATCAACTGTTCCAGCTTATCAAGTTGGGCATCATCCAGATTGGCAGAAGCTGAGCTGAATGCTGCAATCAAGCTATGCTCACCGTCTTCAATAAAATCGCTGGTCACGTTGGTGATAAGCGTTGCAATCAATGCTTCCCTGTCTACTTTTGCTCGGTAACAGTAGGCGTGCCCCTGTTTGGTTCGGCTCAACAAACCTTTTTTAAACAAGCGATCTAAGGTGCTCTGAATGGTATTGAGTGAATTCCCACGAGACTGCCCAAGCACGGCATGTACTTGTTTCGCGTCAGCTTCAGAAGCATTCCACAGATACTGCAACACCTGTTTTTCCAATTCACCTAACTGCATATCATTATTCTCTCGCATTAATGATGCTATAGTGACAAAATAAAAACCGATAGGCAATCGGTTTTTTGGGGCGAGCGATATAGGTTGGTTAATAATAAAGTATTTGGTGACTGCGGTAATCGTTGTCGCTGCTTCTTAAGTTGCCAAGCGCAGTAAGTAGTTTGGCATTAATCCAGCATTTTTATTTGCTTTTAGCAATACCAGAAATACGGTGATGCAAAATTGACCGTGCGTAACTTGTCTAAAGCTGCCTATCAGATGGTATCTAAATCTATGGATAAAAATGTCAGTTCAAGGATAAGCTTCTACAGCTAAAAAAAACTAATAAACAATAAAAATAAGGCCCTTTAAGTGATTAAAGGACCTTTATTTATCGGTAAATCCAACTTACTAGTGACGTTTTTTACGCCTTATTAGTATCCACGCGAGAGAAGCGGCGAAAACCAACCATTGCAGCAAGCAATGTTAATAAACCTCCCATAGAGCCGCCCGAGCTATCTTCCTCTTCAACAGGCACTGGTAGTGGAGCAGGATCGTCTGCAACCAAGTTAAACGTAGCAATGAACGGGTCGTGGTCTGAGCTTCTAAACGGACCTACATCGGTAAACGCATAACCTTCTTCGTCTGGATAGAAGCGAAGAGCTTGGTTGTATTGCAGTTGATAAGCTTCAACAGAGTTGATATTCCAATGCGTCCCATCTACAGCATCTGCAAGCATGGCATCACTAGCTAAAACATGGTCTAGGCTTCCCACTTGTTCTGTACCAAAGAACCAGTAAGAGAAACCGTCTTCGTCGAATGTTTCTGCAAGATTATGGTATCCATAGCTTGTATCTACTTCTACCGATTCACCCTCATCCATTCCAGTGCTGACCGCAGTTTTAATGGTGTATCCGCGCTCTTCTGGCGTATAGTGAGTCAGTACCGCAACAGGGTCTTCTGCGCTGTATGCGTTCAAATCACCTAGTATAATTTTACGTTCAGGCAGAGTTTCATCGTTAAGAGCGTTGCCCAGCGTAATAGCAGCTGACACTCTAAGCGCGTTACAGCTACCCTGAATGGTATCTATTTCTGATGGCGCCTCAGCGATGTCTTCCGCACACTGCGATCCCTTCGATTTGAAGTGGTTCACAGCAACCGCAAAGGTCTCACCGCTTTCGATGTGTTCAAATGTTTGCACCAATGACGGACGCATTCTCGCAAGTCTATCTTCAGATATCTGTTGTTCAGGCATTGCCACTGTCACTGCATCGCCTTGTGGTGTAACAACAGTGCCGCGGTACAATAATCCAACGGTGATAGCATCAGTGCCGATTTGAGTGTTATCAGCCGTGCTGATAAACGCGTACTGCTCTGCCTCGCCAAGCTGTGCATTAATTGCGTTGAGTAATGACTGAATGGCACTGTCATTACCAAATCCATCGTTTTCGATCTCCATTAGGCCAACAACATCGGCATTTAAATCAACGATAGCTTCAACTATTCGACCTTCCTGGAGTGCGAATGCCTCTTCACTGTCAGCACCACGATTATTGTCGTAGTCGAAAGTCAGCTCACCATTCTCATCTTCATCACCGTTGAAGTAGTTCAAAACGTTGAACGTAGCAACCGACAAATTGCCCTCACTTACCACAGGTGTATCTTCACGGGTTGAAGTAACGGTAATCACCTCGGTAGGATTGATACGGTAAGTTCCAAAGCTGAAATTCAGTGGGCCCGAAGCAGACACAGTGTCGCCAATTCGGATGGCGTTTGCGTAGTTAAAATTAGGGAAAAAGCTTATAGCGTCTGGGTATTGTGAACCGCTGTTATCTTCAATCGTTAAAAGACTGGCTTCGCTTTCTGCTTGTGCAGCTGCGTAGGCTTCAGATAATGGGGCGGCTACATCGCTTGGTTGGCGTTTTACACTATCACTCACCACAACTTCACCGAAACGCCAAAGAGAGTTAGTACTGGTTACTGTGGCATCGGTAACGCTTACTAACATACCTTCATAGGCTTCTAAGTCCTCTTCGTAAGGCATAGATATATTAATAGTAGTGATATCATCGCTTGTACCGCAATCAGCAGGTACGACGTCACTATCCATCTCTAAGGTTGTCATACCGAAGTTCTCGGCTACATTTCCATACAAACGAACAATGTTGCCAACGGCGATGTCGGTTTCGCCTTCCACAATAATTGCCTCAGACGTCATTGCGTCATTGTCGCTATCAGCGTTTTCTTCTTGAATAAAGAAACCACCTTGGCGTTTACCGGTAATGATGGCTTCGACAATATGATTGTTACCCACTTCTTCAGATGCGGTGCCAGCGCCTTGAATTGTGCTTAAAAGTGTTGCATCGTCGCCACAAACGCCTAAAGCAACTGGAGGTTCTACAGGTGGCTGCTCTACATCACCACCGCCTTCTGTGGTAAATGTGCCTAAAGGGAACGGGGTAGACGCTTCGTCGTTTGTATTTGCGCCGTCAAGTGCATTAGCTCCGCTATAAGCCCAATTTTCGTCATTGAAAGCGCCAGCGTTTGCGGTTTGTCCATTAGTGCGATATGCCCAACCATCAAGGTATTCCCAAGCAGTGCCATTGCCATCAACATTAATGTCGCCAAACGTATCTACCACATTGCCGTCTTTAAAAAGCTCTACGGCATCGTCGCCATTTATTGCCATTGCCGAGCTGTCAAAATCGGGTGCATTACCAAAAAATGCGGTAAAGCCATCGATGTCTGATGCAACATACAGATAGGTACCTGCTGAAACACTTTGAGATGGAAAAGTGAACTCTTCACCGTCGCTTCCGCCTCCGTTATTGGCACTTCCAATACCATAGGTAGATAGATCTGCTACATCATTAATCACATAGAGCTCAACAGCCTTTGGCACACCGCCTGAAAGAGGGCCATCAATAACGCCGCTAATAACAATGTCGTTGGCATATACAGCATGACTTGCCGCAGCAAGCGATAGTGCGGAAAGAATGCCGGCACTGAGTTTAGAGAGTGATGTTCTCACGTGTTTTTTCCCTTTTGTAGTAATCTTTTTTTATCATTAAGTGCCTGTAAAGGCCGCAACTTTTGTGTTGCTATGATTACCGTATAGGGCTTTTGTTAGCGTAAATATGACTAGTTCTTATTCAACCTGATTTTAAAAATATACAGTAAAATCAGTTGTTAAGGTGGTTTGAGTAAGTTTACTTAAAAGATTAATTGCGTAATATGAGGCGCGTTACCCGTATAAGTAACGCTATCGTGAATATCTTTTGGTGGTTTTATCCTCCAAGTGAGCTTAAACCCAGTCTAGGCTTTAGCGATTGTTTCGCAAAACCATGTGTAGTCGCTTTGAACTAGTTCTGCATATTGATTAGCAATTGCGACAAGGTTGTCACGTTCTTCTGTTAGCACGCTAGCTGCAGCATTGGCAAACCGAGTACTGCGTCTGTCTCCCCGACAGTGGGCTAGGGCAAGCGTGTATCCACAGAGCTCGGCAACATAGTTAAAGCCTCCATTTACCGCTTTATTGCCCATAGCGACATCTTCAGGGGTAATGCCTACTTTTGCATGATGGCGAGAGCGAATGAGAAAATGTTTATCATTGTAAATGGCTTCATCGAGAATAAGGTCGGCGTGACGCTGCATTCTTCGTTGGCTTCGTGCCGTTAGATGCGCAGGGTTAAGCAGGTTGACCGGGCAAAGAGATTTAAAGTGATGTAGCGGGGCAGCTTCGCGCTGCTGTTTTACTTCAACAATGTGACATTGAGAAAAGCTTTCTGCGGTATGCGGCTTTCTGGGGCCGACTAAAAAATAAAATCGGTCCATATTCACAGAACCCGTGCCCGCGTTCTCTCTTTTAACTATATCTACAACAGTATCATCCATAAAAGGCGCAAATGCATTATAGAGTTCTTGATACTCCTTAGCGTTTAAAGGTGTGAATTTACCTCTATTGGCTTTAAATGTTAGGGGGTCGTCGTTGAAGGTTACCGCCCTAGCCAAAGCGCTTTTAGTGGTAAACGCATCGCCACCAGCGCTTCGCATAGCAGCCTTGTCGTATAATTTAGCAATTTTAGATGGGCTTTTATCTGGGCGGTAATCAACAGCGTCGTAGATAACGCTAGCATCTGCTGTTACATTCTCGCAGGTGTTAATATAAGTAGATAGCAACGTTTGCTGCGCCTCAGTAACAGCATTTTTGCTTATAACTGGTTTACTAGTATCAATGTCGTCAAAACGATAGGTACCGTTTGCAACTCCCTCGCAGTGAACTTGTGTTAGAGACAGCGAGGTAAGTAAACGCAAAATATCCCATTCAGCTCGCCCAACACAGGCGTCGTCAAAATCGTTGGGAGAAAAAATGACTGTATCGCCATGAGAGCCTTCCTCGGTAAGAAAACCAAAATTGGATAGGTGGCAGTCGCCAACAACACTGGTCAAAGGAATATTTTGTAGGTTGTCTGGCGTCGATATGACCCCATTATAGACGTCGGAGTAAAATAGCTGGGCAGTGCCACGGAAAAAAACAAATGGACTAGACGCCATTTTGAGGTGTTTTCCAATTGACCTTGATGGAGATGAACCATCAACTCTGGCTATTTCTTTTGCTAATTGCGAATGTCGCATCAGGCTACTCCACTGTTATCGCGTTGTTTTTAAACAAATTTGATAAATTTTAGTCGTTCGATTCAATATCTTGATTAGGCGATTCACATTTACCAATTAGTAATTTATAAAATGGCGCGTTATTCTTTACACCAAGTTGAAGGGCACCTGCAAAAAGCCATTAAGCGGCAAAACCAAGTGCTCGATATATACGTAAAGATTACTCTCGTATGCCATAGGCCTACGAATCTAATTTAAAACCACTCTTATTTAAAAAGACAATGGAGAATGTAACATGGCAATGATTAATACTGCTATAAAGCCTTTTAAAGCAACTGCGTTTAAAGACGGCGAATTTATTGACGTAAGTAGTGAAGACATCAAAGGCAAATGGGCAGTTTTCGTATTTTATCCAGCGGACTTCACATTTGTATGCCCAACTGAACTTGGTGACATCGCTGATAAATATGAAGAGCTTCAAGCTCGCGGTGTAGAAGTATTCTCAGTATCTACTGATACTCACTTCACACACAAAGCATGGCACGATTCTTCAGACACTATCAACAAGATCAAGTTTGCTATGATTGGCGACCCAACAGGTGAAATCACTCGCAACTTCGATTGTATGCGTGAAACAATGGGCCTAGCTGACCGTGCAACATTCGTTGTTGACCCAGAAGGTATCGTACAAGCAATGGAAATCACGTCTGAAGGTATTGGCCGTGACGCTGACGACCTAGTGCGCAAAATCAAAGCTGCACAATACGTTGCTGCTAACCCAGGTGAAGTTTGCCCAGCTAAATGGAAAGAAGGTGAAGCAACACTGGCTCCTTCTCTAGACTTAGTAGGCAAAATCTAAGCATCAACGCTACTTTTTAAGTAGTCGTAAGGGAGCGAACTCTCGCTCCCTCTATTTAACTTACCCATTTCCGCTCACGTGTTAGTCATAAATTTGATTAGCGGGGATCGGCGTGTCGAAAATAAGGCAGGATAACCGTGTTAACTAAAGAAATTTTACAAGCATTGAAGGGGTACACCGAATCAATGCAGAAAAACGTAACCTTCGTCGTACAGACCGGTGAACATAGCAAGCGCGAAGAGCTTGTTAGCTTTCTGTCCGACATTGCAGGTGTAAGCGAAAAATTAAGCGTTGAAGAACGCGAAACCAATGGCGAGCTTCGTAGTTCAATCAGCTTCTTACTAGAGGCTGACGGCGAAGACACCGGGATCAGGTTTTCAGGAATTCCTGGCGGCCATGAATTTAACTCACTGATCCTCGCAATGCTTCATGCATCAGGCACTGCATTAAAGCTAGATGATAGTGTGGCTTCAATTGTAAAAGCAGTAGATGAGCCACTGAACTTTGAAGTGTTTATAAGCCTAAGCTGTCACAACTGTCCAGACGTTGTACAGGCACTTAATCAGTTTGCATTGATTAATCCCAATATCACATCAGAAATGATTGATGGCGGTCTGTATCAGAACATTATTGAAGAGCGTGACATTCAAGGCGTACCTAGCGTTTATTTAAACGGTGAATTGTTTGCCAACGGCAAGGTTGATGCGTCGGTTCTTATCGATAAGCTGCTTGAGCGTAACCCCGGTCTAAAAGAGGCAAATAAAGGGGAAACCTTACCGTTACAAGACGTAACCGTGATCGGTGGCGGCCCGGCAGGCGTTGCTTCGGCAATATACAGCGCTCGAAAAGGCTTGAAAGTAGCTGTTGTTGCAGAGACGTTCGGTGGACAGGTTAAAGATACTATGGGTATTGAGAACCTTATCTCAGTGCCAAAAACCACAGGACCAGAGCTGGTTGGTAACCTGATGGAACACGTACGCGATTATGATATTACGTTAAAAGAGCACGTGCGTGTAGATAACATCGAAAAGGGCAATGTTAAAACCATTACCTTGTCCTCTGGAGAGCAAATTCGCACTCGCAGTATTATTGTTGCCACAGGCGCACGCTGGAGAGAGCTTGGAGTGCCAGGCGAAAGAGAAAATGTAGGTAATGGCGTGGCATATTGCCCGCATTGCGACGGCCCGTTCTTTAAGGGCAAAGACGTAGCAGTGATTGGCGGTGGTAACTCTGGTATAGAGGCTGCGTTAGACTTGGCGGGCATCGTTAAATCGGTAACGGTATTTGAATTTATGCCAGAGTTAAAGGCCGACCAAGTACTTGTAGATCAAGCAAACAAGCGCGATAACATCAACATTATTAAAAACGCTGCAACGCGACAAATTACTGCGGAAAATGGCAAAGTAAACGCCATCGAGTATCAGGATCGTAGCACGAACGAAATCCATACTCAGGAGTTGTCGGGCGTCTTTGTTCAAATTGGTCTAGTGCCAAACAGCCAGTTTATGAAAGATACGGTAGAAATGTCACAATATGGCGAAATTGTTATTGACGACAAATGCCATACGTCTGAGCCAGGCATTTTTGCTGCGGGCGATGTAACAACTGTGCCTTACAAGCAAATTGTTATCTCGATGGGCGAGGGCGCAAAAGCATCACTAGCGGCTTTTGAATATCTGCTTAGCCACGAGGTGGTAGAAACTGAAGAAGAGAGTGCAGCAGCTTAAAAACTGAGTTTTCTCAATCGATAGAAAGTCAAAACCGGATAAGCAATCGCTTATCCGGTTTTTTGTTTGCCCAGCGAAGCTGGCAAACCCGTCAGGTTGAAAGAAACCTGAATCACCCTGACTGAGGGGAAGATAATCCGAATGGCAAGGGCGGTCACTTAGCAAGTGATATGAAGTATGCAGGAGCCGTATACGAGGCCCGTACGTACGGTTCTGTGAGAGGGATGAGGCGCAAGCCTCACCCTACTCGATTTAAGCCTTTCATCTATAATTTTCAGCCGTAATGAATGCAGGCTGACCAGAGAATAGTTTTACTCAAACGTTAGGCGCGACTTTGAAATTTACGCTCTTCCGTGTTTACCTTTATCCACTCACCTGTGCTGATGTACTCGGGAACTTGCACAACAAGACCTGTTGATAAGGTGGCAGGTTTAGTTCGCGATGTTGCAGACGCCCCTTTGATTGACGGGTCTGTTTCCACTACTTCAAGCTCTACACTCATAGGTAGGTCGAGGGCCACGGGAACGTCGCTTACAATTAAGACTTGGATAGATTCAGTCTTTTCATTAATAAACAACGCTTCATCGGCAATGCTTTCTTTATTTAAGTGGTAAGGAGTGTAATCTTCATTATCAAGAAAAACATACTCATCGCCATCCATGTAAGAAAACATCACCGGACGGCGGACTAAGTCAGCCATTTCTAGCATATCTGAATCTTTAAAAGTTTCGTCGAATTTAGCGCCGCTTACCACGTCATACATGCGCATGCGGTAAATACTGCCGCCGGCTCTGCCTTGGGGAACAGAGCGTTCAATATCTCTCACAATACATGTTTTGCCACCATAAACGATGGTGTGATTCTTTTTAATTTCACTTGCCTTTGGCATTGTCTTACCTTGTTTTCGATGGCCTTCAAGCAAAAACTGATATAAGCGTGTTTGGGCCATGTTGCGTTATGCGTATATCTTCCGCTATTTTCATTCTTTGCGGAAGTACAATTAGTCGAAAAGTGGCAAGAGTGTGTAAATTAAACACGTTATTTGGTTGATAAAGCTGGTCGGTAAAGCTGGTCGTTAACGCTAGAAGGCATATTTAGCAGGCATAGCTAATTTGCTATCAATTTCGCTTTTTACGTTTCCATGTACCGCCATACATGTAATCAGATGCATCAGAAGCTTCCAGCTGACACTGCTTACATACAATGTGCCATTTGTCTTCAAACCAAACACGAAATTGAATGTCGGCTTCAACACCGCACTTATCACATTGTCTTGGTTCTCGTACCCTATTTCGCTTTCCCATGCCTACCGTGTATTAATACTGTTCAAATTAGATGAGTTTTGCGACAGCGACTGCCGCTGCCGAGCCTTTACCCACAATCTTACCCCACAGCTTCATCGTAAAGGAAGGTGTTGATGTCATTGCTTGATAGGCCTCGTCTCGATGACTTTGTTCGTCTTGTTGGCAATGCCTGAATTTTCGTAGTACTTCCCTTGGCAAAGGGTCAACATTCTCAAGTAAACAGCACTGCGCCTCGTAATGCTGGTCGACAAAATATTCAACACAGTAAATTGTGTAGAAGAACCAGTTACGCCCCAATATGCGAGGAATAATTCCGGTTAGGAAACCCGCAACCATCCATAGCAACAGCATATAACTGCCGCGAAACGCGGGCATTTCGTTCTCGAATATGCTTAGGTGCGTTTTCTCTGTTTGCAGATGTTCGTTGGCAAATGCCTTAACGCTAAGCGCTTTGTTATTTTTATGGGGGGAGCGAGAGAAACTCACCAAACTAACCAGAAATTCTGCGGTTAGGGCGCCGCGATAAATCCACACCGCACCTGTTTCTCCGGCGTGGCTGGCTCGCAATTCTTTATCTACCTTTGCGCTAGTGCGAGATAACACGCTTTTACTGATTGACGACATAATCATTACCCTCCATACGCGAGCTGCGACGGAATGAGCCAGTACATACACAGCGCTAGCGCAACAAGTTGCACCGTGTTAATCAACACAGTTAAACGATGATAAAGCTGAAATTTACTGTTTTGTTGACTATCAGTGGCTTCGTTTGCCAACGGCATGAGTATTTGCCGGCTTATAACAAAACCCAGTGTAACTGGAACAAGAATGAATACCTGTTCCCATCGTGTATCAACCGCAGCGGCAACGGTCGCTATAGCGGAAAGTGCGCCGAAGTATAAATAGTAAAACGGAAAAAATTTTCGTATGAAGGGACGTGCTACATCACTCGGTAATTTGATAAACACAAGAGGGGCGAAAAGTGCCTGAAAGGTCACCATTCCCCCCAATGTAACTACAAGGGTGCTAAACAGTAAGAAATACATATAGAACTACACAAACCTTTCGACACAGATTATGGTTAGTGTTAATACATAGCTTGGTACTGCAAAAGTTTGATACTTAATGAATTGTAATTTTACTTGCGATTTCTATGCGTAGCCATCTAAACGCGGGTTAAACTTAAGGCAAAGAGTGGGCTTAGTGAATAACAGCTTATAATCAAAAAAAAGCGGTTGCTGTTGATTAAGTTGATAAGCTCTAAAAAAACAGTCGGAGAAACCTTTTGCGCGCATTATTTTTATTGTTTCTTTTTTTATTACTTTTCACTGTGCTTTACCTTTTGTTTTGGCCGGTTTCAATTGACCCGGTTTCTTGGCAGGCGCCCTCAAGTCAAGGGTTGGTTAAAACACTCAAGGCTAACAATAAACTCGATAAAGTTCAGCGTATTGACATGGGAAGCGATTATGGACCTGAGGACTTTGCCATCAATAGTAAAGGAGTTATTGCTGTTTCCAGTCACTCAGGGAATATTTTGCTCAAGGGACCAAGCGATACAGTGTTTAAACCATGGGTAAATACTGGCGGCAGACCACTTGGGCTGGCCTATGATAGTGCCGACAATTTGTATGTGGCAGATGCTCATATGGGGTTGCTAAAAATAGATAAAACAGGAAACATTACCGTAGAACTAGACGAGCAAGAAAGCGCAGATATTGTTTATGCAGACGACGTCGATGTAGCCGAAAATGGCGTAATTTATTTAACGGATGCCACCACAAAATTTTCTGCCCAGCGCTTCGAGGGCACCTTAAATGCAAGCTTGCTGGAAATTATGGAGCATAAAGGTAACGGAAAGCTTATTGAATTTAACCCAGCAACCAAGGTGAGCCGGGTACTTATAAGCGGGCTTGTTTTTGCCAATGGCGTAGCGGTGTCGAATAATGGAGATTGCGTATTTGTTAATGAGACCGGAAGTTACCGTATTCTGCGTTATTGGTTGCAAGGCCCCAAAGCCGGTTCGGTTGAAACTTTTGTCGATAACTTGCCAGGTTTTCCCGACAATCTGAGTATTACCAGCGAGGGAAACCTCTGGGTTGGGCTGGCAACACCCCGAAATAAGTTAATCGATTACCTGTCAAACAAACCCTTGTTGCGAACTATCATCCAGAGGTTTCCTGCTGCACTTAGGCCAAACGCAGTAAAATACGGTCACGTTATAAAAGTAGGCCCAACAGGACAAATAATAGAAAGCCTTCAATCACCTTCTGGAGAATACTCTTTTACCACAGGAGTACTTCAAACAGCCGAGGGACTTTATTTTTCAAGCTTAACCGAGACAGATGTGGGTTTTTTAGCCATTAGAAAATGATTTTTTCGCTTATGCTTGCTTTGCATTTGTTTACAAAAATTTAAACTCAATAAATGTTAAACACGAAAGCCTTGTGGCAATATCTTGGTAATAGGTAATGTTAGAACGAGTGCGAACAAGGCGTGTTGAGCAAACCTCTCGGTTAAATCAGTGGTTTGATACTGAGCTATACAACCAATGCCGAGTTAACATGCTCTCGTAAAACTCATGAGCAGATATAGCTGCTTTATAGAAGGAAGCGAATTAATGAAAGTCGTAGATGTAAAGAGCTGGTTTTCTCTCGCCTGTATTGTCACCGCACTCTCTGCCTGTGGTGGAAGTGGCTCATCCTCAACTACACCAGATCCCATATCCGTTGCTCCTCCTGCAGCAGAAACTCCCAGCGAGCCTGTTTGGCAAGCTGGAGTTTATGAACCTGAGTCTGAGTTTATCAATCAATGCGTAGCACCTAGAAGTGGTATCGATCCTTTTTCTGGAAACGCGTATCCAGATGAACAGGGCACAGCTATGGATGAAAAGCTGTGGATGCGTTCATGGACCAATGACACTTACCTCTGGTATGACGAAGTTGAAGATAACGACCCGGCAAATTTCACAATTGCGGGTTACTTCGATCAACTTAAAACAACGGAGTTAACCCCAACCGGAACACTCAAAGATAATTTTCACTTCTCTCGGGCAACAGATGAATATAATACGCTTACCCAAACCGGCGTTTCATCGGGTTATGGTTTTGAATGGGAATTTGTCAGTTTAGTGACCCCGCGCGAGCTTATTGTGCAGTACACAGAACCCAATTCACCTGCTGCTCAGGCAGGTATTCCACGTGGCGCATCATTAAAAACTGTGGATGGTGTTGATTTTGTTAACGCGAATACGCAAGAAGCGGTTGATGTGATAAACGCAGGCTTGTTTCCTTCTGAAAGTGGAAAAACAACTAACTTTACCTTTGACTTAGTTGATGGCAGTGAACTGACGGTGAGCGTTACCTCGGCAAATATTGAAGTCTCTCCGGTGCAAAATGTTCGGATCCTCGATACTGACATAGGCAAGGTAGGGTACTTCCAATTTAATACTTTCATTCGCACAGCCCAAGATTCATTAATTTCCACCTTCGAGCAATTTATTGATAATAACGTGACTGAGCTGGTCATTGACTTGCGTTACAACGGAGGAGGGCTGTTAGCGTTAGCGTCACAGCTGTCTTATATGGTGGCGGGGCCAAACCAGACGAACAATGCAATATTTGAAACATTGCAATTTAATGATAAATACCCAACAACCAACCCCGTTACTGGCGGCACCATTAGACCAACGCCATTTTATTCTAACGAAATAGATTATAACGAGGGAGTCCTTACCAATAGGTTACTACCTAGCTTGTCGGTGAGTACGGTTTACGTCATTACTACCGGCTCGACTTGCTCAGCGAGCGAAGCTGTTATCAACTCATTACGAGGCATTGATGTTGGGGTGGTACAAATAGGCTCTCCTACTTGCGGTAAACCGTATGGTTTTTATCCTACCGACAACTGCGGCACTACGTATTTTACTATTCAATTTCAAGGCGTAAATAATAAAGGGTTCGGTGATTTTGCAGATGGATTCATTCCTACTTCTACACCCAACTTTGCCTTTGAGTTACCAGGCTGCTCAGTGGCAGATGACTTCACGAATCCGTTAGGTGACGCCAATGAAGGTATGTTAGCCGCGGCCCTTGCGTATGCTCAAACTGGTTCATGTCCAGCAAGTGCTGCTGGTACGGAAGGCACAGCAGTTGCAGAACAAAGTCAGCGTGTGCAGTCGAGTTTCGGTACAGCGAAAACATCGTTGGCAATTAAAGCTCCTCATAGAGAACGCGATGCGTTAATTTTGCACAATAAAATTAACGAACCTATTTTATGAGAAAAACAATAATGGTTATGAGGCAAAGGGGTCTGGGACTGTGCTATCTGGGACGATGGTGTCTTGGGCGATTAAATCTTGGGCAAGGCAGGACAATTTCTGCAGCGTTTATAGTGGGCACTGTTTTGCTTATCGCTGGTTGCGCCGAGCTTTCAGCGAAATCAGCGAAATCAGAGCAAGCACAAATGCCAAGCACCGATTTGCCATTTCAGCCAGCGCTGTTGTCAAAAACCTCTGCCAAGCAAGTGTCAAAACAACTGGCTGAAATAAAAGCAGCGATGAGTGCGCAATTTAGCGGGCAATCAATAACCCTGGCTAGTAACGCTTTTACTACATCGTCCACGGTAACTATTGAGCGCAAAGCTATGCAAGACAATCGAGGGCTACCCATTCAGGGACGGCATACTAATCCCGCTTTTGTATTTACCCTGTTAAAACAGGGCGATAGTTGCTTTCTTCGCTTTGAAAACAATGTAAGTAAAGTGAGTGCTAGTGATGAGGCGAGTGACACAAGCGCAAACCTAACTTCCCTTGCTGGTGTTACGTGTGTGGCCTCTGCCGAATAGGGTTGCAGCATAAAGGCCTCTTACTGCTCTAATTAGCATTTAAGAGTAAGAGGCCTCCTCATTTTTATTAAGCTTTCTTCGTATTCAGCGTTATTCGCTTGTTAAGAGCAATTCACTACGCTTTGACGAAGGTGCAGTTAACGTTTGCTGGTTGCTGACGCTGACCGCGAGACTTTGGTGGTCTGTTACCTGATGCCTTTCCTGCGTTACTTTTTGTAGTATCGCCGCTGCTTTTGCCTTGGCTATTCACACGGTTAGACTTTTTGCCATTAGATTCGCGCTGGAATGACGGGGGCAAACCTGTGTGTTTAGTTAACGCACGCTCTCCGCGACGGCCTTTTTGGGCTTTCTGGCGTTTTTCGTTGGCGCTCTCAGGTGGCACAAGGTGCTGTGGCCCTCTACCAATCAAATCCTCTCTACCCATTTTGACTAGCGCTTGGCGAATTTGAGCAAAGTTCTTAGGGTCGTGATAACGCAGCATAGCCTTGTGCAGGCGGCGGTGAATCTCACCTTTTGCTGATGGCACCTCTTCGCTGTCTTTCGTCACTTTGCGCAGAGAATTTACCTCTGTGTGATACATGGTTGTTGCAGTAGCCATGGGTGACGGGTAAAAGTTTTGCACTTGATCTAGCTTAAATTTATTTTCTTTAAGCCATATTGCAAGACTAAGCATGTCTTCGTCGGTAGTACCCGGGTGCGAGGCAATAAAATACGGAATTAAGTACTGTTTTTTGCCTGCTTCTTCAGAGTACTTGTCAAAAAGCGCTTTAAACCTGTCGTATGTGCCCATGCCCGGCTTCATCATTTTGGACAAAGGGCCTTCTTCGGTATGCTCAGGAGCAATTTTTAGATAGCCACCTACATGGTGTAAGGCCAGCTCTTTAATGTACTCAGGATCTTCAATGGCTAAGTCGTAACGAACACCTGAAGCAATAAGTATTTTCTTAATGCCCGGTAAATTACGCGCCCGACGATATAAATCGATAGTGGGTTTGTGATCGGTATCCATATGGGCACAAATACTCGGGTACACGCAAGAGGGGCGACGACAGGTTGCCTCAGCTTTAGGGCTTTTACAGCGCAGACGATACATGTTGGCGGTGGGGCCACCTAAATCGGATATCACACCGGTAAAGCCTGGAACGGTATCGCGAATCTGCTCTATTTCTCGAATGATGGAGTCTTCTGAGCGACTTTGTATAATTCGGCCTTCGTGCTCGGTGATAGAGCAAAAAGTGCAGCCGCCGTAACAGCCACGCATAATGTTAATACTAAAACGTATCATGTCGTAGGCAGGAATTTTCGCATCGCCGTATGCAGGGTGAGGAACTCGTTGATAGGGCAAATCGAAAACCGCATCCATCTCCTCAGTTTCAAGAGGCATTGCGGGTGGGTTTATCCAAATGTGTCTGTCGCCGTGTCGCTGCATGAGCGCACGAGCACAACCAGGGTTAGTTTCTTGGTGAAGAATACGGGATGTATGCGCATACAACGTTTTGTTATCTTTTACTGTTTCATATGCCGGTAGTTTTACGTACACATTTTCCCAAGGTTTGCGCTTTTCCTTTTCCTTTTGCGGCGGCTGAATAACAATCGGTGATGCATCGGGCGCTTCACTGCTTTTACTGTCCTTCTCCTGTGAATCGCATTCTGGCTCCATTATGTAGGGGCTTGGAATTGGGTCTATTTTTCCCGGGCGATCAAGTGAGGTGGAGTCGACGCCTTGCCATTCTGGTAACGCCTCTTTAACGATAATAGCGGTACCGCGAATATCGCGCATGTCTGCAATACTCTCTCCAGCCGCTAAACGGTGAGTAACCTCAACAAGCGGGCGCTCAGCATTTCCAAAGAAAAGCATGTCGGCTTTTGAGTCAAAAAGCACAGAGCGACGTACTTTTTCACTCCAGTAATCATAATGAGCAATTCGACGTAAGCTTGCTTCAATACCACCAGCGATAACTGGTACGCCTTTAAACGCTTCTCTACAGCGCTGTGCATATACGGTTACCGCTCTGTCGGGGCGCTTACCGCCAACATTGCCGGGTGTGTAAGCATCGTCGTGGCGTAGCTTTTTATCTGAGGTGTAGCGGTTGATCATGGAATCCATGTTGCCCGCAGTGACACCGAAATACAGATTGGGCTTGCCCAACTTCATAAAGTCGTCTTTGCTCTTCCAATCTGGCTGGGCAATGATCCCTACGCGAAATCCGTGGGCTTCTAAAACACGCCCAATAACAGCCATACCAAAGCTTGGGTGATCAACATAAGCATCGCCGGTTACTAATATAACGTCACAGCTGTCCCATCCTAGTGCGTCCATCTCTTCTCTCGACATAGGAAGAAACGGCGCTGTACCAAGACAGTGGGGCCAGTATTTAGGGTAGGAAAACAGACTGCGGTCGGCTTTAATGGTGGCTTGCATAATGATCACATTTTGAATAAACAGAATTTGCCTGAAAAGCGCTTAGGCAAATTTTCAGAATTGAGCGGCGATTATAGCAGTGTTGGGGCATGGGCGGTATAGCGCTGTCATTAAATAAGCGAGCTTTGTATACTCAACTTCATAGTTCCATAGCAATGAGATGTTCACCATGGCCTTCTGGTTATTTAAAACCGAACCCGACGCATTTTCCATTAGTGATTTAGCCCGCCGACCTCAGCAAACTGAGCCTTGGGACGGCGTGAGAAACTTTCAAGCAAGAAACTTTTTACGTGACGGCGTAAAGCGAGGAGATAAGGTATTCATATACCATTCAAGCTGCAAATCTGTAGGCATTGCTGGCGTTGCTGAAGTGGTAAAAGAGGGCTATCCAGACGTTAGTCAGTTTAACCCTGAATCTCCGTATTACGATGCTAAGTCAACATTGGAAAACCCTAAATGGTTTTGTGTTGACGTAAAATATGTTGAGGCTTTCGACAAGGTTTTGTCGCTAGCGAAGATAAAAGCTATGCCTGATATCACTGAAATTGCGTTGGTTAAAAAAGGTGGGCGGCTTTCAATTATGCCAGTTACAGAACAAGAGTGGCAGCACCTTTACCGAGCTGCCACAGCTCAATCTTAAAATTAAACCCTCGATCAAGACGCCTGAGTTTTTCCGAGGGTAAATTTAGTGTCTGCATCACGCAATAAATAAAGTGCAAAGCATGCTCCCCACATTGGCCAAGCAGCGAAGAAAAGCAGGTGATTGAACGCGTCAATGTACTGTGGAAACGACGATAACGTAGAGCCGCCGTGGAGTAGAAAAATAAGTCCGTACGTGTAGCGTTTTGCTAAACCAAAAACAAAGGCAAAAACAAGGACTAACTGAAAAGCTCCCATGATATATACTGCAAGCTCCGGCACGCCACCTATGCCGTAAAATTTTTCGAATATCGCCATGCCATGGGCAGGATTCAAAAATTTATCCAAGGTCCACACAAACATTACGATAAACACGGTAATACGCAGGGATAGCAGTACCCAAGGCAGTCGAGTAGCAATAACATCGCCAGCGGTTGAGGTAGAGGCTGTTGAGGCAGACGCGGTTGAGATAGAGGGAGTAACGCTAGATTGACCCATTGATGGTCTCCAAGGATAAAATTAAAAGTATGGCTAATGAAGAACGGTATTTGTTGGTAAATATTTCAAAACTAATAAAAAAGAAAATGCGCTCTGAAATTTTTTTAATATCGTATCGGTCTTGTCACATAATATAAAAACATCGGAAAACAGACATGAAAATTGTAGTAAACCTCGCCATGAGTGCCCTCGCTTTAGCCGTTAGTCAGGGCGTATATGGGCAACAATCTCAAGAACAAGATATGCAAGAAAAAGACATAGAGGTTGTAGAGGTTAAAGGAAACGCATCGTTAATAGGCAATTTAAATCCCGGCGATAATCAGCTAAAAGGTATTTTTGGTGCTGGCATGTCTGTGGCTGACACCCCTCGCTCTGTAACCTCTTTGTCTAGTGAGGCACTAGAAACATTTAATATTGATGATTTACACGACATTGTAAAAGCTGCGCCTAATGCCTATGCATCCAGTGGCTTTGGTACGCCAAGTTTGCCAAGTATTAGAGGCCAGTTAGGTGAGCTTTTTCAAGATGGTATTCGTCGTCAGGCAGGGAACAATGGTTTTGGCCTGCCGCTGTCATTTAATGGCGTAGAGCAAGTAGACGTGGTGAAAGGTCCATCGCCGGTATTGTTTGGCAGTACGCAGCGCAATGGCGGATTTGTTAATTTACAAACCAAGGTGGCATCTACCGACGAAACAAGAGGTAAGGCTACCGTGCGTGCTGGTCGCTGGGATCAATATTCTGCGCAGCTAGACGTAAGCACTGCCATTGACGAGGGCGTTAGCGGTATTCGCGTGAGTGCAGAGTATTTAGACCACGGTAGTTTTTACGATTTTGCCGAACGCGACAGTGTTAATTTGTTTATTGCCTACCGATATACACCAAGTGATGCCTTAACGTGGGATATAAGCGCGGAATATTACGACACAGACTATCCAGACAATGCTGGTATAAATAGGCCTACACAAGCGCTTATCGACGAAGGGCTTTATATTACAGGGCAGGGTACACAGCCTAACGGCAGCACAGTGCCTGGAGCTGGAGCCGTTATTTCACCAACCGGCGAAGTAGTGATCCCTCGCAACAGAGTATTTACCAACCCAAACGACATTAACGGTGCAAAAACTACAGTTATTCGAAGTGGTCTTGAATATCAATACGCCGAAAATATCGCTATTAGAAATCTGTCGTATTACCAATATCTTGAGCGTGAAGAAATTGCTCAAAATAGTTTTGTAGAAATCATTGATGGTGCAGATACTTTTGAAAACAGAACTGAAGTTGACGTAGCTTGGTCCGATACGCAAACCACTACGTTTGGCCTGGCAATTCGATACAACGATGTGCTCGGTTACAGCCAGTTTACCACCGAAGCCGACAACCCAATTGATTTAACTGGGCCTATTTCTAACCGTGTTATTCCCCTTACCGATGAACAAAAAGCAAGACTGGTTCAATTGCGCCCCGGGCTATTTGTTTCTCCCGGTGCACAATACGATGTAGACGGTGACGGGGCTGGTGATTTTAATTTATCTGATACCACCGACTCGACGACATGGCAAACCGGTTTGGCGGTTCAGCAGCAGTCTACATGGACCGACAAGCTCACCACTATTGCAGGTTTGCGCTTAGACTACTACGACGTTGAAGCCCGAGACCCATTGGCTCCACAGGGTGTTGATGCTGCCTCAGATACTTACAGCGATACCTTAACCAGCTATCAATTTAGCGCTGTGTATAAACTAACAAACGCAATAAATACCTATGGCGCGTTTTCGCAAAACGACGCCACGTCTAACAGCATGGCTGGCGGTACGGTACTTGGTGGCAACAATCAAATAGATCCACAAAATTTTGCAACAGAAAATACGTTGTACGAAATAGGTTTGAAGTATGCGCCAAGCGAGGCATGGTATGCCGAGGCTTCTGTGTTTGATCAAACCCGCAGCTTGCGCAACCGGGACGGGAGCAACAGCGGCGTTAAAACCAAGGGTGCGGAATTACAAGTGTTCTATCAGTTAGATGATGTTTGGGTAAATGCAGCTTACAGCTATCTAGATGCAAGGTTTGATAACTCGGCCGCGTTTCAGGGCACAGCACAGGTCATTGATGCCTTTGATAACAGCCGTCCAGATATTATCAACGGCACAGGCGTTGGCTCTCCCTCATTTGCAGCTTTCGCACCATCAGATAGTCGGGTGCAGGGAATCCCCCCACAAATGGTGTCGCTGAATGCAGGCTGGCAGGTTAATGACAAACTTGCCGTTGGCGCTAGCGCACTTTATACAAAATCGTTTCCACTCGATTTTTTGCAAACCGTTAAAATTCGAGATCAATACACCCTCGATCTGAATGCAGATTATCAAATTAACGAGCAGCTGAGATTACGTGCCGATGTAATTAACATTACCGACCAAGAGAATTGGCAGCCACTGTTCGAAGGCGGCTTCTTTGGCGCAACACTCGTGATGCCAAATGTACCCCGTCACGTTCAGTTCACCATGCAATATGCGTTTTAAGTGCAAATAAGGAATTACGATGTTTAAGAAAATTGCGCTGCTTGCGCTTATGGCTGCGGCTGCTTATGGTTTTTTCTATTTCGATTTGAACACGTACTTAACGCTTGAGGGAATGAAAGGGTCGTTAGATACGTTTAAAACACAAATAGCAGAAAACCCAGTGCTCAGCATTGCTATTTTCTTTGCTGTGTACGTAGCGGTAACGGCACTTTCGTTACCGGGAGCCGCTATTCTTACGCTGGCTGCCGGAGCACTTTTTGGGTTGTTTCAGGGGCTTATTATTGTCTCGTTTGCGTCAAGCATTGGTGCAACGCTAGCCTTTCTCGTAGCCCGTTTTGTGCTTCGTGACACGGTGCGAAATAAGTTTAAAGATAAGCTCAAGAAAATTGATGAAGGCGTTGAAAAGCAAGGGGCTTTTTATCTATTTACCCTAAGGTTAGTACCGGTATTTCCTTTTTTCCTGATTAACTTATTGATGGGGCTAACCGCATTAAAAACGTGGACATTCTACTGGGTCAGTCAGGTAGGGATGCTTGCTGGCACTGTTGTATATGTTAACGCTGGTACCCAGCTTGCACAAATTGATAGCCTTTCCGGAATTTTATCGCCTGGGCTACTTTTATCTTTTGTTTTGCTTGGCGTCTTCCCTTGGATTGCCAAAGGTATTGTTGCTGTTGTAAATAGACGCCGCGTCTATAAAGGCTACACCAAACCTACTAGCTTCGATCGAAATCTTGTGGTGATTGGAGCTGGCGCTGGTGGTCTGGTAACCAGCTATATTGCCGCGGCAGTGAAAGCCAAAGTAACCCTTGTCGAAGCCGGTGAAATGGGAGGAGACTGCCTCAATTACGGTTGTGTCCCAAGTAAAGCCATAATAAAAACTGCGAAAGTGGCCCACCAAATGCGCAATGCAGATAATTACGGACTAGATAGCGTTACACCCACCATGTCGTTTAAACGCGTGATTAAGCGGGTACATGAAATCATAGCCACAATCGCCCCGAACGACAGTGTTGAACGTTACACTAATTTAGGTGTAGACGTAGTAAAGGGCTATGCCACTATCATCGACCCGTGGACGGTAGAAATAAAAACCAATGACGGTGAAACACAGCGTCTCACGACAAAGACGATTGTTGTTGCCACTGGGGCCCGACCTTTTGTTCCGCCACTGCCGGGTATTGAAGAAAGTGGTTACGTTACCTCAGACACCCTTTGGACAAAATTTGCTGACCTAGATGAAGCCCCCAAAAGGTTAATCGTCCTTGGCGGAGGGCCCATTGGCTGTGAGTTATCACAGGCGTTTGCCCGTTTGGGAAGCCGCGTGACTCAGGTTGAAAAGGCACCTAGTTTAATGGGGCGCGAAGATAGCGATGTGGCCGAATATGTCGAGTCTGTGTTGAAAGACAGCGATGTCAATGTATTAACTGAGCATGATGCGTTGCGTTTTGAAAAGCGCGGTGTAGAAAAAGTGTTAGTTGTTGCCAAAAATGGTACCGAAATAGACATCGCTTATGACGAAGTAGTTATTGCAGTGGGACGCAAAGCGAGACTTAACGGCTTCGGTTTAGAAAATCTAGGCATACAGTTTGATAAAACCATAGACACCGATGAGTACCTACAAACGCTAATGCCCAACATTTTTGCAGCGGGGGACGTCGTTGGTCCATACCAGTTCACCCACGTGGCGGCTCATCAGGCGTGGTATGCCGCGGTAAATGCTTTATTCGGCACATTTAAAAAGTTTAAAGTTGACTATAGCGTGATCCCTTGGACCACCTTTGTCGACCCCGAAGTAGCCCGAGTAGGGCTAAGTGAAAGGGACGCCAGTGAGCAAGATATTGATGTAGAGGTAACCCGCTACGAGTTTGCTGAGTTAGACAGAGCGGTAACAGAGAGCTCGCGCAAAGGGTTTATTAAAGTACTAACACCGCCGGGTAAAGATAAAATACTGGGCGTCACCATAGTATCTGAACACGCGGGTGATTTATTGGCAGAGTTCGTTATTGCTATGAAGCACGATTTAGGGCTTAACAAAATCTTGGGCACTATTCATACGTATCCAACATGGGCTGAAGGAGCAAAGTATGCAGCGGGTAACTGGAAAAGAGCGAATGCGCCAGAAAAGCTGCTTAGCTATGTTGAAAAATTCCATACTTGGCGCAGAGGTTAATACCCGTTTCTACATTTTTTGCGGCTAATAAAACCATGGTGAATAAAATGAAGAGTTTATTAATGAGTGCGTTTATTTCACGAGGTTGCGGCAATGTGTATGTTGCGGCCTTAATTAACGCGAGAAACAGCGTTTTGCGTTTAGGGTGCAAGTTGCTATATAAGTTACTAAATAAGTTACTAATTGGTATTCTCGCCGTTACTTCAGTACAGGCATTGGCCGACAGTAAATTGCACGATAAATATAATTCGTTGCTCAACAAGCATGTTGTCACTATAAACGACGGCGCCAGTACTCAAGTTAACTATGAAGGTTTTAAGCGCGATCAGAAAGCACTGAGCGATTATCTTAATCAGCTCGCTGCCGTGCCGCCTAAAACCTTTGGCAGTTGGGATGAGAATACTCAGCTTGCCTTTCTAATCAACGCGTACAACGCCTACACCATAAACCTGATCCTTACTGAGTACCCGTCTCTTGACTCTATTCGCGACCTAGGTGGTTTCTTTTCTTCCCCTTGGAAAAAAGACATAGCCCCGCTTTTAGGCAAGTCGCGCTCTTTAGATGATATAGAGCACAACCTTATCCGGGGTGACAATAAATACAGCGAGCCACGAATTCACTTTGCAGTAAATTGCGCAAGTGTCGGTTGCCCAGCACTTCGGGAAGAGGCATATATTGGCGAGCAACTTGATAAACAACTTGAAGATCAAACCAAACGTTTTCTGGGTGACAGCACGAGAAACAGTATGAAAGACAATACCCTTTACCTGTCGAAAATTTTCACTTGGTACGAAGGCGATTTCGAAAAAAATTGGAAAGGAACATCAACGGTAAAAGAGTTTATTGTTTTATATCGTGAAGCAATGTCTTTAAATCAGTCGCAAGTTGACGCTATAACTAGCGGTGAAGTAGAAGTGGACTATCTTGATTACAACTGGTCACTGAACGATGTTAAACCTTAAATAAATAGGTAAGAGAGTGTATTAGTGACTTTTGCAGTGAATATACAATCAATATGCGCATAAAAACGTGCCTTTACGCTTTAGCGGTATTTATAGGTATTTTTACCAGTAGATATGCCATGTCAGAGGCAGTAGTGCGACTGCACGCATGGGGAGGTAGTGCACAGGTAAACAGCTATTTGCAATGGGTAGCTCAACAAGTTGAAAGCAAATACGATATTCGGTTGCAGCACGTGAAGTTGGCAGATACCAGTGATGCCGTTTCTCGGGTACTTGCTGAAAAAGCGGCGGGAAATAACACTAATGGCAGTGTTGATTTAATTTGGATTAATGGCGAGAACTTTGCGGCCATGAAAAAGCACGGCCTGCTTGTTCAAAATTGGGTAAACGATATCGATAATTTCGCCCTCACCAATCCAGAAGATAACCCTGCGATGATAACTGACTTTGGCGAGCCAACCGAGGGAATGGAGGCTCCGTGGGGCAAGGCGTCGATGGTGTTTTATTATCGTAAGACGCACCTTGAAAAGCTCAATTTCACTGTTCCGAAGAATATTCATGAGCTGATGCAGTTCGCTCAACAAGCCCCAGGACGCTTCACCTATCCGGTACCCACAGATTACTTGGGTATAAGTTTTGTTAAGTATGTTGCTATTGCACTAAACCAAGCGCAAAGCGAACTCTTTTATGCGCCGGTAACGCCATCGGCTCTGAGCCAAATTACCCCCGCATTATGGCAGTACCTCGATCAGTTACACCCTAACTTATGGCAAAAGGGGGAATATTTTGTGCGCCAAGCGTCGAAGCTGCAAAGAATGGTTGGCAGCGGCGAGTTATCGTTAGCGTTTTCATTTACTGCGGCTGAAATTCCAAGTGCCGTAGAACGATTCGACTTGCCATTAGATATCCGCACCTATTCAATGTCGGACGGAAGTTTGGCCAATGTTCATTTTATTGGGTTAACGTTTAATTCTGCCAACAAAGCAGAGGCAAAAGCTGTGGTCAATTTTCTTTTGTCGCCAGAAGCTCAGGCAAAAAAGCAGCGCGTGCAGGTGTGGGGCGATGACACAGTATTAGCGATGTCTAAGCTCTCGCAAGCAGAACAGGCACTGTTTAGTACTACGCAATCGCACCCCTCCGCATTGGATAAAACCCAATCTACTTTGCTCTTTGCAGAGCCGCATACCAGCTGGACAGATGCCCTTAGACAGGCCTGGGAAGAACGATATGGTGCGCGTTACTGATGATAGGTTATGGCAATTACTTTTATCGTGTAACAATACTAGCAAGGTGGTTGCTACTGATATTGTTAACCGTGCCGGTACTGGCCGGGGTAGTAGGTGTGGTATTGCCCGCATTTGGGTATTTTCCCGCCATTGGTGCCAATGCAGTAAGTATGGATGTGTTTGCACAATTGTTTGCGCTCAATGATGCAGCAGAAATGATCGCGCTGTCTTTAATTACTGGGGTGGCATCTACGCTTATTGCATGCTTGTGCGCGTTTAGCCTGTTAGCGGTATTTTATCGCACAAGAGTATTGTCTTGGTTGCAGGGGTTATTTAGTCCGTTTTTGGTGCTACCACATGCTGCGGCGGCCATTTCACTTCTGTTTTTACTCAGTCCATCTGGCTTTTTCGCTCGGCTCTTTACCTTTGATTCTGATGCAATTCCCTCTTCAAGTCAGTCGTATTTTCTCTTTGATGAACTGGGCTTAGGGATTGTACTGGCTTTGATAGTAAAGGAAGTGCCATTTATATTGCTTATGGCGCTTAGCGTTATGTCTCAGCCGCTAATGAAAGAAAAAATAAACGGGTATTTCAATGTGGGTGTTTCACTTGGCTACTCGTCAATATCTGTCTTTTTTAAACTGATTTTACCCGTGCTGTACCCGCAAATTCGACTTCCACTGCTTGCTGTTTTAGTTTTTGCCGTATCAAACGTAGAAATTCCTTTAATACTTGGCCCTAATAACCCAAGTACGTTGGCGGTAGCTGTACTGCATTGGTTCAATCACATCGATTTATCTATGCGCTTGATGGCTTCTGCCGCGGCAGTTGTGCAGGTGGGCGTTGCAGCCGTTGCTATTGGGTTAGTAATACTTATCGAGAACATCTTAGCCTGGTTAGGTGAGCGCAGTTGGCTTTCGGGAAAGCGAACCTTTGGCGATGATGGGCTAAAACTACTTTCGTTATTCGTTGTTGCTGGCTATGCCGTGCTTGTTGCGGGCACGCTTTTTAATTTGGTGTTGTTTTCTGTTGCACAACACTGGCCTTTCCCCCAAGTGCTTCCCTCTGGGTTTACGGTACTTCACTGGCAAAGTGTTCTTGAAGCGGCGTTAGAACCTATCATTAATACTTTAATACTAGGAGGCATGGTAAGCTTGACTGCATTGGTGTTAGTGCTACTAGCATTAGAAAATGAGGTGCTTGGTTCTTTTAATCGAGCTCCTGATAAAGCACATTCCTACCAATCAAACGCTGGAGCGCTGTTGAATATTGCCTTATTTCTGCCTTTACTTGTACCCGGTGTGGCGTTTTTGTATGGGTTAGTGTGGTTTCAACAAATTGCGCTTAAAAATGCCGTGTGGTTTCACGTCTACATTGCACATATCGTTTACGTCATGCCTTATGTGTTCTTATCGCTGGCTATAGCCTATCGTAAGCTAGATAGCCGCTACGCAATGGTGGCGCAGAGCCTTGGTAAGTCGCCTATACGCGTTTTTTTATCTATTAAATTGCCGCTGTTGGCTGGACCAATAATGGTGGCATTTGCCTTGGGGTTAGCCATTAGCTTTAGTCAATATTTACCGACATTACTTGCTACCGGCGGCGCTATATCCACAGTGACTACTGAGGCTGTTGCAGCAGCATCGGGTAGCAGTATGCGGCTTAGTGCTGCCTATGTCATTATTCAAGCTGTATTGCCACTTGTCGGATTTTTACTCGCATGGTGGTTGCCCGGTGTGCTTTTCACGCCTCGGAAAGTACAAATCAATAATAAAACCACTTCACCGCAACCATTTAGGGGGTCTTAATTGGCACTTCATCTAAAGCAGCTCAATATTTTTAAAGACGGCTCGCTTATGCTTTCTCTTGACGCAACTGTTAATAAAGGGGAAGTGTTATCGGTGATGGGCCCAAGTGGTTCGGGCAAGTCGACGCTGCTTCAAGCCATTGCCGGTCACCTTGCTACACCATTTTCCATGACAGGAAAGATACTGATAGATAATCAATCTATAGACGATAAGCCGCCTCATTTAAGAGGTATCGGCATTATGTTTCAAGATGCGCTTTTGTTTGAACATATGACGGTAGAACAAAACATTATTTTTGCTATGCCTAAGACCAAAAGATATTCGGTAAGTAAGAAGCGGGAGTCGGTATCGAACATGCTCGAGGCCGTAGGTTTAGAAGGGATGCAAAATAGAGCGGTAACGACACTCTCTGGCGGACAACAAGCCCGCATTTCTTTGTTGCGTTCGTTGGCTGCAGAGTCACGAGCGGTGTTGCTCGACGAGCCATTTAGCAAGCTTGATACCGCGCTGCGGGATCAAATTCGTACGTGGACGCTTGAGCAGCTGCGCTGTCGAGGAATTCCAGCACTATTAGTCACTCACGATAGTGACGACGCTGTAGCGGCTGGCGGACAAACCTTTGAGTTATTGCCATGCTAGACGCCAAAGTTACCCCATTCATAAAACCACTCCTTAAGCCTATTGTTCGAGCATTAGATAAACGCTGTATTACGCCAAATCACGTTACCGTAGCGGGTTTCTTGATAGGTTTATTAGCGGTGCCTTTAATAATTCTTAACTGGTGGATGGCTGCGCTGGCATGCATTATTGCAAATAGAATTTGTGATGGAATTGATGGCGAATTTGCTCGTTATCAGAAAAGCAGCAGTAGCGCGGGCGGGTATTTGGATATCTGTCTGGATTTTCTTTTTTATGCGGCGGTTCCCCTTGCTTTTGGTATTGCTAACACCGCAGAGTGGGGCATCCCTGCCATGGTGCTTATGGCTACATTCATTGGTACTGGCAGCAGCTTTTTAGCCTTCGCGGTAGCCGCAGAAAAGTTTCAAATTGAGCGCCCGCAATTTTCCAATAAAAGTTTCTACTACATGCAGGGGCTTACTGAGGGTACAGAAACTATTCTGGTTTTCCTTGCGTTTTGTATATGGCCACAGCATTTTGCTGTTATTGCGTATTGTTTTGCCGCTGCGTGTGCTGTCACCGTGGTGACAAGAGTAGCGGGTGGTTTTACGACTTTGCAAAACGAAGAACTTCGACAAAAAAATACATAGCGTATGAGACTAAATAATCTAACAAAATGTGAAGGCATACTTTGATGGAAAACGAATCAATCATCAGAGTTTCAGTGTTCTTGACTATTTTTGTTGTCATGGCCACGCTGGAAGCACTTCTCCCAGCGAGAAAAGCCGTGTTAGCGCGCAAAGAAAGGTGGGTTGGCAACCTAAGCATGGTTGTTCTCGGTGCAGTGGTTTCTCGTCTTCTAGTACCTGCCTCATTGGCCGGAATTTCGCTGTGGGCGAGTGCAAATAATGTTGGCCTTTTCAACATGGTCTCGGCAAACGAGAGTGCTGTTGCAGTGTTTGTCGCTGTAGCGACCAGCGTTGTGTTATTCGACATCATCATTTACTGGCAGCACAGGCTTTTTCATACCGTTCCTATACTGTGGAAAGTTCACAAGATGCATCATGCAGACAGTCATGTAGACACGACTACAGGGTTGCGATTTCACCCAATCGAAATTGTCATTAGCTTAGCAGTTAAAGCGGCAGCTGTAGCAATACTTGGGGCCCCGGTAATGGCAATCGTGATATTTGAAGTAGCACTAAACGGTTTTTCATTATTCAACCACGCTAACATTCGAATTCCTCAAAAATGGGATGACAAGTTGTCTTGGTTCATTATTACCCAGCGCCTGCATAGAATTCATCACAGTCAGGCAAAAGATGAATCTAACTCAAATTTTGGTTTTAGCGTTTCATGGTGGGACAAAATATTCAGAAGCTTTAAAGCGCGAGCCAGCGACAGTGATGAAAATCTGCTTATTGGGCAAAGTGATGTGCCGCCTACCAAAAAAAATGCCAGCGTGCTATCGCTGCTTTTACAGCCTTTTTCAAAAGCGCAGTCTGTAAACGAATAACTTCGCCTTTTTCGTGCACTGATCTTATTTGCCCAAGTTTCCGTTTTATAAAAAATTATCCACTTACTGGTTTGCTCTGCTAAAGTAATAGAGAAGACCATGGTTCCAAGTTAGCGTATTACTTACTAAAGGGCTTTCTATTTGCAGAGTATCAAAGGATTGGCATTGCTACAGCAACTGCCCACTGCACTTATGTACAAGCGTCGAGGTGAAGAGCACTTTCATTTAAATGACGCGTTTATAAAGTTGTTTGGTATAAGTAGCGAACAACTCAATGGTGTGCGCAACTTTTCTTTTTTTGACCCTATCAACAAATCACAGCTTACCGATACTCAGTGTCCCTTCGAAAAAATAGAGAAAGAGGCTTTTCCTACCGCCTGGGTAAGACTTCAAACTCCAGCTCGCTCATTGCATTGTTTTATTACTGGCAGTGTCATTGCCGATGCCGATGGCGATGGCGATGGCGAGTGGCTCATTATCAATGTAGAGAACAGTGCGCATTATGCAATGGCTGAGAGCGAGGAAGGAGCGCATGCTCAGCGTCATATTACTTTCAATCAGCTGCTGACCAAGTTTTCATCAAAGTTGATTAAGGCAAGTGCAGACGAACTAGACGTTATTATTGGCCAAAGTTTGGCTGCTTTTGGCGAATTTTGTGATGTAGACAGATGTTATTTATTTGAATTTAGTCAGGAACTTTCATTAATGTCGAACACCCATGAATGGGTTGCTGCCGGCGTTACACCTTACATCGATGACTTGCAGAATATGCCTACCAGTGACATGCCTTTTTTGATGGAACACATTACCGAGGGGATGTTTAAAGTCGACGATGTAAAAGACATCCCCGACTCTGCGATTGCAGAGAGAGAGGAGTTTCAAAAAGAGGGGATATGTTCAATTCTGTGCGTCCGAATAATGGTTGACGGTACAACATACGGTTTTATCGGTTGCGATATAATTGGAAGTCCTTATACCTGGTGTGCGTCAGACATAGAGTATCTCAAACGAATAGGCGATATGCTGGGCAATACTCTGCAAAATATTTACAACCGCAGGGCAATTCATGCCATGCAGCAAGAGTTGGTAGAGGCGAATAAGCAGTTACAGAAGCTTGCCAATATCGATGGATTAACGGGAATCGCTAACAGACGACTATTTAATACAACGCTAGAAAAGGACCTGTCGCAAAGCTGCCGAAGAAATGAATCATTATCGCTTCTTCTTATCGATGTGGATTTTTTCAAATTATACAACGATAACTATGGTCACGTTGCCGGAGACCATGTTTTACAACAGGTAGCCCTGACAATATCTGAAAGCTGTATTGGTACCGACGATTTAGTAGCGCGTTATGGAGGTGAGGAGTTCGCCATAATTCTGCCGGCCACCACCACTGACGAAGCAGAAGCTTTGGCAAAACGTATTCTCGACAATGTTAAGCGGCTTGGCATTGAACATGAGCGATCTCCCCACAATAAATTGCTCACCGTAAGTGTTGGTGTAGCCACTCAAGACTTACCGTGCGATGAAACCTGTTCCGATTTGGTCAATAAAGCAGACCAAGCGCTCTATCGCGCTAAATCAGCAGGTAGAAACTGCGTTAGTCAGTAACGCAGCTTCTAGCCCCTAGAAGGTTACCGACACTTTCTGTTAAAACTCATAGGATACCGTTGCACCAAACGTTCTAGGTTGGTTAGGGTAAGCGTTAAAACTGCCGCTTTGAATAGGGGGGGGAATGCAGATAAGAAATATTCATCGTTATTCAAGTTACGCACCCATATCTTCACGCTTACACCATTATCCATAGATAAGCCCGCGCTTGCGTTCAGTGTACCTACTTCTCGTGTTAACTCCGGCGGAACGTTTTCAACAATTTGCGCTTCACTTTCGTAAATATAGTCGGTACGGATGAAGCCATACATTCCTTCGCCAAGATCAACATTATAGGTTAACCCACCCACAAAGCTCCGCTCGTGAATACCGGCAGGCATCGTGCCAGATAAATCTACTGGGCCATCAACGCCGTTAGCACCTACGAAAGAGTCATAAACGGGGTCTAATATGGTTCCGCCAAACGATAGCACTAAGTTATCGGTTAAATTGAAACTTGAGTCGAATTCAATACCCTGCGTAGACTGTTCACCAGCGTTAGCTAGCACAAATCCGGTACCCACAAATATACTCGATTGAAAACCTTCGATAGTTTGGTCGAACAAAGTGATATTAAATGCGCCGCGTTTAAACCTGGCTTTTACACCTAGCTCGTAAACTGTCGATTCTTCTGGGCCTGCGTACCGTGTACCATAACTTTGATTTGCCCGTGTAAGGTTGGCAGTTTCAAGCGCGCTTTGATCGCTAGCAAAAGGGCGTGTATCTCGTGATAAATTCCATGAAGACGCTTTAAAGCCTGTTGCGGCAGTAGCGAAAATATTAAAGTTTTGGTTTACCTCGTAAGCTAATCTTACGCTCCACGTTGTTTTGCTATCGCTAGTATTGCCACTTTCAACTTCATTCGGAAAGACAAGTTGGGGAGGAAGAAACTGCACGCCTTTCAGTGTTGGTACAAACGGCTGTAAGTCTGGAATGAAAGACAAGGGCACACCAAATACAGTAGGGTCGGTGTCGAAATCAATAGCCGATAGTGTTTCATTATGAATTTGAGCTACAGATACGTCTTTTTCATCGTCGGTATAAGAAAAGCCAACGGTGGCGGTTAACCTATCGCTAAGGTCGTAATCTACAGTGGCAAAAAGACTAAACGCATCGTTTTCTTGCAAGAAATCGGTGGCCAGAAAGTTATTAGCTGCAAAGAACGCATTGCGAGGGAACGCATATAGATCTTCGGCGGTTTCAAGCAAGGGCTGCAAACCTAATAGGTTGAAGAAAGGTCGTGTTCCGTCTCCATAATAAAGCACATCGCCAGTGTCTACTTCTTCAGAAAAGTAAAAGCCCCCAATCATCCAGTCAAATTCATTATCACCGGTAGAGGTTAATCGAAACTCTTGCGTAAAGGTTTCAATGTCAGTCGCACCGGTTTCCGTCAGAATATCTAGCGACGTGTAATCAACATCAGAGTCGTAACTGCTGGTGTTTTTTCTAAACGCGGTAATAGAGGTTAAGGCAAATGAGTCGTAGTCGACATCAACTTGAACCGAAATGCCGCCATCCTCAACCGTGTTATTAGGATCTTGATTTAGAGCAGATTTAAATTCAAATTGGTCTTCAACGTCTAATACCGTTCCGCCCAGTGCTCTAACAGCGGCTGTAGTAGGGCCGTTTATAACATCGGCAACGGTACAGCAGCGTTCATCAATTTCGCTGTAATCGGCAATGAGTCTAATGCTGGTATCTTCGGTAGGTTGGTATAAAGCTTGACCGCGAATGTTCCAGCGATCCCGGTTGTTCATGTCGTCAAGCCCAACCACACTCTCGGTATAACCATCTCGTTTGTTTAAACCGCCAGAGACGCTAAAAGCAAGTTCTTCGGTAATGCTGTTGGTGTAGTAACCTTTAAGTAAACGCTGATTAAAATTACCAATACCTAGTTCTACTTTGGCCTGCTCAACAAACGATGGGCCCGCGGTTCTTACGCTTATTACACCCGCAGACGCGTTTTTACCAAACAAGGTGCTTTGCGGACCGCTTAATACTTCAACCTGTTGAAGGCGAGGTAAATCACCTATTTGAGCAGCTGCGCGGGAGCGATAGACGCCATCAATAAACACGCCTACTGAGGGTTCGATGCCGGTGTTGTTGCTACCGTTGCCAAAGCCTCTAATAGAAAAGTTGGTATTTGTAGAGCGCTGCAGTGGGGTAACGCGCAATGTAAACGTCATGTTATCATTTAGTTAAATAATATTGCTTCTTAGGTTTGGGTGATATTTGTACAATGAGCGAAAGAGTACGATAAAAACGCGCCACACATAGCCCTGGCGCGTTTTTACGTAGTTGGGAAACGAGTATACTGGAAAAAGTTACGAGGTGGCGGGTACAAGCGCCTTGTGCCGCATCTGTATGTAACTTAACGCCCACATGATAAATCCGCCGAAAAACAGCATGGCAGACGCATAGCCTGTTTGATTAAAACTTGCACCGCTGGCCAACATTGCTCCTCCAACCATAGGACCTATCGCGTTAGCCGTATTAAACGCACATTGAACAAGTGCCCCTATCATGGCATGACCTGTGGGTGAAACATCAAGCAGCATCGATTGAATAACTGCCGCTAGACCCACGCTTGCACCGAGTAAGAAAACTGTAATGTAAAGCCACCAAATATTGCTCGCTGCAAACACATACATAATAGATACACCAACGCTGCACATAAGTGCGATACCTGTAGTGGTGAGAGGTGACTTATCGGCCAGTTTGCTTATCAACCAATTGCCAATAGTGGTACCGATACCAAACATCATCATGGCTATAGATATAGTGACTTCAGGCGTTTGCGTGACGTTAATTATGGTATCGGCGAGGTAAGTGTAAATACAAAATACACCGCCAAAACCCACAAATATGATGCCTGATATTGACCACACTAATTTGTTTTTTAGCACCCCAAATTCTTCACGCAATTTCGACGGCTGGGTAACTGGACAGCTGGGTACTAAAAAGTAAATAAGTACGATAGTAAGAAGGGCAAGGGCAGCGACTATGCCCATACACACTCGCCAACTCATGTTCTGACCAATCAGTGTAGCCATGGGCACGCCGACAATAGTGGCTATAGTTAGGCCAGCAAATACCATTGACATATAACTTGCTCGTTTGCCCTCTGGCGCCATACTGGCTGCAACCAACAGCGCGGTGCCGAAATATGCACCATGGGGTAAACCCGATAAAACGCGATAAAAAACAAGCTCTGGCAGACTAGATGCGATAGCGCTCAAACCGTTGGCTACAAAAATCATAGCCACAAAAATAATGAGCGAAGTTCGCCTATTTGTTTTATTGGTTAGCAGCATAAACAGGGGCGCGCCTATTACTACTCCAATGGCATAGCCGCTTATAACATTACCGGCCATAGAAGGCGATACGCTATAGGTTTCAGCAATAAGGGGCAGCATCGACATAGATGAAAATTCTGTTAGCCCTAACACAAATGTGCCAAGTGCCATAACAAAAATGGGCCAAACTACCGCGCCTCGGTGAGATTGTGAAGCAGACATAAAAAACCTTATCAATTTGATGAAGCCATACTCCCTGGCGTCATCACCAAAAAATACGTTACGTAAAACCGTTTACTCAATAACAGCAAACACGATTAAAGCAACGTTGACGAAAATAACTGTTTGTAGGAGATACAGACATTTGAAACAAAGGAGGCCTAGATAATGAATAACCGGACGCTACGCTAGGCGCAAATATTGAACAATGTTCTATTATTTGAGCCATAACTATACGCTACATGTAGCCTAAAGTTCTATTGTTAACGCCACGGGAAGCTGAATTTTATCGATTATGGGTTAAAGTTTACCCAATGTTTGCGTTTCATTTACTTCATGCAACATTTCAACTGCTGTAATCGGCATTAGATGTGCTTAATTGATTGAATTCAGTGCATGTGAATTGAAAGCTTAAAATGCAAAAAGCCCCTAAAAAGGGGCTTTTTGCGAATTGGTGGAGCTGGCGGGATTTGAACCCGCGTCCAGAAAATGTCTACCTTTGGTACTACATGCTTAGTTTGTCTTTTCTTTAACTACTTTAGACCCCGACAAACAGGGTTCCTGGTAGCTGTCCTAATACTATTTCGCGGTTCAACCTTAGGAAAGTTTCCCTCGCTAGTTTGCTTATATGACCTTCCAAACCCACGCTAGCAAACTAAGCTGTGGTGGAAGGGCCTATACCGGTTATTAAGCGGCTAGTGCGTAGTTTTCGTCGTTTGCGACTATTTAAAGCGGCTTTTTTAAGAGGCCAGCCGCACCTCTGCATGCACCTCCGGCTTCCTAGATCCTGTCGAATCCTAATCAGCCCCGAGTGTGATTGCAGAGTATAACATAACTAGAATGAGGTTAAACGCTTCTTTTATAAAATCGCTTTCAAAAGATGCATTTATAATCGATAAGCTTTAATATGCCAGTCTAATAATCTTCATTTGTGTTGTGCATGCCTTCAAACTCAATTCTATATTCACCTTATACATTGCCCTGCGGTAAAACAGTTAGAAATAGACTGGTTAAAGCGGCAATGGAAGAAAATATGTCGAGCTATGGTTGTCTTCCGGGGGAATCGCTGTTTTCTCTTTACCGCTATTGGGCTCACGGCGACTTGGGAATGGTCATAACCGGCAATGTTATGGTAGACAAAGAAGCCATGACCGGCCCTGGTGGCGTAGTATTAGAAAAAGATACGCCCTTAGCACCGTTTGAGAGATGGGCAAAGATTATAAAGTCCAATGGTGCCCTGGCTGTTATGCAAATTAATCATCCTGGGCGACAAGTATTTAAAGCAATGCAGGGCAAAGCAATTGCTCCATCTGCTATTCCTTTAGATATGGGTAAGCATTCCAAGCTTTTTGCCGAGCCTAGAGAAATGACGTGCCAAGATATCCACGACGTATGCAAGCGCTTCGTTGAAACCGCAAAACAAGCTGAAAAAGCTGGCTTCGATGGGGTTGAGGTGCATGCGGCGCACGGCTATTTACTTACTCAGTTTCTTTCACCGCTCACAAATCAACGACAAGACGAGTGGGGTGGGTCTATTATTAACCGTGCTCGTCTGCTTATTAATATAGTGAGCCAAATTAGAGCGGTGTGCGCCAAAGACTTTATTGTGATGGTGAAGCTTAATTCAGCAGATTTCCAAAAAAATGGATTTTCTTTCGATGATGCCAGCGAAGTGGTAAACCGATTAGAAGCGCTGGGTGTGGATGTTGTTGAGCTATCAGGGGGCAGTTACGAAGCTCCCGCTATGCAGGGACAAACAAAAGACAATACAACACTCGCGCGAGAGGCCTATTTTTTAGAGTTTGCCAAAACCCTTGAAAGCCAAACTCAGATTCCTTTGATGACAACAGGTGGTATTAAGCGAGCGGAAATTGCCGAACGAGTTATTCAAGAAGGATGTGAGCTTGTTGGGTTGGCCAGTGCGTTAGCTATCACGCCCAATTTGGCGAAAAAGTGGCAGCAAGAGTGGACTTACTCTGGCGTTATTCCACACTGTACGTGGAAAGATAAATCATTAGCAAGCTTGGCTAATATGGCTATTGTTAGGCGTCAATTGCGCCGGCTGGGTAACGATTTAACCACGTTAAGAAGTCCGTCACCGTTGTGGAGCTTAGTGTTAGATTTAGTACATCGCAAGAAAATGACTAAGCGAGATGTGGCTTATAGAAGTGAAAAGTAACTGATGAAATGAAAAACACAGCGTTAAACGCTGTGTTTCATCATTCTTTCTTTCTGGCGCTGCCAATCTTTGTCTTTCAATGAGTCGCGCTTATCGTGAGCATGTTTACCTTTCGCAAGGTGAATCTCTAATTTTACCCAGCACTTTTTCCAGTACATAGATGTAGCGACAATAGAGTACCCCTGCCTATCTCTCGCGCCCATTAAGCGATCTATTTCTCGTTTGTTCAGCAACAGCTTACGCGCTCTTTCAGGCGCAGCAATAACGTGGGTAGACGCTTGGCTTAGTGGACTTATTCTACACCCAACAAGATATGCCTCTGCATTTTGAATAATGATGTAGGCATCGGTAATATTCACCTTACCAGCGCGTATACTCTTTATCTCCCATCCCTGAAGCTCTAAGCCGGCTTCAAATTTGTCCTCTAAAAAGTAGTCGTGACGCGCTTTTTTGTTCTGCGCGATATTTCCGGTGGTATTTTTGTTTGCTTTATTCTTTTTCATGAGCGCTATTATACTGATAGTGTGAATAAATGTCTTTAAATGTGTCGCACAAATTTGCGCTTGGTGCGTTTTAGATTTCAACGCTACAAACAATGAATACGAACAAAATTATAAGTAAGACTTAATGGGAAATGTGATTTGGGATCTAAAAAGATAGAAAATAACTGTGATATAATTTTTAAATTAATCATAGTGTCAGATAAATAAATGCCAAGTATTCACCGAAGCGCGCTGGTAGCACATAGCGCAGAAGCCATGTTTGAACTTGTGAATGACGTTGAATCTTATCCAGCGTTTTTACCAGGTTGTGCAGACAGCAAAATTCTAAACAGTGACGAACAAGCCATGAGCGCGTCGTTGCTGGTATCAAAAGCGGGTATTAAACAGTGGTTCACCACTGAAAACACCTTGTTTCCTAATGAGCGTATTGAAATGCGGCTGGTAGATGGACCATTTCGCTCACTCTCCGGCGGTTGGACGTTTTCTGCGCTTTCGGATGAGGCGTGTAAGATCGAATTGAATCTACAGTTTGAGTTTGCCAACAAGCTAGCAGAGATGGCGTTTGGAAAAGTGTTTAATAGTTTAGCCTCTAGCATGGTTTCAGCGTTTACCGAGCGAGCAAGGACTGTTTACGCATGAGCAACTCGCTAATCACTATAGAAGTTGCTTACGCACTACCTACTAAGCAATCGTTAGTCAGTATTGCGATAGACAAAGATGCAACAGTGGAGGAGGCAATTCACGCCTCTAACATCCTAAATGAATACCCTGATATTGATTTAACAAAAACCAAAGTAGGAGTGTGGAGCCGCGTTGTTAGGCTAAAAGACACCTTAATAGATGGCGATAGAATTGAAATTTACAGACCGTTAATTGCCGACCCGAAAGAAATTAGAAAACGACGTGCAGAAAAAGCTAAGGAAGAGGGAAGAGCGGACAAAATTACCGGCGGTAAACCCAACCCTCTCAAAGCAAAGTAACGCTGTTACAAGGTTTTATCTGAAATGCTTCCCAATTCAAGAAATGGTGAAGCATCAATGTTTTCAGCATCCATCATGGTTGCTATGCGTTGCATAGTGGCTACCATCTGGCTTTGTTCCCACTCTTTTAGCTGAGAGAAGCGCTCAACGAAATGCTCTTGCAGAGGACGTGGTGCGTCTTTTACCGCCTCTTTGCCACGCTCGGTAAGAAACACGCCCACTTTGCGCTTATCTTTGGTGCTTCTAATTCTTGTAGCAAGGTCTCGAGATTCAAGTCTGTCTAAGATATTTGTGATTGTTGCAGGGCTCAAATTGATATTTTCTGCAATCTCGCGAACCATAATGCCAGGCCGCTCTTCAATATTTTGCATAACAAGCAGTTGTGGACCTGTTAGGCCCACGTGCTTGCTAAGTTGTTTGCTGCGCAAGTCCACGGCGCGGATAACGCGCCGCAGTGCAACAAGCAATTCTTCTTCTTTTCGCATATTTTTTCCAACAAATGCGTAACGTTAGCGAATAGCTTCGGTTACTTAAGCAAATGAATAAAGTGCTGGTGTTTGTGATAATGGTCGATCACGTCATTAATTACAGACAGCTTCGACCAACCCATAATATCGTAGTTCTGACCGCCTTCACTAAGGTGAACTTCCGCGCGATAATACGTTTGTTGTGCCTTACCGTCTACTTCTTCTTCTGACGGTGCAAACTCAGGCTGTTCTGTAGATGTGGGATAAACCGCATAAATAAAGTCTGGGTCAGTACCCATAGTCACTCTAAGAATAAGTGCTTCATCGGTATCTTCCAAACTTACATCAAAATGCTGTTCTTTGAACTCTTTACCAACTTCGTCCAATGCAGGTTTCGCAACTTTACGAAGGAAACGGCGAACAGCCTCTTCATCAGGAAACGTAACGATATTTTCTAAACGCTCTTTCCAGTTTTTATCACCGTCGCTGTGTTGCGGTGTTCCGGCGAGAACTTGCAAACTTTCTCGCTTGTATCCTTCAACTCGAAGCGCTTTTAGTAACCCAAACATCGCAATAAGAAGCACAATAGCAAAAGGCAGTGCTGCAGCAATAGTCATGGTTTGAAGCGCACCAAGACCGCCAGCGTAGAGCAGTACCGCACTTACTACACCAACGCCGACAGCCCAATAGATACGTTGCCAAATAGGCGTGTCGTTACGGCCGTGAGAGCAAAGCATATCAACAACCATTGCGCCGGAGTCGCAAGAGGTGACGAAGAACACAATTACCATGAGTACGGCAATAAAGTTAAGCACACCAGAGAACGGGAATTGCTCTAAGAACACAAACAGTGCAACAGCACTATCTTCGTTCACCATAGTCGCCAGTACTTCCTGGCCTTGCGACATAACTTGGTCTATTGCGCTGTTACCAAACACGGTCATCCAAAACAGAGTGAATACCGAAGGGATAAGAAGTACACCTAAGATGAATTCTCGAATTGTTCTACCGTAAGAAATTCGGGCAATAAATAGTCCCACAAACGGAGCCCATGCTAGCCACCAGCCCCAATAGAAAATAGTCCAACCACCAATCCAGTCGGTTTTGTCATAGGCAAACAAATTAAATGTATTTCTTACAATGTCTGCAAGATAAGCGCCGGTGTTTTGCATGAAGGCTTGTAGCAAGAACACGGTCGGCCCAAGGATAAGCACTATCAATAACAGCGCTATCGCTAAAACCATGTTGGTTTCTGACAGTCTGCGAATTCCTTTATCGAGACCGGTTGTAACGGATATAACAGCTAAGCCAACTACACCCGCCATAATGGCAATTTGAACACCTGTATTCGAGGGAAGACCAAACAGATAGTTAAAACCAGCATTTACCTGCGAAGCACCTAAGCCTAGAGAAGTCGATACACCGAACACTGTCGATGTAACAGCAAAGATATCTACAATGTGACCGGGCCAGCCGTGAATCTTGTCGCCAATTATTGGGTATAATGCAGAACGAAGAGTAAGTGGTAAATTTTGTCTGTACGCAAAGTAGCCTAGGATCAAAGCAACAATGGCATAAATAGCCCAAGCGTGAATGCCCCAATGGAAGAAAGTCATTTTCATCGACTCTCTCACCGCATCTATTGTGCCTGGATCTGCTGTTGGCGGCGCAAGATAGTGCATGAGAGGCTCTGCAACACCAAAGAACATTAGACCTATGCCCATACCCGCGGCGAATAACATACTCAGCCACGTTGGGAATCCAAACTCAGGCACAGCATGGTCTGGGCCTAGTTTTATTTCTCCGTAGCGTGACATACCTAGATAAACCACAAAGATAACGATAACAGCTACCGCAAAAACGTAAAACCAACTGCCGTTGGACACGATCAGCGCTTGAGTCGCTTGGAATACTGTATCTGCAAGAGAAGGCGCCAATGCCGCGAATGCTAAGAGGCAAAGTATTATCGCAGACGATGAATAGAACACCGCTTTGTTTAAGGGAGATTTGTTTTCTTCTTTAATCACGCAGAATAAATCCTTCCACATCTAATTTAATTATAATTAATACTGACAAATATACCGCAAAGCGCACTTTTTATAAACATGTGTTTAAATAATTAGCTTTGAATGCACTATGCTTCCTCGTCTTCACTTTACACTTTCTGTTTATCCGCAATAGTCTGCTGAAAGCCGTATTTTATTAGCCATTAGTTTATATTTGCCGTGTTTTTGCGTGAAACTTAATCGTTAGAGTAGAAATTATTTGCCGTTTGTGGGTTAATAGATATGATCTTTTTGATATGTGTTTCAAGTAAACACTATCCGAAGAAAAAAAACCAATATACTCAAAGGGAAAACACAAATATGCGAAAAACTCAGCTTAGCTGTGCGATCGTCGCTGCATTGGCATCAACATCTATAGCCGCGCAGGAGTCGGAAGCACCCGCAAAACTCGAAACTATTGAAGTAACGGCAACAAAACGAGCAGAGTCTATTCAAGACGTGCCCGTAGCGGTGTCTGCACTCAATGGTAAAGCGCTTGAAAATTTAGGCATCGACAACTTCCAAGAGTACGTTGAGTTCTTACCTAACGTCGTGTTCCAAGGCACAGGTCCTGGACAAAACGAAATATATATTCGCGGTGCAGCGACAACACAATCAAACATCATGTTGTCATCAGTACAAGCACTGCAACCGTCTGTAGCGTTTTATTTAGACGAGATGCCGGTTTCAATGGCTGGCCGTAATCTTGACGTTTATGCCACTGACGTAGAGCGCGTAGAGGTTCTTCCTGGGCCACAAGGCACACTATTCGGCGCTAGCTCACAGGCTGGTACTATTCGACTTATCACTAATAAACCAGATCACGCAGGCTTTGCTGCGGGTTTTGACACCAACATCGGTTTCACCAAAGACGGTGAAATGAGCAATTCTGTTGAAGCCTACTTCAACATGTCACTTACCGACGATTTAGCGGTTCGCGTAGCTGCATACAACGACCAGCAAGGTGGTTGGATTGATAACGTGAGGAACGTTCCAGGCGAAGGCGGCTATATTGGAAGTGCGGTAGTTATGGATCGTATATCTGCAGGCTTTGGTAAATTAGCAGAGCCACAGGTTATGGATGATAATCGTATCACCAATCCGAACATCTCAGCGAACTCAGATGCTCGTGTAGTTTCCCCACAAAACGACGCGCTTGTTGAAGAAGACTTTAACGACGCGGTTTACTCTGGCGCGCGTTTTGGGTTGTCGTATCACATCAACGACGACTGGGATTTATTGGTACAGCATACTCAGCAAACGCTAGACACCGAGGGAGTTTTTGCTTACGACCCAACGCTAGAAGGCGAAACTTCTGCTCTTCGCTTTCAGCCGGATGAAAACAGAGATGAGTTTGGCCTTACAACGTGGACAGTTGAAGGTCGTTTAGACAAGCTTGATGTTGTCTACACCGGTGGTTATTTAGATCGTGAGATTGACACTCTGGCTGATTATACTGGTTACACAAACGGCGGATTTTACTCTACGTTTTACGTTTGTGATTACACTTCTGCTGCAGAAGACCAACGATGCCTTGATCCTACAAAATATTACCAAGAGGATACTTCTTCGACACGCAATACTCACGAGCTGCGCTTTAATACTACCATGGACACCCCATGGCGCGTAACCGCGGGTTTATTTTACGATGAACAAGAAGTAGCAACAGTTGGGCAGTTTAAGATTGCAAATATTGAAAAATTTGGTCCTCGAGCAGCAGAACTTGTAGGAAGAGAGGGGATTAATAGCGACGGCGGTCCATTTCCATCTGAAGTAAGCTTCGTCAATGATATCACTCATACTATTGAGCAGATTGCTGTGTTTGGTCAAGTTGAGTACGACCTAACAGAGAAGCTAACTGCAAGTATTGGTGCTCGTTGGTATCAAATTGATGATATCTACGTAGGGTCAACATCTACTGTTGACGTAACACGCCGGATTCGTGCTTTTGGTACGCAAGATCCTGACGAGCTTGCTGCTGTTGGCTTAGACCCTGAAGCGGTTAACGCAGCAATTCAGAGCGGTCAGTTGGAAACAGATCTTCTTGATGACAACGGTGTGCTTACCGTTGATGATACTATCTTTAAGTTTTCACTAGATTATAAAATAAATAAAGACGTACTTGTTTTCGCTAACTACTCTGAAGGTTTCCGTCCGCCGGTTACCAACCGTGTTGGTGGTGGTTTGTCAACAAATCAAGAAGGCAAGTTTAACAACTTCCGTATTCCAGTTTATTCAACAACCGATACTCTGGACAACTATGAGCTCGGTTTGAAAGGCGACTTCTTCGACGGTCTATTCCGTGTTAATGCTACTGCGTATTACTCAGAAATCACTGACCTTCAAACATCTCGTTACGACCCCACTAACATCTCATTCTTGGTATTCACCGACAACGTGGGTGATGCGGAGATTAAAGGTCTAGATGCAGATTTAACATGGCTTGCTACAGACGATTTAGTGATTAATGCTGCATTTAGCTTACTAGATACAGAATTAACAAGCGTTAACTCTGAGCTTGAGGGCATTGCTGCAGGTGTTGGTTCACAACTACCTTACTCTGCGGAGTTCTCTGGTAACATTAACGCGCGCTATTTCTTCGAGTTAGAAGGCGGTAAACGTGGTTATGTTAACGGCTCTGTAAGCTACACAGGCGATCGTTATGCGGGTATGGTAATGGACGCTTTTGTAATGGAAGACGCTACTCAAAACATTTATGGCACAGGTTCTGGTCTTAAAATAGAACAAGAAGCAGCCGTATATGAAGGTGTAACGTACGCAGATTCAAACGGCGAAACCTTCCGAGGTGGCCGCTATGTTCAAGAGTCTTATTTCCTTGCTAACCTGGCTGTTGGTGTAACTAACGATGTTTGGAAAGCTGAACTATACATTGATAACGTATTCGATGAGCGAGCAGTGCTAAACATTGATACACAACAATTTACGCCGAAAGTAGTAACGAATAGACCTCGCACTATCGGAATGCGTTTCTCATACGACTACTATTAAGATAGTTAGCGTTTGATACATTGGTTACAAAACCATAGGTATAACTTAAAACGGCAAACTTTTTGAGTTTGCCGTTTTTTGTTTGCCCAGCGAAGCTGGCAAACCCGTCAGGTTGAAAGAAACCTGAATCACCCTGACTGAGGGGAAGATAATCCGAATGGCAAGGGCGTTAAGGAATTATGCCAGCATGGTATCACTGGCATTTTCAATGATGTGGCTACCCATGTACTGCTGAGTGAAATATGTACAGCAAAGATCAACAGACCCTAGGAGATTATCTCCAGAAAGAGACAAAGCAACCGAAGCTCCGTTGACTGTCTCAACTAAATTTCCCGCTTGGCCTACTGCAGCATCTGCATCCACTTCTGAAGAAAGTACGTGATAAGTAAGGATGTCTGTCAACGTGTCTGTGTCGGCAAGTAACGCGTCAATTGTTTCCTGACCCAAGGCCGCAAACGCATCGTCGGTGGGGGCAAAAACAGTAAAAGTACCATCTTCGTCGTCTAGTGTTTCAACTAAGTCTGCAGCTTCAAGTGCTGTAACAAGTGTTGTGAAGTTTCCATCCGCCACGGCAACATCAACTATTGTTGTTGCTTCCGGTGGCGGAACAGGTTGTGGTGCTGGTGAGTCATCGTCATCATCTAGCCAACATCCAGAAAGTGTTAATGGAACAGCTAGGATTGCCGCTTTTACCTTTAGGTTCATAATTTGTTTTCCTTTAATTAACAAACATTGCAAAACACCTACGCTGTGTTTTGTCCTAAAGTTCTACTAAAGTCTAAATATTAAAGGATATTAATGAAGTGATTGCGCTTTTGCTTTAGTCGGAGTCGATAACAATATTTTGCGAAAAACGAAGTGATAATGTTGGTCTTTATGATGATGATATTTAGCATAGAAAATCACTAGCATACTTGTATGACGACTAAATAACCTTAAAGTTGCGGTGTAATGAATTGCGAACTGACTCCAACTGATGGCGCGCATAGCTTCGGAATAAATCGATTTCAGTGAATTTCAAAAAATAAATTGAACTATGTCGAAAAGCAGTGGACTAAATTACTGTAGTAAGAGAAAACGAAATTGAGTTTGTTTTCTGAAATGTGTGTTCCAAGTTGAGTGTGTTTGTTGCCCCGCCTTTGTAGCGGGGCTTTTTTATGGGCTTCGCGATCGAAAGCTGTGAAGCAAATACTACTTACTCGTTAATTAAAGCTTCAACATCTGCAACGAAGCTGTCATCAGTTGGTTTTGTTGCACTTGGATAATGGGTGATCTTCGTTCCCGTTTTGTCAATAAGGTATTTGTTAAAGTTCCAAGAAGGCTCTTTGCCAGTAGCCGCTTTCAGCATACGATACATGGGGTCGGCATCTTCTCCGCGCACGGCAGTAGGTTCAAACATAGGAAATTTTACGCCGTAAGTAAGCTCGCATAACTCTGCGGTTTTACCTTCATCTTTCGCTTCTTGATTAAAGTCGTGAGACGGAAAACCTAACACAACAAAGTCTTCATCTTTATATTCACTGTATAGTGCTTCTAGTCCTTCAAACTGTGGCGTAAAACCGCAATAGCTCGCAGTATTAACTACAAGAACGGCTTTGCCAGCGTATTCGTCGCACAAATTGACCGTTTCCTGTGAGTTAAGTTTACGCTTCATAAATTTCAAAACACTAGGACATTCGTTTGCCATTGCTGGCTGAAAAAGTAGTGCAGCAACCGTAAAAACGCCCGCTGATATTTTTGTTAGATTCATTTTTCTCTACCCTTTGACATAAATTAATTATTAATCGCTTGCGTGTAACACACTCCTTATACGCGCATTACACGCAAAACGGAGCATTCATACCAAGCCGCATAGATAATTACCCACTCAAAAGGCGCTGGCAAGTTTCCTGGCGAAGCGTGGGAATGCAGTAATGGCTGGCCCCTTTCAAATTCCCAGAATGAAGCTAGGAAGCTTGCCAGACCTTCCCGAAGGGCGAGTTTAAAATGTCCGTACTCTTTGTTGTGTCACCTTGATGTAGAACCACTATACCTGCGGTAACACGCCGCGATTACGAACATTTTAAGTCTCGCTGAGTGGTTAAGTATCTATGCGGTTTGGTATTTTATTTATTACTTGAGTGCTTACATTCAGGCCGATATTTGCACAGCAAATCTCAACACATCACATGCTAGTAAGCTTTTGTTGCGTTTGTTGCACATATGTTAAAGACGAACGTTGACGACACTATAAGCCCTTTGCGTATAATGCCGGTGGGTTTCACACAACAATGATGAAAAAAATGAAAAAATATAATTCTTTGCTTATTGCCGCAAGCGTAACAATTGCACTTGGTGGTTGCGTAAGCACCAATACTAAAAATGAAACGACTGCGGTGTCTGCGTCTAACACCATTGTTGAATCGGTAACGCCACAAACAAACCTTGCATCAGCACCTGCCGCGTCGAAAAACGGTGAGATAACGTTAAAACAAATTATGTCCGATCCGCAGTGGATAGGAGCCTTGCCCACCAATATGGGGTGGTCGGTAGATGGTTCAGCCATTGTCTTTGAAAGAGAGCGCGAGAACAGCGCTCTTAGTGATGTGTATGTTATCGATAGCAATAACGTAGGAAAAGAAAGCAAAGCGCCGCTAGCCGATATGCACACATACCGCTATGACGAACGGGTTGAGAGAGGCGATGGTGTTGTTGCCTTCAGATTTAAAGACAGTGTCTATGTGCAATTTACCAATGGTAAAACGGTACAGCTTACTCGCGGCGGTAACCCGCTTTCTACGCTATCGTTTATGACCGATGGTCGTCTCATGGCAACAAGTGGTAATAAGTTTATCGCTATCAACTTAGAAAACGGCACTCGGGAAGAGTTGGTCAGTTGGGTTTTCGACGACGCTCCAACAGCGGTTAACCATGCTAAGGATTATATTGCTGAAGAGCAACAATCACTTATCGAATATATCAAGCTGCAAAGGCAAAACCAAAAAGACCGTGACGCGGCAAACAAACAGCTGGCCTCGGTAAATACAGCTGTTGCGCCTTCGCCTTTTTACTTTGACAAGTCTCATCGCCTTGCGGGTATAAGTGTGTCTCCAGCGGGTAATTACGCTGTGGTAGCCACCACTGAAAGTAAACCTACCAGAGATGATAGCGATATCATGCCGCACTATATTCAAGAAGACAGTCGAATAGCTGCGAAGCCAGTAAGACAGCGAGTGGCTGATGCAGAGCCTGAGAGCCACGATTTATGGCTATTGAATTTAAAAACCGGCGAAAAATCTGAGCTTAATTACTTTAATCTACCAGGCTATAACGACGATGTGTTGGCAGACGTAAAAGCAGAAAATGCAAAGGCAAACGGTGAAACTTATGAAGTGAACCGCTTGCCCCGTCCCATTAAGTTGTTTCAAAGCTGGTATTGGACAAAGCCTTCTATTCGCTGGCACAAAAATGGAAATGCTGTAGCAGTTATGCTGGAGGCATGGGACAACAAAGACCGCTGGATTACTACCGTAGATTTAGAGGACATAACCCTCGACAGTCAACACCGCCTTCATGATGACGCTTGGGTTAACTATCGTTTCAACGACTTCGGTTGGTTAAATAATAGTGAAACGCTGTATTATCAATCTGAACATACAGGTTACGCTCATGTGTATTTGCAAAAACCGGGAAAAGACCCGGTAGCGCTAACCAAAGGCAATTATATCGTTGATGACATCACTCTCAGCAATGACGATAATTATATCTATTATAAAGCAAACAGTGAGCATCCAGGTATCTACGAGATTTATCGAGTTGATACGCAAACAAAAGCAATTGAAACGCTTACTAATTTAAATGGCATCACAGATTACTCATTAAGCCCAGATGGCGACACGCTACTTCTCAGTCACAGTAAAGTTAATCGTCCGCCCGAGCTTTATGTTAAGCCCGCAGAAGCTACAACCGTAGCAAAGCAAATTACATCGAGTTTGAGCGAAGAGTTTGCTTCGTTACCTTGGGCTGTGCCTAACGTTGTAGCTATAGAGTCGTCGCATACCGATGCACCAATTTATGCTCGCGTGTACTTACCTGAAGGATACGACAGCACTAAGAAAAATAAGGCCGTAGTGTTTAATCATGGCGCAGGCTATTTACAAAATGCCCATATGGGGTGGTCGGGCTATTTCCGTGAGTACATGTTCCACAGCATGCTGGTACAACAAGGTTATGTAGTGCTAGATATGGATTACCGTGCTTCTGCCGGGTATGGCAGAGATTGGAGAACGGCGATTTATCGTCAAATGGGCACGCCAGAGGTGCAGGATTTGCGCGATGGCATCAACTATTTAGTGGAAAATGCTAATGTAGACAGAGAGCGCATCGGCACATATGGCGGTTCATACGGTGGGTTCCTAACCTTTATGTCTATGTTCACAGCGCCAGATTTATTTGCTGCTGGTGCTGCATTAAGACCGGTTACCGATTGGGCTCATTACAATACGCCGTATACATCTAATATCCTCAATACGCCTGATGTGGATCCTATTGCCTACGAGCGCAGTTCGCCTATTTATTTTGCAGAAGGGTTAGAAAAGCCGCTGCTGATAAATGCGCCTATGGTTGATGACAACGTCTTTTTCCACGATACCGTTCGTTTGGTACAACGGCTAATTGAACTAGAAAAAGAAGACTTTGAGACTGCAATATATCCTGTAGAGCCGCATGGCTTCGTTCAGCCAAGTTCATGGTTAGATGAATACCGTAGGATCTATAAGTTATTTGAAGAAAACTTGTAGTCGTATTTACCATTTATAAAAAAGCCCAACATTCGTTGGGCTTCTAAAGTTAACGCACTAGGGGCTCGAAAAGGGCCCTTTTTGTGGATGTGCTTATTTGTAATTATTACCGAGTGAAAAGTGGTAAGTGAGACGCAGGGCCAAGAGAGATTAAGTACGCTTTGCTGTACTTATCATGAGTAGAAAAATAATTAATCCGCCCACTGCACCAAACATATGGGCATCAACAGCAACTTTTGCATCAATCAGCTCAGCAACTTGTGCGCTACTGCCATTGTATTGTTCGTAGCCCACCTTAATCGCAATGCCTACAAGTAATAGCCAGCCTGATGTCATTTTTTCTTTGATGTCCATACAAGCGCCCCACACGAATAAACCGTGTAACGCACCGGATAAACCCGCATACCAAATGAGGTTTTCTGAAAAGAAATAAAGGCCAGCGCTGGTGGCTAGGCAACACCAAACAAAGACTTTTAAAAATCGAGTAGGAAGGTAGTGTTCGCCGTGTAGTGCCCAGAGTAGAGTTAATCCAACAATATTTAGCAAAAGGTGATAACCATTTGTATGGACGATATTTCCAGTAATAAGGCGCCACGTATCCAAACCCTGAATAGCGTAGCGGTCGTAAGCTAGCCAATCACTTGATTGAGGTTCAAAGAAGAAGGCAATAAACGAGCACAAGGCTAATATTAAAGGGCCTGCACTGTACTTAAACGAAAACGGCAGTGAAATCATTAGCGATAGTTATTTTTTTATTTTGAGTTTGGTCGCTATGATACAGAAAATTACCCTACGGGTGAAAACAGATATTTACCCGAATAATAAAAACTCGACAGGAAAGGATAAAAAATGTCTTTGATATTAGTAGAGAGAGCTCAGCAAACGCTAACTATTACCATTAACAGAGCGGATAAAAAAAATGCGCTCACCCGTGAGATGTATCAACTCATGGCCGATGCGATTTTAAGTATCAAGAACGATGGTGTGACAAAAGCGGTTGTAATAAAAGGTAATGGCGACTGCTTTACTGCGGGTAACGATATTAGTGACTTTGCGGCGCAAAAAGAAGGTGCTCAGGTACCTGAGACAGCAGCGTTTATGCGATCTCTTATGACCTGTGTTGTACCTGTTATTGCACAGGTGCATGGTCTAGCGGTAGGTATTGGTACCACTTTACTTTTACACTGCGACTTTGTTTATGCCACACGGGATAGTAAATTTGTTTTGCCATTCATTAATTTAGGCCTTGTTCCTGAATATGCATCAAGTTATCTTTTACCTAAAATGGTGGGCCACATCAAAGCGGCGCAGTGGTTAATGCTCGGTGAGCCTTTTTCCGCTAACGATGCCTATCAATTTGGCCTTCTTACTGAGATAGTAGATGAGCAAAACATTGCGCATGCAGTGGCCTCTACTGTTGAGAAATTGGTTAGTAAACCGAGCTTTGCGCTTCTTCAAACTAAAGCGCTCTTAAAAGGCGAAGCTGAGGATGTGACTCAGCAGATGAATGCCGAGTTTGATATTTTCCTTGAGGCGCTTACCATGCCTGCAGCGCAAGAGGCATTTGACGCATTCCTTAAGAAGCGCCCCATCAATCCAGAGAAATTTAAATAAGAGGAAACACTATTTTGAGGTTCAGTTCTTTCTTTCGCACATCGTTATTAGCATTTGCGGTTACCGGTGTTTTATCTACGACGTTACAAGCAAAACAAGCACGAGAGGTTGGAGAGCCAGAAGCCGCCACGGGATATGTTGAAAAGAAGGCTTTTGAGGCTAATGACTACATGGTTGTTGCAGCAAACCCTTATGCTTCTTGGGCCGGAAAGAACATTATTGAAAAGGGCGGAAGCGCAATTGATGCGGCTATAGCAATTCAATCTATGCTGACATTGGTCGAGCCTCAATCTTCGGGTATTGGCGGTGGAGCATTTATTCTCTATTGGGATAATAAAAACAAAGTGCTGCATACCTTTGACGGCAGAGAAGCAGCGCCAAAAGCGGTGAATTCACATTGGTTTATTGAGGGTAATAAGCCAATGAAGTGGATTGATGCAGTGGTTGGTGGCAAGTCAGTGGGAGTACCTGGAGCGGTAAAAGCCTTGGAATTAGCCCACGGCGAATTTGGGAAGCTGCCATGGAACACGTTATTTGACGACACCATCAACACAGCTCAAGAAGGTTTCAAAGTATCGCCTCGGCTGGCAAAGTTAGTCGCTCTCGATTATCACCCCGGTTTAAAAACGTTTCCCGCAAGCGCAACTTACTTTTTCCCGGCAGGAATGCCGTTGAAAGAGGGGGCAATACGAAAAAACAGAAAACTAGCCAAAACATTGAAGGGCATTGCTGAAAATGGCAGCGATTATCTTCTTAAAGGCGAACTTGCCGAAGAGATTGTGGCCGCAGTTAATTCTGCTGAAATCAATCCAGGGCAAATGTCGGTAGACGACTTAGCTAATTACGAAGCGAAAAAGCGCAGCCCAGTTTGCGGTACATACCATGAAAAGCGTATTTGCGGCATGCCACCGCCAAGTTCTGGTGGCGTCAACGTTTTTCAAATTTTAAAAATGTTAGAAGACAAAAATATTGGTCAATATCCTCTAGACTCTGCAGAGTTTGCGCATTTATATACTCAAGCAAGCGCGCTCTCCTACGCTGACAGAGAAAAGTATATTGCCGATAGCGATTTTACCAACCTTCCTTTCGCCGCAATGATTAACACAGCCTATTTAGAGCGAAGAGCAGAGGGAATAAGTTTAGAAGAGCGCTGGCATCGTGCAAGAGCCGGTAATCCTTATGCGGGAACAGAGATTGCTATGGGAACCTCCATGGAATTACCGAATACGTCTCATGTATCTATTGTAGATAAAGAGGGTAATGCGGTTTCGATGACAACAAGTATCGAATTCATGTTTGGTTCGGGCATTATGGTAGGTGGTTTTCTACTCAATAATCAGCTAACAGACTTTTCATTTTCGCCTACGAAAAACCGCTTCCCTGTTCCTAACCGGGTAGAGCCGGGTAAGCGTCCTCGCAGTGCAATGAGCCCAACAATGGTATTCGATGAAGAAGGCGAATTAGAAATTGTGGTGGGCTCGCCAGGTGGTTCAAGAATAGTGAGTTATGTCGCACAAACTCTTATTGGTATGTTGGATTACGGGTTAAATATTCAAGAGGCCATAAATCTTCCTAAAATAACCAATAGAAACGATTACACAGCGCTCGAGAAAGGCACCCCCATTATTGGTTTAGAGGAGCCGCTCAAGGCGTTGGGTCATAATGTCAAAGTGATAGATCTGAACAGTGGGTTACACGGCATTCAGGTCAAATCAGGTAAGTTGATAGGTGGCGCCGACCCGAGAAGAGAAGGGATTGCAGTTGGGAAGTAGCGAAGCTAGCTCAACATAAAAGCTAATCGATATCCAAATAAGTATAGAGCGGTTCGCAGATGGCTTATTGCTCTATACTTTAAATACGGTGTCACTAAAATTTAACTTGGCAAAAGGAAAGCTTGTAACATGGATTTTTTATTGAACGTTTTAATATGGGTAGGCGTTGTCATTTTCGCTGTTTTCTTTATTGGTTTTCTTGCAGCAATGAAACTCAATGAGCGCCAAGACGACAACAACAATAACAAGCCTAACCCGTAAGCCCTTCCATTTTGTGGTTACTTCTCTAAGTCGTAAGCCCTAAATGCGTTGGGTAATAGTTCGCCAATGGTTGTTTTAAGTCTTTCACCGGTATTGGTTATCATGGTTACTGGGGTGTCATCGCTGGCAAACTCTGCAATCTTTTGCCTACAGCCGCCGCAGGGAAAGCACATATCTTCATTAGGGCTTGCAATAACGATGTGAGCGATACGCTTGTGTCCATTAGAAACCATACTGCCAATTGCTGAAGCTTCTGCACACTGACCCAAAGGGAAGGCGGCATTTTCTACGTTGCAGCCTGCAAACATATCACCAGAGTCAGTTTCTATAGCGGCACCAACTTTAAAACCAGAGTAAGGGGAATGGGAAAAGCGCTGTGCGTTAAAAGCAAGTTGTGACAGTTTTTCTAGGTTATTTTTCTTCATAGCTACCTTTGTTACCCGCCTATTACACTTTACTTTTCTCACTAAATGCGAGAAGGTTGCGGCATCAACGCCGCGCCAGGTGTGTACTTTTTATACCAGCGGATTTTTCTTTTTTTACAGAATGCTTTTTTACCATGCGCAGAAACGTTAGTCTCATCTTTTTTTTCCTAATTGCTTGTATTTTAACCGGTTGTGCGCAAACACAGCCAGAAGCTCAGCGCAGTCAAATGGGTAACCTCCTACTGGCCGAGCCGGCGCCCGCGAACCCACGCTCGCAAATGGCGATTGCTCGATATAATCAGATATTAACAAGCGCTGCTTTATCTGACGGAGATAAAGCAGAATTGCATTTTCAGCGCGGTATGTTGTACGACAGTGTGGGCCTTAATGGCTTAGCGCAGTTCGACTATAGCCAAGCAATAAACCTAAAGCCAGACTACGCAGAGGCGTACAACTCCATTGGCATTCACTATATTCAACAAAACGATTTTATTCAGGCGTATGAAGCGTTTGATTCAACGCTTGAGATAAACCCAGATTTAGACTTTGCGTTTTTGAATCGCGGTATAGCGCTTTATTACGGTGGCAGAGCAGAGTTGGCTACCAGTGACTTAGCGGTATTTCTTAAAAAAGACGAAAAAGACCCGTTCAGAGCGCTGTGGTCTTATTTTGCAAACTATGAAGTATCACCGCAGCAAGGCGCAGAATATTTAGCGTCGATAAGACCTTTATTAGACAACGGACACTGGGCTACTTCACTTGTTGATTTGTTTTTAGGTGTTGTTGATGAAAATACGGTACTTAATTCATTACTAAAAGGTATCGCAAGTCAAAAAGCACTTACCGACCGTTTGTGTGAGGCTTACTTTTACTTAGGTAAGTACCATAGCCAAAGAGGAAATAAAGGCATTGCCTCGAACTATTTTAAATTAGCGCTGAGCACCAATGTTTATGACTATGTTGAACATAGATACGCACGTATAGAGCTAAATCGATTGCGTCAGCGAACCGACGATGTGTCGGTAGACAGCGAATAGTTCGTTTAAACAATGCGCGGTTTATTCTTGGCTGTGCTTGCACTGCTTGTTGTGGCGGGTGATACAAGCCGCTACATCCCTCAACTGGTGTTTAATGCCAACGCCATCCTTACTAGTGCGGACCAAGAAAGCACGAGCGATGTAGAGGCAGATCACATGCGAGCGGCGTTTTCATTATTGTGGCGTGCCGCATTACTGCAAGCCCGCGAAGAAAGCTCCCAAGAAGCTTCTCAACAAAGCGCTCCTTCTGCTGCGCAAGCAGATGCCAGCGCAGAACAATTACTAGTAGCCGCGTTAGAGAAGATAAACGCCCACAGCGAGAAAGAAAGTGCTTCTGCTGATTCAGTAGCGTTTCCAGAACTACCAAACAATATTGAAACCACGGAAGTCGCTACGCAACAAGTTAATCAAAACGCTGAGCGTAATCACGCAAGCGAGGCTTATCCATTAGGTACCGAGTATTGGCTGCAAAAGTTGGTGACGCTAGACAACGCGGATGCGGCCTGGTTGCTCTATCAACAAAAAGGCAGTGACGGTACATCAGAAGAGTTCATGGCGTTAGCTGCCAAGGGAAACGTGCCTGAGGCGCAATTGGCCTATGCCATGTCGTCGCAAAACCCTAAAAAACGAGAGAAATGGTTGATTCGTGCGGCAGAGCAGGGCTATGTGCCTGCTCAGGCGGCTTTGGCCGACTGGTATCTTCTGCATGATGAAAATGCGAAAGCAAAGCCTTTACTTGCTGCAACAGCCTCTTTAGATATGCAGAGCGCGTTCAAATATGGCCGTTTGTTATGGGATGACGGTGAATTTAACGAAGCTAAAAAATACCTAAGTGAAGCGGCTCAACTAGGACAAACGCAAGCAAAAGATGCATTGGCCATTATAGAGCGCTATTCACCTACAGCGCTTAACAATATTAAACCGTATAACTGGGGCGATGAGGGGCGCTGTTTACAGCGAATTCAACCTTTTGCATCAACGTTAGCCACTATGACTAGGGCAGATAGCTTTTATCGTAAATTTAATAACGATGACAGGCTTGCATCGCTCTCGCTCTGTGTTGCACCTCCAGTATGGCTTCAAAAAGACGTACTAAAATGTACCGACAGTTTCAATAATAGGAATTTGTTGGGGTGCGACGTGACACCTTTAGCAAGCATTGCCAAAAAGCGACAATTCAGTCATGCGGTTGTTGTTGCCAAGCAAGGCAAGGCAAACGTGCAAAACGGTGTCATGTATTTGGATATCGGCGATACGTATTCAGTATTTGTTCATGAACTCGCCCACTTTGCAGGTTTTGCTGATGAGTATCCGATAGCAAAAAGTATGGCAAAGAAGTTGTGTAACACACAGCGTATAGGCGACTTTGCGCCGCCAAATTTGGTTATCGATAGCCCCAATTACTATTCACCCATAGAAACCGTTGCTCGCTGGTCGGCAATCGACCCGAATACAATTGTTGCAAAGGCAAAAACCTGTGAAGGGCTGGCGCTGAAAAGTTATAAGCCAAGTAGGCGTATTACATTTATGGAACACCACGATTCCGGCGTAATACCGCCACTCTATTTAGTGTTATGGCAACAGCAATTGGAAAAACAAGAGGCTCAGCGCCCTATATCAATGAACTTTTTTCAGGCGTTTCATCACAAAGGTGATCAAAACGAGGCCGCTTACTGGCTAGCTACCTACGAAGCCTTTGTTGCTAAGTCACAGTCCAATTAATAATTCATAATTGCATAGCCGCATAATTGCGTTCTCACGTATCTACGATGACGCCTGTTACGCGTCATCTTTTAATTCATTTACCCACATTGCCGTTGCCCCGCAAATTGCTACCGGCATAATGATAAAATTCACTACGGGGATTAAAGAAAAAATATTTACCATCATACCAAAACTCATGGCTTTGCCTTTATGCTCGGACAAATGAAGACGCATCCGGGTAAAAGGAACCTTATGATTATCATACGGGTAGTCACAATATTGAATAGCCATCATCCAAGCGTTGAAAAGAAACCACAAAACTTGGCCTATTACGGGCAAGATAAAGAAAAGTAATAGAAACCCGATTGCACGAGGCAAATACCACGCGAGCTTAGTTACTTCACGGCCCAATGTGCGGGGAATGTCTTTAATTAGGGCCATTACTCCTTCATCACCTAATGCTTGTCCGCTCAAGTGGCGCTCTACTTTTTCTGACAATACGCCGTTGAATGGCGCTGCAATCCAGTTGGCTAGGGTGCCAAAGATAAGTGCAAAAATCAGCAAAACGCTTATTACAGCCAAAGGCCAAAGTAGGAACGAGATAGCGGTTTTAATCCAGCCAAGCCATTCGGGAACTAAGTTGATGACATAGGCGATACCTGACTCAATTTGACCAAATAAAAAGTAAAAAGCCACTGAAAATAGAATAAGATTTATGGCAAAAGGAACAAAAACAAATCGCTTCAGACCCTTCGTCTTTATTAGTGAAAATCCCATGAAAAAATAATTTACACCGCCAGCACTCATTCGCTCTCCTTAAAAAATTACGTTAAAACAGTACCGCTCACTGTCAAACGTTATATTAAAAATCACATCAAATATAACACCAAACACTATCATCATATTATCCAACACGGTCAGACAGAAATGTTAATTGTTACAAGCTGTATGATTTGGTAGAGTCGATAAGATAATAAAAAGACAATACTGTGTGCTATTGCATTAAAAAATAACGTGAAAACCGCTCATTCACCACCCATTTTCGCTAAACGTGTAAACAATACGCAAACCATTGTTTGTCGTTTTGCTGTGCCTGTTTATATGAGGGCAGAGTGTGCGCCTTAAAAAAATAAAGCTTGCTGGCTTTAAATCTTTTGTTGAACCCACCGTTATTCCCTTTCCTGGTGAAATGACCGCAGTAGTGGGGCCAAACGGTTGTGGAAAGTCCAACGTCATAGATGCGGTTCGATGGGTGCTTGGCGAAAGCTCTGCAAAAAATTTGCGTGGTGACGCAATGACCGATGTTATTTTTAACGGTTCTACGACAAGAAAGCCTGTAGGTCAGTGCAGTGTTGAATTGATATTCGACAACACGAGCGGGCGTATTGTTGGAGAGTATGCTAACTATAACGAACTCTCTGTAAAACGTCTGGTAACACGGGAAGCGCAATCTACTTATTTTCTTAATGGTACAAAATGCCGAAGACGTGACGTAACAGATCTATTCTTAGGAACAGGGTTAGGGCCCCGGTCATACGCCATTATTGAGCAAGGTATGATTTCCCGTCTTATTGAGTCAAAACCTCAAGAGTTGCGGGTGTTTATTGAAGAAGCCGCGGGAATTTCCAAATACAAAGAGCGCAGACGTGAAACTGAAAACCGCATCAAACATACCCTCGATAATTTAGACCGCCTCACAGATGTGCGCGATGAGCTTGGCCGGCAGTTAGAAAAGCTGCAAAGACAGGCAGCAGCAGCGACGCGATATAAAGCGCTACGGTCTCAGGTAAGAGAACTAAAAGGGCAGCTTGCTGCAATTCGGTTTTTAAAAAACAGTGAGCATATTGAAAAACTAGAAACTGAAAAAGCGTCTCAAATATCTGAGATGGAGGCGTTAATAGCGCGTCAGCAGGGTGATGAAGCTGGCGTCAACATGTATAAAGAAAAGCAATCAGACCTAAAACAAACAGTAGATGATATTCAACAATCCCTTTTCACCACCAGTACATCTATCACTCGTTTAGAGCAAAATGCGCTGCATGCCAAACAGCGAGCAACACAAGTTGAACAGGAGATATCCCGTATCAACGAACAACAGCAGCTGTTACGGCACTCGTTGCAAGAAGCGCAAACATTGCTGTCGCAATCCCACGATTCACTGCTGGAAATAGAGCCCGAGCTTGAAATTAACGAGGCAGAACTGTACAGCGTGAAAGAGCGTTTTGAAGACGCTGAACAACTGTTGCGCGATGTAAATGCGTCTGCAAGGCAGCAAGAAGCTGCATTCAACCAAATTAAAAGCAAGGTGCAAGAGAGCCACAGCCAAATTCAATCTCTTATGAATGTTCAATTGCGCACCTCTCAAAGAATAAGCGAAATACAACAAGAGCTTTCTCAAACCCAAGATGAGAACTTTGAAGAGCAATTGGCGATTTTGGATGCGCAAGCTGAAGAGGCAGAAGAGAATGTGTTTGCGCTTCGAGAAAAAGTGAGTGACCTTACAACCTCAGAATCTGAAGCCAGTGAAGAGTTAGAGTTAGTCCGCAATGAGCTAGAAGAGGTAACCGGAAAACTTCATGCTGCAAGGTCTACGCATTCCGCATTAAGCGCACTGCAAAGTGATGCATCGCGCTATGTTTCTCATCAAGACAGCAATGAGCAAGTGGCGAAAACGCTGTGGCAATCTATTTACGCTCCAGACTTGTTAGCGCCCTGTATTGAGGTAGTGCTTCAATATCTCAATCAACCACTTTTATCTAAAAAGGATGAAGTGGCTTCTGTGTTTTCACAACAGGAGGCGTTACCTAGCGGCGTGAGGATATTTACTGAGTCTGTATTTACAGATAAGGCAGAGCCTGGAACGTTGGCTTTCGCACTTCTTGAGTTTTCAGAAAATCAGCGAGTGCCCAGCTTTTTGAACGACATTTTTATCTTTCAAAATGACGAAGATCTCTTTAGTGACCAAACCAAAGACAAATTAAAAGACAGCGGCAAGAGTGCGATGTCGCACAGTGGCTTATGGTGCGGTGAAAATTGGTTATTAAAGCCTGGTAAAACTGAAGACGGAGTACTTCAACGTGCGAATAAGCTAACTTTATTAGAAAACGAAATGCAGACTCTTGAGGAAGCAAAACTGTCAGGCCAAGAGCGGGTTGAGATGGCTCAGCTATCGATTAATAACATACGTCAAGAGATACAGAAGCATCAATCAGAATTGTTAGAGTGTGAGGGTGCGTATCAGCAAAGTAAAAATGCTCGTTCGTTGTTAGCGATGCAGCAGCAACAGCAGCAGTCGAGAATGACTAAACTGCAAGATGAATTGGCAGCGCAGCAAGCTCTTCAGCAGGAGGAAGAGAGCCAGCTAGAGATGCTTTCTGAGTCGCTCACTCTTTATGAACAGCAGCTTTCAGAGTGTGAAGAAACACTTGCAGATGTGAATGAAAGGCGAGAACGAGAAGAGCTCAGTATAGTGGAGCTTAGAGCGCAAGTAGAAATGTTAACCTCTAAAAAGCACGAGCTTGCGCTAAAAAAACAACAGCTTGATAATCATCAAAAAATGTACAGCGAGCAGGTGAGTCGAAATGAAAGTCAGATGAAAGAGTACGTTGAAACCACATCTCGACTTACCGACGAGCTTTCACAGTTAACATCACCGCAAGAGACCCAGCATGAAGAGCTTCAGGTGCTACTCGAGAATAAGCACGAGTTAGAGCACCAGCGTAGCGAAGCGCTCGCACAGCTAGAAGATATAGAACAATGGCTTCGCGAGGCTGAAAAAGGGCAGCAGGCTTTAGGAAAGGATATTCAGGCTAGACAGGCGCACATCGACACACTCAAAATAGAGATAGAGGGTCATCGAGTACGTGGGAATACGGTATTAGAGCAACTTCAAGAGTCTAAGCAGTCGCTAAAAACACTTCTTGCCGAACTTCCTGAAGACGCCGATGAAAATAAATGGCAGCAAGAGCTAGAGAAAACACAAGCGAGTTTACAGCGTTTAGGCGCTGTAAACCTTGCTGCGGTAGAAGAGTTTGAAACACAATCTCAACGCAAATCGCACTTAGATGAGCAGCATGAAGATTTAACCAATGCACTGGAGACCTTGCAGGCTGCAATCCGAAAAATAGACAAAGAGACACGAAGCCGCTTCTCGAATACCTTTGAGCAAGTAAACGAAGATTTAAAAACGCTCTTTCCAAAGGTGTTTGGCGGTGGTTCAGCCTATCTTGCGCTTACAGATGATGACTTACTTGAAACAGGGGTGACCATTATGGCTCGTCCACCGGGTAAGAAAAATAGTACAATTCATCTTTTAAGCGGTGGAGAAAAAGCATTAACCGCTTTATCATTGGTATTTGCAATTTTCAGATTAAATCCGGCGCCCTTCTGTCTACTCGATGAAGTTGACGCGCCGCTAGACGATGCTAACGTGGGCCGTTTTTGCAATCTGGTGTCACAAATGTCTGAGACAGTGCAGTTTATTTACATTACCCATAATAAAATAGCGATGGAAATGGCGAGTCACCTAACGGGTGTCACAATGGCCGAACCTGGTGTATCGCGCATGGTTGCCGTTGATGTCGACGAAGCCGTTGCATTCGCAGAAGCATAACAAAGGGCGAAAGAATTAAATGGAAGATGAATTACGTCTATTTCTACTGTTAGGTGGTTCTGTTTTTATCATAGGCGTGTTGGCCCATGGTATTTGGAAAATAAGAAACAACAGTAAACCGGAAGAAAAGCAGCGTCTTGAGCCACGTCAGTGGGACGAGAATGATGACGATGAGTATACAGAGTCGCGCGATGACAGTGGTTTTGACGAACTCGGTATTGGCAGTGTAAGGGTAGTGGGCGATAGTCCAAATTCTGAACCCGCTTCTGACAGTGAACAGAACAAGGCATCTACCGACTTCAGCAATGAAGAAAACAGGCAGTCACTTTCCAGTGATCATTTGGCCAGTGATTATTTGGCCAGTGATTATTTGGCCAGTGGTGGTTCAGCTGATTCGAGCGAAAAGGAAGACAGCGCAGATATTGATGCGGCTGATGACGAGAAAAGCAGAACCGTTATTGCCACGCCTGCAGAAGAAAACTCAGATTCAAAAGAGCAGCGTTCTACGCTCTATGGTTCGGTAATAACGAATCCAAAACCTCACATAAAAAACAGTAGTCGTCACGCAGCTGAACCAGCAACGCTAAGAAATGACAATATTGCTGACTTTCCCGAGCCACCCGATTTTTTACTCAGAGATTCTGAAACCTCTGAAGACACAGAAAGTTCCATGCAGGCTGAGACTTCGGGACAAGCAGATAGCTCTGTAGATGATAGCTCTTTGCCAGTAAGCTCCACATCTGAAACAAGTGCCTCGACTCATGAGTCTTCTCATGATGCAACTTCATCATCAAATACTCATGCAAACAGCACAACGGCACAGATGAAAAGTGCACCTCGTTCAGAAGTGCCTAAGGCCACCTCAACGCTTTACGTAGACGCGACAAGAGATGAAGGTGAGAATACTGGAGCACGTGTTGAGCCTATCTTTTCCGACCCGTTGAATAATGAAAGCTATGATGAAAAGCCGCAGGGTAGACAGCGTTTATCAAAAACACGACGTAGTAAAAGTCCTGCGAGAAAACGTGAAGAGCCAAACTTTGGTGATGATCAGATGCGCATTGATTTTGATGACAGCGAATCGCAAGCATCATCTGCCTCGAAAGAGTCATCGAGCAGCAATTCATCAGAACCTCCGGCGCAAGAAGTATTAGTACTTAACGTTCGAACACCTAATGATGCACCTATCTCGGGCGCTGCCTTGCTACCCATGTTGCTAACCCTAGGTTTCAAGTTTGGCGATCAGGATATCTTTCACCGCCACGTCAACTCTAATGGCAAAGGACCCGTTTTATTTAGTCTTGCCAATATGTTCAAACCAGGCGTTTTTGATATAGATAATTTAGAGAACTTCGATACTCAGGGTGTGTCTTTATTTATGATCCTACCTATTGAGGGCGATCCGCATCAGGTTTTTAATATGATGCACAACGCTGCGCGCAAATTGGCTGATGAGTTCAATGCTCAGGTTCTCGATGGTCGCAGAAGCATGCTTACCAAACAAGGCTTGCAGCAGTATGTTGAGAAAATTCGTGAATTTGAGCGTAAAAGAATGATCTCTCGAAGCTGATTGAGTGTTTCTAAGCTGTAGTTGAGTCGAGGGGTAAAGGCCCTAAACGACATTTAGCATTTATTTTTACAAGGACTTGAACAGCAGGTCCTTTTTCATTTAAGCAGAAGTGTAAACGCTAATTTTACCTCTACTTTAATAATTTCAAATTTTTATGGTGTGATTTCGACTCTATGTCCAATACCTTAGAGAAAGCAAAAAACGACGTGGCAGCGCTACGTAAACAACTCAATGAATATAACTATCAGTATTATGTTCTTGACGACCCGTCAGTGCCCGATGCCCAGTACGACAGGGATATGCAGGCATTAATTGCGCTAGAGCAAGAATTCCCAGAACTGAAAAGTGCTAACTCTCCCAGTCAAAAGGTAGGCGGTGCTGCACTATCTGCTTTTGAGCAAGTGACACACGAAGTTCCTATGCTGTCTTTAGACAACGCGTTTGACGATGCATCTTTATTGGCGTTTGAAAAGCGCCTCAAAGATCGCCTTAAAGACACTGCATCACTCTCATTTAGTTGTGAACCCAAGCTTGATGGCCTTGCTGTGAGTATTTTGTACGAAAATGGCGAGCTTGTGCGTGCTGCAACAAGAGGCGATGGACAGGTAGGGGAAAACATAACTGCCAATGTACGAACTATTTCTAATATTCCATTGTCTTTACGAGGAGAACAATGGCCTGAAAGAGTTGAAGTGCGCGGTGAAGTGTTTATGCCTAGAGATGGGTTTGAAAAGCTGAATGAGAGTCAGCGTGGGAAGGGGGCAAAAGTTTTCGCCAACCCGCGCAACGCGGCCGCGGGCAGCTTGCGACAGCTAGACTCGAAAATTACCGCAAAAAGGCCACTCATGTTTTACGCCTATTCTCTAGGCGTGGTGCAACCAGACACTTTTGAATTGCCAAATAGTCACAGTGAGCGCCTTAATAAACTGGCATCGTGGGGGCTTCCCTTATGCCCAGATATCAGCACTGCCGATGGCGGGAACGGGTGTTTGGAATACTACAATCTTATTCTTAATAAACGGGATGCCCTGCCGTACGACATTGATGGAGTGGTGTTTAAGGTAGATGATATTGCTATACAAAACAGGCTTGGATTTGTCGCCAGAGCACCGCGCTGGGCAATTGCACAAAAGTTCCCTGCTCAGGAAGAAGTCACAACACTGATTGATGTAGAGTTTCAGGTAGGGCGCACTGGCGCAATTACGCCTGTTGCCAGGCTCGAACCTGTGTTTGTTGGTGGTGTTACAGTATCAAACGCTACGCTACACAACCAAGACGAGATTGAGCGATTAGGCGTAAAGGTAGGCGATACCGTTGTAATTAGGCGAGCTGGAGATGTTATTCCTCAGGTGGTTTCTGTGGTTGAAGCGAACCGTACTGGTAGTGAAACTGAAATCAATTTTCCCCAACAGTGCCCAGTGTGCGATTCAAATGTTGAGAAACTAGAAGACGAAGCTGTGGCAAGGTGTACCGGTGGTTTAATTTGTGCAGCACAAAGGAAACAAGCGCTTAAGCACTTTGCCTCTCGTAAAGCGTTTGATATCGATGGACTTGGCGACAAGTTAGTCGATCAACTTGTTGATGCTGATTTAGTGCACACTCCGGCCGACTTTTTTACCTTACCTTTAAGTAGCTTAATAGGTTTGGAGAGAATGGCAGAAAAGTCGGCCACCAAACTGTTAGATTCACTGGAAGCCTCTAAAAAAACGACACTGGCAAAATTTCTTTATGCGTTAGGTATTCGTGAAGTAGGCGAAGCAACTGCGGCTAATTTGGCCATGCACTTCACCATGTTAGATGCTATTCAAACCGCAACCCTTGAAGCATTAGTAGAGGTTCAGGATGTTGGTAAGGTTGTGGCAGAACATATCTTTAACTTTTTCAACGAAAGCCACAATACCGACGTAATCAATGCTCTATTAGAGGTAGGAATACATTGGCCTGCGGTTGAAAAAAGAGAAGAAGCAAACTTACCGCTTAAAGGACAAACTTGCGTGATTACGGGCACATTAAGTGAAATGGGGCGTTCAGATGCCAAAGCTCGTCTTCAGGTGTTAGGCGCTAAGGTTGCAGGTTCGGTATCGAAAAACACCGATTTCTTAGTGGCTGGTGAAAAAGCAGGCTCTAAACTGACGAAAGCTCAAGAACTTGATGTTGATGTATGGGACGAAGCTACTCTGATAGCTTTTCTGAACGAGCATGAGGCATAAAACGAGCATGAGGTGTAGCATAGAACAATACCCGTGTAGGGTATTCTGACTCATTTCACGCAGCGCGTTAACTGCAGGGAGTGCACGTTAACGTCTTAAGCCTCTAAAAAAAGCTAGTGAGCAGTGCGCGCTAGCTTTTTCATATCTTAGCGCAATATAGCATGCGGAAGTTAACGCTCTTCTAACGCTCTTCTAATTCTCATCTATGCGGTTGTGTTTTCTGCGTTCCCACGCCTTTCTTACCTGAAAGCGCCATATCCAGTTAAGCGATAGATAGCCCGCTAATCCAAAAACCACTGAACATATTCCGCATCCCACCAAAAACGCAGGCCCTATGGTATTGATACTTTCAACTACCCACTGCCAGCTAAATTGAAATTCAAAGTGTTCAGGTTTGGTCCCAAGTACAGTAGTTCCTACCTTATAGGCACCATAGAATATGGGAGGAATAGTGAAGGGATTGGTTATCCATACGGTAGCAACTGACAGGGGGATATTGGCTCTAAACGGAATAGCAACACCCGCAGATAGCCACATTTGAAATGGCACCGGCCAGAATGCAAAGAAAAGCCCAATGCCAAACGCACCAGACGCTGAGCGGCGATTTAGATGCCATAAATTCGGCTCATGAAGAACATGGCCAAACACTTTAAGGGCTTTGTTTTTCTTGATGCTTTGATGATCTGGCAGAAAGCGTCGAATAAATTTCTTAGGCATAGAGTTCGATGCTTCTCAAATTAAGAGTCAAAAAGAACATGATAGCTCGCAATGTTAATCATAAAAAAGAAAAAAATATTTTGCCAATTTTCGCCACGTACACCTTCGAGGATTAAACCCAAGCTCGTTAAACCCAAACTCGGAAACTGGCAAGTTTATTAACCCTAATAAAGTTTGGCAGTCTACGCTACTAAGCTACCTAAATAAGCTACCTAAATAAGGTCTAGATAAAAATAGTTACGTGAATCAATGGTAAATCGTATCACAATTTGGCTATTTAGTTTTTGCGTTGGCGCAATCAGTGCGGTTTTTTGGCCTCGCTTACCTTCAAAAAGCGAACTTTTTTTACTAATCGCACTGGTGATATTGTTGCTTACCATTCTAGCCACTTATCACCGGTTTGCGTTAAGCCCAACAACAAAACTCAAGCCTGAACATATACCAAGACAATTTCCATGTCAGTGCGCGAGTGAAGCCTCTTTTTACACTTTCAACCGAAACCTATACAAGGTCTCATCCTTAAGACTCTTCCCTCTTAGCAGACGCTCTGTCGCTTTCCTGAGCATGCTTGTTGCCTGCGGCGCATTGACGGGCGTTTTAATGGAGGCGAGTGTAGGGTATTACCACTATGCTTGGCAACTCCCAAAAGACAAAATTCAAAAAGACATCATATTACAAGCTCGCGTTTTAAGCGGTGGCTGTATACCCAACCCTAAAGGTCCAGTACATAAAAAAAGCCTCGATACTTCCCCCAATACAACTATCAGTACATCTATCAATACATTCACTGAGGTAAAAAGTCATCGCTATATGGTTGAGTTTATAGCGCCAAATGACACCGAACAATCACCTCAGTCTACCTTTATAGAGGGGCTTGCTGGCAAAAAAGGAAGGCTTACAGCTCCCACAATAAATGATTCGAATCAGCTTGATGAAAGCAGCTGCCTTCATAATGGCGATATCTTCCTGGCGTTGGTAAAACTAAAGCCAAGCTATAGCACTCAAAATCCGGTGGGGGCTAATCAGCAAAAGCATCTTATGGCGGATCATGTTCACGTTACCGGTTACATTAAAAAGCTTTATTTTGCCCATGTATCTCACCGTCACAGCTTTCGCTTGCGTATGGCATCAGTACTTAATGAGTTAAGGGGCAATAACCTTCAATGGTGGCAAGCGCTTCTTTTAGGGCTTCGAGGTGGTTTTACACCGTTACATTGGGAGCTTTTGCAAGTTACGGGCACGGGCCATTTATTCAGTATTTCAGGCATGCATTTAGGCGTAGTTGCAGGTTATGTTTTATTGTTCTGCTGTTGTATCGTTTACTTGAAAGCTCAGCTAAGCAGTGCTTTTTCGGCATTGTTTGCTTCAACGAAGAAGTCTCAAAGCCTGTTCAAGCGAGAGCATCTATTAGCTTCGTATATCAACTACAGACACCTTGTTATATCTATCGTATGGATAGGTTGTGGTCTTTACACTTTGCTAAGCGGCTTAGCGTTGCCCGTTGTAAGAGCTTATGTACTGCTAACTGTAGCCAGTGTGTTGACACTGTTATGCTTTACATACAGGCCTCTTCACCTTGCAGTTGCGATGGTAGCGGTAAGTATAGCGCTATTCCCATTATCCATATTAAGTGCAAGCTTTTATTTAAGCGTGAGTGCTGTACTTTACATTTGGTTCTTAGTTGCCAGATTCCGATTATCTACACAGTCATTTGTAAAAACATTATTTAGCTTACAAATATTGTTAAGCATATTTATGATCCCCGTCACTGTTATATTCTTCAGCACATTTTCTGTCGTAGGGCTTTTGGCCAATATTATTGCAGTACCCATTATTACCTTGCTGTTGCCGCCTGCTTTGCTTGTTCTGCTCATTTTAACGTTGTTAAAAATGAATTTAGTTGGTGAGAATAGGGTTGATACTTCAGGAAACGCTTCGATAATTTCAGAGGTGTCTGAATTCTGTATTTCAGCGGTAGAAAAGCTGTTCAGTTACTTAGATACCGTCATGACGTGGCTTATTGAATTTTTGAAATTTTTAGCACGCTACGAAAATGCTTCAATAGATATTAACTTAGATGCTAAAGCAGCGGTCTGTGCACTGGCATTTATGTTTTTACTCATTGGCCCACGTTGGCGCTATAAAAAGGTAGCGGTGATTGTACTTCTTGTTCCACTTTTAACACTACGCGTACCCAGTAATCCAAAACAATGGAATGTACATGTTTTAGACGCGGGGCAGGCCAGCGCAATTGCAGTGGTAAAAGCAGGTAGGGCTTTAGTTATTGATTCTGGCGCTAGTTACAGGGGGGTAGCTTATACGGCCAGCGAAGTGCTATTACCCTTGCTGAACAAGTTAGGTATTGAATCTATCGATTATGTTTTTCACACCCACAAAGATAACGATCACGCCGGGGGAAAGGCCACTGTAGCAAATTCAGATCTGGCTAGTCGTGCTCTTTGGTTTTCTCCTACTGAAGGCTGTGAACAAGGCAAAACAGAAAAGTGGCAAGGCTTACGCATCGATATTTTATGGCCATTACCGGGTAATTCCACAAACGATAATAATCATTCCTGCGTGATTAAAATAAGCGACGCATTTAATAGTATTTTATTGCCAGGCGATATTGAGCGAAGCACTGAATATGCTCTGTTAAATACAGTGAACGCAGCAACCACAAATCAGTCAGCAGAAGATGCGAATGCATCATTTAAGTCAGTTGCACCAACGTTAACTGTAGATGCAGATATCCTTATTGCTCCACATCACGGAAGCAACACCTCATCTACGTCAGTATTTGTCAGACAGGTTAACCCTAAAGCCATAATCATTACACAGGGGTTTGAGAACCGCTGGAAGTTTCCGGCACTTCCTGTAATACAGCGTTATGAAGCACTTGGTGTCCCTTACTATATGTCGAGTTACCATGGGTATATGAAAATAACGTTAGGGAGTTCCAAAGTTTGTATGTTGTCTAAATGGTTGAATAGTAGGTTTGAAAACGATTACTGTAACCACAATGTAGTTATTCAGTCTCAGCGTTTCGACTTAAACGAGCGTTGGTATTTGAAAGCAATCTATCCGTCCCATTTGTAGGCCATGCCAGACATTCAACTGTGTCAGCAAAAATGAAACCTTGTGAATATTAAAGCGCTGGAAGGTGAGATTTTAATCGAATTACCTGTGAAATTAGGGAATTATTATAATACCGAGTACAATATATCGCAGTAAAAACACAACAAAGTCTTGTGAGTTTATCAACGAATTTTAAGACGGGTGAACATAATTCATGCAGCAAACCGAAGCCTCGGATTTTCAAATTAAACGCTTTTTAAACTATCTAAAAGCATACAAAGTGCCTTTCGTTTTCGCCATCATAGGAATGATAGGTTACTCGGCAGTTGATACGTTTGTGTTTGCACAACTTCAGCCTATGATTGATGAATCGCTAGGCAAAAACGACCACGAATATTTAAGACTAGCAGCGTATGCCATAGTTCCGCTGTTTCTACTTAGAGGTATATTCAACTTTTTAGGTACCTACACGCTAAGTTGGATTGGTGCTCAAGTTGTTATGCGTATGCGACAGCAATTGTTCGACAAATATATTCATTTACCCGTTGAGTTTCACGACAATCATGCCGTAGGTGGTTTGATTAGTAAGGTCACTTACGATACGGAGCAAGTGGCTAACGCGTCGGGTAAAGCCTTACTTACGCTTATACGAGAGGGAGCTCTCGTTATTGGCCTATTAGGTGTTATGTTTTACTACTCGTGGCAGCTCTCGCTTATTTTTCTTCTCATTGGACCATTAGTTGCCGTTATAGTCGCGTTTGTTAGCAAGCGTTTTAGAGTGGTGAGTAAAAACATTCAGCATTCTATGGGCAATTTGACATCGTCAGTCGAGCAAGCAGTAAGAGGACACAAAGTGGTTCTCATGTTTGGTGGTCAAAAAATAGAGCAGGACAGATTTAAGCAAAAAAACAATCATAATCGCCAGCAAACCATGAAGCTGTCGGTAACGCAAATTCTCAGTGTGTCCTCTATTCAGGTAATTGCTTCAATTGCACTGGCGGTAGTTTTGTTTATTGCCAGCACCCCGGGCATGTTAGAGCAACTTACTGCCGGCGTATTTATTAACGTTGTGTTCTGTATGGTTATGTTGCTAAAGCCTTTGAAACAGCTCACCACCATCAACAATCAATTTCAGAAAGGAATGGCTGCATGTGCGAGTATTTTTGAGATACTCGACCAGCAAGATGAAGACGATTCAGGCTCGGAAAAGCTTGATCGTGCAGCAGGTAAATTAGAGTTTGATGATGTCACTTTTTATTACCCAGGCAAACAAACGCCAGCCTTATCGAACGTGTCATTCACTGCCAACCCTGGTCAGTCTATTGCCTTGGTAGGCCGTTCAGGCAGTGGGAAATCTACAATTTCTTCTCTGCTTACACGTTTTTACGTGCCTCAAGAAGGAGAAATTCGTCTTGATGATAAAGCGCTCAATAGTATTGACCTTAAATCTCTACGCGCCCAGTTTGCAGTGGTTTCTCAAAATGTCACACTATTTAACGACAGTATTGCCAATAATATTGCCTACGGCGCACAGGAAAGTGTTTCTCGCAAAGATATAGAGCATGCCGCCCAAATGGCACATGTAGACGAGTTCTTAGCGAATTTACCCGATGGCATGGACACGGTGATAGGTGAGAATGGCCTTATGCTCTCGGGTGGGCAACGACAGCGCATTGCCATTGCCAGAGCTATTTTGGCCGAGGCACCTATTCTTATTCTGGACGAGGCAACGTCTGCACTTGATACGGAGTCTGAGAAACTCATTCAAGATGCATTGGAAACACTGCAAAAACGTTGTACCAGTATTGTGGTGGCCCATAGATTATCAACCATTGAAAATGCTGATGCTATTATGGTGGTCGAACAAGGCAAAATTATTGAAAAGGGCAGTCATAGTGAGTTGCTGGCTAAAACGGGGCACTACGCCCAACTACATGCTTTGCAATTTGGTGATAGTAAGTGAGTGATATTGCAAAAAAGTGGTATCGCGGCCATCCCTTAGTGTGGTTGCTATCTCCGCTTGCCCTGCTTTTTTATCTGATTTCTGCGCTTCGCCGTTGGCTGTATGCTATTGGCGTTAAACAATCGGTAAAAGTAGACGTTCCCGTTATTGTCGTTGGAAATATATCAGTAGGGGGTAATGGCAAAACTCCCGTAGTGTTGGCACTCGCCGAATATTACAAAAATAAAGGTGTAAAGGTTGGTATTTTAAGTCGAGGTTATGGCGGTAAATCAGATTTTTATCCGCGAAAAGTAAGTGAAAACGACGAAGCGAAACACGTTGGTGATGAGCCCCGATTATTGGCCGGTCGCAGTGGTTGCGATGTGGTCATCGACCCTAACCGCGTGCGCGGAGCAACCTATCTTGTCGAACAATGTGAGAGCGACCTCATCATTTGCGATGATGGTCTACAGCACTATGCGTTATCACGAGACGTTGAATTAATAGTAATGGATGATAGGTTAGTGGGTAGCGGTTTTTTATTACCTATGGGACCTTTGCGTGAGGGGAAATGGCGTCTAGGAACTGTAGATGCAATTATACACAACAGCGCAGTTATGCCACAGTTATCTCAACCGTGTGCAGCGCAGTTTCTAATGTCCTTAGAACCAGGCAATTTGGTCAATGTTACAGATAGGCAGCGACAGATAACTTTAGACAGTTTTCGTGATAGCGCAGTGAGTGCACTTGCGGGAATAGGCTCGCCACAGCGCTTTTTTTCTCAGCTAGAGAATTTGGGTTTAAAGCTCGATTCTGCCCGTGCGTTTCCCGACCATCATGACTTTACTGTTGACGATATACCCACTGAAACAGTCATAATGACAGAGAAAGATGCGGTAAAGGTGTCGGCTTTTGCACATAAATACTGCTGGTTTTTGCCTGTAACAGCAAACATCGACAATCAATTTTTCAATCTGATTACAAATAAGCTGTTGAACTGCGGATTGACGGTTCAAAGCAATGAAAAGGAAAATGAGAATGGCATTTGATAAAAAGCTATTAGACGTTTTAGCATGCCCCGTGTGTAAGGGAAAGCTGGTATTAGATGAGTCTAATGCAAGGTTAGTCTGCCGTTTCGATCGCTTAGCGTACGACATTAAAGAAGGCATCCCCGTGCTTATTGAGAGCAAGGCTACAACCCTGTCATTAGAACAAGTAGACGAGACTCGCTAAGGTAAAACAATTATGGCTTTTACAGTAATTATTCCGGCAAGATATGGATCTAGTCGCTTTCCCGGTAAGCCATTAGCATTAATTAACGGTAAGCCTATGATTCAGCATGTCGTTGAGAGAGCCACAGAAGCAGGTGCAGAAAACGTTATCGTGGCAACTGACGATACTCGTATTGAAGAAGTGGCTAAAGCCTTCAGTACAGTATGCATGACATCAAGCGATCACCAATCAGGCACAGAAAGAATTGCCGAAGTGGTAGAGAAAATGGCGCTGAATGATGATGCCATTGTGGTGAACGTTCAAGGCGATGAGCCCTTTATACCCGCTGAAAATATTCGTCAGGTTGCCCTTAATCTTACAAACGCAACTCAGTGTGACATGGCTACACTGACAACGCCCGTAACCGCAACAGATGATGTGTTTAACCCCAATATTGTGAAAGTTGTAGTTAACACAAACGATGAAGCAATCTACTTCTCCCGCTCGCCTATACCTTTTGAGCGAGACAGAATGATGGCAAATAAAAACGATGCTAATACTTCGCTTTATCATCGTCATATCGGTATTTATGCTTACCGGGCACGATATATTCAGCAATACGTAAATTATAAACCAAGCGCGTTAGAGCAAATAGAGTCGTTAGAGCAACTGCGAGCCTTGTGGTATGGCGACAGCATCCACTGTCAACAGGCTGTCGCATCGCCACCCATTGGCATCGATACCCCAGAAGATCTCGAACGTTTACTTACAACATTAAACTGATGAGAAATAAGGGGGCGGCTTTTTAGTAACAATGTTTTACTTAAATTTACTTACGAGCACAGAGAAAAGCATACACCCAGCATTGATGAAATAAACATAAACAAATCACTGATATAAAACACATACACATTTAAGGAGCTATTATGAATGTTGTCATTACTGGCGGTAACAGAGGGATAGGGCTAGCGCTTGCAAAGCAGTACAAAGCTCAGGGTGCAAAAGTGTATGCGACATGTCGTAACAGTTGTGATGATCTGAACAGCGCAGGCGTGAACGTTATAAGTGGCGTTGACGTATCGCAACCAGACACGCTTGCGGAACAACTAGCGCCTCTTGCTGATGTGAACATTGATCTATTAATCAATAACGCAGGCGTTTTAGGTAGAGAGTCCATAGAAGACTGGGACCCAAATACCATCGATTATCAATTCAGAGTTAATGCTCTTGGCCCGCTTCTCGTTACTCAAACTCTACTTCCAAACCTAGCATCAGGTAGCAAGGTTGCGCTTATCACCAGCAGAATGGGGTCGATGGCTGACAATACCTCAGGCAACTACTATGGGTATAGAATGTCGAAAGCAGCGTTAAATGCCGCTGGCGTCTCCTTGGCTAACGACCTTAAGCCGAAAGGAATAGCGGTAGCGCTTTTACACCCAGGGTTTGTGCAAACTGAAATGGTGGGTGGTGCGGGCGATATAGACACCACCACTTGCGCCGAGCGACTTGTTGAAAGAATAGCAGAACTGTCGATTGAGACAACTGGACAGTTTGTGCATTCCAACGGTGAAATTTTACCCTGGTAGTTATCTTTGCTAGCTAGCTACACCCTTGGTGTGAGATAAACTGATATTAATAAGGCGCTTAAAAGCGCCTTATTTTTGTTTCTGTGTTAAGCAAGCTCTATTCAGTGTGCTCTTCATCTTGGTCTTCAGAGAGTACAGCCCAAACATCGTGTTCGTTTGCATGAATGACTTCTGCCCAGACTCTCTCGCCCGGTTTAACATCGTAAACGCCGTTAAGGTGCACTAATCCGTCAACTTCAGGCGCATCGGCATAGGTTCGTCCCACGGCTCCTTCGCTGTCTACAGAATCGATAACAACCTGATATTCATTGCCAATGCGTGCTTGTAAACGGGCAGCACTTATTTCGCCCTGAACTTCCATAAAACGAGCCAAACGCTGTTGTTTGATGTCTTCTGGAACTGGGTCGGGAAGATCATTGGCTCTTGCACCCTCGACAGGGGAGTATGCAAAAGCGCCCACGCGATCTAGCTGCGCTTCTCTTAGAAATTCGAGTAGTTCCTCAAACTCTTCTTCCGTTTCACCCGGGAACCCGACAATAAACGTGGAACGTATTACCAATGAAGGGCACTGTTCACGCCACTTTTTAACTCTTTCAAGTACACGTTCGGCACTGCCAGGACGCTTCATGAGGCGAAGAATACGCTTGTTTGCATGCTGAAACGGAATGTCGAGATAAGGAAGAATTTTTCCCTCATTCATTAGCGGGATAAGCTCATCGACATGAGGGTAGGGATATACGTAATGTAACCGTACCCAAATACCAATTTCGCCCAGCTTTTCGCAGAGTTGCTGCATGTGTGTTTTTACCGGCATTCCGTTCCAAAAGCCAGTTCTGTGCTTCACATCCACACCGTATGCACTGGTATCTTGCGAGATAACCAGCAACTCTTTTACACCGGCATCTTTCAAGCGCTTTGCTTCGTCAAGTACATTACCTACAGGACGGCTCACAAGGTCGCCGCGCATTGAAGGAATAATACAAAACGTGCATCTGTGATTGCAGCCTTCAGATATTTTCAGGTACGCATAATGACGTGGGGTCAGTTTCACACCGTGATCGGGTACAAGGTCTGCAAAAGGATTATGGGATGGCTTTGGTAGGTGTTCGTGTACTTGTTCCACCACAGTTTCATAAGCGTGTGGACCAGTGATAGCCAAAACATTAGGATGAACCTCACGTATTTCATCTTCTTTAATGCCTAAGCAACCGGTTACAATAACTTTACCATTTTCCTTAAGCGCCTCACCAATGGTATCGAGTGATTCTTCAACCGCAGCATCGATAAAGCCGCAGGTATTTACAATCACTAAGTCAGCATCGTTGTATGTGGGCACAACATCATAACCTTCAGTACGAAGTTGTGTAAGAATACGCTCTGAGTCAACTAGGTTCTTCGGACAACCTAACGAGACGAAACCGATGCGACTTCCATTACTGGTATTTTTTGGCGTTGATTCTTGCAACACCTTAACAGGCGTTTCAAGCGTTGTAGTGCTGTTGGTCACTTTATTCGGATTAAACGTTTCTACTGTCATCTAAAATTTCACCTAGCCAATGACTGTGCTCAAAATGGGCGCGAATTATACAGCAAGTCTTTTCATAACACAGTACAGAATGCCTCATTATTTAATTAATTTAGTAAACTGAGGTTAAGCATTAACGACAGTTTTACTGCTGAAAACAGATTCTCACAGATTTGTGCTTTGTTTTTGAGAAAATAACCCCACCTTGGCTTATCAAACGCGATTAAACACGGGCAAGCGGAAAAGCTCATCACGGGCAATAAAATGGAAATATTCGAGTATGTAACCACAACCTTTCGGTGATGCTATTACTTCTCAAATAAACACAACACTTTATAAGCCATAAGACATAAATCATATATCAAAAATAAAAAGGCCCGGACGAAAAATGCTAAAACTACCGCTTAAACACTACGATGAATCGGGACGCATTCTCGCTCCATCATGGTTATATTTTCTATTGTTACTGCTGTGCGTAGATTGGCTGGTGTTTATCTTCTCCGTGGTATCACGGTCACAAACCACAGAGTTGCTGGCATTTTTCTATCCACAAAAAGAAGCGCTTGGTCTTAACCTAGTAGCCAGTTTACCTGTACTAACAAGTTTAGTGCTAATAAGCCAACGAGAGCGTCTCTGGAAGCGGAATTGGCTAAGCTGGCGACATTTTGTGCTGCCTTTTATACAAGTTGGGGTTCTTGTGTTGCTGACAGGTCAGATGTATTACCTAATGCATCATCACTGGGGGTTTGAGTTGGTGACCGCATTAAAGATATTGCTTTATACAATAACACTTTATGTCGTTACCCGTAGTAGACATCTTAAGTGGATGATCGAAGATTGGGCCACACCTGAAGTGGGAAAAGATGAAAAGGATACACACAGTAAAGGTGAGGATAACAGTAGCGACGATGCACTAAAATAGACTAGCTGTAATTCTTGAATTAATGCTAGCTAGATCACACCAGCTAAATAAAAATCGCTAACTCACAATCTGAAAACTTACCAGCACGCCCTTGTAAGGAACTCACTAATAAGTTTTCATTAACGCTGCGTTAGTGCATGTGGTTTTCTAGCGCTTGCTCATAGTATGAATGGACACTCACTTGACTATCATTCACTAAGCGCTCGTAACAAATACCTGCAAGGGCGTACGTATTTGTTCCAACGCGTAAAAATACCGCCGGCGCTTGTGGATTTGATTGGTCATATATCCATTCGCCATCGAGCTGCGCTTTTAGGATCTCACCTACATAGGCCCCAAAGATATTACAGATAGTAAACACCGCCTCATCTTCCAGCGCCTGATCGTGAAATTTGTCTATAAAACTAAGTAAGATATCATCGACTGCCGAAATACTTTCTGGTGTGTCATCAAGCGTAACGTCAAACTCTGTTGATGCGACTACTTTAGCGTCGGCTGCACAATCAGCCATGAGTTTCTCGAGTTCTTCAGGTGACAAAGCTTTCTCCTTATTAACGATACAGCTAGTGGATGTATCATGTTCTTATCATTTGAAGCATATAATAGAAAAATATATCAGGTTGTGCGTAGTAACGTAACTTGATAATTCGTATTTATTTTTGACCTGTTAATCGATTAACCACGCTAGCAGCCGCAAACATACCAAACGTAGCGGTTACCGTTACCACCGCACCGAAGCCGCCTGCACAATCAAGACGGGTGCCGCCTTCCATTGCAGATTTACTGAAACATACCGAGCCGTCTGGCTGGGGGTAACGAAGCTGCTCTGTAGAATATATACATTCGACACCAAAACGACGTTTTGGGTTTTTACTGAAATTATAATTTCGCCGTAGCTCACTGCGTAACTTTGCGGCCAGAGGATCCTGCGTAGTTTTTGCTAAATCGCCGCGAGTAACTTGCGTTGGATCTATCTGCCCGCCAGCTCCACCAACAGTAACGATAGGAATTTTATTGCGTTTACAATGCGCTATCATCGCCGCTTTGGCGCGAATACTATCTGTAGCGTCTACCACCATGTGCATGTTCTTCGTGATCAGCTCTGGCGTATTATCTGGGGTAACAAAATCTTCGATGATATTTACACGGCACGATGGGTTTATTTGCTTAATTCGCGCTGCCATAACCTCCACTTTGGGCTCGCCAACTGTATTGTCTAATGCGTGAATCTGGCGATTAGTATTGGTGACACATACGTCATCTAAATCCACAAGTGTAATTGTGCCAATGCCCGAGCGGGCCAGTGCTTCTGCAGTCCAGCTGCCCACACCGCCAATGCCGACAACGGCAACGTGACTGTTAGCGAGAACATTTGTGTTTTCTGCACCATATAGACGAACAATGCCGCCAAGGCGAGGATCTTCAGACATGTTATTTCCAATAATAAAGATTAGTCGTGAAAGTGTTTTTAGCGCAAACCAAACGTGTTAATTACAATTAAAGACAATATGATTGGCCCCACCCACTTTTAAAGCCGAGCAAAATAAGCAAAACGACGTAAATTTGCAAGTTGCGTAGAATATTAACCAACGCTACAAACAAAAAAGTTGCGCCTTATAATATTGCAATACGCTTGGTTTTTACCTTTCTATTTTAGCTTTTTTCGAATAATAAATCCGTATTAAGTCAACATACGTTCTACTTAATACATGTAAAAATATGCGCTGTTAAGAATTGAAATCACAGAAAGGTATTGCAATGGGACTTTTAGTAGACGGTAAATGGCAAGACAAATGGTACGACACGGATAAAAGCGGCGGTAAATTTGAGCGTCAGGCGAGTAAATTTCGCGACCGTATTAGCGAAGACCATGACAAATTCCAACCTGAGAGTGGTCGTTATCATCTTTATGTATCTTTGGCGTGTCCGTGGGCACATAGAACGCTTATATTTCGCAAGCTAAAAGGGCTGGAATCCCATATAGACGTGTCTGTCGTACATCCTGAAATGTTGGATAAGGGCTGGGAGTTTGGCAACTACCCAGGCTCGACAAAAGACAAGCTGTTTGATTTCGACTTTGCTCACCAACTCTATACCCATGTTGATTCTACTATCACTACGCGAGTTACGGTTCCAATTCTTTGGGATACTAAGCACAACACCATTGTTAACAATGAGTCGGCAGATATCATCCGAATTTTAAACAGTGATTTTAATTCTCTGACGGGGAACACAGATGACTATTATCCAGAATCTCTCCGTACTGAAATTGATACCGTTAACGAGTTGGTTTACCACAATATCAACAACGGAGTGTATAAAACTGGCTTTGCGACCACGCAAGAGGCATACGAAGAAGCATTTAACGCGGTTTTCAATGCACTTGATGTGGTTGAAACTCGCTTAGCTGATTCACGTTACCTCGTAGGAGAGGCGATTACGGAAGCGGACTGGCGGCTGTTTACTACCCTGATTCGTTTCGATCCTGTCTATCACGGTCACTTTAAATGTAATAAAAAGCAGATAGCCGACTATCCCAATTTGTACGGTTATATGAAAGAGCTTTACCAAATACCCGGCATAGCTGAAACCGTAAACTTTGACCATATCAAACGTCACTATTATTACAGCCATACAATGATCAACCCAACTCAGGTTATTCCTGTAGGACCTTCGCAGGATTTGATGTCTGCCCACGGCAGAGAGAACGTTGGCAAATAAATAAGGGTGTATACGATATGAAATCAGATATTGAATCTCAAAGTGCTTCTGATATGCAACAAACTGATAATGTCCAACGGTCAATTGAGAAGAGGGTAAAGGGTGTGGCAACCAGCGATGGTGCCGGAGTTTCACTAACCCGTATTATCGGTCAGCCTATACTCCCCAGGCTCGATCCTTTTCTGATGTTAGATTTTTTTGGCTCTGATAAACCCTCTGAATACTTATCAGGGTTTCCCGCACACCCCCATAGAGGATTTCAGACTGTAACTTACATGCTGGCTGGCAAAATGCGTCACAAAGACTCGGTAGGTAATGAGGGGGTTATAGAGGCAGGCGGTATTCAATGGATGAATGCCGGTAAAGGAATAATTCACGAAGAAATGCCCGAGCAGGAAGAGGGGCTTCTGAAAGGTTTTCAGCTTTGGGTTAACTTGCCGTCGCATGAGAAAATGTCACCGCCAAATTACCAGGATATACCGCCATCAGATGTGCCTGAGGTAGAAAAGCCTGGGGTAAAAGTAAAAGTACTTGCAGGTGAGTTCGAAGGTATTAAAGGGCCCGTAAAAACCACTGCTGTTGCTCCTTCGTTTTATGATGTAGCGCTTGCGCCTGAAACTTCTAAATCGGCAACGGTATCTATAGATATAGAAAGTAACCACGAAGGCTTTATTTATGTTTATGAGGGTACCTTAACCGTGAATTGCGAGGCACCAAATACTAATAATGAACTTGGTAAAGGCGAGCTCGGAGTATTATCGCCAGCCCCTCTTGGTGACTCCACGTTAACATTAGAGGCCAAGAGAGGATGCAAATGTATTGTTGTTTTGGGAGAGCCTATTAAGGAGCCTGTAGTTCAGTATGGACCGTTTGTGATGAACACACAGCAGGAGATAATGGACGCCTTCGAAGCGTATAAAAACGGCTCGCTGACTAAATAAGCTGAATCCTGTTTAAATAAGCTTTTAGGGTAACAAAATTAAAGAACAGGGCGGCTAGCTTTCAAGTTAAAGCATGATCGCCTATAAGAAAAATACCGCTTCTGCATTGTGCAGGAGCGGTACTACTCATTAGGTTGCTATTTTTGTTATTAGTTGCCACTGACTAGGAAAGTAAAAGTATCATCCAAGCATGGCTTATTACCGCTACGGTAGTTAAACCCATTCGTAGTCCTATATAACTTACAATTTGGTCTTTTGGTAAACTTAGGGTGAATTTGTCGTATAGCAACACGGCTACATAGCTTATTGACAGTACGCCAAGCACTTTTACATCACTTGCAAACACTAGGCATAGCCATCCAACAATAGTGGGCAGCATGGCTATGTACATTTGTTTATCATATCGCTGATTGCTAATCGCATCCCACCAGTGGACACCACCAAAAAAAGAGAGCAACACAGCGGAATACTGAACAAAATATGTTGCGCTTTCTGATATTGAAAGAAGGTTAAGTTGATAGGCTAGCGGCATAGCTATAAACGGTATTAAACCTGCTATACCTAAGCCAAGGGCAGAATAGGGCATGGATACTCCTCTCGAAAGATACGCCGTAAACAAAAATAGCGCCAGACATGGCGCTATTTTTACAATCTAAAAAGACAGTTAGTTCAAACTACTTAATAGGTGTGTATTTTCTTTGGCTGTGACCAGTGTAAAGCTGACGAGGACGACCAATCTTTTGCTTGGGGTCGCTCATCATTTCATGCCAATGTGAAATCCAACCTACTGTGCGAGAAAGTGCAAAGATACACGTAAACATGTTAGTTGGAATACCAATAGCTTTAAGCACGATACCAGAGTAGAAATCTACGTTAGGGAACAATTTCTTTTCTGCGAAGTACGGGTCGCTCAACGCTATTTTTTCTAATTCCATTGCTACTTCTAACAAAGGATCTTTAACGTTCAACTCACTAAGAACTTCATGACAGCTCTCACGCATAACGGTAGCTCGAGGATCGTGATTTTTATAAACACGATGACCAAAGCCCATTAAACGGAACGGGTCAGACTTGTCTTTCGCTCGTGCGATAAACTCAGGAATGCGATCAACAGTACCAATTTCTTCTAGCATGTTAAGGCATGCTTCATTAGCACCACCGTGCGCAGGTCCCCAGAGTGATGCAACACCAGCTGCGATGCATGCATAAGGGTTAGCACCAGAAGAACCGGCTAAGCGAACTGTAGACGTAGAAGCATTTTGCTCGTGGTCAGCATGAAGCGTAAAGATACGGTCCATTGCACGTTCAACAGCAGGACTGATTTGGTACTCTTCAGCTGGTACAGAGAACATCATGTTTAAGAAGTTAGCTGCATAGCTTAAATCGTTACGAGGGTAAACGAATGGTTGACCAACGTTGTACTTGTAACACATTGCAACAAGTGTTGGCATTTTCGCAATTAAACGATGTGCACTGCGTACACGTTGTTCTTCGTTAGAAACGTCAAGGTCGCTATGGTAGAACGATGACATTGCACCAACGGTACCGCATAACATTGCCATAGGGTGGGCATCGTTACGGAAACCGTGGAAGAACATGTTAATTTGCTCGTGAACCATTGTATGACGAGTAATTGTTTCTTTAAATTCTTGGTATTGCTCTTTAGACGGTGCATCGCCATGTAGAAGCATATAGCACACTTCTAGATAGTCAGCATCACGTGCAAGTTCTTCAATGGGAAAACCACGGTGTAATAAAACACCTGCGGCACCGTCGATGTACGTAATGCTTGACTCGCAAGATCCTGTCGCCATAAAACCAGGGTCGTAAGTAAAATAACCGTGTTGTCCAACTGAACGGACATCGATTACGTCTTGTCCTTCTGTGCCAGACAAAATAGGAAGCTCTATTTCCTTGTCGCCGGCTTTAAGAATGGCTTTTTGATCTGCCATATAATGCTCTCCTCAGAATGGTTCTGTTTGCAGCAAAACGGACGAAAATGTCCGCTTTATTGGGAAAAGTGGGCGTATTTGTACTTTATAATGCACCAACAAGTCAATTTTATTGCATATATGTACAATAAATATTCTTTATCACTCATATTTCTGTTAGCAATTTTCTCACTCGAATTTTACCAAATGAATACAACCCTTTCTAATAGCATCAACATTTTTAATGACTTTTATTGAAAGGTAAATTGTTAAAACAGATTTTTTGTGTCGCTACTGGTTTAACAAATAAGCGCTTGATGTTGAATAATTAATCTACCACATTAAAAGAGCTTAATTTGCTGTTAGTTCACATAGTCATATAAGTGGGGTACTGATACCCTTAACACGCTACTACTACGCAGATACTAGCGGGTTAGGAGCAATTGTGATCTCTTTTTATTTAAAATAATTACCAATTGTGTGTAATTTCAGACTAAAGTCTTACTACGTCACAAAAAATTGTAATTATATACTACGCTGGATATACTCAGCGGTGCTTGAAATACAGAATAATTATTGCTTGAAATACAGAATAATTATTCTGTTACAAGCATTAAAGAATAGTTCACAAATTGTTAACAACTCAATGGATGAGGCAATTAACAGGTTAAAAGCGAATTCACTTGTACAGGACATAATAAATACAAGTAATTCTTATCCCTACGGATTAAACAGGCATACATTGTGAAAAAGCAAAGACCAGTAAATTTAGAACTCAATACTATTAAATTTCCGCCCTCTGCTATTTCGTCAATTCTCCATCGTGTAACCGGTGTTGCCATGTTCTTCGCGCTACTTTTCGTTATTTGGGCATGGGCAGTTTCTGTTCAATCGCCTGAAGGCTTTGCGAATGTTCAGGCAATCATGGACGGATTCTTTGGGAAATTTGTCGCAATTGGCACAGCTTCAGCGCTGACGTATCACATTCTAGGCGGCCTAAGACATGTCGTAATGGACTTGGGTCACTGGGAAGAATTAGAGTCGGGCAACACAAGTGCGAAAGCAACAATCGCTTTGTGGATTGTACTGACCGTAGTATTGGGAGTTGCATTATGGTAACCAACCAAGCAAGTATGAAGCGCGATGGTGTACAAGATTATGTATCACTTCGTGCGACAGCAGCAATTATTTTCGCGTACTCGATTTTCATGGCGTGGTACTTTATAACCAGCGGTAGCTTAAGTTACGTCGAATGGCGTGGGTTATTTTCTGGTTTAGCTATGAAAGTTTTCACATTGGCAGCACTAATCGCAGTGATGATCCACGTACGTATCGGCCTTTGGCAGGTGCTATCAGACTATGTTAAGTCATCAAGTCTGCGCGCGGGATTACAATATATACTAAATATCATCGCTTTTGGCTACGTAGCTGTCGGCCTATTTGTATTGTGGGGAGTGTAAGATGAGTTTACCCGTACACGAGTTTGATGCAGTAGTAATTGGTGCTGGTGGCGCAGGTATGCGTGCCGCGCTACAGATTTCACAGTCTGGTAAGTCATGTGCACTGTTATCAAAAGTTTTTCCAACCCGTTCTCATACTGTGTCTGCACAGGGTGGTATTACCGTTGCGCTAGGTAATTCACACGAAGACAACTGGGAATGGCACATGTATGACACTGTTAAAGGGTCAGATTACATCGGCGACCAAGATGCAATCGAGTATATGTGTAAGGAAGGTCCTGAAGCCATTATTGAAATGGAAAACATGGGTCTGCCGTTCTCACGTTTTGAAAACGGAAAAGTATACCAGCGTCCTTTTGGTGGGCAATCAAAAAACTTTGGTGGCGAACAGGCAGCACGTACAGCTGCGGCGGCTGACCGTACTGGTCACGCGCTTCTTCACCTTCTTTACCAACAGAACGTAAAAAACAAAACAAAAGTATTCTCTGAGTGGTACGCACTAGATTTAGTGAAAAACCAAGACGGCGACGTAGTAGGTTGTACAGCAATCGACATCGAATCTGGTGAGGTAGTTTACTTCAAGTCACGTGCCGTAGTTCTTGCCACTGGTGGTGCAGGTCGTATTTATGCGTCAACTACCAACGCGCACATCAATACCGGTGACGGTGTAGGTATGGCACTTCGCGCTGGTGTTGCAGTTCAAGACATGGAAATGTGGCAGTTCCACCCAACAGGTATCGCTGGTGCAGGAACATTGGTTACCGAAGGTTGTCGTGGTGAGGGTGGTTATCTACTCAACAAAGACGGCGAGCGATTCATGGAACGCTACGCACCAAATGCGAAAGACTTAGCAGGTCGTGACGTTGTTGCTCGTTCAATGATGACCGAAATTCGTGAAGGTCGTGGTTGTGAAGGCCCTTGGGGCACGCACATCAAACTTAAGCTAGATCACCTCGGTAAAGACGTACTTGAATCACGTTTGCCTGGTATTCTAGAGCTTTCTCGTACCTTTGCTCACGTTGACCCTGTAAAAGAGCCAATTCCAGTAATACCAACGTGTCACTACATGATGGGCGGTATTCCTACTAACGTAGACGGTCAGTGCTTAGCAGTAGACGAGAACGGCAACGATAAAGTTGTGAACGGTTTATTTGCTTGTGGTGAGATTGCTTGTGTATCTGTACACGGTGCAAACCGCCTAGGTGGTAACTCACTACTTGATTTGGTTGTGTTTGGTCGCGCAACGGGTATGCACCTTGGCAAGACTCTATCTGATATGGCGCCAAGTCGTGATGCGTCGGAGTCTGACCTTGAAGCAGCGATGGCACGATTCAATCGTTGGGAAAGTTCAGAAGCGGGTAAGGGCGAAGACCCGGTTCAAATCAAAAAAGACATGCAAGAATGCATGCAGCTTAACTTCTCAGTATTCCGTGAGGGTGAAGCAATGGCTGACGGCCTGAAAGAGCTTAGCGAAATTCGCGAACGCCTACAGAACGCACGCCTTGATGACAAGAGCTCAGACTTCAATACTCAACGTATCGAATGTTTAGAACTTGATAACCTAATGGAAACAGCGTACAGCACAGCAGTAGCAGCGAATTTCAGAACGGAAAGCCGTGGCGCGCACAGCCGCTTCGATTTCCCAGATCGTGATGATGACAACTGGCTATGCCACAGCATTTACGATCCGAACACTGAAAAAATGCTCAAACGTGATGTCAATATGGCGCCGAAAATTAGAGAGGCATTCCCTCCTAAAGCGCGTACGTATTAAGAGAGGTAACGATTATGAAATTAGAATTTTCGATATACCGTTATAACCCTGATGTTGATGCAAAGCCACGCATGCAAGACTATTCTCTAGAAGTAGAGGAAGGTCAGGACATGATGGTTCTAGATGCATTAATAGCACTGAAAGAAAAAGATCCATCGTTGTCTTTCCGCCGTTCATGTCGTGAAGGTGTATGTGGGTCTGATGGCGTTAATATGAATGGTAAGAATGGTCTTGCTTGTATTACACCGCTTTCAGCTTTAGGCAAAGGTAAAATTGTAGTTCGTCCACTTCCAGGTCTACCGGTAGTTCGAGACCTGGTTGTTGATATGACACAATTCTATACACAGTACGAAAAGATCAAGCCGTTCTTAATCAACGATGGCAAACAGCCGCCAGCGCGCGAGCATTTGCAGTCGCCTGAAGAACGTGCGAAGTTAGATGGTCTTTATGAGTGTATCCTGTGTGCATGTTGCTCAACATCGTGTCCGTCTTTCTGGTGGAATCCAGATAAGTTCATCGGACCAGCTGGTTTGCTTCACGCTTATCGCTTCTTAATTGATAGCCGAGATACTGCGACAGACGAGCGTTTGAATGAACTTGACGACGCGTTCAGCGTGTTCCGTTGTCACGGTATAATGAACTGTGTAAGCGTGTGCCCTAAAGGGCTAAACCCAACAAAAGCAATTGGTCAAATTAAGTCCATGCTTCTGTCTCGGGCTGTTTAGTTCGAATCTTACTAACCAAGTTAGTCACAGATTTTGATGTCTAAATAGCCATCCCCTAAGGATGGCTATTTTTTTATGTAATCATAGTGATAACACTTGGTTCTGTTGAGAATAGCCTTATAATAGTACTTGATTGTTAACTAGATTTTATAAAACGTAGCAAGGCAAATTAAATGCAAGAAAGCGTGATGAAAGCGTGGTGGGATTCCTCGCACATGGCAGGTGCCAACGCTGCCTATGTTGAAGAGTTGTATGAAGCTTATTTGGATGACCCGCAAAGTGTCTCTGATACATGGCGACAAATCTTCGATAACCTCCCCAATCTTGATGGCGTAGCGTTAGAAACTAATCATACAGCAATTAAAAATCAATTTAGGCAACTTGCTGCGTTAGGACCGACTGCGAGAATGTCCAGTTCATCGGCTCCTGCGTCAAGTGGCTCGGACGATAAGCAAGTTAAAGTTCTTCAACTTATCAACGCATTCCGTTTCCGTGGTCACCAACACGCTAATTTAGACCCACTCGGTCTTTGGAAGCAGCCAAGAGTTCGCGACCTAGAATTATCTCACCACAATCTCTCCGAAGACGATTTTGACTCGGTTTACAACGTCGGTTCTTATGCTATCGGCAAAGAGTCGCTTCCGTTAGGTGAGTTGTTTAAATCGTTGAACAGGACGTATTGTGGTTCTATCGGTGCCGAATATATGCACATCACCGATACTGACCAAAAGCGTTGGCTACAGCAAAAATTCGAATCTGTGCAAGCGAAGCCAGAAATCTCTCGCGATGAAAAGCTTAGTATCCTTAAAGGGCTTACTGCTGCAGATGGCATGGAAAAGTACCTTGGGTCAAAGTTCCCAGGTGCCAAGCGTTTCTCCCTTGAGGGTGGTGATGCTCTAGTTCCAATGCTTAAGGGACTGATCACAAAAGCTGGTACAGCGGGCACAAAAGAAGTTGTTATCGGAATGGCCCACCGCGGTCGTCTCAACGTGCTTGTAAACGTATTAGGTAAAAACCCGTCAGTATTATTTGACGAGTTTTCCGGTAAACATGACGACTCACTAGGTGCTGGTGATGTAAAATACCACGCAGGTTTCTCTTCAGATTTCGCTACACCAGGCGGAAATGTTCACCTTGCACTAGCGTTTAACCCTTCGCATTTGGAAATTGTGAACCCAGTTGTTATCGGCTCGGTTCGCGCCCGTTTATCTCGCCGAGATAACGACACGAATTCAGTGTTACCAATTACAATACACGGCGATTCTGCTATTGCGGGTCAGGGCGTTGTTCAAGAAACGTTCAATATGTCACAAACCCGCGGTTTTGCCGTTGGCGGGACAGTGCGCATTGTGGTTAATAACCAAGTTGGTTTTACGACATCGAAGACGGAAGACACTCGTTCAACGCAATATTGTACTGATATTGCAAAAATGGTTCAGGCTCCTATCTTCCACGTTAACTCTGACGACCCGGAAGCTGTTGCATTTGTCACCCAGCTTGCCTTGGAATATCGCCAGAAGTTTAAGCGTGATGTGGTTATTGACCTAGTTTGTTACCGTCGTCATGGCCACAACGAAGCTGACGAGCCAAACGCAACGCAGCCGTTAATGTATCAAAAAATCAAGAAGCATCCGGTTCCACGTGCTATTTATGCAGACCAGCTCATTGCTGAAGGCGTGATTGAGCAGCGTGATGCAGATCGCTATCTACAAGAGTATCGCGAAGCACTCGATCACGGCGCTTGTGTGGTAGAAGAATGGCGTCCTATGACAGAGCACAGCGTAGACTGGTCTCCGTATCTTGGTCACGATTGGGATACACCGTACGACGGTAGCGTAAGTGTAGAGAAGCTTAAAGAACTGGGTGAGTCTATTACGTCTTTCCCTGAAGAGCACAAGCTTCAGTCTCGTGTAAATAAACTTTACCAAGATAGAAAAGCAATGGTTGCTGGCGAAAAACCACTCGACTGGGGTATGGCAGAAAACTTAGCCTACGCAACACTCGTCGATGCTGGTGAAGATATCCGTATTACCGGTCAAGACAGTGGTCGCGGTACCTTCTTCCATCGCCACGCTGTACTTCATAATCAGACAGACGGCTCTACCTACCTTCCTCTGCAGCACATCAGAGAGGGTCAAGGTCAAATCGAAATTTACGACTCAGTTCTTTCAGAAGAAGCTGTTATGGCGTTTGAATATGGTTATGCCACTGCCGAACCAACATGTTTAACGATTTGGGAAGCGCAGTTTGGTGATTTTGCCAATGGTGCACAGGTTGTCTTCGACCAGTTCTTAAGTTCTGGTGAGGCAAAATGGGGTCGCCTTTGCGGTTTAACCGTTCTACTTCCACATGGCTATGAAGGTCAAGGCCCAGAGCACAGCTCTGCGCGTCTAGAGCGCTTCTTGCAGATGTGTGCAGACCATAACTGGCAAGTATGTGTGCCATCTACTCCAGCGCAAGTATTCAACATGCTTCGCCGCCAGGTAGTTCGCCCAATGCGCAAGCCACTAATTGTTATGTCGCCTAAGTCACTATTGCGTCACCCACTCGCTGTATCTTCACTAGAAGAATTAAGCGAAGGGAAGTTTCATAATGTTATTGGTGAAATAGATGACATTGATCCGAAAGACGTGAAGCGCGTGGTTATGTGCTCTGGTAAGGTTTACTACGACCTGTTAGATCAACGTCGTAAGAATGAACAAAATGATGTAGCAATTGTGCGTTTAGAGCAGCTTTACCCGTTCCCGCAAGAAGAATGTGCTAAAGTTGTTGCACAGTACAGCCATGTAAAAGATTGGGTTTGGTGCCAAGAAGAGCCGCAAAATCAGGGCGCTTGGTATTGTAGCCAGCATCACTTCTGGCAAGCAATTCCAGAAGGTGCAAAATTAACATATGCGGGTCGTGAAGCATCCTCGTCGCCTGCAGTAGGTTATGTATCCGTTCACAATCAGCAGCAGAAAGCACTGATTGAAGACGCACTCACTATTAAATAAGGAACAGAAATGACAATTGAGATAAAAGTTCCGGTTCTACCTGAGTCAGTTGCCGATGCCTCCATTGCAACCTGGCACGTTAAAGCCGGTGACGCAGTTAAACGAGACCAAAACCTGGTTGATATTGAAACTGATAAAGTAGTTCTAGAAGTTGTAGCTCCAGCGGACGGTACAATCGGTGAGATCTTGAACGAAGAGGGTGCGACGGTTTTAGGTGAGCAAGTTATTGCTAAGTTAGAAGAGGGCGGTGCTGCTGCGCCGGCTAAATCTGACGATTCTGATTCGAAAAAAGAATCAAAGCCAGCCGAAGCTGCTAAGTCTGACGACGCGCCAGCGGGCAAGTCGTCTGATGTTAAGGTACCTGTATTACCAGAGTCTGTTGCTGACGCTACTATTGCAACTTGGCACGTGGCTGTTGGCGAAGCAGTATCACGGGATCAGAACCTAGTCGATATCGAAACGGACAAAGTGGTTCTTGAAGTTGTTGCACCAGCAGACGGTTCACTGTCTGAGATTATCGCTGAAGAAGGCGCTACGGTAACAGCAGAAGAAGTCATCGCTAAATTCGTGGAAGGCGCCTCTGGCGGTGCATCTGCATCAACTTCAGCAAGCGAAAGTGAAGAAGCGGATGATAGCGGCAGCGATGCGTTAAGCCCATCGGTTCGTCGTTTACTCGCAGAGAAGGGTGTTGAAGCGTCTAGCGTTAAAGGCACGGGTAAAAATGGTCGCATTACGAAAGAAGATGTTGAGAAGCACCTGAAGGGTGGGGATAAAGCATCAGCGCCTTCTGCATCTGCACAGCCTGACACAGCAGAACTTCCAACTGGCAATCGCACTGAAAAACGCGTACCAATGACTCGTCTTCGCAAGACTATTGCCAACCGCCTACTTGACGCTAAGAACTCAACGGCAATGTTGACTACGTTTAACGAAGTTAACATGAAGCCAATCATGGATTTGCGTAAGCAATACCAAGAAAGTTTTGAAAAGCGTCATGGCATTCGTTTAGGTTTCATGTCTTTCTACGTGAAAGCCGTAACCGAAGCCCTTAAGCGTTTCCCAGAAGTAAATGCATCGATTGATGGCGATGATATCGTTTATCACAACTACTTCGATATTTCGATTGCAGTATCAACACCTCGTGGTTTGGTGACGCCTATTTTGAAGGACACAGACACACTTGGAATGGCTGGAATTGAGAAAGGAATCAAAGATCTAGCAATTAAAGGCCGTGACGGCAAGCTAGCGATGTCTGACCTTCAAGGTGGTAATTTCACCATCACGAATGGCGGTGTTTTTGGTTCACTTATGTCTACACCAATCATTAATCCTCCGCAAAGCGCTATCTTGGGTATGCATAAAATCCAAGATCGTCCAATGGCGGTTAATGGAAAAGTAGAAATTTTACCAATGATGTACCTAGCGCTTTCTTACGATCACAGAATTGTTGATGGTAAAGAGTCGGTTGGCTTCTTGGTAACCGTGAAAGAGATGCTCGAAGATCCTACACGTCTATTATTAGACGTATAAGACTTCAGTCTCACGTAATTGTGGTTAGGGGCAAGTGTGGTTTATGCTATATTTGCTTCTAACGCAACGCTGATATTTTTTAATATTAGCCAAACTAATCAAGTCGCTTTGGCGACTTTTGTCTTACTAAAAATCGGATAGAAACACCATGAATTTGCATGAATACCAAGGTAAGCAGCTATTCAAAGAATACGGCTTGCCTGTTTCTGAAGGATACGCAGCAGACACTCCTCAAAGTGCTGTAGAAGCCGCCGACCGCATTGGCGGAGAAGAGTGGGTAGTAAAATGTCAGGTACACGCGGGCGGCCGCGGAAAAGCTGGCGGTGTGAAGCTAGTCAAAACAAAAGACGAGATTCGCGCGTTTGCTGAAAACTGGCTTGGCAAAAATTTGGTGACTTTCCAGACTGACGAAAACGGTCAGCCTGTCAGCAAAATCCTAGTTGAATCTTGCACAGATATCGCAAACGAACTTTACCTTGGTGCAGTAGTTGACCGTACAACCCGTCGCGTTGTATTCATGGCTTCTACTGAAGGTGGCGTTGAGATTGAAACTGTTGCAGAAGAAACACCTGAAAAGATCCTTAAAGCTGAAATTGACCCTATCGTAGGTCCTCAGCCTTACCAAGCGCGCGAAATGGCGTTTAAACTTGGTCTTAGCGGTGTGCAAATCAAACAGTTTACTAAGATCTTCCTAGGTCTTGCTAAAATGTTTGAAGACTTAGATATCGCGCTCATTGAAATCAACCCGCTTGTTATCAAAGACGACGGTGACCTTCACTGCCTAGACGCAAAACTTGCGATCGACGGTAACGCGCTTTATCGCCAGCCTAAAGTAAAAGGCATGCAGGATCCTTCACAGGAAGATTCACGCGAAGCACATGCTGCTCAGTGGGAACTTAACTATGTTGCACTAGACGGTAATGTAGGTTGTATGGTTAACGGTGCAGGCCTTGCAATGGGTACTATGGACATCGTAAACCTACATGGCGGCAAGCCAGCTAACTTCCTAGATGTTGGTGGCGGCGCGACGAAAGAGCGTGTAGCTGAAGCATTCAAAATCATCCTTTCTGATGACAATGTTAAAGCGGTATTGGTAAACATCTTCGGTGGTATCGTACGCTGTGACATGATTGCTGAAGGTATTATCGGTGCGGTTAAAGAAGTTGGCGTAGAAGTACCAGTAGTTGTACGTCTTGAAGGTACCAATGCAGAGCTTGGCCGTGAAGTTCTAGCGAACTCTGGTCTTGATATCATTGCTGCTGAATCGCTAACTGATGCAGCACAGAAAGTTGTTGCTGCAGCGGAGGGCAAATAATGTCTGTATTAATTAATAAAGATACTAAAGTAATTTGTCAGGGTTTCACTGGCGGTCAGGGTACATTCCACTCTGAGCAAGCAATTGCTTACGGTACGCAAATGGTTGGTGGTGTAACACCAGGCAAAGGCGGTACTGAGCATTTAGGTCTTCCAGTATTCAATACTGTACGTGAAGCAGTAGAAGCAACTGGTGCAACTGCAACAGTTATCTACGTACCAGCGCCTTTCTGTAAAGATTCAATTGTTGAAGCTGCAGATGCGGGTATCGAGCTAATTGTATGTATCACTGAAGGTATCCCAACGCTAGACATGCTTTACGTTAAAGAATACGTTGAAGCAAAAGGCGTTCGCATGATTGGTCCTAACTGCCCAGGTGTTATCACTCCTGGAGAGTGTAAAATTGGTATCATGCCTGGTCATATTCACAAGCCTGGTAAAGTAGGTATTGTTTCTCGCTCTGGTACATTAACGTACGAAGCGGTTAAGCAAACTACTGATGAAGGTTTCGGCCAGTCTACCTGTGTTGGTATTGGTGGTGATCCTATTCCTGGTTCTAACTTCATCGACATTCTTGCAATGTTCCAAGATGACCCACAAACAGAAGCTATCGTTATGATCGGTGAGATCGGCGGTACTGCGGAAGAAGAAGCGGCTGCGTTCATCAAAGAGAACGTAACTAAGCCAGTTGTTTCTTACATTGCGGGTGTTACAGCCCCTCCAGGCAAGCGTATGGGTCACGCTGGTGCAATCATCGCAGGCGGTAAAGGTACTGCTGATGAGAAATTCAAAGCACTAGAAGACGCAGGCGTTAAAACTGTACGTTCACTTGCCGAAATCGGTAAAGCACTTCGTGAAACTACAGGTTGGTAAGCTAACGCTTATTCATACGTTTGAAAGCCCGCGTTAAGCGGGCTTTTTTTTGTTTGCCCAGCGAAGCTGGCAAACCCGTCAGGTTGAAAGAAACCTGAATCACCCTGACTGAGGGGAAGATAATCCGAATGGCAAGGGCGTTGCACTTAGCAAGTGATATGAAGTATGCAGGAGCCGTATACGAGGCCCGTACGTACGGTTCTGTGAGAGGGATGAGGCGCAAGCCTCACCCTACTCGATGCTTGTTTTAAAACCCCTGTCAAAAAGAAAGTCGTTTTGTTTATGATTCTATTAACAAATCGACTATTCCTCATGAAACAAAATTACAACAAACCCCTCTTTAAGCCGCTAAAATCATTGATTCTGGTGTTAAATTACTAGTTTGTTGTCTTTGGTCTATGTTAACGCTTTGTTTAAAAAGTTAATTGAATACGTATGCAGACAATTGTGCAATAAGTCGCACCGCTATAGCATTACGCTCAAGTAATCTATTGTCATTTCTTTGTCAAAATAACAAACAAATAGGCAAAAATTGGAACCTTACGGGACACACGTTTTATGAAACATTTTAAACCAAACCTTATTAAGACAGCGCTTATCGCTGGCGCCGTTGCTTCTGGTAGTGCTGCTGCACTAGTACAGCAGTAAGATTCATTACTTAAACAAAAGAGGCAAGTTAAGGTCCGAATTAGGTGTGGCAGTCCTAACTTGTCGACAATAATCAGAAATGGGACACCAATGAAAACATTCAAACCCAGTACAATAATGGCTGCTCTAATAAGTAGTGGAGTGGCATTTATGTCGCTTCCATCTTATGCACAGGACGTAGCTGAAAGCACACAAGATAGAAAAACGGACAAAGTCGACATTCCCCCAGAAGAAGTTGAGCGCATTGAAGTGCGGGGTTTTAGTACCAGCCTTATTCAATCGCTAAATCAAAAACGCTTCTCAGATACTGTATCTGAACAGATATCAGCTGATGATCTTGGCGGCCTTCCTGATGTTTCAATGGCCGATGCACTTACTCGTCTTCCTGGTATTTCGGCGGTTCGTACAGGTGGTCAAGCAGCGCAGATAAACATTCGCGGCCTTTCGGGCGATTTTGTATTTTCAACATTAAATGGCCGTGAGCAGGTTTCTACAAGCGGCAGCCGGGCCATTGAATTTGATCAGTACCCTTCGGAGTTAATCAGTGAAGCTGCGGTGTATAAATCACCAAAAGCCTCTCTTATCGAAGGTGGTATTGCGGGTACCGTTGAATTGAAAACTGCGTCCCCCCTTAAAATGCAGGAGCAACATAAATTCAGCGCCAATATGCGAGGAATGTATAACGATAGAGCATCAGAGATTTCCGACGCAGAAGAGTTCGGTCATCGTCTTAGCTTTTCCTATCAAGGCAAATTTTTAGATGACACCGTAGGTGTATCGCTGGGGTATGCGCGCTTATTTCAACCGAGTGTTTCAACCCAGTTTATAGGGCTTGCATACAACGGATTGGTGGATGTAGACGGCATTGAAGGTGACACTGATGGGCCTGACTCGTGTGTGGAATGTGAATACATTTCCGAAGGGTTCGAAATGCAGCACAAAGGGGGTGAAGAGACTCGCGATGGTTATGTGGCTGCCATTGAATGGGCACCAATCGACACCTTTACGCTAAAAGCCGATGCCTTTATTTCAAAGTTTGACTCTGAAGCGTTTGCAAGAGGCTTCCGAGTGAAACTTGGCGGTATCAACGCAGGGATCACTAACCCTACCATTGTGAATAACAGCGTGATTGGCGGCACGTTTTCACGCACAGACAATAGCTTTACTCGCATAGAACTCGTCAACGACGACAATCAAGATTTCGATAGCGTTGCAAACTTTGGTGTGAATGCCAATTGGGAAATTAGTGCCGACCTAGCGGTTCAGTTCGACATCTCTCGTTCTACCGCTGAAAGCGACTTTAGAAACGGTTTATTGTGGTCTTTAGTGGGCGAGGATGCCAATGCTGCCAACCCTGTTTTTGATGAGAATGTTCAAATATCGTATTTGCTCAATGGATTAGACCTACCTGACCTAGGTTTTAATCAAATGAGCGCATTCACCGACACCGACCGCGTGATGGTAAGCAAGTATGGTATTTACCCTTTTGAAAATAAAGACGAATTAGATGCCTACAGAATTGATTTTCAATATTTTATAGATTCATCCGTTATATCCGGCTTGGAATTTGGTTACCGCTATTCAGACAGAGAATATAACAACGATCGCTCTGTGTTTGAGTATGGAAACGACAGCGCCTTCTCAGTAAGCCAACCGCCGCTAAAACTAACCTCAGATATGGTGGAACAGGTAGACTGGAGCGGAGACTTTGGCTATTTCCCAAGTTATCTGTCGGTAGACTTGGATAGCGCACTTAACGCTTGGTTTCCAGATGGCAGACCTGTACCTGTTCAAACTTGGGGGCCAGGTGCTGCAGGGGTAATAAATGGCCCAGGCACAGGTCCTGCAACCGCATGGACGTTACAAGAGAGCGGTGATGTTTTTGAAACCGTGAATTCAGCCTACTTAATGGCGACTATAAATACGGAAATTGGGCGTCTTCCAGTAACCGGTAATGTGGGTGTGCGTTACGTAAAAAGTAAACAACGCTCAACCACGCTTCAGCGTGCCACTCAACTTATTACCGACTTAGAAACCGGTGCAACTGAAGAAGTTAGCGACCCAACTGCGGGCGCGCAAAACATTACTGATGATGTAGGTCTTATTAATAACTTTTACCGCCCTGCGCTATTGAGCCATGAATACAGTGATGTGTTGCCGTCAATCAACTTAAACTTTCAGCTTAACGACGATATGCAGTTACGTGTTGCTGCTGCAAAGGTAATGGGGAGGGCACCAATTAATCGTTTTGCCGCCAATGCCTCAACAAACGTAGAGGTAGTTACTGCGTTTCAAGACCGAGATTCTGGGGAAATAACCCTATCTACCCCGACAGCTCGGGTAAATGGCAACGCACGTAATAGTCCGTATTTAGAGCCATTTTATGCCACTCAATACGATGTGTCATGGGAGTACTATTTTAGCGAAACCGAAGGTGCATTAGTTATAGCTGGCTTCTACAAGGATATTGAATCGTTTGTCGAAGACATAGAAATAGACCCATACGACTTTGAAGCGAATGGCATTGTTACGCCAGACTCTGTACAAGTGCCGGTGTATTTAACGCCAGAGTTTACAGGCCAGGAATCAGAATTAGCAGTAGACGCTAATGGCGACCCTTTGTTTGTAACTGTGCCAACAGAAAACGGAAGCTACAGTACAGCAGTTAACAACGCTGAAGGTGGTTACATTAGAGGTATTGAAATTGCCTATACGCAAATTTACAGCATGTTACCTGGCTTTTGGTCTGGCCTAGGCATTAGCGCGAGCTATTCATATACAGAAAGCGAGATTCAGAGAACACTTGGCGATGGCATTTACGCAACGAGTTTGCCTGGTCTGTCTGAAAATGTGGCCACACTAACCGCATTTTGGGAATACGAGGGATTTGAAACCCGTCTTTCTACACGCTTTAGGGATTCGTTTGTTTCTCAACAAGTTGCGGTCAACGATCAGGTCGTAAACTTCGATTCTGAGCTCGTTGTTGATTATCAAGCATCTTACGAATTGAATGAGAATTGGAGCGTATTATTTCAGGTGAACAACCTTACCGATGAGCCCACTCGCAGCTACTTCTCGTCACAAGAGCAAACCGGCACTATCCAATTCTTTGGCACACAGTACTTCTTAGGGATGACATACCGATTATGATAGCTCTAGTCCTAAGCCGCGTTATCACTGTGATAAATGCCAAAAATATAAGAACAAATCAGGAGAACACTATGTTTACTAGCTTAAGAGTATGGCGGTTAGCTGTGCTGATAGTAGGCGCCCTTGTAATAGCAGGATGTGGGGGGGCAGATGTAGAGTCTGGCACCAACGAATTATTAACCTGTGAGGTGCCTAACGTACCCGATGAAACAGGAACTGAGTGCGTAGCGCCTCCACCTATCGCATGTGAAGCGCCAACCGTACCTAACGAAACCAATGACGCTTGTGTTGTAGGCGCTGATCCATCTCTGCCAATGCCAGTGTTTACCCCTGGTGATAACCAAGCTGTATTGTATTACAACCGTGCGGCGGTTGATGCCGATAACTCCAGCAGCGATCCAGCTTACGAAGGCTGGCGCTTGCATACATGGAATAATGATACCTGTGATGCGTATGCCGATGCAGATACAGACTGGGCTAATGGGCGTGTGCATAATGGAGTCGACCCTAATTACGGGGCCTATTGGATCTTAGATTTAAAAGACAACTATGGTGATTGTCATAACTTTATTATTCACAAAGGCACTGATGACGCAGGGAAAGAAATGGGCGGTGGTGATTTTCAAGCTTCACTTGTTCAAGACGATGAGACTTTCACGCGTATGAACTTTACCTTGTCTGGCGAGCCCACCCTTTTTGAATTCCCAATTATGTCGCTAGGACCCCAGCCAGTCGATATCGAAGGTTTTGGTGCTCACTGGCTCGATAGTAATACTATTTTATGGGATGTGCCTGAAGCGGTAGCCACTGTTAAGTTACATTATTCCGACACGGCTAGTTTAGAAAGCACTTTGGAAAATGGCATTAACGGCACAGCGGTAGAACTAATGGCTACGTCGTTAACTGAAGAACAAGTAGCGCAGGCTCCTCACCTTGGCGATATGACTGCGTGGGAAGGTACTTGGACCCTCGATGATGCAAAGACTGTATTAACAACGCAAACCGCGCTGGGTGGGTACGATGTCGATGGTAACTTAGTGGCAGCAACGGGAATTCAACTCGCAAACGCCATCGATGCTATTTACACTCGCGGTGAAAACGACGCTGATGAGGCCGAACTGGGCGGTATCTATCAAGAAAATGGTATTACCGCCGCTGTCTGGGCACCCACAGCATCCAACGTTGATCTGTTAATTTATAACGACAATAAAAGTTTGTCTGAACGTCTAGAGATGAGCCTAGATCCAACCTCTGGAGTTTGGCGCTACAATGGCGATATGTCTTTAGACAGACGATTATATCGTTATGAAATTACCGTGTTTCATCCGGTCACAGGTAATATTGAAACGCTTTTAGTAACAGACCCATACTCTGTTTCACTCACTACTAATGGCCGATTTTCCCGCTTTGTAAATCTATCCGACGAAGACCTTAAACCAGAAGGGTGGGATTCACACAACATTCCAACTATTGAGAATGTGGAAGATGCTGTGATTTACCAAGGTCATATACGTGATTTTAGTGTGTTAGATATGTCTACTTCTGAGGAAAATCGCGGTAAATACCTTGCCTTTACTGAAGAGGGAACAGCGCCAGTAGCGCATCTTCAAAAACTGGTTGATGCAGGGCTAAACTACTTTCATATTTTACCTGCCAACGACATTGCAACTATCGATGAAGATCCGACAAATACGATAGATTTATATGACACCGTAGGTGAACTATGTCGCTTAAACGATGATGCTGCAGTTTGCGATGAAGAAAGTGAAAATACGCTACTCATCGATGTTTATAACAGTTACGACCCACTTGCTGAAGCTGCAAAAGCGCAGCAGCTTACTAATGATCTTCGCGGTGTAGATACATTCAACTGGGGATATGATCCGCATCACTTTAACGCGCCAGAAGGAAGCTATGCATCGAGTGCAGAAGGGGTAGAACGCATTGTTGAAATGCGGGCAATGGTTCAGGCACTTCATGAAATGGGGCTGCGCGTGGCGCTAGATGTTGTTTACAATCATACTAATGCATCGGGTGTATTTTCAAAGTCTGTGTTGGATAAGACTGTTCCTGGTTATTACCACCGTTATGAAGTGGATACGGGCGCTATCGTTCGTGAGACTTGTTGTGATGATACTGAGCCACGCAACGTAATGATGGAAAAGTTCATGGAAGATTCTTTACTTATTTGGACTGAGCATTACAAATACGATGCTTTCCGTTTTGACATTATGAGTCAGGCAACGAAGGACACCATGGTGCGCTTACGCGAGGCTGTGCAAGCAATCGATGACGATAATTATTTTTACGGTGAAGGTTGGACAAAAATAGACCGCGGTTATGAGCAAGCCAATCAGTTAAATATGGCGGGTACTGAAATTGGTACTTATAACGACCGTATACGCGAAGCAATTCGACAAGGTAACATCTTTTCACCACAGTCAGACTCTCTGCTAAGCGATCAAGACCGCGTGAAGATGAGTATGGCGGGCACGCTTAAAGATTACATACTCGAAACCTCTGCAGGTAGCGCAGGGACCACCAGTAACTTAGGCGGCTATGCTGATGATCCGGCTGATATTATTAACTATGTATCAAAACACGATAATGAAACGCTTTGGGATCAGCTTAATTACACGCTTCCGCAAGACATTAGTTTACAAGAGCGAGTAAGAGCGCAAAATGTGGCTATGGGTATTACACTGGTTTCTCAAGGTATTCCATTTTTACAAATGGGCGGGGATATGCTGCGCTCTAAATCAATGGATAGAAACACTTACGACTCGGGTGATTGGTTTAATTATGTAGACTTTACCTATTCAACTAACAATTGGAATGTAGGCCTTCCGCTTGCACAAGACAATGAAGCGCGATGGGAAGAAATGGGCGAATTTATCTACGACCCTGAGCGCGCAGCCTCAAGTGCTGACATTATGTTCGCTTCCGACGTGTTTGCTGAGTTATTGTCAATTCGAATGTCTAGCCCTCTCTTTAGGTTAACGACTGCTGAAGACATAATAGATCGCGTGGGTTTTCACAATATTGGAAGCCGCCAGCAAAAGGGTCTCATCGCCATGAGTATAGATGACGGCGTGCCGCAAGACCCCGAGCAAAACCGCAATGATATCGACATGCTTAACGATGCCATTATGGTGCTTGTTAACACTGGCTATGAAGAAAAAGCGATAACGGTAAACACAGCCACAGGTTTTGTTCTTCATGCCACTCACGCGAACTCTGTTGATAGTCAGGTGCGAGCCGCCACTTTTGCAGAGAGCGAAGACGGAAATGGTACGTTCACCGTTCCTGCGCTCACAATCGCTGTTTTCGTGAAACCACAGTCGGGGTCACAAGGATATGGGTTATCAGCATTTGCAACATCAGGTGCCCCAGACGTTGTACCTTATGGTGACACGGTCGCCTATTTACGCGGTGATATGAATGGATGGTCATTAGACAATGCATTTACTTACCAAGGAGACGGCGTATACACAGTTGCGGTACCGCTTGAGGGCGGAACAACTTACGGGTTCAAGTTTGCTTCCGAAGATTGGGCTACCGTTAACTTTGGTGCGCTTGACGGTGATGACAGCAATGTTGTTGAAAACGAGGAAAAGGTTTTAGGACGAACAAACACCAACCTCATGTTTACGCCATCAATTGACGCAACTTATTTATTTATTATCGATGCGTCTGATAGCGAAGCACCAGCAATGTTAATTGAAAACGAAGAGCCCTATGTTGGCACATCAGTGTACCTGCGTGGTGCAATGAACGACTGGGGCACAGAAGAAGAGTTTAACTACCAAGGTGGGAGGCTTTACACATTTGCGCGCAATATGGAACCTGGAACCTACGAATTTAAAGTGGCTTCTGAAGATTGGAGTACAGTTAATTTAGGTGCACTTAGCAGCGCTGATAGTGACAGAAATCTGTTTGTTGGAGGGGCTCTAGCGCTGGCACCAACTAATGACAATCTCATACTTACTATTGATAACCCAGATCGCTATGTATTCGTGTTTGATGTATCTGATAAAGACGCTCCTACTATTGGCGTGTATAAAGAGGCGTTTTGGGGTGAAACTAACGTTTATGTCAGAGGCGGTATGAATGGTTGGGGGGCTGAAGATGTATTTTCTTATCTCGGAAACGGTGAATACGTGGCCGATGTAGAATTAAGTGCTGGCTCGGTTGAATTTAAAGTTGCATCAGAGGATTGGTCAACAGTGAACTTGGGTAACCCGAATGAATCAGCTACTAATGTGGTGGATATCGATAGGCCAAAAGTTCTTGGTAGTAGTAACAACAATCTAATGATGGATGTTCCTCAGTCAGGTCTATACCAATTTAGAGTGTCCGGGCCAAATGGCGCAGCGCCAACGTTAACGGTCACCTTAAAGTAATATCAAAGAAAAACATCGCAAACAATAAAACCGCAATTTTTATATTGCGGTTTTTTTTTGCAAAAAGCGGTTTGGAGATATCGTGCATATCTAGCTTTTTACTGGGCCTGTAAGAATATTGTGAGCAAATGGCGCAATACTTGTATCTCTCTAGAAGTAATAGCCATTACAAAAGGTTTTGGGTTGAGAGGGAGTTAACCATGCAACAAAAGTCGTTGAAAAAAGCACTAGTGGTAGAAGGTGGCGCTATGCGCGGCGTATTCGCTGCGGGCGTGTTAGACAAGTTTATGGAAAAGGGCTATTTCGACTTTGACTTTGCTATTGGTGTCTCAGCTGGAGCTACCAACCTCTCTACTTATGTCACCAATATGCAAGGGTTAAGTAAGCAGATCATTTTGAATTACGCGACTAAGCGAGAATTTTTTAGCCCCTTGCGGTTTGTAAAAGGTGGGCACATGACCGATGTCCATTGGCTGTGGCATCATTCCAAACAATCCCTTGGTATACCTTCACCAGAGGCGGGAAATTACATGCCTCTTTATGTAGGCGTGACGAACGTAGACTCTGGAGAATGTGAATACTTCAAGGCAACCAAAACCAATGTTGATGATTTAATGGTTGCCTCATGTGCATTGCCAACAGCATTCAGGGAACAACCTCGCATCGGCAATCATCGCTACGTCGACGGCGGTGTTGCAGACGCCATTCCGGTAAAACAAGCCTATGACATGGGGGCACGTGAGATAACCGTTATCCTTTCTCAACCACCAGGCTTCACTAAACCTGCAGTAAAGTCGGCATGGTTACTCGAAAAAGTGTATCGTGATCAACCTGAATTGCTTAAAAGCTTACTCAACCGACCTAAAATTTATAATGATACACTGCAATTTATCACTAATCCGCCTAAAGACTGTGTGGTGCATGTAATAGCGCCAGATGTTGGCTTTTGTGTAAAACGCCTCACCATGGACAAGAAAAAGCTTCTACGCGGTTACGCACAGGGTAGGCGCATGGGGCGGCGGTTTGTGCAGACCATTACTCAGCGTTTAGCGGGTTAATTACTTTGCTATAACTCACCTGTGAAACCTCATTTTTATCTTGCATGCCAATCCGTATCTGATTTGATACAGCAGCGCGTTTCTTGCTCTATTCCAACCCTCATTCCACTGCATACTTAATTAAAGTAAGAGTAAACAGTGCATTGCGCTGTATCTTTTCGCAGACATGCCAACCTACAAAGGTCTATCGTATCCTTACTTTCTATCTATCGAGCTAATCGAACTGTAATCAAAAGCATCTTCGCCATCTTGGACTTTTCACTTAACGTGTTGATTAATATTGCTATAGTATATTCGTGTAAGTTTTACATAATAAGCCGGGCATATTTTTCACAGGTGGTTCAGTTCTTGCTGAATGAGAAAGATACACGCATTTTTAAAAAAATTTTTGTTAGTGGTAATCGATGTCAGCTCTAACTTAAACGTGTAAAAAAAGCTGATACAAAAAGCATAAAAATTTATACCTTAGGCTAAATCTTAACGCCGTCATCTGGCAGGGCATCTTAAACCGTGGCAGTATCAGCGCTCACTAAAAAGTGTAAATAAAAATTAACGTATGCAACTAAAAAAACAAAAAACGTCACTTGGTCTAATTAACCCGAAAAATCCAGTGAATGTCGCGTCTATCTTAAGAGCGGCGGGATGCTATGGCGTTGCCTCGGTTTTTTATACCGGACAAAGATATAGATTAGCCAAAGAGTTTAATGCAGACACTAAAGCATTTCACAAAATAATACCCACAATTGGCGTTGAGAGTCTTAAAGACGCAGTGCCAAAAGGTGCAGAAGTCGTTTGTGTGGAGTTAGTAGAGGGCGCGGTTCCTTTACCGCATTTCGAACACCCTGAAAATGCGTTTTATATTCTTGGTCCAGAAGATGGCAGTGTGCCGCAGGATGTGTTGGCGTGGTGTGACCATGTTGTCTATATACCAACTTTTTCCTGCATGAATTTGGCCGCAACAGCAAATGTACTTTTATATGACAGGTTATCAAAATCAGACTTTATTAGCGGGGATGCGCTAATTCGCAGCAGCAGAGATACGAACAATACAACAAAAATCTAACTGTTTAGAAAGGCCGGGAAGCTAACTGAATACAAAAAGTGTGGGAGAGTTTTGCGTTGAAGATTAAAACAAAAAAAGCAATGCGAGCACTAAAAAGCTCAGTAACGGAAAAAATGAAAAGAATTCCTTCGTTTTTACCTCGCGTATTGTTAAAAGAAACTTCTCTTGATGAGGAGATAGTGCGGTTCTTCTTCAGCCGTTATCAACTTGTTGTGGCTAATGATGATGACGAAAAAGAGGTTTCTTTTAAAACTCGCCATAAAGTTTATTGTGAAGAAATGAAGTTTGAGCAAACCACAGCTTCTTCACTAGAAATAGACCAGTATGATGACAGAGCGATTAACTGTTACATCAAGCACCTTCCCACAGGAGAATGTGCTGGCACTATCAGGCTTGTTTTGCCAAAGGAAGAAGACGGTTCGCTACCATTAGAAGAAAAGTTCTCTGATGCATTTAGCAGCTCCTCATTGTTGCCATCAAGTTTAACTAGCGAAGGAGTATGTGAAATCTCACGTCTAGCGGTACCACGAGAGTTTCGCGTGCGACAGTTCAAATCCAAAGTCTTCCCAAGAAAAAAACTTAATAAAATAAAGCAATCCAAAAACTTGGACTTTAACTTAGAACACTTTCCCTATTTGTCCATTGCGCTTTATCTGATGGCCACAAGTGTTTGTCTTCATTTAAATATGTCTCATGCCTACGTACTCATGGAGCCAAAGCTGGCGAGGCGAATGAGAGCATTTGGCATTCATTTTAATGAAGTTGGTGAAGCAATAAGTTTTAAAGGTAAGCGAGTACCTTATCGTCTATCGCCACTAGACTTTGTGAATGACTTATCCAAAACCTTAAAAAGGTTTCAGCGAGAGGTGCACGATACTATGCAGCCGAGTCTGCAAAAGATGTCATTGGGTATGAGCATGCTAGATAATAAAGTGGATTATGCAAACATTGACTACAATTCCGCAGTGTTTCAACGTGTTGGCGATAGTAAGGTATCGAGAGCGGCTTAAAAAAACCTACTCTTCGGATTTTTACGCTTTGAATACGTATGCATGTTTTTTAACAATACGTTAACGCGTATCCTATCGGCATTCACTGACAACTAAAGATGCACGAATGCCGACTATCACACCTTCATCTGCTAAATCTTTCGCAATTGCTGTTATGCTAACGAGTATTTTCGCGTGTTCAGATACGAATGTTATTAGCAACAACAATATTAGCAACAAAATTAGCAACAAAAATGCCAATAAACAGGGCGATAATCAAATCTCAATCCACACTAATGAACATGAAACGAGTGACTCATTAAACCAAGGCAAGCCGGTGGTTTATCAGCTTTTTACTCGCCTATACGGTAACAAAAATACCGCCAATGTGCCTTGGGGGACCATTGATGAAAATGGTGTTGGAAAGTTTAATGATATAACAGATACGGCCCTTGCCAGTATAAAAGCGCTGGGTACAAGTCATGTGTGGTATACCGGCGTTCCTCATCATGCAGTGATTAACGACTATACCGAGTTTGGGATTTCCAATGATGATCCAGATGTTGTAAAAGGCCGCGCAGGTTCACCTTACGCTGTTAAAGATTATTACAACGTTAATCCCGACCTTGCCGAAGATCCAAACCAGCGTTTAGAGGAATTCGAAGCCCTTATTTCCCGAACGCATGAAGCGGGAATGAAAGTTATTATTGATATCGTTCCTAACCATGTGGCTAGGCGCTATGAGTCATTGTCGATGCCAGAAGGCCATAGTAACTTTGGAGAGAACGACGATACAACAGTCACTTATGCACGTGATAATAATTTTTATTATGTTGTAGATGAACCGTTTCAAGTCCCAACTTCACCAGATTATAAACCGCTAGGCGGAGAGCAACACGCTCTATTAGACGGGAAGTTCGAGGAATTTCCTGCTAAATGGACCGGTAACGGAGCGCGGGCACCTAAGCCTGATATAAACGATTGGTATGAAACGGTTAAAATTAACTATGGTGTAAAACCCGACGGTAGCTACGACTTTCCAACACTTCCAGCTGAATATGCAAATTTGTCATACCAACAGCACGCCGCGTTTTGGGCAGATAAATCGCTTCCTAATTCTTGGTACAAATTTCGAGACATTGCGCACTATTGGTTAGATAAAGGTGTTGACGGGTTTCGTTATGATATGGCTGAAATGGTTCCCGTAGAATTTTGGTCGTTTTTAAATAGTAGTATAAAGCAGAAGCGACCAGACGCATTTTTATTGGCAGAGGTATATCAGCCCAGCAAATATCGCGACTATTTACATTCAGGGAAGATGGACTATCTATACGATAAGGTAGGTTTTTACGATACGTTAAAAGCCATCATGCAGGGAAGGGGAAAGGTGAGCGATCTCGTTTCTGTCCATGACGATGTTGCTGATATTGCATCGCATATGCTGCATTTTTTAGAAAACCACGATGAACAGCGCATAGCAAGCCCAGACTTTGCGGGAGACGCTGAAAAAGGAAAACCTGCACTAGCCGTGAGTGCACTAATTAGTAGCGCTCCAACCTTACTTTATTTTGGGCAAGATGTTGGCGAAGACGGCAGCGAAGAGACCGGTTTTGGTGATCCAACGCGCACAACAATTTTTGACTATGCTGGTGTACCAGCACATCAGCGTTTTATGAATAACGGCAAATTTGATGCGGGGCAATTAACAGAAGAAGAAAAAGCGCTGCACAGCTTTTACAAAGATGTCATGAACATTGCCGCAACACACAGTGCTATCAATGGTCGTTATAAAAGTCTACATGCCCTGAACCTGAGCGAAAAAGACTCTGCCTACTCTGAACAGCAGTTTGCATTCGTGCGAGAGGAGAACGATCAGGGCTTCATTGTGATTGCTAACTTTAGCGACAACGCTACAGGCCCTATTTCACTTATAGTGCCTGCCTCGGCAATAAAAGCGTCAAGCAACAACCTTGCGCTTAAACCTTTACTCTCCCACAAGGGGATAACCCTTGAGCAGGAAGGTGTTAACTACCGTGCCATTATAACCTTAGATGCCCTTGAAACTAAGGTGTTTGCTTTTTAAGCAGCACCTTTCTTTGCACAGGTCCGGTGCAGGCATTTGACGATGAAGGCTATGACTGTCGCACCTATTTTTTCACTTATCCTTCTTATGGCTTGTATCACTTGTTTTGCCACTTATTTTATCTAGCCCTTCGTGAATACGTATGCAGAGCGTTGGTATGAATAAGTGTACAAGGTAGTATCTCGATATGATTCTGTACTTAACGTATTATTAACATTGGTGTTCATGTGTTTAATTTTAACAGCGTAAGCCATGCTTTCCTTCTAAATCGCTATCGCGCATTGCCGTTGCTTCTCACTTCGGTTGTATCATTGGTGGCAGCGCCGGTTAACGCATTACAACAAAGTGAACTTGAAGTGTATCCCCCTAACTGGTGGGCGGGCATGCAACATCCTGAAGTGGAGTTGATGATTTACGGTGAAGGTGTAGCTGATGACACTGTTTCTATTGATAAAGGTAAAGCAACAATTAGTCGAGTTAACGCATTAGATAGTGAAAACTATCTTTTTGTAACGCTCGATATTTCGGCGGCTCGAGCGCAAGATCTTACGCTTACGTTGACCGACAATGATGGGAGCTATCGAAGGCTTCATTACTCGCTTGATAAACGCAAAGAAGGCTCTGCGTCGAGAAAAGGCTTTGGGCCAAAAGACGCTATCTACCTGATTGCACCTGACCGCTTTGCAAATGGCAATACCGCAAATGATAACGTTGACGGTTATCAAGATAAAGTAGACCGCCAATTAAAAGGTGGCCGTCATGGCGGCGATATCCAAGGTATTGTGGACAACCTCGATTACATTAAAAGCATGGGCTTCACGCAGATTTGGACAATGCCTTTGCTTGAAAATGCGATGGATAAGTACAGCTACCACGGCTATTCAACCACAGATTACTACAACATTGACCCGCGCTTTGGCTCTAATGACGCCTTTATAGAGTTCAGTGAGCAAGCAAAATCCGAAGGGGTTGGCGTTATCATGGATATGGTGCTTAATCACATCGGTAGTAATCATAAGTGGATGGAAGATACGCCATCAAAAGATTGGATCAATAATGAAGGAAAATTCGTCGCCACCACCCACAAACGAGAGTCTTTGCACGACCCTCATGCCATAGAAAGCGATATCAAAAGGTTTAGCGATGGGTGGTTTGTGCCTACCATGCCAGATTTAAATCAACGTAATCCACACTTGGCCAATTATTTAGTTCAAAATGCTATTTGGTGGGTAGAGACTGCAGGTTTAAGCGGTATTCGTGTAGATACATACTCTTATCCAGATAAAGTATTTCTAAGTGAATGGACAAATCGCTTAATGGACGAATACCCTAACTTTAATATCGTGGGTGAAGAATGGTCTGTAAACCCTGCAATCACGGCCTACTGGCAAGCGGGTAGTCAGCGCCACGATGACTATGATAGCGCCCTTCCATCAGTGATGGATTTTCCATTGCAGGCTGCCGTTGTTAAAGCATTAAACGGCGATGAAAGTTGGAACTCTGGTTTTATTACGGTTTATGAAACCCTGGCTACCGACTTTTTATATGGCGACCCGAACAATTTGGTTATTTTTCCCGATAACCACGATATGAGCAGAATCTATACGCAACTTGGACACGATAAAGCCAAGTGGAATATGGCGATGACTTTATTGCTTACAACCCGAGGGATCCCACAGGTATTTTACGGAACGGAAATTCTAATGGGTAACGAAGGCAGTAATGACCACGGTATTATACGCTCTGACTTCCCAGGCGGGTGGCCTTCAGATAGTGATAAAAACGCCTTTACGGGTAAAGGGCTCAATAGCGATGAACGTTGGGCTCAGCAGCGCATTAAAGCCTTATTAAAGCTGCGTCAAACATACCCGCAACTATTTCAAGGCAAGTTAAAACACTATGCGCCCGTTGACGGTGTTTACACCTATTTCCGCACCGCTGATAGCACGGATAAGAATTCTGAAAAAATCATGGTGGCTCTCAGTAAAGAATCTGTAGACTTATCTTCAACATCTTACACAGAGATGCTGAAAGAAGGACAAACCTTAACTCGAGTGAGTGACGGTAAGACATTTGAAGCAACAGACACGATTAGCTTACCGGCTATGTCTGCAAGCGTATTCATTGTGAAATGATCGTATTCAATTAATTTAAAAACAATAAATAGAGCAAACTATGCAAGTAACTCAACCTCGCCTTTCTTTTTGGCAAATTTGGAATGTCAGCTTCGGCTTCCTTGGTGTTCAATTTGGTTTTGCCCTGCAAAACGCAAATGTTAGTAGAATCCTTTCAGACCTAGGCGCCGATCTCCACTCCCTTTCTCTGTTCTGGCTAGTGGCGCCTATTATGGGCCTTATAGTGCAACCTATTGTTGGTTCTGCATCAGATAGAACGTGGAATCGTCTAGGGAGACGCCGCCCATTTATTCTTGCTGGTGCTATTGCAGCAGTATTGGGGATGATTTTGTTACCTAACGCCCCGTTATTCGTGGCGTTTCTCGCACCCATGTTGATGGGGGCGTTGATGGTGGCACTCATGGATGCGTCGTTTAATGTATGCTTTCAGCCGTTTAGATCGCTAGTCTCCGACATGGTACCGCCCTCGCAACGCAACGTAGGGTATTCTATTCAGTCTTTGCTAATTAATATTGGTGCAGTAATTGGGTCTATTCTTCCTTTTGTTCTCACCAACGTGGTTGGGCTAGAAAATACAGCGCAAATGGGGCAGGTTGCTCCCTCAGTAATGTGGGCGTTCTACATTGGTGCGACTGTATTATTAGGCACGGTAATTTGGACGGTAATAAGAACCAAAGAATACTCGCCAGAGCAATATAATCAGTATAAAGGCTTAGCGGTAGAACAAACTCCTATTCAAGAGAAAAAAGCGCCTTTAAGCCAGCGCCTGGCGGAATTCTTCAAGCTAGTGGCCACTATGCCTAAAACTATGAAACAACTTGCAGTGGTGCAATTCTTTTCATGGTTTGCTTTATTTATTATGTGGGTATACACCACACCAGCTATTACTCAACATATCTGGAATGTAGACAAACAGTGGTTTGACCCAGCATATATTGCGGCCGCACCTATGGTGCCCGAAGCTATCGTAATGGCCAAAGGTGCCGCAGGCGATTGGGTGGGTATTTTATTTGCTGCCTACTCTGTATTTGCCGCTATTTTTTCAATTTTCCTTGCCAAACTTGCTGATAAATTCGGACGTAAAACCATCTATGCAGGCGCTCTTGCATTAGGTGGATTAAGTTACATCAGCTTTTTATTTTTCCAAGACTTAACCATGGTAAACGTAAACTTATTGATCACAGAAGTTACCGTGCCTCTCGGTGCAGTTAAGCTATTGATTCCTATGGTAGGTGTCGGTATTGCCTGGGCGGCTATTCTTGCCATGCCATATGCCATGTTAGCAGGTGCGTTACCTGCAGATAAAACAGGGGTTTATATGGGCATTTTCAACTTTACCGTAGCGGCTCCTCAAATTGTTTCAGGGTTAACAGCAGGTTGGATATTAAGTAGCGTATTCGACAACGATGCCAAATACATTATCGTGGTAGCAGGTATTTCAATGATGATAGGCGCGTTATCGGTATTTTTTGTCAAAGAAGCTGATACCAGTGATATTGCGCAAGAAGAGGGAGTTATTACCGATGGCGTTTAAACCAAATATTGTTGCTCTTACATTAACTGCACTATTTGTTACTGGGTGTTCTAACAATAGTATGGTGAACAGTGATGTTGTTACGACTCATGCCGGTGCGCATTCAAAGAGCATTAACACTTCAAGCAGCGACGAAAGCTCTTTCATTGCGGGCACAACAACACCATTTGCGAGCGAGGCCGTATATTTCGTTGTTACTGATCGTTTTGTCGATGGTGACAAAACAAATAATTATGAAAATCAGGGCGGTGAGCACCCCACGTGGCAACTTCCCCTCGAAGGCCCTGATGGTAAAAAAGCCTATGTTGGTTATATGGGCGGCGATTTAAAGGGCATAGTCAAAAACGCGGAGTATATTGCCAATATGGGCTTCACCGCGGTTTGGATGACACCTGTTCACGATAATCCAGATTATGCATTTAATGGTGATGAGCAAATAACTTACGGCGGGGCGTTTAAAGACGGAGGAAAAACCGGTTATCACGGTTATTGGGCGTCCAACTTCTATAAACCAGACGAACACTTGGTAAGCGATGACCTGAGCGTAAAAGAGTATACATCTCAAATGCGTAAGCTGGGTTTGAAGTCAGTGTTTGATATCGTTGCAAATCATGGCTCGCCAAGTTTTACCATGGACGAGGATTTGCCGGGTTATGGTGAACTTTATGACAAAGACGGAAGGCTTGTGGCCGATCATCAAAACCTTAATCCAGAGCAGCTTGACCCAGAAAACAACCCTTTGCACAGTTTTTTCCATGACTACCCAGACTTGGTTAAATTATCTAATTTAGATGATGAAAACCCAGCGGTAAGAGACTATTTAATAAATAGTTACCTTTACTGGATTTCCCAAGGCGCAGATGCTTTTCGCATAGATACAATAAGACACGTACCGCATGCATTTTGGCGTGAAGCATCAGATAGGATCCGCAGCGAGCGCCCAGACTTTTTTATGTTTGGGGAGAGTTTTGATTACTCCGCGAATAATATTGCCCAGCATACTCTGGACAAAAATGGTGCTATCAGCGTTCTCGATTTCCCGATGCAAAAAGCCATGCTATCGGTGTTTGAAAACCCACTCGACAGTGATTTTTCAGAAATGGAAGAGGTATTACATCTCACCCATGGCCCTTACAAAAATGTTTATGACTTAACTACGTTTTATGATAATCACGATATGGCTCGTATGAATGCCACTGATGAAGGGTTCATCAATGCCCACAATTGGCTATTTACCGTGCGAGGTATTCCTGTGGTTTACATGGGATCTGAGATAGGGTTTATGAGAGGCACTGCAGAACATGCCGGTAATCGAAACTATTTCGGCCAGAAGCGAATAGAAGCAGCAAAGGCGCACCCAATCAAACAAGCATTAACCACTATTGCTAATGTGCGTAAGCAAACCCCTGCATTGCAGCGAGGTTTGCAAGTGAACGTTTCGCTTTCTGGTCACCAAGCATCATTCTATCGAGTTCTTAACACCGATGAGGTTCAACAAACTGCACTCGTTTTGCTTAACAAAGGCAATAGACCCAGCGTGTTCAATGTTAAAAAGTTTATACAAAAAGGCGATTGGCATGAGCAAATAAGCGGTGAGCGTAAACGCGTAGAAAAAGGTGAGTCTTTATCGACAACTGTTGAGCCTAATGGCGTTCAAGTATGGGTGTTAGACGAGATGATTACGCAGCCTGAACTGTTAAAAGCAGCCTCATTCCAAATGTCTAGGCAGTAAGTTTTACTCTCAGTAATCTTGTCTTTAAGAATTTATAAACAAAATAAAATGGCGCTTGATTAAGCGCCATTTTCGTTTCCACACGATTGTCGAATTATCACTTCTGCAGGCATCAGGTAATCTTCAACCCGCTCGTTGTTAATGGCTTTTAACAACGTATCGACAAGTAATTCGCCTGCTAACTTTGTATTTTGTTGCACGGTTGAGAGTGCGGGGGTGGTGTATGCAGAAACGGCAATATTGTCATAGCCCACTACGGCAACATCATTAGGCACAGAGATGTTAGCTCGCCGCAGCGCTCGAAGAGCCCCCATGGCAATTAAGTCTGAGGCACACACAATTGCTTCGGGAAGTTCATCGCACTCAATAAGCGATTTAACTGCATCTGAACCGTCGTCTTCGGTAGAAATCGCATTTCTTTGAACGCTACACTCATTTAAATTATGTTGTTTTAGCGCGTCTTCATAACCTTTATAACGAGCCATAAATTCAGGTGCGTGCTCGCCATTGTCGCCAATAAACGCGAAGGTTTTTTTACCCAACGATATGAGGTGCTCGGTAATGCTGTGACCGCCTTGGTAATTGTCGCAGCCAATACTCACGCCAGGGTGGGCCTTGTCGGGAGCGCCCCAACGAACAAAATGGGTGCCTTGTGACTCTAGTTGTGCCACCTTTGTCTGATAATCGGTGTAATTGCCGTAGCCCAGCAAAATAATGCCGTCGGCCTTGTTGGAATCTTCGTATTCTGCGTGCCAATCGTCTTCTAAGTTTTGGAATGACACTAAAAGATCGTAATTAGCTTTAGCGCAGGCACGTGTAATGCTTCCTAGCATCGAAAGAAAAAAGGGATTGATCATTGAATCATCTGACGTTGGATCTTCAAACAATAACAATGCAATAGTACTGCTCTTTTGTTTTCTTAAATTGCTCGCATTTTTGTCAACTTTATAGTTGAGCTCTTGTGCTATCCGCTGCACGCGCTCCCGTGTCTCTAGGTTCACAAGAGGGCTGTTATTGAGCGCTCTTGATACCGTCGATTGTGACACGCCTGCTAGGTGAGCAATATCAAAAGAGGTGGCTTTTTCTTTCATAAACATCTTTTCTCGCTGGAACGACATTGTTGTCGCTAATTTCAGACTACCACACTTTTTCGGATTGTTTGGTTTCTGAATTTTTTTTTGTACGTTTTGTAATGTTGAAAGAGTGAGATTGCAAGCGTTTATACGTCTTTTAACTATTAACTAAACATCAAAGACTTAATGAAAATAAGTGGTCACAATAAAAAGTACACTCATTTTGTGAAAGTGGCGGGTGTGAAAGAATTTGTTGTCAGAGTATTTGCACAGACAAAGTTTCGGTGCATATTCGACCAGTTGTCAGTGTTAATTCAATAAAACGTGGTTGAAGCAATTGTGTCAGTGGTATACTCACGTCATTATTACAATTACTTGTGCATAAGGGGAACATGCGAATGGCCGAGACTGAGCATCGTCCGACCAATTTTATCCGACAAATCATTGATAAAGATCTTGCCAGTGGTTTGCATGACTCAATAAAAACGCGGTTTCCGCCAGAGCCTAATGGCTTTCTTCATATTGGTCATGCGAAATCCATTTGCTTGAACTTCGGAATTGCGAAGGATTACACGGGTACCTGTAATCTCCGTTTTGACGACACGAACCCAGCAAAAGAAGATATTTCGTTTGTTAATTCTATAAAAGAAGACGTTAAGTGGCTTGGTTTTACATGGAGCGGTGAGGAGCGTTATTCCTCCAACTACTTCGACCAACTACACGGCTTTGCAAACGAATTGATCGACAAAGGTTTAGCCTACGTCGATTTTTCTAGTCAAGACATTATGCGAGAAATGCGCGGTACATTGAAAGAGCCGGGCAAAAATAGCGAATATCGCGATACGGATGTTGAGACTAATAAACGTGAATTCGCAAAAATGACAGCCGGCGAATATGCCGAAGGCGAGTGCAGCCTGCGCGCAAAGATTGATATGACGTCACCGTTCATGTGCATGCGCGACCCTGTTATCTACAGAGTAAAGCACGCCCACCATCATCAAACTGGTGATAAGTGGTGTGTGTACCCAATGTACGACTTTACTCACTGTATATCAGATGCTATCGAGGGCATTACGCATTCGTTGTGTACACTGGAATTTCAAGATAACCGCCGTTTATACGACTGGGTAATTGAAAATATCTCTATCGATTGCAGTCCTAAGCAGTATGAGTTCTCTCGTCTTAACTTGGAATACACGGTACTAAGTAAACGCCGCCTTATTCAATTGGTTGATGAGAAGCACGTTCATGGGTGGGACGACCCACGCATGCCAACCATAGCTGGCTTGCGACGCCGGGGCTATACGCCTGGCTCAATTGTCGAATTTTGTAAGCGCATTGGCGTAACAAAAATGGACAACATGGTAGAAATGTCCATGTTAGAAGCCTGTATCCGCGATGACTTAAATGTGAATGCCCCTCGTGCTATGGCCGTTCTCGATCCCATTAAGGTCGTTATTGAAAATTACGAAGAGGGGGCGACAGAGACTCTGGCGGCTCCTAATCATCCTAACGATGAATCAATGGATACGCGTAACATCACGTTTAGCCGTGAAGTGTGGATTGAAGCTGAAGATTTCCGTGAATCGGCGAACAAGAAATTTAAACGACTCGTTCTCGATAAAGAAGTTCGACTTCGTAATGCCTATGTGATTAAAGCTAATCGTATAGAAAAAGACGAAAACGATAACGTAACCACAGTGTACTGTACTTACGACCCGGATACGCTTGGCAAAGACCCTGCTGATGGCCGTAAAGTAAAAGGTGTCATTCACTGGGTTGACGCTGCAACCGCAAAGGCCGCTGAATTTAGGCTCTATGACCGTTTATTCAATGTACCTAACCCGGCTGCAGAAGAAGATTTTACCGACGCGATTAACCCAGAATCATTGGAGATAAAACGTGGTTGGGCTGAAGCTGGTCTGAGTGAGAATGTGCCTGCAGTGGGTGCGTGGCAGTTTGAACGCACAGGATATTTTTGTTTAGACAGCGACAGCACACCAGAGAAACCGGTATTCAACCGCACTGTTGGATTGCGAGATACCTGGGCAAAAATAGAAGGTTAGCCCTTCTAAGGAAAATTGGCGCTAAATTCGCGCTCATTGGTACTCGGGCCAACTGAAAAATGACTGCCCTAAAAAACTAAGCCGCGTTAATACGCGGCTTATTTGTGTGTGGCGCTTTAGGCGCCTATTTCGGCTGACAGTCTAGCGATTCGCCATTAACCTCTGCACTTTCATCGCCCATGAGATATAGATAAGTGGGCATTATATCTTCAGGTGTTTTCAGTGCATTTGGATCTTCTGCTGGAAACGCCTGTGCGCGCATGTTTGTCCTGGTTCCACCTGGATTTATGCAATTAAAGCGTACGTTCTTGGTCTTGTACTCGTCAGCTAGCGTTTGCATTACGCCCTCAGTGGCAAATTTTGATACGGCATAAGTACCCCAAAAAGCACGCCCTTTACGGCCCACACTTGACGTTGTGAAAACCACAGAAGCGTTTTCGGCTTTGAGTAACGCCGGAATAAGTGCCTGGGTCATGAATACCATGCCGTTGAGGTTTATTTGCATCACATCTTGCCATTCCTGAGGGTCAATATCCTTAAAGGCGCTTAAATGACCGAGAATAGATGCATTGTGCAGCAGGCCGTCCAAGCGACCGAACTGATCAATAATAGTTTGCGCCATTTGCTGATAGTGATTAGGAGTAGCACCTTTGATATCCAGCGGAACTATGGCGGGTTCGGCATGCCCAGCGTTCACAATGTCATCGTATACTGCTTCGAGTTTCGAGACTGTTCTACCAAGCAATATACACGTTGCACCGTGTGCAGCGTAAGTCTTAGCCGCTTGCGCACCTATACCGTCTCCGGCACCGGTAATAAGTATTACTTTATTCTCAAGTAGATTACGAGGGGCGTGATAGTCGTTCATTAAATTCCTTAAGTGCACCGAATCTTGTCGGCATAATAATATGTCGCGGTAAGGTGCTTGATCATACTGATACTGACGAACAAGTAAAGAAGGCGATATGCATGCATAGTGATAAAAAAGTGCGTAAATATATATAAAAAAACCGATATCAAATGCTGATATCGGTTTTTAATTCTTTATATGAATAACCAATGAAGTTGGTCACTCACTATGACATTAGTTGTTATTAGTTGGCCACTACTGACTCGTCAAAAATAACTACAGTTTCGCCACCAGTAGAGATAAACGCTGCCGCGCCGCGCTGCATCTCTGTTGTCGCACCCGCACTCGGGCTAGGGTTTAACAATGAAGAGTGTGAACCTTCAATAAAGCGTACTAAACTATTTCCCTGCGTCGTTGTTGATACTCCCGCAACACCTGCAAACTTAGCCAGCGGCTCTGTACCTGCAAACGTTGGTGCATTCACTGTAGAGTTAGGAATAACCTGATCAGGCAATGCCGTGCTGCCGTCATCATTTGTACCACCGCCGATAACTTCGTGTATCACGAAGTCTGAGTTTTCAGCAAGCAAACCAGCAAAGTTATTTGGATCAGACGAGTCGGTAATCGTTTGAGCGGCAAAAGCAAATTGTGCAAATGTAGCATCGACACTGGCTTTGGTTGTAGCATCCAGACTTGCGTAGAACTCCACGAAAGCAGGGACCAGTGCTTGTTCAGCGGTAAGTTCATTTGCTTGGGCATACTGACCGACAAAGGCTACGAAGTCCTCAGAAGACGAAGCGAGTAGGTTTGCCTTGATTAAGTTACCAAATGCAACTGATTCTAGTAAGAATGCCGCAGTGCCGCCACCCGGCACACTGAATACCGCACTATTAAATGCAAACATATTATCGAAGTTTGCAAGCGGGTTACCCTCACCAAATGATTCATTTGACATTGCAACGCTGCTTATTCCAGTAATTGACCCTAAGCTTTGACCTACAAACGATACGTCGTTAGCGTTAAGTTTTACCGAACCACCCGTTGTATCAACAACAGCGTTCAAACCAAGACGAAGCCCCATTACATCGACAATACTCTGACGATTGTTATCACGTGTGGTCAGCAATGACGCTAAGTTAAGGTAATCCGTAGGATCGCCATTAACCGCCGCTGATGCATTGACCATTTCGCCGTCGATCATGAAGCCACGACTACCGTGAAGTGGGTGATCGATAGCAACCGTTGCGTATCCTGCTAGTGATAATGCCCCTGTAATCGCTAAGAAGTCTTCTTTGCGCGAGGTGATACCATGTTGCAAGATAACAACTGGCCAGCCGGCCTCAGGAACAGCTGCGATAGGGCTAACACCTGATGCTGGGTTTGCAGCAACAATATTGATAATGTTGATATCAGGCACGGTAATTTGAACATCAAGTGTTTCAGTACCGTCAGGGTTACTGCCTTTACGTGCAGGGATTGGGCTGTAGCGCGTTACGTGACGCAAATCGTTAATACCTAGGTTTGTAAGGTCTAAGTCCAATAACGTCCCACCACTTGCTTGTTGGCATAATTCATTATTTGGACCTGTTGTAATTGTACCGTCAGCAAGCAGTGCACCAATGTTTTCTGCACCAATGGTTTGCAGTGCTAAACCGTTAGTACATGCTGCAGACCAACGACCATTAAGTGGATCTTCTGCATCAAGGTAATAGGGTAAGTCGATGCTACCTTGTTTCATTGAGGCGGCACAAAATGGCGCTACCTGAGAGAAAACCTCAGTTGCCGTAGGGTTTAACGGTGACGCAGGATTCAATACTGCAGATACAAGGCCTGAACACGTATTTAGGCCAACTGCTTGGAGTTGTGCCAACGTCGCACTACCTAATAGCGTTGGTGCCAATACGTCAAACGCAGTGTCGACTGCCGCTTCACCAATTGGAAGTACCGGCAATGTGCCTGCTGCAACAGCTTGTGCTGGCGTTGCACCTTGTGAAAGCGCAGTCGCAAATGGCGCGATCGCGAGTGATTTAACAGTCTCAATAATCTCAGTAGTCGATTGCGTTGTGAACGTGTAACTGAATACAAGCGAATCGCTACTTACACCAGCTTGTGAGGTAAGCACACCTTCATAGGAATTAATAAGGCCTTGCAAGCTAAGTTGTGACTCAGTTGAAAGAGGGAAGTTATTAATGTCCTGGCGTAAGCTCTCGTAAGCCGTGGAAGGCTTAATTGATTGGCCATCACTTGCTTTGAGTCCATCGGTAACCGCCACGTAGTAAGTGGTTGACCCTTTAAGTGGCTTAAGCGGAATTACCGCAACATCGTTGCCGCTAGCCTGAGTAATGAAATCTACGCCGAATGTTAGTTCTTCATATATTTTACAGCCCGAGATTGGCGGTGCAGTTGTACAGTCAGAGTCATTCAAATCGCCGCCAATAGCCCCTTCAAATAGACGTACCGAACCAGGCGCTGCCGCTGAGGCTTCGTCTAGTGTGATACCGGCAGGGTGGGAGGTAGAGAAAGTAAATGGATGCTGTGTAGACCAACCATCAAGCGCGCCTAAAGCTGCTGAGGGGTTGCTAAAGTCAGGTATTCCATTTGCTGCTTGACCTGCTACCTCATCAGGCATTTCTAATGTTCCATCATCTGTCTGCTCTACCAGAGCAAAAAACAAATCGCTTGGTACATTAAGTACGCTACCGGCAGGGTCAAACAAAATTCGTGAGGCAGGACGCTCTATAGCGGTTTCCGCTTGAATTGTTTCTAAGTCATCTCCGCCACCGCAACCAGCGAGCACAAATGCTGCAGAGATACTTGTGCTGATTAACAGTTTTTTCATTCTTTCTCCCAAGATACTAAGGTGAGTTGTCAACTCGATTGTTTCTTCGCACAATAATTGGTGGACAATCACTGTTCGAACAGACTATTAACAAGTATGACCAGTTATTATTCGTCTTATAGTATTGACTTTGTTATCTATTTGCAAAGGTTTGTTAAGTATTTGTTAGGGATATCTATCAATACTTTGAAAAATCATATTACAGTGAAAAGCAGAAGAGTACTTATTGGCTCTTAGCAAAGTAAATGTAGAGCGCATCACTTCAACAATATAGACCGATTTAATTACAATATACTTTAAACAATAGTACAAAGTTAGATGAAGATATGAATGCTTAAATGTATGATACGCATAAATGTAAGTCTTGTGTTTTATCAACGTGTTGATAATTCAACGCTTGTTGGCTTTGAGAAGATATTATCTAGGAGTAAGGTTTGGAGTTTTTGTACGAATATGGCTTATTTGTGGCCAAAGCGATAACGCTGGTCGTTGCGGTTGTCGTTGTTGTTGCAACAATTGTTGGTGTGGCAAACAAACAGAAGCACGGTAAAGGTCAGTTAGAGATCACATCAATCTCAGACCAACTCAAAGACATTACTAACTATGCAAAGCAAGTACTGCTAGACAAGAACTCTGCGAAAAAGCTAGCGAAACAGCAAAAGAAAGAAGAAAAAGCAAAGTGTAAACAAAAAGACGACGAAGAAAAGTCTCCAAGGTTATATGTTATTGACTTTAAGGGCTCTATGGATGCTGGAGAAGTCGATAATTTGAGAGAAGAGATTACGGCAATCTTGTGTGTAGCGGATAAAGACGATGAAGTATTAGTTCGCTTAGAAAGCGGCGGCGGTGTTGTTCATGGTTACGGTCTTGCAGCATCTCAGCTTCAGCGCATAAAGCAAAAAGGGCTTAAGCTAACAGTAGCGGTAGATAAGGTTGCTGCCAGTGGCGGCTATATGATGGCCTGTGTCGCAGACACGCTATTGGCGTCACAATTCGCTTACATTGGTAGCATTGGCGTGCTAGCACAGCTGCCAAACTTTCATAAGCTGTTAAAGAAAAACGATATCGAATTTGAACAACACACAGCGGGCGAATTCAAACGAACCTTAACGATCTTTGGCGAGAACAATGATGAGGGGCGAGCAAAATTTAAAGAAGAAATAGAAGAAATCCACGTTTTATTTAAAGACTTCGTTCATAGCCAACGCCCAGAAATGAATATTGATAAAGTCGCTACTGGTGAGTACTGGCCTGGAATAAAGGCAAAAGAACTTGGGCTTATCGACGATATAACGACGTCCGATGACTACATTCTTTCTCACTACCCAAAAAGAGAGATCTTTAGCGTAAAATATTCGGTTAAAAAGAATGTTGCCGAAAAGCTTGGAATGTCTGCTGCATCTGTGGCTGAGCGTGTTCTGATGAAATCGTGGAGCAAAGCCAGACACTGGTTTTAAATTGCTCGTTTAAGTGAGAGGCCAACAAGGCCTCTATTGCTCTGCGCAAAGATAATAAAAATGGCAAAAAACACTAAAAATGACATTTTAGATACAGCGGAATACTTGTTTTCTCAACAGGGTTTTACTCAAACCTCTATGAGAGAAATTACTGCACGGGCAGGGGTTAATTTAGCGTCTGTAAATTATCATTTCGGCAGTAAGAAGAACCTGATCCAAGCAGTATTTAAACGATATTTTGATCATCTCATGCCTCACATCGATACATGCCTGAAGGACCTCGAACCTAAAAAAGGCGCAGCAGGTGTTGAGCATTTGCTGTATACATTAACTCCTCCTATGCTGGAATTAAATGTAGTTAGCGAACAGGGCACTGCCACTTTTGTGAAGTTGCTAGGGAGAGGCTACAACGAGACGCAAGGTCATCTTCGGCGTTTCATCATGAGTCATTATGGAACCACCATTAGATCACTGGTTAACGCAATTCAACTTTGCCTTCCACACGTACCCGAAGAGGAATTGTTTTGGAGGCTGCATTTTGCGATTGGTAGTTTTGTTTTCTCTATGGCGTCAAGCCAAGCGTTAACAGAAATTGTTGAGTCTGACTTTCAAAAACATGTTGATATTGCAGAAGTTATCTCTCATCTTATCCCGTTTGTGGCGCAGGGAGTAGCAGGTAACTAAATCTGTTACAATGCGCAAAAAGTAAAGCGTACATGAATTACTGCTCAAAGTTACAAGCCTGTATACGGCTTAATGTCACTCTATCGAAAAGAACTGCAACAAGGTGATAAAGCTAAATGGTTTTGTCGCTCAATCCTACCTTTCAAAGGAGTTTATGTGTCTGTAAATAATCAAGACTTAAAGGTTTATTTAGACGGCCTGCTGCGCGTTAATGAAATTAGCGATTATTGTCCCAATGGAATGCAAGTTGAGGGCGTAAAAGACATCGCCAATATTGTCACTGGTGTCACGGCGAGCCAGGCACTTATCGACGAAGCCATTCTGCGCAAAGCGGATGCAATTGTGGTTCACCATGGTTACTTTTGGAAGGGCGAGTCTCAGTGTATTACCGGTATGAAAAGGCAGCGTTTAAAGTCGTTAATTGAGAATGACATAAACATGTATGCTTATCACCTTCCACTCGATGTTCATCCTGAATTAGGAAACAATCGCCAATTAGCAGATTTACTTGATATCGAAAATGTTGCTGCACTATCTTCGGTAAAGCCCATTGGCGTTGTTATGCAGGGCGAATTCCCCGTTGCAATTACCGCCGCTGAATTAAAAGATCGGCTTAAAGCGGTTCTAGGTCGCTCTATTTTGCTTGAGGGTGCTGAAGAGCGTGAAATTAAAACCCTGGCCTGGTGCACTGGTGGTGGCCAAGGTTTCATAGAGCAAGCGGCCGATTTAGGAGCAGATGCATTTATTACCGGCGAGGTGTCTGAGCAAACTATTCATATAGCCAGAGAGCAAAATATTGCTTTTTATGCCGCTGGGCACCACGCGACAGAGCGGTATGGCGCAAAAGCATTAGGTGAGCACATTGCTTCTCAGTTTGATGTTACTGTTGATTTTGTCGACATCAACAATCCGGCTTAACTCATAATAAGTGTTTAAAAATTAATGAGAGACGATCATGTATTTGACGGCATCGCGGATAAGTTTGCCAAGAATATCTATGGAACGACAAAAGGTAAGTTAAGGCATACCTTATTGTGTGACGTGCTTACCCCTCACTTACCTAACCACGCTCACGTTCTTGAAATAGGTGGCGGAACGGGTGTTATGACAGCGTACTTGGCGTCCATGGGTCACAAAATTGTGCTCACAGACGCATCAAAAGATGTATTGGTTCAAGCAGAAGAACTGTTTTCCCAAAGTGCCAATGCGAGTTTTCGCGATAATATAGAAATTCGTCAGCAGTTTTTGCAGGACATCAACGATTTTACACCATTCAACGTTGTAGTGTGCCATGCGGTGCTTGAATGGCTTGATGAACCCTACGAGGCCTTGTCGATGCTTTATGATCGCATGGCGGCAGGCACTACATTAAGCCTAAGCTTTTTCAATTACGATGCGAATTTGTTTGCGAATGCTATTTATGGCAACTTTGACTATATTGCCAAGGGGATGAGGGCGAAAAAGCAGGTTCGTTTAAACCCTAAAAAGCCGCTTTCGGCTTTAAAAGTACTGGAATACTGCGAATCACTTGGTTTTTCAATCGTCGAAAAAGCAGGGGTGCGTTGCTTCCATGATTATATGCGTGATATATCGCATCAGGCATCAAAATATGATGAATTGCTAGCGCTTGAGAGGCAGTACCATAAGCAGGCTCCCTACATGTGGTTAGGTAAATACTTTCACATTATTGTTAAAAAGTAGCTGTATAAACGTCGCATTGGATTAAAGCTGTTAATCGAGTACAACAGTATTGTTCTCGTTAATGATATTATCTAACGTTACATGGGCAATTTCGTTCAACGCTTCTGCAGTGAAAAAGCCCTGATGGCCCGTTACCAAAACATTGGGAAAAGTGATAAGGCGCTGAAAATTATCATCCTGTATAATTTCATGAGAGCGGTCGGTAAAGAACAACTCAGACTCTCTCTCGTATACGTCTAAGCCGAGATGGCCGATTTTTCGGCGCTTGAGTCCATTAATGAGAGCGGTGTCATCCACCAATCCGCCTCGCGACGTATTAATTAACATCACTCCGTCTTGCATTTTTTGAAGTGACGCTTCGTTAATCATATGGTTGCTGTCCTCAGTGAGAGGGCAATGAAGCGAAATAATTGTACTTTCAGAAAATAGCGTTTCTATATCGACATAAGACGCGCCTAGGTCTTTTACCGTTTCGTCTTCGAAGGGGTCACAGCAAAGTACTTTGCAGCCAAATCCGCGCAGAATTCGAATAACCGCTTTACCAATTTTTCCTGTACCTACAATACCTACCGTTTTATTGTGAAGCGTGAATCCCATTAAACCGTTTAACTGAAAGTTACCTTCTCGCACTCTGTTATACGCTTTATGCGTTTTACGATTAAGAGTCAGAATTAGTGCGATAGTATGTTCAGCAACGGTTTCAGGGCTATAAGCTGGAACTCGGCTAACCCGAATATTGGCTGCCTCGGCAGCGCTGATGTCCACGTTGTTGAATCCAGCACACCGTAAAGCAATGTGTTTTACTTTGCAGCTGGCAAGTATTTCAATGGTTTTAGCGTTTAAGTCATCATTAACAAACGCAACAACAACGTCGAAGCCTTGGCATAAAGGCGCGGTAGAAGCGCATAGCGTATGCTCAAAATAAGTGATGTCCATGTCTTTCTTTTGGTTTGAGACGCTGCTCTTTAACGCTGCATCAAAAACATGGCGGTCATAGTCTTGGGTACTGAAAAACGCTATTTTCTTTTTCATAATCATCCTTTATTGAGGTGTGTTAACCGTTATTGTTGAGAAAGCAGAGACTCAATATCTTTTGCTATATCGCCTGGCTTCATTGTTGGCGCATAACGCTTTACTACATCGCCTTGGCGGTTTACCAAAAACTTTGTGAAATTCCACTTAATGCGTTTGGTTCCTAGTAATCCAGGCGCTTTCTCTTTTAGTTGTTCGAACACGGCGCTCGCGTTCGGTCCATTAACCTCAACTTTTTTGAAAAGGGGGAAAGAAACACCGAAATTCACTTCACAAAATTCGGCAATATCTTCATCTGACCCAGGCTCTTGGTGACCAAATTGGTCGCATGGAAAACCTAGAACCTCAAATCCACGCTCTTTATATTTATTGTAAAGTGTTTCTAGCCCTTTGTACTGGGGCGTAAATCCACATTTGCTGGCGGTATTAACAATAAGCAATACCTTTCCTTTATATTGCTCAAGGTGAATGTTGTTACCGCTATTTGTTATTACCGTATGCTGATAAATAGTCAATTTGCATCCTTTATGTTTTTGTTGTTGTGAATTCTGATATTCTCATCATATTCGCGGCTGAACAGTATCTATATTCGAGTAAGTGTTTTTGTTTTTCTAAGATAGCTTAATTCTACTTAACTATTAAGCCAGTCTTTGTTGATAACGCATACTGTGTATTTGATATGTCCTCGGTCAGCGCTTCATTTATCGCAAATAACAAGAGAGTACTTTGCATGTCAGATTTAAAGGTAAGCTTTTTAGGACTCGGTGTCATGGGTTTTCCTATGGCAGGGCACCTTGCAAAGGCTGGGTATAAAGTCACCGTTTATAATCGAACCAAAGAAAAAGCAGAGAACTGGTTGAAAAAGTACGCCGGTGCTTTGGCCACATCTCCCGAGCAAGCTGCGGAAGAGGCAGACATTGTTTTTATGTGCGTGGGAAACGATAATGATGTAATGGAGATTGGCACCCGTGCGCTTAGCGCAATGAAACCTAACTCTGTGCTAGTCGATCACACAACAGCCTCTGCCGATGCAGCAAGAGAATTGAATAAACATTGTGCCGACAAAGGTGTGCACTTTTTAGATGCGCCGGTGTCAGGTGGGCAAGCAGGTGCAGAAAATGGGCAACTTACCATTATGGTAGGCGGTGAAGATCAGATTTTCTCACGCGTCCAACCTGTTATTGATGTTTATGCACGCCATAGTCAATTACTGGGACAGTGCGGTAGTGGCCAATTGGCCAAAATGATGAATCAAATTTGCATTGCCGGCATCGTACAAGGTTTATCAGAGGCACTGCACTTTGGTCAAAAAGCGGGCTTAGACTGCAATGCAGTGGTCGATGTAATAAGCAAAGGTGCTGCACAATCGTGGCAAATGGAAAATCGCGCAAGTACTATGCTAACCAACACTTACGATTTTGGTTTTGCGGTAGATTGGATGCGTAAAGATTTAGGCATTGCCCTTGATGAAGCTAAACGCAATGGTTCCACGCTAGCATTGACCGCCTTGGTCGACCAGTATTATGCCGATGTGCAAAAGCTTGGTGGCGGGCGGTGGGATACATCGAGTTTATTAACGCGCTTAAAATAACGAAATAACTTTTAACTATTTTCTTGCACTAAAAGCGTAAGCTGCTCTAGGCGCCCTCGATTTGTTTCACTTAGTGGCAGTTCAGATAGGGTGTCGAGTAGCTTGTGAATGCCATAACGCCGATAGACAGCGGTGTCTGCTTCAATCATGCATTGAAGTAAATTAAGCCCAAAGGCAGCGGTTTCTGGTGATAGCTGAAATGCGTCATAGAAGTGTTTCATGGCCTGGCTAAACAGACCTTCAATAAACAGCTGTGTACCCGTATCATTTATGGCTATCGCCTGTTCATGATTGAGCCCTAAACGTTCACCACCTGAGAAGATGGACTCGTCGTTCATCACTTGCTCAGAAATACCTTGAACGTCGCTGTTCTTTTGCTTTGCCATAAGCAATAATTCACCCGCTTTGCGCTCATCGCCAAGGCTGTGGTGTACTTTTGCCGCTATAACAAGGGTTGCGGGCTCAGTCCTTAAATGGTTTTCCATATAGTCAGCATCTAAAAAGTGTGCTGCTTTTTCCAAATCATCATCGAGAACTGAAGAAAAAGCGAGTAGGTAATCTCTTTTTTGTAAAACTTGGCTATCAGATTGATTACGGCCTGCTATGCCCACTAACTTTCGTGCCTGAGACAGGCTTTCTTCTCGGTTACTTTGTGGTGAGTCTTCTGCGAGCAATAGGTAAAACTCTGCTAATTCAAATGTAAAATCATTGAATCTGTCTTTTGCTGAACGATGGAGAGCACGTTTCTTTTGTAGCAGATCGATAGCTTCTACTACCTTATCTTGCTTTTGAAACGCTAGGCTTTTAAGTTTTGCAGCGGGCAGGCTAAGTTCACTAAATTTTATTTGCTCCAAGTATTTTTCAACGTCTTCATAAGAATGCTGTTCAAAGGATAAGGAGGCCAGCCATTCAAAGGCTTCGTCTCTAGCAAGGCTTGAGTTAACCATTGAGCTTAACTGCTCTTTACATTCAGGCCACTGCCCAGCGGAATACTGACACTTTATTTTACCCCACTGCGCCCATAATACTTTATCCGAGCGACTAAGAATGTCGTCATAAATACTGAGTGCTCGCTGTATTTCACCGTTTTCATACAATAAGCGAGCGTATAATTTGCGAATATCTGATACCAACCGAGGGGGGATGCCTTCCTTTATTTTGCTTCTTATTACCCCTATCGCACGCTCTAATTGTTTATTATCTAATGCCTGCAATACATTTTTTACAAAGTCACGGTAATGTAAATAATGCTTTATTTGGCGGGAAAGGGAGGCAATGGTGTAGGGTTTAATAAGCAAGATATCGGGCTGTAAATCCATGATACGACCAATAACTTGACCGCTTCTATCAGAAGTCAGAAATATTACGCCGGTGCTAGGTTTTATATAGCCTGCTTCTTTTAAGCTTTGGAGCCATTCAACGCCAGTTTTCCCCTCACCAAGGTGATAATCCATTATGATGAGTTCGAAATTTTGTTTTCGCAGCGCAGCCTTTAACTCAACACCTGATGTGTAGCTACTTACTGATAAATTGGCAATCGACATAACGTGGCCGCGCAGCGCAGTGCGTGCAGTCGCGTTGTCTTCAATAATAGCGGCTCGTAATTCCACAGAAACCAAGGTTGTACTTAACTCTGTTAATAGCTTACCAGTGAACCTGTAAAACTGCACGTAACATTCATTCACAGAAAAGTTCAACACGCCAAGATGACAAAAGTAAAGAGACTGGGTTGTATACTCAGATACCTCCTCTGTCGTCACAAATTATTTACGTGCCTGTAATTATAATTTAATTAATGTTTTACCTTTACGTTTACGTAAGGGGTAACTTTTAGTTATTGTGTTAATACAGTGTAAAGTCGCAATGATAAAAGGCAAATAACATGAACTTTGAATTGAATAATGACCAACTGGCGTTTGAAGATACGGCGCGTCAGTTTGCACAACAAGAACTCGCACCTCATGCTGCGATGTGGGACAAAGAGCATCACTTTCCAGTTGAGGCCATAAAGAAAGCTGGCGAGCTTGGCTTTTGTGGTTTGTATACGCCAGAAGAAGCCGGCGGGCTAGGGCTTTCACGATTAGACTCATCTATTATTTTTGAACAACTATCGATGGGTTGTACTACAACCACTGCCATGTTGACCATTCATAACATGGCCACATGGATGATTGCATTATGGGGTAGCGAAGATGTAAAAGCCCAGTGGTGTGAAGACCTAGTCAGTGGTAACAAGTTAGCGTCTTACTGTCTTACCGAGCCAGGTGCTGGCTCAGATGCAGCCTCGTTAAAAACGAAAGCAACGAAAACAGACGATGGGTATGTACTTAACGGCGCTAAGGTATTTATTTCTGGAGCAGGCAGCACCGACGTACTTGTGGTTATGGCGAGAACTGGCGGTGACGGACCTAAAGGCGTGTCTGCTTTTGCAGTACCGGCCGATAGCGACGGCATTATTTATGGTAAAGCAGAAGAAAAAATGGGGTGGAATGCTCAGCCCACTCGAATGATTACCTTTGACAATGTAAAGTTGAACGATGCTTGGCGTCTTGGTGAAGAAGGCGAAGGCTTCAAGATGGCGATGCAGGGCCTAGACGGTGGCCGCATAAACATTGCTACTTGCTCCGTCGGGACAGCGCAACAAGCGCTAAATGTAGCCCGAGACTACATGAACGAACGTGAGCAATTCGGTAAACCCATTGCCGGATTTCAAGCGCTTCAGTTTAAGTTGGCAGACATGGCTACAGAGCTAGTCGCTGCTCGGCAAATGGTGCGTATGGCGGCGTGTAAACTCGACAATAACGATGCTGACAAAACCACTTATTGTGCTATGGCCAAGCGCTTTGCAACAGATGTCGGGTTTAATGTATGTAATGACGCGCTGCAGTTACACGGCGGGTATGGTTATATTAAGGAATATCCTCTTGAGCGGCATTTCCGCGATGTGCGAGTGCATCAGATTCTTGAAGGGACAAACGAAATAATGCGTGTAATTATAGGCAGACGCTTGTTGTCAGATGAACGCAGTATTCTTTAACTTTTTTAGGGAGCCGCAAAATGGATGAAGTTGTTATTGTTGAGGAGCTTTCAACAAAAAGCTCCGGTCATGTCATTGGCCGTTTAACATTAAATAAACCAAAGGCACTGAATGCGCTAGATTTAGACATGGCCACAATTATGTTGGACGCGCTATTGGCTTGGCAAAGCCGAAGCGATGTGGTTTCGGTCATAATAGACTCCGCGGGTGACAAAGCGTTTTGCGCCGGAGGCGATATTGTATCTATGTATCGTTCAATGGTAGAAGCTGAAGGCGGTGTCCCCGATTTCCTGGAAACGTTTTTTAAAACAGAGTACACCCTCGACTACACCATTCACAACTACGCAAAACCTATTGTTGTTTGGGGAGCGGGTATTGTAATGGGTGGCGGCATGGGGCTTCTATGCGGAGCCAGCCACCGAGTGGTTACTGAAACGTCTCGACTTGCTATGCCGGAAATTAGTATTGGTTTGTACCCAGATGTTGGCGGAAGCTATTTCTTACCGCGGCTTCCTGGAAAGACAGGCTTGTTTTTAGGTCTAACCGGCGGTCAGATGAATGGAGCAGACGCCTGCTTTGTTGGCTTGGGCGATAACCTTGTTGCCGCATCTGAAAAAGAAGCATTGATAGAGTGCTTTATGCGACATCAGTGGGAACAGGAAGATCTCGCTAACCAAGCCACGCATCTATTGAGCAGTTTGAAGCAGCCTGACGAAATCCCACATAGTAATATTGAGCAACACCTAGACCTAATAAATTCGCTATGTGAGGGTAACAGTGCTAAAGAGGTTGTGACGTCGATATTGCAAGCTGATGTCAAAGGCGACAAATGGTTAAGTCGAGCGCAGGGCACACTGCAAAAAGGGTCGCCCATTACCATGCACTTAGTATATCAACAGTGTCAACGAGGCGCTAAAATGACATTGGCAGAGTGCTTTCAGATGGAAGTGAATATGTCTTGTCGTTGCGGGGAAAGCGGTGAATTCCAAGAAGGCGTTCGCGCATTGTTGATTGACAAAGATATGTCTCCGAAATGGAAATACGCGACAGTAGATGATGTTCCCGCTGACATAGTTGAACATTTCTTTTCTTCTCCCTGGGAAGATAGTCAACATCCATTAGCCTCATTAACGCAAGGAAACTCTTTAACTTAAACTAATCACGGGCAGCAATAGGCAAACATGAGATTGCTGTCTGTGTACTCGATTTGTTACACTCAATAGCCTATTCATTCATAGAAAGATTCTTTTTATGTGGCTATGCCCACTTTGTAAATCTCCAATTTCCTTAAGCGACATACCAGTACGCTGTGAAAATAACCACTCATTTGATAAAGCTAAATCAGGTTATGTAAATTTGCTACCGGTGCAGTTTAAAAAATCAAAGATGCCCGGTGATGACAAAGCAATGGTAAAAGCAAGAAGAGCCTTTCATCAGCAAAATGCTTACAAGCCGCTTAAAGACCGTATGGTCCAACTGATTAGTGAATATTTTCAAGCGAACTCAGCAGGATCAAGCGCAGGTATACCAAGCCCAGTAAGATCAAGCCCAGCAAGATCAAGCACACATTCACACTCCTCAACATTACGTATATACGATGCCGGTTGCGGTGAGGGAAGCTATCTTAATGCGGTGGTAAATGGTCTTAATAGCTTAGGTGTGTTTAGTGTTGGCGCCGGAAGCGATATTTCTAAAATCGCGGTAGAACTTGCGGCCAAAGCGTTTAAAGAACAAGAATTCGTGGTTGCAAGTAGTTTCGATTTACCCATAGCATCTGCAACTCAGAATGCGGTGATTCAGGTATTTGCGCCGGGTAGCAACGACGAATATCACCGTGTGCTTGTGTCAGAAGGTGGTTTGCTTGTTACTGTAGACCCAGCCGAGGATCATCTCTTTGAAATAAAGGAGCAAGTGTATAGTGAACCTCAAAAGCACCAGACAGATAACACTGAACGCGAGGGATTTTCGCGAGTGAAAAACGAAAAGCTAGGCTTTTCTATTCAACTAACTGATAAAGAGCAAGCCTTGTCGCTTATTAAAATGACGCCGTTCTATTGGAAGTTACCTCCTGATAGCATTGAGAAGGTTGTCAATTCATTATCTAAAGTGACAGCCCATTTTCATATTCAACTGTGGGTTAAACAATAATGAAAAATGTCGCTGACCCTACAATTAGTCGCAAGGCACAGTCCAAAAGCGCAAAAACACAAAGCTCAAAAACACAAAGCTCAAAAACAGAAAGCAAAGCGCTTTTCTTAGACAGAGATGGGGTGATTAATGTCGACCATGGGTATGTAGGACATTATAAAGATTTTGAATACCTTGATGGAATCTTCGAACTAGTAAAATCATACTCAGATTACGGCTATAAGATAGTAATCGTAACCAATCAAAGTGGTATAGCTAGGGGGCTTTATACAGAGCAAGACTTTAGTGTTTTGATGAACGCGGTAAAAGCAGACTTTGCACAGCGCGGGGTAGGCGAAATAGCTATTTACTATTGCCCACATCATGTTGACGGTGCGATAGCCCAGTATGCCGTACCCTGTAATTGTAGAAAGCCCAAGCCAGGAATGCTGTTACAAGCAGCCGATGACTTAGTGATTAACTTAAGCGCCAGTATACTTATTGGAGACAGTTGGAGAGATATTGAAGCCGCTCATGCAGCGGGTATTTCAAAGAGTTACTATTTGTCTGAACAAGCCATGCCTAAATCTAGTGAAATTACTTCGGTAATACAGGTTACCCAACTAAATCAGGTGCCGCATCCACACAGTTCAACACCATAAAAGTTGTGAAAGAGATGGGAAAAGATAGTGTGATAATTTCATCTGTTGATGCAAAAAAGCATCGAAAGCACAGCCTAGGCGCCTAAGCGTTGACACGCTCAAACGCCAATAAAGGCTTCTTTTGCAATCAATTTTGGGTAGAAAACCGCGACAAGTGCTTAATTGCTTGGCTTAGTAAGTCAACGTTTAAAGCATCATTACTTCGTTTGCCAGTGCTAATTTCTGTAATTTCATAGCTACCGTTACTCAGTACGTCTGTACGCTTATTGTCGTGAATAACGACAATTCGCTCTCCTGAAGTACTCACCAACCAAGGGCGAGCAGGTGACAGTAAATTTTGACCAGTAGAATAAAAGGTAATAGGAGCATTACAACCTAATGCATTGAGGATCGTTGGCGCCAGGTCTTCAGTACTTGCAATGTCAGCATCTAACGAAAAATTGCTAAACAGGGTGCCTTTACCCGTCGCGCTTCCATAGCCTGTTGCAACAATAACCTTATGCTCGCGCTCAAGGGCTCTTGCGGTGTACTGCGCTATGTCTTCACCTTTTATAAAGGCAATATTCAGCCCGTCACTTTCACCGGCGTCTTTCTTTACATAACCAGACAGTTGAGACATAGGTAATGGCACATCACTGTGAACCGACACAGGCATACCAGAGCCTAAAGGCAGAGCTAACAAAACAGGCCGCTTTTCAGACAGTGCATCCTGATATATTTCAGGAACGCCGAACAACGCTGTCGTCATTAACCCTTTAAGATTACTCGCCGTAGAGTAATAGTTATCAAATCGATTGAGGTCTAGTTTGGTGTTCAAATTGTCAATTTCGGCGTCATCAGTTTGCACGATAACAGTTAAGTTTTCACTCGTATCTACCGAACAGTAAACTGGCTGCGCAGGATAAGTCGTGCTATGAAATTCAGGGTTAAACTGAAGTTGTTTACGCTCTTCGTATGCCGCAAGATCCAGTAAGCCATACCGCGACATAGTGGTTTTAGCAGTGGCAGGATAGGAGAGCGGGAACATATTGTCCTGCTTAATAATGGGTTGATAGAGTTTTGCATCTGCCCATACATGAACAGCGTGACTGGTCACAAAGCATGCTACAAAAAATGTAGTTACCGGCACACCAATCTTATAGCGCGTAAAGCGCTCCACCCGTTTGTAGATAGCATTGGCTAACACCAGTTGGAAACCAAGCCAAACAACGAAAAGCAGAAATAAGAATCCCCACTGTTGCCAATTTTCTATGGTAATTTGAGATTGCGCTTCGCTTCGTAACAGGTCTGCAGCGTGAAAACTAATATGGAAACCAGTACGGTTGAATAGTAGCGCGTCGAAAGCCAGTAGGGCCAAGCCCACAGCTGCAATAACAGATGCACTAGCCTTTATTATTCTTGAATTTGAAACCAGATAGCAGAGCGGAAGTATAAATATGACAAATCCGAAGAACGTCATAAATCCGATGTGACCAAACCAATTTGCCAGCAAATAAATTGTACCGACACCTGTCCCTGGCATTGGCGATGAAAATACAAATATAGAGGCAATAACGATAGCGATAATAATATTCGCAAGCGCAAACCAGTGCCCCCAGTTTACAAGTTTGGTAACACGCTGGCGGCGGGGAGATTCGGCAAGGATCATGAAACTACCTCTTTATGCTTTGACACTTTTTTTCAAAACGTCGGCAAATTGAGATGCCATTGCTTCACGACTTTCTGGTTTTACTTGGGTATTGAGAATATGGGTAATAACATTTCCTAACACCATGAGGGAAAGATCGCGATTTGCACCACTTTCCTCAAGTGTTAATATTACCTTGTTCATGAGCGCTTCGAATTCGTCGTTGCTGTAACGGCTTGTTTGGGGCATTGCTACGCCTCTTTTTAAAGTTTTCTTTGATAAAAAGAATGGTTTTACTCGTAAAATGATTATAATCGTTGTTTGGGTGAGTACAATCATTCATTCTAAAAACCCTTAATTCTTTGGGCATTTCATACACTTTTTAAGCAACAGGACACCCGATAAATTATGAGTGCACTGATTCACCACTTTGTCGTTCACCGTTTAATCGTCAATAAAGAAGAGAAAATAGAGGCGGTCCCCAGAGATAAATGTCTCGCGGTTACCCCAGAAATTGAGTCTTTGGCTCACCAAATAAATCACAGTTTTAATGCTAAGCCGGGTAAAGGCGTAGGGCATTTTGTATCTGAAGCGCCAAGCATCTCAAGTGTCCAACCTTCAGATGACGGCGAGAAGACTGAATCGAGTGATGGTCAAAGTGACACTCCTTCTACACACGATGTTTCCGGTTTTGCTGAGGGCCTTAAGAAATACCTGTCAGCACATAAGGCTGGGGGCGACAATGTGGAAAATGCATTCCATGATTTCTCGCTAGACGCCACCAATCGCTTAGTTAAAACCTTAGTTGATACAGGAACGGTAGAGACGGGTTTTCTTATATTCTGTCAATATGAGTTCCTAGCAACTCAATACCTTATGATTACGTTGCTGAATACTCGTTCTCACGTTGAAGTAACTAACTCTCTCGACTTGTCGTCACGAGAGCATCTCGACTTAGCAAAAATGCAGCTTGCTGTTCGCTTTGACCTAACGCAGTTGGACGTACAGCCAGAACAACAGCGTTACGTAAGTTTTATTAAAGGAAGAATGGGCCGGAAAGTCTCAGATTTCTTCATGCAATTTGTGGGTTGCGAAGAACTTGTAGATGTAAAACAGCAAAATAAACAGCTCATTTCCTCTGTAGATGCCTATTTGGCTAGTGAGTCCCTCGATCCACAAGAGCAGCATCAACACCGTGAAGAAGTGAAAAATTATTTTAAAGAAAAAATTGATGCCGGAGAAACACTTTCCGTGGACGAGTTAGCTAACCGTTTACCGAGTAATGATGAGACAAAGAACAATTTTGCGGCATTTACAGACTCATTGGAAAATCCGTTAGAGAAAGAGATTCAACCGGATCCCGCGGCATTAAAACAGCTAGCAAAATTTACCGGCCAAGGTGGTGGCGTATCGGTAAGCTTTGAAAGAAAGCTCATGGGCGATAGAGTTTTTTACGATCCCGCTACGGATACACTTACCATTCGCGGTATTCCACCGAACTTAAAAGACCAGTTGAATCGCCAATCCTCAATGGACTAAAGACTGCGTTTCATTAATAAAAAAAGTATACTAACGACAGAATATAAACTCGATCAAAGGGTGTTATGCAATTATTTGTAAATGATTTGACGGTGATGGACTTCTCTTACCTTTGCCCGAAACGCGGTATGGTGGGAGAAAGTTGGATTGTCGATGTAGTCCTAGACGGCGAACTGAACGAAGAAAGTATGGTTCAAGATTTTGGGCATGTGAAAAAAAATCTTAAAAGATTGATAGATGAATATGTCGATCATAAGCTTCTTGTACCCGCAGAGTACCGGGGTTCTGAGGTTATTCACGACGAAGACAGTGAACAAGTTGAAGTGCGTTTTACTCGCGAAAACGGCGAGAAAATAATGCTTTACTGCCCAGCAGAAGCTTACGCCATTCTCTATTCCGACGTAATCACCATGGAATCTGTGGGGGTGTATTTAAAAGAGGTGCTCGCTACTCACCTGCCTGAAAATGTAGACAACCTAACGCTTCATTTGAGAACAGAGGTCATTGAATCTCCTTTTTATCACTATACCCACGGTCTTAAAAAACACGACGGCAATTGTCAGCGTATTGCCCACGGTCATCGTTCTCGAATTGATATTTATATTAATGGCGAAATTTGCGAAGAAAGTCAGCGCTATTGGGCTGACCGCTGGGAAGACATTTATGTGGCGACCCTTGGGGATGAAATCCGTTATAGCGAGAGAAAACTTTCTGGTAGCGTTGATGTGCCAGAAGACTACTATTGCTTTGCTTATGAAGCTTCTCAAGGCTATTTCGAGCTAGTTATCCCTAAATCGATATGCGAAGTCATCGAAACCGACTCGACAGTAGAGTGTCTAGCACAATACTTATTGCAAGAACAAAAGAAAAAATCACCTAATGGCGAGTGCCGAGTTATTGCTTATGAGGGCGTAGGTAAAGGCGCTATTGTAAGTGGTTAAAGCTGTTAAGAGTTAAAAGTTATTCGTTATTTATTACTTGTTTTGGTTATGCGTAACTTTTTAACGCTTTGAAAAGTTTACGTATTTGCGTTTCAAGGTAAAAGTTATAGTAGGGATGCGAGATGTTGAATATGATGGTTAATAATTCTTTTATACCGTGCATTATTTTCAAAAATGCACGGTTTAGCGGTGTTCTAGAGGCGTTAGCTGCCGCTATGCTACTTAGCGTAGTTGCGATAAGCGATGCATCCGCTAGCCAATTAGTCGATGAGAACGCCCCTAATTCAACACAGGCCACCTCGCCACTCAAATTAAATGGCAAGTTCACCCAAGGTGCGCTTCTGAGAGGTGAGGTTCCCAAAGGTTCTACCGTACTGCTTAATGAGCAACCCGTCGCCGTAAATAAAGACGGAAAGTTTGTTGTTGGATTTGCAAGGGATGCAAAACTAAACCACGTGCTAACGGTAAAGGCCGCCAAAGGCAGTGTAATAACACGCGAAATAACATTGGAAGAGCGGGAATATGACATTCAGCGTATCGACGGTCTAGAGTCAAAAATGGTCACCCCTCCGGCATCAGTCACTGCGCGTATTAATAAAGACAATCGCAATGTAGCAAAAGCGCGAGGTAACAGTAGCGACTTAGATGCTCTATTTACGCGCTTTGAATGGCCCGCAAAGGGCCCGATAACAGGCGTTTACGGTAGTCAGCGTATATTAAATGGAGTGCCGAAATGGCCCCACTATGGTGTTGATGTAGGTGCGCCCACGGGAACACCGGTTTTTGCACCTGTTGATGGTGTGGTAACGCTAGCCGATGATTTATACTATTCAGGGAATACGCTGATCCTAGACCATGGCATGCAAGTGTTCTCGACCTTCCTCCACCTCGACACCATGACGGTTAACGTGGGTGATTATGTTAAGAAAGGGGAGCAAATAGGCACCATAGGTGCAACCGGAAGAGCGACAGGCCCGCATCTTGATTGGAGGATAAATCTGGGGAAAATGCGCTTAGACCCGCAAACGATTGTTTCTGGAAACCCAGACGATTAACCGTTCAGTGCAATTGCGCCTTTCGCATAAAAGGCGCAAAACAAGGCTAAACACATTTAAACACAGTTAAACACAGTTAAACATTGCAAACACTGCTAAGCCCTGCCTAACCACTTCTCAAATTTATCAGCGTCATTAATATTGAAAAACGCCATGTCTTCTCGTGCGTCCATTAGCGGTAAGTCAAGATGAATAAGTTTTCCGTCTCTTATTACAGCAACAGTTACACTGGCATTTTCACTGGTATCTAAAAGCCGTTGAAGCTTACTCTGATTGACCACATGTCCGTCTATTGCAATAACGGTGTCATTGAGCAGAATACCGGCCTTCATTGCGGCTAACCCTTCGAATACTTGTACAACGGTTAAACCCAATGAAGCAGGTTTTAGCGTTGCACCAAATTGACGTTTTATTGGTGTCTGAGCGGTTAAACCACCTTTATCGTCTTGGGATACTTTTGCCCGAGTGCCCAGCGAAACACCTATAGCCGCGATCAATTTATCAAGTTCAACATCATTTGTATGATAAACAACGTTATTTAAATAATCACTTACGTCAATATTGAGGTAACTGAGGCAAAGGCGATGGACTACGTTATCGGGCGTACCGGTTTCATCCTTACCGTAATGCTCCCATAAAAGTCGCATTAGGTCGTCCAAACACACGGTGTTGTTAGAGCGTTCCCGCAATATCAAATCTAGACCAAACGCAATAATGCCGCCTTTCGTGTAATAACTAACAATATTATTTGTTGCACTAGCATCCTGTTTGTAAAACTTAGTCCAAGCGTCAAAGCTACTTTCTGCTACGCTCTGCTTGTGCCTGCCAGCATTTTGTAGAAGTCGACTCACGTTCTGCGCTACGATATCGAGATATTTCTGCGCCGGCACAGTGCCTACCCGGGCAAGCGTTACGTCGTCGTAAAAACTGGTAAAGCCCTCATATATCCATAATTGATTCGTATAATTTTCTTGAGCTAAATTCGGATTTACCATTACATCAGGCTTGATTCGCTTTACGTGCCAAGTATGAAAAAATTCATGGCTGCATAGACTCAAAAAGGTAATATAACTATCAGTCATTTCAGCGCTATCACCTACTAAAGGTAAATCGAACCTAGGGTAAAGAAGGGCTGTTGAGTGCTTATGCTCTAAACCACCAAACCCATTGTCTGCAAGCAGTGTCATAAACAGATAATTTTTGACCGGGTAGGGCTGGCCGAATAGATCTAAGTGGTGTTGGCATATTGGGGCAAGATCCTTTGCAATCCTTGGGTAATCAATATTGTTGTTACCAGAAAACAGCAGCGTAAAGTTTACTCCATTTACCTCAAACTCATGAGTATCTGCTATGCCTATAAAAATAGGGTGATCGATAAAATCTGCGTAACAAGGTGCTTTATAGCTCCATTTACGCTCGCTACCGCCACTTTCTAACGCAGACGATACTCTCGCTTCCATTGATGTGTAAGCCCGCCATTGAGAAATGGATTCGTCAGCGATGGGTAAGGATACGTCGAGTTGATGTTCGGTATTTACAAAGCCCTCAACTTCTAGAAACGCACTGGTACCATTGATAAAAGCGTACTCATGATTGATAAAAGCAGAGCGTATTGAAAGGTCATTTGCATAAATCGTATAGTCTATTGAGCAAGCCTTTCCGTTAGTGTGTAATGTCCATGTTTGCTTGTCCACTTTTTCTATAGTGAGAGGTGATGAGTTGGTGGTTGCTTCTTGTGCCGATAGCGAAACAATATTTTTTGCAAAGTCACGCACCATGTAGCTTCCTGGTATCCAACTTGGCAAAGACAGCGTAAGCGTTTCTGAATGATGCGCGGGCACGTTCAAACTCACTTTGAATTGGTGAGCCTGCCATTGAGAAAGGCAAAGAGTGTACTTTAGTATATCGTTCGGCATAAAATTCTCAATTTATTCACATAGTTGCGCTCAAGTGTACTATAACTAAGACAACAATGGTGTCGTTTATATTGAAAATAGGGCGTTGGCAAGACGTACTATATCTCAACGTTATACATTTTTAGGGCAACATTAATTGGCTGTAAATAAAAAAATTGGGTTAATGTAAATATGATAGGGCTACTTAGAAAAGCGTACGTATGATTGAAGAGAATAAAATTAGCCTAGAAGATATTGAGGCACTGGAAGCATTAAAGCCAGGTGGGATTGTAGATTTGGAAATAACTATGCCCGCGGCGTCAAAAAGGGTAAAAACCGAATTTATGGGAATGAGAGCCAATGATTGTATGATGTTCTACATTCCAACATCGTCAAAATGGATTACCGTACGTGACGCGTTAACCATAGATAACACCATTGTTGTACGCTCCATTGTTGAAGGCAATAAAGGGCAGGTTATTGCCTATCGTGTTAAAGTTTTAAAACTTTTAGCCAACCCTTCGGGTATATTAATTACTAGTTTCCCAATGCGCGTTGAACGCATTGGTCTTCGAGCGTCACAACGTTCTCAACCCGGTGTGGCGATTGATATCAAATCTGACGTTTATGAGTGTAAAGAGAACGCTCAAGGCATCATCGTAGACCTATCAAAACAAGGTTGTAAAGTAGGGCTTCAAATAAAGCCTAATTATCCGGTTTTAATTGATGGTACCGAGGTGACGTTAATTTATATGCTCGATGGCAAACCTGTTGAAATAAAGGCGGTCATAAAAAACCATAAATTAGACAACAAAGTGGTTTATTACGGAATGAAGTTCTCGACAGACGATGCAATGATAGGAGAGTTACTCGCGCGGCATACTCTGATATCTTAGCTTGTAGGTTGAAGTTTAGATATATAGTTTTTTGCTAATAAATAATAAGGGGTAACGGCAAATGAGAAGTATTGAAAGGCTACTTTTACAGTACGGTGAAAGTCACCAAAATAAAGTTAATGTGCTTATTCACGCCATAGCGGTACCCAGTATCTATTTGGTTACCCTTGGACTATTGTGGAGTATCCCCACTCCCGAATTCATTTCTCACTTCAATATCACTTGGGCCCACATAATCGCCATCCCGATATTGTATTATTATTTTCTACTCTCAGGTCCGATAGGCGCAGCCATGACCCTGTTGACTATTGTTTGTTTTGGCGTCGTCAACTTGCTGGTTTATTTCAATATATCTGTATGGAAATTTAGTCTTGTATTATTCGTGGCCATGTGGATTTTGCAGTTTGTTGGCCATAAAATTGAAGGAAAAAAGCCTTCATTCCTCGAAGATCTTCGCTTTCTTCTGGTGGGCCCAGCATGGTGGTGGGTACATTGGCTCAAGCGCATGAATATTAGTTACTAATACAGGTTGTGATATTTAAAGATTACCTGCGACCAGACGCACTACCAACACGACCAAGACGCTTGGGTCGTTTAATTCCAAGCGTATAATTTGGGTTTAAGCTAAAACATTGGTGAATATAAGTTGGTGTTAGTTTGAGTCGCTTTCAGCGTGTAATAGAAAGTAATGAACGTTTATTCTGGACTTTGCACAGTGCAGGCTGGGCTGGTTTTGCTCTCATTTACTATATAGGGTCATTTCTGCATGACGTGAGGCCGATATGGGTTTTCATCATCATGTTAAATGCCTATGCAGGTTGGTTACTGACGATACCGCTGCGCTACGTTTATCGCTGGGCTCGTAAACGTTCTGTGTTGAATATGATCCTTATAGTGATCGCGTCTTGCTACGTTGTCGCGCTAGTATGGGCGGTAGTAAAAAATATTAACTACTGGGAAATATATAAGCACGGTTACCGACCAGACGAATGGTACATGTATTTTACCAACACGATTAATTCTCTAATTATGGTGGGATGCTGGAGCGGCGTTTATTTTGGCATTAAAAACTTTCAGATGCTGCAGAAAGAAAAGCAGAATGCCCTTAAAGCAAGCACTATGGCGCACCAAGCGCATATAAAAATGCTGCGCTACCAATTAAATCCTCACTTTCTTTTCAATACGTTAAACGCGATATCTACGCTGATACTATTGAAAGAAAATGATACCGCAGAAGCAATGGTCTCTAAATTGAGCAACTTCTTACGCTATTCTCTTGATAATGATCCTATTAAACGTGTCCCCCTTGGACAAGAAATTAAGGCCCTCCGTCTTTATCTTGAGATAGAGAAGGTGAGATTTGATGATCGGTTAGAAGTTGTGTGGGACATTGGAAGTAAATGCGAGTCGGCGCTGGTACCAAGCATGATTTTACAGCCCATTATTGAAAACGCTATTAAGCACGCCATCTCAAAAATGGAAAACGGCGGTCAAATAGCCATCACCGCGCGCACATTTGGCAACGATTTGTTAATGGATGTGGCGGATAATGGCCCAGGAGCCGACATTAAAGAAGGCCAGCTCAGCAGAAAAAATGGGGTGGGGCTTGTTAATATAAAAGAGCGCCTTCAATCGCTTTACCAACGCAACTTTGCATTTTCTATTGAGCATAACCAGCCCTCAGGGGTTAGAGTTAGAATTCGTATTCCCTACGAAGTAAAGGACGTATGAAATGACCAACCAAATGATTAAAACCATAGTAGTGGATGATGAGCCTCTAGCTCGCAGGGGACTTCGAGCTAGGCTAGAGCGACACAAAGATGTACAGGTAGTGGCAGAATGCCAGAATGGCCTTGAAGCGGTGAGTAGTATTTCGCAACACCGTCCAGATTTGGTGTTTCTAGATATCCAAATGCCAGGTCTAAACGGATTTCAGGTTATTCATAAACTTCGAGAGTTGAAGCAACCTATTCCAATGATTGTTTTCGTTACTGCCTACGACAGTTATGCTATTAAAGCGTTTGACGTTCACGCGTTAGATTATCTATTAAAGCCCGCCGACGATGAAAGATTAGCAGCGGCGCTTGATAAGGTGCGTGACTATACCTCAACCGCTCACCAAGATGAGCAATCGCAAAAACTGGTAAGCCTGGTTGCAGAACTCACCGGTGACGATTGTGAGGAAATATTGCGAAAGCTTGCAAATGGTGAGCCTGTTGAGACAAATCCCTATCCGGATGTTCTAGCCATAAAAGATGGGTCTGAAGTTACCCGTGTTAACGTTCAAGATATTCAATGGATTGATGCGGCAGGCGACTACATGTGCGTTCATGCTCTAGATGGCATGCATATAATGCGAAAGACGATGAAGGAACTAGAGCAAGAGCTTAACCCACAGTTTTTTGTGCGAGTGCATCGTTCAGCCATAGCAAACATTCGATATGTGAAGAAGCTCGTAAGCCATATAAGCGGTGAATACCACTTAATCTTACAGAACGATACAGAGCTTAAAGTAAGTCGCAGCCATAGAGACAAAGTAAAAGCAGCGATGAAAATGTAATAAGGCAGCTGTTTTAATTCAGTGTAGTTATTCAGTGTTGCAATCCAGCACTTTGATCACGTCGAGTTTTTAATAGAAATGATCAAAGTGCCTCATCATATGCAGCACAATAGACGCCCCTCGTTATTAGGGGTTTGCCACATCTATTTTCCGCTATTTTTCCCTGCTATTTTTCTTTTTGGGCCGTTTACTAGCAATCATATCGTTCGTTCATTATTGTCTTCATCAACGCGACCTGTGCACTATTTAGCGGCTTACTATCACTTGTTTTATCTAACGGAACCGTGACCGGATGGCTGTTTACCTCACCAACCATTATATTATTGCTAGAGGTTCCTACAAGGCTGACGGCAAATTCCCCTAATGTGGTAGCCAGCAACCTATCGCTACTGACCGGTGCACCGCCTCGCTGAACGTGACCAAGAGTAAGTGGCCTGACATCGGTGATACCTGCCTCATTTAATGCTTCTGTTAGCGCGGGAAGTCCTTTTGGCCATACATTTTCTGCTACTACGACAATAAAACTGACAGAGCCTTTTAAACGCCTTTGCGCATGAATTTGCGTGATAATATTTTTTAATTCGGCGTCGGTAGATTCAAAATGTTCAGGTAAAATTACATAATCTGCTGCAGAGGAAAGCGCAGCATTTAACGCAAGAAATCCCGCATGTCTGCCCATCACTTCAACTAAAAAAATTCGTTCAAAAGCATCTGCTGTGTCACGAACCTTATCAATAGAACTCATTGCGGTGTCGATGGCGGTGTAATACCCGATAGTGGCATCGGTTCCCGCTATATCATTGTCTATCGTGCCCGGGATACCAATGATTTGTCCGTGAAAGTAGTCACTTAAATAGGTTGCGCCTTTAAATGAACCATCACCGCCGATAACCAATAATGCGTCTATTCCTGCCTCAACTAAATTCGCCGCTGCTTTCTTAACGCCAGCTTCCTCAGTAAATTCTTTGCAACGAGCGCTATGAAGTATCGTGCCTCCTTGCTGTATTAAATTATGCGTCGAGTCTAAGGAAAGTGAGACAAACTCTTGATTTAACAGCCCGTTATATCCGTGGAGATAGCCAATGGGTTCGTAGCCTGATTTTTGACACGCAATAACAATAGCGCGTATACATGCATTCATACCGGGGGCGTCGCCACCGGAGGTTAAAACTGCGACACGTTTTGACACAATATAATCCTTCTGTGTTTATGGTGTTCTTATATTATGCAAAGTAGATCATGCATAATGGAAGGTAAAGTATTATTAAACTGCACTTTTTTCATAATTGCTGTCTATAAAGAATAAGTTCTGCTGTATTTTCATTGTAAAGGGTTCTAACGATGCGCTTGGTCACTGTCCTGTTTCTTTTTTTATCTCTCACTGCATGCAGTTCAAAGCTTGCTTATAACAACCTTGATTGGTGGGTGTATTGGTATTTAGATGACTATATTGAGCTGAACGATGAACAGGAAGAAAGGTTCGATGACTATTTGTCAAACTGGCTTCGTTGGCATAAACAAAGTGAATTGGAACGCTATAGAAAACAACTAACGACGCTAAAACAGCAAGTTAAGAATGATCAGCTCAACTACGAAACTGTTTACGCTCACATGAATGACATTCGAGGGCATTGGGAAAGGGTGAGAAGTGAAATAAGCCCTGAGTTGGTAGAACTATCCACTGATTTGACAGAGCAGCAAATTGTTTCTCTGTTTGCCACGCTAGAAAAAGACAACAAAGAAGAAGAAGAGGAACGAGATGAATTTCTGCAACAGTCACAGGAAGAGCGGTTGGAGAAACGAATGGAAAGTATGATTGAAAATGTGGAAGAGCGTATTGGCGATCTCACCAACGAACAGACTCAAATTATCGCCACTTACAACACGCAATTTGTTTCAACATCAAACGAGTGGCTTGAATATCGACGCAATATTCAAAATGCTGCAAGACGGCTTTTCGTCACAAAGTCGACTAATCCCAATTTCGTAAAAGATTTAACCTATTTGATGCAAAACCCAGATGATTATAGAAGTGAATCATATCAGCGAGCCAGCGCACATAATATGCAAGTGGCCGCCACGCTTATAGCAGAAATTGCAACAACACTCTCTGCTGAGCAAAAAGAGACGCTAATAGAAAATATCGATGAGTTCATTACCATCGTTAGCAATTTTCAGAAATAGCGAGTCGCTAGCAGCAGGGAGGTAAACGCCCTAAAGCCCAATATAAACAGAAAGTTCGTCACGAAGGTTGGCGTATTTTTCGCTGTAGGCATTTTTCAACGGAATATTATCAAGGAGTTTGTAAAGCCGCTTACATTCTGTCTCCATTTGAACGTCTGCTTGGTCTTTACTTTTATATAACTGAAGTAAGCATTGCAGTAAATTAAGGGCAACACCAATATTAACAGGTGCATAGTTTTGAGCTAATGCAAATGAAGCTTTTGCGCGCTCGTAAGCATGTTGTTGATAATGGTCAATGCCTTCTCGGTTAAATTGCTGATAGTTTGCCAAATTACTTTTTGCTTTTTCCGCCTCTTTAGCCAACATTGAAGCACTGTTTTTATCGAGTTCATCTTTTCTCAGTTCAACGACTTTACACAGTGCTATGGCGTCATCAAACTCTCCAAGTGAATACATGACGTTGATACTGTCTGGGAGATACGCCGTTGGAGGTTCATCATACTTTTCTTCAATCGCTACCTGAGAATTCACGAGGTGCATTTTAGCGTCAATCAACTTTCCATCGATGGCGCTTACTCGCGCATTAACGATATTACTAAATATATCGACGTCAAAATTTCGGTCCATTTTGAACAAATGCTCATCAAACTTCCCACGCTGTAATGTGAGCAGGGCTTCTTGCTGATATTTATTTCGCTGTTTCTTCTCATCGGTATTTTCAGCAACATCCAGCAAGCTGCGGATAAATGCACACCAATACAAACTTTTTTTATGGACGGTGCGTTTTGATAAATTCCAAATTGCCTGACACGATTGAGAAGCCGTTATGTAGTCAGCATTTTGTTGCGCTATTTCACAAGCGGTAAGGTGACGAGACAGAGAAAAGGGGGATAGTTTGATAGCCTCTTTAATAGCATCCAGTGCGGTTTCTTGGTTTTTTAAGCCTTGGTTTGCCAGCGCCAAGATATCGTTTGCGTCTGCACTGAATCTATTTTTCTTTAGTATTTTTCGAGCCACTGAAATTGCTTTTTCATATTCCTGACACTGAATATAAGTATTACCTAGGGCAACTTGAGCCCAGACTACAGGCTTGCCGTTTATAAATGGCGACAAAATCGCTAATGCTTTTTTGTAGTCACCCGTACGCAGGAATACGTCTACCAGAAGCTGCTGACAATGCCCTTTGTAGTGAGAAGGTTTCTCATACAGGTTGTGCAAAACCTCGAGCGCATCTACAAGTTTGTTCTGATCGATTAACTCGTAAGCAGACTGCAAAAACTGTCTTCTTTGCCACGCTCTGCCTATACGACTTTTTAGCTGAACCTGTGAAAAGGGTTTAACAAGAAAGTCGTCTGGGCGTCGCTCAATTGAGCCCAACACCATAGAGCGGCTGCTGTCTGCGCTAATTAAGACAAAAACGGATGTGGCTTTAATCAATCGTTTAACGCGAAGTTCCTCGACCAATTCATAACCATTTTTGTTCTCCGCTCCTAAATGCAGATCACAAACAACAATATCAAATTTTGTTTTTTTTGCCGCCGATATAGCGTGTTCTGCGCTAGATTTAGTGACAATGTCGCTAGCGCCCATCGACTGCAATAGCCCCTTGAGCATAAGCAGAAACGGTCGTTGATCCTCAACGATCAATACTTTTTTGTCAGTGTATTTCACTGCACCCTCGATAACTGATAAAACGCTTCCTATTCATGATGGTGTAAAACGGATGAATGAGCAATTTCAGTGTTAAGTTTATGGATATTTTGCCGACAACCCATGTATGGATATCACTACATAATTGTATTCTCAGGCTTTCAGTAAAAATGGATATTGAGCAAACTCCAGCGAACAACGCACCGTCGCTAGATCCCAGCTACCGCTGGGAGTTCGATGGTACGCTGGCAAAAGCTTCTTCTCAGGGAAGCCTGTTCTCACTGTATTTAGCAATGCATCAGAGCGCCTTGGCGAATACTATTCAGCTTACGCCACCAAAAAATGATGCAACCAATAGCAAGAGAGATGACTTAGCATTTTTAAATCATTATCGTAAACCTGCGCTTGCAGCGTCAGATGGAGATTGGAAATGTTTGGACACGCTTTCGCAATTAATGTGCAGTGATATAACGGCTGCTAGGCTCTTTCAATCAATGAACCCTTCTCCGCTAGCTCAAACGGACAACCCACGACGAATTCCTGAGGACGTAATAAACAATTGTAGTTTGGGCACCCAAAAGCGCCTAGCTGAGAAATATGTAAGCGATATCGAAGAAGATAACACATTACTTTTTGAAGTGATCCAAAATCAAAAGGTAAATTCCCCGTCGATGAATGCATCGATATAGGCATAACTGATGCCGCGTAGTTAGTTTCAATTCAAGCAGGCTTTTAACTAACAGCCTTAAAGGGGCTGTCAAAACCCAAAACCCAAAAGCGCGGAAACACGATAATAGTATTTCATATTGTTACGTACTCGCATTAAATACCTAATTTATAATTGCTAATTCTGTTCCTTGAACTATTAATGCCATTGCAGGTTTGGTTTTTGCTCTCGCTTCTGCTATATTTCGCGCCGCATTTTGCACTGGTCTTACGCTCCAATCAGCAAAGGTTAAAATATGTCTACTAATATAGAAAACAAATATATTGTTTGCGCAATGTACAAATTCGTTGCGCTCGAAAATTACAAAGCGATGCGCCAACCGTTACTCGAAGTCATGGAGTCTAACGGTATAAGGGGCACTTTGCTTCTCGCAAGCGAGGGCATTAACGGCACTGTCTCTGGCCCGCGAGAGGGAATTGACGCGCTACTTAACTACCTAAATAGCGACGAACGCATTAATCCTATCTCCTTCAAAGAATCGTTACATGACGAGAAGCCGTTCTACCGCACCAAAGTAAAATTAAAGAAAGAAATTGTTACCATGGGTGTAGAGGGTATAGACCCTCGTAAAACGGTGGGCACCTACGTTAAACCCACTGAGTGGAACGCCCTTATTAGCGATCCTGACGTAACGGTTATTGATACTCGAAATGGCTATGAAATTGAAATAGGGACTTTCAAGAACGCTATCGATCCAAAAACCGATACATTTAGAGAGTTTCCAGAGTACGTATCTAAAGCACTTGACCCAGAGAAAAACAAAAAAGTGGCTATGTTTTGCACTGGTGGTATCCGCTGCGAAAAATCAACCGCATATTTGAAAGAGCAGGGTTTTGAAGAGGTGTATCACCTTGAAGGTGGGATTCTCCAATATTTAGAAGATGTGCCAAAAGATGAGTCGCTATGGGAAGGGGACTGCTTTGTTTTCGATAATCGCGTAGCGGTCAATCACGATCTTGAAAAAAGTGAGTACGAGCAGTGCTACGCATGTCGCCTGCCGATTACCGAAGATGATAAAAACACGGAACAATACGAACCCGGCGTAAGTTGCCCACGTTGTTTCGGTACTCATACGGATGAGCAGATAGCGCGTTTTCGTGAAAGAGAAAAGCAAGTTCAGCTAGCAAAAGCCAGAGAGCAAGAGCATGTTGGTACTGAGGCAAGGCTCATCATGGAGCAGAAGCGTCAAGAAAAAGCGAATGCACAGCGAGAGCGCGCCTTAAAAGCAAAAGAAAAACAGGCGTAGACACATAATAGTAGAGACGTTACACTCCTTATATCGTTGTAAATTAGTTAAGGAATGTGAGTGAGCACTCAACTTTCAGATTCTAAAATTGAAGAGATAAGAAAAGACTTCAGTTTCTTTGACCGTGATGGAAACGGGCAAATCGACCTTACTGAGTTTATTGAGCTATTAACGATTATTTCACCCAAGACGAAAGCAAGTCACGTTGAAGAAGGGTTTAAACTAATCGATGAAAATGACGATGGCTATATCGACTTCGAAGAGTTTTTAGAGTGGTGGCAAGAGTGTTGGTGGGAATACTAACAACTTGCACAATGAATCGAAAAAAGCGAGCCATGGCTCGCTTTTTTGTTTGCCCAGCGAAGCTGGCAAACCCGTCAGGTTGAAAGAAACCTGAATCACCCTGACTGAGGGGAAGATAATCCGAATGGCAAGGGCGTCGGCTATAAGCTTTGTAAATTGTGCTGGGATCATGATCAACCCTCAATAACTGTATTCATATACAGTATAGCAACAATTTAGCAGAACATAGCCTTTAAAAAAGTGTAGTCGATAACAAGAAACTTGTCTCGTTTAACTAATTTAGCTAGCCAACCAGTACACGCTTTTTGTTACTATACGCAAAATTTTGACGCCTTTAGTAGAAAACGCAGCACGTAATTTTTTGGTATTAGGCTGATAGTTGGCAGATTATAGGCAGATAGAAATCTATCAAACATTGGCCTTCCACAGTTTCATTGTGCTATCAGCGTCTACATGCTTTGCCGTGTCTAGGGCGAAAAGCGTGTATCTACGTTTTAATAACTACTAAGCAAGCTTATTGCCATTTTTAGAAACTTCATACTTATTAGTGGGTTAAGAAGTATTTTTGAATTTTAGCAACCTTGTCATTGATGAAACTCACCAATCTAAATAGTGAGTTTAACGAACTAGTAACTAAAATCGTCAAAATAATGAGTATCAAAATAGTAGTCAGCTTGAGCCTTGAAGGTATGTTGCCGCAAGTCAATGAAGAAACGGTAAAAGAATAAATGGTTAACGAAAAAACGATGCTGTCTGTTAATACACCTACAGAAGAGAACGATATTTTCTGGATGAAACATGCCTTATCGCTAGCAGACAAGGCTGAAGCTATTGGTGAAGTACCTGTGGGAGCCTGTGTTGTCATCAATGGGGCCGTGGTCGGAGAAGGATGGAATACGCCGATACGAGATCACAATCCTACAGCACATGCAGAAATACATGCGGTTACTCAAGCGGCGAAACATATACAGAATTACAGACTTATCGATGCTACGCTTTACGTTACGCTAGAGCCCTGTTCAATGTGCGCAGGCATGTTAATACATGCAAGAGTCAAGCGGGTGGTTTTTGGTGCGTGGGACGCAAAAACCGGCTCAGCAGGCTCTGTTATGAACTTGCTCCAGCATCCGGCGTTAAATCACCAGGCTGAAATTGTTTCGGGAGTGCTTGCCGATGAATGCGCAGATAAGATATCAGCTTTTTTTAAAAAGCGAAGGCAGGAAATTAAAGCGGCTAAAAAAGCAAAAAGAGCACAACAACAAGATTAGTCTGTGCTTCGTGTTAACTGTGTGAACATGTCGTTGGTAACGTATAGTCTGCGTCTATGCAATACTTTCTGGTGACTGCGTTTTATAAGCAGTCTGCGTCTGTTAGTGTTTTTCAATCTAACTCCTTTTTTCATAAATCTATTTTTCTTCATATAAACTTCCTTAATTAATAATGCTGGGAAGTTAAATGACGGATATGTCATTCTAATTTCGCAATTAACCTACGGTACAGAGATGACATTTAAATGACATATTTCAATAGCCAATAGACTTATATTTTATCTTGTTCATCGAGCCACACTAAGCTGTCGTAGTAACGACGAATATTTTCAACATACTGGAGTGCTTCATCGCCACGAGCATAGCCATAGCGAGTGGTACGGTAATACTTCTTCTGTCGTAGTTGAGGCAACCTCCTCTTTACATCTACCCACAAATCTGGGTTTCCACCTTGACGTTCGGTAAGCACCCTCGCATCTTCTAAATGACCCATTCCTATGTTGTAGGCGGCCATTGCCATCCAAGTTCTATCTGGGCTGCCAATTCGCGCAGGAATTCGACTTAATAGACTAGCAAAATAGCGAGAGCCTCCGCGAATGCTCTGCTCAGGGTCAACTCTGTCGCTAACATCCCAATCGCTTGCAGTATCTAGTGTGAGCATCATTAAGCCTCTCACACCAGTACGAGAAACCGCGTTGGGTTCCCAGTGACTTTCTTGATAGCTCATCGCGGCGAGAAGACGCCAATCTAAGTCGCCAGAATATTTTTTGAATAACGGCTGATATTGCTTGAGCGTAGACTCTGCTGCGTTCTTAAATGCTCGACTGTCGACGTAGTCGAACTGTCGAATATGGCCGAAATACTTATCTTCCAAAACAGTAAACCAACCGGATTGATGTACAGTTCCAAAATATTCGATAATGGCAGCTTTCACAGAGTCGTCTTGGTTAAGGGGCATTGCCCACGCCATTGGCATCTCGCTTTGAAGTGTTTTTGCAACAGCCAGACTAGGGTAACGCCTGCGCTGAAGTGCAAGACGGTTACTATCGGCGATAGTGTAATCGATGTCACCTAGCGCCACTTGTTGTAGCAACTCTTCAGAATCAGAATCTTCGGTAGTGACTATAACTGTTTGTGAATCTGGTTTTTGCTGATCAGCCAGTAATTGATTGAGTATGTGAACCTGACTACTTCCAGATACAGCGACAATGGGGGATGAGAGGGTTTGAATATCTCTCGGTCTGTCTGTTCCCGCCTTGAAAACAAGCTGCTGCTCAACATACTGATATGCTGGTCCGTAGGCGAAACGTTGCTGCAAATCTGATGTCACTGCATCTCCTGTTGCAACAATGTCGAGGTTGCCTTCTTCAAGCTGCTCAAGCATGACCTCGTAACTGTAAAACGGATATAAATCTAGCGTTACGCCAAGAAAGTCTGCAAAGCCTGCCAGCAGTTCATATTCGAACCCCTGTGGCCCACCTGCACCATTGTAGAATGTGCCAGCACCATAAACAGTGCCTACTTTGATAGAGTTTCTATCGAGTAGTTGTGACAGTGCAGTGGGCACAGAGGGGGCACTACAGCTAATAGATATGATAGAAAGTAGGATTAGGGCATATGTACGAATGTGCTTTTTATAGCGTTGTGCCTGCATAGCGCTTTTCTTATTGTTAGTTAAAAAATTTTCAAAAAAAATTCATGTATGGGCGTATTGAGGTTACCAAGTGACCATAATTGCTCTATAATCCGCGCCGAATTACTCATCAATCTAAGAGGCAACGCGTCGCATTGGTGGTCGTTGTTTCCAAACAACCAGGTAAAGCACTATGTTGGTCCTTCGAGGCGCTCCCGCACTATCAGAGTTTAACCAAACTAAACTGATTGCAAAGCTGGGTCAATCCGGCGTTAAGGTTAAAAACCTTTACAGTGAATATGTTCACCTAGTAGATTCTCAAGGTGATTTGTCTAAACAGCAAATAGAAATACTAGAGAAATTGCTCACTTATGGGCCCGCAAGGCAGACGCAGTCACCTTCTGGAACACTTTTCTTTATCACTCCTCGCCCCGGCACTATCTCTCCTTGGTCTTCAAAAGCCACCGACATTGCTCACAATTGCAGCCTTGAAAATATTAACCGCATTGAACGTGGTTGTGCATATTACGTAGATACTGAAGAAGCGTTGAGTGAAGCGGACTTTGCTTTGATTGCCAGTTTCTTGCACGATCGCATGACAGAGTCTGTATTTACACATACCGATGACGCCAACGTATTATTTGCTCAAGCAACGGCAAAAAGTTTCACTTCGGTTGAAATGCTAGAACATGGAAAAGGTGCGTTGATAGCAGCTAATGTGTCTTTAGGATTAGCCCTTGCTGATGATGAGATTGATTACCTGTTTGACAGCTTTACCACATTGGGAAGAAACCCAACTGACGTAGAACTTTATATGTTTGCTCAAGCAAACTCTGAACATTGCCGTCATAAGATATTTAACGCTAGCTGGACGATTGATGGAGAAGATCAGGAAAAGTCTCTTTTCAAAATGATCAAAAATACCTACGAGACACTGCCAGACAATGTGTTTTCTGCTTACAAGGACAATGCTGCAGTAATGGAAGGGTGGCAGGCTGGCCGATTTTTCCCTAACCCTCAATCTCATCAATATGAATACCATCATGAGAATATCGATATTCTTATGAAAGTGGAAACTCATAACCACCCTACAGCCATTTCTCCCTTTCCCGGCGCCGCAACTGGTTCAGGTGGCGAAATTCGCGACGAGGGCGCCACAGGTCGCGGTTCTAAACCTAAAGCAGGCTTAGTGGGTTTCACTGTTTCAAACCTTCGTATTCCTGGGTTAGAGCAGCCATGGGAAACCGAATATGGTAAACCTCAGCGCATTGTTAGTGCACTCGATATTATGACAGAAGGTCCGTTGGGTGGGGCTGCGTTCAACAACGAATTTGGCCGTCCAAACCTTTTAGGTTACTTCCGTACCTACGAACAGGAAGTGAATAGCTTCAATGGCGTAGAAGTGCGTGGTTATCATAAGCCAATCATGCTAGCCGGCGGTTTAGGTAACATCCGCCGCGATCAAATTGAGAAAGGTGAAATTACTGTAGGCGCCAAGCTTATTGTTCTGGGCGGTCCAGCAATGAACATTGGTTTAGGTGGCGGAGCAGCGTCATCTATGGCATCGGGTCAATCTAACGAAGATTTAGACTTTGCTTCAGTTCAGCGCGAAAACCCTGAAATGGAACGCCGCTGTCAAGAAGTTATCGATGCGTGTTGGCAGCTAGGTGAAAATAATCCAATTCAGTTTATTCATGATGTCGGTGCAGGTGGTTTATCAAATGCCTTACCTGAACTTGTAAGCGATGGTGGTCGTGGCGGTAACTTTGAACTTAGAAAAGTGCTGTCTGATGAGCCAGGGATGACACCACTAGAATTATGGTGTAACGAGTCTCAAGAGCGATATGTAATGTCTGTGGCGCCGGAAAACATGCCTGTTTTCGAGGCAATTTGTCATCGCGAGCGAGCGCCTTTCGCAATTGTGGGTGAAGCTACAGTTGAGGAGCATTTAAACCTTAACGACAGTCAATTTGATAACAAACCTATCGATATGCCTTTAGATGTATTGCTAGGTAAGCCGCCGAAAATGCATAGAGATGTTACTTCGGCCACATCACATTCTCCTGCATTCGATGACAGCGGCATCAGTATAAGTGAAGCAGTATCACGTGTGTTGTCACTTCCTACTGTGGCGGAAAAAACCTTTCTTATCACGATTGGCGATCGCTCAGTAACAGGGTTAGTTCATCGCGACCAAATGGTTGGCCCTTGGCAAGTACCTGTAGCCGATGTAGCGGTAACGGCGAGTGCTTTCGATACGTACCACGGCGAGTCAATGGCTATGGGTGAAAGAACTCCTGTTGCCTTGTTGTCTCATGGCGCTTCTGCGCGTTTGGCCGTTGGCGAAGCGCTAACCAATATTGCCGCGTCTTACATTGGCGATATCAAGCGTATTAAGTTATCAGCAAACTGGATGACAGCGGCAGGGCATCCTGGTGAAGACGCTGGCCTTTATGAGGCTGTTAAAGCGGTGGGTGAAGAACTTTGTCCTGCGTTAGGACTCACTATTCCAGTAGGTAAAGACTCCATGTCGATGAAAACGGCATGGCAAGACGATGGAGAAGAAAAGGCAGTAACGTCGCCATTATCTTTGGTAATTACTGCTTTTGGCGCGGTGAAAGATATTCGCAAAACGCTAACACCCCAGCTTAGAACAGACAAGGGCGAAAGCAAGCTTTTACTTATCGACCTTGGGGAAGGCAATAACCGCTTAGGTGCAAGTTGTTTAGCGCAGGTTTACAATCAGTTGGGTGATAGCCCAGCAGATGTTGTTTCTGCTCCTAGGCTAAAAAGCTTTTTTGACGCCATGCAGAAATTAATTGGCCAAGACCTGGTCCAGGCTTATCACGACCGTTCAGACGGTGGTCTGTTTACAACTGTGGCTGAGATGGCTTTTGCAGGCAAAACTGGAGTAACAATAGCTCTCGATAAATTGTCTGGTAGTGATATCTCTGTCTTGTTTAACGAAGAGCTTGGTGCTGTTATTCAGGTGCTAGACCGCGACATTGAAAAGGTGAGTGTTGTATTAGCTGAAAACGACATTGCTGCTATTACGCACGAAATTGGCACTGTTAATACCACCGACATGATTGAGTTTAATCGCAATGGGTTGGCAGTATTCGCTGATAGTAGAGTCGCAATGCGAACAACATGGGCTTCAACCACCTTTGAAATGCAAAAACTGCGTGATAATCCGCAATGTGCTGAACAAGAACATATCGCCAAGCAGGATGCAAAAGATCCGGGGCTACATGCTGTTTTGTCTTACGATGTAAACGAGGATATTGCTGCTCCATATATTGCTAAGGGCATTAAACCGAAAGTTGCGATATTAAGAGAACAGGGCGTGAATTCTCATCTTGAAATGGCTGCTGCTTTCACTCGAGCAGGTTTTGATGCGATTGATGTTCATATGAGCGATATTTTGTCCGGACGACGCTCTCTTGAAGATTTCGCTGGGTTAGCAGCATGCGGCGGTTTTTCATATGGTGACGTGTTAGGTGCCGGTGAAGGCTGGGCAAAATCAATCTTGTTTAACAGCATGGCGAGAGATCAGTTCGAGAGTTTCTTCACTCGAGATAACACGTTTAGCTTGGGTGTATGTAACGGCTGTCAGATGTTGTCGAATTTGAAGTCACTTATTCCTGGTACTGAACATTGGCCACACTTTGTTGCGAATCAGTCGGCCCGTTTTGAAGCTCGTGTCGCTATGGTGGAGGTGACTAAATCTAATTCTGTACTACTCGACTCAATGGTCGGCTCTCGTATGCCAATTGCAGTTTCGCACGGTGAAGGACAGGCTGAGTTTGCGTCTGAGGATATGCTGAAAGCCGCTGGTGAACATGTTGCGCTTCGATACGTGGACAATTATGGTAACCAGACCATGCAGTATCCAGCTAACCCGAATGGATCGCCACAAGGGATCACGGGGTTAACATCAGCAGATGGGCGAAGCACTATTATGATGCCGCATCCTGAGCGTGTATTCAGAGCGGTGGCGAATTCATGGTGCCCTGATGATTGGCAGGAAGACGGTGCATGGATGCGTATATTTCGAAACGCCCGTAAGTTCGTGGGGTAATCATTTAGGGGTAATTAGTGTCAAACCATTGGCTTAGGTGTCAAAAATTTGATTTTACCCCTTGTCATAGGTTTGTCACTGATCTATTGTAGTGCAGCACGGAACGCTATTAGGTTACAGGAGTTGAATTGGGTTGCACTAGTAATTGGTAACAATGCTAGTTTAAATAATAAGAGACGAACAATGAATCGTTCCTCAAAAGGGTTTGGCTTGACTGGAGTCGCAGTAGCTGTGGTGTTGATGTTTATCACTGCTGTATTTAGTACTTCTGCGAAATCTGCTGAAGCTCCAACAACGCTAAGTGTGCAATCTTCAGTTAAGTAGTCTGAAAAATTAATAAAGCCCGCAATGAGGTCACTCACGGCGGGCTTTAATCATTCTGAGCAAACCTACTTATTTACTTCAAAGAACGTATCTAGGTTCTGTTTTAGTAGACTTTCATAGCTAATCTATCCAGTAAACATCTCAGCCTTTTCTGTTTTTTTCTCTATTTATTAGCTTTTGTTGCGGATGCTTTTTAAGCAGGACATACGTAGCGCCAAAACCTCCGTGCATAGGCTGTGCAGTGTGAAACGCAATAACTTCCTCCAGTTCACGCAACCAATGATTTACATAGCTTTTCTTTAAACCCGGGAAAGGCTTACTGTTTTCACCTGTTCCATGCCTCACAATGAGTGCCCGTATACCCCGTTCATGACCTGCACAAATTTGCTTGTAAAGAAGCTCTCGGCTTTCTTGCAGTGTTTTACCCGCTAAACTGACAGCCAGCTCGAGAGGGTATTTACCTAGCCTTAACTTTTTAAATACGCCGTCTTGAATTCCCGGTTGCTGAAACTGAATAAATTCGTCGGGAGGTACTGGCTTTACACCTTCCATACTTAATGGATTTTTGAGCGTATCGCGAACCTGTATTTGCTGAGAGGCTCGCTTTTGTTTTTCAGCCAGCGCTGCGTTGGGGTCATGCAGTAACGCTTTGTCGTTAGAGGTAATGGGTTTTACATCTTGCATTTCAGCAAAAAAAGAATCTAGCTCTTCGCGTTCGAAATGGCTCATTAACATTCCCCTTGTGAATACCTTGAATCTGCACAGAGCAAATAAAAAGACTCATAATGCTTACTAAGGATAGTTTTATACACTAAAACACAATGTAGGGATTAGCCAATAACATTTAAATAGGAAGCTAAAAAATAGCGCCCGGTTCATTGAGCATTTCTATCACGTCCCAGACGTCTTTTGTGCCACCCTCTGTTTCTGATTCATTACTTTCAGATGAACAGCACTCACTTAAGTTATTCATATTATTCTTTCGGTTCACAAAGCTACTTTTTATTAAAGTATTACCCACTTTATGCAAATAACAAAAAATAATGGGGGCCAGACAAGTTTTACCTAAGAGACAATGGATGAGATTCTTTACAATGAAATGCATCCACGCTGAAAAAATGAGTGCTCTGGCTCGATACTCTTCGGTGGTGGCGTCCCCACGAGGACTCGAACCTCGATCAGCGGCTTAGGAGGCCGCAGTTTTATCCTGTTAAACTATAGGGACACAGCGCGATATTATACTTAGATAAGATGAATACGGAACCCTTTGGTTTACTTACTTTTTATCTTCATTTTTTCACAACAAAGTCATTTTCTTGAATGTTGGCTACAAGTCCAGACTGTTTGTGAATAATGGTAGAAGAATTAGCAAACGTATTTTCGACAACAAATGTACCGGGGTAGAGCGAGTATTGGAGGAATTTTTTACCCTTGTTGTCCATTATCTCTTTTGCCTGATATAGCATTAGCTCATCATTTTCTTCTATACCATTATCCCTTCCAAGAGAAATAGAAATGATGTCTCCTGCTACATTAATTACCCGTCCGGTCGTTGGCTGACACGCAATCGATTCTTTAATATCTTGAATAGCGTCAAGTAATAAATCTTGAGTTTTTCTGCCGTAAATAGATTGCCAAAAATAATTTGAATGCTCGTCAATTTGCTCAAATCGGTCGAAGGTCCACTCTGCATGTGTATTATACGATTTGGTAAATAATCTTCCGCCGTTGATGCCATCAAAGACTTCTAATGTAATAGCAAAGTATCTATCTACTTTGTCGTCGCTCCATGGGGTGAATACTGAGGCGGGTTGTCTATCAATACTCAAGTCATCGATAGTGCCGATGATAGCGAACTGTGAATTACCATATTGTGCTAGCGAGCGAACATTTTGTTCAGTGTACTCGCTTTTAAATTTCGCAGTATGAGGAGCAATATAGGCAAGCCTGAGGTTATCAGTGGTTTCAGACATAAGTTTGGCAAACTTATTCGTTACAGCCTCATCAAAATGTCTAATATTACCTTCTGTTAGTTGCTGCCTATTTGGGGTTAAAAAGTATGTAGTGGCGAAAAGTTTTTTATCATTACCTGCATTACATGTTCTGGTTGCTGGAAATATATCTGCTCTAATACTGACAGTAAAAATCTCGCCATTGTATCTTTCATCGATAATTTCAATTTGTTCTACTTCGCCATTACTGCGAATTGTCAGTTCTTCGTTTTCTAGAAGCCCATTTGTGAGCTGTTGAACACTATTCACTGATGCTCCGGAGAAAAGCATGGCTTGCTTGAGCGCTTCTTCAATAGCTTCTCGCTTCGCCGCTTCTTTATCGCCATTTAAGATAATTGCCTGACCTTTGGCTTCATACCACATGGCATGCGCCTGCCCATGTAAAAAGGCCACTAGGCAAACGCATGCCACGACCGCATTAAGCAGCATGACATAAACTTTCGATTTGTTACTTAACATGTCGACCTCTTGATATTACTTAGGTGCTAACTCAGAAGCATGTTTAGCTAGAAATTGGCTTTAAAAGAAAGTAAACGTAAAGCGAAATTCAAACTTTGCGCTGAGATACCAGAGCACATGACCTGAGCACATGACCTGAGCACATGACCTGAGCTATGCTAGAACAATGCCATATCTTTACTGAGAAGTGTCTTAATGCAATTAGGTGGAAATATTGGAAGGGGTTTACCAGTGTAAAGATGTTTAGGTACAAATTTTGCTTTTCTTTTTTGTCACATACGTTAAAACGCAAGCTAGGGTGCTAAAGCACTTCACTCTTGTCAGAGTTCTAAAGCAAAACGAGAAGTGGCAACCAAAAGGCAATAGCTAAGACAGGAATATGTGTCATGAAGTTACTAACAGTCCATACATCAACAGTGAGTGCAATAGTGAGAACAATCATCCTATTTATTGGCGTTACTATGGGGCTTACAGGTTGCGGTGTTATTGATAAACATATTGAGTGGGAAAGTGTCGAGCCAAATACGTATCCTGTGCTCACCGCTGTTGGTTATGCGCCCATCGAGTCTCAGCAAGGTAGCAATGCAAATGTAAAGCGACTAATGGCAATGAAGGCGTCAAAACTAGAAGCTTACCGAGAGCTTGCAGAGCAAGTTTATGGCCAGCGTATCGAAGGTTCGCAGTCGCTTTCAAGCTTAGTAGTGAATAGCGAGTCTTTACGAGCTTCTGTAGACGGCGTTATTCGAGGAGCAAAAGTGGTAAAAACCTATCCAGTGGGAGAAGACACTTATGTCACAGAATTGACGCTGGATATGAAAAGGGTTTACGACATCTATTTGACTACAGCAAAACCCCGTAGAGTTAAAAACGTCACTTATTACTGATTGCTAAATCACTTTAAAGACAACATTGCACCATTACGCGCTTAGCTATTTAATTAGTAGCTATGCACCTACTATCTATGCACCTGCTAGCTATGCACTTACTCCTGAACCCAAAGTACCGCCTTTAGGTTTTCCCTTTTTATCATAGGTGAGTGATTCTTTTGCGCGCAATTCCATCATTAAATTACGAAGGTGGGTTAGCCGAAGTTGACCCTGCTCAACGGCTTTTTGATTTACCTGTGTGCGGTACTTGCAGTCATCGAGAAGAGCCTTTGCTTTTTCTGTAAGCACATCATCTTCCTCACTATATGTTTGCCCTTGGTCAATTAAGGCTTCGGCCGCTGAATCTATCTTTTGGATGTCTTCTAACAACTGAGCTTTTTCGTCTAACAAAGCCATGAGGGATTCAGCTTCGCGAGAGCTAATTAACTGTAGCTCTCTTTCTAATAGTGTCGACAACGCAGTTAACTTGTCCACTTGGTTTTGAAGTATCGATGTTAAATTTACTGTTTGCTCGCTCACTGAAAGCTCTCTTTTAAATACGGTACGTTGAAAAAGATGTTACAGATAGCATAGCACTGTGACTTTCTCTGTAAATGCTGCGACATACTTCAAGAATACTCATTTGCACCCTCACTACTGAGCACTGAGTGTATTCGCAAAAGTCATCAGTAACAAAAATCACTTAGAACCGAAAATCTCTGCTTCTGCTTTCGCTATCTTGTTCGCCAGTACTTCAGGATTAATTTGGTAGTCACCGCTTTGAATTGCTTTTTTCAAACGGTCCACTTTTTCCTGATTCACTGGTGCTTCAGTACCTTTCTTCTGAACTTGGTTTAACTGCTGAGCAGATTGCGTTAATGAAACGGAATCTTGACGGGGTGCTGGAGCTGCCGTTGCAGTTTTTGACGCAGCTTGCTGCTGCGCTTGTTGTGTCTGATTTTGCTGAGACACTTTTCCGTTATCAACGGGATTTTTCGGTAACCCATTGTTTATATTGTTAATAGCCATAATAGTTCCTCACTACCTTCTCACCTCTGTATAGGGTATCGGCGAAAGCCCCGTTATCTTTAGCTTTAAATAGCGAAAAAAGGATAGTTTTTCTATGCTAGTTTTATAATTGTATCACGACTTTCTCTGTACTGGCGACTCTGGCTATAACAGTCTTTTTAGAGCTTGCGTTAAGTACTTGAATACTATCGCCAACCACGCCATCTTGCTGTGCGATACCCGCAGTTCTCACTTTCATTTTACCTACTTCGGCAGAAATGGTGATCCGGTCACCTTTGCATACAAAGCAAAGCATATTTGCTTGGATTGCTTGACCATTTGTTGCTCGCCTCTTCATTCGAGCGCCCACCAGCGAGTCAATTTCTGTGAACGTCGTGTAACGGAGTTGACGAACATCCACGCTCGCCATTGTTAAATTCGACGACGATAAAACTGTACCAGGACTTACTGCCCCGCTGGTAACAACAATATCTTTTGTTCTCGATACTTGGCCGCTAGTAAACAAATACCAATCATTGGTTTCACAACTCACGCGCACCGATATGTAGGACTGCTTCAGTGCGTCTTCTGAAGTGTGATAGCGGTATCCGGTAGAGCACTCAGGGATATTTATCCTATCGTCTATTTTTACTATGGCAACATCGATGTTAGTATCCTGCGAATTTTCAGTTAGTTGCGTGATTAGATATTCACGAGCGCCGTTTTCTACAACGCGATGCAAATTTTCCATCGCGAAAATGGAAAATGACATTACACTCGTTGCGGCACTTGATACTAAAAGTGCACAAACAGCGAGTTTTCTTACATGACTTTTACTATTTTGTTTTTTCATTGTGACTTTTCGTGTTCAGTTCGTGAGTTATTGGCTATGCTTAAAAGGTAAACGCGGGTTTTACCGACAGTTGCTTTTGAGAGTTGTTAACGCTACTGTCATTTTTTTGTCGTTTAATCTGCAAAAACCAAATGATATTGTCTATTTTGTATAGAAATACAAAGATGTAATGTTCATGACGCAATGTTCATGCCCAGAATTACCTAGAGGTGACTTATGTCGGGGATCTTAGATTCAGTTAACCAGCGCACACAGCTTGTGGGGCAGAATCGTTTAGAGTTATTGCTATTTAGATTAAACGGTCGCCAGCGTTTTGGTATAAACGTATTTAAAGTCCGAGAGGTTCTTCAATGTCCTCCGTTAACCTCTATGCCAAAACTCAATCCTTTAGTGCGCGGCATTGCGCACATTCGTGGTCAGACTATTTCGGTAATCGATTTGAGTATGGCAACGAAAGGTCGAAAAATTGAAGATTTATCTAACGCGTTTATTGTTATCGCGGAATACAATCGTTCGGTTCAAGGGTTCTTAGTAGGCGCCGTTGAGCGCATTATTAATACTAATTGGGATGCCATCATGCCGCCCCCGCAAGGCAGCGGAAGAGCAAGCTATCTTACTGCGGTAACTGAAGTCGAAAACGAACTTATTGAAATCCTCGACGTTGAAAAAATACTCAATGAAATTTCTCCGTTAAACGCAGAGGTAAGCTCTGAGGTTGCCGAAGGGTTAACCACTGAAGGGCAAGAAAATAAGATTATTTTCATAGCTGATGATTCTACAGTAGCCAGAAACCAGGTTAAAAAAGCGCTAACGTCACTGGGTCTCGAAATCGAGCTAGCTAAAAACGGGCTTGAAGCACTTAAGCGATTGAAAGAGATTGCCGAAGAGTATGGCGATATTACCAAGCGAGTGGGGGTTTTAGTCTCGGATATTGAAATGCCGGAGATGGATGGATATACGCTTACTGCCGAGATTAAAAACACTCCAGAACTGCAAAAGCTACATGTTGTTCTTCATACATCGCTAAGTGGTGTATTTAACCAAGCTATGGTTCAAAAAGTGGGAGCAGATGACTTCATCGCTAAATTCCATCCTGACGAGTTGGCTACTGCCGTTCAAAAGTGGTTAATGACTGAATGCGAATAACGGAGCACCAACGGATTGATTAACAAAGATGTTTCGCCAGAAAGCTACCTGAAATTTAGACAGTTTTTAGAGAAACAATGCGGGATTGTGCTTGGAGAGAACAAGCAATACCTGGTGCGGAGCCGACTTGCCTCATTACTCTACAAGTTTAAATATAACTCTGCCGACGAGCTGATCAATGTGGTTGTGCGTGGGCACGACCGTGCGTTGCTTCAAAGCGTTATTGACGCTATGACAACTAACGAGACCTTATGGTTTCGCGACAACTATCCCTTTGATCTTTTGGTCAAAGAGTTATTGCCCAGCCTCGCCAAAACAAATAGACATATAAAAATTTGGAGCGCGGCCTGTTCATCAGGGCAAGAACCCTATTCGATTGCTATGTCGATTTTAGAGTTTCAACGACAGCGACCTGGTATTTTACGTGGTAGTGTTGACATTGTTGCCACCGACCTATCGTCTGAGATGCTCCAAAAATGCGAACTTGGCGTTTACGATGAGCTTTCTTTAGCTCGCGGTTTATCTCCTCAGCGGCGACAGGCATTTTTTCAGCAACATGAAATGGGCAGAATGCAAATAAAGCCTGAAGTTAGACGCATGGTAACGTTTAAAAGCTTCAATCTGTTATCGAGCTACGCGGCCTTGGGGCGTTTTGATATCGTTTTTTGTCGTAATGTATTGATTTATTTCTCTGCTGATGTCAAACAGCGGATCCTGCAACAAATTGCCGGTCAACTGCAGCCCAAAGGTGTCCTTTTCCTTGGCGCTTCCGAGTCGATAAGTTCGGCAAGCGAAATATACTCTATGGTGAAATGTCAGCCGGGGCTCTATTATCAGAAAAAATAAAAGTGCTTTGTAGCTGAAATTTAAGCACTTTTATACTTTCCTATCACTTCTTATTTTACTTTTTATATCGTCAATTATTCAACATGGCATTCTGTTTGCTAGTTCTTTCACTAAAACGCTAACTGACAATCGATCACAACTTAGTTAGCAGAGGTGTTTGAACAGCAGGGGTCATTTCATATGGCGATCAATTTAGACAAATTAGTTGGGTTCCATGAATCAGCACTGAAAATACGTACTGAGCGGATGGAGGTCATATCTGGCAATCTCGCTAATGCAAATACCCCTGGTTATAAAGCAAGAGACATAGACTTTAACAAAGCAATGCAGTCGGCCATGAACGAAGGTGTTCAAGGCAAACATAAGAATAGTGGTGGGCTGGTGCGCACCAACGAACGCCACTTAAGCGGCAATCCTTCGTCAGTAGCGGCAAATTTCGACATGCAGTATCGCATTCCAACCCAGCCTGACACAGGCGATGGCAACACTGTTGAAGTTCAGTCTGAGAGAAACCGTTTTTTAGACAATGGGCTTCGTTATCAAGCAAGCCTACAGTTTTTGAACGGAAAAATTAAAGGCATGAAAAAAGCAATTGGTCCTGGAGGGCAGTAGCAATGGGTTTATTTAATGTTATGCAAATATCTAGCACGGGAATGGAGGCGGAAAACGTCCGTCTAAACACCACTGCTAGTAATATTGCCAACGCAAATTCAGTGAGCAGTAGTTACGAAGAAACCTATCGTGCTCGTCATCCAGTTTTTGCCTCTGCGTTACAAGATGCAATGAGAGACCAATCAAAAGGCGTGGGCGTTGAGGTTAAAGGTATTGTAGAGAGTGACGCACCGCTACAAGTGGAATATTCGCCAAACAATCCGATGGCTGATGCTGAAGGTTATATCTATAAACCAAATGTAAACATTGTCGAGGAGATGGCAAACATGATGTCAGCCTCGAAGGCTTACGAGACGAATGTTCAGGTAGCTGATACAACGAAACGCATATTCCGCCGTGTTTTACAGTTAGGGCAAGGACAGTAATGTGCCGTTTGGTTAACGTGAGGAAAAACCAGTGAACACAATTAATAATACCGGGCTTAACACCGACCTCTACTGGCAAGAAGAGAAGGTAAAAATTGCGGATGGCACCGAGCAGCAGCTTAATCAGGAAGACTTTTTCGCAATGCTTACAGAGCAGCTTGCTAATCAGGACCCGACTAAGCCGGTTGATAACGATCAAATGGTAGCGCAGATGACGTCATTTACTATGGCCGACGGGATTTCTCAGCTCAATGAGAAATTTGAATCGTTTGCCTCTTCTATGACGTCAAACCAAGCACTCCAAGCATCGAGCCTTATAGGTCAGAACGTGCTTGTACAAGGCAATGTTGGCTTTATGGCGAATGATTCAAGTGGGATTTCTGGTGTCGTGGTAAATGAAGAAACGGTCCAGAATATGACTATCACTATCCAAAACCAATTTGGTGAAGTTATAAAAACCATTGATGCTGGTACTCAGACCGCCGGTAATATTCAGTTTGACTGGGACGGCAGAGATCAGCGTGGCAACCCTATGCAGGCTGGTGAGTATGTTATTAGCGCCACGGGCGAGGTAAACGGTGAGGGTGTACAGCTTAATACAGCAGTAAACCGTCACGTAGGTAGCGTAAGTCTGGCCGGTAGCGGGCAGGGCGTAATTTTGAATTTGGATGGTGATGTCAGTATTAATCTCGACGACGTCATTCAAATCGGCAGTTAGTAGGAGAACAAATAATGTCTTTTAATATTGCACTGAGCGGCGTTTCAGCCGCGCAAAAAGATTTGGATGTCACAGCCAATAACATTGCAAACGTGAACACTGTAGGTTTTAAAGAATCCAGAGCTGAGTTTGGGGATGTGTATGCAGCATCACTGCTTGCTGGCGGTAAAACCAAAGTCGGTGATGGTGTACTCACACAGGAGGTTGCGCAACAGTTTTCACAGGGTAGCTTACAGTTTACCAATACATCTCTTGATTTAGCTATAACAGGGAATGGCTTTTTTGCCACTGTGCCGGAGATAACATCTCGAGACTTCTCTTTTACTCGCGCGGGCCAATTCAAACTAGATGACGATAACTTCGTTGTAAATAGTAATGGTGATAACCTGCTTGGTTTTCCAGTAAACGCCGACGGAACAAGCGCTTCAGTTGCGTTGAGTACCACCGAGCCTGTTCGGATCCCTGATTCATCTGGTTCGCCTCAACAAACCTCAGAGGTGGATATTCGAATGAATTTACCTGCAGGAGATGTTGGCTTGGATCCTCAGGATTTTGACCCACAGGATCCACTGACGTATAACGCAGCAACGTCTGTTACTGTCTATGACTCATTAGGCGATAGTCATGTAATGACGTATTACTTCATTAAAGATAGTGCGCCTACCGCAGACAACGAGTGGTATGTGGTAACAGCTGTTGATGATCAATTGGTAGATATGACCGACTCAACAGGGGCAGATACCGACCCTGCCACCGCAGTAAACTCTGTTGGCGGAAATACAGGTAATGCAGTAACTGCTTCAAAACTGTTGTTTTCTCAAGGTGGTGACTTCAACGGAATGGAGACGCCTGACGGACTTCCAACCCTAGACTTTAAAATGCAAACTGAGGCACTAGGGGCAACAATCCTTGCTAACGGTTCTGACCCGAGTCAACAGATAAGCATAGATTTTAATTTAGATGTGAATAACGCCACGCCAAATGAGCCAACTCAATTTGCTTCTGCTTTCGAAGTAACGTCACTTGAGCAGGACGGCCTGCCGGTTGGACGTCTAACCGGTATTGATATTGGTCCCGATGGCTTGGTTCGAGCGACATTCTCAAACGGTACATCAGAGCCTATTGTGCGAGTTGCACTAGTTCGCTTTTCCAATGAGCAAGGTCTAACGCAGGAGAGTGGAACTCAGTGGAAAGAGAGTATTTTGTCGGGCGAAGCGTTAGCGGGCGAAGCCACCACGGGAACATTTGGTGAGATTAATTCATCGTCTCTAGAACAAGCTAACGTTAATCTCACTACTGAACTCATCGATATGATTATTGCTCAGCGGAACTTCCAAGCAAACTCCCGAGCTCTTGAGGTGAATAACACGCTCAACCAGACAATTTTGAATATCAGATAATCGCCTAATCTATGATTTGCTGATATCTAACCCTGAAGAGAAAAACTTTTGTGGGTTGCTTTTCCTAAGTAAGTTGCTCTTCCAAAAGTAAAAAAGGTCAAGCCGTAGACATCATCTACGGCTTTTTTATTACAAAAATCTCTTTGTAAAACAATGTTACCTCTTCCAGTTTGTCACTCCTTATCTAAAGAAAAGCAAAGTGGCACTGCCTTTGCAATGTTTGTGTATGGTTTGAACAGAGTCAAAAGTCAGTCATGGATAAACTTCTCTATATTGCAGCTAGCGGTGCGTCTCAAGACCTTATGGCAACGGGGATTCGCTCAAATAACTTAGCCAATGCGCAAACGACAGGTTTTCGTGCTCAGCTAGAGCAGGCTAGAGCAATGCCGGCGTACGGCGAAGGTTTGCCTACCCGCGTTTTTTCAATGACAGAGAGTCCATCAAACAACTATGAATCAGGTCCGATGATTAAAACCGATCGCGACTTAGATGTAGCGATACAGGGTGACGGTTGGTTTGCAGTTCAAGATGAAAACGGTCAAGAAGCCTACTCTCGAAACGGCAACTTCAAATTGGGTAGTGACGGAATATTGACAGACGTAAATGGGCGGGCTGTGTTAGGTGATAACGGTCCACTTTTTCTTCCGGTGCCATTAGATAACCTTACTATTGCGACGGACGGTACGCTATCCATGAGACAGGTTGGGGCACCGGCTAACGTTATAGAAACGGTAGGCAGAATTAAACTTGTTAGTTCTAACTATGCCGATATGGAAAGAGGCACAGACGGTTTATTTCATATGAAAGACGGTTCGGTTGCAGACCCGTCAGCCAATGTAAAAGTCATGTCTGGCATGTTAGAGGGGTCTAACGTTAACGCCGTTGAAGAAATGGTAGATATGATCAGTCTGCAGCGTCACTACGAGCTGCAAGTTAAAGTAATGAAGCAAGCGGAAGAACTCGATACCCGCGGCAACATGATGTTGCGAATTTTATAGTCACTCTTTTTTTGATAAATAATGGCGCGCAATGTCGCGTTGTTTGGAGGTTAACATGCACCCAGCACTGTGGATTAGTAAAACCGGATTAGATGCCGCTCAAACCGATGTGTCTGTGGTTTCTAACAACTTAGCAAATGCTTCTACGGTAGGTTTCAAAAAAGATCGCGCCGTGTTTGAAGATTTACTCTATCAGAACATTAACCAGCCTGGCGGACGCTCATCTGCGGATACCGAGCTGCCTTCAGGCCTCATGCTAGGCTCTGGGTCGAAAGTTGTTTCAACACAGAAGGCTCATACACAAGGAAACCTGCTTACCACAGATAATGCGTTAGATTTATCTATTCAAGGACGTGGTTATTTCGAAATTTTGCAGCCCGATGGCACAACAGCGTACAGTCGTAATGGACAGTTTGGTCTAAATGATCAAGGACAAATTGTAACGTCTGGCGCCGGTTATTTGCTTCAACCTCAAATTACAATTCCGCCAGATGCACAGCAGATTACTATTTCTCAAGATGGTCAGGTAAGCGTGAGTATTCGCGGGCAAGCGCAACCTCAACAGTTAGGTCAGATAAATATCGCTGATTTTGTGAACCCCACGGGATTACAGCCTATAGGTCAGAATCTTTATGCAGAAACAGTATCTAGTGGGTTTCCGGTGCGAGGCGTTCCAGGGCTTCAGGGACTTGGAATGTTAGCGCAAGGTGCGCTTGAAACGTCTAACGTAAATGTGACTGAAGAATTGGTTAACTTGATTGAGAGCCAGCGTCTGTATGAAATGAACTCGAAAGTTATTTCATCAGTGGATCAGATGCTCGGACAAGTTATTCAGCAGTTGTAGGAGTGCTTATTATGCATCGTTTTGGCTTCTTGTTATTTGCTCTTGTTGTATTAGCTACGCTATCTGGGTGTGAGAGTACGCCAGAGCAACCAATACAAGCGAATGATCCTTTTTACGCTCCTATTATTCCAGACTATCCGAAAGAAACTATCATAGAGGATGGTTCCTTGTTCCGTGGACATTTAGCGAGAAGCCTTTATTCAGATGTTACAGCGCGCCAAATCGGTGACATTATCACCGTTGTGCTCAGTGAAAATACTGCTGCTACAAAGTCCGCAAATACCACAACGTCGAGAGAAACTTCTGCCGAGCTTGATCCCATCATTGGTCTTGGAGGCAATGCGGTAAATATTGGCTCCGAATCAATTCAACTTGGCATTGATGGCTCTAATGACTTTGCTGGAGACGCCGCAGCTAATCAAACTAACAGTCTTCAAGGTAGCATATCCGTTACTGTGGTAGATGTATTGCCTAATAGTAATCTTGTAGTAAGGGGAGAAAAGTGGATGACCCTAAACCATGGAGATGAATACATTCGACTTACTGGGATAGTCAGGCCCCTTGATATAGACCCCGATAACCAAGTGCAATCTACACGTATTGCCAATGCAAGAATTCAATATAGCGGTACTGGTTCATTTGCTAGTGCGCAAGAAAAGGGCTGGTTAGCGAAGTTTTTCTCTTCTCCTTGGTGGCCTCTTTAATATGGTGGGTTTTGTTATGCGCTCTTTAGTGGTTCTCATTATTGCATTATGTCTTTCAGGTCTTTCAGGCGCGGCGAGTGCGCAAAGAATAAAAGACGTTGCGTCTATCCAAGGCGTCCGTTCTAACCAGCTTATTGGCTACGGCTTGGTTGTAGGACTTCCAGGTACCGGTGAGCAGAACCCGTTTACCGAGCAAAGCTTTAGAACGATGCTGGCTAATTTTGGAATTAGGATGGACCCTAATATTCGGCCAAACGTCCGAAATGTTGCGGCCGTTGCAGTACACGCGGAGCTTCCCGCATTTAGTAAGCCAGGCCAAACCATTGACGTGACAGTGTCGTCAGTGGGTGAAGCGAAAAGCCTTCAAGGCGGCTCTTTATTACAAACATTTCTTCGCGGTGTAAATGGCGAAGTCTATGCGGTAGCGCAGGGTAGCCTTGTGGTTAGCGGCTTTGGTGCCGAGGGTGGAGACGGTTCACGAATTGTCGTAAATACGCCAACCGTTGGACGAATCCCAAACGGCGCAATGGTGGAGCGAGCAGTTCCAAGTGGTTTTGCCAACGGTGATTCATTAACACTCAACTTACATTACCCTGATTTCACTACGGCTAAGTCTTTGGCCGACACAATTAACGAGCGTTTAGGCGCAAGCCCTGAAAGCGGGTACGTTATTGCCACTCCCATTGATGCTGCATCGGTAAGAGTAACAGCCCCCCGCGATGCCGGTCAGCGAGTTGGCTTTTTAGCCACATTAGAAAACTTCGAGTTCACACCAGCAGATGCTCCTGCCCGGGTGGTTATAAATAGTCGTACGGGAACCATTGTCATTGGCAGTGAAGTCAGACTCTTGCCAGCAGCTATTACGCACGGCGGGCTTACTGTAACTATTTCTGAGAATCAGCAAGTCGCTCAGCCTAATGCATTTGCCGATGGTGAGACAGCAGTTACCACGCAGTCGATTGTAGACGTGGATTTAGCAGATAGTCGCATGTTTAAGTTTGAACCTGGCGTAACCCTTGATCAGCTAGTGCGAGCGGTTAATGAAGTAGGTGCAGCGCCAGGCGATTTAATGGCAATCCTAGAAGCATTAAGACAAGCCGGCGCCTTGCGCGGTGAACTGATTATCATTTAAGAGTAATAGCTAATGGATTCACTCAGTACGAAAGGCCAGCTAGATATGGCTCGCAACGTTCACGACATGGGCAGTATCAATAAGATGCGCGAAGCCATTGCGTCGGGCGATGAAACTGTTTTGCAAGAAGCAGCAGAACAGTTTGAAGCGATTTTTGTACAGATGATGCTTAAGTCGATGCGTAAGGCGCAAGATGCGCTAGCTGATGAAGACAGCCCATTCAATTCTCAGCAGGTAAAGTTCTACCGTGATATGCACGATCAGCAGTTAGCCACCGACCTTACCGCAAACGGCGGTATGGGATTAGCAGATGTAATTGTAAAACAATTAGGGCGCACTGAAGATAGCTACACGCCAGCGAGCGTTATCCGTAGTGATGGCAACCTTTCATCGCTAAATACAGATAGAGCAAAAATTGTTGCACATGCGCAAGATATAGCCCTAGATTCGCACTCAGTAGGTACAAAGAGCGCACATAAAGATGCGATGTTTGACAGTCCTGAGCAGTTTGTAAAGTCGCTAATGCCTCATGCGGAAAAAATAGCAGCAAAGTATGGTTTAGATGCAAAAGCCATTGTGTCTCAAGCTGCGGTTGAGACTGGGTGGGGAAAATTTGTTATTCATTCGGCAGACGGTAAAAGCTCGCACAACCTTTTTGGAATAAAAGCGAGCAGCGATTGGAAAGGTGAGCAAGCCGTTGTTGATACCCTTGAATTTAATGGTTTGGTACCGCAAAAGCAAAAAGCGGCATTCAGATCATATGAGTCTATAGGGGAGGCAATGGACGACTACGGTAGATTTATTGCCAGCCAACCACGTTACAGTGATGCGGTGAAAACTGGTCACAACGCACAAGGGTATACAAAAGCGCTGCAAGAAGCAGGTTACGCTACGGATCCGCAATACGCGGATAAGATTATGGCTGTTTATAACAGCGAACGACTTAACACCCTCGTACCGCCGAAATAAGGGAGATAAAACATATGAGTTCAGTAGATTTATTTTCCCTTGCCACTAGCGGTGTTAATGCTAGCGGAAAGTTGCTGCAAACAACCAGTAACAACATTGCAAATGTCAACACACCTGGCTATGTTCGCGAGCGCACTGAGCTAAATAACAGTCAAGTTTTTGGTGTTGAAATTGGAAACACAGAGCGAGTTATTAATGTCTTTGCGCAAAATCAGCTACGCAGAGATATTACTGCGGTAGGCGAATTAGAGGCGTTATCTTCAAAAACTTCAGCAATCGATACTCTCCTTGCTGGAGATGCTAATTCAATTTCGAAAGGCATGAGTGAATACTTTTCAGCACTGCAAACTGCTGCTGATGATCCAACAAATTTAGCATCTCGAGAACAAGTGCTGGGTAAAGCTGAATCTCTGTTTCAGCGTATGAGAACACTTTCCGATTACATGATTGAAAAAGAGGAAGAGCTAAATCTAGAGTTCACGTCTTTGGTAAATAGAGCAAATACCCTTATTGGCAATATTGGCGACCTGAATAGGAACATTGTAATTGCCAACGGAAACAGTACAAGCGACCAACCCAGCGCGCTTCTTAACGAACGCGATAAGGCAGTTGATGAGTTATCATCAATAATAGGGATTAATGTAAAAGAGAGTCAATCGCAAAACGGTGCTATAACAATTAATCTCACCTCAGGAGAATCGCTGGTACTAGAGGATGGTGCGTTCAATTTATTCGAAGTCAATACGGATGCAGATTTATCGTTAAAGCAGTTAACTCTTGAGACTAATTTTGGTTCTCAGACCAAAGGCGATGCCTCTTTGCGAGTACAAGAAAGTGATTTAGGAGGAGCCTTAGGCGGCCTGTTCAAATACAGAAATGAAGTGCTTGGGCCAACGATGCGTGATGTAGGGCAATTATCCGTAGCGTTTGCTGACTCTATGAATCAGCAAAATAAACTTGGCATGGACCTAGATGGACAGTTGGGAAGCAATATTTTTGATATTCCTACATTCAGAGGCCTAGCATACGAAGACACTAATGGTGACTATGTTGTTAATGCACAAATTACTGAGGGAATGGGCTCGCAATTAACGGATGCAGATTACAAGGTTGAAGTAACAGCGGTATCGGCTGGTGTCCCTTCAGAAATTGAAATCACGCTGTTAAACGCTGACGGTACGCCAAAGAAAGATGGCTCAGGCAACGATGTTGTATTTTCCAATTTTGCAGTGTCATCGGGCTTTAATGAGCTACCTAGTGGAATAGAAGTAGATTTCTCAGGAACTTCTAGTTACACGGTTGGCAACGAGTTCTTGATTCAACCTACGAAAACTATTGCGTCAAAAGTCGATTTCAGCACAACTCGACCTGAGGATCTCGCGTTCGCTACACCCATTCGCGGCCAAGCCGATAATACAAACCTCGGAGATGCCAATGTTGTTAATGTTTCGGTGAACAATACAGAGGTTGGAACTTCGGCATTCAACGGTGCAGGTGGATTACTTAACACCGCGCCCGCGCAGATTCGGTTTACCGCGGTGGATTCCTATGACGTAATTGATGGCACAGGTTCTGTAGTAGCATCGGTGTCGGGCATTTCTGATTTAAACAACCTTATAGGCCAAGCTGGAATAACTCCTGCGCCTGGTTTTGATATAAGTTTAGATGGCGTGCCAAGAGCAGGGGATAGCTTTTCGATAGAGTACAACAATGATGGATTTAACGATAACAGCAACGCATTAAATTTAGCAGCACTACAAAACGAAAACCTTGTTCAGGTAAGTAGCGAGGCAACAAATACACAGCGAACCTTTCAAGATGCCTACGCCTCTATGGTAGGAAGAATTGGTGAAGATGCATCTATGGCAAAAGTGTCGCTAGCTTCTGCAGAGGCTATGCAAGTGCAATCAGAAAACTGGTTTCAGTCTGTCTCTGGGGTAAGTTTAGATGAAGAAGCCGCTAACTTAATAAAGTATCAGCAAAGCTATGCCGCTGCAGCCCGCATTCTCACCACAGCACAAGAGCTTTTTAACACCATATTACAGTCTGCGAGGTAGTTAAAAAATGCGCATTTCTACAAACCAAATTTATGATCAAAATATCCGCTCTATCATGAATAATCAGGGAGAGCTATCTAAGACCCAAGAGCAGTTGGCGTCGGGAAATCGTATCATTACACCCAGTGATGACCCTGTAGGTGCTGCGAAGGTGCTTCGCTTGACGGAAGAAATTGATGAACTTACTCAGTTTCAACGAAATAATGACTTGGTGACTGGTTCTCTTGAACAACAAGAAGCTGTGCTGACCAATATTACAAACTCGATTAACAGAGCTCGAACCCTTATTGTTCAATCTGGTAATGGTATTTTAGCCGATCCTGATAAGCGAGCTATTGGCGCTGAGTTAGAGCAAATAAAGTTAGAAGTGTTTGATTTAATGAACACACAAGATGCTGATGGTAATTACCTATACGCAGGATACCAATCTGGAAATCAGGCATTTACATTTAATCCAGCGGCTAGCGGAAACGCAATATCCTTTTCAGGAGATGCTGGTGTGAGTTTCATTCAGTTATCGAATAGCTCTAAAATTCAATCAACAAGTAATGGGTATGAAGTATTTGAAAATGTACTTTCTCGTTTCAAGTTCTCTGTAACCGGCAATTCTGTTACGAGCTTAGAAAGCGCCTCGGTGAAAGAACAGGGTACCTTTGATACGTTTTTTGATAAGAATTATGACCCTGTAACACCCGCAAATAATAATTATCGCGTTAATTTTTTAGCTAGTGGGCAAGCAGAGCTCGTTAATCAAGGGACTGGAGCCGTGGTGGATACAGTTGGTTTTACCTCTGGTCAGCCCTTTACCATAAAAGGCATGGAATTTAATGCCACTGCTGTGCCGGGTAATAGCATAGATTTCTCACTCGATACGCCAGAAAAGAAAAGCATGGCACAGTCTATCCATGAAATTCAGGAAATCCTGCTTGATAGCACAATCGATAATAGCGCTTTACAAGAATCGATAGCAGATGCTCTTGTTGGGCTAGATAATGGTCTTGAGAGGTTGTCTCTTGAAAGAGCGTCAATTGGTAGTCGTTTGAATATTGCACAATCGTCTTATGAGACGAATCTCGACATGGAAATAGCCGCAAAAGCATCGCGCTCTTCAATTCAAGATGTTGATTACGCGGAAGCGTCTTCTGAGTTTGCTAAGCAAGAAACTGCACTTAATGCAGCGCTAGCTACTTTCCCTAAAGTGAGTAACCTATCGCTGTTTAACTTCATCTAGCGAGAACCAACATTCTAAGCAAAATTCACTAAGTGATAAATCAATAGCTATATAGTTAAATAACTAAAAGTTATGCTTGTTTAGGCAATTTGCCTGGTTTCTAACCAGCGTCATTTTGTAATATTCAGTGATTTAACTCCGCGCAACTTTGCGAGATAAACGCGTGATTGCCCATCAATATGACTAGAATAATATGAGGCATAAAGAATATCGTCGTTAATAACCAACCCTGGATAGCTAGTGTCTCCACCGCTTGGAAGAGTGAGTAACTCTGACAATGTTTTTGTTTTAGTATCAAAATGCCAGAGTCTTGTAGTGAAACTTTCACTATCCCAATCGACGTGTCTTCCGGCAACCAAAAAATTTCCGTTTTCCAGCTTCGCCGCTGCCGGACCTCCAATATAAACTCCTAAATCATGCCATTCCCATTCAGAATAGGGAGGTTGAGAAAATCCAAATTGTGCACTGAAAGTATCTGCATCGCGTCGTAAAAAAACATTGGCGTTTCCTTGACCGTCGAATAACAGTGCGCTCTCATTGGGATAGCCTTTTCCGGATTTTTCTAAGCCAAACACATTTTCTCGATAGCATTGCATAGAGTTATCAAGATTACCTCTGTATAAGCTGATTGATTCAGCTGCTCGGTTGTAGGCAAAGCCGTAAAAATATGACTTATACCTATCACAATTCCAAATCCACCAAGCATCATCTCCAAAGTGATTAGGGGCAGACCAGGTCTTACCATTTGTGGAGCTATAACTCACCATGTGGCGAGAGATACTTCCGTTGTTTAGCAAGGTTTTTGCGTAAGCGGTGATGAAAAGGCATTCTCCATCAAACGAGAGCTTGGGATCTCGTAGGTCACTTCCTGGTATTTGCAATTCTTGTAGGGTGTTAGACGTCATGGATTTTTTATCAATCTCGCACAACACTATTTTACCGTTAGGGCTGACATGCGTATCTGCTTCTCTGTAAACGCAAAGTAATGATGAAGAAGTACCATCAAACGGGTTTTCACACAAATCTGTAAATGCTGCGTGTTCGGCTGAGCGCGATATGCGTTTTATATTTTTTGTTTTCAAGTTATTTATCACATCGATTCTCTTATCAAAACTCTCTGATTTATATTGTTAACACCATAGCACTGACGGCAACTAATTTCCCCCTACCGGCAATAATCGTAATTTTTTCTAAAGGGAATTCACATAGTGTCGATACAGTTTGTGAGAGAGCCAGTTCATCAATTACCCCTCAGGTGTTGGTGGCTACTAAAACAAAAATTTCGGTTAATCCGATTTCCAGCTGTTGCTGGGTTAAAAAGTAGGAGAGACAACATGTCTTTATTTGTCAATACCAACGTGTCTTCGTTAAATGCTCAACGTCAGCTATTTGATGTTGGCAATTCGCTAACTACCTCCTTTGAGCGATTATCCTCAGGGTTTCGAATCAATAGTGCAGCCGATGATGCTGCGGGTTTGCAGATCTCGGATAGGTTAACATCACAAATTCAGGGGCTAAACCAAGCGGTGAGAAATGCTAACGATGGTGTTTCGTTGGCTCAAACTGCTGAGGGAGCACTTTCAGAGACTACTAATGCATTACAGCGCATTCGGACTTTAGCAGTACAAGCTCAAAATGGTATAAATAGCACCGCCGATAGGGTAGCGCTTAACGAAGAAGTCACGGCGCTAAAAGAGGAGATGTCTCGTATTGGTACCGACACGGAGTTTGGCGGTCTGACAATACTGAGTGGTAGTTTTAGCGCTAGCTTTTTGGTTGGCGCAAATGAAAACCAAAAAATCGATGTGTCAATCGCTAACACTAACGGTTTTGGCGCGACCGGTCTTGCGGTAACGGGGGATGTATTGAGTGCTGGCGGTGCATCTGGACTAATGGCACAGGTAGATGCTGCAATTTCGACAATAGGTTCAACCAGAGCTGAGTTGGGTGCGATTCAAAACAGGTTTCAATCTACAATTAGAAATTTAGGAAATATCTCTGAGAACGTTTCTTCAGCGCGAGCTCAAATCAGGGATACAGATTTTGCAACAGAGACTGCAAACTTAACCCGAAATCAGATTATTCAGCAGGCAAGTACAACAGTATTGTCCCAGGCTAATCAGCGACCACAGGCTGCATTGCAGCTTCTAGGTTAATTTCTTTAAGTTATTAGCAACAGCGAAAATGAAGTCAAGGGTTAGTGCCCCGGTACTTGTTAAATATAAAATTGCCAGCAACTGAATTCATAGCAATTTGCTGGCTTTTTTGTATTTAGATTTTAATATGTTACCGAACACATTCTCCCATTAGACATTCTCATAAAAATGCCCGTGTAACTTTTCAGTTTGCTATGAAACCTATTGTTGAGTAAGCATAAGCTCAATTTTCTAGTCAGGCTAACTAACACATGGTCTAACTGCGCCACAATTTTCCTATTTTTTGTTTCTTAACTACAATTTTTTAGTTATTAAGAAGTCTATAACACTATGAAAAATAATGCCTTTCTAAAACGTTGTGTTTTTTTTGTCTTAGCGTGCAAAAAACGCTAAAGGAAAATCGGTAAAAGGACGATAACTATTACAAAGGGGGGATAAAGAACGTTTTACTTCCCAGGTGCTAATAATAACAATAGTAGGGCACTGAGAAAGGCTATATATACGTAATGTATATAATTTTGGTTTGATTAAAGGTTAGAAAAATCAACCTGTTGAAATGAAAAAAGTGCAGTTTAAAAACTTCTAAAGTAATTGTCTTTAAATGTTGATAAATAGTAAGGTTTGCTGAGGGGGAATGCTGACGGGCGAGGATGAAACCAGGAGATAGTGAGAGGTTTGAGGTCTGGAACATCAATCTCACCAGCCAGCAAAGAGAAGATAACTTCTCCGTTGAGCAAACTTCATCAGTAGTGTGCAGATGAAGCGTCAGATAAATCTGACGACTTAAATAAAGCATACACTGTGCCAAAAATTTAATAAAACGCGCAAATAATAAAATCAATAGCGCAATCACTCGAACTGTTAGGAGAAGAAAATGAGTTTATTTGTAAATACGAATGTGTCTTCACTGAATGCTCAACGTCAGTTGTTTACAACAGGCAATAATTTGAGTACTGCTTTCGAACGTCTATCTTCAGGTTTTCGTATCAACAGCGCTGCTGATGATGCGGCTGGACTGCAAATATCAGACAGGCTAACTTCACAAATACAGGGGTTAGACCAGGCTCAGCGAAATGCTAATGATGGTATATCATTAGCGCAGACTGCTGAAGGAGCCTTGCAAGAGAGTACAAACGCGTTACAGCGCATCCGCACGCTAGCTATTCAAGCGCAAAATGGTATTAACAGTACTGCAGATAGAGTGGCTCTGAACCAAGAGGTAACAGCACTTAAAGAGGAGCTTTCTCGAATTGGGACAGATACCGAATTTGGAGGGCTAACAATTCTGAGTGGAGGTTTTAATGCGAGTTTCTTGGTGGGTGCTAATGTAGACCAAAAAATAGATGTTTCTATTACTAATACCGGTGGTTTTGGAGCGACTGGGTTAGCAGTAACTGGGGATGTATTGAGCGCTGGCGGTGCTTCTGGACTGATGGCACAGGTGGACGCCGCTATATCTGCGATAGGCTCGACAAGAGCTGAGTTGGGAGCAATCCAGAACAGGTTTCAATCTACAATAAGAAATCTTGCAAACATTTCGGAAAATGTTTCAGCGGCAAGAGCGCGTATTAGAGACACTGACTTTGCCGCTGAGACGGCAGAATTGACCCGTAACCAGATATTGCAGCAGGCTACCACTACAATCTTGTCCCAGGCTAATCAGCGCCCACAAGCTGCGTTGTCTCTATTAGGTGGTTAATAGGGCAGAATACCCAGAATAACGGTAAGAAGTTGAGAGGTCATACCCTATTGAAAAATGGCGGCCGATACGGCCGCCACCAATACAAAAAGCCTACAAACAGAAATTAGAAGCGTTGGTTGAGAGGCCAGTTCATCCTAATAAATATTCGTTTGTAGGTCGAAACAGCATTTGCTCAATCTCCTAACTAGAGCAAATTGGCCGGGGCTTCTTGTCTCGGCCTTTTTTATTGTTGCCGAACCCCTAGCCAAAAACTATTGTAGATAGGCATAAGCTGTTTCATTTAAATTTAAGCATATTGTGTGCCATGACTTAAGTTCGAATGATGAAACTAAATCATTTATCTGAGAGATAAATGATAACTTTAAAACCATATGTACTGCCTACAATGCAAAATTATCAAAATCTCCGCAACATACTCTCTTAGTAGTGATAATGGAACGTTACACTAGTAATCACGATAGTCGAATCAAATCTATCTTTTCTGATAATTGTTGATTTAAAACCTTGCAAATAAATCTTTTAAAATCAGTGCAATAAGAATCAAGCGGAAAAATAATAAAAAAATACTAAAGAAGTTCAGAATGCTGTCGATAACATTGTTGAGGGGTAATTCAATTTACTTTTGAACGGGGGTTGAAGCGGAGTAGTGACCGATTCAATTCGAACTGAAAGGATCTGACGGAGCGAAGTAGCGCGTCAGATCGCCAGGAGGTAGTTTATGTCTTTATTCGTAAATACAAATGTGTCGTCATTGAACGCACAACGCCAGTTATTTGACGTAAGTAACTCGCTAAGCACATCATTTGAACGTTTATCGTCAGGTTTCCGCATCAACAGTGCCGCGGATGATGCTGCGGGCCTTCAGATCTCTGATAGACTTACGTCTCAAATTCAAGGTTTGGATCAAGCTCGTCGCAATGCTAATGACGGAGTTTCTGTAGCTCAAACTGCTGAGGGCGCACTTTCAGAGACTACTAATGCGTTACAGCGCATCCGAACTCTAGCAGTACAAGCACAAAATGGTATAAATAGCACCGCTGATAGGGTAGCGCTTAACGAAGAGGTCACTGCGTTAAAAGAGGAGATGTCTCGTATCGGTTCAGACACAGAATTCGGTGGGCTGACAATACTGAGTGGTAGTTTTAGTGCTAGCTTTTTGGTTGGCGCAAATGAAGACCAAAAAATCGATATTTCAATCGCTAACGCTAACGGTTTCGGCGCTACTGGTCTAGCGGTAACGGGCGATGTGCTGAGTGCTGGCGGTGCATCTGGACTTATGGCACAAGTTGATGCTGCAATTTCGACAATAGGTTCAACCAGAGCCGAGTTAGGTGCTATTCAGAGCAGATTTCAATCTACGATTAGAAACTTAGGTAGTATCTCTGAAAATGTAACTGCGGCGCGTGCACAAATCAGAGACACAGACTTCGCATCAGAGACGGCAAACTTGACAAGAAACCAAATCATTCAGCAGGCATCTCTTTCTGTCTTGAGTCAGGCAAATCAGCGTCCTCAAGCAGCGTTGTCTTTACTTGGTTAAGTTTACTTTTGAATGGTATATTTAATGTAAAAAAGCAAAGGGTGTTTACTCAATCGTAGGCGCCCTTTTTGTCATTTGAGTGGAGAGGTCGTTGATGGATATTCAAAATACTCAAAGTGGTCAGGTTTTTGCTTCTGCTTTACCCGTCAAGGTGGAAATGCCAGCCCAATCACCACGGGTTCAGCAAAGTGAAGTCAGTAACAGTAATGAGGGAAGTTCACAGTCTGTGCCTTTAGATACAGAAAGCCTAAGAAACGTAACACAAAATTTGTCTCAAGTTCTTCAAACTACGTCCGATACAAATAACAACGTAGAAGACGATGGTGAATTGGGTGATGCGATCTCTCGAGTGGAGTCCTTTTTACAAGGACAAAATCGCAACTTATCGTTTTCTATAGACGAAAACACTAAACGGTCAGTAGTAACTGTACTTGATTCTGACTCTGGAGATGTTATCAGACAGATACCTTCAGAGGAAATACTGATGCTTGCAGAGCGTATTCAAAATTTGCAGCAGGACATCGGAAGTAGTGTTGGAGTATTCATAAACAATAAAGTTTAGTATGAGGTGAGTTATGTCAATAAGTTCTCTTGGTGTTGGTTCGGGTTTAGCGCTTGATGATTTAGTAAGACAGCTCATTTCTGCTGAAAGGCAACCAAAAGAAAATCGTATTAACGCTAGAGAAAAGGCTGTCGATGCTGAAATCTCAGCGTTAGGAAAAATTAAGTCTAAAGTTTCAGACTTTCAAAATGCAATTGAAGAACTACGCAACGGCAGTAACCTTAAGAGTCGTCAAGCCTCTGTAACTAATCCTTTCGAAGAAAATGATACCCTATCAGCAGACGCTTCCACGTCAGCTTTGCGTGGCTCGTATAATATTACTGTGCAACAATTGGCCTCAGGAAGTCGAATTACCACAGACCCAGGTGCATTTGTGTCCAGTTCTGACACTTTATTATCTTCTGGAACTGGTTCTTTAACATTCAGCGTCGGTGCCGATGACAGCTTCACAGTTGAGATAGGCGCTGCGACAACGCTCTCTGAACTTCGAGAGCTGATCAATAGCTCAGACAATAACTTTGGCGTTACTGCAAATATTATTGATACAGGCACTAACGATGGACCTCGCTTAGTCATTCAGTCTGAAAAAGCTGGGGCCGGTAATGATTTGGTAATAACGAATGATACCGGAAATGCCGAACTTGATCGGGTATCAACCACCGGTGGAACGAATAATATCGATGCCAACAATATTCAAGGGGCTAGGAACGCCGTTGCAGTAATTGATGGAATAGAGGTGCAGAGCGCTAGTAACGAATTCGAAAATACTATTCAAAATGTGTCATTTACCGTCAATGAATTGTCTCCGAGCGACAATAACGGCGTACAAATAGCAACCAAATTGACTATTGGTTTTGATAAAGAAGGTGTAGAGGAGAACATCAAAAGCTTTATCAGTAACTACAACTCATTAATAGATGAAATAGAAAAGCTTACTCGGTACGGAGCTACTGAAGAGGATAGTGATGGTCCATTAGCCGGGGACTCACTGTTGCGGGGGTTACAGTTAGGAATATCTACTATAGTTGGTGAAGAAGTTTCAGGTTCATCAGTAAGCAGCTTATTTGAGTTGGGAATAGAGTTGAATAAAGACGGCAGATTGGAAATAGGCTCCGCCGATTTTGGACAGGGTACCGGTCAGGCACGACTTGATACCGCTCTTGAGGATAGTTTCGACGATATTTCTGTTCTGTTCAACCAAGAGAATGACGGTATTGCTGTTAGGCTTGATGAATTGATTGAACAGTACTCTTCATCGAGTGGCTTGATTAGTTTAAGAGAGCGCAGTGCTCGTGATGAAAAAGAAAGTGTTGATACAGCGAGAGAGACATTGGAGTTGAGAATGGCTAGTTTCGAAGAAACTGTGCGAGCGAGATACTTAAATTTAGATAAAACCATAGCTCAGCTTAATCAGACTGGCTCAGCTTTATTTGCAGCACTGCAGTCATAGAGGTTTAGAAAAAATTATGTCATTACGTGGTATAAATGCTTATCAAAAAAACAGTGTAAAACAGGATGTTGCCGCTGCTGATCCCCACAAGCTTACCTTATTGCTTCTTCAAGGTGCTATGGATAGGATAGCATATGCAAAAGGTGCGGTAGAGCGAAAAGATTTTGTTAATAAGGCTAAATTTGTCACCAAAGCGACATCAATCTTAATGTATTTAAGAGATACATTGGATATCGATATCGGTGGGGAGATCGCTGAAAATTTATATGCACTCTATGATTATATTGTTGAGACTGTAAATGACGGTCATTTTAATAACGATGTTTCTAAACTAGATGAAGCTTATAGCTTGTTAGAACCAATAAGAGATGCTTGGGTTTCTATACCTGAAAGCGCTAAATTAGAAGCATACGAGAAAAAGAGTATGGCTGCCTCGAATGGATGATGACAGAGAAATATGTCTCACTCACACTCTTACCCCTCCTTTTTTGAGTTTAGTCAACACTAAAATAAAGGAAGAGCTTGGGGGCTCGGATAACCAGTTAACGGCTTTACTTAGACTTGTTGCGATAAGACACAAACTTGTTACTCGGGAGATAAGTAAACTAGCCGGGAAGCACAAGCAACGGTTCGTAACGCTAGAACTTGAACAGAATAAGCGCTTAGAAGTTTTCACATTACAGTTGCTTGAAAAAGCAAAAGGTGAGGTAATAAATCTCAAACGAGCGAAACATGCAGTTAAGAGATATAAATAACAATGCGTAAAGCCATTCAGCTTTTTATAGAAGACGACCAAGCACAATTAGAAAAAGAGGAAGCGTTACTTCCAGTCATTACTAAAAATTACAATAAAAGCCTAGCTTGCTTTCAGCGCATCGTTCCCCCTATTTATAAGATGCTCAAAAACTACACATTCCAGCATAACTCAGTGTTCGTTAATAAGGATGGTGAAGTCGACATTGTAGAATCAAGCTCAGGGACGGTTTTCTACGGTTCTACAGTATCAGAATCAATCTCAAGTCACGTCGATTTGTTTCTGGCTAACCCACAGCACTTAAAACTAATAACTCTTGGAAGCAAATCGATTGGAAACTCTTCTCGTTCAAACGAAAAAGCTTTAGTTGTGTTTGGCGTCGGGCTGGGGAAACATCTTCTTAAACTTCTTGACACTACTGATATTAAGCACATCTTGGTTTATGAACCTGATATGGATTATTTGGTTTGTTCACTCTATGCTGGTGTGTGGCCAGCCATTTTTGATACCGCGAAAAGAAACAACGTATCGCTTTATCTTCAAATACCCAATAATGGTAAATCGCTTTTTTCAGACTTAAATGAGCTACACAGCGCCTTTGGTATCTCATCGTCATTGGTTTATTTTCATTATCACTGCAGCGAGTTTGATGATATCCGCGACGAGTTAGCATCCAATAACTGGTCTTTAAGCAGAGATCTTAGGTCAAGTGTAAAATATACCCGCTTTGAAAATTATGTTCCCAAGTGGACACCTGTAGTGACGTCAGTGTCGTGGAACTCAGATAACCTTGATCGCACTACGTTCGAACGCAACCTAGAGGCTTTTAAAAAGTACTTTCCCGAAATAGCTGATGAATTTGCAGAATATACCCCACAGCATTGGCAAGTAGTGGCTAACCCGGCCGGCGAAGTCAATTTGCTTAACATGAAGCACCAAACGTTTTTACTCGGCGACAATGCTAAAAAAGAGTCTGAAGACATTTATGCAATGTTTAAAGACAACCCTAGCAGAGATGAATTGGTGCTAAATTACACTGGTGGAAAACTGTATCCTCATTTTCACTATCGCACTGTTGTAAGAATTCAAAACGAAGTTAAAAAGTATACAACTGATAGTGCTGTTTTAAATCACGATATAAAATCGTTACTGCTATTCGGCATCGGCAGTGGCTATCAGCTTCAGTATTTATTGAACGCCCACAAGATAGGCAAACTGTTTGTTTATGAGCCTAATCGTGACTTTTTCTATGCATCTTTATTTTCGATAGACTGGACAGCACTGCTTGAAAAAATGGATGCCAGCGAAAGCAGTATTTATCTCAACATCGGTGACGATGGTTCAAACTTAGTACGCGACTTTCTCACTCAGTTCGATAGGGTGGGCAGTTATAACTTGGCAAACATGTTTTTGTTTAAAAGCTATGATAACGACGTTCTCGAACCCACGTTGAATAACTTACGAGAAGAAATAAGGCTCGTTATAGGGCTAAGTGATAATTTTGAAAACTCTCGATATATCGTGTCGCATAGCAAATGGTCAGTCGAAAATAATTTCAAGTACTTGTTAAAAAGTGAAACTAAGCCGCACGTTCTCAATGACGTGCCGGTATTTATCGTAGGCAATGGCCCATCATTAGATAATCTTCTTCCTATTTTGAAAGAAGAGCATGCTAATGCGATAGTCATTAGCTGTGGCACGGCCTTACAAGTACTGCATAAAAACCACATCGTGCCCGATTATCACGTTGATTTGGAAGTAAACAGGTCGCCATACGACTGGTTGGTCAGAATAGATGACAAAGAATATCTAAAAAAAATCACCCTTATTAGTGGCAATGGTGTTCACCCCGATGTCATCAATGCTTATAAGAACGCGTTGTTGTCATTGAAGAAAGGGGAGCCAGCAACGCTCATTCTAGAATCTTTGTTTAGTGAACACGAATTTGTCTCATTAAAATATTCTTACCCTACGGTTTCTAACTTTGCGATTGATTGCGCGTTAGAACTCGGGTTTAAACAAATTTATCTCTTTGGCGTCGATTTAGGTTTCGTTGACTTCAGACACCATCACTCAAAACAATCTGGTTACTATTTAGAGGATGGAGAGGAACTCATCGAATATGCACGAGCTTACAATACGTCGTTAACGGTAGAGGGCAACTTGAGACCTTTTGTCAACACTAAGTACGAATTCAAAATGTCCAAAACCATTATTGAGTTGGCACTAGGTAACGCCAGTACGGATGTTGATGTTTATAATTTGAATGACGGCGCCAAAATAAAAGGTACCATTCCGTTAGAGCCTGAAAATATTTTGATCTTGTCAGACGGTCACAAAAAAGCAGAAGCAATAGACTGGTTAGAAAATACGGCACACCAAACACTCGATAAGCGTATTTTTGCTGAGCGTTTTAATGAGAACATAAAAAACAGCGATTTACTTTACGGTCTTAGTTTGCTTAAAAAAGCCATGAGTCAACCGTTCAAAGAAAGAGCTGACGCAGAAAAAGCGATAATAAACAGTAGAAAAATTATTATCGATCTGTTTAGAGACGATAAGCCGATAGTGATTTATTACCTGCACGGCTCGGTGAATTACGTAAATACCGTATTAAGTAAAACACTGAATATGTCAGACGATGCGAAATGTTTAGAGCTTCTTAACGGAATTAGAGAACAGTGGATATTGTTTTTGGCTGACACAAGCGCGAGTATGGAAGTTGCGCCTTACGAACTCGACTTCATATCTTGTAGCCCACTGGAGCGTGCTCAGATCAGAGTGCCTGAATATTATGTTGGGCAGAGCTTAACGGTATATAGTGAGTACGCTAAAACAGCATTAGAGAGCGCTGCAAGCTTACTTGGCGTGCAGTTCAACAAGTCTTCGCCAACCAGTAAAAAGCTTCGCATAGAATTTTATCAGGACAACCTTGCGCTTACCCCGCGAAGTGGAGAAAAGCTGTGCTTGATTGTAACGAATCAAGAGGATTTAGATAGGTTGCTAAGAGAAGACGTTGACGCCTTACTCGTTTACTTTCCTCAGTACTTCAGCAACAAGAACTATCTTTTCGAGGGTTTTGGCACTAAAGAAAACTACGCGTTTTTTATTGCATTAAATGCCGCGACATGTACTCCGTCAATCAAAGTGGTGGTGCCTAAACTCACTGAAAGAGAGTCACTTGATGTCTTGTCTGAGTACCTAGCGGAGCTTACTTTCTTGTCGCCCTTTATGTGTTATGAGTCTTATTATTATAAAGCATTCACGCGTGAGTACTTGAGTGAAGAAGAGATGGTGAGCGGGGTAGATGAACGATTTAGATTCTTACCTGCTGTTAGGGAAGAGAATCTCTTTTTAGTGCTTTGAATATACTGGGTGTTGCTCATCAGGAAACATTGGAGTATTGAAAAAAGCATTGTGTATTATTGTTTGTAAGCATCCGGTGTATTCGTCTGGTAACCCCCACATTCAACTCATAGATTAGCTACGGCATGGGGTTCTCTTTGATGAGGAGAACACCATACAGCAACATCAACGGAGAGACATACAAGACTGGCTCAATTTATTTGAACAACAAAAATGAAGCGGTCCCACTGCGTTACAGTTTTGTCGCCAGCAGCAGATTAACGTTCAGACTTACCATATCCGGCGCCGTGATTGTCGGCTTCAACTAACCGTTACTAACGCTAGTTAGATAAAGTTTAAGTGTGCTGGTGGCTGGCCAGTTGGCTTTTCTAGCTGCACTTGACCTTTAACAATTTTATCTAAATATTCGTTTGGCTTGTGTTGTAAACACAAAGAGCCGCACATGGTTTGCGCATCAAAATTCATCGAGCCAAGATGTTTCATCACTTCCCAATATTTGTCGCCTAATACTATATCTTTAAAACGTTGAGTCGTAATATTGCCGACATGAAAACGTTTGTATTTTTCATTAAACAACATGCCACAAGGAGCTACTAAGCCTGAACCTGAGATTTGTAATTGGAAAGCTGCTCCATAGCAACACTGGTAACTGCGCTTGCCCTCAGCGTTAATTTTTGACCACTTGACAGACACTTGATATTCGTCATCACTGTAGGATTCAGCCTCTTCAAGAATATGATTTAATTCTGCGTATTTTGAGTAATCAACACCAAGCTGCCCATCTTCACTGTCACTGGTGTGTTTAACAACAACGTAATCTGGACGAATTTGTTTACCAAGTTTTGCTAATGGAACGACTTGATCTGCATCTTCGGGCATTAGCACCATTTGAAGACCGATAGTAACGTCTAACCCAAGGCGCTTTTTTATCTCAACCATGTCTTTTACATTATCGACAACACGATGAAAATGTTTTTCTTTCACACCCATGATCTCGGCGTAACGTTTAGGTTCACCCGCTGAAAAGTTCAGACGTAAATACGTTAAATGAGGGAGGATTCGCTCTAACATGTCGTACTTAAAGTTGTAGCCATGTGAGGCTACTGCCATTGAAATACCCAGCTGTGAACCACGAATAATGGTGTGTTCAAAGTGGGGTGATAAAGTGCTTTCACCGTCACTGACAAGAGAAATAGCCTTAACGCCTAACTCCTGACAATCCTCAAGAAAGTTATCAATGTGCTCTCGAGTAATATCGAACCTATCATTTTCTTGTAATCGAGCGTAACAGAAGTGACAGCCGTAGTTACAGGCTCTTGTCAACGCCATATCAATTGTGATAGGTGCAATTCTATTGCCCTTACGCCAATGCTCGATTCTATCTTGGTGCCACGCTAGTTTTGTTGCGTCGAGTATAAACTTATCTTCGTTTTGTGTTGGCATCGGCTAACTCCTCGATAGTTAGAATAATTGGTGCGCCGTTTAAAGCAGTTCTAATGTGTTTTTCTATTCGAACCAAAAGTGTTTGAAACTGGTTTTTAGGTGAAATACTGGTTAAATCTAAAATAATTGTAGCGTCTTTATTTTGAACGAATACTTTTTCGAATTGGTATAAAGAGTTCCCTTCAAAAAACTCATTAAGCGACTTGTTAATGATATCTTTCTGGCTTTGTTTGTCTTTGCTTAACCATTGTTTTAACTCTTTTGGCACATAACGTCCATTGTCTGGCTCGTCTGATTCAGCAAAGATTTGTTTGATAAGCAAGTCCAGAACACTTAGGTCCTCATGATGGTGAACGAAGGCAATACCCTGTGCTGCGTTAGGTAACGACTCAATTACTTTTTTGGCGCCATAATATGCTGCATCAGCTAGTTTCATGCCTAACAGAGTTTGGCAAAAACTGGTGGCTTCCTGGCTGTCCAAATTACATTGAGCGGATAAGATTAAGCCTTCTTTTAACTCGACGACTAACGAGTAATTTTCATTTCGTGCTTCGTAAGTAGTTGTCATTGTTGTATACCTATAAAGAGCGCATGTAAGCTGGACCGTCTAGTGCCATCATATCTGCGACATCGTCAATCAGCGATTCCGCTGTAGGTGAATATATTTTTACGTTTTTTAAGATTGAGATAAGCGAAACGTCATCATCGTCCATACAATGGCTTCGACCTAATGGGGCAAAGTAATTATCTGCACCGACCCCAACTATTTTTACGTTTAAATTATGTTCATTAATGTCATAACGAAATTGTTCAAAAGCTCGCATGGTGATAAAAGGGATTTGCGAATAAATGATGGGCGACATACCTGTAATCGCCATACCAGCAGCCATGCTCATGGTCGCCTGTTCATTAATACCAGTGTTAAATGCTCGATGTGAGTGATTGTTAAAATAGTCATCTAAAACTGCAAAGCCCATATCGCCCGCTAGTAGTACTGACTTCTCATTCTTTTGGAAATAAGGATAGATGGCTTTCATCACATCTTTCTTTGATGCAACTTGGCTCATTTTGATTCTCCTGTATAAACATAGCCATCTTCAGTAGGGCAGCGGTAATGGTGTTTGACTGAAGCTTCTAACATTTCGATGCCCTTGCCCTTAACTGTTCTTGCAAAAACTACAGAAAAATTTTTATTCTCTTGATTGAAAAATTGCTGGTAGGCGTGAGTAATCTCTGGTTCTGAATGTCCATTGATATCAGCAAAAACGCCATCGGTAAACGAGCGCATGATATGTGCAAGCTTATCGTTACTTACTGTTATTTCTTCTACTTTTCCCATCGCTTGCAAGTTATTGGCGTCAACGATGATTAATAGGTTGTCTAGCTTGAAGCGGTGAGCTAGTAACATGGCCTCATAATTACTACCTTCTTGCATTTCCCCATCACCCACCATGCAAACAATCTTGTTCGACCTATTTTGTAACTTCATAGACAATGCCATGCCGACAGCGAGAGGTAACCCATGACCCAGAGAGCCAGTAGATGCTTCTATCATATAGTCTGGGTTTTCGGTTAAACAACCTTTGATAGTTGAATCGTCGGTATTGAACTTATCTAGCTCCCAGTCCGGTAAAAAGCCGAGCTCGTTTAAGATCACATAGTAAGCATAAGCGCCATGACCTTTGCTCAAAATAAAACGATCCCGGGTTTCATCTTTTGGATCGTTAGGGGTGAAAGCTAAAAAATCGTTAAACAACACCGTCAATAATTCGACAGTGGAGAGTGCAGGAGCTAAATGTCCTGCGCGCGTATTGCATGAGAATGCGATGGTCTTATCGCGAATGACGTTTGAATTCATCATAATCCTAACTTAAATACTCAAACCACTCTTTAGTAGCTTCTTTTATGCTATTTTCATTCCAAACCGGAGCTCCGCGCCATTGCTCTATGTTTTCTAGCATGATTTTTACGCCATCTTCAAAACTCACTTTGGGAGACCAGTCGAGCTTTTGCTTGACTTTGGTTATATCTGCGAAAGTACAATCCGGTTCACCTGGCCGTCTAGGGATATACTTGACATCACCGCCAAGGAGCTTTGTTAAATAATTGATACTGTATGTGCCGTCACTACCTAAATTAAATATTTCATTCTTGTATTTACTTTGGCTTGCGGTGTAACAAGCATCAACGATATCGGTTACAAAGGTGAAGTCGCGAGTTTGCTCTCCATCGCCAACGACAGTCAAAGGCTGCTTGTTAAGTAATTGAGCTAGAAATACGCCAAAAACAGCACCATAAGCACCTGATGTGCGATGGCGGGGACCAAATACATTAAAGAAACGTGTTGATAAAACGGGTAAGTCATAAACTTGGCCCCAATGCATGACGTATTGTTCACCCACTGTTTTAGTTAATGCGTATGGGTATTCTGGCTGAATTTTGCTGCTCTCTGGCGTCGGGTAAGTATCTGGAATGCCATAACACGAACTTGAAGCTGCATAGATAAACTTTTTTAAGTTTTTTGCATGTTGACTGGCTTCTAAAACTCTTAATGTACCTTCAACATTGGCTTGATGATATTTGTTTGGTTGTTTGATTGAAGGGACGATGTCGGCCAGCGCAGCGAAATGAAATACATAGTGGACATCGGTAAAGAGGGAAGACATATCAAACGATTTATCTGAAATATCAGCGCGAATGAATTCTATTTTCTCTTTGTGATGCGCTATGTTATCTAATCGACCGTTGGCTAAATTATCAATTACGACAACTTTTAAGCCTTTTTCAACAAGTAAATCAACCATATGTGAGCCGATAAAGCCAGCCCCGCCTGTTACTACTGCTTTCATAATTAATTCTCTAAATAAAGTTGTCGTGAGGTTGGGGATTGGCTAGTCGGTCTAGATAACGATTGACTTCGTCCATACGACAATTAATTCGGCAGTTTTTAATATCCAATTTTTCTTTTATAAATTGATAGGATTCTTTGCGTTTTTCGCCTTCCCAAATTTCTTCGAAACTGTTGTCGTACAAACTGCCGTAACAAAATTCTTCTTTACCTAGATAGGCACTACAGCCAAACACCTTGCCGTCCGTTGCCACATAAGCCCAAAAGAAAGGTGTAGCGTGACATTTTTTATATGACTGTTTGTTAGTCATAAACTTTTGCATGGTATTCACTCGGAATACGACATTAAAATTATCGTCGTTATATGATTCTAACTCTTTCTCTAAATCATACATTTTGGTGTAGTCAATAAATTTATAGTCGGTTGTTTCGTTTGTGTGGCTTGATAAGTGTTGAGAATAAGGTTTTATTACAAGGTAGTCTAAGCCGATGTCTTTACAAATTTTCGCTAGGGTTGTGGCTTCGTTTTGATTTTCAGGGAGTAGGACCATCTGGGCGCCTAACGTACAGCTTAAGTTTTTTTCTTTCCGGTGAGCGACAGCTATCTCTAGATTTTCAATAACGGTCTGAAAGTCTCTTTCTTTGGCTTGGTGGATTTTACTGTAACTTTCTGCTGTACCCGCATTAAAACTGACCTTTATCCAAGAGCAGTTTTCCATCAAAGTTTCAATGTTCTGTTTTTTTAGAGGAACAAAGTTAGTGGTTAATGCGGTATCTATTCCAACGTCACTCGCATGCTGACAAATCTTATCTAGGTTTTTGAATAATAACGGTTCACCTTCGCCAGCAAACATAACGCTTTTTACGCCTTTTTTAGCCATGTTTGTGAGGCTGTTTTTTAGTAAATCGTAGTCGAGGCTGATGTTTTTATAGCCCATGTAATCAAGCGCACAGAAAGTACACCGGTGATTACAGCCACCAAATGGCGAAATTTCAACATACAGAGGGTACACTTTTTTTAATTGTTCCCAATCATTTTTTTCTTCTCCTTCATACCAGTTCGCAACGCGGGTGGGGTGAAGAATAAGTTTATGGGAGTCGATTGAGTATTTGTCCGACATATTCACATAACCTTTAGTTTGTTTATATTGTTGTTTAGACCATCGTTTACGTGCTCTTGGATACTTCTAATGAGTTGCTCATAAGAGTTATCCCTAGCAATTTGTTGAACGTCTAATCTGGGCTGTTTATCTTGGATGTTGTTCAACTCAGCTTGATTTGTAAATGTCAGTATGTTGTCTAGGTGATCGCATTGTTCTAAATTAGTCACGTCTTTATAAACAACCGGAACAGCCCCGCAAGCGGATGCTTCCATCAAACGTTGTTGATAGAAATATTGAGGGTGTGCAAGAAGGCAATATTTAGATGCATTGTATGCCCTTCTGACATCGTCATCTGTTTCTAAAATACCCTTATAAAATGGTACAAATTCTTGGTAGTTTTCCCACCCTTCACCATATATTTCTAATTCGATATTACTGTTAACTGCCCACTTCAGAACTTCTAACCTGACAATCGCTGTGAAAATGAACATTTCAACATGCTCTTGACTTCTTATCGTCCCTTTTTCTTTATACTTCCGAGCTAAGTTATTGATGGTGACCAAGTCTAATTTTTGTTCATTAAACAATGCAGACAGTTCATCTATCATCTCAGCTTGATGGCGGTATTCACTTGTTGGGTCACCAACGTGAAAGTAATCATTACCAATAAAAACCATTTTATTTTTCCGCTCTTGCTCCTTATTTTCGAGATAGAACGAATCTGAATTGGTTGCGAATTTTTGTTTTGTCATCCTGTCGCGAGTCACGCCTTTCGCGAGAAGTGGTGATATGAAATTGTCTATCAAATAGAAATAGTGGTCTCTTTCTCGATACTCAAATTTTGAATTGTCGTAAAGGCAAAGCGTCGGGTCCATGAACCAAATAAAATTGAATGTGGAATCATTAATTAAGTCATTTCGAATACGATTAATGTTTATCGTTATATGCGGTTGGAACTCCGCTATTGACTGAAGCCGTCTTAAATCATTCATATCGGAGAATTTATCATTAATATCGAACTTAACTTTGTAACCAGCTTTTATGAAGGCTTCTTTTAGGAGTTCTGTTATCTTTAAAACGACTCGCCCCATGTATTCCCCATTTAAATATACCCGATGGGGCTTATGAAAGTTGATGGCTTGAGATCGAATTAGCTTTTTAAGAGCCTCACTTTTTGCGGCTATTCTTTGATGTAACAGGCTTAATTTGTCTTTAACAAACTGAGCTTGTTGATGAACTATGAATGTAGGTTGTCGAGTTTGCAGCGTTAAAAGAGTTTCTTCAAAGTTTTCTAAGGGAAGATTGATTAGATTTGGAAGAGAGCTAGTTTGCGCTTTTCCATCGTAGTAACATAGTTGAAGCTTACTTTTGGATCGGTTTAGGTAAACAGATTTCTCGGCTTGCTTCAATGCATCACTGTAAGACTCAAAATAACAATCTTCGGTTTGTAAACTCATGGGCTATCTCACAAATCTGCTACATTAGTACGTTTTGCTCGTAGCAAATATTCCTTTAAGCCTTTCATTAGGATGTGTCCTATGATGACCTGAGTGTCTTCGGCAATTTGCATATCGTCAATCTCAAAGTGAAAACTCAAATCAACTAAAGATTTTGCTGAACCACCTTGATATCCAAGAATACCGACTGTTGTCATACCCAGCATTTGTGCTTGGTTAACCGCGTTGATTATATTTTTGGAATTGCCACTACCAGATAGGATTAAAAGAACATCATTTCGGTGAGCTTTAACTTTCAGCTGATGAGAAAAAATGTTTTCGTAGCCTATATCGTTACCCAAGCAAGTTAACACTGAACTGTTTGCGGAAAGCGCCTCAACCTTGATGGCATCGCCTGCTGGGCTAATACCAAATGTGAAATCGTTGGCTAGGTGGATGGCGTTGGCAGCACTGCCACCATTGCCACAGATATAAAGTGTTCCACTCTGCTCTTTCATACTTAACAGAATATCGATAAAACGCTCTATTTTTTCTGACTCTAAATCATTTAAAACTTCTGTTAACCGTGTTGTATAACTGGCAACTAGTTGTTCAACAGGTTTTAATTTTTTCGCCCTAGCTAGTTTAATTGACATACTATGTGTACCTTAGATCCAATAAGGAAATTCTTTGATTAAGTGACGTTAGAAATTTGAGTTGATAATAATTGATTAGAGTAGCAATATTAATGCCATATGCATTACGAATCCAAAGCCTCCTCCCACTACCAGGACGCGTTAATAGACAATAAATTAAGTCAGGTAAGGTAATCAAGGTTTAGTGTGTAGTTGAAAAACTTGTATGGCTTCAACGTTAGCACATTTGAATATGTCGTGGACGACTATTTATTAATGACAATTTTCATAGGTAATTAAATGGCAAAGAACATTCTCGTGACGGGAAACTTTGATCTATTACACCCAGGCCATATTCGCCTTTTAAAGTTCGCAAAAGAGTGCGGTGACCATTTGCTCGTTGCTGTAAATAGTGACAAAGCAATGGCGGTTGAAAGTAAAATTGATGAGCAGCATCGATTGGAAATGGTACGTTCTATACAGTATGTTGACGAAGCTTTTTTAACTGACTTGTCGCCCGCTGATCTCATTTCTCTTCATCGACCGTTCGCGGTTGTTAAAGGTAAAGAGTTTGAAGACAAAGAGAATCCAGAACGCCAGGCATTGCGTGCATATGGTGGCAAGCTAATTTTTGGCTCTGGTGAATTTGATTTCAGCTCTGAGCATTTCATCAAGCCCATTCAAAATATTGGCTCTAACTTTGATTTTTCAGAGTTAAAGCGGTATGCAAAGCGTCACCAAATAAAACTCCATGACCTATTAACAACATTTAAGAAGATGGATAAATTAAATGTCGCCGTAGTGGGTGAAGTGATCGTAGATGAATACGTGCAGGGTAAGGCAGTGGGGCTATCACAAGAAGACCCGACCATTGTAATGACGCCTAATCAAACCGACACATTTTTAGGTGGTGCTGCTATAACTGCTGGACATATAAAATCCATCGGCGCTAATAGGGTCACCCTTTTTTCTGTATTGGGCGCCGATACTAAATCGGAATACGTCAAATCGAGAGTCCACGATTATGATATTTCTTCATTTTTAATTGAGGATTCTAGTCGCCCAACACCGCTTAAAACTCGTTATAGAGCAGACACGAAAACGCTGCTTAGAGTCAATCAAGTGCGGCATCACAAAATATCGGAAGAGTTACAAGCTTCATTGTTAGCGGGAATAATGGGCATTTTAGATGATATCAACGTACTTGTTTTTTCGGATTTCAACTATGGTCTTCTCCCTCAAAGCTTAGTCAATCAAATTTCAAAGGCATGTGAAGAAAAGGGAGTAAGGTATGTTGCTGATAGCCAAACATCTTCTCAAGTTGGCGATATTTCACGCTACCGCGACACGTTCTTGATGACGCCAACGGAAAAAGAAGTAAGGGTCGCACTGAATAACGCAGATGATGGTTTGGTTATTTTAGCCAAAAAGCTTTGCGAAAAATCTAATCCTCAAAATCTTGTGATTACTCTTGCTGCTGATGGAGTCCTTATTCATATTCCTGGAATTGGTCCAAATGAATGGCAAAACGACAGAATTCCTGCAATAAACAAAAATGCAGCAGACCCAGCTGGCGCAGGTGACTGCTTCTTAGCGGCCAGTTCGTTGGCGATGATTGCAGGGGCTTCAGCATGGGAGGCGTTTTACATCGCAAGTATCGCATCTGCCTGCCAGGTTGGGACCATTGGAAATAAGCCACTTCAACAGTCTTTGTTACTACGCTTACTAAGGGAGTCATTCGAATAATATGAAGGCAATTCTATTGGCTGCGGGAATGGGGTCAAGACTTAAGCCCATCACCGAGCATGTACCCAAATGTCTGGTCCCCATTTGCGGCATTCCATTGCTTGAGCTCTGGTTAGAAAAGCTCATTAACTTGGAGGTCGAAGAAATATTGATTAATACGCATTACCTTGCTGAACAAGTCGAACGCTTCGTCAACCAGTGTGATTATAAAACCAACATTACTCTGGTTAACGAGCCTAAACTCTTAGGTACGGCCGGAACATTAATCGCACAGAAAGATTTTTGGCAAGGGCATGAAACCATCGTGATCCATGCCGATAATTTCTGCTGTAGCGATTTACATGGATTGGTAAAGCAACACCACAAGCGTCCCGACGATACAAACATCACCGCATTGTTGTTCGAAACAGATTCACCACAGTCATGCGGCATTGTTGAACTGGATGAACAGAATGTCATAACGAATTTTCACGAGAAGGTTTCTAATCCACCAGGAAACCTTGCAAGCGGTGCGCTGTTTGTTTTTAATGAAAATGTATTCGATAAGTACTTCTCTACGCTTCCTGCTAATACATCTATGGATCTTAGCAAAGATGTTATTGCCGGACTGAGAAGTAAGATCTTTGGTTGGAAAACTGACGCTCCTTACATCGATATTGGAACCGTTCCAGCCTATCTAAAGGCACAATACGTAGCGAGGCAATACCTGCGTGAAATGGCCTAGTGATGACCGGCTTGTCACGCTCAATACCTTGTTGCAAGCCGACTACTAACCGCAATTTGACGGCGCTACCTAGCACTTCCTTTTAAACAAAAGCAGCTCTGAATGAAAACCATCTAAGGTTTTTAATCCAAAGGGCCTGACATTGCTTGAAACGGATTCATAATTGGGCAACATTTTTTTGTAGTCTTCGGTGTAAATGGGTTCGTTAACGCCAAACCCATGCTCTTTAATGGTTTGTTTACCCTCGCGTATATTGCGCAGCAATACCCATTTTGTTTTAACTCTATCTACATGATTTAGATAATTTTGTACAACCTCAGGCTCCATTTCTTGAAATGAAATGAAGTTGACGAATAAGTCGACGGGGTCGTCGAGCGCCTCTATCTGCCAGGCGCCAAAGACATTCAGTGGGCGAGTAGTTTCACCTACATCCACAGGTGTTTCCTGTTGAAAGTAGCCACCGACTTTGTCTCGGCCAAACACGTTCGATAAATAGTAGTCTGCGACGTTGAGCGTTGGCGCGATATCGAAGTTCATGTACTTCACGTTGTTATTCGTTTTAGCCAAGATTTCTCCAAGCGTGCCAAACCCACCACCAATTTCTACAACGGTACGCAGGTTTTTAAGCGGAGTAAACTGATTTAAAAAGGCGAGTCCAAGCAGGTAGTTAAGCGCTGAGCGGCTGAATTTTTTTCCATCAAATTCAAAGTGCTCTATGGGATTTCCCACTTCACTTTCGGAAAAGTTAAGCAGGCTTGTGTCGGCTTTAGACAAAACACTGGCCACTAAAACGCGATAATCAGCCTCTGCTTGCTGTCTACCAATGAACATAGCGTTCAGCGTTTGCTTTTGTTTTTCAGATAGATGGATGTGTTTTGTCAGTAACTGTATTAACGCTTCACTGGTTTGACCCAAACCATTGCCAGGCTGGCCATAGGTAGGAACGAAAAAGGAAAGCGGCAGTGAAGCGCGGCGAAAGTTAGCAATACCCTCGCTGTCTAAATTTTTAAAAATTTTTTCTGACGCTTCGGCCCAAAACTCTGTGGGTTGATATAATGCTGACTGTGCTTTCATGTCGTCGAAAGCTCGTTCACATGCTTGTTTGAAAATATCCGGACTCATAATTTTCTTCTATAAATTCTTGTTAGTGAAGCGCTTAGTTTGTTAGCAACTGTTCATCGCTGTCTTCAAACCTCTTTGAACGCCTATGTCCTCATTTTTTTGGAATACAGTACAACACGGTTTCAAGCAACATATCACCATATACTCTGATGTACATATCATAGTTATCGCAATACTCCCTAATGAGTAATGGAATTTCCCAAAGGTCTTGGGGTTTATGGTAAAGACTAATTGCCAGTACCGGCGTGAAGTCCTTGATTATCCTTTTAGCCCCTTTGAGCGCATTACACTCGGAGCCCTCAATGTCCATCTTAACGAAATTGGGTGCCATGTGGTAAACACTATCATCAAGGCTCACTACCGGTATGGTTGTATTTCCACCCGACTCTGTTATTGCGCTAGACGAGCCTACGCAGCTATCGAACGATAACAACGCCATCGTTGACCACAATCCAGCAGGATAGATGTAAAGATTGCGCGAGATGTCGAGTCTTTTAGCCGCCTCTTGCAGTTTTTTTATATTGTGAATATCCGGTTCGAAACACGCAATGCCGCTAACACACCTGTTCTTTTTTTTGTTCCAAAGAGCTTTGAGTGTATCGCCCGTGAAGGCCCCTGCATCTACAAAGCGGATGTCGTCTAGCGCACTAAAGACATCGACATCAGATGGAAAATACTGAGTTTCTTCAAGTTGAGGTATCACATAATCTTCGGGTTTGAATGCGGTGCGAAAGCGAACTATCTGTTCTAATAACTCAATGCTTTTCGTGTCAGACAACAATGATTTAAATTTACTTATCCGTTTCAGATTTAAACGTTCTTCAACATTATCATGCCACCACATACTTTTTGTTTTGAGTTCATGAATAATGCCTGGATAGGCCAATACACTTTGCGTGAAGTCTAGGCATCGCGTAAACCCTTCGCTCATCATCCTTTTTTTAATCACATGGCTTATAAGGCCTACTGAAATAAGGATCTCGAAGTGCTTATCGCTGAGCTCTTCAGGCTTTACAATGGGAAGTCCAAGGCAAGTGCTAGCGCTTGAAAAATTATCTACAAACCCGTCAACGTTGACATCACTTTTTGATAAAGCACTTAAAAAGGCCTTTCCTTGGATCCCTGCACCAAATATATATCGTTTCATTTCTTGCTCTCTGCGTACATTAACGCTCTTAGAGGGAGGGTCCAATCTGTATTCAGCGGCGCGTATTCTTCTCTAAGTACGTTTTTCTGTATTTTTCCAGTGGGCCCAAGAGGAAGAGAGGAAACAAAGAAGTACTTCAACGGCCTTTGAAATGGTGCAAGCTGACTATTGGCTATTTTTCTTAATGCACGTTCAGCGGAATTACTTGCCACACAAACCGCCACGACGACTTCACCTAAAAAGTCATCTGGGACACCAATAACGCTGACTTCGTCAATCGCATCACAGGTGGCCAATATGTCTTCAATGTCCTTTGGATAAATATTAATACCGCCCGAAATGATAATATCTTTCTTCCTCGATACGTAACTTAAAAAGCCTTCGTCATCCACTTTTCCAACGTCGCCAGTTCGAAAGAAACCGTCTACAAGATTTTGTGAATAAACATCGTCTTTGCCATAGTATCCATTGAATGAAAGTGGTGTTTTGACCATGATTTCGCCAATCTCTCCTTGAGCGCAATCGCTTAAATCATCGCGAAGAATTTTGACCTCGACACCTTCACAAATAGTGCCCACGGTTGCAGTTTTCTTATCAGCATCTGAAGGATAGAGGTTCGATACTATAGCCACTTCCGTTGTACCGTAAATCTCATGGAAGTTGCAGCCAAGATACTTAAACAAATCACTTTTCAACTCATTGGAAATGGGCGCTGAAGACGTAACAATGGTGTTTAGAGACTGAAGTTTATCTGAATAAGACACCAAATCATCCTTAAGCGCTTGAAGGTGAGACGACACGGCAATCACGAAACTAACTTGGTATTTGTGCACGGCCGCGAGCCAGTCTGCAGGTGTAAAACGTCGCATATAAACGAGCGTTGCACCCGCCGCCAATGCAACAAAAACGTGCCGTTGTCCTAATGAGTGGAAAAAAGGCGATGCACACAAAACGACATCGTCAGCCGTTAAACCGTACAGTTGTATCGTCTGCTGTGCGCGTGCGAGTTTTGTGGCTTGATCCACCATAATGGGTTTCGGATCACCCGTAGATCCAGATGAAAACGTGATTAAAAAATCATCGATATCAGCGCCGCTCATGTCGACATAGGCTTCTGTGGTGGTTGAGCGCTCGGCGTCAAGTTCGTCGCTCGTCAACAGCACTTTTGCATCTATCGTTCGGCAAGTTTTGACGAACTTTTCATCGCAAAAAACAGCATTCGCGTCGGCTGCGTTTATCACGGTTTTCAACTGTTCGCGCGTTAACTGGCAGTTGACCGGTATGAGTGTACTGTTGGTCTTGGCAAGACAAAGGGCCCACGCGATAAGGCAGGGAGCACTTTCTGACATCACCACCATACGGACGGGGTGTGAAATGTTAGCTTGTAGGAGTAATGATTCACATTTTAAGGTCAGTTCAAAAAGCTTGTGATAGGTGTAACTTCGTCCATCAAAATAAAGCGCTACCTTATTTGGTTGGAGATTTTTTATTGACTGTATATGTGAATATAACGCCCTCATTAGCTATCACCCCGTTTCGCATGGACTAACTTAGCTAATGGCCCGACAGTGCGAATTGACTCATCTGAAAGCTCATCGATAGAAAACTTGATTTCAAACTCACTTTCTAACGTGATAATGAGGTTTAATATAGCGAAAGAATCTAAAATGCCGCTCGTTGCGAACTCAGTAGTAGCGTCAATTGATGGCGCAGCCTCGCTCGTGTTCTCTTCTATGTATTCAACAATAAACTGAGTAATGTGACTTAGTGACATAACCTTTCCTTAATCAATGACATCCCAGTTAAGGCGGTCGCCTACCGTGAGCTTTGTCTTTGCTCTCCTTCCTAAGACTTGATTTTTGAACTTAGGATCAAGGCCAAAGCCTGGTCGCACTGATTTGATGTTTTTTTCTGTAAACACCTCACCTTTTTCCATGTCGCCGGAGACGTAGAGAGAGCGTTTACCGTTTTTGTTTTTGAGTGCTTCAGGTGTCAAATCGTAGTTAACGGCTCCGATAGCTTTCTCTGCGGCTCTTATTTCATTGACCATTTGTTGAAACTCAGAAATGGTTAACGAGAAGAAGCTGTCTACGGTTTCTTCTGAATTGTCGAGCTTGATGTGTTTTTCGATTACACACGCCCCTAACGCAACGCCAGCAATGCTTACCCCAATGCCTACCGTATGGTCAGAAAGTCCAGCAAGGCAGCTAAAGGTGTCCTTTAAATTAGGTATAGTTTTTAAATTCACTTCCTCTGGAGGGGTAGGGTAAGCGGTAGTGCACTTGAGTAAAACGATATCGTCACAACCGTGCAGTCTTAAATGGCTTACCGCGTTAGCGACCTCACTTAAATTGGCCAGCCCAGTCGAGACAATGACGGGCTTACCCGTTTTCGCAACCTTTTCAAGAAGAGCAAGGTCGACGATTTCAGGTGATGCAATTTTATAGACCTTACAGGGGTACTGCTCAAGTTCATCGACTGAACTTTCATCGAAAACTGAACCGAATAATTCCACACCCAATTTTTGCGCTTCTTCAAACAGCGTGGGGAGCCATTCCCACGGCGTATGGGCGTACTCGTAAAGTTCGTATAACGAATTGTACTTTTCCCACGCATTGGCACTAGGAATAAGAAAGTCCTCTTTTGAAGACTTAAGCGTTATTGTATCCGGCCGATAAACTTGAATTTTTATCGCGTCGGCGCCTGCGCTGTGCGCCGCTTTTAAAAGCTTGATGGCGTTGCTAATATCGCCACCATGATTTCCTGAAAGTTCAGCGATGATATAGGCCTGCTGCCCTTCTCCAATGTGTCTGTCTCCAATAGCTATGTGTTGCATTTTACTGTTCTGCCTCTAGTGATACCCACTGCTTGCTCTCATTAGCCTTACTTGCTGCATCTAATACTGCTAACCCTTCATGAGCATGCGTCCAGCCAAAAACATAGGGTGATGAAAAGACGTTAGTTTCTTTGAATTGCGTTAAACAATCGGCGAGGTCGTTGTATAGGTTGGCAAACGCTTCGATAAAGCCAGAAGGGTGACCCGGTTTAAATCGTTCTCTAATCTCTTCTTTGTGCTCGCAGTTTCCTCTGTCGACAATGACGCGACGGCTGTCAGAGTGCGCAATATGAAGGTGTTCGGGATCTTCCTGAACCCAAGTTGCGCTTGCTTTGTCACCGTACAAGGTAAACTTTAAACCATTGCGATGCCCTAGCGCCGTCTTACTTACCCAATAGTCTGCTTTAAGTCCTTCTTTATACTCCACCCAAAAATGTGCGTCATCGACGATGCTGTCAAAGATAGAGAAGTTATTAAAATCGCCTAAAACAGAAGCGGGGGTTTGCCCGGTAAGAAAGCCGCAAAGGTGATGGACGTGGACACCGAGATCGAGTAAAAGCGTTGGGATCTCACCATCTTGCAGACGCCAAGGCTGTGGATGCATTTTTTCAGGTGGTTGAATAAAGCCATCCGACGGCATTTCGATGCGCATTTTTAATAGCTTTCCAAGATCACCATCGTCGATCATTTTCTTTAGCACTCGGACCATGGGATAACCACTGTAATTAAACGTGACCCCTAAGAAGCCACCATGTTTCTCTAAAGCCTGTTTTATTTTTAGTGACTGAGACAGGCTAGCAGCCATGGCTTTTTCGCAAATTACCGGGATATTATTCTCAAGCAAGCGGCAAACGATATCCACATGGTCTGGTGTAGGCGTTAGTACGCACATGGCATCGACTTCGCGTTTTTTTTCATCGATGTAGCGTTGCCAGTCACTGTAACATGCGCTTTGTTTTAATCCCCAAACGCTTCCTGTTTCTACGGAACGGTCGAGATCCCGGCTAAAACAACCCGATGTAACTTGCCAGCGATTATCGAGTTGGCTGGCGCACCAGTGTGTGTAGCCCACCGCTGAAGTGTGTGCGCCGCCAATAAAACCTAGTTTCAACGGTTTGTAATTCATACTATTTGTTGTCATGACGATTGAACCTTTTTCGTGCAAGGCACTTTCATTACGCGCTGAAATTCATCACTATTCGCGTGGGGGAATAAGCTTTGACAAACACTATCATAAGCATGTGTCGCGGGTATTTCTTCAAACCCAAGATACTTGTTGAGCAATTGTACAAATTTATTGTCTTTGTGAATGACTGCAATCCACGGGGTGTCGGCAAGATGTTCTTCACAGTGTTTTAACTGCCATTGCAGCGCGACCAACGCACTTTGGAAGTTGGTTTCCTTTTCTACGACAAACCACCCCCCAACAAGAAACGTTTTGTCGTCAACCACTACGCTCTCATGCCAGATATAAAGCTGTGGCACTTTGCTTTCGTACAGTAAATACGAGTGGCGCTTCGTGTTAAACCACCACGTGTAATGGTCAAGCTTTGAAATTTCGCTGTGATCAATCATGCGGATTTGATTTTTGGGGTGGTTTCTCGCCGCCAAATAGCAGTTGATGTGAGTGTCGTCAACCGGTTCGAGTTCATACCCATTGCACAATGGAATAAAGGTTTTACTTGTGACGTTGGTGGTAGCTTTGTCAATCTTATTATTATAAATAGCATTGTAAATTCTTTCACAGCCTAAGGTATCTACGTTTACCACGGCATTGTCGCCAAGCGCTTTAACTCTTTTATGCTGTTGCATAAATACGCGCACGCAATCTGCTAATTTTGGTAGCATTTCATTATTAAAACTCGGCAAATGAAAATAGTGACCAATATCCTCAAGATCGGGTATGTCTGAATTTTGGTTCTCTGCTGTAGAAAAGGACAACATGGGTATGCTGAGGGCGCGAAGTTGATAAAGAATACCGCCGGCTGCACCTATATACAATCTGACGTCTTTAAGCTGTGAGAAAAGTTCAGTTTTCCCTTGAAGCACTTCTACGTTAGCGCACGACTGCAGTTTCGGAATAGATATGTTGTCGTGAGGCCCTACCACTAACGTCAGCATGACGTTGTCTGGCAACTGTCCAGCTAAAGTAATCACCTGCGATGTGGTTAGAAAGTGCTGACCTACCATGATACGGCTATGCTTCTGGAGGGAAGGTGCAACTTTTGTTCGACAAGGTAGGTGTTCTGTCCGTGCAGGCATTAATGCAAACGACGGTCCTAACAAATGAACGGCATTTCGGTTCGTGAGCCCTTTGTATGCCAAAGCAGTATTACTACCCCGCCATTTAAAATCAATTAAAACGTCGCAATAGTGCCGGCGCCTTAGATCATCAATGACCACAAGCTTTGTAACGAACTCTGATACCAGCTTCTCCCACGCTTCACCAACGCCGTAATGATCAACGAATAGTGTAGAAATGTTTTCTGCTCGGATTAACGAAATGATATCAACGGGCGCTATCGTCGTGGCTAAACACTGAAAATCGTCTAAGAAAGAAGCGATGTTTTGCGAGTACCAGTCAACTGCGAACAAACATTCAATGTTTTTGTCGGCCAGAAAACGCGCTAGATCTCTGCAACGCACGAGATGACCTAACCCTTTCTCAGGTAACGTTGAAACCACAAAAAGGCATCGCATATCAAGTGGCTCCTTTTATGCTGTTATTAGCGTTAAACATCGCTTCTGCTCTAATCCAGTCGGCTAACGTATCGATGTCTTGCACCAAGTGTTGTGGTAAGACAATGGGCAAACTGTGACTTTCAAACATTTTAAGGCCATGTGAAAAGGCATCAGCTTTACCCCAATAAAACTGACCTGCGTCGAAAAATGCCTCTTCTAGATCTTGAGAGCGAGTATTGAAATACTCCGGGTTAAACATTTCAACGCCTTGGTTTTCTGTTTTTTTAAACGCTCGTTGAATTGATGAAGGGAAGGCGCAAACACCAAACGCATACTCTTTTTGGGGTAGTCCGACAAGTTGTTTATATGCTGAGGTAAGGATCTGTGAGGTCACGAAGGGAGCGGTGGCATAAAGCGTACATACATAGTCTAGGTTTCCCAAACTTTCTCGTGCCCAATCGATGGCGTGTTGGATGACAGGCAAAGTGGCGCAATGATCATCTGACAATGAAGCTGGTCGAATAAAAGGCGTTTGTGCGCCCATTGCACATGCTACTTCTGCAATCTCATCATCATCAGTTGATACCAGCACGTGTTCAAACAAGTTACTTTCTAACGCAGCTTTTATTGAATATCCAATAATAGGGGTACCGCAAAAAGTCTTTATATTCTTTTTCGGTATACGTTTGCTTCCACCGCGTGCCGGTATAATACAAATGTTAATAGGGTCACCTTAAACTTAATTTCAATATCGTTTGTCTATAGCTCTTGCGTAGACCATCGGCTTTCTCACACCGCCAACTACCACCGCCAAAGTTTGTATCGGTATGTTCTTACAAAACTTTATAGAGGAGTCGAGTTGAAAGCATAAAGAAATGTACATTGATATATACACTTACACGTCGCAAAGCACCTCTTTAACGGTGTGAATGATGAATTGTACTTCGTTATCAGTGATTGATGGAAACAGCGGCAACGTAATTACTTGGCGATAATAGTCTTCTGCCTGTGGGAAGTCGCCTTTTTTGAAGCCTAAGTCGGTATAAAAGGGTTGAAGATGGATCGGAATGTAGTGGACATGTGCAAAAACTCCGTGCGAGCGTAATTTCTCTATAACCTGTCGATGCGTAATTTCAGTAAGGCGTGTTGCCAATATGCAAAACAAATGGTAACTACTATAGCAATATTCGCTTACCACAAGCGGTTGAATGAAATCTTCGTTGGCAAAGCCCGCAGCGTATTGCTTTGCTATTGCATTTCGACGTGCAACATAGTCGTCTAATTTCTTTAGCTGGCTGAGACCAAGTGCTGCTTCTACATCATTCATGCGGTAGTTGTAACCAAGTGTTATTTGTTGGTAATACCAAGGGCCATGAGATGACTCGGTCATTTGATTTTGATCAGATGTCACACCATGACTGCGTGCCAGGCGCATTTTTTCAGCGAATGCGCCATTGTTGGTGAGCGCCGCCCCCCCTTCGACTGTTGTTATTATTTTGACGGGATGGAAACTGAATACACAGATGTCTGAATAGGCACAACAACCAACGGGCTTGTCCCTATATGATGCTCCCACAGCGTGTGACGCATCCTCAATGACATAAAAATCGTATTCCTTGGCTAACCTTGATATGGCTTCCATATCGCAAGACTGACCTGCAAAATGAACAGGTATGACTGCTTTCGGTAAGCAGTGTTGTTTTTTGGCAAGAGCAAGTTTCTGTTCCAGTTTTTGCATGCACATGTTGCCAGTGAGGAGATCTATATCCACAAAGTCTACGGTAGCACGGCAGTAAATTGCGCAATTAGCAGAAGCGACGAAGGAGTTAGGTGACGTCCAAACAGTATCACCTTGCTCTACTCCAAGCGCTAGACACGCTATATGTAACGCAGAGGTGGCGCTGTTAACGGCAACAGTATGTTCGACACCACAGTAGTCTGCGAGTGCTTTTTCGAACTTGGGAATAGTTGGCCCTTGAGTAAGCCAACCAGATTTTAATGTAGATATTACTGCCTCAATATCTTTTTCATCTATGTCTTGACGACCATAAGGAATCATTGGAGGGATGCTCCGTTAAACTGAACGATTTCATTTACCGAAAGGAAGTGAGGGTTAGTATCTGACACATATTCAAATCCCTCTGAGACTGGTTTTCCACTCTCATTTAAGGCGTTTGCTGTGAAATTATTACTTCGATGAAAGAATCGAATTGCTGGAGCGATGACGAAATGATCTTCGTATTCAAATGTATGAAAGGCCATATCACCAGGGCACATCATTTCGTGTAATTTTTCACCGGGACGAATGCCTACTATTTTAATCGGTATATCTGGTGCCATTGCTTTTGCAAGGTCGACAATTTTGATCGATGGAATTTTTGGAACAAATATTTCTCCACCCAGCATTCGTTCAAAATTCTTAAGTACAAAATCAACACCCTGTTGGAGAGTAATCCAAAAGCGCGTCATCTCTTGGTGTGTAACAGGGATATGGTCTGTACCATCTTTAATAAGCTTCTTGAAAAAGGGGACAACCGAACCTCGAGATCCGACAACGTTTCCATATCGCACCACAGAGAATCGAGGTTTCTCAGTACCCACCATGTTGTTTGCCGCAACAAATAGCTTGTCTGATGCAAGCTTTGTTGCACCATATAAATTCACCGGGTTTGCCGCTTTGTCTGTTGAAAGTGCTATGACTTTTTCTACGCCATTGTCAATTGCTGCGTTAATTACATTTTCGGCACCATCAATATTGGTACGTATACACTCAGTCGGATTATATTCTGCTGCGGGAACTTGTTTCATGGCTGCAGCGTGAATGACAAAGTCCACGCCCTGCATTGCGCGCGTTAGTCTGTCTTTGTCACGAACATCGCCGATGAAATAACGCATGCAGTTAGCATTAAACTTTTGCTGCATTTCGAACTGTTTTAGTTCGTCACGAGAATATATAATTAAACGCTTTGGTGTGTATTTAGCTAACAGAATCTCTGTATATTTGTGGCCAAAAGACCCCGTCCCACCAGTTATCAGTATTGATTTCCCATCAAACATAAATCTGCCGCTACTTTATGATTATGAAATAAATATATCATGTGTCGGCGGTAATGCCATAAACCATTAGTTTTTATGTGAAATTCACACGTATTTTTATACTTTAGCTAGCTCACATGTTCGTAAAAAGACTATCCAAAGTAGGGCAGAGCCTACCCCTTAGCTTTGTTTATGATTTTCGTTTCTCACCAAGATTACATTCTTTAGTATAACGCTACATATAATGCACTGAATTTTAATACCAATTGGTAATGCTTATAAGACGTGGTTGGTTAGATGTTGAGCAGTATTGTGCTATACTCAAACTAAGATTTTTCTGATAGGCAGAATTATGCAAATAGATAACAGCGGCCCATCATCGCTAATTGGGCAAATTCAAGAAAAGCAAAACAACCTTTTCGAGAAGCTCGCCTCTGGTAAAAAAGTCAACAATGCGCTGGATGACGCGTCTGCACAGCAAATCATCGACCGCTTAACCTCGGAAGTTGAAGGCAATCGCCAAGCTGTCAATAACGTGTACGACGGTATCTCAGTTGCACAGGTAGCAGAGGGCGGGCTAGGTAGCATTAATTCCGACGTTGATAGAATTCGTGAGCTTACTATTCAGTCAGGTAATGGCATTTTAAGCTCAGGCGATCGCCGCGCAATTCAGTCTGAAATTACTCAGCTTCAAGAAAATATCTCGCAAACTATCGAGCAAACCAATTTTGCTGGTAAGCCTCTTTTGTCAGACAACGGCTCGCTAAATTTTCAGGCTGGTGCAAGCTCCGAACAATCTATCAGTGTGCAAACGCAAGATATAGCGGCTCAGTTAGGTGGTGTGCTCAATATCGATATTACATCGGGCACGAGCGTAAATGATGCTTTATCGGCAGCCGATTCTGCGCTTGAAATAATTGGTGGCGCAAGAGGGGAGCTCGGTGCTACGCAAAATCGTTTTGAAAGTGCAGCGAGAACGCTAACACAAGCTAATGTTAACACCGCTGAAGCGCGCAGCAGAATACAAGATCTTGATTTTGCACAGGCTTCCTCGCAGCGTGCATCGAACGATGTGCAGTCGCAAGCTGCCCTAGCTGTTCAAGCCCAAGCTAATCAGCAGGAAGGTCAGGTACTGGCGTTACTTAATTAATCAACGTAGCATTTTGATGCTGCATTTTAAGTATCGCCAATAGCGTTATTCTCTACAAATTAACCAAAAGAAGCAGGGTAACCTGCTTTTTTTATTGCTATATTTCCGCAAACATTGGTTGCAGAGTTATCTTTTACCGTTACAATTTGCTTATGCGCTACACTATAAAAAATAACAAAGCGTCATTGGGGAATAGATGAAGGACATATTGCTGGTTAGTGATAATCAGGAACTTATTCAAAATTTAGAAACTATAGTGACCTTCATGGGAGAATCGTGTTTATCACGAGGACTCAGTGATTGTCATGAGTATCTTTCTAAATCCGGCGCAGACGCTGTACTCATCGAGTATGCGTGTGAAACCACTGTCTCACAATTAGTTGAAAATTTTCCTCATATACCTTTTGTTGCGCTTGTTCAAAATGAAGGGCAGGCCAACGTTAACTGCAATATGGTGAGCGTGTTAAGTACGCCACTCACCTATCCCGTTCTTACTCAAGCTATCCACCGCTGCCAAGAGTATTCAAGCCGTAAACCTAACTTATCGAGAACAGCAGGTACAAAAACACGCTTGTTTAGAAGTCTTGTGGGTAAAAGCGACCAAATACAAATTGTGCGCCGTCTGGTGGAGCAGGTTGCACCCACCGACGCTACGGTGTTAATCCTTGGTGAGTCAGGCACTGGTAAAGAAGTGGTTGCGCGAAACGTTCATTTTTTCTCTGAACGTAAAGACGGCCCGTTTATACCCGTTAACTGTGGTGCTATTCCGGGAGAGCTTTTAGAAAGTGAATTGTTCGGTCATGAAAAAGGCGCTTTCACTGGAGCCATCAGCGCTCGGAAAGGGCGCTTTGAATTAGCCGAAGGCGGCACCCTGTTTCTTGATGAAATAGGCGACATGCCGCTTCAAATGCAGGTAAAGTTACTTCGGGTTCTGCAGGAGAAAACCTTTGAGCGAGTGGGCGGGAACAAGCCTATCAAGTGTAATGTTCGTATCGTTGCTGCTACACACCGCAATTTAGAAACGATGATCAGCGAAGACAAATTTCGTGAAGATTTATATTATCGCCTTAATGTTTTTCCAATAGACAGCCCAGCTCTTCGCCAGCGAAAAGACGATATTCCGCTTTTGCTGCAAGAGATCAACAGTCGAATAAAGGGCGATGGAGTTGATGGGGTTCGCTTCACAGAAAGAGCTATATCGTCTCTGATGGAACACGAGTGGGCGGGTAATGTGCGTGAGTTATCTAACTTGGTTGAACGCCTTACTATTTTGTACCCTGGTCAGATTGTGGATGTCAGCGACCTTCCGCCGAAATATCAATATGGTGATACGGCAGCCTACGAACCGGATTATCCGGAGGAAATTCTTGAGCGAGAAGCATTTAATGATTTATTTGCCGAGTCTGCTGCACAGGAAAGATTAGAGGAAGAAGCGTCTCAAACAGCGTCTGAAGAGACACCTTCAGAGAGTGTGGTGTCGTCTACATTGCCTGAAGAAGGTGTTAACCTAAAAGAGTATTTGTCTGAGCTTGAGGTAACGCTGATAAAACAAGCGTTAGAAAGTCAAGATTGGGTTGTCGCAAGGGCTGCAGATAAATTAGGGATGCGCAGAACCACACTAGTAGAAAAAATGCGGAAATACGATATCCAGCGTACGGAAGAAGCGTAACGTCATCTATTTGACGTTTCTCAAACTCCCGCTTTTCTCTCTTATCATTTTGAAATTTATAGAAAAATAAAACTGGCACATCTTCTGCTTTAGTAAGTTCATATTTCGTTAACGTCTGCATTTTGACGAGGGTAATATGGCTTACGACAGCTCACAATCAATATCCGAATACGCGGCCTCAAGCTTTGTTTTTCACGGTGTGAAAGACAAACGAGAGCATACATTCACATCAACTGATTACAGCGCATCCAATAATAAGCTCTCTTCTTCAGAAGAGTTAACCTCTTTACGATTGCAAGCTAGCCGTCTAGAGCATCTTTTACAGGTGATGCCAGCAGGCGTTATCGTTCTAGACGGTAAAGGTATTGTCCGCCAAGCTAACGATCAGGCAAAAGCGTTACTTGGTGAGCCTCTCGAGGAAGAGGTGTGGCGGAGTATTATTACGCGCTCTTTCAAGCCTCGAGCAGATGATGGCCATGAAGTATCACTTGCTGATGGGCGAAGGGTAAAGCTATCTATTACTCCACTTGAGAACGAGCCGGGCCAGCTAATTGTTATCACCGATCTTACTGAGACGCGTGAACTTCAAGCGCGTGTAAGTCATATGCAGCGACTATCCTCATTAGGCAAAATGGTAGCCTCTTTAGCGCATCAAATACGCACACCTTTGTCGGCTGCGGTTCTGTATGCATCTAATCTCAAGAGAAAAAACTTACCAGAGAGTGCTTCTCAGCAATTTGCCCATAAACTTACCGACCGCCTTAAAGATCTTGAAAGCCAAGTGAACGATATGCTGCTTTTTGCTAAATCAGGCGAGCAGCAAGTAGTTAGTCAAATTTCTCTTTCTGAGTTATTTAACGCCATTGAGCCAAGTGCCACAGCCATGGCGACACAAGAACAGCAAGCATTGTCATTTAAAGGTTTCGACACTCCATTAACCTTAACTGGAAACTTAACGGCTCTCCAAGGTGCAATATTGAACCTTATCCACAACGCCAGCCAGGTAACACCGAAAGGGTTTGAGATTATTGTTCAAGCGAATCAAATTAATGATGCTTTGGTGATAGAGGTCATCGATAGAGGGGAAGGCGTGCCCAATGCGATAAAGTCGAAAATATTTGAGCCGTTTTTTACAACCAAGACTCACGGAACAGGTCTGGGGCTAGCTGTTGTTAAGTCAGTGGTAAATGCACACGATGGCTCAATACACATTTGCGATGCGGAAAATGGGGGCGCATGTTTCAGCATCAGTTTGCCCTGCCAGCCTTCATCGGGCGGTAAGTTATCAGAAAATGCTGAGCTTGGAAGAAAAAGTACTGTGATGACGAATGTCGCGTAATAAAACGGGAGAACTCCAATGTCTAAAACTACTATTTTAATTGTTGAAGATGACGCAGGTCTTCGCGAAGCGCTCCTCGATACGCTATTGCTTGGCGATTACGACGTCATAGATGCCGATTGTGCGGAGTCTGCACTTATGATCCTTTCCGCTAGAAATGTAGACTTGGTGGTGAGTGATATTCAAATGGGTGAAATGAGCGGTCTTACTCTGCTAAAGAGCATTAAGGCAAAGTATCCAAGTATGCCAGTGCTACTAATGACAGCGTACGCCACAATCGATGATGCGGTGCAGGCCATGAGAGATGGCGCTACAGATTACCTATCGAAACCTTTTGCACCGGAAGTGTTGCTGAATTTAGTGGGGCGTTATGCACCTGCACAAAAAATAGAGTCGCGCACACCAATTGTTGCAGATCCCTCTAGTATCAAGCTTCTTGAGCTATCTCGTAAGGTAGCAAAATCAGAGGCCACCGTTATGGTACTTGGGCCTAGTGGCTCAGGAAAAGAGGTGATATCACGCTACATACACGATCAGTCAAATCGCAGTGAGTCGCCTTTTGTCGCTATTAACTGTGCCGCTATCCCTGAAAATATGCTTGAAGCAACCTTGTTCGGTTATGAAAAAGGTGCATTTACCGGCGCTGTACAAGCCTGTCCTGGAAAATTCGAACAAGCGCAAGACGGCACATTACTTCTCGATGAAATCACAGAAATGGATTTAGCTCTGCAGGCCAAGCTGCTACGGGTATTGCAAGAGCGAGAGGTAGAGCGATTGGGCGGTCGAAAAACAGTAAAACTGAATGTGCGAGTTATTGCAACGAGTAACCGAGATTTACGTAAAGCGGTTGATAATGGTGAATTCAGAGAAGATTTATACTATCGACTTAACGTGTTTCCTATTGAATGGCGTCCGCTAGCGCAGCGTCCAGGCGATATCGTGCCACTTGCTGAGCACCTCATTCAGCGCCATGCAAGTCAGCAAGGACTGGGTAACATAAGGTTGAGTGCAGCAGGGCGAAGCAAGTTGTCTCAATATCAATGGCCTGGAAACGTACGTGAGCTTGAAAATGTTGTACAACGAGCGCTTATTTTGTGCGAGAACGGTGAAATTGATTCAAGTGATTTGATGATTGATGAAAGCGAAGCACTGTCAACAGACACGAATAGTGCTATTGAGCAAAATGAGGATAGCCACCTCGGCTCAGAGTTGCGCTATCAAGAGCACCAGATAATTTTGGATACGCTAGCGTCCTGCAACGGCAAACGAAAAGATGTAGCAGAAAAGTTAGGAATTAGCCCAAGGACACTTCGTTATAAGCTTGCTCGTATGCGCGACGACGGCATCGAGGTCCCAGCATAACATTAGGGTGCCAGCCTAACGTTAGAAAGATTATTTACTCAAAAGCCACCGTCATATCGGCTTAACAATTTAGGTACACTAACCGTCATCAACATAACTTTTTGATGACGGTTTTTTTGTTGTCTTCAGTAACTGCACATATCACTCTCAGCCGCCATTATTTTGGCTCTCTGCTCTTATTCTTTGCAACTATCTGATTTTATTTGTTTTTACAAGTTGGCAAGCCCTTTGCAAAACCTTCTTTATATAATGAACATGTGACCAAAAGTTGTCGCAACGCACTGATTCTTAGGAGTGGTTATGGACGTTAAAGCCAACAGTTTGTATCAAGAAATGCAAAATATGATTGGGCAAACTCGTCTTCCAGTAAACGAGCTGCAACCAACTAACGAAGTCAATACATCGGCAAGCGAATTTTCTACCTTGCTAAAAAATGCAGTAGATGGCGTAAATAGCATGCAGCTGGAATCAAAAAATATGACGCAAAGGTTCGAAATGGGCGATCCTAACCTGAGTCTTGCAGATGTTATGCTGGCGAAAGAGAAATCAGGTATTGCCTTTGAGGCAACGGTTCAGGTGCGCAATAAAGTGCTTGAAGCATACAAAACAATAATGAATATGCCGGTTTAGGTGGAGTAGGTTATGGCTGAGGCTACAGGCACAAATTTATCTGTTCCAGATCAAGGCATTGGAATGGACAGCGAGCCGGAAAATAAATCTGGCTTTATGGATACACTAGGTAGCGCAGACATGATGCGCCAGATGGCGCTGGTTGTTGTGTTAGTTATCTGTGTGGCCATTGCTATCTTTATTCTAATCTGGTCACAAGAAGCGGATTATCGTCCTCTTGCAAAAATGGAAACTCAGGAGCTGATTGAAACTCTTGATTATATGGATGCAAATCAAATTGAATACAAGCTCGAAGGTAACACCATTTACGTGAGAGCCGACGAATTTCAAAACATCAAACTTGGAATGACACGTCAAGGCTTAAATAACCCTACCGAAACTGGTACCGACATTATCATGCAAGATATGGGGTTTGGTGTCAGTCAGCGGGTTGAAATGGAAAGACTAAAACATGCCCGCGAACAGCAAATAGCATCCACAATTCAAGATATGGCAAGCATTCAAAAAGTACGTGTATTACTTGCGATGCCTAAAGAAAATGTTTTTGCTCGCAGAGAGAAAAAAGCCTCTGCAACCGTGGTTCTTACTGCGAAACGGGGCTCTGTGATAACCGGCGAAGAAGTGGATGCCGTTGTTGATATTGTTGCGTCTGCGGTACAAAATTTAGATCCATCAAAAGTCACAGTTACAGACAGCAATGGTCGTTTACTTAACTCGGGCTCACAAGATTCATTAAGTGCAAGAGCGCGTAAAGAATACGAAATTGAACGCCAACGAGAGCAAGAGTATTTAGAAAAGATTGATGCCATTCTTATTCCTGTACTAGGAATTGGTAATTACACTGCCCAAGCAGATGTTTCAATGGATTTCACTGCTATGGAGCAAACACAGCGCAGCTACAATCCAGACTTGCCAGCAGTTCGCAGTGAAATGATTGTAGAAGAAAACAGCGTTGGCGGCGGTGTTGGTGGTATTCCAGGCGCACTGTCAAATCAGCCACCGTTAGACTCAAATATTCCTGAGAACGCTACAGGCGGCGCAGCTCAGCAAACAATGCCGGGCAGAACGGCAAAAGAGTCAACACGAAACTATGAACTTGATACCACAATCAGCCACACTAAAAAGCAGTCTGGCGTTATTCGTAGGTTAAGCGTCTCTGTTGCTGTCGATTACACGCAAGTAGCAGGCGAGGACGGCACTATGGTTCCTGCGCCACGTAAGCAGGAAGAAATTTTGAATATTCGCCGCCTCTTGCAAGGTGGTGTGGGCTTTGATGTCACTCGCGGAGACTCTCTAGAAGTTGTTAGCGTGCCCTTTATGCGCATGGACACCGGGGAAGTTGAAGATGTGCCATTATGGGAGCAGCCAGGCTTTTTACCTATTCTTAAGCTTGTAGTCGGTGGGTTGGTTATAATTGTATTAATTATCTTTGTCATTCGCCCCATGTTGCGCCGTCTAATTAATCCAGACGAGACCAAAGAAGTTGAAGATTTTGATGCGGACGAAGGCTTAGATTTAGGTGACGATACCATTAGTATGTTATCTACCGACTTTGATGAGGGTCAAGTTGGGTTTGCCGCCGATGGCTCGTTAATGTTACCTGACTTACACAAAGATGAAGATGTATTAAAAGCCGTGCGTGCCCTAGTTGCGAACGAACCAGAATTGTCAGCCCAAGTTGTAAAGGGCTGGTTGATGCAAGACGAGTAGTGAGAAATTATTATGGCTGAAGAACTTGCCAATGTTGAAGAACAATCTTACGACGTTAGTAAACTAGAAGGCGTTGAAAAAGCTGCAATATTGCTTTTGAGCTTGTCGGAAGAGGACGCTGCGCAAATACTTAAGCACTTAGAGCCGAAGCAAGTGCAAAAGTTAGGCACCGAAATGGCTAAAGTCGATGACATGACGCAAACCAAGATCACAGCGGTGCACAAGCATTTCATCGAAGAAATTCAGAACTACAGTACCATTGGTTTTCAAAGCCAAGATTTCGTTAAGCGAGCACTTACTGCCGCTCTTGGCGAGGATAAAGCCGCCAATCTTATCGATCAAATCCTTATGGGAAGCGGAGCGAAAGGTCTCGACTCGCTCAAGTGGATGGACTCCAAACAGGTTGCTAGTATTATCAGAAACGAGCATCCACAGATACAGACAATTGTACTGTCTTACCTAGAGCCAGAGCAAAGTGCAGAAATACTCGCTCAGTTCCCAGAAAAAGTACGCTTAGACTTACTCATGCGCATAGCAAACCTTGAAGAAGTGCAGCCAGCAGCATTGCAAGAGCTTAACGAAATCATGGAGAAACAGTTCGCGGGACAAGCCGGAACGCAAGCAGCGAAAATGGGCGGCCTGAAGTCTGCAGCGAACATCATGAACTACTTAGATACCTCTATTGAAGGTCAGTTGATGGATGCAATTCGCGAACAAGATGAAGAAATGAGTCAGCAAATTCAAGATCTTATGTTCGTGTTTGACAATCTTATTGATGTGGATGATAAAGGTATTCAAGCTATTCTTCGTGAAGTTCAACAAGATGCGCTTCTTAAGTCAATTAAAGGTGCTGATGAAGAGCTTAAAGAGAAAATTATGCGCAATATGTCCAAGCGTGCTGCCGAAATGCTCAACGACGACCTTGAAGCTCTCGGGCCTGTGCGGATATCAGAAGTGGAAGTGGCACAAAAAGAAATACTTTCTGTGGCCCGCCGACTTTCTGATTCTGGTGAAATTATGCTTGGTGGCGGAGGTGGCGAAGAGTTCTTGTAAGCTCAACGCCCTAACTTAACTTTAAAGCCTACGCCTAATATTTTTAAATTTGAGAACAGTAATGTCTACAAACAAAAGTTTCAGTGAAAGCGAAGCAAACGATGCTAAAACATGGGACTTACCTTTTGTTGAAGATGCAAACGCTCGAAAAAAAGATGCGACCACCAACGCACTAAACCGGCGTTCTGATTGGAAATATGAACCGCCTGAAGAAGTTGAAGAAATTTCTCCTCCTACCGCTGACGAAATAGAAGCCATTCGACAAGCGGCCTTTGACGAAGGACACAGCGAAGGCAAAGCAACAGGTTATGAAGAGGGTAAAGCTCAAGGGTTAGAAGAAGGGCTTGAAGAGGGGCGCGAAAAAGGACATGAAGAGGGTCTTGCAAAGGGCTTAGAAGAAGGACAGTCTCAAATCGCGAAGCAGACCGAGCAGTGGCAAATGTTGGTGGAAAAACTTCACGATCCGCTGTCTCAGGCTAACGACGATACTCGCGATCAACTGGTAAAGTTAGCAGTCACGCTTGCTAAAGCCGTTATCAAAACTGAAATAAGTACCAATAATGACGTCATTGTTCAGGCACTGAGCGAAGGCATTAAAGCGCTTCCTATTAATCAAAACGAATACCAGATACACCTGAATCCAGATGACATATCGATTATTCAAGAGCATTTTTCTGAAGAAGAAATGACAAAAAAAGGTTGGAATTTGGTAGCGTCTCCTAACATGGAACGTGGCGGTTGCGACATTGTTACTACGCAAAATGCGGTGGATGTTTCTGTGGAGCGGCGTTGTCGTGAAGTGATTGAGCGCTTTTTATTAAATCAAGGGCTAAACGATGACTAGCCCTTGGCACACGCATTTTGAATCTTTAACCAAACAAGTCACTACGGTGCCAATTGTTGCAGCGGGAAAGCTAGTGCGTGGAATTGGCCTTACATTAGAAGCCGTAGGGTGTCAGCTTCCAGTAGGCAGTCAATGCTTAGTACAAACGATTGAAGGCGAAATTGAAGCAGAGGTAGTTGGTTTTGGTGAAGATATTACCTATTTAATGCCTACTGAAGCTGTAAGGGGCATTGTGCCTGGTAGTAGGGTTATGCCACTAAATCGCCAGAGTGGATTGCCTGTTGGCATGTCGCTATTAGGGCGCGTGGTTGACGGGAATGGGCAGCCTCTTGATGGATTGGGAGAAATAGAAGCAGAGCACCGCGCACCTACCACCCGACCACCCATGAATCCATTAATAAGACGACCAATCATAGCCGCTATGGATGTTGGTGTAAGAGCGATAAATGCACTTAACACTGTGGGTGTCGGCCAACGGATGGGACTATTTGCAGGCAGTGGCGTTGGTAAAAGTGTTCTTTTAGGCATGATGACACGGGGCTGTGAAGCCGACGTGGTTGTTGTTGGGCTAGTTGGTGAACGTGGTCGCGAAGTAAAAGAGTTTATTCACGATATCCTTACAGAAGAAGAGCGCAAGCGAGCTGTTGTGGTTGCCGCTCCGGCAGATACGTCGCCGTTAATGCGTTTAAAAGGATGCGAAACCGCAATGACAATAGCAGAGTACTTCCGTGATAAAGGGTTGAAAGTGTTGCTACTTATCGACTCTCTCACTCGTTATGCCATGGCTCAGCGGGAAATAGCGCTGGCGGTAGGAGAGCCGCCTGCAACGAGAGGTTACCCGCCATCAGTGTTTGCGCGCCTTCCAGTTCTTGTAGAGCGAGCGGGAAACGGGAGTGAAAAGCAGGGTTCCATTACCGCCTTTTTTACAGTGCTTACAGAAGGTGACGATTTACAAGACCCGGTTGCCGATGCTGCTCGCGCAATACTGGACGGTCACGTAGTGCTTTCTCGTTCTTTGGCAGATAGTGGCCACTACCCAGCTATTGATATTGAGTCGTCGATAAGTCGAGTAATGCCGCAAGTGGTCAGTGAAGAACACCAGCTCATGGCTAGACGAATTCGCCAGGTATATTCTCATTACAAGCAAAACCAAGATCTTATATCTATTGGCGCATATGCAAAGGGGTCAGATCCACGTATCGATCTTGCAATAAGAGCAGAGCCTGCCATTAATGCATTCCTACAGCAGGGGATGAAACAGGTACTACCCTATGATGAAAGCTTAGAGGGTATGGCTGCGTTGGCAAAAGGCTTAGGGCAGGGCCAGTGAATATGAACCAAGCATTGAAAGGCGATTAGATAATGTCTAAACAACTAGAACGTTTAGCTGAATTCGAAAAAGAGAAAGAACAACGTGAGTCGCGCTTTTATCAACAGGCGCAGCTTAACGTGAATCAGCATAAACAAAAGCTAGCGAGTTTAGAGCAATATCGCGTTGATTATATAAAAGGTATTCAGCAAACCGGACAGTCGGGTGTAACAGCTACTTATTACCAACAACACCTTTCTTTCGTGGGTAAGCTCGACAAGGCGTGCGAACAACAAATGCAAGTCATTGCTCAAGCAAAGATGGCAGCAGATCAGCGCAAGCAAATGTGGCTTAAACAACAACAAAAGGTTAAGGCCGTTACGCTTCTTCTCGACAAAAAGCGTTTAGCGAAAGAGAAAAAAGAGGCAAAAGCTGAACAAGCCATGCTCGATGAGTTCGCTACGCAACGTTTCATAAGATCTAAAAGCTCCTCTTTTTAGCACGTCTTAATTCCGTGCTTCCCCATTAAAATTACGAAGTTCATGTAAATTTAGTACTCGCTAACAAGTCTTCTTTTTAAATAATTGGCGCGGCCTTTGCAAAGTTCTCACTGTCTTTGAATGACGTTTAACAAAGCGGTTGGTTTTGACGGCGTTTTTCAGAAATTGCGACACGCTTTTTAAACCGTTGTAGATGCAAAAAAGATACTAAAAACACAGTAGTAATATAAATATAGATTAAAAAGTATTACTAATCAGTTGGTTAAAGTTTGCCTTGCATAATTACAGCGATACAACAAATTTATCACCCATTTAATGGTGGAAGTGTAGGACGGTAGAGAATTATGCAACAAGTTGCCGTAAATAAAACAGACATTGCCGCATTGCCCTTTTCGGCGACATCTACGGCGAAAGCCGTGGGTAACGGTTTAGATAGTCACTCGCAAGGACAAAATAGCGAAGCATTTAGCAGCCTTTATCAAGAAGCAAAATCCGGTGGGCGTGATTTTACAGTAAACGAAGAAGCCAAACGCAAAGTTAAAGACAGTGATAGATATCACACGGATCTCCCGCGAAATGATGACAAGCAAAATAAAGTTGACCAAGCTCCTTCTCAAGAGGCCACTGAGGTAGAAAGCTCCTCATTTAAAACAAAAGACATCAATAAAGAGAAAGATGTCATTTCACAAAACAATGAAGCTAGCAAGTCGGGTAATGATTTGAAGCCGCAGCAAGGAAATTCTCCTTCGATAAAAAAGACAACTGAAAAAGAGCTCTCGATAGGTACTGATGGCAAAAGAGAAAAGAGTGCTCCAATAGTCGGAGAGCCTGTTTCTCCAATTGTTATGCCAATGGAAGATGTAGTGGATGGAACAGATTGGATTGCATTTGTGGAGGGAATTACCAAAGGTGGAGTAGGAAAAGCTGCTGGAGAACTTGAGGCCCTAACTAATGGAAAGATGCCCGCTGAGCTTAATGCAATGGATAACAGCGAAATTACTGACGTTTTATCTGATCTAATAACCCAGTTGAAATCTCTAGAAGATGAAAATGTTAAAGTCAATCCAGCGATCACAGACAAGTTAAGCACTCTAAGCAACCTGTTAAATAAACAGGTTGAGAGTGCTGAAGCAAAAGGCGGAGTGAGTAATGAAAGTGAAGATAACCTCAGTGTACTTCTAGCACAACTCACGAATTCAGAGTCCTTAGCTGAACAGAAAGGCAATGAACGCTCAAGCCTCGAACAAGGAAGCGAAGAAGCACAAAATCTGCCATTGTCCGACCTAAGTGATGAAGAAAGTACGCAGAACGAGCTTCTACTAAGCTTAATAAACGATGCTCTAAAAGAAAATGGGGATGACAGACTCAGTCAAGCATTGTCGGCAGCCAACGCGGGTGAAAAAGCAACAGTGCAACATGGCGCTAATTTTGACAAGCTTCATGAGGGAGAGGCTATTGCCGCCGATTTGACCGGTGTTACTGCAAAGATAAATTCATCATCTGCAGCCGTTGATGGAGAAAATATCACAGCATCAGGTATGAAGCCTTCAACTGAAAAAGCATTAGAAGGTCAGCAAATTGACATGGGAGCACTCGAAACACAAGACGATTCTCTTTTAATGGCTATCAGCAAGCTAAGCCCTGAAAGTGCTCAGAAGGCAACGGAAGCCCTTGCCGAACGTATGGTTGCGCTCGTGCCTAATAGTCAACAGCAGCAGGCTGTGAAATCGAACATAATTGCTGGTATCAACGAGTTTCAAAAGCAGGTAGAGCAGGGGCATCAGCCGGGCATTGAACTCTCGGCCATTGTTGCAGATGCAGCAAAAGACGCTTCGCTGTCTGCTGAAGTGTCAAGCGCCCTTAATGCAAGAGTAGAGACTCAGGCTGGTCAGTTTATGCAGTTGATGACCAATGCACAAAATAGTATTCAGCAAATGGTTCAACAGCAGTTTACGCAAGCAGATGCCGCCATTAATGAAAATAACCAAATTCGTTCAGAATCGTCAAAATCTCAACAGCAATTCGATGGGTTCGATAAAGCTGTCAATATTCATAAGCCAGAGGGGCAGCAGCAACTAGGCGAAAAAATTCGTTGGATGGTGAATGCCAGAAACACGATGGCAGAAATTCGACTCGACCCGCCTGAATTAGGCAGTATGCAGGTGAGGGTTAATGTACAGGGCGAAGCGGCCAGCGTGAGTTTTGTTGTACAGTCTCAACAAGCTAAAGATGCGCTTGCTGAATCTATGCCTAAGCTTAGAGATATGCTGTCTGAGCAAGGAATTGAATTAGGCGATGCGCAGGTGAGAAAAGATAACTCATCAAATAGCGAAAGTGGTCAGCAACTTGCTGGGCAAAACGGAAATAGTGGTAGTCATCGTTCAGAAAATGACGCTGAGCTAGATAATGGACATGTAATAGAGCAGGCCGTTACTCGAGAAGCGAAAGGCGGTATAGATTTTTACGCCTAGGCTTCACCTAGGTAAATATAGACTTTTTGGCCAACCAATCACTGAAAAGTGAAAAAACAAAAATATGTCAAAATATGACTAAGGCAGCATTGCGATTTTGACATGAAGCTTGATAATACAAGTTTTAACGTATTTAAGAAGAGATACACATGGCTGATGAAGAATTACAAGTAGAAGAAGGCGGCAAGAAGAAAGGTAAAATGATGCTTATCATCATTATCGCGCTTGTACTTGTTGGCGGTGGAGCAGGTGCTTACTTTTTCCTTTTTGCCGGTGGCGATGAGCCTGCGGCAGAGCAACTGCCTGAGGCTGCAGAGACAGCATCAGCACCTGCAACACCTGGCGCAAATGCTGAAATTGGAACCGCATTGTATGTCGCTATGCCGAGGCCTTTTGTATTTAATGTACCTGGCAGCAGCGGGCGAGATAGATTAGTGCAAATTAAAGTCCAGCTTCTCGTGCGTGGGTCAGACAACGAAGAGCTAGTAAAAACACACATCCCTTTAATTGAGGGAACCTTGTTACAAACCTTTAGTATGTCTAACGCAGATGACTTAGTAACGGAAGCCGGCAAAATTGAGCTACGTGAGCTGGCGGTCACCGAGGTTAAAAAGGCACTTCAGGAAAATGACATTGGTAGCAACGTGGTGGAGCGAGTGTTATTCACTGGCTTTGTAATGCAGTAGTTGCATGTGTAATTTTCATGCAGCAGTTTATGCAATAATTTACGCAGCAATTTATGCAAATATGGGTAGAGCACTGTGAGCGATTTATTATCTCAAGATGAAATCGACGCCCTTTTACACGGGGTGGACGATGTAGAGGAAGAAGAGGTTAGTGCGGGTGGTGCTGACTCTGACGCCTCAACGCTCGAGTACGATTTTTCCTCGCAGGATAGAATTGTTCGTGGGCGTATGCCTACCCTTGAAATCGTTAATGAACGGTTCGCTCGTCATATGCGCGTTAGTCTATTTAACATGATGCGCCGTTCTGCTGAAGTGTCTATTAACGGCATTCAAATGATTAAATTCGGCGAATACATTCACACCTTGTTTGTTCCAACCAGTCTGAATATGGTGCGCTTTCGTCCTTTAAAAGGCACTGGCCTTATTACAATGGAAGCGCGTTTAGTATTCATTCTCGTTGATAACTTCTTCGGGGGAGACGGTCGCTATCATGCAAAGATAGAAGGTAGAGAATTTACTCCCACAGAGCGTCGTATTATTCAAATGCTTCTCAAAATTATCTTTGAAGATTACAAAGAAGCATGGGCGCCTGTAATGGACGTTTCTTTTGAGTATTTAGACTCGGAAGTAAACCCCGCTATGGCGAATATTGTAAGCCCCACAGAGGTGGTAGTAATAAGCTCGTTTCATATAGAGCTCGACGGCGGCGGTGGCGATTTCCATGTGTCCTTGCCATACTCAATGTTAGAGCCAATTCGCGAGTTACTCGACGCGGGTGTACAAAGCGACAAAGAAGACACCGACCTGCGCTGGAGTAAAGCGCTTCGCGATGAAATCATGGACGTTAAGGTGGCGTTAACCACGCACATGCTAGATGTAGACGTTCCGCTAAGAGAAGTTATGGAGTTTAAGGCGGGCGATATTATTCCCGTTGAAATGCCAGAAACTATCACAGTGCTAATAGAAGATTTACCCACCTTTAGGGCTAAGCTTGGTCGCTCAAGAGACAACTTAGCGTTAAAGATTGTAGAAAAAATCGCAAGGCCGACTTCAGTGAAGTCTGAGCTGCAATTATTAACCCGTGGCGGGCGCATTATCGATAATGATGCTGAGCTACAAGTACTCGAAGAAGACCTGTAAGGTAAGGGGAGTTCCCATGAGTGAAGACGGTATGGACGATTGGGCTGCGGCCATGGCTGAGCAGGCTGATGCTGAGGCAGAGCAAGAAGAAGGTGAGAACGATGATGTTCAAGTTGCCGAACTAGATGAACTGACCGATGATGCGCCGATAACCCAGGAAGAGAAAAAGAAGCTAGATACTATTCTCGATATTCCGGTTACTATCTCCATGGAAGTAGGCCGTAGTCAAATTAGTATTCGAAATCTGCTACAGTTGAACCAGGGTTCTGTGGTGGAACTGGATCGCGTAGCCGGTGAGCCACTAGATGTATTAGTTAATGGCACGTTGATTGCTCATGGTGAAGTAGTAGTAGTCAACGACAAGTTCGGTATTCGATTAACGGATGTTATTAGTCAAATTGAGAGAATCAAGAAGCTCAGATAAAACTTCTTACAAAGTAAGGGGTTGCGCAATGCTGCCCCTTTTTATCAGCCAAATTGCTGGCGCACAAACTACCCAATCTATTACCAATCCCACATCGGTACTGTCAATTTTCCTCTCTTTGTTGGTGGTGGTTGGCGTTATTTTCGCGCTTGCTTACGTTATGCGTCGATTTAATGTCACTGCAATGGGAAGCAATCACATGAAGGTGGTGGCGAGCATGGTGGCGGGCACTAAAGAAAAAATCATGGTGATACAGGTAGGCGATGAACAGCATCTCATTGGTGTAACCAGTCACAATATTTCCCACCTTAGCAAGCTAGACAAAAATCTAGAGGTTCCCCTTAAAGGCACAACAACTAACGGCCATGACGCCTTTAAACAAAAGTTAGTGGCGGCTATGTCAGGAAAGTTAAATCCACAGACTAATGATAACAAGCAAAAGGAAGACTCAAATAATGCGTAATATCGTTCTTTTACTGCTTGCTCTTGGCTCACTAGTCTTGTTTGCAGAGCCAGTACAGGCGCAACAGGGGATATCGGCGGTTACCGTAACCACTAACGAAGATGGCACCCAAGATTACACCATGACATTGCAGGCGTTGTTTATCATGACGGCGCTCAGTCTAATCCCTGCATTTATCATGATGATGACATCGTTCACACGCATCATAGTTGTACTTTCTATCCTTCGCCAAGCTATTGGTTTACAGCAGTCTCCTTCCAACCAAATTCTCATAGGGGTAAGCTTGTTTCTCTCTATGTTCATTATGGCGCCAGTGTTCGACGAAATTAATGAGCGAGCGTTGCAACCTTATTTGAACGAGGAAATGCCAAGTATAGACGCCCTTGAGCAAGCCAAGGGACCAATGCGGGCTTTTATGCTGTCTCAAACCAGAGTGAAAGACTTAGAAACATTCGTGCGAATTGCCGGTGATGAGGGTAAGTATGCCGATACTGATGAAGTTCCGCTTACAATTCTCATACCCGCGTTTGTTACTAGTGAGCTTAAAACTGCCTTTCAAATAGGCTTTATGCTGTTTATTCCATTCTTGATTATTGACCTGGTAGTCGCTTCTATTTTGATGGCAATGGGGATGATGATGCTTTCGCCTATGATAGTGTCGCTGCCATTTAAGCTAATGCTCTTTGTTTTGGTTGATGGATGGAATCTTATTTTTGGTACCTTAGCCACTAGCTTCGGTATGGGCGTTTAGGGGAGCGTATGTCACCAGAAGTCTTTGTCGAAATACTCAAAGAAGCCATGTTTATGGTTATTATGTTAGTGTCTGCGGTTATCGTACCTAGCTTAGTTGTGGGCTTAGTCGTTGCGGTTTTTCAAGCGGCTACCTCTATCAACGAGCAAACCATGAGTTTCTTACCCCGTTTATTGGTCACGCTTTTAGCGCTGAGTTGGGGCGGTAATTGGCTAGTACAGCAACTGATGGATTTCACGTTTCACATGGTTGAAATGATCCCTCAAGTTGTTGGGTAGCGATATTGTTGCCATGGTTATTCGAGGTTTTTAGTGGAAGTTGAGTTAGCCACAATCAATCAGTTTTTAGCCGACTTGATCCTGCCATTCATGCGAATAAGCGGGCTGTTTGTTGCTATGATTGGTTTAAGTGCAAAGTCTATCCCGCCTCAGGTTAGAGCACTATTAGGAATAATGCTCACATTAATTATAATGCCTGTAGTACCTCCTTCGCCTATCGATAATTTAGTCAGCCTCGGTACTTTCCTTATCATAATTCAACAGTTGCTTATTGGAATAGCAATTGGCTTTATATCCATGATGGTGCTGAATACCTTTGTTTTAGCAGGGCAGATAATTGCTATGCAAACGGGTTTAGGGTTCGCGTCAATTGTCGATCCTGTCAACGGTATAAATGTACCCGCGGTTGGGCAGTTCTATCTCATTTTAGCAACGCTGCTGTTTTGGACGCTAGACGGTCACTTGTCTATGATTCAAATGATAGTGATGAGTTTTGAAGCCTTTCCTATTGGAGAAGCCTGGTGGACAGGAGAGCAGTTTAAGGGAATTGCCCACTGGGGCGGCTGGATGTTTATTTCCGCGGTTACTCTCTCCTTAGCGCCTATCGTATCTTTACTCGTGGTTAATTTAGCCTTTGGCGTAATGACAAAGGCGGCGCCGCAACTGAATATTTTCAGTATTGGTTTTTCTATTGCACAGGTTATGGGGCTGCTAATTATATGGATAACACTCAGTAATTTTACGGCGCACTTTGAAACCCAGTGGATGCGAGCACAACAATATATGTGTGAATTATTGAGAATTTGCCCATGAATACTTTTTGTTAATGAAGACTATCTGTTTATGAAGAGCATCAAAAATAGGCGAAGACGTTAAATGGCAGATTCAGCTGAAAAAACAGAAGACCCCACGGGGAAAAAAATTGAGGATGCCCGAAAAAAAGGGCAGCTTGCCCGATCCCGAGAATTGTCTACCACGTTAGTTCTTATCGTCAGCGCGGTTATGTTTTTGTTTGTCAGTGGGTGGATTGCTGAGTCAGTGTTTTCTCTTACCCAGCGCATGTTTATTCTCTCTCGTGATGAGACATACGACACCACACATATGTTTGCAGCGTGGGGTGAAGCATTCACCACAATAAGTGCCCCCGTTCTGCTTTATATGATAGTGGCTATGATCGCTGGAATTTACGGGTCTATTGCGTTAGGTGGCTATAACTTTACATGGGATGGCGCGAAACCCAAAGGTTCAAAAATGAGCCCAATTCAGGGTTTCACGCGTATGTTTGGAACCAACGGCCTGGTAGAGCTATTAAAATCTATCGCAAAGGTAATCACCATTATTGGTATGGCTATCGCGGCGTTACTCTTCTTTCAAGACGAAGCTCTTCACCTTGATATGGAGCTTTATCCAGGCAATATATTTCACGCCCTAGATATGCTCAAGTGGGCGTTTCTTCTCCTTGTGTGCGGCATGATACCCATTGCGCTTATTGATGTTCCTTATCAGATGTATAAGCACAATGAAGAAATGAAAATGACTAAGCAAGAGGTGAAAGACGAACGCAAGAACGCCGAAGGCGACCCCATGGTTAAAGGTCGTATTCGCCGTTTGCAATATCAAGCTGCCACCAAAAGAATGATGCAAGAAGTACCTAATGCTGATGTGGTGGTGACCAACCCAACCCACTTCTCTGTGGCGATAAAATATGACGATAATGGAAACAGAGCGCCGGTGGTTGTAGCAAAAGGTGCTGACGAGTTAGCCATGCATATTCGAAAAATTGCTACGGCCAATGACGTACCCCTTATTCCTTCACCTATGCTAGCTCGCGCTATTTTCTATTCCACAGAAGTCGACGACGAAGTGCCTAACGCATTGTTTATGGCTGTGGCACAAGTACTGGCCCACGTTTATCAGCTTAAAGCTCACAGAGCCGGAAAGGGCAAACGCCCTAAACCGTTAAAACGGGACCTTCTTATACCACCAGAATACCGACGATAACGAAACGCTTAAACTTAAAAGTTGTAGGCTATAACCTTCATTGTGCCCAGATGTTTTGGATATAAGCTTCTGTTTAATAGTGGTTAAAAAACTACTCTGGCACGTTTTCTTCAAAAAGCTCTCTCTAAGCAATAAGTAAATTACTAAAGCTGGCACGTTAGTTGTAATGCAACTATTAGATTAACGTTAAGCGTCAATTTTCTGATAGAGAGACACCCAACGATGCAGTTATCCGGTTATCTTCAGCGGTTCGATAAGAATCAGTTACAAAATTTCACCGCTGGCTTAGGTGCACCTGTAGTTTTACTCGCTATTATGGGGATGGTTATTCTCCCCATGCCGCCTTTTCTCCTCGACGTGCTGTTTAGTTTTAATATCGCACTGTCGTTAGTGATTATTCTTGTAGCAGTATTAACACAAAAGCCTGTAGATTTTGGTATTTTTCCTCTGGTCTTGCTTATCGCAACCGTTTTAAGACTGGCACTAAACGTCGCCTCTACGCGAGTTGTTTTATTGTATGGTCATGAGGGTGGTGATGCGGCGGGTAAAGTCATCGAGGCCTTTGGTGCTGTGGTAATTGGTGGTAATTATGCCGTGGGTATCGTTGTATTTGCCATTTTGCTAATTATTAACTTTAAGGTTGTTACTGCTGGTGCAGGGCGTATATCTGAAGTAAATGCTCGCTTTACCCTTGACGCCATGCCGGGTAAGCAAATGGCAATAGATGCCGACTTAAATGCGGGTTACATCGACCAAGACCAGGCGCGGGAGCGCCGAGAAGAGATAACAGCAGAAGCAGACTTTTACGGCTCAATGGACGGTGCGTCAAAATTTGTAAAAGGTGACGCCGTTGCCGGTCTATTTATCATGCTCATCAATATCGTGGGCGGATTATTTATTGGCATGATTCAATACGATCTCTCGTTTGGCGATGCCATTGAAATTTATACGTTGCTCACCATCGGTGATGGGTTAGTGGCACAAATACCCTCTCTTTTACTCTCCGTTGCAACCGCAATTATAGTTACTCGCGAGAATGAAACCCAAGAAATGGGTAAGGAAATTCGTGGGCAGCTTGGAAACAATCAAGCTTTATACATAGCGTCAGGGGTTTTATTTGTGATGGGTATTATTCCAGGTATGCCCCATGTTGCATTTTTAGGGTTCTCTGCTCTTACCGCTGGAGTAGCCTTTCTTCAGACCCACAATGCCAAGAAGAAAGCTGCTGAACCACAGGTGCCAGATACACTCTCTAGAGATGAAACCGTGGCACCAGAAGTCAAAGAACTTGGCTGGGATGATGTTCAGCAGGTCGACACCATTGGGCTTGAGGTGGGTTATAGGCTGATTCCGCTAGTTGATAAATCCCAGGGTGGTGAGCTGTTAACCCGCATTAAAGGCGTACGTAAAAAACTATCTCAAGAACTCGGGTTTCTTATCCCACCAGTACACATTCGCGATAATTTAGATTTAGAACCCAATACTTACACTATCGCTATGCTGGGAGTGACTATTGGAGACTCGGTGATAAGTCACGATGAAGAACTCGCCATTAACCCTGGCCAAGTTTTTGGGAAGCTTGAGGGGAGAGCGACAAAAGATCCGGCGTTTGGCCTAGATGCCGTTTGGATTAAGCCCAATAAACGTGAGCATGCTCAAACTCTTGGGTACACGGTGGTAGACGCGGCCACAGTGGTTGCTACTCATTTAAGTCAACTACTTACCAATAATGCCTATCAACTGCTTGGACACGAAGAGGCCCAACAACTACTCGACATGTTAGCAAAGCAGCATCCTAAATTGGTTGAAGGTTTGGTGCCCGATATATTGCCGTTAAGCACGGTAGTAAAAATACTGCAAACATTACTGTTTGAAGGTGTTCCTATTCGCGACATGCGTACGATAGTGCAAACATTAAGTGAATATGGCACTCGTAGCCAAGACTCAGATGTGTTGGTGTCAGCGGTACGTATTGCGCTTAAACGGCTTATTGTTCAGGAAATCACGCAGGGTGCCAAAGAGATACCTGTCATAACCTTGGCGCCAGAGTTGGAACAGATGTTGCACCAGTCACTTCAAGCAGGTGGTGAAGATGGTGCAGGTATTGAACCTGGTCTTGCAGACAAGTTACAAAAGTCCTTGCAGCAAGCCAGTCAGCAGCAAGAACTAGAGGGAGAGCCCGCAGTGTTACTTACTTCTGGAATGCTAAGGCCGGTGCTATCTCGCTTCTTAAAATATTCTGTTGTTGGGTTACATGTTCTTTCCTATCAAGAAGTACCTGATGACAAACAAATAAAAATAGTCAGTTCGGTCGGTCAATAATCTGACACTGGGGCGAGTGGAGAAGTTGCAATGAAAATAAGACGTTTTTTTGGCAAAGACATGCGCGAGGCGCTAAGCCAAGTTAAGGCTGAGTTAGGTAGCGACGCGGTTATTATGTCCAATCGCAAAGTGGCAGACGGTATTGAACTGGTTGCCGCTTATGACAAAGAGCCAGAAGCAAAGCTTAACATATCCAAAACGCCGTCAAAAGGGGCAGCTAAAAGTGCTACACCGAGTTTGAGCGAAATCATTGGCGATGATGGCCCAGACAGCTTAAAAGCATTACTGGAAAAACAGCATAGCGGTGCAGCACCTTATAACCAAACTGCAGCGCCAGGTGACTCGTCTGCGCACCTTGGCTCGGCCTCGTTAAATAAAAATTCAGAAGCGAATGTTAACCAGCCGGCTTCAGTAAATGCCCAGCACGCCAATAATATTGCATCACATCTCGACTTCTCAGATGCGTTTATTGACGAAGTGGAAGCGCAGCAACCTGCAAATGGCTATTTTAACAGCCGCGACGCTAATGCCCGAGAATTTAATGCTTCAAAAACGAATGAAGACGATGCGTTCCCCACGCATCAGGCTTCAAGCATAGAAAATGATGTGCCAACTCAGTCTGCAGAACTCGCTCAAATAAAAGAAGAACTCGCGTCTTTACGAGGTGTTCTTCAACACCAAGTTGCAGACTTAATGGAAGCAAAACAGAGCCGTCAAAAACCCGTCCATCAATATCTTATTGCTCGTTTAACTGAAATGGGGCTTAGCAAAGCATTATCTAAGCAGTTAATCAGCTATACTCCAGGGCATTACAATGAACGAGACGCATGGGTTTATCTTCTTAACCTATTGGCTAATCGCATAAATGTAACAGGAAACGATATACTCACTGCACAAGGTGCGGTGGCATTAGTCGGGCCAACAGGAACGGGTAAAACAACTACTGTGGCGAAACTGGCCGCACGCTATGCGCAGAAGTATGGCGCCGACTCTGTTGCTATGATTACCATAGACACATACAGAATTGCTGCATTTGAACAGCTGGCAACCTACGGTAAAATTATTGGTTGTACGGTGAGAAAAGCGCAGTCGAGTGAAGAACTTGCAGATTTATTGTTTCAACTTCGCCATAAGCGACTAGTATTGATTGATACGGCTGGTTTTAGTCAACGAGATAGCCGACTAATTAAACAAATTAAGCATTTTGACAATGGTCAGATGCCGCCAGTGAAAAAATATTTGGTAGCGCAAGCAAATACACAATATCCTGCGTTACAGAGGATCATTAAGGCCTATGATGACATCGAGCTAAGTGGTTGTATTTTCACTAAGTTAGATGAGTGCTATTCTTTAGGCGAAGTGCTTAGCGCGGCAGTTGAGTACCAGTTACCGGTTAGTTATGTCACCGACGGTCAAAAAGTACCGGAAGACATTAAGATTGCAGAAGCGAAATCTTTAGTTTCCGCTGCTGCAAAGCTTTATAAAAAATATGGTTTGGATCATACTAGTAATAACAACGATATTAAAACAGCATAAGTAGTATGATTGACGACCAAGCGAGTAGCTTAAGAAAAATGAAGCAATCACGGTTAATCAAAGTTATCGCCGTCACCGGAGGTAAAGGTGGCGTTGGTAAGACAAATATCACGCTTAACACGGCAATTGCTATGGCTAAGCAGGGCAAACGTGTGATGGTGCTCGATGCCGATTTAGGATTGGCCAACGTAGATGTCATGTTAGGGCTTCGCGTTGAAAAAAACCTTTCTCACGTTTTATCTGGTGAATGCACCTTAGACGATGTACTTGTCACTGGGCCTCACGGTATAAAGATTGCGCCTGCTACATCGGGCACTCAGTCGATGGCAGAGTTGTCTACAACACAGCACGCGGGTCTTATTCGTGCATTCAGCGAACTACGCTCGCCGATAGACGTATTGCTTGTTGATACCGCGGCCGGTATTTCAGATATGGTGCTAAGCTTTGCAAAAGCCTCTCAGGACATCATGGTAGTGGTGTGTGATGAGCCTACATCACTTACCGATGCTTATGCGCTGATAAAACTACTTAACCGCGAACACGGTGTTTTTCGGTTTAAAGTTGTCGCCAATATGGTTAGAGATGTGCGCGAAGGCCAAGAGCTTTTCAGCAAGCTGAGTAAAGTTACCGGGCGCTTCTTAGATGTTGCGCTAGAATTAGTGGCAACCATACCATTTGATGAAAATATTCGTCGTGCGGTGAGAAAACAAACAGCTATTGTCGATGCTTACCCAGGTTCACCAGCATCAGTAGCAATTAGTCAGCTAGCAAATAGGGCGGCATCTTGGCCAATCCCGACTCAGCCTGGCGGACACCTAGAATTTTTTATTGAGCAGTTAATCGCAGAAAAAGCAGTAGGGAATCAACGTTGAATAGTAAGGCGGCCGCTTATCAACAACAAACTGATAAGTCGCAGTTAGTCGAGCGACATGCGCCCCTAGTAAAGCGCATAGCACACCACTTAATGGCAAGATTGCCAGCAAGTGTGCTTGTTGACGATCTTATTCAGTCTGGAATGATTGGCCTTTTAGAAGCTGCGCGGAATTTTGACGGTTCGAAGGGAGCGAGTTTTGAGACCTTCGCAGGCATTCGTATCCGCGGCGCGATGCTAGATGAAATTCGCAAAGGAGATTGGACTCCACGCTCTGTTCATCGAAATGGACGGGCGATTACAGAAGCGATTTCGCAGGTTGAAAGTGAAACGGGCAGAGATGCAAGAGATGTTGATATTGCCACTAAACTAAACGTTAGCTTGCAAGATTATCATCAGATGCTCAATGAGGTAAACGCAGGGAAGTTAGTTGGAATTGAAGATTTAGGTGTCTCTGAGGACGTCATCACCACCGAGCAAAGTCGAGGAAGCGATGCTCCCCTTGAAGACCTGATGCAAGGCGCGTTTCAAAAATCATTGGCCCAAGCAATCACTACTTTACCCGAACGAGAAGCGATAGTGCTTTCCTTGTACTATGATGAAGAACTGAATCTTAGAGAAATTGGTGAAGTTCTTGATGTAAGTGAATCGAGAGTGAGTCAAATTCATAGTCAGGCCATGTTAAAACTCAAATCACGAATGAAGTCGTGGCGAGCTGACGAAGAATAGAAATTAAAACAATTAACCCCTCAATGGAGGCTATTTTGGATAAGAGCATGAAGATTCTTGTGGTAGACGATTTCTCTACCATGAGACGTATCATTAAAAACCTATTAAAAGATTTGGGTTTCGCAAACATCCAGGAAGCGGACGACGGAAGTACGGCGTTACCCATGCTACAACAGGGTGATTTCGATTTTGTTGTGACCGACTGGAATATGCCGGGTATGCAGGGTATCGATTTGCTTCGTGCAATTCGTGCCGACGATAAACTTAAGCATCTGCCGGTACTGATGGTAACGGCGGAAGCGAAGAAAGAGCAGATTGTTGCCGCAGCGCAAGCTGGGGTTAATGGCTACGTAGTTAAGCCTTTCACAGCCGCTACGTTAAAAGAAAAGTTAGATAAAATATTCGAACGTTTAGGTTGATCCAGACGCTCACCAGAGAAACGAGGTTTACTGGATGACAACGAATGCAAACGTTCCATTATCACTAGAAGAAGCTAAACAGCTTGTTGTTTATCTTGAAGCTGGGGATAACGCTTCAGCCAATGCGCTCTTTGAAGCAGCGTCGATGAAAGAAAACGTAGAGCTTTTTGCCGAGGTTGGAAAGCTTACCCGTCAACTTCACGACGCGTTAAACAACTTTCAAATAGATGATCGCATCAAGAACTTAGCCACAGATGATATCCCTGACGCACAGACCCGCCTAACTTACGTTATTGAAGAAACTGAAAAAGCTGCTAATACTACAATGGATGCCGTTGAAGCCAGCATGCCAATTGCCGAGTTGCTTTCATCTCGTATAGAGAATGTGATGCCAGAGTGGAAAAAGCTCATGACAAGGCAAATTGAAGTGGGCGAATTCAAAGCCTTGTGCAAAGATTTAGACGAATTGCTAGAGGAGGGAGCTTCTCAGTCAGCTAAACTTACGCAGTTGTTGACAGAAGTGCTGATGGCACAAGGTTATCAAGACCTTACCGGTCAGGTAATCCGCCGTGTTATCGACTTAGTAAAAGAAGTCGAAGAAAGCTTAGTTAACATGCTCACCATGTTTGGTGAGCGGGACGGTTTAGAACAAACTAAACCATTACCTAGCGAAGCCGATAAGGTTGATGGTGTACAAGCAGAAGGGCCAATTATTGACGCTGAGTCTCGCGATGATGTTGTATCTGGCCAAGATGATGTTGATGATCTTCTGTCTAGCTTAGGTTTTTAGGGGAGCGGGCGCATGTCGTTTGATGTTGACGAGGAAATACTACAGGACTTTTTGGTTGAGGCCGGAGAGATACTTGAACAATTACAAGAACAGCTCGTTGATCTTGAGAACAATCCTGAAGATGCGAATTTGCTAAATGCAATTTTTCGCGGATATCACACGGTAAAAGGCGGTGCGGGCTTTTTGTCCCTCACTGAGCTTGTTGAAATTTGTCATGGCGCTGAAAACGTTTTTGACGTAATGAGAAACGGACAGCGCACACTGACACCAGAGCTAATGGATATTATTCTGCAGGCTACTGATGTCGTTGTTGACATGTTTGAGAAAGTTAAAGCGCAGGAGCCGCTTGAGCCGGCTGATGCACAGCTTGTAGACAAATTGCACAAGTTAAGTCGCCCAGAAACACCAGACGAGAACATTTTTGATAATGCTCCCGCTCCACAAGCTGCTGAACCTGATTTCAGTTCGGAGCCTGAACTGGAGTTGGTTGAAGCGACGCCATCTTCATCAAGTGACAATACCTCAAAAGGCGACGGTGAAATTGACGAAATCACCGAAGACGAGTTTGAAGCTTTACTCGATGAGCTACACGGCTCATCTGCGCCAGGTAAGAGTACTTCGCCTAAGCAAGAAGCTGCACCAACTCCCAGCGCGGGCAGTACTTCAGCTTCAGACAGCAACGCAGAAGATATTACCGACGACGAATTTGAAGCTCTCCTTGACGACCTTCACGGCAAAGGCAAATTTAGCGCAGCAGAAGAACCTGCAGCGCCAGCCGCACCACCAGCCCAAAATGCTTCATCAAGCGACGATGAAATCACCGATGACGAGTTTGAGGCTCTTTTAGATCAGCTTCATGGTTCAGGACAAGGCCCCACAAACCAAGCATCAAGTGCACCAGAAGCGGCACCGGCGAAAGCACCAGAGCCTGCTGTGGACAAAGCAGCGACTGATGCGATTCAAAAGGCCAAGCAGGCGTCACCCACTCCAGCGAGCACACCTGCACCAGCTGCTGCCAAAGCAGAGCCAAAAGCGCCAAGCCGTGAAGCTGCGAAAAAAGATGATAAGAAAGCACCTTCTGCTCCACCTGCTGAAACGACGGTTCGTGTTGATACTAAGCGTCTCGATCAAATTATGAATATGGTGGGCGAGCTGGTATTAGTGCGAAATCGCTTAATTAGCCTCGGCATCAATACAAACGACGAAAGTATGTCTAAGGCGATAGCAAACTTAGATGTAGTCACCGGCGACCTTCAAGGTGCGGTAATGAAAACCCGAATGCAGCCTATCAAGAAAGTATTCGGTCGTTTTCCTAGGGTTGTTCGAGATTTAGCGCGAAGCCTTAAAAAAGAAATTACGCTAGAACTTGTAGGTGAAGAAACGGATTTAGATAAAAATCTGGTAGAAGCATTGGCCGATCCACTTGTTCACTTGGTGAGAAACTCCGTGGATCACGGCGTTGAAATGCCGGATGAACGTGCTGCGGCTGGCAAACCACGAATGGGGACGGTTAAGCTTTCTGCTTCACAAGAGGGTGACCACATACTGCTTACTATCGAAGATGATGGTAAGGGGATGGACCCAGAGAAGCTAAAAGAGATTGCGATCAATCGCGGCGTACTAGACGCAGACGCGGCAGCACGTATGTCAGATGTGGAAGCTTTTAACCTTATCTTCGCACCAGGTTTTTCTACAAAGACAGAGATAAGTGACATATCGGGTCGTGGCGTTGGTATGGATGTGGTGAAAACCAAAATCAATCAACTCAACGGTACGGTTAATATCGACTCACAGCTTGGTAAAGGTACCCGTTTAGAAATAAAAGTACCGCTGACGCTGGCAATATTGCCAACGCTTATGATCATCGTGGGTAAACAAACCTTCGCTTTGCCCCTGGGCTCAGTAAGCGAAATTATTAATATGGACATCAAAAAGACCAACACAGTTGATGGCCAGCTAACCATGATTGTTCGCTCAAAAGCTATACCGCTCTTCTTCCTTGGCGATTGGCTGATTCGAGGCCAAAAATCAATAGATAGAGAAAAAGGCCACGTGGTTGTGGTTCAGGTGGGCACTCGCCAAGTGGGTTTTGTGGTTGATGCGCTAATAGGTCAAGAAGAGGTAGTCATTAAACCGCTTGATGCGTTATTGCAAGGAACACCTGGTATGGCAGGCGCAACAATTACGTCAGATGGCGGTATTGCGCTTATTTTAGATATTCCGAGCCTTCTAAAACGGTATGCTCGTAAGCCTTAACAGAAATCTTAATAGCAAAGGCTTACAAACAATAGGAACAGTAATCCATGGTCTTTAAAGTCCTGGTCGTGGACGACTCTACATTTTATCGTCGTCGAGTGAGAGAAATTTTAGACGAAGACAGAGAGTTAGAGGTTGTAGGTGAAGCGAGAAATGGTAGAGACGCACTAGATAAAATTGACGCGTTGGCTCCCGATGTAATTACAATGGATGTTGAGATGCCCGTTATGGATGGTATCTCTGCTGTAAAGGCGATTATGGAAAAAAAGCCTATTCCTATTCTCATGTTTTCATCATTAACACATCATGGGGCACAAGCAACGCTTGATGCCCTTGAAGCCGGTGCACTCGATTTTCTTCCTAAAAAGTTTGAAGATATATCGCAAGACCGCAAAGATGCGACACGTTTGTTGTGTACCAAAGTGAGGCTCATTGCGCGTAGAGGAATTGGGTTAAAGCGTCCAACATTTCGCTCACAGGAAACTCGTAGATTACCGCCTAACGCACCTAAGCAGGCGTTTTTTAAAACGTCAGGTTTACTTTCTGGGCACAAAGACGCGGCAAAGCAGCCAACTGTTTCTTCGGTCAGGGCGACAGGGAAGCGGTATAAATGTTTAGCTATTGGTGCCTCAACGGGCGGTCCAGTAGCGCTGCAGAAGGTGCTTATGCCTTTACCAGCAGACTTCCCATATCCAATTCTGTTGGTTCAGCACATGCCCGGAACCTTTACCACAGCATTTGCCCAGCGCCTAGACGCGAATTGTGATATCAGCGTAAAAGAGGCTGAGCACGGTGACATTCTCATGCCCGGTCAAGCTTATTTAGCGCCCGGCGGTAAGCAAATGCTAATAGAGACTGTTGGCGCCCAGAAAAAGATTTCAATTGTAGATGCAAGCATTGCAGATAAAGTAAATTACAAGCCTAGTGTCGATTTGACATTCAGTTCGTTAGAGAGAGCTTTCTCTGGAGATGTTTTAGGCATTATCTTAACGGGAATGGGCGCAGACGGTCGAGAGGGTTGCAGAAAGCTTAAAGAAAAGGGCGCTACAATTTGGGCCCAAGATCAAGACTCTTGCGTGGTGTACGGAATGCCCCAAGCGGTTGCTGTGGCAAATATCTCGACTCAAAATATAAATGTTGATGATATGAGCAGCTGTATTCTTACTGAAATGATGTAGTGAATGGATAGCCTAGTGGGTTTGTTGTCATGAAAGTGTGGACAGTCGCGAATCAAAAGGGTGGAGTAGGAAAAACAACCACCACGGTAAGCTTGGGCGGCTTGCTAGCGCAGCAAGGAAAGCGGGTACTGTTGATTGATACCGACCCCCACTCTTCGCTCAGTTATTATTTTGGCATAGATGCTGAGGCGCTAAGTCAATCTGTTTACGATATTTTTATCAAGTCCGGTAGTCTTACTGCCGATAACGTAATGGATTGCTTGTGCCCAACAAAGCTAGATAATCTTTATGTTTTACCGGCAACTATGGCCCTTGCCACTCTCGATAGAACCATGGGAAGCGAACAGGGTATGGGGTTGGTGCTGAAAAAAGCACTCGCCAAGGTCCATCATGAATTCGACGTTGCCATTATTGATTGCCCGCCCGTACTCGGTGTTCTAATGGTGAATGCTCTGGCTGCATGCGATAAGGTGATTGTACCCACGCAAACAGAATATTTAGCGCTAAAGGGGTTGGATAGGATGATCCGCACAATGGAAATAATGGGGCGTTCCCTAGGTAAATCCTTCGATACGTGCATTATTCCAACCATGTTCGATAAAAGAACAAATGCCGCTTTAGCATCGCGAAAGCGATTGATGAACGACTACGGTGAACGAGTTTGGCATGGTGTTATTCCGGTAGACACGCATTTTCGAGATGCGAGTTTGGTTCAATTACCAATATCAGCGGCGTATCCCAAAACCAGAGGCGTCGCAGCTTATGGAAAACTGCTCGAAGAGTTGGAGAAATAAATAGCAATGAGTAAGCAATCTCCATTTGCCCGTGAAGACGTTATGGAAGACTACCTAGATAGCCTGCTGAAAGAGCCCGCTGTATCCGTAGATATCAGTGCAAATCAGGTGGTGTCCGATAATGTGGAAGTGGATGATGCAACGGTAAGAGCTGCTAAACTTTTAGAGCAGGCATCACAGCATATCGCTGATGAACCTGTGGTCAAATGCGATGTGCCACTTTCGCAGAATGTTGAAATAATTGAGCCTGCGGTAGCGTCAGAAAAAAGCACTGCTGTAGAAGATGAGCTGAATATTGAAGAAGTGCAAATACGAGAAACTCGTGTTGAAGACGATATCACTCCAGCAGATGAAAACGCCGCACATGCGCAAACAAAAATTGCATTAAAGGATAGTCTAGATTTTCGCTTTCAAGCATTATTCTTTGAGGTGGCGGGTTTAACGCTTGCGGTTCCATTAACTACGCTTGGTGGTATCCACCAAATTGATAAAATTGCACCACTTTTTGGAAAACCAGACTGGTTTATGGGTGTAATGTTACACAGAGAGTCTAAACTGAATGTAGTAGACTCAGCGAAGTGGGTGATGCCAGAGAAATATAACGAGGCACTTGCTGAATCTCTCGACTATCGTTACCTAATCATGTTGGGAGAAAGTGCATGGGGGTTGGCTAGCGAAAAGCTGGTAAACACCGTTAATTTAACAAAAGATGATGTCAAATGGCGCGAATCTACAGGTAAACGTCCTTGGTTAGCAGGGATGGTTAAAGAAAAGATGTGTGCATTAATTGACGTTGAAGAATTAATATCTATGCTTAACAAAGGCTTAGGCAGCAACGACCAGACGCCATAGTACGGGAGCCAGGTTCATGAGCGATGAAAAAATGAAAAATAACGGTACGGACACCAACGATGAAGTCCTTCAATGGGTGACGTATCGCCTAGGTGATGAGACATACGGTATTAATGTTATGCAGGTACAAGAAGTCCTGCGTTATACCGAGATAGCACCGGTTCCGGGCGCGCCTGACTATGTCTTGGGTATTATCAATCTGCGTGGTAACGTGGTTACCGTTATTGATACGCGAGCGCGCTTTGGTTTACCGCCTACGGAAGTTACCGATAACACCAGAATTGTTATTATCGAGTCAGACGAGCAGGTGGTCGGCATACTGGTGGACAGCGTAGCAGAAGTGGTTTACTTGAAATCTTCTGAAATCGACAGTGCGCCTAACGTGGGCACTGAAGAAAGTGCTAAGTTCATTCAAGGTGTTAGTAATCGCGATGGCGAGCTTCTTATTCTTGTTGACTTGAACAAGTTACTAAGCGACGAAGAATGGGATGAACTAAGTAGTATTTAATTTAAAGCGAAGCTGACGCTGATTGCGTCAGCTTTTTCTTTGTATCTCTTCCTCAGTTAGGTGTGTAGCACATGGATTTGCAGCTTGCTGCTCCTTCTCTTGTCGAAATTATCATTGCTGTTGTCCTTCTTGGGCTTATTGCGGTTACTTGCGTGTTATATGCAAACTTACGCCGCACGGCTGGGTTGTTAAAAGAATTGCAGGGTAGCATGACAAGCGAACTTGCAGTGATGTCAACAAAAGTAACTGATGCGAATAACCAACAAACAGAAGCGCAGGCGAGAAGTTTGGTAATAAGCAAGCATTTACAACGCGTTGAAGAAAAGCAACAAGAGCTGGAAAGTCAGGTTCGCGACCTCAAATTTCAAGATCCTTCTTTAAAGTTATATCAGCGTGCTGCAGATTTAGTTAAAAAAGGTGCGAGTATAGAAGAAATCATAGAGTCTTGTGATATACCTCGTGCTGAAGCCGAAATGTTGGTAATGGTTCACAAGTCGCAAAAATAGTGAATATCACGAATATATGAGCCGTTAATTGCTCACCTTCAGTGCGCTAGCGGATAACTAATTTTTGTAGCACTCTCGGCAGGCACTCACTTTCTGTTTAGACGTCTAGACGTAAAGATGTTGACATATTCATAGTATTCGCCACAATACAGTCATCGCAATCTTCGACTGGAGTTAATTATGCCAATCCGTATTCCTGTGCAACTTCCTGCTCAGAATGTTTTACTGGGTGAAAATATATTCACCATGGATATGGATAGAGCATCAAGTCAGGAAATTCGCCCTCTTGAAGTTGGCATTCTTAATTTAATGCCAAACAAAATTGAGACTGAAGTGCAGCTGCTGCGCTTGCTGTCGAATACTCCCCTTCAAATCAATGTAGATTTTATTCGTATTGACAATCAGGCGCCCAAAAATACGCCGCAGTCGCACATGGATGCGTTTTATCACGAGTTTTCCAGTGTGGCGAACAAAAAATACGATGGTTTAATTGTAACTGGTGCCCCCCTTGCGCTACTCGACTATGAAGACGTGAAATACTGGGATAATATGACAACAATCCTAGAGTGGGCTCAGCGTCACGTTAATTCTACGCTTTACTTGTGCTGGGCTGCACATGCAGCAATGTATCATTTTTACGGTGTAACGCGGCAGCTGCGAGAAGAAAAGTTCTCAGGTGTTTATCAGCATAACGTCAACGACCCGAACAACGAATTACTCAGAGGGTTCGACCCAACATTTTCAGCGCCACATTCTCGCTATGGCCATATCGATACCTCACTGTATAACGGTGTAGAGGGGCTTAACGTTGTAGCCGAGTCGGATGAAGTTGGAGCCTATATTGTAGCGTCTGAAGACAAGCGAATGGTGTTTGTCACCGGACACCCTGAGTACGAAGCAGAGACGTTGAAAGATGAATATTTACGGGATCTGAACTCGGGTCAAAACCCGGCGATACCTAAAAATTATTTCACTGACAACGACCCAACCAAGTCGCCAATAGTTCAGTGGCGCTCTCATGGAAGTTTGTTATTTACAAATTGGTTAAACTATTACGTTTACCAAACTACACCTTACGATCTGAGTCAGTTAGCTGAAAAATCACAGCCAAAGAGGTAATGAGTGAAAAACGTTTTTGATTCAAATGCACAGGCAAGTTTAGCCGGTGCAGCAAAGGAAAGAATTTTAGTGCTTGATGGTGCTATGGGCACGATGATCCAACAGCATAAACTAGAAGAGGCTGATTACCGCGGTGAACAGTTTGCTAACTGGCATTGCGATGTTCAAGGTAATAACGATCTTCTTGTCCTCACTCAGCCTGATATTATTTATCAAATTCATTGTGATTATTTAGATGCAGGCGCTGACATTATCGAAACAAACACGTTTAACGCCACCACTATCGCTATGGCCGACTATGATATGCAGGCTACTTCTCGCGACATAAACGTGTCGGCAGCAAAGCTAGCTAAAAAGGCGGCAGCAGAATATACCGCTAAAACACCAAATAAACCTCGTTTTGTTGCTGGCGTGCTAGGGCCCACTAATCGCACGGCATCGATTTCTCCTGATGTTAATGACCCCGGGAAACGCAATGTTACCTTCGATGAATTGGTGGAGGCTTACAGTGAATCAACAGAAGCGCTAATTGAGGGCGGAGCCGACCTCATTATGCTGGAAACTATTTTCGATACATTAAATGCAAAAGCAGCGGCGTTTGCGGTTGAGCAAACATTTGAAAAAGTAGGCGTTACCTTACCAGTCATGGTATCGGGCACAATTACCGATGCCTCCGGTCGCACGCTTTCTGGCCAAACAGCGGAAGCGTTTTATTATTCGATGCGTCATGTTAACCCGTTTTCTTTCGGCCTTAATTGCGCACTGGGTCCAGACTTGCTCCGTCAGTATGTTGACGAAGTAGCGGCTATCGCCGAATGCTTTATTTCTGCCCACCCTAATGCAGGGTTACCAAACGAGTTCGGAGAATATGATATGGAAGGGCCTGAAATGGCCACACATATCAAAGAATGGGCTGAGTCAGGGCTGGTTAATATTGTGGGGGGGTGCTGTGGTAGCACGCCCGATCATATTCGGGATATTGCAGAGGCAGTAGCAGACATTAAACCTCGAGTAGTACCAGCTTTTGAACCAAAAATGCGTCTGTCAGGCCTAGAGCCGTTTGTACACTAGGAGGGCAATATGAGCGCAGGATTTTCTACATTTATTAATATTGGTGAGCGAACGAACGTTACCGGTTCAGCTCGCTTTAAACGGCTTATATTAGAAGGCGATTATGAAGCTGCCTTAGACGTTGCACGCCAGCAAGTCGAGAGCGGGGCACAAATAATAGATATCAACATGGACGAGGCCATGCTTGATTCTAAGCAGGCAATGGTGACGTTTTTAAATCTTATTGCGTCTGAGCCTGATATTAGTCGTGTACCTATTATGATTGACTCTTCAAAATGGGACGTGATTGAAGCTGGACTGAAATGTGTCCAAGGCAAAGCTATCGTTAACTCTATCAGCTTAAAAGAAGGTGAAGAGGTATTTCTCGCCCAGGCAAAGAAAATTAAACGCTATGGCGCTGCAACGGTAGTAATGGCCTTCGACGAAAAGGGGCAGGCAGATACGCAAGCGCGTAAAGTAGAAATTTGTCAGCGAAGCTATAAGGTTCTAACAGAAGAAATTGGTTTCCCTCCAGAAGATATTATCTTCGATCCCAACATTTTTGCTGTAGCAACGGGTATTGAAGAACACGACAATTACGCTGTAGATTTTATTGAAGCCACTCGCGTTATTCGCCAAACTTGCCCTTATTCCCATATATCAGGCGGTTTATCGAATATCTCGTTCTCTTTTCGCGGCAACAACCCGGTTCGCGAGGCCATGCACTCTGTATTCTTGTACCACGCTATTAGAGCCGGTATGGATATGGCAATAGTTAACGCGGGTCAGCTTGAAGTTTATGACGAAATTCCACAAGCGCTTCGCGAAGCTGTAGAAGACGTTATTTTAAATAGACGCAGCGATGGTACAGAGCGCTTGTTAGATATTGCGCCACAGTTTCAGGGCGACGGCAAAGCCGCTGCAAAAGAAGATCTCTCATGGCGAGAGCAGAGTGTAAACAAGCGTTTAGAACACGCTCTCATAAAGGGTATTACCGACTATATTATTGACGATACTGAAGAGGCTCGACAGCAAGCAGAACGCCCTCTTCATGTTATTGAAGGGCCATTGATGGATGGCATGAATGTAGTAGGGGACTTGTTTGGTGAAGGCAAAATGTTTTTGCCACAGGTTGTGAAGTCTGCGCGAGTTATGAAAAAAGCGGTTGCTCACTTGCAGCCCTACATCGAAGCAGAAAAGTCAGATGACAATAAGAGTAATGGAAAGATATTGCTCGCAACGGTAAAAGGTGATGTACACGACATTGGTAAGAATATCGTAGGTGTTGTACTGCAATGTAATAACTTTGAAGTCATCGATATGGGTGTGATGGTACCCGCTGCAAATATTCTTCAAAAAGCCAAAGAAGAGAATGTGGACATGATAGGTTTATCGGGCCTCATTACACCGTCTCTCGATGAAATGGTACATGTGGCAAAAGAAATGGAGCGACAGGGCTTTGATATGCCGCTGTTAATTGGCGGAGCTACTACGTCTAAAGCTCATACCGCGGTGAAAATCGAGCAAAATTATCACGCCCCAGTTGCTTATGTACCTAATGCAAGCCGCGCCGTGGGAGTGTGTCAGAAGCTACTCAATAAAGGCTCTAGAGATATCTATGCGACAGAGCTAGCTAAAGAGTACGATACCGTGCGCGACCAACACGCGCGCAAGAAGCCGCGCAGTAAACCCGTCACGTTAGAAAAAGCGCGGGAGAACAGCTGTCAGGTTGATTTTTCCACACCGCCGGTAACGCCTGCAAAGCTTGGTGTTACACCGATTACCGCTGATCTAGCCACATTGCGTGAATACATAGATTGGACTCCTTTCTTTTTAACTTGGTCACTGGCGGGTAAGTACCCCCGTATTCTAGATGATGAGGTAGTCGGTGAAGAGGCAACTTCACTGTTTGCAGATGCGAACGCAATGCTAGACAAAATCATTGCAGATAAAGCCTTGCAGGCAAAAGGGGTTATTGGGTTGTTCCCTGCCAATAGGTTGGGGGATGATATTGAGATTTACGCAGATGAGAGCCGCACTACTGTGAAAGGCGTCGCCCATCACCTGCGTCAGCAAACCCAGAAGGACAAATTTGCCAACTACTGCCTTGCCGACTTTGTTGCGGATAAAGAAAGCGGCATTGCCGATTATGTCGGTGCATTTGCAGTGACTAGTGGAATAGGTGAAGACAGTCTAGCAGACACTTATATAAAAGCGGGCGATGATTACAACGGGATCATGGTTAAATCGGTAGCTGATCGACTCGCTGAGGCCTTTGCTGAATATCTGCATCAACAGGTTCGACTGAAATACTGGGGATATGCGCCAGATGAAACTCTGAATAACGATGAGTTAATAAGAGAGAAGTACCAGGGTATTAGACCTGCGCCAGGCTATGCTGCATGTCCAGAGCATACTGAGAAACAGCTTATCTGGGATCTGCTTGCTGCCCAGGAACATACCGGGATGAAACTTACCGAGAGTTACGCAATGTGGCCGGGAGCGTCAGTGTCCGGGTGGTACTTTGCCCATCCAGAGTCCAAATACTTCGCAGTAGCAAAAATTCAAGCTGACCAAGTTGAAGACTATGCGAAGCGTAAAAACTGGACGCTGGAAGAAGCTGAAAAATGGCTGGGGCCAAATTTAAGCGATTAGAGCCCGCTAACTGCCGCTGTCGTTAATAATCAGAATGGATGACAAAGTTATGGATAAGCCATTTAGTCAAGCATGTGAAAACAACAAGCGCCCTATTTTAGCCGTGTTAAAAAGGGCGTTTGCTAACAGTAAACAGGTGCTTGAAATTGGCAGTGGTACTGGCCAACACGCGTCATATTTTTCTGCTCATTTGCCTCATTTATTGTGGCAAACAAGCGACCAAGTACATTATCACGACGGAATTAATGCATGGGTAAGTGAGTCTTCACTACCCAACTTAGCTAAGCCAATAGAGTATACCGTTGGGGTTGATTCATTTCCAGAAGGTAGTTTCGACGGAGTTTTTAGCGCCAATACCGCCCATATCATGCAGAAAGACGAAGTAGAATTGTTGATGAAATCGGTAATGAACCACTTGCCCAAAGGGGGAGTGTTTTGCCAATACGGGCCTTTTACCCAAGCTGGGGCTTTTTCATCAGCAAGTAATGAAGAATTTCATAAATCGCTTGTTGAGCGAGGCTATGGCGGTTACCGTGATATTGACGACCTGTTGAGTTGGGCGCCAAATTTAATGCTAAGTGAGCAAATATCGATGCCAGCAAACAATATGATGCTGGTTTGGACTAAAAGCTAGGTCAAAAGCGCGCTAGTAAACCCCCTAATTTTCTTTATACATAAACTCATAAACGCAATGCTCTGAAGCATTGCGACAAATCGCACGGCAAAACCGCCAATGCAACAATGACGTTTTAACTAAAAACGTTCTTTTTCTTAAAACACAGATAGGAACACACCATGACATTTGCAGTGAATCACTACTTTGATAACAAAGTCACCTCAATATCATTTGAATCGGCTAGCGGGCCTTGTACATCGGGCGTTATGTCGCCGGGGGAATATACTTTCGATACGACTAAAAAAGAGCTTATGAAAGTTGTTGAGGGCGAACTTACAGTAAAACTACCAGGCAGTGAAAGTTGGGAGTCTTTTCCAGCGGGCACCGAGTTTAATGTAGATGCGAATGTGTCTTTTGATGTCAAAGTGTCGTCAGCTTCGGCATACCTTTGTTTTTATAGCTAAGCGCATTGTAAGCCAGGTATTCTATACATATATAGTTATTGTGCACGGAGGCATTACTCCGTGCGTTTTGCTTGTTTACCTTGCTCTATGGCCATAGCAACGAAACTGTCAATAAACCCTAGTGTATCTGACTGTTTCCTATGCCCCACGTACAAGGTTTTCTCTAAACCCTTCTCGCCAAGAGACCTATATATAAGGCTCTCACATTCTTTCGATTCTTCTACAAGCCATTTCGGTAACGCAGTTACTCCTCTGCCTGCCGTCACCATTTGTAAAATGATCTCAGTCGTTTCTATTGTTTTATGGCTTTTCACCGACGCGTTGGCAGGCGTTAGAAATTGCGAAAAGATATCTAGCCGACTTCTCTCTACTGGATATGAAATAAGTGTTTCTTTAACTAAATCTCGCGGTGTTATAAATGCTTTATCGCCCAGCTCATGGTCGTTGTGCATCACTAATACCTGCTCGTAACTAAAAACGGGCGTATAAGTAATGGCATCTAAATGCAAAGGGTCAGGGGTGATCAGCACATCAATATCATACCCATGCAATGCCTGAAGCCCACCAAAGGAAAAGGCCCTTCGTACATCCACATCAACATCGGGGAACGCTTTTAAAAAAGGCGCCACTATTTTGAGCAGCCATTCAAAACAAGGGTAGCACTCCATACCAATACGCAAAATTCCCTGCTTTCCCTGTGCAAATCTACGAAGCTGCGATTCGGTATGTTCGAACTGAGGTAGTATGCGCTGAGCCAAGCCCAGCAAACTCTCTCCTGCCTGAGTGAGTATTAAATGCCTTCCCTCTTTTTGCCACAAAGGAACGTCAAACTCATGCTCTAATTTTTTCATAGCATGACTTAGCGCTGATTGTGTCAAAAACAACGACTTAGCTGCTTCTGTCATTGTTCCGTGTGTTTGTATTGCTTTTACAATACGCAGGTGTTGTCTATCAATCATTCAATAAAGCCCTAATCACACATGCTTACGGCATCTGCCAGTCTCGCCTCGATTATCCGCTTTAGAATTATGGATATCTCTCGGAATGTTTGTCTGCTGGGTGAGGTATTTCGCCATGCTAGTGAATGCTGCCTTTCTATAGGCATATCTGCAATTTCACAGACATGCAGAGCCTCAGGTTTGTGCAGTTCTGAGTGAATATAAAGGCCGGGCAAAAATGCCACTCCCATTCCCATCACAACCATTTGCCTCAATGTATCTAAGCTCGTTCCTTCGTAATCACGCTGTAAATCTGCACCAATATCTTCGCATATTCGCTGTACCTGATGATGGAAATGATGTCTATCTTCCAGCGTAAGTACTTTTTCACCACTGATATCCTGTGGGTGCACGAAGGCTTTGCCGGATAGGAAGTGGTCAGAAGGCGTGACAAATTTAAGTGGCTCTTTGAAAAGGGGATAGGTAATTAATTGGGAGTTTTCTGTCGAAAGTGGCGACAAAATCAGATCATATTCTCCTCGTAATAAACCGTGTTGTAGATCATCAGGAGAGGCTTCCCTCACGTAAAATCTCAACCCCGGTTTAAGTTTGTGTAAGTCAGGTAGCACAAACGGAAGTAGATAAGGGCCTAGTGTAGGGGGAATGCCGAGGCGATAGGTAATGATTTCCCCTTTAGACAGATCTCTAGCCATTTCGGTAAAACGTTGAGTTGATTGCAATACCTCTTCTGCACTCGCCAATAAGGCTTTACCTTGCGGTGAAAGTAGGGTTCCAGTGCGGGAGCGCTCAAAAAGCGTTAAATTGAGTGTGTCCTCCAACGCATTTATTTGGCTAGTCAACGTGGGTTGGCTAATACCTAGTGCGCCGGCAGCCTGTCGAAAATTGAGGTATTTAGCAACAGCTACAAAGTAGCGTATCTGGTTAAACGAAGGGGCTTTGCCGCCTAATTGCATGCTGATATTTCCTACTTTCGACTATATTTTTCAATAAAAAACGCTAGCGTGATAGCGACTGGGTATCACGAGCTACTATATTAAACTATTAATCTATCAAGTGACACTAGAGTATTAATATCATTATAACTATTAAAATACCGGGAGTATTCTATGGATCATGTTTTTTCAGGTGTTACCAAATTTCAAAAGGAAGTGTACCCTAGCAAAAAGGCGACCTTTCAAAAGCTAGCTAATGGTCAAAATCCAGAAGTTCTTTTCATAACCTGCTCAGATTCTCGCATCGACCCCAACTTAGTGACCCAGACAGAGCCGGGTGAGCTATTCATTTGCCGTAATGCGGGTAACATCGTTCCACCGCACAGTAATCAAACAGGCGGTATGACAGCGTCTATCGAGTTTGCCGTTGCAGCGTTAGGCGTTTCTCACATTGTTGTTTGTGGACACACAGACTGCGGCGCTATGAAAGGGGCAATTAACCCAGAAGGGCTTGATTCTCTACCTCATGTAAAAGAGTGGCTAGGTCACTGCCGTGTAGCCACTGATGTGGTAAAAGAGCGCTGCGGTCACGATAAATTGTCTATTGACGATTTAGAAGCCGTAACCAAAGAAAATGTACTTCAACAAATACAGCACCTTCGCACTCACCCTGCGGTTGCAGCAAAAATTGCAACAGGTCAAGTTGAACTTCATGGTTGGGTGTATAATATCGGTAGCGGTGACATGCTTTGTTACAGCAGTGAAACAGGTGACTTTATCACTATGGATCAGTCAGAAGCTGAAGCTAGATTTAAACGTGCAAACGCTGCTGAATAAGAGGGAACATTTGTGGTAAAAGTTAATTTTTCAAATTTAAGGGGTGATCTTACTGGTGGTTTAACCGCCGGTATCGTTGCATTGCCCTTAGCGCTAGCACTGGGTGTAGCTTCAGGTCTTGGGCCTATGGCTGGCCTGTACGGCGCAATTGCAGTGGGCTTTTTCGCTGCACTTTTTGGCGGTACACCCGCTCAAATTTCTGGTCCAACGGGCCCTATGGTTGTTGTGCTGGCGGGCTTGTTTGCCAGTCTATCAGGTGACGCTAGCTTAATTTTCACAGCAGTGATGCTAGCCGGTGTTTTCCAAATAGCCTTCGGATTATTTGGCGTAGGACAGTACATCCGGCTTGTTCCTTATCCAGTGATATCTGGCTTCATGTCAGGGATAGGCGCTATCATTATTATTCTGCAAATTGGTCGATTGCTTGGCCATGAGCCTCCTGGTGGAACAATTGGTGCCCTTTCTTACCTTCCAACTGCGTTGGCAGATATCAATTTCTCTACACTAGCGCTTGGTTTGGGCACGCTTATCATTGCTTATAAATGGCCTGCGTCGCTAGGAAAGTATGTTCCTGGTGCTTTAGCGGCACTAATTATCGGTACCTTAGTGAGTTTGGCGTTAAGTGTACCTGTGCTTGGAAATATTCCAACGGGTTTACCAAGCTTACAGCTACCTGTATACGACCAAAGTAAACTATGGTTGGTGATAGAAGCTGCGTTCGTACTAGCGTTGCTTGGTGCAATAGACAGTCTGTTAACGTCTCTTGTTGCGGATAACATGACGCGTACCCGCCACGACAGTAACAAAGAACTTATTGGTCAAGGTATTGGTAATACATTTGCAGGTTTAATTGGCGGTATCGCTGGCGCAGGTGCCACCATGCGTACCGTAGTTAATATTCGTAGTGGCGGTAAATACAACGTGTCGGGTATGGTGCATGCACTCGTATTGCTTGCCATCGTGTTGGGTCTTAGCCCACTTGCAGCACAGATACCGCACGCAGTACTTGCGGGTATTCTGGTCAAGGTTGGCCTAGACATCATTGACTGGGGCTACCTAAAACGTGCTCACAAAGGCCCAAGATGGGACTTCGCTCTAATGCTAGTAGTGCTGTCTTTAACGGTGTTTGTAGACCTTATCACCGCAGTAGGTGTTGGTGTGGTACTTGGCGCGCTAGCGTATGTTAGGCAGGTTGCGCAATTGCAAATTGAAGAGCTGCAAAAAATACCTCAAGAGCTCAACGACCCGAAAGAGAACGCATTGTTTGAAGAGCTTAAAGACAAGGTTTCTATCTTTAGTTTTGGCGGCCCGCTAAGCTTTGGTGCTGCAGCAGACCTTGGCCATCGCGTTCGCGAACGAGTGCCTGCAGGCTCTCAGTTCACGATTCTAGACTTCTCTCGCGTACCGCTTATGGATGTTTCTGCCGCAATGGCGGTTGATACGGTAACCTCTGATGCTCTAGCGGCAGGTAGGCAGTTAATATTGTGCGGAGCCAATGAAAAGCTTAACAAGGTTTTAGAAGGGGTGAATGAAGCTCATCCAGGTATACCTAATTTTGAAACTTTGCATGAAGCGTTGGTATTTGCAAAAAAGAAAGTGGGCGGTAATGGTGATGCCGACGATCAAGCGCCTTTAAAAGCAGCCGCTCAATCTTAATTGATGCTACGCGGTTAAGAGTAAACCGCCAAAGCAATGTTTAATATACAAAGCTCCCTGTTCTTCACGAACAGGGAGCTTTTTTATTTGTGAGTTTAATTGTGTCGTTTATTTTTGTGCAACAATCGCATTTTATGCCTTACTGAGTGAAGTTAGTGGAATAAAGGAGTGTTGATATTTACAATGCGTGCATAAAATTATGAGGCATTTAACGCACAGAGACGCGTGTTAAGTTGATAAGCAGGAGTGGTAGTATGCCCAAAGTCGGTATGGAATCGATTCGCAAAAAACAGTTAATAGATGCAACCTTAGCTGTCATGGCCGAAGTGGGGTATCACGGCACAACAATTAGCTTAATTAGCAAACGAGCCGGGTTGTCGTCAGGCATTATAAGCCATTATTTCGGCGATAAGCAGGGCCTGATTGAAGCGACGATGCGTTATCTTTTAGAGGCGCTAAAAATAACCAAAAAGATTTCAGACCCTCTAGCTCGCATAGATTTTATAATCGAAAATAACTTCTCTCAAACGCAAGGGGCAGCCTCCGCAACGAATACATGGTTTAACTTTTGGGCTCTTTCACTTCATAATGAAAACTTGCACAGGCTTCAATGTATTAATCATAAGCGTTTAGAGAGCAATTTAGCCTTTAGCTACCGTCAACTTTTGCCAAAAGCACATGCAAGACATGCAGCGGCATCAACGTCAGCATTAATTGATGGCTACTGGTTACGCTATTCTATGGGAAGCGTTGGACATGGCGATTTTGCAGAGCCAGTCACTCGAATCAAACAATACGTAAGAGACTTGATAGCACAACACGGCAAATCGTAAGTTTTGTTATTTTGGGCTATTAATCAGCCTTAAACCTAAATCAAAAGTGCTATTCAACTCCAGGGCTTACATTACAGATCTAGTAACGTTTTTACGTATCTCCATCGCTAAATTACCCTAGGCCCAATAAAAAAGGCATCATAGATTACTATGATGCCTCTTAACTTAAGCAGTTTAAATCATGTATAGCAGCTGAACTGAATCCGTCCAGCAATCCTTACTAGTTCGGCTGAATACAGTCTTTCAATACCTATTACCAAATACGTACGCGCTCTTCTGGAGCAAGGTACAGTTCATCGCCAGGCTGCACGTTAAACGCTTCATACCACGCATCGTGGTTACGAGGTGCTTGTGCACGGAAGCGCCCTGGAGCGTGAGTACCTGCGCGAAGCTGATTTAGCATACTTTGCTCAGTACGTTTCTCTTTCCAAACTTGAGCCCATGCTAAGAAAAAGCGTTGGTCGCCAGTAAGTCCGTCGATAACGGGCGCTTCTTTACCATTAAGGCTTAATTTGTAAGCGTGATATGCCATTGCCAAGCCGCCCACATCACCGATGTTCTCGCCTAAACTGTTTCTACCGTTTACAAAGTTGCCTTCAATTGGCTCATATTTGCTGTATTGAGCAGCAAGCGCGTCTGCTTTTTCTTCAAATGCGGCGCGATCTTCGTCTGTCCACCAATTAGTTTGAATACCGTTTGCATCTGACTTAGAGCCTTGGTCATCAAAACCATGTCCCATTTCGTGTCCAATGACGGCACCAATTGCACCATAGTTAACCGCAGGGTCGGCATTGGGATCGAAAAACGGAGGCTGCAAAATAGCAGCAGGGAATACAATTTCGTTGAACGAACTGTTGTAGTAAGCGTTAACTCGCTGTGGTGTCATGCCCCAACGCTCACGGTCGGTTTTTTTAAGCTCACGTTCAACAGACTCTGCATGGAAGAATTCACGTAAATTGCGAACATTACCAACCAGGTCGCTATCACTAATCGTGACGCCATCAAAAGACTGCCATTCATCTGGGTAGCCAATTTTCGGGCGGAAAGCCATCAGCTTTTCTTTAGCGTTTACTTTTGTTTCCTCACCCATCCAGTCTAGTGTGTCTATGCGCTCACCCAAGGCTGCGCGAAGATTTTCAACCAATTCGGCCATCTGAGTTTTAGAACTTTCAGGGAAGTACTCATCAACATAAATTTTGCCTATCGCAAAGCCAAGTGACTGGGTGCTAGACATCTGGCTTAGCGCGCGCTTCCAGCGCGGACGTGGCTCTTGCTGACCGTTTAACGTGCGACCGTAAAAATCGAAGTTGGCCATATAGACATCTTCTGAGAGCAAGTCCGCATTATTAGAGATGGTGTGATACTTAAGGTACGATTTCCAATCTGCAAGGTCTGCTTGATTGATAAGCTTGATGACATCTTTCACCGGTTCTGGCTGAGTGATGTTTAGCTCAGGTACTTGGTAGTCCATTTGTGCGAAGTAAACATCCCAGTCAAAGCCAGGGTAAGTATCTGTAAGCTTACTGCGCTCTATCTGGTTAAGAGTAAGATCGCGGTTACGGCGTTTTTCACGCGGCCACTGTACTTCTGCCAGCTGTGTTTCAAGGGCCATAATATTTGCCGCTTTTTCAGCAGCGTTCTCTTCGCCAGCAAGGGTAAGCATCTCTTCAATATGCGCAACATAGGCTTCGCGAATTTTTACAAATCGCTCGCTATCGCTTAAGTAGTAGTCTCTGTCGGGTAAACCTAAGCCACCCACACCAACGCTTAGCTGATATTCGTTAGGATCGAGTCGGTTATACCACATACCACCGCCAATAGGCGTGCTGTAACCGTATAGCCAGCTTTTACCAAATGCTGCGGTCAGATCTTTTGTGCTTTCGATGTTGTTAATGGTGTCCAACACATCGCTGATCGGAGCAATTCCTTTTTCATTGATTGTGTCTGTGTCCATGAATGAAACATAAAAGTCTTTCACTAACTTTTCGTCAGCATTCAGGTTTTCTTTTTCTGTTAGCCCGTCAATAATGGTTTTTACTTGCTCTTCACTGCGCTCTGCAAGTGCCGTAAAGGCACCGTAGCGAGTTTTGTCAGCGGGTAGCTCATAGTTGTCGTACCAAGTGCCGCTTGCATACATAAAGAAGTCGTCACCAGGCTTCACTTGTTCGTTGCGTGCAGAAAGGTCTACACCGAATGACCCCAGTTCAGCTTCCGTTTTTGGTTGTTCCGCAGGCTCTGCTTTGGTCATCTGTTCTTTTGCTTGTTCTGGTTGACCACAACCGGCAAGGCCTAGTGATGCCGCAACTGCTACGGCTAATAATTTATATTTCATAAGATTTCTCGTTTTGATTTTATGTGTCGTCGTTAGGATGAATGACACTTTTTGTTTTTAAAGTAGGCACAAATTCCTGATTAAAAGGTAAAGCATTCTGTGCCTGATTAAAATAGTGAACGATATGTTGGTTTTCTTGCTGTAAAAAATTTGCGACAGCATCGTGAAAAGCAAACTCTAAAAGTTGATGTTTAGATTTACAGTAAACGGGTTCAAAGCCCCGGAGTATTTTGTGCTCGCCCTGGGTACCGGGGTTAAAGTGAGGTAGCTTGTTGTTAATGGCGAACTCTATTCCCTCAAAATAGCAGCAGGCAAAGTGTAAGCTATCAACCTGCTTTAACGCTCCCCAATATCTGCCGTAAAGGCCTGAGCTGTCATAAAAAAATAGAGCGCTGGCAATGGGCACTTGGTGTTCTTCGGCGGTAACAATAAGAATGCGTTCGCTCATCGTGTTCACCAGGGTTTCAAAAAATGCTTTGTTAAGATATCCCACATGACCGCTTCGTTTTAGATAAGTCGATTGATAGCACTTAACAAAGAAAGAGAGAGTGTCTGCATCAATACTACGGCCAGTTCGATGTGAAAAGCGGATCCCTTTGCCTAACAGCGCTTTTCGAGTTTTTTTAATAGATTTTCGCTTTCTTGACGTCAGTGCGCTAAGAAAGTCATCGAAACCGGCATAATTGTAGTTATGCCATTGAAACTGAACGCTGTGGCGAGTTAAGTATTGGCGTTCTTCATCGAGAGCCTGGTCTTCATCTTCGCCGACAAACAACCAGTGAAGAGAGGAAAGGCTTTCACCGAATCGAGATTCACATTCTGTCTTCAATGAATTGCCAATATCGTGAACGAGATCAGCGCTAAGTAGGTTTTCCTCTTTTACTAATAGTCGTGGTCCCGTAACCGGTGTAAAAGGTACCGCCGCAATCCATTTAGGGTAGTATTCCAATCCATGCTGATGATAAGCGTTGGCCCAGGCATGATCGAAGACGTATTCTCCGTAGCTATGAGTTTTGAGGTAGCCGGGAACGGCAAGAACAATACTGCCCTCGCGTTCCACCGTAACATGAAAGGGCTGCCAACCCGTGTCGCCTCCGCAGCAACCAGAAACCTCTAATGCGCTTAAAAATTCATACTGAAGAAAAGGCCCAGCATTGTGTGCAAGCTGGTTCCACTGTTCTTTCGCAATGGTTGCTATGCTGTCATGTATTACTATTTTTTCGTTCATTGATTTACGCACATTGTTATTTCAGCAGTAATTTTGCGTTAGGGGGTGCGACTCTCAAGCGGTAAAGCTAGAATGTGCTCGTTATTTATGGCTACTTGTTATTGCGGACTTTCTTTATGACAAAAACCTTTATGACAAATACGACACGCCACGTTTATATAAAACAAAATGTTTACGAAAATTGATAAGGGGCTAGTTCACAAAAATGTCAGAGTTTGACAGAAAGATCATTATTGACGCGATTACTCGCATGCTGGCACGACGAGAGCATAGTTACAGTGAGGTAGTGCGCAAGCTTTCTCAAAAGGGAATTGAAAGCGATGATTTCCTGCCCATATTGGATGAATTTCGCAACAGAGACTTGCAAAGCGATCACCGGTTTGCCTGTAGCAGAGCGCGCACGCTTTACTTAAAGGGGAAGGGGCCTAGAGTCATAAAGTTAGATCTGCAGCAATACGGCGTAGATGAGGGCATAGTGCGAGACGCGCTTCTTGAAATAGAAGCCGATTGGTTTGAAAGCGCGAAAAAAGTAAAGACCAAAAAGTTCGGTGATTTTTTTGAAACCGACTACGCACTGCGGCAAAAGCAAAAACGCTTTCTACAATACCGGGGTTTTTATCAAGACCATATCGATTACGCAGTGAGCAACGAGTAAGCACCGAAACACCCTCAAATTAGCGAAATATATGACAGATTTGCGCCATTACAAAGCGTCTTACACTTAACAGAAATGACTGAATCGTGGTATTGTTGCGCAAATTTGTGCGAGATAAACACAACTGTTTGTGAATATCCCTTTGTTAACATTTCGCTCGGCAATTATTTCTGAGGAAATGTTTCGCACAGTCCCATTACTAGTATAAAGGAAGTTAGGTTTTCAATGACAATATCAACTGCTGACTTACGCAATAAGTTTATCGATTATTTTAAAAGTCATGGCCATCACGCCGTAGCAAGCTCCTCACTCGTGCCGGCAGACGACCCTACGCTTCTTTTTACTAATGCAGGTATGAACCAGTTCAAAGATACGCTTCTTGGTGCTGATAAGCGAAGCTACAACCGCGCGGTTTCATCACAGCGCTGTGTTCGAGCTGGCGGTAAGCACAATGATTTGGAAAACGTAGGTTATACAGCACGTCACCATACTTTCTTTGAAATGCTAGGTAACTTTAGCTTCGGTGATTATTTCAAAAAAGAAGCCATTGAGTTTGCGTGGACTTTCCTGACTAAAGAAGTAGGCCTACCGAAAGAAAAGCTGTTAGTTACGGTTTACTCTGAAGACGATGAAGCTTTTGATATTTGGGAAAACCACATTGGCGTTCCTAAAGAGAAAATTATTCGCATAAGTACATCTGACAACTTTTGGTCTATGGGTGATACCGGACCTTGCGGCCCTTGTTCTGAAATCTTTTACGACCATGGTGAACATATTTGGGGGGGCCCTCCTGGAACGCCAGAAGAAGATGGTGATCGCTTTATCGAGATCTGGAATCTTGTATTCATGCAATACAACAAGCAGGCCGATGGCAGTATGGAGTCGCTTCCGGCACCTTCTATCGATACGGGAATGGGACTAGAGCGCATTTCTGCAATACTCCAGAATGTACACAGTAACTATGAGATAGACCTGTTTCAAAACCTTATTAAGTCAGCGGCTGATATCGTTGGTACCACTGATTTGGAAGACAAATCGCTGCGCGTTATTGCTGATCATATTCGCTCTTGTAGTTTCTTAATTTGCGACGGGGTAATGCCATCGAACGAAGGTCGTGGTTACGTTCTTAGAAGAATTATCCGCCGAGCTGTACGTCATGGTTACAAACTTGGCGCAGACGACATCTTTTTCTATAAGTTAGTCGCATCTCTAGCGAGTGAAATGGGAGAAGCCTATCCGGAGCTTGTTGATCAAAAGCCAGTGGTTGAAAAGGTACTTCGTGTAGAAGAAGAGCAGTTTAGCAAGACACTAGCTCGCGGCATGGCAATGCTGAACGATACGCTTGAGTCGTTAAAAGGCGATACTATTCCAGGCGATATCGTATTTAAACTCTACGATACCTACGGCTTCCCAGTTGATTTGACCAACGATGTTGCCCGCGAGCACGAGCTAAAAATAGACGAAGCAGGCTTTGAAGCCGCAATGCAAGAGCAGCGCGCAAGAGCACAACAAGCCAGTAACTTTGGAACCGACTACAACAGCAGGTTGGTGGTAGAGCAAGAAACTGCTTTCACCGGCTACACGGAAGTTGAAGGCAGCGCTACTGTCGTTGAACTTATTGCTGACAATGAGTTTGTAAGTACCTTAGAAGACGGCCAAGAGGGCGTAGTGGTGCTAGATAATACGCCGTTTTATGCGGAAAGCGGTGGTCAATCGGGTGACAAAGGAGTTTTACGAGTTGCTAATGGCGAGTTTGTGGTTTCTGACACGCAAAAAATGGGTAAAGCCTTTGCTCATAGAGGCGTGGCAAAAGGTACGGTGAAGAAAGAAGATACCGTTAAAGCTGCTATTGACATTGCAAACCGAGAAGCGATTAAAAAGAACCATAGTGCAACGCACCTTTTACACGCGGCACTGCGTGAAATTCTTGGCGACCACGTCACACAAAAAGGCTCTCTTGTTGAGGCGCCTCGTATGCGTTTTGATTTTTCTCATTTCGAATCGCTTTCTGCACAGCAAATTGCTGAGATTGAGCGAAGAGTAAATGCAGAAGTAAGGGCTAACCATGCGCTAACCACTCAACTTATGGAACTTGAAGATGCTAAAGCGTCAGGTGCCATGGCATTATTCGGTGAAAAATACGACGAAAAAGTTCGCGTTGTTACCATGGGGCCATTCTCAGTAGAACTTTGCGGTGGTACTCACGTTGAAAGAACCGGTGATATCGGTCTTTTCAAAATAGTAAGCGAAGCCGGTATAGCCTCAGGCGTGCGTCGGATAGAAGCTGTCACTGGCGAATATGCAATAGAAATGATTCAGAACCAGCAAACTACGCTAGCTTCACTGTCTGCAATGTTGAAAACAGACCCAACTAATGTAGTAGATCGCGTGTCTGTATTGCAAAGTCATACTAAAGAATTAGAAAAATCGCTCACTGCGGCGAAACAAAAACTGGCAAGTCAGCAGGGTGCTGATATGCTTAGTAATACGGTAGAAATAAACGGTGTTAAGGTACTTGTTGCGAACCTTGAAGGTGTTGAGGCCAAGTCGTTACGTTCAATGATGGACGATATAAAGAACCGAATAGGCGAAGGTATCGTAGTATTAGGTGTAGCGAACGAATCTAAAGTTAACCTGATTGTTGGCGTAACCAAAAAACTTACCGGACAAGTTAAAGCAGGTGAATTGGTTAACTTTGTAGCCTCTCAGGTTGGTGGTAAAGGCGGCGGTAGGCCAGATATGGCACAAGCTGGTGGAGACCAACCGGAAAATCTTAATAAGGCGTTAGATTCGGTTAACGCTTGGTTACAAGATAAGCTATAATGATAAGTGCATATAACAGTGAGTTTTTGAAGTGACACAGAGACAGGGAATCACTGTGCTTCCGCTGGGTCGTGCCGGCGAGTAAGCGAACTATAATGGAAACGTTAAATATAAAGGAACAGGAGCAAGCGAATGCTTATTTTGACTCGTCGAGTTGGTGAAACGCTTATGGTTGGTGACGATGTTACTGTTACTGTGTTAGGCGTAAAAGGGAATCAGGTACGAATAGGTGTTAACGCACCAAAAGAAGTTTCTGTGCACCGTGAAGAGATATATATGCGCATTCAAGCTGAAAAGGGCGGACAGCCCGATTCTGCAGAGTAAGCGTTAATAGAGCTTCACTGGGAAAGGTCGGCGCACGCCGGCCTTTTTTGTTGGTGTTTTTATTATTGTTGGGTCACCTTGATGTAGAACCACTCCAACGTTTTAAGTCTCGCTGAGTGGGTAAGCATCTATACACATATCTATACACAGCGGTATAAGCCAATTTATGCATGGCATTCTTTGAAATCGTGTTTATACTGTTTAACCAGCATTCAAATTACGTGTTTTTTAAACGAATCGTTTAAAATGACAGCGGACGAACACTTTCTTCCTAAAAAAGGTTTGACTCAAGCCAGTGAATCCGTAAAATGCATCCCGCACTCAAGGAGAGGTGGGTGAGTGGCTGAAACCAGTTCCCTGCTAAGGAACCGTACGTTAATTCGTACCGAGGGTTCGAATCCCTCCCTCTCCGCCATTATTCGTTGATAGTGGCGGTCGACAAAAAGTTTATTGCGCGTGTGTAGCTCAGCTGGATAGAGTACCTGGCTACGAACCAGGCGGTCGGAGGTTCGAATCCTTCCACACGCGCCACTTACTTGAAGCGTCACCTTTCGATGTAAAAATTGAAAGTAAAACAGTTTACGCGTGTGTAGCTCAGCTGGATAGAGTACCTGGCTACGAACCAGGCGGTCGGAGGTTCGAATCCTTCCACACGCGCCATATAAGAGAGCCCACCTCATTGAGGTGGGTTTTTTTATCTCTGTCAAAACAGCATGCCATGAGATAGTCATTTCTCTTACTCGTCCTCCATCTATTTCCTCGCTTTTTACTAAATGTTCCTTAGCTTTGTTGAAGTTTGAGTGACCCCGTGATAGTTATTTAACCACAACAACAAACTTGTGAGCACGCATGAATACCGATTCTGTTGCTAGCCTTCTATTAGAGGCCGCTTCTTTAATGCTAATAGGCATGGTGTTTGTCTTTTCTTTTCTTGGCTTGCTTATATTAGGCATTCATTTAATAGCGAAATTCTGTAGCGTATTTCCAGGCGAAGTAGCCTCAGAATCAGTTGTGGCTGACAGAAGGGCTAATGCGCAACAACCAAGCGTTGAAGGTTCAATCACTGATGGCTCAGGCATCGAAAAGAATGTCATCGCCGCAATTTCTGCCGCTATACACGCACATCGAAAAACCAATAAGAATTCATAATTTCAAGGATTTACCATGACTAAGCCTCTTGCCCTTACTGAGCTTGTTTTACGTGATGCGCATCAATCGTTACTGGCAACCCGAATGCGTATTGAAGATATGCTTCCCATTGCAGAGAAGTTAGACAGCGCTGGTTTCTGGTCTGTAGAGTCATGGGGAGGAGCAACCTTTGATGCTTGTATCCGCTATCTGGGAGAAGATCCTTGGGAGCGCATTAGACAACTAAAAAAAGCGATGCCCAACACTAGACAACAAATGCTGCTGCGTGGACAAAATCTCCTGGGGTACCGCCACTATGCCGATGACGTAGTAACGCGCTTTGTTGAACGAGCGCACGAGAGTGGCGTCGATGTTTTTCGAATTTTCGATGCAATGAATGATATCCGAAACCTCAAAACAGCGGTTAAAGCCACAATCGACAGCGGAGCACATGCTCAGGGAACTATCTCCTATACAGTAAGTCCTGTTCACGGTTTAGAATTGTGGTTAGACATGGCCAAACAGCTGGAAGACCTTGGTGTACATTCCATATGCATTAAAGATATGGCAGGTTTACTCAAACCCTATGAATGTGAGGCATTAATTTCGGGGCTAAAAGAAACAGTTCACGTGCCCATTGCTATGCAATGTCACGCTACTACTGGCCTCAGTACTGCAACTTATCAAAAAGCCGTTGATGCAGGCATTGATATGCTTGACACCGCAATATCCTCTATGAGTATGACCTACGGGCACACCGCCACTGAAACCATGGTGTCGATTGTGGAGGGAACGCAGCGAGATACAGGTATCTCGCTGCCACATTTAGAAGAGATTGCGAGCTATTTTCGAGAGGTAAGAAAGAAATACAGTCAATTTGAGGGCAGCTTAAAGGGGGTGGATGCGCGTATACTTCTCGCCCAAGTTCCAGGTGGTATGCTTACGAATATGGAAAGCCAGCTTAAAGAGCAAGGAGCAGAAGATAAGTTTGAAGAGGTGCTAAAAGAAATTCCTCGAGTTCGTGAAGATCTCGGCTTTATACCTCTTGTTACGCCGACGTCGCAAATTGTAGGTACTCAGTCGGTATTAAATGTATTAACCGGCGAACGCTATAAAAGTATCACTAAAGAAACCGCGGGGGTGTTAAAGGGTGAATATGGCGCTACCGCCGCCCCCGTTAACGCTGAGTTACAAGCGCGTGTGTTAGATGGCAGTGAGCCGATAACATGCCGACCTGCTGATAATATCGAGCCAGAACTTGATAAGCTTGAAAAAGAGTTAGACGAGCTAGCGGACAAAAAGAACATAACGCTGTGCGACGCCAAAATTGATGATGTGCTGACTTACGCACTTTTTCCTCAAATTGGGCTTAAATTTCTGACTAATCGCGGTAATCCTGATGCTTTTGAGGCGCCCCCCGAAGTCTATGATGCAGCGCCTGCTAAGACATCTAAACAAGATGATAAATCAGCAGATGCAACAACTGCGTCTAACACTATTGGTTTGAATGAGATAGGTTCTAATAACGGGGCTTCTGAAAACATAGCCTCTGAAAACATAGCATCAGAAAAAACAGCCTCTTACGACGTTAATGTTGATGGTAAAGTATACCATGTAGAAGTGGCCCCATCTGGAACGCTTACCAGTGTTACATCTGCAACCTCAGGCGCAGCGCAAAATGAAACACCCAAAGAGGTTTCATCGCAGACCACTTCATCGTCAACCCCTGCACCATCTCAGGCGAGCGAGTCTATTGATGCGCCCTTGGCTGGAAATGTGTTTAAAATTCTCGTTCGCAAGGGAGATTCCGTTTCAGAAGGCGATGTGGTCATTATATTAGAAGCGATGAAAATGGAGACGGAAATTCGCTCGGCCTATACAGGTACAGTGAGCGATATTCTGGTGAATGATGGCGACGCCGTAAGCAGTGGGCAGCCACTGATTGCGTTGGGGTAGTACATGGATAAGTTACTATTGCTTTGGGAAAGTACTGCGCTTGCCCATTTTGAGATGGGACAGCTTGTTATGATGCTAGTGGGGTTCGGCTTGCTCTACTTGGCTATTGTAAAGAAGTTTGAGCCGCTATTGCTACTGCCCATAGGCTTTGGCGCGTTGCTTACTAATATCCCCATAGCCGGCTTTTCAGAGGCCGGTGGGTTGCTGCATTATATTTACAAAATTGGCATAGATACCGGAGTATTTCCACTGCTTATTTTTATGGGCGTTGGTGCAATGACTGACTTCAGCGCATTAATTGCTAACCCTAAAATGCTGCTGTTAGGGGCCGCCGCTCAGTTTGGAATATTTGCCACTCTGTTTGGTGCTATTGCATTGAATTTGTTGCCCGGATTTGAGTTTACGTTAAAAGATGCCAGTGCAATTGCCATTATCGGCGGCGCGGACGGTCCTACAGCCATTTTTTTGGCATCGCGATTAGCACCAGATTTATTGGGAGCAATAGCCGTAGCCGCTTATTCGTATATGGCGTTAGTTCCCATTATTCAGCCTCCTATTATGAAAGCGTTAACCTCAAAGGCTGAGCGCGAAATAAAGATGGGGCAATTACGATTTGTGTCCCAGCGAGAAAAAATCATTTTCCCTCTGGCGGTATTGTTTCTTACTATTTTATTCTTACCTGCAGCAACGCCCCTTGTTGGTATGTTTTGCTTTGGAAACTTAATGAAAGAATGTGGGGTGGTAGACCGCTTAAGCAAAACGGCTCAAAATGAACTTATTAATACAGTTACCATATTTCTTGGTCTTGCGGTTGGTTCGAAACTGTCAGCAGAAGCTTTCCTTACGGTAGAAACCCTCGGTATTCTTGGTTTAGGGGCTATCGCTTTTGCAATTGGTACCGCCACTGGGGTACTTATGGCCAGGTTAATGAGCAAACTGAGCGGCGGAGATATTAATCCGCTCATAGGTGCTGCAGGTGTTTCTGCGGTGCCTATGGCAGCTAGGGTGGTAAATAAAGTGGGTCTGGAAGCCAATCCTCATAATTTTCTGTTGATGCACGCCATGGGCCCTAATGTGGCAGGTGTACTTGGCTCGGCCGTTGCCGCAGGAATACTTCTCGCGTTGGTAGGTTAATTATCTATGCGGACTGATGGTACAACATAATTTGTCTCTTGGACTGACGTAAAATCGTCCTCAATTCAGATATCAAAAACGGTGCTTAATGAGGCACCGTTTTTTGTTATCGAATGGTTTGCTGGGGTACGAGAGAATGGTAAGCCGTAACCAATTTTTTGGTTCTGGTATGCTGAGGCCAGCGAAAGATTGTTTCCGTTTTGCCCTCTTCAACAATTTGCCCTTTTTCCATCACAATCACTTTGTCTGCGATGTGACGCACAATTCCTAAGTTGTGACTAATAAAGATAAAGGCTAACCCAAGTTCTTGCTGTAAAGCCAATATTAAGTTCACGGTTTGTGAGCGTATGGAAGGATCTAACGCAGCAAAAGGCTCATCTGCCACAAGTACTTTAGGTTTAAGCATTATTGCTCGTGCTAACGCAATGCGTTGTTGTTGACCGTCTGAAAGCATATTCCTATAGAAGTAATAGTGCTCCCGTAACAAGCCCACTTTAACCAGAGTATCTTCTATCACTTCTTTACGCTCAGAGGCATCTAGCTGAGTATTCAAACGCAAAGGCTCATCAAGAATGCGTCCAACGGGCACCGATGGATTCATGGTTTCACTACTATGTTGTAGAATCATGCGAATGTCATGAGTGCGCTTGCGTTGACCATCTTTAGATTTATATTTGGCTAAATACTTGTGTTCATTAATTTCTATTTCACCCTCGTCGGCACGAACGGCGCCCACAAGCAGCTTTGCCAATAGTGATTTACCAGAGCGGTTTTCGCCAATAATAGCCACGGTTTCTCCCCGTTTAACGGTAAGCTCAATGGGGCCCAATTTAAAAACTTCAGGGCGCTTTAACCAACGCTTTTTTTCATTGTGCAAAAAGGTTAATTGCTTAACGTGCATTACGTCGGTCATAGCTTCTCCATATGTAGCGGAAAGTGGCAACTATAACTGTGGTCGTGAATTTTGCGTACTACAGGCGTTTGAACGCATGCGCGCTGAGCTCTCGGGCATCTTGGTCCAAGTCGACAGCCAATGGGTAAATGTTGCAAAGTAGGAATTGATCCAGCAATAGTCGGCAGGTGAGACTTAGGAGGTAAATCTTTCCTAAAGCTCGGTGCGCTGTCTAGCAAAGCCTTTGTATACGGGTGCAGCGGACGCTTTTTAATATGCTTCATTCTGCCAGATTCAACGGTTTGTCCAGCATAAAGCACCGTCATGGTATGCGACATACTGGCAATGGCAAGCAGGTCGTGACTCACAAACAAAATAGATAAAGAACGGGTTTGGTTTAGTCGAGTAAAGAGCTTTAGAATTTGTGTTTTGGTTGTAGGCTCCATTCCTCGTGTGGGATCGTCTGCAATAAGAAGTGTAGGTTGAGACACAAGCGCCATGGCAATCATAAACTTTTGACCAATGTCTGCGGGTATTTGATGGGGATAGGCACTTAAATAATGCTTATGGTGCTTAATTCCTACTTTATGAACGGTACTGATGGCAATTTTTTTACGATGCTGAGCTCGCTGCCAAAACCAGTTTCCCTGCACAAACTCACTGGGAATACTCTCTTCTAGTTGCTCTCCTAGTGTGGCAGAGGGGTCCAAACTCGCTTGAGGATTTTGGAAAACCACCGCTATCTCACGACGCATAACTTCCCGACGCTGCTGAGCCGACATGCCCAGTAAGTTATCACCATTCCAGCTCATTCTATCTGCAGTAAGTGTCCACTCCGTGGGAAGAGCTCCGCAAATTGCCGCCACAATTAAACTCTTACCAGAGCCTGATTCTCCAACCAACGCGCGAATTTCGCCGCTGCTTACAGACAGGTTGACCTTATCTAATGCCTTAATAGTGCCCTCACTGCTATGCATCTCTAGCGTCAGGTTTTTAATATCTAACATTGGCATTTTAGTGATTAACCCTTTTTCTTAAGGCAGAACGGAGTCCGTCGCCTACTACATTTATAGAAAGCACGAGAAGAAAAATCGTCATTCCGGGTAGAGCAACATTCCATGGAGCTAAGTAGGTTACATCCAGACCATCAGATAAAATGGCACCTAATTCAGGTAGCGGAGATTGTGCGCCTAAATTTAAAAAGCCAAGAGCCGCTATATCGATTACTGCTATTGATAGCGCAATAGTGCCTTGAACTACTAGCATTTCAGTCATATTGGGTAATATTGAGTAAGTGAACAATTGCCACTTGTTTGCACCATCAAGCTTGGATGCCACAATATAGTCTTTTTTCATTTCACTGCGCACAAGGCTGCGGGTATGATGAACAAACTGAGGAATGAGAGCCAACGTAATTGCCCACATACTATTGACTAGCCCAGTGCCGAATATAGCAACGATGATAATAGCAATGAGTAATGTTGGAATTGCCATAAGCGCATCGGGAAAGTGATTGGCAATACTTGAACGCACACCGCGAAGCATGCCTGCAAAAGCGCCAAGGCTTACGCCAATTAGCATAGCGAGTACCACCGTAATAAAGGCGGAGCCCAAGGTGATACGACACCCATAAATAACTCGAGTAAATAAATCTCTTCCCAGCGAATCGGTGCCGAAGAGATGAGATATGGAGCCATTACCCATCCAACTAGGCGGTACTAAAAGGCCGTCTATGTTTTGTTCATTGGCACCGTATGGCGTAAGAAGCGGTGCGAAAATAGCAAAAATCACAAATATGGCAAGCAGCACAGCGCCGGCCATGGCAATGTGGCTGGCTCTGAACGCTCGCCATGTACGTTGCCAAGGAGAGGGGTGAAACTCTTCTTCGTACAAACTAAATTGCGGCATGCTCGTACTTCTCTCTGCTTGGATCTATAAGTCTGTTGAACATATCAACTGTAATGGTGAGCATAATCACCAGCGAGGATACCGCCAGCATTCCCACGCGAAGAGCCGGATAATCCCGTTGATAAATAGCCTGAATGAGCCAGTTGCCAATACCAGGCCATGAGAAAAGAGTTTCCACAATCATAGTATTAGTGATAAGCGTGGTTATTTGAATCGCCATTAGCGGCAATATGGGAAGCAGCGCGTTTCTGAGTATGTGCCTAAAAAAAATCTGGCTCCCAGACAATCCCCTAGACATTGCGGCGGCGATGTAAGGCTGGTTTTTTGCGTCAATCACCGAGCGTCTCGTGATTCGCACTATCGATGCTGTAGATATAGCACCAATGGCAATAGTAGGAAGTGTGAGATGAGACATAGCATCTTTAAATGCTAATCGCTTGTTCTCCAAATCTGAGAGTAAAATGTCTATTAATATAAACCCACTCACGGGCTCAACATCAAATAACAAGCTTATTCTGCCTGAAAGCGGTGCCTTATCTAACTGAAGACTGAAAACGAGTATGAGTAATAATGCAAACCAAAATACCGGAAAAGAGTAAGTTGTAATGCTGGTGGTGTTAATGATGTAGTCGGAGGAAGAGTAGCAACGCATGCCAGCATAGTATCCAAGCGGAATACCAATAACCAGTGCCATCAACATGGAGTAAGTGGCTAACTCAATAGTAGCCGGCATGGCAATTCCAATTTCTTCGCGCAGTGGTATGCCGGAAGTAAAGCTGTAACCCCACTCGCCACTAAACAAGTCTCCCATGTAATAGAAAAACTGAACTAAGTAAGACCGATCTAGGCGAAATTGCTTTTCCAAAGCGGCTCTTTGTTCGTCGTTAGCCGGCACAATACCAGTGAGATTTGCCAGGACATCACCGGGAAATAGATACGCGAGCGAAAACGACATCACCGCCAACACCAGAAGGGTTAGCACAAAAAGAATGCTGTAGCGAGCTAGGATCCGAATCACAGTACTTTTTCTACTCCACCAAAACGAACGCCGCCAAAGGGGTTGATGGTCATCCCTTTCACCTCATTTCTGTATGCTTGATAGCGATAAGCGTGTGCAATTGGAACAAGCGGAAGGCGTTCAAACATGAGTCTATTTACTTGATGATAAATGGCTCTACGCTTGTCGAGATCTTCTGTTTTTAACGCTTCATTAATTAGCCTATCATAATCTTTGTCGCACCACATGGCTCGGTTTGTGCCAGAGGGGATAGCGCCACAACTCAGTAGCGGGCGATAAAAGTTATCCGGATCGCCGTTATCTGCAGACCAGCCAATTAATACTGAATCGTGCAATCCTTCCTGCAGGTGTCGCCTAAACGTTTTCCAATCATAAGTCACAATGTTGGCTTCTACGCCCACTTCTCGCAGATAACGTTGAATCAGTTCAGCCATTTTCATCGCGTTAGGGTTGTATGCGCGTTCTACCGGCATTGCCCAAATTGTCATTGAGAAGCCCGGCTCAATTCCCGCTTCGGCGAGCAGTCTTCTCGCTAAAACAGGGTTGTATGCTGTATCGTCAGCGTCGTTTTGATACGCCCAACTAGCCGCCGGTAGAAGACTCTTAGCTCGGGAAGCACTGTCGAAATATACCGCTTCAAGAAGCGTGTTTTTGTCAATTGCAATGGCTAAGGCACGTCTTACATTTGGGTTGTCAAAAGGAGCCCGTTGAGTGTTAAAAGCCCAAAAACCAATGTTCAGGCCAGGCTTTTCAGCAAGGGTTAAGTCTTCTCTATTTCTTATAACTTCAAGCTCGGTTTGCGCAGGAAAAGCGGTAGCGTCACACTCTCCAGTCATCAGCTTTGCCAGCCTTAGAGAGCTTCGAGGCGTAATATCAAAAATAAGTTGTTTTACGCTAGTGTCGGCATTGGCTACTCCAAGCTCCTCATTGTTATCTTTAGTATTGTCCTCGGTGTTCCCTTCTATACCTTCATCAATATTTTCAGTAAGGGCATTTGCGCTAGCATTAATATCTCGGCGCCAATAATTTTCATGATGAAGGTATTTGATATAGCTATCTTTTCGAAAGCTTTCGAATTTATAAGGGCCGGTTCCAACAGGCAATTGATCAATCTGGCTTGGGTTGCCTTCTTCAAAAAGTTGAGAGCCGTACTCCTGAGACAAAATCACAGAAAAATCAGTAGCCAAGTTAGCTAAGAACGAACTGTCTCTGCGTTTCAACGTAATTTCTACGCGATAGCCATTTACTCTTTCTACATTAGCTATGTTGTCGGCTAATCCTAAGCTTTCAAAATAGGGATAGCTTCCATTCGAAACGTTGTGAAATGGGTGGGTGGGCAATCGCCACCGATTAATGCTGAAGAGCACGTCGCTGGCGTTAAAGTTACGAGAAGGGGTGAAGTAATCGGTATTGTGAAACTCAACATCTCTGCGTAATTGAAAGGCATAAGTTAAACCGTCGTCTGACACCAGCCAACTGCTAGCGAGGCTAGGAACAATACGGCCAGAGTCTGGATCGAAGTCGAGTAATCTGTCGTAAAGTTGATGCGATGTCGCATCAGATGTTGTGCTTGATGTGTCAAGCTGCGGGTTAAATGTAACTGGGTTACTCTCAGAGCAGTAAACCACACCAGTACTGTAAAAGGGTTGCTTGTTTTGCTTTGCGCAAGACACCACGCACACTGCCGTTAAGGCACATACTGCAACGCGTTTTAACATACTGGCTGACATCAATTAATCCTCACTGATTTGTGCAGATGAGTCTAAGAGATTGTACTTTTTCAAGTAACCTCTTAGTTGATGATACGTTAGGCTTAGTTTTTCTGCTGTCTTTTTCTGATTAAACTGACTGTCTGAGAGAGCTTGTTTGATAATATCAATCTCAAATTGCTGTGAGCGTTCTTTAAGATCGATGGGGTAATCTGTGGGCAGTGAACTTTTGGTAGAGGAAACCTCCTGAACCGTGTCTGCCACGTTAGCAGGTGCTGCCTCAGGCTTAGGGGCTTCTTTGGTGGCACCGCTTGTTACTCTATCTTGAGTGCGAACTCTTCCCTTTGGTCTAAATGCCGACTCGAAAGGGTCTAAAACAATCTCATGTACCGGAAGATGTGGATTATTCGTTCTGTAAACCGCACGCTCCACTACATTTTTTAATTCGCGAATGTTACCCGGCCATTCGTATTCGAGTAATGTGCGCTTGGCCTTTTCAGTAAAACCACTGAAAAGCTCCATTTCCATTTCTCTTGCCATATTGATGGCAAAGTTTTCAGCTAACATCATTATATCTTCTCTTCGTTCGCGAAGAGGAGGAATGGTAATAACGTCAAAAGCAAGGCGGTCGAGTAGGTCCGCTCTAAACTCACCGGCATCGGCTAAGGCGGGTAAATCTTCATTGGTAGCAGCTATCAAGCGTACGTCAGTTTTTACCGACTTACTCCCTCCAACACGTTCAAACTCACCGTATTCCACCACGCGCAACAGCTTTTCTTGAATTAGCCCCGACGTGTTTGCAAGTTCATCAAGAAAAAGTGTGCCGTTATGCGCAACTTCGAACCTACCTTCTCGCCGCTTAGCTGCACCCGTAAAAGCTCCAGCCTCGTAACCAAATAACTCGCTTTCTAGTAAGCTTTCGTTTAATGCTGCACAATTCAGCTTTACGTAATTCTGATCCCAGCGCTTCGATAAAAAGTGCAGGCGTGCTGCAATTAACTCTTTACCTGTACCGCGTTCGCCAATAACTAACACCGGCTTGTCTAGTGGGGCAATTTGTGAAATTTGCTCTAATACTTCTAAGAAACTATTTGCTTGTCCTAGCAAATTGTCTTGCTGGCGATACCTACTCATTAAATCTCTCATTAGTTAGTCATTTCGACTAACAAATAGTGTAGAACAAAAAAAATTGATAAACGAGTATTATTTGAAATTAAAAAAAGGCTGAAATTTTAGGCGCTTACAGGTTTGGTAAGGTTGGCAAGCATATTGAATAAACATACCAACAAGTATTTTGAAAAGCGACATACACAAGAAGGGTAAGTTTCAATACAAAATAATCAGTATCAGTGGTCCACTAAGACTTTCACGTATCAATAGTGTACTAAAACAGGCTCAGTCATATTTTCTCAAGATTACATGATGACCAGATTTCTATTAAGAGGTAATTATTATGGGTATCTTCTCGCGTTTTACAGACATTGTGAACTCAAATATCAATTCGCTTTTAGACAAAGCGGAAGATCCGGAAAAGATGGTAAGACTTATCATTCAGGAAATGGAAGACACGCTGGTTGAAGTGCGCTCTGCCTCAGCAAAGACCCTTGCTAACAAGAAAGAAATTGTTAGTCAGATTTCTAAATATGAGAGCGATGCCGCAGACTGGCAGTCAAAAGCAGAGCTTGCATTAAGCAAAGACAGAGACGATTTAGCAAGAGCAGCGCTGCAAGAAAAGAAAAAGTCTGCAGACGCAGCAGAAACGTTATCAAACGAACTCGCTAATGTTGAGGCGCAAATTAGCAAGCTACAGGACGAGATAGGTCAGCTTCAAGAAAAGCTTGCCGATGCGAAAAGCCGTCAAAAAACCATTATTATGCGTCAAAAGACAGCGAGTTCGCGTCTTGAGGTTAAGAAAACTCTCGATAGCAGCAAGGTCGATAACGCAATGGGGCGCTTTGAGCAGTATGAGCGTAAAATTGACGATTTAGAGTCGCAAGTAGATGCCTATGACTTGGGCAGAAAATCGTTAAACGATGAGTTTGCTGAACTGGAAGCTGGTGACAAGGTTGATGATGAGCTTGCTGCGCTTAAAGCAAAAATGAAAAGCGCCAATAAAAATACTGAAAAATCTGAATAAATAATAAGAACTTGCGTCCAGCTTCGCGACTAAGCGAAGCTGGTAAATCAGAGACTGTTGGAGAATTCGAGATGGAAGAAGGAATGATTGCGATATTAGTAATGCCTTTAGTCGTGTTTACTATTTTTGTCGCCCCAATTTGGTTAATTTTGCACTATCGAAGTAAAAAACAAGTGAATCAGGGTCTAAGTTCTGAAGAGTATGCAGAGTTAAGTGCGCTGGCTGACAAAGCTGAGAAAATGAGTGAACGTATCGAGACTCTTGAATCTATTCTCGATAGTGAGGCTCCAGAGTGGAGGAATAGAGCATGAGAAATGGAAAGCAGCTCTATCGCAATTCAGACAACGCAAAAATAGCCGGAGTATGCTCAGGTATTGCTGAATACTTTGGATTAGAAACATGGCTTGTAAGGATCCTCGTTGTCACCGGTTTCTTTTTATTAGCCGGTCCGTTCATCTTTGTTGCGTACATAGCCGCTTGGTTTATCTTGGATAAAAAACCTAAACACCTAGAGGGCAGCAAAGCCGCCCCACAGGAGTTTTCAAAGGGCAAGGGCTGGGTAAACCCCGCGAGTAGCCAAACAAAAGAAGCAAAAGTGGAAGTGAAAACCAAGGTTTGGCAAGCCGGTGAGCCGCCGAGGCAAGCATTTCATGACATAAAAAAACGTTTTGAAAAAACCGAAGTTCGGTTACGTAAAATAGAAACCTATGTCACCTCAAAAGAATACCAGTTAAACAGAGAAATTAGCAGGCTATAACTTTAGCTCATAGTAACAAGAAGCCGCCTCAATGTAGGTGGCTTTTTTGTTTTTAATCAGCCCTTTATGGCTTTATGTAAAAACATTGTTACAGTGTTTCGAGCAGCTCAATATAGTGGAATGCTTTTCGGAAGATTCTTTTTGGTTAGACTAACCATCAAGTTAATCAGCAATTTATTGGTTTAGAAGTTATGCCAAAAACAACGCAATATGCATCGCGAGAATCTGACGATAAAGGTCATATAGCCTGGTCGCAAGAAGAAAATCAGATATGGTCTGAGCTTTACGCACGGCAAATTCCGTTAGTGAAAGAGCGAGCGTGCGATGAATATATAGACGGTTTGAACCTGCTGAATTTGAGTGAGAATAGCATTCCTCAATTGCCGGATATTAACAAAGTGCTCAAAGAGAAAACCGGTTGGCAAACTGCTGAAGTGCCCGCGTTAATTCCTTTTGGAGAATTTTTCCGCCTACTGGCGAACAAGCAATTTCCAGTAGCTACCTTTATCCGCTCAAGAGAAGAGTTTGATTATCTTCAAGAGCCCGATATTTTCCATGAGGTTTTTGGTCATTGTCCATTACTGACAAACCCTGCTTTTGCGCACTTTACCCATACCTACGGAAAGCTTGGCCTTGCTGCGAGTAAGGAAGACAGGATTTATCTTGCACGCCTGTACTGGTTTACCGTCGAGTTTGGTTTAGTGAAAGCAAAGGACGAGTTAAAAATTTATGGTGGCGGTATATTGTCGTCCCCGGGTGAGACCATTTATGCGCTAGACAGTGATGTGCCTGTGAGAAAGCCTCTATTGGCACTGGATGCGCTAAGAACGCCTTACCGAATAGATATCATGCAGCCCCTGTATTATATACTTCCAGAGTTTGATCATCTTTTTGAGCTGGCAGAGATGGACATTATGGCGCTTGTTGGTAAAGCTAAATCGCTAGGTTTGTTCGAACCCTTGTTCGAGCCGAAAGAGAAAAAAGCAGGTTAATTTTAGGTGCTAGAAACTGCCCAAAACATTAATAGTCCTGGGTGTATATTAACCGAAAGTGTCTAAATCGCTTCAAACTTATTAAAGAAAGGGAGACAGAATATGTCTCCCTTTTTTAGTGGTAGTATTTTTCCTACTGTCCCGTTTTTTAATTTTTAGTAACAATTATCTTGTTATCTTTTTGTAAAAGTATGATATCTTGTACATATATCTTTACAAATAAATAATTTACCCTATGCGACTAGAAATCAGCTGTCAGGACCGTCTTGGTATTGCTCAAGACGTACTGGATATTCTCGTAAACAAAGAAATAGACTTACGCGGAATCGAAATAGATCCGGTAGGAAAAATCTTTCTTAATTTCCCAAACATTGAATTTGAAGATTTTCAACATCTCATGCCCCAAATTCGTAGAATTGACGGTATCGACGATGTCAAAACCACGTTATTTATGCCCGGCGAGCGTGAAAAAAATCAACTGTCGGCCATACTTCGCACATTGCCAGACCCAGTATTTTCTGTAGATGCAAAAGGCCATATTCTTCTTTGCAATGAAGCGGTGAGTGCTGGATTAGAGCTTCCCTCAGAAACAATAATCGGCATGGAGATAAGTGAAGTTGTCAAAGGTTTTAACTTTACGAAGTGGATGGACGGCAAAGCGCCCGGCCCGCAATCGTCAAAAGTAAAATTTATTCAACAAGATTATCTTGCAGATATGTTGCCCATTACTGTAGCTGATGGCGAGCAGAAAAGTATCATGGCGGGAGCCGTGGTTATTTTGAAATCTGAAATGCGGCTAGGCCAGCAGTTTACTGCTTTTCACCAGTCTCCCACAGACAGTTTTGACAGGTTTGTCACTCAGTCGTCTTTTATGAAGCGCGCTGTTCATGAAGCAAAACGCGTGGCTGATTTAGACGCGCCCATTTTGATTTTTGGTGAAACCGGTACAGGTAAAGAGATGATAGCGCGGGCTTGCCATCAGTCGAGTCGGCGCAGTGAAGGCGCTTTCCTTGCTTTAAACTGTGCGTCTTTACCAGACAGCGTAGCGGAAACCGAACTATTTGGATGTGCCGCTGGCACTTACAATCAGTCAAGCGGTAAAGTGGGTCTGCTTGAGCAGGCCAAGGGGGGAACACTACTACTAGACGAAATTGCAGACATGTCTTCCCAGCTTCAAGCTAAATTGCTTAGGGTGCTAGAAGACGGCGAGTTCAGAAGAGTAGGGGATGCACAGCCGGTTTCTGTGGACGTACGTTTTATTTGCACAACCTGTCGAGATTTAGGTCAGCTAGTAGAAGAGGGGCGATTTAGAAAAGAGCTTTACTATCGCCTTAACGTGTTAAGCCTTGTTATGCCGTCGCTGAAAGATAGAAGGCAGGATATTGTGCCGTTAGCCGAGTCATTTATTTTGCAGCACAGTACCAAGCTAGGGCGCAGACCTGCGAAATTAAGTAAGTCTTGTGTCGACTTCTTACAGCAATATCCATGGCCTGGAAATGTAAGGCAGCTACAAAATGCGCTTTATCGCGCTCTGTCGCTTCTTGATGGGAAAGAAATTACCAAAGAAGATATTCAGTTGCCTAGTTGTGCTCCTAGTGTTACGTATATTGATGAGAACTTTGAAGGGACACTTGACGAAGAGGTGAAAAAATTTGAAAAAGACCTCCTCAAGCGTCTTTACCCTTTTTACCCAAGTACTCGCCAACTGGCAAAAAAGCTGGGGTTAAGTCACACGGCCATAGCAAACAAGTTACGAGAATACGGCATAAATAAAGCGACGGTAAAACTCTAGGCTTCACTATAATACGCTGTTAATTTGTTTTTTTTAGCTAAGTGATTATTACCGATATAGACGTGTTGTGTTTGGTTTACAACACGTCTACGGCAAGCTAGCTTAGGTGTTTACCTGCCATTTTCATAATCTACGCGTACACCCTTTCTTACACCCACGATAAACTTGTGCCTCTACTTACTTCTCTTTCACCCGCATGTAATGGCATAAATGTAATTATTGTTAACATACCAATTGTTTATCGAGGAAAAATAATGAAATTTGCAACGTATAAAAACGAAAGCCGAGATGGAATCTTGATGTTGGTATCACGAGATTTAGCAAGGGCCTGCGAAGTTAGCGACATTGCACCTACAATGCAACATGCACTCGATAATTGGCAAGAGGTTGCTCCGCAACTGCAAAGCCGCTACGAGCAACTAAACGACAATGTTGGCGAGAGTGTTTCTTTCGACACGAGCCGATGTGAGTCTCCACTACCCAGAGCATACCAATGGGCAGACGGCAGCGCCTATGTTAATCATGTTGAATTGGTGAGAAAAGCTCGCGGTGCTGAAATGCCAGAAAGCTTTTGGACCGATCCTCTGATGTATCAAGGCGGTTCAGATGACTTCATTGGCCCTAATGACGATATCATTTTGCCCAGTGACGAGTGGGGAATCGACTTTGAAGGTGAGGTGGCCGTTGTTACTGATGATGTACCAATGGCGTGTACACCTGAGCAGGGCGCCGAGCGCATCCGTTTAATCATGTTAGTAAACGACGTGTCTCTTCGTGGACTTATTCCAGGCGAGTTAGCGAAAGGATTTGGCTTTTTTCAATCTAAACCTGCTTCTAGCTTCTCCCCGGTAGCCGTGACACCAGATGAATTAGGTGATGCTTGGCAAGACCGTAAAGTGCATTTACCGCTGCGTTCTATTTATAACGGCGAGTTGTTTGGCAAGCCTGAAGCTGGCCAAGACATGACGTTTAACTTCGGTCAGCTCGTTTCCCATGCAGCTAAAAGTCGCAATTTAGGTGCCGGTGCAATTATCGGTTCAGGAACGGTGTCGAACAAACAGGGAACAGAACATGGTTCAGCTATCTCGGAAGGCGGCGTAGGTTATTCCTGCATTGCTGAGGTGAGAATGATTGAGACAATTCGAGACGGCAAACCGTCAACCCCATTTATGCAGTTTGGCGACCGCATTCGCATGGAAATGCTCGACAAAGATGGCGTTAGCATTTTTGGTGCAATCGAACAGCAAGTTAAGCCGTTGCGCTAAAATTTGATGCTATTTTCAACCCTATTTAATGTATGGGAGCAACAGTGAGATGAGTATTAAACTGTATGGCTATTGGCGCTCTACGGCAACGTATAGAGTTCGAATCGCACTTAATTTGAAAGGCGTAGAGTACGAATATGTGCCGGTTCATTTAGTGGCTAACGGCGGTGAGCAGCACAGTATGGATTATGCGCGCCTGAACCCCGCTGAACTTGTGCCTACGCTGGTCGATGAAGACGAAGATATCATTTTAAACCAATCGCTTTCTATCATTGAGTATTTAGACGAGCGGTTTGACAGTGAGCATCAACTCATACCAGAGCACAAAAATGAGCGAGCACGAGTTCGTGCCCTCGCGCAAGATATTGCCTGCGACATCCAGCCTGTAGGTAATTTACGTGTGTTAAACGCACTTAAAGGAAGCTTTGATGCAAGCCAAGACGATGTGGCAACGTGGGCGGCCCACTGGATCACATTAGGCTTTGATGCAATTGAAAAGCGACTTCAAACCCAAGCAGGGAAGTACTGCTTCGATTTCAACGTTACTATGGCTGATATTTGCCTAGTGCCGCAAGTTTACAATGCAAAGCGTTTTAATGTTGATATGAACCACTATCCGCTTATCAGCAAGATTGCAGATAATTGCAACGAATTAGATGCGTTTGAAAAGGCTCGACCAGAAAACCAAGTGGATGCTACGTGAACGTTGTTGTCGAAGTGAAGTAAAAAGAAGCGTGTTTAAAAGCAAATAGTCAAAACGACATTCAATTTTAAGGGGCCTACGATTATGTGGCCCCTTCTTTATTTGAATATCTACTGACGCTTAATCGGCAGTTCTGTCGTGTTCTTCACCTGTTTAAGCGCGAACGTGGAGCTTAAATGATCAACCAAAGGTAAGTGAGTCAATTTGGTTTTTAGTAAAAATTCATACTCTTCAATGCTCTCAACAATGACTTTCAGCAAATAATCCTTCTCTCCGCTGGTCGTATGGCATTCGACAATTTCATCGATGTTTTGTACCGCAGTTTCAAAGTCTGTCAGCGAGTCGCCATCGTGATTTTTTAGTGTGACGTAGATAAAAACCGACACGCCTAAATTTAACTTTTTACTGTTGAGTAAGGTGACTTTACCTAAAATGATACCGTCGGCTTCCATCCGTTTTACGCGGCGCCAACACGGTGTGTGAGAAAGTCCTACTTGTTGACTTAAATCAGCCATAGAAACTGTGGCATCTTGCTGTAGGACGCGCAAAATTTCACGGTCAAACTTATCTAATTTCATAACAGCTATTTCCATCATTCTTATGATAGCTATTATATAGTAAAAAAAATTATAGGATAGCTGTCCTAGTAAAATAGTATTCATTTCCTTTGTCTTTCGGTTTACAAAAACCATGTAAGAAACTCGCAACGCTTGTCCTCAGAGTCTTCGGCTAGACTAGAGCGAATAATCGGCAAATAAAAAATAGGGAATGTATGTCAGTCTTCGACCACTCAGAATTCGATAATCATGAGCACGTGGCTTTCTATCACGATGAGAAAGCGGGGCTTAGTGCAATAATTGCTATTCATAATACTAACCTTGGACCAGCGCTTGGCGGGTGCCGTATGTGGCCGTATGTAAATAGTAGCGAAGCGCTGACTGATGTGTTGCGATTATCAAAGGGCATGACATACAAGGCAGCACTGGCAAATCTTGAACTGGGTGGTGGTAAGTCAGTGATTATTGGCGACCCTAGAAAAGCCAAAACACCCGAAATGATGCGAGCAATGGGTAAGTTTGTTGATTCGTTAGGCGGCAAATACTTTACTGCGGAAGACTCGGGTATTGCGGTAACCGATTTGCAAATCATGGCAGAAGAATCTGACTATATCGCTGGTGTTAGCGCAAAGTATCACTACGCTGGAGAAGAGGCGAATGGCAATCCAGCACCATCGACGGCATACGGCGTTTTTGTTGGGCTTAAAGCGTCAGTAGAGTTCGGTTTAAAGCGCAGCTTAGATGGTGTATCTGTTGCTATTCAAGGAATGGGACACGTTGGCTACAGACTAGCCAAGCACCTTTACGAGGAAGGCGCGAAACTTTACGTTGCTGACATCTTCCCTGAAGGTCTAGAAAAAGCCGAAAAAGAGCTAGGTGCTACAGTAATTGCCCCAGAAGACATACTAAGCCTTGATGTAGATGTACTTGCACCTTGCGCATTAGGGGCGGCGATAAACGACCAGACGTTGCCAGATATCAAAGCGAAAGTCATTGCAGGCGCGGCAAATAATCAGCTAGCCAGAGAAGAGATGGGTGAGCTGCTAAGCCAGCGAGGCATTCTGTATGCGCCTGATTATGTTATTAACGCTGGTGGCGTTATTGATATTTTCCATCAGCGCATGGAATCTAGCTCGAATGAAGCATTGCGTGCACACATTGAACAAATTGGCGACACGCTTAAAGAAATATATGTTCGCGCCGAAAAAGAAAATACAGCCACCAATCGAATTGCAAATGTAATAGCGGAAGAGAGATTTTCTAATAAGGCTTGAAACTTAGCATTCAAATAGTCATAATGCGCCCCGCAATTAGGAGGGCGCAAGCGACTCGTTAATTGCAGTTTTCTATGGTGGGCTTTTGGTCCTCCCGCAATGATACTCTGTGAACTCGGTCAGGCCTGGAAGGGAGCAGCCGCAGCAGACGACTCATGTGCCGGGATGTGGCTGGAGGCCTGCCACCCAAACTCCTCTCATAATTACAACTAGTCTGCTTGTTCTTCTTTTTGTGATTCGCTTCTTTCAGCGTCATGTTCGGCATCATTCAAAAACCGCAGCGCTTTGCTTATGGCATACTCCACGTTCATTTCCATTTGTTTCCGTTCGCTCTGAGGCAGGTAAAATGCCATGTCTACTTCAAACCTAATATAGCGGGGTGGCACTTGATTCAGTGCCAAACAGCACAAGTCTGCAAGATAGTCTGCCGACTTTGATTTATCCAATCCTAACTTTGCTATTCGCTCCAAAACCAAATGTTCGTAATAGTTATGAATATCATCATCAAGTTTCATTAAATTTACCTCTCATCCGTTGGGTAACCGCCACTCGTTGCGGTTCAGCAAAAAATTTGATAGCGCGCTTGAATGTATGCATATCGCTCAAATTGCACACTTTTTTCTACAGTCGTTTACGTTACTCAATAGACAGTGCCCTGTCACTATTAAGGTATAGCTTGTATTCTATATAAGTCGAATACGCCACAATGAAAAATAAATAAAGGGAAAATTTAATAGAAAGAAAAGCAAAAGTAAGTGGCAAGGTTTATATAAAACGGCTTCGCGTATATCAGTACCCAGACAGAGACAAACATTATGAAAAAGAATATAGAGCCCTGCTATTACGGTGACTACTTACAGTTAGACAAAATCCTCGGCGCACAAAAACTTCAAAGTGAAAAGTATTCAGATGCAGCGCACGAGGAAATGCTATTTATTATTGTGCATCAAGTTTATGAGTTGTGGTTTAAACAAATTCTACACGAGCTAAACGCCACAATTGATACGTTCAATCAAGAGGTAGTGAAAGACCAGCAGCTCACTCAGGTTGTGCATCGCCTGCAGCGAGTGATTACCATTCAGCGATTAATGAATGATCAAATTGCGGTAATGGAAACCATGACGCCGCAGCAGTTTCTTTCATTTAGAGATTATTTGGTGCCTGCCTCTGGTTTCCAAAGCATTCAATTCAAGCGGTTGGAAATTTCGCTTGGGTTAAAGCGAGAGTTTCGCGTCGATTTTGATAAGCAGAGTTTTTATAGTCGCCTAACAGATGATGACAGAGCATTGCTTGAAGGCTTAGAGAAAAAGCCTAGCCTATTCGATTTGGTCGATAAATGGCTATCAAGAATGCCATTACTAAAAACCGATGATTTCGACTTTTGGGAGTATTATAAAAAAGCCACCGCAGAAATGCTTACCGATGACCACGACACAATATCTACAAACGACACTCTCTCAACTGCAGATAAGCGTCAAGAGCTGAAAGATTGGCAGTCTACCACAGAAAACTTTGATGCACTGTTCGACCATGAAAAGTTCGAAAAGCTGCGCAAAGAAGACAAGTTTAGGCTTAGCCACGAAGCCTTATTGTCAGCCTTATTTATAAAGCAATATTCTGAAGAGCCAGTATTCAATCTACCTTTTCAACTTATTACAGCATTAACTGAAATTGATGAACAGTTAACCATCTGGCGTTATCGGCACGCCATGATGGTACAACGAATGCTGGGTACCAAAATTGGTACCGGTGGGTCTTCTGGCCATCATTATTTAAAACGTACTACTGAGTCTAATCGCATATTTCTCGATTTTTTTAATATGGCTACTTTTTTGTTGCCAAAATCGGCCTTACCCGAGTTACCGAATGCCATAAAACGAAAGCTTGGATTTTATTTAAATTCGATAAGCTAAGACTCAAGCGTCGACTTTTTTGACTGTAAAAAGCTTTTTCTCGTTTTCGATAACGCTGCTGCATGGCTACTTTTTATACTTTAGTGTAAAAAGTAGCCATGCATTAAGAAAAATGTAATAAAAGTATGTTTTGTACGCAAGGCTTTACAATTCGTGACTTTATTCAAAAAAAAATTGAACTTTTCAGCAAACAATTGTACCACTGCGTATTGACCCCCAGTCGTTTTTTGTATTCTATAGAAGCTGGGCGAAAGCCTTACAAAAATATTCGCAAAAGCGAAAAAAAACACACAGACAAAAATACTAGGTCCAGGGAGACTTACATGTTTAAAAATTCTAAGTTGGCTACGTCAGTCAAGTTAGCTTGCGTATTTGGTTCTGCACTCGCAGTATCAGCAAGTAATCTTGCATTGGCACAAGAAACAACGAACGACGACGCAACTGCTGATGAAGCAGTTGAAAAAATCACGGTCACAGGTTCTCGTATACGCCGCGTTGAGCTGAGCGAGAGTGCACCTGTATTCTCATTTGGTGAACAAGATTTAGATGTGCGTGGATTCACAAACGCCGCAGACCTACTTAATGCATCGCCATTGTTCGGTGGCTCACTAACTCCTGCTGGCGCTCAGGATGCTGAGAATGCTGGTCAAAACCAAGCAAACTTGTTTGACCTTGGAACCTCACGAACGCTTACACTAGTGAATGGTAAGCGTTTTGTAAGTTCTCAATCTGCTTCTCAGGGTGGCTCTCAGGTTGACATTAACGCCATACCAGTTGCGCTTATTGAACGTATTGAAGTGGTTCCACTAACCGGTGCTGCGACTTACGGTGCTGATGCAATCGCAGGTACCGTTAACGTAATCTTGAAAGATGATTATGAAGGCTTTGAGGTAACTGCGCAGTACGACGGTAACGAAGATGGCAATGCTAGAACATTCCAAATTAGCGCACTAGGTGGTGGTAATTTCGACGATGGTCGCGGTAATATAACTTTCGGTATTGAGTATACACGAAACAATGGTTTGCTTCTGTGCGACCAAGATTTTTTGTGTAACAACAATCCAGGTTTTGACTCTGCACAAAACGAGTTGCTTGATTTAGATGGAGATGGTTTGCCAGATGACTTCAATGGCGACGGTACGGTTGACGCAGCCGACAGACAATCTGTAAGTCTTGTTTATAATGAATTAAATCTACAGCTGTTTACACAGAATGGTGCTATCACTCCTGCCGGCGGTGGTTTTCTTCCGGCGTTTGGGTTGGGCTCTATGCCAGACGGAAACTTTTACGAGTTCAGCCAAAATGGGGACCTACAACAGTGCCAGCCAGGTACAGTACAAGCACGTAGCTTGATTACCCAAGGTGGCGAAGGCGTTTGTGGTTTAGATTTCTTCGACAGCGTGGCGCAAATTCGCTCTCCTACCTCACGTATGAACACATACGCGTCATTTAATTATGACCTTGCCGATAATGTGAGAATTAAAAACGATTTCATGTATGCGAACACAAAAGGAAGTGAATTGGTAAACCAAGGTGGTTTCCAAACCGGTTTCTTCGGCGGGACATCTGCTGCTATTAACATGAGTATCAACAACCCATTCCTATCTGAACAGGCGCGCTCGACGATAGTAAATACTGGGTACGGCGCAGACAGCTTTTCTGTTCACCGGTTTAACAATGATCTAGTGAGCCTTGGTGGCAACTCAAACGAAACACACGTTTGGCGTGCAAGCAGTATGTTAGAGGGCGAATTCGAAGCTTTAGACAGAGATTTCTACTGGGATGTGTCTGTAGTTCACGGCCGTTCAGATATTAATATCAGAACTACAGGTATTGTCGATGGTCGCTTCCTAAATGCAGTTGATGCACAGCGTGTCGACGACACTATGCTTGAACGAATTCGTGATGAACAGGGTCTAGACACACTAGATGATGCGTTGGCTGCTCTACAGGGAGCTCGCTCTCAGTTCACCGGTGGTTTCCAGCGTGGAGACATTATTTGTGGTGCCTATGCAGATTTAGCGGCAGGAACACTAGAAGGATTTAACTCACGTGCTTCTGGTTCGGGTCTTGTTGATGAGGACCTTCCGTTCCTAGATGGCTGTCAACCGCTTAACCTATTCGGGTCTCAAGCATCGCCTGAGGCACTAGACTTCATCACTGGTGGTTCGCAAATGTCTCAAGCGAGTAACTTGCAAACTGTTTACACGGCAAACATTGGTGGTACAGCGTTCGAACTTCCCGCAGGCCCACTAGATTTCGTAGTTGGTGTTGAGCGTCGTATAGAAAAGGGTGACTACGAGCCTGCAGTAGGCGGACGTGTTCCTATTACTCGTTCAACTATTGACCGTCCTGTAAGCGGTGGTTTCGACACTAATGAATATTATGTTGAGGTTGTTGCACCAATCGTATCTGAAGATATGGACATCCCCTTTGTTCAATATTTTGAATTAAGCGGTGCTTTCCGAAATCAAGAGTTCAATACAAATGCGCCTGCAGGTTTCCAAGACAGAACAACAGAAGAGGACGTTTACCAAGCCAGCATGAAGTGGCAGGTAATTGATGACCTCTCGTTCCGTGCTACCTATGCAACGGCGTTTAGGAACCCATCTATAAATGAATTGTTCCAGCCTAAGCAACAATCATTCATATCTGGAGATGACCCTTGTGATGCACGCTCTGTGGGCTTAGGTCCAAATCCAGCAGCACGAAAAGCCAACTGTGAATCACAAGGTATTGATACCGACACCTTTGTTTCAAGCATTCAAGACGGAACCATCCCAACAGGCTTGATTTCGGGTAACCCAGAACTAGGCGCTGAAACTAATAAATCCTACTCTTACGGTTTCGCTTACACGCCTGAGTTTGTAGAGGGCCTTCAGCTGAGTGTTGACTACTATAATCTAGAAATTGAAGATTTTATTGCTCAAGTTGATTTTGAAACGTTGGCGGCGACATGTTATGACTCCAATAACTTCCCGAATGAACCAGCTTGTAATACATTTGTACGTGGCGATGACTTCCAAGTTATTGAAGCTCGTAATCAGCCGGCGAACGTTGCACTTTCTACGTTTGAAGCGGTTTCTATCTCATTGTTCTATACTCATGATTTAGGCGAGTACGGTAACTTGAGTGTGAATTCATCGACGCAAAATAATATTACTAACGAATTCCAGGCAACTCCTGCCGCAGAAGTTACGGAAGATGTTGGTGACTTTGCCGACCCTGATTGGATTGGTACGGTTGATATCAACTGGTTGTACGAAGACTGGATCGTAAGTCATCGTATTCGTTGGCAGAACCCAGTTAAAATTGATGCGTTAGATCAGCGTCTATACGCGGATAGTTATACTGAGCTTGAAGATGGTACTTTCCAAGGTAACTTCACCAACGAGACTGATTGGCGTGCGATTCATGAGCTAAGTATCGGATATACTCTGGATTCATCGACAAATATACAGCTGAACATACTGAACCTTCTTGATCGCAAACCAGACGAAAATGGCGATATTGCATTTGCTGCAGGCCATTTTGGTATTGATGAGCGTTTAGGCCGTCGATTCAGCCTACGTGTTAACCATAAGTTTTAAGTAAAAAAGCTTAGTACTCTTCAGTAAACATATTGCTGAGTATAAAAAGTAAACAAAGCCGCCCTTTTTCGAAGGGCGGCTTTTTTGTTTGCCCAGCGAAGCTGGCAAACCCGTCAGGTTGAAAGAAACCTGAATCACCCTGACTGAGGGGAAGATAATCCGAATGGCAAGGGCTTAGCAAGTGATATGAAGTATGCAGGAGCCGTATACGAGGCCCGTACGTACGGTTCTGTGAGAGGGATGAGGCGCAAGCCTCACCCTACTCGATATTTTGATTGCCTCGTCACTTCTAACTCAAAAAACTTCGTGTTTGCGACATTTTGTCTTTTGAAGAAGCAGCTCACTTATACCAAGCGTTGAGTGAAAATGTGACTTTCGATACTGCTATGACGGTTGATGGCAAACGCATAGTGGTTTCTGCTTAAGAGTGGAAAGCGTTGAATGACGAACAAAGAAAGCAAATCTATTTCAATCTCGTGGAAAATGCGGCGAAAGGAAATGGCTTTTCTTTCGGGCGACGCGATATTAGTGAAAATGAGACTAATACAGTACTCAACCACTTCTTTTCAGCGATAAACAGCTAAAGGGTATTAAGCGCTATGAGTGAAATGACTGGGGTGGGAGATTTGAATTATGCCAGTATGCAGGCTACTCGGATTGTACCTGGCCAATTTCTCACTCGTCACAAAGATGTGGTGGAACAAGAAGGAAGAAAATTAGCTTACGTATTTAACTTGTCGCCAGAATGGCATCCAGACTGGGGCGGATTGGTGCAATTATTTAATGAAGATGGTACTACCACTGAAAGTTGGACTCCGAATTTTAATACCCTAAGCATATTCACAGTAGAAAATATTCACAGCGTAACTTATCTCATGCCGTTCGCTAAAAAACCACGATATGCTCTTACGGGCTGGTTTGGTAAACGATAACGCAACAATTTTAAAACAAAATACGCGTGAAACTTTAAATGGGTAAGTAACAAAACTAAAGTACGAGGTTGTACGTTCCGAGGTGTCTGTTTTTTGTTCAGGCAGCGCGCCATTTCCTTGCTAGCCGTGTAGTGTTGCTTGACTAACCCTTACATTCCATGTGAGTATAATAGGTTCGTGGTACTGGTTAGCGCCACAGGTACCACATTTTTGAAACAACATTGTAAAAATTTAATACGCCCCTTGCCCGAATATTTTCCTATCGGCGAGGATTCAAATAAGAAATTTGGTTGGGAACTATGTCCAAAATGAGCAAGAGAACTCTTATTGCTTCTACTGTTATGGGTGCATTCGCACTAACAGGTAGCGCAGTCTCTGCAGATACGCTTGAAGATCTTCACAGAGAAGAAGCGAAAATTCATGCGGCTGCGGCGAAATCGCAAGAAAAAATCAACACGTTGTTTGAACAATCTCAAGAGCTACTTGTAGAGTATCGTCAAACAGTAGATCAGACAGAAAACCTAAAAGTCTACAATGATTATCTAGCTAGCCTTGTTGCTGACCAGCAGCGCGGGATCGATTCTTTGCAGCGTCAAATTGACAGCATCGAAGAAACTAAGCAGGGCATTGTTCCGCTTATGTTCCGTATGATCGACAGTCTAGAGAAGTTCATCAAACTAGACCGTCCTATTCACCTTGAAGAGCGTCTTCAGCGTGTAGAACGTCTACGTGACCTTATGGCTAACTCTAACGTTACTGTTTCTGAGCAGTTCCGTCAGGTTCTTGAAGCATACTTAGTTGAAGTTGAATACGGCACTAAGATCAACTCTTACCAAGGTACGATTGACGATGCAGGTACAGAAGTTACTGTTGACTTCTTTAACCTAGGCCGTGCAGCACTAGTAGCGCTTTCACTAGACCAAACTCACGCGTGGGTATGGAATAACGAGAGCCGCACATGGGAAAAACTTGGTGATGAATATCTTTCATCAGTTGTTGATGCAGTTAAGATGGCTAACAACGTCATTCCTGCAGATCTAATCAAACTACCAATTAGTGCAGCGGAGTAATTGTTAATGAAACCAGTATTCAAATCTCTTTTAGCCGCTGCAACAGTTGCAGTTGCGGCAACCGGAGCACAGGCTCAGGAAGCAAAGAGCCTTAAGGATCTGTTAGACCAGGTCCAGCAAAATCGTGTATCTGAAGCACGTCTAGACAAACAGCGTGAGGCGGAGTTCCAATCTGCTCGTGCTGATAAGCAGGCGCTTTTAAGAAAAGCACAAAGCGAACTTAAAGCTGAAGAAGATCGTGGCGATCGTCTACAGCAGCAATTTTCTGATAACGAAGTAACGTTGAACGAAAAGGCAGCTGAATTAGACCAAGCAACAGGTACTCTTGGCGAAATGTTCGGTGTTGTTCGTCAAGCATCTTCTGAAGCTCACGGTCGTATCTCTACATCAATTGTTAGTGCTCAGTTTGAAGGCCGCGGTGAATTCCTAGCAGCAATGTCTGAAGACTCTAAAGGTCTTCCTAACATTCAAGAACTAGAAGACCTATGGTTTGCACTTCAAAAAGAAATGACTGAAGGCGGTGACGTTGTTAAGTTCACTACTGAAGTAGTAAACCTAGACGGTGGTTCATCACAGCAAGAAATCGTTCGTATCGGTACGTTTAACCTAATCGGTGAAGACGGTTACTTGGCATACGATCCTGAAGCAGAAGTTGTACAGCCTCTTGGCCGTCAGCCTGATGCGCACTTTGTAGCGTCTGCTAATGACCTAATTGATGCAACGTCTGGTCTTGTACCTTTCTATGCTGACCCTTCACAAGGTGCAATTCTTGGCCTATTGAAGCAAAAAGCAACTATGTCAGAGCGTTACCACGCAGGTGGCCCAGTTGGTTATACCATCACGCTAATGCTAGCTATTGGTCTACTGATTGGTGTGTATAAACTGATCACGCTTACTATTGTTGGCGGCAAAATGCGCTCACAGCTCAAGAATGTAAGCAACCCTTCTGAAGGCAACCCTCTTGGTCGTATTCTGAAAGTATACAAAGAGAACAAAAATGCCGATGCAGAAAACTTAGAGCTTAAACTTGATGAAGCAATTCTTCGTGAACTTCCACGTATCGAAAGCGGCATTAACGTAATTAAGATCTTCGCAGCAATTGCACCATTACTTGGTCTACTTGGTACAGTACTTGGTATGATTGAGACGTTCCAAACCATCACATTATTCGGTACTGGTGACCCACGTATGATGGCAGGAAGTATCTCAATGGCTCTTGTAACTACTGCTCAGGGTATTATTGCGGCACTTCCGCTAATTCTTACTCACAGCATCGTAGCTTCTCGCAGCAAGTCAATCATCCACATTCTTGATGAGCAAACAGCGGGCATCGTTGCTGCTCATACAGAGTCGGAGAAGGCGTAATATGAATTACCTGATTGGATTATTCGAATCGGTCAGGGACTTTATCGCTACCGGCGGTGACGTACTTTACTTCGTTGCTGCCGCGCTCTTTCTCATGTGGGTTTTAATGATTGAGCGTTATTGGTATTTAACCTCTGTTTTTCCAAAGGTGAAGAAAGACATCATCGCTAAATGGGATGCACGAGCTGATACCACTTCATGGTATGCGCATAGAATCCGTGACGCGTGGATTTCTCAAGCGTCAGACGACTTAACCGCAAGAATGCTGATAATACGCACCATCATTGCAATGTGTCCTCTTATTGGACTACTTGGAACGGTAACCGGAATGATCAGCGTTTTCGAGACAATGGCCACACAAGGAACCAGTAACGCACGTCTTATGGCTGCTGGTATCTCTATGGCTACAATCCCAACTATGGCGGGAATGGTAGCAGCGCTATCTGGACTGTTCATCAGTTCACGTCTTGAAGCGAAAGTGAAGCTGGCAAGAGAAGGGCTAGTTGATAGCCTGCCACATCATTAGAGAGAGAGATTATGGCTCGAAAAGTCAGAACCGAGGAAGAAGATGCACAGATAGACATGACTCCCATGTTGGATATTGTCTTCATCATGCTTATCTTCTTTATCGTTACCACTGTTTTCGTTAAAGAAGCAGGGATTGAAGTTAACAAGCCAGATGCGAGCCAGGCGGTTCTTCACAAAAACGCCAACATTTTTATCGCCGTAACTGAAGATGGAAACGTTTGGTTAGATAAACGTGAAGTAGAGCCGCACAGCGTAAGAGCGAATATTGAAAGACTGCTTACCGAGCAGCCAACTGACTACGTAATCATCCAAGCTGATGTTAAAGCAAAGCATGGTTTAGTAGTTGAGATAATGGATCAGGTTAAAGCCGCTGGCGTTAACCGAGTCTCGGTAGCGGCAAGGGGATAAGATGTTACGTATAATTGTATCTATATTATTAGGTGCTGGTGTTGCATTTGCCCTATTCGTTCTAATGGCTAAGTTGATTGAAAACTCATCTAGGCCTGCAGACGAAGTGCCGCCTGCGCCAGTGATCGATATTGTGATGCAGGAACCAGACGACCAGACGCAAACGCGTCAACGTGTTCCGCCTCCACCTCCGCCTCCACCGCCTCAGCCTCCAAAAATGGAGCAAGTTGAGCCGGAAGCTGCGGAACCTGACACAGACGGATTTAGCCTAGCTATTCCAGCTGTAGACACAGGTGGTGTTGGTGTAAACATTGGTGGCGTTGGTGCAATGCAGCGTGATGGTGAAGCAACGCCTATCGTTCGTATCGATCCTAAGTATCCACCTCAAGCGGCGCGTGATGGCCGTGAAGGTTGGGTTAGGTTGTCGTTCACTATCAACGAAGTTGGTGGTGTTGATGATATCGAAGTTATCGAAGCTGAACCAAAGCGTATTTTCGACCGCGAGGCACGCCGTGCCCTTCGCAAATGGAAATACAAGCCTAAGATTGTTGATGGCAAAGCTGTTAAACAAACTGGTATGTTCGTACAACTAGACTTCAAACTGGAGCAATGATTATGATGATACGTTCATTTAAAATGTCAGCTGTTGCTTTAGTGCTAGGCGCGGGGGCGATGTTCACATCGTCTGCTGCCTTAGCGCAGTCTTCTGCAGTGGTGTGTCCTGGATATGAAAAGGGCAAAACTACGTTGGTAGGCGAGCGTACTGGTAAAAAAGTACAGAAAGCGTTTGAGTTTTACAATGAAGACCAAGTCGATGAAGCGTTGAATATCCTATACGATATTGACCCTTCTGATGATTTTGACAAAGCATATGTAAAACGCTTCATTGGTAACTTACTTGCTTCTCAAGAAGGCAAAGGGATGAAGGCTTACGGTTTCTTGGCTGATTCTGTTCAGCCGAAGGTACTAAACGATCTGGAGCATTCTCAGACTCTCAAGTTATTGGGCGATTTGAGTATGCAGGAAGAGAAGTTTACTGACGCCGTTAAGTGGTATAACGCGTGGATGGATTTCACTTGTAAAGAAGACGCCGATGTATATACGCGTTTGACTCAGGCTTATTATGAATCTAAGCAATTAGACAAGATGATAGAGCCAGCAGATAAAGCAATAGCTTTATACGAAGAGCCAAACAAAAACCCGTATGTATTGAAACTGACGTCTTTCTACGAGCGTAAGATGTATCCAGAAACTGTGGCTGTGGCAGAGGAACTTGTACGTAAATTCCCTGAAGAGCCGCGTTGGTGGAGTCAGTTAGGTTTCTTCTATCTTTCTGTTGAAGATTATAAGAAAGCTTTGTCTACATTCGAACTTGCTTACATTCAAGGTTATCTTGAAAAAGAAAGCGAGATAAAAGCACTTTCTCAACTTTACCAAACAAATGGCATGCCGTATCGCGGTGCCAAGGTTATGGAAAAGTACATAAAGTCCGGCTTGCTTGAAGAAGATGAAAAAATGTTAGCTAGTCTAGCTAATGCTTATCACTCTGCGAAGGAATTTAAAACAGCGGCGTCGCTTTATGGTAAAGCTGCTGAGATGAGTTCTGATCCAGAGCTTTACAAAAAGCAAGGCACGCTTTTACTTGTTGCTGAAGACTATAAAGGCGCTATTAAGGCATTAGAAAATGCGCTTGATAGAGGCGTTGAAAAGCCTGCTAAAGTTCACTTCACACTTATGGAAGCGAATTTCTATGCGGGTAACTTCAAAGAAGCCTTCAGACATATTCAAGAAGCTAAGAAAGATCGCTCTCTTCGCCGTAACGCATCGGCGTGGGAACCTTATATCAAGGAAAAAGCGAAAAATCGCGGCATAAGCATTTAATCGATTTGCTTGTTCAAAAAGCCTCCTCACGGAGGCTTTTTTGTTTTACTAATCCTTTTGACTTTCTACATTGCACAAAAAGCGCTGTACTAAGCTTTTAAGGCTATTATTAGTCTCCTTTTTTCCTGAGGTTTCTATAACGCCTTCCAGTGTTGCATAGTTGAGTTCTTGCTTTGATAACAAGGGTATTAGTTTTTCACTAGTGCATTGGGGGTAGGTTGCGAATATTGCATCGTGAAAGCAATCGCCAAAGTTGATTGAGCTCGCCTGGTGTTTAGAACAACTATCTTGCCGCTTAATCGTATTGTTATATCTACACGTGTTTTCGGATATAGATTTTGCCAGGGAAGAGACTATAGGCCAAACGCTTTCTAGATGCCTATATCCGCTTACAAAGTGCGATAGCTTTTTGATGTACAGGTCTTGCAACTGGTAGCTAATATAAATGAAAGGAAGTTGTTTTCGGTGACTCTCGTAGATATTGTTAAGTATAGACTCTACTTCTTTTGCGCGGCTTGAAAGTGAATAAATGCTTAGCGCACTCACTTCTCCACTAGCTTTATTTCTTTTTTCACCCCTATACACGCACTTGAAATGATTGGCATCCCAAAACATATTTACATGTTCGTCGATTCCGTAAGAGGTAGTTAAAAAATCCACTTTTTTTCTGCTTGCCGCCTGCTTTATCTCACTAAGAATAGCTTTACCAAATCCCTTTCTTTGATACTTAGGGTGTACAGCAATACGGTTGATACGCCAGTAGGTTAACGCAGCATTTTTACCATTAGCGGTGAGCAATGTAATTCGTTGAGCGCTCAAGTGACCTTTAGGTCTTCGTTTCCCTATGGCAATATCATCCCCCAACTCTTGAAGCGCATTACCGCCTTCTTTATTGACTACCGCGGCGCCCACAACACGAGAATGGTGAAAGTGCACGAATAAAATAAGGTCAGGGCTGTCCATTAGGCGCATGAGATCGTCTGGTGAAGTTTGATAATGCGCAAGGGCTAATAAACTCATCACTTGAGAAAGCTCAGTCTCGTTAAGACGGGTAAACGCTGTAGCTAGTATTTGGGGATGTATATTGAGCTCATCGTTTTTTAAATGATTTTCAATACTGGTCTCTTGATTATCTACTTTGTCGTTAAGTTGCTTCTGTCTCAACTCGTCAGTGCTGTTAACCGAACTAGCCGATAACTCAATAGTTGATGAAGCGTTAACGTCTTCAAACAAGAACACACCTCTTAAAAAGTCCTCGATAGGATCATTTTCCAACCAGCGCAGTGGCGTTGTAAGTTCTATCTGATTAAGGTCGGTGCTTTTTGTGCGTTTTAGGAAGTTGGTTAAACGCGGCATAAGTTTATGCAGGAAGCCACTTCCGCTCCCCTCATAACCTTGAATAGTGGTGCTTAATACCCAGCTACAGTTTTTTTCAACAATTTCAAAAAGCATAGGCAGAGGAAAGGAGGCGGCTTCGTCGATAAGGATAACGTCATTATTACCTTGCTTAAGCAGTGTATTATCGGGGGCCATCCACTCGATAACACCATCGCCCAATATGTATTTTTTATCAGAAATTTTACGCATCTTTAGAAGCTGAGTACTTTCCGATATCTTTTCTAATTGGTTAAAAACAACATGTACATTGTCTATAAGGGTACTCGTTAACAACACCCGTTTGCCTTTACACAACAGGTACCAAGCAAATATACCTAATAATGTAGATTTCCCGCGGCCTCTTGGTGCAGAAACAATTGTGTTTAGATTGCCGTTGCTATATTGCTCACAAAGTGCGTTAAATGCCTGCTTCTGTTGGGATGATAGAAAATGAACACTCCCATTTTCAAAGTCATTTTCTACCAAACTCGTGCTGCTCTGTTCAATCTTAAAGTCATCACTATGTGATGAGACAGTCATAGACTGTGCTTCTGGTATGTAAGTATTCTCTTGGCTGTGAAGGGCTACTCGCTTGTCAGCGTTCAAATGCTGTACAACCCTTGTTATATAGGCACTGAGGTTAATTGAATAACCATGAGAAATAAACGGGAAGTCGTGTTTATACGGCCATGTCTTAAGTGCTGGGGTTACTAGAATTAAACAGCCAGACTTTTTTACAGTTCCTGCTAGGGCCATAACGTTGCCTGGGCTGAATGATTCATGGCAATGTAAAATACCGATATCTCGTTCAGAACCTAAAAGCACTTTTCTGTTTTTACCTTTTAGTTCTGAGCCGGTAAAGGAACCTACCTGAATATTCTCAGGAATATTGTTCATCAAAAAACTAAGGCTGCTACGACAGAAGGCTTCATCTCCCGATATAACAAGTATGCGCCTGTGATAATCAATAGGTTCGCTTGCTAATGCTGCGTTGCCCATGTCGAGCTTCGACTCATAGCTATCGGGGGTAAGAAGCCATTCGCGTAATTGTTGTAGCGCCATGTAAAGTTTTTTTCGGTATAATTAAAGTCATATAGTAGCGATTTATATTAAGGAATTCGAATGCGCTTTCTCTCTCGGCGTTTAGTTATGCCCAACGATCTCAATTATGCCAACTCATTGTTTGGCGGTAGAGCACTAGAGTGGATTGACGAAGAAGCTGCCATATGGGCGATATGTCAGCTTGAAACCAATTGTTTGGTTACCAAGCACATTGGTGAAATTAGTTTTGAATCGCCAGCAATGCAGGGCGATATTGTTGAGTTTGGTTTAGAGACCAAGGCAGTGGGGCGAACCTCTATTACCGTAAGTTGCCTTGTGCGTAATAAAGCGACGAAAAAAACAATCTGTTTTGCCGACGATATTGTTTTTGTAAAAGTTGACCCTGAGTCTAGACAGCCTACTGCCCACGGAAAAACATTAGAAGGGTTAATAGCGCAAACCGATGATGAAGTTCGCAGATTAAATCTGAATATAGATAAAAGCTGAAGGCCGAATGCAAGCGCATGTAAATTTTCACAACGTTTTGAATTTTTAATAAGTTAGAAGAAATATGAACTTAGCTTAACGCTTGCTGTGCTTGACCGAACAGAGGGAGGTGGTACACTCCGTCGCGTTCGTTATTTTTCATTGATTTTTAAACGAATTATACCAAGGGGTGTCCGTTTTACGGTCTGAGATCCACAACAGTGGGAACCCTTAAACCTGATCCGGATAATACCGGCGTAGGAATGGTTTACAATATAGCCTGAACACCTGCCGTTAATCCCGGGTCTTTTTTCTTATTAAGAGAACAAGAGATCCTATGTACAAACAATTTTTCACTCTATCCTTAGTTGCATCCTCTATTCTTGGGCAAGCAAGCTCTGCATTTGCACAAGCGAGCGTTACCGAAAATGTTCAAAATGACGCTGTAGCAGCACAAGAAATAGAAAAGATAGTCGTCACGGGCGACTTTCGTCAAACCACACTAGACCAGCTTAGCACCAGCGCGACTATTTTGGGCCAAGAGCGCTTGCGCAGTAGACAGCCTTCACATATCGATAGCGTGTTAAACAGCATTCCCAATGTAAACTTTGCTGCGGGTGCGTCTCGCGGAAGGTTTATTCAAATTCGCGGTATTGGTGAAAGAAGTCAGTTCGCAGAGCCGATTAATCCATCAGTAAGCTTTATCACCGATGAATTCGATTTTTCAGGTTTAGCCGCAGCGGGCATTATTTTCGATACTAAGCAGTTAGAAGTATATCGAGGACCGCAGGCGACGCTTTATGGAACAGGAGCTTTAGCGGGTGCGGTAAAATTATCGAGCAACGATGTGGGCAGCAGCGCACCAGATTATGTAGAAGCCCGAGTTGGTAACAAAGATAGCTATCGTGTTGAAGCGGCTACCGGCGACGACATCAATGCGAATTGGGGATATCGAGTTGCCTTAGTGCATAACAGAAGTGATGGCTTTGTTGAAAATACCTTCTTAAATAGAGACGACACCAATAACATAGATGAAACCGCAATGCGTGTGGCAGTTGAGGGTAATGTAGATAAAAACACCACTCTGGCACTTGCATATCGCTGGTATGACATCGACAACGGCTATGATGCGTTTTCTTTAGACAATGACAATAGAACGCTTTCTGACGAGCCAGGTTTTGATGAACACCAAACCCATGCTGTTAGCGCTCGCTCAACAACAGCAACACGCGCTGGTGACCTTATTGTGATAGCCACTCATGCTTCTCACAACATAGCCTATGGTTATGATGAAGACTGGACATTCACGGGCTTCCATCCGTTTGGATACACCTCTTTCGACGCCTACTTTCGCGATGTAGATACTCAAACTGGGGAAGTGCGCTTTGTATCTTCAGATGATGCTGCGCTATTTAATGGCAAAACAAACTGGACCGTGGGGGCCTTTTACAAAGGCACCGAAGAGAAGCTGTTGCGCCAATATACCTATCTAAGCGGCGATTATGCTAGCGAGTTTGCGCCTACCACTACAGCACTTTATTTGCGCACAGAAACTCGTTTACAAGATGATTTAACCTTAATTGCAGGCGTTCGTGCAGAAAATTACGATTTTGAATTTGCTGATAATCGTGGTTTAACTCGAAGTAATGATACCAATATGGTGGGGGGCAAAATCGCTCTTCAATACACCCGTGGAGATCATTTTTATTATGGAAGTATCTCAAGAGGCTTTAAAGGCCCGGGGTTCAATCCAGACAACAGAGTTAATGAAGACCAACGTTTCTTCGACGAAGAATACAATTGGAACTATGAAGTCGGTGTTAAAGGTCCGCTTCTTGTTTCTAACTTAACAGCCCGTGCTGCTATTTTTTATATGGACAGAACCGACACACAAGTGAGCGACTTTGATGTTATAACTCGCGAAGATGGTACTGCTGGATTTGTAGATATAATCGATAACGCTGATTTAGGCACAAATAAAGGGGCTGAACTTGAGCTATCGTGGCTTGCTTCTGATGTGTGGCAAATTAGCGCGAGTGCCGGTTACCTATCGGCCACGTTTGAAGGTTATACACTAGCAGACGGTACTGTGGTTGATGAGCAACGTCAGGCACAAGCTCCTAAATGGACAGGCAACTTATACAGTGAATATGCGCTTACAGATGCTATTACATGGCGAGTGGATATAGATTATAAAGATGAATACCGCTTTTCTGATGGGCATGATGTGACTGCGCCTTCCACGACGTTAGTAAACTCAGAGATTGTTTTTGTTAACGGCAATTGGCAAACCTCGGTTTGGGTGCAAAATGCGTTTGACAGAGAATACTACACGCGGGGCTTTGGTGGTTTTAGTAACGATCCCAGGGATGAATATGCCTTTGAAGAGCCTTACTATCAGTTGGGAAATGGTCGACAGTTTGGTGTTACTGCTAAATACGAATTTTAAAGGGGTAGGTTTATGCAAGTTATGGTTGAATTGTCACTGTATCCACTGGTGAATGAATACATTCCGCCTATTCAGCAATTTATTGACAGACTAAATAGCTACGAGGCGCTCAATGTAACAACATGCTCAACAAGCACGCAGGTTACTGGCGATTACACAGAGGTAATGACGATTTTAGGCGAAGAAATGCAGCGCATACACGAAGAAGTAGGGCAGGCCATTTTCGTTGCTAAATTTCTTAATTTTGATGCAATGCAAGCAAGAAAGTCCTCATAGTGCAGGACTTTCTTTCAAGCTTTTATACTCAAATAACCGCGACCTCGCCATTAGAGTGGATAGCAGTCGTATTGGCATTGGCTCATGTCGCACTCGCGGCAAAGCAAAATAGTTGGTGTTGGCTTTGCGCATTTGTCAGCACCGCTATTTATACTTGGTTGTTTTGGCAAGTTACCTTGCCTTTTCAAGCAGCGCTAAATCTGTTTTATATGGTAATGGCGGGTTACGGATATTATCAATGGTCGAAGGGAAGCACGGCAGACGGAGGCGTCAAGAAGGTTCATTCTTGGGCGCTTTGGATCCATAGCCTAATAGTGCCTGTGATGTTGCTACTTGCGTATGGTCTATCTTCGGTAGCAAGCTCTCAATTTAACAGTGAGTACTTACTACTTGATGCCAGTATAAATTTACTGAGTGTGATAACGACATTTATGGTTGCGCATAAAATTCTTCAAAATTGGGTCTATTGGTTCTTTATCAATCTCGCTTCGGCCTATCTCTATTTACAGGTTGGCTACGCGCTTTCAGCTTGCCTTTTCTTGGGCTATGTTGGCTTCTCAATATTTGGTTACTATCAGTGGTTTACGCAATGGAAAGCTCAGAGTGAAAATAGAATACATTCTCAGTCAGTTACACGAAGCGCTTAATTTGAGCCCTGAAGCGACACTGCACAAGTGTCCTTCAGGCGCCGTAAATCATGTTTACCAATTGTGTGATGTTAACCTTCACGCAGCAGTTAAATGGCTGGGTGACGACGACTTTAGCGGGGTTAACAGGCAACAACAGTTTCAACTTCAGAAATCTTTGTCTGACTTAGGTGCTGCTCCTGTGCCTTTTTGGTTAAGCGAAGATGCAACTATCTGGGCTGAACAATGGGTACATCAATCGGAAGGTCAAGTCAAAACCGGAGAGGCAGATAAAGAAAAGGGCACTCAGAGTGACGCGTCTCTTACCCCAGCAAAAATGGCCAAGGTGCTTGCGCAATTGCACGCTTTGCCAGTTGTTGATGGCCCTAAGTTGCATTTGCATGAAAGATGGCACCACTATATCACCATTGCAAACCTCGATAAGCGCAGTGATTTATTTTGCAAAGCATGTGACCTCGAAGATGCAGTCATACGCAGTGAGAACGATAAACAGGATGTGGTGCTTTGCCATAACGACTTACTTGAAGCCCACGTATTGGAATATTCCAGTTCGCCTCCTATGGTTGTAGATTGGGAATACGGTGCAGTGGGTAACCGTTATTTCGACATTGCGTCATGCTGTTTGATAAATTCATATACGCACAATGAAAGCCTAGAATTGATATCTGCTTACGCTGATATTGTGGGGATAAGTTATAAAGCAGCGCTACAGCAATATTCACTTTTTGAAAAAATAGTAAGCGTAACCAATGCTCTTTGGAACGCTGCACTGGTGAAAACATCTAGTGATAACATGGTTTGAAACGTCGCCTAGATGGAAAATTAAACGTTTTGAGCGTAATTTAAGCATGAGTGTAGGAGAGTCAATAAAAAGGCTTTACCTTTTCAAAGTCATACGTATAATTCACTTCGCGCTAGGGGTGTAGTTCGAATTGGTAGAACAGCGGTCTCCAAAACCGATGGTTGGGGGTTCGAGTCCCTCCACCCCTGCCACTCTTCCTCTTTCTTTCCAATTGCTATTCGTTTCATATTCAATGTATTTTGCCTAGATTATTTCATTATAGTTTTGATGGAACCGATTAGTCGTTCAATATTCTTATTGATTAAAGTAAACTAATGGATACTACGTGAGTTGCTTTTAGAGTTAATTCTTTTCTTTACTTGCGTATTTTTTCAGTTTGACGTTTGTATAAAGCGGTCGGTTTTTTACGACTCTCTTTTCTGATTCTCTTTATTGCTCTCTCTTTCTCTGGAGAATGTTATGCATTTATCGTTATACCAACACGCAATTTTACAAGAGATGGGGATCCCTGTTTGGATGTCCAAAGAAGCGTATATATCGTCTTTGAAAAGTGAAACTAATAGGAACGAAAACGAGAGCGGCTCGAGCAGAGACGCGATTGCCTCTCAAAAAATTGGAGGCAATGATCAATTCGCCGTCTCTCAGCCCATATCTCAGGAAGCAAAGCAGTCTCGTTTGGAGCAATTGCGTGCAAATGTTGGAGGTGTACCTAAATCTAAACCCAAGGCTAAGTCTACAGTTACGCCGCAAGAGATCTCAACTGCTCAGTCTCAACCTTTGGGAATACCGCTTAGTGCGCAACAAAAAGCCATCAGTGCAGAGTGGTTGTCCGATATTACTTTAGCATGTGTACAGTTGGGACTTGCTTCCAATCAAATGACAATTTTGCTTGGTAAATCGCTAAATATTCACGAGGATGTGATTGTTTTGCCAGTACCGCCTGAACGACTCTCTGGAGCACAAAAACGCACGCTTTGGCATGAGCTCGTTAAAGTAAGCCAAGTAAAAAGGTAAGGCTACATGTCAACGTTGCATTTAGTGAGTACGCAAACTGAGAGTGATAATTTAGTTCAAGCTCATCACATCCATCAATCTGTACAGATAGAACCCTGGTCTTATGCGACCTTTGAAGATTGCTTTACCCCGCCTTATTACGGTGTTCTTGCCTTTGAGGCAAACAAGGTGGTTGGTTTCGCTATTGTGCTTGAGGTGCTCAGTGAAGCTACGCTAATGGATATTGCTGTTGATGAAAGTGTAAGAGGTAAAGGCGTTGGAAAAGCACTTTTAAGCTTTGTTTTACAGCGTTCTCATCATAATGGTATGGAAGAGATGTGGCTTGACGTACGAGAGAGTAATCAAGTCGCTATATCGTTATACGAAAAGCTCGGTTTTCATTATATCGACACACGCAAGAACTATTATCCTACAAGAGATGGTAAAGAGGATGCTCTCGTCATGAAGTGGAGTGCAGTGGGAGATAAAGGTTTACCAAGAGGTGTAATTAAAAATTGACCGTATAGTCAGTTTTTTGGTTGCGTATTGTCATTCCCCATTTTATTCAACTTCTTTTTCATCTATAGTCGCGGCACTTCTATGCAGTGCGCTGCGAGTACCTTAGTTGGTTTGATCTAGCTGTGCTCATTTACTAAGCGCCACTCGTTTATCAAGCGTATCTTTTAAATAATGCGTAACTTTGTTTTTTGTGGATTACAAACCTATGTCTACCCGTTATATATCAAATGACGTACAGTCGAAGGGCATTAAAATGCTATTAGTTGCTGTGCTTTGTCTGGGATTTAATTGGCCGGCAATGAAGGTGGGTTTAGAGATAGTTACGCCGCTTTGGATGGTAAGTCTTCGATTTTTGCTCAGCATACCCGTTTTGGCACTTTTCGTTATGTTAACAAAGAAGCGGGTTCCCATTTTACACCGCAAAGATCGTGCTGTTGTTGCTGTTGTCGCGCTTTTTCAGTTTATATTGTCGATGGGGCTAATTACGTTGTGTCTTCAATTCATTCCGGCAGGAACGGCAAGTATATTAATTTACACCACCCCGCTATGGATGCTGCTTATCGATACGCTTTGGTATCGTCAGCAGGCAACGTCAAAGCGATTGATACTTACTGCTGTCTCTACTGTTGGTTGTGCAATGATATTGTTCGCCTCAGGTGAGCCCGGAGCAAGAATACCGCTACTGGGGATGTTAGTTGCCTCGGCACTCTGGGCCATCGCCATCCGAAGAGTGTCTTTTCACCGCTGGCACGGGAGTGTTATTGAAGCAGTATTCTGGCAGTTTGTAATTGCTGGTACTGCTATGCTGTGCTTCGCTATTGCTTTCGAGCCCTTTCCCGACTTTGCGCAATATAATGCTTTAAATTGGCTGTTACTAACCTATATAGGGCCTGTTGCTACTGGACTCGGATTTGGTTTAATGGTCGCAGCCGGACCAAAGCTAGCACCTGAAAAAATTGTGCTAATTTCTACCTTAACGCCAATAGTTGGCTACGTCAGTTCAGTGCTACTGCTAGATGAAGTTTTGCTGCCTTTGGTTGTAGCTGGTGCCGTTTTAATGATAGCGGCACTTGTAGTTAATGGCCTCCCTGCTAAAATTCTAAAGAAAATTGCTCGACATAATCGTTCCTAATTTTATTTCGTTTGATAGCAGTGTCATCTGCTATTCTAATTTAATCCTCAGTACTACAAGCTAAGCCTCGGTTGAATAAAATTTAGAAACGCAGAAATTCTTGAGGAGACAGTGCTGTTTTTATAATAAACAGCTTGAACCGCTTCTCTTCGATTTGGCGTAATGATTTCGTCTTCAAAAACGGAAGTTAACGTATCGGCAGCGATGTCTTTGTGCACCATAAAATTAGACATTAGTGCTAAGCCCTGACCCTCAAGACACAATATTCATTCGACCTTATGTAAAAAAGTTGGTGTTAAAACCAACGGCCTTATCTTCAAAAAAAGGTACTAATTACTCGTTCAACGTGCAAAACAGAAGGTAAAAGCAACCATTCATTGTTTAACGAGACAAGATAAGAGAAAATAGCGCGCATTAATGAGTAATTAGACAGATTTATTGCGCAAAGCGTGAATTATCGGCTTTTGATGTGCTTTTCAAATCTGTGTCAAACCAAAAGAATGCATACATGGCAAACCAAGATTTTCTCAATGAAATCAGTAAGCGAAGAACTTTCGCTATCATCTCGCACCCTGATGCCGCCCAGCCTTTCAACGCTTAAAACCACCTTTCATTGCACACCACAATCACATCTCTACGTACTGAATTTAAAGGCTTTTTGTCTTTTTCTCGTTTCTTTGCTTTTCAATGATGTTCAAGCGTAACCTCGGAAAGTGTGTACAAACTTGAGTACAAATCGCCATATTTACCGTTTTTAGCGAAATTCCATGACACAAACCTGGCTGTAGGCCTTGTGGTTACTGGGTTTGACGTAAAAAGTACTACCGTTAAAAAGAGTCTCTTTTTTTGGTAAATGTTTTCTTCTGTACCAAATTACAAAATTTAATGAGGGAGTTTATTATTGGTGTAATTTTTGCTTTAGTGTTTGTTTTTGAAGATGCTTGAAGCGAACCAATACGGTTATTTCTAATTGAGATATCAGACTTACCTTCAAATTTAGTTGCTGTTAACACCATCATTTTGCACTTTATTTTCGACCTGTGTGTACAAAATTTCCTGTAACTGTGTACAAACTTCCTCTTTGTTGCACTTATCTTCTGGCGATTTGACGCGAGTTCTTCTGTAGCCCATGCTGTATAAGGGCTGAGCGACAAAAGTACTTAGGGAGTTTGATGCGTCAGTTCGCGATTATCAGCGAGAGTATCGCTCTTTTGTCGATGACAAAAATCTCCTTCTACTTATATGTAATTATGTATCAGGTCATGGCTTTTGATATGTAATGGCTAATCGAATTTGTGTTATTTGAGTTACTGTGATATGTTTTTGTATATAATTATTCTTAAGTGATGCATTAAGGCGTATCGAAATGAGCTATGTAACAGAGCAGATACTAGAAAGTCTTCGAGAAGCTCGGGTACGAAAGGGGTTTAGCCAGAGAGAGTTAAGTGCTCGTTCGGGTGTGCCTCAAAGCCATATTTCGAAAATCGAGTCTGGCAGTGTTGATTTAAGAATATCCAGTTTGATTGCACTTGCCCGTGTACTAGACCTAGAGCTATTGGTTGCGCCTAAAAAGTCTGTACCTGCCATCAAGTCGATCATTCGAAGTGGCCAAGGTATTAACGGCATCAGCGATGAGGGTGAGCCAATGTCGCCCGCGTATCAGTTAGAGGAAGACGACGATGACTAACCATGTCTCTACGCTCAACGTATTGCTCTATGGTGAACCGATCGCAACGATCACCAACGTGGGTAATGACAGAACACTTTTTGCCTTTATGGATTCGTACATTAATGACGAATCGCGGCCTGTGTTAGGGCTTGGCTTTAAAGATTCGCTCGGTGGCCTGCTGACTAGCTTCAAACCTACCCAAAATAAGTTAACCCCGTTTTTCTCCAACCTTTTACCAGAAGAAACCATGCGTAATTACCTGGCTGAGCGTGCTGGTGTGAACCCAGCACGGGAATTTTTTCTATTGTGGGTACTGGGGCAGGATCTGGCTGGAGCGATCACGGTTGAGCCTGCGGATGGTGAAGCCTTACCACCTAATGTGCATCAAGGTATTGAAGATAAAACGAAAATAGATGCTCCAATGCGTTTTTCATTGGCGGGTGTGCAATTGAAGTTTTCAGCCGTGCAACAGGCTAACGGCGGCTTGACCATTCCAGCAACTGGTAAAGGTGGCTCTTGGATTGTGAAGTTGCCGTCATCTCGATTTGACGCTGTGCCAGAAAATGAATATTCGATGATGGAACTGGCTCGATTGCTTGGGATGGATGTGCCAGAGACTCAGCTACTTTCCATTAACCAGATTGCTAATATCCCAGATGGTATTGGTAAATTTGGTGATGCTTTTAAAAATGCTCAGGCGTTTGTGATCAAGCGCTTTGATCGTGCAGGTGATCAAGCCGTACATATTGAAGATTTTGCGCAAGTGTTTGGCGTCACCTGGGTTGGTTCAGGTTTATGGATAATCCAGAAAACCTTAACGAAAACAGGCTCTTTTCGATTCAACAACAGTTAATCCGAACATAGCCAAAATAAATCTAAAACTAGAAATGCGATTGGCTAGGGCATTGAACTATTTGTCAGCAAGCTTGCGCGCAAGTTCAGCCGTTTCTTTGCCTAGGTTTTTAAGCTGCTTAATTGTTTTTTCGTCGCTAACATTGCCAGAATCATCAAGCAATGTATTGACCTTCGCAATGGCTTTTTGATTTGGATTAACTACCATACCGATATTTTCTAGCAGCATTCTAAGCACTACCAGCACTCTCAATCCGCCTAAACCACCAGCAGATGCAGCCATAATACCGGCAACTTTTCCTTTAAATGCTTGAAGCGGCTTTTCACCTTCACTCATTCTAGAAGCCCAGTCGATAGCATTCTTAAGCAAAGCAGGATAGCTAGAGTTATATTCAGGCGAAGCAATAAGAAAACCATCATGCTCCATTAATAATGCTTTAAACGCTAATGCGTTCTCTGGAATACCAAACTCGGCTTCTTCGTCTTCATTAAATATTGGCATTTCATAATCAGCCAAGCTGATAAGCGTGACCTCAGCGCCCGCCTCTTTTGCTCCTTGTGCCGCTACTTTTACAATCGCGTTATTAAATGATCCGTCTCGAGTGCTGCCTGCGAATGCGAGTATTTTCGTCATTGGTCTTCCTATTGTTGTTCTGTCGTTTTTTTAACTGGTATCAATATCAGCTCTCACCAATAAAGACGCTTTTCAAAATTAGCTTTACTAAGACGCACCGTTCTTTGCTGTAAATTTTTGCAGCAAAGTTCAACACAACCTAGCATAGCGATGTCTTTAAAAAGAAAAGGCTGACACTACTGCCAGCCTAATATCTTTGATTCACATTACTTTTGTACTGCGTAATGTATGGTGTAGATTACATTTTTTCCAGTGTTTCAATACCGAGAAGAGTCAAACCTTTTTCTAGTGTATTGGCAACTAAAGCTGACAATGCTAATCGGCTATCACGAACAGAGGGCTCTATACCGTCTTTAAGCATTGGGCACGCCTCATAGAACGTCATAAAGGCCGAGGCCACATCGTACAAGTATGTGCAAAGAATATGCGGCGTTGCCTCGCGAGAAACCATGCTAATAACTTCTTCAAATTGCAAAAGAAGAACCGCTAGCGCGTGCTCTTGCTTTTCAACCAATGAAATATCAACCGGCATCGATGCCATATCTACATTCGCTTTTCTAAACAAACTCTTCACGCGAGTATAAGCATACTGCAGATAAGGCGCTGTATTCCCCTCGAAACTCAACATAGAGTCCCAGTTAAACATATAATCAGTGGTGCGGTTTTTAGATAAATCGGCATACTTAACCGCACCGATGCCTACCTTATAAGCAACTTCATTCAATTCGGCTTCGCTTAAGTCATTGTCACGTTCAGCAATGAGTTTACCGGCACGTTCAATAGCTTCGTCGAGCAACTCTACCAACTTAACGGTTCCACCCGTACGCGTTTTGAAGGGCTTGCCATCGCTACCTAACATCATGCCAAACGGGCAGTGCTCATAGGTTTGGGTTTCAAGAATAAAGCCCGCTTTGCGACCTACAATTTCTGTTTGTTTAAAGTGCAGAGATTGACGAGCATCAGTAAGAATCAGCGTGCGGTCGGCATTAAGCGTGCCGCTGCGATAGCGCATCGCTGCAAGGTCGGTAGTAGCATAAAGGTATCCACCGCCAGATTTCTGAACGATATAAACCGCAGGGTTACCCTCTTTATCGGCAAGTTCAGGAATAAAAACTACTTGTGCGCCCTGGTCTTCAACGGCAATACCTTTGGCTTTAAGATCGGCGATAACATTGGCCAAGTCATCATTGTACGCAGACTCGCCCATAATATCGTCGCGGGTTAGACTGACATTGAGTTTTTTATACACTTCTTCCGAATGGGTAATCGATACATCGATAAATTTCTCCCAAAGTGCCAAACACTGCTCATCTCCGCCTTGAAGCTTCACAACGTATTCTCTAGCGCGGTCAGCAAAGCCGTCTTCTTCATCAAAACGAACCTTTGCTTCACGATAAAAGTCTTCTAAGTCTGACAGTGCCGTTTCTGCAACTTCCTCTTGAAGCTTGTCTGAAAGGTGGGCCAATAACATACCAAACTGCGTGCCCCAGTCACCCATGTGATTTTGGCGAATTACCTTATGACCTAAAAACTCGAGCACCTTCACTACTGCGTCACCGATAATAGTGGTTCGCAAATGCCCCACGTGCATTTCTTTAGCTAAGTTTGGTGAAGAATAATCTACAACAATATTCTGTTTAGACGCCTCTGCAACGCCTAGGCGTTTATCAGCCAATGCACTCTCACATTGGCCAGCAAGCCACTCGTCACTCAAATGAATATTGATAAAACCTGGGCCGGCCACTTCCAGCTTGTTTGAAATGTCATTAAGTTCAACAATTTCAACAATTTTCTCTGCAATGTCCCTAGGCTTTTGACGAAGTTGCTTAGCCAGTGCCATGGCACCGTTAAATTGATATTCACCAAACTCAGGACGAGCACTGCGCGAAACATGAACGGGGGCATCTTCCACACCCATCTTTTGAAGTGCTTCACTGAATCTGTTAACTAATAGAGCATGTATATTCATAGTGTATTCTTAATTTTCGCGCGTGTTCGTAAACTGGATATCGGGATAGCGCTCTTGCGCTAATTGCAAGTTCACCATGGTAGGTGCTATGTAGGTAAGGTTATCGCCACCATCTAGGGCAAGGTTTTGTTCGCCTTTGCGTCGGAATTCGTCTAACTTCTTCTCGTTATCGGAATAAACCCAACGTGCTGTACTCACATTGATATGTTCGTACAAGGCTTCAACATTGTATTCAGCCTTCAGACGAGCAACCACCACATCAAACTGAAGCACCCCAACGGCACCAACAATAAGGTCGTTGTTGGCTAGCGGGCGAAACACCTGAACGGCACCTTCTTCTGAAAGTTGTATAAGGCCTTTCAACAATTGTTTTTGCTTAAGTGGGTCTTTCAAGCGAATACGCTTAAACAATTCCGGAGCAAAGTTGGGGATGCCGCTAAAACGGTAATTATCGCCCGATGTAAAAGTGTCACCAATGCGTATAGTACCGTGATTATGCAGACCAATAATATCGCCAGCATAGGCTTCTTCTAGCAGCGAGCGGTCGCCGGCTAAAAACGTTAACGCATCAGATATGCGAACATCTTTGCCAAGGCGACTGTTGCGCATCTTCATGCCTTTTTCGTATTTGCCTGAGACAATTCTACAAAACGCAATGCGGTCGCGATGTTTTGGATCCATATTGGCCTGAATTTTAAACACGAAACCACTAAATTTTTCGTCTTTACTGTCGACGGTCCCAGATTCGGTTTCTCTACCCAATGGTTCTGGTGCCCACTCAACAAGTCCATCAAGCATGTGGTCTACACCAAAGTTACCCAATGCAGTTCCGAAAAAGACAGGTGTTAGCTGTCCTTCTAAAAATAGCTCTTTATCGAAGTCATTAGACGCCCCGCGTACTAATTCAAGCTCATCGCGCAAGGTATCAGCCAGCTCACTACCTACCGCTTCATCAAGTTCACTATTATTTAAACCTTTGATGGTGCGAACTTCTTGAATAGTGTGACCCTGACCGCTCTGGTATAAAACCGTTTCGTCGCGATACAAGTGATAAACACCTTTGAATCTCTTACCGCTGCCAATAGGCCAGGTGATAGGTGCGCAAAGAATATCTAGTTCTGTCTCAACTTCGTCGAGTAACTCCAGAGGGTCGCGAATGTCACGGTCTAGCTTGTTCATAAAGGTGATGATGGGTGTGTCGCGAAGACGGGTGACTTCCATTAGTTTACGCGTTCTATCCTCTACCCCTTTTGCAGCATCAATTACCATCAGGCAGGAGTCCACAGCCGTGAGCGTGCGATAGGTATCTTCCGAGAAGTCTTCGTGACCAGGAGTATCGAGTAAGTTCACTAAATGATCGTTGTAAGGAAATTGCATAACCGAGGTTGTTACGGAAATACCACGCTCCTTTTCCATCTCCATCCAGTCTGATTTTGCGTGCTGCCCAGACTTTTTTCCTTTTACGGTGCCGGCGGTTTGCAAGGCGCGGCCGAATAACAATACTTTTTCGGTAATCGTTGTTTTACCCGCATCTGGGTGCGAGATGATAGCAAAGGTCCTTCGCTTATTGATTTCATTAAGAAAATCTTGGTTTGCCATGTATAAATTCTTTTAGTTTGTACACGGATTTGTACACACTTTTGGAAGTACTCTCTTTTCAGTTCTTCGCTTGTCAAATCCGTCGTGTTAATCGTAATTGGCCGCTATTTTCGCTGATCTTGACTTTATAAACAATCAATGGTTATCTAATCGGTTACCATTTACTCTCAGCGTGCGCCAATGCTCAGTTGTAGCTGTTTGCAATCGTTGCTTCTTCAGCTCATGAACAACTGTGGCTAAACCACAAATTCCTTCGCTACCAAAAATCGATGATAGCTTGTTTAACAACGCCTATAATTGAGCAGTTGCCGTTGATCGGTATTGCTGGATACTGTGGATTAAGAGGCTTCAAATATTTTTGCTCACCATCCAAGACTAATTGTTTAAAGGTTGCTTCTCTTGAATCGTCAAGCCGCGCTACAACCAATGAACCAGATGAGTAAGGAGCATCAGGATCTACAACTATAACAGCACCTTCTGGTATTGATTTTTTGCCGCTTGGATTTTCCATACTGTCGCCTTTCACGCGCAGTGCGAAACAACCTTCATGTGCTTTCCCAGTGACTTCACGCCACTCCTCTGCATCTTCAAAGGCAAATCCCTCCGCTATTTCAGTCCAATCCCCAGCCTGAACCCAATTAATAAGAGGAATACTCCCTTTAATGTCAGGCCCTACTTCTACATTACCGACCCCCAAGCCAATCTCGCCATCACCTGTGGCGAGCCAATGAGCATTCACGCGAAGCGCCTCCGCGATCTGCATGGTGTAACGAGACCTAGCCGATTTACCAGAGCAAATCTGGCTGATCGACTGCTGTTTGATACCAATGCGACGAGCCAACTCAGACTGAGTCACCCCAGTAAGCTGCAAGGCATGGTTTAGTCGTTCTGATAAAGTTTTCATAAGCCCGTATTCTACAAATAAAACTGTAGCCTTTCAACAATTTTAACTGTTGACTTATCTACAGTTTAAACTGTAACATTCAATCTTGTAACAGTTATTATTGTAACAGGAGACGGTATGGAAGTGTTCAACACGACACAAAAACATCTCCGCCGTGCCATTGACTTGGTCGGCGGGCAATCAGCATTAGCACGAGCCATCAACTCAAAACAGCAAAACGTCTGGTTTTGGTTGAATAAATCAGGGCGTGTTCCCGCTGAATTCGTTTTACCCATCGAACAAGCTACGCAAGGACAGGTAACCCGATCTCAGTTAAGACCGGACATCTACCCCGAATGCCCAAGCGAACTGAAAGCCAGTAACCAGTAGGATTTAGGGCAAGTAATGGTCAGCATTTTACGTAAACACAAAAGCGAGTACCTCCATGCGTGATTATGGCAAGGTCTATACCCGCTTTTGGCTAAAGCAAAATGTTTTGTCCTGGAGTGACTCAGCGAAGTTGCTAGGACTGTATTTGCTTACATGCCCACATTGTAATTTGCTTGGCTGCTTTCGATTGCCGATTGGTTACGTTGCTTCTGACTTGAACTGGGATGAGCAACAGGTTGCCAAGGCTCTAAATGAGTTAGAACAAGATCAGTTCCTGATTCGTTGCGAGGAATCTGGTTGGACTTTGATTCGAAGCTTTCTGAAGCACAACCCAATCGAAAACCCAAACCAAGGTAAAGCAGCCTTTCGGTTGCTTAAAGATGTACCTGCCGACTTCGTTGGTATGGCATCGCTTTTGAAATCTCTTGCCGCTTTTCAAGCTCGGCTTCCAGAAGAATTTTCATCATTGTTTACGCCTGATGGCAACCCGGTAAGGGACTCTCAACGGTCGGATGACTCTGAGAGAAGCAATAAACCAACAGTTAAAACTGTTGACCAGATACAGTTTGAAGACTTCTGGGATGTACAAATACGCAAAGAAAAAAAAGCGAAAGCCAAAGAAGAATGGCTTCGCATGGGCCTCAATGAAGACCATGAACTCGCCTTGGAAGTCCTAACACGCTGGAAAGAGCAACGAGACAACCGATTGCAGTATCAAGATCGGACTAAGACCCCTATGCCACATAACTGGCTTTTAAACCGGCAATGGGAAGACGAGTACGTTCGCATTGATGAAGTACAGCAATCATCGACGAGCCTAAAGGTCAGCAATCACCAATTGAATATTGAAGAAAGCAATCGCCGCATTGCTGAAAGCTGGGCCGGACCAGGTATTCGGGAGGTTCGTTCAAGTGCAGGAGGTTGATAAACGCGAGTTTGCTGATGTTTGGGGAGCAGCTTGGGCCATGTATGGCAAAAGCGTATCACCACAATTGCTATCCATCGCATTTGAAGCCCTTCGTGCTTATAGCATTGAAGAAGTGCGAATCGGTCTGACTCGGCATATTCAATCACCGGATACTGGGCAATTTTTTCCAAAGCCCGCTGACGTCATCAAGCATATCGATGGCAACTCGGGTTCAAGAGCCATGGTTGCTTGGAACAAAGTTGACAAGGCTGTTCGTCAGGTTGGCGCTTGGACATCCGTGATGTTTGACGATGCGCTTATTCACCGCGTGATTTCAGACATGGGGGGATGGGTTGAACTCTGCAAGGTTGACGACAGGGAATACCCCTTTAAGCAAAAAGAGTTTTTAACACGCTACCAGGCTTACTTACTGCGGGACGAAGTGAGTGAATACCCAAGGCTATTACAGGGTATTGCAGACCATCAGAACCAGCAAAAAGGATTTGATATGCAAGCGCCGGTTGCCGTGGGCGACTGGTCAAAAGCAGCACAAGTTTATACAAGAGGCATCGCTGACTTTAGCGCAGTGCCTTTGAAAAGAATAAGCCCGAAAGCCATTCAGGCGCTTCTCGGAAATCAATTAGAGGATAAAAATGAAAACGATTAAAGCAAAAACCATTGCCCTAGTGATAGCCATGTCCGCAAGCACTTCAGTCTATGCGTTTCCGGGCTATCAGTGGGAAAAAGCAGCACAAAGCGTTGGTATTGATCCAGTCATGCTCTTCGCCGTTGCCTTGGCTGAGTCGGCCTCACATCGTGGTCTTAACATGACCAGTCCATGGCCATACGCAATTCGCAATGGTTCAAATGCAACCTACGCCAAATCTAAGACAGAAGCTGAGCAACTGTTAAACCAGGCACTTCAAAAGAGTGAAAAATACCAGCTCGATATTGGCCTAATGCAAATCAATTTGCATTGGCATGGGCATCGGGTGAGCTCAGCGGCGGAACTGCTAGACCCCATCACCAACCTTACCGTCGGCTCAAGTATTTTGGCCGAAGCAATCAAGTCTTCACCAAACGATTTAGAGCTTGGCATAGGCCGCTATCACAGTTGGAACGAAGAGCGTGCACGCTGGTATGGGCAAAGAGTGCTTTCTATCTATCGCAATATTTTACATGAACTGGAGGTCCGTCAATGACAACCAATCAACAAGACTTCTATCAATTAAATTTGGCGTACCTGCACGCAGCACGGGAATTGGCGCGCATTGATCCGCAAGAGGCTGTCTTGCGCTTTGGACTTACACGCGATGTGGTTGATGCTCTGATTAATGCTGGTGTTGACGACCTGCAACGAGTGGCGACCTCATCATTCATGCTGTTTCAACCAAGGGGTAACCAAAGCCAACTGATTGAGATGGTGAAGAGCAAAGGCACCGGTATTCCAAGAATCGCTTATTTATTATCAACCCTAAACAACAAGGGGGATACATGATTGATAACCTGTCCAAAAGTGAGCTGTTTACCCGAGCCTCGCTACTTATTAAATATGGATTTCGAACAACCATTATCGCGCTCGATACTGGTTTGCCAATCCACATTATCAGAAGGCTTCACAAAGAAGTGACTGGCAAGTCACCTTGTCCTGGTCAATTGCCAGAATCTGATGCCATTGTTAAAAGCAGAAGAGCCTTAGTTGAAGGCTCCCTGCTGATGGCGCTTTATATCAATATTGGTGGTGACAATGTCTACAAGCAATTAAATATTGATGCTTTGATGAAGGCTTACGATGCGTACTTGGTTGCAAGAGAAGAAGCAGATCTTCCAGCTGAGATCCCCTGGAAAAAACTGACCATCAATGAAGGTTGGGTTCTAGCTCGTGATTTAAGATCACAGCTTGCATCCTTACACCGGTGTCGATGCGGTAGTCTGTATTTGACGGTATCTCAACAGCGCATTCAGCTTAAATGTCCTGTGTGTGAGATTATGGCCGAGCAAACCACTAGAGCACTTTTTGAGAACTAACATGCTGATGCATGATTTGATTGTGCACCGCCCGTGCACTTTGAGAGTACTAAGAAGATGACAAACTTACTTAAATCTTTACCAGCACGCTGCTGGGTTATATCACTGGGGCTTTTTCTGGCGACTTTGGCTGCGGCTCACTTTTTTCCATCAGAAATATTAACAGCATCAGCCAAGTTAGCGGCTTTACCATTTCTGTTCTGCACCGTCGTTTTTTTCGGCTACTTGGGATTCAAAGCGACCTGTAACCCCATCGGCCTAATAGCCATCATCACGATGCTTTTAGCAATCGCATATTGGCAAGCGAGTTGGACAATTGTTGGTTTGGGACTCTTTTTCATAGCTATTTGTACTGGAATTAGATTCTTGAGCAGCCAAGTTAAAGATTCGGGTAGAACTTTGAGCATTGAAGAAAAATGGTATTGGTATAAGCTCCATTCGTTTTTTGATGGCTTTTATCCAAGGTATCCCAAAAAGCCAAAAAAATAGCCAGCCCACCACAAGCTGGCTACCTTCTATTTTCAGTTCCTTCCTGATGCCTGGTTATAGGCTCTAATATCGATCAAGTTGTTCTGAGCATAATCTCCCGCAAGGGATGCATTTGAGATCACCGCTATCTGCTTATCCACAAATGCTTTATCTTCTTCGGACACACTGTCAGGGATGTAAGCGCCACTCTCATCCTTTTGACGATAGTCATTTAGCATTTGCTCCCTTAGATCAAGCATTTCAGGCGACCAACTCGATGAGTCTTCAGAGTTGAAAACGCGCCCCGCCAAACCTTCATTGAAAGCTTGAGCGAACACTTGACTTTGAATCGGGGTCAATCCCATTCTCTGCCCTTCGCTGTATGCTTCCTGTTTAAAATCATCGGCGTACTGTTCTAAGAACTCACCATACCGATTGTTAACTGCCGCACCAAATGCCCCCGCCAACATGGCTTCAGACTTAGTGCCCCAGTTTACTTCGGAGGCATACTGCGAACTCGATCCACTGTATGCATCATTAAACGCCGTCAATGGGTTTTCCAAAGAGGTTCCTGCGTCAACGGCTGCTTTTAAGCCATCCCATGTTGATTTGCTGGCCACCGTAGCATTGTGCAAGAAACCTCGTGAGCCAGGATCTTCAAGCGCCTGTTCTTTGTAACTCTCATAATCTTCGCCAAAATGATTCAAGGTATGCAATGCTGCATCAGTATGCTTGCCACTGAAATCACCAATAGCACTGGCGCTGTTGAAGAACATTTCAGCACCAGAGACTCCGCTATCATCAGCCATAATGCGAGATCGCCACTGAGAGCCAGCTTCACTGTTTAGTCCAGATTGATAGGTACTTGTGTCAGAAGCTACGGCCTGCTGGGCTTGTTGCTGATGCGCATTCAGCTGTCCATCTACACCAGAAAGATTGGTTTGGTAAGCAGATTGAGCCGAATTGAACTGCGTTTGAACTGTTGCAGCATCCTCATAGCCTCCCAAAACACCTGATTCAACTTGGCTTTGAGTGCCACCAAAAGTAGGTGCCGTTGATGACAAGCCTTCATTAGAGCGTGGCTGAATAGATCGTAAATCGGCTCCGGTAGCCATGGCCATAACAGTCATTGCTGCTTGATAGTCATTGTCTCGTTCAGCGGGCGTAGAGGAGTTGCTATAGGTTAAAGACTCCATAGCTGCTGCCACATACGCCTGATTATCATCAGGTAGCAAGCGCTGATACATTGGAAGGTTTTCACGTAATCGGTTACCTGCTTCAACATGTTGGTTCATATAGCGACCTAAATAATCCATGACTTCAGGATTATCCGCTGCTAATCGAGTTAACGTCGCACCATCCGTGTTCCTTTGTCCTGATAGACTGTAGCTGGCCTGATCAAGCTCACTAAAGCGGTTTGATGCCGTGATAACGTCTTGTGCTGAACTCTGAAGTGACTGATAGTCTTGATTAGACAACGACATCTCAACGCCAGAGCGTCTTGAATCTGAAAGGTCCTTAACCATCGCATCGCGAAACTCAGCACGTCGTGAATCACTCGATGCCAAGCTTTGCATCTCCCCAGTGAGCGTATTTGCGCTCGTAGACCGAGAACTGCCTTCTGACGACTCAACTTGGCCACTAAAGTTACCACCTAGATCCAACCCAGCTCGTACCCTTGATAGTTTTGGTACACGAGATGAATCTGGCTTATCAACTCCAGGCAAATTACCTTGTGGAGAATCATTGCCTCCCGTTCCAAGAAGCCTCCCAAGAAAACCCTTATCGGCAACTTCTTTCTCACCGGGATTAGTAATGGTTCCATCTCCACCGACCCTAAGGCCTCCCGATAACACGCCCGATACCAAGCCACGTACAGCGTCTTTTTTATCGTCTCCGAAACCATACCGTGTTTGCAGGTCATCAGTAACCTGATTAACAACGGCGCTAGATGCGGAATTAGAAGAACCGATCTGACGTCCAACCGAAGAAAGGTTGTCGTAACTTAGCTTTTCACCAAAGGTTCGGCTCATGGTATTGCCAACCTGACGGCTAAAGGCTTGAGTTGCCTGAGTCATGGATTCTTTTGCAGAGCCGACCATTGAACCCACTGCGTTTCCGACAGAGAAACTGCTTAGTAGGTTTGACGCGCCGGTCATAGCAGAACCCGTAAGGGCTGAATTCTGGAACATTGACTGTGATTGCATCACCGGGGCATTTTTCGCGACATCTGGACTTGCCATCTTTTCATCAATGGCATCACCGTTTTGAAGACGTCCAGCCAAGTGGGTTGCAGTTATTGCTGAGCCATACACGAGCATGAGCGAAATCGCCGGAACACTCGACGCCAACATGCCGCCAGTAGCTATCCAGGTTTGCAGCACTGAATCCATCTGCATCATCCCAGCAAAAGATGGCACTTCTGTACCTGCAAAGGCATCAAGAGCCGACATTTTCCCAGCAACAGTTAAATGGATATATAGGTTAATGATGGCCATGACAGGCATCCAAAGTTGAATCCAAAGCAGGATTAACAAGTACTTCCCGGCCATTCGCATCCCGATTTGGCCAAGGGCTATCACAAAGGCCATCAAAGGGGTGATGGCGTAAATGAATCCCTCAAAAAATGTCATCATCGGACGAACGATACTTTGGAACAGGGTCTGCTCTGCCGCCCATTGCGTATTGCGCTGCTCAATCGCTTGGTTAACCATAACGGCTGCGGTGAAAGCTTGATCATCCATATATTTGCCCGTCACGCTTTGCTCATAAATAGGCAAAAGCACCGACGCGGTCATGTACTCTTGGGTGTTAACCGAAGCCAAACCAAGGTTATTCAGTGCATTTCGGATCACGTCATCAGTGTCCGTTGCTGACGAAGTCCCCAATGAGGCCGACAGAACCTGTTTAAGCCTTGGAATGAAGGTTGATTCTGTTATGAGTTTCAGCTGGCTGTAGGCATCGGTGCAGTCCAGATCGCTACTGCTACCACTGAGCATGATTCGAGTGCCATAAATGCGCGAATCAAACTTAATCGCAGTCATCGGGTTAGGATCACTCAGCACCTGATCGAGGTTCTTTTGGCCGATGTCGATACCAATCAAGGTGCATTCTTTGATGTAGTTAAACCACGATTGTTCGATATCTGAGCCACCGACACGATTTGCATCACCCAACCCAGAGCGATCCATCACCTGTTTTCTCACTTTAATCAGTGACTGTAAACTGGATGCAAAGCCGTATTCCGTCATGGCGGGAGTTGAGAACGCCGTTTCAAACAATCGCGTGATTTGAAAGCCAACAGTCGAAATCGTACTGCCTGCGGCAGCAACACCGATGGGCACATTATCAACCACTCGAACTTGTCCCGTGTACGCATCCTCAATGCTCACTCGGGTACTGGGCCCAAACATGGTTGCAAAGACTAGCCATGAGACTAAAACATGTTGAAAGTTAATCCCACGACCACCTTGCATTAAGGCCTGAACAGAGACCATCAATACCCCAATGAGCAAGCCAATGCGAACCATTGAAGTAAAATCGCCTGTACCAGTGATCATCGCGACAGCGTTCAGGACCTGCTCTAAAAAAGCCGAATCCCCGATGGAATAGATCTCCCACATAACCTATTCCCCCAGCGCCGTAGATTTAACGGTGTAATAACGCTGTTTGCGAATGGTCTGAATCACTTGGTTAAAGTGCGCCAGCAATTCTTGCTCTGAGCCGTATCTTCGCTGCAACGCGGCGTACTCCTCATTGATTTGGCGACGTGCACGTTCAAGATCTTCCGTTAACAACTTCGCATAGGCATGATCTTCCACACCCGATGTGCTTCTAGCTGCGTTGAGCATGTCTTCAACCAATGCTCGGGCCATCTCAACAGCAATAAATGGAGCCGCTCGTGAAGCAAACGACCTAGCAGCCCCTTCATTTAATGCAGAAAGTGTTCTAATCATGCCGCCAATGCTCGCGGGAGCCGAGGTCATAAAAGCCTGTTCGGTGGTGCTAGCAGCCCCTGTATTTCGAGCAAATTTAAAAATAATGCCGTTACTAGAACCTGTACCAAGAAGTAAATTTTCTACCTGAGTTGATAACCCGGTAAGGGTCACGTTAGTGATTGTCGGGTTCAAACAACCGTCTTGCGTCACTGTGTCACATCGGTACATAGCGACGTTACCGCCGTGAATTAGATGCTCAATAGTCACTTTATTGCCATTCAGTCTGGTCAGTTTCGGGGCTTTACCTTGGCCATCAGCGGCATTAGCTAGATCACCAACAATGATCGAACCCGTCACCGACATAACTGCTTCAAGAAAACGGTCATCCCCCGATGCAAACCAGCTTGATGCCGAATGACGTTTCAGTGCTCGCCAAACCAAATTACCTTTAATCGTTCTGTTTACATCAGATGCCGCGACACTCGAAGCGTTCTCATATGGGTTCTTACCATTGGATTCACTCCAACTGGTAAAAACGTCTCCAGCCCCTTTAAGTGAGCTCAACATGCTGGCTTCTGTTTGCCCCTTTATACCAAAAGCAGCCAGGGTATCGTTCACAACTCCCTGAGCCATTTGACAGGAATTGCCGAAATACTCGTTCAACTGCTGGATTTTCTTTTGCAGTGTCTCCATGTGCTGGGAGCATTTCTCACACATAGCACTGAGCGCCAATTGGAATGCGTACCCCTTGGCGTTTGCAGCAACAGAGCGAAGTAATTGAACAAACTGATCCGCGTTAACAAATGACAAACTTCCCGCGAACATATCAATGCCACCACAACCGGCTTGGAATGACGGAGGCACCATAGAGACGAGGTTCTCGTTCATGATTCTGTTACGGACAACAACGCTTCCACCAGATATAACGCCACGCCGCTGACTCTCGAATACACCTGGCGCAGTGGTGTTGGTCATTGAACCAAACAACTGGTTCATCTCCTGTTGCAAGCTTGCTTGGCTCATAGATGAAAAACCAATCGCACAGGCGATTAGCGATACTCGGAATACTTTTTTCATCGTTATAACCCTCCTTGTGCACGCAGATAGCGAACAAGGAACTCAGGGTCCTGTAATATCTTTTCGTTAAGCTCTTGGGCTGACATCGCGAGTGACACGCCGGGTTGAACAGGTCTGGTGGCATAGTAAGTTTGATCGTCAATCCAACCGGCTTGATGGGCTGCGAGAATGATTCGATTATTGAGCTCATCAAGGCTCATTGCGCCTTGGCCAATCGGAGTGATGACATTAGGCGGATCAACTAAGAACACGGCAGGGACAGTCGTAACGGACAATGATTGAGCTTGTCCTGAATCGACTTTGAAATTGGGAAACTCTCCACCCGGTAAAGGCAAGCCATCGACAGCAATAGCAAACACCTCAAAACCGTAGTTCAAAGCCATGGATTCGATGATAGGCGCTTGAGCATGGCAGTAAGGGCAATCCGAACGATAGAAGAAGAACAAGCCAGCTCGTTTTGCTACCTCAACTAAAGCAACATCCCGTTGAGTGCCAGCTTCTCTATCCATCCGATTGGCGGCATAAGTCGCCAAGGGTCTTCGACTGATTTCATCCAAAACAGGATCACCCATGACCACCTGCTGACTAACATCAGCAAATAGTGAGCCCTTATCCATCATGACGCGCTGAAGATAAAGATAGGCTCTGACATTCTCACTCGTTGGCTCATCAATTGCCTTGTCCATAAACGATTGCATATGCTCTCGGAACCATGCGGCACTGAAGGGCTTTAGTTCGCTCTGACTGGACTCCACGACACCAGCTTCCGGCTCTATCAGCTCATCAGGCTGCTCAGGTTCAGGAATGACCTGATACCAAAACCAGCCTTCCTGACCACGCTGATAGAATGGCCCATCACTGGCATGGGCGGGCAAGATGAATAGAAATAAAATAATGATTGGGATGGTCACCCATAGGATAAACCAAGGTAACAAAGGGGTTCTCATTGTCAGCTCCAGAAAATTTCATAGAGCTAACATGCTAAAGATCCCCATAAGAGCGATTGGCCAGATAGATGAAGGAATCGTGTGTGTTTCTGACTAGCTGTTTTGACCAGTAACAACAGCTAACTTTAATGAGCAAAATATATGACGACGATTGATGGGGGGAGCCGATCAGATCGTAGCTTCTTGATTTAGTTCCATCGATTTAAGCAACAAAGCCGGATGCAGTGTAAATATGGGATAATAATCTCCTACCTTTGTGATGCTCTTTTAATCGGGGTCTGTTCCGTTATCGCTATCTAATCTAAGAACAAGGGCACTCGTATTTGAGTGCCCATGGTTTATCTGGATTCAATGGCTGGCTAATCAGGAGGCTACATCATGCCCGTGACAAGGCCTGCCGCCACAAAAAATACGATCATCCACAGCACCGAAAGGTTGAGCTTTTTGTGTAGATAGAAACCTACAATCACTAACGCCATGTCGATGGGAGCAACAACTGCGCTGCTAAATACTGGCTGGTAAAGTGCCGAGAGTAGCAATCCTACTACCGAGGCGTTTACACCGTTGATGGCGCCGGAGACCAACGGTTTGCTTGCCAGTGCTTGCCAGTTTTTAAGTACGCCAAGCAGTAAAAGAAAACCTGGTAGGAATACACCAAGCGTTGCGATCAGCGCACCTAAAATTGGCGTATCCGAAAGCTCATAACCGATAAAAGTTGCAAAGGTGAACATTGGCCCCGGTACAGCTTGTGCAGCGGCGTAGCCTGTTAAAAATACATCTGGGCTGAGCTGATCGCCAACAATGTTTTGCAGAAGCGGCAGCACCACATGACCGCCACCAAACACTAAGCTACCAGCTTGGAAAAAATCACTAAACAGCCCAAGCAAAGGCAACGTATGAGCCACTAACGGTAAGCCGAGTAAAAGCACCGCAAATAGAGCCAGTGGCGCTATAGACGGTTTAAACGGCTCGGTTGATGGCACGGAGCCTTTCCTCAGATATCGCAAACCGACAATACCGGCTCCGAGCAACACGAACATTTGCGTCATGATGCTTGGTGCCACCAACAACGCAATCGCAGTCGCGACGCACAAACCAGCGGTCAGTTTGCTTTGGCAGAAGTTTTTGTACATGCCCCAGGTCGCATCCGCCACGACAACGACAGCTAGTAGTTTTAGCCCGTGAACGATGTTTTGAAACATTGCGGTGTCGGTGATTTGGCTACTCACCATCGCTAGCGCCAACATGATGATCACCGAAGGAAGCGTGAATCCGACAAATGCTGCGCATGCACCACTTAAACCGCCGCGCTTATAACCCAATGCAAAGCCGACTTGGCTTGATCCCGGTCCCGGCAAAAACTGACTGAGCGCGACAATTTGAGCGTACTCGCTGTCATCAAGCCATTTCAGTTTCTCAACAAAGGTTTGGCGAAAATAACCAATATGAGCCGCTGGGCCGCCGAAGCTGAACCAACCCAGCCAGAAAAAAGTCTTGAAGATAGTGAACATGTCGAGCCTGTTTATTTAAAAAGCATTTTTGCTAATTTATCGAATGCTATAAAATGACTCAAATTGATGATTTTGATTTCATCTATGAATGAAATGGGATGAGGGTGTTGAAGTGAAAGAGGACATTCAGTGGCGCAACATTGACTTGAACTTGTTGGTGACGTTTTCCTACCTGTATCGCCATCGAAGCGTTAGCGTCGCGGCAGAGAAAAGTTGCGTTAGCCAGTCGGCGATGAGCCATAGTTTATCTCGTTTGAGGTTGTTGTTTGATGACCCGCTTTTTGAGCGCAAAGGGCATAAGATGCAGCCCACAGAGCACGCTCACCACATCGCGCCAACCGTGCATAACTTGCTGGACTCTATCGCCAAAGACTTGCTCACTAAGTCTGCCTTCCAACCTGAAAATTACGCGGGTGTATGTCGCATTGGGTTAACGGATTATGCTGAGTTTATCTTTGCGCCTCGGGTTTATGACGAAATACGTCAGCGCGCACCAGAGGCGCAGATCAGTTTTATTAACGTCAATCGTAGCAACTACGTGGCATTAACAGAGCAGGAAAAGCTCGATGTCATTATTGGCAGCATTCCGTTGTTAGATGACAACTTTGAGAGCTTGTACTTGTACACCGAAAAACACGTGTGCATGTGTGATAAACAGGTATTGAAAGGGGAAACACAGCTGTCTCTGGAAGCGTTCGCTAACATCGAGCAAGCTCTGGTAAGTCCCGATGGGAGCTTAAAGACACAAGTAGACCAAAAGCTCGCAGAACACGGCTTGAGGCGTAAAGTCACCGTGGCTTCGCGCAATTTTCTCACCATTCGGCATTTATTGAAAAAGCGCGATCTAATTGCCATCGTGCCAGAAAAAATGGCGTTGGCGGAGGGCTTTTCGGACGATCTCATTACTGTTAAGCCGCCGATCGCCGTTGCGGATTTTGATATTGCCATGCTGTGGCATTCCAGCCGAAACAATGAAGACAAAGGCATTTGGCTACGCGAGTTAATTTCTTCGACCATCAGCTCTAAATGATAAACATTTTGGGCACTCATCGTGCCTAGAGTTATTTGTTGTTGAACTTCTTACTACCCACTGAGTTATTAGCGTTATACCGAAATAGTACTGATTAAGTAAAATGAATGTCTTTGGTTAGGAGTAATGATACTCCTGATTTAATTCATAAAAGAGGATAATGGAAAAGGTATCATTGAGTTGTACCAGGTTGCTGAGGTCTGCTATCGGCACCTAAGTAAGTATCGCCAATACACATTAGCTCACTTTACTTCGAAAACCGTAACCAACGTTTTAATTGAGCCACCAGGAATCATAACAAAGTACATATTGCTCCCCACATGCTGCCAGACCTCGGCCTCTTGTGCATATTTTTTTGCTTTTTGGATAGCGACGTTTTCTGGCAACTGAGTTTTAGTTAGCCCCGAACATAGCAGCTTTGAGCACAAAGACTTCCAAGGATGCTTAGGTACGCCGTCTGAAAGCCGTTCCACGAATCTTTCAAGCGCGTGACGAGTCACCACGACAGGTCCAATTTTCGGAACGTTGATGACCTCATCGATGTCTCTCACTGTAGCATTATCGACGCTGTATTCTTCGAAGGAATGTGAGAGCCAATCGTCCTGCTTCTCTACCGAGATCTGTGCTTCCTGGTATCGAGTTAGCAAAAACCTAGTCAGGCTGTAAAGTGAATGCTGAGTTGAGCGTTGTTTCTGTAACTTTTTGATAGCTCCTTTACTGACCCGGATTTGAAGCCCATGACCGCTTCGGTTACTTCCCATCACCTCTTTCACTGACAGTAGGTGATGAATAGCATAAAGCTCAGCTGCAATTGGCTTTTGCTGCTCAGGTAGCTTGTCGTATTGCTCACCTAAATCGACCTTTAGCTCACCACCTCTTCGAAGGCCGGTCTTCCAGTAAACCGTAAATTCACCATCAATCTGCTTTGTTAACAGGGTTAATACCATCATGTTTGTTTCTCCTATTGGTTCTCTATTTTTCATTCTCCATGTTTTTTCAAATATGCAAGGCGTAAAAAAAGGGGCCGAAGCCCCTTGGATCAGATATGAACTTTCGGAAAGCCCATGGCACCGTAAACATTCAGCACATCATTCCAATCCCAACTTTTCACGCCAAGTGACGTTGGTATCGGAGGGATCAAGACTTGTGTCAGAATGCCTTTCTGCCAGGCTTTTTTCTTGAGTTCATTCGCTGCATTCAGGCCGGTCTCAGAGAGATCATGATCTGCCCAGATGTACAGCATTTTCACATTACTTGGTGGTTCAAACCTAGCCAGTAGGGTTGCATTCACAACCGACCAACATGTTTGTCCCGTTGCTCTGGTAACCGCTAAAGCCGTTTCGATACCTTCAGAAACACCTAGTACCTCACCAGGCTCACCAATCGGAATGGCACCACCTGTGATTGTTCTGTCACTTGGTATCGGCATCATCTTTTTAGGCCTTTCAACCGGCGCTTTGAATCCATCTTCACTTAGGTAGATCCGATGGAACGTGGCCGAACGCCCTTGCTGAGTAACGATTTTACCTAGCAGCGCTGGGTAGCTATCGATAAACAGGCCATCTTCATCATGGTAAGGCAAGTTTGGATGAAACCTCAGCACCGAATCCCATTCAGGACGAAGCCGGGTAACAATGCCACGACGATGCATGTAGTTCCAAACTGGTTGCGCACGAGTATCTGCAAGAGAAAACGTTTCTCCCCAGGTTTGATTCAAGCGATGGATAATCGCTTTGTCCTCTTCCTGCCTTTTCGTCTTCCAGTCAACAGCGTTACTCGGTATTACCCGAGTTGGTACTTGTCCGGGTTGAATACCTAGAACTTGACCGATTGCTTCAATAGACTGAGCAAAGTTCCATCCATTAATCCAAGACAACAGTTCAAAGCCATCATGAAAGATACCGCAGGTATTACAAACGCCACCACCGGTATATTCAGCATCTTTGAACAGCCTAAAGCCATCACGACCGCCATGAACAGGACAAGCCACATGACGGCCTTTTCGAGCAATAGCAGCATCAAGTTCTGGCACCAACGCCGCCAAGACTTGAAGCCATTGGCCATTGAGATATGGCCTTACTGTGTCAATTTGTAAAGGTAACGCCATATAACCTCCTTAAGTAAAATGCCGACTCCTACCACAGGAGGTAAAAGTCAGCTTGGGTCCTGCAATGAGCCGTTTGGTTAATGCAGGAACGTTAGTCAAGCTGGATACCATGTCGTCTTAATAGCCACATGATGGAATCACGAAGCACATCAGGATCGACAACCGCAGCCATTGAGCAAACACGAAAGCAAAATGGCGCTATTTCGTCATTTTGAATCCACGACAACACATCCTTGCGCAACCGAGTGCTGACACGACCGTCCAGCAATACTCGGATCGCATCCAATAGAATGCCTTCGCGTAACTGCCAGATTTCCGTGTCAGACCAAGTGACTGGGGCATCATCAAACTCAAATAGAAATTCGAGCTGTGATGATGTGTGTTGATGGGACTGCTTTTGTGATGTAGGAGAATGGGCAATGCGCCCATTCATTAAAGATAACCGCGTTCGGCAAGCGAAACGCAGCCCTCGGATGCGACCACAACATGGTCAAGCGTTCGAATATCAACAAGTGACAAGGCGTCACGGAGTCGATGAGTTATGCGTTTATCAGCTTCACTGGGCTCAGGATCACCCGATGGATGGTTATGAACCAGTATCACTGCTGCCGCATTAAGCTCTAGCGCACGCTTTGTTACTTCCCTTGGATACACGCTCGCCGCATCTAAAGTGCCTTTGAACAGCTCTTCAAATCGAATAACGCGATGCTTTGTATCAAGAAACAGCACGCCAAAGACTTCGTGCTCATACTCGTGCATCAGTGTTTGCAGGTATGAGAACGCCGATGATGGCTGTTCAATTTTGCGACCTTTACTCAATCGACCACGGGCAAGCTTGAGCGCCATATCTAAAATATCCGCTTCAGTCACTTGCTCAGGAACGATGTAAGTACCGGCTTCTTCGCCAGCTAAGAACTTTTTGTTTTTCATAGGAGTCTCCACAAAAAAAAGCGGAGACGAACCCATGCCCTGAAGGGGACGGAATCGTCCCCGCAGGGTGGTATAATTGATGTGGTTACTGAATTAACAGTTGTTGTGTTACTTCGAATAACTCACGCTTTAGATCTTTGACGTCATTAATCACAATGCTTTGAGGAAAGAATTTCTCAACACTGCGTGTTTGAATCCCGATCCCCAGCAGCTCAAAGCCACTGCGTCTGCACCGGTCAACAATGTCATGCGTGGCAGCCCAATCATCTGGGTCACCATCCGTTAGCACTATCATTAGCTTTCGCTTCTGTTTTTGCGCTAACAAACTGTTTGCCGCAAACCACATTGCTTGTGCCATAGGCGTACAACCTCGTGGTTTTTGGTCAAAACAGGCGGCCCGATGTCGAACCGATTGCTTGGGCAATAACGCGATAGAAACTTCCTGATGAATACCAGGAAAATAACTGACCGCAGGTACAACACCCGGTATGCCTTCCAGTGCCATGGCCAAAGCCAAAGCGGCTTCATTGGCAACATGAAAGTACTTTCGATTACCTTCGCCAATGGGTTTACCCATTGAACCCGATATATCGACCAGCAAGTGCACAGCAGCATTAGGCGCAATGCGAGGTTGCCTTTGAATAAACAATCTCGACTCACCTGCTTGTGAAGCGGCAAGACGATGGGTTGCAACTCGAAGACCGTGCCGTTTGGCATGATTCCGATTGTCCTGACTGGACTGAACCATGCCCCTAAGTCGGGCTCGAATTTGAGCGGACTCAGACGCCGATAAGGTCAAGATGGCCTCATCACCCAACATAGCGTGCTCTGCTTGGGGCAAACTGAGTGGAGTGACACCCTGATGTCCTTCAGCTTGTTCCGACAACACTTCTGCCACTTGGGCAAAGGTATCGGGTTCAAACTGAGCAGCACTGGCCTCTAAGGCTTGTCGCAAATTGTCAGCTTGATCAGAGTGATCTGAATCCCCCGTTTCAGCAGCATCCCCCATTGCAGACGAGTCTGCTTCCGGGGTTTGACTGTCACTACTGTTATTGCTGTAATTACTCGCATCTTGTCCAATGTCATCACCGCCATCAGCATCCGACTCATCCTGTGGTGGACGAGATTCTTCTTCCAACATGGAAACGATGGCATCGACAAGTTTTAGCACTTCACCTGTAGACACTAGGCTAGGCACTGCTGTCAGCATGGCGCTTAACCGGCTCATCGCTGCGGCAGGAAAGAGTTGTCTCACTCTTTCATCGACTGCTTGATACAAAGGCGTCAGCGCTTTCTGGCCCAGAAAATGGCATCTCAAACGGAACAACAACCATGCTTGCAAGTTAGATGCAGGCTCAAGCTGTTCAGGTACACACATTTGCTGTGTGTCCACCATGTACTCAATCACTTGCGAAATACTGCGCCGGGTTCCGGGGTAATCCTTTGCCAATTCGTTTTCAATGCGAACATCCTCAATGATATTGAGAAGTGCCTTTCGGATCGGCTTGGACGACGCCTTCTGCACCATTTCAAAATTAGTATGCCGAATATGCGCCGCTTCATGAGCCAGATAACCCCAAGCTATCTGTTGATAGTGTGGGTCGTCTGGGTTTGCTGTTGGGATCACAATCCGCTCACCATCGGTAAACGCATCTTGTCCTTGAATAAGCACCTTCACACCAAACTTTTCGCCATAAGCGGCGGCAACGATTGGCAGTGCGTTTTTTAATGGATGATTCATGGGAGTCTCCTAATCATTAGGGGGAATACTCCCTCAGCGGGAGCGTTTCCCCGCTGGGAATGTGGATGTTTAAACCTGTGCTTTTAGCTTATCCAGGTCGTATTTTTGACCTAACCAAGCCACCAATTGAGCTGGACTCTCGTGCTGTTCAAATGACGTTTTAAGCTGGTCTAAACTCAGGATGTCATCCAATGTCAGACCGTACTGGTCCTGTAACTGAGTAGACACCTCGTGTTGATATTGCAGCCAGTCCCGCTCAAAAGCGGCTTGCTGCAATGCCATGTTTGGAACAAATACCATGGCTGATAACCAAACACCTTGTGCGTCCGCATCTGCGATCAGCACAGGGTTCTTAGGGATCACGACACTATGTGTTGAGTACGACCGTTGTACTAACGCTCGACAACACGCCACTTCTGGTATCGATTCACTTTCAACCGCATCAGTCACACCACGAAAATGCGGTTCAAACTGGTTCAGTTGGCTGGGGTTATGGATGGTTGATTGCATAATTTCCTCTTACATAGTTCAGAGGACATGCGCCCTTCAGGGCAACATGCCCTCAAGGACGTTAGAAATAAAATGAGTTTGGTACAGTCGAACCAAGGTTTGGTCTGACGGTTGGTTGTGGTATTGCACGTAAGTTATCTGCCTGAGTAGATACTGGCTGTGCGGGTTTAGGTTCAGGTTTGGGCATCAGTTGTCTGATATCCAATTGACCTTCACCGTGCATTCTCATCTTGTCTGGATCAGACAAAATTAAAATGGTCGCCATCAGTTCGTGATAGAGATTGTCTGTCACAGGGCCGGTCTTCGGCAGACGAACAAATAAATTGTCCATCGCTTCAACCATCGGCTGAACTCGATGATCCAGGAATGACAAACCATCCAACTTGTCTCTTAATCGCTTGAGAGGATTAAGGGCTCGCTGGCTGATTTGATTCTTACCTGCAACGGAACGCTCAAACAGTTCATTGGCATCACGAGCCACCTCCCTAAAGAGGGTGTGTCCCATGCCATTGACCTTGTCATCTAAGCCACCACCTTGTTCAGCCGGTTGCATTCGATAGATGGCATAATCGAACTGAAGCCGTTGTTCCACGTCTTCGATGGGTGACAGCGCACGCCGGATTGCATCTGCAAATTCCGGGTGTTTTGCAACCCAGTCAAACGTCACCTGATCATAGTTGTCCAAGAACAACTGCTTGCACTGCGCAAACTCCTGACCGATCCGGTCAAGCTCTGGAACAATCTGATCAATTCGGTCCTCAGGGACGGCATAGCCACCTAAAAACCGCACACCGACTTGCTCACACAAGCGCTGCGCTTCTTTCTTAAGCCTTTCAAAGTTCGCCAATGCCTCAGGGTCGCAAATTTTTTTACTCCCTAAGCTGGCAACATCCTTCGGTGGAAGTTGGCTACCATTGGCTAATCTGAAATCTTCAGGCCTTAGTTTTTTTCTACCGCTCCAGATGGAACAGTCGATGTGACAAATCAAAAGTTTGTCGAGGGTTTGAATACTCATAGTGCATCCTCATGCGAGATGGGGACGCACCACTCCCAACAGGAGCAATGGCCCCCATTTGGGTGGTAGTAGTTGACGCGCTAATGGCAACATCACTATCAGAAATAGTAATTTTGCGAATCAGGCGACGATTGGTTGAGATCGATTTTCGCAGGCATTAAGTCCAGTGCTTCAGCTATCGGGCGAACCCGCTCTAAATCACTGCCTAAAAGCCTCAATACATCTTTTTCCAACTTCAGTTGGTCAGATACTTCTATCCCATCAGGACTCGCTACTGTGAGCGAACACAGTGGTGGTAATTGACGCTTAAAGGCCAGTAACAATAACAATGGCCATGGGCCATCATCAGTGTTAACAATGCCAGCGCCTTCACCTGACACCATGCTGATTTGATTGGTACTAGGTAATCCGCTTTTGCAAAATCCTAATGACCATTCTCCAATCCTGACCCGGTTATCATCAATAACAGCCAAGCCATAGGCTTCAAGCAGCTTTGCCATATCGAACAACGCTTTTTGCGCCAGCGAGATTTGGCCATTGACGTCCTTGCGAGTACGAAACTCCCAACTGACGTTATTGGCGCACGCGACACTATCAAGCGCATTTGAGAGTTCAAATGGCCGCCCTTGATGATCAATACCGACGTGTCCAACAAATCGATAACCCTTGTTGATTTTCTCATTGATTCTTCGGTCTGCTTCTGCGTTAGGATCAGTCGAATCAATCAATCGCTGCTGCGACAATTGACCGGCTTTTCCAAACCGAACTTCAATCTCCTGGTTATCTGATCCAACATAAATGGCCCATTCTTTGGCTGTCCCATCAGAATGACTGTAACGGTAAAGAGCAAAGCACTTTTCCATCATCAATCCTCCCAGTGATCACCGAAGACATCAGCGGCAATACGGTGAATGGCTTCACGTTGCTCCAACTCAGCACGAGCCGTCAAAGACCGAACCAGTGCATACTCCACTGCGTTAGGAGCACCTTTAAAAGCAAGTGTTAACTTTGCCCAGCGCACCAAGGTCCGAGTGGACATGGTGATACTAAGCTCAGCACCGCCATCCGCGCCCCCAATAAAAAGACGACGAATGTCACCAGCCACCTTCACCATTTTTTGGCGAAAGACTTCTGGCAAGCCCGGCGCAACGTTCTCCAGAATGGCTTCCTCTACAGAAGGCTCTGCATAGGTCGCTTCGATGATTCTAAAGCGATCAAGAAAAGCCAAATTCTGTTGAAGCACACCTTGATACAAGCCCGTTTGATCACCGCTGCCCGCACTGTTGCCGGTTGCGATAAAACGAAACTTGTTATGTGGCATGATGATCTCACCGCCATTTTGTGCGATGACCAACGGGGCACCTTCCAAAATGTCATTGAGCCCAGCCAGTTCAGCAGGCTCAGCAAGATCCATTTCATTAATGATCAGCAAATGGCCATGCTTGACAGCCATTGCCAGCGGTCCATACACAAAGGTCATGTTGCCATTAACCAGCGTGTGGTGACCGATAAGATCGGACAACTCCAATCGACCGTGCGCAGTAATTTGCTGAACAGGCCAATTCAATCGAGAAGCAACTTGGCAAATTAGCGAGGTCTTACCGCATCCAGTGGGGCCTGTAATATACAAACCGTCACCGTCTGGGTTAGACAAAAACGCCAATACGTCACGTAAGTCTTCTTTTCTAAAAACATACTCGTCCTTGCGAACGGGAATGTTTGGATGGGTAGTGTCGGCACCAAATCCTTCCAGAACGAAAGCATCAGGAGCCGGGACATTAAACGCTTGATTCACTTGAACCAAAAATGGGGATTGTTCAGTCATGATAAACCTCATCAGTTTTGACGAGGCCCCATGCCCCAACAGGGAATGAAGTCCCCGTCGGGTGGTGTGTTGATTGTGGTATGGCTGTGTATGTAAGAGTTCAGCTCGCTCTATCATTCGTATCCAGCATTGGCTACGAGTGAAACTGCTTTCTGATGCACTTGGTATAAGCGCATTAGAAAGGAGCCGAAATCGGCTCCAAGTGAACGTTAAAAGTAGAATGAGCTCGGCGAGTCACCTGGCAGAACTAAGTTCTCTTGCTCAAGGCTGATTTTGATTGGTGTTTCAACGGGCTGATCTGGCTTATTGGTGCTGATGCGCAACCGCTCTTGTGGCGCTTTTCGGTAAGCGGCTAAAACCTGTTCATCCAGCTCGCCTAATTTATCGGTGGCCAATTGCTTATAGTCCACCGCACCTGCCATCATGTAGCGGCTGAGTTTGACCCCAGCATAGTCGGCATGAGCGTAGTTACCCATCATAGCGACCAATTTCGACTGAGCATCTCGCATTTCCTCTTTCAAAGATTTAATGTGGTTTTCCAGTCGGACCACTTCGGCGTGTGCTGAGCAATACTGTCGAGACAGCGATGTCCAACGGTATTGGGCTTCACCCTTGGGAACAAAACAATCTTGCTCAGGGCATTTTGGCGGTTCTTTTTTAGTTTGAACTAACTCCCAAAACTGAAGCGCCGTTTCTTGCAACTCAGTTAAGAACGCCGCGTCTCGTTGTATTTCAAACTCAATCAGTTGATCCTCAAAATAGAATACCAACCAACCACGCGTGCTATTGGCGACCAGTATTTGATGCTGTACTTGTACCCAATACAACTGGTACGCCTCGCTTTGTTCTCGGTGAGCTTGCACATCCTCAAAAACTGACTGGCAAGGACATTTCAGTTCAACGGGTTCGCCCGCATCGTTGATGCCATCAAAGCTGGCTCGAAAGATTGCGTTATGATCGGCTTCTGCACATAACGGCAGAAGAAAGTCATTATGCGCATTCTCAAATGCTCGCCTTGCTTGAGGCTCCAACCTTATACCGCGAAGCACATTTGGATTATTCGACAGGTCTTCCGGTAATACGAATCCAGTTTTTTCTGCCCATAATCGCCAAGGTGTTTTGTAGGGTGAACGCCCCATAATAATTGGGGCTTCAGATGCCGTAACCCCTGCAATGCGCCACTGGTGCCATGCAGGAGTACGTTGTGATAGGTCGATAACCTTCATATTGCCTCCTTTGAGGGGGAGACTCCCCCGAAGGAGAGAACTCCCCTTCAGGGTTAAGTGGTTACTTTGCTGCTTGTGCTAACGCTGTTTGGTGCTGAACAACACTTGCTTGAACCGAATCAATTGCCGCTTTACCGGCTTGAATCGAACCTAAGACAAGGGCAACAACCAATACCAAGCGAAAAAGTGAGGCTGATTTAGTCATGGAAGATCTCCAAAAAAAGACGAGACCTTCCCCCTGACGGGAGAATAATCCCGCCAGGGTTAGTAAAATGAATGCGTGGCGCTAAGAAGCTAAAGGCTGTGTGAGCGCTTTGGCTGCTTGTTGCTGTGCATTAAATATTTCTTGTTTCGCAAACGTCAGTTCAACACCTTGAAAATGTTCATTGGCATATTCCAATGCACTATTCCAAGCGTTTGAAGCTTCCGCCCGCTCGATAAGCTTGTAAACAAGCCCTCGGGTTCGATCATCAACTTGCTCGGGTGGAATCACCGATGGCTCAACAACGTGTGTTGCTTGGCCTTCGATAATTCGCTCTGCTTCGTCTTGATCGAAAATTCCCACAAAGCCAAACGCAATGCGGGAACACTGGATCATGGATTTATGTCTTAGCATTCGCTTAGTGTGCGTCTGCCATGGACCATCTACACGGTAAGGGCCATTTTTGCCGTTACCTTCAAAAGGTGGTCGATAGACTTCATCCAGATACTCAGTGATTTTGACTGGGTGCGAACGGTCGCGCCGATAGATGATGCATTCCATCCATTCAGGGCATTCTTTCGCGCCATCCAGTGAGACTTTGTTTTCTGAAGTCTTAAACTCCATGCCATCAAACTGGTCGTGTTGATTGATGATGCGAGACCATCCATCGACACCTACCACTGGAATAATTCCAGCTTGTTTATCAGGGAACGCAAAAATCTCTTTGGTGAAAGGGTTCAAGCCGTACTGATCTGCAACCACCAAGAGCGCCATCATCTGCTCATTGGTCGGTGCACTACCGTCACGTTGCTTGAATGCTGTTGCTTTTAGGGTATCGAACAATTTGTTTGGATCGACACTAAAGCGCTCAGCAAAGCGTTGGATTAGCTTTGGTTTTTCCATTATGGACTCCGACAATCAAAGTGGGAGTCTGCCCCTGACGGGAAAGTACTCCCGGCTGGGTTAAAGCGTTTTTGCTCGGTTAAAAATCTGGTGCAGGATAAGTTTGTGCCCAATTAGCTTGGGAGCTCGCATCATCCGCTGGTGATGGCTCAGATGCTTTGTTCACACTATCAAGAAGCAAAAACTCGTCCGCGTCCACTTCGGTCAATCGATGCTTAATACCATCTTTCTCCCATGAACGCGTGCGCTGAGGACCTTGAACAAAAAGCTTCGCGCCTTTTTGGATTAAATCTTTTGCCCTTAGCCCTAACTTAAATCCACCACGATCTCGAAAAACAACCCGATGCCATTCCGTATGCTCTTTGAGCTCATTGGATTGACGGTCGCGCCATTTCTCAGAAGTGGCCAGCGAAATGCTGGTCACCAAATCACCTGATGGATAGGCTCGCGTCTCTGGCTCAGCACCAACGTAGCCTATGAGTGTTACTTGGTTTTTCATGATGTTCTCCTCGTCTTAGTTGAACTCTGTGCACACAGTCGCTTCTACCCGGCTGGGCAAAGAAGACTGACGACGCAGATAGGTTGGTATTTCGAGTAAAGCCATGTCGTACTGATGTGGCTCTTTGTAAAACGCAGATGTCAAACGGGGCATACCAGGAGCTTTAGGCACTGCCATTGGACGACGTTTTGGTGTTGGTGTGAGCAATCGCTTGATTTGAGTAAGTACAAATCGAAACGGGCGCACGCTTTGACGAGCAAGCAATCGCAAAAGCGACCAGCTCAGTTTTGCAAGCAACATAATGCCTGCGATTTGGATAATAAATCCGAAGATATATTCCATTGGTGACTCCTTATGTTGGTTTTGAAGGAGTCACCCCCAACTGGGGAAAACTCCCCCAGCTGGGTGGTGAAAAGGCGAACCGTAAGGAACGCATGGTTGAGCATGTAAAAACATGCAGGCTATTTGTTTAAGGAGGCTAGCTACCTCTTAGTACCACTGAGAAAACTCAGCGGCGGGCTTCCTTTGAGCTCATGCTCTCAGGCGCAGATATCACTGAAACAGATCAGCAATATTTGATAGTCAGTGTAACCGTCTTATCCAGACAGGATAGTTAGAAAGATGCTCAATTCTTCCACCTAGCTGAAAGGCCATTACCTCACAGAGGATTAGTCTAGGGACTGATTATTGTCATATCAGGAGCAAACTTATGGCCCAAGCAAAACCCAATTACTCAAAACCCATCTTTGAACAATCATTCACAATTAACAGCTTACAGGCGCAACGTGTCGTTGACCGTGTTTTTAGGCGCACGGTCAGTGCGCTCTACGGAATCGATGTCATCCTACGCATCATTGGCGATGAGAACGAAATTGATGAAGTGGAACAGATCATTAGCCAGCTGATCGAGGATTGCGCTATGGCGGTAGACAACGAACAAGCTCGTTTGGACAAACTGATGGAGTCCAACGGTATCGATGAAGTACCTGACTACACCGATCCGATTACCTTCAACGCCAAAATCAGCTCGCCTCAGGTTGGCCAGTTTGTTGGCTTAGTGCGCAAACTCGATGCGTTGATGATCTCAATGGACACACTCTGGTTATCTAGCGTGCTTAGCAACAAGCAACGCGTTGATGGCAACTACGCATGGCAACAGCGCATTATCAAACTTGCACGACGCATTATTGATATCGAAATTCGAGCACGAAAATCAGCCCAAGCTAAGGGTAAAGAAGCAGAAGTTGAGCAAGCGGTGCCTTCAACCGATGACGATATCACTGAAGAGGAAACAGATAACCCCGCCAACTAGCCAACTAGGCTCCCATCAACCAGCCCCTCTCGAAGGGGCACTATATCGCTATCCATGCTATCGGTAATGAGTTCAATAAACAGTATACAATGTACGCATAATGCAGTACATTGTATTGCTTATTTATCATGGAGAAGCACAGTGTCGCGTTCCAAAGAAGAGACTTTGTCAATACGAACATCTAAAGAAATCAAGCTGTTGCTAAAAGCAGCAGCGGAAAAAGAACATCGCTCTCAAGCGTCTATGATAGAAATACTAATTTTGGATTATGCAAAATCGAATGGGCTAAGCACCATCATAGCCTCAGATAATACTAAGTAGTTACGTCTGATTATTTTAAATCGTTATTAATATGATGAAATAATTAGTATTTAATACGATAAACGACTGAGTAATTCGATTATAAATGAACATTGCAAAGGGGAATAATAGTGGCTAACGGTAAAATACTGAGACAGTTGATTAGGGCTGGAACCATTGGTGATTCCGAGGCCTTTCGGCTTGCTTCAGAAGCTGTTATTCAAGATGAGCGTCAAAAGCAACATCACCTTCTTGCAAATGATCTTGAGCAGATATTGTATGGTGAGCATTTAAGACCGCTTAAACAAAATGGACGTAACGCTTTGCCTACTCCTCCTGTAGATAAAGAGCGAGGACTACCACTTTTAGATGTTCGACAAGCTCAGCGACCAATAGAAGAAATGGTTTTACCTGAATCTAGTATCGCACCCATCGAGGAACTTCTTGAGGAACACCGCCGTGTCGATGTACTGAGAAGTTTTGGAATGAAGCCTTCTGGAAAAATTATTTTTCATGGTCCTCCAGGTTGCGGGAAAACCTTAGCAGCTGAGGTCATTGCTTTTGAGCTTGATTTACCTCTTGCAATTGTTCGTCTCGATGCGTTGGTATCTTCTTTTTTGGGTGAAACAGCCGCGAATCTTCGCAAAGTTTTTGATTTTGTTTCTGAACATTCTATGGTGGTTTTATTTGATGAATTTGACGCCATAGGCAAAGAACGTTCTGACTCAGGTGAACATGGTGAGTTACGCCGCGTCGTTAACGCAGTGCTTCAGATGATGGACGCTTATCAAGGGAAGAGTCTAATTTTAGCAGCTACAAACCATGAGCACATTTTAGACAGTGCTATCTGGCGACGCTTCGATGAAAAAATTGACTTCCCATTACCTGATGAGCTGCAAATACAACAAATTCTTTCACTCAAATTGCGTGGTGTACGTCGCCAATTTGAGTTAGATGATAAATCTATCCTCGGGATATTTTCTACAAAGAGTGGCGCTGATATTGAACGTATTGTTCGTAGAGCAGTAAAAAGGATGATCCTACGTAGTCAGGAATTTTTGACCGTTAAGGACTTGAAGCAAGCAGCTTCTCGAGAAAGTTAAAAAAGGGACTAGGAATGGCTAATTATGAACATCTTAAGATTGAAAGAGAACTGCTTGAAAATGAACGTAGAACAAGGAAAGTCAATATCCCAAAACATCCACGAGGTGATCTTCGGGGGCATGGTCAAAAATTATCTAGAGACTTAACTGAATCAATCAGATTCGCACAAAGTCAGCAAACGTCACGTCCGGGTAATTTTGTACTGAAAATTCGTTATACAGGACTTCTCGATATTACCCATCTAAACAAACATGGTATCGAGTTTGTAAGCCAAGAAGACAATCATCTGTGTGTTGTTTTTGTTGATGAAACCGGAATGACTGTGTTTGAAGATCACCTGCAACGCTTAGGTTTGGACGAGACAGAATTGACGTACAAGCAGATTCTCGAGGCCATAGAGGGAATCGATAACTGGACAAGTGATGACCGGAAAAGTTGGGCTCTAAGAAGGCATGGCTTACCAAGGTCAGAGAAGTTTCTCTTAGATGTAGAGCTTTGGCCTGTAGCTGTTGCTCATCACCCAGAGAGATTAAGCACTTGTGATGCATTTGAGCGTTGGCTAGCTCATAACGGAATACGGCGAACAGATAAAGTTAACCTTGATAGCTTAGTAATGTACCGTTTGGAGGTTAACTCTAGTCAGGCTAATCTACTGCTGAATCACTCTGATGTCAGACTTGTTGATCTCCCCCCCAAGAGCGGTATTCGCTATAGCCAACTAAATTGTGACATCAATAGAATTCCTGAAGGAATACAATCCCCTACTCATCAAGCTGCAAGAGTTTGCGTCCTTGATAGCGGAGTAAATACTAACCACCCCCTGTTGGCACCCGCAATTGCGGAAAGTGCAGACTTTATTGGTGATACAGACGGCATGGATTTGAATGGTCATGGCACTGCTGTTGCTGGTGTAGCTCTGTATGGTGACTTGGAAGCGTGTAACTCAACAAATTATTGGCACCCTGAACTTTGGATTTTCAATGGTAGAATTCTTGATGAGAATGCAGAATTTGACTCCAGTTCTATCGAAAAAACTCTCATTGAAGCTGTAACCTATTTTGTCGAAGAACACCAATGTCGGATTTTCAATTTGTCGTTAGGGAATTCCAATGCACCTTACGATAATCGTCATATTCGAGGAATTGCGTATGTCTTGGATAAATTGGCTAGGGACTTCAATATCTTATTTGTCGTTTCTGCTGGGAACTTCTCAGGCTCTATCGATCCAGATGTGCCAAGACATAGCTGGAGAGACGAGTTTCCAGAATACCTTCTAGCTGACGAAAGTATTATCATAGATCCAGCTCCGGCACTAAACGTTCTAACGGTGGGAAGCTTGGCTCGACATAATGCGACTTTCGATGCTCAACGGTATCCTGAAATTGGGCAATTGGCTCCAGCCACAGAAAATCAACCATCCCCATTTACACGTCACGGTCCCACTATTAAAGGTGCAATTAAACCCGAGCTGGTAGCTATGGGTGGAAACTTGGCTTCTCCAATAAGAACAGGCAACGAACTCAATGCAGTTATGCGAGGCATGGGGGTACTGACCTGTAATAGTCGATTCGTTGGGAACACATTGTTTAGCGAAATTAGCGGAACAAGTTTTGCGGCACCTTACATTACCCATCTTGCAGGTCGTTTATTGAATAACTACCCGAAGGCTTCTGCTAATTTGCTCAGAGCACTACTGGTTAATCATGCGAATATGCTGTCGGAGATTGAAAGCAGCTTTCCTGAAGATATGAAGAAATCTTATAGGAGCGCAAATGGACGAGATGCGTTTAGAGATATAGCTGGTTATGGTGCTGTTGATGAGGGGGAGCTTTTTAGATCTTCACAAAATGCCGTTGTCTTAATGGCTGAAGAGAAAATTGAAAACAACTCGCATCACTTTTTCGAACTGCCGCTTCCCGATGATTTTTTAAGGTCTCAGCGTGCTTCCAGAGAAATTAGAGTTACTCTGTCTTATTGTCCAGCGGTCAGGACAACTAGGATAGACTATGTGGCCACTAAAATGTCTTTTAGGTTAGTCAAAGATCAGTCGCTTGAGTCTGTTCAAAGGCATTTCAATCACAGTACTCAGGATGAAACTAAAACCAGAAATGATGATGCTACAAGTAATAGGGACATAAGTGCTGAATTAAGAGGTAAAGGTACAGTTCAATCTTCAACTTGGCGGATTAAACAGCCGAAGCCTTCTGAAAAGTGGTTTGTTGTAATTACTCGACAAGATAGAGATTGGGGTGAGGCGTTGAGTTTCGAACAAGAAGACTATGCCTTGGTTGTGACTGTCACTGATCGAGAGAATGAGGAAGCCCAGCTGTATAGCCAAATATCACAACGCATAGAGCTTAAGGCTAGAGAACGTGCACGGGCTCGAGTGTAGGGAATTCTTGTTCTGTAAAAATCACCCATGGAACGGGAAGATTTAATTTTTCGGGCCATATGTATTAGGAAAAAAGGATGAAACTGCACAGTATTCGGGTTTCAAATTTTCAGAGTTTTGGTGCTGAACCAACAGAACTGACACTGGAAAATATTACCTATCTGATTGGCCCCAACGGGTCAGGCAAGACTGCTGCACTCCAGGCTTTGTGCCGACTGTTTGCATTTGATCCATCATTACGCCGTATTCAGCGCTCAGACTTCCATGTCCCGCACGATGAACAAGAAGCGCCCGAAGAAAGGCAGTTATGGATTGAGGCGGACTTCGTGTTCCCCGAGTTGGAGGATGAAGAAGATAACTCGACCGTTGCTCCCCATTTCAGTCACATGCGCCTTGATGACCCTGACGGAATTCCTAGGGTACGATATCGCCTAAGTGCCACTATGGGCCTGGATGGGGATATTGATGAGACTTTTGTGTATGTGCTTGAAGCTGGCCCGGATGGTTCGCCTCTAAATCCTCAAACGGTTCCAAGGTCTGAACGAAATCACATACAAGTCCACTATCTGCCCGCAAGAAGAGATCCGACTGACCACATAGCATATGGAACGAACGCGCTGCTTGGCCGCTTGCTACGGGCAGTGAACTGGGAAAATGAACGGGAGGAAGTCAAAGGGTTCACCGACCAGATTAGTGAGAGTTTGGCTGCTAATCCATCGGTCAATGCTTTTAGTGCCCACCTGAAGAAAACTTGGGGCACCCTTCATAAAGGCAGCTACTTTACAGATCCCAAGATTACTTTTGTGGCATCTGAGATCGAGGCGTTGCTTCGTCATTTGTCCGTATCATTCTCGCCTGGACATGATGAACATCTTGTCGATTTTTCCAGACTCAGTGACGGCCAGAAGTCGATGCTCTATCTGTCATTGGTTCTTTCATCTCAAGCAATTGGGCGTGCTGTCCTTGCCGGTGAGGACGGCTCTTTTGACCCAGAAAAATTGCGTCCGCCAGTCTTTACTTTGATTGCCCTTGAGGAACCAGAGAACAGCCTCTCGCCTCACTATCTGGGGCGGATTGTCAGCGCTCTGAACTCCATGACGAGCAACGAGGATGCTCAGGCCCTAATCGCTACGCATGCTCCGTCAATGTTACGACGTGTCGATCCGGAACATATTCGATATCTTCGACTTACCGAAACCCGGCAATCAAGAATTACGAAAATCCAATTACCCGCTAAAACCGATGAAGCGCACAAGTTTGTACGCGAGGCTGTCCAGGCATTCCCTGAGATTTACTTCTCACGTTTGGTTGTGTTGGGTGAAGGGGATAGCGAAGAAATTGTACTACCGCGCCTTTTCCAAGCAAAGGGTGCGCCAGTTGATGAATCAGCGGTTACGATTGCTCCGCTTGGAGGTAGGCATGTCAATCATTTTTGGCGCCTGTTATCAGCACTGCAAATCCCATTTTTGACCCTTCTCGATTTAGATGTGGGCAGATATCAAGCGGGCTGGGGAAGAATAAAGTATGTAAATAACCAACTTGGCTTATATCAACCTGAAAAAGTTCTGCCAAATACTTTTTCTTTATCAGATTGGAATGATGACAAAGTACCTGTTCGTACCCACCACTTCTTTGAAAACGGCACTAAGAGTGTATTTGCAGAGCTGGAAATGCGTGGTGTGTTTTTCTCATTTCCAATGGATTTAGATTTTTCAATGCTCCTTGCTTTCCCAGATGCTTACGGTGTTCAGCAGGAAGTTCCGGATGACTCAACAATTAAAGCCGTGTTAGGCAAGAGCCATCATGACCCATCCCAATATAGCTATGACGAGTTAAATCTTTTCTCTACGTATCACAAGCTTTTTAAACTGGGCAGCAAGCCCGCTGCTCATATCGAAGCTCTCGCTCAACTAAGCGACGAGGATTTGCTGGCGAACATGCCTGAATCATTTGGACGACTCACTGATGCCGTGATCGCCAAGCTTGCGGAACTGCCCGAGTGATTGCTGTAGATGCATGGCTGCCTTCGGATGGGCTAACTCTTGAACCCAATGCACTGCGGGCTGCGAAGGAACAAGCGCGCTGTCTTGCACTGACGGCGGGGCCGGGCGCGGGCAAGACGGAAATGCTTGCACAAAGAGCTGACTTCCTCCTACGAACCGGAACCTGCCGTTATCCGAAGAGAATACTCGCTATCTCTTTCAAAGTTGACGCCAGCAAAAACTTGAAGGAGCGAATCCAGCAACGCTGTGGACAAGAATTGGCTTCCCGTTTTGATAGCTACACATTTCATGCGTTTGCAAAGCGTATTATTGATCGCTTCCGAGTAGTGCTTACTGGTAATGATGCTCTTGATCTGGATTATTCGATTGGCGAAAGAAAAGTCACAAAAAGGCAAATTACATTTCATGATCTTGTACCGCTAGCAATTCAAATTCTTAAGGCCTCCACTGTCGCAAGAAATGCCATACGCCAAACTTACAGCGATGTTTTCTTGGATGAATTCCAGGACTGCACGGATCAGCAGTATGAACTCGTGAAGGTAGCCTTCCAAGGTACGAGCATTCGTCTCACTGCTGTCGGTGATACCAAGCAGAAAATCATGGGATGGGCAGGTGCATTGGACGGAATTTTCCAAACGTTCGCTAGGGATTTTTCAGCGGTCCCATTAAACATGTACCGAAACTTTCGTTCAAAACCACGCCTGCTTCGGATGCAGAACGAGATAATTCGCGTGCTCGATCCGGCTTCCGTCATGCCAGATCACCAACTTGCTGGTGAAGAGGGAGAGGTCTTCGCGTGGCAATTCGAGAATGCCCAGGGTGAAGCTGAGTACTTGGCCGATTTGATTGCCGGGTGGATAAGAAATGAACAGGTTCCGTTATCCGAAATCGCCGTATTAGTGTCCAAACAACTAGATCTTTACGCCAATCACCTGATGGTGGCATTGGAAGTTAGGGGAATACCGTACCGGAATGAGCAGGAGATGCAGGATATTACTGTCGAACCTGCCGCAAGGCTCGTTGTTGACTATTTGTCCTGTCTCTATGGCCAGCGAGAGCCCAAAGCCTGGATTCGGCTGATGAATCAATTGATTCCCTTTGCCGATGACGAGGTGCAGTCTAGCGTCAGGCAAAATTTCCAAAGCTTCTTCAAGGAACAGCGAAAAATCATCGCCATGGCCGAGTTGTTGGATGAACCGTTTTCGGGATGGTGGGATTCTGTGTGTAGATTTTTGAAGAAAATAGGAATGGAGACTCTTGTTGCTCTCTCGCCTGACTATGAGTCACATGCCAGATTAGGTGAAGTTGTGGGAGATACCAAAGCGCGCATTGAAGAATTGCTTGAACTTACCCCCGACTTGCCTCAAGCCTTGACTCGTTTCTCTGATGATCAGGCTGTGCGTATTCTGACTATCCATAAGAGCAAAGGATTGGAGTTCGACTCAACGATAATTTTGGCCGTTGAGAACGAAATATTTTTTGGGGATCAAGATTCTAATCTGTGTGCTTTCTTTGTTGGTGTATCCCGTGCCAAGCGTCGGCTTGTTCTTACATACGCTAAACAACGCGACAGGCCCCTTAACTATGCTAAAAGATGGGATGTAATTCGAACTCCACAACAGGAATATCTTCAATATGCAGCACAGTTTATTACCGATTTAACGCACATTTAAAAAGTCATTAGCTAAACTACTCAGTTCAAAACTTGCAAAGCCATAAACCGTCCTCAAAAACGTTCTCTTTACTAAATATAATGCAACATCTAGCGCGATGTCAGCTCCAAAATATACTGGAGCTGACAAAGATTTTTTCTTCTAGTTATTCCCCGAAATTTCCTCCGTCGCCTCCTGACGCAGTTTCTGGGCATCCATTCCGTTTAGCCGTTCAAGGGCTCTGTCTGCGGCACTCTGACGATTTCCATCAACGTTTAGCGTACTTCCTGAGCCTGTGAGTCTTTCCAGATCCAGTGACGGTACTTCGGGTAGGTTGCCTGTTATCGATAAGATACCTATCCATTCATCCAGATTGACTTGGCTCCAATCCACCTGGTTTAACTGACTCGCGGTCAATCCTTCACAGTTTGGAGATTTCGCACTGCCCCAGCCAAGGCCCAATTGCGGACGCACTTGCTCTTGAATGATCCGTGAAAGCGGCGAAGTAAAGCAGCAATATGATTGCCGTTTCTCAACACAGGCACCTAAGAACTTAGACTTGCAGTAAGAGCCCACATAGTGGCAACTCTTCAATACCCGCTTAGCGTTCATCTCAAACTCACTCTGCTCACATTTCCAGATAAGCTGAATGAGGATCATGGTGACTGAGTAAATCATGTAGGCCGTCATAACCGTACTCAGAACCGCGCCCGCAGCGCCACCCAGCGCAAAGTTACCACCCGAAACGACACCATCGGCTCCAACTGCGCCACCAACGTTACTAAACAGTGCCGATTGCGCCCCCGAACCAAAGGTCGTACCTACCCATTCAGCCGTTTTGTTGGTCAACACCTGCATGAAGCCAGTCGCAGCTTGCTCCGCTCCCGCGCCAGCAGCCGTTGATGGCCCAGCCCCCATAAGAGAGTCCCAAGCAGACACAAAGGGCTCTTTGACCGCACTCCAAGTACTCGTGATTGGCTCCCTAAGCGTATTCCAGGAACCATAGATTGCCGACGACGGATTCATGGCCATGACTGCCGTATCAAGCTTGTTGACCGCCACAATCATTGTGATGTAATCCGATAACGACACGCCACTTGGCTTTTCACAGCAATCCACTATACCGCCAACGGCTTTTTTGCACTGGCCAGCATTACCTTTAAAGACCGTACACTCGACGTTATCTTGGCCATCAGCTCCCGTGCATGACATATCATTGGTCATAAACTGCGCCGCATTAAGCATCGCGGCGGCCTCTGCAAAGTTAGCCTGCTTGATTGACTCTGGCTCTAAACAATCTGTGCCCATACAGCGAACTGGCCCCTCACAGTTGTATTGAGTTTCCATTCGTGCATTTTGCACTTCAACGCTTTGTCCACAGTCATACACCAAACTTTGGATATAACAGAAGCCTTCATGACCAGCCCCGCCTTCAGTGCATTCGGTTCTGACATACTGGCAGGCCGGGTTTTGCTCCAGCGCGGCACACGTATTGGTGGTCGTGTTTTGTCCGTTATTGACGATGGTTTGTGTATTACCATTGGCATCTACCCAGCTATCTGAGCTGCCCATGTTGAATTCTGGATGAGCAGTCGAAGCATTGTAGGTCGCTTTTGCCCTCCAGCATGAGAGCCCCAGTCCATCAGAGCTGCCACGACTGGTTAAATGAGCAGGAGACGAAACAACCGTCGGATAAAGGCTTCCAAGATTGGCCAACTCGCCACTACCAACTGTTAACCCGTCGATTCGTTTTATGCCCGTATCCAAACACTGCCACTGCACCGCAGTGAACTGATCCGTTTGCATCAAGCATTGGTCTATGCCCGGATCACTTGATTGATGAACAACGTCTTGCTCTAAGTATTTGCCAGAGAAGGTCAAGGAAGCACTCAGTTTCGCAGGAGCCAAACACTTCTGAACTTCTCGGCTGCAAGTATCGAAATCGACTTTGTTCCAGCCGGACTCACATCTGGAACGCGTGACTTCCTGCGGTTCATGCCACGAAATAATCGACCCATTAACGACCTTGCACAATGAGCCAACCAAGGTTCCTTTTGGACAGGTCATTTCAGGGTATTTAATGGACGGTTTCGTCTCTGTGACCGTCTCCTTGTTGCCCGTCAATGAGAGTGTCGTTTTCCAGCCATTTGCCTTGGACGGCGACTCGGTGATTTTTATCTCAGTATTTTGATTATCAAACACTCTCAGCGTCGCGTTTCCAGTTTGCATGGTACTGCTGTGCTGTGGAACAAAGCTGAGCGTTTCAGAGCTAAAGCAACCGCGCTCAATGGACCAGCTTTGTTGATGGGTTTCAGCGGATACACGTCGTTCTAACTGACACTGAGTAAGCGTGCTGATCTTCTCGCACACCTGGTAATCCGGTACATGCTTGGTTTCAGTAAATGGCGTAATCGTCTGAGTAGGCTCACATGCCTCAAAACTACTCGGCATAAGATTGGATACCACGCACTTTGGATCGCTGGTTTGCAATCCACAGTCATAGGTATCGGTAAAACGAATGCATTCACCTTTATCATTGGTTTCGGCACATTCTGACGACATGAATCCACAGGAAGGATTCGCTTCAAGCACTTGGCAGGCCTGATTTTCAATCCCCTTATAGCTTTCATCATCCACACTGACTTGTACACGCCGACACAAAGGCGATATGCCAGCCACAGGGCTTGGAGCAAAGTAGGATTCACAAACTGAAACACCATTGACCACCGTACATCCGTTGGTTGAAGACGGCTGATCCGTGCATTGAATGCTGTAGTCTGAAAACTTAGTCGGGATATCCGCTGCTTGTTCGATACAGGATTGTGGCGACCAACTATCATTCATCACCACCTTGGTTGGATCAAAGCGCACCTTGATACGTGCATACCCCTCACCACTACCCGTTACCGATACGCGAATTTTTACTGGCACTTCTAAACCGGGCTCTACCGCTTTTAGCTTAGAGGTTAAGTCAGTATTAGGATTGCGCTCCCAACTTGTACTGAGCTCGCAGCGGCCAGCCGTTTCTGGTGGAAAGTTATTGTTCGGCCCAGACCAGACTTTCTGATCACCAAGCCACACTTGCATGTAGTCATCCCATTTGGCGTATTCAAGAACGGCTGAGGTAATCGCATCGGGGTTCACGACTTTGAGTGTGATGGCCTGTTCAAACACTTTACAACGGCCACTCCAGTAGTTGTCGCCAATTCGTCCAATCCAAACTTCAAGACATCCCTCACCACAAGAGCGAAGGTTCATTGGTCCTGAAACATGCTCAATAATGCCTGCCGTGTAATCGTGAGTAATCGTGCAGCTGTTAACCGCTGTATTGAGCCTGTCACATTGCTGGTAGTTTGGGCTGCCTTCACCTTGAGACTCACAGCCGGGGAAGCTTTGCGTTAATAGATTTGGGTCAGTTTGAACCGCATCAGTTAATGCCCAAAGCGGATCATTGACCATATCTGGCCGAGACCTGTCTTTGATTTCCTGTAGCGAACGAAATGCTTCACCCGTAGCGCCACTTTCGGATGCCATGCTCTCTTGGCGCTGTGTCCCCAATTGATTCATGCTGGCATCAGAGCCATAAACGCCCGTTAAGACATCCAATGAGCCCTGATCCATACCAGGGAAAAGCTCTTGCAAGTTAATGGACTCATTACCACTGCCATTCGGCACCGACAATGTATTGCCATTGAGTGCGGGCATCGTCCAGTTTTGCAGCAATTGCTTACCTTCTTGTTGTCCGCTTAAGCCGGATTGGCGCTGCACATCAGCGGCCACACCATGTAAGGGCAGGCACGCCATAGTGATTGATAAAATACCCGCTAAAACTCGGGTAAAAAGTGTTGGTTTCATGGTTAACCTCCCGAGTTACAGCAGTCTTGCCAGCGCCACAAAATGTAGAGCGCATCTTCACCGGCACCGGGGATCGTTCGCCACTCTCCCCATTTCATGGTGCTTTCACCGATGACATGCGCACTTTCAGTTTCCGGTACAGGGAAGAACATACTCATCTTGTATTGGGATTTCGGCAGCATGGGTTCGATAACAGGTCGGCATAGCGCACTGCTCCCCATTGTTCGTCTTGCAAGACCACGCCTGTGTTGAGCCGCGATTGCACGCGCCGCTAAATGGCTGGTGTTTTCTGCTAATGAACCAAAGGCTAAGGTGTGGCCAGATAACGGATAGAGATGGCCCCAACTGCCAGCACACCAAAACAACTGATCGATGGGTTTACCAAGCGTTGATGAAGCAGCGTCAGCGGTACAAGCAGAGATAGCCAATGGATTAGCAACAGCAGCAGCTTCAGGCTGAGTAAAAAAGGCCAGTTCATCGTTCAGCCATGTTGGGTCCAATTCCGACAAATACATCAAGTCAAAATCCATGTAACCATCGGCATTGCAATTGCCATCCATGAACAAATCGAGCATGACCAAAAGCGGAAAGGCGTAATAATGGTAATGATAGAAAGCAAGATCACCGGTATCGTATTCACCTTCACCATGACCACCTTGCAATCGCCTATCACCTAACGGTAAGCGAATCCCTCCCAGTGAAGGCGAACAACCCGGCGTTCTGACCAGTTCAATCAGACGCGCTGGCTCCCACATGCTGGTAACAATACCTGGCCTTGGCACACCTAAGTTGTCTTCACATAAGCAAAACGACTTGTTTGATGCGCCGCTTGGGACACTGCCAGAGCCAAGTGGAAGACCTGCAACCCGGATAGGAAAAATGCATGACCAGCAAACATCCGTCAGCAACTTACCGGACAATAAACCCGCGTCTGGGCAGGTCAGTTCGGCTTTAGCAGAAATAGATGCGCCCAGGACAAACATGACAACGAGAGTCCGCAACAGACGATACGTATTATTGAGCTTTTTCATGAACAAGCTCCTTTGCTGGAATTTCTTCTATTTCAAACGCGAGCCCCTTTGCTTGAACAAACGATGGGGTGACTTGCAGATCAAAGCGCTGCTTTAGCGAGGCATTGAGAAGGTAAACCGGACTGTCCAATGTCTTTTCGAGCGCATTGAGGCTATTCCAACCTTGAGTACGGTCGAGCTGCGTGGTGATAAGCGTAATGCGGCGCAGTGTCCTATCTTGCGTCTCAAGCCAATGCGCAACTGCGTCCACTTCTTCAGCGTTCGACGCATTAAACACCACAAGCTGCTGAGTAAACGGCAAGGCTTTTAGCGGGTTAATACGCGTTCCTGCTGGGATCAATGTTCGGCCATTGGCATCCAATAGTGGCCGCTTCATGACGATGGTTGGATCAACCATTCTTATCCGATACTGCGTGGCTTTGGGTAAGTCAGTGAAAGTTTGGCGAGACCAGAAACGCTCAATGGCTTTTTTCTTTAATGCGCCCAGGTCAATCGACTGTAAACGCTGCATCGCTACTTGCACCAAATCCGGTTCTAAAATGGAATGAATAGGACCGCGTTGACCCAATGAACCGGTATTGCCTGTTTCAATTTGACGCTGCAACCAGTCGTTGCTGTAAACCCCTAGTGCACTTGCAGTCACCTTGTCATCTTCTATGCGGAAAATGGCAGGCACGCTAGTCACCCGCCAGTGCACAAAGGCTTTCGGATCGATTCGAACCTGAGGAACAGGATCAAGCCCCGTCATCAGCGTATGCCAATCACGGATAGCCGCCCCCAAGGTCTTTCCTTCAGGAATTCCCCGAAACAACACAATAGCGCCGGTAGCACTGGCCTCTTTAAATAGCTGCTTCAGTGACGAATCTCCCAGTGAAGACGACGCAAAAATCAACCATTCATCGTTGTGTTTGAGCGACGCAGGTTGTTCAATCGGTGCAAAAGGCTCAATAAATTCAGATGAACCATCCACAGCACTTTGTAAAATGCTGCGGCTCATTTCGACGATCTTTTTGTCTTCGTCAGACAACGGAAAAGGCTCTTGTGCCCAGGACACTTGAACCCAAGCCAATGGCGCAACCAACAAAAATAAGAGACATAGTCTTTGCATCATCTACCTCCTACCAAAGCGGCCAAGCGCGACCGACAATCTGCTCGCGCTTAACGGCGTTCCAATAGCGGGAGTCGAAACTCGTTGCGGCCTCACCGGAAAACCAATACTCGTTTTCTTGCAGCGTCAATGAGCGGCTAAATTCTGTTTCAGCCACACCAAGACGCTGGGCTAATGCCATGCCGGTAGAGACTTCAGCACCATTCACCAGTACATGCTCAGGCGTCACCTTGACTTCATCCCCTGGCATCCCTGTTAGGCGTTTCAGCATCCGAGTACCGTCGTTATATAACGGAGCAAGTCCTTTTGAGTGGAAGGCATACAAACCATCCTTAACGGGCTCTTTATTCCATAGGTCAATCAGATACACCGTGGTATCAGGCAGGCAGCGCTCTTGCTGGGTATCAATACCTATTCGGTAGCGCATCATGGCGTAGGTGCCTACCAAGGCCATGATTAACGCAAGAACAGTCAACCGGATGAGGTATGGCCGCCAAGGCATTCTTTTACGGAGTATCTGCATGAGACACCTCCTTTGAGCCTACTGGCACAAATACGGAATCATCAGCACCCACCACCGCTTGGGCATCCAGCACGATAAAACCGGCTGTTTTTAACTTTTCAATTTGCTGATTGGTCTGAAGCAACCTGGATTCGATGTCTTGTTCGCTGGCATTGGGGCCCAGTGACAACACCGCCTCCCCAAAATCTACGACTGCAATGGGCGTACTTAACGCCAACTGGCTGTGGATGGGTTCGAGTGTTTTCATTAAGAGCCAGCTGGTCATTAAACCGCTGCCTGCAATAGACAAAGTAATAGAGGCCATAAATGGCCAAAGCGTGGTCTTATTCATAGCCTCGCTCCTTCAACAACTGAGAGATGGCATCAGCAACAGAAAGGCCTTTGCGCGTTAACTGTTTAATCGCGTTTACATCTTCTGCACGGGACGAGTACAACAGCTTGTGAAACGGATCGACAATGAGGCGGCCAATCCCGGTGCCCATTTCGGTAATAAAGAAAATCTCGGAATAGACACCCGTGACGGTATGAACCGTTTTCAGGTATTCATAGCCGCCTTCACCTAGTGGCAAGCGGCCTTCTTTTTTGAGCGCGTTGATGGTTTCAGCTTTTTGGCCAAGCAGGTACATATTGGCCGAGTTTTCAGCGATGGCTTTACCTGTTGGGCTGTCATACAAATCGTTGACCGACTGCGTTACCGTTACAGCACTGCCGCCATATTTTCGAAATCGACGGTAACCCGTCTCAATGAACTTACCGACATCACCTTGAGTCAGCAGATCCCAAGCTTCATCAATGAACACAATCTTGCGACGATCCCGCTCACCTAAGTACATCTCTTGTTGGATTTGGTAGATAAGCTGAAGCAACACTACTTGTTGTAGATGCTTACGCCCCTTAAGCTCTTCTAACTCCAGAACGGTGAAACGGTTTTTGAAGCGAATATTGTTGTGGCCATTAAAGAATCGGCCATATTCGCCCTGTGTCGTAAACGGATAGAGCTGCTCACCCACGTCTTGCACACGTCGGTCTTCATGATTTTTTAAAGCCTCTGCCACATCATCAACCAACATGGCACGACCTTTTTTCTCCCACAGTTCACGGGTCTGACGCTTTAGGTTTGCCATCTGAAAATCGGTTAATGACTGCGTAGGTGCGGCCATTGCGGCCAATAACCCAACCAACACATCCGCTTCTTCGTCATAGTCCTCAACGATTTCAAACGGATTTAAGCAAATGCCACTGTCTCGCCCGAACTGTAAGAACTCACCGTCATAGACTTCACACAGCTTTTCATAAGAGCGGCCAACATCAATCACCCAGCATTGCCCGCCTTCTGATAGGTAGGAGGAGATGATTTCGTTCACCAGGAATGACTTACCCGATCCCGATTGCGCCGCGATGCAACAATTGTAATTACTGCCCGAGTCATAAAGGGACACACTCATGATCTGGCCATTACGGGAAACAAAGTTAATCACCGGCGTGCCAGTGCCTTTCCAATCCGCAAACAAAGGCAACAGAGGGATCACATGCCGTGTCGCCATGGTCTTGAATCGAAACAAGTCGTTCATCGCCTGGCGGTCGGCACCAAATGGCAGGGCATTCAGAAAAATGGGCAAACAGAAGTACTTGTCTTCCATCAGCTCAAATCCGAGTTCTTTGAAATAGGTTCGAGCATTTGAAACAGAACTGATGGACGCTTCTTCCGTTGGGGAAAACAGCGTCAAAGTCATATTTGCCCGAATAGGACGATCACCTTCTTGCAAAGCTTCAAAAAGAACATCAAATCTCTTTTTCTTGGCTGCAAGCACCGGCACAAACTTGAGCATCGGGCCATAGGCCTGATTGACCGCCCACTGACGCTTCGTCTCTAAACGAGATCGCATCGCCTCAGCTGAGGGAAAGTGAATGGTGACATTTAGCAAAAAGCTGCCGCGTAAACCGCGACTGCCCGTCATCATATCGCCCGCAAAACTTGCGGCATGACCAAACCAGATCCGCTCAGGCAAGCGTTTAAACGATAAGGTTTTAACTCGGTAATCGCCCAGCATCAGACCTTGGCTATCCACCTTGATAGCTCGGTCATAATCCAACACTTGCTCCCGAAGTGGTTTATCTGCCTCACTGCGGATTGGTGATGGATTACGCCAGGAAGCATCTTTTCCCCAGTTAAGCTGAGCACTTATTGCCGCGAGCCAGTTTCGGTCAGTCATCTCAGTGACGCGAAAACCAACCGTTGCCAGCGCTTGCGAGAAAGAAGCCCGAAGCGCGGATGCTCGACTCAACTCACGCTCCGTCGGAATAGGACTTTCCAAAGGCAATTTGCAGGTGACGATCAGTTGAAAGTTGCGTACCTGAGTCTGGGTCGATTCTTCTATCGATTGAACCGTGCCCCCATCGAGGAAATCCGCACGTTTGCGTATCGACGCCCTAAGCAATGGATCAGATTGACGATGCCGTAAGCCCATCATGCGCTGAAGGTCGGTTTGAATATCAGGCGAGGCGTAAAGGCCAAATTGCAGCAAAGTGTCTTTTGGCCAGTCGTTGTTGAGTAGAACATTAACCCTGTCTGCAACAGACTCATCACCACCCGGCAATGGGTCACATAGAAAACCAAAGCCAACACTTTGGTCTTCCATGAAAAACAGTTGCTCATCGTCTGAATAGGCCAATACTGGCAATAGCTCTGAAGCGCGTTGTCCTGAATACAAAGAGGCTTTCATTAACGCCCCTCCAACCAAGCAGAAAGGTCATAAGGACGACCTCGGCTGATGCGACCATCATTGGCGACAATGAAAGGCACACCTTGAATGCCCAGAATTTGAGCCGTCACCAAGGTACGCTGCATTGGTTCTAAGTTGCAGGCATCATCCTGTTCTAGGTTACCAATCCGGCCATTCAGCAATGCATCGGTGGCCGCTTTCTTGTCACGCGCACAGCCAAGCTGGCGAACCTGACGCTCTGAATCTGGACCAAGCACTGGCACAGGGAGAATTTGGAAGGTGTATTCTTTGGTTAACGGCAGGGCTTGTTTCAAAAGCTCATGGCAATGTGGGCACCGAGGGTCAACAAAGACCACCACTTTCTTTTTGCCTTCGCCTAAAGTCAGTGGGTTCAAATCATCCATTTTTAAGCCAAGGCGACTTAAGTCCAGCGTGTTTCCCGCTTCTCGAATTTCTTCAAGGCTGGTAAGCGGCTTTTTGGACCAGGCATCATAGAGCGTGCCATCAATGACGAACCGGCCACTGTCTGACATAAAAATAATACGGTTATTGCTTTCGACCGCTTTCATACCCGTGACAGGTAAAGAAACCATGCCGTCAATTTTGCCAACGGGCGACACTTCAGACACAGGTTCAGCTTGAACAAAAGGAGACAGCGCAAGCGCCAGAATAAATGGAGATAGTTTTCGCATGAGGAGTCCTCGTTAATGTAAATCGAGGCTCCAGTCTATGCAGTTGTCCTATGTGGACTCGGTTAGATAGATTGAAGAATTGAATACCTTACTAAATAGCTGCTCCGAAGTGTAGATCACCTGCGAAGGTGAACTCAGTGTTGAATGAGCGATCAGATAAGTCTCCAAACCGCACTTTACAGAAGCACTTGGTGGTTTTGAAACCGCCCCCTACAGGTAGATTTCGAGAGGCCTTCTCTCATCAGAAATACAGATCCAAAAGGTATTAACCTTTTGTTCGTGGCACACGCCAGCACAACACTTTGATTTTATCGCGCTGTTTTTGGTGAACAGGAATAATGCGCCACTTACTAACGGTAAATCGGTGTCACTTTCGATAATCGCGGCAAGGCCGTTGATGGACTTTCTAAAATCGACACTTTCACGATACAGATAAATCTCTAGTGAGCTCAGCATGCCTTTCATGATAGCGCACCGATGAGTTCAGCCAGGTTACTTACTGGCGTGCATTGGGGATTGCGCAGTTCGATATCATTGACGAAGAGTGTCATGTTGGCGGTTGCCACTTGGGCCTGATACTGAGTTATCTTTTCAACGACTTCTGCTCTAACAAAACCTTGAGATGCGCCAGTGTTGTTGAGTTGCTGGCGCTTGGCAGAGAACGTTGAGGGATTGAGTTGATTGAGCTTACAAAATGTGAGTGTTGATAATGAACTCGATTCAGATTGCTTGATTAGCGTTTGCCATTATTGGTTGGTGCATCGTTTGCCATTTTAAATCTCCTTATGGTTGGAGACTTGATCTTATTCTGCGTGTTAGGTGATTAGAATGCGCGGTTTATGAGGCGCTTACGCTCGATTTGCAAGTTCGTCGAGGAAAGCAGATATTCAGAGTAATAAGGCTCTGTTTTGCCGGAGAAATACGATTTTGCATCTGGCTTATCAACCTCCCGCGGGAAACCTACTAAGCGGATGATGTTATGGCAATCTATCGTTGTCGCTGGCAGGTGAAGTTGCGATTCAAAGAGTTGAAATCCCATACAAACTTGCAGAAATTTATGGCGGCACAGAAAGCGATTGTAGATGGTTTGGTATGGTCAAGCCTGCTCGCTCTGATCATTCGGCGAAGCGTCTTTCTTCAAATCATGCCATCAGTCTAGCTATTCAAGGCCGCCAAAAATGTGGAAATTTGGCTGTTGCCGATCTTGAAAGCATCAGCCAGCACGCATGGTCAGAAATAGCGGAGAGGATAGATTGGGCGACCCGTTATATAACGAAGAACGCCCAAAAAGCCCAACAGTCAAAAGACAAACAAAACATCACGTTAGATGGGATACTGCATGGGCTTAATTCTTAAGGTCCAGTCTATGAATGAATGCCCTGAATGCGAAATTTAAAGTTGCCTCATTCAGGAGGCAACCGTAAAAGGAAAATACTAATCCCGAGGAGGGAAGCCTGCTTCAATTAGAGCATAGGAGACCTTTTCAACTGATAATGAAGTTTTTACCGTCACCTTACGAGTCGGAGGATCAGTTAAAACTGTAGCCTCTGGGTCTATATCCTTAATTGCTTTAGTTACCGTCCGGGCGCAGCCCCCACATGTCATATTTTCTAAATGAAATTGCATTTATATACCTCCAGTTTGGTTTGAGTACTTCTGATTGTAGGGCTTTCCACTGTTGTAAGGTCAAGGTCTAAACTCATTTCACTCTGATATCTTTTCACTAAAGATTGACTATACTTTCTGCGTTTTTTCTTAATGACAGATTTCTTACTATAACGTAAAACACCGGCGTAAGTAGTAATCCAAAGAAGGTTACACCAAGCATACCGGCAAACACTGCAATACCCATGGCGTGACGCATTTCTGCTCCAGCACCACTAGCTAGTACAAGAGATATCACACCAGCAATAAATACAAGAGAAGTCATCAAAATAGGACGCAAACGTAAGTACGCTGCCTCGAGTACGGCCCCAAGCGGTGATCGTCACTAATTCTCCTGAGTCCTTGCAAAATCAACGATTAAAATGGCATTTTTTGCGGCCAGCCCGACTAAAACAACGAAGCCAATTTGAGTATAGATGTTATTATCACCGTTTAGATCCATATACCGCCAATTGCAGAAAGGAGTGCCATTGGTGCAATAAGCAGCACAGCAAATGGAAGCGACCAACTGTTGTACTGAGCGGCAAGAATCAAGAATGCAAAGAATACCGCCAATGGGAAAATATACAGTGCGGAATTGCCCGCTAATTTTTCCTGATAGGTCAGATCAGTCCATTCGTACGCCATACCTTCAGGTAGATTTTCCTTAACTATTTTCTCAATAGCATCTGTAGCCTGACCAAAAGAATATCCTGATGCAGTACCTCCCGTAATATCAGCGGATGGATAGCCGTTGTATCTCATAACGCGATCAGGATCTGAAGTTAGTTTGATATTGATCAATACTTATAAAGGGATCATATCACCAGCAGAATTCCTGACTTTCAATAATCCAATATCGTCTGCCTGCATACGGAATGGGGCATCAGCTTGAGTTATTACACGGTAGGTACGGCCAAATCCATTAAAATCATTGACGTAAAGCGATCCCAAATTTACCTGTAATACATCAAAAATGTCGGTCAAAGCTACCCCCTGAGATAGTCCGGATCTGCTCCAGACTGATACCTAATACTTTGCAACTTAGTATAAGCTGCAACCGCTCAACTTGCTCCTGCCTTTATTGCCTTTAGTTGTTGCTATAACGATCAGGAGCAGGTAAAAGACCCTGAGCCTCGTAGAACCCAGGGAGTCCTCGTTAGCTTTGCAAGCTCGCCGGTTTTCATACTCATCTACACACGCATGGAGGCGACTGCCACCATGCGTCATTTCTTGGTACGAATATCCAATACCAGTGCCAGTAGGGAAAAACTAACTATCGACTCGCTTGCGCCACACCACTTGGTGTGCTCTCTGTCCACCCGCCTCCCAGAGCCTTGTAGAGCGCGATAAGGTTGCTCAACCGAGCCAGACGCGTACGCACCAACGTCTGCTGCGCGCTGTACAGCGTACGCTGCGCGTCAAGCAAGGTGAGGTTATCGTCCACACCTTCCCTGAAACGTTGCTCGGCCAGGTCATACATGCCCTGACTAGCAGCAACCAGGAATTGCTCTGAACGAATCTGCTCATCAAGTGTTCGCTTGCCGGCAAGGCCATCAGCCACTTCACTAAAAGCAACTTGAATGGACTTCTCGTAGTTGGCGATCTCGATGCGCTTTTTTACGTGCGCCACATCCAGATTGGCGCGCAACGCGCCACCCCGGAAAATAGGCACCGTAATCTGCGGCAAGAAGCTCCAGGCGCGCGAACCCGATTCGAAGAGCCCATCAAGCGATGCGCTTGCCGTCCCCGCCGAACCCGTCAAGCTGATGGTGGGGAAGAAAGCGGCTCGCGCTGCTCCGATACTGGCGTTGGCACCCAGAAGTACCTGCTCGGCCGCGCGCACATCCGGTCGGCGCACGAGCAACTCAGAAGGTAGGCCACTGGGCAGTTCGGTCGGCACGATGCCATCCGGCAGCACTATGGCTTTGTCAAGTTGCTGCGACAGCTCAAGCGTCAGCGGCTGGCCGAGCAGTAGCACTAGCGCGTTTCGGTCTTTGGCCGTTTGACGTGTGTAGTCCGCGAAGTTGGCCTCGGCTGTACGCAGTACAATTTCCGAGCGGCGCACGTCAAGTTGCGTGGCATTGCCAGCCTCGAACAGTTGGGCAGTAAGTTCATGCGAACGCTTTTGCGTGCCGAGCGTCTCGCCTGTTAACTGCAGTAACTCCTGGTCAGCCCGCAACGTGAGATAGGCGTTAGCAACCTCAGAGATCAAACTCATCTGCGTCGCTATGCGAGTCTCGTCCATAGCCAAGTAGGAAGCCAGCGCTTGGTTGCTGAGGCTGCGGATACGGCCCCAGACGTCCAGTTCCCAGGCAGCGGTCACCCCAGCAACCTCGTAACGACGCACGACGTCGGCAGCGCCGGTGTTGCTGAGATCGGCTGGCAGTCGTTCTGCGGCCCCTCTGCCGGATACCCCCAAGTTCGGGAGCACCTCAGCGCGCTGAATGCGGTACAGTGCCTGCGCCGCCTCAACGTTGAGCGCAGCTTTGCGCATGTCGCGGTTGCTCTCCAGCGCGATACCGATCAATTGTTGCAACAGCGGGTCGCGGAAGAAATCTCGCCAGCCGATATCGGCCGCGTCCGTGACTGGGGCCTCTGGCGTCGCTTTCGCCGGTTCTGCATAGGCCGCGCCCGAAGGATATACTATATCAATCGGCGCTGGCGGCCGATCGTACTTGGGTGCCATGGAACAACCGGCTAACGCTATCGCGAAAGCTACCGGTGCCAAGCTCTTGGCAGGTTGTGTGAGTGCGAAAGGTTTCTTCATCTCAAAATTCCTCCTGGCCGTTATGCTTGTCGCTCATACCGACGCGGGCTTGACTGGCTTCACGACGCAACGCCAGCTTGCGCACTACGACGTAGAACACCGGCGTGAGCACCAGACCGAATGCCGTCACGCCCAACATGCCGGCGAACACAGCGATACCCATTGCGTGACGCATCTCGGCACCCGCTCCACTCGCGAGCACCAGCGGTATCACGCCAGCGATAAAAGCCAGTGACGTCATCAGAATCGGGCGCAGCCGCAGCCGCGCCGCTTCAAGCACGGCCGCCAACGGATCGACACCTTCACTCTCCTTGGCACGGGCAAACTCCACGATCAGAATTGCATTCTTGGCTGCCAGGCCTACGAGCACCACGAAGCCAATTTGCGTGAAGATATTGTTGTCGCCGCCCGTAAGCCAAACACCGGCGATCGCCGAAAGCAACGCCATGGGCGCGATCAACAGAACAGCGAATGGAAGCGACCAACTGTTGTACTGAGCTGCCAGGAACAAGAATGCCAACAGCACTGCCAACGCAAAAATGTAGATGGAGGTGTTGCCAACCCGCTTTTCTTGGAACGTCAAGTCAGTCCATTCGTAGGTCATGCCGTCCGGCAGCGATTCGCTCACGATCTTCTCGATCGCGGCAGTAGCCTGGCCAGACGAATAGCCCGGTGCTGGTCCGCCGCTGATGTCAGCTGATGGGAACCCGTTGTAGTGCATCACTCGATCGGGACCGGAGCTACGTGAGATCGTCGCGATCGCGCTCAACGGGATCATGTCCCCCGAAGCGTTCCGCACCTTCAGCATGCCAATGTCTTCAGCCTGCATACGGAACTTCGCATCGGCCTGCGTCATCACTCGGTAAGTTCGGCCAAATCGATTGAAGTCATTGACATAAAGCGAGCCCAGATTGATCTGCAGCGTGTCAAAAACTTCGGTCAGCGACACACCTTGCGACTTGGCCTTTACGCGGTCGATGTCCACCTGCAACTGTGGAGCATTGGCCTGGAAGCTGGCCAACATGTTGGCCAGCTCAGGCGCTTGCATGGCTTTGCCCATGATCTGACCTTGGGCCTGTGCAAGTGCGTCTGGCCCCAGGCCCGCACGGTCTTCGATCTGCAACTTGAAGCCGCCCATTGAACCCAGGCCAGGCACCGGTGGCGGAGGAAAAATCCCGACGAAGCCGTCCGGTATTTGACTGAATTTGCCCATGAGCCTGCCTTGAATGGCGAACGCCGACAACGACGGGTCCTTTCGTTCGTTGAAGGGCTTGAGCATGGCGAACACCAGCGCGGTGTTGGGCTGATTCACTGGGCCGTTGAAGGAGAAGCCGGGGAATGCCATCACGCTTTCGACGCCAGGCTCGGCAAGCGCGATCTTGCTCATTTCCTTGACAACCGCGTCGGTGCGGTCCAGCGAGGCACCAGTCGGAAGCTGGGCGATGCCCACGAGGTAATACTTGTCCTGTGCGGGCACAAAGCCGGCAGGTACCTTATGAAAGCCCAGCCACGTCAACCCCAGGAAACCGACATAGAGCAGCAGCACCACAGCACTTCCGCGAACTGCGCGGCGCACGCCTCCGACATAAGCATTCGAGGCGCTGTCAAAGAAGCGGTTGAAGCGGCGGAAGAAGCCACCAAACAGGCCGTCGATGAGGCGCGTGACTCGATCGGGCTGGGCCGCGCCATGATGCGGCTTGAGCAGGATGGCGGCCAGCGCGGGCGCAAGTGTGAGCGAATTGATCGCCGATAGGATGGTCGAGAACGCGATGGTCAGCGCGAACTGGCGATAGAACTCGCCTTGCAGCCCAGACAGGAACGCCGAGGGAATGAAGACCGCCGCCAGCACCGAGGTGATGGCCAGGATCGGGCCAGTAACCTCGTCCATGGCTTTGAGCGCTGCGTCCTTGGGCGACTCGCCAAGTGCCATGTGGCGCTCCACGTTTTCTACCACGACGATGGCGTCGTCCACAACAATGCCGATTGAGAGTACGAGGCCGAACAATGACAGTGTGTTCAACGAGAAGCCGAACATGTGCATTACGGCGAAGGTGCCGACCAGCGAGACCGGCACGGCGATCAGCGGGATGATCGACGCTCTCCAGGATTGCAGGAACAGCACCACCACGATCACCACCAGCAGAATCGCCTCTAGCAGCGTGACCGCTACAGACTGAAGCGAGGCCCGCACGAAGACCGTAGGATCGTAGGCGATCTTGTACTCGATGCCCTCTGGAAAGCTTGCTTGTAGACGATCCATCGTCGCGCGTACCGCGCTAGACACATCTAGTGCATTGGAGCCAGGCGTCATCAGGATCTGAATGCCAACCGTGTTGCCGCCATCAAGTTGGGCGCGCATGGTGTAGTTCTCCGCACCTAACTCCACACGTGCCACGTCGCGCAAGCGTGTAACCTGGCCGTGGGTGCCAGCCTTGATGACGATATCGCCGAATTGCTCTTCGGTGGTGAGACGCCCGAGTGCGTTGACGGTGACCTGAAAGGCAGACGAGGCGTTAGGCTGCTGACCGATAGAGCCGGCCGCAACCTGCACGTTCTGCTCCCGAATGGCGGCGACCACATCGCTAGCGGTCATGCCACGAGACGCAACCTTTTCGGGGTCGAGCCAGACCCGCATCGCGTACTCACCCTCACCACCAAGCAACACGTTGGCGATGCCCGGCAGGCGTGCCAGTTCGTCACGGACGTTGAGCATCGCGTAGTTGGACACATACAGCGGGTCGTAACGATCCCCTGGCGATAGCATGTTCACAACCATCAGGATGTCGGGCGCGGTCTTCTCAGTCACAACGCCGATGCGTTGGACCTCGGGTGGCAACCGGGGTAGCGCACGCGACACCCGGTTCTGCACCTGGATTTGCGCGATATCGGCGTTGATGTGTTGCTCGAAAGAGATGGTGAGCACCATCTTTCCGTCCGTGGACATCTGGGACTGCATGTACATCATGCCTTCCACGCCGTTGATGGCTTGCTCTAGCGGCGATGCCACGGTGTCGGCAATCACTTGCGGATTGGCGCCGGGATAGCTCGCCGTGACCTGTACCGTTGGGGGGGTAACCTGAGGGTACTCGCTCAGTGGCAACTGGAAGTAGCTGATCGCGCCCGCGATCAGCATCAGCACCGAAAGGACGATTGCGAAGATAGGGCGGTTGATGAAGAAACGGGGGAAATTCATTTGCGAGCCTCCGCTGAGCCAGCTGCGCTGTCAGCCTTGACCTGATCGGCCCCAGCCGCCCCAGCGGCCTTGGCAGACTCCGCAGGGACTGCCGGGGCACTAGCCGCAGTCTTAGTCGCGTCGGGAGCGCCGGCGGCCGGTGCTGCCGGCCCCTGCATGGGCACCATGCGCGGCGTGACAGTCATACCAGGTCGTACGAGGCCTTTGATTATGATTTTTTCGCCACCCTGCAGGCCACCGTTTATAACGCGCAGACCGTCGACTACGGGACCCAGCTCAATCGGACGATACTGAGCTTGGTTGTTTTCACCCACGACCAGAACATAGTTTCGGCCTTGATCGGTGCCAACCGCTTGGTCGTCGATGAGGACGGCCTGCCGAGAGCTTGCGGTGGAGAGCTTGGCCCTCGCAAACAGCCCAGGCGTCAGCCGTCCATCAGGGTTGGGGACGACCGCGCGAGCGCGGATCGTGCCGGTACTTCTATCAATCGCATTGCCGACGAAGTCGAGCACGCCCTTGTACGGAAAGTTTCTGTCAGTGCTCAAGCCTACTTGAACGGGCAACGAAGCATGAGTCCCTGAACCAGGTCTCGAGCGGCTCACCACATTGACGTAGGTTGCCTCATCGATGTCGAAATAGACGTGCACAGGATCGATGGACACGATCGTGGTAAGTAGCGTGGCTGCTCCTGCACCGCCGCCGCTGACCAGGTTGCCCTCGGTCACCAGCACTCGGTCCACGCGCCCGGCAATTGGTGCCGATACCCGCGCGTAGGACAGGTCGAGCTGCGCCGCTGCGACTGTGGCCTTTGCCGCCTGTACCTGCGCCTGACGCGCATTGCGTGCGGAGACTGCATCGTCATAGGTCTTCCGAGACAGGGCGCCAGTGGCAACAAGCCGCTCGGCACGATCAAAGTCGGCCTGAGCCTGACTGGACAGCACCTCAGCCTGCCGCAACTGCGCCGTGGCGGTGTCGAGCGCGACTTGGAAAGGCCGTGGGTCAATCTGGAACAACAATTGCCCCTTGCGTACCAGACTTCCCTCGGGCACGCTCACCGCGTCGACGGCCCCCCCACACGCGAGCGCAACTCGACCACCTTCGGTGCGGCCAAAAAGCCGGTGAACTCAGTTGACGGCGTGATTGTGCGCGTGATGGCCTCAGCCACAGGCACCTGCGGTGCCATCGGTGCGCCAGCTGGTGGTGCTGCTGGTTTACTTTCATCCTTGCCATCTCGGGCAGCCACCGCTATCCCCCCGACGGCCGCGATGACGCTAGCTACCAAAATGATCCTGATTTTTTTATGCATGGAAGTTACCTTTTTTATTACGGGGCTTCGGTCCATCCGAAGCGGTTCGCATATGTTTCTAAAGGCTAGCCCTTACAACCACGTCAAGGTCAAGCCTTTTTCGATGACCATGACGAGCATGGGACTGGACTACAAGCTCTGGAACCTTCCGGCCTCCCGGTGAACGCATGAGATGCAGTTACGGCCGAAAGGGACGCATCTGAGCCCATTATCCACGTCCGATCATCCCATCTATTTAAACTCGTTGTTCTAAAGGCATTCGTTTATCGCCTAACATCGATGTTTTCGGAGATCGATTTACAGATGAAGATATGGAAGGGCTTGGCGCCGCAACAACGGCAGTTCAAGCCCTCTGCAATACCTCAATGGGCATCCTGTACGGACACAGAGCTTTGATGACCTCCGTTCTGGCCATCGGCTGGCTCTTGGGCACCCTTAAAGCGGAGTAGGCGCAGCGCATTGAGCGTGACCAAAGCGGTGGCACCGGTGTCGGCCAGCACAGCAACCCAAAGGCCAGTGATACCCAGCACACTGGTGACTAGGAACAGGCCCTTGAGGCCAATGGCGAACACTACGTTCTGGTGGATGTTGGCCATCGTCGCGCGGGACAGCGCCACCAGGTGCGCAACGTCCGTGACGCGGCTCTTGAGCAGAGCAGCGTCTGCGGTCTCTAGGGCCACGTCGGTGCCGCCGCCCATGGCGATCCCTACATCGGCGGTCGCCAAGGCCGGCGCGTCGTTGATGCCGTCGCCGACCATCGCCACCTTCGCGTCGCGCTTCAAGTCGTTGACCAGGCGCAACTTGTCTTGCGGAAGCAACTCACTCTCCCACTCGATATCCAGCTTGCCGGCGATGGCCTGCGCAGTTCTCCGATTGTCACCGGTGAGCATGACCGAGCGCACACCCATCGCCTTGAGCTGGGCCACGCCTTCGCGGGCGTCACGGCGAGGTTCGTCACGCAAGGCCAACAGGCCCATGACATTCTTGCTTGCTTCGTCGAACAGAACCACCACCGTCTTGCCACCATCTTCCAGCTTGGCGATTTCCTGCTGGTGCGCGAGGGTCAGCGTGGCCATCTGCCCTGCATGGACGGGCGATCCCACGGCTAGCTTGCTGCCGTTCACGGTAGCGCGAACTGCCTTGCCCGGGATAGCGAATGCTTCGGTGGCTTGTGGAACCTCCACATCGAGGCTCTTGGCGTGGGCAACGATTGCCTTCGCCAACGGGTGATTCGATCCAGACTCGACGGCGGCGGCGAGCGCCAGTACCTGTTGCTGCTTGGATTGCCCGAAAGGCACGACTTCAGTGATGCGCGGCTTGCCCTCTGTCAGCGTGCCAGTCTTATCGAAGGCGACTGTGCGAACGCGACCAATGGTTTCCAAGGCGTTGCCACCTTTAATCAGCAAACCTCGGCGAGTAGCAACAGCCAGTCCCGAGGCAATGGCCGCCGGCGTTGACAAAACCAAGGCGCACGGGCACGCGATTAGCAGCAAAGCAAGACCACGGTACAGCCAAGTGCCCCAATCACCACCCATGGTAAGCGGGGGAACCACGACGATCAGCGCCGCGATGGCCATCACGGCCGGGGTGTAGTAACGGCTGAACTTTTCGATGAAGCGTGCCGTCGGCGCCTTGGAGGATTGAGCTTGCTCGACGAGCTGGATGATGCGCGAGATGGTGTTGTCCGATGCAGCCTTCTCAACCAGAACTTCAAGCACACCGTCGACGTTGATCGAGCCGGCAAATACGTCATCGCCACCGGCCTTTTGACGCGGCACGGACTCCCCTGTGATCGGAGATTCATCGAGACTGCTTTCGCCGCGGAAGATCTTGCCGTCAGCGGGCACTCGATCACCCGGGCGCACCAAAACCCGGTCGTTCACGCTCAGGGAGGCAGCGGGCACTTCGCGCTGCCCACCATTGGCGTCGAGCAAGACAGCAGTTTTAGGCACCAGAGAAGCCAGCGCTTTAATGCCGGCGCGGGCGCGGCCAGCGGCCACACTTTCAAGCAGCTCGCCGACCGCGAACAGGAACACCACAGCAGCGGCCTCCTCGGCCTCGCCAATCACGAGCGCGCCCAGCGAGGCGACAACCATCAGTGTTTCGATGGAGAACGGGGAGCCAGATATGGCCAGCGCGAAGGCTTTGCGCGCGAACGGGAGTACGCCAGCGATCACGGCAGCGGCGAAGATCCATTCGGCATAGCCGGGGATAAATTGAGCAACTGCATAGGCCGAGCCCATGAGAGCTGCTAGGCCCTGCACATGCTTACCCTTCTTCGTCTGCCACCAGCGTTGAGTGATAGCTGAGGGCACGCGGGCAGGCGCGGCAGGCGAGGATCCATCAAGGCGGCGCACGTCGGAGACGCCGAAACCCAGGCTTTTGATGGTCTTCTCGATGTCGCCAATATGTGTAGGACTTCCAGACGCGAGCGTCAGCTCAAGCGTTTCTGCCGTGAAGTTGATGCGGGCATCTGATACGCCCGCCATGCGAGCAAGAGCCGTTTCAATCTTGCCAACGCAGCTCGCGCAGTCCATGCCTTCCACGTGCATCGAAACGTTGGGTGGGTTACCAGGGGGCTCGCGGCGAGCGTGTGAGGTGTGATCATGTCCACTGCAGGAGCCGTGTTCATGCCCGCCGTTTGTCTTTTGCGTGTGGCCGTGCCCATGATCACCGCCGCAAGCGTGACCATCCTTGTGATCTTCGCTGTGGTCATGTGCATGGACCGATTGGCGCGATACGGCCGCAATCGAGAGCGACGACACTGGCAGTTCTTCCACACCGAACCCCAAAGTTTTGATTTTCTTAGCTACATCGCGAGCAGTGAAGCGGCTTTTCAGATTGCGAGTCAACGTCAGCGTTTCACTAGAAAAATTGACTTGCACGTCCGTCAGCCCATCCATTCGGGAAAGGGCCTTCTCGATTTTGCCGACGCAGCTCGCGCAATCCATGCCCTCCACACGGAAGCTCAGCTGCTCCCTAGCCTTGTCCTGGTACTCCGTTATTTCCCTTGTCATATCTACCTCCAAGTTCTCTGAACACTTTGCAAGTTAGGTTCGCCGCACGCCGCACATACTGCTTAAATATAACAAACACATGAACATACATCCATGTGTTAATCATTAAAAAAGAAGGCTGTTGTCCTTCTGTTTACGATCGTCTGTGGTTGTGGCGTGCGGCGTGCGGCGCACGTGCTTACAGTTTCGACACATTTTCAAAATGCAGATTGAATTTTAGCACACATATGAAGATATGTTCAATTATTTAATTCATGAAGTTAGCATGGTTAATTTCTACGCTCACGATGGGGGGGAGTGAAAGCTGGCGTCGGCTGATGAGGCCCAGGGGATTGAGTGCGGTCAGATTCATACAACCGTCACCCAAACATCACGCATGGGCGAAGTCGCGCTTACTCAGGACTTGGATGGCGCATTACAGTTGCTGACGGGCTGGCACCTCTCTTGCGCAATCGCGAAAATGCCCAGCAAAAAGTAGGCATCTTTGCGTTCGACGCAATTCGCAATCATTCCTCAGAGAAGTGACAGACCATGTCCTGAAACACTTGACTGATGTGCTCATCCGCGATGCCGTAGAAGATATGTTTCGCCTGACGTTATCCACGCACAAGTCGAGCTCCACGCAGGAGCCGCAGATGATGACTGACCAAGAATTGGGATAGATCGAGCGTTTCTGCGATGTCGCCCACCGCGACTGATCCGCGCATGCACTGTAGCAGGATCTTCAGGCGCGATTGATCTCCTAACAGGAGAAAAGTCTCAGCGAGAACAGCGACGTCACTATGAGAGAGCGCCAAGAGCTCTGGGGCCGAACGCTGAGCATTGGTGGCGCAATTCTGAGCATTGTCGCCATTGGCGTGTTTTCGAGAAGTCATGGATTTCTTGTCCCTGAGCTGCCAGCACTACGCTGGCTGCAGCATCAGTGTTGATGACCCGGGACGGAATGGTCGTGCTTATGACCCTTTTCATGGCTGTGGCTAGTGTCATGCTCATGTGGGGTGTGCCCTTGCGGCCCACCTGTCGGCTGCAAGCTGCAAAGGTTCTTTTCACCAGGAGAGTTCCATTCGATCCCGACCGTCACGTGCTCGATGCCAAATTGCTCTCGAAGCACCACCTCTACGCACTTGACCACGGTGCGCGCTTCCTCAGCCACACTAGGGCGAACGTGCAGCGTGGCCATCGTGCGACCAGAGGTAAGCTGCCATACATGCACATGACTGACGGCCGCCAAGCCAGGCACCGCGCCCATCAGGCCTTGTTCCACCTGCTCCGGAGAAGCGTCCTCGGGCGCACCTTCGAGCAAAATGTGGATCGATTTCGCCAGGAGCTTCCAGGCGCTGCGCAGGATCAGGGCTGCCACCAGCACCGACAGGATGGGGTCAATTGGCGTCCAACCAATGAGATAGATGACCACTGCAGCGACGATGGCACCGACCGAGCCCAGCAGGTCGCCCATCACGTGCAGGATGGCCCCCTTCACGTTGACGTGATCGGTCTCTCCGCGGGTCATGATCCACAACACCAGAACGTTTACCAACAATCCAAGCACGGCGACGATCATCATCGGGCCGGCAAGGATGGCGGGCGGAGCTTGCAGTCGCTCCCATGCTTCATAGGCGATCCATGCCACGATCACAAAGAGCGTCACAGCGTTCAGGAAGCCGGCGATGACCTCGAACCGAAGGTAGCCAAAGGTGCGCTTGCTGTCAGCTGGTCGGCGCCCGAACCGGAATGCCGCGTATGCCAGAGCCAGCGCTGCTGCATCGGTCAGCATGTGGCCCGCATCGGCCAGAAGGGCCAGCGAGCCCGACAGCACGCCGCCGACAGCCTCCACGATCATGAAGCCGAAGATCAGGAAGAAGGACAGCAAGACCTTGCGTTCGTTAGCGCCGGTCACTTTTGGAGTGTGGTCATGGTCGTGACCATGTTCATCGTGCGATTGGGACATCAGGGCCTCGCGCAGAAATTAGGTGGTTGACTGTACGTAAAATATAATACATGAACATATGTTTATGCAATGTATTTTTAGCAAACCATACTAAGGACTGCGAAAGATGAGTGGCGGCGATGCGGCTATTTAGTACGCCTATCCTCTTGGCCACACCCTGTGCAGGTCGTCCACAATCAGGTCGTGATGATGTTGGCCCAGATCCAAGTGCTGACGCAGATAGAGGATGACCCGCCGGAAGGTTCGGATGGTCGTGAGCCAGATCGGACGGGGCGCTGGCTGGCCAAAACCGCAGCGCGAGCACCACGCAGGAAAGCGCCTGAAAACATCTAGGAGATTTCAATCATGGACACGAACTTCGACGTCATCGTCATCGTCATCGTCATTGGCGCCGGGCCTGGTGGCGACATCGCAGCGATTCGCGCCGAGCAGTTAGGCATGAATGTCGCCTGCGTCGATGCCTGGAAAACCAAGGAAGGCAAGCCTACCCAAGACGGTACATGCAACAACATCGGGTGCATCCCGTCAAAGGCGCTGCTGCAGTCGTCCAAAAACTTAGACCAAGCCAAGCACCACTTCGGCGCGCTCGGCATCATGTCCACGGGCGAGCTACGCATGGACGTGGCTGTGATGCTGGAGCGCAAGAATCAGGTCGTGAAGTCGAGCAACGAAGGCAAACTCTATCTGTTCCGAAAAAACAAGGTGCAGTTCTTAAACGGTCTGGCGTTTATGACTCGGGCCGCCGTCGGCCTTGAACTGGATGGGCGCGGAGCCGTCGTGGTGAACGGCGAATGGCGCACCAGCGTGCCCAGTATCTGGGCCATCGCCGATGTGGTGCGCGGCCTGATGCTAGCGCACATGGCAGAGGAAGAAGGTGTCGCTGTGGTCGAGCGCAGAAGGTGTCGCTGTGGTCGAGCGCATTGCAGGCCATCGCGGTCATGTCGATTTCAACACGATCCCCAACGTCATCTACACCAGCCCGGAAATCGCCTGGGTAGGTCGCACCGAGCAGCAGCTCAAATACGCGGGCGCAGCATATCGTAGCTGTACATTTCCGTTCATGGCTAACGGTCGCGCGCGTGCATTGAGCGAGACAGCGGGTCTCGTCAAGGTGATCGCAAATCCTACGACAGACGAAATCCTCGGCGTACATGTAGTCGGCCCGCAGATCAGCGAACTTGTGGCTGAGGCGGTCATCGCGATGGCATTCAATAAGGCCTCACTTGCGGTCGATAAGCGCGCTGAACTTCTGATTGATCAGAATTGGACCCGCATTCATCTCATTGAGTGTAGCCGCGGGCGGTCATACGGCCCCAGCTTGTAATAGATCGCAATCCGCATCGCAACGAGCGCTTCGCCCGCGGCTAATCGTCGTTGTGCTCTTCGACGATGTGAGTGGACATGTCCAGCAGCACTTGGTTCACATGCTTGTCGTCCACCTCATAGAAAATTTGCTTGGCCTGGCGCACCCCCTTCACAAGGCGGGCTCCACGCAGCAGCCGCAGGTGGTGACTGACCAGCGACTGCGAAAGCTCGAGGGATTCCGCGATGTCCCCAACCGAGGAGGAACCCTTCATGCAGCACAGCATTATTCTCAACCGAGACGGGTCGCCCAGTAGGCGGAAGGTCTCGGCCAGGATCGTAACGTCATTCTGTGACAAAGAAGCCAGATCGTCGCTTGCACCGCGGGGCGCGTTAACTTGTTTGCGTAAAGTCATTTCTCAAAAATTCCAACTCTCGAACAGCTACTCATGCCGTTCAGAATTAACGAGGCTGCGATAATTTGATCGCACTCGCCGACAAAGATCAGGAGACAGCCTGCGAGCCAAGGCGCGCCGCGTCTATGCGCAGCGAAATCGTCCAAACCAGCAGCGCTCAAAATAGGGCTTAACCTTACAACATAGTAACCCTCAAGTACCCTGTATGTCTAATTTCAATTTTGAGAAGACACCTTGAGCATGCCATTAACAAGTGCTGGTCGTGCCACCGTAGCAGCGATCAGCCTGCCCATCGAGGGCATGACCTGCACGAGCTGCATCGTCCGAATCGAGTGCGCCCTGACCAAGGTGCCTGTCTCTTGATCACATCTCATTGATCAAGAGACTTGGCTAACAGGTAACCTTCAAGGATGGTTTGTGGTAAAACTATCCTTCCCATAACCGCTCCCTGCCGACTCGTCCCGTCCTTTTTGAATCAAACCAACCCACTAATTTTCCGAGACTTATACAAACCCAATAAACACTTGGAGTTCGCTTCGGTACTTTTTTCTTTTCGACTTTTGACCACAGCAGCTTCCAATCACTCACAAACTTACTTGTTAGCACTGATTAAATAAAGTTGACTTTAATCATATGAATTTTAATAAATTAAAAATCAGGCCGCATGCGACCTCATCCTGACGACAAAGGTCTAGCTTTCGAGCTAAACTGCGTATTCCCACCCATGGCGATCACCTAATAACATTGAAGGGAGTCGAAAGTTTAAGGGCAGCTTTCTATGTCCTGCAGATGGGAAGTATCCGCGAGGTAGAGAGCCTTCAGTATTGGGCAGTCGGGTTTTTCATTTCCCGCGCAGCAAGCAGAGAGTGTGGTAAGAATTGATGCCATACGTTGAAATTCTTCAATTTTTAAGGTTAAATCATTAATATGAGATTCAACTATACTTTTAACATCTGCACTCTGACGCGAATGATTTCCCCAAAGAGAAAGTAACTCTCCTGCCTGTGACAGAGAAAAACCGAGATCTCGACATCGACGTATAAAATGTAACTTATAAACATCGGCATCTTTGTAGATCCGATAACCAGCCTCTGTTCTGGAGACTGATGGTATTAGCCCAACCTCCTCATAGTAACGAATCATTTTCGCCGAAACTCCCGATAAGCGGGCTGCATCACCAATGTTCATCTTCACCTCCCAAATGATTTTTACTAATACTGTAGTTAGCTTTAAGTAACATAGTTTCGGGTAACATTTATTGAAGGAAATTTCCTAATCCATTGAACCAAGTAACCATTAACCTGTTCCCAAAAATCTCACCAGCCCCCACCTAACTTCAGGTTAAACCTTCCCCTAACCGGAAGGTCAAGAGAAGTCGATAGATTTTTTGTATGATATTAAAATCTTGATCGTTTAGATTTCCCACATGGTTTAATAATAAATAATTCTTAAAGTTCAAAAATAAATGCCGACTTAATTCATCTGACTCCACTGATCATCTAGTGTTCAAAAAATTATCTACCCATTGAACCATTGCTTTAACCAAATCATCATCATATGCGATGTGCTGACCATGGCGCTGTTCTGGCGAGGGCAGCCTCAAGGTGTCATCGTTCATACTGATAGTTGGACCATTGCAGTTTTGAGAGTCAAATTCATTAGAGATCCGATTGCATTTCGAGCTCTATCGAGTGATTTTGCTTCAATGAGTTCAGCAATAGTAAAGAGCACCATAATCATCGCAGCTTCTGGCCACTGTCTAGAATTAAGGCCCATAACTGCCATATACATCCCCTTATTTCTTTTTAATCAGTTTTTCCTCTACAGGACAATCCATTTGCATAATGCGGATTTCAGTTCGCCCCCCCCAGATTATTTAATCTTTGTAGGCGCAGCCGCGCAACAGTCTCCACTAAGGCCATGATCATCTTGATCATGCGATTTCTGGTCATGGTCATGGCCACAACCTTTGTAAGTAGGCTTATCATGATTTAGGTCTTTTTCAACATGCGAATGGTTGCAATCATTATGAACATACAAATGACCATTCGCCTTGTTCAATTCGCCTGATTTCTGAATCTTGCCTCCCACAACCAAGCTTAATTTTTAAATACAACTAGCAGCTTCCTTCCTACTAGAGTTTTACTTTTTTGCGGGACCACTTGCCCAATATGTTTACTATACTGACTACTGAAGACCCTAATCTAACTACAGAGTCAAGTTCAAACGAGGGATATATGAAAATTGGTGAGTTGGCGCGTAAAGCAGGCTGTCCGGTAGAAACGATTCGTTACTACTAGAAAGAAGGTCCACTGCAGGCACCTTTACGAGACATAGGAAATAATTATCGTCACTACGACAAAACCCGTCTTGAAAAACTACTATTCATCCGCCGCTGCCGTTCTCTCGATATGACCCATGAGGAAATTCGCGCTTTGCTGTTAGCAATCAATAATCAGGGTAAAGAATGTGGCCCGATAGATGCAATCATCAACGCCCACCTAATTCACATTCAGCATCGAATCAAAGAATTAGTAGCGTTAGAAGAGCAACGTAAGGAGCTGAATGCTTTTTGTAGCGCTGACCGCAGCATAGATAAATGTTGCATAGTCCAAAAATTGACAGCTGATGAAAGTGATAGCGATCTTTCCTTAACCGCACCAACCAACCATTTAGGGGGGCATTAGTGATGCCACGCGCTTGTTTAAAATGAAAAAAATGTGATGGTGTTAAAACTGCGTAGTCTTACACCATTATGGGCCAATTTAAAGTACTACATTTTGCCGCTCAGCTTATCTCCAGAGCGGCGCTGTACCGCTCCTCCTCGGTTTACGGTGCGGGCTTTGCCCGAAGCATTGGTTAATGTCCTAAGAATAGGACATTCTGACCGCTCATCCCCAGCACAACTCCGGATTAAAACTCGTAGTTTCTCAGTCATTTGACGTATACTTTCCATACGTCGTTCTAAGTCAGCAATGTTCTCCTGAGCCAGGCGTTTAACATCAATGCTCTGGCGAGATTTGTCATTCCATAACGTAAGCAAGCCTTCTATATCTTCCAGAGAGAACCCGAGATCTCGGGCACTACGAATAAAAACCAATCTATGAACATCATTGAGAGCATACTTACGATAACCTGACTCCGTACGCTCGGAGGCAGGGATTAATCCAATTTGCTCGTAATAACGAATCATCTTGGTGGATATTCCTGATTTACGCGATGCTTCTCCGATATTCATAAGCCCACCTTGTTAATGCTCAGCGTTAATGCTCAGCGTCCTCAACCAAAGGAGGCTGGAACCGACGCAGACGCAATGAGTTTCCCAGAACGAACACGCTTGATAGCGCCATCGCCCCTGCTGCAAAAATTGGAGAGAGCAGTATTCCATAAGCTGGGTATAGCAGTCCTGCAGCCACTGGAATCAATGCTGCATTGTAAGCAAATGCCCAAAAGAGATTTTGTCTGATGTTACCGATTGTTGCCTTAGACAATCCAATAGCATTAGGAACTCCCTGCAAGTTTCCTGACATTAAGACAACATCAGCTGACTCCACGGCTATATCTGTTCCTGTACCAATTGCAAGTCCAATATCTGCAACTGCAAGTGCCGGGGCATCGTTTATCCCATCGCCGACAAAAGCAACTTTACCGTAATTTTCTTGCAGTCGACGCACCGCTTCAACTTTGCCTTCAGGTAACACTTCCGCAACCACTTCATCAATATCTAATTGTTTAGCAATAGCCTGAGCTGTATTCGCATTGTCACCGGTAATCATGGCGACCTTGAGACCAAGCTGATGTAATGCCTTTATAGCTACTGGAGTACTTGATTTAATAGGGTCAGCTACAGCAATAATTGCAGCCAACCGACCATCTATAGCAACATAGAGAGGTGATTTCCCCTCATTCCCGAGGCGTTCAGAAATCCGGGAAAAATACGTTACCTCCAATGCTAACTCACGCATAAATCGATCAGCGCCTACTTCTACAAGGCTCCCTTCAACAGTCGCTCGTACTCCCATACCAGTGATTGAATCAAACTCAGTAAGCTCTGGCAGTAAAATGCCGTCTCCTTCTGCCGACTCAACAATAGCGCGAGCAATAGGGTGCTCAGAACGTGATTCAACTGCGGCAACTTTTGCTAATACCTCATTACGTTCAAAACCCTGAGCTAGTTCCAGATCTGTCATGACTGGACGACCTTCAGTCAGAGTTCCGGTTTTGTCTACAGCAACAACTTTGGCATCTTTGAGTAACTGTAGGGCTTCTCCCTTGCGGAATAAAATTCCCATTTCTGCACCACGACCTGTACCAACCATGATAGATGTCGGTGTCGCGAGTCCCATTGCACATGGACATGCAATGATTAGCACTGCCACAGCATTAACCAATGCGAAAGACAGGGCTGGTGATGGACCAAATACTAACCAAATCAGGAATGTAAAAAGTGCTGCCAACATCACAGCTGGAACAAACCACAATGTCACTCTGTCCACAACAGCTTGTATAGGTAACTTTGACCCCTGGGCCTGTTCTACCATCCGTATGATTTGTGACAGCATTGTCTGACCACCAACCGCAGTAGCACGCAACCTCAGTGCTCCTTTCTGGTTCACAGTCCCTCCGACAACTCCACTGCCAACGATTTTTTCCACTGGTATAGGCTCACCAGTTATCATCGATTCATCTATAAAACTGGTACCTTCACTTACCTCTCCATCGACCGGAATCCTTTCTCCCGGGCGAACTTCGATAATGTCTCCAAGCACAACGTCTTTGACAGGAATATCATTCATTACGCCATTACGGAGCACGTGCGCCTCCTTAGCCTGCAAGCCTACTAAGCGTTTGATAGCCTCAGACGTTCTCCCCTTAGCTCTCGCCTCCATAAATCGTCCCAAAAGAATGAGAGCGACAATCACTGCAGCAGCTTCGTAGTACACATTAACGGTACCCTCAGGCAAAAGGTATGGTACAAACGTAGCAACCACAGAATAACCAAAAGCAGCAATAGTCCCGACAGAGACCAGTGAATTCATGTCAGGAGCAAGCCGCGTAAGAGCAGGAATGCCTTTCATGTAGAATCGACGACCTGGAACCACTAAGACTAACAATGTCAATACAAACTGGACGTACCAGCTTTCCTGGATCCCAATGGTATTCATCACCCAGTGTTGCATTCTTGGAATCATGTGAGATCCCATTTCGAGAACAAATACCGGCAGAGCCAGTGCTGTTGCAATAACTAAATCTTTCTTTAATAAAGCCTTCTCTGCGTCCTTTCTTACTTCAGACTCATTACTGACCTGATTTTGGGTATCGATGACACGGGCTTCATAGCCAACTTTTTGAATAGCAGATATGAGATCGTCTATGCCAGCCACTCCGCGAATAGTTGCCCTCTCAGTTGCAAGGTTAACCGTTGCCGCCTTTACACCATCAACCGCTAAGAGTGCCTTTTCAACACGGCCAACACACGAAGCACATGTCATACCTTGCACTGAAAGTTCAACGGATGTTACAGGAACTTCATATCCTACCTTTTCAATTGCTTCGATTAACTTCAGTCGATCAACAGGAGCTTTAAGATGAATATCCGCCAGCTCAGTCGCAAGATTGACACTTGCGTTTACGACGCCTTCAACTTTGTTTAAAGCTGCTTCAACTCGTCCTACACAACTTGCACAGGTCATACCCTCAATAGGTAAGCTAACCCGGGCTTCAGCATTGCTGGAGAGCTGGTTTTTATGAATGCTCATGATGTATTTCTCATTGTTGGTTCAGATATTAAACAGTCTAGGGCTTACCATGATGGGAAGGTCAAGCGTATTATTTTTAACCTCATGAACACAACAAATGAAGCGCCATCATTCCTGATATTCATCCAGCTGTTTGGTAGTGTGTAACTCTAACTCAAAAGAAACGAGCGCCTAAATCTCAAAATATCAGGCTAGTAGCCTGTTTGAATGTGCTCCCTCAAGAAAAGCCCCGCTAACTGCCTTTTGCAGTGGCGGCGCTAGCATTCTTTTCGGTATTCATGGCCGCTGCTTGTAATCAAGCTAAGTGAATGGGAAACCTATTAACTGAAACGCCGTCATGGTAATCGGGGACGGGGTGGGATGACGCCCAAGCCGTCAGAAATCTGGCCGCTTGGGCGTTTTTTATTGTTATAAGGTGCCCAGTAAAACGGCGCTGATTGCTGGAATTGTTGTGCCAATGACTTCTTGAGTGCTAGCAACAACAGGTAAAGTTGCAGACATGACACTTTCAACGACTGTTGGTGTGTTGTAGAGACCCATACCGCCACCAATGCCCAAGGCAAAGGCCATCAAGCTTTGGCGAGCGATACCGCCCACAATACCCACCAGAACCATGGCTCCCGCTACGATCCGTCCCAAAGTACCTTGGGTCCAATCTTTTAGGGTATCCCACACATCGGTGAAAGCATCACCACCGGTGCCTGCAAATGAGGGCTCCGAAATCATTAACGCCATTAAACCAAGCGCACCAATGGTCATTAGGCGCTGAGTCTGAATGCTGCGAACTGCATTTGTCATTCGTTAGTTTCTCCGTAGATACTCAAGTTATCGCGCTTACCATCAGCTCCCGCTGAGGCTGAATCGCTTTGAGTCTGAAGTGGACGTAGCACTGGCGAAACCGTTCGAGGTGCTGACACCCCAATATCCCACCGGCGCGGTTCAATTTCGGTAAACACGTAGCTGGATAAATTCAGATCTCCACGGTCATCCTCCCAAGGCGCAATCCAAATCCGCATTACCCTTGAAGGAATGCGAATAGGTGCAGATTGCTGCGTCTCGGGTAATGCTGGATGGCTCAGCAGTCCTGTCTCTAAATCAGATTGTGAATACCCAGAGGGAGAACCAATTCGAGTCGCCACAGCATCAATCGTCTTGGGTGCAGCGCCATAACTGGTAAGCTCATAGACTTCACGAGCAGATAAACAGCGCACACCGTCAGGCATACCTGGGCATCCATATTCACTACTCCCAAGACCCAATGAACTACAGCCAGACAATAAGGTTGAGCCGACTGCCAATAAAAGTAATCCAGCTTTAGACCACTGTTTTGAATGGTGCTTTGGGTTGTTCTGCATTGATGTCGTCATGGTTAACTCTCCTCTGGATACACATCTTATTGTCTGAAACGGACTTCGATCGGTTAGCAACATGCAGGATTTTTTCATCTTCTTGCACCTCCCCCTTGCGAAGTGGCCAACGACAACGAGGCACCACGAGTGACTATGACTTCAATTTTCCTGGCAGCGTCTACCTCTATGACTGGGAACATATTTTCAGCCATGTCCAAATAGAACTTGGCCACTCGATCCAATGCTTTACCGGTGCCTTTAATCGCAGCACCTTGTAATGCTTCTTGGCTCATGACTTGCTGGTACAGTTGAGTATCACCGGCATTACCCGTCTGAATCGTCGGAACAGGATTCACATCAAATGCGCCTGCCAAGCCCTGAAGGAATCCGGCCATCATCGATTTGGCCACCAGCTGGCCTTGTTTCGACACTAATCGGCCACGAATACCGGCTTTGCCGTCTTCACCCACGGCATAAGAATCCAGTCGCGTTTCAATGACGCCACCATCTTCTCTCACACATGAAATGGTCTCGCCTCGCAAATAAGCACGCTCAGAGCTCAAATCACCGTAACCTGCGGCGATCAAGAAACACTCTTTGATATCCGCTCTAAATCGGTTGGGTAAAATGGCTTCCTTTTGAATCCTCAGCAATGCAGGAAAAGGCTCTCGTCTTGCGGACTCGTGAGTCGGTGCATCCAAACCGGTGATCAAAGTACCTGAGATGATGCTGCCCGCCGGTAGATACAAAGGCGGCGCTTCTTGCACAACAACCTCTGGTTCAGCAACCACTTCAGGCTCAATCATACGAATCGTGATTGGCGGCAATGGAACATCTCGTGCTCGTGTACCTTGGCCATTGGCTGGCTGCCGATAGAGCGGATCTGGCAGCGGCGCATTGGCAAAATAGTCGTCTGGGTTAGACGGCAGAGGCTTTTCGTCTTTGGGTAATTCCATGGCAGATAAAGGCACTTCAAAGCGGCTATTTGTGCCTTCAACTGCTGCATCACCTCCAGCGCGAACATCATCAAGTTCCGCTCTAAGGCGGGCCAGCTCCGCATTGACCTCACTTGGTATAGAAGGCGAACCTGGGCTTAGCCGCCCTGAATCGACGTCACGACGCAAGCGCTCAACTTCACGACGTAACTGTTCATTGCGCTCACTGAGTAGTTTTACGTTCGCAGCCAAACTATCGACCCCAACATCACGAGTATTGGTATCCGTAAGAATGTGCCGGATCGTTTCCTGCCGGTTCCGACTGTTCGCGCCATCGTCAGGATTAGGTGAAAACACCATCACCATAAGGATGAGACCACCAGCAATACCTGCAACCGATAGGCCCCGCTTCATGTTCGGGCTCAATTGCTCCCATTGTGCTTTCATCGTTATTCACCTCCTACAAGAAGCGAAGGTCGCTGACTTTCCACCGCTTCTTCACGATGATTGCGAACAACCACATACAACTCAGTCTTTTCGCCCGGCAACAAGATATTGCGAGGCCAGTAGGCGCTTGCCACTATACCTGGTGCATTGCAGGCTATCTCACTGGCTTCTATCGGCTCATCGGCAAAGCTTTCAACCAGTCCTACATAGACGGTGAAGTAATGTCCCGTCACAATTTGCCCCTGTTTAAAACCAAACTTTAAGCCAGGCTGAAAACATTTCGGGCTTGTGTCAGTTTGGCCAGCTAAACGGATGTCATAGCCTTGTGGTAACTCATTTAGTGCAAGGCGTCTGAGTAAATCACGTAAGCTATCGACGTATGGCTGAGCCGTTTCCCAAGTGGCGGCTTTTCGGTTCACGACGCCCTTAATAGGCCACTGCTGACCATCAATAGCTAAGGTGATTTCACGCGGTGGAATACGACGAGGTACTAAGGTGACAGATAATGCGGGAGCTTCCTGACCAGGCGGAGTGATGTAAAGTGAAACCGGTGATTCTTTGTCCGTGGCTACATATACAACATTCCCCTTGATTTGCGTCTGAGCATCACTGGTTGTTCTCACCTGAGGCGATTCAAACGGCGTCACAATCCGATTCAGATGACCAAGTGCTACAGGGATCAGTTCATTAACCCCCGGTGTCATCAGTAGCATTGTTGGCGTATCCGCTGCAACCGAATTGCTTTGAACCGGTGGATTTGCAGTAGCAGACTGCTTCATCACACTGGCTGGTACAATCGGCAATTCCACGTCTGCATAAGAAGCTTGAGATAACAGGACGCCACTCAAGCTCATTGCGATTAAGCTTGGTATCATCCATCGACTAATTTTGGTTCGCATCATTCACCCTCCGGTTTTGCTCTTGGGTCAACTTTTCACGAACTCGCTTCGTTCTAGCTTGCCCCTCATACGTATCCATCCAGCTAAGTTTTGGACGGTATTGCTCAATGTCGATATCAAACTCATAGGTGCGAGTTTGGCGCTGCTCATCTCCAGATGGTCCAGAGACCAAGGAATAACCGGTCACAAAGACATGGCCGGTTTCATACTCATACTCCACTTGTCTGGGTTGGAATTTGAGCGTGACTCGGTCTTCACGGATCTGTCTTGCCTGAATCTCCAGTGCATCGACCACTTGCTGGTACACCGCAGGTGAAAGTAGCGGCTCGATAGCAACCCGGATAAAGGACACATTGCCCGGCGTCACGTTGCCCATAAGCTCAGCCAGGTAGAGTCCCCAAGATTCCAGGTAAGGCTGACTGGCCTGGTTTCGTGACACTTCAGCCGTTTCAGACAAGGTTGGTGGTTGAATGGCCACCACGGTATTGCGAGAAAATGCCGCTACCGCAAGCAGCAAGTTAGATAGCACCAGCACCGCAATCAGGAACCGTTGCCATCGGTTCTCTAATTGCGTGCCTTGCCATGATTTTAAAAACACGTCGAACTTCACGGCAGATAGCTCCTGATAAATGGGTTAGGGATTGTCTTGGCTTTGGTTGGCAACAGCCCGGCCCAGTAGATGGCGTGAAGAATAAAACCATCTGGGCGACCATCACGAAAACGCCGATAGAGCTTGGTTGTCACCAACCCCAACAGGCATAAAACCAAGGCATTACCGGTAAAAATGCCGATCACTAGCCCCAACAGAATGGGAGCCATCTCATCGGCACTCCAAAGCAGGAAGTGCGGCGGGTCATCGATATAGGATGGAATATTCACAGGTTCCATAGTCACTCCTCGTTGTTTGAATTGAGAAGTGAAGGATGCCTTGGGATTGGTAGGTTCAGTGGTCAGCTAGATGCCGAATTCTTGAAGGTTTTGAGGGTTCTACTCAGACAATACTAACAATTGATCTTTTTGATGCGGTTGATATGATGGGGTTATTGGTCGTGTCGAGACCAGCTGCCCACTTTAGCAAACCCGGACGGGACGACATGCATATCAAATTTATTTTTTGCTTAGGTTTTTTCTGCGACCTCGGCAGTGGGCACCGTATTCGCTAATAGGAGAAACTCAATGCAAATTACTAAAATCATTTCCTCTGCCTCGGTTGAACGTTTAAAGCAAAAAGCACGAAAGCTTAAACGTGAAAAATCCATTCCACACACTCAAGCACTCGATGAAGTTGCAGTATCTGCTGGTTTTAATCATTGGCATCAAGTTGTGCTAGCTAATGACTTACTGAAACCATCAGAAGTGGCGTTATCTTCTGGATGTGTCATGGCTTTTGATGTCAAAGATGGTATGGACGTCGATACCAGTGATGGGGTTTTAATTGAAGACCACTTCTTGGAGATGCTCACTGAAAAGCAGCTATTTGAAATTTATGCCAATTCCCCTGATGAGGACGACGAACAAAACAGGCCGCTAAAAGAAACGCTATCGGATTCAGAGCTTCATGAGTATTTTCGAGATTATTGCTCATTCATGTACTTTCGTATTGCCGAGCCTCATGCAAACAAACCGTTAAAAGAAGTATTGGCTCTTATACGACAGTACTCGTTTTGGATGCCTCAATATATTTGGCTTCAAGGCCACCTTATTGATACTTACCATTTGCCTGCTGAAGACGAGTGCGTATTTTTATAACTATGAACGCTGATTTTTGCTTAGCGTGAACACTTCCACCCCTTATTCTTGCAGATGCGGCACTTTTACCTTAAGTGTTCACAGTTGGTCAAGATTCGCTTGTTTTTTACGCATGGATTCTCCTTTCAAACTAATTTTATAGGCGTTGTGTAAAAGCCTATCTAAGATGGCGTCAGCAAGTGTTGGATCGCCAATAGTTTCATGCCAATGATTGGTTGGAAGTTGGCTAGTAATGATTGTCGATCCGATTCCGTGCCGGTCTTCAATCACTTCCATTAAGTCCATTCTTTGCTGCCGCTTTAGGGCGTCCAATCCCCAGTCATCTATGATCAGGATTTCAGTTTTCCGCAACTGTAAAAGCACTTTACCAAAGCTACCGTCACCGTGTGCGATCGTGAGCATTTCAAGTAGTCTGCTGGCCCGGTAGTAGCGCACGGAGATTCCTTGTTCACAAGCAGTTTGCCCCATGGCGCAGGCCAGGAATGTTTTGCCTGTGCCTGTTGGCCCTTCAATCAGAATATTTCGATGCTGCTTAACCCAGTCAAACTGCAATAGCTGTGCGACGGTGCTTTTGTTTAAACCACGCTTGGTTTGGTAATCAATGTCTGATGGTTGGGCATTGATTCGGAGTTTGGCTTGTTGTAACAGGCGTGCAATTTTACGGTTATCTCGGGTTGTGATTTCATGATTAACCAAGAGTGCGAGTCGTTCGAGAAAGCTCAGCTCCTCATAGGTATTGGGTTGATCACACTGCTGAGACAGAGCCTCAGCCATACCGGTTAATCGCAAACTGTTTAGCTGAGTGCGTGTTTTATTAACTCAAGTTTCGGAGTTCAGTTTAGCCTAAAATCAGCACTCATCACCAATAGATTTGGCTTCTAGCCTCAGCGTGAAGGTATCCATTTGCATGACTTGCATAAAGAACTCCTGAACCGTTTTGTCTATTTGGTTCATTAAGCTTGGAAACGAAAGTAACCCACAGCTGGAGGCTATATAATACAAAGCCTGTAGCATTCTATGTTACTTTAGAGGGGAAAATCCCTAGAACCCCAAGTTGATGCTCAACCACCAATGTCGTGTATTCGCCAATTCGGGTTGCCCATAACACAAACCGCTGAGGCGACCACTCTTGATGCTTCAAATGCGCCTTCGCCATATGCGTGGTGTCAGTCGTGTGGCCGTGTTTAAAGGCTCGCGGGTGGTGGGCCACCTGCTTTCCCTGATGATTAATGGTCAAGGTGGTTCGGCTTGCATGAATCATCACGTTTTGTTTTACCAGTTGATATGGTACGGAGTAGAAGTGACCGTCGTATTCCACATGGTAATCAAGATGAACTCTGGCCTTTTTAACCTCAAGGTACTCATAGGGGGATGGTGGTAACGGTCTTAACGCAGGCTTATCAATACTTTCAAATTGAGATTGGCGAGATCCCGGACGTTTTTTAAACGGGCGGTTGTTGAGGTCTGCCAGCAAAAAACGAATGGCTTGATTAAGTGACGCGAGAGTAAAAAATGGCTGCTTTCTCAGGCGCATCATGATCCACCGCTCAACCACTTGAACCGCGACCTCTGCTTTAGATTTGTCCTTTGGTTTGTAGGGGCGAGCTGGGATGACGGCAACATTGTAGTGCTCTGCAAGTTGCTGATAGGTAGGGTTTAGGTCAGGATCATAGCGGCAGGCTTTGCTAACGGCACTTTTCAGGTTATCTGGCACAACCACCTCCGGAACACCACCAAAAAAGTTAAATGCTCGAACATGGGAACCAATCCAGTCAGGCAAGCTTTGTGACCATGTCGCCTCAACGAATGTATAAGAGCTGGCGCCCAGGACGGAGACAAAAATCTGGGCAGTACGTACCTCGCCCGTTTGATGGTTAATGACATCCATGGTCGGCCCGCAATAATCGACAAACATCTTCTCGCCAGCTAGGTGTGTTTGTCTCATCGATAGCTGGCGTGAGCCCTGCCAACGTTTGAACAGAACGGTGAAGCGAGAATAGCTATAGTGATTACTGGGGTGGTCTTGTGTGTACTCTTCCCACAGCAATTGTCGTGTCATTCCCTTGGTCCCCAACTCATCGTGAATTGCATTGAAATCGGGTTCCGCAAACACGGTGACCGTGTCCTTTCTTGGTTTTCGTGACGGCTGCAGGATGGCTAAAACTTGTTGCTCTGTCATGCTCTCTGGCAAAGGCCAACCAATGCCAGCCGCATCGGCTCGATTGAGGTACTTTGAGATAGCCCCCGTTGATATATTCAGGCTACGGGATATTTGCCTGGATGAGAGGTCGGCGCCGTATTTGAGGCGCAGAATTTCTTTGATTTTCTGCATAGAGATCTTCTTCGTTTTCATAACGGCTCCTGAGGGTTAAACAAAGGAGCGCAGGTTAATGGTTAAAAACTGACCTGCAAGAAGGGGTGGGGATTTTTGCTTACCGTGAACACTAAATTTTGTCATGCGGAAAAAGTGTTCACGCTTAGGCAAAAATCAGTGTTCACAGTTAAGAAAATTAGGTGTTCACGCTAGAGAAAAATTGGTGTTCACGGTTGGGAAAAATACGCAACGAGAACGGCAATACCGTAGGCGTAAGGTTTTAGCTCTACAAGATGAGGCCCAACTGGCCTCATATCTTCTTCTGCAAGTGACTTAACGCCAACCCTGCCATCAATGCCAAGCCGATGATCATCGACGGTAGTACCACCGGTGGAATAGCCAGCGGGGCGAACAATCCCATAAACAGCAAGATGACGCCTGAACCCAGGATAATCATGCTGTAGCGGTGAATGATAGGGCTCGAAAAATCAAAGGTTGTCTTCTTAATCTTCCAGGTCATTAAGCCATCCCACAACGCCGGTAACATGAGAATAAGCGCAAAGGGCAACCAGACCATCAGTAAAGCAAATCGAGTGAACACTTGGTACAACACATCAAAAAATGCCTGAATACGGTCTTCTACCCAGACAAACCAAAAGCCTCCCATGTTCTCCATCCCTTTAGAGCGCAGTCGCTGCTCTTCAGTGGGGATTAGAAAATCTCGCACAGATTGCTCCATCTGCGTATCCACAACCCATGATTGATACCAGCGATGGCTAGTTTGACCAATCCAATAGCTTGTTTGTGCGCCCAATTGGTTTTGGATCATCTGCTTCTCTTTACTGATGACCCGGCCAGTCCAATCACCGGGCACTAACACGCCAATGGCAATAATCTCCAGCATCAGTGCCAGACACAGCAGCCAAACCGACTTATGCTTGCTCATGCCAAACATCCTCTTCAACTCGCGCCAGCATGGCTGCAACGGTTGGAGTCATAATCCGGGCTTTAATCACTTGTTGAAGCCGCTTTGTCGATGTATGGCCACTGACATAACGCATATCAATACGTCCTTCAGCCAGATACGCCATCCGATTTGGACGATTACGAATCCAGGAGTAGAAATACACACCATCTACGGCGGCCCACTCGAAATGGTCAGGATCACGCAGGCGAATCCCCGTTAAAGCACTGGCGGCAGTCCAGGTCAGTGCCTCAATGAAATGCCAAAGGCGTACACTATCATCATCACAACTGACTTCTTCATAACTGCCCAAACCATTACACAGACACAAATCAAAGATGGAATGGCCATCTAACGTGAACGCATCCGTTAAGTAGTCCGCCAAGCAATACACCGAGGCCAAAGCATGAGGCCAGTCGGTTTCAAGCAGTCCTAAGGTTTCCTTGAACTGGGGGTTATGTTGCTGCCACTGAGCGAGCATTTCTTTACTGGTAAGTGTTGTCATTTTCAGACAGACAGAATGATGCATACAGACTCCTTATGCTGCCTGTGTAGAGCTGGTTAAAATAGGAATGCGGCCTTTGATCACGCGGCCACCTGAAAGCTTGGCGATGTACTCCAGGTTGGGAAGCTGGCCTAATAACTGCGGTGGAAACATATCGCCTTCTTCCTCCATCAAGCGTTCGCCATGATTGCCGGTAAACAACGCGGGGCTGTCCGAGTTGGACGACATACCTTGAGTTTGCATGATGTACTGCAACCGAGTCTTAGGCAGATTGTCGGTAATGTACTGCTGCGTTTCGGCATCCATCACCCGAAGAGCTATCAGGTTGTTGATGTTACCTAACACCTGACGGGCCTTAGCTTCGCTGCCTGTACGAGCTGAAAAATCAGCAAAGGTCTGAGTAGCAATCACACAACGCATTTTTGCGCCACGGCCTTTGTTGAGCAGTTGAATGAAGGGATCGTTGACGACTTCAGCAGCCTCATCGATGAAGATATTTACGGGACGATTTTCAACACCATAGTTATAGCGGTCACCGGCCACAGCCGTGAGATCGGATAAAAGCAACGAACCAATGGCGCTGCCAACCATGGCGTCGGTCAATGAATCCAACCCGATATAGGCCACTTGGGCATTGTTGATAATACGGCCAGAATCCGTAATTAACCGGCTGTCATTCACATCGTTTGCAATCGGTGATAGCAGTGGGCCAAGTTCACTTGAAGTGAGCATATTGAGCACCGGCATCAATGAAGCCACCATCTTGGAATAGTGGGTTCTGTCATGCTCAAACATACTCAATAGCCCTTCCAAATCGGTATTGGCGGCAACGGGCTGAATGCGTTCGTAATAAAAAAGCAGCATCGCCATGGCTTGTTTTGCCAAGGTATTGGCCTTTTCGGTAAAGCGCTTAATCTCCACACTAAAGTTCGGATATACCTGCTCACCCCAAGCCGTGACGGCTTTTACTACCAAACCTTCTGGGCCACCTTCCAAGAATCGTCTCAGGGTTTTCAGATCAGGACGTTGTGACGTAAGCAACAGACCTTGCACTATGTTGTTCAATGCCATTTGGCCAAAGGCTTTAAATGGATCAGCACCGGTTTCAGATGGGATTAGTGCCGCAATTCGGCTGGCAATTTCAGTGCCCCGGTTAAAGTTTCTAAGGGGATTAAGCCGTACCGAATGCTCAGGAAAACCCGGATGAAAATACACAAAGCGCTCAGGACTACCGGCGGCAATACAGGCTCGCTGCGCATTATCCTTAAGTTCCTTGTCTCCCTTAGGGTCAATAATAATCACGGCTTCATTACGCAAAATGGCCTGAGTGATCATCGCATCAAAGCATCGGGTTTTTCCGGCACCGGTCGTACCGACAATTAAGGTATGCCCCTCGGTGTGACCAACTGGCTGGTACACATCTTCTTCTTTGGGCTCGACACCATGAATCCAGGTCGAACCCATTTGTTTGCCGTGACCTTGGTTAAGCAAGGTTTGCTTATCCCGCTTTAGGATTTCATAAGCGCGTTGGGCATGGCGTTGGTCCCACTCAAAGCCATAACCTAACCACAATTCATCAGGATGTTTTGCCATTACCTTTTGCAAATGCGACAGCGCCATAAATGCCAATGGTTTGCCTTTTAGCCCCTTCTGCAACTTATAAAGACGGTAAGCCTCAGGCAGGCGATACAACGCCATGCCCGAGGAAATCCCTGTCATCCACCAAAATGGCTCAGGTGGTAGCTCAGTCAGCATTTCTGCGGCAATCGCCCCAGTGGCCCCAACCACCAGCCAACCTGCTGCTGCCATGGCCTCATAGTTCGTGCGCCAGGGCATTTCGTATGCGTTTTCTTTCATTCATGCTCCGCAAAATAACCGTTTGCAATCCACTTAATTTCAAATGGATTAACGTTTAGCGTGAGCGGTAAACAGAACCGTTTCCCCCTCATCAAACTGGCATTGGTCACTGGCCGAGATCCCCCGAAGCAGCTGTCCGGCTGGAATGCCATGCTCCTTGGCGACTTGACGTAAGGTTTGAATCGTGACGCGAATACCATCGGCACTATGATCCACGTCTGGGTAATCGCCATCGGTCAGTAAGATGGGCAAATCTTTCACAAAATTAACCATCTGTTGCCGCTGTGCGTGTTTGGGGTCTGTACTTGAGTTCGCATTGGGCGCAATCGGCGTTTGCTTGCGCTCAGCTCTTGTGGCGAGCTCTTTTGCTTGGGCACTGGTTGTCTCAGTTCGACTCGGACGCTGTGAAGCCTCTTTGTTCTGAATTGCTGCCACTGATTCTTCGTCTTGTTTGGAGATGTCTATCAGTGCAGTAAGCCCCTTAGAAATCGATACTTTCAGTAGTAACCCTTGCTCCTGAACGCCATCCTTCGTAGTCACAGTTCTGGCCTTACGTGTCGGGTTTGCGGGATCTAGTTCAAGCCAATCTAATCGACTGAGTTCAGCAAGTAGTTTTCGGGGGGCACACCAAGGTCTTACGGCATCGGGATAGCGGATCAGGGCTTGCTCACCAACCATAATCAACGCACTGCTGGCCTCTGGGAGCCACGCCAAAGATTCAGGGAGATTCAATGAATCTGCATCGTACTGGTTTACGTTATTTGAGATAGCGCCATCATATGAATTGTTAGGCTTTTCACATCCATCACCCGGAACGTTTTCATTTTCCTCAAGGTGATTAACATCACTGGCATGACGAAGTTCATCATCTTGGTCGGACGATTTTGACGATGGCGACTCATCCGAATTACTGAGTTCGATTGATGATGACGCTTCAGGCAAGCCTGGCTGCTCACTGGAGCTACTCTGTGGCTCTGCTTGTGTTTGCTGTGTTGATTCCCACTCAGATTTGCTAAACAGTCTCACGCTACTTGGTACATTCGAGCTGAACAATAAATCGGCCTCAGATATATGCAGCATGGGTAGCCAGATTGGATTGCCGTCTTTGATCAGTACTTCAGGGGCAAGGCTTTCATATCGCTCATTTGAGGCGGATTTAGTGGCCAATCCTCGCTCAATGAGGATGTCCGCAAGGGTATCGGGATCTCTTGGAATGCCAGGTATCTTGTCTTTAGCCAATAGCTCAATGATGTCCTTAGCCGCGCTTTTCCAAACCAGGTAAAGATCGGTTGATTGATTCGATTTTCGTATCCAAACTCTGGCATCTCGTTGATTGACCAACCACTGGGAACTGGCAAGCAATCGCCTCATGGCATCAAGTAGATAGCGTTCGACTGGGACTCCAAGGGCATTGTCGTCAACGGAAATGCGTTGAGCTTTCAGGTCTCGCTGGACACTGGTTTGGTCAGCTTCAATAACCAATTTGGACAGGACATGCTCGGGATCGGTATTGCCAATTGCTTCCAGCATGGCTTGCAAAATTTCAGGGCCCGGTTGGGTTAACCAGGCGAGCAACTCAGGTGTCATCACCCGGTTTAATACCAAAATTGAAAATTGCTCGTGCCGCTTGCACCGTCCGTCGCGCCAGCGAATGAAATAGCGTTCAATGCTGTTGTTACTGGTCCACTGGGATAAGGTCTCTAAAAAAGGGTTCCACTGATAGCGTCCATCTTCGTCTGTAATGGACAAGTCTGAAACAGGCTTACCAATATCATGGAACAAACCGCCTAATGCCGCCGCAACACGCCACCTTGGCTCTAGCTCTTTTTTCTCAACCGGTGTGCCACTGGCAACAAAGATGATCCCTTCAGCAGCTTGTGCCGCCCAGAAAGCAACTTCCAACGAATGACGTAATAAACCACCAGCGCCACTGTGATGATGATGCTCAGAAGCTGGCAACAAATGAACATAAGCAGCCAGATGATCAATGCAGGGCTGAATCAGCCTTTGAAACTCACGCTGATTAAAGCCAAGTACTTGGCGCAGTTTGGCAATTAGCTCGTCTTGTGTGGACTGCAAATCCTCGGGTGACGCAGCTGGCAACCCCTTCAGGAATGGCGGATAGCGTGGAATGTCTGCATCCAGTTGCGATGACAGCTCTGGTAGTGCTTTGGTTTGAAAAAATAGTTTTTTGAACATAGTGAACCTCCGACACGATAGTGTGAAGGTTCAATCTGGCGTTGCCGGTTGATTAGACTAAAAAATCCGATATGTATTAACACATACGCCAAAAAATGCTGAGGGAGCTGATTAAGCTAAGGCGTATTTCTACTTGGCCTTTTAGTTTTTTTCCCAACTCTCCTTTTGGGTTTTTCAATCGGTGTAAAAGCTTCTTGTAGGTGATCGCGAAACCATCGGCGGCGCTCAACTTGACGAAACTCGTTCAAGACAAACCGATAGTCACACGAGCCAAGACGATCACCACAACCACATGGACAAGGTAATTTATTTGCCTCACGCTTGCGCAAACCTAACGCTTTCAGTGCCCGTAGAACCGATGCTTTACCATTAACATTGAACAACTGAGAATAATCATCAATCAGGCCTTTCTCACCATGGTCCAGTTCGCCATAGGGAAAGTTGCCAAATTCAACCCTATGGGACACCGAATAAAGAAACCTGACAACAATCTTTTCGAAAAAGGTTGTCAATGACGAGTCGGCTTTCAAAATTGACTTAATTTTCAGGTCTGAGCCAAGACAAAATGATCCATCAGAGTAAGTATGGAAGTCCTGATTACGAGGAAAGTAACCAGCTGTATCAAACACCACTGGTAAAGCCCTAGGATACTCACTTGGGCATACAATCCTTAGAGAAAATGTTCGCTCAATAAACCGACTTCCAGCTAGCTGTGCTTTTAACTGATACTCTCCCTGCAACTCAATCTTATCTGCATGGACATCTACTAATCTAATGTTCGGATAGGCCGAGAGAAAAGCCTCTAGGCCCACAGCCTTCCAGTGCTTCATCTATTGCTTAAACCATGGCTTTGGATCAGATGATTGAATTGCGAAAGTTGGTTTTGTTGTCACCGCAGGAATACCCAATAGACGTGCTACCGAACTTGAATCAAGCTTCAAATCCAAACCATTTTGCGCCGCATTTACTATTCGTTGCGTATCATCACTTGAGCAAAGAGCACTAAAGTCAGCTCTAGCTTGATACAGCCATTTATAAAAGTTTTCTTGTAATCGGTATTGAGCAGATTTTTCGTCATACCACTTGTCTGCAAAATCTTCGGCTGGGTTGACTGGGTTCGGAATCATTGGCGCTTGTGCAGAAATATGGTCATCCATCTCGGAGAGCACCGTATTCAACGCTGAAGCCAAATCACTTTCACCTTTATACGATTTAGCCGCCAATGTAGTGATGATTACCGATATTGGCTTACTATCCTCATTGTTTTTAAACATAGTGTCACGATGACGCTTCAATAATTGGATAACCTGCTGTAAGGGTGTCTTCCATTGATAATATGGCAGACTATCTATACTGGCTTTAAATCGCATTTCACGTTCGTTTATCACTAACCGTGCCGTCTTCATGCGCGTTTCAAACCATCGAGCATATCCTTCAGGATTGCTGATACGCCAGTTTTCATTCACAACTGCATAAGTGGAATCTGTGTTGTCGGTAATCGAAACTGCAAGCTGAGACACGTTTTGAGCCAAGTTTTCATCAAACTTAGAGTTTTCGACCATCCGCTTTTTCAACAGTCCTCTTCCTGTATCACTCTCTGGCACACACGGAACTATGTCCATGTGAAAGCTAAGCCCATCGGCATACTCTAAGCGCCAACAGCGTTTCTTCTCGGCTAGCTTTTCCTTAATTCCTCTGGCGTTTCGATAAAGCTCTAATTCATGACCCACTAGGTGCTTTAGTTGCTTTTGAGTGATAGACGTTTTATCCAGGCCACGCCGAAGATTGCACCCCATGTCTAGGTCATACTGTTCTTCTGAATCGGGCCTAATCGCCGTACCTAGACGAAAGGAACCTTGAGAAAACACGTGGGGATCAAAATTCACGCATGTTGACTCTGGGCGATGTAACCAATCACCTAGATCCTTATAGCGTTTTTCAGCCTTTTCATAAGCACTGTCTGGTAGCTCAATTTTTTCCAGAATTGTGTTTAGAACGTCGTTACTTTTAGTATTACTCATGTAGATCTCCTCGAAGCTCGACTGCCATTACGAATTGTTGTGTTTTTATGTCGTGGTCATAAATAAGCCATGGCATATCAGCCTTAGGCATTCTGGCCCGTCCTAATTCGACGGCACACGATACTGGCATCACAGGAAAAATTTGCAGTGGCGTCGCATCCCCGTGTGTATTTTTGATTTCAACAATCAGCTTTCTTATGCACTTTCTGAACAAGGAGAGCTGCTGCTTTGACTGCATGAAATCATTATGAGGCTGCTTGATAGTCACTTCCCAAATCGATGTATCTGGCCCTATAACCCGAGTAATTCGCTCATGCGACACATGGTCACTCAAAGAAAGTACCAGGGCTGGCTTTCCCTCCATATTCTGAGGTCTGTTGATGATGTACTCAAAATCATCTGAACAGTCTTGCCAAAACCAGCCTTTAGGCTCTCGATGCAGCTGATAAGTCTCGACGTCAATTTTGTCGGTGAGCAAAGCGCCAAGTTTTATTAACAATGGTTGAGGAGCTAACGCGAACAATGAAAAATGCTTACATGAATCCTCTTCGATAATCGATGAAATTTTACTTTGAAAACGCTTCGTTAGGTGTTGCGACTCTGCTTGCCAATATTGTTCAGAGTGATCCTTCAGCTCTGATACCATGGATAGGGTCACTGGCTTTTCAGTTGCCGGATACCAATTCGGAAACATTGCCTCAACACAACCGTGATAATTAATCGGTGATCTTTCAGTTCCAATATTGGCACCATATAAAACAACATTTGATTTGCGATCAGGATCAATGCCTGTGAGTATTTCTATACGTTGCTCATGCTGCATTTTCCAACTAATCAAGAGATCGGCTGGATACCTATCCTCGCTGCCTTTCTGATCAATTTTTTTGTGACAGTCATAGCACATCAACATGAGGTTGCTGACGTCATTCAAGCTGGTTGGCTTAGTTTTAAAGAGTCCCCAACCACGAGGCCCATTCTCAGAAAATGCGTAAATATGAGCATTTTGAGAGACATTGACCGATTCCTGGGTCACCGCTGATTTGTATAGCAACTTATTACACCCGCTAAACTGACAACGCGCAGCGGCACGAGCCCAAAGTTCTCGCTCAACAGGGCGTTTAATGTGCCTCGTGACTTCAACGACCATTCAAAACTCCTATAGTTTGCCAATTAACGGAAGTGAGCGCGGTGTTGTCGCATCACAGAGCAAATGGCTTACATAAGCACATCCGGCGATTAGCCCCAGCCCGCGAAGACACTTATCAATTGCCTCTTCCGGTTGCCACTCATACAAATGTTTGAGACCAACACCTAGTGCAGTTAACACCAATAGACTGTGGCAAAACTGGCGATGGTGAGGGTTACCCAAAGAGGGTTCCAGAATATCTGGAAGCTTGCCAAATAGAGAGCCAACCGTAATGGCAGTTACAGGATGGTGACTGACAGCTTGTTTTTTGTTGTCCGCAAAGGCAACGGTTAAACCAACCGCAGCCCCGACGGCCAAATGGGTTTTACCATTAGCCAAACTATTTCTCCTTCCTGACACCTTTAAAAGGTGTTTTGTCGGATGTCTTTACATCCATGAATCGACCAGTATCAGCATCTCGCTTTACCCAATGTCCGCTTGGCGTCTGAGTCTGAGATCTACCTTTAACGGCACCGTTTCTGTGTCCGTCACCTGATGGGGGATTTGTAGCCATAAAGCCTCCTATTCTGCTTAACTTAATCACATTTATCAGATATTAATAAAAAAGATCCAAAGGATCTGATCAAATAATAAACTTCAATTCTGCTTAACGCAAGCAGATTAACCAGAAAATCAAAAAAAACTACAAAATTGATCGGTAGACAAATTCCAGTCCACCTGACTCTGCCACTTCTTTTTGACCTAACACAAGACCTGTAGCATGAAGCTTCTTCAATCGACCACTGGCATTCTGTGCTGAAATGTCAAAGTGCTTAGATACATGTGACGAAGTCACTGTCTTTTTTGCAATAACAAAATCTAGAAGCTCTTTGACAGTCGCACTGAGTTTTATACCAAGTACTTCGTAACCGCTATCGCTCTTTACTAGAAGAGGTTGATCCTTGGCTGTAGCGCCATAAGACCAATTATCCAGAAGGTCACGACTCGGTACATTAGAAAGGTAAAAACCTTTTTCTCCTTTCAATGCTTTAGCCAACGAGATTACACTTTCACGAGGAAATGAAGCATCAGTGAATCGAATGCCTTCCAAGCTGATAGCAAAAATATCGCATGATGGGTGACCATCAACGATCTTTTTAATCTTCACATAGGCTTCACTACCTTCATCGTTACCAAAGGCATGGTCAGAACCTACGACTTCTGAAAGAAGAATTTTATGAGTTAACTGTTTCATCTGCTTAAGTTGACACTATTTATCAGAAATTGTCAACATAGAAGTCAAAACAGATATGGGTTCCTGTGATAGGGAACAACCCTCGATCTTCAGAAACATTGATGAGTTGACCCTTCGAGTATTCCAAAGCCAATGAGAAAGTGAGCTGCCTAATAACAATGATAACTTTCTCTTTACTAGCGTGCTCTCGACTACTCTTGAAGCCTAACCCCCGGCCTTTACCAAAGCGACTAACCTCACCAGATGTAAATGCTTTTTGAACGAGCGCAATGTCATTCTCAACAGTTTCCGCTGAAAACTGTGCGTACAACTTCGGATGTTCACTTTGTAACGTTGTTCTCAAAGTAGCGGCAATACCTAAACCAGAGTCGGATATGACTGTTTGAATATGCTTTGGTTTATTATACGGTCGATACACTTGCAGACCTGCTAGTCCAGGTATTTTGGATTCACTGTGATCAGTAACGTTGCCTACAAGCTCTGAAAAAACAGTCTTAGCCGCTAAGAAATAGCTAGCTGAAGAATGCTCTACAAACCTGTCGCCCAAACGAATTACAAGCTCCTTGTTTTGGATTGGCTGTGCAATTTCGCCTAGTTCGACCAAGGTATCGCTATTATCCCGATAAGTTTTAGCAGCTGACAAAACGGGCCTTTCAGGAAGACAAGTGACACTTTGATTAAGATAATCAAAGAAGCCATTTCTGCTGAAAAAACTGTGAGTATTAGGACATGCTGTAGTATCCATCACCACATCCTTCCCATTAGCAGTAAGCTGATTCGCGAGAGCAAGAAAACGGGCCAATGCTATCAGCAAAAACTTACAATCGATGCCGAATCTAAATGTTATCTTGTTTGCATCTTTTTGATACGCAAGCTTACCGATAGCACTCTCAAAGGCTTTCTCATCAATCCAACCTGTACCGAAATCAATTTCCACATGCTGAGCCCGTATCAAGCACCATTCATGATTTGAGTTTTTCACAAACGTATCCTGGTTTTTGTGAAGAAACGAGTTCACTTGGGACTTATCCAGCCCTAGCTCCTTGGCAATTTGACGTCCTTTCAGGCCTGGTGACCCATCTAATAACTCTGAGACTGCCTTCAGCAAACCATCACTCCTTTCTACCTACCTACATACCTACCATTCGTTGCATACTTTGCGTCCACGAGGCTTTAAATGCTGAATCTCCTGCGAACAACTTGTAGAGCTCAAGTTCATCTTTACGGCGTTGCAGCATAATTTCCTTGAGCATTTTTTCGAAGGCCAAATCTCGATTATGAGGATCTGGGTTGTTTTTGTATTTAGATTCAAAATCTGGGTGATTGCGGATACTCTCAGCGATGTTCACGAACTTAACCTTTTGCTCTTCAGGTGTGGCACTCCAGCCTTGGAACCATCGTTCATTAAATGTGCGAATGATTTCATCCAGCGGGTCAGTTTCTTTTTCACCGCCATGCGCCCCACGTGGGTTCGGATTTTGAGGATCAAGCTCCGCTTCTTGGTCACTAAGTTTAATGCTGTGGTTAAGCTTCACACGTTGCAAACCGTATGAACTCAGATCGACAGAATCGAGAAGCTCATCAATAGCATCAGCATCGGGATCTTCCACTTTCAATTTCGGTATTAAAAACTTCAGGAACCAAAACAGTTTTTCCCAGCTGACCATTTCATAAGGCATGATAGACGCCATCTGCCCATAGATTTTCACGAACTGCTTGGCTTTAATCTTAAAGTCCACTTTAGCTTCAGCTTCAAGCTCCAGCTCATGGTCAAACCGTGCTGCTGCAACATCAATGATTGGACTGAGTGTCTGGGCGTCTTCATTCTTGAAATAACGCGTAACAAAGTCTTCAACTTCATACCATTCGTACACACCGACATCGTCCATTTCATCTTTCAACTCGTGCAGCACGTTTATATCTGTAGCTTGGGACAATGACGTTGCTGTGTAGAAAGGATCGAATGCTGACTGAATATCTTCAACCGAGTTGAAAAAGTCCAAAACAAACAGGTCTTCTGTTTTTTTACCCCATTTAGGCGCACTTCGATTGAGACGAGATAATGTCTGTACACACAAGACACTGGCGAGCTTCTTATCCACATACATGGCGCAAAGCTTAGGCTGGTCAAAGCCAGTCAGATACTTGTTAGCAACCACTAAAAGTCGATACTCATCGGTATCAAACATATCTTTGGTATCTGACTCGGCAAAACCATTAATATCTGCTTCGGTATATTCAATACCATCAACTTCTTTGGTTCCTGAGAAAGCAATGGCAACTTTAAAGGGGTTCCCTTGCTCCTCAAGTATTCGCCTTATCGCTTTGTAGTATCGAATGGCCGTCTCAATATTTTGAGTGACCACCATTCCTTTACCTTTACCCTTGAGCTTTTTCGCATTCACGACATGTGGAACAAAATGCTCCAGCATAATCTCTGCCTTGGTATCAATCGTTTGCTGGCTTCGCTCTACATAAGCTCTGAGTTTTTTCTGCGCCTTTTTGGTATCAAACTCAGGGTTATCAGCGATTGATTTCTCAATCTCATAATAACTTTTGTACGTCGTATAATTTGCGAGCACATCCAAGATGAAACCTTCTTCAATGGCTTGTTTCATCGAATACAAGTGAAACGGCTTGAAAGAGCCATCTTCTTGGCGCTGACCAAATTTCTCCAAAGTGCTGTTTTTTGGTGTAGCGGTAAATGCCAAGTACGATGCATTCCCGCGCATCTTGCGCGATTTCATCGCCTGAAGGATTTTATCCTGAGCATCTTCTGCCTCTTCGATTTCAGACTTGCCCATCGCTCGGTTCATATTGTCATGCGCCGAACCAGACTGTGAGCTGTGTGCTTCATCAATAATCACCGCAAAGCGCTTGTCACTAAGATCGGCGATACCATCAATAATGAACGGGAATTTCTGAATCGTCGTTATGATGATCTTTTTGCCATTTTCGAGCGCCTGCTTAAGCTCAGAAGACTTGTTCGCCGGGGCAATAATGTTCTTTACTTCAGAAAACTCTTTAATGTTATCCCGCAGCTGCTTGTCCAATAGGCGTCTATCGGTAACCACAATTACAGAGTCAAATAACGGCTGCTCCAAGCTTTTTCCGCCTGCCACATCAGACGAAGCAGGATAGGTTTCAATTAACTGATAAGCAGCCCAGGTAATAGAATTAGACTTACCTGAACCGGCAGAGTGTTGAATTAAGTAAGTCTGACCGACACCGTACTGGGCGGCATGGTCCACCAATTTTCTCACCACATCTAATTGGTGGTATCGAGGAAAGAACAGAGTTCGCTTTGGTAATGGATCTTTGCTTGACCCATCCAGACGCACAAAATGCTGAATAATATTCGCCAAGCTTTCTTTGGTGAATACTTCTTGCCATAGGTATGCCGTTTTATGGCCAGTTGGGTTCGGCGGATTGCCTTGTCCAAGATTGTGACCTTTATTGAACGGCAAGAAGAAGGTACTGCCACCTGATAACTTGGTGGTCATATACACTTCGTCGGTATCGACCGCCATATGCACTAGGCAGCGGCCAAAGGTCAGCAAGGCTTGCGCTGCATCTCGATCATCCCGATACTGCTTTTGGCCGTGATAACGTGCTGTTTGCCCCGTCCATGCGTTCTTCAACTCCAGCGTTATCAATGGTATTCCGTTGATAAACAATACCATGTCGATTTCTTGTAGGGGATTTGCCATGGAATAGCGCACTTGGCGAGTACAACTAAACACGTTGTCTGCAAAGTTTTGCTTTACCTTCTCACTACTGCTTGCCAAAGGGGCTGGATAGAGCAAATTGAAATGAGCATCGTCTACGCTTAGCCCTTTCTTAAGTAAATGCAGAATGCCATGCTTCTTAATCAGTCGGTCAAATCGTTCGAGTAACTTACGCTGCCAATCTGAGGAGTTGTTCTTTTGCAGTTTGGCCAACTCTTCTTCTTGTGTCTTTTGCAGAAATTGCCAGAAAAAACGTTCATCAATGGCATATTGCATATTAAAGTCACTAGCAGCACCAATGAAGTATCCAGCACCCAGTGACTGCTGACTCAGCCCCTCTTTGAGCTCTTCAGTACTGATCCCAGCCAGACATTTCTCAATGGCCGACTCTAATGCTTGTTCATTGGTTTGACTGACCATAATTGTAAGTTCCCTTAATCAAAATTCTTCTGTTTCATTGCCTCAGCCGCTTTTTGCAGCGGTCCTTTTAAGGCTTTTTCTAACTTTGTCATCTGCTCTAAGTGCCACGCAACCGCTTGGGGCCACGTATCTTTATTAAACCCATCAGCTTTGGTCGAAAACTGAATACGGCAAGATTTCTTCTCATCCAGCCTCATCCACTCAAGTTCTGCACCAAAAGTATGTTCAATGTCCTGTTTGGACTGACTCAACAAGTCAAAAAGGTATTTATTCTCTTCGGTAACCCCACGGCTGATCCAAAGCTCTACTCGAAGCTCTTTTTGCAGAAATATCAGGTTATACGGACACCCACTTAACCCTGAGCCTGCTGATAACCAATGATCTTTGCTTGGGCTAATGTTGTTATAGAGTTGGCAAGCGCTTTTCTGAAACGCCTCTAAGGCACGCTCCCAGTATTCGCGCCGCACCGTATGGCGGTTTTTTAGTACCACTTCGGTGGTTTTTTCTTCCGCTTCCTTGGCATTAATGCCGATCATCAACTCTTTCGCTTCTGGCGTTGGGATGATCTGGTCAATATTAATCAGTAGCTGTTCACCCAGTGAATAAGGCGTGATTTTGAAGCAGGCAATGCTAATGCCTTGACCCAATAACCACAGCGCGGTGCTGGTCACTTCTTTGCGAAAGTTCGCCGCAACTAACATAATACGCTGGCTGTTACCCAGGTTGAGCTTTAACTCATCCAGATCGGGCGCATCCAAAAATTCACATATTCTCGCCGAAGCACTTGCAGGGGCATTTAACAGGTCAACCTCTCGGGTTACGGGCTCATAGCGGTCTAAGTACTGTTGGTAAATGTCAACGATTTGCGCTTTGGTTAAACTTGCACAGTAAGAGGCATATTTAAGCGCCTGCCACACCACATCGCGGCCACTGTCGTCCAGCTTGTTTTCAATAATGACCAAGTTGCCATCTTTATCCAGTGCCAGTAAATCTAAGCGTTCACGGGTGTCATCAAAGCCATCGAACTCTTTTTGAATAATCAACAACTCTTCACCGAGTGCGGAAGGTTCGTGTGCCAACCACTCCTGAAGATGCTTGCGCTCAGTAAAGCCCAACTCACTGAATCTCTTCGTCTTAACCGGACTAATCCTATTGGTCTGATGATTTACCGTGAACATATGCGCGTCCTATTGCTCAACCATTTCCGGGGTGATTTTTATTTTTCCTGTCACGGCGCTGTTGATCAGGGTGGTTTTGTATTCTTTGAGTTTTTCGATTTGAGCTTTCTGTAGAGAAATATTCATATCAAAAAGTTCGTTTTGCTTGTCGATAAATGAAGAAATTTTAATTTGTTCTTCAAATGGTGGATTAACTATATTTAAATTTCCGATAAAATCGGAACTTGCTCTTGGCATTTTTGACCCATAAGTTGATGCATCAACCACACTAATAAACCCATTCGACAGCATTAGTTTTGAGAAGAAGGCATTACTACCTCTCTTCACTTCGTACACTAAAAACTCTGTGGAACAAACCCCTTCAAAATCAGCGACATAAACTTTTGCCAAGTAAGGGCGTAATTTACCGAATAAAATATCCCCAACTTGAAAAAATGTTGACAGGCCGTCGGCTTCAGATTTTATTTCATTCTTTGTTCCATCAAAGGAGTTAACACACTCCATCCCCAAATATTCTAAATTGCTTTTACCTGCTTCTATCTTTAAATTTTTCAGTTTTAGTATGTGTTTTAGAGGCTTGATTTCCCAATGCTCCGGTATCTCCCCAATCCAATCCACACCGGAGTCTTTCATTGGCACATTGGGATCAAGCCCTTGGGTCACCGCCTGTTGGATGATGATCTGCTTACGCTCTTTGAGCAGGTTAATTTGCTGCTCTTTGATAGCAATCGCGTCGTCGATTTGAGCGGTTTTCTTGTCTAGAAAGTTGGCGATACGGGTTTGTTCTTCTAGTGAAGGAACAGATATAGTAATCGTCCGCATTTCATCGTATCGAGTAGTCCACAAATCTGCGACAATTCCACGTCCAACACGATAGTATTCCTCAATAAATGCATGACTTTTCAAAAGGTGCTCTGAAAACTTTGGATGAATCCCTTTTGGTTTAAGTACTATATTTATAAGCGATACTGATCCATCTCTGTCAGATACTCCACTAGAACCCTTCCGATCAGAGCGGCTATTTATAACAAAGTCACCCTCTTTTACTAGCTTCCTGTTATCGCCATCTTTTGTTTTGGCCGCATTATCCAATTGAGGTAGAACGCCTTTTTTTGTTACGGAGAGTGCAGGGTAGTCTATGTCTGAAACTTTAGATCTACGCTCATTAAAGCGAGTGCCTAATCGTGTTAATTCCCAAGAGGCTGGTACTCGTCCCAACCATTCAACCCCAGAATCTACATAATCGTCATATTTCGGCATCAATGCTAAACGTTCCATTACGCTTCTCCCTGAACTTCCGCCACGTTCACACCCAATATCTGCGCAATAAGACCTTCGGCTTTTTGTTCCAGGTTGATGATGTCGGTTGCCACCTCTTCTAAACTACGCAGCGGTTTATGACGGTAGAAATACTTATTGAAGCTGATTTCATAACCAATTTTCACCGTATCCAGGTTTATCCACGCTTCATCAACATGTGGCTTCACTTCGTCTAGGAAGTACTGGTAAATGCTTTGCTTCAGCGGGACAGATTCTGTGTCTCGCAGGTCTGAGTTGGTTTCGTAAGTGATGAACTCGCCCTTTTTACCGCCTTCTTCTCTAGGAACGGGGTAATAACCAAAATCTGGCAGGTCAGCGACTTCACACTCGTAGCGCTCCAGGAGGTCGTCTAATTTATCACCCGTTAATTTAACTACCTTTTTAACCACTTTCTTGGCGGTTTCGTCATACCAGCTCACCGCGTTTAGGATGGCATTTTTCTCAGGTGCTGAAAGCTTAATGGCGTGGGCTTTTAGTGATTTATCAACTTGGGTTTTAAAGCTATTGAAGTCATCAAATTCATTGCTACCGATATCAGCCATCAGCGTTTGTGCCGTTTCAAGCAATGCTTTTAGCGCCAGCCAATGTTTCACATCGAGCAGTTTTGCCTTAGCCTTTGCATTGAGACTGATGTCGTTATCTTCACACCAAGAAAGAATGTCCTTCTCAATGGATTTTAAGAAGCTCTTTTTCTGATCAGACCCGTAGCCAGTTTTTTCGTAAACACGTTCGCCGTGCTCTGCGTAAACGTGCTCCATCACTTCACTGAGCTGCTTATCAAAACGCAGTGGGGCTATTGCGTCTTGAGTGAACTTGGCTCTGCGGCGATCTGGGCGCTCGATAGTGACTTTGTAGTAGCCAAAATCGTCATTGCTAAACACCTTGCTGGCGATGCCGATCGGATCATTGTTTGCATCAAGTGCTCTTTCAACATCCATACACGCCAGGTAAGTATCGGTAATTTCCGTAATGTGCTCAGGTGCAAATTCGCAGTTTTTGTTACCTAAGTTCTTACGCAACTTACGGTATAGCAAGCTGGCATCAATCAGTTGCACCTTACCTTTACGTGCCTCAGGTTTATTGTTGTTCAACACCCAAATGTAAGTGGTAATGCCGGTGTTGTAGAACAGGTTATTAGGTAACTGAACGATGGCATCTAGCATGTCGTTTTCAATGATGAAGCGACGAATGTTACTTTCGCCACCGCCCGCATCACCGGTAAAGAGCGATGAGCCGTTATGAACAGAAGCAATCCGGCTGCCTAATGGGCTTACACTCGGATCTTTCATCTTGTTGACCATTTCCATTAAGAAGAGCAGCTGGCCATCACTTGAACGTGGCGTGGCATCTACCACTTCGAGATTTCCCCAATAGTCTTTCAGGCTAACCTTAAAACGAGGGTCAATCACATCACTGCCGTCTTTAATGTGCTTCTGTTCAGACGCCCAACTCTTACCATATGGCGGGTTAGACAACATAAAGTCAAAGCGTGAAGCCGCGAACTCATCGGTAGACAAGGTTGAGCCTACTTTGATGTTCTCAGGGTTGTTACCTTTGATCATCATGTCCGATTTACAAATCGCGTAGGTTTCGTCGTTGATCTCTTTGCCGTAAAGGTAAACATCACGGCTGTCGTTCGGGTATTTCTCTTCAATGAAGTTTTGAGATTCAGTCAACATACCACCGCTACACACGCAGGGTCATACACTGTCATGGTAAGCGGCAACTGGTCTTTCACTGGGTCGAACACCAGGTGCGTCATCAATTCAATCACTTCACGTGGTGTAAAGTGTTCACCTGCTTCTTCGTTGTTTTCTTCGTTGAACTTGCGGATCAACTCCTCGAACACGTAACCCATACCCAGGTTAGTAAGGGCTGGCATCTTGTTGCCATCTGGGTCTTCGACCGTTTCATGAGTTAGGTTGATGTAAGGGGAAACAAACTTTTCGACGACATCAAGAAGGACTTGCTTGGAGGCCATGTGACGAATTTGCGATTTGAGATTAAAGCATTCAATGATTTCTTTAACGTTATCGCTAAAGCCAAGCAGGTACTCTTCAAAGTTGGCGAGTAATATCTGTTGGTTATTCGTTGCGGTGTTGAACAGGGATTTCAGCGTCCATTTAGATGTATTGTAAAAAACATAACCACTGGCCGCTTTTAATGGTTCATCATCAAGCTCCGTGGCTTGCATCTCTTCTTTTTGGAACTTTACCTCTTCAAGCACGGCTTCTTTGGTAGGTTCTAGTAACGTATCTAAACGTCGTAATACCACCATAGGTAAAATCACATCGCGGTACTTACCGCGAACGTACACATCACGTAAACAGTCGTCGGCAATGTTCCAAATAAATGAGATGAGCTTGTTATGTACACTATGATCCATTTTCTTTTCCTGTTCAGTGTTGGTTGCATCCCACTAGGTTGCTGCAACGGCTTCACTATAAATTTAAAATTCTGTTCTTTATGTAACGTCTCAATGGTCGCTACATCGTTCGATTAACTTGTTCTACCCGGCGCAATACTTAAGTTTGTGACACCATAAAGAGCCTGGCTGTTACGCAACCAAAGCTGATACTCAAAGCCCATTAATGAGTGTTCCGTAGAACAATCCACATGCCATTGGCGTAGCAAATAGCCAGCGGTTGCTGCTCTAATCTCAACCTTTAGAACGCCACCCGTCATGCCATAGTCCAGCTCTATCGCTTCGCTGTGCTCAATACGTGGATGCGGCACTAACTCAAGCTCTACGAATCGGTTCCACTGTCGATCTTGGGTTTCGAGCTCACTTTCTTTGATAACAGAAGGCGACAAGGTTGAATCTTCAAGCACAACCGCAGCTTTAATGCGGGTCAATACAAAGTCACGGAACTCACCATGCTTGCGGTCAAAACCACGAACATGCCAACGCAGGCCATTGTCCACCAGCGTATGCGGTACAATTTCACGCGTTGTTTCACCGCTCGATAACGACACATAGGTGATACTCAAGGCTTTGCCTTTGTGGATGGCCTCGGTGACTTTCGCTACTATCGATAAACTCGGCTTGTTAAGGTGATAAGGCGCTTCACAAGCCAGAGGTGGTTTTACCTTTCCAGTGAAGCCATCGCCGTAGCCTTGGCTAATGGTTGCCAGAGTTCTCACAACGTCGTAGTCGAACAGGGGTTCAAATGCTTCACCACGCTTGTGCAACTTGAGCTTTTGGTCATACTCAATATTGCCTGGCGCAAGCTCTCTGTACATGGTGAAGTCTTTCGTTGCTTGTGCGGCAGCTATACTGAAGCGATCGACTAAGTCCGCCCGTACCGCTTCTCCCTTAAACAATAAGGTGAAATCAATGTGGGCAATGCGATCCCTGGTTGCTTGTGGCAACTGCGCTATCTGCGAAAGCCTATCTGGCTTTCCTTTCGCACTTTCTTTAGCGAGTGAACTCGCCACTACCGTTTTTTTCAGACCATCATTTGTCATGCGTCTTGTTTATCCAATTCAACCAGATTCTTAAAACTCTGTTTATAAAGTTCGGTCAGACATCACGTAATCACATTGAACGGCATGGCATAAAGCTGCTATTCATCCGCAATGGCTAATCAATCTCTACCGGTTGAAGCTGAACAGATGGCCATAAAACACTGAATAGGCTTCAACCTAATTAATTTTATTAGGTATCATCCTATCACAAATTATTTTGTAGGGAAGACTAAGCGGCAACTTTTTGATCTGGATTACAATTGCCGCTGAGTCATGAGCGTGAAGGCCTTGTTTCATGCCATTGCTGATAGCCGCTATCAATGCGCTACCCGAACCAGTGGCACCACGATGTTACCGCGATGCGATACCCCTTTGTCCGACTCTGTAGAGATCAGGGCTCGTTGCTCACTCTCTCGAACACGCCTGGCAACTTCTGCCTGGGCTGGTAGCAATGGCAGCATCCCTTCAGCAATCGCGTCCGGTGCAGATTCTTGGCCACAGGACATCAAATGCTTCCATGGATCTTTTAGAAAGCGCTCGAACGTGATGCCAAATTCAATGATGCGGGCAGAGACGAAGATTTCGCCCCAGTATTCAATGTAGGTGTCTTGGTACATGGAAAGATTCCTCTTGTTGGTTATATACCCTTCCTACTTGCAGCCGCAGCGGTGTTACCTGCATTCGCTCACCCCAATCACATAGAAGATCTATGCTCATGGGGACTCACTTACTTGCCGCCTAGCTGCAACACCAAGTAGTTTGGGTATAACGTAAGTTCACTTTCCATTTTCCAGAGGTTTTCAAATATGCAAGGCTTACCTTGTAGAGAGCTACAAAGCTTTAAATCGATTGCGAGCATCTTTGTAGTCATAGTGGGCATGTTCTGAGCCACGATGGTACAAATCATCCAGGTAAGTTTGTTCCTGCGGCAACTCGTCTTCGCTGATTTCGCGCCACCAATGTTTGTTGGCACCTTTAACACCGTCATGCCAGCGGTAACCGCGCTCTTTTAAATAGTCCTTTACGTCAAACGGCGCACCAAACGCACGAACTAATACAGTTCGCCTGTCTGCTTCAGACAACAAGTTTGCAACGGACTCGGGCAACAAATGAAACAACCAGGCCATCGCCAAACAATCGGTTGCAGCTCGGTGTCCTTCATAGAACCAACCTAAGCGAAGCAGCAGGTACTCAAGTTTTCGACTTTCAAAACCCAGCGCCTTCCAATCTATGCCACTGGCTGAACAGACCCAAGATAGATGTCCTAATGCAGCAAACCGCTTTTCAAAGAAAGGACGATCAAACTGTGCATTGTGTGCAACCACCAGCGGATCATCGGATAACCAACTCGCTACCAGTGAATCATCAATGTGCTGGCCTTGCACCATCTCATCAGTGATACCGGTTAACTCGGTAATCAGCTCGGGGATTGGCTTGCTGGGATCTTCATACAAGCTGATCACATCAACAATCGACACAATCCGCTGAGCAGAGGGGCTGTAAAGCACCTTTACCATACCAAGCTCAATAATGGACTCATCATCGGCAGACAGTCCAGTTGTCTCTGTATCGAGCAGCACCATTGGCTGTTCATCACCGACCATAGGCGAAAGTTCAAGTGGCCAGGACTGCGGTTCACGCGTTAATGGAATGCGCTCCAGCAATCTAAAATCTTCTGGCCTTTCTGGGATATCCGCGAGGCGCTCTAGCGGAAATGGCGCAGGGGCTCTTGTCATTGATGGTTCCTCTTCACTTCTATTGTTCGCTTTAGGTGATTTCACTGTGCCACAGGTTTTTCTAAATGCACCTTGGATACCTAAGCGTTTTTTTAATCTTTCTACTGGGTGAACCCATGTATGAAGGCTTTGGCTAAGCCTTTCAGAAAGCCTTAGCTAAACCCTTTAGGTAACCCTTACCGATACCCTTTACGTATGGCTTAGCCAACCCCTTTTCAAACGGTTGCAAAAGGCTTGAACTGAGTTCGACTGAGCATTTTAATGGTGCTCCTAACTTCGCTTTAAGCCAGTAAATTCAATACGAAGCAGAATTTTACTAACTGTTTTTAAACCCTTTGCAAAGGGTTCAACAAGCCTTGTCTGACGGTTACTTGACCCATGCGTTAACCAGTAGCAGTAACAGGATCAGTAACAGAAACAAGAGCAGTAGGCAGAAGCAGTAATGTCCAAGCCTTGCAGGCTTTGACGAGGGCGAGCTATCCCCACATCAAGCTTTTCAACACAAAAAAGAAATCACCCACGACACAACGTCTTACTCGAACAACACCAGTTTTACCTACAATTCTACTTGTAGAAATCAGCATAGCATTAGATACTGTATAAACAAACAGTATTAATTATGATTTTTCGAGGTTCGTCATGAGTGTCTCGCTGATAGGCCGTAGCGGCGCACTTGCCTTCATCAAAGCAAAGCGCCTTCGTATTCCATTGTTCATGGAACGTGTTTCTGCTGGTTTTCCCTCACCAGCGCAGGATTATGTTGAGCAAATGCTCGACCTCAACGAGCTGTGCATCAAGCGACCGGCTGCAACGTTCTTTGTGCGTGTTGAAGGTGATTCAATGATTGATGCCGGGATTCACCCAGATGATATTTTGGTGGTTGATCGCTCTGTCCAAGCAGAACACGGTGACATTGTCATAGCGGGAATCCATGGAGAACTCACGGTAAAGGAGCTTCAACTAAGGCCGTGCGTCATGCTGATCCCAAGAAACCAGGCGTATGAGCCCATTCATATTCCTGAAGGAACAGAGTTGGAGATATTTGGTGTGGTCACCAATGTGGTGCGAAACATGCGCCGTAAGTCGTGACTATCCCATGCCTGTGTTTGCCTTGGTGGACTGCAACAATTTTTACGCCAGTTGTGAGAAGCTGTTTCGTCCTGATTTAAAAGATACACCGGTTGTGGTGCTGTCCAACAATGACGGCTGCGTGGTTGCACGCTCGCGTGAAGCTAAGTTACTCGGTATAAAAATGGGTGTACCCGTCTTTCAGATCAAATCTGAAATGCTGCGTCATGGCATTTTGGCCTTTTCGTCCAACTATGCGCTTACAGTTGGGAAATACTTTAGACATCACATGTTGTAATGTTTCAGGTTGTATAAATTAGACGTCGAGATGAGGGGTGGTTACAATTTTTACTATTGGTTAAGAAATATCTTGAAAAAGTAGATGTATGAACGCGTAACCCCCTGGGGGAAGGCTTAGCAGTGTGAATAACGGATGATTTAGGTGTTAATGTGATTGAACAAAATAGGTCGTTTCCAGATGACTTCGGCTTTGACTATTGTCTTATGTGGATTAGTACGGAGAAATATCCCTCATTTATAAGTAGGCCACACCCTGACAGTGGCGAGATCATCCATGACGTTAGGGACAACTCAAAACCATTTGCTCATAAACTTCCAATTTTAATAGACCCCGATGGTATCAATGTGGTGCCAGTGAATCTATATCTTCACTCTTTGTTGGCAGACCCAGATATATCCTCCGATAAGACGATTCAATCCCATGCAGTTGCGTTATTGAGCTTCTATCGGTGGTTGAGCACGGAAATCCCCGAACATACACACCCAAGGACTGGCCTTCTGGTTGATGAAAAACCTCCGTTAACAATATATGACTGCACCGAGAAGGTAGAGGAAAGTCCAATCGTGAGATATCGAGACTATTTATTGGAAAACCTTTATACCAAGGATGAAACTGGAAAAGTCGGTGGTTCTCCAAGTACAGCCTCTAACTATGTTTTGAAAGTTGTCAATTACTTCATCTTCCTTCATCGCCAGCGGATCATTTCAATCAGCAAAACCTTTCGACCATTTGAGTTTAAGGCAAAGACTGTTCGCATAAGCAACAAAGGAAACAGAGCACAACATGAAATGCTCTCACATCTCAATCGCAGTCACAGTAAGGAAATTATTGTATACACCACAGGTCTCACTAGACCATTTAAGAACATAAAAAAACCTCAAGATGCTGATATTCGAGAGCTTAACCCACTTCGTGAAGATGAAAAACAAGAGCTTTATAAACACCTTGATATTGAAAATTCATCTGACACTAAAGCCCTAATGGTGTACTTAAAAACTGAAACGGGATTGAGATTGGAGGAATTAATAACATTTCCTGCCTCTGTCGTGGACAAGCCAAAAGCTAAAGTAGTTAAGGTGCAAATTGGTGAGAATATTAACGGTTGCTTAACCAAGTTCAAAAAAAACAGAACAATTGAAATCCCAGCCAGTGTCATGGATCTGTTGTACGAGTACAAGTTAAGTAAGGCGAGGAAGAAGGCTATTGAAAAAGGATTACTTCGCCATAACCACTTATTCGTTAAATCGAATGGCAATATCTACGCTCCAAACACCATTCAAAAGTATGTGGAAACTATCCGCAATGATTTGACACACTGTGGGCTTGATATTTATTTTGCCCCTCATGACTTACGAGCCACTTTCGCAACCGACTGGCTGTACAGCAAACATATGGAAACAGGTAAGCCCTTCGAGGCTTTGTTACAGGAGCTGGCTGATTTGATGGGGCATGAAAGCACCTCTACCACTCAAAAATACGTTAACTACATGAATGACAATAAAACATGGTTGGAATTCGCTCAGCGTAAAAATCAATTCGCACAACAATCGCTGAGGTGATGATATGGCAAAAAGTCGATTAGCAGCATCGAGAAATCAAAATAAATCACCCGCTCCGCCGATTACTAAGAAAAATGTTACTTCATTAGATTTTATCGTTGATATACGGCCAGAAGGGGTGCTAAACAGCACAAGACACAATTTTATTTATTGGTGTCATGAACAGTGTGATCCCAAAAAACCATTAGCTAAACCCTCTCGACTGGAAAGAATGCAAAAGCTAAAAAGATGGGTTGATCAAGAGAAGAAAAATGAAACCAATGCATGGTCTCTAGTAGTTAAATTAAGCGCCTTAAAGACTTACATTGCATTTTGCGACATTAAGAAGTTCGACCCTTTTAGTCAGGCTGGATATCTTTATTACGCTGGTAACTCAGGTGAGTTACGGCGCTTAGTTGACATTGCTAGTGAGCCTAAAAAATACCAATTTCAGTATCATAATGGTGAAGAGTTTGGTTTGTTGGAATCCTCAGCTCTTCAAAAAAAGATGAATCTCGACTCGATGCTTCCAGTGCTTGATTTTGATGTGTCAGACATGCAAGCCACGCTTAAGAGCTTTACTGGTGAGATAACAGATTTTGCTACACTACCTTATACATCAAGCGAATGGTATGCACTAGTTAGACGCACTCAGCTTCTCTTTTTCTCTTTGGTAACTCAACTTATTGCGTTTAAAGAAGAAAACCCCGAATCGCCCCCACCTCAATACCTAGAAAACATTGTGGTTGAAAGAATAGATAATCGTGACATCACGATTACACTTGGGAGAAAAAATGGTTCAGCTTCAGAAGGCTTAGCGAGTCCTTTTAATCAATGCATGTCGGCAGCTTACACTTTGATTGCCTATTACACTGCATTTAACGACACAGTGATTAGACAGGTTCGCCACCCCATTAAAATGGTTACGTCAAATAAAGATGGTCGGACATCAAAAGTTGCTCAAGTTCGCGCTTACAAAGGTCGTGCATCAAAGGACGTAAAAGCGTTATTTTCAGGCTTAGAAGAAAGCTCCCACCCCGAAGCCAAAGATGAGGAAGCTGGGTTTATTGTCGCTGACATCAATAAGCGCGACACTGTTGGAGAAACTGACGGAATTACCTTTCTTCGAGCACTCGAACTCCTCTCGAAAACCTACAGCGAAGACCCTTATGACACTCTGATATATTTCCTCAATAGCGAAGGTGATAAAGGCAAGGTTGATGTGTCTGGAGCTTCATTCCAATTATCAAAGAACCTAAATTTGCTTTCTGATAGCAGAGCTGAGTTGACCGACCATCTAGTAAAAACCTACGCCGACATTGTTAAAGATCAAAAGATGACCACGTTTAACAAGATTAAACGAGATGATGGTGTATACACGATGGAAGCAAAAGTCACCGTTCTTAAAAAGCAAGTTGTAACAATAAGAGCAATGCCTATTGCTTACGCTGCTCTTTCATGTATGACTGATGTTTCATTGCGGAACGCGCTTATACCGCTTAATTATTCAGAGAAAGATTCCGATGGAGCGATCACAGTTTCTTTCAAATATGCTGATGGCTCTAAAGGTGAGTTTATTGTTGCAGCTAAATACAAACCTTTTCTTCAATTGGTTGAGCGTTATGCTGCGAGCAGAAACCCTTTACCCAGAAAAAATTATGGTTTTGGTGGGGGGAGTTCAACAACCAAGCATCCATTCTTACTACCGCTGGGTGGTAAATATGTTACTTATCAGTGGTCAGAAGGTGAGGTTCCGATTCGCGAAGTTCTGTTAAAATTGTGTGGCATTGGTCGCGGTGATTACTTTATAAATATTACCGCCAGTAGGATTCGCACTACTCATTCTAACTTAGAGTATAAAGCTGAAGAAAAAGGGTGGACAGCCCGAAAAATTTTGCAGCACAATATTGAAACAACTGAAAGACATTACCCCAACGGCCACCCTGTATCAAACAACAAGCAAATGTCACAAGGGATGATGGGGTTAGTCTACATAGCCCAGGGCAAGAGCCGCAGTGAAGCTATAGAATCGGTTAAGAAAGAATTGGAAATTCCCGTCTTAGAATACGATGTTTGGAAACAACGTAATGCTCCTACAAACCCCAATGGCATTAGCTGCGGCGGGGAAATTGATTTGCTGTCAGAGAAAGATTGGCATTATGCAGCACGCAAGTTCGCAGAAAAAAAAGGGATTATTGAAGAGGGTCAAGATATTACCTGCTATCAATACGATCTTTGCGTCTTTTGCAAAAGCGCCAAACTCGTTGATGACCCCTACGCTATTTATAAACTATTGAGCTTTCTCGATGCGTTAAGTGAAGCCATTGACCAATACCCAGAACGCGCTTCGGTAATTCAATTAAAGATAAATCGCTTTCAAGCTAACCTTGACGGCCTCCCATTAGAGACCGTTGAACAAGCTGAGGATTTGCTTGAAGAAAAAGGGCGTTATCCACTTTTCGACTCGTTATCTTCCATTACCCAATTTTTATAAGGGCTATATCTATGCTGTCTTTTGAAAACTCACAAGATATGGATTCAACCTTAGATACCATGCGTTTAATTGGTGATAGAGGCGACTATTTGCAACAGGAACTTCTCCCTGCGCTACTGCGAGGCGATTGGGAAGAATTAGACAAAATGGTGGTCTATCAAGATCAAAAAAAGACCATCTTGTTTGGCGAGGATATATGGGCGTTTAGAAATTCTGACTACAAAGGGAGTGGGGTCACGAACTTGATTTTTAACATTGAGCCAGAGCAAGAAGAAAATGTCATTGTACTTCATCAAAAAGAGCGTCACATGCTTAATCAAATGAAGTGCGTAGCATTAGCGGATATGTGGTTTTCTGTTAAACATATAGAACTGGCTTCAATAAATAATAAAAAAAACTCTCTTCGAAAGGATATTGCCCAACTAATCAAACGTGGCATCAATTCATTTGAGGAATTGAATCAAGAGCATCTAGAAATTTTGGTTACTGAGGGATGGTATGATATTTCTAGGAGCTATTGTTTTATAGGGTTGAATAGTCTTGTCCACTTGAAAGGGCTGCTACCTTTCAAGGTCAATTTTTCACATCAATCCCATAAGATGTACAACATGAGTTCTGATGCGCAAAACGGAAAAGTGGTGATTCCCCCCCGAATCTATTTTGCGGCATTAAAAGGGTACAGTGAAGATATCGTAAAAGCCTACGGATTAAGAGATGAAATCGAACAAGCAGTTGAGCAGATGATTTCCTTTTATTCCGATGAAGTAAAAAGAAAAATTCTGAGGATTAGAAGCGGCTATAGCCATAAACCTCATGGCGGTTATGCAGAATCATGGGAACGATTTACCCAGGCGCTCGACAACAATGGAATAACCTTAGCGGATAAAGGTGAAGATCCACGGTGGATGCAAATATTCACATCTATTCAACCCCGCATTCAAATACGACGAGAATGTCTTAGTATCTTCAGAGCACGCATTGGCAACACTTATTATGGCTGGGCTGGTTTTAGACAGTATTTGAGAAGCTTGAACACAAAAGCCTCATGGCTTTGCTTGGCATTGTCAGGAATGCGCGTAGACGAGTTGTACAAAATGAGTCCTGTTTACGGTGCGCAAAGAACGACTTTCGATAAAAATGGATGTGAGTCCGAAACTGGCAAGGAAACCATTTACTTTCTAACTACACGCCAATCAAAAATTACGATCAGTAGTCAAACCAAAAATGACACGTTTGTAACCACGGAAACGGGTTGGAAAGCCTTCCATATGTTAAATGCTATTAATACGCCTTATCGCGACAGATTTGCAAAGAAAAATAATCATCGAATGTTTGCAAACTTGAAGGACATCGCTTTTCCCCAACCTATAGGGAAGAGCGCATTGCGTATTAGGCATTTCCCGATCACTAATTCCGGCCTCTCGATCACCCCAATTCTGATACACCCGATCACTGGTATTATGGCTTGCCCGATCAGTAGTTGTGGCAGACCGCAGTCTGCCACAGGTATTTACCTCATGGTTTGTTGCTTTCTCATTGACTCCCCAGTGAGGGTTATCCGGTGAGCATTGTGGATGAGGCGATCTAGTAGCGCATCGGCAACCGTGCCGTTACTTATCATTGAATGCCATTGCTCTACAGGTAGCTGACTACAGATGATGGTGCTACTTACGCCGTGCCTGTCTTCTACCACCTCCAGTAAGTCTGTTGCCTGTTTGACGGTGAGTTTTTCCAGTCCCCAGTCATCCAGGATCAGTAGCTGTTGTTTCGCTATCGTTGCTAGCTGCTTGGTGTAACTGCCATCAGCGTGACCGATGTGTAAGTGCTCGTTTAATCGTGGTAATCGCCAGTAACCAACACGTATTCCCTGGCGACACGCTTGTTCACCAAGCGCACAAGCTACATAGGTTTTACCGCCACCTGTGGCTCCGGTAACAATGATATTCTGATGATGACTAAGATATCCGCCATTTAATAAATCGGCCATTCTTGGCTTTTGTAATCCGCGGCCATTGTCGTATGACAGTTCTTCCGGTGTTGCATTTAACCTGAGTCGTGCCTGTTTACGAAGTCGGTTGATGCGGTTTGTCCGTCTTTGGTTCATTTCATGGTCAACCAGCAGGGACAACCGTTCCTCGAAGGCTAATTCACAGTAGGTGTTGGGTTGAGCGCGTTGCTGTTTTAACATATCCGCAATCCCTGTCATGCGCAGTTGCTGTAATTGTTGGATGAGTAGATCGTTCATTTGAGTTCCTTATTTGTAATATTTAGGGCCGCGGATGTTGTGATGAGTGAGATTGGGCGTTTCAACGTCATCCACTTTCGGGGCATTATCAAGGTGGGTGTGCAACAGCGATTTCACGCTGGCTCGACAGGGATTACCTATATCAATAGCCCGGCGACAGGCTTGTTCCAGGCGACTTTCGCCGTATTTCTTTGCAAGGTTAAGTAGCCCAAGGCAGGCCCGATAACCTTGCTCTGGATGTGGTTTGCTTTGCAGAATGGCGTCGGTGACTTCAAGTGTGGAAGGGCCGATCTGCTTTGCCCAGTTCTTGAGTCTTCCGGGTGACCATTTCTGATGCTGATGATTGGCAGGCATATGCTCATCAACACAGGTAAAGCCACCTTTTCGGTCACTACGCATGTGTTGTGCAATGCACTCGCGTTGGTAGTAAATCCGAATAAGCCGCTTAGAAGCCTGTATTTCAACTGACTTGCCGACAAAGAGGTGAGGAACTGAGTAGAAATGGTCTTTGTACAAGACATGGTAATCAATACCGACTCTGGCAATATGGATTTCAGTGTATTCCCATGGTGTTGTGGGTAACGGGGCCAGCTCTGGTTTATCCAGCGATTCAAACAAGGTTTGTCGGTTTCCCGGTAATCGCTGGAATGGTTTCTGATTCAGTTCATGCAGTAACGCCCGAATAGCAACATTAAGGCCTGATAAGGTATGGAAGACCTGATGCCGCAATTTTGCCATTATCCATCGTTCCACAATGAGTACGGCATTTTCTGCTTTCGCTTTATCTTTTGGCTTCAGAGGTCTTGCAGGCATCACGGCGCAGCCATAATGATTCGCTAATGACTGGTAAGCTGTATTCAACTGAGGTTCAAATCGACAGGCTCTGGTGACCGCTGACTTGAGATTGTCCGGTACCAGCAATTGCGGCACGCCGCCGAAGAAGGCAAACATAGCCACATGCGCCTCCAGCCAGCTTTCGAGCTTCTGGTTTTCTGTGGCAATCGCAAAGGTGTAGTTTGACGCGCCCAGTACCGCAACAAAGACCTGGGCATTACGCACTTCTCCGGTGCCGGGATTTACAATCGGTAATGTCGGCCCACAGAAGTCGATAAATAGCTTCTCGCCTGCTTTATGCGTAAATCGCATCGAGCGCTTTTGCTGGGATTTCCATTCACGATAATTGTCGCAAAACTGGCTGTAGCTATAGCAAGCATCAGGGTAATTAGCCTGATATTCCTCCCAGAGCAGCAGTTTAGTTACACCTTTACGCCGCAGTTCAATATCCATCAGGCCATAATCAGGTTTAATACGGCCCGCTTTCCTGTCAGGATAAAGTGACTGATGTAGCCATTGATCGGAGGCATGCTCAGGTAACGGCCAGCCACAATCCAGGGTTCTGAATTTACCGAGAATATCAGATATAGTGGCAGCCCCCACATTCAGTCTCCTGGCGATGTCCCGGTTACTGAGGTTTTCATCAAGCTTAAGATAGAGAACCGCTTTAACGCGTTCTATGTCAGTAGGTTTTGACATACTTGTTTCCTCTTTAAAATTAAAAGAAGTTAACAAGCATAAAAGACTGATCGGGTGGTGAAGAAAAAGTCTGTGATCGAATGACCGGAATAGAGTTGATCGGGCTAGCCAGAATCAGCGATCGAGAACATCAGAATACGCACGCATTACACACTAAAATTAATACGGGGTTTAACAGCGATAAATTTGATTTTACACTTACAGCAGAAGATATGGGGCATTTACAGACCTCCGACCCAACCCAAACATCTTTTAATCAGGGTGATAAATTTCACTTTTCGCCACACCAGACACGGCGCTCCCTCGCGTACTACCTAATTGGTTATGAGCTGTGTTCTTTCCCCGCCTTGAAGCAGCAATTTTCGCATTTGTCGATGGCAATGACGCGATGGTATGCCCGAAATGCCTATTCATTTGAAAAACTTTACAGCGAAATACAAAAAGAACGAGTCACACAACAGGCTGAGATATTTGCTCGCATATATCAAAAAATGGCGAATGGTAAGCGTATCGCAGGAGGTAAAGGTCAAGCAGCAGCGGCTGAGATTAGTCGCGAAGGTGAAAGTTATTTTGAAGATGGAGTAAGCAAACGCAAGCTATCGGTTGACTACTGGATAGATCGGTTGACCAACGGTAAAGAACATTTACATGCTATTGCTCCTGGGATGTATTGCACTAACACTCAATGTTCAATGCGTATCAATATTGATTTAAGTGAATGTGTAGACTGCGAATATGATTTTATTGAAAATGCTGTTTATGCCGAATCCTCCCGTATGGACGCAATGAGAAACGTTGAGTTTTTAAAAGAAAACAATGAATTAAACTCCAGTTCTGCAACCAAATACTTTATGCAGGTAAAAGCTGCGGAAGCGATCATGGATGATCTAGGATTTAAATATGAAAAGTATGAATTTGCAGAAGATGTGCTGAATTTGGTTATCGAAACGACAAGGAAGGCGTAAGGCATGACAGACAAGGCGGAGTTAAGCTCAACAGAAAGACAGCTAAGAGACGCATTGGCGCGGCTTGTTCATCAAAAGCCGATTAACAGAGAGTTGAAACAAAAGCTTAAAGCCAACAAGCTTAAAATTGTTGTTTCTAATGTTGAGAAAGAAGCGGGGTTATCGAATGGATCGGCCAGGCGCTATCCAGAAACAAAAGCGCTGATCGAAAGCGCTGAAGCAAATCGTGTTCATGGAGTAAGCAATGTGTCCGATACTGTGGTTCGCGGCCACCCTCTCCACATAAAGGCTAAGGAAGACTTAGACAAAGCTAAAAAAGAAATCAAAAAGCTTAAGAGAGAAATTGAGAAGAAAGAAGAAAAGCTTGGAGATTATAAAAAACGCTTAAAGTCTCAAGCCGTGAGAATGCACCAAATGACCGTTGCTATGTGGGAACATATGCCTGAAGAATGCAAGCATATTGAGTTAATGATCGATGTGGAAACAACGGGGGCAACAGGCAACGTTCTAGAATTCAAAAAGCGAGAGAAGCTAGATTAGCTCCGAGACTTATGTTCTTAGCTGGATTAGTCTGGACTCAACCTGTCAAATTCAAATCACGATGCAATTAGGTCCGACAGGTTGCTCTAACTCACCTCTGCCCCTAAGTGTGTTGTGAGCGTTTAAATACATTTCACCAAAGCACCATTTGACTTACTTTTTGTAATACCAGTAATTTGTCTACACAAACGGGTGACTTAACTTTCAGAATCTAAGACACAAGATGTTGTTCTTGGTATCATAAAAAAAAATAAGAAAAAGGACTAAATTGATGACTCAAATTAATAAAATGGCATTCAGCATAGGTAATGATGATATTGATTTATACCTTACGGCAATGAAGGCTAGTGAAATTTTGCAAGTTGCCACAGTTTCTCGAGTAGATGAGGATGCACAAAAGGGGTATCAGCGTCATTTGTCAGAACCACGAGCTAAGCTGATCGCGGAATATTTAGATTCAGGGAATCTAATCCCAGGGGCCGTAATTCTGAGTGCTCAAGAAAACTCAGTTATATCATTCAGTAATTCTGAATTATCGATGGAACTGATTCCTAACTCTTTATTCGTTATTGATGGTCAGCATCGATTATATGGCGCTCATTTGGCAGAGCAAGATATTGAACTACCCGTGTGTATTTTTAAAGGTTTAGAACACACTAACGAAGTTCAATACTTTATAGATATAAACTCTAACCAGAAAGGCGTGCCTAAAACACTTCGTCTTGAGTTGTTAAAGTTTTTGGCTGAAGAGGACTCGCTCGATGCTGTTAGAGCCCGATTATTCGATGAGCTTGGAAATGAGCCTGATTCTCCCCTTTACGGAAAACTCAGTGCAACCTCTAGTTCTAGAGGTAAAATCTCGCATGTTCCATTTCAAGCAGCCTTAGACCCTATATTGAAAGTTCATCCATTATCTAGCTTGGCTTACGATGATAAAAAACGTCTATTATCAAACTATACCTCCGCTGTACAAGGTGTTCTTGAAAGCACATTAGGGAGCAGCGAAAAGCTAACTACAGCAGCATATTTTGAAGCTGTATTTAGCATCTTTGGACAAGTTTGCGGCCTTTCAATGATGTATTCAAAAAGCTACTCTGCCTCCGCACTAAAGGAAGTCTTAGAAGGTTTAAAACCATTCAACTTTGCTATTCATACAGGCACAAACCGTGATGCTATCAAGAAAATGAGTGATGAAATGCAAGAGCTAATTGAAATTCATAGCCACAAACTTGGCTCGGTTCAAGATCTGTTTTAATCATGATCAGTTCTGAAATATCAAAGGAAGTATTAGGCAGGCTTACTTCACTGGGATTCCAAAGAAGTGATAAGCCATCAAGTTATTCGATGGCTAATAGCTTCAAAAAAGCCCTAGTTAGCTCTATTGTCGATATAGATGTTCAAGTGATCAACTCAAGCCGCCTTGAGGTTACCATGCCGATGAGTGACTATCTAAATGCAATTCTAACGGACTTTCACTTTGGAAAAGTTCGTGTAGAAAACCAAATTAAACACTTAACTGAACAGGTTAATGGTGATCTACAAGCTGCATGGTGTGTTGTTACAACTTATTATGCTTGCTACTTCATGTGCAATGAGATTTCAAGGATTGCAGGAAAATTCATAACCAACCTGACAGAAGAAGATCAAACCCGATTATTAAGTGCAGCTCAAGCAGGTACATCATCGATGTTTAACATTGATGGCCCAAGTAGCTTTGCTGTAATGGCTTCTCAAGGTAATAATTTTAATGAAATTAAACTAGATATCATTAAAACGGGAGCTAGACCTCATCAAGTCGCTTGGACAAATGTAAGTAGCCTAATCAATCCTATAAAAGTATCGGATAAACACAATACAGCATGTCAACTGCTAAAGGATATTGTATCTTCATCTAATGACAGGTGGGCTTTACCTAGCGCAATTAGAAATGAGTGGAACTACAGTGCACCTAGTCTTTATGGAGATTCTGGTACTGATATTGGAAAGAATTTTTTATCCCTTATGAAGCAAGGGTCTTCAGTTAAGTGGGCTTCAAAAATAGGTATTCAACCCCATGAAAATAACCGTGTTGCTGCGTTAGCATATGTATATGATTGCTTAAGTGGTGCGTATCAGTTGATCGATGGGCGCTTAAACAGTTGAAGCAAACCAATATTGGCCATTGAGCGGTTCAGTAGTTTTGAATACCCTATCAGTGAGCACCATCATCAAAGCGAGTGAAATTTCCATACTTTATCTAATTCATGTTTTTCTAAATTAGCTAAAATGCAACTCAGAAATGTCCAGAAGTGAGTTGTGTGGTGTCGAGTGGAGATTGTACGATTAAGCCCCTAAGTAATTAGTCCGTCAGTCTCCCTCGGTAATCAAATTAGTACATCTTAGCGATCAAATTGGTAAAAAATTAGACATGTAGATGAATGCCCACCTTAAAAAATAGACAGCGGGTTGGGCTGGGTGATTTTTCTGGTGTTAGACGCCAGCAACCCATGCGGCAGAATGGTTGCTCACTTACTCGCCTATTTTTAGCGGGAATTCTTAGCCAACTGTACTAGCTGTATACAGATTTAAGCAGTCGAGTGATGCGCACTTTGGAAGAGATGGCACCACGAGTAGAGGTTTACTCCATTGACGAAGCGTTTTTGGACTTAACCGGTATTGAGTCTGTCCTATCCCTTGTCGAGTTCGGACAACAAGTGCGAGAGCGCATAGGCCACTGGATTGGGATCACCGTCTGTGTAGGCATTGCACCGACTAAAACACTCGCCAAGCTGGCTAACCATGCCGCCAAGAAATATCCTGCCACTCAGGGGGTTGTAGACCTGACCAATCCAGATCGGCAACGTCGATTGCTCGCATTAGTCCCGGTTGATGATGTTTGGGGCGTTGGTGTCAATTTGCACCCTAATGGCGCCACCCATTTGCGGCCTAATGGAGCCACCTAAACCGGCTCTTTTTACCCTCAAACAAGTTGATTATTGACTGTTTTTAGCACTACGTCCAGCATGTTGGTTTTTTGCTCCTTTTTCTGAGCGTAGTTTTCGGTAACTTTCTCCTTCTAAGATTAAGCGATATGCGTTGTGTTTTTTAGCACTACGTCCAGCATGTTGGTTTTTTGCTCCTTTTTCTGAGCGTAGTTTTCGGTAACTTTCTCCTTCTAAGATTAAGCGATATGCGTTGTGTTTTAGTCGGTCAAGTGTGGCGGCCCCGAGTAGTTTGTTTGGGAAGGCATCGCCCCATTCTGTGAAGTCTAAATTGCTAGTGATGATGGTCGCGTGTTGTTCGTAGCGCTCGTCTATTAGGTCGTGTAAGTCTTCATCTTGTGGGGATTTCAGTGGTTTTAAGCCGAAGTCGTCTATGATGAGCAGTGGCACCTTTGCCAGCGCTTGGAAGCGCTTTTCATATGTGTTGGTGGCTCTTGCTGCATAGAGGTTGGCGAGCAGTTTTGCTTGAGTGAAGAACAATACGTCCACGCCTTGTTGTACCGCGCAGTGACCAATGGCTTGGGCTAAATGACTTTTTCCCGTGCCGCAAGGACCGGCAATGAGTACAGGTACTTTTTCATCAATAAAGCTGCAAGTGGCTAACTCTTTCACATAGGCTTGATTGAGGTTTGGGTTGTTGCTTAAATCGAAGCTTTCCAGTGTTTTATTGGATTTAAAGCCCGCACGGCGCAGCCGTGTGGCATATTTCTTTTGGTCACGTCTGGCCACCTCATCTTGAACAAGCAGGGCTAAGAACTCTGGATAGGTCATTTGATGTTCGATGGCTTCACGGTTACGCTGAGCCAGTGAATCGGTCATACCCGATAGTCTAAGTTGTTTTAATAGTGGCGATAATTCTGGAATGGGATTAATCATATTAATGTCCTTTTAATGAGGGATGAGTTTGTTAGGATCACGGTGGAAGCGACCACCGCCGGTGTAACTGTCGCTTAAACTGTCAAACGCATCGCCTTGATGCGGTAAGCTATCCAGCCCTTTTTCAAGGATTTGCTTCACCGCACTGTAGCGCACGTTATCGAAGGTCAAGGCACGGGCACACGCGGCCTCAAGACGCTGATTACCATAGCGTTTGGCTAAACTGATAACTCCTTGCGCGGCCCGTAGGTTATCGAGCACACGACTGGCGAACAGGCGTTTGGTAAACACATGGCAGTATTCCCCTATCTTCTCGGATTGGGCTAAGCAATATTGTGGGTCTTGCATGTTATAGGCTTGCGCCGCAGGCGGTTGATGGTCCGGCACCGTGGAGCGGCCACCTTGGTGACGTAACCTGCCGTGGGTCGCCTTCAAGTCATACCCTTGGTAAATGCGCACACTGGTATCACTGGCGCGAAGCCACAGTGATTCTCTAATTAAGGTATATGGCACTGAGTAACGACAATGCTGGAATTGCACATGGCCATCACCATGCACTTTGACTTTCGCCCATGTTGCCAGCTCGGGCGGGACGTCAGGCAACGCGGTAAGTAAACCTTGTTCAATCTCCTTAAACTGCGTTAAGGGTTGTCGCCTTGTCGTACCATGGTCGCGATTACCGGCCACACTTAACACCCATTCACGTAATTGGGCATTGGCATCGGCTAAGCTTCTAAACTCACGCAAGGGAACAAACGCATTTTTGACATACTTGACGTTTGACTCTACACGCCCTTTCTTCTGAGGGTCGCGCACCGGGCATGGCGCAATTAAAAAGCCATAGCCTTCGGCGCATTCGCCATAAGCTCGTTGTACATCGGGGTCGTGATAGCAGGCTTTGGTGATGGCGCACTTAGGGTTATCAATCACGACACGCTTAGGCACCCCGTTAAACCATTCAAAGGCGCGTCGGTGGCACGATAGCCATGTATCAACACTTTGGTCCCAGATAAACTCGGCATACATATGACGGCTCCATGCCATGGTCATAATAAATATCCAAGTCTTACGCATTTCGCCGGTACGGGTATCGACGATGAGCGGACCTGCACCGAAGTCCACTTGCGTCGCATCGCCTGGCTCGAACTCCATCACGGTAGAGACCTTGCCAGGTTGAGTAGCGATGACGCTTTTAATATAACGGTTTACCGCCCAGTAACTGCCGGTGAAGCCGTGGTTATTGACCAAGGTCGTATGGATAGTGCTGCCTTGCACACCGTCCTCAATCCATTGATTGACCTTATTGGCAAACGGTAGCACCGAAGACACAGATGACGATGGCGTATGCACCGTCACATTGAGCACAGCCGCAAGTTGGGTGTTATCTGGCAGCGCATTCACCTTATCCAACCAACCATGCTCAACAGCAGTTTCTCTCAGCTTCTGAGCTTTTTTGCGCCCCATTAAGCCTGCTTGCGCGATCGCGCGATTAGATTCACCCATTCGCATCCGAACGAGTATTTGTCGATATTGATACATTTCAAACCTCTTGTTTGCCATGCGCCATCTCCTTGCCTAAAAAGTAGACATAAAGATACGCGATTTACAATGAAGTTTGAGGGAAAAAGAGGGACATTTAGTGGCGCCATTAGCCGCAAATCCGGTGGCGCCATTAGGTGCAAATTAGGTGGTGCCTTTACGCCGCAAGTCAACTGGCTCCATAGCGGTGCAAATTAACAGTTGGTAAACGGCTTTCTAAGCGATTAAATGCGTTAGGTATCACCACAGCCTTAGACCTAGCCAATGCCTCTCCTAGAGCCATCAGAGACCAGTTTTCAGTGGTTTTAGAAAGAACCGTCAGAGAGCTCAATGGTGAGTCGTGCATTGAACTTGAAGAGATCCCGCCAACTAAGAAACAAATCGTCTGTAGCCGTTCATTTGGCGTAAAAGTAACGCAATTTGAATTGTTACGTGAGGCCGTATGTGAATACGCAACCCGCGCCACTGAGAAGCTTCGCAAAGAACAGCAGCAAGCCAAAGTGCTGACCGTGTTCATACGTACCAGCCCCTTTAAGGACAACGAGCCGCAATACAGCAACTCTGCATCGGGTGAATTGCTAATCCCCAGTTGCGACACGCGGGATTTTATCGAGCTGGCCAATCACTTACTCAAGCGGATTTGGAAGGATGGTTTTCGTTATGCCAAAGCGGGCGTCATGCTGTCTGACTTTTACGATCCCGGCATGTTTCAACCAGGACTATTCGATGACGTATCGATCCGCTCTAATAGCCAGCAGTTAATGTCTGTATTGGACACCATTAACCAAAGCGGTGCCGGAAAGGTTTTCTTTGCTGGACAAGGTACGAAGAAAGATTGGTCGATGAAGCGAGAGCATTTGTCTCCCGCTTATACAACACGCTGGGACCAGTTACCGCGAGTATGGTAATGCTCTCTTTATTTGCTGCTTGAGTTTTCGATAATGTGGAGCGTACGCTGAGGGAACGGAATCGTCAGACCAGCCGCTTCAATAGCTTCTTTTACTTGTTTATTTAAATCCCAATAAGCTGACCAATAGTTTTCATTTGTTGCCCATGCTCTCAGCTGAATATTTACTGCACTGTCGGCCATGGACGCAACCATTACCTGAGGCGCTGGATCAGTCATCAATCTTGATTCATTTTCTGCAACACCTTGCAATATTTTAAACGCGTCATCTATGGAGTCGGAATAGGAAATACCAACAACAATATCCATCCGTCGTTTACCATTACGGGTGAAGTTTTTGATATTATTTCCCCATAAGACGCTATTCGGGGAAGCAATATACAATCCATCTATAGTTTCAAGCACTGTTGTAAAAAGATTTATCTCTTTAACTGTCCCTTGAGTTGAACCAAACTCAATAAAATCTCCAGATTTAAAAGGTCGAAGGATCAGTAGCATGATTCCAGCTGCGATGTTACTGAGCGTATCTTTAAGCGCAAGACCAACTGCCAAACCTGCCGCACCAACCAGAGCGATAAGACTAGCAGTATTTACCCCAAAGATGTCTAAAATAAATACACCGCCGATGACATATACCGCGTAACTGGCTACGGTTGAAAATATTGGTATCAGGGTCGCGTCAACTTTTTTCAACTTAGAGTTAGTGTCTTGAATCGCTTTGCGCACTGCTCTTGCAATAAGTGAGCTTGCCACCAAAATAACAATAGCCAAGATTAAATTATAACCAAGCGCTACTATTGCCTCTGAATGATTTTGCCAAAATTGAATAAATGAATCTTTCATATCTCTCTCTTTCATTGTGCGCATGTGAGTTGAATCCACATGCCCACTTATTATTTTTGATTTTGCTATTAAATCACAGACGAAACTAACCAAGTGTTGTAAGCACAAAATGCGATTAGCAGACCTGCGCCTTCCAATCTGTTAATCCGTCCAGCACCACGAAATCCATAGGCCATAAATAGCAAGGCGATTGTCAAACCCATCATAACTAACCAGTCGCGAGACATAACCTCGGAAGACATACCTGTAATCGGCGATATAACGCCTGCGATACCAACGACAGCGAGTAAGTTAAACATGTTAGAACCCACCACATTGCCAATAGCGATATCATGCTCACCTTTTCTAACTGCAATAATGGATGCTGCTAATTCAGGGAGTGACGTGCCCAAAGCAACAATCGTTAAGCCGATAATTAAATCACTAACACCCAGTGCCTCTGCGATACTCACTGCTCCCCAAACGAGTACTCGTGAACTCACTATCAGAAGAATCAAGCCAATCACCAGCCAAAAAATAGCTTTTTTGATAGGCATCTCGTGTTCAACCAGTTCTTGATCCATTTCACTTTCTAATTTATCCCCTTTACCTCTCATAGCAGAGTAAATACTCCAGCCAATTAAGGTAAAGAACCCCACCAGAAGAAGAACAGACTCAAAACGTGTTAGCGAGCCATCCCAAAGGAAATAACCGAGCGCAGAACTAATAAGCAATAATAAAGGGATCTCTTTTCTGACTATTTTTGATTGCACCAATATTGGGGTAATAATAGCTGTTAACCCTAGAATTAAACCTGTATTGACGATATTCGAGCCGAGCGCATTACCGAGGGCTAAATCTGGATTGCCATCAATGGCCGCCATTGCAGAAACAACCATTTCAGGTGCAGACGTACCGAAACCAACAATGACCATTCCAATTAGCAATGACGGCATGCCTGCATATTTTGCAGTCGCGGCTGCGCCTTCAACGAAGCGGTCAGCACTCCAAACTAATAAAATAAAGCCAGCTAGAATGGCTAAAGAAGCAACTAACATTATGCGCACCTCCCGTTTTTAAAATGACTCGTATTACTACAGAAGGTGCAGTTTAGGAGTTGTTTAATGGCTTTACTGAATGAAAATTTACGAGTATTTCCACTGGCATAAGACGCCAATCGATTGATCGTAATAACGATGGTTAGCTGTGACATGAGTATTTCCTTGGGGTGGTTTAGACAAAGGCAAACGAGACTCTCCACCCCGAGAGCGCCATTTGCCTTAAGTCTTGTCAATCCAAGTATGGACATAACCGCCACGAACTGCTGTTCGGAGACTGTTGACGGTTATCACAGTAAAAACTGAGAGACTACTCCCCTAAGGTTAGAACCGAATGATATAACCATTTATAACCATTTACAACTTAGCAATAAGCGTTCACTCTGCGACGCAACATGTTGAGCTTATCAACTTGGCGTCGAACATCACTGAAGAATTCCTCTTTCTCCATGGCCAGCGCTAGCTCCCATTCTTTGGCCAAACCTTGGCAGTCCAAAAATGCGTATCTCAGCTTCGTCTTTGAAATACGCAGTCCCTTACTAAAGACCACGCGCTTGCCTCGTTGACCGTGAAAACTGTTGATGTACCACTCTATGCCAAAGCCATACTTAAAGTCTCTGATACGGACACCAAGCAGCCCCCAATCTTTAAAGGGCGTATTTTCACGAACCTTGTAATGGGTAACCCAAAAGTCATCAACTTCAGCTCGTGCCAGCGCTTTTAGCCTGTCCGTTTCTTGCTGCAATAAATTTGATACTTCTGATTTCCATTGTTCATTGACGATTTCTACCAAACCAATTTCCCCATCCAATTAACCCCAAAAGCCAAAACCACTATCCGTTTGGCTTTTGGATCGAAACGCCAAACGTAAAACTGCCGTAACAATCGCTGTTTGGCGTCTCGATATAAATCAACTCGCGCAATCCCATACCTGACAAGGGATACAGGCCGATTTCACTTAAAAACGCCTAAAAAGACGTATTGCCATGAAAATACAAACCGTTTGGCAAGTTCAGGCCAGAATGCAAACGACGTTTGGCGTATCGATTTTTTTGGCTCAGTCATCCGCCGCCAAACAGCGCCTATTCTCATACTTTTGCGAAAATGCAATAGGCAGATAGATGAAAGGATTTGTCACCTTTCTGCCCACCGCCAGTGCACCGAATCCTGATAATGACATTTGAGTGAACCGCCAGAGCACTTGGGCATGCCCAAGCGTGACCAGCGCGGTTGATTGAAAACCGTTAGAGCACTTTGAGTGCACAGGAGATAAGTATGTTTGTATTAGGCGTAGATATCGGTTACTCGAACCTGAAGCTGGCTATTGGCCAATCAGGCAGTGAACCGAAAACCATTATTCTGCCTGCGGGAGCCGGTCCTGCGGATCGTATGCCGGAGCGTATCGGTGGAGGCGATGATGAAACTTGTTTGTATGTATCTGTCGATAATGAGCGTTGGGCCGCCGGTGTGCCAGCTGGACGCCTTCAAAGCTGGGAACGAGAGCTTCACCCGGAATATCCCACCACAAAAACCTATAAGGCGCTTTTTCATGCCGCCTTGTTAATGGCTGAAACAGAATCCATCGATTTGGTTGTCACTGGATTACCGGTTTCCCAGTTTCATGAACCACAACGTAAGTCTGACCTTGTGCAGCGTTTAAAAGGTGTCCATCAAGTGACGCCTAAGCGCAGCATCACCGTTCGTGACGTCAAAGTGTTGCCGCAGCCTGCCGGTGCCTATATGGATCTGGTTCAAACAGGTGGTGATTTGGGCTTGATTGAAGAAGGTCGTGTCGTCGTCATAGATCCCGGCTTTTTTTCTGTTGACTGGGTTGCCCTTGAGGCCGGAGAAATTCGCTACAGCTCATCTGGAACCAGTCTTCAGGCAATGTCCGTGCTACTGGAAACCATTGATAAGCTGATTTCGGAAGATCACGGTGCCAAAGTCGGAATGGATCGACTTGAAAAAGCCATGAGAACCGGCGACTTGCAGGTGCTGCTATTTGGAGAAAAAGTCGATATTTCACCTTATCTGAATGCTGCCATGAAAAAGGTAGCGCCTGTTGCTCTTACAGCCATGCGCCAATCCATGCGTGACGAAAGCATCAATGCGGACTTGGTATTGATCGCCGGAGGTGGAGCCATGGCTTATAAGGAAGCGGCCAAGGAGATTTTTTCACGAAGCAAGATCATCGTGCCGGAACAGTCTGTTTTGGCGAACGTCCGAGGCTTCTGGTTTTATGGGGCCTGATTATGAGAGTTGTCGTCAACATTCCCCCAGGGAGCCACCCTGAACTGCTCAAAGAATTAGAAAAGACGCCGCCACGGGAACGCGCTGAGCGTCTGCGGATGCTGGCCACCTTTGGGTTAATTCACATGAGCCAACCCAATCTATCCACGACATCTGTACCGGTGGATGGTCTTGCACCAGATGGTGAAGTTACTTCTAAGAGTACAGCGCCAGAACCCAAAGCAGAATCACGTAAACAATCATTAAAATCAAAACTAGGGCTGGGCTTATAACATGGCGTTATCAGTTAGCTGGCTCGATGCCAGGTTAAATAAAGAAGCAAAAGAAACCGTAGTAAAAGCCGACCGAGATGGGCTAAGTGCTCGGGTATCGCCCAAGGGCAAAATTGTTTTTCAGTTTCGTTATCGGTTTGATGGCAAGCAACAGCGGGTAGACATAGGTACTTACCCACTTATGAAGCTTGCTGAAGCTAGGAATGAGCTGGATAGGTTAAGGGCGGTACTTGATCAGGGCAGAAACCCCAAGCTCTACCTACAGCAGGAACGGGCCAAGTATTCTGCCAACCAAAGCTTCGAATCGATTTTTCGAGACTGGATAGACTCTGCCGGTAAGCAAGGGCTAAAGGAGAAAACGTGGCACTACCAAAAACGCAGCAGTGAAATATATTTGCTGCCCCGACTTGGCAAGTACCCATTAACTGACATCAATGAATTGTCCTTGCGAAACTGTCTTCGTGAGGTTTCGGAGTCGTCCCCTTCAAACACAGAACGTCTGGTGTCTGTGCTGCACAAGTTTTATGACTGGCTGATTGATGAACAAATTTTGGAAATTAACGCTGCCGCTGGGATCACAGCAAAAAAGGTTGGCGGTAAGAAAGGCAAACGAACTCGGGTGCTAAATGACAACGAGATAAGGATACTTTGGCGCTATTTGCATGAGTCAAAAATCACTGAGAAGAATCGCATCTACATAAAACTGCTTCTCTTATTGGGAGGGCGCAAGGGCGAACTCATTCAAGCTGAAAAGCATCACTTTGACTTGCAATCTGCAATGTGGACAGTGCCCATAGAGATCCGCAAACAAGGTGAGAAAATTGGAGCGCCGATCATGCGGCCATTGATTAGGCCTGCTATCGAGCTGATTGAACTGGCGATGCAGATGAGCAAATCAACTTACTTGTTTCCCGCGAACGGACAAGAAAAGCTTGCCACAAATGGCTTTGATACCACTATTCCTAACAATGTGAAAATCTGGGCTCGCAGGTCACTTGGCATTGAGATGGAACACTGGTCTATGCATGATCTTCGCAGAACGATGCGAACGCGAATGTCTGCCATCACGACGCAAGAAGTTGCCGAGTTGATGATTGGCCACAGCAAAAAAGGGTTGGATGCTATCTACAACCAATATCAGTACCTGGATGAAATGCGTCATGCTTACGACGTTTGGTATCAACAGCTAGAAACCATCATCGAGCCGACAGGCTTTCCGTTCAACTGGCGTTTCGGACAGTAAAAGAAAGAGGCTCAGTCCTCTTTCTTCTCATACTCTTCCAAGTCTTCAATGTGCCACAGCTTATTTCGCGTATTTCGGTTAATACGAGGTTGCGGCAAGCTGCCATCTTTTATTCTTCGCCAGAGCGTCGTATAGCTAATGTGGTAACGAGCCATCACTTCGTAAGATGTTAGAAAAGGGGTTACCTGGTGCGCTACTGCTGTCATCTGCATTCTCCTGAAAATCAATGTAAAGCTATCATCGCCTGATTCATCACTTGTTGATGGTCAGAAAGATGCATGATTTGTTCAGAAGATCAGCCTTATCATGACACCGGTATCATTGTGCAGTTTACCAAATTTCCAGTTTACGGCGAAAAGCGCCGTAAAATCGCATTAAGTTAAACCATCTTTATAGATATGCACGCTCTAGCTACTAGGAATTTAGCGTAGCGGTATGCTTCGTAAGTGCGTTTCGATGGCTTCAATCACTGACTTAGTAAGGGGTAAATGCGCTTTTTCTTTCGCCCATACCTCATGGAAGCATGCTACAGTTTGCTTTGCGGTATCTAACACCAATTTTTCTGGCAACATGGCTTTAGCCGCTAAGTGTGACAGCTCATCCAGCGTGAAATCACTGAATTTCTTGCTACGGCTCACCTTCAGCGATGCACTATCATCGGGGATATAAGGAATAGTCGAGACAAAATCATAAGCAGGCGCAATCGATGCGGTGCGCTTGTCTTTGTAAATCACAGACCAATTCTTCAAATGCATATCGGCATTACCAATTAACGTATTGAACACCAATCTGCGTGTAAATTCTGCGATGTCCTCGTCTTGACCTTCGATGCCGATAACCTGAGCAATATTGCGCATACTCGCTTTTTTGTATTTATCTTGAGGATAGACGCCAAACACTTGCGCAAAATCTTCAATATGTACGGCTTGATCACCTGCACGATCAAAGCGCTTGATCACACTATAAGCTTTGTAAATTGTGCTGGGATCATGATCAACCCTCAATAACTGTATTCATATACAGTATAGCAACAATTTAGCAGAACATAGCCTTTATTTTAAGACATAGGCGCAGATTTAGAGCTGCGCTTTTTCGTTTTTCTGTGCTTATCTCAGCTTTTTTCCTTGAACCACCCTAGACGCAAATCTCCAGCCCCTGAGCGCAGGTGAGTCAGGTTTTTGCTTTTGTTATTCCATTTATTTTATTGGCTTAGGTACAGTAGAAAGCGGGAGAAACTTAGGCATACTGTAGCTGAAAGTTTAATTATTGTGCTTTTTTGAAAATGGAAACTATTTACAAAGGAATAAATAATGAAGGAATTGATAAGTTCAGAGATAGATGCTGTGTGTGGTGGAAATAGCGCGAGTCGACTGGAAATTCAACGAATGAGAGAAAGCCGGACTGGCGGGATACGCGACAACTCTCGGTTTAATTGCATAATTGCAAGTGTTGTAGGAGCCAGTTTAGGTATTTTTGGAGTTGCTGGTGCAATGGCTGGTGCTGGTTTTGGTGCTTATGTGTGCTCCCAGTAAAACCAAAAATTTGCGGGATGCAGTAGTGTATCCCAGCTTTTTTTAAAAATTTGAGTTTAAAGGAACACTATGAAAACGTTTTTGTTTAACAGCACCTTTGTCGCTCTTTCCTCATGCTGGGGCTGGTTCGATCAGAACCTTTGGTTTCTATTTGCGCTCTTGGTACTCATTAAAATTGAAATGGCTGCCAATGCCTCTGAAAATGTTAGATTTAAAATTCAAAAGAACAGTATTTAGTCTATCCATTACTAACCTTACCGCGCTTTAGCGAATTCAATTAGCAAGGCCAATTAGCAGTATCAACTAGTGAGGCTAGCCCATTGGCTGGCAATGTCTATCTTGTTGCAAACACTCATGAGTTGTTTAGATTCAATCAGCAAATGAGTGTTTACTTTGGCTATCAGGTGTATTTTCCTACAGCAGCGTCAGGGCAGGTGTTTACTCAATACCTCTCGATGTTTCTAGATAACTGGCAAAACTGCCAAGCCAATGGCTTCCCATATAGTGCATATCCTCTAGCACGGCGTTTAATCCGGCATCGCGATGTGCTTGCATTACATTTTGCAGTGCGCCAATGCGCGGATCGTTAGCATCTAAAGCGTTTATGATGCCCTCAATCATCCACGCTCTACTTATATTTAAACCGTCTAAATGTGCCAACTTACCATCAGATTTATCGGTTACCGCAGCAGGCTGCAACCAGTTATTGCTTGTGCTAGTTAGCGTTGGGAAAAAGTCAGTAAGCCATTCGCCGTATTCTTCTTTAGACATCACGCGACGCATTAGGTCTGCCTGTGCTAAACAAGGCGACAGAAAGTCTTGCCCTGATGGTTCGTAGCTTATTGGACAGCGGGTATCACTCTCATAATAATCTTTTATTCTTGATGTGAGTAGGGCTTCAAAGGATTCACTTTTTGCAATACGACTCCAATCTAGCATTAAGCCAAAGGCAAAAGCAGTTTGGCTGTGTTCTCCTGTGCGTATGGGGTAAGCGAGCTTAGGTAGCCAGCTTTCTATACGCTCAACAATAATGTTTTCTAAAGGCTTAAGTCGCGAAAGCCATGTGGTTGCTTCAGGTAACGGCGACTGACGCAACTCAGCGGTTAATTGTAAAAACCATGCAAGACCGTAAGGACGTTCGAACGCCTTGTTATTAGGCCGTTGTATCGTCGCTATTTCACCTTCGATATTTTGCTGGCTAAAGCTTTTGTGCAAGCTGGCAATAATTGAGTCGGTTGCAATGTTATCGCCGCCTGTATTCAACATGCGAACCAATAGCCAGTGACCATGCACGGAAGAATGCCAGTCGAGACAGCCGTAAAATGCAGGATAAAGTGCTTTTGGCGTCTTTGCATCGGCATCGCTGCTCATCGTGTGCTTAATAATATTAGGATATTCTTGATGGATACATTGCAGTGCGAGGTTTGAAAATACCTTCTCGTAGCCGCTGTCCTTTTTGTTAACACCTTTACTCTGAGCATTAGCTGCACTAACAGCGCTATTTGTGTAGGCACTGGCACTAACACTACTACCACTGACACTGATAAAAAATGAGATGGCGGTAAAAGTGAATAGAATGGCGTTATCGACCTTTCGCATAATGTTTCCTTGCAAGTAAATGTGGAAATAACGTGTAAGAGATTAACCCACTTCTAGGGCGTTTAATATCTCTTCATATTCACCAGTACAACCTATTTCTCTGTCAATCCACTTGCCATTGTAATAGGTATCTAGATAGCGTTCTCCGCTATCACACATAAGCGTCACAATAGAGCCCTGCTCACCGTTTTCTAACATTGACTGGGCAACTTTCAGTGCACCCCATAAATTTGTTCCCGTTGATGGCCCTGCATTAATACCCAGCGTATCGTTTAACCAGTGCATTGTGGCAACGCTGGCTGCATCAGGCACTTGAATCATATCGTCGATTACATCGCCCTGAAATGAAGCTTCCACTTTGGGTCTTCCAATTCCTTCAATTCTGCTGCCTCTATTTGCAGTAAGTTTACCGTTGCCCTGTTTGTAGCTATCAAAAAACACAGAGTACTCAGGGTCTACAACTATTAACTTCGAGGTTTTACCTTTAAAGCGAATGTATCTACCAATCGTTGCGGAAGTGCCGCCGGTTCCGGCACTCATTACAATACTGTGAGGAACAGGGTAGGGCTCTGCCTGCATTTGGTGAAAAATGCTTTCAGCGATATTGTTATTACCCCGCCAATCTGTGGCTCGTTCAGCAAACATGAACTGGTCCATAAAGTAACCATTGTGTAATTTAGCAACTCGAATAGCCTCATCATGCATTTGGGTTGGGCAATCGACAAAGTGGCACCTGCCGCCAAATTGTTCAATAAGCGCAATTTTTTTCTGTGCAGTAGAGCGGGGCATTACTGCAATGAATGGAACGCCGATCATTCGAGCAAAGTAGGCTTCAGATACTGCTGTACTGCCTGACGACGCCTCAACAACAGTGGTGTGTTGATTAATTTTGCCGTTACACAATGCATATAAAAATAGTGAGCGGGCGAGGCGATGTTTTAAACTGCCTGTGGGGTGTGTACTTTCATCTTTAAGGTAAATGTCTATACCATCAAGCTTGAGAGCTTCTAGCTTGATAAGGTGCGTGTCGGCCGAACGCTGATAATCTGCATTTATTTTTTTTACCGCTTGAGTAACCCAATTCGACATAACGATATCTTTATGATTTAACGATGGAAGAGATATTAGCACTGGTTTATGAGTGTTTTAGTGCGTATTTATCTACTTTTGGTTTTATCTTTGCGTTATAAATCTATTTTTTATTATTTTAATGCAATCTTATGCTTTTGGTGTTTTGGCTATTATTTAGGAGCGATAAAAAAAGCGTGGTATTGTTATTTGAGCTGAAGATTGTATTTCGCATTTTCTGTAAAGGAGTGATTGGTGAGACGGATTCAGGCATATGCAACACTGCTGTTATTTACACAACTAGCATTAGTGTCGCCGCTGTGTTTATCACAGCACACATTAAAAGTAGCCACTTTCAATGTCAGTATGGAGTCTGGTAACTACGCAGCATGGCTTTCTAATGAACAAAAGACAGCCCATGAAAAAAAGACAGTCACTGAACTGACCACATTACCGCAAAAGCCTATGTCTGGAACAGAGGTTCTAGAGCATATTTTGAGCTCAGGCGAGCACCCCCAAGTTAAAAATATTGCTGAAATAATTCAACGAGTGAATCCAGATATATTGCTGTTGAACGAGTTCGACTATATCGAAGATAAAGCCAAGGGCGTTGATGCCTTCATCGATAATTATCTAAATATCTCCCAAAGTGGACAACCTGCGGTAGATTATCCATATAGCTACATAGCGCCGGTAAATACAGGCATAGCCACGCCTTTTGACCTTGATAACAACGGCAAGGCCGAAAAGATCGGCGCCGACGCGCAAGGCTTTGGAATGTATCCAGGGCATTATGGCATGGCAATTTTGTCAAAGTATCCGATCGACGTAGAGAATATACACACTTTCCAGCGTTTTAAATGGCAGCATATGCCGCACCCGCAAGAAACCCTGATACCAGATGGTTCAGAAGGTACGTCCAAAGCTAAACCGTGGTACAACGAGAAAGAATGGGCCGCGTTGCGCTTGAGCTCTAAATCTCATTGGGATGTTCCTGTGTTGGTTAAGGGCAAAACTATTCACATTTTGGCAATGCATCCAACACCTCCAGCATTCGACGGTGCAGAAGACCGAAATGGCAAACGCAATCATGATGAAATTCGATTAATGGCAGATTATCTCTCTCCAAATGAGGGAGCATATATTTATGATGATAATAATGAAAAAGTAAGCTTAGAAGCAGATGCTAATTTTGTGCTAGTGGGCGATTTTAATGCAGCTGACGTGGGAGATAAATATCGAGTAGGTGTCATTGAACAATTACTTAATCACCGCTTGTATCTAGTGAGTTTGTGCCTAAAAGCCAGGGAGGTGCTGAATCGTTCGATAGTGAATACAGCGACCGCTTTACAGCAAGTTGGGGGGCTAGGGTAGACTATGTATTGCCGTCCAAAGGGCTTGATGTTGAGAGTGGTGGCGTGTTCTGGCCCACAAAAAGCAGTGAGCTTTATCGACTAATAGAGAACAGAAATGCGAGTTCAGATCACCGTATTGTGTGGGTATCCATGCTGTTGCGATAGGCCAAGCAATAATAATTGATGAGATTACGCTGGTCAGTGTTTCATCGATAGGTTATTTTAGACATGTCTAGATCACATTGGCGTTGTTAAACGAGAATCCATTGAAGTTTTTATCTTTCTCACTGTTTTTGCTTATCACGATTCTTTCCTCCTCACTGATCAATAGCGTGGCGAGGGCCTCCGATGTTGTTCCTCTTTCTCGATATTTCCCGCAAACGTGGAACACTCAAAATGGATTACCCCATAATAGTATCAATGCGCTAGCTCAAAGTTCAGACGGCTACATTTGGGCTGGAACATGGGAAGGATTGGCGAGATACAACGGAGCAAAATTTGACATATTCACACGTGGGAAACCAACCGGTCTGCCCGACTCTGGTATTCGTAGTCTTTTCACCCACCCTAAAACTAAAGAGATGCTGGTTGCCGGAAGCCGAGGAGGGCTTTCTGTATTAGAGGACCGTCGCTGGTATGCACAAAAATCAGCAAGCTCCATGATCAACCATGCCTTTAAAAGTAGTGACAACACAGTATGGCTGGCTCTAGAGGATGCTGGTTTTGAGGTGAGACTTATCGATGGTAGTAAAGCTAGATACTTAACTCACACTAGTGCATATCGCATTATTGAAGATAGGGATAAGCGAATATGGCTTGCTACAAATGTTGGCCTCTACGTCTATAACGAAGGGAACGTCGAGTTGGCCTCGCCAAAGCACGAAGAGCTTACGGGGCCTACCTTTACTCTAGCACTTGACCAAAATGGCAACGTCTTGGTTGGCACAGAGCGAGGCGTATGGCGGCACAGCGATAATAAATTTTCGGTTCTACACAACGGCTTGGCTAATGAATCTATCAGTAGCATTTTGCGCGATTCTCAAAACAATATATGGGTCGGAACCATTAATCATGGCGTTTATCGATTAAGCCAACTGGGACTTGAAAAGCTGACTACAGAGGCCGGCCTGCCAAATAACCGCATTTTTTCGTTACTTGAGGATAGAGAAGGTACCATCTGGGTTGGAACAAACGGAGGCCTTTTCAGTCTACGTCGGGCTCCTTTTACCACCTTCACACAAGACCAGGGGTTAAGTGGTAATTATATTCGTGCGGTGTTAGAAACTGAGAATGACAAACTTTTCGTCGGTAGCAGTAGCGGGCTCGATATTTTAACAAATGAAAAATTCCAACCAGTTACGTCACCTCTAGATCGCCCAATCTCCATACTGAGTCTAGCCAATCGCGACAGTGAATCTGTACTCGTTGGCACCTACACGGACGGTATTCTGCTTTACAAAGAGGGAGAGTTAGTTCCGTATTTAGATCGTTCAGATGGCCTACCGAGTAACGAAATACGCGCTATTTTAAAGGCTAAAGACGGCACTCACTGGTTTGGTACTGCGCATGGGTTGGTACGTCAGTCACTTGACGGAACTCTTTACCGTTATGATGAAAAGAATGGTTTACCCGCTCACTTTACGATGGGTCTATCCGAGGATAGATTTGGTCGAGTATGGGTAGCTACCGGAATGGGAGTGGCTTATATCGACAATGGTGTCGTGTACAATCTTACTTTTCCAGAGAAATCCGATGCGCAATATGCATTCAGTTTTTACTCCGATGTGGATGGAATGTGGATGGCAACAGACCGGGGAGTGGCATTTTTCAATTTTTCTACTGAAGAGGTAACATTCGTTGGCAGGTCGCAAGGTTTGCCAGTAGATAAAGTTTTTGCCATCGTATTTGAAAAGGGGGGAAACGCTTGGATAACATCAAATCAGGGTGTGTTTCTAACCTCTCGCGAGGCACTCTTAAAGACCATTAATCGACCAGAAAATAAGCTGCAGTTAGAGCATTTCAAAGAGGAAGATGGCCTTAGAAGTAGACAAATAAATGGAGGTTCACAACCCTCTGCTATTGTAAGTAAAAGCGACAATGTGTGGCTCGCGTCAGCAAACGGACTTGCAAATATAAAGTCAAAAAGGCTATCACGCATTAATCGCTTTTCCATTCCAGTAATTATTGAAGAAGTTCAGCTAGATGGACACGTTACCTCTTCCCTAAAAGAGAGAACGTTGATAACTGTCTCGCCTAATACAGAGCGTATAACTTTTAAATATGCAGGTTTAGGATACGCTATGCCTGATAAGATAGAATATAAGACGATATTGGAGGGCTATAATGACAGCTGGTCGGAACGTGGACAACTAAGGATAGCTGAGTACACAAATTTAGCGCCAAAAGACTACACTTTTAAAGTTCGTGCCCGCTATCCTAATGGTGATTGGCAGGAGGTAGATTCTCCTGTTATTTTGCGCATAGAACCAAGGTTTACTCAAACTTATACGTTTAAAATCATAATAATACTGGCTGCACTTGGTTTAATATGGTCAGCATTTAGACTGCGTTTTCATCATTTAAAAAGAACTGAAGCAATATTAAGAAGGCGAGTATCTGAACAAACTGAGTCGCTAGAATTGCAGACAAAACAATTCGAGTACCAGGCAACTCATGACGAATTGACAGGTGTTGCAAACCGGAGGGCTTTTGATAAGCGCGCGCTGAGTTTGTTCAGCTCAGCAAAAACAAACAATCAACCCCTCTGTTTGGCAATTATCGATATCGATTTCTTTAAACAGGTAAATGACTGCTATTCTCACATCATAGGCGATTGTGTAATTAAGGAAGTAGCGTCTTTGATTTCAGACTTGATCCCCAATAACGCGTTATGTGCTAGGTGGGGCGGTGAAGAGTTTACTGTACTGTTACCTCAAAAATCCACAGAAAATGGATTTGAGGAACTAGATAGTATTCGAAAATATATCAGAGAACACGATTTTGATCGTATTGCTGATAACCTTTCGATTACTGTGAGTATAGGAGTCGCAGGCATCTCCTCTGCCAACGATTATGATCGGCTTCTTAGTCATGCAGACCAAGCTCTCTATAAAGCAAAACAACAAGGACGAGACCAAGTTGCCGTCTTCAAGCATTCGTAATTTTCGCGAGACCTGCCAAATTGCTGCCCTTCCATGCTTGCTACTTGCAATGCTATCCGCTTGTGGATCGAAACCACCGCCTGCGTTATTGGTAAAAGACATAGAAAAAATAGAGCATGTTGTCGATACAACCTTACCTCTGGTTCAAAGAGCGTACGCTATTCCACATAAAAAGGTATGCGAAGAGGAAGGTGGTGAGTGGAAAAAGCTGGGAATGCAACAGCATGAGTCTTGTGTTCTTCCTGCAAACGATGCGGGGAAAGCGTGTACAGATAGTACTCAATGCGAGGTTGCTTGCGTGGCTAAAAATAAAGAATCACATTATGGAGCTCGCGCGGAAGGCGTTTGTTTACAGTCAACTGATTTGTTCGGCTGTCACTCTTATGTGTCAAAAGGTATTGTTGAGCCTCCCTTATGCACGGATTGAATAGCACCGCAATAATAATTTCGCGCAGGCCTTTCTCAATTAAGAAGAAACATCACTAATGCTAAGTAATATTTTACACTACGCAAAAAACATTGTCGTATCGCTGTTAGCTATCTTTATATGCTTTGGCGTTCTCGATTTTCTCTGGTTAGGTATTATCGCTGACAGCTGGTATCAAACTGAAATGGCGCCACTGTTGCGATCACAGTTTATAACGTGGCCGTGGTTGGTATTTTATGTAATGTATGGCTTTGTTGTGTTTGTGCTAGCAGTAGTAGCAAACCGTGACAAGTCGCTGTTATATGCGGGAATTGATGGTGCCTTACTGGGTCTTGCGAGTTACGGTGCTTATAATCTTACCGCATATAGCATTATCGACGGGTTTACTTTGTTTATTATGCTTATAGATTGGGCGTGGGGCACATTCCTAACCAGCGCTAGCGCAATGGCAGGCTGGTTAGGGTTCAAAGCAGCGCTACGAAACTAAGCAGCGCTACGAAATTAGCCAGCGCTGAGAAAATAAGCTGGGCTACGGAAACGAGTAGCGCAAGATACGTTTAAGCACGCTTGCATACTGACTGAAAAATCCGCCCGTGTTGTAGTGCATGCCGTGTTCTTTGAAAATGGCTTGCACCCGGGGGGCCATTTCTTTGTAGCGGCGTGCGGGAATATCTGGAAACAGATGATGCTCTATCTGAAAGCTCAAGTGGCCGGTCAGCACATGAAAGAGTGTGCCGCCTTTTATGTTTGAAGACCCCAGTGCTTGTCGGTAATACCATTGTCCTTGGGTTTCATCAACACAGTCTTCGGCATTAAAAGTTTGCACATCACCGGTGAAATGCCCGCAGAAGATAATGGTAGACGTCCATAAGTTCCTCAGTAAATTAGCCGCTAAGTTACCGGTGAAAACATACAAAAAGAATGGGCCAGCCAATGCAGGAAATAATACATAATCTTTAACTAATTGGCGGGCTCCTTTACTAAAAAAGCGACGCTTTAGTTCTGAATGTGATATTTGGTTTTTACGATTATCTTTCTTTTTACCAAAAAATACCCGCTCTGCTGCCATTTCATGGTACGACACGCCCCATTGAAACAGCACACTTAACAGAATGTAGGTAACAAACTGCCACAGGTTTTTTATCCGCCAGCGAAAGTCATTCGATAAACGCAGTAAGCCGTAACCAAAGTCTCTGTCTTTGCCTATGATATTTGTGTAGGTGTGGTGTTCGTAATTATGAACTCTATTCCAACTTGAGCCATCACAGGCAATATCCCATTCGTATGCTTTTGAGTTGATATGCTTATCGTTCATCCAGTCGTATTGACCGTGCATAACATTGTGGCCAATTTCCATATTGTCCAAAATTTTAGCAGTCGCTAAACTCAGCACACCAAAAACCCATAGAAGAGGCTGAAGAAACCCTAAAAAGAGGAAGATTCTACCCGTCCATTCACACGCTCGCTGGGCTAAAATAACGCGTCGAATATAGACTGCATCTTCCTCACCAAGTTTGCTTTTTATCTCAATTTTAACCCCGTCCAGTTGTTCTGCTAATTTTTCATAATTGGGTGTTGAGATGTGTTTAGTCGGAGCAACGTCGCTGGTACTTGCAGATGCCTTTTCTTGTGAAATGAACGTATCGTTAATGGCAATTTTATTACTTGTTGTTATCATGCTTGAAGCTCCAAATCTGTGACTGCTTGTGACACACAAAGCTGAATTAATTGTTCTGCACTATCAGACAGTGCCCCAGTACGAGTATCGCGAACTACCCCGCGCTTTTTCACACATTGACATTGATGACAAATTCCCATTCCGCAGCCATAGGTCACGGGCTGATTCGCTTCTAACAATTGCTCAAGCAAGGTTTGCTGATTGTTTACTGATAGCGTATTACCGTTGTGGGTGAGTGAGAAAGAGGTAGCTTCGTCACTCTTCTGCGAAACGTCATTTAGAGAGACTGTGGGAAAAGCGGCGAAATGTTCGCTATCCAATGGCGTCTTGGTGATTAACTGCATGCGGGCAACGTCCTCGTAAAGTGACTGAGGGCCACATACCATCCAGTGAGAATGAGCGTGTTCAGCTAAATGATTTTCTACATCTCCATCTTGCTGTCGACTAAGAAGCTGGTAGCTAAAGTTTCCATTTTTACGCTGATAAACTTCCAGCTCGTCTGTAAGTAGGTGTTCATTTTCCTTGGCGAAATACAACAAATGCACAGTAGGTTTGGTGTGGGTCATTAACGCCATATCGTCGAGCATAGCTATGAAGGGCGTAATGCCAGAACCGCCAGCTATCATCAAAATAGATGAGGCGCGTTTTTGGGGTTCTTGTGAATGCGCAGCATTGTGAGTGTTGGCGAGTGCAGATCGATTGTCGCTGGGCCTACTTTCATTCGGGAAAAGGAAGTTACCCATAGGCGCAGAAATATTGACCCAGTCATTACATGACAGAGAGCCTAAATAAGGTGTTAAGGCGCCGTCTTTTTTCGTGCGAATAACAAGTCGGATATCGCCAGACGTATTTCTGCTGCTTTGACCACTTGCAATGGTAAACACGCGGCTTACCAGTTTCCCGTTTATTTCAAGCGTTATTGAAATATGTTGTCCTGCACAATGACTTGGCCATTTTTTTTGTGGAGCAAGGGTAAGCTGCAATGTTGTCTCATCAAGAGGCGATACCGATTTTACCCGAGCTCGATAATAGCCATCTCGCCACGATGGCTTGATAGCTTGAACCACGGTTTCCCAATATCCCGCCCACGTTGAATGGTGGAAGAAAATTGATGTGGCTTTGTTTATTAATGTTTTCACTATTGCTTTTGCGCTCTTTATTTATAGTCTTTGTATTTTAGTTTTGCGTACACTTGTACGCTCATTCGGCGCACAAGTGTAAGCTTAAATAAATAAAAAGCAATAGGGTGTTTATTAAATAGTCAAAATTAATCGGTGTGAACAGATGTAAATATGCAGTGTAATTTCTGTCTTATTTGCCGCTTATTTAAGAGGGGCTCTATCAAAATTGCGCTAAATTCGGTAATATCCGCGGTCTTAATTTTTAATTGATAAGCGGACTATGTTTGAAGTTAACCCGGTTACTAATGCGATAAAAGACATCCGCGAGCGCACCGACGCGCTTAGGGGGTATCTTTGACTTTGATGCAAAGTCGGAGCGTTTAGAAGAAGTAAGTAGAGAACTTGAAAACCCAGACGTGTGGAATGAGCCAGATAAGGCTCAAGCGCTGGGGAAAGAGAAGGTAGCACTAGAGCAAATTGTGGAAACTATTCACAATTTAGATCAGGGCACCGACGATGTGGAAGGTCTTGTTGAACTGGCCGTTGAAGCCGAAGACGAGGAAACTTTTGAAGAGGCGCAGAGCGAACTCAATAGTTTGCTAGAAGCGCTAGAAAAATTAGAGTTTCGGCGCATGTTTTCTGGTCCTAACGATGAGAATGATTGTTACATTGACATTCAATCAGGATCTGGCGGTACGGAAGCACAAGATTGGGCCAATATGCTGCTACGTATGTATCTTCGTTGGGGTGAAGCTCATGGTTTCAAAACCGAGCTCATCGAAGTGTCAGACGGCGAAGTAGCAGGTATAAAAAGTGCGACATTACGGATACAAGGCGAGTATGCCTTTGGCTGGCTGCGCACAGAAACAGGCGTTCATCGCCTTGTACGTAAATCGCCATTCGATTCGGGCAACAGAAGACACACATCGTTTTCTTCAGCCTTTGTTTATCCTGAAGTCGATGATGATATCGATATCGATATCAATCCTTCGGATTTGCGTATTGATACTTACCGTGCTTCTGGCGCAGGTGGACAGCACGTTAATAGAACAGATTCAGCGGTGCGTATTACCCACGAGCCAACGGGTATTGTGGTGCAATGTCAGAACGACCGCTCGCAGCACAAAAACAAAGATCAGGCTATGAAGCAGTTGAAAGCTAAACTGTATGAGTTTGAACTGCAGAAACAAAATGTTGAAAAACAGGCAATGGAAGACAGTAAGTCTGACATTGGGTGGGGGAGTCAAATACGCTCTTACGTTTTAGACGATTCTCGCATAAAAGATTTGCGTACCGGCGTTGAAACACGCAACACTCAGGCCGTGCTAGACGGCGGTCTGGATAAATTCATTGAAGCTAGCCTGAAATCAGGGCTGTAGACCGAACAACGAAGTGAAAGGTTATGACTGACCAACAAACTGACGATAATAAATTAATTGCTGAGCGCCGTTCAAAGTTAAGCGCTATTCGCGAACAGTGCCGTGCCAACGGCTTTCCAAACAGCTTTCGTCGCGAAAATTACGCTGATGAGTTGCAGGCTAAGTTCGGTGAATTCGATAAAGAAACTCTGCAAGAGCAGGGTAACAAGGTAAGTATTGCTGGCCGTATAATGGCAAAGCGCGGTCCATTTATGTTGCTTCAAGACATGACTGGGCGCATTCAGGCCTACGCTGACAAAGACACGCAAAAAGCCCTTAAAGCTAAATACGGTGCGTTGGATATTGGTGACATTATTGGCGTAGCAGGTGATTTGCACAAATCAGGTAAAGGCGACCTTTACGTGAATATGGAGCAATACGAACTGCTTACCAAAGCGCTTCGTCCGCTGCCAGAAAAGTTCCACGGCTTGAGCGATCAGGAAACTAAATATCGCCAGCGCTATGTAGATTTGATCACCAGCGAGCAAACCCGTAAAACCTTCATGATCCGCAGTAAAATTGTAAACGGTATTCGCAATTATCTGACCAAGCGTGACTACCTAGAGGTAGAAACGCCAATGCTACAGGTTATTCCAGGTGGCGCTACTGCGAAGCCATTTGTTACTCACCACAACGCGCTAGACATTGATATGTACTTGCGTATTGCCCCAGAGCTTTATTTGAAGCGCTTGGTCGTTGGTGGGTTTGAGCGCGTGTTCGAAATTAACCGTAACTTCCGTAACGAAGGCCTTTCAACTCGTCATAACCCAGAGTTTACCATGCTTGAGTTCTACCAGGCGTATGCAGACTACAATGACCTGATGAACCTTACCGAAGATATGCTGCGCACATTGGCAGAAGATATTCTTGGCACCAGCATAATCAAGAATACTACGAAAGACGCCGAGGGTAATGTCACGTCTGAAGTAGAGTATGATTTTGGTAAGCCGTTTGAACGCTTGAGCATGGGCGATGCTATTCTAAAATACTGGCCTGAAGCCGATGAAGCGGCCATTCGCGATCCAGAGGCAAATCTAGATTCGCTAAAAGCCATGGCGAAGCAGCTTCACATCAAAGAGCCTGAGGTTGACGGTATTTGGGGCGCGGGTAAATACCTGTGTGAAATCTTTGAAGCAACAGCTGAAGAGAAGCTTGAACAGCCTACGTTTATTACTGAATATCCGTGGGAAGTATCGCCGCTTGCACGTCGTAACGACAACAACCCGTTCATTACTGACCGTTTCGAGTTCTTCGTAGGCGGACGTGAATTAGCGAACGGCTTTAGCGAGCTTAACGATCCAGAAGACCAAGCTGAGCGTTTTGCGAAGCAGGTTGAAGAAAAAGATGCAGGCGATGATGAAGCCATGCACTTTGACGATGACTATATTCGTGCGCTTGAGTATGGCCTACCGCCTACGGCAGGTGAAGGTATTGGTATCGACCGTCTAGCTATGCTGTTTACCGATAGCTCAACCATTAAAGACGTAATTTTGTTCCCTCATATGAAGCCTGAGGCAACAAAAGAAGCTGAATAAAATGCATTGAATGCAGCGCGGGTGGTTAATCTAGCCGCGCTTGTTCGATATAACGTTTAACGCTGAGACGTAATTAAACGAGTATTGGCACTCAGGGCTTTTACGCGTTGAACAAGAAGGGCATTGGTGCTTGCACTAATGCCTTTTTTATTTGCCATAGTCACAATATAACCATTAATTGCGTCTATTTCTGTTTGGCGTTTGTACTTAATATCTTGGTGCATACTCGAGAAATTATTCCCCGTGGCGGTTGCCACTTCAAGCACAGTGTTTTTTATAGCCCGGAGATCAAAACGCTGCCCGCACGACGCTGCTACATCCACAAATTCCTGACATATTTGATGTCGAAGTTCACTGTAGCATTCATCGCAAATATCGCGATTCGGCACGTCGTTAAGTGCGGTTAAAGGGTTGATGACTGCATTTACCGCTAACTTGCTCCACAGCGCATACAAAATGTCATTTGAAATCGTCACGGGAGGCAAAACACGAGTTAGCAAGTCACAGGCTGCTATTAGTTTGTTTTTGCTATTTTCAAGGTTATCTAAGCCCGTAACGATATCAATGCTTTCAGGCTGACTACTGCCGATTGTTATAGAACCACTGCCGGTAAAGATCACTTGGGATACATTACGACTAGTGCGCTTTTTTAGTGCTCCATGACTGGTTGTAGCAAGAAGCAGCGGGTAGTTATCACCAAGTAGCGATTGAGCGATTTCTTGCCCACCCATACCGTTGTGAAGTAATACGACAACGGGTTTTTGGTTTAAAAATGGCAGCCATTGCGTTAACGCCTCTTCTAGCTGATACACCTTAAGAGGAATAATTAACACATCATTGGCACTTAATGACTGAGGAGGGAGGATAGAACCATTTAGCGAAAAAGTTTTTCCGTCCAACCATACCGCACTACCAGGAATACCTGCAGAGACTGCAGAGCGAGGGTAACGGCTGTAATTCACGTTATGCTTTTCGGCACCTGCGGCCAACAAGCTGCCTATGGCACCACAGCCTACAATATGCAGTTGTGCCATCTTGGTTAACCGCCTTGAATGTTCATGCCGCGCTCATCGCATTCTTGTTGAAATCGAGAAGGTAAGGCCGGCCATAAGAGGACTTCAGGCGTAGCGATCGACGATATCCAGTCTTTAACCTGTGCTTCGTTAAATATATCCCCCTCTAAAAGAGGTGCTGTGGCGGATATCACGCCGCTTTTTAGTGGGAGCGTTAATTTAAAAGCATGTAAATACAGCCTGTCGGCATTGCTGCCGCCATAAAGAACGTCTCCTAAAATGGGCGCGCCTATGCTTTTTAGCGCTACTCTGATTTGGTGAGTTTTGCCGGAGTGTGGCTTTAATATAAACCCTCTCACTCCAGGCTTGGCAGAATAGCTGAAAAACTGAGTAAGCGCTGGGTTTACCGTAGTCTTCAACAAAATGTGCTGCCCGCCGCGACGGTTTTTCATATCGCCGATAATAGCGCCTTGTTTTTTCTTTGGTTTCTTATCACTGAGCGCAAGGTAGTACTTACTAACTTGGCGAGTTTCAAATAACCTGCCTATCTCAGCGGCCACTGATTCGTTTTCAGCTAAACATAAACAGCCTGAAGTCCCAGTATCTAAGCGATGACACAAGTGTAGATGCGGCACATTAAGCTGCTCTTTTAATCGCGTTACAATACCTTGGCTATTAGATAAAACGCTATCAGGCGCTTTATTTCTGGCTGTTTCATCGTGCATAGCTGCTTCATCATGCATAGCTAGGCCGACAGGCTTGTTGACAATAACAACACCCTTGTCACGATAGAGGATAGGGATAGATTGCACTATTTCGCGTCGAGTTCTGACAGCGCTTCTTCGTAATCTAGTTCGTCAACGGCATCAATAATTGCTTCGCGCTTTTCGTTTTCAATACCCATAGCCGACAACCACTCTTCTAACGTAGATTGCGAAATGAATTCACTGGCTTTAAGTGCAGAGATTAACTGTTTTCTTGCGCGTTCTGCAGCGGCGCTATTTACCGGAGCGTTGCTTGCTTTCGCATTGGCGCTGTTATCAGAAGTAGATTCAGCGGTAAGCGTATCAATGTTGCTAACCGTTTCGTTCAGTAAAACCACAAAACTTGAATAGTCATTGGGAAGTTCTTTGTCGTTTCTAATGGCGCTTTCCACTGGCTTGCTTGCGTTGTGCAAAGCAAACAGGCCTAGGTTTCCAGTCACGCCCTTTAGAGTATGAATTAACGAATAGGCATCATCATATTGCTGACTTTCTAAAAGCCCCTGTAAATCTGTATCCAACGTTCGATATTCATCGGTGAATTTTCCGAGCAAAGTGAATAAGAGCTTTTTGTTTCCGCTTAACTGCGACAGTCCAAATTCAATATCGACTAATGTCGTTGACTTATCCATGCAAGTATCCTTTTACAACACGTTTAGGCGACGTTTGAGTAACGTCGTTGGTCATTGCTTTACTACCATTGAGCGAAACAACATGGCACTGCTCTGCGTTAATAGAGATGATAGTGCAAAATATGGTGAGTAGTGTATTTCAAGAATACACAAATTAATAGAACCATAGCAAAGTCTGAACAAGTAAAGCGCTCAAAATTCTGGTAATCTCAAGCGCTAACACTGCATCGTCCTCGTGTTGATGAACAATAAGAAAATGCCGCTACCCAACCGGCTTGCAAGAAGTTGTTATAAAAAGGAATAAACATGCCGGGAAAATTCTCCTTTCGCACCATTGGTATGGTGCTTACCGTTTTATCTATTAGCGCTTGTCAGCGTGCTCAGGTAGAACAGAGCCAAGAAACGAACTCTGCCTCAATATCGATACCTTATGAAAAATATAACTTAGATAACGGGTTAACCGTTATTCTTCACGAAGATCATTCAGATCCATTGGTTCATGTTGATGTTACCTATCACGTTGGATCCGCGAGAGAAGAGATTGGAAAATCCGGCTTTGCGCATTTCTTTGAGCATATGATGTTTCAGGGCTCTCAGCACGTTGCTGATGAACAGCACTTTAAGGTAATTACAGAAGTCGGTGGTAATTTAAACGGGACGACAAATACAGATAGAACCAACTATTTTGAAACAGTACCTGCTAATCAATTAGAAAAGGTTTTGTGGTTAGAGTCTGATCGTATGGGTTATTTACTCGAGGCCGTTGACCAAGAAAAATTTGAGAATCAGCGGGAAACGGTAAAAAACGAACGTTCTCAACGAGTTGATAATCAGCCTTATGGATTGCGCAACGAATTAAATGGTGAAGCTCTCTATCCTGAGGGGCACCCTTATTCTTGGTCAACTATTGGTTATGTTGAAGATTTAGACCGCGTGGACGTTGAAGATCTCAAAGCCTTCTTTAAACGGTGGTATGGGCCGAATAACGCAGTGCTTACCATTGGTGGCGATATCGACATCGAGCAAACCAAAGCGCTGATCAAACAATATTTTGGGAGTATTCCCAAAGGCCCTGAAGTGTCAGATCCTCAGCCTCAACCTGTAACCCTTAATGAAACTCGGTATCTTACTCTAGAAGACAATGTGCATTTGCCATTGCTTCAGATTACTTTCCCAACAGTGTATGTTCGCCATCCCGACGAGGCGCCATTAGACGTGCTGGCAAATATTCTTGGCGGTGGTAAAACGTCGTTGTTTTATAAAAATTTAGTGAAGCAGGGGATTGCGGTTCAAGCGGCAGTATCACACCCATGTCGTGAGTTGGCCTGCGAATTTCAGCTTCTCGCACTTGCCAATCCATCAAAGGTAACTTCTTTAGGTACGCTTCAGCAGGCGCTTAATGATACGCTAAAAGAATTTGAAAACCGCGGTGTAACTGTGGACGATCTTGCACGTACCAAGGGACAGTTGGAGTCAACCACTGTGTTTGGCCTTCAAAGTGTGTCTGGAAAAGTGTCGGCACTCGCCGCTAATGAAACCTTTCATAATACACCTGATCTCATCGCGGAAGATATCGCGCGCTATAACGGGGTGACTGCTAGCGATATTATGCGTGTTTACAATACCTACATCAAAAACGCGAACAGCGTAATTTTAAGTGTGGTTCCGGAGGGTAGCCCACAGCTCGCTGCCGCAGAACCAAACTTTGAACGTCCGGTTCGTACGCTACCTCAATCTGACGCACAGGCCTCAATGACTGAAAATATGCCTTCACAAGTTTCAGATATTGAGAATGGTGTAAGTAAGCGTGTTGCGAATGACAACTTTGATAGAAGCGTTATGCCAGATGCAGGGCCAGCGCCTATTGTAAAAGTGCCAGATTATTGGGAGCGTGAGTTAAGCAATGGCATAAAAGTGCTTGGTGTTACCAGCAATGAAACACCTACTGTTACCCTTACTTTAGGAATAGATGGCGGTATGTTACTAGACCCTAAAGGCAAAGCAGGGACGGCGTATCTTACTGCATTGCTAATGAATGAATCGACAGAGAATTATTCCAATGAAGATTTAGCCAACGAATTGGCAAAATTGGGAAGCTCCATTCGCATTAGTGCATCCGGTCGCTCTACACAAATTTACGTTTCTACGCTGACTAAAAATCTTACGCCTACATTATTGTTGTTAGAGGAAAAGTTATTTAAACCTGCGTTTCGTGAAGAAGACTTCGTCAGAATGAAAGAGCGCGTGCTGCAAGGGCTTCAACAGCAGGCAAAAACGCCATCTAGCCTTGCGCGTAGAGCCCGAGACTTAATTTTGTTCGGAGAAGAAAACCGCGTGAGTTTACCCGATGAGGGAACGATGGCGACGGTGGAAAATATTACGTTAAGTGACGTGAAAGCATTTTATAAACGTTATTACTCGCCCGCGAAGGCAAGTATGGTAGTGGTAGGAAATCTATCTGAAGATAAAATTGTGGACGCATTAGGTTTTATAGCCCAGTGGAAAGGGCAGGATTATGAGTTTACCGATTACAATGCGTTTCCTTCTTACGATAAAAGAAACCTTTATTTAGTAGATAGCCCAGGAGCCGTTCAATCAGTTGTATTTATAGTCGATAGAGGCTTGCCTTTTGATGCCACTGGAGATTATTTTAAAACAAGGTTAATGAACTTTCCTCTAGGCGGTGCTTTTAATAGTCGGATTAATCTCAACTTACGGGAAGAGAAAGGTATTACTTACGGCGCAAGCAGTGGTTTTGTCGGCGGCAAAACGTTAGGTTGGTTTGAAGCGAGTTCCGACCTCACCGCTGAAAATACCGCAGAAGGCATTGAGGCAATTTTTTCTGAAATACAGGCGTACAGAGAAAGCGGTATTACCGAATCGGAAATTGAATTCATGCGCAGCGCGTTTACTCTTAGTGACGCGCTAGCATTTGAGACTCCAGCGAGTAAAGCTCGCTTCTTAAGGCAGTTGCTAAGCTACGAGTTAGAGAAAGGATATCGCAAAGAGCAGCTTGCGATTATCAATAACATTGATAAAGACACGATAGACAAGTTGGCAAAACAATATTTGAATGCTGATAAAATGCAAATTATTGTAGTGGGCGATAAGGAAGAAATATTGCCGCAGCTGAACTCATTAAAACTGCCGGTCTTTGAATTAACGGTAGATGATAATAAGCGAACAGCGTTAAACTGAAGCGTTAACGTATCTTGAAATTACACTATTGCTCCCCATTTACGGGAGCAATATTGACATCACGGAAAACCATTTTGACTGCAGATACTACCTGTTTCGACGCGCGCGTGAAGGCGCTTAAATCGCCCGAATTTTTAGCCTCACTAAGAGAAATAAAACGCGGTGTAGAACGAGAAGCGCTTCGAATCAATCCAAATGGCACATTAGCCCAAACCCCACATCCAAAGCCGTTAGGTTCGGCTCTGTCCCATGAGTCGATTACCACAGACTTTTCCGAGTCACTGTTGGAGTTTATTACTCCGCCCGAGGCAAGCTCAGCAAAAACCGTTGCGCAACTAAAAGATATTCATCGCTTTGTTGCTGACAACATAAACGACGAGCAAATTTGGCCGCTCAGTATGCCCTGTTTTATTGATGACGAGACGGAAATTCCCATTGCTTATTTCGGCGAGTCGAACGTGGGCAAAATGAAGCGAGTTTACCGAATAGGGCTAAAAAATCGCTATGGTAGTATGATGCAGGCTATTGCCGGCGTGCATTTTAACTTTTCATTTCCAGATAGTTTTTGGGCGCTGTGGGCAAAGCAAAATGGCACAACCCATTCGCAAGAGCAAACTTCTGCGGACTACTTTGGGCTTATACGCAATTACCGTCGTCTATGCTGGTTGATTCCCTACTTATACGGTGCATCTCCGGCACTGTGTAGCTCATTTTTAAAAGGTAAAGAGTACAGCTTGCCGTTTAAGAAAGTAGGAAAAGGGACCCTTTACATGCCATATGCAACATCGTTGCGTATGAGCGATTTAGGCTATACCAGTGCTGAGCAGTCGTCGCTTAAGATTTGTTATAACGAGCTAGACAATTATGTTCGTCTTCTACGCGATGCCATGAGTACACCTTCCACTCGATTTGAGCGTTTCGCTTCTGGAGAAGGCGGCAATTACCAACAGCTGAGCCACAATATTATTCAAATTGAGAATGAGCTGTATTCTCCAATTCGACCCAAGCAGCCCACAGAGTCGATGGAAAAACCCACTGACGCGCTAGTGAGACGGGGAATTAGTTATATCGAGGTAAGAGCACTCGACGTCAACCCGTTTTCTTCTGTAGGTATCAGTGACACACAGTTTAATTTTCTTGATGTATTTTTACTGGCTTGTTTACTTATTCCAAGTGAAGAGTTTGACGAGCAGCAGTTAAACGAGGCAAAAGAAAATATGGATCGTGTGGTGCTTGAAGGCCGCAAACCGGAACTGATGTTGTCTAACAACGGTGTAGATGTGACCTTGCCTGAGTGGAGCAAAAAGCTATTTACGTATTTTGAGCAGGCTGCGAACATACTTGATGAAGCAAATGATACGAAGCAATACAGCGAGGCAGTAGCGCAGGAATACGCAAAAACGCAAAACCCTGAGTTAACGCCATCGGCAAAAATACTGCAAACTCTTTTATCTGAAAATAAAGATAACAGTATATTTGGGCTTGAATTGGCGGCTAAGTATAACAAGGAGATGAAGACCTTCGATTATACTTACACGCAAAGTGAAGATTTTGTTGAACAGGGAGAGCGCTCGTACGAAGCGCAAAGAGAGATTGAAGCCGCCGACACAAAAGACTTTGATACTTTTATAAAAGACTATTTTGCAGAGCCCCCGGCAAAAAAAAATGCCTGACATAGGTCAGGCATTAAAAGGTTCCAGGGAAACACACATTTTACTAGAACATTAATTAAGACACGCTATGAACCAAAAGTTCAAAAAATGGGTTGTTTTTTTATCAACTCTCATCGTTCTTTTTCCACTATTGATCGCGGGGTGTGCCACAACGCCTCCGAAAAATAGCAGTAACTTGTGTGAAATCTTCTTCGAGAAAGAGGACTGGTATGATGCTGCTGCCGATGCGAGAGATAAATGGGGAGTTCCTATTCACGTGCCCATGGCCATGATGTATCAAGAAAGCTCATTTAGACATGATGCATTGCCGCCAAGAGACTATGTGTTTTTTGGTTTAGTGCCATGGGGAAGAGTGAGCAGTGCGTATGGGTACTCACAAGCAAAAACCCCTACCTGGCAAGATTACATCAGAGAAACAGACAACGGCGGTGCCGACAGAGACGACTTTGAGGACGCTATCGACTTTATGGGCTGGTTTATTTATAAATCACAAAAAGTAAATGGCGTATCAAAATGGGACGCATACGCCCAATATCTGAATTATCACGAAGGGTGGGGAGGATATAAACGCCGCAGCTATGACAGAAAACCCTGGCTTAAAAAAGTTGCGTCAAAAGTTAAAGCTCGCTCACTACGTTACGCGACCCAACTAAAAACCTGCGAAGAAGAGCTTCAAAAAGGTTGGTTGATGAAGTTATTCAGTTAAGCAAAAAAACGAGGGATAGACGAGAGTCTATCCCTCAGCGACGCCAAGCCAAGACCGTTTTTTACCCAACGTCGAACAGGCATATGTAATCTATTGCAAATGATAATGATTTGCAATACCGATTGTTGAAATAATTTCTAATCTCTCCTCCGCGTGTTGGTATTTTTGATATAGATCAAACCAACCCTGTGAAGTAGGCCTGCGAAATATGGCCTTTGATCTAGATCATAACGACGAGGGCCGCACTCCCATACACTTTATCCATAGCAGATTTATTCACCACTTTGGAGAGAACAATTATGTTGTGGACAATGATTAAAGATCCGGTAGTTTGGGGCTCACTTTTAGGCATAGGTATTATTGTAGCCATGATGGTGTATTACACCTATTTGTTCATGCACAACAGTGCGGCGGGCAAGTAAGCGCGAAAAGCACCTCTTGCAGATGCGTTAGATGCATCAGCAGCGCTATGCAGGGCTAATTAAGACATCAAGCCGCAGGAATAGTATTGATATATCAGCATTGGCGTTGAAAAGCGTAATTACTGTTTGTCACTTATTGAAGGCACTTCGAGTAACACTAAAAGCGCGGCTTTGCCACCGTATTCCAGCGGTGCTTGATGAAACGCTTTAACGTGGGGGTGTTGGACCAAGTAGTGGGGAAGCGCGGCTTTCAGCACGCCTTGACCAAACCCATGCATAATGCAGGCGCAATCGATGAGATCTTTTCTCGCAGCATAAATAAGAGCGGCAATTTCTTCCTTCGCCATCTCACGGGTTAGGCCATGCAGGTCAAGGTGAATCTCGGGTGAAAAGTCTCCCCGTCTTAATTGCTTTAAAACGTGCGTGGGAACATCGCTGCGACAATAACGCATCGGGCCTTCTTGAGGCAGACTCGCTTGATACATATCTGAGAAATTAAACGACGCGGCAAGCTGTTTGCTGTGCTTGATGTTTTTAATCGACGACTGCTGTTTCTTTTTAAACAGCTCTACTTGCCTGTCAGGCTCTACTTTGTCTTGTGACAAAGGCTTAACGCCCTGCATAGCATCAGCAAAGGAAAAAGTTTCCTCGTCTTCGGCAGGTTTGTTTACATTTTGCTGCTTTTTGAACGCCTTTAATTCTTTTTTAAATACTCTCATCTCGAATCTTACCCGCATTACAGGGCTTCTGCGCACGCAGTTAATTATGTGAATTAGCATTAAGTTTGGGTATGATACCAGCTTTCAAAATATTGATGTACCCAAACGCTATGACCGATAAGTTTTACCTAGAAGAAGCCATTGACGATCTGCACACTTTGCTAGATATGACTCGATGGGCGACAAGCCGTTTTAATGACGCTGAGCTCTATTTCGGTCACGGTACTGATAATGCGTGGGATGAGGCCGTAAGCCTTGTTCTTCAGGCTCTGCACCTTCCGCATCCCATTTTAGCTTCTGTGGGCGAAAGTATATTGTCCTCTCGTTTAACTAAAAGCGAGCGCGAGAAAATAGCTGAGTTGGTACTGAAGCGTGTTCAAACACGTATGCCTTTGCCCTACATTACCAACGAAGCATGGTTTTGCGGTATGCCTTTTTACGTTGATGAGCGCGTATTAATTCCTCGTTCTCCTTTTGCTGAGCTTATTCAAAACCAGTTTTCTCCTTTTGTGGAAAACGAGCCAGCGTCTATTCTTGATATGTGTACTGGCGGAGCTTGTATCGCTATTGCTTTGGCACACGCTTATCCTGAAGCACAGGTAGATGCAGTCGATATTAGTACTGATGCATTAGAAGTCGCCGACATCAATATACAAGAACATGGCTTAAGTCACCGTGTTTATCCTATTCAGTCGGATCTATTCACAAACCTTGAAGGGCAAAGGTACGACCTCATCATTTCAAATCCGCCCTATGTGGATGCACAGGATATGGCTGACTTACCAGATGAGTATCATCACGAACCTGAATTGGCACTGGCTGCTGGCGAAGATGGACTCGATTTAGTCGATACAATGCTGCGCCAAGCAACGAGCTATCTTAACGATGGCGGCTGGCTGTTCATCGAGGTGGGTAATAGCGAAGTGCATATGAACAACAGGTTTCCTGGTTTAGAAGTCATTTGGATTGAGTTTGAAAATGGCGGGCAAGGTATTTTTGCCGTGAATAAAGACACGCTGGTTCAATATTTTAGTAGTAAGGATTAATAGTTAATTATGTCAGGTAATAGCTTCGGAAAACTTTTCACGGTAACCACTTTTGGAGAAAGCCACGGTATTGCTATTGGTGGTGTGGTTGACGGTTGCCCTCCAGGACTGGAAATTACTGAAGAAGATTTGCAAATAGATTTAGACAGAAGAAAGCCGGGAACCTCTCGCTACACCACAGCACGCAGAGAAGATGACGAAGTACAAATTCTTTCTGGTGTGTTTGAAGGTAAGACAACAGGTACCAGCATAGGTCTGTTGATTAAAAATAAAGATCAACGCAGCCAAGACTACGGTAATATTGCCGACCGTTTTCGTCCCGGTCATGCCGACTATACCTATGATCAAAAGTACGGCAGTCGTGATTATCGCGGTGGTGGTCGCTCTTCTGCCCGCGAGACAGCAATACGCGTAGCGGCGGGGGGGATTGCCAAAAAGTACCTTAAAGAGGAGCATGGAATAGAAGTACTGGGTTATTTATCTCAGCTAGGCCCTATAGCGGTTGAAAATGTCGACCACGCCATTACCAATACCAATCCTTTTTTCTGCCCAGACGCGAGTAAGTTAGACGCTCTTGATGAATATATGCGCGACTTAAAAAAGTCTGGCGACAGCATAGGTGCAAAGGTATCTGTTGTTGCTAAAAATGTACCTGTTGGGCTTGGTGAGCCTGTTTTCGACAGGTTAGATGCGGAAATTGCCCATGCCATGATGGGAATTAATGCAGTAAAAGGCGTGGAGATTGGCGATGGGTTTGAAGTCGTTAATCAAAAAGGCAGTGAACATCGTGATACGTTAACGCCTGAAGGGTTTGCCTCTAATCACGCGGGTGGCGTACTTGGGGGTATTTCCACTGGTCAAGACGTTGAAGTTCACATGGCGTTAAAACCAACATCCAGTATATCTGTGCCGGGTACAACGATTAACAAGCAAAACGAAGAAATTGATATTGTGACTAAAGGTCGACACGACCCCTGCGTGGGAATTCGTGCAGTACCTATTGCTGAGGCAATGATGGCACTTGTTTTAATGGACCACCTACTGCGTCATAGAGCTCAGAACATGGGCGTGGTATCAACTACTGCTCCCATTGCAGGCTCGCGATAAGCGACTCAGTTTCTCGTTATAATTAGCGCCACTAACAATATGTTAGTGGCGCTGTTTTGTTTGCCCAGCGAAGCTGGCAAACCCGTCAGGTTGAAAGAAACCTGAATCACCCTGACTGAGGGGAAGATAATCCGAATGGCAAGGGCGTTGTTTAGCAAGTGATATGAAGTATGCAGGAGCCGTATACGAGGCCCGTACGTACGGTTCTGTGAGAGGGATGAGGCGCAAGCCTCACCCTACTCGATATTGGGCCGTGTTTAACGTTACACCATATACGGTATTACTAAAAAGTTAAGTTACAAAACCTCACGTTTTCCCGAATACCTACTACCATGAAAGTAAGGGGTTTAGATTTCTGAGGGGTATTTATGGGTATCTTTGAACATTATCAAAGCCGCTTTGAAGAGCGTAAGCAGGAAGAGTTTACCATTGGTGAATTTCTTGAAATTTGTAAGCAAGAGCCACTTGCCTATGCCAACGCGGCAGAACGATTACTTACGGCTATCGGCGAGCCCGAAAAAGTTGATACGGCTAACGACCCAGCACTTAGCCGCATTTTCTCCAACCGCATTATTTCTCGTTACCCAGCTTTCTCTGAGTTTTATGGCATGGAAGACGCTATCGAGCAAATCGTGTCTTATCTAAAGCACGCTGCTCAAGGACTTGAAGAGCGCAAACAAATCTTATATCTGTTGGGCCCAGTGGGAGGCGGAAAATCATCACTTGCGGAACGTCTTAAAGAGCTCATGCAAAACGTTCCCATATACAGGCTTAAAGGTTCCCCAGTAAACGATCACCCGCTGTGTTTGTTTGATGAAAAAGAAGACGGCGAAATTTTAAACCGTGAATACGGTATTCCAAAGCGATATCTCAAAACGATTATGTCTCCTTGGGCCAGAAAGCGCCTGCATGAGTTTAATGGCGATATTACTCAATTTAAAGTGGTACGGGTTTATCCGTCTATTCTCGACCAAACAGGTATCGCTAAAACCGAGCCCGGAGATGAAAATAATCAAGACATATCCGCTCTAGTGGGGAAAGTAGATATACGTCGTTTAGAGCAATATGCGCAGAACGATCCCGATGCTTATAGCTATTCTGGGTCTTTATGCAAAGCCAATCAGGGGCTGATGGAATTTGTTGAGATGTTTAAAGCACCTATTAAGGTACTGCATCCTTTACTTACCGCAACACAAGAAGGTAATTACAACCCTACTGAAGGTTTTTCGGCTTTACCCTTTGACGGTCTCATTTTGGCTCACTCTAATGAGTCTGAGTGGCAGTCGTTCCGCAACAACAAAAATAACGAAGCCTTTTTAGACCGGGTATATATTGTGAAAGTGCCCTACTGCTTGAGGGTAAGTGAAGAAATTAAAATTTATCGAAAATTAATTGATACTAGCGAATTACATGGAGCACCCTGTGCTCCAGATACCTTAGAATGTTTGGCACAATTTATTGTGTTATCTCGCTTAAAAGAACCAGAAAACTCCAGCTTATTTTCTAAAATGCGCGTTTACGACGGCGAAAGCCTAAAAGATACAGATCCCAAAGCTAAATCTTACCAAGAGTACCGAGATTATGCTGGCGTAGATGAGGGTATGGAAGGGCTCTCCACCCGCTTTGCTTTTAAGATCTTATCACGGGTATTTAATTTCGATAGCCAAGAGGTTGCTGCCAATCCAGTACACCTGTTTTACGTGCTAGAAAAGCAAATAGAACGCGAGCAATTTAATCAAGAACTTGCCGATAGATACCTCGAATTCATTAAAGGTTATCTCACACCGAGATACGTAGAATTTATTGGAAAGGAAATACAAACTGCTTATTTAGAAAGTTATTCAGAATACGGCCAAAACTTATTTGACCGCTATGTGACTTATGCTGACTTTTGGATCCAAGACCAAGAATATCGCGATCCTGAAACCGGACAACTGTTCGACCGCGCCGCACTGAATGCTGAGCTTGAGAAAACTGAAAAACCGGCGGGAATAAGTAATCCCAAAGACTTTCGTAATGAAATCGTTAACTTTGTTCTTCGTGCCAGAGCGAATAATAGCGGAAATAATCCTTCTTGGACAAGCTATGAAAAGTTGCGCACTGTTATTGAAAAGAAAATGTTCTCAAATACAGAAGATCTGCTGCCCGTTATTTCATTCAACACCAAGGGCTCTGCAGAGGAACAGAAAAAACACGATGACTTTGTTAATCGCATGACCGAGAAAGGCTATACACAGAAGCAGGTTCGATTACTTTGCGAATGGTATCTGAGGGTGAGAAAAGCGTCGTAACGACACACTCTTTTTGCGCGATTAAACTCCGTGGTATGAGAAACCTGCACACATGCCACATTATGTAAGTAGGTGTCTATGGCACATTTTATTGACCGAAGGCTAAACAGCAAAGGCAAAAGCACTATAAATCGACAGCGCTTTATAAAACGCTATAAGCAGCAAATAAAGCGAGCGGTTTCAGACGCTGTCGGCAAGCGCTCGGTAACCGATGTTGAATCCGGTGAACAAATTAGCATTCCCAAAAGAGACATCTCTGAACCTATTTTTCATACGGGGAAAGGCGGCAAACGACACATCGTTCATCCTGGCAACGATCAGTTTACTGCAGGCGACAAAATTGAGCGTCCTTTAAGTGGTGAGGGTCAAGGAAGCGGAGCCGGCGAAGCCAGTAATGAAGGTGAAGGCCAAGACGAATTTGTATTTTCAATTTCAAAAGACGAGTATTTGAACATATTGTTTGAAGATCTTGAATTGCCAAATCTTCAAAAAAATCAATTCGCTCAAGTTACTCAATACGAAACCTACCGCGCTGGCTATCAAACCGATGGCATGCCCACCAACTTAGATATTGTTCGCTCTTTAAAAGGTTCCGTTTCTCGGCGAATAGCGTTAACAGCAGCTGATAAGCGAAAGCTGGGAGAGCTAGAGGAAGAGCTTAAACGCCTACGTGAGGACAAACACGAAAACACCTTACATATTCTGGCAATTGAAAAAGATATTGCCGCTTTAAAAGCAAAAATAGCCAAAGTTCCTTTTATTGATACCTTTGATTTACGCTTTAAAAATTACGATACCCGCCCGCTCCCCAGCAGTAAAGCAGTGATGTTCTGCCTTATGGATGTATCAGGTTCAATGGATCAAGAAACCAAAGAAACCGCCAAGCGATTTTATATCTTGTTGTACCTGTTTCTCAGTCGTACCTACGAAAATGTTGAAGTGGTCTATATTCGACATCACACGCAGGCTAAAGAAGTCGACGAACAAGAGTTTTTTTACTCTCAGGAAACCGGTGGAACCATAGTTTCTAGCGCTTTAAAACTAATGAAAGACATTATCAACGAACGATATAGTGACGGTGCGTGGAATATTTATGGGGCGCAAGCCTCAGATGGCGATAACTGGGCGGACGATTCGCCGAAATGCGGAGAATTACTCACCAATCACTTGCTGCCAGCCTGTCGTTATTACACTTACATTGAAATAACGCAGAGGCCTCATCAAAGCTTGTGGAAAATATTTGACGCGGTGAGTACTGCTCACAGCAACTTTATCTGCAAACATATTGAGTCTCAAGCAGATATTTATCCTGCCTTTAGAGAATTATTCAAACGCGCAGATGCCTCTGCACGCTAAGGAGTCTATCATGTCAATTCAGGCAGCTTCATCGCCTCATAAGCTCGACGACGGGCCAGACTGGAACTTTGACCTACTGCTACGATATGAACAGGAGATAGATAGGATCGCCAGAGGCTTTAAATTAGATACCTACCCCAACCAAATTGAAGTAATAACCGCCGAACAAATGATGGATGCTTATGCCAGTATAGGCATGCCGCTGAACTATACCCACTGGTCGTTTGGCAAAAAATTTATTCAAACAGAGCAGCAGTATAAACGTGGTCAGATGGGGCTTGCCTACGAAATAGTCATAAACTCAAGCCCCTGCATTGCTTATTTGATGGAAGAAAATACCGTCACTATGCAGGCGTTGGTTATGGCTCATGCTTGCTATGGCCATAATTCTTTTTTTAAAGGCAATTACCTTTTCAAAACATGGACAGATGCCAGTTCTATTATCGATTATTTGGTTTTCGCCAAAAACTACATTGCCAACTGCGAGCAAAAATACGGCATAAACGAAGTTGAGAATATTCTAGACTCGTGCCACGCGCTAATGAACTTTGGCGTAGACAGGTATAAGCGACCTCAGAAGATATCATTACAGGAAGAAAAGACTCGTCAACAGGAACGCGAAGCGTATCTGCAGTCTCAAGTCAATGAACTGTGGAGAACGCTGCCAGAGGGGGCTCAAAAAAAACAGACTCAACCTGCCCGCTTTCCCGAAGAACCGCAGGAGAACTTGCTCTACTTTATTGAAAAAAACGCCCCTTTACTTGAGCCGTGGCAGCGAGAAATTGTGAGGATAGTGCGTAAAGTGTCACAGTATTTTTATCCCCAAAAACAAACCCAAGTTATGAACGAGGGATGGGCGTGTTTTTGGCACTATCACATACTCAATCAAATGTATGACGAAAAACTAGTGAGCGATAGTTTTATGATAGAGTTTTTACATAGCCATTCTAGCGTGGTTATGCAACCTGAATATAACAGCCCTTATTATTCCGGTATAAACCCTTACGCGCTCGGCTTTTCTATGTTTATGGATATAAAGCGTGTTTGTCAGTCGCCCACCGAGGAGGACTATTATTACCTTCCCAGTATTGCGGGCACAGATTGGTTAGAGACTGTGCATTTTGCTATGCAAAATTTTAAGGACGAAAGCTTTATCAGTCAATTTTTGTCACCCCAAATAATCAGAGACTTTAAATTATTTGCGTTAGAGGATGACACGTCAAAATCGTTTATTAGTGTAAGCGCAATTCATGACGAAAAGGGCTATCACACCATAAAAGAAGCCCTATCAGCTCAGTATAATTTAAGTAATCTAGAGCCTAATATTCAGGTCTACAACGTTGATATATGCGGCGATAGGTCGCTGACGCTGAGATACATCCCTCAAAATGATATTCCACTTGCCAACTCAAGACAGGAAGTCATGAGACATTTGCATCGTTTGTGGAAATTCGACGTCCGTTTAGAGCAAGAGCATCCAGATGGTAAAACCGAAGTTATAGCGCAATGTCCCCACCCAGAATCGCCTTAGTTTGGCCGCGGGGTTCTGGAAGCCTCGCCATCCATTACCTTTTTTGAGCACAAAAACAGTGATAGAGCACCTACACCAGCAAATACAGCTGCAGTTATAAAAGCTTCATATGCATTGGCCCCCTGAGACCACTGCTGTCCCGCGAGATAATTACCCGAAGCGCCGCCTAAGCCAAACGCAATACTGATATACACAGCTTGCCCGCGGCTATGAAACGCGGCAGGTAAATATTGATGAATAAAGTGTACCGACACCGCATGAGTTAAACCAAAGCTTAAAGCGTGAATAATTTGGCTTATTACAATAACGGATATGAATTCAGCAAAGTCTGCTAGCAAGTACCAGCGAAGTGCAGTCAGCACGATACTGGCAAATAATAAATTCCACACGCCAAAACGACTGATGAGGTGTCGTGCAACAAGAAAAATGCCCACCTCGGCCAATACGCCAAGCGCAATGAATACCCCAGTTTGTTGACCCGAGTATCCAAGGTCTCGCATATACAGTGCAAAAAAGCCATAAAACGCGCCAAAGCTAATTTGGAGGCAGGCTGATGCAAAGATAAAAACAGCAAACGGCTTTTGTTTTACGAAGGTCCATATACTGCCTGTTGAACTCTCTGTTTTAGCTTTTTTAGCAGGTGCAGTGATGAACAAGGTGCTGATAAATAGCAGGGACAGCACGGCAACACTGACATAAACTGGCGTTTCAGTTGAGAAAATATCTAGCGCCTTACCAGCACTAACAGTTAAACAAATAAAACCGACACTGCCCCATAACCTTATCTGTCCGTAAGTTGTGGAACTTGTAGACACCGCGTTCATGGTGATCACCTCCAGCTGGGGTAACACCGCGGTCCAAAACATCATCATAAGCCCGAACGCTAAAGTAAGCCCCCAGAAACTGGAAAAGTAAAATACCGAACTAAACGTAAGCACAGTCAAAAAGCACCCAAGTCTCATTACACCAATCGCATTTCCTGTTTTATCGGCAACACCAGCCCAAAGCCCTGGACCTAGAATGCGAGCAAGAGTAATCACCGCAAATAGCTCTCCGATATCTTGCGATGAAAAGCCTCTTCCGTCTAAGAAAATCCCCAGATAAGGGACAAGAACGCCAAGTTGACCAAAATAAAGCCAGTAAGTAAGGGCAAGAATAATGAGCGACTTTTTGCTAGTGCCAGAAGATTGAGGGCTAAGTGTCAACGAACGTCTCCATGAGCTATTGCTTTTTTTGTAGTAACTCTTTAGATAAAAACTCTTTAGTAAAAGCGCTTTGAATATCACTTTCTGTGAAATAAATCGCTTTCAACAGACATTTTCCTCAATGAAATTGCGTAAGCGCGTAAAGAGATTGAGTAAAAAGAACGAGTCAAAGTGTGTACATATCGAGTAGGGTGAGGCTTGCGCCTCATCCCTCTCACAGAACCGTACGTACGGGCCTCGTATACGGCTCCTGCATACTTCATATCACTTGCTAAGGCCCTTGCCATTCGGATTATCTTCCCCTCAGTCAGGGTGATTCAGGTTTCTTTCAACCTGACGGGTTTGCCAGCTTCGCTGGGCAAACAAAAAAGCCCCGCAGGTGCGAGGCTTCAATTCTTAAGACTTCGTAATTCGTCGTAGACGACTACAACAATCTTTTTTTATTTTTACATTGCTTACGCTAGGTTGCTGTTTGCAAATTCCCAGTTAACTAGTGCCCAGAAGTTTTCTAGGTATTTAGGACGTGCATTGCGGTAATCGATGTAATAAGCATGTTCCCAAAGGTCAACAGTCAGGATAGGTGTTAATGAATCACCAGAGATTGGCGTTTCCGCATTGCTGGTGTTAACAATGTCTAAGCTGCCGTCTGCTGTTTTAACTAGCCATGTCCAGCTTGAACCAAAGTTGTTTACTGCCTTGTCGTTAAATGCTGCTTGGAAGTCTGCAAATGACCCCCACTTCGCATTAATTGCATCTGCTACTGCGCCTGTCGGCTCACCGCCACCATTTGGGCTTAAGCAGTTCCAGTAAAAAGTGTGGTTCCACACTTGTGCCGCGTTGTTGAACACACCGCCTTCAGACGCCTTAATGATCTCTTCAAGGCTTTTGCTTTCCATGTCCGTACCTTCAACAAGGCCATTAAGCTTTGTTACATAGGTCGCGTGGTGCTTACCGTAGTGGTACTCAAGAGTTTCGGCAGAAATATGCGGTTCAAGTGCATTTTGTTCGTATGGTAATGCTGGTAATTCAAAAGCCATGTCGGTCTCCATGATTAGTTTGTATTTATAACGTTATTCACCCCCTAACGCCTGTGGAAAGGAGGCAACGTGCTAATTTAGCTCACTAATAACATTACGTTGTAAAGCATAACGTAGAAGTGGGGATAAAGTCTTATAACTCAATGACAAAATTATTAATTTTTTGCCATGGTAAAAACGTTAATGTTAATTAATACTTTTAGATAGCGCATGACTGAGTGAACAGATCACTTTACAACGTAGAAAACGCCTCTATTGGCAGTACTTCATTTCGCTAGTGCGGGTCAAAGCGCTAATTGCTTGAAGTAAACATTAAGAAGGATAACGAGAAAATAAATTATGTTATCCTCCCCTTGATAAATATGATGAGCATTCCCACTTCTTGAATATTAACTATTCCGCTGAGAGGATCTAATGGATAACACTGAAAGCCAATCGACGATTGAACGAATAAAGCAACAAATAGAAGAAAATCCAATTCTTCTATATATGAAGGGCTCACCAAAACTACCAAGCTGTGGTTTTTCTTCACAAGCATCGCAAGCGCTAATGTCGTGCGGTGAGGCATTTGCTTATGTTGATATCCTTCAGAACCCAGACATTCGTGCAGAGTTGCCAAAATATGCCAATTGGCCTACGTTCCCGCAACTGTGGGTTGACGGTGAACTTGTGGGTGGTTGTGACATTATTATAGAAATGTTCCAGCAAAACGAGCTACAGCCACTTATCAAAGAAACTGCTGAAAAACATAAAACTGAAGAGTAAAACTGTAAATCAGTTTACTATATTAAGAAGCCGGCTTTCAGTCGGCTTTTTTTGTTAGGAACGGCAAGAAATCTCCCACCTTTACCCCCGCTAAAACTATATAGACAAGTCAGAAAACAAAATCCTCTACGGTGTAAAAATATATTTTTATTTTGTCGAAAATGGTTTGTTTTTTAGTGCGTTACGCTCTATAAATCGTGCCGTGCTGACGAATTAATCGTCAGTGTTGAAGGTAAAAATACAATCATTTTTGAATTGGTTTAGAACGCATAAAGCGTCAACGCTACTAAAAGCACTTCGGGAAAACACCATGAATACACACTTGTCTTTACTAACTAAAAACGTACGCAGCATTCTTACTGCATCTGCTGCGTTTTCCGTTATCGCAACTGCGCCTGTTTTTGCGCAAGAAGAAAGCGATGAAACAAAAGCAGAAGATTATGAGCAAATTGCAGTAGTAGGTTCACGTGCTGCTCCGCGCTCAATTGGCGATTCAGCAGTTCCGATTGACATTATTTCCAGTGAAGACTTTAAGCAACAAGGTGCCACCGATATGGTATCCATGATGCAAACAGTTGTACCTTCATTCAACGTGAACGACCAGCCTATTAACGATGCATCAACACTTGTACGTCCAGCTAACCTTCGCGGTATGGCGTCAGACCACACGCTTGTGCTAGTAAACGGAAAGCGTCGTCATCGCTCTGCAGTTATCACGTTCCTTGGCGGCGGTCTATCAGACGGTGCACAAGGTCCAGATATTTCGGTTATACCAGCATCAGCATTGAAGCAAGTAGAAGTACTTCGTGACGGCGCCGCTGCGCAATACGGTTCAGATGCCATTGCTGGTGTTATCAACTTCGTACTCAACGACGCCTCAGAAGGCGGAACGTTTGAAGCACGTTACGGCTCTTTCTATGAAGGCGATGGTGACATGATCCAGCTCTCAGGAAATGTTGGTCTTCCACTGTCTGACAATGGATTCATTAATCTTTCAGCAGAATATCGCACTGCTGACGATACATCACGCAGCATTCAGCGCGATGACGCTGCCGCTCTTGTCGCTGCAGGAAATACCTTTGTTGCAAATCCTGCACAAATTTGGGGCTCGCCTGAAATTAAGCACGACGTAAAGCTTTTTGCTAACGCTGGCATCGAGTTGTCTGCTACTTCAGAAGCTTACATGTTTGGTAACTTCGCTGAACGTGAGGTTGAAGGCGGTTTCTATTTCCGTAATCCACACAATCGTGGTGGTGTAAACGACGGTGGTACAAATGCGGACGGCGAGCAATTGTTGCTTGTAGGCGATTTGACCGGCGATATGTCAGGTAACTGTCCTACCGATATCGTTGTAGGCGATAACGTTCTAGAAAACCCTACCTACATCAATCAGGTGCTAAATAACCCAGATTGCTTCGCGTTTAACGAGATTCTTCCAGGTGGTTTTACACCTCGCTTCGGCGGTACGGTAACGGACATGTCTCTTGTGTTCGGTACCAAAGGTGAGTTGGATAACGACATCACTTATGACGTTAGTTTAAACCTTGGCCAAAACGAAGTTGATTTTGCGATCAGCAACACAATCAACCCGTCTCTAGGCCCAGACACACCAACGTCGTTTAGCCCAGGCCGTTATACACAATCTGAACAAACTCTTGATATCGACTTTACCAAGCCTTTCGATGTTGGTTTGTATGAGCCGCTATTCGTTGCGACAGGTTTCCAATATCGCAATGAGAGTTATGAGAGCGTTGCAGGTGATACTGCCTCTTATGAAATAGGTCCGTTGGCGACACAAGGCTTTGGCATTGGCTCAAATGGTTTCCCTGGCTTGGCGGCCAATAGCCAAGGTCGTGTGTCCCGCAACAATATTGCACTTTACGTTGACGCAGAAGCCTATATCACTGAAAACTTCATGTTAGCCGGTGCGCTACGTTACGAAGATTTCTCTGACTTCGGCGATACGACTAAAGGTAAAATTGCATTCCGTTGGCAAGCGCTTGAGAACATCGCGTTCCGTGGTGCATTCTCAACTGGCTTTAAGGCACCTACGCTTGGTCAAAGTAATGTGCGTAACGTTACAACGGCATTCGGTACGGGTGGTCAGCTAATCGACCGCGCAACGCTACCGCCAACTGATCCAGTATCTCAGCTTAAAGGTGGTGAGCAGCTAACACCTGAAGAATCAGAAAGTATCACGTTTGGTATAGTAGCAGACTTCGAAAATGGTCTATTCATTACTGCGGACTACTACAATATTGAGCTGACTGACCGTATCAGTACTGCGTCTGGTATTGCCTTGACTGAAGACGATATTGCAGCACTTCTTGCGCAAGGCATTAACGATGCATCTAGCTTCCAAGAGATCAGCTTCTTTACCAATGACTTCGATACAACCACTGAAGGTCTTGATGTAGTCGCCAACTACTCGATGGAGATGATGGGCGGCGAGACTAAGTTCTCACTTGCTTACAACTGGACATCGACAGAGGTTGACCGTGCATCGGACAACATTTCAGCTGAGCGTATTCGCATGTTAGAAGATAACCTTCCAGCAGTGCGCTACAGTGCAACGGCGAACCATACGAATGGTGATTGGCGCTTCCTTGCACGCTTAAACTATTACGGTAGCATCTTTGAAGACCACTTAGATTCTGCGCTTCCAATCGATAAAGTAGGCTCAGAATTTACTGTGGACTTAGAAGTGGCTTACAACTTCACTGAAGAGTTTACTGTAACTGTAGGCGCGAAAAACGCCTTTGATGAATACCCAGATGAGAATACACAGTATGCCGGTATTGCAGGTTCGTTGTATCCAACGACCTCACCCATCGGTATCAACGGTGGCTTCTATTATCTAAGAGGTGTTTATTCTTTTTAATCGCTAACACTAGCGAACACAACTTTCACAAATGTTTCGAAGTGGAGGGGAGCTTTCGCTCCCCTTTTATTTGTCATTTCGAGCATCATTTACGTGAAAAGTGATAAAGAAACAGGCATTATTAATGCCTATGTAAGCAAATCGAAACACACCACTTTTAATATTATGAAGAGAAAGTCGACAGTAGCTGAAACCTTTTTAAAATACCGCGCTAAGTTAATGCGCGCAGTAGGTTCTATTGTTGGCGCCGACGACATTGAAGATATCGTGCAAGAAGCTTTTATAAAAAGCTATGAAGCAGAATTAAAACAAGAAATACAGTACGAGCGGACATACATGCTCAAAACAGCGCGTAATTTAGCGCTGAACCATGTTGCAAAAGCTGAGAATAAAAATAAACAGCATTTAGACGACATGGATCTTTTGCCTTACGAACTTGTTGGGCATAGTTTAGAAAAAAACGTAGAGAGCAAAGAACGTTTTATTCATTTTTGCCGAGCGACAGACACACTGTCAGCTGATGTAAAACGCGTATTTTTGCTCAAAAAAGTATATGGCATGCGACAAAAAGAGATTGCAGAGCTTGTGGGGCTGAGCGAAAGCACCGTAGAAAAGCATGTCGCCAAAGGTCTTTTAATGTGTTCTCGGTATTTGGCCGACTTATCTAAAAACACGACATCGCCCCAAGCACCCGTGAGTGCGACTCAGGACATAAGCCGTAGTTAATATGAACAATATTCGTCAATTTTCCAGTAAAGAAGATATCCAAGAGCAGGCATGCCTGTGGGTTAGTCGCCTAGATCGCGGTTTGAAAGACAATGAACTCGCAGAGCTTGATTACTGGCTGGGTGAGAGCAGCGCCCACCGACAGTCTCTCATTGATGCTGCTAGCTTGTGGGACGACATGTCAGTACTGAATGAGTTAAGTGGTTTGTTTCCAGAAGCAACCATGCGTAAAAATGACGCGGGTAAAAACAAACGTCAGCCTTCTCATTCTTCTCGTCATTATTCGAAAACTTGGGGAATTGCAGCAGCATTTTTGGTAATGGCGCTAGCCATAGGTACTGTCGTGCAGCGCGGATGGTTAGACAATAGTGCTGAGTTTGCGAGCACAAGTGAGAAGGTTGAAACCGGCGTGGGAGAGCAAAAAAATATTACTCTTGCCGATGGTTCTATTCTTCACCTGAACACTAACTCTATTGTTACTGTAGATTTTTCCCCAACAGCTCGCAGTATCGTTTTACTTAGAGGCGAGGCGCATTTTGAGGTGGCTCATGATAAGTCTCGTCCGTTTTCAGTCACCGCGGGGAAAAACACCGTCACTGCGGTAGGGACGGCGTTTAATATGCAGTACATCGATGATAACGCCTTTGAGTTGGTTGTTACCGATGGCAAGGTGTTAGTGAAAGATAGATTTAAAGATGCGTCTTCTGCAGAATCACTTTTTGGTAAGAAGTCTGTAGCGGAAGAAGGGCTTCTTATGTTCGCTGGCGAAAAGGCGACGGTTCAAGGAAAAGTAGAAGCGCGTGAGAATATGACGCAGAACGATATTGAAGATGATCTTGCATGGCAGCAGGGCATGATTGTGTTTAAGGGCGAGCCTCTTGAAGCAGTACTAGCAGAGATTGGGCGATATACGTCGGTTCGTTTCAGTATTGCTGATGAGCGCTTGCGCAAACGTCGAGTGGCGGGTTACTTTAAAGTTGGTGATATTGACGGTTTGCTAGCGGCGCTTAAAAGTAGTTTTAATATCAATTATGAGAAAGTAACAGAAACGAGCATTCAATTATCGGTAGCATCTTGATGATTGATTAAAAAGTTAGCCGGATGTCACTGCCCTTAGTGGCATCAGGCTATTGAATGTGACAATATAATAACGACAAATAGCACATCGAAAAATTATCTTGCAGTACATGCATTTTGCTAACATCTCGCACTTTATTAAACGTCAAATTTTATGTTGGCGTGAATCTGCTGTAGATACGCAGCACGGGAATGCAAAGCGAAGTGCTTTTTTTCTTGTCGTAGTTATTTCTATACTCAGTGCGATATGCTCAAACAACAGCTATGCACTGCAAAATACAATAACTGAAAAAGGGGCCCCGGCGCCTCCCATCGCTTCTCCACCTTCTTATACATTTTCGGTTAAGTCTCAATCGGCAGATGAAGCACTCACAGAATTGGCGAAGCAGGCTAACACAACATTGCTTTTTCCTTTCGATTTAGCAAAGCGCGTTAAAACCAATTCATTAGTTGGAACCTTTACGCTTAGCGAAGCTCTTCAGCAATTACTAGAAGGCACCGAACTTGCTGTTATTACTGATGAGCTAGGTGTGTTGAGTATACGCTCACGAGCGTCATTAACCACCAAGAAAGCTTCGCAGAATAAGCAAGAAGAGCAAGCCGACAACGGCAACGCACTAGAACGCATTGCTATTGTGGGAACGCGAAATACTCCCCGCAGTGCAACAGATTCTCCTGTTCCTTTAGATATCATTGGCGCAAAATCCTTAAGTTCTCAGGGCAACGCAGATGTATTGTCTATGCTCAGCGTTATGGTTCCGTCTCTTAATGTGAACGACCAGCCTATAAACGATGCAAGCAGCTTGGTTCGGCCTGCTAACCTACGGGGAATGTCATCTGATCACACGTTGTTACTGCTCAACGGTAAACGCCGCCACCGCTCTGCGGTTATTACCTTTCTTGGCGGTGGTCTGAGTGATGGTGCTCAAGGCCCAGATATTTCTGTTATCCCGGCCTACGCTTTAAAGCAGGTTGAAGTATTGCGCGATGGTGCCTCTGCGCAATACGGCTCTGACGCAATTGCTGGCGTAATTAACTTTGTGCTCAAAGATGCGAAAGCGGGCGGGAGTATTGCTCTGAAAACTGGCGCATACGGCGAGGGAGATGGTGAACTTTTCCAACTTCAGGGAAATCGAGGTTTTGCATTTGGCGACAACGGTTTTATTAATGTTACTGGGGAGTATAGACAGCAAGGTGGCACATCTCGCTCTGTTCAGCGCGATGACGCTATTGCCCTAACTCAACAAGGCAATGCATTCATCGACAACCCCGCACAAGTATGGGGGGCTTTAGATGTGGATAAAGACCTTAAATTTGCAATTAATACAGGTTTCAAATTTTCACCGTCTACCCAGCTTTATAGTTTTCTTACTGCGGCTAAAAGAGAATTATCTGGAGGTTTTTATTACCGCAACCCGCAAACCCGAGAAGGTGTGTTTAGCAGAACCGACTCCGAAACCGGGGCTCGGCGCTTAATCGTTGCCGATTTAGACGGTGTAGATAGTGGTATATCCTGTCCGTTGATAATATTGAACGACGCTAATGTGCTTGAAGATCCGAACTATCTGAAAATAGCGGATAACAGTACCCCTGTGGGCGCTAATTGTTTTGCGTTTAACGAACTTTATCCGGGCGGCTTTACGCCAAGCTTCGGCGGTGTGATTGAAGATGGCTCCGTTACCCTGGGCTTGAAAAAAGAATTACCTTACGACTGGGCGTTTGATGCAAGCGCAACGGTTGGTTACAGCAACATTGACTATAATATCAGTGGCACGGTAAACCCGTCGTTAGGTCCGGAATCGCCCACGGCCTTTGATCCCGGAGGCGTATCTCAAGTTGAGCGTACATTAAATTTAGATTTTACTAAGCTGATTCAATCGGTTTTTGAAGATCCTATCAGCATTGGTGTAGGTCTTGAATGGCGCAAAGAGACATACTTTCAAAAGGCCGGTGATATAAACTCATACATAGCCGGACCTTTTGCCTTAGAGCCACCACTTGGTTTAAACGAAGGGTTTGCGATTGGCTCAAACGGTTTTCCAGGCTATCAGCCTCAATCTGCGGGACACTGGAGTCGTAACAACTGGGCAATGTATGGCGACATAGAGCTGTTTGTTACCGAGTCATTGCAATTCGGATTGGCTTCGCGGGTAGAACATTTTAGTGATTTTGGAACGACTTTCGACGGAAAGCTCAGTACCCGCTACAAGTTAAGCGATCTGTTTGCTATTCGAGGTTCTGTTAATACGGGCTTCAAAGCGCCGACAGTGGGGCAGAGTAATGTTATCAACGTAACTACTGCTTATGGCGAAAACGGGCTTGAAGACCAAGCTACGTTACCTCCCACTGATATGATATCTATGCAATTAGGTGCAACGCCTTTGCAGCCGGAAGAGTCGGTAAATTTTAGTGTGGGGGCGGTGTTGCAAGCTAGCGACCAGTTCTTTGCTACCATCGATTATTTTAATATTAGATTAAGAGATAGAATTAGCACTACTTCAGCTATTCCACTTACTGAAAGCGATATCAATACGCTTATTCAAAACGGTCGCCCCGACGCTGCAAAATATAATGCAGCGAAATATTTCACCAACGATTTTGACACAAAAACACAAGGTATTGATGTTGTTGTTAACTATCAGTTTATGTTTGATGAGTGGCAAAACAATTTACTTTTTGCGTATAACTGGACAGACACGCAGGTAGAGCGAGTTACACTTTACCCCGCGGTTATTGATGGAAGATTACAATTAGCGCCAAACCTAACCGAGGCACGCATCCGCATGCTGGAGGATAATTTGCCGGCACACAGGGGGAGTATTACATTAGAACAACGTCTGCAGTCTTTTGAGTTTACTTGGCGACTGAATTATTTTGGTTCTTTTTATGAAGATCACCTAGATGCGTCTGCAGGGCTAGATATTTATGGAGGAGCTAGATTTACCATGGATGCGCAGTTTGCGTGGCAGTTTTCAAAGGAAACTCGGTTAACCTTAGGCGTACAGAATCTTTTTAATACACTACCAGACACGAATGTTTTTAAAGAGGAAGTTGGAGCACTCTATCCGCCGACCACGCCAGGTGGTATCAACGGCAACTTCTATTATGCGGGTTTAGAGTATTCGTTTGAGTAAACGTTAAACGCTTTTGATAGGAAATATGAAGGCGTACAGAAAATAACGTTTTAACCCACGTTTTTAAACAGGGACTCATCGATGATTGTTTGGTCAATTATTTGCTGAGCCATACCAATACATTTGCCACATTGAGAGCCCAGTTCTAAATGCTCACGCAACTCACGCATATTTCCAACACCGTTCGTTTCAACAGCGGCGCGAATACTTTTGTCGGTTACTCCGTAGCACATACATACAAACATTATTGGGCACTCCAAATGAATCTGTAAATGATAATAATTGTTATTCATGAGTTTGGCAAGTCGTGATGAGAATTATTTTCATTAAAAATTACCCAAATTGTTTAGTGGTCAAAAAAGGCTTATGTTTAGCGTCTATAGACGCTAAATTTTTAATTTCGGAGGGGCGAGTGTTAGTTAACACTCCTTTTCAAGGGGCCAGCCGCCAAGGGCTTTATAGCGGTTTACCATGTAGCAGAATAGCTCTGTGGTTTTTTGTGCGTCATACAGTGCACTGTGGGCTTCATTTTGGTCAAACTCAATACCTGCAGCGCGGCAGGCCTTAACCAATACCGTTTGGCCAAGTGCTAAACCAGCCAGGCTGGTAGTATCAAAAGACACAAAAGGGTGGAATGGGGTGCGTTTGATATTGCAGCGTTGAATGGCAGCATTGACAAAACCCTGATCGAAGGCGGCATTGTGAGCTACGATCACAGAGCGTTGGCAGTCTGCATTTTTTTGCGCCTTGCGCACGCCTTTACACAGCTCCTTCATGGCTTCACTTTCTTCTATTGCGCCTCTTAGAGCGCAATGAGGATCAATACCATTAAACTCTAATGCGGCAGGTTCAAGATTTGCGCCTTCAAAGGGTTCAATATGATAGTGAAAAGTTTGGTCTGGGTGTAACAGACCATTTTCGTCCATTTTCACCGTCACGGCAGCAAGTTCTAATAGTGCATCAGTGCCTGCAATAAATCCCGCTGTTTCAACATCTATAACAACAGGAAAGTACCCTCTAAATCGTTCAGATAAGCTAGGTATCGCAGTTGAAGACGGGGCTGTAGAAGACTTAGCAGTTGAAGACATAGACTCTCTTATAAGAACGGGTGAATTTGGATGTGACCGGCTTAACTATAGGGCACGTGTTGTTTCTGCAAAGATTATCGCAAGTATGTAAGGCAAGTGCTAGCATGAATTGTATAGAAGCTGTTTTACGGTGTGAAGTTGTTCGAGCAGGGCAGGCAAGCGCTAGGGCAAACATAGAACGTAAAGGTAGAACGCAAAAATAGAACGTTAAAACAAAAGAGGCAACCAGGGAAGTAAGCCAAGGACATTTGGCAATCAAGACTAAACTTTTCTACAATTCAGGCGATAATAACACTAAGCGCGACTCTACTACACACATTCGAATAATCTGGGAACAGGGTTTTTTATAACCTACTCTGTGCCTAAATGAAGAGTAAGTGTGGGCGTATAAGTTAAAAATTTTCATTTTCTGGGCGTCAGTATGTCTTTTACATGTAAAATCGGGTGGAAAATAAAACCTGCTATTTTATTTGCAATGCTCGTTGGTATGGCAGCGTCTGCAACGGTGTCTCACGCTGCAATGCGTCAGTATTCCGCTACCGTTGAGACTTCAAATTGGCAAGTTGAGAAGGATTCTAGGTTACAGTGCAGGCTCAACCATGATCTTCCCGGATATGGTGATGCCATGTTTACTAGCGTGGCCTCGAAGCAACTCAATATGGAGTTCGAACTTGATATGCACCTGCTGCCCAATCGATTTGACGTTGCGGCGGTATACTCAGTGCCACCTAAATGGATGCCCGGCGTAGCGCCCAAGCCAATAGCTGATATGACGATACGCAAGCAGTACAATGGTGACCTCCCACAAGACGCGGCCTGGACAATGCTGTCAGAGTTAGAAAAAGGATTCTGGCCCACTATCTACTATCAAGATTGGTACAACAAATACGATAAAGTGAGCGTTGCGTTAAACGCTAGCAACTTTACCAGCGTTTACAGAGAATTTGTAAATTGTGTTGCTAACTTACTGCCTTACACTTTCGACGATATTGCTTATACCGTGCTGTCATACAAAAATAACAGTACAGAACTCACAAAGTATTCGCAGAAACGATTAACAATGATAGGTGAATACCTCAAAGAAGATGCTGAGCTTGAGCTTGTGTTGTTAGACGGTTACACCGATAGCTATGGAGGGCGCTGGACCAACGAGCAGCTCTCTATTCAAAGAGCGAACGAAGTTAAAGACTATTTGACGACATTGGGTGTCCCTAACGATCGTATTCAACTAACAGGACATGGAGAAAAGCGTCATATTGCTCCGAATGACACCCGCGAGTCTAGGGCGCAAAACAGGCGAGTTGTGGTGCGTCTATCTAAGTCATAACCGGGCGGAATGCAAAGCGTTCGAATTGAGATAATCAGCGCGCCACTTTGCAACAGGTGGAATATGGTCGGTAAATATTCCATCTGCCTTTACTTGCGTTTTTAAGGCATTTAGTAGCTGTTCGCCAGATAGGCCTAGCGGAAGTGCATCTTGGCGGTAGGTGTAGGGGTGTATCGTTAACCCGTATTTATGCGCCTCTGAAATCCACCCTGCAGCTTTGATTGTGCTCTGATTTTTTTGCGAAGACTGCTTACCTAAAGGTTTGTCATCATAAGTTTGTGCGTCGAAAAGTTGATTGAGCCAAGGACCTATACCATCAGCATACTCAGCTACCTTAGCCATACCCTCTGCGCTGCGGATCCAGTTGTAGTCTGTCTTACTCTCGCGCCAACTGTTCTCTCCAATTAGCATAACAACCTTGCCTTTGTAGCCTAACTCGTTGCGTATGCGCTTGATTTCATTAAAGTCGAAACACTGCAAATAGCTATTATTGCTAGCGCCATCGAGTTTGTACGTTTGAAGCGCTTCTATAGCAATCTTACTGGCATCTACCCCTTCGGCTAAGTGGAACGATGGAGACTTCACTTCTGGGTAAACGCCTACAGATTTACCGAACTGCCGATTGAGCTCGCCTATTAACTCTAAGTGTTCATATAAAGTGGCAATAGAAAAGTGTGGTGCAGATGCGGAAAAGCGCTTTGCAAAAACGGGGTTTTGCTTTTTATCCTCACGCTCGTGAATGCTAAGTGTGCGTAGCTCTGCAAGTGTAAAGTCACGGGCGTAATACCTTCCATCTTTCCGAGCTCTATCAGCGAATACTTCCTCTACATTGGTCACAGTTTCTAAGTGAATATCATGAAGTACAACGGGAATATCATCTTTAGTGATAACTACGTCCTGCTCTATAAAGTCAGCGTTCAATGAAAATGCAAGAGTGGCTGCCTCAAGCGTATGCTCAGGTAAGTAGCCTGACGCACCCCGATGAGCAATAATGGCAAAAGGCTTACCAGCCATACTGGAAGAGGAAGCCGCAGAATCTTCGTGGGAAGTCGCTATTGCAAAGGAGGGCAGGTACGCCGTAAGGAGGCATGCTGTAACAAGGGTTGCAATAAAACGCGGCGCGGTAAAAAGGTATCTGGTGGCAACGCTAACTTTCATACTTATATTCCAAATGAGTCGGCTCCGAACACATCTTAAAGGCGCTTTGTTACGATATTGCTATCCAAGCGCTTCTATCCAAACTTATGTTATGCCTGTGTGGAGGTGTTTAAGGTTGCTCGGACACGGTGGATGAATCGGTTAAACACGCCTGTGATATCAAGCTATCGGCCTTCAATGAGTTCAATGGCATAGCCATCAGGGTCGCGTACGAAAGCAATGACGGTGCTACCGCCTTTTACAGGCCCCGGCTGACGATATACTTCAGCACCGTGAGCTTCAAGATTTTTACAAAAACCATAGATATCTTCCACGCCAATAGCAATATGGCCATAGGCATTACCTTTATCATAGGTATTGTCTCCCCAGTTATAAGTCAGCTCCAGCACAGTAGAATTTTCTTCATCGCCGTAACCAACAAAAGCCAGTGTGTATTCATACTTTTTGTTTTCAGACTTGCGCAATAAGCGCATGCCCATGAGCTCAGTGTAAAAGTGTAACGATGCATCGAGGTTTTCCACGCGCAGCATTGTATGCAGCATTCTCATAGTGATTCTCTCATAATAGTTTGTGTGCACTAGATATTCGCTATCTAAAAATTTAAGCAACCCAGATAAACAAAATAAGTGCAATGGGACCAAGCGTAATTAGTGTAATTAAACGCATGACGGTAAAGAATAACTCTTAAAGATATGTTTGAGAATTGCAGCGGGTTACGCTGTTCTTAAATTACCGTGAGTAACTGTTAAGCAATACTGAGTTGGTATGTTTGGTGAGGATCGCCCTTATTTCTCTAAAAGGAAGCGACGCGAAGCAGCAAAATAAAAATATTCAATAAAGTGATAGTAAACATGAGGTTAAGGAGGAGTTATCATTGCTTTAGTAATATATATACGAAATAATGGGGAAAAGGTTAGACATACTCTGCCATAGCATGTATCTTACGCGGGCTTTAGATATGTTTTACGCTTTACCTAATACTGCGCTGTACCACTCTTTTATTCCTTCAATTGAAGTTTTATATAGATATACATCTGCTTTACTAGCTCGTTTATGTCTATCGCTTATCGGTGATTTCACCACACAAACATCAATTTTTAAAAGGTATATATTATGTCTAATTCAGTAAATGGCACAGTAAAATGGTTTAACGAAGAAAAAGGTTTTGGTTTCCTAACTCAAGACGGCGGCGGTAAAGATGTATTCGTACACTTCCGTTCAATCGCTTCTGACGGTTTCAAAACTCTTTCTGAAGGCCAAGCGGTAAGCTTCGAAGTAGAACAAGGTCAAAAAGGCCCACAAGCAGCTAACGTTGTTGTTCGATAAGCTTAGCTCTAGTTAAGTTTACGAAGCAATTAGGCTCTCTTTTGAGAGCCTAATTAATAAGTTTTTTGAATTTCTATTTCTTACTATAAATTGCTGACTACAAGAGGAATACTAAAAACAAAAATATAATAATGATAAAAGAAGTAAATAATTTGCAAGCACAAACATTTAAAAACTCTCCTATACAAACTCCCATTTCAAATATATCAGTACACAAAAACAGCATTGCTTACACAGAAGTGAATGGCAAACGTCATGTTGAGTTTACCTCGAAAAAAGAAACCAGAGCTTATCTTGAATGGCTTTTAAACTTCTCTTAAGTTTGATTTAGCCAAAACCTCTTCAATATTTGATTTTCAAACCACACTTTTTACCATCAAGCAGCTGATACCAATCCGCATAGGTTATTGCCAGACTTCCCCGAATGGCGAGTTTAAAATGTCCGTACTCTTTGTTGTGTCACCTTGATTTAGAACCACTATGCCTGCGGTAACACGCCGCAATTACGAACATTTTAAGTCTCGCTGAATGGGTAAGTATCTATGCGGACTTGTATAACATCCTTGTTCACTGGTATTTGTGTTATTTCGTGCTCTTCAAATCAACCTCTGTGTCGGCAAGTAAATATATACTGGCCGCATAAGCTGCGATATTTTGCGCAAGCTCATCAGGATTTATCTTATCCAGAGTATCATCGGGAGTGTGATGTAAATCGAAGTAATCTCGACCATTTTGATTAAGCCTAATAGTAGGGACGCCCTTTGCTGCAAGCGGAATAATATCTGGTCCGCCGCCAACAACATCTGCTGCACCTCTAATGATGCCAAGTGGTGACAGTATTTTAGCAATCTCATCGACCAATATTGTAGCCTCTGGGTTGACGTTTGAGACGAGCTGCCAAATAGTTTGTGCGCCAAAATCGGATTCAGTGGCTATAACATGATTAGCCAAATTAGCTTCATGCTGTTTCGCATAGGCAAACGCACCTAGTAAACCAACTTCTTCGGCTCCGAACATAACAACGCGAATAGTGCGTTTTGGCCTAGTTGGAAGTTTAGCGATAAGTGCCGCAGCTGCTGTGGTAATAGCAATACCAGCACCATCATCTACCGCGCCAGTTCCCAGATCCCAGCTATCTAAGTGGCCGCCAATTAGCACAATTTCTTCTGGTTTTTCACTACCCACGATATCCATTACAACATTGCCGCTGTTTACTTCACCCTTCCATTTCGACTCACTGTGAAGTGACAATGCAAGAGGCTTATCTGTGCGATACAAACGACGTAAATGGTCTGCATCGGGGTTAGAAATAGCTATTACCGGTATTTCTGCCCATTTATCACCGTTCTTACTCATCATACCTGTATGAGGAAAACGATGGGAGTCAGAGCCTACTGAGCGCACTACAAGGGCGCTAGCACCTCCACGCTGAGCGTGCTGCCAACCAATGCGGCGGCGTTGATTAGCCTGTCCATAGCCTGCTCCCGTCTGGCTTTTGACCATAGCATCTCCGTCTACAAAGGCAATTTTACCCTGCAGTTCGCCGTCTTTTACTTCAGTTAACGCATGAATATCACGAAAGTAAACCACATCTGCGTTTACTTCGCTTTTACTTGGCGCAGCTCCGCCCAGCGCAGTTCCGTATAGTTCTTGCTGATAAGGAGAGGTTAATGCAATGTGTAGATGCCCTCTGTCCCAAAAAGGCATACTAAATTCTTCTATCGTAACCTTGTCGAACCCCAACTCTTTGCCTAAGTCTGCGCCCCAGTCTCGAGCGCGCTTTTCGGCTTCAGAGCCTCCTAACCGCGGGCCAACTTCTGTGGTTAAAGAGGTAACAATATCGTAGCCTAATTTGCTATTTAACGCGGTTTCAATTAATTGTTCAGCAGTGTCTTTCTGCGTATCTGTAATAGGGGAGGGGGCGGCTGATAATGAAGCGCTTAACACGCCCATTAATACACCGAATGTGGCGGCTTTTAGTTGTAGCATGACATCTCCAAATTCTTATAAAGTGCTTATCAAGATTTTATGTAGTTATTTTATACTTTTTGTTATTTATGCGGACCGATGGTTTTGTCCAATCATAGCTGTTGAAACTAGAATGTCGATACGGTGTGCTGTCAGTGTAGTATTTAAGGAGATAGATTGAATATTTAGGCGTGAGCTTTAGTAAGTCTGAAGAAAGGGCAATGCTAAAGATAGAGCAACGCTACAGAAAGAGCAACGCTATAGTAACAGCAAGACAGTGGCTAGAGTCTATTTTTAAACTAACCTTTCCGTTTTGACGTTAGCGCAAGTTTTTTGTCCTTTTTCTCTTTTTCTTTCAATACTTCGTTAATAAAGCTCTTTCGTCCAAACTCTCTCGTAATAATGCATCTATCGAGTGAAAAGCCTCGTGCAGGGCAATATTCGCGACCATAAAATATAATCTGCAGGTGAAGGTCGTTCCACTTTTCTCTGGGGAATAAGCGTTTCGCATCTCTCTCGGTTTGCTCGACGCTTTTACCATTAGACAGACCCCATCGATACATCAAACGATGAATGTGGGTATCTACGGGAAATGCAGGTACACCAAACGCTTGAGACATTACTACTGAGGCGGTTTTGTGGCCTACTGCTGGCATGGCTTCAAGCGCGGCAAAGTCTTTAGGTACCTCACCGTTATGCTGCTTTATAATCATATCTGACAGATGCCAGATACCTTTTGATTTCATTGGTGAGAGACCACATGGCCTTATGATATTTTGAATTTCCTCAATACTCATTGAAACCATATCGTAGGGATTATCGGCTATGGCAAAGAGTTTAGGTGTTATCTGGTTAACGCGCTCGTCGGTACATTGTGCTGAAAGTAAAACAGCCACTAAGAGGGTGTAAGGATCTTTGTGATCTAGAGGCACTGGAACTTCTGGGTAAAGTTCATCGAGAATATCCATAATAGCCTGAACTTTCTCTTTTTTTGTTAACGTTTTCACTGCACCACCCATGTAATGTATACCTTATTTGTTCTTATTTATTTTGGTTTAAGCAATGAGAGTTAAGCATACATAAACTACTTTTTACGCCTCTGCCGTTACTCTAGCCCTTTCTGCTTTCTCTTTTGGTGCTGTTTCTCTTGCTGCCAGCTTCGCATCTATCATATTTTTTAACGCTATTAGCAAGCCCATTGCGAGAAAAGCGCCAGGAGGAAGAATGGCGAGTAAAAACGGGCTATCGGTCTCAAATAGAACAACTGTCCAATTTTTAGCAGCATCGCCAAAGAGTCTATCGGCTCCAGCGAGTAGAGTGCCTGCACCTAACACCTCTCTCAAACCGCCGAGAATAACCAGAACAGCTGTAAAACCAAGCCCCATCATGGCACCGTCATACGCTGACGCCAGCGGCTTATTTTTCGAGGCAAAAGCTTCCGCTCGGCCAATGATGGCGCAGTTAGTCACAATTAAAGGAATAAAAATCCCCAGTGCTAAATATAGCTCGTAGGTGTAGGCGTTCATAAGAAGCTGCACAATAGTCACAAACGAGGCAATGATCATAACGAACACAGGAATACGGATTTCATTGCGCACAATGTTACGCACTAAAGATACGGTTACATTACTGCCAATGAGCACAAGCATTGTGGCAAGGCCAAGGCCTAAGCCATTAATGAAGGTTGAGGTTACCGCTAGCAGCGGACAGAGTCCGAGAAGCTGCACTAGAGCAGGGTTGTTCTTCCATAGCCCTTGAAGCGATAGGTCGCGAAAATCGGTCATTATATTTGCTCCTCAGATGTTTGGTAATCAGCAGCTTGACTTTTCACTGCCTGAACATCTGCCGTGTCTGTTATGTCGCAGGCATTTGCCGCATCAAATAATGCCTGCTGATTGGTTTCAACGTACAAAAGAGCGTTTTTCACTGCACTCACTACTGCTCTAGGGGTAATTGTTGCGCCAGTAAACTGGTCAAACTCACCACCGTCTTTCTTAACTTGCCATGGCGCCAGGTTATCACTTGAGAAATCTTTGCCAGCAAAGGAAGTTATCCAATCACTTATCGCAAGCTCTACTTTGTCACCAAGTCCTGGTGTCTCTTTATGCTCCACTACGCGAACGCCTAGCACCTCTAATTGGGTGTTAACGCCAATCACCATATCAATGTTGCCGCTATATCCATCGGGCGCTGTTGCCTGAACGACTAGCGCACTTGGTGAATTATCTAAACGCGCTCTATAAATCGCATGCTGACCAGGCCCTAATAATTTTGAATCAGTGACAGTACAGTCAGCATACAGCGCATTGGTGTGTAGGTTGTTAGGAACTACTTCATTTAGAACACTGAGTAACTTGCGCTTCTTTTGTTCTTCGATGGTGTCCTTGGTACCAAAAAAAGTAACGGCAATAAGTGCTGTGGTAACAATGGCAAATGCACCTAGCATAGCGCCATTTTTAACTAAGCTATCTTTCAACATTACTTTGCACCTCGTTTACTGGTCACATTCTTGCCATAGACTCGGGGGCGAGTGTAATAGTCGATTAAGGGTACCGCCATATTCATGATAATCACGGCAAAGGCAACCGCGTCTGGGTATCCACCAAAGACACGAATAATTACAATCCAAAACCCAATTGCGGCACCAAAGATAATGCGGCCTCTAGGTGTAGTTGAGGCTGATACTGGATCTGTTGCGATAAAGAAAGCGCCAACGATAACAGCGCCATTTAATAAGTGAAAGAGTGGTGACGCGTAAACGTCGCCATTAGCTAAATGCAAAACGGCTGCGCAGATGAATACACTCACAATCATGCTGCCGGGAATATGCCAACTAATGACACGAGTTTTTACAAGTGCAAGGCCGCCAAGTAAGTAGGCTAGGCTAACCCATCCCCATCCTGCGCCCGCAGCATCAAAGAAGCTTCCGTTAAATGTCGCCTTTGATAATGATTCTGAGTAGGTTAGCCCTTGAGTCAGATCGGTTTTTAACGTATCCAACGGCGTTGCCATTGTCACGCCGTCGGCGATAGTTCTCAACTGAGTAACGTCGTAGCCGCTGGTGGTGAAACCGGTAAAAATAAGTGAAACAGAGTCTAAAAAGCTGGGTGTAATCCCCGCTTGCGTTGTGGCAGGAAGCCAGAGGCTCATCGCGGCTGGAAACGAAATAAGTAAAACCACGTAGGCAATCATAGCAGGGTTAAAAATATTGAAACCTAGACCGCCGTAAACTTGTTTTGCTACCCCAATGGCAAAAAACACGCCAATAACCGTCATCCACCATGGTAGCGTTGGGGGAATACTAATAGCGATTAAAAGCCCAGTAAGTACTGCACTATAATCGGTGAGTGTTCTTTCTATAGGTCGATTTCTTAAGTACAAGATAACACCTTCAAAAAGAACAGCGCTAAACACCGCAATTACCGCTTGAATTAGCATTCCCCAGCCAAAGAAGAATGTCTGAGCCAGCATGCCAGGAATCATTGCATAAATAACAATACGCATGACTTGCCCAGTGTCACGTCTGACTCTTTGATGTGGTGAGCTTGATAAACTTAGTTTCATTTCGACTCTTTCTCTTTATCAGCCGCCGCTTTTTTAGCCTTCGCTTTTGCCACTGCCGCCGCTATGCGCGCCTTTTTGTCATCTGGCGTTATGTTACCGGTAGATACAGAAGTATCATTACTTGTATCGCTAGTCATCGCATCGTCTGTGTGAGCATCGCTGGTGGAAGAATTGCTATTTGCGGCATTGCTGGCCGATGTACTGCCTTGAGCACTCGCTTTTTTGGCTTTAGCCTTTGCTACTGCCGCAGCAATACGCGCTTTTTTTGCTTCAGCTGCTGAAGTTGCTCCACCGCTGGCTTCGGAAGTGTTAGGCTCCTTGGGAGTTACTCCGCTCTCATTTCTGCTCTCATTTTCGCTTTCCTTTGCACTGTCCTTTGCGTTGTCTGAGGTAGATTGAGTGCTTTCAACTTGCTGAGGCTCGTTTGACGGGGCATTATCTTTTGTTTCTTGCGCCGCTTTTTTTGCCTTCGCACGAGCTATAGCCGCAGCTACTTTAGCCTTTTTAGCATCGGCCGATGTGGAATCAGCGTTGTGCGTTTCAGCGAGTGGTGCATCTGGGTTTTTCGCTGAGCTAGCTTGAGCTTCTTTTTTCGCTTTTGCTCTCGCTATTGCTGCGGCGACTTGCGCCTTTTTGTCGTTGGCTGCAGTTTGAGTTTTATTATCTTCGTCAGCGGCTTGCGAGTTCGACTCGGAAATTGTTTTAGAGGAAACATCCCCTGTTGATGAGTTTGCTTGAAGAGCGGCTTTTTTAGCCTTAGCCCTAGCAAGTGCTGCGGCAACTTTATCTTTTGTTTCGTTTACCGGTGAAGCAGCTTCTTCTGCGCCAGAAGGCTTGGCTTTGCTTGCTGCGAGCCTTGCTTCTTTCGCCTTGCGATGCTTTTCCTCTCTTTCACGCTTCTCTCGCTCAAGCCTTTCGTTTCGTGCTTCAAAGCGCTGCTTGGCTTTTTCTGCCTTATTTCTTTCGTCTCGCTGCAGTCGAATATCTGCTTTTGCCTGTCGGTAGTAGTGAACCAAGGGGATCTCACTAGGGCATACGTATGCACATGCGCCGCACTCTATACAGTCAAATAAGTCGTAGTCTTCTGCTTTGTCATATTCTTTCGCTTTAGCATGCCAAAACATTTGCTGAGGCAGCAGAGAGGCAGGGCAAGCATCTGCGCAAGCACTACAGCGAATGCAGGGGCGCTCAGCCCCTTCGTCTACCAATTCTTTTTTGCTGGGAACTAGCAGGCAGTTTGTGGTTTTAACAATAGGAATTGTTGCGTCTGATAGGGTGAAGCCCATCATCGGGCCGCCCATCACTACCTTAGGTACTTTTTGCTTTTTAGGGTTGTATTCAGCCTGTTCAAGAAGATGCGCGACAGGAGTACCAATGAGTGCTCTGAAATTCCCCGGCTTCTTAACGGCCTCTCCTGTCACGGTAACAATGCGCTCTATCAAAGGTTTGCCTTGCAAAATCGCATCGGCTACGGCGTAGCACGTGCCCACATTGAACATTACAATGCCAATATCTATGGGTAAGCCGTCGCGAGGAACTTCTCTGCCGGTTAATACCTGTATAAGTTGTTTTTCGCCGCCTGCCGGGTACTTAGTTTCTACACTCACTACGCGGTAAGATTCTTTATCTTGGCAAGCAATGTTCAGAGCTTGGAGAGCCTCAGGCTTATTATCTTCAATGGCAATAATTATCGCCTGAGGGTTAATAAGGTGAGCCAAAATATCTAAGCCCTGTCTAATTTGCCACGCATGCTCTCGCATCAGTCTGTCGTCTGACGTGATGTATGGCTCGCATTCAATGCCATTAAGTACTAAGAATTCGATAGGCTTCGACGTGGAAGTCTTAATATGGGTAGGGAAGCCAGCGCCACCCATTCCCGAAATACCCGCTTGACAGATATGCTTAATGATCTCGTTTTTATTCTCATCAAGATAATTGGGTATGGGCTGCAAGTCGCACCACGTATCATTACCATCAGGCTTAAGCGTAATACACATTTCGGTTAAGCCGCTTGGGTGCGCAACTACATGCGGCGCAATTGCGATAATTTCGCCAGAGGTTGGAGCGTGAACTGGCACGGCGAAGGGCGTGGCGCTCTGCGACAATATTTGGCCTTTGTAAACCCTGTCACCTACCTCTACACAGCACGCACCATCTGATCCAATATGTTGACGCATAGGAATGATGAGGTGTTCGGGAAGTGACGGGGTTTGTATCGACGTGTTATTAGACAGAGATTTTCTATCGTCAGGATGCACGCCACCTGGGAAGGAGTAGAGTTTACCGTCGTTAAGGTTTTCTATAATGGAATCGAAGCTAGGAGACAACACAATTAAGACACCATTTTTATAGGAATGTCACCTTTCGGTGAGGCAGAAAAGTCCCAGTTCCACGTGGATGTGGTTTGCACCAATGGAACCATGTTGATGCAGTCTACAGGGCAGGGGTCAACACAAAGATCGCAACCAGTACACTCATCGGTAATAACCGTATGCATGTGCTTTGCCGCACCTAAAATTGCGTCCACCGGACATGCTTGAATACACTTTGTGCATCCAATGCATTCGTCCTCGCGAATAAACGCGACTTTTTTTGAGTCTTCTTCACCGTGCGCAGCATCAAGGGGTTTTGCTTCTACCCCCATCAGGTCAGCTAACTTTTTAATCGTGGATTCACCGCCAGGAGGACACTTGTTAATATCATCCCCATTAGCAATAGCCTCTGCATAAGGCTTACAACCCGGATAACCACACTGACCGCACTGTGTTTGCGGCAAAATTTCATCAATTTTATCAACAAGAGGGTCGCCTTCTACGTGGAAGCGAATACTCGCGTAGCCTAAAATCAAACCAAAAATAACGGACAATATGCCAATTGTGATAACTGCGAAAGAAATAGACATTATACTTTCACCAACCCACTGAAACCCATAAATGCCAGCGACATTAACCCAGCGGTTATCATTGCGATTGAGGCCCCTTTAAACGCAACCGGAACATCCGCTGCGGCGAGTCGTTCACGCATAGCTGCAAACAATATAAGTACCAATGAGAAGCCGAGCGCAGCGCCGAAACCATATATAAGGCTTTGCATAAAGTTGTGTTGCTCAGTTAAATTTAACAAGGCAACACCAAGCACAGCGCAGTTTGTTGTAATAAGAGGAAGAAAGATCCCGAGAAGCCTATAGAGTGTGGGGCTGGTTTTATGGACCACCATTTCAGTAAACTGCACTACCACTGCAATAACTAGAATAAAGGCTAAAGTTCTTAGATAACTCAACCCTAAAGGGGCAAGAAGATAAGTTTCCACGAGATAACTCGATGCCGATGCTAGCGTGAGTACAAAGGTAGTGGCCATAGACATACCCATAGCAGTTTCAAGCTTGCTCGAAACTCCCATAAATGGACATAGCCCTAAAAACTTCACCAAAACGAAGTTGTTTACCAATACTGTGCCAATCAAAAGCAGTAGAAATTCAGTCATGAAAAAACCAACATGGAAAAACAATTCCTTCAACAATTGCTAGGGTCATTGCCCACGAATAAAAAAGAAAGCGATATAGCGCTATTATCCCTTTTTAAGGCAGGTTTAACAACTTGATTGAATTAGGGTAATTTAATGTAATGTTGTTTCTAAAAGGGTAAATAAAAAAGGAGTTTTTCGTATGACAACCCAAGCCAGAGCAGCTTTGGCCAATTAAGTGGCTCCCCCTCCCCGACTCGAACGGGGGACCTGCGGATTAACAGTCCGTCGCTCTAACCAACTGAGCTAAGGGGGAATTGACACTTAATTCGTTGTTGAAAGCTTGGCTCCCCCTCCCCGACTCGAACGGGGGACCTGCGGATTAACAGTCCGTCGCTCTAACCAACTGAGCTAAGGGGGACCTGTGCTTCAACGGGGGCGAATATTAAAGAGGTACATTGTTGCTGTCAACAATATATCTAAAATATTTGTTCTGACTGCACAAAAAATAGCTTTTCTTGCCTTTTGTGCTTAATTTGTCGTCAGTACGGTAAAATTTGTGCTTAATTACTGAGCATAGGGCCGTATCCTGCCGATTAAATATTATTTTCCTAGTGCTGGAAGAGACTGTGGAATGTCTAAATTCGCATATCGGTTATTGCGCGAATGCTATAACAAAAAAGAATAAAAAAAAGCTTTCATACTGGTATTATGTACAGGGTTTCATAAATCTGTAACCTGAACCTAAGGATTAAAAGGTTAGTCATTACTTACCTTTTATGAGACTTTTTGTTCAACAAATCGCGCCAACTATGGCCTGCCGTTAGTTATCCACTAATTCTGTGGATAACTATGTTGATAGGTTGATTTTATACTTAGTTACAGAACGATCTTAAAGCTTTTGATCGGTATGTATTGAGTGGGTTATTTTTTGTTTGTTTATAAAAATCAATTAATTAAAGTCACTTTGCAGATCTATTAAGCAGATCGACCTTGATCCCATGGATAAATTTTAGCTTGTGTGTTAATTCAACGAATGTCTAAAAGCCAAACAGCTAAATTTATGTTTTTTCAATAATTGTTACATGTTTATAACATCATTAACGCTTTGCTAATGGGAACTGATTTTCTAAATTTGCCGCTTATACCGCACTCCAATGGGCGAATCGAGTGAGTAGTAACGAGGTTGAAAGTTGGAAAGAGACTTTATTTCTCTATCTTCTGATAACAAACATTAAACTACCAAGGCAAAATCTTATTTCAACCTATTCGCATTAAAAGCTGCTCTAAAGAATATTTTCATCAAAAACAAAATCAGGTTTAAAGGCGCACTAAATATCTATTTCATCGCTTAGCCGTGGCATAACAACCAGCACTCTTTTAAACTACCGCCGTTCGGCTGCACAACGAAGGGGAGTAGGTGCAGTTAAATAAGTGTGCAGTCAAATAAGTGTGCAGCTTATAAATGTGTAGCGACAGAGATGTTCGGCGAAGTGAACGTACTGATATGTGTGCTAGAGAAACGCAAACATTTTTTGTTTTTAAATCGAGATTTTTTTTCAAATCGCAACATTAGAGCTGTAAGTATGGCACTTATATTTTATATAGGCGTATAAATATCTACATACGTTGTGTGACGCCAAGACAAGAAATAAAAAACGCACAGGAGAGTAAGTGATTAAAGACCAGCGAGATCGTAAAGTGTCCAACTTATTGGAAGGCGACATAGGCCCAACATTAAAGCGTATGACTATTCCGATGATTTTGGGCATGGTCATGATGATGAGCTTCGGCTTAATTGATACTTTTTTTGTAAGCCTTCTTGGCACCGATCCCTTAGCAGCAATTAGTTTTACTTTTCCTGTGACATTTACCGTTATTAGCTTAACCATAGGTCTTGGAATTGGCACATCAGCAACGATTGGACGCTTACAGGGAAGTAAAGAGCTAGAGAAGTCTAAGCTGTATGCCACTGGTTCATTGACTCTATCTGCAATGCTAGTAGGCGTGTTGGCCACTATAGGTTTCTTCTCAATACCCCCCGTTTTTTCCATGCTCAATGCCTCTGAACGTCTAATGCCTTATATCTCTGACTATATGGGCTTGTGGTATATATCGAGTGTTTTTCTTGCTCTCCCTATGGTAGGCAACAGTGTATTAAGAGCATGTGGCGATACGAAAACTCCCAGTATCGTTATGGCGTCTGTCGGCGGTTTAAATGCGTTGCTTGACCCGTTATTCATTTTTGGTTTTGGGCCTATCCCTGCAATGGGAATTAAAGGCGCTGCACTTGCCACCTTTATTGCTTGGATAGTAGGCGCCGGTTGGATTATTTACATCTTGGCTGTAAGTCGTAAGTTGATGCTTCCAAGGTTGCTTTCATTTGCTGAATTGCGCACCAGTAGCAGAGATATTCTAAAAATAGGATTGCCCGCCGCAGGGGCGAACATGCTTACACCAATTGCCGGTGGAGTGATGACAGCCATAGTTGCAGCCTACGGAGCTGAGGCTGTAGCTGCCTGGGGGGTCGGGAATCGAATGGAGTCAATTGCTAACATAGTGGTGTTAGCACTATCAATGACTCTCCCTCCATTTATAAGTCAAAACTTTGGTGCATCACAAATAGAGCGTGTTAAGCATGCTTATTCGCTCGCGCTTAAATTTGTTTTGGTATGGCAATTCGTAGTGTTTCTCGCCATGTGGGGGCTGTCTGATTGGATTGCACAGGCATTTGCAAATGAAGCTAAAGTGAGTGCGTTAATTCAACTGTTCCTTATGATTGTGCCACTAGGCTATGGCATGCAGGGGATCATAGTGTTAACGAATTCATCGTTGAACGCTATGCATCGTCCTATGACCGCGCTAATTCTTAGTATCATCCGCTTATTCGTTTTCTTCGTACCCATTAGTATTGCGGGCAGTTACTTATACGGCCTGCAAGGACTATTTGTTGGTAACGTTATTGCAAACGTGGCCATGGCGGGTGTTTCTCTTGTCGTGTTTAAAAAAGCAATAGCGCAGTGCGACCACAGCTCTGTTAGCTCAAAATAAAGGTATTGAAATGAGTAGAGGTTTCGAACTTCATTCGAAATATAAACCCGATGGCGATCAACCCGCGGCAATTGAATCCTTAGTGGACGGTTTGGAAAGCGGTTTAGCCGCACAAACACTGTTAGGTGTTACCGGTTCGGGTAAAACATTTACTATGGCTAACGTGATAAAAGAAGTGCAGCGTCCCACTTTAATCCTAGCTCATAACAAAACGTTAGCGGCGCAGCTTTATGGGGAGATGAAAGAGTTCTTTCCGAATAATGCCGTAGAGTATTTTGTATCTTACTACGATTATTATCAGCCTGAAGCCTATGTGCCAACTACAGATACGTTTATTGAGAAAGATGCCTCTATTAATGACCACATAGAACAAATGCGACTGTCAGCGACTAAAGCGCTGATGGAGCGAAGAGACGTCATTATCATTGCCAGTGTGTCTGCTATTTATGGCTTAGGCGACCCTGAGTCGTATATGAAAATGTTGTTGCACCTTCGCCAGGGCGACACTATGGACCAGCGCGATATATTAAGAAGACTTGCTGAATTGCAGTACAAGCGCAACGATCTGGCTTTCGAGCGAGGCACTTTTCGCGTTCGCGGTGATGTCATAGATATCTTTCCCGCCGATTCGGAAAAGCAAGCTGTGCGAGTTGAGCTTTTCGATGATGAAATTGATAAAATAAGCTTGTTTGACCCACTTACTGGTGCCGTTGATAAGTCAGTAGTGCGGGCTACCGTGTTTCCTAAAACTCACTATGTAACGCCGAGAGAAAAAATTCTTAACGCAATAGAGCACATAAAGGATGAATTGGGAGACCGTAAAAAGCAGCTGCAAGAAGCGAATAAGCTGATTGAAGAGCAGCGAATTTCACAGCGAACGCAATTCGACATAGAAATGATGATGGAGCTTGGCTATTGCTCTGGTATCGAAAATTACTCGCGTTACCTTTCTGGTCGCGCTCCAGGCGAGCCACCGCCAACCTTGTTAGATTACTTTCCAGCCGATGGCCTGATGTTTATCGACGAATCTCATGTAACCGTATCTCAAGTGGGTGCTATGTATCGCGGCGACCGCTCCCGTAAAGAGACATTGGTTGAGTTTGGTTTTAGGTTGCCATCGGCCCTAGATAATCGACCTTTGAAGTTTGAAGAGTTCGAGAAGATTTGCCCTCAAACAATCTATGTTTCTGCAACGCCCGGCGATTATGAGTTGAAAAAAACCGAAGGCGATATTGTTGAACAAGTAGTGAGACCCACTGGTTTATTAGACCCTATTATTGAAGTGCGCCCTGTTGCTACTCAAGTGGACGATGTACTCTCTGAAATTCACAAGCGTGTGGCGTTAGATGAGCGGGTACTAATAACCACGCTTACCAAGCGCATGGCGGAAGATTTGAGCGAATATTTGAACGAACACGGCGTCAAGGTTCGCTATCTTCATTCAGATATAGATACGGTAGAGCGTATCGAAATAATTCGTGATTTACGTCTAGGGAAATTTGATGTGTTGGTAGGAATAAACCTCTTACGAGAAGGTTTAGACATGCCTGAAGTCTCTCTTGTTGCCATATTAGATGCCGATAAAGAGGGCTTTTTAAGAGCTGAGCGTTCTCTCATACAAACTATTGGTCGTGCTGCACGTCACTTAAACGGTAAAGCTATTTTATATGGCGATACCATCACCAAGTCGATGCGAAAAGCTATCGACGAGACCGATAGACGCCGTGAAAAACAGATGGCGCACAACAAAGCGAATAATATCACTCCAATGCGTTTAAATAAGGCAATCACCGATATTATGGACTTAGGTGAAAGCGCGCACCCTGCGTCTGGTAAAGTAAGACTCCGTAAGGTAGAAGAGAAGAAAAAACAGCAGAAGACGGCCAGTGCCACTGATCTTATGGATCAAATTGCTGAACTCGAAAAGCAAATGTTTGAATATGCAAGAGAGCTCGAGTTCGAAAAAGCAGCGTCGCTGAGAGATGATGTAGAAGCCTTGAGAAAGCAAGTTGTCGCTTTATCGTAAATTTTTAACCAACAGGGGCGTGATGATCTTTGCTCAAAAATTGTAAAGCAACGACTAACACGCTCTTATAAAACAGTTATTCAGTATAAAGCTGAATAACCCACGAGATTAAAATAACAAAGAAAAAACACCATAATTGCGATTAAATGTCGCAAATTGTCGTTGTAATAGCCTGTCTAGTTTCATATAGTTAGTGGAAGAGTATCAATAACTATACCTAAAACAGGTGCTACTATGCTAAATCGTCTCCAAGAATCGGATATTAAGCTATTGCGTGTGTTTTACGCAGTGGCAAGTTGTAATGGATTTACGGCGGCTGAACCCGTGTTGCGTATGCAGCGACCCAACATAAGCGCGGCAATCAAAAAGTTGGAAGAGCGCTTAGATCTCGTTCTTTGTCATAGGGGCCGAGGCGGTTTTCAGATGACCAAGGAAGGCGAGGTTGTTTTTCAAGAAACCAAGCGTATTTTCAACGCATTCGATAACTTCGTTTTCAACCTGAAGTCGCTTCATGACGATTACTCTGGGCACATTACGCTTGTACTCATGGCCGGCTTGCCGCTTTCAATGCATCTAGCGGTAAGTAAAGCCGTTAAAAGCACCATGAAAAAGTTTGATGATATTCACGTAAATATTCAAACGCGTCTGTATAACGAAGTAGAGCACGTAGCACTATCTGGAGAATGTCACCTTGTTGTATCAACCTATGACATGGTTAAACCCGAATCGGTAACCTTTCACCCTGTGGGGTTAGATGTTGAAGGGCGTTTATACTGCTCACCAACTCATGCATTGGCAAAATACCGAGATACCGAACTTCCCGATGATGTAAATATTGAGGATTATCCTGCAATAGGTATATCGGGTTTGTCTTCTGCTAACTATATTGAAGACGAATCACGTCTTGCTATTCAAACCTTCTCCGACTCCTTTGATGCTGCTATGTCAGCTATTATGACAGGAGAGTATGTAGGTCTGTTACCCGACTATATGGCAAAAGAGCAGGGAGCGGCATTAGGATTAGTTCCTATCGCGAACGGAAGTCTATTTAAGTTCACCCACGAATTGTTTGTAATGAATGGCAAAAATACTCGGTTAAACCCAGTGTTACGCCACTGCATAAAAGAACTTAGTTATTTCATCGCTGAGAGCCAAAAATAATAGCAAACTTTTCTAAAATTACAGCGCAGAAATGGGTTTTGTGTGGCGAAGGCAGACCGTTGAAAGAAACAGGTATTTTTTATTTAGCCAAGTTACTTTCATTCTTTTTTGGAATTTACGGCTGCTTTTTCCTGCACAGCTCACTACACGTGCCTGTTGTTGTGAGCGCCGCCTCGATAGGCCTTTTAGGTAGCTTTTTTCCCTCTCATTTACGTTTCAAACACCACATACAGTCGGCAATCTATGCTGGGGCCTTTGCGGGAATGTGTTCCTACAATATTGTTTCTTCTGTTTACGATCTAATGTTGATGAGTATCATCGGTGCCGCGCTTTATACGGCCTTGAGGAATGTATTAATTGGCATTGGCGGAAAGCTTGGTGCAATTGCCTTCGTTTCCGTGGCTAGCGTTATCTTAACTAAAGCGATGATGTTCTGATGGTATTGTTTTTCTTTGCGCTATTAGGAGGCATAGTCACATACAAAGCTAGTTCTCAACCTTGGATGAACAGTGTTAGAGCAAGCAGTGCCGGTACGTTAGTATGTTATCTACTGGTTTTGTTGCTCGCTGGTACAGATAAAGCTAACGTTTATGCCACTATGTTCTTTGGCGGAAGCTTTGTGGGCATGACATCGTCTCATCGACTCAATCATACCGGAATTTTGATCGCGTCTTGTGTGTTTGGCGCAATCAGTGCGGTTATTTTACCGCTTCTAAATGGAATTGGCGGGGCGTTAGGCGTGTGTGCTTTCATATCCGTTGTCATTGTGCATATCGGCTCAGTGGCGTTTCAGCGTATTGCAATGAGGAAGTGACCTCAAGCTCTCACGTCACTTTTCCGTTAGAAGCGCTTTGTGGACATAGCCCTTGTGAAAGGGCTTTAGTCACAAGTTAGACTCTTAAAAAGAACTACTCGTATTCTAAGGGGTCAGTGGCGTTATTGTCCTTAAATGCCTCTAAACGTTCTTCGCAGGCCCCGCATTTTCCGCATGCTTTCTCTCTTCCGTTATAGCATGTCCACGTTTTGCCATAATCTAGCCCCATGTTGAGGCCGTCGGTGAGAATTGCTGTTTTGCTGTCATCGATGTAAGGAGTGACAATTTCAACGGGGGTGTAATTTGCTATCCCGCACACGTCATTCATACGGTGCACAAATTCGGGTCTACAATCTGGGTAAATAGCGTGATCACCAGCGTGAGCACCGTAGTAGACTTTGTTTGCCTCTAAACTAACTGCATAGCCAACCGCAAGTGACAGTAGAATCATATTGCGATTAGGTACAACCGTTTGTTTCATACTGGGTTCTTCATAATGACCTTCTGGAACCTCAATATCAGAGGTTAACGCAGAACCACCCACTAAAGAATTGATAGCACTTATATCAACCACTTTATGTGGCACATTAAGCGACTCACAGACCCCAGCTGCGTAATCAAGTTCTTTCTTATGGCGTTGACCGTAATTGAAACTAAGCGCGTGCACCTTTTTCCCTTCCCTAAGCGCTTTATGCAATACAGTGAAGGAATCCATACCTCCTGAATAAATAACAACAACGTTTTCTGACATAGTTTTTAACGAATTAAGAAATAATGTCAGAATTTTATGTGATCCTTGGTAAAATCCCAAGATACAATCGGTAAAGGACGTCAATTTGTCTGTATTAAGCACGTTAAACATCAATGAAATGTTTGAAACCATACAAGGTGAGGGAGCGCATACAGGAATTCCCTCAATTTTTGTTCGTTTACAAGGGTGCCCAGTGGGGTGTCCGTGGTGCGACACAAAACACACATGGGAAATAAAGGAAGACTTAATTGTTTCCTCAAAAGAGATCATCGAGCAAACAGAGGAGTCAGAAACATATTTTCTTAGCGATGATAAAGAGCTTCTCACTTTATTCGAAAAAGAGGGGTATCTAGCCAAGCACGTTGTCATTACCGGCGGTGAACCATGTATGTATGACCTGCGGGGACTGACTACATTACTGCACGATAACGGCTTTACAACGCAAATTGAAACAAGCGGCACGTTTGAAATTTTTTGTGATGAAAGAACATATGTCACGGTATCGCCGAAGATAAATATGCGAGGCGGTTTTGAAGTACTTACCAGTGCGCTAGAGCGCGCAAATGAAATAAAGCATCCCATTGCTATGCAAAAGCATATTGATGAACTCGACGCGCTTTTAGCTAATGTGTCGTCACTGGAAGGGAAGCAGGTATGTCTCCAGCCAATAAGTCAGCAACCAAGAGCAACGGAATTAGCCGTGAAGACTTGTATTGCGAGAAACTGGCGGCTATCTTTACAAACACATAAGTATATAGGTATTGAATAATAACCTAATGACAAATAAAGGAATGTTAGGGATGTGTAGAGCACTTGCTCTTGTGTTGTTGCTTGGCTGTTTTTCGGTTCAAGGGGCGTTGTGGACAATCACTTACCCGCGTCCAATAGACGATACTGACGAGCGCACGCAATATCCCATAGCACTGCTTAAACTAGCGCTCGACAAAACAGGCGTTAACTATGAACTACGTCCCTCAGACAGAATTTTGCTATCTGGTAAAGCAATGCGCCAGCTGCGTGAAAATAGACAGGTAAACGTTGTGTGGAGTATGACGGATATCCAGAGGGAGAAAGATCTCAATGCTATCCGAATACCTATTGCCAAAGGACTAATCGGTCTACGAGTTTTTGCAGTAAACGATAAAAAGCGGGCGAAGTTCAAAAACATTAGTTCTATTGAAGATATGCGTGGCTTTGTTCCAGTGCAAGGGGAAGACTGGCCGGATACCAAAATTTTACAGGCCAACGGCTTTAATGTGTTTACTGTGCCTGAGTTCGATGAAGCCTACGATTTTCTAAAGCAGGGGAGAGGCGATTTCTTTCCCCGCTCGGTTATTGAGATCACACCTGAGCTTGAAAAGCTTGGTAAAGGGTCAAACATATCCCTAGAACCGTCTTATGCCTTATATTATCCCACTGCCATGTATTATTTTGTCAGCAACAATAATAAAACATTGGCAAATCTAATCGAGTCGGGGCTTCGCAGAGCGAAAGCTGATGGGTCGTTTGATAAACTTTTTCAGTCTACCTATTTGCCTGTTCTCGATAAAATTAATATGAGCGAAAGAACGATATTTACGATTGAAAACCCTTTGCTACCCGATGATACGCCATTAGATGATGAGTCTCTGTGGTATACGTCTATGCAATAAAAAACGCGACTTTACGTCGCGTTTTTTAGTTAACAAATTACTCTGCTGATATTAAGATTCACCCGAGTGAACCCCTTTCATTGAGCGACCCGACGGGTCTGCATTGTTCTTAAAGCTTTCATCCCACTCAAGAGCTTCTACGGTACTACACGCGATAGATTTTCCTCCTGGAACACAGCGTGCCGCGCTTTCTTGTGGGAAGTAGCCCTCAAAAATAGTGCGGTAGTAGTAACCTTCTTTCGTATCAGGGGTATTGTGCGGGAAGCGGAACTCGGCAGTGGCAAGCTGTTGATCAGTCACTTCGTTGTCTACAAAATCTCTAATAGAGTCTATCCAAGAATAGCCTACGCCATCACCAAACTGCTCTTTTTGACGCCACAAAACCTCTGCGGGAAGCGTGTCACCGTTATCGAACGATTTACGAAGGATCCATTTTTCCATTTTCCCATCAAGACACATCTTGTCTTGTGGGTTCAAGCGCATGGCCACATCAATGAAGTTTTTATCAAGGAAAGGCACGCGGGCTTCTACACCCCAGGCGGAAGTCGCTTTGTTAGCGCGGGCGCAGTCGAACATATGAAGACGGTCTAGCTTACGAACAGTTTCTTCGTGGAATTCTTTAGCATTTGGCGCTTTGTGGAAATATAGGTAGCCGCCAAAAATTTCGTCAGCTCCTTCACCCGACAACACCATTTTAATACCCATAGCCTTAATTTTTCGGGTCATTAGATACATAGGTGTGGCGGCACGAATGGTTGTCGTGTCATAAGTTTCAAGATGGAAAATAACGTCACGGATCGCGTCTAAACCTTCTTGAATGGTGAAATGTATTTCGTGGTGCACAGTGCCAATCATATCAGCCACTTTCTTGGCGGCTTTCAAGTCAGGCGCACCTTCTAAACCGACAGCGAAGCTGTGGAGTCTAGGCCACCATGCGTCTGTTTTGTCTTCATCTTCTACACGCTTGGCAACATATTGTGCTGCGACTGCAGACACCAATGAGGAATCTAGACCACCTGACAGAAGTACTGCGTAAGGAACGTCTGACATCATGTGAGATTTCACGGCCTTTTCAAATGCAACTCGAAGCTCTTCTAGGTCAGAGCTGTTGTCTTTTACATTCTCATAGTCCATCCAGTCGCGCTTGTAATATTTAGTTAGTTTGCCTTCCTTACTCCACATGTAGTGGCCTGGAGGAAATTCACTTATGGTTTTACACACACTGGCTAGCGCCTTCATTTCAGAAGAAACATAGAAGTTGCCGTGCTCGTCGTAACCTGTGTAAAGGGGGATAATACCAATGTGATCACGTGCGATTAGGTATGCATCTTTTTCTTCGTCATAAAGAATAAAAGCAAACATTCCTTCTAGTTCGTCAATAAACTCCACGCCTTTTTGTTGATATAGGGGAAGTATAACTTCGCAGTCAGAGCGAGTTTTAAATGGATAAGGCTCATCCAAATCAGCAGCTAACTGCTTGTGATTATATATTTCACCGTTAACAGCAAGGATGTGCTTGTCGTTCTGACTGATAAGCGGTTGAGCGCCTGTATCTACATCGACAATAGCCAATCGTTCATGACAAAGAATGGTATTGTCATTATTCCAGATACCCGACCAGTCAGGGCCACGGTGGCGCAAAAGTTTAGATAAATCGAGGGCTTGGGTTCTGAGTTCAGACACATCGGTTTTGATATCAAGGATACCGAAAATACCACACATAAAACGAGTTCTCTCTGTTCACTTATTGAAAAAAATGGGTTATTTCTGTCGGGCGCTTGTCTATAAGCAGCGAAAGATTATTATTTTTGATTTGTATGGTTCGCGTGTCTTGAATGTGCCAGTCTGACAGGAAATTGCAAGTACATTGTGATGATAAAATGGAATTTATTAGTTCTTTTGAAGCCTGTTAACGACAAAAATGCAAAAGTATTCTAAATTGCCTGAAAAATCGTCAGTGATATACCTTAGCTAGCTGCGACCTTTCCTTTTAGCTCCCAGAAACTAGCGTTCTAACCTCTGCACTGTTTACGATTAACAAGTTGCGATTAACAAGTTTCTATTGAATTTTTTATCGATAGTGAAGTTGGTACAGCGATGCACATTGCGAATGCAGTGCAAAAAAACGTGCAGAGTAAATTAAGAAGCCCCGCTGGGACGGGGCTTCACGCTTTTCTTATCTTTAAGCTTTCGGTTTAGCTTTGTTTTTAATACTGGCGCTGAAACTCACTGCCTTCGTTCCATTTAGGCCACATAGGCGCATTCGCTACATTCACACCAACGTCGAATAACATCTGTGTATCTTGCACTATGCCGCTTAAGTCCCAGCTGTCTCTATACTCATCACATACTTGGTGATAGCAGCCTGTAACGATAACATTCATGCGCTTGCGATATTTAGCTGTTTCCTCATCGGCAGGCTCGTCGCCTCCTTCAGCATAAAGCGCTGGTACGCCTTGCTTCGCAAAACTGAAGTGATCAGAGCGATAGTAGTAGCCTGCCTCTGGTTTATCCTCTTGTGTTAGCACTCTTCCTTGCTTATCTGCAGCCTTTTTAAGATAGGTTTCAAGCTCAGATTTTCCCATTCCAACCACGGCAACGTTTTTAGTTTTACCCAATACATTCATGGCATCCATATTAATATTGGCGACGGTTCTCTCAAGTGGAATGACCGGGTTAGCCGCATAGTACTTGCTGCCTAACAGACCTTGCTCTTCTGCCGTCACGACCAAAAATGATACTGAGCGTTTTGGTCTAGGGCTTAGAGAAGAGTAGGCCTTTGCCATCGCTATCATTGCGGCAGTGCCGGTAGCATTATCATGAGCACCGTTATAAATTTGATCGCCTTCTTTGCTAGCATCTTTACCAAGATGATCCCAGTGAGCTGTATAGATGATGTGATCATCTGCAAATGCAGACCCGGGTAAAGTTGCAATAACATTATTACTCTCAGACTTTTTGAACGTGTTGTTAACGGTAACTGAGGCTTTGATATCCATGGCTTTGTGATAGGGGCCTTTCATCGCCTTGGCCTTCTCGCTAGTAAAATCTAATCCGGCATCACTGAACACTTTTTTAGCTGCATCTAATGTCAGCCAGCCTTCAACTGCAACTCTGCTCGCGCCTTTGTCGGGTGTTACAAGACCGTATTGAGGACCACTCCAACTGTTTGCCACTACCGACCAACCGTAAGAAGCCGGAGCTGATTCGTGCACAATAATAGCGGCTGCAGCACCCTGGCGACTGGCCTCTTCATATTTATAGCTCCAACGACCATAATAAGTCATTGTTGTACCCTGAAATTTACCGCTTTTAGGGTTTTCAAAGCCAGGATCGTTGATGAGTATCACCACGGTTTTCCCTGTAACATCTAACCCTTCGTAGTCGTTCCAATCATATTCAGGCGCATTGACACCATAGCCTACGAATACAAGCTCGGAGTCTTCTAGACTCACTGACGCTTGCTCGCGTTTGGATGATGCCACCATGTCTTCTTTATAGGTGAAGCTATTGTCTCCAATTGACATTGTCATGTCGGGGTCAGCAGTAATTTCCATCAACGCTACTTTTTGCAGGTAGCTATCGCCATTTCCCGGCTCTAAACCGGCTTCTTTAAATTGGCTTACCAGATAATCAATTGTCTTCCTTTCACCCTCAGTGGTTGGTAAACGACCCTCAAATTCGTCTGATGAAAGGATCTTCAACGGCTCTCTAATATCTGTGTCTGAAATGCTGTTATACACGTCATCAAAATTTGTTGACGCCTCTGCTGGCAAGGCGCTTTTCACTTGGTTTTGTGGAGGTTCTGTATCGTTAGATGGTGTACATGCACTTACGCTAAAAAGCGCAGGAACAAGCAAGGGCAAGAACATTTTTTTCATTATTAATCTCTATTAATTGTTTTTGTTTGCTCTACAATAGGGAGTGTCGATTTTTGCAAAAATATCAGAAACACATGGTAAAAAACGACACGCCGTAGTCATCAGTATAGAGAATTCCATAATCTGAACCAATAGGTGTTATGCAATCAGCACATATTCCTTTCGATAAAAGCCATCTTCATGATTCTGCCTCTCCTTGTGTTACCGCCCTTTTGTCAGAAGTAAACTTGCTAAATGAAAATGCTTTTCCCAGTGCGCAGCAGCTCAACAGGGTAGTGCAACGTTTTCAACCAAAATGGCAAGGCCCAACGTTCAAGGGACAAAGCACATTTCCAGCTACTGAAAGTCGATACTATGAAACCATTATTGGCGAAGACAATGTGGTTCCCACACGAGAAGACAACTGGCACGATTTATTTAATGCGCTCATTTGGGTTCAGTTTCCGAAAGCAAAATCACTGCTTAATGCACTCCATATTAAGGATATCGCAAACTTCGGGGCGAACCCTCGCACGGCGAGACGAAGTCGAATAACCCATTTCGACGAATGCGGTGTTGTCTTAGCTATTGAAGCTGGAGACAGTTTTAGTAAAACAGAAAACGTAAGCAAAGCAGAGCTAAACCAGTTTCTTGCTAGCCTCGCGATGCATGAATGGCATGAAGTATTTATTCAGCAGCGAGATAAATGGGGAAAATGCGTAACACCGTTTATCTTCGGACATGCGAATTTAGAAATGATGCTTAGCCCATTTATTGGTTTAACGGGCAAATGGCTTGCCGTCGCTGTTCCTAGTGGTTTTAGCAAATTAGATCCTTGGCAACAAAGGAGTGTGATAGATAATGCTTTAGTGGAGCGAATAGTGCAGTTAGATAATTTTCAGCAGGCTCCTATTCTAAAACCCGTTCCCTTATTAGGAGTGCCGGGATGGCACCACGATCAGACGCTCGATTTTTATAATAACAAGGAGTATTTTAGGCCGGTTAGAGAGGGAGCGAAAATGCCGACTCAGTTACCGCTTTGGAAGCCAATATAAAAAGGTTCCAAAGCAGTAAAAACGTGCAATATCAATTAGAATGCGAGTAAAGCAACAAGCCAAATTGAATAAATAATAAGGTAAGGCGCCGTCGCGATTATTGCAGCTTTTTGCTTAGAAAATGATGTCCATTGCGATATACCGACCATAGCAAGGTAGATACCCCAAAACAGCTCTAATCGAATTGCCTGACAAAATGCAAACCACTCAGAATCCATGGGGACACTGAGAATATAGCTCAACGACGTTGGTGCTAATGCAGCTGGCGATATCTGATGGTCGTTGGCAAAGAGCAGTATGGCAAGACCTAATAAACCTGTTATCACGTACGGCATAGACACCCACCATGAGAAGCCGTACCAGTCTGTGAAACCGAAAACATGACTGTCATCTGCCCGGGTGGCTAGGTTTAGATAAACGGCATAGATTGCGTTAATGATAATGAGAACAAAGAACGCACCAATAAGCTGAGACCACATTAAGCTGCTTCGGGTGAAAAAGGCGCGCATTTGATCTTCTTCAGCTGGGCTCATATCGCCCTGTGCAGCAATATTCAAATTCGCAAACCATTCAATATCAACAAAATTAACGTACAGGTACTGCAGTACTAATGTGATGCCCATCACCATAAAAAATGGCATCCAACTCCAGTTGTTCCTTTCTCCAACTGCCTTGAACACGCCATTAGGTTTAAAAAATATATCGTTGCAAGCCTGGAATGGGTTTGAAACCGAGTGCATTTCTTTCTCCATGAAAATAGTTTTGTTTTTATTTGGTTATTTGGCCATTCGAATAAGAGCGGCTTTTTTTAGTAGAGTACGGAGTTGGCTCGCCAAAGTACAGCGCAATGCAAATTTTTCAACATACTAATTTGTAAGTAATTGTTGAGCAAATTTACACGGTAAGTTTAATACCATATAGAGTATAAGAATAAATAAGGAAGCAACTGCTTCCTTATTCACTTAAAACTTAATCACCGTTCTTTGTCTCATTTACCTAGCCTGATGTTCGAAGCTGACGTCCACGGGCTAAAAATAAGTCGCATTAAGAAGGCAAAGCACAATGGCGCTGTACACAATCGATATAGGTAGACCTATTTTTATGAAATGGGAAAACCGGTAGTTCGCGGCATTGTATACCAGTAAATTAGTTTGATACCCAAAAGGTGATATAAAGCTAGCACTTGCAGCAAAGGCAACGGCTAAAGCAAAGGGCATGAGCGGAGCACCAATAATCTCCACTAAGCCATACGCAAAAGGAAACATCAAGGCAGCAGCGGCATTATTAGTCACAAATTCAGTAAGCAACAGTGTAATCAGGTATATAGCTATTAATGCAATAAACCAGTCAGTGCCAGACAGTATGGGCATTAACGCTTGAGTTGTAACAGCGATTACCCCTGAAGTTTCAAGTGCAGTAGCTAAACTCAACGCGCCCACAATCACCACAATTAAATTGAGGGGAAGGTTTCGTTTCATTTCACCATTAGACGTTACTTTCATGATGACCAAAACAGCAGCCAAAAATAGCAAACCGATGGCTAAATTAATAATGTCAGATGCAGCAAGTGCAACGGTAGTTAAAAAGCCACCTAACGTGATCCATTCTTGCTTGTTGGTGAGCGGGCGAGCGATTTTTTGCTCTGAAAGTACGAAGAAGTTCTTGCTCAGGTTTTGTCTAGTCGCAAAGTCAGGGCCTGTTGCGAGAAGCAAAAAATCACCAGACTTTAATTTTATTTCCCCAAGTTTACCTGAGAGTTGTTCCCCGTCTCTGCGTATGGCAACAACAGCGGCATCAAACAACGCCCTAAAACCCAACTGCTTTATTGTTTGCCCAATTATTTGTGCACGATTTGATACCACTACCTCGGTTAGGCTTTCCCGCAAAACGCCATCGGTTTCGGCAAACATACTTAAGCCTTTTATATGGCTTAAATTGTCTAGCTTTTGTACGTTACCCGAAAACATCAGCTTATCGCTTTCTAGAATAACAACCTCAGGGCCAACAGGGGATATCAAATTCTTATCTCTGACAATCTCTACTAAGAAAAGCTCGGGAAGGTTTCTCAAATGATTTTGTTCAACAGTTTTGCCAATAAGCTCTGAGCCGGCTTCAACCTCAGCTTCTACCATATAGGCAAAGTAGCTACTGTCCTTATTGCCGATATTCGGTAGTAGTGGCAGTAACAGAAACATCAATAAACCGCAGCTCAACCCAGCAACAGTACCGTATAGGGTAAAGTCAAAGAAGTTGAAGCCAGGATGTCCATGCTCTTGCAAAAAACTATCGACTATAAGGTTTGTAGACGTTCCAATTAATGTCACCGTACCACCTAAAATAGCGGCATAGGACAAGGGGATAAGTAATCTTGACGCTGGATGATGTTGGTTTTGCTTAATGGGGCCTATGAGGCTTGCCACAATAGCAGTGTTGTTGAGAAGCGCTGATGAGATAAATGTCAGCGAGAACAATCGCCAGTATGAACGTGTAAAGTCAGCAGTCACTAACTTTCTGCCAAGGCGTTTGATAAGAGCAGTTTTATCAATGGCACTACTGACTAAAAGCAACAAAACAAGGGTGATTAAGCCCTTGTTCGTCAAGTTTAGTAGAATGTCATCTAGCGATAATTGCTGCGTAACCAGTAAACCCAACACTGCACCAGAAAATACAGTGGCAGGGCGCTGATTGGTAAAAATCAGCGCAAAAATCGTACTGGCAAAAATTGCCAGTACGATGAACTGGGTAACATCCATATATGTCCAGTCCTGCTTATAGCTTAGAAATATCCACAGCGTTCCAATGAGGGAAGTGCTTACGCACAAGCTCGTTGAATTCTAATTCAAACTCAGAAAAGTTTGCAGAAGCATGCTGTGCATCACCAGAAATGGCATCAATTACCATACCCGCACCTACCGTACCGTTGGTAAGGCGATCGATAACGATAAATGAACCCGTTGGACGATTGCGTTTATAAGGGTCGCATGCAATAGGCTGAGTGAATTTCACATCAACCACTCCAATCTCATTGAGATTTAGGTGCATAGCATCGGCTTTTTCCAATGTGTTAACGTCTATTTGATTATCGATATGAGCGACAACACCAGGTGTTGATTTCGTTGCAAACTTAAACAAGTATTGCTTGTTTGGCATCAATGGCTCTTCAGACATCCACACAAGATGAGTTTTGAACTGCGTAGAAAGCAAAGGCAAATTATCTGACTTTACAATCATGTCGCCACGAGAAATATCGATTTCATCTTCTAGAGTAAGCGTTACCGCCTGAGGTACATAAGCGCGCTCTTGGTCACCTTCAAAAGTCACTACTTGCTTAACTTTTGATGTTTTGCCAGAAGGAAGTGCAGTAATTTCGTCTCCTGGCGCTACTTGACCAGAAACCACTGTGCCTGCGAATCCGCGGAAATCTAAGTTAGGACGGTTAACATACTGTACTGGAAATCTGAAGTCGTGATGGTTGTCGTCTTCGCCAATCTCGATGTTCTCCAGCATTTCCATTAATGGCGTGCCGTTAAACCAGGGTGTGTTTTCGCTAATACTTACAACATTATCGCCTTCGAGCGCAGACAGTGGAACAAATTGAATATCAGGAATATCAAGTTGCTCAGCAAACTTAAGATAGTCAGCTTGAATCTGCTCGTAAACATCTTGCGAATAGTCCATTAAGTCCATTTTGTTGATCGCAACAATAACATGCTTAATACCTAGAAGTGAAACTAGGAATGAATGACGCTTAGTTTGCACCTTAACGCCGCCACGGGCATCAACAAGAATAATAGCAAGGTCGCAAGTAGATGCGCCTGTTACCATATTGCGGGTGTACTGCTCATGCCCTGGAGTATCAGCGATAATAAATTTACGCTTGTCGGTAGAGAAGTAGCGGTAAGCTACATCAATGGTAATACCTTGTTCACGCTCAGACTGAAGACCGTCTACAAGAAGGGCAAGGTCAACTTTCTCTCCCGTAGTACCTACTTTTTTGCTGTCTTTTGTAATAGCGGCAAGCTGGTCTTCGTAAATCATTTTTGAATCGTGAAGTAAGCGACCAATAAGGGTACTCTTACCATCGTCTACGCTACCGCAGGTAAGGAAACGTAGCATGTCTTTCTTTTCGTGTTGCTCAAGGTAAGACAGAACGTCCTGTCTTAATAATTCGTTTTCGTTGTTCATGTTATGCGCTCACAAGGAAAAAGGGGTTTAATACAGACTCTTTTTGGTTATAGGTAAGAGCGTCGGCGTTGTCATCTAGTGGATTTTCTGGGTCTAGAACAGTTACACTTGCCCCAGCAGCCAGTGCAACTGCATGTGCAGCGCCTGTATCCCATTCAGATGTTGGGCCCAAACGAGGGTAAAGGTGGGCTTCACCTTCCGCCACTAAACAGAGTTTTAAAGAACTTCCCATAGCTACCAGTTCAGTTTCACCTTCAAGTTGTGCTAGTAAATTCTGAATTTCAGGGCTTTGATGAGAACGACTTCCAACTATTTTCCACACGTCGTTACCGCTGTGTTTCTTCGCCGTGATAGGCGTGAACACACCGTCGATTTCGGTCCAAGCACCTTCACCAACAGTACCCACATAGCTTTTGTTTAACGCTGGAGCGTAAACAATACCCATTGTCGGTTTACCGTTTTCGATAAGTGCAATGTTTACCGTAAATTCACCGTTTTTCTTAATAAACTCTTTGGTGCCGTCTAGCGGATCAACCAGCCAGTATGACGACCATGTTTTACGTTCATCCCACGAAATATCAGCTGACTCTTCAGAAAGAATAGGCAGGTCAGATTCCGCTTCAAGGGCCTTTACAATAACGTTATGGGCGGCAAGGTCAGCTTCGGTTAGTGGGCTGGTATCTTGCTTCTCATAAATAGCGAAATCTTTTTCGTAAATCGCCATAATTTTATCGCCAGCTTCTTTGGCAATAGTTAGCACTTTTTGTGCGAGATTATTTAAAGGCTGTGTCATTACACCAATCCCTTTTCTTGTAGCAAAGCATATAAACGCTCAGCGGTCTGCTCTGCCGGTTCATCCTGATAGGTTAAGTGTACTTCCGGTGATTCAGGTGCTTCATAGGCTGAATCGATACCTGTAAAGTCCTTGATTTCGCCACTGCGGGCCTTTTTGTACAAGCCTTTGGGGTCGCGCTTTTCACACACCTCAAGTGGTGTATCAACAAACACTTCCACAAACTCGCCTTCTTCCATTAAGCTGCGGCAATAATCGCGGTCAGCTTTAAAAGGAGAGATAAACGCAGTCAGTACCAAGGTTCCAGAGTCAACAAAAAGTTTGGCGACTTCGCTAATGCGGCGAATGTTTTCAACCCGATCTTTGTCGCTAAATCCTAAGTCGCCACATAAACCGTGACGTACGTTGTCGCCATCTAACAGGTACGTATGTTTATTTTGCTCGTGAAGTTTTTTCTCAAGCAAGTTGGCTAACGTAGATTTACCAGAACCACTTAACCCGGTAAGCCAAAACACGCGAGGTGTTTGACCTAACTTCTCAGAGCGGGTGGTCTTGTTGACTTCGTGTTTGTGCCAAACAACGTTGTCTGTGGCCATTAGAAGTACCCTTCCATTTTCTTCTTCTCCATAGAGCCTGCGCTGTCATGGTCGATAACGCGGCCTTGACGCTCAGACGTCTTGGTAAGCAACATCTCTTGAATAACTTCGGGAAGTGTTGCCGCTGTTGACTCAACAGCACCGGTCAATGGATAGCAACCTAGAGTACGGAAGCGAACAGAGCGCATTTCTGGCACTTCGCCTTCTTCTAACGGCATGCGGTCATCATCTACCATTATCAAAACGCCGTCACGCTCTACTACTGGGCGAGGCTTTGACAGATACAGCTGTGGAATATCGATGTTTTCAAGGTAGATATATTGCCAGATATCTAGCTCAGTCCAGTTAGACATTGGAAATACACGAATACTTTCGCCTTTGTTTACCTGTGAATTATAAATGTTCCACAACTCTGGGCGTTGATTCTTTGGATCCCAGCGATGGTTGCTGTCACGGAATGAATAAACGCGCTCTTTGGCGCGAGATTTTTCTTCATCACGACGGGCGCCACCGAATGCAGCATCAAATTGATACTTATTCAGTGCTTGTTTAAGAGACTGGGTTTTCATGATATCAGTGTGTTTTGCTGAGCCGTGGCTAAATGGACCAACGCCAGCCTCAACACCTTCTTCATTGATGTGAACAAGCAGATCAAAGCCGTGCTTTTTCGCCTGCTCATCGCGGAATTTTATCATTTCGCCAAATTTCCACGTGGTGTCTACGTGAAGTAGAGGGAAAGGAATTTTACCTGGTGCAAACGCTTTACGTGCTAGATGAAGAAGAACCGAAGAGTCTTTTCCTACCGAGTAAAGCATTACTGGGTTGTCAAACTCAGCAGCAACTTCTCGGAAAATTTGGATACTCTCGGCTTCGAGTTGTTTCAAATGCGTGATAGACGGGATACTTGCAGTCATTTTGAAGTCCGATTTATGTTATATAAAAAAAAGTTATATGCGGGTTGTTTTTCTGCATAGAAAGATAACATATTTATTTTCAAAAGTAGTATGCCATTTTGCTATTTAAAATAGCTTTCTTATTCTCAAAAAATAAAAACCTATATAATTTAGATATAAGCGCTTGTTTTGGCGACTAGAACGTAAAAAGCCTCAAATTGCGAAACAATTTGAGGCTTTACAAAACAATGAATTTCTTATTAACGCGCGTTAAATTGCTTTTGAAATGCATCGAAGGTTTCAGTGACACCCTCGCGCGGCTTGCCTGTTTTACTGAGGATAATAATAGCTAGGCTGGAAAGAATAAACCCAGGTACTATTTCATACATCCAGTCTCCGAGCGCTTGGCCGTTGATAGTTACCGGTAGATATATCCACAGTAATACAGTTACCGCACCTACAACCATTCCGCCTAAAGCTGCTCTTCGAGTCATTTCACGCTTAAATAAGCTAAATAGAACCAATGGACCGAATGCGGCGCCGAACCCTGCCCAAGCATTGCTGACTAGGGTCAATATGGTGCTGTCTCTGTCGTACGCTAAAAATATTGAGACTAGCGCAACTGCAATTACGCTTAGTCGACCGGCAATAACTAACTCTTTGTCAGAGGCGTCTTTACGTAAAAATGCTTGATAAAAATCACTGGTAAGTGAACTAGACGTTACTAACAGTTGCGATGAAATTGTACTCATAATCGCCGCTAAAATTGCGGCTAATAAGAAGCCACCAATAAGAGGGTGGAATAAAATTTGTGAAAGGTAGATGAAAACGGTTTCGGGGTCGATGGAATTACCATTTCCGGTGACGTAGGCTAGCCCAAATAAGCCAGTCATTAGTGCACCAATAATAGATACGATCATCCAACTCATACCAATGTTACGGGCTTTCGGAATATCCTGCACCGAGCGTATCGCCATAAAGCGCACAATAATGTGTGGCTGACCAAAATAACCCAGTCCCCAGGACATCAGCGACACTATACCAATAAAGGTTATGGCTTCATTCGAAGATGCATCCATGAATGCGTCAAACAAAGCAGGGTTTATGTTATCAAGTGCATCGATAGATGCGCTAATACCGCCCAATTCACTGATAACCACCGCTGGTACCATGATTAGCGAAACAAACATGATACAGCCTTGTACAAAGTCGGTCATGCTAACTGCCATGAACCCGCCGACCAATGTATAGGCAACAACAACGCCTGCAGTGACATACAAGCCAGTTTCGTAACTCAACCCGAACGAGGTTTCAAATAATTTGCCGCCGGCAACTACACCAGACGATGTATAAAGAGTGAAGAAAACGACAATAACGACAGAAGCGATAACTCGAAGAATGCGTGAGTTATCTGCAAAACGATTTTCGAAATAATCCGGGATGGTGATGGAGTTGCTGGCAACTTCTGTATAGATACGCAGTCGTGGGGCGACAAGTAAATAATTGGCTAGTGCGCCTAGCGTTAAACCTACGGCAATCCAGCCTGCAGATAAGCCCGAGACGTACATTGCTCCCGGAAGACCCATTAACATCCAACCACTCATATCAGACGCGCCTGCGGATAAAGCGGTAACGGCCGGGCCTAACTGGCGGCCACCTAACATATAACCTTCAACGTTGGTGTCTGTTTGCCGGTAAGCAAAAAGACCTATCCCCAACATTACAACAAAATACAAACCCAACGAAATAATCGTGCCAGTAGCCATATATGTTCCCTTTAATTTTTATTCCATGCTATCACCAATAATTTGGAGTCTCCATGTAAGTATGTGCTCACTGGTTGGTTTTTGAACGGTTTTTAAAAGATTATGCTAATTTTGATAATATTTATCCAACTGTGGGTTTACTAGCATAAGACTTTCGCTAGCACCAGCATAACCCCTGTGTTCGAGGGGCTCGAGGGGAAAAAGTTTTTGAAGCCAGCGAATTCGGGTGTTTATAAGGATATTAATAGAGGGTAATAGGTAGTATTAGGGGTTAATAACTGTGCGCCAATGTTGTCGATTCAACTCTTGAGCGCCCGCGATTTTTTGCTTTGTATAACAGGTCGTCGCACAATTTAATAACAGATTCAGAGTTTGTTGTTCCGTTTAGTGCAACAACGCCACTAGAAAATGACACGGTGAGTGCTTTATTGGTAGTAGACCAATTTGTTTTACTTGAGAAGGAGTTGTTTAACTCGTCAAGAATTGCTGTCACTTCTTGTTCTGTGGAATGTTCAAAGTAAATAAGAAATTCTTCGCCGCCATACCGGCACACTAAGTCACTCTTTCGAATTCTTTGGCGAATAATATCGCTAAATGTACTTAATACTTCATCACCTACAGCATGACCATATTTGTCATTGATGCGTTTAAAGTGATCTATGTCGAGCAATGCAAGACAGGAAGATGGGTGTCTTTTAAGCAGTGCTTTTAATTGTCGTAGCATTGCTCGTCTGGTAAGAGCGCCTGTAAGAGAGTCGGTATTGGCTTGCTTGTCACTTTGTTTTTTGGCTAGCCATAACCATGAAGTGATCATAAGGCAGATAACTGCGATAAGTGCAAATACTGCAGTGCGTAAGTTCGCTTTGTCTCCTGTTAATCCCACTTTTTCTTGCTGTAATGAGAGCAATTCTTTTTGGCGATATTCAGCAAGTTCAATATCTTTTGAAAGCAAATCTAGCTTGATGCCGCTAGCAGATTGGAATTTCTCCCCATGAGAATTCAACAAAGCCAGCTGATACTTTTCTTGGTATGAAAATGCATTTTCGATATCACCTCGAATGTTATAAATATGTTTCAGTATGAGGTACCTATTCAACACGGCTTTATTTTTTAGAGGCGTGGAAGAGTATTTCTTTTCAAATGCTTCCTCAAGCTGAAGAATCGAATAATTAAATTCCTCATCGTTTCCATTCACTGCGTTATATATTGCGTTGGCAGTAGGCTTTATGTCAGCAGACTCGTTTGGAAACAAAACCGAAGAGTTCAAGACTCGAGTGCTAAGTTCAGTCAGTTTTGCCTTGTCTCCCTCTCTTAGTCGAGAGCCATAAATACTCATTTCAAACATATCTAAAAACACACTTTCAAAGTGGTCGTCAACGGGGGCGCTATCTCTCGCTTCTTCAATTAATTCTAGAGCTTCGTCGAACTTGCCAAGTCGGTTTAGAGTACTAATTGCAAATAAAAAGTCCGTTGTTTCTAAAGAGTGATACTGTCTTTTCAAAGTTATGAACTTTTTGGCATGCTCGGCTGATTTGCTCGGTACATTCAAGTTTAGGTATAAATCCGCTAAATCATTGTGCGCATCAACCAGGTTAATTTCCATTACGAGTTTGTTACCTGATGGTTCACTGGGTAAATGAGGCAACGCAAACTCTATTTCATTTATCGCTTGTATAGGTGCTGTATCAATCAACTCCGACGCAATCCACATACTAACCGTTATGATTGCTACTTTGTTACCTGAGCGTAGAAGGTCGTTCTTTAAGCTGTAAAGTGCAGGAACAGTTGAGCTAAGACGCTTCACTGAGCCTTTAAAATCATTGAAACCTTTAATATAGATATGGTACGCCTTCAAAAAAGCGTAAGTTTTAATATCGGCTCTCTTTAAAGCTTGCCAATGTCTATCTAAGAGAACTTCTTTTATAACAACGGGGACTTTTGGCGCATCAACGTGTTGAGCGTTAGATAGGGCTATCACATGCCGAAAAACAACGCTTATATCCGATTCATCAGATTGGATTTTGCTTTGTTTGAGTTGTTGGAGAATGTCTTCGTTTGAGAGCTCAGAAGGATAGTTCCATTCATAAAGCACGGCATGAGTGAGATTAGCGTAGCGGTTAATTTTTTCCGCATCGCCATTTTGAAGCGATGAGGCAAAAACTAAAGAGGGGATATATATTAGTAAAAGCAAAGAGGCTTTTACTAATATACTTACACTACTGATACTCACTTTGCGACCTGCTTACTCTATCTTTTTTATCGTGATGCTTTTCAATCGCCGCAATACCCTACAATGGCTATTTTTAGAAAATCATTAGTAGGTCATGAGACGCAAACGAGCACAGAGTATATAAGGTGTGAGGGCGGTTTGCATGTTAAATTATCAGTAATATTGTAAAGTCTGTAATCGGCGAAAAAATTGGGGGAAGCACTTACATCAATTCAGCTTTAGATATTCAGCTTAATCAGGCGGTAAACTGCATTCTTTTTGCCACCGCCTCTTTCATCTCTGTAAGATCAGCACGCTTATCGCCGACAACAATCACGTTTGCCTGCCTCATTTTTATGCTTTCTCCATGAAAGCGATTGTCTTCAAAATAACTAGGAAGCTCCATATGCTCGTCTTTAGGTACAACGAATACCGACATTTTTCCCTGCGGGGTATCAATAATCAAATGCAGGCTTCTCACCGTATTTAAGTGACAGTAGTTAGCTACCTCAATACCCTCAATCATGTCGCTAAAACTGGCGCCGAAGCTTGCTAATTTTGCATTTACCATATTCAGGTCAACAGGCAAAAGAGAGTGTGCTTCTTCTACCTCTGCATACTGCATATGGGCGAGCGCTTGCCCTGAAAGGTCGACCGAGTCCTGGTTCCACATAGTGATACTTATACCAATAGTAAAAGCCACTGAAGCTGCGACAGCCATATACCGACGGCTTCTTTTCTTATAGCGATTGAATTCATCAGCAGACTGCTGCCAAATAAGCTTGCTCGCTAAATCATCAGGTACTTCAACTTTTAACGCCTGCTTAAGCTTTTTGTCCATTTGTTTTTGCTCATGCCAAAAGCTACGCTTTTTTTCATCGGCATTTGCTGCGGCAATAAGGTCGCTGTCAGTCGTTTCTGGATCCGCATAAATTCTGCGTCTAAACTCTAAATCATCCATTTATTCGACCTCTGTTTTCATCTTGTTTTTCGACGGCCTCTTTCAGCTGATTTCGGGCTCGAAATAAACGTGTCATAACCGTGTTTTTATTGAGATTTAGCTGTGCGGCAATTTCTTCACCGCTAAAACCGAACAATAGCTGCAAAATAAGAGGTTCTCGATATTCAATACTTAACCCCCCGAGTAGCCGGTGGAGTTCTCGTTGGTTGATATCGCCATCTGCTTGCTGAGTCTCGTCGTGGATAAACACATCATCGATATCAATAACATCCAACTGTTTGCGCTCAAATCGTCGAGCATTTTCACGGCGCAAAATCGTGATCAACCAAGCTTTTGCTGCTTTCTCGTCATTGAGAGCGTCGAGGGAACGCCACGCCCTAAGGAATGTTTCTTGAACAATATCTTCAGCTACACTTCTGTCTTTCACTAGCCAGTAAGCGTAACGGAAAATATCGGCGTGAAATGCCTTCACTAGGGCTTCATATCTTTGATGCTTTGCTTTCATACTCGATAAGACCTGTGTGTTATCGATTTTATTTCGAGCAAACATAAAATATTTTCCATTTTGTGTTTTGAAAGATTACCCAAGTGTTGCGCCGCAAAAAAAAGCGCCGCGGCGAAACTGCCTAGGCGCTCTCTAACATTATCACTTTAACAGTAAAGCATCACATGGCGCTTCGGTTTTTAACCCAAGCGTCTACGTTCTCTTCTAATATAGAAAGCGGAACTGGACCATTTTTTAAAATTTCATCATGAAAGCCTTTCCAGTCGAAATTGTCCCCGAGCTCATTCATTGCTTTCTCACGTAACTCCATTATTTTGAGTTTTCCAATCATGTAAGCAGTAGCTTGCCCGGGCATAGCAATATATCGTTCAATGGCTTTTTGTGCGTCGTACTCAGGGTTTGGCGTATTTTCAACTAAGTATTGTACCGCCTCTTCTCTAGACCATTTTTTAGCATGAATACCGGTGTCGACAACGAGTCTACACGCACGCCATAGCTCCATGGCTAATCTACCAAAATCAGAGTAGGGGTCTTTGTAAAAGCCCATGTCTTTAGCAAGTTCTTCGGTATATAACCCCCAGCCTTCTGTATACGCAGTAAAGCTTAAGAACTTCTGAAACTGTGGAATACCATCGAGTTCTTGAGCGATAGTTCGCTGCATATGGTGGCCTGGAATACCCTCGTGGTACGCCAAGGCTTCTAGTTGGTACGTTGGCATCGCCTTCATGTCATATAGGTTAGCGTAATAAATGCCGGGTCTGCTTCCATCTTGTGCCGGGCTTTGATAAAAGGCTTTCCCCGCAGATTGCTCTCTAAATGCCTCCACCCGTTTTACAATCATGGGGGCTTCAGGAAGAATGCCGAAATAATCAGGGATTTCTTCTCTCATATCGTCGATTGCTTGTTTGGCATCATCAAGATATTGCTGTCTTCCTTGGGGCGTTGACGGAAGATAGAACTGATCATCTTCACGCATAAAAACAAAGAATTCTTGAAGTGTGCCCTCAAATTCAACTTCTTCCATAATGTCGCGCATAGCGTTGTGGATCCGCTCAACATTATTCAAGCCAATTTGGTGAACCTCTGAAGCAGTTAGCTCGGTAGTAGTAAACCAATTTAAACGGTTTTGATACCACTGTTCTCCATCGGGCAGTCGCCAAACCCCATCGCCCTCTGGAGACAGTGTTTTTTGGTGTGCTAATTCTTTTATCAAGCGCTTATAGGCGGGCTCAACCGAGCTAGTTAACGCCTTTTTGGCATCTTCGAGGAGTCCCGCCTTTTCTTCATCAGTTAATGATAGAGCGCTCACTTTGCCCTGGAAATCTTCCCAAAGTGTCGAAGCTGTTTCGGATGTGTCAAATGGAATACCCTTGATAACGTTTCGAGATGCATCAATCATTTGGTCGTAAGCCCATTTAGGTGGGAATACACCGGCTTTTTCTCTTAGCTTCATCTGGTCGATGACCTGGTCGAAGTAGGTACTCACATTGTTAAGTCGGCTTACATAAGCTGCCGCATCTTCCTTGCTTTTTACGCTGTGAATATTGATAAGGAAGCTAGGTACTTGTGTATGAGCAGCTCTGAACTGGTGCACTATATAACGATGGTGGCGAAATTCATCGTTGGCTAAGTCTCTTTCAATGCCAAGTTTGTAAAGACGAAGGCTGAGGTTTTCTTGCTCGTTAAGCTTTTGAGTGTCAAAGGACTCCAGCGTGCTAAGTCTTTCTTTAGCAATAGCTATTTGTTCATCTACCTCAGCTTCGCTAATATCATCCCACTTGTCGTAATCCCATTTTTTTCCTAGGTAACTTTGAAATAGGGGTGAACGTTTCAAATCTTCTTCAAATGAACGCTCAAAAAACGCTGCAAGGCGTTGGGATTCTGTTTGCGCCGAGTCTTTTTCACTTTTAACCGCAGTAGGTTGTGTTTGTGATGTTTCATTAGCCGGAGAGCACGCTGTTATTGATAATAGTGCAATGGCAATCGGTGTAAGTGAAAATAGTGATTTTTTCATGTTATCTCCCAGTTTTGGTTCGCTGCACATATGTTTATGCCGCAACTTTTATTATTTTTAGTTCTTCATAGGTAGAGCTAACCGCAGTGCGTTTCACTCTGCTACGTAGGGTATAAATTAGATAGCTCGGCTTCTTTACCTTTCTGACGTTTAAGGTATGAACTTCGGGCGACATCTATGGCGCTAGCAAGCTCTGCCATAATAGTGTCGACGCTTGCAGAGTCTGTTGCCTCACTCGTCTTTGAAAACCGCGACTTATGTAATTTATCCAAAGGCTCTTTTATAGCGTGAGTCTCAGGAAGGTCATCCTGCATAGGGCGCACTTTTGTGTTGCCATTTAAAGAGCGCAACCAAAGCTGTAGGGCAGTATCTACTTGTGAAACGTTTTTAGACTTCACCGTTTGCATCAATACTTTGTACGCCTGATTCTCTCCGCTGTCTGAATTTTTATTCGTCAGTCGAGTGTTTTGACTGTTCCCAGCGTTTTTGTAATCGATTGTGCGATATCTTCTAATATAGAGCATTAGCACCACAAAGGTAACTAGCCAACCTAATGCCAAAACGGAAATGACCAACCAAACTGTGTTATTAGACCACGGCGTGTCGGAAGTATCTTGTTGCGATTTAGCAGGTGTTTGCTGAGTTGAGTTTTCCGGTCTGCCTTGCGTAGGTTCTTGTGTAGAGTCTGCCTCGAGTGAAGAACTTGGTGCTGTTGAGCTCGCGGAACTTTGATTTTCGCTCGTTGAGGCGGCGTTTTTACCTTCACCAGAGGCGGCAACGACGGTTATAGATTGAGATGGAATGGTGGCATATTCGGTTTTTTCAGTCAGCGTGTTAAACCAAGGAATAGTAATTTCAGGTAAAACCATTTTTCCTGGCTCGGTAGGAATAATGGCCAGAGAGGTTTGTCGCTGGGCGATCAAACTCTGGTTTTTTTCTACCGTAGTGGTGTTTGATTGGTCTGGATACAGTTTAAACGTTGGCGGATAAAATTCGGGAATTTCCGGCAATTGTTCTTCAACTACTCCCAGGGCTGTCAGAGTGACAATGCGGGTAATTGGCTCGCCGACTACGAAACTATCGCCTTGTGGCCACTCTTCGTCAAGCCTTACCATTTCTGAAGGTAGCCAAGGGTAATCGATGTCACGTGGAATAGGTTTAATATTGACAACAATATCAGGTCCTACGCGATTGATTTGTTGAGTGCGGTTGAAAAAACCGAAGCGCTGATTGGTGTTCGACGCCATGACTTCACCGGTAAATACTGGGCCGCGCAGCGTGAATTCTCCAGACGCTTGAGGTACCACAGCAAACTGCCTCTCAATAATCTGATATCTTCTCCCGTTTATAATATCGGTATATTGTTTGTCATCTCCTAATTGTCGAATTTCGGCGTTTTCCATTTCGGGGGCTTGCAAACTGCCGCGTTCGATATTGCTCGAGAGATGCAGCTTAACTGTGTAAAGAAGCTGTTGATTTAGGAACGCCTCTGTTAAATCAATATCCGTCGTGACAAAGTAATCTCTGGCTACGTTGCTTTGTTCCTGAACGGGAATAACGGTAACCTCAATGGGATAAGTACTTTTGTTTTCAACCCGTAAAGACGGAATAGTAAATGTGCCTTCTTTTCTTGGGAAAAGTGTCGTTGTCCATGTTGTGGAGCGCTTTGCATCGAAGTTAACTATAGAAGTTTGACTGCTTACCGAAGTGCGTCCTACCACAAAGTCTTTTAGTAATGGTGAGCTATCAAAGGCATCTCTGTCAGCACTTCCATCAGCAGTAACTGTCAGTCTAATGGCTTCATCAAGCATGACAGGATTTTTGTCTATCGTTGCTTCTACTGAGTTGATATCAGCGTGAGCAGGCAGAATAGATAAGGCGGTAAACAATATCGTTAACAATGTAGATTTAGATAAAACTTTCATCTACCAATCTCTCCGGTTTGATGGCATGCGTTCTCTTTTGCGTTTTTGGGCTTCTAGCTGCATTTTTCTTTTCAACAAAAATGCTGGGTCATCGGGCACTCTTCGCATAAGGTTTTCCATACGCTGCATTTCTTCTTTTTCTGCGTCAGTCAATTCCTCTTGCTGCGCCTGCATAGCACGGGCCTCTTCTGACTGCTCAGACTCGTTTTCTCGACTATTTGAGCCTTCAGCCTGTTCGGTATCACCTTTCTCGCTCTGATCATTTTGCTGATCGCTTTGGGGTGGCTGAGATGACTGCTCTCCTTGCTCTGGTGATTGAGGCTGATCGTTCTGCCGCCCCTCACTTTGATTATCACTGTTTTGTTGTTCAGAGCTCTGTTGTTCAGAGCCCTGTTGTTCAGAGTCCTGTGACTCACTGCCTTGCTCGTCACCGTTTTGTGATTCGTTACTATTTTCTTGGTTCTGCTGACCGTCAGAACTTTGAGACTGATTATCTTGTTGCTGATTTTCGCTTTGGTTGGACTCATCACCAGACTGATTTTGTTGCGACTGCTGGTTGTTTTGGTTTTGCTGTTGATTCAAAAGCTCTTCTACCAAGGCTTTATTCGCCATTGCATCATCATGCTTAGGCTCTTGTTGTAGCGCTTCTTCGTACTTTTTAATTGAGGCCTCTAACTTACCAAGTTTTGCAAGGGCATTGCCTTGGTTATACAGGCTGTCCGCGCCTGATACTTTTTCATACTCGGTTAGTGCTTCTTCGTAACGTCCCGCCTTATACAAAGCTGAGGCTTTCCAACTATTGCTCTCAAATTTATCTGCAGCACTTGTAAATTTTTCCTGCTTATAATCGCTCAACCCCTCTTGATCAGAATTGAGAAAAGGTGATTGCCACCAGGGTATCGTTGAGTCGTTGCTCGGTAATTCTGTTATTGTTTGTTGCTCCTGTTGCAATTTGCTGTTTGCCTGTGCATGAGCTTTCGGGGCTGTTATCGGCATAGAAACGTACAGAGAAAAAATAATGACAAAAATCAGGCCTCTACGAAAAGCATAGGCTGCAAAAGGCAACAGTAGAATAGCGATGTAGGGGCCAACCTCTCTCCACTGGTCACCTTGCGCGCCACTTTCGCTATTTTCATCATCGTCATTACCGCTATTTCCATCTCTATCGAGCAAGGAAATCGATGTTAAAGCGTCGATGTCATCGTCATTAGATGTGAAGTTTTTACTCTGCCCGCCGTTTGCTCTAGTTACGCTTCTTACCGCACCTTCGTTTAGCTTGGGTATAACAATACTTCCAGATGTGTCTTTGAGTAATTCGCCGTTTAACTGTCGTATCGGTGCTCCCTCAGATGTCCCAACAGTAAGCGCATTTAGCGTAAATGGCATGGAACTCACATATTCTTGAAGTTCTTTCTGCTGGCCGAACTCGATGCCGTCGGTAATCCAATATATAACGCCGTTTTTGAAGCCTGCGTTGGTTAAAAGGTCGTTTGCTGCTTGTATACCTAGTAGCGGATCGCTTCCAGGTACAGGCATTATTTCAGGCGATAAGCTGGGAAGTAGGGTAGTTATGTTACCGGCATCTTCTGTAAGTGGGCTTATGACAAACGCATCACCAGAATAGGCAACTAAACCCATCTCACCCTCAGAAATGGTATTTATTAAGTCAATTGCTTTATATTTCGCTCGTGTTAATCGGTCTGGTGTCATGTCCGTTGCTCGCATTGACATAGACATATCAATTACCACAACGTGACCCATTTTAAGCTGGTATACAGGCTGAGGTAACCGCTCCCAGGTAGGGCCCGCAAGGGCAACAACAGTTAATATCCAAACAAAAGGCAGCAACCACATTGGAGGTCGCTTAGCTTTCTTTATTTTCCCTACCACCATATGGCTATACAGGTGAGGAGGTATGACAGATTGCCATCCTGAATGCTTGGTAGAGCGTCTTTTCAACCATATAAACAGCACAAGTAAGGGGATGGCTGCAAAGAACCAGTCAGGCCGAATAAAGTGAAAATTATTGAAAAAATTAGTTGTCAAATCGCCGTTTATCACGCTCGTCTCCCTGCCCGTTTCATGTGAGAGGATTCATGCGCTGACTCCACAGATTTGTTAGTCATACGTTTAAGAGTTGTGCTGATGAAAACAATGACAATCCAAAGCATTGAACCTATCAAGGCAAATGCTAGGGGGTAATAGAATAAGGCCGTAAGCGGACGCATTTTGCGAGTCTCGCCTTGTATGGGCTCTAAATCATCCAGCTGCTGGTAGATGGCGTTGAGCTCTTCAGCATTGCGTGCACGAAAATATTGCCCCCCAGTAGAGCTCGCAATATCTGAAAGCATGGTTTCATCTAGCTCTTGCGATGGATTTATTTGTCTACTGCCAAAGAAACTTTGGATGAGCATTTTGTCGGCGCCAACACCGATAGTATAAATTTTAACATTTTTACTTATGGCCAACTCTTTAGCTTGCTCAGGCGTAATATTGCCTGCAGTGTTTTGGCCGTCGGTAAGAAGAATTAATACGTTGTTGGATTCATCTCTAGCGTCGAATCGTTTTACCGCCAACCCAATGGCATCACCAATGGCGGTTTGTTCACCAACAAGACCAATTACTGCCTCACTAAGCAATGTCGAAACAGTTTCACGGTCGTACGTTAATGGGGCTTGCACATAGGCGGTGTCGGCAAATAATATCAGCCCCAGCCTGTCGCCTACTCGCCGTTGAATAAAGTCATAAACTACCGACTTCGTCATAGTGAGGCGGTTAACTTGACGGCCATTGAGCTGCATATCATCAATTTTCATACTGCCTGAAAGATCAACTGCAAGCATCATTTCTCGACCTTCGTTAGGAATGCTAACCGGTTCGCCCAACCACTGTGGCTGTGCGGCAGCGGTGACTAATGCCAGCCAAATAATAGTGGCAGCAACTAATGCTGTTTTACTTTTATTCGCGATAATTTCATCACTGTGCTGTTGCGGACGAAGTTTTGGAACGCGTAACGCGGCGCTTGCAGCCTCGGGAGATTTGGGAAATAGAAATCTCACTACCAATGGCAAAGGCAGCGCTAAAAATGCCCACCACCAATTAAAATCAAGCATTATTCCGATGCCTCTATAAACGTTTTTGCCTGTTTATCTTTGTTAAACGCAGCGTGTTTAATCCATATCTTTACCGCTTTTTGGCAGGTCGTGAAATCGCCAGAGTTTTCCTTATTGGAGTAGAGATTGGCGTTTAGAATACTCAGGCCCTCCTCAATTTCTTGCTGCTTTCGCGGACAGTTTGCCAACAAAAATGCATGCCACTGAGTTCCGTGCAAACCGGCTACGGCCTCATGCTCAAAGTATGTAAGCGCAGCTCGTTTAAGCAGTGCGTTTAGCTGCATAGCCCAATCGGGCGCCTGGTTTGAAACTAAGTCTACGTTTTTTAAAGCTATTTTACGTGCTTGGTTAAAAGCGATATGTCGTTTTATAACAACGAATAGCGTCACCAACACGCCCGTAATAATAAAAAGTAACGCCCACCACCCCCAGTCTAACGGCCACAGGTGTACATCGGTTGGCGTGTGTATATCTCTTAGTTGCGCAAGCGGGTCCTGTTGAATTGCAGCGGGCTGCTGGGAAATCGCGTTCGGCTGCGAACCCGTCACCGACGATAGTTCAGGAAGTGCTGGCGGCTCAATGCTAGGTACTGGCTGCGGTGGCAACTCTTGAGCCGACGTACCAGTTAATGTCGAATTATCCTGTGTCGAATTAGCCTGTGAAGATGACAACATTATACTCGCTCTCTTTGCATACTTTGAAGCTGCTCGTCTAGCGGGAAAGCACTTGATACGTGATAGCGCAAAATATTCATTTTTTTCAGCGTTTGGCTTATTACCGAATTTTGTTCCTCACGCCACCGACGATAACTCTGCGTCTCCTTACTATCACCAAGTACCCAACGCTGTTTCACTTCTCCATCTGAAACACTAACGCTCTGCAATGACCCCGTCTCTGGTAGGGAGTGCTCAAAGGGATCATCTACAATAATCGATCTCACTTCACAGTGGCGTGTAAGGTGGCTAAGATGCTGCTCTGCCGCAGTACTTAAATTTTGAAAGTCAGAGACCAGATAAACCAAGCTCCCGGGTTTCGCCAATCTGCGTGCTCTAGCACAGGCATCTGCGAATGACTGTTGATCTCGAGCACTATTGGGTTCTTCTTCTGTGGCATTTTTGTTTAACGCTACCAGTTCGTGGCAAACGTGCAGCACCGCTTTTTTCCTGCTAAGCGGTTTAACTTCTTTATGTTCATTTTGGTTGAAAACCAATGCTCCTACTTTGTCACCCCGGGCAGCAGCTGACCAACTTATTAAAGAGGAGATATGAGCAGCCTGCACCGCTTTTGTAAGCAGCTGAGTACCGAAACTCATAGAGGGTAGATAGTCACAGAATATAAATACTGGGCGCTCTCTTTCTTCTCGATATATTTTGGTATGGGTTTTACCCGTTCTTGCAGTAACGCGCCAATCAATAGCTCGAATATCATCGCCAGCCTGATAATGACGGGCCTCGTCGAATTCCATTCCTCTACCTTTGTGCTTAGTAAGGTAACTACCCGCTAAGCGAGCTTGAGGCGTTCTTTTAGGCGTCAAATTGACTAACTTGGACAACTGCTGATAGCGCAATAACTCCGCCGTAGTGAGCACTACGCCATTGCTTTTCAACTTTTCAAGTTGTGAGTGAATATCTGTCATATATTATGGTACAGCGACAGTAGCAACAATCTTATCCAATACATCATTCACAGTTACACCTTCAGCCTCAGCTTGATAGGAGAGTATGATACGGTGTCTGAGTACATTATGCGCAACCGCCTGAATATCATCTGGTCCTACAAAATCTCGACCACTTAGCCAAGCGTGAGCACGAGCACATCTGTCAAGACCAATGGTCGCCCTAGGGCTTGTTCCCATTGCTATCCATTGAGCAAGCTCGCTGTCAAAAAGCGCAGGTTTTCGGGTTGCCATAATTAATTGAACTAAATAGTTTTCTAATTCGGGTGCCATGTATAAAGAGAGCGCTTCTTTACGAGAAAGAAATATATCATTTTGGCTAAGCGTGGGGGGCGTCACCGGAGGCTGCTCCAGTGCTTCACCTCGAGTTAGTCTCAATATATCAAGCTCGGTGTCGGCATCTGGGTAGTCGATGTCTACATGCATTAAGAATCGATCGAGCTGCGCTTCAGGTAAGGGATACGTGCCCTCTTGTTCTAAAGGGTTCTGCGTAGCCATAACGAGAAATAACGGAGGAAGGGGATAAGTTTTACTACCCACGGTTATCTGTCGCTCTGCCATGGCCTCTAGCAATGCTGATTGTACTTTAGCAGGTGCTCGGTTTATCTCATCAGCAAGTACTAAATTGTGAAAAAGCGGACCTTTCTGAAAGACAAACTCTCCCGTCTCAGGGCGGTAAATATCAGTTCCCGTTAAGTCGGCAGGCAGTAAGTCTGGAGTAAACTGAACACGGTGGAAATCTCCATCAACTCCATTAGCGAGCGCGTTGATTGCCCGAGTTTTAGCAAGCCCCGGCGGTCCCTCAACCAATAAATGTCCATCGGCAAGTAGCGCGATTAAAATGCTTTTCGTCAATGCATGTTGACCAATAATTTGTTGGTCTAGATAAGCATGTAATTGTTTGAATTGCTCTGCTGCCATAATGCAATGATTCCACGTAAATTCTAGTTGTTAGGATGTGTTGGTGTCATGTCGAAGATGAAACTACCTTTTCAATCATCATTGAATGAAGATGCGAGTTACACAAAAAACGGAATATGTTCCAAATTGCCATCCACAATGACACAAAACAGACTATGTTTCTCATATAAGGTTCATTTTCCGTTTCTTCAAGTATCCGAGTTGAACGAAAATATGAGTAAAAGTGCACAGAGCAAACAGTGAGCTGCCGCTTTCTCTCAACGTTTGGCGATGTTGTTTGGCGTATAAACCTTATTCTGGTCTCATTATTTGCTATTTTGTTCAGAGTTTGTAAAAATCAATGTTATTACAGGTCAGACCACTTGTGGAGGGTGTAGATAACACTTGCACAGGGTCATTAATTTAGGTGCATTATGTCTACAAAACAATCAGTTACTACCCGAGAGGGTGATCGCATCGCCATTGTCGCGGGGTTGCGTACTCCGTTTGCTAAAATGGCGACATATTTTCACGGCGTACCTGCTGTTGATTTAGGAAAGATGGTAGTTAACGAGCTTCTTGTTCGTCATGGCATTCAAAAAGAATGGGTCGATCAAGTGGTTTATGGCCAAGTGGTTCAAATGCCAGAAGCACCGAATATTGCTCGTGAAATTGTCTTAGGTACTGGAATGAACGTCCATACTGATGCATACAGTGTGTCAAGAGCTTGTGCAACCAGTTTCCAATCAACGGTTAACATTGCTGAAAGTATGATGGCTGGACACGTACAAGTAGGTATTGCTGGTGGAGCTGATTCTACCTCTGTGTCACCGATTGGTGTGTCTAAAAACTTGGCAAGAGCGCTAGTAGATTTGCAAAAAACCAAAACACTTGGCCAGAAGTTTAATATTTTCAAACGCTTGGGCCTTAAAGATTTGGCGCCTGTGCCGCCTGCTGTTGCAGAATATTCAACAGGCCTGTCAATGGGGCAGACTGCAGAGCAAATGGCGAAGTCGCATCAAATCTCTCGCCAAGAACAAGATAAACTTGCCCATCGTTCGCACAGCTATGCAGCGAAAAGTTGGGAAGAGGGTAAACTTTCAAATGAGGTCATGACAGCCTACGCTGAACCTTACAAGGGGGCTCTAGAGCGCGATAACAATGTGCGCTTTGACTCCAAGCTAGAAAGTTACGCTAAGTTACGTCCTGTCTTTGATAAAAAATATGGCTCTGTTACTGCCGCAAATGCCACTCCGCTTACCGACGGCGCATCTGCTGTTGTCATGATGACAGAAAGCCGTGCCAAAGAGCTTGGCTACACGCCTTTAGGTTACATAAAAAGTTATGCTTTCTCGGCAATTGATGTATGGGAAGACATGTTAATGGGTCCATCCTATGCTACGCCTTTAGCGTTAGATCGCGCCGGTATGACATTGAACGACTTAACCTTAATTGAAATGCACGAGGCATTTGCGGCGCAAACCCTTGCCAACGTTAAAATGTTTGCAAGCGATAAATTTGCCAAAGAGAAGCTAGGACGAAGCAAAGCGACTGGCGAGATAGATATGGACAAATTTAATGTGATGGGAAGCTCTATTGCCTACGGACATCCATTCGCAGCAACGGGAACTCGTATGATTACGCAAATGCTTAACGAGTTAAATCGTCGTGGTGGCGGTAGCGGCCTGCTAACCGCATGTGCAGCCGGTGGTTTAGGTGCAGCAATGATTGTGGAGACAGAATAATATGAGCCAGGAAAATATGAGCGAAAGCACAGAAGTAAAAAATGAAGCAACGCCAACCACAGGCGCCTTTTCATTAACTAAACAGGACAACGGTGTTGCTATTCTAAGCATGGATGTTCCCGGTGAGAGCATGAACACGCTTAAAGCCGAATTTGGTGATGAAATAAGCGCTATGCTCGACGATATCGAACAGGACAACAGTATTAAAGGTGTTGTTGTCATCAGTGGTAAAAGTAATTCTTTTGTAGCCGGTGCAGATATTTCAATGCTCGCTGCCTGTAAAACAGCTGAAGACGCAACAAAAATAGCAGCAGGTGGGCAAGCGGTTTTTGATAGAATCGAGAATATGAAAGCTACGTTTGTGGCGGCAATTCACGGTCCTGCTTTAGGCGGTGGATTAGAACTTGCCTTGGCGTGTCACTATCGTGTTTGTACTGATTCTTCAAAAACTCAAGTTGGCTTACCAGAGGTCCAATTGGGGTTATTACCTGGAAGCGGCGGTACTCAACGACTTCCTCGTTTAATTGGCATTCAACAAGCCATGAAGATGATGCTAACAGGTTCGCCTGCAAGAGCTAAACAGGCGAAGAAATATGGCATCGTTGATGATGTAGTGCCTGAAAGTGTGTTGCTCGATGTAGCGGAACAATTTGCTTTAAAGCGTAAGCCAGAGCGTGAAGCGCCGCAAAAAGGGCTTATGAACAAAATGTTGGAGACCACAGGTCTAGGTCGCAACATAATGTTCAAGAAGGCGCGTGAGGCAACGTTTTCCAAAACCAAAGGTAATTACCCTGCACCAGGCTTCATTATCGATGTCATTGAAACGGGTATGACTGAAGGTATGAAAGCAGGGTTAAAAGCAGAAGCTGAGGCTTTTGGTAAGCTAGTTATGACCCCAGAGTCTTTCCAACTTCGCCAAATCTTCTTTGCTACTACAGAAATGAAAAAAGAAAATGGGGTAGAGGGCGTTACACCTGCAAAAGTGAACAAAGCGGGAGTGCTTGGCGGCGGCTTGATGGGGGGCGGTATTGCTTTCGTTACGTCGACAAAAGCCGGTGTGCCAGTGCGTATTAAAGATGTTCGAGCTGAAGGAATCGCGAATGCGATGAAATATAGCTACGATATCTTGAATAAAAAGGTGAAGAAACGCTTTATTCGCAATAGTGAGATGCAAAAGCAGCTTTCGTTGCTTACTGGCACACTAGATTACAGTGGTTATAAAGACATCGACATTGTGGTTGAGGCCGTGTTTGAAGACCTCGATCTCAAGCAAAAGATGGTTGCCGATATAGAAGAAAACTGTAAAGAGACAACTATCTTTGCTTCTAATACTTCGTCTATTCCTATTACCCAGATAGCAGCCAAGGCCAAGCGACCTGAAAATGTCATCGGTTTACATTACTTCTCTCCGGTAGACAAAATGCCGCTTGCTGAAGTTATTGCACATGAAACAACGTCGGACGAAGTAATTTCTTCTACGGTCGAGTTTGCTAAAAAGCAAGGAAAAACCCCTGTTGTTGTAAAAGACGGTGCGGGATTTTACGTGAATCGTATATTAGCGCCTTACATGAATGAAGCGGCCAACCTAATATTAGATGGCGAGCCCATTGAGCATATCGACAAATCACTCGTGAAATTTGGTTTTCCGGTGGGGCCAGTGAAGCTGCTTGACGAAGTGGGCATTGATGTTGGCACTAAAATCATTCCCTTTTTAGTGGAAGCTTTTGGTGAACGTTTCACCGCGCCTTCAGCGTTTGATAAGGTGTTAGCAGACGGCCGTAAGGGTAAAAAGAACAAGAAAGGGTTCTACGACTACGAAGGTAAAAAGCCTGGTAAAGAAGTGGATGAAAGCATTTATGAGTTACTTAGCCTTTCACCATCAAGTAAGTTGAGCGAAAAAGAAGTGGCTGAGCGCTGTGTTCTTATGATGCTTAACGAAGCTGCCCGATGCCTCGACGAAGGTGTTATTCGCAATGCCCGTGATGGCGACATTGGCGCTATTTTCGGTATTGGATTCCCACCTTTCTTAGGCGGGCCTTTCCGCTACATGGATACCCTTGGCATTAAACATGTGGTTTCACGACTACATCATTACTCTACGGCCGTAGGCGATAAATTTGAGCCTGCTGACGTATTGGAAAAAATGGCTGAAAGCGGAGAGTCTTTCTACTAATACTCGCATAAGCTAATTTGAGAACCGGGCTTTCGCCCGGTTTTTTGTTTGCCCAGCGAAGCTGGCAAACCCGTCAGGTTGAAAGAAACCTGAATCACCCTGACTGAGGGGAAGATAATCCGAATGGCAAGGGCGTAGCAAGTGATATGAAGTATGCAGGAGCCGTATACGAGGCCCGTACGTACGGTTCTGTGAGAGGGATGAGGCGCAAGCCTCACCCTACTCGATATTGGCTAAGTCAAGCCTTACTCTTCACAAAGTTCTTATCGAGGCTTTTATAAAGGCCGTTATAAAGGTTGTTGTAAAGAATACTCAGTAGCGCCGCTGCAAAAAAATATTTCGATGTAAATATATACTCACCACGACTTATCGCAGCATAAAATACCATTCCCCAGCAGTAAAAAATATTAACTGCCAGAAGCACACGTCCAAAGCTTCGCAGTTTATGGAGGTCTTTAGTGAGTTGCATCGTAAAATCCTAAGTCATTTTTTTTAAAAAAACCTGAAAATGTGCGGCTACTTGCAGTGAACCTATGCACCTAAATAATCAAACCGCCCCAACCAATATTGCTCCTGACGGGCTTTTCTAAATTAAACAAAAAAAAACACATGGTAACTGTCCGCAAGTTCAAAACTTTCATATAACGGAATTTAAACAAGCCTTTCTTAGCAAAACTCACTTATAACCTTTACATCATTTTCTGACGTTGTGTGTTTACTCAGAGAGGATGGGGCGCCATTACTCATCACCGGAGCTTGCTAAACTTAAACTAAGTGTTGCCCCCGCGTTATCAAAATGTTGAATGTTGAGAATTCGTCGATTTTCAATCAAATTTGTGCGTTTTAGCTGGTTTATTAGTCAGTTTTTAGTAGAATCGCCACGCTTGTTTTTGTGCTAGTCAAAATGTTGACGTCGTGCTTTTCAAACAAGCAATTATTAAAACAGCCGATGTTGTATTCTGAATTTTAGTTTCTTGGAGACGTGTTTTGTTGTCACTTATATTCTTAAGCGTAATATTTAGTGTTTATTTTTATGTTGAGGCGTTTAAGTGGGGAATGAATGCAAAACGGTGGGCAGCAGCTGGGTTAATCTTCGGACCTATAATACTCCCCATGTTCTCAATTTCGCGCCATATGCATTGGCGCAGTGCTGTAGGGTTTAATAATCTCTTCATCGCGGCCTGAACGCCCTGTAACGGCCTGTCCCCCTGCAACGGCAGCCCCCTAATTGCAAACTCAATATCGGAAAACAAGTGCCATCAATTGCAGCTTTGCGTCTGTAGCCACGTTGATTAACAGTAGTCTGCTTAGATACTTGAAGGTTGTAAAAGACAGACATAAAAAAAGAGAGCTAGACTCTCTTTTTTTGAAATTCTTTTAGTGTTGCTTACCAACCCACACCACGGCCGCCCATGCCAGAGCGAGGCTTTGGAACGTAATTTGTTTGTGTTGCCACTTCTTTTTGCGACTCTGGGGCTTGTTTAGCGCCTTCTTGCTTGTCGGCAGCAACTGGAGTGGCGGTAGATAGTACTAGTGCAACTGCGTACTCTTTTAACATGTCTTTTTCCTCTGATTTTATTTTTTTAAATGAACAAACAAAGTCGATGTTATTTTTTATTGTCGACACTTTTACTTGTTGCTAAAGCTGTGCCAACTTTGAAAAGTCTTTATAATTCAGTGTCTTATTGTGATTCTGATGGTTTTTTGACGGTTTTTTTAACCAAAAGTCTAATAAACTTTTGCCTAATGGGTGAAGTGATGCCGGGTATAAAATAGAAGGGGGCAGGTAATCGCCTACCCGAGAAGAGAAAGATATATTTGATGTTTAAGAAAGTAGCTAAAGAAAGTTGTAACCTTAATTATTTACTGAATACTGGTGTTTCCAAGAATGGAGTTTAGCTGTTGATTTTCAGTGAGAAGTTTTTCAAAACGTTCTGCGTTTAATGGTTTGCTATAAAGAAAACCTTGCAACATTTCACAATCATAGCGACGTAGAATATTCAGTTGTGCCTCTTCCTCTACCCCCTCTGCTACCACTTTAAGACCTAAATTGTGCGCAATATTGATAATTGCCGCTGCCATATGTCTGTCTACATTGCTTTTCGCAATGTCATCAATGAAGGCTTTATCAATTTTAAGCGTATTAAGAGGAAAACGCTTAAGGTAAGCAAGAGAAGAGTAACCTGTGCCAAAGTCATCCAATGCCAAGTGAATACCGCGCTCTCTTAAGCGCATCATCATTTGCAAGCCATTTTCGGGGCTTTCCATAAGGGTGCCTTCGGTAATTTCGCATTCTAAATGCAGTGGCGATAACCCTACGTCGCTCAATATCCGATTAATGCGTTCATCAAGGTCTGGTAACTCGAACTGCTTAGCAGAAATGTTTACCGCTACGCGGCCAGTAAACAAGCCTTGACTAACCCATCGTTTAGTATCGGCGCAGGCTTTTCTTAGTACCTGTTCACCTATTTCGATAATTTGACCGGTTTGCTCTGCAAGAGGAATAAATTGTCCTGGGCTCACAATACCTTTTTGTGGATGTTCGAAGCGTACTAAAGCCTCCATACTCACTAGCTTACCTGAAGTAATATCCACTTTGGGCTGGTAGTAAACCGTAAATAAGTCATCTTTAATGCCCTGTCTTATCAGGTTTTCAATTTGCAATTGACGAACGGCGTTTTGATTCATCTCGCCGCTGAAAAATTGATAGCTATTACCACCGTTATTTTTCGCAAAGTACATGGCAGTATCTGCATTTTTCAACATTTCTTGCGGCGACAAACCGTCGTCAGGGAAAAAGGCTATGCCAATACTTGCGCCCAGAACAAACTCCTGCTTGTTTATTATGAACGGGCGCGACAGGGTATCTAATACGTTTTGTGCACAATGCGTGACTGTATGGATATCAGCATTGTTCTCCATTAAGATACTAAATTCATCGCCGCCCAGACGATAACAGGTGGCGTTCTTCCCTGTAATTCTCTGCAGACGTTTAGCAATTTGTTTGATCAATATATCGCCAGTTTGGTGGCCAAGAGAGTCATTAATTTTCTTAAAGTTATCCATATCAAGGCACAGCAGGGCATGCTGTTCACCTTTTCTTACCAAATTCTGATGACTTGCTTGGAAAAACGATCTGTTTGGTAACTCCGTTAATGGGTCGGTATTGGCAAGCTTCAATAGTTCTTTTTCAGTGTTTTTACGCGAAGTGATATCGCTGAAAACGCCCACAAAATGACTTATTTTACCGTCTTCATCATGTACAGCATCAATATTGAGCTCTATCTCAAAGCGGTCACCGTTCATACGTACGCTTTCGACTTCACCGCTCCAGTTGCCCTTTGTTCTTAAGGTTTTCTTAATTTCTTCCGTAAATGCATCGGGGTAAAGATGAAAGTGCATATAACTGGCAAGCGCTTGATCGCGGGTTTCACCGGTATATCCGCAATACGCATTGTTAACGCTAATAAATTTAAACTTAGTGTTAGATATGAAGACACCTTCCGAGATGTTTTCGATAGAGCGTTTGAATAGGTTTAGCTGCTCTTCGGCTTCTTTAAGGTGGTGAATATTTTTGAGTGTGCCAGTCATGCGAATTGGCTGCTCATTGTGATCCCGCTCTACCACTTTTCCTCTGTCTAGGATCCAAATCCACTGATTTTTGAAAGTCTTTGCTCGGTAGGCCAACTCATAATAATCAGTATTTCCTTCAAGGTGCGATGTTAGAGCTTCTTTTACCCTGCTAAGATCATTGGGGTGTATGTTCGCATCGTAGGCTCCGGTAGTACGAATATCATCTTGAGGGAAGTCCAGTGTTCCCCATGTGTTAGCACGGTAAACTTGCCCGCGGTACACGTCCCAATCCCATAATTCGTCTCCTGAGCTCCACAACGTGAGCTTTAGTCTTTCTTCAGATTCTTTTATTGCCAGCTGATTGGCTTTTCGAATTTGAAGCTGGCGCACCAGGAAGGTAATTATCACTATCGTTATTAATGCATAAAAGACTAACGCAACTGCATGAAGCCAAGGCGGTCGTTCTATTTCTATATTTAGCGTTCTGCTCTTAGACCAATTTTTGCCAGGCTCTTTGGCTTGTACTTCATAAATATAATTACCGAAGCCGATATTATTGAACTGTGCGACGCGTCCATTTTCAACATAAATCCAACCAGAATCTAAGCCTGTTAGTTTGTAACGGTAGCTTACTTGTGAGGGATATACTGGGTTGACTAATTCAAAAGAGAGGCTAAACCTTGTTTCATCGTGTGCAAGTGTTACTCTTTTGTGAAGACGAACATCTTGACTCAGCGCAAAGTTTTGCAGCTGGTCTGATCCTTTAGCCTTTTGCTGTTCTATTGATTTTGTGGCGCCGAAAACTCTTAGCTGACTAAGCTGAGGCATCAAAGTTTGAGAGTTAGTGCTATCCTGATTATAGATGTTTTTGGAAATCTTGTTGTAGCCTTTGATGCCACCAAAATAAATTGAATTATCTCGAGAAATGAAAACAGAAGACTCCCCCAAGCTGTTGTAACTTAATTCAGAGTAGGGAATAAGAGTGTCTTGGCTTAGTGAGGGAAGTGCTATTTGATGAATTCCCGCTGCATCTGCGTACCAAATGCTTCGGTCAACGCCCACAGAAGAGTAGATGTATCCATTCCGGTCGTTTCTTATTTGCCTCTTTATTATCTCCAGTGAATCTTTATCAACCATCAAAACGCCGTCGGAACGAGTGGTCAGCCAAAATGCCTCGGCCGTCTCATAAATAGAATACACTTGCGAGTTGAGGCCTTGCCTCTGAGATATCTTGCCAATTATTTTTCTTGTAAAGGGCGATACTATCGTTAATCCCTGTTCGTTTCTCAACCATAATCTGTTCAGACTGTCTGAAAATAAAGGAAATGAATCTTCTAGCAGACCATCTATAGCCAATTTAGACTCAGTCAGACTTTTATTGGGGTTGTTTAAGGCACTTGTATCTATTGAAAAAGCTCCGAGTCTTCCCAGCCAAACCCATATAGTGTCCTCATGAAAGTGAATATGGTCTATTACGTCATCTTTAAAAAGATGAGCTACTCTCGATATTTTTCCATTTTTTTCTTTGTAAGCCATTAAACCATTGGAGGAGGCCACCCAATAATAGCCTCGTGAATCTACTGCCAAATCCCAAAAGTTTGATTCTACGGGATTTTCTTCCGCAAGTTCCAAATAAACAACTTTGCCAGATTCTTTATCATATTTGGCGAGACCGCGCTGTTGAGTCACCATAATCAACTCGTCATCAGCATTTTCGGCCAAAGCCCACACCGCGGCATAATTGTCCTCAGTCTGTCTATCAGAGTTGTAAACTGGCTGATAATGCACGCTGGCATATTCTGGGTGATACCTAAACGCTCCCTGACGAAATGTTCCTGCCCACACTACACCTGTCCTATCTACGGTAACTTTCATAATACTTGCCGCGGGAAATCCAGTAGATTCAAAATTATCCGAATTGAGGTGTAAGGCATCGAATTGTGAATTAGGGGTTATCTCTTGAGCGGCAGCGTTACTCAGTACAAAAAGACCAGACGTGGTTCCAATCCAAATATCGGCATCATTTGCGGTAATATTTAAGGTATTTAGGTTTCCTTCAAACCCCAAGTCATCCCCGTTTTTAGATAAGATGGTTTTACCTCGGGCATTTACTATCTTTAAACCATCTTTAGTGGCAAGCCAATAGTTACCATTTATAACTTTAATATCGTGAAGTGCGGCCGAGTTAAGATTTATACCCCATGGGTTAACTTTGTTTAAATCTGAAACTTCGTTGGTTTCTTTATCAATAATATTGGCGCCAAACTCGTTTGAGCCAATCCACGTTCTATTTGCCTCATCTAATATCACTTTAACGTAAGTACTTTCAGTGAAAACCTGTTTTGCCGATATTATATTTTTTTCATCGTCGTTATACCGATAAAGGAACTTTTCGTCTGCAAACAGAATTTCTCCATTTGTAGCTTCGCTGATTGCGGTTATTGAGTTCGACTTTATGATCGAGTTTTCTTGGTTAAATACTTTAAAGTCGTCGGTTTCAGCTCGGTACATTGCCAAACCACTATTGGTCCCTGCCCACAAAGTACCTGCAGAGTCTAAAAACAGTGTTTGCACGAATCCGGAAGGAATTGAGTTAGGGTCAATATCTGAAGGGTGGTATTGCTTTACTTCATAGCCTGAATAGCGATTAAGGCCATTTGATGTCGCTATCCATATGAAGCCCATGTCGTCTTCCACAATATCGAGTACTGCAGTATCGGAGAGCCCCTGTCGCTTGTTTAATTCTGTAAATTGTAAATCTGATAATTCGATCGCTTCGGCAGAGAAACTTTCTGACATAAGCAATAGCAAGAGAAACACAGTTTTTATTAGGGTTGAGCGCACCTAAACACCTTTGGCTTACGCCGATTATTTTTTATTTTTAAATTAGGTTCCAGCCGCATCCCTAACAACTAGAGAAATTAATATGCCCAATTCAGGCAGTCTCCACAAGGACTTTTTGGGATTGCGGTCACAACGGGTTAGTTCTTAGCCAAAAATCACTGCTGCGTTATATATCTATCGACTGCAATAAAGAATTATTAATCAATGATATGGAATTTTTTGCTTGAATTCGGTAATGCTGTTGATAGAGCGTTTTTCTGGGCAATGCATGGGGGGGAATTTGCCATCGGAGTAGAGTACTATTTCACCGCATCGCTCTCGTTTTGCTAATTGGTCGGCGAAAACCTGAATTTCTTCAAAGGAGAGATTTTTAACGCATTCTGCTAGTTTCAAGTGCCTATCAAATGCTAAGTCCTGAGTGCCCAGGCTAACCCACAGTCGTTGAGATTTCATCGAAAGTGTTAAATCTCTTTCTTCTAATTGCTTTAGCAGGTTTTGCTGAATAGTGGGCCAATAGAAGCGGTAGAACTCGATCTCATTTAACTGCTGAAACAAAAAGGTAGTCATCGCGTCTAGCAGATATTTAGGTTCCCTTTCTGGGCTTTGTATGTAGAAGGCAATACCAGGGTGCTGATTATGGGGCACGTAGCCAGTGCCAACAATATAGCCCAGCTGCTGCTCCGTTCTAAGCGCATTGAAAAACGGAGCGGCTAACATTTGCTCTAGCACCATGCAAAGTGCTGTGTCAGACAAATCTGCCGTTGGTGCTTGTAAATACAATACCACGGCGCCGTCGTCATGCTTACAATTCACATGATGATAGAGAGTTTCGCCAGTCGGCAGCTTCGAAACTGCGCGGGAGAGAGGAGTGCCAGTCGCGTTACCACAGCTATTAGACAGCGATTGGGCATATTCATTTGCATGGGTGGTATTCCAATTACCATGCATAAATGCTTCAGCAAAATAATGACCGAACGCACGTTCTCTAGCATCCAACATTTGTTCATAAGAGATTTCAGACATGACGTCTAAAAGCTCTATTGGCGCTTGAGTATTACGCTGAATTAGCACACTTAATCGAGAAAATAGTCTATTAGTTGGTTTGTTCAATAGGGCATTGTGTAATGCTTGTTCTTGAAGTTGCTTATGATGCGAAAAATCTCGTTGATTTGGAATAAAGCTGACCACCGCATCCATTAATTGGGCCGCAAGGAGAGTTTGTTGATTGGTAAAACCACGGGTATGTAAGGTGAATCCAGCTTGATGACCATAAATACGATAATGCAACCCCGCAATTTCAGCGCGGTAATACTTTGCCTGTAAATGGTCGTTCAGCGCGCCCAGCCAAATGCGCTTCGCTGCAACAGCATTGAGAGAATCTGAAAAGCCCTTGGCATCAAATGAAATATAAATATCTCCTTTGGGGCTATGAAACTGTTGGTCTTGCGCAAACCAAAAACGATACCCCTTTTGCTCGATGAGTTTGTTCGGTAAGTGAAAGCCGGGTTCGGGAAGTGCGAGTTGATATTCGCTGCCCAGATAAGGGTTAGGCGGCGGCAAAGCCAATGAAGCGATATTTCGAGGGGTATCCAGTTTTGCTATTGTGTCTTTTGAAATCTTCTCAACACTGTACATAGCCTCATAAAATGCGCATGTTCTATTGACGTTTACACCTTTAGATATAACCTTCAAGCGAATGTTACTAGGGGTAAAGTAGGATAAGGCATTGAGTATGACAGCCTGATCAAAATTACCAATTGTCGTTCTTAATACGTTTAGCTCTGAAGGCGAAAATATAAATTGGTGTTGGGCATAATCAGTGATCAGATTTAAGGGTTTTATATTTTCTTCGTATTCTAGTGCCAAGGTATCAAGCTGCACTTTTTCTTCATATCGCCAAGCTTCGCCAGAGGCTTTCTCAATTAGCTTAATATAGCTAAACAACGCCTCTAAAATCTGATATTTATTTTCCAGACCTTCATCGGTAAGTTGAAAGCTGACGTTGAAGTCTTTAAATCCGTCGCCTTCGATACCAGCTCCCGCAATCAAATTTAATGCCCAATCCTTTTCTTTTAAAAAAGCTAACAGGCTACCGTCTCCTTCGTCACCGAGCAGATGGCTTATATAGTTTAGAGGTTTGCATTTATAGTCGTTTTGCAAGGGAGGAAGTGCAAAAGTCACTATCATACGTTTTGCTGATTGAAGAGGCTGAATATTGATTTGAATGCCTAGCTCATCAGAACGATAAAGTGGTGGCCAAGTGTCGCTGGCAAGTTGTCCTGTGCTGAATCCTCCAAAACATTGGAGGATCAACGCATCTAATTGCTTTTGCGGCATGGGGCTGGCGATACATAAACACAGGTTTTTTCCACAGTATCGTTGCTGATGCATTGACTTAAGTCGCTGTTTTAATTCCAACGAGGTATGTTTAGAAAAAGTATCGCTATTTCCTACTGAAAATTTCGAAAACGGGTGCTCTGGGTTGCATGTCTCTTTATGAATTTGGTAAAGACGTCGCAAATCATCTTTTTTCTTGAACTCAAATTCCGCGTGAATGTTTTTGACCTCATTTTCGATGGACAACTCTTCGAACAATGGCTGGCGAAGCATATCCGCAAACCCAGGCAACGTTTGCGCTAGTGCCCCTGCATGGCAACTATAGTGATAATTGGCGTATTCTGTCCCAGTCCACGCATTTAATGTTCCGCCATGTTGCGCGATAAAATCGTTTATTGCGTTGGGCTTGGGGAAATGTCGACTGCCCATAAACAGCATATGTTCGAGTAGATGAGCAAGTCCTTGGCAGTCGTTCGGATCGTAAAAATGTCCAGCTCGCACGGCAATGGAGACGTGGGCCTCATTTGCATCAGGAGTATGGCAAGTCATAACACGCAATCCGTTAGGCAGAGTGGTGTGATGAGCATTATCAAACTTTATGGTGTTATTCATGTCATCCTGTTGTGCGCTAGACTCCTTACTTCTGGAGTGGGGGTTAAATATGTAGATTAATACGAATAGAAAATTAAAATACTCGCTATTCAACGGTTAGCGCTAGTCGTATTATCAGCTCTCTGATATCTTTACCAATATCCACTAATACTATGCGCTATGTTATGTCAGGTCAAAGTAGCAACGACGACATTTTTATCTTTATTATGCGTCATGGCGAAGCAGAATCACCATGTTTAGATGACAAAAGCCGCCAGCTTACTCCATTAGGCAGGCAACAGTCTCAATCTGCTGCATTATGGCTTAATCAACATTTCTGCCAAGATAACCGCGTTGATGTAACACTTCACAGTCCTTATCGCCGAGCACGCCAAACACTTGACGAAGTAGCGCGAACAATCACGGCGGAAAAGCTCGAAATGAGCGAAGATATCACGCCAGATGGCTCACCAAAGTTAGTGAGCGATTACATTCAAGCTCGTATCCATGCGTCGGTTAACGGCAACAGACCTATAAAAAAGCTTCTCATAGTCAGTCACATGCCGCTAGTGAGCTATCTCGTCGATGAGCTTTGCCAATCTTATACAACCAGTCTGTTTGCAACCGCTTCTATAGCGGTTGTTAAATATTCCTTAAGCAGCCACAGTGGCACTTTGATGACCCATTACCAGGGAATCTAGAAACAGCTCAAACACACGCCTTAGTTATTTAAATTATCTGCTAACACATTGAGTTAGCAATTTGTCGAGTTATTTTCATTTCTAAGTATTAAGTTATTCGTTAGCGCGCCGATACTTCTTTTGAGAGTGTCAGTGTATTTATCGAAGGGTTGGGAAATGGATAGCAAATCTATTCCTGAGCTCCTCAAGCGTTCACTTCAGTCGCATATGGCTGAGGCAGACTTGCGCGAAGACGAGGAGACACAGGTTATTATTGCAAAACTGTCTGTATTGTCAGAGAAGGTTGCAGCGGCAAAAGCAAAGGCGCTTGAAAAAAGAGCCCAGCGAATTGCCGACGAACAGTAATTTATAAGGCTTCAAGTCCTAAAGGCCTAGGTTGAGGTATTGCCTTTTTCTTCGCGGTAATATTCAGGCATCACTCGCACGGTTTTAATCATGTTTTCCGTTATATCGACAATTTCCAACGGATAACCAGCAAGACGAACACTCACCTTATTTTCCGGAATTTCCTCTAAATACTCTAATAAAAGACCATTAAGCGTTTTAGGGCCTTCAATTGGCAAATTCCAATTCATTTCTTTATTCAGTTCTCTGACGTTAGCACTGCCATCAACAAGCACTGAGCCATCTTGTTGCACGTGCGCTTCTTTACTGTGATCTGGAACCATACTAGTGGTGAAGTCACCAATGATCTCTTCGAGAATATCTTCTAGTGTCACTAAGCCCATAATATCGCCATACTCATCTACAACCAGAGCAATACGTTCTTTTTCAGCCTGAAATTTGTACATTAACGTGTGCAGCGGCGTCGACTCTGGAGTGAAGTAAATCTCTCTTACAGCCCGCAACAAACTCGACTTTGTAAACTGATCTTTGGATAACAATCTCAGAGCATCACGCACGTGAACAAAACCAACGGCGTCGTCTACGCTATCACGATATAACAGCACCCGAGTGTGCTGGGCATGAGTAAGCGCTTTTTGTATTTTTTTCCAATCGTCGTTAATGTCGATTGCAAAAATCTCGGCTCTGGGCACCATGATATCTTCAGCGGTTACGCTCTCTAGATCGAGAATGCTTACCAGCATATCTTGGTGTTTTTTAGGGATCATAGTGCCGGCCTCGAAAACCACTGTTCTCAATTCCTCTCGGCTTAACGAGTCATCGTTACCGTTAGAGGGGCTTATTCGAAGCAGTGCTAAGATTCCGTTGGTAATACCATTTATAGCCGCCACAAACGGATATAAAATCGTGAGTAGGGGAAGCAGAATAATGGAGCTTGGGAATGCTATTTTTTCAGGATACAGGGCTGCCAAGGTTTTAGGCGTAACCTCCGCAAAAATGAGAAGAATAAGAGTTAAGCCAAACGTTGCTGCCAGAATTCCCCAATAGTCACCAAAAAGGCGAATACAGAGCACGGTAGCCAAGGATGAAGCGGCAATGTTTACGAGGTTGTTACCGATAAGAATAAGACCAATAAGCCTGTCAGGTCTGTCGAGAAGTTTCTGTACGCGTTTAGCGGCCCGATTCCCTTCGCTTTGAAGATGCTTTAGTCGATAGCGGTTTATCGACATCATTCCGGTTTCTGAACTAGAAAAATATGCAGATAATAATATGAGTACGCCGAGCGCAATAAACAGCGTACTCGTTGATATGTCGTCCAAAAAGATGGTTTCCTATCTATTAACAGCCTTCAAATCTAGCCATTGAGAGGCATGATTTTGAGCTAAAAAAATTCAAGCTAAAAAGAGATTTATGCTCTCGCTTGCTCGCAAATTAATGTCACTATGGTATTCGCGATATTCTACTACAGCAACAGCTCGCGAACTAATTTACTGCCAAAGTAAGCCAGTGTAAGTAGAACTACACCGGTTATTGTCATAAGAATGACTTGTTTTCCTCGCCATCCTCGCACTTTCTGACCTACTAACAGTACCAAAAATACAACCAAAGCAGCGGCAGAAAGAGCGGTTTTGTGAGCATAAGTTTTACTTAGCATGTCATCTAAAAAGATGAAGCCGCTGATAAGTGATACTGTGAGCAACGATGTTCCTGCCAGCAGCAATTTAAATAAAATATTTTCAACCAACATGAGTGGCGGCAGTGAAGAGTGTAGTAGTGCAGCGCCTTTTTGCTTTAGGCGATAGGTGATATACGACATCTGTAAAGCATAAAGAAACGCAATTACCAGTGTGCAATAGGCGAACAGCGATAGGCTTATATGCACAACAAGTCCGGGCTGCAGCGCAATGTGCATAATATAGGAAACGGGAATAAACGCTGCGGCAAGCACGGCTAGGCTTGCGAAGCCAAAGACCACGGGTAACAAAATTAGGTTTGGTATAGCGCGTGCAAAAATCAGCATAGAGACAGTAATTATCCACGACACCAAGGAGAGTACGTTGGTAACGCTCATGTTTTGTCCTGGAGCAATAATAATCACACCTATTAGAAATGCGATATGCGCGATGGCACCCAAACTTGCCAAAGAAAGTGCAAGACGTTTGTTAGGCCCTTCGTGGTGTACAAATTTGCCGATTAACACTGCTGCGGCCATAACATAAAGTAGGGCAGCAGAAATGGCGAAAAGGGTGTTCATTATTCTTCCTGTGATAATTAGGTAAATCGTCGCCGATTGAGTCGCTATTGATACTGCAACTCACGATCAAATTCAACCATCTCCTTGATTTTGTTTACGCGCCTTTTAAGTTACAATGCTCCCATTACGTCTGAAATCAAAAGAAGTTTCATACTATGTTTGAGAATTTATCTGAACGCCTTGGCCAGACATTACGAAATGTAAGTGGCAAGGGCCGTCTCACAGAAGACAATATAAAAGATACGCTTCGCGAAGTGCGCATGGCATTATTAGAAGCCGACGTTGCGTTGCCAGTTGTAAAAGCCTTCGTTGCCCAAGTTAAAGAGCGCGCTGTGGGCGCAGAAGTGAGCAAAAGCCTTAAACCCGGCCAAGTCTTTATCAAGATTGTACAATCTGAGTTAGAAGCGGTGATGGGGGAGGCCAATGAAAAGCTAAATTTAGCTACTCAGCCTCCTGCCGTAATTTTAATGGCGGGTTTGCAAGGTGCGGGTAAAACAACATCTGTAGGTAAGCTGGCAAAATATCTTACGGAACGCGAAAAGAAAAAAGTCATGGTAGTGAGTGCTGACGTATATCGACCAGCCGCTATCAAGCAGTTAGAAACTCTTGCCAATGAAGTTAATGTAGGTTTTCATGAATCTACAATTTTGCAGAAACCAATTGATATTGTAGAAAGCGCAATCAGCGAAGCCAAAAAGGGTTTCTATGATGTGTTGCTTGTCGATACCGCAGGTAGGCTTCATGTCGATAGCGACATGATGAGCGAAATTCAAGAGCTTCATGGTGCGGTGAAACCCATTGAAACGCTCTTCGTGGTTGATGCGATGACGGGGCAAGATGCCGCAAATACAGCCAAAGCGTTTAATGATGCGCTTCCGCTTACCGGTGTCATACTCACGAAAGCAGACGGTGACGCTCGTGGTGGTGCTGCGCTGTCTGTTCGCCATATCACCGGCAAGCCCATCAAGTTTATTGGTATGGGCGAGAAAGTTGATGCTCTTGAACCTTTCCATCCAGAGCGAATAGCGTCTCGTATTTTAGGTATGGGCGACGTTCTCAGTTTAATTGAGGAAGTTGAGCGTAAGGTCGATAAAACTAAAGCCGAAAAGCTTGCGAAAAAGGTTCAAAAAGGTAAAGGCTTTGACCTCGCCGACTTTAAAGATCAGCTTGAGCAAATGAAAAGCATGGGCGGTATGATGGGAATGCTTGATAAGCTTCCTGGCATGGGCGGCATGTCAGAGAAGATTAAAGAGCAGGCTAACGATAAGCAATTCAACCAAATGGAAGCGATTATCAATTCAATGACGCCTGGAGAACGAGCTCGCCCAGATATCATCAAGGGCTCGCGTAAGCGCAGAATTGCGGCCGGTTCAGGAACTCAGATTCAGGACGTGAATCGTTTATTAAAGCAGTTCACTCAAATGCAGAAAATGATGAAAAAGATGTCTGGTGGCGGCATGAAAAAAATGATGCGTCAGATGAAGGGCATGACACCTCCAGGTGGTGGTTTTGGTGGTCCAGGAGGGCCGGGCGGCTTTGGCGGTGGTCCTGGCGGATTCCCACCGAGGTAATCACTTTGCTTTAAAGTGGTGATTTTAAAAATTGGACTTCGGTTGAACACCAAACAAAAATAAATAGAAAAGCCTCAATGAATGCCAATTATTGAGGTTTTTTACGTTGTGGCATGTGGCTGATTCAAAACACGAACTTAAATTAGCCCTGGCACAAATGAAAGATAAAACTGAAACAGGAATTTTATGGCAGGCTTAAAACGAATTATTCTTATCGATACTCACTTGCCTGGTGTCGTTGAACTAAAGCTTGATGGACATACCAATATATGTGGCACAAACGCTTCCGGTAAAACAACACTTCAGCGGCTTATCCCAGTTTTTTATGGCGAGTATCCAAGCCGAGTAGTTCCTGCGACCCGCGATAGCTTTGAACGATGGTACCTTCCGCGCCTCTCTAGTTTTATTATTTACGAATATGCTCGCGCAGACGGCGACTTATGCCAAGCTGTATTAAGTTCCAACGGTACAGGTGTTAATTACCGTTTAATTGGAAAAGCGTTTGATATTAGCGATTACCTCATTGAACAGAAAAATGGTAAGCATGTCAGTGTGGGCAGCGCGGAACTCGCTCGAGCAATGAAGCGAAGCAATGTTACAGTAACAAGCTTACTCAACACCAAAGACTTTCGAGCCATTATTCAAAACGATCACGGGGTTTTAAATCAGAGCAATACAGCAAGAGAAGTCTTAGGGTACGCGAAGCTATTTAGTTTATGTGAATCGTCAAAGCACATGCGCCACATTGAAAAACTCGCCAAAGCTGTGCACTCTAAAGAAGGCAAGATGGAAACTATCAAAGCCATGATTGCCGCCATATTGGAAGAAGACGGCGTAACGCCACCTACCTCTGGGTTGAGTCGTCACCGTGTCGATGACTGGATAAAAGAATGTCAGCTTATAAAGCAGTTTGACAAGATAAGGCCTGAGTTTTCAAGACTCGAGCAAGCCGATATGGCGCTGAGCACTGCCGAACAGCAGTTGGCTACCTTAAAACATACCTTTGAGCTTGATAAAACGCACTTATCTGCCCGCGTAGAAACAACAAAAAATGAACTCGATGAAAATAGCTTTCAACGCAAACAAGTTGATAGCGAGTGGCATGATAACCGCGACCATCTAAATCAGGTTATTTCAGCTGCACGAGCCGATGTAGAAAAATTCACTATTGAGCTAGAAAATGTAGAAAGTGAATTTGATAAGTGGCAAGAGGAAGATATCGAGCAACTGAAAGAAGATGTTGGTAATTTGCCTCAGTGGTACAGTCAAAAAGAACTTAGCGACAGCAGATATGCGCTATTAACAGAAAAGCATCAAGATATTGAGTCAGCGTATAATAAGCGACTGGCTGAGCTTGGTGAAACGCTCTCTATTACCTTGGAAGAGCTTTCAGAAGCGCGCCAAGAAGCAGCCGAACAAAAGTCTTTGCAGCAGCAAAGTGAACGAGAGGCGCTGGGTAACATTCGCGATGATTATACTGCTCAACTCAATACGCTCAACAGTGAATATCAAACGAGTGTGAACGAGTTAAAAGTTGTTGAGGCAGAATTAAAGGCCGCATTGAGTAACGCAGGCTACAACGAGTTTGAACAATCACAACTGGATATTTTAGACGCGGCTATAAAAGAGGCGTCAGTGAATGAGGATGTTGCAAGAACCGAGCTTAGGCAGGCACAACAAGCTCATTCTAAAGCCTGTGAATATCGCAAAACTTGCTCTCAAGCGCTGGATAGAGCCAGAACCTCTTTTCAACACGAAGAAAAGGCCGTTGATAAAATTAACGGACTGCTTTATCCGGGAGAGGGATCTCTTCTTGAGTTTTTACGTGCAAACGTAGAAGAGTGGGAAGTTTCACTGGGCAAAGTGATACGCCCAGAATTGTTAGACCGAACCGACTTAGCACCTCAGATGGACGGCGAGAGTGATACCTTTATGGGGGTAAAGCTAGCGCTTCAAGAGCTAGATACACCAGATTATGCGCTAACCGAACAAGCGCTGAAAAAGCAGCTTCAAGACGCCGAAATACGCCAAGCCGCAGCACTAGCTGCGCAAAATGAATGCGAGCAGCGGCTAGCAAAAGCAAATGAAGAGGTGCGTAACTCCGAGTTAGTGCTTACTCAAAAAGATAATGTAGTGAAAAGTGCAGAGGCAAGTCGTAAACGTGCTCAACAAGATAGAGACACTGTGCTTAGCGAGTACCAACAAGCTCTGTCAGAGCGCAAACAAAAAGCAAAAACAAAGCTGGAGGCTAATCAGCAGAGCCAAAAGCAAGTAAAGGTTCAGTTTGAGGAAAGTCGCGATGAAATAGCTGCCCAACAAAGAGAGTCCGAAACCGAGCATAAATTTCATTGGCAGCAACTTATTTCAGATTCTGATGCACGTATATCTCAGCTTGATAATGACATGCGTAAGGCAAAAGAAAGTGCAGCTCAAGACCGCAAAGACATGCAAGATTGGCTGGAAAGCGAGTTAAATAATCGCGGTGTGGATATTGATGAAATTGGCCAGCTGAAAAAACAAATTAATCACCTTAAAGAGTCTATCGCACGAACTGAAACCCATCGTCATAAAGTCGCCGACTATGAACGCTGGTATACCAACGTTTTCACCAAACAAAAGCTTATATGGCAGGAAGGGCTTTCAAAAGCTCGCAAGTCACTTGGAGAATCTGAGCGTAGTTTAGCCAGTAAACAAAGTGCTTATAAAACAAAACGAGAGCAGCTGCGTGATGAACACAGCCAGCTAGAGAGCGCGCTTAAAACCGCCTCTGAAAATTTGGAACAGGTGAAAAATCTCAGTAAGTCTCTTTCTAAGCTTTCACTTAATGTCACTGCAGATGCTGCTGATATTAAGCACGATGATGTGAGTATTGGTCAGCGTATTTCCGAAGTGCAAAGTCAGCTTCAAGAGCGTGAAAACTTGCTTAGTGATATTCGTGCCTATGTTGAACGCTTTGACCAGTTAATTGCGGCTCAGGCGGGCACAGGTTTATCAGATACATGGGAGCGAGCGCGTGAAGAATGTGCAACAATAAACACGCATGGCGTGAAAAGTTTTGACCACCGCCGCATGGTTTCCCACCTTTCGCAGCTGCTAAACGTCATCGTGCCGCAGAAACTTCAAGGCCTGCGCGAGCAAGGACGAATTTTTGGCGCAGATCTTTCTCAATACTATTTTGTATTGGCGGATATCGACAAACGTATCGTGTCGCAAAGCCGAAGAATTACTCAAGAGGTAGATGGGGAACTCTTCCTGGACGGTGTGTCAGACTCCGCAGTGAAAATCCGCTCTAGAATTAGCGAGCTTGAGTTTTGGCCAGAACTAGAACAGTTCAGAAAGCATTATCAGTATTGGATAGAAGAGGGCGCTAACGAGCTTCCAGAAGAAGAGTACGGCCAAAGTATGCGAAGAGTGCTCGATATTCTAGGGCGAGCGGCATTAACCGGCGGTATCAGCAAACTGCTTGATATTGAGCTGCATTTGCGAGAAGGAAACAGCGACCTTGTTATTCGAACAGACCGACAGCTCAATGAGTCGTCGAGCCACGGTATGGCCTACCTGATTTTATGTAAGTTCTTGCTAGCGTTCACTCGTCTGCTCCGCCAGGATGCGGCAGCGACAGTTCATTGGCCTATCGATGAGTTAGGCACGCTGCACCAAAGCAACGTTAAAAAGATTTTTGATGCGTGTCAAAACAATAACATTAGCGTTGTTGGCGCATTTCCAAACCCTGAATCAGAAGTACTTACCTTGTTTGAAAATCGATACCTTATTGACAAGGTCACTCGTCAGCTGCAGGTGGTGCAACCGAAAGCGAGTTCAATTGCTGCGAGAATAAAAGCAAAAAAACAAGATGATGCAGAAACACGAGGAGCATCGGCATGATGACAGAGCAAGGTCGCGTATTGAGTGCGCTTTTGCAAGGAGCGTTTATTTGTCAAGTAACTGACGAGGAAGCGTGGCGCTTTTTGAAAAGTAACGATAACGCTGAAAAATTACAGCCCCACTTATCGTTACTCAATCGCACGCTTTCTACCACGGCAGAGGGCGATGTTTTCTTTGCGAGTTACTCAACAATTGGAGAGCAAGAGCGCAAAGTTCTCACTCAGCAGTTTCAAGAAACGGCATCAAACCTTGTACCGCTTATCGAATGGTTATTGCTAGTACAACAGGCTAACGAGTCTGATATGCCAATTACCATGGGCAGCGCTATTCGTCTAAATGAATTACAAACGAGCATTGAAGATACGCCAGCGTATAGTGAGCAATTAGAGAAAATTTCTCGATATCGAATGTTTGGCTCTACCAGTGTTAATGTAGACGGCCAGCTAAAACAGGTATTTAAGCGTCTCACTGAGTTAGGATATTTGATTAAGCCAAATCCCGACAAACAAATTTATTTGGGTACGGGAAAAATAGAACATTTGTATGAAACATTACGCTTTATAGATGAGACCGAAGCGCTGAGCTTGTCTGAGCAGGCGGAGGCCGCAGTATCACAGGGTAACCTAATATGAGCCAAGTTTTACTGCAAGCAGGCACCAAGCTACTTAACGCCCTTGGTCGCCACAGTGACTTAATCATGCAGGCTTATATCAACGGTTCGGTGAAAGAGCGCGATCACAGTTCAAAAGTGCTAGAGCAGTTAGTGCAATTAGGTGTGCTGTGGCGGCCAGAAGCACAGAGCGAGTTGCGGTTGAAAAGCGCGGTTCGTACCCTTCTTGAGGGAAGCCTGCAAGACGAGCGAAACAGAACGATAAATGCCAACGTTGGTGCATCGCTTGCCAGTTTAAAAACCCTTACCGAGCATTATAAAGAAGCGCTGCACTACAACAAATTTAATGAAGCTGCTGCGCATATGAGCGATCTTACAGAGCATGTCTATCAGCTGTCGGAAACGTTGAGCAACAGCGTTAGGGTTATGTTTAGCCGAATTAATAATGAGTTTGGATATGTTTCTTCAGTTGATGCCAAAATACGCGAAAATGAGTTAGCACAAAAACAGGTGACAGATTTACTGGCACAACTTGAATGCTTTCGATTCGATGAATTAAGTGAAATAGCTGGCTCCAATCGAGAACTAAGGCACCTTTTGGTGGTATCTCTGCAGCAGCGCTTCTCAAAAGCAGCCCAAGAGCTATCTGTGGTACAGGCCAGGTTGCTTGACTTACTTGGGCGCTTCAGAGAATTTCAGGGACGGACACGTCTACTTAAAGGGTTTTTGTTACACGTAGAGCAGCAGCCAGATTTTGCTCCAGGAAATTACGCCAACCTCACTAATGTTCCTGTTTTGTTCAATCAAAGTGCTTCTATCATTGGGCACGCCGCTGCTGATGTGAATAACGTGGCGCAAGAGCAAGACTATCAGGAAATGGTGGCAACCCTTACTCACATTCACAAAAAACGGGCTACTGTAGATGAAGGTAAACCCTATGATATTAATGTCACAGAGCAGGAAACACTTTCGTTAGTAAAAGATCCACTACAACACGCGGTTGAGGCCTATTTTTGTGATGTTATTGATTCTGGACAGCCAAAAACAGCGCTTGATTACTTTGAAGAGCAGCAGCTTGAGTTTGATCCAGAAGTATGGCTGTATCAGGTAATAGGTGGCTATCAAGCATTGGGAGAGGAAGAGAAGCAGTTTTTCGCCTTAGAGCCCCACGGGAAAAATGATCAAGTTTATACTGGCAATTTTTATATAAGTGACATTACCTTAGGTCTGCGCTAGGACGTGAACCTAGTGCTTAAACTAGTCGAAATTAATAGAAAAGTTTACAAAAAAGTAACATTATGAGCTATAAAGTTTAAGTGGGCGTAATGATGCTGTCATGGGGTAAGTGTATAGTACACACCATGATGACAGCCTGCGGCTCATTCAGACTTTTTGAGTAGTGTTTCAAGAATTCCTACAGGATGTAGGAAAGTTGTGGTGCTGGTGCGTACAGTACGAAGAGGAAGAAGTTATGCAATTATCAGAACAACAAAGTTTTAACCAAGCCCTTATCAAACTATCGGTATTATTGTATCAAGTCGATGGTGTGGTGACGCTCTCAGAGCAAGACTATCTCAATGAGATAGTCGAAAAGCTTGATTGGGAAAGTCCAATTTGCCCAGAAGCATTCATCAACGATACGATTTATCAAACCCGCAAAGCTATTGACACCGGAGACGCGCTTCCTTACTTGCGTAGCCTTCAGCAAGATTTAACATACGATGCAGAAAAGACCTTAGAAGTCGCTATGGCTATAACTGGCGTCGACGGTGAACGAAGTGAGGCTGAAACAGAGCTGCTTTCGCTGCTTACCCACAAAGTTCTTGCCAAAGCTCTAGTAAGTGGTGCTGCTGCGGTCCAATAACTTTCCAACCATTGGTTTTTATGTCCCAGCTTTTAGACAACAACAAATCAGGGCGGTGGTCTGTCGCCCTTCTACTTACTCCACTAATTATTAGCTGCCACTCTTTTGATGACGCCAGATTTGAAGCAAGTGAGCAGCCTTTCCCCACACAGGTAGCGCCTTTTGATGATTATTTAGCGCAAGTGGGAAGCTACCTTCGCAACAATCGAGACTTTATTAGTGAAGATGAAGGTGCGGAATTAGCCATGAACATGCCGTTTGAGTGTGGTTCATCCATAAGCAAAAAAGGTTTATTCCTTGTTCACGGTTTAGGCGACTCTCCCTATTTCTTTAAAGAGGTTGCTAACACCTTGTGTGACAGTGGACTGAGAGTGCGTGTCATACTGTTACCCGGCCATGGATCTAAACCAGGAGACATGCTTAACGTAAGTTATGAACAGTGGCAAACAGAGACCGACTTTCAACTTAATCAGTTTGCTGAAACCGTTGAACAGCTTTTTGTGGGCGGTTTTTCTACAGGGGCGAATCTCACGACAATTAGTGCTTTCGGAAGAGACGATATAAAAGGAATGGTGCATTTCTCCCCAGCGTTTAAATCTCGCTTTTTTGTGTCTCAATTAGCGCCTTACATAGACTCACTTTATCCTTGGCCGAACGTTGAAGATGAAGACAACCCGAGTCGTTATAACTCTACAGCTATGCCCGGTTTTGCCGCATATCAAGAAAGTGTTAACGAGCTTCAGCGCCGTTTTGATACTAACGACAATGAAGCATCGACACTGAATATACCGGTGTTAATGATGGTTGCTGAAAAAGACAGCGTTGTTGATACCGAGCACGTTGCAAGTCGCTTTTACGAAAACTTTACTCATCCCAAGAAATGCATGCTTTGGCAAGGCGAAAAGTTGCCCGTTGCGGCCAGCATAGTTAACACAAATAACCCGCCTCATGTTGTGATTCAGTCTATGAATCTGCCTGAAAAGAGAATTAGTGCAGCGTCACATATGAGTGCACTTTTCTCAGAATCTAATGATTTATACGGTCGATTAGAGGGAAATAAAGCACACCAAAGTCGCAGTATTCGAATTTGCGATAACGGCCAGGACAGCGAGCTAGAAGCAAGATGCCGTGCAGGGGAAGATGTCTGGTTCGGGCCTTGGGGATATAGCGATGAAAATGCTAAGAGTGATCGTGTTTACGCTCGTTTGACCTACACCCCCTACTTTGATGTCATGATAGATAACATTTTAGCGCTAACGAACTCCGCTCCATCCGATGAGTTTTGCGCTGCGCCCTAGCGGTCAATCAACTTAAACACTACTAAAAACATGCGCCCGAGCTAGTATAGGCTGATGCAGGCGCATGCTGTAAAGGTATTTAAGATTGTGTTTGCGCTTCTTCCATTTCTCTTTCTAACCTGTCGCTTTCATCAGCTCTCGGTTTGGTAAATCGAGCCAGGGCAAGATACAGCACAGGGGTAAGATATAGCGTGAACACAACTGCAATGCCTAAGCCGCCAAACACTACCCAACCAATCGCATTTCGTGCCTCTGCACCCGCGCCAGTGGAAAGAATAAGCGGTAGCCCACCCAAAATGGTAGATACAAGGGTCATCATAATTGGTCTTAAACGCACGCTGCCTGCTTCAACAATAGCGTCGTAAACAGAATAGCCTTTGTCTCGTAGTTGGTCAGCGAACTCGATAAGTAAAATAGCGTTTTTCGCCAACAGTCCAATAAGCATTACCAGTCCAATCTGTGAGTAAACGTTGATGGACGTGTTGGTTAAAAACAAAGCATAGACTGCGGCGGCAATACCAAAGGGAACGGTAAGCATAACCACTATGGCACTGTTAACACTTTCAAATTGCGCAGCAAGTACGAGTAATACAATCACAAACGCTAGTACATAGGTGAGAGCAACTTGTTTAGAAGTTTCCTCAAAGGTCTGTGCTTCACCTAGGAAGATTAGTCCAATACCGTCTGGCAGCGTGTCTTGTGAAATGGCGCGAATTTGGTCAACAACCTCGCTAAGGGCTTTATCTTCAGGAAGCTCTACCTCAAGCTCAATAGCGCGGCGTTGAGCTTGCCTCTCTAGTTCGGCAGCCACTCCTTCTTCACTGATGTAGGCTACGCTTGATAACGGTACCAGGTTGCCATCAATGCTTTTAACATAAAGGCTTGTTAAGTCAGAAGGCGCCATCGTATTGCGCGTGCTGGTTTGAAGCATAATCGGTATAGATTGGTCGCCCACGTTTAAATCAGCAATATCATCGCCATTCACCGCTGCGCGTAATGCACTAGAGATATCATTTAGCGGAACACCAAGCTCCTCAGCCCTGCGTCTGTCAATATTGACACGAAGCTGCGGCTGAGTGGGATCGTAACTTACTCTAGGGCGGCCTAAATCTGGTAGTTTCGTTTCAATCTCGCTGGCAAACGCTTGAGCAGCTTTGTAGATATTTTCATAGGTGTCACCGGTAAGAGCCATCTCCAGGCCGCCGCCTTGTCCGCGAAGATTAAGGCTGTTTCCACCAAAAGCGTTACCGGGTGCGCCGGGAATTGCTTGAAGCCCTGGACGAATTTCATTAACTACGTCTTGTAACGACATATCGCGCTCGTCCCAATGCTTTAGTGGGGCGGTAATAAAGACGATATTTGGGTCCCATTGCCCCACCACTGTGTACATAGAATCGATAGTGCCTTTTTCCACATAGGGAAGAAGCATCTCTTCCATTTTCTGGGCTTGTCTATCCATAAAGTTAAGGCCCGCGCCATCTGGTCCTCTTGCAAAGATGCGGATGGTGCCGCGGTCTTCACTTGGCAGTAGTTCATTGTCTATATTTCCAGACAAAATATATGCCCCTCCGCCAGCGGCTAGGCTTAATACACCCACTACCCAGCCGTACTTTAACGCTTTCAATAGTGACTTTTGATACAAAGACAAACAGGCGTTGCCGAATCGACCAAAGGTAGCGCTAAAAAAGCTTTTTCCATCTGCATTTGGTTTTTTAATCGCTAAGCGTGCAGTAAGTGCAGGTACTAGTGAAAGGGCGACAAAAGAGGAAATAATAACGGCACCGGCTAAAACGCCACCAAATTCCCTGAATAATTTACCCGCTGTTGAGGGTAAAAATGCTATGGGGATAAACACCGAGGCAAGCACAGCTGTGGTGGCGACAACAGCGAAAAATACTTCTCTGGTGCCAACAACAGCAGCGGCGCGAGCACCAAGCCCCATACTGCGGCGGCGCTGAATATTTTCTGACACTACAATAGCGTCATCAACAATCATGCCCGTTGCCAATACAAGCGCAAGGAGCGTGAGAATATTAATTGAAAAACCCATTGCCCAGATGATTGCTAGCGCGCCTGCTAAAGACACTGGAATGGATAGGGCAGGGACAAGCGTAGCCCGCCATGAACCGATAAATACCAGAAGGGTTACAATAACAAGGGCTACGGTGAGGCTGAGTGAAATAACCACTTCTTTAACCGAGTCGCGAATAAATTCCGCGTCATCTGCGGTTACAACGATATCCATATCGGTAAATCGTTTGTCTAAGTCCTCAACCATGGCAAGCACTTCATCGGATATTTCGATAGTATTTGAGCTAGCTTGACGAATAATTCCTAAGCCGATAACAGGCATGCCATCAAGGCGCACCATGCTGGTGGAGTCAGCAGGCCCGAAGTAAACGCTTGCCACATCATTCACCCGTATATCGCCAGAAATAACAATATCACCAACATCTTGCGCCGATACTGAGGTGGCATCAGCGCGCACTATTAGCGCTTGTTCAGCAGATTGAATACTGCCCGCGGGAACGTCAAAGGGTGCTAACGCAAGAGCATCGGCAACGTCGCTCATCGACAACCCGAAGCTAGTTAAACGCAGTGGATCGACCGATACTCGAAGCACCCGTTCGCGATCGCCTCTTAAACTAACATCAGCAACTCCCGGAATACTAAGAAACAGAGGCGCAACGTCGGTATCCACGCGTTCGGTTAGCGTTTCCATGTCCAGCGTTTTGCTTGAAATGGCTAAACTTACTACCGCTTGCGCATCGTTATCTGCGCGAATAATAGCAACCTGTTCAACATCTTCAGGAAGTTGGCGCTGCACCCGACTTACCGATTCACGAGTTTCGTTGGCAGCATCCTCTAAATTAACGCCAGGGCGAAATTCGACGCGGATGCGCGCAGAATTTTCCTCACTTTGAGCAGAAATGTTTTTTACGCCGCTCACACGGGCTACAGCGCCCTCAAGACGGCTTGTTACTTCAGCATCAACCGTTTCTGGCGATGCACCGGGGAAGTTGGCAGTTACAGTAACGCGAGGCGTGTCAACATCGGGCAACTCACGAACTTCCAAACCGCTTAAGGCAGCGAGACCTGCAATAGCAATCAGTAAGTTAAGGACAACAATGAGAACAGGGCGTCTGATTGATAGCGAGGGAAGGTCGTTGGCGTGGGACGAGAGTTGTTTATCACTCACCTCTAGGTCCCCCAGCAATTTCAGTCGTAATAGACTGTCCAGTGCGCAGGCGCTGTACGCCTTCAGATATTAAGGTATCACCCACAGTGATATCGCCAGATACTAAAATGGTGCCTCTAAGGCGTTGGTGAACACTTACGTCTAACTTTTGCGCTTTGCCATCAACCGCTAACCAAATGTACGCACCGGTAGCGCCCCATAATAACGCCGACTCAGGGATAGCTGCATACCTATCGCCTTCAATGGTTAAGTTCACTCTAAAGCTCATGCCAGGTCTGAATTGGTCAGAGCGGTTATCTAAAAGAGCTCTTGCACGTAACGTGCGGTCGGCTTCGTTAATGCGTGAGTCTACTTGCGCTATTTCCGCGTTGACCAGGGTTTCCCTGTCACTCCATGGTTCCAGTGTGACATCAGGTGAGTTGAGCAATACGGGGAGGGCGGCCTCTGGAGCCTTAAAATTAACAAAGAGTTTGCTTCTATTATCCAGTGTCGTAATCATGGTCTGTTCATTAATTCGATCGCCCACTTCTACATCTGTAAAGCCTACGACACCGTCAAATGGAGCGACAATGTATCTATCTTCTAAATCTGTTTTTGCATCTTCAAGCGCGACTTCAGCTAAGTCACGTTGGGTTTTTGCTAAATCTAATTCGTTAACAGGTACAGCGCCCTGCTTATAACTTGCTTCTAAGCGTTCAACGGTTCGCTGTGCGTCAGAGAGTGTTAACTCTGCTCGCTTAAGTGCGGTTTTCTGTCTTCGGTCATCCAGTCGAACAAGCACTTTTCCTTTTTCTACCGCTTGCCCGGGAACAAAATTAACCTCAGTGACTTCATCTGCCACAGCCGAGTAAAGAATAATTGACTGAACTGCTTCGGCACTGCCTACAGCCTCAACATTTCTTGTCTCATTCATAAACTCGATAGGTTTAGTGACCACCAATTTCGCTTGGCGGTCACCCATAAATTGCCCGTGTGCTAATGGCACAAATAAAAATAATGCTAAAAGACGTGTCCACGTCTTCATCGTTCGAACCACTGCTTTGTTCATTGTTGACCCGTTATAATTTTAATTTAGCGTCTATTTATTAGACTTTCGGCTAGTGCGAATTTATACCGTATGGCATCATAGGAGGTTCAGCTAAGCAATTGCAGTTCAGCGTATTCCCTATACAAGGTATCGCTTTTCATCAAAGAGGCATGATCCCCTGTTGCCACTATTTGCCCTTTATCCATTACAATAATACGGTCTGCGTGCTGAACAGTTGCTAATCTGTGCGCAATAACAATACTCGTCTTACCTTCCATCAGTCGATTGATAGCCTGTTGAACCATTCGCTCGCTCATTGCATCGAGAGCACTGGTAGCTTCGTCGAGCAATAAAATGGGCCGGTCAGCCAAAATGGCCCGAGCAATGGCGATACGTTGTTTTTGGCCGCCAGATAGCTTAATACCTCGCTCACCAAGTTGGGTTTGGTAACGATTATCTAATGCATCAATAAACTCGTGTGCGAACGCAAGTTTAGCTGCATTCATTACTTCATCATCTGACGCACTCGGTTTTCCATAGCGAATGTTGTCCATTACCGAGCTAGCAAATACCACAGGCTCTTGCGTTACTACGGCAATTTGTTGACGTAACGCAGTAAGAGACACTTTACTGATGTTTGTACCATCAAATTCAATGCTGCCAGATGAAGGGTCGTAAAAGCGCATAAGGAGTTGAAACAGCGTTGTTTTGCCTGCACCACTTGGCCCAACCAAAGCAAGCTTTTCTCCAGCGCGAATGTTGAGATTAAGTTCAGTAAAAAGCGGCTTACTGTTTGGGTAGTGAAAACAAAGGTGTTTAATATCGACAGAAGGTGATGCGTCTGAAAATGATGTAACAGAACTGCTATCGTTATCACCCTCGTTATTGCTAGAGGGCGCTAATTTAAGATCCGACTCAGTTTGCACGAGCTGATACAAGCGTTCGCTAGCGCCAACGCCTCGCTGCACCTCACCAATAACTTCACTAATTGTAGCAACGCTGCCTCCCGCCATTACAGCATAAAATAAGAAAGCAGATAGCTCGCCTACAGTCATCTCTCCTTGCAAAACTTGGCGAGCACCTACCCAAGCGATAAAAATAATTGCGGTCATACTGAAGCACATAATGCAACCAATGAGCAAAGAGCGGTAGTGGATGCGGCGTTTTGCTGCATCCATAGCGGCTTCTACGCGAGATGAAAATTGAGTGCGTTCTTTATGCTCTGCCGTATAGGCCTGAACCGTCATGATTTCATGTAAGCTCTCATCAATATGAGACCCCAGGTCGGCCACCTTGTCTTGGCTAATCTTGGCGAACTTTCTTACTTGAGGCGCCAATACTTTTATTGGTACGAGAACCGCCGGTACGGCCACAATGACACACAAAGTAAGTAATGGGCTAGAGATGCCCATGAGAATAAGCGCTCCCGTGAAGGTAACTACCGAGCGCAAGGTCATTGATAAACTCATACCCACTACGGTTTGAATAACAGTTGTGTCGCTGGTGAAACGAGAAATAACTTCGCCGGTTCTCAGTTCAGCAAAGAAAGAAGGTGGAAGAGATAACAAGTGTGAATAAACCTGGTTTCTAATATCTGCACTAACTCTTTCGCCTAACCATGTCATTAAGTAAAACCTAGCGTAAGTTGCAATACAGGCGATAAGAGTAATTCCTAAAACAACCAGCGTGGCTTTGTTCAGCGTTTCGGATGCACTGTTTACAAATCCGTTATCAATTGCGTATTTTATCCCTTGGCCTAACATCAACCAAGCTATAGCTGCGGTTAAAAGGGCGACAATAGCCCCAGCAACACGCTTTTTATACTGACCTAAATGCGAACCAATCCAATGAAGAACTTGTTGAGTCGACACATCGTTTAATGGTGTGGTCAAGATAACCTCGTAGAAAATTATTAGTGTAAAGAGAGGCTGGGGAAAGCATCAGCCACGCATAAGAGTATACGTTGTATTGAACATAGATGGAGCGACCTTGCGACTACACTTGCTGTAAATCAGTTAGATGGAATTTTTATGAATAACATGGTGATTACATTGGGGGCGTTAATTACGACCATATTAGTAACGACCATATAATGATGGCCAATGAATAAGAAAGAGTGCTTTTTGCTGCAACACCGTGTTGAAATTGAAGGGTGTGGAAAACGGTTAGTTTGTGCTAATAATGAAATAAGACGTGATATGTCAACGAGCATTGCGTCTTTTACTATTTTTGTAGTGCATTATTTTTTGTCTAATACTTTATTAGTTCAAGATTGCTTAACTCATGGAGCCTACCAGTGAATTTTATAGAGCCACTAGTTCAGAAGGTCCAAAGCATGTGGGTAGGGTTTATCGAGTTGCTGCCTTTACTAGCCATTGCCTTCATTGTTCTCTTGATAACGTGGGGGATGTCGGCTACGTTAACGAGCCTTTTAAACCGCTCGTTGAAAAACTCTAAAATAAGACGTTCTCTGCATGAGCTTTTTGTCAGTTTGATTAAGGTGACAGTATGGACAGTGGGCGTTTTAGTCGCTGTTACCATCATTTTTCCCAGTCTGACTCCGGCAAAGCTTCTTACCGTATTAGGTTTGGGGTCGGTTGCGGTAGGCCTAGCGTTTAAAGACATTTTTGAAAATTTCTTTGCCGGCATTCTCATTATGTTGCGCAAGCCTATGCGTATTGGCGATTTTGTTGAATGCGAGAATATAAGCGGTCGCGTAGAAAAAATTACGGTGAGAGAAACCTACCTCCGTAAAACAGATGATCAACTAGTTATTGTTCCAAATAGTTTTCTATTTAAGCAACCAGTACATGTACTCACCGATCTGTCTTTTCGCCGCTTCGACATTGTTGTAGGCGTTGCTTATGGTGAAGATGTAGATAAAGCGCGCTCGGTAATAGTGAGTGCTTTAGAGGATATACAGGAGATAAATCATCAGCGAGGTATAGAGGTTTATGCTCGTGAGTTCAATTCTTCCTCCCTTGATTTTACCGTTCGCTGGTGGGCAAGTTCTAGACCTATCGATATGCACAAAAGTAGAGATTTGGTGGTAAGTGCCATCAAGAGAGCGTTAGACAGTGCTGGAATCGAAATACCTTTCCCTTACAGAACGCTTACGTTTAAAGAGCCGCTTACACTAGCTAATCACAACCACAATCAAAATGAACCTGAGAGTTAACGATTTAAGGACGTCAAAAAATGATATCAGTGAATAAAAACTGGGCCAGACAAGCCCTTGCAACAGGACTGCTGTTTGTTTTAAGCCAATCATGTTTGGCAGCTGTTGATATTGAGAAAAAAATTACTCAGCATATCGATAAGTCATTAGCGCATTCTGCATCGCTTTTAGAAAAAACAGTCAATATAAATAGTGGCACCATGAATTTTGATGGTGTGAAAAAGGTAGGCGCACTCTATCAGGCGGAATTTAATGCTATGGGGTTCGAAACACAGTGGGTTGACGGCGAGGAGTTTAATCGCGCAGGTCATTTGGTGGCAAGCTTTGGGAGTACTGGCCCTAAGATACTTATGATTGGGCACTTAGACACGGTATTTGCAAAAGATGATGCCTTTCAAAACTATAAACGAATAGACGATAACCACGTTGCTGGGCCAGGTATTACAGATATGAAAGGCGGTGATGTTATTATAATCGCTGCACTGAAAGCGCTAAAAGAGCTCGACTTATTAGATAAAGTCAGTGTGAAAGTAGTGATGACCGGTGATGAGGAAAGCAGCGGTTCACCTTTATCACTATCGAAAAAAGCGCTTATCGATGCAGCGATATGGGCAGATATTGCGTTAGGCTTTGAAGATGCAGACGGAGACATTAAAACAGCTGTTGTTGCCCGTCGCGGCTCAATAGGTTGGCAACTAGACGTAACCGGTAAACCTGCTCATTCATCACAAATATTTACTGACACCATTGGGTACGGCGCAATATTCGAAGTCGCTCGAATTTTGAATACTTTTCGTGAAGAGCTTGCCGGTGTGGGAAATATTACGTTCAACCCAGGGCTTATCGCAGGTGGGACAGAAGTTACTGTGCAGCCCGAAAATTCGATAGTACAGGGCTTTGGGAAAACTAATGTGGTTGCAAAAGAGGTAACCGTAAAAGGAGGAATTCGCACACTCACGCCTGAAGAGCTTACAAAGGCCAAAAACCTTATGCAGGACATAGCGACACGAAGCTTACCGCATACCTCAGCCACGTTGACATTTGAAGAAGGGTATCCTCCAATGGCGCCAACTGAGCAAAACTATGCATTGTTGAAAATGTACAGTGATGTCAGTGAGTCCTTAGGTTATGGCCCTGTAGAACCTGTTAACCCAAGAAATGCTGGGGCTGCAGATATCTCCTTTGCTGCTGATCATGTCGACATGGCCATTGACGGTTTAGGATTAATGGGAGAGGGCGGTCATACTAAGAATGAAATCGCCGACATGACTTCTTTTGCAAAGAACATTCATAAAGCTGCGGTATTAATTTATCGGTTGGGAGAAAACGGGGCCAGTATGGGGGAGTAGCACACTACTTTTCCCACCACATAACCCGTATTTCTACTTGCATTCACCCTCCACATCCGTATAATTCGCCAGCCTTCTATCAGGTGCATAAATTTTGCACACGAAAGAAGGCTTAAGTTAACGGTAACGCTACAACGAGTTTGAGGCATTTATGGTTACTATTCGTTTACAGCGTGGTGGCGCGAAAAAGCGTCCATTTTATCAACTAGTGGTTGCTGATAGCAGCCGTGCAAGAAACGGTCGTTTCATTGAAAACATCGGTTTCTTCAACCCTACAGCACAAGGTCAAGCGGAGCGTCTTCGCGTTGATCTAGAGCGTGTTGATTACTGGGTTGGCGTAGGCGCGAGCTTATCAGATCGCGTATCTAGCTTGGTAAAAGAAGCGAAAAAATCTGCAGCGTAAGCTGTTTTAACTGGTGAGTATAGATGAGTCTAGCGTCTGACAAAGTGATTGTTGGCAAGATTGGAGCACCTTACGGTGTAAAAGGTTGGGTCAAAATCAACAGCTATACAGAAAAGCCAGAGGGCATTTTTGATTATACGCCATGGTTTCTTGGCGAAGAAAAAAAATGCTCGATTGACCAGTGGCGAACGCATGGTAAAAGCCTAGTAGCGAAGATTGAGGGTGTTGATAATCGAGACGATGCTGAAAGCATCAAAAACTTGGATATCTGCATTAACGCTTCGCAACTTCCCGATTTGGGTGATGACGGTATTTATTGGCGTGAGCTCACCGGCATGAAAGTGGTAACAACGCAAGGTTACGACTTAGGTGTGGTGAAAGAGGTATTTAACACAGGTGCAAATGACGTCATTCACGTCAAAGCTAATGTAGGCGATGCTTTTGGTCAAAAAGAAAGACTTATGCCTTTTGTATTCGATGAAGTCGTACAAGAGGTAGATAAGGAAGCGAAGGTCATTAAAGTTGACTGGGACCCGGGGTTTTAAGTGACTCCGGAAAAGTGGTTTGGAGTTATTAGCCTGTTTCCAGACATGTTTTCCCCGTTCACCCAGCAGGGTGTAATAGGAAGAGCTGTTAAGTCTGGTAAGTTGTCGGTTGATACTTTTAACCCCCGTGACTTTACTCATGACCGCCATCGTACAGTAGACGATCGCCCCTACGGAGGCGGACCCGGTATGCTGATGATGGTAAAACCGCTCACTGACGCAATACACGCTGCCAAGAAAGTTGGCGGTGACAACAGTAAGGTGATCTATTTATCACCACAAGGGAAACCCCTTGACCAGGCTGGCGTGCAGCGCTTAGCCAATATCGAACGCACAATTTTAATTTGCGGTCGATATGAAGGAATCGACGAACGGGTAATAGAAAGCCATGTAGATGAAGAAGTCTCCATCGGCGATTACGTGTTAAGTGGCGGTGAACTACCGGCAATGGTCTTAATGGACGCAATTGCTAGATTGGTTCCCGGCGTGCTAGGCCACAAAGCCTCAGCAGTTGAAGATTCTTTCACAGATGGCCTTTTGGATTGCCCGCATTATACGCGGCCAGAAGTGCTTGAAGGTCAAAAGGTACCCGAAGTGCTTTTAAGTGGTGATCACGAAAAAATTAGGCAGTGGCGACTGATGCAGTCTTTAGGTAGAACAATGCAACGTCGCCCTGATTTGTTAAACCACCTAGCTCTGACTGAGGAGCAGCGGCGTTTGTTAGAATTATTCCAAGCGCAACTGCAGCGAGATGACAGTTAACTAGGACGAGAGGATATGATGAGCAAAGTCAGTCAAGATATCATCAAAAAAATTGAGCAAGAACAGCTTAAAACTGATGTACCTGAGTTTGGTCCAGGTGACACAGTAATTGTTAAAGTTCGCGTTACCGAAGGTGACAAAGAGCGTCTTCAGGCTTATGAAGGTGTTGTTATCGCTAAGCGTAACCGTGGTCTGCACTCGTCTTTTACCGTACGTAAGATTTCTAGCGGCGAAGGCGTTGAGCGTGTGTTCCAAACACACAGCCCGCAAGTCTCTTCTATTGAAGTTAAACGTCGCGGTGCGGTTCGTCGTGCTAAGCTTTACTATCTACGTGAGCGTTCAGGTAAATCTGCACGTATCAAAGAGAAGCTTAACTAAGATTACTAATCCTTGCGTTATTGTTAACTTCGAAAAAACCCGCCTTGTGCGGGTTTTTTTGTGGCTGTAATTCGATCCTTTTACATCTTTCATCTCTATCAATATCCATTAGTACAGTATTAAATAATTTTAACCTTCAAGCTTCCAATGACCTCAGATTACTTTTTATTTTTAAATATTGTAGGTGTCGCTTTCTTCGCCATTTCCGGTGCTCTAATGGGGCATAATAAAAATATCAACGGTTTCGGCATTGTGGTCGTAGGTGCGATGACTGCGGTGGGTGGCGGAACTATTCGCGATCTTCTTCTTGGAAAGCCTATTTTCTGGGTAGTAGTCTCAGATTACTTGTTTGTTGTGTACTTGGCTATTTTAGCAACTATCCTCTTCATTCGTTACATGCCTTCACCGGCAAGCTTCTATTTTATCGTCATGGACGCAATTGGCTTGGCTGTCTTCAATATTGTCGGCATTGAAAAGGCATTGATTGAAGGTACCGGAATGTTGGTAGCGATAACTATGGGTTTGACCACAGGGATTTTCGGAGGCTTAATGCGCGACGTGGTATGCCGAGAGGTGCCCTTGGTTATGCGAGGAGACCTATATGCAAGCGCTTGTTTGGCGGGTGGTTTAACCTATGCCCTATTGTTTGCCGTCGATATCGATTATGCGTGGTGTATCGTTGGCTCGTTATTTGTAACCGTGTTCTTGCGAGTTGGCTCAGTATATTGGAATTGGCACATAGATCTTTTCCACAAGCGCACACATAAAAAGCGTATGTTTTTAAAAGACAAACCGTTCGCTCGCGCTGGCAATGAGTTTACGCGAGCGAAAAAAGTGATTGGCTCAGACCATGAGGGAGAGTGAGTCGATAAGCGGTGGATTCTCAGTGTCTATTGTCTCAATAATGTCTTTGTGCAGGCGCTTTTTGTGTTCACCGAAAATAGAGCGCTTTTTGTCGAAGGTTTTGGCGTATTCAATTGCGCCGTCCATAAGCTCATCTAGGGAGTTGTAGGCTTTCTCAACGACATGGTCTCGCTCAAGTTCACTGCCCGATACTCGTCTTCCTGAAAGTTTCATCTCGTTAAACCGGTAATAAGGTACAGCCTTTTTAACAAAAGCAATCATGCCAGGTAAAAATGGAATTGACAGATCGACTTCCGGGAAACAGAAGAAACCTTTATCGGCTCTCATAAACCTGAAGTCGCAGGCACAAGCTAAAATAGCTCCATTCCCAAAAGCATGTCCGTTTATAGCGGCAATCACCGGAAGAGGAAACAAGAGAAGTGTTTTAAACACGTCGTCCATGCTATGCATAAATTGCTTAACTTCTTCAAAGTGATGAGCTTTCATTGCAGGCATTAACCAGTCTGTGTCGATACCTAAACTAAAACACTTTTCGTCATCAGAAGTTATGACAAGGGCTTTACAAGCCTTATTTGCTAATATGCTATCAAGCGCTAGCTGCATATCTTTGGCAAATTGGGGGTTGTGTCTGTTTTCGCCGTTTTTCATTGTGAGAAGAGCGACGTTGTCTATAAAACTAACTGAAACAGTTTGCATGGCGTTCTCTTTTATATTTGGTTGGACAGCTATTTGACTATTTGGGCATATGGAAAGTAGCCACTATATAACGAAGCCAAAAAGATAAAAATTTAGCTTATTTATAGTGGTGAATTATTGGGGCGTGTTGACCTTTGTTGTACGAGTTTTGGGCTAAATGGAAGCATTTTAATCGCGAAACAGTCCTGTAGGCCTAGTGGGCTAAGTCAAAGGGCTGCGACAAAGAGTAAAATGCTTCCATAACGCCCCCTTCGGGCAGCGCCTGTGAGCTATTTACCCTGCGTTGAATGGTTTCGATTTAGCCCACTAGACCTTCAACCATTCGCCTTGTTTAAATAGCTCACAGACCGCTGCAAAAATGTACAGCAAAGATCGACACGCCCTTGTTTTGTGCGGTGATAGTTTTTAAGGCTTGGAATAGGTGCTCAAGGATCTTACAAAGCAAAAGGCACCCTAATTAGGCAGATTTTAAAATACTGACTGTTGGTGAAAGAGTGAACAAACGGGTGTTTTAATCTGCGTTGAATGACAAACTTCACCTCGAATATATCCTAGATTAAAGTATTATGCGTTATTGCTTGCTTCCTTAGTGGTTAATTGTTAAAAAGTCAACGACGTTAAAGAAATATAGAATAAGCTGGTTGTACAATAAGGTTTACATGCAGGTTGCATACTCTTTTAGCGTTTAATTTTTTCCATTTTCTAGTTAAGAGAGCTCTCCATGATCAAGGACACTGTAAATAATGTTCATATAAGTGCCGAAGACGTACTTATCACCCCCGATGCCTTAAGCGCAGAACTTCCCGTTTCAGATAAAGCACTAGCTGCAATTTCTGATTCGCGCAAAATTATCTCAGATATCATTCACCGCCGCGATCACCGTATGTTGGTAGTCTGTGGTCCGTGCTCTATTCACGATGTTGAAGCAGCGAAGGAATATGCACTTAAGCTAAAAGAACTTCACGAGTCATGTAAAGATACGCTGTTTATTGTAATGCGCGTATATTTTGAAAAGCCACGTACCACAACAGGCTGGAAGGGACTCATTAACGACCCGCATATCGACGGTACATTTGATATTGAAACAGGCTTGCGAAAAGCCCGCGAGCTACTTATTTGGTTAGCCGAGTTAGAGTTACCTGTGGCGACAGAAGCTCTGGATCCAATCAGCCCACAGTATCTAGCTGAACTCTTTAGCTGGTCTGCAATTGGAGCGCGTACATCAGAGTCTCAAACTCACCGCGAAATGGCTAGCGGCCTTTCTATGCCGGTAGGTTTTAAAAACGGTACAGACGGTGGCTTAGGTATCGCCATTAATGCACTTAAATCAGCTGCTTCTGGTCATCGCTTTATGGGTATAAACAAGCAGGGGCAGGTGAGTATTATTGGTACCAGCGGTAATCCTGATGGACACATTATTCTTCGCGGTGGCAAACAGCCCAATTACGATTCTGTATGCGTATCTGAATGCGAATTAGAAATGCAGGAAGCCAACCTAACTGCTGGTTTAGTGGTTGATTGTAGTCACGCGAATTCGTCAAAAGACTACCGCCGTCAGCCGCTTGTAGCGCAAAACGTGGTAAATCAAATTCTCGAAGGCAATCAGTCTATCATTGGCATCATGCTCGAGAGCCACCTTAAGCCAGGTAATCAAAAAGCAGATGGTAAAAAGTACGAAGAATTGGAGTACGGCGTATCGATTACCGATGGTTGTATCGATTGGGAAAGTACTGAAAACCTTATTTCTCAAACCAGAGATAAATTGATAACTGTGCTACCCTTACGCCAAAATAAGCGTACCGTGGCATAGCTGATTGCATGTGCCATTTGATTCAAGGATAAACCACAATGGCCGATTTTTCACAGCAATTGGCGTCACTGCGTGAAGACATCGACGAGCTGGATACCCAGCTCGTCGAGCTGCTAGCGAAACGCAACAAAATAACAACGCGGGTAGGACAAATTAAGGCGCAAGCCGGTATGCCCGTTTATGTACCAAAGCGAGAGAAAGAATTAATCGCGTCTAGACGGCAGCAAGCCGAATCTCTCGGGGTATCTGCTGATCTTACTGAAGATCTTCTTCGCCGCGTTATGCGCGAGTCTTACCATACACAAAACAATGAGTACCGCTGCGTTAAGCCAGATATAGACAATGTTGTCGTTATTGGTGGTGAAGGGGCACTTGGACGAGTGTTCGTTAGTCTATTCCAACGTAGTAAATACACGGTAAACGTGGTTGAAAGAGACGATTGGGACAATGGAACAGCATCCACGCTCCTGTCTGCCGCCTCATTAGTGATTGTGGCCGTGCCTATCAACTTAACTGAATCTGTCATCAACCAACTTACTATGCTGCGCGATGATTGCGTACTGGCAGATATTACCAGTATTAAAGCAATGCCATTAAATGCAATGTTGGGCGTTCACAAAGGGCCAGTAGTGGGGCTGCATCCCATGTTTGGGCCAGATGCACCCGGTATGATTAAGCAAGTGGTAGTGGCATGTGAAGGCAGGTACAGCGAACAGTATCAATGGTTAATAGAGCAGATGCGTATTTGGGGCGCAACCATTCATAACTCCACCGCGAAAGAGCACGACGAAGCGATGGCTTACATTCAGGTAATGCGGCATTTCAATACCTTCGTCTATGGTGAGCATTTAAGAGGTGAAGATCCTGATTTAAACTCGCTGACTATGTTTAGCTCTCCTATTTACCGTTTAGAACTTGCCATGGTTGGACGATTATTTGCGCAGTCACCTCAGTTATATGCAGATATTATCTTCAACAACCCCGATAACTTTGCTCTACTAAGACGCTTCTATGAGCGCTTTGGACTTGCTTTATCGTTGCTTGAAAGTGGTGATAAAAAGGGCTTCGTTGAGCAGTTTATGAAGGTGGGCAGTTGGTTTGGCGACTACGCTAAAAAGTGCTTAGTAGATAGTAAACAGTTACTATTAAAAGCAGATGATGGACAGCTATTGAGAGACAAGTGAGGCTCGGTTAGTCAGGTACCAGAACTATCTGAGCAGTGACAAACATAAAAAGCGAGGACCTGAAGTGAGCACTTCATTTGGTACCTCGCTTTTTTGATAGATGGTGTTTCTAAAGAATAGCTTAGGTTATATCTACTCGGATAATGCGCTTGCTGCAGCTACCTTGGTTGGGCTTATTTCCTCGCTCGGATAGCAACCTAGCACTTTAATATATCGAGTTATACTGCGAAGAGATTCGAAGGCGGTTTGAACAGGGCCATCTTCTACGTTGCCTTCCACATCGATATAGAACATTTCTTCCCACGGGTTACCAGGTATTGGACGAGACTCCAGTTTTGTCATATTGATTTTATTTTCTCGAAGCACCAGAAGCGCTTCTACCAATGCACCTGGCTTTTGCACCGTGGACATAACAAGTGTGGTTTTAGCGGGAACTTGCAGAGGAACGGTAACGGCGTTTCTAGCGACAACAATAAATCTACTATGGTTTTCTTTTTGGTTTGCCAAGTTACTCTTTATTGCAGTAAGGCCATATAAGTTTCCGCCAGCTTCGCTGCCAATAGCTGCCACATCTTCACGAGCTAGTTCGCTAACTGTCAGCATAGCAGAAGAAGTGCTGTCCATGGTTTTAACTTCAACATTGCCTAATTCCGCTAAAAAGTGGCTACATTGTGTGAAGACCTGAGGGTGAGCGTAAAGTGTTTTTACTTTCTCAATAGAGGTGTCAGCGCCCACCAGTAGCGTATGACGAATAGGGTGAGTAAGCTCTCCAATAATACTTAGCTGCGTATGCTGAAGTTGGTCATAAACCTCGTTAATACTGCCTGATGTTGTATTTTCAATTGGTAGAACTGCGTAGTCGGCCTCGGTATTCTCTACTTTATTGATAATTTCAGCGAAGCTTTGGCAGCCAATTTCTAGCAACTCACCGGGACGGCGAGAGAAGTATTTTTGAGTTGCCAGATAAGAGTAAGACCCTTTATCACCCAGAAAAGCAACCCGATTAAGCGGCAGCGAACTACCTGGATTAGCACGTTCTGCCAACATAGCCTGCTGATTTAATACTGAATCCTCAATAATCACATGAAAAATTTGTGTTACGTAGTGAGGATCTAAATCTACTCGCTGCCCTTCTTTTATAAGTCTTACAAGCAGCTGCTCTTCTCGTTTCTGATCGCGCACGGGAATATGGTGCTTTATTTTTGTTTCAGCTACCTCGTTGGTAAGTTTTCTTCGCTCAGCCAGCAAGTTTAGTAACTCGCTGTCTAGCGCAGTAATACGCTTTCTGACAGTATCTAATGCAGTGTCTGACATAATATTTCCGTGTAAAAATTAATAAAAAGCTTTCTCAAAAGATAAAAAAAAACCTCCCCAGAGGGAGGTTTCTTTGCATGTAGCAGCGCCTCCCTCAGGTAAAGGGTATAAACGCAAAAAAGAAAGCTGCTACTTGCTGAATATCTGATTTCATGGTTCAGAATGTAAGTCTAATAGACTATTGTGTCAACTGATTTTTACACCGGTATTTATTTTTATTTTCATATTTCTTGATATTTATTTATCTATGCTTTTTTACATTTGCCTGAATAAGCATTCAGCTAGACTAGCCTGCACTAGCCCCTACCAGTATTTTTAGCTGATTAGTTGCCTACTCCCCTAGTTGCCTACTCCTCTAGTTGCTTAGTTCCCTAGTTGCTTAGCAGCGCAGAAAGCATTTGTCTTACTTCGTTGGGTTCAAATGGTTTATCACAAAGAGCATTTACACCGGTTTGTTGAATGTTTGCCATGTGCATGCTGTCAGCAGACTCCGAGGTAACCATGATAATAGGAATATGCGTTGTTTCTGGGTTAAAACGAATGAACTCAGAAAGCTCTCGGCCATCCATTTCAGGCATGTTGTAGTCGGTAACTACTAAATCAAATGCTTCATCTTTTATCAGCGTTAGCGCCATCGCACCATTTTCAGCTTCTTTGATACGTTTTAGTCCCATGCCCTCAAGCACTCGACGAATGTGGTTGCGTGCTAATTTGCTGTCATCCACCAACAATACGCGAACATCATGTACATCGAAGAGTTCTAAATCCAGTTCGTCGTGATTAATGAGGTCTAAGCTAGCATTCAGCGCACGTGATAGATGAAGAGGCTCGAAAGGCTTTGGAAGTATTGCTGCTACACCTGCTTGCTTGAATTCCTCAAGTTTGCTCATGCGGTTTTCACTGGATACCAACATGAAGGGAATCGATGTAAACTCATCGCTTTCCTTAATAAACTTGAGAAGATCAAGTGCGGTTCCGTCTTCAAAATACATTGAGCTTACTACCAGATCTGCCCCGTGAGCACGGATAGCAGATTTCGCTTCGCCGAAGGTACTGACAGGGTCAATTTCCTTAACACTTTCTTTGAGCAACAGCGTTGTGATTATCTTCCTCTGCGTATCAGAGGGCTCGACTAAAATAATATGTAAATCAGAAATTGACAGCTTTTCCATTTCAGACTCTTTTTGTTATATGTTGATGAAAAAGAAGGGGGATACCTAACTTATCCGCCTGCAAGTTTTACCTTATGGCCTTTCTCTTCTAGCAAGCTGCGAAGCTTCTCTCTGTCATCAGTTTGCACTTCGATAACACCTTCTTTAACCGAACCACCGCAACCGCATTTTTTCTTTAATTCTGACCCAAGCTTTTTTAGGTCAGCGGGAGGCATGTCTAGCCCTTTCACAAGTGACACACCTTTTCCCTTTCGCCCTTTGGTTTCGCGGTGAATGCGAACAATACCGTCATCTGACACCGATCTAGAAGGGGCTTTTTGCTCAGGTTTTACTTTACCACTCTCTGTACTATAGACCAAAAGAGCATCTTGCCAATCTTGCATATCTGCCTCTATTTTCTAATTTTGCCTTTATATTTTTCAAAAATCTGCCAAGCTGACATTTGCGTCTTATCAGTTAAGACGAGCCAACACTAATGATTTAATCAGGTTTCTAGCTACTATCATTAAACTATTATAGAAGAACGCTATCTCTTTCCAATGAGTTTAAGAATAGCAAACTTGACGGGAAATGATGAAGCATTTCCAACTGTATTTTAGGGAGACACAATGGCAATTACGACAGAATATCGTCAGCAAAATGAAGTCTTGGTCATAAAGACAGGGGAGAAATTCGATTTTAGCAAAGTCGAAGATTTTAGAAGTGCGTACGGTAGTGTAAACCCCGATACACGACATATTGCTGTCGACCTATCAAATACCGAGTACATGGATAGTTCTGCCCTAGGCATGCTTTTAAACATGCAGAAATCTCTCAAGCAGAATAATTATACTTATAGTATTGAGAACACACGTCCACAGGTAGCGAAAATCTTGCAAATTTCCCGTTTCGATAAAAAGTTTGAGCTTCGTTAAAAGGGCTATGCAGCGCGCTATCACTAATAGTGCTGTGTAAGTGGGAGCAACTAAATAAGCGCGAGTAAACCCGTGTCCCCAAAAAAAAGCAGTTAATAAAAAAGCTTTGTTGCTTTGGAATAGGTTATGAAAATACTCATTGTAGACGACGAGTCTATTAACCGAATTTTGCTCGTAAACTTGTTGGAAAACGCTGGGTACACTGATTGTATTGAGGCTGCAAATGGTGCCGAGGCAATCGATAAATACAAACGTGAGCAACCTGATCTCGTATTACTTGATGTGGTGATGCCTGATATGAGCGGATTTGATGTCGTAAAGCATCTTCGTTCTCATGCCACTGAACATTATTTGCCCATTTTGTTTATTACAGCGCTCGACGATAAAGAAAGCTTAGTAAAATGCTTAGACGTTGGTGGAAATGACTTTGCAACAAAGCCTTTCGATAAACACATTCTTATCGCCAAAATTCGCGCTCATCTTCAAATAAGAGCGCTGAGTTTGCGTATTGAGCAGCAAAACAAAGCCCTATTGTTATTCAATCAGCGCGTGGCAAGAGAGCATGCCATTGTTGAGCACATTTTTAGCAATGCGATTGTTAACGATCCTAAAGTACTATCGTATTTTGATTATTGCATCAAGCCGGCACAAAGCTTCAATGGCGATGTGTTTTTGTGTGAGGCCAGCCCGAGTGGCGGTATTTATTTTGTCGTTGGAGACTTCACGGGCCACGGCTTGGCTTCAGCTGTTGGTGCACTGCCTGTGACTAGAGCATTTCAAGAATTATCACAGCAGGGAGTATCGGTATCTGAGCTTGCCAAAGAGCTCAATCACATACTGTTAAAATTCCTTCCCCACGATATGTTTATGGCTGCTGTAGTGGGCGAAATAGATGCATCAGGCACGCGAGTCACTCTGTGGCAGGGAGGCATGCCCGCAGTAATATGCAACACATCGCAGGCGAATAAAGAATCAGCTTTCATAGGGGGGGCAAGATTCGAGGAAGTCGGTATGCCCGAAGGGTTAAGGCAGATACCCGCTCGGCATATGGCGCTAGGAATACTCGAGAATGAAGAGTTTGATACTCAATGCGATACGATAAGCCTGAGCCGAGGAACACAACTCATTGTTGTAAGCGATGGGCTTATCGAAGTTGCTAACGGGACTAACCACATGCTCATGGAAGAAGGTTTGGTAGATATTATTCATTCAATGAAGCGTGAGAATCAGACGGTTACGGCAGAGGGGTTGTATCAGAAAGTACTCAATTACAGTGTCAGCAAGACCTTTGACGACGATATATCAGCGGTTATCTTTGCATCACGGCCCATCGAATTAGTGCCCAAGGATTACTCAGGTATTGCTTTGCAGTCTTTACATGAGATTGCCCTTTCTGCTGAACATTTAAAACAACCAGACGTGCTGCAGCGCGTGCTTCAAATAGCAGGGCAGTGTGAGGGTATCCAAAATGTTCGCTCTATACTCTACACGGTAATATCTGAGTTATTTAATAACGCGTTAGAGCACGGTGTTTTGCTATTAGACTCTAAGCTTAAAAGCACTAGCGAAGGCTTTCATACCTACTATCAACTGCGAGAAAAGTTGCTGAATCAACTCAGTGACGCCAGCATCACTATCACAATTGAAGCATTGCCCAATCAGCATAAAATTCGTATTACGGTTAAAGACAGTGGGCGTGGATTTAGCTGGGATAACCTCAAAAGTGTAAACGATGACGAATCTTACGGAAGAGGACTGGCCCTTGTTCAAGCCATGTGCGAGCAGATGTGGTTTGAAGACAAGGGCAGTAAAGTCATCTGTACTATAGATACTAAGGGCACTCCCTAGCTCTTGTTAGCGTCAAAATAGCGCAATTAAACGATTTCCGCTGTTTTTGAGTAACAGATACTATTAAATGGAGATAACCAACACACGGAAAATATTATGCTGAAACGATTTCTTACTCTTTTTGAAGACGCTAAAAAAGAAGAGCAGCCCAAGTATTCACTCGAACTTGCCACTGCCGCATTGCTAAGCGAAATAGTTAACGCCGACAATGAGGTAACCGATGAGGAGCGCAAGGCCTATCATCAGCAGCTCAAAAAGCACGTTAACCTTGATGAAGAGGCGCTTTCATTGCTACTTGAAGAGGGAGAGGAAACCTCTGAGAACGCTATCGATGTTGTGCAGTTTACCAAGGTCGTCAACGCTCACTGTAGTGCCGATGAAAAAGCCAACATTATTCGTAGTCTTTGGGCTATTGCCTATGCAGACAGCACATTAGCACCTCTTGAAGAAAGTACCATTCGGCAAATTGCTGACTTACTGTACGTTCCCCACAGCCAATTTATTAAAACAAAACTCGATGTGAAGCAGCAAAACAGCAGCGACTAGTTGCAAAGGCTAATATGCAAAGCTTGATATGCAAAGGTTAATAAGCAAGATTAGGCGAGTTATGGCTTTTAAGGCGGGGTGAAAAAGAGTTGTTATTTAACCTCGTCCTCACATATTATTCTCCACCTTAAGCGGGTAACATAAGCCGCTGTTTTTTATAATCGATAATCGAATTAAGGTGTGGTTTTGTTTAAGTCAGTTAAGGTAACCATCGGAGCGGTAATAGCAGTATCAATGCTAGTGCTCGCTCTTGCCGTATTTGTGGTTAACAAACTTGAACATGATGCACTTTTAAAAGAAGTTGTTGAGAGTAACACCAGTGCTTTGGGCACAAGCCTTGCGTCGCAGTTGAGCGTTTTTGCGGATACAGGCTCAAAAAACGTCGATAAATACGAATTGCTTTTTAAAGCCGTGAGAGACTACGACTATCTTATCTCCGTTACACTTTACGATACTAACTTCGAAGAGATTACATCAGTTTCGCTAAAACCGGCGTCTGAATATGTCAGCACCCGAGCGGTTATACCACAAGATGTTCCTTTCGGTATTACCTCTTCAAATGACGGCATAATTACCTCGCATAATCTTGTCGGCACAAGCACATATCCGCTTGGTCATGTAATCATTCACGCCGACGCACAGGCTGCTGCTCCCGTTCACAGTGCGAGAAAGTTAGTTCGTCAAGCGTCCTTGATTTTGGCTATAGGTTTGCTTTGTGTTGGCGCATGCTTGCTAGTTATTTGCCACCTTATAAAGCCTTTGTCTGAACTGCGACTATTTACTCAAAATTTGTTTGAGACAAAAGATTATGCATTGCGCACGTCTATTGCCACACAAAATGAGTTTGGAAAGTTAGGCGACAACATTAACAGCCTGCTCGATACAATTGAGGTAGAGCTATTAATAAACTTTGAGCAAAAACAAACGCTGTTCGATCAGCAAGAAACTATGGCTAGATTAGCCAATTACGACAGTTTGACTGGTCTACCAAACAGACAATACGTACTTGATAACCTAAGACTAGAGCTAGCGCGGGCAAAGCGAAACGACGAAGACATGATGCTCTTGTTTTTCGACTTAGACGGTTTTAAAGGTATAAACGACTCTCTTGGTCATGAGACTGGCGATTTAATTTTGATAGAAGTGGCGGACAGAGTTCAGCGTTTGCTTCGCAATGATGATTTATTCGCCCGTTTAGGGGGAGATGAGTTTATTGTTTTCCCCGACAGAGAAGTGACTGACCACGCAGCACAGCAATTAGCAGTGAGGCTACTATCTGCTTTCGATGAACCTTTCGAGATGCGCGGACTTTCTCTTACCGTTGGCCTAAGTGTTGGTGTTGCAAAAGCGAGTGATGCTAATTACGAGCTGAGTGATTTAATGAGTAATGCCGACTTAGCCATGTATCGTTCGAAGGCAAAAGGGCGAGGAAGTTACACGCTTTTCACTCCCAATATGGTGGAGTCGCACAAACGCAAGCTGCAAATTGCAAACGGTATCGAGCAAGGTTTACGTGAAGACGAGTTCATTGTTTACTACCAGGTTAAAGTAGACAACCAGGGCCATGTTATTGGTGCAGAGGCGCTTATTCGTTGGCAGCACCCTGAGTTCGGCATGGTTATGCCAAATGAATTCATTCCAATTGCCGAACAAGGCGGAAAAATAACAGCGATAACCCAATGGATTATTAAGCATGTATGCATGGATTTCCCTGACATAAAGCAGTGGGCACCCAAAAATTTCAAAGTATCGGTTAATTTATCTGGGCACGATTTAAGAAACGCGCAGCTTTTTGATTACATATACAACACGCTCAATCTATACGACGTAAACCCCGAAAATATGGAATTTGAAGTAACAGAAAGTGCTTACCTTGAAAACTTCGAGCTTTCTAATAAGTTCTTCAGAAGAATGAGTAACATGGGGTGTTCTATTGCACTTGATGATTTTGGCACCGGGTATTCTTCGCTGAGTTACCTTACCCAGATCACTATTGATACGCTCAAAGTCGACAGACAATTTGTCATGGAACTTCAAACGTCTGAACGCAGCAGGCTTGTAACAGGAGCTATTATCGATTTGGCGAAACGTCTCTCACTGACGGTATGTGCCGAGGGTATTGAAAATTTTGAACAGTGGGACTATCTGCGACAGCATGGCTGTGACAATGTTCAGGGTTATATGTTTAGTAAACCAGTGCCTTTAAAGACTCTGCTTAGCTCTGCGCCCTTCTATGAAGAAAGTCAATTTAGGTCCTAATTCAGACACCAAAAAATACCGACACCCATGAAGTGTTTCCTTTCTGCGACACCTTAATTATCCTTGTACACCCTAATTTTTATTAAAGTACTGATAAATAGTGTTATTCCCATCTTTTAAGTAGGTTGGCGCGAATTTAGCATTGTCCTTTGTTGTGAACTCGACCAAAACTTTTTAGTCGTTGATGTTGTTGCAATTTCTTTTTAGCAGACAAGACTGAGCTAAGTGAATTGTGAAAAGTTGGGTCAAACGGATGTAATTTTAGTCAATTACGAGGGATTTATGATGAAGAATTCAAAGAAGTTAGTTACCGGTCTTTTTACGTGTATATTGATTCAAGTACTGTCGATAGGTTCAGCTACTGCGTCGCCTGCCAATATGTTAATGCAAGAACTCGATAAAGATGAGGATGGCTTTATCTCGCTAAAAGAAGCGGTTCAACACATAGAACTATTGCGTAATTTCGGGCTTATCGATGATGACGAGGACGGAAAGTTAACGGAACAAGAACTTGCTATGAGCTCACTTACTCCTCGAGTTACCAGCGGTGCTAGCAAAGTCGCGGTAGCGCAAGAAAATTAGCTCAGCGTGTACCAGCGTTAAGCAAAACTGAAAATATTGATGACATGTAGAGAGGATAAAGTTCTGGTTAAAAAATTTTCCTTAAGCGAACGTATAGTTCAGCTAGGCTCTCTACGGCAGTTAACGCTGGGAAGTTTCGTACTCGCCCTTATCCCGCTTATTGCGTTACTTTGGCAAAGTCAGAGCGATCTGGCAAAAGTGGGTCAGATGACGACACTTGAAACTCGATTTGTTGTTGAAATTGTGGGCGACGTACAGCGTCTCGATAATGCAGTTGTCGATGTTGAACGCAGCATAAGACAATACTCCGTGCTAAAGAGTGAGCGAGTGGCGACGCTATCAGACAATGCGTTAGAGCAATTTGCAGTGGCTGCCGACAACTTGTGCCAGGGATTGGGTGATGGTGAAATATGCAGCTTCTTAACCACTCAAATTGATCAGTTAGCGGGTTATCGCGACATTGAAGATCAGCTTCTTTTAAATGCCTATTTAGCCACTATCAAAGACAGTGTTACTCAACTTCGTCGGGAAGTAGAAACTGTGATCTCCGAGCGAGTTCAGCTCCAGCAAAACGACCTAAACGCGATGCAAGCAAAGCAGGCGTGGTCTACCGCAATGCTGGTCAGTGTCTCACTACTGTTAATACTTTTGGGCAGTCAACTCATTGTTAATCCGGTAAACAATCTTAAAAAAATCATTCGTATTTTGGCTCATAGTAAGGGGCAGCTACCGCCATTAACTCGACATGCGCCAAGAGAATTACTGGATGTTGAAAAAGATCTTCATTGGCTGTACGACCGTCTCCAACAGCTTGAGCATATTCGCACTGCGCTGTTGCGACATGCCGCACACGAATTGAAAACTCCATTAGCGAGTATTAAGGAAGGGTGTAGTCTACTATCTGAAAATGTTGTGGGTGATTTAAATGATAATCAGCGAGAAGTGCTGTCGTTATTAAGCAGCAGCACGCAAAGGCTCAATACGCTGGTTGAAAAATTACTAGACTACAATTTGTTGCTCCAGCAAGCCCAGCCAAAATTAATTCAATACAAACCAAAGCTGCTTATCGATGCATGTATTGAAGACTATGCGTTAGCCATTCAAAATCGGGATGTTATTGTAGATGTTCAGGTAGAAGAAGTTATTTTAGACGAAGAGTTGTTTCGTCGAATTCTCGATAACCTTGTATCTAATGCAGTGGCTCACGGTGCCGTGGGCAAGCCGATATATGTCAGTGTGTATATACGAAACGAGATACTTTTCCTTGATGTAGCAAATCACGGTAATCCAATTAAACCAGAGTCAATCGACACTATGTTTGAACCTTTTATTCGAGGTACCGAACCACGTAACGATAATGTCATTGGTACTGGCTTAGGATTGTCCATTGTTGCCGATTGCGCGCGACTTATGCATGGCGATGTGCAAGTAGTAGAGGTAGACTATGCGGATGTTTGCTTTCGGGTAGCCATTGCCCAGAATGAAACTCGCCCAGCTTGACAACGTGACAGTGTGACAGTGTCGCAGTGCAATAACTGCGCAACAGGAAAAATAAAAATGAGATTAAGTTGTTTCTTTATCGCCGTGTTCTTTCTAGTCGGTTGTGAGAGTTTATCCAGCTCGAAAAAGCAGTTGCCTGACGCTTCCGGAGAAGGGCATTCACAGACGTTAAGTAAAAGGTTTTGCTTGTATGAGACTGCGCCAAAAGGATTTAAACACAACTGTGATGCGAGGTATTGGGTAAACCTTTGGATAAGGGCATCAGATCAATCATGGCCTCAGAGAAAAGAGATCTTAACAGCGTTAACGGATAGCGAGTTTGATAAGTTGCACGCCTACATTCTTACGCTTCCAAACGATACTCCTTACCAAGACAAGCTAAGAGCACAGCTTGCAGTTAACGATGTTTTAGAGGGTTTTAAGCCGGTTAGCAGAAAGGCCATCGACGTTATTGCGTCAGAGCAAAACAATTTACTAATGCAGTTTGAGTCAGCGCTAGTGGTTTTGGAAAAAGAAAACACCTCCCGCGGTGAAAAGTTAATTGAGCTACAAAATGAGCTCGACGGATTGCGTAAGAAATTAGAAGAACTATTACAGATAGAAGCGACATTAATGGATAAAAATAGGAGTACGCAGCAATGAGTGACAAGGCGAACAACCACCCTGACTTATTGTTGGTCGATGATGATAAAAGCCTACTTAGGTTGCTAACTATTCGTTTAGAAGGCGAGGGCTATAATGTTACAGCCGTTGAAGACGGACAGTCTGCATTAAAAAAACTACAAAATAGCAGTTTTGATGTGGTTCTCAGCGATTTGCGTATGCCAGGGCTCGATGGGTTAAGTTTATTCGAAGAAATAATGGCCATACGACAAGATATTCCCGTTATTTTGATGACTGCACACGGCACTATTGCAGATGCCATAGAGGCCACTCAGCGTGGCGTATTCGGATTTTTGCCAAAGCCAGTGGAACATGAAGAACTGCGTGCACTTTTGCAAAAAGCGCTCAATCAGTCACAGGCGGTTAAACCGGGAGACTGGGCGAAAGAAATTATTACTCGCTCTCCAGAGATGCTCAATGTGCTAGACCAAGCTTTTCGAATAGCGAAGCGCGAAGTATCTGTGCTTATCAGTGGCGCAAGTGGAACGGGTAAAGAGCTTCTTGCAAACGCTATTCACAAGGCAAGCGATCGCAGTGAAAAGCCTTTTGTTGCTATTAACTGTGGCGCATTGCCAGAGAATCTTTTGGAATCCGAGCTATTTGGGCATGCAAAAGGGGCGTTCACCGGTGCGGTAACTGCACATCCTGGCCTGTTTAAGGAAGCTGATGGCGGTACCTTGTTTTTAGATGAGATTGGCGATATGCCAATGACACTGCAAGTTAAGCTACTGCGTGCGCTTCAAGAACGGCAAATTCGCCCTGTTGGCAGTAGTAAACAAGTCGATATTGATGTGCGAATCATCTCAGCAACGCATAAAGATTTGCACAAAGAAATGGAAGCGGGAACATTTAGAGAAGATCTTTACTATCGCTTAAACGTGGTGAACTTAAAACTTCCTTCACTAAAAGCGAGAAGTGAAGACATACCTCTTCTTGCGCGCACGCTGTTGCAAAAGAGTGCTCAGCGACACGGTGTGGAAGTCAGTCAGTTTTCAGATGATGCCATGCAGCAGTTAGCTACATCGTCTTGGCCGGGCAATGTACGTCAATTAGTTAACGTGGTTGAGCAATGTGTCGCGCTAACCCAAACCCCAGTAATACCGCTACACCTCGTTGAGCAAGCATTATCTGCAACAAGGCAAAGTTGGCCAACACTGACCGAAGCTAGAGATGCTTTTGAACAGCAGTATCTTTTCAAACTATTAAAAATGACTGATGGTAACGTGACACGTGCGGCTGACCTTGCGGGGAGAAATCGCACTGATATGCATAAATTAATGAAAAAGCATGAATTGGATGCTGCTGATTTTCGCTAACGTATCCCGCTCATCAATTGTATCCAGCTCATCAATTAAAATAAGCTGTCTTGCTGAGGGTTCTTCGCAAGTGAAAGTGCCCGGATAGGCGTACCAGGAAATGCGTCGTTATACATGCTGATAAATAAAGATGCTAACCAAGGCGCATCTTTATTGTCTGGGCGGTGACAGAAGAAATATGGCGTTTTCCCTTCAAAGCGCCACTGGTGCACTTTTTTTACCCACGGACGAAGGCAGGCGGTATTGTCGTCGTCATTATCGTTGCCAACAAAGCGCACTATTGGCTTTTCGCCAGTGGCAATAACGTTCACAGGCACTTTGGGTTTTTTAATTCTTACTTCTCTTACTATTTCGCTAGTTTCCGGGCCAGTAAAAAGCGCTCTTGTATCCATAATAATACGATTAGCATTGTGAGCAATCAGCAGTTGATTTAACGCTTTCTCTTCATCTGTTTTAGCAAAAAACTGCAGATGTCTTACTTCAACGGCTACATGCAGATCGTTGGGAAGCAGGCTCAGAAAATTATCGAGTACAGCAAGTTTTGCGGGACCAAAACTCGCGGGAAGTTGAACCATCATTACGCCAAGTTTTTGCTTTAGTGGCGCCAATAATGAAAGCTGCTGCTTTACCTCGTCCTCACAGTGTTGCAGTTGATTAACATGAGTAATTTGCTGATTAAATTTAAACGTAAACGAAAAGTCTTCGCCAACCGAGTCTGCCCACCGTTCTACAGCGTTAATATCAGGTAGAGAGTAAAAAGTAGTGTTACCTTCAACGGTGTTACATTCTTTTGCATAATGAATAAGCTGACTTTGTGCCTTGGGAAAAGATGCAAACCATGAGCTTGGCCAGTGACTGTGTTGCCACATGGGTAAGCCAATAAAAACGGGCGGCAGGCTTTTTGAATTTCCGCCCGTATTCAATACGGGATTGTTCATATTTGTCATTGGGCTTTACGGCGCATTTGTTTATACTATGCGACCTTATTCTAATACATCAGTGTAATGATTACGCTGGGCTTTATTGCCTACTTGATTGCCTGTTTATAGCAGTGCTGAAGTAGAGCAAACAAAAAGTGCCACAAAGTGCGTAAATCGTCACGTTAAGCAAGAAAAATATCAGGGGTCAACGACCATGCGCACAGATTACTGTGGGAACATCGATTCAACTTACATTGGGCAAGAAGTCACACTATGTGGCTGGGTTAACAAACGTCGCGATTTAGGTGGCGTAATTTTTATTGACCTTCGTGATAGAGAAGGGATTGTACAGGTTGTTTTCGACCCGGACCTACCAGAAGTCCTCTCTGTTGCCAACACGCTACGCGGCGAATTTTGTGTGAAGCTTATCGGTAAAGTTCGCGCTCGGCCAGAAGGTCAAATAAATAAAGAAATGCGCACTGGCGAGATAGAAATATTAGGTACTGGCTTAGAAGTGATTAATAAGTCAGACGTGCTCCCCCTAGATTGGAACCAAGAAAACTCGGAAGAGCAGCGCCTGCGCTACCGTTACCTTGATTTGCGTCGCCCAGTTATGAGCCAGCGCTTACAATTTAGAGCAAAAGTGACAGGTGCCGTTAGACGCTTTTTAGAAGACGAAGGCTTTTTAGATATTGAAACGCCAATTTTGACCAAAGCGACGCCAGAAGGCGCAAGAGATTATTTAGTTCCTAGCCGTACCCACAAAGGCGAGTTTTTTGCACTTCCTCAGTCGCCTCAGTTATTTAAACAGTTGCTGATGATGTCGGGAATGGATCGTTACTATCAAATCGTTAAGTGTTTCAGAGATGAAGATTTGCGTGCTGATCGTCAGCCAGAGTTCACTCAAATCGATATCGAAACCACCTTTTTAGATGCATCCGGTGTTATGGACATTACCGAGCGTATGATCCGCAGCTTATTTAATAAAATGCTGGGTGTAGATTTAGGTGAATTTCCTAAAATGACCTACGCAGAAGCAATGAAACGTTTTGGCAGCGACAAACCCGATTTGCGTAATCCGCTAGAGTTAACCGACGTGGCTGATTTACTGCAACACGTAGAGTTTAAAGTGTTTAGCGGTCCAGCAACGGATCCAAAAGGCCGTGTTAGTGCTATTCGTGTTCCAGGTGGGGCTAAACTTTCGCGTAAACAAATAGATGAATACACCAAGTTCGTGGGCATTTACGGTGCTAAAGGGTTGGCGTGGATTAAAGTGAATGAACTTTCACCGAGTCAAGAAGGGTTGCAGTCACCGGTTCTTAAATTTTTAAGTGAAGATATCACTGACGCCATTATTGAACGCACTGGCGCACAGGCAGGGGATATTCTTCTATTTGGTGCCGACACCTACAATGTAGTCACTGAAGCAATGGGCGCACTTCGTTTGAAATTAGGCGAAGATTTTGAATTATTAGAAGGCGATTGGAAACCGCTTTGGGTAGTCGACTTCCCTATGTTCGAAGAGTTCGATGGACAGCTTCACGCAATTCATCATCCGTTTACGGCACCAAGAGGTCTTACGCCTGAAGAGTTAAAGGCCAACCCAGTAGACGCATTATCAGATGCATACGACATGGTGCTAAACGGTGTAGAGTTAGGCGGTGGTTCAGTTCGTATCCATAACGAAGATATGCAATCTACGGTATTTAATATTTTGGGTATTGATGACGAAGAAGCTAAAAACAAGTTTGGCTTTTTGCTTGATGCCCTTCGCTTTGGTGCGCCTCCTCACGCTGGTTTAGCGTTTGGCTTAGATCGTCTCGTTATGTTAATGACGGGCGCTACGTCAATTCGTGACGTAATGGCGTTTCCGAAGACAACGACTGCTGCGTGCCCACTTACTTCGGCACCAAGCCCGGCTAATCCTCAGCAGCTTGAAGATTTAGCCATTGCAACGGTGAAGAAGCAATCATAAATCATGGCATATAAAAAGCCTGAATCAGCGCTGGTGGTGTTATACGACGAACACCACCGAGTGCTGTTGTTGCAACGCATGGACGACGCTTCGTTTTGGCAGTCTGTCACGGGTGCGTTGGAAGAGGGTGAATTACCTATCGAAACCGCCTATAGAGAGGTGTTCGAGGAGACAGGTATTGATGCAAAATCGCTAGGTTTACGCATTAATAACCACCACAAACAAAATAAATACATTATCCGCAAACGATGGCAACATCGTTATCCCCCTGGTACCGAGCATAATATCGAGCACGTCTTTTCTTTGAAAGTCAGTAGTAATACGCCAATTAGTTTAACCGAACACCTTCAGTATGAATGGGTGTCAAAGGAAGAGGCTCTTCAACGGCTTTGGTCGCCGTCAAACAGAGAGGCGGTATCATTGTTTGTACCGAATGCTTCTTAATGGTTATACTGGGTATAGATCCAGGTTCTAGGATCACAGGCTACGGTTTAATTGCGCGAAAGCAGGGTAAATTGGTCTATGTAGCAAGTGGATGTATTCGAGTTGGCACAACAGATTTACCTTCTCGACTTGCCAATATTTTTACCGGCGTGGGCGATATTATTCGCCAGTATGATCCTTCGCAGTTTGCCATAGAGCAGGTTTTTATGGCCAAAAATCCAGACTCTGCGTTAAAGCTTGGGCAAGCGCGGGGTGCTGCTATTGTTGCTGCAACACAGTCTCAACTGCCTGTCGCTGAATATAGCGCAAGGCAGATAAAGCAGGCCGTGGTGGGGAAGGGCAACGCAGATAAAACGCAGGTTCAGCACATGGTAAAACATTTGCTGAACTTAAGCGGTACTCCCCAGGCTGACGCAGCAGACGCCCTTGCCGTGGCGTTGTGCCATGCCAATACTGAGCAAAGTCTTATTAATATGGCAGGGCAAGCGCGCAAAACAGTGCGCGGCCGATTGCGATAACCTTCTAGAACCGATCTATTTTTCATACGTGCAGGGCATAAAAAGAGAATATAAATGATTGGACGAATTCGCGGTACGTTGGCTGAAAAACAGCCTCCAGAAATTCTTGTTGATGTTGCTGGCGTAGGGTATGAAATACATATGCCCATGACCAGCTTTTACCAATTGCCCGCTGTGGGCGAAGAAGTTGTTGTTTACACCCACTTTGTTGTGCGGGAAGACGCGCAGTTACTTTTTGGCTTTGCTGATAAACTTGAGCGAGGATTGTTTCGTGAGTTGATAAAGGCGAACGGTGTAGGTCCGAAACTCGGCCTTGCTATTTTATCTGGCATGTCGGCGTCGCAGTTTTTAGCTAGTGTGCAAAACGAGGACGTTTCTGCTCTTGTTAGTCTACCTGGCATTGGGCGCAAAACCGCCGAGCGACTTGTTGTTGAGTTAAAAGATAGATTAGCCAAATTTGGAAAGATGCAAAGCATTGCTGTTCCGCCACCGAGCAGTGACTTACTCTCTGGTGGGAATACTATCGTTAACGTTAATAGCGCCCGCGAAGAAGCCCAAAGTGCACTTATTGCACTTGGATACAAGCCTGCGCAAGCGAGTAAGTTAGTCGACAGTGTTTACACTGATGGCATGGAGAGCGAGTCGCTCATACGCGAAGCATTAAAAGCAGCCCTATAATTACGCAATTAATAAGTAGATAAATAATGATAGAAGCCGACAGACTGATTACGCCGGATGCTAATACAGAAGATGAAGTTATCGATCGCGCTATTCGGCCGAAGATGCTGGCAGACTATACAGGCCAGCCTCATGTGTGTGAGCAAATGGAAATTTTTATTCAGGCTGCGCGCAACAGAGAAGACGCACTAGATCATCTCCTTATTTTTGGGCCTCCTGGGTTAGGTAAAACAACCTTGGCCAATATTGTTGCCAATGAAATGGGCGTGAACATTAAAACGACCTCGGGGCCTGTGCTAGAAAAAGCTGGTGATTTAGCCGCATTGCTTACAAACCTTGAGAAAAACGATGTTCTTTTTATCGATGAAATTCATCGTCTGAGTCCGGTAGTTGAAGAAATTCTTTATCCTGCCATGGAAGACTACCAGCTAGATATCATGATAGGAGAGGGGCCTGCGGCACGCTCGATAAAGCTCGACCTCCCGCCCTTTACATTAGTGGGCGCAACAACCCGCGCAGGCTCATTGACGTCGCCACTTAGAGATCGCTTTGGCATTGTACAGCGTCTTGAATTCTACTCTGTTAAAGACCTCACCACGATAGTCTCAAGAAGTGCAAGCTACCTAAACCTAGAAATGACAGAAGAAGGCGCAACAGAGGTTGCCTGTCGCGCTAGAGGTACACCGCGTATTGCGAATCGCCTGTTAAGACGAGTACGTGATTACGCCGAAATTAAGTCTGATGGCACGGTAGGACCTGATATCGCAGCAAAAGCCCTTGATATGCTAGATGTAGATAAAGAAGGTTTCGATTATATGGATCGTAAATTGCTAACAGCTATTATAGAAAAATTTGATGGCGGCCCCGTGGGTTTAGACAATTTAGCCGCAGCGATTGGAGAGGAAAAGGAGACCATCGAAGATGTCATCGAACCTTTCCTTATACAGCAGGGCTTTTTACAACGTACTCCCAGGGGACGTATAGCTTCGCAACGTGCCTATCTTCACTTTGGTTTCACGCCAACGACCTAACATTCGGCTACGGATGACCACTTCAGGGCTGTGGTGGTCGGTTCGCTTCAAATATTTCTATCTTTATAAATTGATCTAAAGAGTTACAGGCAAAAAAAAGCCCGCTCATAGAGCGGGCTAAAACAACAAGTGTTGAAGGAAATAAATCCAGGGAACTCATGTCTACAGGAGAAAAACTCTTGCATGACCGTGCTTAGCACCATCACGCTCTGTGCGACTGATGCGTTGCATTATAGACATCTATTGGAATTGCTCAATTGAGTAAAATTATTTTTTAGACTTAGAAAAACTAATGTGTAAATGATGTGTTATTTTGTGGTTCTAAAAAGTTTAAAGTTCAAGTTTGATAGTGGTTTGGCACTTGTTTTAATATGTTATTTGTCGCAATTCATGGCCTGTTTATCTGGCATATGGATTAATTAAATTGTTGTTAGAGGAATAGTTATGCACTTACATCAAATAAGAGTGTATTACGAAGACACGGATGCCGGTGGAATTGTGTATTACGCAAATTATCTCAAATTCATGGAAAGGGCACGAACCGAGTGGCTCCGCGGTTTGGGGTATGAACAAGATATACTTATGGAACAATCTATCGCTTTTGTCGTCAAACGCGTTGAGATGCATAACTATGCGCCGGCGCGTTTCAATGAACTGTTGAGTATTGAAACTCGCGTTGTAGAATTAAAAGGCGCTAGTATGACGTTTCAACAAACGATAAAAAATAATAATGGCTTAAAATTGGTATCTGCGGATATTCAGGTTGCCTGTGTCGATATAACGGCTATGAAGCCAAAACGACTACCACGTACTTTGTTAGGGGAAATTTCGCGTGTCATCTGATCTCACTTTTATTGGCTTGTTTCTACAAGCAAGTTTTATTGTGCAACTGGTAATGCTGCTACTACTCAGCGTTTCTGTCGCATCCTGGACATTCATATTTCAGCGCAGTAAAGCGCTAAATGCTGCACGTTCTGAAATGCGTCAGTTTGAGGATAAGTTTTGGTCTGGTGCCGATTTGAACAAACTGTATCAAGAGTTATCTTCGAGAGCTCAGCTAACCGGCATGGGTAGCATCTTTTGTGCAGGTTTTAAAGAGTTTGTAAGGCTGCGTAAATCTAATACGCCTACTAATGGTGTGGTTGATGGTACTTATCGAGCAATGCGCGTTTCTATGTCTCGTCAAGTAGAAGAACTTGAAAGTCGTCTACCGTTTTTAGCTACAGCAGGCTCAATAAGCCCTTACATAGGTTTGTTTGGCACGGTTTGGGGGATCATGAACGCTTTTATTGCTCTAGGTGAAGTTCAGCAAGCAACGCTAGCAATGGTTGCGCCTGGTATCGCTGAGGCGCTTATTGCTACTGCGATAGGTCTGTTTGCGGCTATTCCGGCGGTAATTGCTTACAATCGCTTTAGTCATCAAGTTGAAAAATTAGAAAACAGTTACGGTAATTTCATGGAGGAATTCTCTGCAATTCTTCACCGCCAAGCTGCAGCTCAAGCGCAGCAAGTATAAGCGTTTACAGCGGGGTCAATAATATGTACGTTAGAAAACGCCGTAGACCGGTTTCAGAAATCAATGTAGTGCCATACATCGATGTTATGCTGGTTCTGCTTATTATCTTTATGGTAACAGCGCCCCTTATATCTCAAGGGGTAAAAGTAGATTTACCCAAAGCAAGTGCGAACCCCATTGAACAAGAAGATAATCCTCCCATTATTGCCTCGGTAGATGTGAAGGGAAGGTACTTTCTTAACGTGGGCGATGACCAGGAATCGCCTATAAGCGAAGAAGAGCTTGGTGCTATTGTAAGCACTCAGCTGGAGAAATCCCCAAATACTCCAGTAGTGGTAAAGGGAGATGGGCAGGTGGCGTACAATGAGGTCATTCAGCTTATGGTATTACTTCAACAAGCGGGCGTTCCGTCGGTCGGCCTTATGACTGATCCTGTTGAGTAGGCGATGCATGTCTAAACCCAGTGATCAAAAAAACACGATAAATAGAGGTGCGGCTGGCAATAATGCCAACACTGCAAATGCCAAAAGTAGCCGTACTTCTGCTAGTTCGCCGTTAAATAACGAAAAGCTAGGCCTTTACAAGTCGCTGGCGCTGCATTTTGTTGTGGCTATGGTGTTACTTATTAGCGTCAGTTTCTCTCCAGACCCTCTTCCTAGCGCGCCGAGTAACGCGCCTGTGATAGAAGCAACGTTTATTGATGCTCAGGCTATTGCCGATAAAAAGCGGGCTGAAGCGCAGGCCGAAGCTCAGGCCCGTGCGCAAGAGGCTGAGCGGCAGCGAAAAGCTGCGGCAGCGGCAGAGAGAAAGCGTCAGCAGGCTTTAGCAACCAAGCGTGCCAGAGAAAAGAGGGAAGCGCAGGCTGCAGAGGCTAAAAGACAAAAAGAGCTTGAACGTTTAGCCGCGCAAAAAGAGAAAGAGCGTAAAGCAAGAGAAGCAAAAGCCAAGGCAGATGCGAAGAGAAAGGAAAAAGAAGCTGCTGAGCGCGCAGAGATGGAAAGGATTATGCAAGAGCAGCTTGCACAAGAACGTGCTGCGCAGCAACAGCGCCGTCAAAAACAGGTGCTGTCTGAAGTAGAAAGATACACTGCGCTAATTACGCAAACAATCAAACGGAATTTGTATTCAGACGATAGTTTTGACGGCAAACAGTGTAGACTCAACATAAAATTGGCAACAACGGGCTTCGTTACCAGCATCCGCATTCTCGGAGGTAATGATGCGTTGTGTAGGGCAGCTGAAAGTGCTGTCCGAAGAGCTGATAAGCTTCCGGTATCTGATGCACCAGACGTTTACGAGCAATTAAAAGACATCAATTTAAAAGTGGAATTGTAGCGGTATGAAAAAACTTGGAATATGGATGACGGTAATCTCGATGTTGCTTAGTGCGAAAGCCTTTGCCACGCTAGAGATTGTAATCACCGAGGGTGTTAATAGTGCAAGGCCTATTGGCATTGTTCCTTTTCAATGGAAAGGAGAAGGAAACCCACCAGGCGATATCTCGCAAGTAGTGAGGGCTGACTTAACCCGCAGTGGTAAATTTAACCCGATAGCGGTAGACAGCATGCCGCAATACCCAAAAACAGCGCAAGAGGTGAGTTACACTGCATGGGCTAACATGGGCGTTGATACTGTGCTTGTAGGAAGTGTCGAGCAGCAAGGCGCAGATAAATACCTTATTTCTTATCAACTCGTCGATATACTCAAAGGGCAATTAGACGGCGGTAAAGCCAAGGTTCTTAGAGACGGTAAACTTATGACCAGCAATGAGCACGTTATTGTAGCTCGTCAGGCGTCAATGAGTGGTCGCGATTTTCGTCAATATGCCCATCGTATAAGCGACATTGTGTATGAAAAGCTAACGGGAGTGCGCGGCGCATTTCTTACCAAAATTGCCTATGTGATCGTTCGCGATAGAGAAACCGTTAAAAAACCTTATCAATTGGTTATTGCAGATTATGACGGAGAAAACGAGACTCGACTGTTATCGTCACCTGAGCCTCTTATGTCGCCGGTGTGGTCGCCAGATGGTGAAAGCTTGGCGTACGTGAGTTTTGAAAATCGCAGACCGCAGATTTTTATACAGAACATTTACACCAGTGAACGCACGCGAATTACTGATTTTCCTGGGATTAATAGCAGCCCGGTGTTTTCGCCTGACGGAAAGCAGCTTGCTATGGTGCTATCGAAAGACGGTAATCCAGAGATCTACATTATGGACCTGGCCACCAAAAATTTACGTCGCATTACGCGAAACAGAGCTATCGACACCGAGCCGGCCTGGCTTCCAGACAGCAGTGGGTTAATTTTTAGCTCTGAACGGGGTGGTAAACCTCAGATATATAGCGTAAATTTAAATTCAAGGAAAGTAAGGCGAGTAACCTTTGTAGGTGAACAGAACCTTGGCGCAACGTTAACACCTGATGGTAAGCAGATGGTGGTGGTGAATCAGACCAATGGTAACTACCACATTGCAAAGCAAGCGTTGGATGAAGATTCACTTCAGGTTCTTACGAGAACTTACTTAGATGAGTCGCCAAGTGTGGCGCCGAATGGAAGCATGATAATTTACAGTACCCTACATGAAGGGAAACAAGTGTTGTCACTGGTTTCTCTTGATGGGCGCTTTAAAGCTAGGTTACCAGCAGCCAATGGGCAAGTAAAATCGCCGAGTTGGTCACCATTTTTGTTCTAACAATTTAACGACTAAACAATAAAATTAAGGATTAGTAGGATGCAAATGAATAAAGTGATGAAAAGCTTCATTATTGCCTTGCCAGTAGTGACAATGATGGCATGTTCGTCGGGACCTAGTGAAGAAGAGATGGCGGCTGAACGCAATCGCTTAGCCCAAGAACAAGCACAGGCCGAAGCCGAAGCTCGTGAAGCTGAAGCACAGCGCGTTGAAGCAGAGGCTGCTCAGCGTATGAAGCGTCAAGAAGAAATGGTTCAGCAGGAAATGGAAGCGCTGAAAAACGAACAAACAGTTTATTTCGATTTTGACCGTGCGAGCATTAAACCAGAGTTTCAGCGTTTGTTAGACAAACATGCAACATTTCTTATCAAAAACCCAGGTACTAATGTAACCATTGAAGGCCATACCGACAGCCGCGGTACACCTGAATACAATATCGCACTTGGTGAACGCCGTGCGCAAGCTGTTGAAACATACCTTTTAAATGCCGGTGTGAGCAGTAGCCAAGTGTCAGTAGTGTCTTATGGTGAAGAGAAGCCAGCTGTAATGGGTTCAACTGAATATGCATTCGCGCAAAATCGTCGCGGAGTGGTTGTATACCGCTAATGACTTTCATTGAGATAAATACGGCAAAGTGGAGCGTCACGCTATTTGCCGCTCTCACTGCGTTTACGGTTAGCGCGCAAGCCCCTGTTGTTAATGCAAACGGTGGTGGAGAGCTTGAGCAGCGCATTGTGGTATTAGAGCGAATTGTAAAAAGTCGCACTGAGATGCAGCACAAAATGCAGACTCAGTTAGATAATATGCAAAACGAGGTTGACCAACTTCGCGGCGCTTTAGAAGTGAATACTAATCAACTTCAAAAAGTGCTAGAGCGCCAGCGTGAACTGTATTTAGAAATAGATAAACGCGTTGAAGCACTTAAGCAAAGCGGTGCACTCACAAATGTCGATGGGTCAAACACAGCTAACGCAAGCTCGGTTTCACCTGTGGTAGCAGCTACTCCAGAAGTGGGGGAAAGTGAGGCATACGAGAGCGCCGTTAATCTTATTTTAAAATCTCGCGAGTACGACAAAGCGATCCCCGCGTTCCAAGCGTTCATACAACGCTTCCCTAATAGTGAATACGCGCCCAACGCACACTATTGGCTGGGACAGCTGCTGTTTAACAAGCAGCAGTGGAGCGATGCAAGCGAGCAGTTCAATATCGTTGTCAATCGTTTTTCTGATTCGACGAAACGACCAGACGCGCTATTAAAGCTGGGTGTCATATCAGAGCGAAATGGCGATAATGCGTCTGCTAGGCAGCTCTTTATGCAGGTCGTGAATGAATATCCTGACTCGTCAGCGAAACGTTTAGCTGAGTCAAGGTTAAATAACTTGTAATAATCAAAGCCCCGATATGGGGCTTTTTTGTTTGCCCAGCGAAGCTGGCAAACCCGTCAGGTTGAAAGAAACCTGAATCACCCTGACTGAGGGGAAGATAATCCGAATGGCAAGGGCCTTAGCAAGTGATATGAAGTATGCAGGAGCCGTATACGAGGCCCGTACGTACGGTTCTGTGAGAGGGATGAGGCGCAAGCCTCACCCTACTCGATATTCTATCCGATTAATAATCTGTACCTGTTTGTTGCAGTTAAGTAACGACTATACAACAAGTAAACAACAACTCTTTGTTGTACTTATTTACCGGTTCAAATAACGATTTTTAAGTAAACTAGGCAAAGCTGGGTACAAATTCTCAGCTATTTGTTTTGATTTTGACCGCTTAGTCGTGTTTTCGTGAAAATATCGAAATAAAAGACCATTATGGGTTGCGTCGGATAAAAATCTGAGTATTATATGCCGCCGTTGCCTAGACACAGGCAACAACCGAAAAGATGGGTCGTTAGCTCAGTTGGTAGAGCAGTTGACTTTTAATCAATTGGTCGCTGGTTCGAATCCAGCACGACCCACCACTCTTTTCAAACCACAAATGATGGGTCGTTAGCTCAGTTGGTAGAGCAGTTGACTTTTAATCAATTGGTCGCTGGTTCGAATCCAGCACGACCCACCATCATTTTGTAGTTTATAATATCGTGTCATCGGATGGGTCGTTAGCTCAGTTGGTAGAGCAGTTGACTTTTAATCAATTGGTCGCTGGTTCGAATCCAGCACGACCCACCATCTACTCTCATTTGTTTGATCTTCGGCATTCCCATTCAAGTAAGTACTACCTATAACGTGCGATTTTAATCGGGGAACACTCTCCTAACACATTATGCTGATATTATTACAACTTTATGAATCATGCAGTGTGTAATTTTTATGACACTTGGGTATAATCGCAGCCCTTGTCGCAATTGAGATGTAGGTAAATGTCAGTAGCATTTCGTGTGGAACAGGTTGATTACCCTTTTCCAGCAAAACCACAACCCTTATCAGAAGTACGTAAGGCCCAATTAAAGGCTGAAATTAAAGACTTGCTTAAGTCTCGCAATGCCGTGCTTGTAGCGCATTATTACACCGACCATGAAATTCAGGCTTTAGCTGAAGAGACCGGCGGTTGCGTTGCCGATTCACTTGAAATGGCACGTTTTGGCCGCGACGCAGAAGAGCAAACACTTATTGTTGCTGGCGTGCGCTTTATGGGTGAGACGGCAAAAATCCTCAGCCCCGAGAAAACAGTGCTAATGCCAACTCTAGAGGCAACGTGTTCTTTAGACATTGGCTGCCCTGCAAAAGAATTTAGTGAGTTTTGTGACCAGCATCCAGATCACACCGTTGTTGTTTACGCTAATACGTCTGCTGCTGTGAAAGCGCGTGCTGACTGGGTGGTTACATCAAGTATTGCGTTAGAAATTGTTGAGCACCTCGATAGCCAAGGCAAAAAGATAATTTGGGGCCCAGACAGACATTTAGGCTCATACATTGCCAAGCAAACGGGCGCAGGCATGCTCATGTGGCAGGGTGAATGTATTGTTCACGACGAGTTTTCTGCGCAAAAACTAGCAGACATGAAAGCTCTATATCCCGATGCAGCAATTTTAGTTCACCCAGAGTCGCCAGCAAGTGTTGTAGAGATGGCTGATGCGGTTGGCTCCACAAGTCAGCTTATTAAAGCATCGCAAGAAATGGACAATGACACCTTTATTGTTGCTACCGACAAAGGCATTTTTTACAAGATGCAACAACTAGAGCCAAACAAGACGTTTATAGAGGCTCCAACGGGCGGTAACGGCGCTACGTGTAAAAGTTGTGCTCACTGTCCATGGATGGCAATGAACGGGTTAGAGGCGATTAAGGCTTCGTTAACCGAAGGTAGTGATGGACATGAAATATTTGTCAATGATTCACTTCGAACTGAAGCACTGGTTCCTCTCGATCGCATGTTAAACTTTTCTGCAGAATTAAAAGCAAAGGGCGGTCTTTAACGATTAGATTGTTTTGTAAGCAATCACATACAATTTTAAAGCAAGCGCTTGATAAAAGCAGTGGGTTTACCTACTATACGCGCGCTCAAGGAATTTCGAAGCAGAAACGTTCTTGATAAAAAATTTGGAGAGGTGGCTGAGTGGCTGAAGGCGCACGCCTGGAAAGTGTGTTTAGGGTTAAACCTAACGAGGGTTCGAATCCCTCTCTCTCCGCCAAATACTATAACCCCATGATTTAATACAGTTTTTCTGTTTTTGAATATGGGGTTTTCTTTTTTGCCACATGCCTTTACCACTGAAAAGGCATCAAATGAAGCACCAACCTACTTACCTCTACCAAGTCAAAAATTCTAAAAATTTTTACTTCCGTGCAAGAAAAAAAATTTTTCTGGAAAAAATCCACTACATTAGTCTTCCACAAGGACATTTTGTCGCTTCGCTTAAAATGCGTATTTCGGTGAATCCGAACGGTCATTTCGGTTTTATCCGATCACTTTTTCTTCTTCTTTTTCGTCCTTGCCAGTTTTACCTTAAGTGATCGGATTGGTCTAGTTTTCTCATCGATTCGCCAGCCAGTTCAATTCGATGGCTGTTGTGCAGTAAACGGTCGAGTAATGCATCTGCCACGGTGGGGTTACTGATGAGTTTGTACCATTCGGTAACGGGCAACTGGCTAGCGATAATGGTGCTGGTGTTTTGATATCGTTCTTCCATTACGTCAAGTAAGTCATTGGCCTGTCTTGCACTCAGTTTTTCCATTCCCCAGTCATCTAGGATGAGCAGCTCTTTCTTAGCGAGTTGTGCAAGCTGTTGTCGGTAACTTCCATCGGCGTGGCCGATATTCAGCTCATCTAGAAGCTGGCCGAGCCGGTAATATCGTACTGTATGATGCTGTTCACAGGCTTGTCTGGCTAATGCGCAAGCGAAGTACGTTTTACCGCACCCCGTTGCGCCAGTAACGATAATGTTATGGGCATGATGTAAGTATTGGCCGCTCAACAGTGTGGCGACTTTATCTTTGCGTAGACCGCGCTCTGCGCGGTATTCCAATCGGCTGGCGTGAGCTTCTAAGCGCAAGGTTGCCTGACGCAGTAAACGCTTCACTTTGCTGTCTTGCCGACAGTGGATTTCATGCTGTGCCAGTAATCCTAAGCGTTCTTCGAAGCTCATCTCGTCGTAGGTTGTCGCTTGGCTTTGTTGTTGCAGTAACGCTTGAGCGAAGTGTCCAAGCCGTAAGCTACGCAGTTGCTCTTGTAATTGAGATTGTGTCATGGGTTGTCCTATTGATAGTAATGTTGGCCGCGGATATTGTGGTGGGTTACAGGTTGCTCATCGTGTTCGACAGCGGTGCTCGGTACGCTTTCTTGGTGATGTTTGAGTAAGTTCATCACAACGCTTCTGTGAGGGCGTTCTAGCAGTAACGCCTTTTGGCAAGCGGCTTCAAGTCGCGCAGCACCATGCTGTTTAGTGAGATTTAGAATGGCTAGGCAGCTTTTAATCGCTTGCTCTGGATGTTGACGGCTATGGATGTGCCACTGCACCACACCGCGCGTACCTACACCAATATTCTCCGCCCAGTGCAATAAGCGCTCAGCGCTGAAGCGCTGTTTTACATGGCTGTCCGGCATGTGTTCTTTTTGCGTTGAGAAGCCGCCGTCTTTTGCTGATTTAGCGTGCTGTGTCACCAGTTGATTTTGGTGATAGATGCTGACCACACTGCCACTTGCCTCGATGGTCACCGTGTTGCCTACTAAGGTGTGCGGTACAGAGTAAGCGTGCTTTTGGTACAGCACATGGTAATCCGGCCCCACCTTTGCTCGTTTACTGTCGATGTACTCATACGTGGTGCCAGGCAATGGCATTAACGCGGGTTTATCGAGCAGTTCAAACTGCTCTCGGCGAGAGCCTGGATGTAAGCGCTGCGGCCGATTATTTAACTCTTCCATTAACACTTTGATACGTGCGTTAAGGCCCGCTAAAGTGTAAAAGCACTCCCGTCGCAATCGCATTAGTATCCAGCGTTCAACAATCAGTACCGCATTTTCTGCTTTAGCCTTATCCTTCGGTTTATAAGGCCGTGCAGGCACAATGGCGCAGCCGTAATGCCGCGCCATTTTTGCGTAGTTTTCATTCAGCGTGGGCGCGTAACGATGGGCTTTGGTAACGGCTGATTTCAGGTTATCCGGCACAAGTAAACGAGGTACACCGCCAAGGTAGCGGAACGTTCTTACGTGCGCCATTATCCAGTCTTCTTCACGTTGTGAGCGGCCAGCTTCAACATACGTGTAGTTGGTCGCACCTAAAGTCGCAACAAAGATTTGTGCATGATAACGCACTTCGCCTGTATCGGGATTAACGATAGGTACTGTCGGCCCGCAGTAGTCAATAAACAACTTATCACCCGCGATATGATGCTGACGCATACTACGCTTCTGCTTTTTAAGCCATCGCTGATAATGCTCGCAGAACTGCGTATAACCGTAGGCTGACGCACTATCTTCGGCGCAATACTCTTCCCACAGCAACAGCTTAGTCATGCCTTTACGCTTCAACTCTTGCTGCATAAGCATAAAGTCAGGCAGCCGTTTTTGGCGCTGAACGGGACCAGTGTTATACAACTGAGCCTCGAGCGTTTTATCATTGAGCGCTTCCGGCAACGGCCACGATAAATCACTGGATTTAAAGCGCGAGAGTATTTCACTCACGGTTGAAGGGCCGAGACTTAAGCATTGGCCGATGTCTCGATGGCTTAATCCTACTTCGAATTTGAGACGCAGGACGTCTTTAATCTTTCTCATATCGGTTCTCTTTCTCGCCATGGCAGCTCGTTCCTTCAATAAAGTGATGAAGTTGAGCTTACCAATTGATTTAGTGAGAAAAAGAAGAAGATTTCGGGATTCCGAACAGTGATTTCGGAAAAACGTCATTTTTGATCGGATAACGCCGAAATAAGCGATCGGATTAGACCGAAATCACTGATCGGATTGAACCGAAATGGGTGATCGGAATGGGCCGGAACATGCATAAAACAAGTGAATATGTCGATGCTTTGTGGTTATCACAGTTCATTTTAAAACGGATTAAGGAAGAATTGACTATGGACAACATGAACTACACTCGCCATCAACTGCTTGATTCCCAGGTTAAGTACTTCGCGTACATGAACTCGCTTTTTAATTTTCCGGAGGAGGAATTTAAGCTTCGGTTTGACTTTTTCTTGAAAGAACGGTTTAACCACTGGTTAGCAATAGGCAAAAAAATGCTGCAATTGGGAGTGTTTGATTCAGAAATTTTACAGCGCCTTCGTGCTGTTAAATCGGAGGTATTACGCGAACACTATATTAATGGAAACGAAGTTGAAATCCACCCCTCGGCAGATGGCGCTTTAGTCGATGCATTCTGCAAAGAGGCTCAAGAACAGGGATTTAAGATTAACCCTCGCTTGCAAGAGGCTGAAATGCTCAGTCGGCTCAATGCAGAGTTTATCAAGCTCGGCAAGAAACGTGTACAGTACAGTCCAGATATGATTGCTGAAACGCCAAAGCTAGATCCGAGAGAAAGTATTGAGTTCTCTCATTTGATAAAGAACCTCTGTGAATTTAGGAATTTTTCGCGCAAGGCGGAGCGAAATCTTAAGGTCAAAAGAGAGCATCACTTACAACTCAAGGTTTGCATTGATAACTTTATGAAGTCGAAGATCAATGATGTGGGACTCAGTGGACGTCAGCAGTATGAAACCTCTACGAATCTTTTATTGTCAGTATTTGGCGAAGAGTTTTTGGTCACTGAGTTTACGGGCAAAGAAGTAATTAAATTCAAGAATGTTGTGTTGGAAATGAAGTCAGGTCGATATATCAAAGGGATTGAACAGACCTTGAGTAAAAAGTCGGTCAACAAATACCTTTCCAACGTACGTCAGTTTTTTCAGTGGCTCATTAACGAACCAAAGTACCTGAAATCTAATCCTTTCAGCGGTGTTTCGATGAAGCTCAAAGCGAAAGACCAAAAGAAACGTCGTGCTTTCACGCGAGATGAAGTAGAGCTTCTTAAGACTTACAAACCATCAGGGAAGAAGGAGGCAAAAGATATTCGTAACGCAGCAAATTGGTTTGTAAAAATCGCGCTATATACGGGTATGCGGCTGAACGAAATAGCTTCTTTGGCGGTTAGAGAGGTTAGAGAGTCTGAAGGCATTCATTACTTGGACTTGTCACTGTTAAACGGAAAAAACGACAATGCGCCCCGAATAGTCCCTATTCACAGCAAAATCATTGAAATGGGATTTTTGGGCTATGTGAAAGAGCAAGAGACGCTGGGTGAGGAGCGCCTTTTTCCTGAACTGGTATTAGACTCAGAGAGTGCAATACGAGATGGACCCGGTATCCAGGTCGGCAAGTGGTTTAACAAAACGATGCTTGCGAAAATAGGCATCAACAAGAAATCTGAGTTAGACAGTGGCATTATGATTGACTTTCATTGTGCACGGCATACTGTAGCCAGCCGCTTTAAGTACCATGGAGTAGATGGTTATATTGCCAAGCAAATCCTTGGTCACCACCAAGAAGATGAGATCACCTGGGGAACTTATTCAGGCCGACAGGGTACGAAGCTGTCGGCTTTAAAGCGTGTCATCGAATATTTGGATTATTAATTCACTCACAGTCCCATGTTTTATCTTTGCTTTATGTAAGCCTGCTATTTAGCGGGCTTTTTTAATTTTTTAATAAAGGCTTTAGCCCACTAAAGCCTATGTTCATAGGCCATGGGACATGGTGGGTTTTGCTGCGCAAAAAATACGGAGAATTTAAATCTCCCTTTAATAATATGTTATAATATAACAGTACTGGCAATGGGAAGGATGATTTTCATGAATACAATAATTTCGAACACGTTATTGTTTAATGAAGCTAAGCAATGGGTCAAACAGGATATCATTGGGAGGCTTAAGTTAGCCTTGGACAAAAAGTGTGACTACATAAGAGAGCTGAGAGAGGATGCGGTCAGGCTTCAAAAATACGCAGAATCCTATGCTACATTGGAAACATTACTCAATGCTTTTGTAATGCTTGATGACGATAAGGAATTTGCAAGGTTCAGAGCACATTTTTTTAATGCAGATAGTATTGAGATTCTTGAAATAAGCGGCGTGGATAGGCGCTGTCTAACCGATGTGGAATTTTATCTACGGTTGATTGACGATGAACTTGATAAATCAATTACTGTAACGCCCATACTAGCGCGCGTTAACAATAACGCTGTTGAGGTGAAGATCAAGGTTTGCGTAGGTGGCTATTGCTACGAGAGTGACAGGTCGCTTGAGGACACTTCAAATTCTTCCGTAGATAATAATAATGTGACTGCAAATGGAAGCCACACAGCTTTCTTTCACTACCACAAAGTAGATGGCAAAAATGAGCGTAATCAGTGATAAGGCGGCTGTAGCAGTAAAAGCACGGTATTATAAATACGAGAGTGCAAAAGCGGTACTTGATCACGTAGTCGCATCGCGCGACGGCCTGACGCGAAGCGCGAACGTACAGTCGTTATTTTCCACAAATAATATTGGGGTCGTGACGAAGGGGTGTAAAACTCCCATTGACGCATTAGAAGATGCTTGTAAACGCTATAAACGTGTTACGGGGAAAAAAGTCCGTTCTGATTTCAACATTTTATTCGATCATGTTGTTGTATTAAGTGAAGCGCATTATGCGAGACTTGAGGCCTCTTGGGGTGAGGAAAAGGCGAAGCGCCAAGTGCTTTCGCATATGATCAAGTACGCGAATGCCATAAAGGTAGAATTTGGTTTTGAGCCTATCTCAGTTCAGCTTCATTTAGACGAGGGGCACCGTGATTCCAATGGGAACTTTATAAGAAATGTTCATGGTCACGTATCTATGTATAACTTTGATTTTAAAGGGAAAGTAGCTCCACTTAGACATCTAATGAAAAAAGGGAAAAACCAGGCTGGCCAGACAAACTCACTGAATCCACACTTTGTTCGATTTCAGGACATTGCTGCTGAAATTTTTAAACCGCTGAAATTTAAACGGGGCATAAGCAAAGATATTACGGGCAGAAAGCATCTTGAAAAAGAGGAGTTTGTTAGGGAAAAGTTGGCCAAAAAGGAAGTCGAATTAGTATCTGCGCATAATGAGGTTAATAAGTTAAAAAAAGAAATAGGTAAATATCAAACCAAAGCAATAAACCTGAACCACGAAATACAAAACTTGCAGGATAAACATGCTTGGCTTTCCATGAAAGTGGACGAAATACAGGGTTACTTTCTTTCTCTCGAACAAGCCATAAGAGATAATTGTATGCGCGCTGTAATGCAAATACAGAACAAAACGAAAGCGTTACTTTCGTCTATGAAACCCAACTTATGAGAAAATCTTCATTATAATATGACGTATTTTTATTGTTTTTATGACGCTAAGGAGAGCGAAAAAAAATTTGAGCAAAACCTTTCCCCTAAAATTTAAAGTTTCTCGCTTGGAAGGCCAGGTAGGTTTAGTGTCTAGTTAAAATTGAAGGTATACGTGAATAGAACGGAGCATTGCTGAGCTTGTTACCGAAAAGAATTATCTTTAAAAAAGCGGCAACAATTCAAATGTCAGATGAATAACTTCTTTGTGCCATTCAGTTTTGCCTAAACCAGCGAAAGCGCCCATCAAAAGCCTTTTAAAAAAGTGCAAATTTGTTTGGTAAAGGTACTGTGGTGGAGTCAGTTAGCGTTTCCCTGACGTCCTTAATCTGGGTGAGTTCAAAAGGTTTGCCTGTGACGGTAATGACACTTTTTAGCAATAGAGATTATTAATAAAATTGCATTCAAACATTACTAAGCTCGAAGGTGGCTATCCCTTCAATTGATAGAAAAGCGTCATCTGTGTCATTAATTATTGATTGGCGTCATGAAAAATACAAAAAAGAGTAATATTGGTATATGATATAACAAAAAGTTATATGTTGAATATCATCGCTATTATCGTCACTTAGCGATTTATTGTCGGTAAACTGCAATCTATTTTCATTGTTAACAAATTTTTTACATAAAAATCAGCAATTATAGAGTTGGTCACGAAGTTCACAAAAAAGGAGATGCTGTGATGACTAATTTTAAAAGCGTATGGGGTAGTAGCGACCAAAAACCAAGTCAGCTGCAGATTGCAGAAGCGTTCGTGCATCACGTCGGGAAAGAAAACCTTGTCATGGACAAGCAGGGTGATTTTTGGCAGTGGGCTAATGGACGATGGGCAATCGTCAATAAGCACGCGTTTCAAAATGAAGTTTTAAAATTTTTGAATGGCTCTGTTCAGTTGAGTGCCAATTGGCTAAAGTCTGTGTACGAACTCATCGGGGTGCTTACTTCTCGTAACGATGTATCTTTTAATATGGACAAAAGCGATATCGTCAATATGATAAATGGTGAGCTAGAGCTCGACGCTGCGCAGGGCAAATGGAGCCTCTCCCCACATGACTTAAATCGTTACTGCACAATTCAATTACCTTTGACATATGACCCTCAAGCCGAGGCCCCAAGGTTTCTTCGATATCTCCAAGAATGTTTCCATTGTGATGATGATATAGAGAATAAAAGAACCTCCCTCTTGGAAATGATTGGTTATTCCCTCGTTAACCATGCAAAACATGAGAGGTTTGTATTACTTGTTGGGAATGGAGCGAACGGCAAATCTGTTCTTCTGAAGCTTTTACGTTCGATCTGCGGGTTGGCTAACGTCTCCGCCGTTCAAGTTAGTAGTCTAGGGCGCACGTTTCAAAGAGAAACGTTGAATCGCTCATTGGTGAACATCGTGACCGAGATAAATGAAGACGAAGTGATTGACTATGCAGCGCTGAAATCCATCGTTTCGGGGGAAGTCTCTACTGTTGAAGCAAAAAACCAGGCTCCATATGTCGGCGAACCATCAAGTACGTTGTGGCTAGCCTCAAATCATCTACCAAAATTTAACGATAAATCCGATGGGTTGAAGCGCCGGGCTCTCATTATCCAATTTAATCATACAATTCCAGTTGATAAACGAGATCCAAATCTATTTGAAAAGTTACAGCTTGAACTGCCGGGTATCCTTAACCTAGCACTCAACGCTTATGCGAATGCCATCTCTCAAGGCTTTACCACCCCTGAATCGACATCTGATATTTTCAGAGCAATCAATCGAAAGTCAGACCAGGTAAAGGCGTTTGTTGATGAAATGGTAATAGAAGCGCAAGGGGAAGTAGTGCAAAGTCGTGTTGCATTTGATGCGTACATGCAATGGGCAAATAACTTAGGGTTAGATACTTCTATCTCTATTCATGCTTTTATCAAGCGGTTGAATAAACTGGGGTTCGAGAGCTACCGGACGAGTAGTTGCCGCTTTGTAAAGGGAATGATACTACCGTACTCTCATCTCGATCAGGCTCGGGACTCAATAAACTGATAAACATTACTTGAATCAAAAGTACGGATATATCGCGCTTTATTCAATTTGAACGAGAATAACTCAAGGTTAAAGGAATGTAGGAAGCACAAATTCAGATAATAAATGTCGAGGTGTTGAGTCTTTTAAGCAGGCTCCTATTGCGGCATCTTCTTATAATCTCAAAAATAGAGTTTTCGAAATTAAAGGCAATTCCCGAAAAAACTCTTTTCAATTGGTTAAGTGGCAAGCTTGCAGAGTACAGCGGTATCAAGCTAATAATAAACAGTGTCGTTGTTTGGATAGCTTGGGTGTTTAATTGTGCATGTTTATGTGCTGAGTGATACTATGTCAATGGAGTAAATCATTGATATAGTATCAATCTCAACAATGGGTTAATTCACAAAATTTCTAGATTGAGCTAAACACCTTGGTATAAGAACTATACTAAAAAGTATGTGTAAATAACTCATTGTAAGTGAATTAGAAGGATCTGATTGTGTCCACGGTAAACAAAAAAGTCCTCAGCGAAACAGACATTATTACTAAATTTATCATGCCGGCGGTGAAATCTGCTGGGTGGGATGACATGACGCAAATTCGTCAAGAAGTGAAGTTGCGTGATGGTAAGGTCATCGTGCGAGGTATGGCGGCTGCTCGTAAAACCGTAAAGTCGGCCGACATTGTGTTGTTTCACAAACCCTCTATCCCTTTGGCCGTTATCGAAGCGAAAGCCAATAAACATGAAGTTGGAAAAGGTTTACAGCAAGGGCTCGATTATGCCAAGTTGCTGGACGTCCCCTTTGTTTTTGCCAGCAACGGTGATGGTTTTGTATTTCATGATAAAACCAATCCAAGCCATCTGGAGTCTGAATTAACATTAGAAAATTTTCCGTCACCTGAGGAACTGTGGGCGAAATATTCAGCATACAAAGGTTTTACCGAAAGTCAGTTACCCATCGTCACACAGGATTACTACGATGATGGCAGCGGTAAATCACCTCGCTACTATCAGCTGCAGGCCATTAATAAAACAATTGAAGCGGTATCGGCAGGGCAAAACCGCATCTTGCTCGTCATGGCAACGGGTACGGGAAAGACCTATACCGCTTTCCAAATAATCTGGCGGCTTTGGAAAGCCAAGGCAAAAAAACGCATCTTGTTTTTGGCAGATCGTAATGTATTAGTCGACCAAACCCGTATTAATGATTTCCAGCCATTCGGTCAGGCAATGACCAAAATAACAGGCAGAAAAATTGACCCTGCTTATGAAGTACACCTTGCCTTATATCAAGCGTTAACGGGCCCTGAAGAATCACAAAAAGCCTACAAACAAGTCGCCCCAGATTTTTTCGACTTAATCATCATTGACGAGTGCCACCGAGGCAGCGCAGCAGAAGACAGTGCGTGGCGTGAAATTCTTGAGTACTTTAATGCAGCTACCCAAATAGGCTTAACAGCAACGCCAAAAGAAACGGATGAAGTCAGTAATATCGATTACTTCGGTGAGCCGGTATACATGTACTCGCTTAAAGAAGGCATTGAGGATGGTTTTCTTGCACCATACAAAGTGGTAAGAGTGGACCTTGATGTTGACCTTCAGGGCTGGCGTCCAACCAAAGGCCAGGTAGACAAACACGGCAATCAAATCGAAGACCGCGTTTACAACCAAAAAGACTTTGACCGCACTATGGTCATTGATGAACGCACGCAGCTAGTGGCACATACCATTACTAATTATCTCAAGCGCACCGATCCTATGGCCAAAACCATCGTCTTTTGTAACGACATTGACCATGCCGAGCGTATGCGTCGTGCTTTGGTGAACTGCAACCCAGAGCAGGTCGCAAAAAGCGATAAATACGTAATGAAAATCACAGGTGATGATGAGGTAGGTAAGGCGCAGCTAGACAACTTCATTAATCCTAAAAAAGCCTACCCTGTTATCGCTACCACATCTGAGCTTATGACAACCGGAGTGGACGCCAAAACTTGTAAGCTAGTGGTATTGGATCAGAACATTCAGTCCATGACCAAGTTTAAGCAAATCATTGGGCGCGGCACGCGTATTGACGATAAATACGGCAAGCTCTGGTTCACCATATTAGATTTCAAAAAAGCCACCGAATTATTTGCCGATGAACGCTTTGATGGCATACCCGAAAAAATCATCACAACCAAGCCTGATGACATCAATGATCCTGATTCTAACTTTGACGACATCATCGATGACACCGACAACGACAATGAAGATGACCAGGGAGTTGATGAACCAGACGGTTACCCGGATGATTCTGGACTCATTGACGGTGGTGATTGGACTAGTAGTGATGACGATGAGGGTGAAGAGGTACGTAAGTATCATGTAAACGGCGTTACCGTCAGTAAAGTCGCGGAGCGCGTTCAGTATTACGATACTGATGGCAAACTGGTCACCGAGTCTTTTAAGGACTATACACGTAAAACGTTGTCAAAACAGTTCACATCACTGGATGATTTTGTGCGCAGATGGAACGACACAGAACGCAAGCAAACCATTATCGATGAGCTTGCCGGTGAAGGCATTTTGTGGGAAGCACTGGCACAAGAAGTCGGTGAGGGGATCGATCCGTTTGACATGATATGTCACGTTGCATTTGACCAACCGCCACTCACGCGCAAAGAGCGAGCAAATAACGTCAAAAAGCGTAACTACTTTACTAAGTATTCTGAACAGGCACAGCAGGTATTAGACAAACTGCTGGACAAGTATGCCGATGCCGGTGTTTTGGAAGTGGAGAACTTGCAAACTATCAAAGTACAGCCATTTACCGACATTGGCTCGGTCACTGAAATTGTCAAAAAAGGCTTTGGTGGTCGTAAACAATACGACGAAGCTATTACCGAATTAGAGCAGGCCATTTACAGCACAACCGATAAAAGTGCGTAACGGTTTTGCCTGCTAACCAATAAAAATAAGAGAGAAAAGATGTCAGTCAGTACAGTCATTAAATCGATTCAGGACATTATGCGCAAAGATGCCGGTGTAGACGGTGATGCGCAGCGTTTGGGACAAATTTCATGGTTACTGTTCCTTAAAATATTTGATGCGCAGGAAGAAGAGCTTGAACTTGAACTCGATGATTACCGTGAACCTATCCCAGAACAGTACCTTTGGCGTAACTGGGCTGCAGATGAGCAGGGGATAACCGGTGATGAGTTAATGGAGTTTGTAAATGACGACTTGTTCCCAACCCTGAAAAACTTTACCGTCCCGATTGACAAAAATCCGCGTGGTTTTGTGGTGCGAGAAGCATTCAGCGATGCCTTCAATTATATGAAAAACGGCACACTGCTGCGCCAGGTAATTAACAAACTCAACGAAGTGGACTTCACTGACTCAAAAGAGCGTCATTTATTTGGTGATATTTACGAGCAAATCCTTCGTGACTTGCAAAGTGCAGGCAACGCGGGCGAGTTTTACACACCAAGGGCAGTTACACGCTTTATCGTTAATCGTGTGGACCCAAAACTGGGGGAGCAATTGTTCGACCCTGCGTGCGGGACAGGTGGTTTTCTAGCATGCAGTGTTGACCACATTAAAACCAACTACGTTCAAACAGGTAGCGATCATCAAATGCTGCAAAAGCAAATTCATGGAGTGGAAAAAAAGCAATTACCACACCTGCTGGCAACCACCAATATGATGCTGCACGGCATTGAAGTGCCTGTTCAGATTAAACATGACAACACACTTAACAAGCCTCTATCGAGCTGGGATGCTGACTTTGATGTCATCGTGACCAATCCACCATTCGGTGGCACAGAAGAAGATGGTATTGAAAAAAACTTCCCATCAGAAATGCAAACCCGCGAAACAGCTGACTTATTTTTACAGTTAATCGTTGAGGTGTTAAAAGACGGTGGACGTGCTGCACTTGTATTGCCTGATGGCACACTATTTGGTGAAGGTGTGAAAACCAAGATCAAAAAGCTACTCACTGAAGAATGTAACCTGCATACCATTGTGCGTTTACCTAATGGTGTATTTAACCCCTATACCGGTATAAAAACCAACCTACTATTCTTCACTAAAGGTAAACCCACCAAAGACATCTGGTTCTACGAGCATCCTTACCCCGAGGGCGTGAAAAACTATTCCAAGACCAAGCCGATGAAGTTTGAAGAATTTCAGGCTGAAATTGATTGGTGGGGCAATGAAGAAGATGGTTTTACCAGCCGTGTTGAGAATGAGCATGCTTGGAAAGTGTCGATTGATGAAGTCATTCAGCGCAACTTCAATCTGGATATTAAAAACCCGCATCAGCACGAGCAGGTCAGTCATGATCCAGAAGAGTTATTAGTACAATATCAGGCTCAGCAAAACGAGATACAAGCACTACGTGACCAGCTTAAAGGCATCTTGGCTGAGGCACTATCAGCTAATAGTTCAGTAACAGGCAAAGAGGGTAACGCTTGATGTCTGTTGAAAAATTGATTACCGATAATATTGATGTGTGGACATCGGCCATTAAAACTAAATCTGCATCAGGGCGAGGCAGTTCAAATAAGCTTGAGCTTTACGGTATTAAAAAACTGCGTGAGCTGATTTTAGAATTAGCCGTGCGCGGTAAGTTGGTGCCTCAAGATCCAAGTGATGAACCCGCATCGAAGCTGCTTGAGCGCATTGCCGCAGAAAGAGAACAGCTCATTAAAAGCAAAAAAATCAAAAAGCAAAAGCCACTGCCGCCAATATCAGACGATGACAAACCGTTTGATGTGCCGAACGGTTGGGATCACTGCAGGTTGGGAAACGTCATACACGTCTCTTCTGGAAAAAATCTAACTTCATCAAAAATGGTGAAAGACGGTGGAATTCCAGTTTTTGGGGGGAACGGAATAACTGGCTATCATGACGAAGCAAATATAGTAGAAAAGACGTTAGTTATTGGACGTGTAGGTTATTACTGCGGTTCAATACATATTACACCTAAAAAAGCCTGGGTTACTGATAATGCGTTTATTACCTATTTTTCAAAACATAATATTGACATGGATTTTCTTGCGTTGTTGCTGAAAGCAACTGATTTAAAAGAAAATGAAAATGCCACAGCGCAACCAGTGATCTCCGGCAGTAAGGTATATCCAATTGTGGTAGCTTTGCCTCCGACACATGAACAAAAACGCATCGTCGCCAAGGTTGATGAACTAATGGTCCTGTGTGACCAACTAGAGTCACAAACCGAAACCAATATCGAAGCGCATCAGACCCTGGTCAAAACTTTGCTTGAAACGCTCACCAACGCCAAAGATGCCGATGAACTCAATGAAAGCTGGCAGCGCATTAGCGAACACTTTGATGTGCTCTTCACCACCGAAGCCAGCATCGACCAGATAAAACAAACCATTCTGCAACTCGCCGTGATGGGCAAACTCGTCAAACAAGATCCCAACGACGAACCCGCATCAAAGTTACTTGAGCGCATCGCAGCCGAAAAAGAGAAGTTAATTAGAGAAGGTAAGCTTAAGAAACAAAAGAAAGCGATCGCTCATGACGCTGTGATCAAAGAGGGCAATTTGCCGCATGGCTGGGTTGCAGTGGATTTTGGTGATGTTTCCTTTAATAGAGATTCAGAAAGAGTTCCTTTATCGGTTTCTCAACGCCAGAACAGACGTGGAGAGTATGATTACTACGGAGCATCTGGAGTCATCGACTCTATTGACGACTTTCTTTTTGATAAGCCTCTTCTTTTAATAGGTGAAGATGGCGCTAACCTCGTAAATAGGTCCACTCCAATCGCATTCATGGCTCGAGGGAAATATTGGGTAAATAATCATGCACATGTTATTGATGGAATCACTGAACAATTACTTCAGTATCTTGCACTTTATATAAACTCAATTTCTTTACTTCCATATATTACCGGCATGGCTCAGCCTAAAATGAATCAAGCTAAGATGAATGGAATATTGGTATTTTTACCTCCTGAAGGTGAACAGTGTCGAATACTTGCTAAAGTCGACGATTTAATGGCTGTATGCGATAAGCTTAAAGACCGTTTGAGAGATGCTCAAACCACCCAGCTGCACCTCACTGACGCGATTGTAGAACAAGCGTCATGAAGGCCAAAGATTTTCGATGGGGTATCGATAAACTTTCAGATATTGAACCAGAACCATCCAGTTTCTATTTCCCCGAATACGATCCCTACATGCAATTGCACGGTTTGAATCAACTGGTTGAGGTGTTGTTGGAAAAAAGTTCAGCTAACAGTACAAACATACAAGTAGGTAAACACACCGGCCTTTATTCTGGTGAGAGAGGTGGTAATGCCTACGCTGATGACTGTGCTACCTCGGCATATTTTGATGCTTTCATGTCGAGTTCCATTGCAGCGGCGCTGGCGCAATTTTTGGAAAGTTTAATAAAAAATGAAACGTTGACGATTAAGAAAAATGAAGGTGAAAACGCTAAAGACCCCAATCATGTCCGTACATTAAAAATGACCAAGGCCAAACAGTTCTGGGATGTAGGTAAATACTGGTGTGATCAATCTGACAAAATTGAGACCGGAATAGTCGGTGGCTGTTTGCAGTTGTTTGAAGCGTTAAACTTATCCAACAAATTACCCGTAAATTTTGCCACACACATGAGAGTGTTGTTTGGCTACCGTAACTATGTCATGCATAACGGCGTGGAGTGGGAGAAGACTAGAAGAGATAAATTCAAGGAAATCATTCAAAGCACAGGTTGTGATGGTTTTTATTGGTCAAAGTCTGATGGTGAAGACAATGTGTGTTATTTAAAAGATGCCTTCATCAAAGAACTCCTCACTTTTTGTAATGACCTGTATCAGTCGTTTTATCCTGAATTTACATAAATAAAAGGTACGGAATATTAAGCAAAATCTTCAATGCTATTGATGCAGAGTATTAAAAATGAAAACAAGGAGTTGTCATGGCAGGTAAAAATGGACAAAAAATGTTTTTCGAGTTTCTTCAAAGATGTGAAAGAAACGGTAAAACGTTTGATAAAGAGCAGGTCATTGCTGCTGCAGGTTGGAAACCTGCCACTTTCAAAACCTATTTTGGTAAAGGCCAAATAAACCAATTCGTTACCGATGTTGGTAGTGGGCAGTTTGAAGCGGTTAACACACTTGATATTTCCTTTACCGAATTTAAGAAACGCTTATCCCAAAGCAAACATTTTCAAGAGTTAGGGCATAAGTGCAGATCTCCATTAGCCAAGGCCCTGCTGAAAAAGTCTAAGGACAATATGATGTTGGCGTTAGAGTTATATAACCGGCCATCATTGGAAAACAAGCTCGATGGGTTTGTTTTACTGTTTTGCACGGCATGGGAACAACTATGCAAATCAATATTAATTGAACGCGAAGGTGAAGAGTTTATATATGAAAAGGCCAATAAAAAGGGACTAAGGAAAACCAAGCCTCTACGCATTTGCCTTGAACACCTTTATGAAGGCAAAAGCCAAATCCGTCGAAATGTAGAAAAAGTTGCTGAATGGCGGGATAAAGCGGTTCACCTTCTAATGCCCGAGCTACAGTCTATTGCGTCAAGAATATTCCAGTCTGGAGTATTAAATTATTCCTCCGAATTTGAAAAGTTTGCTGACGTACCTTTTATCTCATCCCAACACACAGGAATGATGTCTCTAGTAGGCGACTTTAAATTACCGCCTGCGTCCATGTTAAAAACGCTTTATGGCGACGCCGCCAGTGAAATCCTTGAATTAGCAACCACGTTGCAAGATGAGATTGAGCAAGAAGATGATATTGGTTTTGCTATTCCTATGCGCGTTTCATTAGTTTTTGCTAAGGAAGAGGGGGGCGACCAAATCGTCATCGCAAAAGCAAACGGCAGTGCTGAAGATCTGAAAAATCTGCGCCAAGCCATGGTTGTCGAAAAGCCTATTGACCCAGATAAATCACATCCGCTTAGTCAGGGTGGTTTGATGAAACGAGTCAACGAGATCCTACTTAGAGATTTTGCGATAGAGAAACTGGAAAAGGTCCTACCGAAGCGTGACAACCAAGGCCGCCCATCATTGAATCAACACTGCGTCCAATCATGTGTGAATAAACTTGGGTGGAAGAAACAAAGTAACAATAAGTACCATTATTACAGCAAACTCTCCAAACGACACCAATATTCGGAAGATGCAGTAAATGAATTAATCGAACGTATTACTGCGGATGATAGTTTTGTTGTGAGAGCAAAAAATAATAAGTAGGAAGCAGGGCTATGGAAACAATACAGTCATATTGGTTTGTCGGGGCGAGTTGGGATGATGCGGATCAGACAGACCGGTTTGTGCAACAAGGAGTCTGGGAGAATGGATACGATGACAAGTACGTTGAACAAGTCAATGCCATCAAGCCAGGTGACTTAATAGCAATCAAGGCTGCTTACACCCGTAAATCAGGAGTTCCATTTGAAACTCGTGGGAATGTGGTTTCAACAATGGCTATCAAGGCCATTGGTCGTGTGACGAAAAATTATAAGAATGGAAAAAAACTCGATGTCGAATGGCAGTCTGCATCGCAAACGCCTCGAGAGTGGTACTTCTATACAAATATGAAAACGATTTGGCATATTCAACCGGGCGACTGGAAAACGGATGGCTTGATTGCATTTGCGTTTGAGGAACAACCTCAGGACATAGATAAATTCAGGAATGCCCCTTTCTGGCGTGAGCGTTTCGGTGATATTCCTGAAGATGATATTCGCTTTAAATGGGCGAGCTTTTATGAGGCAGTGGCGAGCAGCCTTCTAAAATTCGAACATGATCGACAAAAGCTGATTGATATTTCTATTTCCGTTGCTGATAAACACGGCTTGTCCTATATGCAAGATAAACACACGCAATTAGATGATATGGATCCATTCACACTAATGGGAATGTTCAATCGTGGCCAAACAGCGGCAAATAGGCAGGCCATAGCAGCAGATATTGCAACCGCTATCGGTGTGGAAGCCGAAATACCGACTTCGTTCGAAGCCATCCCATTATTAAATAATCAAAAATCTTGGTTTTTCTGGGGGAAAGAAGACGGGCGAGGCGAGCAAGACGTTAATAATCTATGGGCTCTTTTTAAGATTGCACTGATGTATGCGGATGATAACGAAAAAGTAAATAGCGACACGTTTGTAGAAGCCTACGACAAAGTGATTCAACAAAAAGGGATCCGTTGGAATATAACGATGGGCTTATTTTGGATAAGGCCATGGTTTTATCCAACCCTTGAAACACAATCGATGGATTACCTTGGTGCGCTGTCTTGTAAACCAGACTGTTCCGGCCCCAAAAGAACCTGTTCGGGGGAAGAGTACTTGGTGTTGCGCGAAAATTTACTTATCCGATTTAGTGAAGACACCTTTCCTGTGCATTCTTTTCCTGAATTATCATTGAATGCATTTTCCAGAGACGTGAAGCCTGATAAAAAATCGAGTCACTCTTGGAAGTTGGTGGTTATAGAAAGAATTCGCGATCTTTGTCACCGAAACCAACGACCTAACTTTTCCCGACAAGAATTTCAAGAAAACTACCTTGATGAGATAAGCACAATCTTTCCGGAAAATTCGACGCCTGATATGTCGATAGACCGCACCACGCAACAGTTGCGAGATGAAGGTGAGATTGAGTTTATCAGCTCGGGGCAATATCGTTGGGTCGGCTATGAGGACGATACTGTCCTTGAAGAAACAGCTCCAGTTGTAATTGAGAAACGGATCGAAGCGTACGACTTATCCAACATTAAAAAAGACGGATGCTTTATTGAGGTCAGTGAACTTGAGGGTATCCTGAGTACACTGCGAGACAAAAAGAACATGATCCTTCAAGGACCACCAGGAACAGGCAAAACGTGGTTGGCAAAAAGGCTTGCAATGGCGCTAATTGGAGAAAAGCAGCCAGAGCAAATAAAAGCCGTGCAATTTCATCCAAACCTCGCGTATGAGGACTTTATCCGTGGATGGCGGCCTTCTGGGCATGGGCAGTTAACGCTCTGTGATGGACCTTTCCTTGAATGGGTTCACAATGCTCAAAAGTATCCGAGCAAAAAGTTTATTGTTGTAATCGAAGAGATTAATAGAGGTAATCCTGCACAGATATTTGGTGAAATGCTGACATTGTTGGAAGCAGATAAACGCACACCTGAGGAAGCCCTGCATTTATCCTACACCAAAGAGGATGACGAACCCGTTTACATACCCAGTAATCTTTATGTAATCGGAACCATGAACGTGGCAGACCGATCTCTAGCGTTAGTCGATCTTGCTCTGCGCCGACGCTTTGCCTTTGTCTCTCTTAAACCGCTTTACGATGATAATTGGCGTAACTGGGTGCATGAGAAAAAAGGGATAAGCACGGAAACGTTGAATGTTATTCAACACCATATGCGTGAATTGAATAATGCGATTTCAGACGATAGTCGCCTTGGAGAGCAATTCCAGATAGGTCACAGCTATTTCACGCCTGCTAAAGGCCACGAAGTCGCCAACGAGAAAAAGTGGTATCAGCAAGTCGTGCGAACAGAGATTGCTCCTTTATTAGACGAATATTGGTACGACGACCCTGAAACAGCAATGAAGTATGTCGATGAATTAATGAGTGCGCTATAACTCATGGAGGCTACTCAAAACATTAAAAACCAAGGGATCCCTTTACAAAACCTTTGGTTGCTAATGCTTTATGCGTCGGATTTTCGTTACCAAGCACATCAATACACAGGTAGCGAAAATTCAGATGAGCACCTTGTTGACATGGTCGCTGATGTTTTATGTAACCAAGTAGAAAAACGGCTTAGGCGTCAGCTTTCATTTGGTTATAAACACAGAGATGAACAGCTGAACCGGGTAAGAGGACGGATTAACGTTTTAGAAACAGAGCGCAAAATGCTACTTTTCAAAGGAAAAGTATCGTGTCGCTTCGAACAACTCACAGTTGATACCTCTCGTAACCAATACGTTGCATTAGCGTTGAGTAAGAGTATCCGACTAATAGAGAATCCTGCATTGAGAAATCGCGCTAAGATGCGCTTAAATGATCTTGTTGGACTAGGGGTTACCGTCCAACAATTTTGTTCCTATCGGCCACAAGACGATCGTTTTTCTCGTCACGAAATAGAAGATAAAAAGGTGATCGCAACTGCTGAGTTAATGCACAATTTAGCATTAATTAACGAATCAGTAGGCAATCAGTGGTTACCGTCGCCCGAAAAACAAGAGCACTGGGTTAGAAGGTTATTTGAAAAAGCCATTTTCGGTTTTTATACGTTACACCTTGGTGATGAATGGAGGGTAAAAGCCAGCAAGAAATTGGGATGGCAAATTGATGAGATGACAGAAAATATTCCAACTTTATTACCTGGAATGGAGTTGGACATTTTGATTGAGAATGTGCAAAAAGAACAGCGAGTGATTATCGATACCAAGTTTACCTCCATCACACAGGACCGTAGGTTTGGTGGGCAGTCATATAAAAGCAATTATATTTATCAACTGTTTACCTACTTGCGATCGCAAGAAAGACATGACGACCGATTATCCGCCACTGCCGAAGGAATGTTGTTGCATCCGTCTACAGGGGTTACACACCGCGAGTCTGTGTTGATCCAAGGACACCGTTTGCATTTTTGCACAGTTGACCTAAGTCGATCGTCTACTGAGATTAAAAATGAATTGATTGAGCTAATCGATAAATCAATTACGAATTGATATTCGTTGCCCTAAAAAGTACTGCGGCTCATATTTAACCTTTAACTTTCGCGTTAGAGGTAAGTAAAATCTGACAGTCTGCACTTCGGTTTAGTTAGAGCTTTGGAGCTATAACTTAGCTTGTATTACTGAGTTCATAACTAAGCAGACATTTCTTCGCCGCTTTCATTTCATTCGCTTATATACTTCTGTTCCTTATTGCCAGTGAATTGTGATGCTCTATTGATTAGAAGCTCTCTGATTGACACTAACTCATTTACCTTAAGAATTTCCCTTACCCTACTTTTTACTTCTACTACAGTGGCATCTTCATTTTTAACGTTGACTTCGCCAATACCCATTAAATTGCTGAATACGTCAAACATTTCTTCTAGAGCCTTCGTCCTTGTCTCGTCGCTACGCTCTGTACCTGAAAACGCATCTACGAGACCTGATTTTGCACCAATATTACGAACAGCTTTCTCAAAAGGCAGGAGCTTCTTTTCCATATCTGGCGTAATCCAAGCAGTGTATTCAATTCTTAACGTATAAAGTCTTCCTGCGTGTTCCAATGCTTCTTTTGTTGGGCCTTCCCTAGTCAGAGTTACAACAGTTTTATGAACCTCTGCCAGATACTTTTCACAAAACTCTACATGCTTATCAAATACTGAGTTAGCCATGTGCGAAGTTGCGCCTAGATTAAATAGTTGCTGTTCTTGTTGGATTTCGATATTTCGTTTATGCGAGGCCTGGTCTCGTATTAACTGAAAAAGAGCGGTGAGTAATCCGGCAACACTAGGTAATGAAGCAACACCTTTGTAGATATCATTAATTGGTGCAAAGAATGTGACGCCCAAGGACACTGCAACAATAATAGAAATGCCAAACCAAAAACCGTTGTTCATGTGTTGTACTCCTTTACAAAGTAGACTTGCGTGATTGACGCGAGCTAGGGGATGACCTGATTGAGGCATTTTTAATGTTTTATCGATAAGTTGGCGATATCCACTCACATAACCACCAAGTATTGATTGCTGATTTTGCGGTTTTTATGCAGCCAATTTGCTTGAGATTTTGTAATGCATGTTTTATGTCCGCTTCTGAAAGGGGCGGCCTTTCGTATTTTTTGGCATGCGTATCAATGGCTGGCTTTATGTCTTCAAGTTTAACGTGTTTGTTTGAATCTTTGACCTGCCACATTACCCATAAAGTAACGGCTTCTGCCTCTGAAAGACTAACCTGCGTATTTCTCCATATACTATTCCACAACAAAATTGCTGCGAAAGGTATTGCCCATGGAGCCTGCGTAGTAGAGATCACTGTAAACACACCATTAGCAATAGCGTCAAATAAGGTTCTAACATTTAATTTGATGTTGCCGGCCTTAGAGCTACGGCCACCACCACGTCCAGAGGGAGCCATGGTAACCATATGCATAAGTACTGGTTCCTTCTCTGGTGGTGACACTCGTATTGCTTTTTCAAGGAATTCTGTGGCGGTCTTTTTAATAATTTCCTTATCTAAACCAGCATCACGAAGAAAAACTTCAATAGCTCTCTGAATTTCCTGTTCTTTTTCGTTTTTTCTTTTGTGGTTCCATTCCATTTCATTTTCTCAAGGCTAGTAGATTGATGTTGTAAGAGACAAAGTAATACGACAAACAAAGTATATTAATACCTCATGTTTATCATACTACTGCTTTTCACATACAAGTCATAAACTTAAGAGTTTACATAACATAAGTTGCAAAAAATGTACTCGATAAAAATACTAACAATTTTGTATGCTAAATCTAATGAGTTCATGCCACTTTGTTACCTTTATTCTTTACCACAAAACTTTGCCACAATGTAATAAAACTGCTATGTTGCTACCACAAATCAATAGGTTATGTGATAAAAAACGTCTGGCGGAGAATCCCTCTCTCTCCGCCAAATAGCATCGAGGCCTTGCATGACGCAGGGCCTTGTTGTTTTTAAAGCGCTTATTAATTACCAAATAAATATCAAAAAACCTCTTGTCTAAACTCGAAAGTAAAGAGCCCAGCATCTTATATCAATAAAAAGTGTGACTGCGTCACGCCTCCCAATTTTTATTGAAAAACTCTTCCTTCGTTTGCAACGTATACTTTCTTAAATAAGCCGAGACTTTAAATAGCTTAGCCTTTATTCCCGCTTGCGGCGCTATGGGCTGAATTTTTTGAAATTAGTAGTCCGGTAGCTATAAGCATTTATCACATTTAAAAAGGTCATTGACATGCCAGAGGGCCCAGAGATCCGTCTTGCCGCAGATAAGATTGCCAAGGTAATTGAAGGCAAACAAATAGACAATATTGAAGTGGGGTTACCACATTTATATCAAGGAGCAGAAAGGCTTAAAGGACATATGGTAAGTCATGTAGAAACGAGGGGGAAGGCAATGCTGATTCACTTTAATAATCAGCTTTCTATCTACTCTCACAACCAGCTTTACGGCGTTTGGATGACTGCTAAGCGGGGTGAAATGCCCAATACTAAACGCTCGCTAAGACTGGCGTTGCATACCGCTGAACAGAGTGCACTATTATACAGTGCCTCAGATATTGGCATTTATCAGTTAAAAGAACTCGATGAACATCCATTTTTGAGAAAAATAGGCCCTGACATTCTACAGCCTAACTTAACCTGGCAAACCATAAGAGATAGGCTACTTTCAAAGCGATTCTGCAATCGAAGCGTCAGTGCACTTTACTTAGATCAGCATTATATTGCCGGTATCGGAAACTATATTCGCAGCGAAATTTTGTTTGCCGCAGGCATACACCCAGATTATAAGCCAAAGCAACTCAGTGAAAAGCAGGTGGCAGAGCTTGCTAAGCAAACGTTATTAATTAGTAAGCGGGCATACGAAACAAAGGGGCACACGGTACCCAATGCGTTAGCGAAAAAACTGGCGAAGACCAAGGGCAGCTATGAAAGCGTTCGGTTTATGGCATTCAACCGTGAGGAGCAACCCTGCCGACAATGTGTTTCACCAATAGTAAAGGCGCAGCGCAACGGGCGTAGAATTTATTGGTGTGAAATCTGTCAGCCGCTGGTATAGAGCGGATTCAGAGTGAAGGATACAGGTTGAGTAAAACCAGTATCAATCACCATTTACTTAGCCTGATTCTACTTATTCGGGTTTTGCGTTCTCAAACTGCGCAGTAATGGCGTTCATGCGCTCTTTATTTACGCCTAGGTCTGAGTAGCCCAAACGAGACGCCGACCTAAAATCAATGATTGTTTTATTATCAGGTGTTGAAGACAACAAAAACTCAACATCATCCACAAAGCCAAAAAGTTTTGATGAGAACGCCGCGTGTACATAGTTATCGTTTTGCTCAATTATCGATGTGCGAGGCATGTCGCTGATAATATCAATTAATCTAACTTTTGCAGCCACTATTGAGCCGTTAAACGTTAAGGCTGGCATAGATTCACTGTCGGTACCCATACTGGTCACGCAATTAGGCGTGCTTGGACAGGGTTTGAGTGTGCCGTTTTGAACACCTAATTCTGGTGGCGTTGTAAAGCAGCCTGTTAGAAGAGACGCTGCGAATGTTAATGCTGATGCTGCGGGTATTTTCTTAAATTTTGACTCGCTTTTTACCCAATTTGTCCAATCGGGCCCGCGAGAAAAAAATAACGTGGATCGCTGTTTCATAACTTTCCCTCTATAAAGATTTCGTATTTTATTTTTGTTCCTATTTATTTCTAGCATAGCGCAAATGGTCTTATCTTAATTACACTATCTACATACAAAGTAGTAGAATGCGGCGCATGTGTTTCACTGTCACTTTTTTCGTAAATTGAGTCGTAAAATGAAATTATTTGTAAATCTTATTCGTAACTTACTCGGTAGTATTATTGCCTTTTTCGATGTAATTACTCGAGGCTCTAAACTAAAGCGTTCGCCAGAAGAGCAGTCTCAGGTTGTTGCTGAAAGTGAAAACCTAACTTTATATCAATTTTTTGGCTGCCCCTTCTGCATCAAAACGCGCAGGGCAATGTACAAGTATAACGTACCCGTTAAAAAGCGAAGCGTATCAGAAGGCTCTCCATATCGCGAAGAGCTTTTACAAGGAGGCGGGAAAGTGCAAACCCCATGTCTTCGCATTGAAAACAACGATGGCGTTGAATGGCTTTATGATTCGAAAGCCATTATTGGGTATATTGAAAAGCGTTTTGTAGCGGCAAAGTAATACAATTAGCATATGCGCCACTGGTGGCTGTTAAATGGTGGCGCACTTTCAGAAATAAAACGTCCTCTTTGAAAACTGCTGCGTAATAATGCAGAAGAGAGAGTATATAGATTGTAGAGGGCAATAAAGCCTTCTTACATCAATGCGATACGCAATTTCTGCCCTTTTCTTTCGCATTATAAACGGCTTCATCAGCGCGTTTTATCAAGGTATGCATATCTAGGGTTCCATCAAATGTAGCAATGCCTATGCTACAGCTCACGGAAAACGGATGTTGTGTGGAGATTGACGCTACACTTTTGCGTATTCTCTCAGCAAGCTCATAGGCCTGTTGATTATCGGTTTGCGGCAATACAATGAGAAACTCCTCGCCACCGTAACGCCCGACAGAGTCGGTTTGCCTGCATGTTTGGGTAATCGCATCAGCAATCATTATTAACACCTCGTCGCCAACTTGGTGTCCATAGGTATCATTAACGTGTTTAAAATAGTCCACATCAAGCATGAGTACTGAGCATATTTGATGATGCCTCTGGCAACGATTAATCTCGTTGTCTAAATCCTTTAGAATGGCGCGGCGATTAAGTATAGATGTCAGCTCATCGGTGCTGGCCTGAATATTCAGCTCACGGGTTCGCTCTGCTATTTTCGCCTCAAGCGTCATATTAATGTCTTTGAGTTCTTGCTGAGCGTTTAACAGCTCTTGGTTTCGTTGAGCTAGAAGGGCAGCACTCGGTAGGGCAACAATTCGGGGCGTTAACTTCCATAATACTACAGCAGTTACGATAGAGATAAGGCCAGTGATTAGCTTCGCCACGCCCTCTATAAAGTAATACCCATGCCAGATATTAAAAAGTCCAAGTAAGTGAGTAATACCACAGAAACTTATAAACCCTGCAAAAAGTAAGAAGAGTCTGTCGAATTTTAAGTCATTTCGCTTTAGAACAATATGGATGAGGGCTATGGGTATCATTGCATAGGCGAGGCCGGTGAGTGCATCTCCACCTACGTGTAAGAATAATAAGTCCCAACGCCATAGCAAGCAGTGTCCGTGTGGCATAAAGCTGCCGTTGAAGACCATTTCTAGCACGTCCTATTCTCCTCTTGCTGATGCAGATACTTACCTGTCGCCTCGCCTGAAAACGCCATCTTTCATTAGAAAATATAGTGCTAGCAGTTCGAAAAGAGCTGTTTTTCAGCGCAAATTGATAGGTAAATATTTATGTTACTAGGTTTAGCGTAGTCTAAACCTCAGTTTCGTAAAGTTATTTAGCTATTCTGAGGCAACATGAGGTGTGACTTTCTATAAAAGTGGCAATTATGAAGAACAGCTGTAATGAGAGACTCCGCCCGCACCAAAATATTCGCGAGGCCGCAAGCGGCAGTGTTCTGCTTCTGTCTGCGCCGACTGTTCATCATAGGGCTTTGAAAGTATGTGTTGTAATGCGTGTATACGCTCAAATGTTCCTTGCTCAGCTTCTTTATAAGCAGGCACAACCAGCCATTCTCGCCAGGTATATTTTGGGTTGCTACGCATCATTTTTTGCACGGCAAGCTCGCTATTTCCTTGTTGCTTGCCATCTCCCTGATGTTTTATGAGCGCATGCCACGTATCAAGCCACTCATTCCATTGTTCAGTCGTACCATCTTTTAGAGGAACGTAAAAGCTCTTCGTTAAGCCACTCACTTCTTTTGGAAGCTTTGAAAGCTCTCGAAAAAAGAGATTATAGTCGACACCGGTACGCATCATTAAATGCAACAACTGCAGAAGCAACTCATGATTAAACGTGTTAAGCCCGAGTTTAGCGGCCCACATAGTGTCCATTTTTTCCTGCATTACAGCAGAAAACCCGCTATTTACATCCCGCAATGCCTCAAGCGATGAAGGTGCATTTGTGAGCAGAGGCTCAATTGCACGGCAAAACATATCAAAATTCTTTTCGGCGGCTACGGGTTGGTTAAGAAAAGAAAAGTGGCGTCCTCCTCCTGTCCACGGCTGATAAGCAGGGTCAAACAGTTCACAGAATCCGAAAGGACCATAGTCGAGAGTGTATCCGCCCGCAGCGCAGTTATCACTGTTGAAGTTTCCTTGGCAGTATCCCACTCGTATCCAGTTGGCGATAAGTGATGTCAATCGTTCGCGAAAAGCCTTGGCAAGTGCGATGAGCTGGCTTTCAAATGGTTGCGAGCTGTCTACTTCGTTTGGATATTCTCTTTCTATCAAGTGCATAACAAGCTTTTGAAGCTCCTCTAGCGCAGAAGGATACTCATTGCGTCTAGCACGCCTACCAAATAGCTCAAGTTGCCCAACGCGAATAAACGAAGGTGCTACTCGCGTAGATATAGCAACAAAATTTTGAACCATGACCTCTGGATCTTGAGAGTTTGAGCCCTCTAAATACCAAGGGCGATCTACGGTTTCCGACTGAGACATAAAAAGACTAAGCGACCTAGACGTCAGTATGCCAAGTGCATGCATATGTTCTTGAACTAGGAACTCTCGCACACTTGAGCGCAGAACGGCTCTGCCATCTGCACCCCGGCAGTAAGGAGTACGTCCGGCACCTTTTAGCTGCATTTCCCAGCGCTTTCCATTTAAAACAGCTTCAATCACTGAAATAGCCCGTCCATCGCCATAGCCGTTGCCGGTCTGAAACGGGCATTGCTGAGTGTATTCGGTTCCGTAAATAGACAGAGCATAGCCTGTAGACCAGCCATGAGGTTTTATCGCTGAAGGTAGGGCTGCCATGTCGCCGGAAAATAGCTGTTTAAATTCATCTGTGTAAGCGAGTTGCTCATCAAATCCAAGTTCGTCAAAAAAAGCAGGGCTGTGGGCAATGTATTTGGGATCTTTAATAGGGGTAGGGGTTACTGGAACATAATGCCCTGAGAATACTTGTCTTGGGGCGTGTTCGTCGCCGCTCTTATCCGCTTGCGGATCAGCAACTAAGGCGTTCATAAAGGAGTAATCAAGGTGTTCTGCAAGGTCGCCTATGGTTTGTACTCGCTGTTTTGCTGTGTTGTCTTGCTGGTTTAACATTTGCTCTGACATTGGCGCCTCATTAAAAACACTAAATTATGCTCACATTGTATGGTCTCTCACCTAAAAATAACACCTGTGCTTTTTGGGGTTATCTGTTGCGCTCGCTCGCAGAAAGCATAGCTAATTCAAACATAGCCAATTCAATAGTCACTGATTCAACCACAAGACAATGTTTACTTTACTGCGGATAAAGAGCAATCTAGCGTTAAGCGTTGCGCGCTTCTTATTGCTAAATCACCAACCGTGGTCGATGCCATTCGCAAGTAATCAATAATTCGTTGCGCGCTAAAAAGCTGGAATCTAAAAAGCTGGGATTTAAAAAAAAGCAATGACACAGCACAAAACTACAAAAATAGTCATACTCGGCGCTGGCAGCGTAGGATGTTATATCGGTGGATGTTTGCTAGCCGCCGGCGCAAACGTGAGTTTTATAGGTAGGCCCCGTTTACAGCAGGATATAGCGCAATATGGCCTTCATATAACCGATTGGGAAGAGCGAGACAGTAATGTAAGTAGCAGCGATATTCATTTCACAACAGATAACAATGTACTGACTGAAGCAGACTTTATTCTGCTTTGTGTGAAAAGTTTAGACACAAAAGCCGCAGCAAACGTCATAAATCAGTACGCTGCGTCACACTCTATCATTGTGAGTTTTCAAAATGGCGTGACTAACGGCGATGTGCTGCAATCACTATTACCTCACAGCGTAATGCGCGGAATGGTTCCCTTTAATATTTTTTATAGAGGGAAGGGGCACTTTCATTGCGGTACTGAAGGCCATTTAGCCATGGAGGATAAACACGGGATATGCCAGCCATTGTTAACTCTGTTAAGCAAAGCTGGGCTTCCTGTCACCGTACACGACGATTTGAAAAGCGTTCAGTACGGAAAGCTCATACTCAACTTAAATAATGCGGTTAATGCATTATCGGGGATTCCGTTAAAACAACAGTTGGCCAATAGAGATTACAGGAAAGTAGTCGCTGAAGTGCAAAAAGAAGCGCTTGCGGTTCTTAAGGCAGAAGGAGTAACACCTGCGCGCACCGGCAAGGTAATACCCTCTCTTATGCCTTATATTTTATCGCTTCCAGATGGTCTGTTTAAGCTGGTTGCCGCCTCTACATTAAAAATAGACCCACAAGCTCGCTCCTCTATGTATGAAGATCTCGAGTTAAACAGACCGACAGAAATCGACTTTCTCAACGGTGAAATTGCGCAAAAGGGCGAGAAGCACGGAATAGCGACCCCGGTAAACAGCCATATTGTGAAATTGATGAAACGTGCAGAGCAGAGTGCGAAAGGCTCACCTCATTTATCTGCTTCGCAGATGATGCCCTAACTGCACAGCTAAAGCCGAAGCCAAAACCAAAGCTTAGCCCAAGTACGAGCTTAGCACTTCGATAAGCTTTACTCTCTCAATGGGTTTACTGATATGTGCATTCATACCCGCTTTCTTGCTTTCTTCTATATCGTGTTGCATTGCGTTAGCGGTTAACGCAATAATTGGCGTTTTTATATTACGCTTTTTGCGAATAATTCGTGAAGCCTCATACCCATCCATTTGCGGCATTTGAATATCCATCAAAATAAGATCGTAAGACGCATCAGATAGGGCTTCAAGCGCCTGTATTCCGTTCTCGACTCGTTCTATCACGGCATTGGTATTACTGAGTAACGACCTGATAACTTCTACATTAATATCGTTATCCTCGGCGAGCAAAATTCGACACTTTTTAAACTGGATATGCGCAGGCGCTGAAGCAGATGACGGTGATCGCTTTTCTTCTTTCTCATCGCCTACCGCTAAGCTTAGTGTGAAAGAAAATGTTGCTCCGCTGCCTTTTTCACTCTCAACGTTAAGCGATGAGTTCATTAACGCCAGTAAGTTATTGCTAATATTGAGGCCAAGTCCCGTGCCACCATATTTTCTTGCGGTTGAACTCTCTGCCTGAGTGAAAGGCGAGAACAAGTGGTCTTGCTGAGATTGAGAAAGACCAATTCCCTCATCTTTCACCCAAACTTTTAACATGCATATATTTCCTTCAATATGTTCAACACCTATTCCAATTTCGATGTTGCCCGCATCAGAAAACTTAATGGCGTTGCTTATTAAGTTTGCCAAAACCTGCCTTAGCCGTAATTCGTCAAAAACAAGGTATTTGGGCAAGGTCTTGTCGATATTAAAGCGCAGTGATAAACCTTTTAGCGATGCTTGCTCATAAAAAATATCAGCGAGATTGCTAACGCTTTTTTTGAGGTCATGGCTTTCCAACTCAAGCTCAAATTTTCCGGCTTCTATTTTTGCAAAATCGAGTAGGTCATTAATAAGCTGCAATAACATTTGTGAAGAGCTGACAATGCGACGAGTGAGCTTTTTATTCTCTCTATCTTGCATTTTATCAATAAGCACCTGACCGAAGCCGATAATCGCGTTCAGCGGTGTACGAATTTCGTGACTAATGTTTGAGATAAACTCTGTTTTGAGACGGTTGTGTAATTCAGCCTTTTCTTTGGCGTCTAAATAAAGTTTATTGGTTTTATGAGACTTGCGCAGCAGAAGTAAAATAATCACGATGGTGGAAAGAGTGAGCAGAACCAGCAGTACCAGAAGTTTAGAGTAAAGGCTCTGACTCTCTTGAGCAGCATTTTGGGCTTTAAACAGTTCGTTGAACGCCTCGTTTTCTTTTTCCAACTGCAGTGCTTTCTGCTTTTCTTGTTCTATTTGCTGCACTAAGTTTGCACTTTCTATCAGCTCTAAATCTTCATATTTTTTCGCTTTTATATATTCCTGGTGAAACTTCTCATACTGGGAAAAAGCAAGTTGATAGTCGCCTCTTGCAGCGGTTATTTGTGAGGCCGTTTGCTCTAATTGTGCTCGCCACGTCGTGCTCTCTCCCGGGCGACTGTTGTCGTACAAATCACGAGCCATGTTCAGCGCGGTTTCAGCTTTTTCCAGTTCACCTCGCGACAAATGTGCTTCTGCTTTTAGCCTGTATATTTCACTGTCGTAAAACGATGATGTAAGCGGGTGGGCAAGAATTTCCTCAGAAAGCGTGAGCGCTTCGTCAAGTCGTTGAGCTCTAAAGTAGGTAGTCGCCATACCATATGTAGCAAGATATTCAGAATACTGAATGTCTATTTTTACATCGTGGGTAATCGCATAATTGAAATACTCAAGCGCTTTCTCATATTGGCCAATATTTCTATAAAAAAACCAATAGCATAAAGGCTGTCGCTCATAAGTACCCACTGCTGGACTTTTCTGCGCCATTGAGCGACTTTTGATAGTAATCAAGTGCAATATCAAATGCGATGATAGACTGATAGTAGTCGGCGACTATGGTGTCGTATAACGGCCGAAGCTGATGCAGGTCGTTTTCTGTAAGCAGGAGGTTGAGCTCGCTGATAAGCTTTGCATTTGGAGCAAAAACCTGACCTTCACTATAAGTGAGAATAAGATAAGCAATGGCATAAGCTTTAACGTTAGCTGATGCGGCGGGGTGTGATATGACCTTGTCAAAGTAGCTATAGCTTTGTTGGTAATCTGCATTCAATCCATATATACGCGTAATGCCGGTGGACACGGTTAAGCCTTGTTGGCTGTCATTTTCAAGAGTTTGCAGAATAGCAAAAATATTGTCGTTAGGTGATTGGTGTAATTTGAGTAGATATTGAACGTAGTAACTAGCAATTAAGCGTTTTGTATCGGTATCTATGCTTTGCTCGCTTAGCCATTCCTCCATTTATTCGATGGCCTCGCCAATGGGCATGGGAAGCTCATTATCTACGCGATTTACCAATTCGTTTAACTGAGAAACTTCGAAAGCCTGAGCGTGCCTATGAAAAGACAGCGCGCAAATAAGCACTAGAAAACAAAATGTGGTTATTCTCGTCAACTTCTTGAAGCCCATATTTAACAATGATTTTTGTAATGCGGAAATGCCGGTTACGAATTTGTATCGTACCGTAATTCGCATGTAAGTCTAACCCTTGTTTCTCATATAAAATGAGATATATGTGCCAGAAAACAGAAGAATATGGCTGTAACTCTAAACCCGTAAATTTGTGGCCCTTAAAAATAAAGCTCCTAAAGAGGAGCTTTAACGATTCTTTCAGCAGCTAGCGTATCGCTTACTAACTCTTTGATAATAAAATACGCAACATTCTGCGTAGAGGCTCGGCAGCGCCCCACAGCAGCTGATCGCCCACTGTAAACGCTGAAATATATTCTGGCCCCATGTTTAGCTTACGAATTCGGCCCACAGGAATGGTCAGAGTGCCGGTGACTTTAGCCGGAGTAAGTTCTTGCATGGTGATATCCCTATCGTTAGGGATAACTTTCACCCATTCATTATGTGCGGCGAGAATGGCTTCTATTTCCTCTACAGGCAAATCCTTTTTAAGCTTAATTGTAATAGCTTGACTGTGACTGCGCATCGCGCCTACACGAACACATATTCCGTCAATCGGAATTTCCTTTTTCTGTGCAGAACTAACGCCTAATATTTTGTTTGCTTCAGCCTGTGCCTTCCATTCTTCGCGGCTTTGACCCGAAGGTAGCTGAGAATCTATATACGGAATAAGGCTGCCGGCAAGAGGGACGCCAAATTGTTCACTTGGGTAGTCTTCACTACGAATAAACTCAGCCACCTGATGGTCGATATCGAGGATAGCTTTTGCTGGGTCTTCAACGCTGGTTTTTACGTTGTCGAATATGGCGCCCATTTGCGAGATAAGCTCTCGCATGTGTTTAGCTCCAGAACCAGACGCCGCTTGATAGGTCATGGGAGAGGCCCATTCAACCAAGTCTTTTTCAAACAGTCCGCCTAAAGCTAGCAGCATAAGTGAGACGGTGCAGTTACCGCCCACAAATGTACGCACTCCTTTCTCGATGCCAGTAGATATTTCGCTGTTGTTAACAGGATCTAGCACAATAATGGCGTCATCGTTCATTCGAAGTGTTGACGCAGCATCTATCCAATAGCCGTTCCACCCAGTGGCTCGCAAGTCTTCATAAACTGCTTTGGTGTAATCACCGCCTTGACAGGTAATGATAATATCTTGCTGCGATAGTGCGTCTATATCGTATGCGTCTTCTAAAACACCGGTGTCGCCATTGTCGGTTTTATTGGCAAAGTTCGGTGCGGCGCTACCTTTTTGAGAAGTGGTAAAAAATGTGGGCTCAATATGCGCAAAATCGTCTTCTTCTTGCATGCGCTGCATTAATACTGAGCCAACCATACCGCGCCAGCCCACTAAACCTACTTTTTGTTGTGCCATTGAATCGAGAACCCTTGTTTCTAAAATTGATAAGTACTGGCTTACACCGGCTTCGTGCCGCTATAAAGCCTGTGAGGTGATTAGATAACCTAAACCACGTATACCTGTCGTTTTTATTTTTATGCCCGCAGTCTAAGGGTTATTTTCCCATCTTGCTAGCAGGTTTTTATAGATTGCAGCAGGGCTTGAGAAATCGATTGCTAAGTGGCAGTTAAACTTGCTTTTGTCAGGAACACTTTTTATGCTCAAGATGAATTTTGATTCCTTATAAAAAAGAATACAGCGAGAATCTACCCAATGAGTGTTGCTAATATTATGTCTAAACGCGTGGTGAGCGTTTACATGGACGACAGTCTACAGTCGTTGCGAGAACTATTTACGGCCACGGGGTTTCACCACTTAGTTGTGGTTCATGATCACAAGCTGCAGGGCATTATATCTGACAGAGACTTGTTAAAAGCGGTGAGTCCCTTTGTAGATACCATCAGCGAGCGTATGTTAGACAGGGCAACGCTAGATAAACGTGCCCATCAAATAATGACTCGTGATGTTATAACCATGAGTCCCGACGACTCTATTTTTACTGCCATTGAGCTATTCAATAACAACAAAATATCATGCATTCCCATTGTCGATGACAAGTCGCACCCGGTGGGCATGGTGTCTTGGCGAGATGTAATGCGCTTTATGCAACAACGAGTTGAGTCGAAGCGCTAGGGAGTCTAGGTTATTGCTGCAAAAAAAAGTTAGCACAGTGGTGCTAACTTTCTCTATCGGCTAGCAGCCGCTACTGTTTGCGGTAGCTAACTTTAAATAGCAAGCTGTATAAAACAGGCACGGCAATTAGCGTTAAAACAGTGGCGAAGGAAAGACCGCCCATAATCGTCACTGCCATATCTGCAAAGAAGGGGTCGAAAAGCAGAGGCGCCATGCCCAGTATGGTAGTCACTGCCGCAAGCGCAACAGGTCGAACACGACTTAGCGTGGCCTCTACAATCGCTTTTCTAATCGCCAGTCCTTCCTCAATTTGAAGATCAATTTCCTCAATTAATACAATAGCATTCTTTATTAACATGCCGAACAAACTAAGGAATCCTAGTAAAGACATAAAACCAAATGGCATGCCGGTGGCAAGTAGACCGGATACCACACCCACTACTGCCATAGGAACCACAAGCCAAATGATCAGAGGTTGTCTGGCGCGGCCAAATAGCAACACTGATATGATAAACATCACTAAAAAGCCTGCTGGTAATCCTGCTCCCAGCGCTTTTTGGGCATCTCGAGAGCTCTCAAATTCCCCGCCCCATTCAAGGTGATAACCCGGCGGTAACTCGATAGACTCGACAACCAGTCGTATTCTCTCGAACGCCTTTGCAGCAGTTTCGTTAGGACCGGGTTCACCCTCTACCGTAATGGTGCGCAAGCGGTTCCTTCTATGAATTCGCATTTCTTCGGTAACAAGATCCAGCCCTTTAGACACCTGCGTGAAGGGAACATACTGGCGCTGCTGTGAAGACCAAACCTGTGATTCTCGAATAGACTGTAGTTCGGTGTCTTCGGCTTTGCCCATTTTAGCCATAATGCTATAGGCATAGTCGCCGTCTTGAAACGTACCTAACTGTACGCCACTGCTGGCGTATTGCACAGTTTGGCTAAAGTCAGAGTGGGATACACCAGCAATACCTGCATTATAATTGTCGTACTGCGTATTAATGGCAAACCCTTTCTCGCGCCAGTTATGACGCACATCGATAATTTGCTCATCTTCTGCAAATAGGCGCTTAGCCTGCTCAGCTATTTCTCGAAGAACCTCAGTATCAGGGCCAGAAAATCTCGCTTCAAGTTTGGCGCCGGACCCCGGGCCAAACTGCATGCGCTCCATGTAAAAGCTGGCATCGAAGTCTAAGTCGGTTAGTTTATCTGATAGCGCTTTTTGAATAGAAGGAATACTATCTAATGTTTCTGCCCTAACCATAAAGAAGGCATAATTTTCGTTTGCACTTTTCGGGGCGTAGGTAAGAGTAAACCTGTCAGCACCCTGACCAACAAAGGTGGTAACAGCCGTTACATTTTCCATTTCAAGAATGCGTTTCTCGGCTTGTTTGGCGATGACTTCGGTGGCTCGAATGTCGCGGTCTTGCGGGCCCCAATAGTGAACAAAGAAGAGTGGGGCATTGGAAGGGGGAAAGAATCCTTGTTTCACCATACCAAAACTGCCATATGCCACAACGGTAATAACTACTAAGGCGGCAATGGTAACCCAACGAAATTTGAGTGCTTTTACGAGTGCACCTTTAAAATAGGTGAGCATAGTTGAGGGTTTTTCATCACCACCTGACGACATACCTTTTCTATAAAAGTAGGCTCCCAATACAGGCACAAGGGTTACCGCTAATACCCAGCTTATAAGCAGTGACACAAGCACAACAGCAAATAGAGAATATAAAAATTCGCCTGTGGCGTCGTTAGACAACCCAATACCTGAAAACGCTGCAATACCAATAATGGTGGCTCCCAGCAACGGCCATTGTGTGCGCTTAACAATGAAGCTTGCTGCGCTTTTTGCGGTTGTACCTGTGGCCATTCGCAGCATCATACCTTCTGCAACCACAATGGCATTATCTACCAACATGCCCATAGCAATAACCATGGCTCCTAGGGATATACGCTGAAGCTGAATACCCATTAACCACATTATCAAAATGGTACCTAGTACGGTCACAAGCAACACAGTGCCCACAACGACACCAGAGCGCCAGCCCATAAATAGGCACAAAGTGAGGGTCACCACAGCCACTGACATCACTAAGTTGTTAATAAATCCATCTACCGACTCATCAACAACCGAGGCTTGATCGTAAATCGGTGTCAGTGTAATACCCACAGGCAATTGTTTCAGCAATTCGTCTACTTTGGCGTTTACTTTCGCACCTACATCCACAATATTGACATCTTCAAGAGCTGATACGCTGAGCGTTAATGCTTCTTCTCCGTTATAGCGCACTAACACAGACTGAATGTCTGCTGGCTCAAGTTTTAGCGTTGCAATGTCCGCTACCCGTAAAGAGCGATTCGTACCAGGAATAACCACCGATAAGTTAGAAATCTCTTCTAGTTTATCGGGAGCGCGCTCAACAATAATTCTGACATTCTTTTCGTCTACTTTTACGCGACCACCATTAAATGGGCGAAGATTGTCTTGAAATAAAGAGGCTAAATCAGGGAATGATATGCCCAAACCGGCCAGTTGATAGGGGTCGATGTAAGCCACTATTTGCTCTTTTTGTACACCGGTTACATCCACTTTTGCTACCCCTTCGGTAGTCAGCAAGTCTCGACGTATAATGCGAGCAAACTCACGTAACTCACGAGTGTCAAAATCGGGTGCACTTAAGGCGTAGTAAAGACCATATACATCACCAAAATCGTCATAAACAATAGGGTCTTGCGTACCGGTAGGAAGCGAACTTGCGGTGTCGCGAATACGTTTTCTTAGCTCGTCCCAAATTTGAGGAAGTACTTTACTATCGTAAGTACTTTTTACTTCAACCGTAACTTCTGACAAGCCGGGAGATGATACCGAGCTTACCTTTTTAAGTTGAGGCATTTGTTGAATAGCAATTTCAAGTCGCTCGGTAACTTCGCGCTCTACTTTTTCTGCACCCGCGCCAGGGTAAGCGGTATATACCTTTACTTGTTTAATGGTGAAAGCAGGGTCTTCTAAACGTCCTATTTTCGACATCGCCAGAATACCGCCTAACAGCAGTATTACTACCATAAGCCATACATTAACCGGCTTATCTATTGAGAAGCGCGCTATATCCATGAATTACTTCTCTCCTTTATATGGGAGGACTTTCATGTCGGGCGTCATTTTTGTGGCTCCCGCCGATACTACGCGCTGCCCAAGACGAATATCGCCTTCAACAATAGCAAGTTCATTTTCGATGTGTTTAACGCTGATTGACTGTTTGTTAACGCGGCTGTTGTTCTCGTCAAAGATCCATATAGCAAACCCATTATCCTTATCTCCCACTAACGATTTCACCGGCACGACAAGTCCTTCAGGGTACATAGAGCCTTGCAGGCTTACTTTTACAATAGCGCGAGCGCCAGGGGTAAGCGGTAACTCTTCTCGGGGCTCCATAGCAAACACTACTTCGTAAGTTTGCGATACCGGATCGGGCTGGGTTGAATGTTCGACGTAAGTCACTGGATACCACTGGCTTCTATTGGTGGCAAGGGTAGCACTTGCCTGCTTTATACCACGGCCTAAATTAGCGGTGAGCAGCCGTTCAGGTACATTGATATTAAAATAGATTTTTGACATATCCTGCAGTCGAGCAATGGGCGTACCCGCAGCAACAAAGCTATTATTTTCAACGAGTCGTTGAGATAGTTTGGCATCAAAAGGGGCATAAAGCTGGGTGTAGCTCAAATCTTGTTCCGCATTTTTTAAATCAAGCACAGCAAGTTCGTATGACGTTTTTGCCGAATCAAGGGAGCTTTGAGCAACAAGATTTTGTGCGAACATTTTCTCGATGCGGCTAAGTTCACGCTTAGACTGTTCTAGCCGTGTTCTCGACTGCTCTACGCGGCGCTCAAAAGGCTCTCTATCGATAGTGGCTAAGAGTTTGCCCTTCTCAATATCACTTCCCGTTACAAGGTCGGTTTGAATCAGGCGACCAGACACTTCAAAGCTTAGATCTACCGTTTTAACCGCTGATACTACCGCAGGAAAGGTAAATTCATCAAAATTTGGTATGTTGCTAATCGTTGCCAGCTTTACATAGCGCGGGGTGGCGGGTTCTGACGACTCAGTCTTTTCCGATGTGCATGCAGCAACGGTTAAAAAGGTGATCGCAGTAACGATAAAAGTACGAGAGATTCGCATCATGGACATAATGTTTTGTAATCCATATCAAATTAAATAAAAAGAGAATAGAAGAAACGGAATTAGCCGAATGGAGCTTCTTCTTAAAGTAAACTGTTGAGTGCATTTTAGTGTGCTTCATTTGAAAAGTAAACTGTTCAGTGTAATATGTGCCTTAGCATTCATTAAGACTTTATTAAATGACAGACATTACACGCAGACGAAGCGATAAAAAGCGAGAAGCTATCATTCAGGCCGCCACCCAAGCGTTTCAGGAGTTTGGGGTGAATGGTACAAGTATGGATAAATTGGCCGAATTGGCAAATGTATCGAAGCGGACCGTTTACAATCATTTCTCAACCAAAGAAGATTTGGTGATGCACTTAATCAAAGAGCAATGGCAGAGTGCATTAGTTGATATTAATGCAGAATATAAAAGCGACTCGCCTTTAAACGAGCAGCTAGAGGAATTAGTATTTCAAGAGGTATCGTTTATGTGCAGCGACAGCCACCTTGAACTAGCCCGTGTTGCCATTGGTCACTTTTTTTACAAGCCTGAAAAGCTGAAAGACGAAGTAACACAGTTAAAAGCGCAGGAATCTTCGCTGCACCGCTGGCTCAAAAAAGCTGAAGCAGACAATAGGCTAACATTTGAAGATATAGGGCAGGTGGTTAATGAAATAGACAGCCTCATTAAGGGGCAGTCTTTTTGGCCTCGACTATTTAAGATAGAAGACAACCTAAGCGACGATGATAAGTGGCGAATTACAAGAAATATTGTCGCCATGGTGTTAAGTCGATATGAATGTTAGAAAGCGAAGCAGTAAATGATTAGCAAGCTGCTTCGCTTCAAAAAGCCTTCCCGAATCTGATCTCAATCAGGATGGTACTACAGTGTTATTGTCCGTTTTTTGCAAATTTTATCAGAGTTTCTCCATCCATTCGGTATCCAAGCCATTCGCTTTTCGCCTTTGCGCCTAGCGACTCATAGAAGTCGATAGCCGGCTTGTTCCAGTCAAGCACACTCCATTCAAATCTTCCGCAATTGTTATCAACGGCGATACCGGCAAGATGCTGCAATAGCGCCTTTCCTGCGCCTAAACCGCGAGATTGTGGAGAAACATAAAGGTCTTCTAAATAGAGTCCATTACGCCCTTGCCATGTTGAATAGTTAAAAAAGTAAACCGCAAAGCCTATGGGCACGCCCTCATTTTCGCATATGATGCAATGAGCCGTGGCACCCTCACCGAATAAAGTGTTATGTAGGTCAGCTTCCGATGCTTCTACTTCATGTTCTGCTTTTTCATAAATTGCAAGTTCCAGAATAAACTGACGAATTTGCTGAATATCATCTGGGGTGGATTGACGAATTGATAGGGCATTACTCATCGGTATTCCTTATTTGCTTTTATCGACCACTGCTATCAAGTGCCGGCTTATGGTCATTGATTGACGCGCTCTCACCGCCTGTTGTGCTTTTTACCAACTTACTCTTAATCCATGTAAATGGCTTTCTCAAATCAAGCAAAATCAAATACAAGCAGGGCACTAAAATAAGTGTCACCAGAGTAGCATAAAGCACAGCAAAACCCAGTGCAGCAGCCATTGGCACTACAAATGCTGCCTGCAGACTGGTTTCAAACATTATAGGTAGCACGCCCACGAAAGTAGTAATTGAGGTGAGCGTTATTGCTCTAAATCTAGCCGTGCCTGCCTCAACAACCGCTTCTTTTACACTGAAGCCCTGACTTCGGCGTTGATTAACAAAATCGGTCATTACCAAAGAATCATTTATCACTACACCGGCTGCCGCAATAAGGCCAAATGTAGACATCATAGAGAGATCTAAACCGAGCAAAAAATGTCCCCAAATAGCGCCGGTTAAGCTAAACGGAATGACCGACATGATAATGAGAGGCTGACCATAACTTTTCAGCGGTACTGCAAGTAAAATGTACACCATCACCATGGCCGCCAAGAAAAACAGCAGCTGCTCACTTTGTTGTGCCTGCTGTTCTTCAATATCACCACCAAGTTCTGTCATCACAGTCGGAAATTCTTCCTGAAGTTGAGGGAGAAGAGTGTCTTTGATGTCTTCTACCACTTCGTTAGGCTCAACCGTTTCTTCGTCTATATTGCCCCAAACGTAAACGCTTCTGTATCCTCCTTCACGGCGTATGTAGCTAATGCCTGGCTTTTCTTCTAAGTACACGACATCGCCGAGCATCACTTCTTCACCGGTCGGGGTTTTAATGAGCGTGTATTTCAAGTCGGCAAAACGCTCGCGGGTAAGCTCCGGGTAGCGCACCATAACGCGCACTTCTTCGCCATTTCGAATAACACGCTGGGCTTCACCACCATAAAATCCAGCGCCAACCTGAGAGGCTATGTCTGAGAGTGTTAATCCCAAATCGTAAGCTACCGGCAGTAATGTCATCTGCACTTCTTTACTTGGAGGGTCGATAGTGGAGCTAACGTCAAACAGCCCATCCTGTTGTTGTAGCATTTCAATAAATTTTAATCCTGCGGCGTTTAAGGTATCTATATCTGAACCAAAAAGAAGGTACCCAAATTCACCATCGTCACCGCCTCCGTTTACATCATCAACAACGGTAAAAGATTTCATTCCAGTAATTTCTGGTATGGCTTCACGCCAGCGCCGCGCCAATTCAAATGTATCGATGGGGCGCTTTTCTTCTTCCACTAGGGGAGCAAGAATTTGTGCTTCAGTGCGTGTATTGTTAAATGCCAGCCTGTCTCTAACCATGCCTGAGCCAAATTCATCAATTATTTGCTGCTCAACATCAAGTATGGTGTTTTCTACGATTTTGAGCGCATCAATGGTCGCTTGGTCTGAAACATTCTCATTCATTTCTATTCTTACGCTTGGAAAATCGTGAGGTACTTTGGGGTTTGGCACCATGCGAACATAATTCGCACTTATCAGGCCCCAGCTCAACATAAGCATGGCAATGAAAAGCATAAACACTACCCAACGAATTTTAATGGCTGCCTCGACCGTTCTTTTGTAAGGTCCATTTATAAAGCTTTGGAAGCGTTTATTGAACTTAGAACGCCAGCTATCGGGTTTTACTGGAGAAAACGAGGTGTGTGCTAAATGAGCAGGTAAGATGAGCTTAGATTCAACTAAGCTAAACACTAAGCATAAAATAACAACAACAGCGATGTTGTAGAAAAAAGCGCCTTCCGGGCCGCTACTTAATGTGAAGGGTGCAAAAACCGCAATGGTTGTTAGTACACCAAACGTTGCCGGAGTGGCAACGCGCTTGGCACCACGGATCACGTTATCTACTCCGCCGCCTTTGCTTTCTATTTCTGTGTAAGCACTTTCACCGATAACTATGGCGTCGTCCACCACTATCCCAAGCACCATAATAAATGCGAACAACGAGAGAATATTGATACTTATGCCAAATACCGGCATGAGCATTACCGCACCAAGAAAACACACTGGCAAGCCGAGCATCACCCATATGGCTAACCTAAATCGCAAAAAGAGAGTTAGCATAAAGGCTACTAACACTGAACCTTGCAGAAGATTAGACAACATCATATCAAGGCGAGCGTTAAGATAGTAAGTTAAGTCTACCAACACTTCTAATTGCACATCTTGTGTAAAAGATTTATTTTTTTGCTCTATATAGGCTTTAACTGTCTCGGCAACGGGAATGGTGTCTTGTGTTTTGGTGGCTTTAACGGCCATTGCAATAGCATTCATACCGTTATACTTAAAGTATCTTTCACCCTCTACAAAACCATCGTTTATGAAGGCGACATCTCCTAAAGTTACTTTGGCGCCGCCCTGACCAATTTTAACAGGGATATTGGCAAATTCTTCGCCGCTGTAAAATTGGTTTTCCACTCGCACAGAAACAAGCCCGGCGTTGGTGCGTATTTGACCTGCTGAAATGTTTGCAGAATAATTATTGATTGAACGGGTGACATCAGCAATAGATAGACCGTACTTTCGTAGCGTATCGGGCTTTATTTCTATCGCAATCTCATCATTGGGAGCAGACATCTGAACCAGTGATACTGTGCCTAGCTGCAAGAGTTCGTCTTCTACTTCCTTCGCTATTTGCTTTAGCTCAGAAAGTGGTAAGTTACCCACCAGCGGCATCTCTATCACGTCTTGTTGAAATTCTACTTGCGAGACATTGACTGGTTCCATACCGGCGGGAAATGTTGCTATGCCGTCTATTCGAAGTTTTACCTTATCAAGCACATCAGTGAGTTCTGCATTTGTGTCTATTTCTAAACTTACAGTACCATTTCCTCTAAATGCTCGGGACACAGTGCGCTTTATTTCAGTTATGTCTTTTATCGCCTCCTCAATTTTTATGAAAATACTTTCTTCTATTTCTTGAGGAGAAGCACCGGGGTAATTGGCAGTAACCGTGATATAGTTAATTTCAATATTGGGAAACATTTGACGTTGTATAGTGGCAAAACTGGCAATACCCATAACGATGATAAACACCATCAGTAAGTTAGCCGCCACTGAGTTACGCGCAAACCAGGCAATAATGCCGTGTTTTGTATCGTTATGCGTATCCATGAAAACCCCTAAATTAGTTTGCTTTCGCTGTCACTGCATTAGCAGTATTTTCAATCACTCTTACTGCCATACCGTTTTGCGGGTATTCAGGTAAACTCATCACAACTTTCTGAGGGTTAAAGTCGCCTTGAATAAGAAAGTCGCCACTGTCTTCACGCACCACTTTAACTTTGTGAGAGTGTAGGGTGTTGTCTGCATCTAACGTCCACACTTTCTGTTCAGTAACCAACTCCTGTGGTATGCGGAACACGTCTTCCAATACCTTACCTTCAAAACTTACTGATACGTAAGAACCAAACTTAAGGACAGGTTTGTTTGAATTGATACTATAGGGGTCGTTAACTCGCGCAACAAAGTAAGACATGCGCGTATTATTATCTACAATGCCTGTATCGCGATGAATCACACCTTTTACAGATATGCCTTGCCCGTTTTGATTTGAAATCGTGTTGTCAGAAACCGTCACTTCACTGCCTACCGTTTTCGCCTCCAGAAATCGACTATCAAAGCCAGCAACAGGAAAGGTGATTTCAGCAGATTCGATATTGTTAAGTACTGCAACCGGTGAGCCTTGTGTCACATAGTCACCGGTGCTTATGCTGCGAGATACAACCAGCGCGTCGTAGGGCGCTTTCACCTTACAGTTTTCAAGATCGCGTTTGGCTATCTTCAATTGTGCTTCTGCAGATTTTAAGTTTGCCTCTGCACTCATCACTTGTGGCTTACGCAAATAAAGCTCTGAAACCTGAGAGTTAGGCATAGTTTTCGCCTCTCTCGCGGCTACGTCCGCCTGGGCTTTTTCTTGAATAAGTTGTGCTTTAGCACTCGCGACATTTGCCTGAGCAGAGAGAAACGCCGCTTCATAGGTGTCGGCTTCAACGGTAAATAGCACTTCCCCTTTGCGCACCAGACCGCCACTGACTAACTTTGGATTCCACATTTGAACTTCACCCGACACTTGCGCAGCAAGGTTTGTGGTTTCTAGGGGCATAACTTCGCCATAAGAGCTAAGCTGCACGCGAACGTCTTCGGGGGTCAAAGAATCAATTGTTACGGTGGGGCGGGTATCTATTTTTTCCGTAGGCGTTTTGTCAGAAGCTGACGCTTCAATACCTTTCATACCGGCGTATCCTAGGACAAGAACTACCGCGGGTAATACAACTTTCGACCACTTCATTTTACTACCTAAACTTACTGCTAATTCTGGTTATAGTTTAACGTTTATCTGACGTTTTTTGTCAAAGAAATTGTAACGAAAAGTGAGTCGAATAACGTCGAGAGAGCGAAACTGGCTATTCACAATCTTAGCCGATACAGACTTTATTGCGACCGCTTTCCTTGGCGCGGTACAATTCCATATCTGCATGACGTATAGCGTCTGCAAGGGGGAGTGCACAGGAAACTTCACACACGCCAAAACTGCTGGTTATGTGAATGTCGCTGTCGCCGATTGCGACTGCTGAGTAGCTTAGTGCCTCACGCAGCTCCTCCAGCACGTTTACAGCCTCTGAGGAGGTGGTTTCTGGGAATATAAACATAAACTCTTCACCGCCCCAGCGTGCAAGAATGTCTTGCTTTCGCAACCGTGAGCTGAAAATTTCTGATATTTTTACCAGTACGTCATCACCCGCTTCGTGGCCGTAAGTATCATTGATGCTTTTAAATCTATCTATATCAGCAATGGCAATTGAGAATACCTTTTTGCTGCGCTGAATCCGTGCATACTCTTTTTCTAGCGTGACCTGACAACCGCGGCGATTCATTAACTTGGTCAAATGATCGTGATTGGCTTGCTGCTCAAATTGTTCAGAGAGGTCTAGCGCTGTCTCATAACTTTTTTGTCTGCTGTACTCATAAAACGCAGAGAGGAAGGTAACGGTAAGAAATGAATATAGCAGCCGAGATTTAAATGCGTATGTGTAAGACGTTAAAAGCAGCGATTCGTCGAAAACAAAAAAAAGCAGGGTGCAGGCAATGGTAAATACCAATAAAGCGAGTAGTCCCCGAACGAAACCAGCAAAAAACATGGTGACCGGAGGCACTAAATAAATCCACAGCGGGCCCGTATTATCTTTTCCTCCAGTAATAAGCAAAAGAAACACTAACACCATTAAGCACGTTATTAGCAACGTCATGGAAACTGTTCGTGAGCGAGGCGTACCAAAATGAATTTGTATTCGTTGAGATAGCGCAAAAGTAATGCTTGCGGTAAGTAGAATAATAGCTAGTGGAAATTCTTGCCCGATGAGTGCGCGTATGCCTAAAAAGAAAGTGATCGAGACGCCAACAGCAGAAAATAAGTTCACCACCATAATACGACGATTGGTTTCGTCTTTGTAGTGTCGACTCACACCACTCATCACATACTGTTTTAGAAAACTCATCATAAAGATTAGGCTGAAGGTGCTCTGGTGTTGTGTGTACTATCAGCAACTTTACTGGCTAACTCCACTAAAGCGTGCCGCATGGCTGTTATGCTGGCGGAAAAACCGTCGTTCTCTAATTCGGTCTCTATAAGAAACGACTCCCTATGGACATTTGAATGCATGTCAGTAATGACAAAGTCACCTTTCAGCACAACATTGCCTTTGTATGTGCTTATAAAATCTGAAACGTAAAGGTTTAGCGTAGACAAATTCCCTTCTAGCGGATTTTTTGCCGATGTCAGGCTTATGTTTTTTAGGGCGAGATGGTCGCTAAGCGATTTTCTCAAACCTTCTTCAACAGGCTCGGCCCATAAATGGGTGGCAGAGATGTGCAAGTTAGTATCGCTAACTTGATAGACTAGCCCGCGATGTTTTAAATAGTCGGGAAGCGTAACCTTGTTGAAAACAAGATTGGTGTTATTAGTATCTGAGTACGCAGTTGTGTTTTGGGCTTTAGAGGGAACTGCCGAGTGCAATAAATAGTAAGACAAAGACGGATTAGAACCTGCACACCCGCTGATAAATAAAACTAAAATTGTTGCCAGTGCAAACCTGATGTTTCCTTTTTTCGAAAAAAAACCAGTGTTCATTGCCATTTTTATTTTCCCTAAACTCTTTTGTCTTTTAATGACAAGAGTATTAACTACGTTTATTAAATGAACGTCAACTTTTCTCAATTTCTGATAGGCATGCTCTCTCATTTTACTTCTGAGATATCACGCATGTTTCCATTGCCTTTCTCTGGCCTTATACGTTCAGAATAAATGAATTCTACGCTTATTTCTCTACTGCTTTAGGCTGAATATCTTCATTGACCTCACGAGAAAAAATAAGGCTATTGGGCGACTGATTTAGCTTAAGCAATAATGGTTGAATTGTGCGCATAGTGTCTTGAAGCGCATCCACCGTTTCTTTTATTTCTGACTTGTCGAAGCCACCTTCACTGTAATTTTTCAATAAGCTATCTAAACTTATCAGGACTTGATTCAAATTACTATTTAGCGCTTTCGCATCAATGTCCTCAATAAGAAGGTCAAAGTCACTGCTTGCGGTCTCTACTGATTCAGCGGCTAGCTTCATGTCTTCTACCGCTAATTGAACGTTTTCTACCATTTCCTTAAGCGGTAATTGATTAATTTTATCCAGTATGGCATCGGCCTTTTGAGTCAGCTGTGTGAACTCATTGCTCACGGTAGGAATAACCTCGTACCCATTGATCACCCTAATTATACTGCTCTCGGAGGCATCGGGAACGTGTTGAAGATCGACATACAGCCCGCCGGTAAGCACGTTGCCCATTCTTAAGGTTGCGCGTAAATCGCGCTCCAACCAATTGCGCAGCGTTTGTTTTATCGCCCGTAAACCTTCTTCAGTATCTGGCTGTCGAGCTTTGCCAGGATAAATATTGATAAGGACAGTGATAGGGTAGTCTTGTTCTAAAATGTTCCCTTCCACTGCAGGGAGGGAATTAATACCTGTCACGTTACCTATTTCTATACCGCGGTATTCAACCGGCGCACCAACGGTGAGTCCTCTCACACTTTCATCAATGAGTAATAAGTATTCGGCTGCCACTTTGTAGCGGGCGTCTGAGGCTGCGCTGCCGTCTTCAAAAATGGTAAAAAACGCATTTTCTACCACCCGTTCGCCTTTAGGTACACCCTCGGGAATACCAAAAGTTATACCGTTAGCTAAAAGTGTTTCGAGACTGCCTGTTTCAACACTTACGCCACTAGATTCAAGCTGTAGTTTAATACCACTGACATCCCAAAAGCGTGTATTTACAGTGATAAGTTTGTGATAGGGAGCTTCAATAAAAGCATCATAATAGACCACGCGCTCTTCAATATTGAACGTAGCATCTTCAAACTCACCGACTTTGAAGCCTTTGTAAATAATCGGGTCGCCAGGTTTGTAGGCAAACTCATCATCGCTTCTTAACATCACGTGAAGCCCTGGTGTTCCCGGCGGGGTAACAGGAGGGCGGGAAAGCGCGTTAAAATGAAACTGTTCTTTTCCATTGTCCTCTGCAGACATGGCAATATAGCTGCCCGAAATGAGAGTGCTGAGGCCAGAGACTTCTGAAAAACTGATTCGCGGAGCAACCACCCAAAATTCAGCATTTTCATTGAGTAGGTGCGATGCACTGGCGTCGATGCGAGCCGTCACTAGCACTCCGTCAAGATCGGGTTTTAGGGAGATTTTCTTTACCTGACCTATTTCTAAATCTCGTACTTTAATAGGGGTTTTATTTATCTCTATACCTGTTGCCGAGTGCAGCTCTATGGTGATGAGTGGGCCTTGGTTTTTCCACTGGTAATAAACCATCCAGCCGCCAATTAACACCACAATAATGGGAATTAACCAAATTCGGGAGACGGATGATGTTGGTTTTACCTCTGCCTCGTTAATGTTCGCATCGTTTGTGGTCATGGTAATTGCTTCCACTGCTGCCATATAAGCCGTGAGTCAAATGTCATTGCAGCTATCATTGTAATAAAAACAACGGCACAAAAGGCGAGAGCCGCTTGGCCGGGATAAATTGATAATGTATTTCCCATCTGTATCAGCGATACCAGCACTGCAACCACAAAAACGTCAATCATAGACCAGCGGCCAATAGCTTCTGTCAGTCGGTAGTAGCGAGTGCGCAGTTTTTGTGAGCCTGTTCGCTGTCGTTGAACGGAATAATTTAGCCATCCCAATATTAATATCTTCGCCACGGGGACAACAACGCTGGCAAAAAGAATAATAAGCGCCACCGGATAAGACCCAGACTCCCACAGTGACAGCACACCACCAATAATGGTGTTTGGCGTTTCTTGGCCAAAGAGTTCAGTATACATAATTGGTAAAAAATTAGCAGGAATATACAAAACACATGATGTTAAAAGTAAAGCCCAGGTTCTTTGGATACTGGCGCTAGCTTGAGATGCTCTCAGTGGTTTGGGCGAGGGTGGCGTACCTTGCTTTAACCACATAGCATAACGAGTGGGATCAAACTGCATAATAGCTAACGTGGTGAAGGCACTAAACCCAATAAACGCATAGAAAGATAAACCTATTGTTACATCAGCGAGCTCGTTAATTTTAATAAGGCTCACTAATGTACCAATTAGAAAGATTTCAGCCATACTCCAGGGGAGTAACCCCTTAACGACTGAAAAAAGACGGTGAAGGTAGAAGGAACGTCGTTGCTGTAATTGTGCAATTGACAGCCATACCAGGCCAACAAGTACCAAGCCCGGCAGCATAACAGTGGCAAGGCCCGTAATAATAGCAAGTGATAGATAGTCGTTTTCAATCAGTACGGTTATCCCGGATGGTAGGTCAATGCTGTGCTTTTGCCCACTAGCCCTAAACGTTAAAAAGTTAAAAGGAAGGGATAATAATAAAAACACTAAGGCACTGAACGTATAAGCGATTAGCTTTTCAGTGGCATTATTCTTGAAGGTAATCAGGGTATGTCCGCATTTAGGACAGGCCGCCCTTTGACGGTGAGCAAGTGTGGGTATACTCACGCTAGTGTGGCATTGGTCGCACACTATTGTTAATTGCTCGGCTTTTTCCATACTAGTCGCTAACGACACCCGTTGTGTGTAATATCAATAATATAAAGCATTGATTTTTAGTGTCTACCAAATAGCGTTTTCTTTCCATGTCTTTAGCCAAATCTGCGTTTTATACTTAATAAATAGCGATATACCTGATGCAAAAACTACGAGCGTTTCAACAATTCCTCACTACCGGTCGCAAGCGTAGCTATCGAATTTTTACTCAACAAAGCGTTCAGTTTGTTCGCTTATGGCGCACATTAACTTTTGCTCAACGTTGCTATCTTATCGCTTCTCTAATGATGGTTGCCTGGTTGTATCACGACATAGAAAGCACGATATTTGAACTTCTTATGTTTGGCCTTGTACTTTCAGCTTTAGTAAAAGAGATATGGCCTCGTTTTATGAGGTGTGGGATAGCTTACCAGGCAAAGCGCTTATTTTATTTATGTATGCGGTGATAGCCAACTTCGCTCTCGCGTCAGCAGGCGGTATGGTTAACGATGTCACAGGCGTATCATCTAGTGCTCTGCCCTATAGCCATAACTTCGCACTGATTCTTACCTTGCCCAGTTGGTTTTTTATCACCACCTTGCTGGCATTGCTATTGAGCACAGTGCTTGTTCCCATATATTTGTTGGTGTTACTTATTTTAAAGCCTATAGGTGTGCACAGCCTGTGGCATGCACCAGACTATCGGTTTGTATTTACCACAGCCCTCATACGCTATATTTGGACATTTGCACTGCTGTTCAAAGTAATAACGGTGGCAGCGCAACTGGGCTTAGTATCTGGAGTAAACTTTGAAGAGCCACAAGAAACTGACGTTGTGCAGTCGGTGGGTGGTTCTGATCAGATTGCCAGTGAAGATGCTGATAAATCTGCCATCAGCCATGAAAGCAATGATATCAACAGTGTCGAGACTAGTGAGAATGAAGAGGCAAGCGATGTATCCATTCTTATTAAAGAGTTAAACGATAAAAACGACCCTTTCGAGGCTGAGTTTAAAACCCTTGTATCTGATGCAAACAATCAAAGTAAACGGCTCAGAGAGGCTCAAGAGCTTCTACTTGCCGGCTTTATTTTTGAGTTTGAGGCAGATACTCACTCAAGGTGTGAGCATAAGGAAGGGACGAAAGTGGTCGAGCTTAATGACTATGAAATTTTGCAGATCAGCCAAAACGCCGGCAAGGAAAATACCTACACTTACGAGGTGATAGCGTGTCAGTCGGCTGCTTTAGGCAACCATTAATTTGGGCAATCATAAATGTGGGCTACCGATAATATGAGCAATCGTGAAAGATTGCCCACATAAATTAAGTTTTATAGGCAAAAGCCTTTTTTAAAAAAACGTATTAAAAAAAAGTATTAATAGACGGGCAAAGTTACTGCACTCATCAATTAAAAAAAGCGCAGCATCAGGGCGATGAGCACGCCCGTGATAATAAGCTGAACTAGGCAAAAACCCATAATATCTTTGGCTTTTAAGCCAGCGATGGCCAAAACAGGAAGGGCCCAGAAAGGCTGTATTAGGTTTGTCCACGCATCTCCCCAAGCCACCGCCATGGCTACTCTCGATATATCTGCACCCAATTCGGCTGCGGCAGGCAGCACAACTGGGGCCTGTACAGCCCATTGTCCACCTCCTGAGGGCACAAACATATTAACAATACCTGCGCTAATAAAGCTCAGCACGGGCAACGATTCCACAGAAGCGAAACTGATTAACCACTGAGACATGCTTTCGGCAAGACCGGATTGAACCATAACTGCCATGATCCCTGCGTAAAATGGGAATTGAATAATGATACCACTTCCGCCCTTTACGGCTTGCTGTAAGCTGAGCAGCAACCGGCGGGGGGAGCCGTGCAGTACAATTGCTAAAAACAAAAAAATGGCGTTTACGATATTAAGGTTTAGCCCACCGCCATGGGCAAAATAATTAATGAGATACACTAACCCCATGACGCCAATCAAAGTGCCTAATATTTTACTGTTCTCGAGTTTATCTGCGGGTCTTTCTGTGTCTTGCTCATCCGGCTGGGCATCGATGAGTTTTTCGGGGCTCACAAAAACGCTGTCTGTGCGGGTGGGCAGCATTAGTCGGTTTATTAAGGGAACAACGATAAATAAGATACCAACGAGAGCAAGATTAAACACACTAAAAATAGTGTTACTTGTATCTATAACGCCTATTTGCGCCTCACTGAAGTGTCCATTTGTAGCAATGGTTAGAGGAATTGAACCGGCCAGGCCACCGTGCCATACAATAAAGCCGGAGTAGGCGCTTGCAACCAGCAGGCGGTAATCTACTTGAGTTTTGCGAGCGATGGCTTTAGCGAATAGCGCGCCAATCACTAAACCAAAACCCCAGTTAATCCAACTCGCCGTTAATGAAACCAAGGTGACCAAAATAATTGCCTTACCCGGTGTATTGCCCAAGTGAGCAAGCTTTTCTAACAACCTTCGAATAACGGGCGTCGATGCCAGCATATATCCGGTAATCAGGACTAATAGCATCTGCATGGAAAATGTAAGTAGACCCCAAAGCCCGTTGCCCCATTGTTCTATCACGGTGATAGGAGACTGCTGCTCAATAAACACCGCGGCAGCAAAGACAATAGCAGTGAGAATAAGTACGAATACGAACGGATCGGGTAAATAACGTTCTACTAGTTTAACCAGTGGTTTTGCAGCTCTATTTAACATTGTTATGAGTATATTTTCGTTAATAGGTAATACGAGCATATCGTATCTTTACCCATTTCCCTACACACTCGAAGGAATGAATAAATAGTGAACATAAAAAAGCCCGCTTTTACAGCGGGCCTATTTGTTCTACGCATTTGTTCTATGTATCTGTAAATGTATTTATTAATACATGGTGAAATACGCTTTTAACCGTATATCGATTTAGAAGCTTGCGTTTCCTGGCGTGCGCGGGAATGGGATCACGTCGCGAACGTTTTGCATACCTGTCACATAAGCTACCAAACGCTCGAAGCCTAAACCGAAACCAGAGTGGGGAACTGTACCGTAACGGCGAAGATCGCGATACCACGCGTAGTCTTCTTTTGAAATTTCCATTTCCTCAAGGCGTGCATCAAATACGTCTAAACGCTCTTCACGCTGCGAACCACCAATGATTTCGCCAATACCCGGCGCAAGGACGTCCATTGCGGCCACGGTTTTACCGTCATCATTTATACGCATGTAAAATGCCTTGATGTCTTTCGGGTAGTTTTGCATGATGATCGGTGCGCCAACATGCTCTTCGGCCAGGTAACGCTCGTGCTCAGACGAAAGGTCGATACCCCATTCAACTGGGAACTCAAAATCTTTTCCGCAATTTTTGAGTATTTCGATTGCATCGGTGTAATCCATACGAACAAAGTCTGAACTTACCAGCTTTTCTAAACGCTCAATAGCATCTTTCTTGATGCGCTGAGCAAAGAACGCCATATCATCGGGTAATTCTTCAAGAACTGCCTTACAAACGTACTTCAACATATCTTCGGCAAGCTGCGCTACATCGCTAAGCTCGGCAAATGCTACTTCTGGCTCAATCATCCAAAATTCAGCCAGGTGGCGAGATGTGTTTGAGTTCTCTGCGCGGAATGTAGGGCCAAAGGTATATACTTTTGACATTGCGGTACAGTAAGTTTCAACGTTTAACTGACCCGATACCGTGAGATAGGTCTCTTTACCGAAAAAGTCTTCGGAATAATCGACATTGCCTTTGTCATCACGAGGTAAGTTCATCATATCAAGAGTCGATACGCGGAACATTTCACCTGCGCCTTCTGTATCGCTGGCTGTTAATATTGGTGTTGATATCCAGTAGTAACCTTTCTCGTGGAAGAAGCGATGGATAGCTTGAGATAGACAGTTACGAACACGTGTTACCGCACCAATCACGTTAGTACGCGGGCGAAGATGCGCATACTCACGAAGATATTCAATACTGTGGCGTTTTGCTGCCATTGGATAGGTGTCTGGGTTCTCTACTAATCCAACAACTTCAACGTCTGTCGCTTCAATCTCTAGCGCTTGGCCTTGGCCTTGAGATTCCTTCACCGTGCCAGTTACTGCGAGTGAGCAACCTGCCGTTAAACGCTGAATATCAGCGTAATTTGACAGAGAATTTAGCGCAATAACCTGAACTGGATCGAAGCAGCTGCCATCGTGCAACGCTATAAATGATAATCCAGCTTTAGAATCTCGGCGTGTTCTTACCCAACCTTTAACGGTTACCGATTCGCCAACGGCGTACTTACCTTTAAGTACGTCAACTACGGGCGCGTGCGTCATGTTAGTTTCTCCGTCTTACTGTTTTTCTGCTGTTGTGTACTATGGTTAATTACACTCAACGCAGTGTGCAAAATGCACGAAAAAATGTCTTTTGGTCAATGTTTTGGATTTTTTGCCGATACAACAACATAAGTAAAAATGTGGCGTTTCAAACACACAGTAGCCTTTCAAATAGCGCATAACGTCGGCTAGGGTGGTAAACGGTGAGATGATAGCCACTATCCAATAGCACGCTAGTATACTCAACCATAAGCTGGATGCCAGAGAACAGAGTGACAAATGGGAAATAAAAGTGTTTCTCTACCCTTGAATAAGTATGAAAAACGGAAAACAGGCGAAAAGCAGGCAATGTATCAAGATGATCGCAGGAAAATTTCACCAGCGGATACCACTTTTTATAAAGTGATGGTTACCTTGAATATCTTGGCGTGGCTTGGTTTAGTCGCAGTACTTATCTTGTTTCATTACGCGCGACCAGACTTCATTAGTGGCGTGCAAAAGTATTGGGGAGTAGAGGGGGTAACAACCTGGTCTCAGGACTATATTGATGCCATGATAATCCTTTTAAGAGTATGCCTTGGCCTGAGTTTAGTGAGCTTGATAATGAAAGCCAAAAGAAGCCGCCGACAAAACGACAGCTTCGGAGTTAATCTTATTGTGCTTACCATTATAGTGGCTGTGAGTTTATTCACGTTAGCCACTACGGTGGGCTAATCATTGCCTTTTGAATCTATTAAAAATAGAGGCCGCTCGCTAGATAAAGGCCATTCGCTAGATAAAGGCTACTTTTATCAGCCAATAGGTATAGGCGATATATGCCAACAGAAAAGCACCGCCCTCAAGCCTATTCAAACGTCCTTGGCCTTTTATTCCTATGCAGAAAATAAACAACGCTACCGTAGAGGCTAACATAACAACCACGTCGCGATAGATAAAATCGGCACTAACTGTCATAGGCTGAATAGTCCCTGCAATACCAACTACTGCAAGCGTGTTGAACATGTTGGAACCAATCACGTTTCCTATGGCTAAATCGTGCTCGCCTTTTTTAACTGCAATAAGGGAAGACGCTAATTCAGGTAATGAAGTTCCAATAGCAATAACCGTAAGACCAATAATGGTGTCGCTTACACCGAAGAATGTAGCGACTTCTACCGCACCCCAAACAAGCATGCGAGAGCTAGCAACTAGCAGCAATAGCCCAGCTATAAGCCAGATAACGTGAGTTTTTACCGTGCCTTCTGTTGAATTAATTTCATCACTGTATTCATCGGCTAGGGCATCTTTGTCGCCTTTCATTCCGTGGTAAATACTCCAGGAAATAAGAAGAACGAATAAACCCAGTAGTGAAAATGCGTCATCTTTTGACACTTGCTGATCGAGAACCTGCCACGCGGCGAAAAAGGTAATGCCAAGTAGTACAGGCAGTTCTTTTTTGATGATTTCAGACTTCACCGCAATAGGGCTTATCACTGCAGTTAGACCTAATATTAGCATGACGTTTGCGATATTAGAGCCATAGGCGTTGCCTAGGGCAATACCAGAGTTACCTTGAATTGCAGCAAAGATTGAAACAATTATCTCTGGGGCTGAAGTACCAAAGCCAATAATAAGCATCCCTATAAGCAAGGGCGATACGCCAAAATGATTCGCTACTGATGCGGCGCCACCAACAAATTTTCCGGCACTCCACAATAATACGGGTAAACCAATAGCAATAGCCAAGCTGGCCAGTAACATACTTACTCCTTAAAACGACATCGTTGAGATGCGTTCTGTTCACGTTATGTCAAAAAACATCATTTATACAACAAGTATCGCAAATACTGCTCTTTTTTGTAACAAAGTTAACAAATATCGCAGCGAAAAAGGCAATTTAATTATTTCTGTGCGCAGACCAAACAACGTCAGCGGCAAGTCAATAGCACAATACAGCAAATTCTCAGTAAAACACTCGCAACAGCTCAAGTGAGGGCTAGGCCTAGCAGCACTTAGCCCCATCGCTATTTGCGGGCAAAATCAATTTGCCAGCTTAGTCATGAGCCTCAATTAACTTTAACCAGTGGGGAAAAACTTCCATTTGTTGAAGAGTCAGCTTAATACAAACAAATATGGGTACTGCCAGCAACACACCTAACACATATGAGCCCAGCTCCCGTCAATAGGTAATAGTATTTCTCTGGCTGCGTTAGCAGCCAGTCCAAATCTCTGCGCTAAACCTCCTAGCTTCACGAAGTTGGATTGTGGATCTGAGAAAAGAGAAGCAGCTTAGCTCAAAGCTAGACTGTAGAAGCCCAGTGATCAGAAGCGATGTCGCTGGGTAGTTCACTTGCGTACTTGCACCCAGAATTGTGGGTGTAATCACTTGAGAATCCAAAATATTCAACGTTACAAATATTCCTACAGGCACTAGGGCTGTGTTCGTAAAACCAAACTGTAAGGTGCCCACCAACAATAATATTCCCACGCTAATTATCGAGCCTATGTAAGGCACAAAATTGAGTAGGCCAACTATTGCACCCCATAAGATAGCGTCTGGAACACCAAAAAGAGTAAGTCCCAAAGCAGTTAAAGCGCCCAACGCACAGTTAATAAGGCTAATGGTTAAAATGTAGTGGGAGAGAGCCTGTTGAATACTTTTTATTAACACCCTGGCCCGGGTTCTATTTTTGATGATTGGGAAATCATTAATGATAACTTTAGACAAGGGGGGCCCGAAAATTAGCAGAAAGAGCGTTAGAACAATGCCGCCAACTACTTGAACTAGAAATATCGGTGTGGCGAGGAGCATTTCAAACATCATTTGTCGACTTCCCTCCTTAAAGCGCTCTTCTACTACAGTGTTATCTTGTTTTTCAGCCTTTTCCGCTGGCTCTTGTTCAAACCATGGATATCCCGTGCTACTTGAGGTGTCTTTTTGTTCTTGTGTACTTCCGTTCAAGCCATCAACTACACCACTTACCTCAGCAAGTTGTTCAGGCACTTGTTCAGCAATCTGCGGAAGTGCCTTCATCCACCTTTCCACTGGCTCTGACAGCTCAAACATTAAAAAGGTGAGGGGGCCAATCAACACTTTCTCATCTTATTGGTCGTCTCTCTCGTGATGAATATGATTCGGGGTAGATAGCTGTCGTATTTTCGATAAGAAAGTGGACAGAAGCTGTTTCCCACAAAAATGAACCGAAGCAGTCGTATGTTTACGGCTGCTTTTTTTAAACTTTTAACCCGCATCACGAAAGGGAAATATCATGAGCAACAAAGAGCTAATGACAACTATCGGCGTAGGACTTGCCGCGGCGTCAGCTGGTATGCTTGCGAGGAAAACATTGCAAAAATCTTGGGAAAAGGTCACAAATGAACCTGCGCCTAAAGACAAAGCAAAAGACGATACAGAAATTAAGGAAGCGGTTACTTGGGCTGTTGTGTCTGGTGTCGGAGCTGGGGTGGCTAGAATGGCTGTTCAGTATGCGTTGGACAAGCGGCAGACAAAGTAAAAGCCAGAGCACCAGAGCAAAGGCAAATATGTCAAAACGCTAAAGAGAGTTAGTTTCGCTTTGCGATTAAGGCGTCTAATCTATTCAGCCAATTTTCGTACAATGAGTTTCCATTTGGATATTGCGAAAAGACAGCTTTATATTCTCGCGAGTGACGAAGTTCAAGGATGGCTTGATTAATTTGAGCCAACTTCTTTGATGCTTTTTTGTTCCTTGTGAGCGATATGGCGTGAACGCCATCTGGATGATAGTCGGGACTTACCTGTTTCATACATTGCGGCGTATTCTGAGTGTTATAACTAAGACAATAATAATTGATAATGCTCACACCAAAAAATAGAAAGTCTAGTCGCTTCCCTTTAAGCATTTCGTAAAGTTGAGGTCGTCTTTCGGTTGCGTAGATATTTTTAAAGCCAAGCTCGACAGCGAGCTCCTCTTGCAAAGACTCAGCAGACACACCTATAGTGCTTTTTTCTAAGTCAATATCCTCGAATTTATCGATAGCATGCTCTGGATGGGCAAATATGGCAGAACTTTCAGTCATTAACGGTAGACTAAAAGTGGCCCATTTCTCGCGCTCACTGGTTTTTAGCGCCGCAAAAACTATATCTACTTTCTCGTTCCTGATTCTGCTCATCGATGCTTGCCAAGAAGTTGGCACGACACGCAGTTCAAATTGAGCGTGAGCTGCAGCAATTTCAAATAGTTGCCAAGAGAGGCCATAAGATTGTGAGGCTTCTACGTAGCGCTCATGGTCTTCGAAAACAGTGACACTTAGTATATCGTCTCTAGTATCTGACCATGCATTTAATGAGGCCAGTAAAGCGATTAGGCACAGGCAACAGTGAAAGGTACGAAAAGAAATTCTACCGTTAAGAAGAGCGTTCAACGTTAACCCGAAACGAAAAAGTAAAAGACATATCCTAGTTTGTAGAATATCGCTCAATTTTGCAATACTTTGCAGCCCAAAATGCAGCCCTGCCACTTACATTTCAACTGATATAAATTGAGGTATTGCAGTGTCGTTTTTCACTATTTGCCTTAGTCTTTGCGAATCGTTAATCAAAAGACGACTTGCTTTGCGCAGGCTATGAAGTGAACTTATCTCAACTAAACCAATCTCGATTAAAGCCATTACAACTAAAGCGATTACAACTAAGCCTATTACAACTAAGCCACTTTTGGTCCAATTTAAACTCTATCCAATAGCATAGGTAATTCACTGTTAGTGACGTACTTGAGTAATCGTTACTTTTTTATTTAGCTTCTTTAGCTTTGATACCAATTGAGATAACTCTTCAACTGAACCGGTATAGTCAATTTGCTTATTCATTTTTTGGCCTTTAACCGCCGAGTTGAATAAAGCGTCACTTTCAAAGCAGGCGGTTTGGCCGTTTAGTGCATCCCATTCTTTCTGAAGATCGCTAGGAATGGCGTGGCGCTTCGCATTCAACTTGTCTTTTATTTGCAACACCTTCCCGATTAGTAACTGTGCATCACTTGGCATAAATAGCTCTCCTAAATCTATAAAAATTAAGTAAATCAATGTGTTTAATAAGTTTGGTTCGTTAGAAACCTAAACAAAGATTACTCGCTTACTATTAGATAAAGCATCTACAATGCCAATATGACACAAGCTCAATGTTCAGAGGACAAAACCTAACGACGCTTGGGTACGAAGGTACAAATTATATTTGCAGTAAGAAAATCATTTATAGGAGTAAGAGGTGCGTTTGCGTTTAACCTTTTTCACCTGGCAATAGCAGAAGTGGGGCGTCCAAATGAGTAAATTAAGTAAAATGGCGGTAACCAGGCTAAATATAACCGAGGCGGGTGTGAGAGGAATTGAAGGCCGAAAGTTATCGACGACTTTTTTCAGGGTTGAAAACTGTGATGGGCTAGACATGTACATCAATTTTTCAAAATAGTGACCATATTCTAGCGTACGCATGCCGTGCTCTATAGATTCAATCATAGAAAAGCGCTTTGCTTTTTGTGAAGCGCTATCGCGAACTAAGGCTTCGTCATTTTGTTTCAGGCTATCGAGCATAGCTTCAACCGATGAAAAGCCGTGTTGTTTAGCTAATTCTGACGAAGAGGTAACTTCATCTCTTATGGCATCGTAATAACCGTTGAGATACTGCCTGTAATGGTCGGCAAGAATAGGTACCTGCAGCGTGATAATAAATAAAACCGCAAAAACAACTTTATCTAGAACCCGCGTTATCATCTACCTACCTCACCTTATTTCTATTCAACAATTGCCAATGCAACGCTTAGCCACCCAAACTAATGAACTTTTTGCACTTATTAGGTGCAAAGAATACACAGCTTCAAACACCCTCAATGATCACTTCAAAAAGCTGTAGATCGCATGAGTTAAGCGGCTTAACTGCTCAGCGCTAATGATGTAAGGAGGCATAATGTATACCAGTTTACCAAAAGGCCTTATCCACACCCCTTGCTTTATAAAGTGACGCTGAATTTCTGCTACATCTACCGGCTGTACTGTCTCAACTACCCCAATAGCGCCGAGAACTCGAACGTCTGCGACGCTCGGTAAGTCTGCACATTTTGCTAACTCACTGTGTAATTGTTGCTCTATGGCGGGAACCTGACGCTGCCAATGATTCTCATTGATCAACGATAAGCTAGCGTTAGCAACTGCACAGGCCAGCGGGTTACCCATATACGTTGGACCGTGCATAAATACGCCAGGGGAACCCTGGCAAACGCCAAGCGCAACATCTTCAGTACAGAGCGTTGCAGCCATGGTTAAATACCCGCCGGTTAATGCTTTGCCTAGGCACATGATGTCGGGCGTAATGCCCGCATGTTCGCAGGCGAATAATTTTCCTGTTCTACCAAACCCCGTGGCAATCTCGTCACATATAAGCAGTACGTCGTAGGTATCGCACAATTGACGACAGCGCTTTAAATATTCGGGGTGGTACATTCGCATGCCACCAGCGCCTTGTACGATAGGCTCTAAAATAAGTGCAGCCATCTGGTGGTGATTTTTTTCAAACAATTCTTCAAGTACGAGAATGTCTTCTTCGCTAAAAGTTTGTCCGTAACGAGTTTGCGGGGCTGGCGCAAAAATCTGCTTACTCAATACACTTTCAAACAAACTGTGCATGCCATTAACAGGGTCACACACACTCATGGCCGCAAAAGTATCTCCATGGTAGCCGTTTCGTGGCGCTACAATTCGAGATTTTTCAGGTCGCCCTTGGCATGCCCAGTATTGAATAGACATTTTTATAGCGACTTCTACCGATACAGACCCGGAATCGGCCAGAAAAACACGCTCTAGTCCAGCTGGAACCATTTGTAGCAAAGACTTGCACACATCTATTGCGGGCTGGTGGGTTATGCCTCCAAACATGACATGAGAAAATGCATCTACCTGATCGTGAGCCGCTTTATTGAGTTCGGGATGATTGTAGCCGTGGATCGCTGCCCACCAACTGGACATGCCGTCAACAAGCACTTCTCCGGTGGCTAATGTAAGTTCCGCGCCACTTGCGCCTGTCACTTCGTAGCAAGGCAATGGATTCACCGCAGAAGTATACGGATGCCAAATGTGCTGTTTATCAAAATCTATATTGTTCAAAATTTAACCGTTAGTAAATATTTTGGAATGGTCAGAGTTGACAACTTTGTAATGACGCATAGACTAAGCCAGCATTCTAATTTAGTAAAGAACAAGTAAAGGACATTCAATGACCGCGGCTTCAGCGCAAAATGCGTCAACGACAACGATTCGTAACGATTGGACTAAAGACGAAGTTAAAGCTTTGTTCGACATGCCATTTAACGATTTACTCTTCCAAGCACAGGTAGTGCATAGACAGCATTTTAATCCTAACGAAGTGCAGGTAAGTACGTTATTGTCGATAAAAACTGGGGCCTGCCCGGAAGATTGTAAATACTGCCCGCAAAGCGCGCGTTACGACACCGGTCTTGAAAAAGAGCGTTTGTTAGAAATTGACAAGGTGATAGAACGCGCCAAAGAAGCAAAACAGGTTGGCTCTACTCGTTTCTGCATGGGAGCAGCATGGCGTAACCCACGCGACCGCGATATGCCCTACATTGTAAGCATGATTGAAGAGGTCAAAAAGCTTGGGCTTGAGACGTGTATGACCTTAGGCATGCTCACGCGCGACCAGGCCGTTGCATTAAAGCAGGCTGGCCTAGATTATTATAATCACAACCTTGATACATCACCGGAATATTACGGCGATATCATCACCACTCGCACCTATGAAGACCGTTTAAATACCCTGGAAAACGTTAGGGAAGCCGGCATGAATGTGTGTTCAGGCGGCATTGTGGGTATGGGCGAAACGGCGGCAGACCGCGCAAGTATGCTTGTTCAGCTAGCTAACTTGCCAGAGCAGCCGCAAAGCGTGCCCATTAATATGCTGGTAAAGGTAAAGGGGACGCCGCTAGATAGCGTTGACGACCTCGACTACTTCGAGTTTATTCGGACAATTGCCGTTGCTCGTATCATGATGCCAAAATCTCACGTTCGCCTTTCTGCAGGACGGGAAGCGATGAATGAGCAAATGCAGGCTTTGTGCTTTATGGCGGGCGCTAACTCTATTTTCTATGGCTGTAAGCTGCTAACCACTTCAAACCCGGATACTCACGAAGATGTGATGCTGTTTAAAAAGCTTGGTATTAACACTGAAAGAACTCGCGATTTTTCCGATGAGGCTCATCAGCAAGTGCTTGAAGAAGAAATTGCTCAGCAAAACGAGCCAGAGAGCAGCGAACTCTTTTACGACGCGAGTAAGCCAAAAGCAAACCAAAAATCGCAGCGAACTGCGGAGGCGTAGTGGCCTTTACTTGGTTAGATGAAGCGTTAAGTCAGCGGGCCCAAGCGGGCCTGCTGCGCGAACGTGTTTGCCAACAATACGAAAAAGACAACATTATTTGCATTAATGGCGAACACTATCTCAATTTTTCGAGCAATGATTACCTGGGTATGCGCCAGCACGAAGGACTGCTTCAAAGCTGGGTAGAAGGGTTGGCACAATTTGGCGGTGGTAGCGGCGCATCACCATTAGTTACCGGCCACTCTCAGGCGCATCTCGCCCTAGAGGCCACTCTTGCCGATGGTCTCAATCGCGAAGCTGCGTTGCTGTTTAGTTCAGGGTTTGCTGCTAATCAGGCGGTATGTATGGCGCTATTTGGGTCTGCAGCGCCAAAGAAAACCTCTGGTCAACCTGCCTGTATTTTTGCTGATAAACTTATGCATGCCTCTTTTTTAGAAGGAGCGATGTCTCTAGGCGATAGTGTGTCGTTAAGGAGGTTTAGACACAACAGTGTTGAGCACCTCGACAGTTTGCTAAAGAGGCAAAACGCGTCTGAGCAAGATATTCTCGTGGCCAGCGAGGGAGTGTTCAGCATGGATGGCGATACTGCGCCCGCCGCTGAAATTGCTGACATAGCCCAAAGGCATAATGCGTGGTTTATGCTAGACGACGCCCATGGTATGGGGGTGATGGGCGAAAACGGATTTGGCACGGTTGAAGCTCTTAAGCTGTCTCAGCAACAGGCACCTATTGTGATGGGCACGTTCGGAAAGGCCATAGGCACAGGCGGTGCGTTTATCGCCGGTAGTCAAACCTTGATAGATTTTCTGGTAAACTTTTCAAAACACTACGTTTACTCCACCGCAATGCCTCCTGCACAAGCGGTGGCCACACTATACTCACTTACTCACATTGGTAGCGACCATGCTCGCCGAGACAGCCTTAGCGCCAATATCGAACACTTTAGAGATAGGTTTGCTCAACAATTTGGCGAATATAATAAGCCGTCGCTTGAAAGCGGCAGTGCTAATGATGTTAATTTAACGGATACTTTAACAGGCAGTCTCTCTCTTGTGTCTTCTCAAAGCGCAATTCAACCTATTATAGTAGGTTGTCCAAAGAAAGCGGTTAAGCTTAGTGAAGAGTTGAAAAAGCGAGGCATTTGGGTGAGCGCCATTCGCCAGCCTACAGTTCCGAAAAACCAAGATAGACTGCGGGTAACATTAACGGCAACGCATACAGCACAAGACATAGAGGTTTTGATAGACGCCTTAGCGCTAAGCGCAGAGGCGATATCGTGAAAATGTCTTCATATAGCCCAGTTGGTGCAGCCGGCGCAGCGTTTTCAACAAATTCGTCGAGCGCAGTAAATAAGCCTGCGCCAAGAATTGCATCCGCGCAAAGCACTGTATCTGCACAAGCCAGGATAGGTATAGAAATAGAAGAGTCTGCTGTGGCCCAGCGATTTTCTAAAGCCGCTTCTAAATACAACAAACTAGCTTCAATTCAACATACTATTGCGCAGCAAGGCTTGAATAATTTACCTAGGGAATTAAGCGGTGTCGCCCTCGATATAGGCTGTGGCACGGGAGTGCATACACAAACATTATCGACACGGGGGCTAAATGCTGTAGGCGTAGATATCGCTGATGGAATGCTAGAGCAAGCAAGAAATACTTTTCCCCAGCTTGTGTTTAAAAACGGCAGCGCTCAGGCTTTACCTATTAGCGATTGCAGTATTGATATTGCCTATTCATCCATGGCATTACAGTGGGTGAACGACCCTGAAAAAGTGGGGCGTGAGCTTTACAGAGTGCTTAAATCTGGCGGCATTGCCGAGCTCGCTATAATGGTGAGTGGCTCATTCCACGAGCTTAAACTCGCGCGGAAAATTGCCCAGCTTCCACAAGCCAATACGCCAATGCCTTCTGCTCTCCAATGGAAGCAAGCATTTCAGCTCTCAAAGCTGTCGGTAAAGCGCTTAATAACGCGAGATTACACAGACAGTCATAAAGACATTATGTCGTTATTGCGCTCTGTAAAAGGTGTTGGGGCAGGCGAGACGGGCAGGCAACAGCCCCCGTTAAATCGCCAAGACATTAAAAAGTTATCTATCGCATATCAAAATACACATGGCGTAAACGAGGTGCTGCCTCTTACTTACCGGGTGTGTCATTTTAGATTGGAAAAACAATAATGAAGCAATATTTTGTAACTGGAACAGATACTGAGGTAGGTAAAACCTACGTAACCTGTCAACTTCTTACAGCCGCCACTCGCCTTAATAAAAAAGCAATTGGTTACAAGCCGGTGAGCGCGGGATGCGACCTAATTAATCACGAATGGGTGAACGAAGACGCCGCTAACATTCAAAAAGCCAACAGCATACAACTGCCAATAAGCGAAATAAATCCTATTGCGCTAAAGCCGCCGATAGCCCCTCACATTGCTGCAAGTGAAGAGAATGTCGTACTGAGTGATGATAAAATTATGCAAGGTTTGGCACACTTGCAGTCTTATCAGCCAGATCTACTTTTAATGGAAGGCGCCGGAGGCTGGCGACTGCCGTTAAACATTCCTTCCAGAGGAACAGCGTTAGCAGCAACGCAAAGTCGGTTTATGTCTGATGTCGTCAGCGCAATAGACATGGAGGTAATTCTTGTAGTTGGCATGCGATTGGGGTGTTTGAATCATGCGCTTCTGACCGCAGAGGCTATCAGGCAAGACGGGTTGACCATTGCTGGGTGGATAGCTAATGATATAACTGGGAACATGAGCCGCTACAGCGACAACTTAGCTTCACTAAAAGCACTGCTACCAGAGCCATTACTCGCTGAAATTCCCTTTCAGCAAGCACCCAAAGACGAAGCTTTAAACTTCGCTTTGGAGCAACTCTGTTAAATCCGTATTGGGCGCAATGCGTTTTTTATCGTGTGCTGAAAAAATAAACCCGTCTTTGTCACCGACAAGCGTAAGCTTGTTATCAGTGAGCTTGAGTGCTGTACCCTCGCGAATGGCAACGACAGGAACGTCAGGGTTCAGTGATGTAAATTCTATCAAACGCTGGTCGCGAGTCTCGCCATTGTGCCCTTCAGGTATGAAATCTGTGTAGTGAGGATTTAGCTGAAAAGGAACAATGTTTAGCGCTTCAAAACTGGGTGGTTCAATAATGGGCATGTCGTTTGTTGTTCGTATGGATTGCCCGCAAATATTAGACCCAGCGCTCCAGCCAATATAGGGCGTAGCGTCGGCGATAGCGTGCTTCATTGGCACCATAAGCGCACCGGCGTAAAGGGTTGAAAGCAAGTGGAAGGTGTTACCACCGCCAACGACAATACTTTGGCCGTTTGCTTTTGCATTATTGATTGCGGCTACAGGGTCTTCCATTGTGTGCAGCCCGGTAACATTGCAGTCAGGCAGGGCCTCGGCAACTTTATTCACGTATTCGTCGTAAGTTCCGGTAACGGCTGCATACGGAACGAATAGAAGGTCGCGTATATCTCCCAAGTGTGCCAAAATATGAGGTCTTGCATGTTCAAGGTATGCCTCGTCACCTTGACGAGAGCTACTTAGCATCAGTGCGTGTGCGGTCATACTAACTCCATAAAATCATAGATATATAATATTACGCTAAATAAAAGGTAAAGTTTAGTATGGCACTGCTTCTATTCACATAGCCTTCAAATTTTGAGCTCTAGCGCATAAGCGCTATTGCGTATAAAAGGAACATGAATGAAACAATCTACATCGGTCTTATTCGTATGCTTAGGCAACATCTGCCGGTCACCAACTGCGGAAGCCGTGTTCAAGCAAAAAGCGGCAGATGCAGGGCTAGATCTCTTTATCGATTCTGCAGGCACTCATGGCTATCACATAGGCAATCCACCTGATAAGCGCTCACAGGCTGCAGGTGTAGAGCGCGGATACAGTTTCAAAGGCTTAAAATGCCGACGTGTTGACGAAAGTGACTTTGAAAAGTTCGATTACATATTAGCGATGGATGAAAGCAACCTGGCTAACTTACACGGTATGTGCCCTTCTCAATATCACGATAAGGTTTCTTTGTTTCTCGACTTTTCTGATGAAGAAGAAAAGGAGGTGCCAGATCCATACTACGGTGGAAAACGTGGTTTCGAACTAGTGCTCGATCTTATTGAATCAGCCTCTGACGGTTTAATTGCTCATATTAAAAACACGTCAAATAAACCATCGTAAGTACAGGGTTGAAGAACGTTGATAAAAGGTAAAACGGCAGTTGTTACTGCAGCCACAGTGTTTATCTGCGCGCTCTTTGGCGTTCTCTCTGCTGTGGGATTTACCGACACACCTTATGAATTAAAGCTTCATATTTTATATCAACTTCAACTGCCGCTGGCGCTAACTGCCACGTTAGTTGGTGCCGCATTATCGGTAAGCGGAGCAACACTACAAGTTGTGCTTCGTAACCCTTTGGCAGACCCTGGTATAGTGGGCATTACCAGCGGTGCTAGCTTGGTCGCTGCGGTGTTATTGCTTGCAACCCCTCAGTGGGCGGAAAATTATCTTCATTACATTCTCCCTGTAGGGTGTTTTATTGGTGCGTTAGCCACTACCTTCATCATTTATAAATTGGCAAGAAGGCTGTTAGGTTCTTCTACAGCGGTTATTCTTTCTGGCATTGCAATATCTACGTTAAGTGGTGCTGCCATCGCCTGGCTGTATTTGTTTAGCGATGCGAATTCCCTTAGAAACCTCACGTTTTGGTTAATGGGAAGTTTATATCAAACTACATGGCCAATTTTGGTAGTTGGCGCGCCGCTCGTTATAGCCGCATTAGCCTTTCAGTTTTCAAACGCGAGCAAATACAATCGTTTGTATGCAGGTGACGTCGCCGCGACAAGCAGTGGCGTAGATGTTCATAAACTAACGGAGCGTAGCTTAGTGGCTTGTGCCGTAGCTGTGGGGGCTGCTGTGTCTATGGCTGGCTCTATCGCGTTTGTTGGATTGTTAGTGCCGCACATTTTACGCCTACTCATTGGTCACAATAACAGGCTTTTATTACCACTTTGCGCCCTAGTTGGGGCGAGCTTATTGCTGCTAGTCGCGTTGTGTTCCGAGCTCACGCGCGCAATAACGCTGCCGGTATCTATGATCACGGCCACTCTCGGCGGACCACTTCTCATATGGGCGTTGCTTAAAGGGCAGCTTAGATGAACGCAGTGATACAAGTTTCTGATTTAGAGATAGAAAAGCGTTTAAATGGGGTATCTGTGAATGCCCAAAAAGGCGACTGTATTCACGTTATTGGTCCAAATGGTGCAGGTAAAAGCACCCTTATGACAGCGATTGCGGGGCTTGTTTCACCTGATAACGGATGTATAACTTTCAAGGGAAAACCTTTAGAGTACTGGTCTTTAGCCGAGCTAGCATCAATGAGAACGGTACTCGCCCAACAGTTAGAATTGAGCTTTGCTCTTTCCGTTTCAGAATATTTGTCTTTTTATAGTATCAGCGAAAACTTAATCATTCCAAGCATGCTCGAAACGGCTCTTGAAATAGCCGCTTTTCTAAATAAGCCAATCACGCAGTTATCAGGAGGAGAACGGCGGCGGGTAGAGATATGTCGCGCGCTACTGCAGATATGGCCTCAGCTTTTGAAAGGAGAGGGGATAGCCATTCTCGACGAGCCCCTACAGGGATTAGATATTCGTCATCAATACGCAGTGGCAACACTAGTACAAACGCTCTGTTCAAAGGGAAATACGGTTATCATGAGTTCGCATGATATTGGGCTAAGCGTTAACTATTGCAGCCAGCTATGGTTAATGCAACAGGGCAATATAGTCGCTAGCGGAACCCCCTCTAAGGTGGCGACCCAATTTAATTTAGAAAAAGTTTTTGAGTGTCACTTTTCGGTAAATCAGAAAAATAACTTTCTAGAAATTCAAGTTTGCGCGCCTATCACCTTAGAATAAGTGTGGTAAAATAAAGAAATATTTTTTCAGACGTTTGTAATGCTAACTTTACGTCGACTTATTTTTCAGGAGAATAACCTTGAGTGATTGGAAAGTAGATAGCTGGAGGCAAAAGCCTATTTTGCAGCAGCCCGAGTATGAAGACAGCGCGCTATTGAGCAATGTTGAGCAGACCTTAAGTACTTATCCTCCGTTAGTATTTGCCGCGGAGGCCAGAGAGTTGCGTCGACAGCTAGGTGAAGTGAGTTTAGGCAAAGGATTTTTATTGCAAGGCGGTGACTGCGCCGAGTCTTTTGACGAGTTTAACGCACCTAAAATTCGCGATACGTTTAAAGTGCTGTTACAAATGGCCATTGTGTTGACGTTTGCCGGTCGCTGTCCGGTAACAAAGGTGGCACGTATGGCTGGCCAGTATGCCAAGCCTCGCTCATCAAATTTTGAAACGCGAAACGGTGTGACACTACCAAGCTATCGCGGCGATATCATTAATAATTTTGAGTTCACTGAAGAGGCTCGCCGTCCCGATCCAAATCGTTTGCTTGAGGCTTATCACCGCAGCGCCTCTACTCTTAACTTATTACGCGCATTTGCACAAGGTGGTTTGGCAGATCTTCACGAGGTCAATCGTTGGAATATGGCTTTTGTCGAAAACAGCCCTCTTAAAGAACGCTACACCGACATGGCTACAAGAATTCAAGACTCGTTAGAGTTTATGGACGTTATTGGTATTAATGCGAACTCAAGTTCTACATTGCACGAGACGTCGTTGTTTACGTCTCATGAAGCACTATTGCTAAACTATGAGCAGGCACTGACTCGCACCGATACATTAACCGGAAAACCTTACGATTGTTCTGCGCACATGGTGTGGATTGGTGAGCGCACTCGTCAACTCGATCACGCTCATATTGAGTTTTTCCGTGGGATCCACAACCCTATTGGGGTAAAAGTGGGGCCGAGCATGGAAGAAGACGAACTCATTCGCCTAATTGACAAATTGAACCCCCTCAACGACCCAGGTCGCTTAACGCTTATCACCCGAATGGGAGCTGATAATCTTGCTGAAAACCTACCGCGTTTATTGAAGCGAGTGAAAGATGAAGGCCGTCACGTGGTATGGAGCTCGGATCCTATGCACGGCAACACTTTCTCTGCATCTTCTGGCTACAAGACCCGGAATTTCGATGCAATATTGCGAGAAATTAAGCAGTTTTTCCAAGCCCATGAATCTGAGGGAACCCACGCAGGTGGTATTCATTTAGAGATGACGGGTCAGCATGTGACTGAATGCACCGGCGGAGCCTATCAGATAAGTGATGAAGATTTGGCGCAGGCGTACAAAACCCAATGTGACCCAAGATTAAATGCAGACCAAGTGTTAGAAATGGCGTTTCTAGTTGCCGACCACTTGCGAAACGCTTAGGTTAAAAAATACTGCTCATTTTGAAAAAGCGCTGTTGGAGAGGAATCTGACAGCGCTTTTTTGTTCCTATAAAGATAAGGTAACAACCATAATTGGCGATTTTGAGATAGTCGCGCTGTTAGTATGCATTTGTTAGCATTCAGCTCTTCGTATGAGTTTGAAGTAAAAGGCCTTGCTATCCTTTTAAACCGCTTAAGATTTGCTGACGCTCATCCTCAGAGAGTACGCCCGTAAAAATTGTTTCTCGCCTAAGATTTGCCGTCCTTTCATCATCGCTAAGTAATAAAGATTTGAACAGCTCTGGGTTATCAAAAGTCTCCAAAATACTCTGCCACAGCATATAGCTGCCGTACCGCATAAGCTTATTTTTATAACGCTGCTCTAGGGTTTGGTGCACCTGACCTAGCAATTCAGGTTGATTCACGACTTTTTGCGCGATAGCTTCGTGAATTTTCAAGATTCGTGCGTTTACTTCGCTTCGTTTTTGTTTTCGAGGTCTTACTGACATTATCTGCTTTTATTTATGGTTGGTGATATGTAATGGCCGCTAGCGCAAGGCTCAGTTGCCAAGGCTCAATCATCAATGAGCAGAGGTTCAACTACCGACTCAAGACCGTTGAGCTTTATCTCGTACATTAGCGCAAGTTGTTCACCTAACTTACCTGCTGGAAATCCCTGCTTGTTGAACCATACCAAGTACGGCTCCGGAAGGTGAAACAAGCGTCTTCCCGCATACTTTCCAAAAGGCATGGTTTGATTGATAGCGTCTTTAATATCAGCTGGGTCCATTTTACTTCTTCGCTAGTTTTCAAGTTTATCGCGTTGCTGATTTTGCCAAAGTGAGGCGTATTCACCCTGCTTAACAAGTAATGTCTCGTGGGTACCACGTTCAACTATTTGTCCATCATCAATCACCAAAATTTCATCGGCGTCAACTATGGTAGATAAACGGTGGGCAATAACAAGACTTGTATGACCTTTTGCTGCGTCTCTAAGCGCGGATAAAATGGCTTTTTCCGATGCGCTATCAAGAGAGCTGGTCGCTTCATCAAATATCATAATAGAGGCGCCTTTCAATAGAGCTCGAGCAATAGCCACTCGCTGCTTTTCGCCACCAGACAGTTTGAGGCCTCGCTCTCCCACGGTGGTATTTAAACCTTCGGGTAATTTTTCAATAAATGCTTCAAGGTGAGCAAGTTTAATGACTTGTTCAATCTCCTCATCACAGGCATCCGGGTTTCCGTAGCGAATATTCTCACGTAACGACGCGTTAAATAGCACTGTGTCTTGCGGAACAATTCCAATATGTGAGCGAAGACTATCTTGTGTCAGTGTATTTATGGGCTGCCCGTCGATACAAATTTCACCTGAATTCGGTTCGTAAAACCGAAAAAGCAGTTTCATTATGGTAGATTTTCCCGCACCGCTTGGACCAACCACGGCTACCTTTTTTCCTGCAGGAACGCTGAAGCTTATGCCTTTTAAAATTTTGCGTTTTTCACCATAAGAAAAGTGAACATCGTTAAAGCTCACAGTAGGATTTGAGGTTTGCAATGTTTTTGCGTCAGCAGCGTCTTTTATAGCGGGAACCTGCTCGAGCAGATTAAATAGCTTATCGATATTGGCTAGGCTGCCGCGAATTTCTCTGTAAACAAACCCAAGGAAATTAAGAGGCATAAATATTTGCATAGTAAACGCGTTTATCAGAACAAAGTCACCAATGGTCATCTCTTCATTTAAAACCCCCAGCGCAGCATTAGCCATCATGGCAGTCATGGCGATGGCAATAATACTGGCCTGGCCCGCGTTAAGCGTAAAAAGTGATAGGCGGTTCTTGCGCCTGGCAATTTCCCATGCGGCCAAATCTTCGTCGTAGCGGTTAGCTTCAAAGCGTTCATTGTTGAAATACTTAACTGTTTCAAAATTCAGTAAACTATCTACAGCACGAGAGTTAGTTGTTGAGTCTGCTTCATTCATTTGCTTCACAAACTGGGTTCGCCAATCTGTGGCTTTCATAGAGAATCCCACATAAACAACAACGCTAATAACAATAATTAGCGCAAAAGAAATACCGAATTGAAATAACAGAAGACCAACCACTAAGCTTATTTCCAATAAGGTAGGCACAATGTTGAACACCATAAAACGCATTAAAAAGCTAATGCCGTTTGTGCCCCGTTCAATGTCTCTGGATAGCCCTCCAGTTCGGCGATTTAAATGAAAACCAAGATCCAAATTATGCAGGTGCTTGAAAACCTTAAGGCCGACACGACGCATTGCTCGCTCGGTAACCCGACCAAATAAGGTATCGCGAATTTCTCCCAATAATACATTGAGTAAACGTAGAACACCGTAGGCAACTATCAAGCTGATAGGCACTGCCACCGCAAGGGTTGAGAGATCCCCATTTAGACTGTCCACTGTGTATTTCAAAACGTATGGCAGCCCTATACTGGCGAGCTTAGCGGCTACTAGGCACAAAATAGCCAAAGCAACACGCTGTTTAAATTCAAAAAGATAGGGGATGAGTTGTGATAAAACTTGCCATTTTACTGGTTCGTCGTCGTTAATGGGTTGGCGATTTCTTCTCATTTTATACTGCAATAACTACCTGAATTAGGTTTGTAAGTAGGTGCATAGCACGCTTAAACAAGAGTGCTCGCGCTGGGTCGTGTCATTTTTACGTATCTAGGATACGAAATGAAATAATACAAAGATTATATTGGTCTTATTTAACCTAATGAAAAGCATTACAATGCTAAAGTAGAACTTTGTGTAGGGTACACAAAATATAGCACTGTTAATACGCTGAAAATAAGGCCATAGCAATAGGAGTTAGTTTGTTAGAAGATAGTTTTGGAAGACAGTTTCATTATTTACGCTTATCGGTAACTGAAGCATGTAACTTCCGCTGTCAGTATTGCTTGCCTGATGGCTACGACGGCCCCACAAGCGAACACTTTATGACGCTAAAAGAAATAGATACCTTACTTCAGGCATTCGCTCGCTTGGGTACCTCTAAAGTCCGCCTCACGGGTGGCGAACCCACTCTACGACGAGATTTTATCGATATTCTTAGGCTTACTGCCAATACCCCAGGAATTGAAAGAGTTGCAATGACCACGCATGGCGCTCGTATGGAAAAGTTCGCATCAACGTGGAAAGAAGCCGGACTGGACCAAGTTAATGTGAGCATAGACAGCCTAGATCCCAGGCAATTTGCTGCAATAACGGGGCAAGATAAATTGCGCTCAGTATTAAGAGGGTTAGATGCAGCCATCGAGGCTGATTTAGAGGTTAAAGTAAACTCAGTTCTACTTAATGACTTCTCGCAAAGCCGATTACAACGTTTTTTAAGCTGGCTGAAAGATATGCCTGTAACGCTTCGTTTTATAGAACTAATGGAAACTGGCGACCTTGCGCAATTTTTCAATAAGCAGCATCAAAGTGGGTCTCCGCTTAAAAAACAACTGGAAAATATGGGATGGCAGCCCCTGTTAAGAAGAAAAGATGCTGGACCTGCACAAGAGTTTTTTCATCCTGACTATGCCGGTAGAATAGGGTTAATCATGCCTTACAGCAAAGACTTTTGTAAAACCTGTAATCGGCTGCGTGTTTCTGCTCCAGGTAAATTGCATCTGTGTCTTTTCAGTGAAAATGGTATTGATATGAGAGACTTGCTGTCTACAGGAAATGTAGAAGAGGTTATTCAGTTTTTACAGCACGCCTTAAGTCAAAAAGATGCTACCCACTACTTACACGAGGGCAAAACGGGAGCGACCAAACATTTAGCCATGTTAGGTGGTTAAATGACCAGAGCCGATTAAAAAATTATTTGGATCTGGATAAAAATAGGATATATTCGAAAAAAATAATAAGATCGACAGGAAGTATATGCAAATCAGGGATAGTGAGCGTCTTACCTACCATTACGTAACGGAAGCCGATGCTGATTTTCTTTGGGAGCTTGACCAAGACGAAATGGTCATGAAGTTTATCAACGGCGGCAAAAAATCCTCCAGAGAAGACATTCAAAATATATTTGTTCCCCGCTTCCAAGCTTATTCCAATCCCGCATTAGGTTGGGGTCTTTGGCGTGTAGAAACCCTCGATAACAAAGAAAGCATTGGATGGGTTTTGGTACGTCCTTTTGGCTTTTTTACTAAAAGCCCAGAAAGCGATAATATTGAATTGGGCTGGCGTTTTAAACGCAGTAGCTGGGGAAAGGGCTATGCTACCGAGGCCGCCAATGCAGTTAAAGAGAGTCTCTACGAAATAGGCATGGATAAGTTTTCAGCCATTGCAAACCCTGAAAACCAAGCGTCTATCAACATTATGAAAAAATTGGGTATGCGGTTTAGCCACGAACTAGAATACAAAGATAGCGTTTTTCAAGAATTAGTTGTGGTTTATACAACCTGAATACATAGGTACAACACTCAAAAGCCCGCCGATTTAACATTGCCTGACTTCCAAGTGGAACTATTTTGGTTGGGCCTTATATTCACATTTGCTAGCTCAAACTCAAAACCCGAAAAATAAATCTATATAGTGCTGATTTCTAAAAATACGGTTACCCATTAGCGTTAGCGCTTTTTAGTCGCTAAATTCGTCAAAAGCGCGAAGTGCATCAGCCGCATACATAAATGACGGCCCGCCACCCATATAAATAGCCATACCACAAACTTCTTCAATTTCGTTTCTTGTTGCCCCCAGATGAACCAGCGCTTTCGCGTGAAAACCAATACATCCGTCGCAACGAGTGGCGATGCCAATGGAAAGTGCAATGAGCTCTTTAGTTTTTTTATCCAGAGCACCATCGGCGGTAGCCGCTTTCGCCATTTCAGAGAACCCTTTCATCACCTCAGGCATGCCTTTTTTTACTTCGGCCAAATAAGGGTTAAGATCCTCGGTAATTTGTTTATACGATTTAGGCATTGTTTTCTCCCAATGTTTGTACTTGAGCAAGTAGAAAAGGGTTCCAGCTCAACACTTTTGATAGTTGATACTAAGAGTATAGCGACTGCAGCCTACGTTATTTTGATTAGTATCAAAAATTATACGAAAAGCGCTGTAGAATGCGTCTTTGGTAGCATAGAAATAGAACGCATTATGGACTATGGTTTAAGGCAGTGGTCGGCCCGACATAAAACTATTTAGAGAGCGTGTGTTTGCTTAAAATGACGACCTTTCCCTCCTTTTTTCTACACGTGCTTTACGTATCGTTTTTGTTTTTTCTGTTGAGTGCAAAAGGCTATTCAGCTGCTTCAGACACGCTTACTAATGATTATTCTATCGATCAATTTACTGCCACCGACGGCTTCGTTTCCTCGGAAATCTATTCCATTATTCAAGATCAGCAGGGGTTTATTTGGTTTGGTACCGCTGAAAATGGTGTTATGCGTTACGATGGTAAGAACGTAAAGCTATACGAGGCTAGCAGCGACGCAGTAAAAGGCTTGTCCCATAACGATGCAGGAAACCTGATGCTGGATAAAAACGGCAATATTTGGGTTGGAACATGGGGAGGCGGTGTCAATAAGTACAGCCCTACTACCGGGAAATTTCAGCGTTTCCTTCATGATCCAGACAATGTTAACTCAATCTCATCAAATCGGGTTCAATCGTTGTTTCATGATAAAACCGGTGATATTTGGCTGGGCACCTACAACAAAGGGTTAAATCGTTATTTAGGCAATGGGAAATTTCAGCGGGTTCAGAGAGGGGAAGATAGCCAAGTCGGTTTATCTCATAATCGTATTTGGGACATAATCGACAACGACGAAAAGACCTTATGGGTAGCAACCAGCTATGGCTTAAATTTACTCAACAAAGACACCCTAACAGCAACATATTACTTTCCCGATAAGTCCAATAAAACTGCTACAGGCGCAAATGAAGTTCGTAGCTTGCTTTTGGCTAGTGATGGCCGTTTTTATGTAGCAACTCAAGAGGGCCCTTTTCTATTTTTACCTGAAAATGGTGTCTTCATTCCTCAATTGACAAAAAATGGCAAAACATTAGGCCAAGTTAATTCGATGATTGAAGATCACGAAGGTACTGTATGGTTTGTCACTACAAACGGGTTATTCAAGCGCTCGCAAAGCGATAACGAGGTGCAAAAAACAGACTTTGGATTTGATAATGGTCTTAGGATAATCTTTGAAGATCATACCCATACAAAGTGGATAACAAGCGAAGTACATGGCATTTTTAAGCTTTCACCACGCCGAAAAGTTAAGATAATTGATAGCGAGTTACTCGTAGCGCCTAATGGAATTGAACTAGACGAAAATGGCGATGTGCTGATAGTTAATGCCAAGGCTGAAGTGTATAAATGGAAAACTGATGAGCAGCGCCTGCATCGAGTGTCGAACTCGGTGTTCAGTTCTTTTGATGATTACGCAGAAAATGGGGTTATTGAACGGCCCATTATTCTACCAATCGAAAACAATATGTTTTGGGTTGCACAGGATGACTTTTTAGTAAAATTTGACGCAGTTACGAAAGATGTAACCCGAGTGGAGTATCCGAAAGACGATGCTGAATATCGTCATTTTAGAGAATTCAGGGCGTTAGCGTTAGATGACAACGACAACCTGTGGATTGGAACCTATAAAAATGGTGTTTACGTTTACAACAATGACAGCAATACCTTTAAGCACTTAACTCAGAAGGACGGATTGCCTCACCCTGAAATACTGGCCATTTTTAAAGATCGCGACGGAAATATGTGGGTGGGCACAGGGAAGGGCGTGAGTGTTTGGCGAGAAGACGAAAAACGATTCGACACGTTTAGCTCAACGGAAAAAAATAATAGCTTGTTAGGCAATATCGTTGAAGATATATACCAAAGCAGAAATGGTAATATTTGGGTTGCCACCCAAAAAGGACTCAACCTTTATCAGCCCGATACGCAAAGTTTCAAACGATTTAGTGAGCAACAAGGATTGCCTGCACCGCTTATTCGCGCTGTATCAGACGGCGAAAACGAGGGGCTATGGCTAACTACCAACAAAGGCATTTTTCTATACGACCCATATAAACAGCAAGCGCTAAATTACAATAGTAGCTCAAAGTTCGCGGGTCAGAATTACTACTCCAGTAGCCTGTTGAAATCTTCCCAAGGTACTTTTTTTACTAGTAGCCAACGAGGCATAGAGTACTTTAATTACGAGGAGTCAGACCAGCAGGAGCTCAATGCGAATATCGTTTTAACTGACTTTAACGTTATGGGGGAGCCTGCTAGTACCGATACCCCTCTGTCATATGTTAAAGATGTCTATCTTTCTCACGAAGACTATTTCTTTTCTTTTGAATTTGCCCTGCTTGATTTCTCTGCCGCAACTGTGCCGCACTTTGCTTATAAGCTTGAAGGCTATGATGAGCAATGGATAGACATTGGAAACTACAATAACGTGTCATTTACCAATTTAAATGGCGGTACGTATACGTTATTAGTGAGAGCATTAAAACAAAACGGTGAATGGAGTTCAGCACAATTAGCCATTAATGTGCACGTAGAGTCGAAACCATGGAAAACCTGGTGGGCGTATACCCTCTACGGTGTTTTACTCACTGCAACGGTAATGCTGATCATTTACCTACGCACACGGCTACATCAAACAGAGATTACCAAGCAAAAGCGCTTCGTACAGGTTTTAGAGCAACAAGTTTCTGAAAAAACGGCGTCTCTTGAGCAGCAGGCTCGCGAATTAAAAGTGGCTTTAAACAAGGCGGAGGAAGCAACTAAACTTAAATCAGAGTTTCTTGCCAATATGAGCCATGAAATTCGCACCCCATTAAATGGCGTGGTTGGTATGCTTAGCCTATTAAAAAACAGTGGTTTAAATGCCGAGCAGGCGCATCAAGCCAACATAGCCAACTCAAGTGCGAATTCGTTGCTCGTGCTCATTAACGATATTCTCGACTTTTCAAAAATAGAGGCCGACAAGCTTGATATCGAGTCAGTAGATTTTGATTTGCGAGCGCTAATTGAAGAGCTTGCGTACTCAATTGCACATACTGCCCAAGAGAAGGGATTGGAAGTTATCGTTGATGTTTCAAAAGTGCAAACGTCAAAAGTTAATTCAGCCCCCAACCGTATTAAGCAAATTCTTAATAACTTGTTAAGCAACGCAGTGAAGTTCACAGAGCAGGGTGAAATAAACATTACTGCAGAACTTCTACCTCATAAAGATGCAAATTGTTATTTGATGCGATGCGTTGTGGAAGATACGGGAATTGGTATTGAGAAGCACAAGTTAGAACATCTTTTTGAATCGTTTACGCAGGTAGATGCGTCTACTACCCGTCGCTATGGTGGAACAGGCCTTGGCTTAACTATCACTAAAAAGTTATGTGAACTTCTAGGTGGTGACGTGAGGGTATCGAGTGATATCGGCAGCGGAAGCTGTTTTGAAGTAACTTGTGAAGTGAAAAAAGTAAACGAAGCTACTGACGTATTGCCAACCATAGAAAACGTTAATCATCACTGGCTTATTGTTGCCCCAAATTTATCAAGCCAACGAGCGCTGGAAAAGCAACTCAACTTATGGGGAGCTAAAACATCGCTTGCTAGCACAGCTAAAAGTGCGCTTTCTGTTTATGAAGAAAGCATTGTTGGCAAGAGTCCTATAACTATCATTTTGTTCGATAAAACCACGCCAGATATGGCCGCTGCGTCTTTTTGTCATGCCATAAGAACCTATAAAACACCAAACAATCCCCGAGTTGTTACCATGACTTTGTTAAAAGATTTGGACAGTGCGCAACAGGCTAAAGAGTTTGGATTATATGCTAGCTTTCCTAAGCCTTTGTCAACCAACGCGCTTAGGTTTGTGCTTGAGGACGAACCAAGCTCAAGTTCTCATCAGCACTATCAGCACCGTCATAAGCAAAGCGGTGAAGAGCGCCCCTCAGATACTCAAGACGATTATATAGGCAGCTCTGCAGAGAACGATAACAGCTCGACATATTCATTATCGAAAGGTGCCGTATCGAAAGGTGCAGTATCAAAAGGTGCAGTATCTGAGGGACACCACATATTGTTAGTTGAAGACAATGCAATAAATCAAATTGTCGCCACAAGTATTATCGAAGGTGCTGGTTTTATCGTTGATGTTGCAAACAATGGAAAAGAGGCGATTGAACTATTGCAAGCCGCTGGGGAAGACTGCGTATATTCACTCATTGTTATGGACTGTCAGATGCCGGAAATGGACGGGTTTGAAGCGACGAGGCAAATCAGAAAAGGAACAGCAGGAGCGCAGTACCATCAAGTTCCCATTGTAGCCATGACGGCCAATGCGATGCAAAGCGATAAAGAAATGTGCATGAAAGCCGGAATGGATGACTTTCTTACCAAGCCCATAGAGCAAGAGAAAGTTATTGCTACGCTACGAAAATGGCTACAAACAGAAGTGTCAGATTAAGTCGATATTATTTCGCGCTATGCTGTTCGCGCTATGCACGCCTTTTACTATTCATGTTAATGGTTTGTCAGGATGCTTTTCACACTGTCGTAACGACTTTGCTGCTCTTCAGATAACTGCGCTGTTTCGAGTGTTTCTCGGCATGATCTAATTGCTTGAACAGTATCACCTGGTAACGCTTCACGAGATTTTCTTGCTCGTACTATGGCCTGTAAATAGTTTAACGCAATAGACGGATTTTTGGGCATCACTCTGAATGCTTGTGAAAACGTAGTGTAAGATTGCTCTAAATTACCACGCTTATATTCGGCTACCGCAGAATTGTTGAGCGCTTTAGGACTTAATGAAATTGCCGTTTTCTCTTCTTTTTCTTGCCTAATATAACGACACATTAACTCGTCACTGTTCTCATCTGTTCTCAATTGTTTAGCGAGCGCATCGAATATTTTCAACGACTCGGTTTTCAGTCCAACTTCATGTAAGGCTTTTGCTCTATCGAGCAGCGCCTCTGTAGATTGTTGTTTTGCATGGACGCTATGAAAGTCAGCTAACAGAGATTGAGCTTTGGTTACGTCATCTTTCAAATAATGAATTCTCGCGTCTATAACCTTAAGCTCTTCGTTCAGTTCTGTTTTCGGATGGGCTTGTTTAAGTTGTTGAAGGTAGCTGGTGGCCTGTTTGACAATTTTATTAACGTCAGCAGGGTCAGAGGTCATGGCAAAGTCTACACCCGCCCGAGCAGCATTAAGATAATTATCTGGGGCGTCATGAATTGAATCTTTCGCATATCTGACAACATGTTTAGCACTGGCGAACTGGCTTTCGTAATTGTGAGTTATACGCGCTAAGTTTACAGCTTGGCGATGACGGGATATTTTTCTAGGCGAAATCTGACACGCTAAGCGCGTGCATTCTAAGGCATCATCAAAGGCTTCATGCTTAATTTTCAATGTGGCCAACAGGTCATAGGCAGCAAGTTCGGCATCGGGCCGCATAGCTAATTGTAAAACCTCTCGTTCTGCATCATCAAAATCTTCCAGCGCTATTAAGCATTTCGCTATACCTATCTTAGCCCAGCTAAAGTCTTGAACATTTACAATGCCATCATAGAAAGCCAGAGCTTGACTAAATCGTTGATTAAGAAATAGAAGATCACCTTTTATTTTCATAGCAAGCGGAAAATGTTCCGCATACTCAGGTTGTAAAAGAAATTGCTCTATTTCATAAAGCGCTCTTTCATGCTCCCCAGAGTCCATAAATTGATAAACATTTTTCAGCGCAGCTTTCCGAGACAAAACCCGAGAAAGACGTCTTTCTAATTCGTTTACAGAAAAAGGTTTAGCAATGAATTCATCGGGTTGGAGTTCTATAATGGCATGCACAACCTCTGCTGAAGTATCTGCACTTGTAAAGATAAACGCATTGGTTAACGACAGCGCGTGTTCAGATTGTAATTGTTCAAGAAGAAAGTAGCCCCCTTGCTCAGAGCGCAGGTTATAAGAACAGATAATTGCGTCGTATTCGAATTCCTGAAGCGCAGCAATGGCAGAAGACGGGCGGTCGACGTGGTCTATTTTTTTAAACCCCAGTTGCTCGAGAGCATAATGCAAATGACTCTTAGCTAATACTTGATCTTCTGCAATAAGTAACTTGGTGCCCTTCGCTAGATTGTATTTCATTTTAATGTCACGTCGCTAAATTCTGTCATTATGCTCAAATCCCTAGCTATTTTTAAGAGCTTACACGGTTACACAACTAAATCAGCTATGTAATTTTACTAATGCACGTTTTAAAACTTACATTCTGATGAAGCGCTAAAACGCGATAAATATAATATAATCCTTTATCGGCCTGTATGCTCGAAAATTAAACACTTTAAAGGTTGGAAGCAACAATTTAAGTGACGAGTTTGGTTTTTGCTAGATAGAGAACTTAAGAGTTCCAATTTCTCGTTGCATTGCTAATAAAGATTATAAGGAGAGATGAGATAGCCTCAGACGCTCGTTTCAATTGAAATTGTTTTTCTAAGCGGCTAATGATACTTTACATTTTCGAAACTTAATTGAGCAGCTAAATGGACTTAATATGCGTTATCTATCACTGGGACTAATTATTGTTAGCTTGTCAGCATGTGAAAGCTCCCAATACCGGCAGCCTGAAAACACTAAATTCGAGCAGAAAGTTTCCAAAAGCCATCGCGACAATAACGGTGTTGTGAGGCGTTTTGCACCGCGGTATCCAATCAGTGCGGCCAAAACGGGAGAAATGGGCTGCGCAACAATAGAGTATGTTATCACGCCATCGTTGGAGATCACTGAAATGGAAGTTATAGATGCAACAGCCGGTCATTTTGCCATTGAATCGATGAAAGTAATTCCTAAGTGGAAATGGAGTAACTTAAGTGGCGATGTAATCACTTCGCCGGTTACGCGCAGAACGAGGTTTGAGTTTTGTCTCAAGGACGGCAGTAATAACTGCACGGTAGAAGAAGTGAATAAACGCACTTCATGTTCTGGTGAAGATGTGGTTGTCGCAGCAGGCTCAGTAATAAGACGCAGGTGAGCGCTTTAGGGATATTCTGGGGTTTGCTTAAACTGCCCAACTTGGTTAGCAGTTTGCCTCATTTTAGACGACAGCAAGACCTGGCTCAGGTTACCGTCGTCTCAATACTTCAAACTCTTGCTCAATAACATCTCTACGCTGGTGTATTGGCTTTAGTTGTTCCTCGAAAGGATCGTTGGGTGCTTCAAGCTGAATAATACTAGGTGTTACCAGCCTGCAATTACCCATCACTGCATCGGAACAATAATTCATACTCAATGTGTTGAGGCGGGCCTGATGTTGGGTATTGGAACAAGCGCTAACTAAACAAACTGCTGCAACGGCGAACAAGCATACTCTTGCTTTAAAGCAAATATCAGCTTTCGTTGAGCGGGAACCAGTCTGGCGTACCTGCTTACGTTTTATAGTTGTGGTTATCATCGAATATTAAGACATAATTTACAATTTGTTTGAATATAGCATAAGCGCTATTTACGACAACTCAGCTAAGTTGCATTTTGCAAGAAGATTGCTTTCTATCATCGATAAACGACGGCGTTAAAGCGTATCCTCCATAACATAAAGAGCTAATGTGGCGAATGAAATGAATTTTGTAAAAGAATGGTGGACGCTGCTGTGGCTCGCAACGAAGTTGTTGAACCGTCGAGTCTTATGGCAACTGAAATAAATAAGGAAATAGAGTGGTGGACGCTGCTGTGGCTCGCAACGAAGTTGTTGAACCATCGAGTCTTATGGCAAATGAAATGAATTTTGTAAAAGAGTGGTGGACGCTGCTGTGGCTCGCAATGAAGTTGTTGAACCATCGAGTCTTATGAAAATTTTAGGATAAAAAGAGAAAGTGGTGGACGCTACTGGGCTTGAACCAGTGACCCTCGCCTTGTAAGGGCGATGCTCTCCCAACTGAGCTAAGCGTCCGATAGAGATGAATTCGAAAAGAGTGGTGGACGCTACTGGGCTTGAACCAGTGACCCTCGCCTTGTAAGGGCGATGCTCTCCCAACTGAGCTAAGCGTCCATTTTATTTCGCAATTCTAGTAACAAGCAAGATTGGTGGACGCTACTGGGCTTGAACCAGTGACCCTCGCCTTGTAAGGGCGATGCTCTCCCAACTGAGCTAAGCGTCCGTCTTGTTTGTTGACTTGCCTTGGCAAGTGGGGCGGTATTATAGAGTTGCTTCTGATAGTGTCAACAATAAAATTAAAGAAAATTACTGTATGCGCGAAAATTAAACGTTTTGGCGAAATTTTAAATTAATCGATGAAAAACACACCGTTATTAATCAACTACAGCAAGTGAAATAATGAATTGTTTCTTTTTAATTAATTTTACAGAGTAGAGCAAGCGACTTTTGTCCTTACTCGTACACTGGTAGAATGCGCGCAGATTAGAACTTATTAAACAATAGAGAGTAGCCATGTCGGTTGTAACACGATTTGCACCTAGCCCTACTGGGTATCTTCATGTCGGTGGCGCACGCACTGCGCTGTATTCTTGGCTTTATGCAAAAAGTAAAGGCGGTGAATTTGTTCTTCGTATAGAAGATACCGATATAGAGCGTTCAACAGAGGAAGCAAAACAAGCCATTTTAGACGGTATGCAATGGCTTGGCTTAAACTGGGATACAGGTCCGGTTTATCAAACTGAACGTTTTGATCGTTATAAAGAGCTTATTCAAAAGTTATTAGACGAAGGTAAAGCGTATAAGTGCTTTATGAGCTCAGAAGAGTTAGATGCCATCCGTGAAGCGCAAAAAGAGAAAGGTGAAAAACCTCGCTACCCGGGAACCTGGCGCGATAGAACAGATCACCCAGAAGGGCAGCCATTCGTTGTTCGGTTCAAAAATCCGCTGGAAGGGTCGGTCACAATAAACGACCACGTTCGTGGAACAATTGAAATAAGCAATAGCGAACTGGACGATTTAGTTATTCAGCGCACAGACGGTACACCTACCTATAACTTTTGCGTTGTTGTTGACGACTGGGATATGAATATAACGCATGTTGTGCGCGGTGAAGACCACATCAACAACACACCTCGTCAAATTAATATATTAAAAGCGCTGGGTGCCCCTATCCCTGAATACGCCCATGTATCCATGATACTAGGCGACGATGGTAAGAAATTGTCGAAGCGTCACGGTGCAGTTAGCGTAATGCAGTATCGCGATGACGGCTTTTTACCTCAGGCAGTATTGAACTATCTTGTTAGATTAGGCTGGTCTCATGGCGATCAAGAAGTATTTACACTTGATGAAATGATTGAGCACTTCAGTCTAGATGGAATAGGGCAGTCCGCTTCTGCATTCAACACTGAGAAACTTATTTGGTTGAATCAGCACTATATTAAGTCTATGCCAGCAAGTGACGTTGCTAAACATGCAAAATGGCATTTTGACCAGTTGAATATTGATATAACAACGGGCCCTTCTCTAGAATCGGTTATTGCAATTCAAGCCGACCGCGTGAAGACTCTGAAAGAGCTTGCGGAGATCTCAACGTACTTTTATCAAGACTATGATGAATTTGACGCCAACGCCGCGAAAAAGCACCTTCGCCCTGTTGCTAGAGGCCCATTAGAGTTGGTGAAAGATAAGCTATTAGCGCTTGAAGAATGGACACCACAAAGCATTCAATCTGCTATCAATGCTACGGCTGAAGAATTAGAAGTAGGTATGGGGAAAGTAGGCATGCCGCTGCGTGTAGCATCAACAGGCGGTGGCAATTCTCCGTCGCTTGATGTAACTCTACATTTGCTGTCAAAAGACAAAGTTGGTGAGAGAATCGACAAAGCGCTTACTTTTATAGCAAACAGAGAAAATTCATAAAAAAACCGTTGACATGACAGGGGGGGATGCCTAGAATGCGCCCCGCTGTCACGGAACAGTCATATTAAATTGACTGCGACACAACGGGGCCATAGCTCAGCTGGGAGAGCGCCTGCATGGCATGCAGGAGGTCGGCGGTTCGATCCCGCCTGGCTCCACCAAGTTACACTTCACATTCAGTGTGCAAGATAAAAAAAGTAACTTGATAGGCTAACTGATAGCTCGGGTTGAGTGTAATCGGTTGCGACAATATTTCATTACATCGTTGTTTGTTCAGTGAACATACGGTGTGTTTGATTCAAACAGTTATGTTTGAAACGATTTATTGTCCCCTTCGTCTAGAGGCCTAGGACACCGCCCTTTCACGGCGGTAACAGGGGTTCGAATCCCCTAGGGGACGCCATTTTAATCGCGTCACAGTCAGGCCTAGGACACCGCCCTTTCACGGCGGTAACAGGGGTTCGAATCCCCTAGGGGACGCCATTTTAATCGCGTCACAGTCGGTCAATACTGTGAAATAGCCTGGGGTTTTTTAAACTCCTGACTGAAAGTTTGGTAAGGAAAAGGTCGCTCAGTTCGCTGGCTCACTTCGCCTTACTGAAAATATCGAAAGCGTAGCTTTCGAAAAAAGATTTTCAGTCCCCTTCGTCTAGAGGCCTAGGACACCGCCCTTTCACGGCGGTAACAGGGGTTCGAATCCCCTAGGGGACGCCATATAAAAAAACCAGCCATCAGGCTGGTTTTTTTGTTTTTGGGGTCTGAATCTTTATCTATACGGGCTGGTATTGTTGCTCATTAGTGCTGCGTTTCGCCTCACTGTTCCTTTTCTCTTTCCTTTTTTGCAGACAACAGACGCTAACCGAAGGGAGCGTTATAGAAGCACTTTGCTCAAAATTCGTAGAACAAAGAACAACAGCCCTAATTATTTAAGTGCAAAAAAAATTATACAATGCGCACTTAAATGGTGACTTTCATTTAATGCGGCGCACCGCTTGGCGCATACTTTGTTAGTGGCAGATGATATTATTGAAAGTAAAGCTTATATAAAAAGAATGAGGTCATTATGCAGGATTATTCAATTGGAACGCCTGGCAAACCGTGGGGCGCCGAAGAGAAAGCTCAATGGTATGATCAGCAAAGCGTGAAGCGCAGCGTTAAAGAAGAGGTTTTTGATAAGTTAACACATATCATTCCAGACGGATTTCGACTGCAACAATATGGAGCACTGCCATACGATGAAGAGCGTTATCCTCTTTATGCTGTAGTACCGAATTCATTCGACGAAAGTAAGCCCTCGGCATTAGTTACCGGCGGAGTTCATGGTTATGAGACTAGCGGAGTGCAGGGAGCACTAAAATTTATTCAAACGCAGTTGGCGGCTTATGCCGTTGATTTCAATATTGTTGTTGTACCCTGTGTAAGCCCTTGGGGATATGAGACCATCAATAGATGGAATCCGTTAGCGATAGATCCCAACCGTTCTTTTCATGCGGATTCACCAGCACCTGAGTCACAACAGTTAATGCACTTTATTGAATCGCTGGGCATGGAGTTGTCGTTACATATCGACTTGCACGAAACGACTGACACAGATAACAGCGAGTTTAGACCTGCTTTGGCGGCGCGAGATGGAACGACTCACGACAACTGGAATATTCCAGACGGCTTTTACACAGTAGCAAACACACCCAATCCACAGCTTGCTTTCCAACAGGCAGTAATCGACGCTGTTCGCAAGGTTACTCATATAGCCCCCGCTGATGAAAATGGAAAGATTATTGGTGCCGATGTTATGAGCGAAGGGGTTATCTGTTATGACAAGAAGTCGCTGTTTTTATGCGGTGGTATGACTGACGCTAAATACGTCACCACAACGGAAGTATATCCAGACAGTGACAATGCAACGCCAGAAAACTGTAATGATGCTCAAGTTGCAGCGGTGTGCGCTGCGCTCGATTTTATAAAATAAGTCTTACACGTGATAAATTATTTAGACGCTTGAACGTTTAGACGTCTAGATGTATATTGAGCCTTCTTTCAAAGGAGGCTTTCTGTGTTTACTTTTTCGGCAGTAATATATAACGGCAATAAACAAATATTAATTCGACACGATTGTAAAACCGACACTGAGTTTTCTGATTATTTAGAATCGCAATTCGGCTGTCACGTTTGTTTGTGGTCGAACAAAGAGCTTTCTGAAAGCACGCTGGCAAACATAGCAGCGGCAAAGAAAGTTCAGTAATCCTTAGACGCAAAGAAGTAAAAAATGATGTACCCAATTTCTCCTTGCAAAGCGCAATGCAAACTCGACGAAAATGATATATGTGCCGGTTGTCATCGAACCATTGACGAAATAGTTAACTGGGCTAATTACACCAACGAACAAAAGATCGCAGTGTTCGAAAGACTCGAAACGCAATCTCACCCCGACTAATAAAAACCGAATAAAAATAAAAACCGGACAGTCACTTAATTAGAAAGCGAACAACGGACAGTCACTTAAAGCGAATTAAATTCAACATCGGACAGTCACTCAAAACACTCATCCCCTTCAACATAAACCAAAACGAACTTCCTATGTTCAAATCATAAACATAGACTCACAAACCTATTTTTAATAAGTTAGCTCAAACGTCTTATAATTAACGTTCATCGCGTAGCTAGGTACTCGTCTTTTTGGTAAACTCCGCGCCGATTTTAGATACTTATTTCGAGCCAAATTCCGAATGAAAATAATGTTAGCCCCGATGGAAGGGGTAGTTGATCACCTAATGAGAGATATGTTGACCCGCGTTGGCGGTTTTGATCAATGTGTGACGGAATTTGTTCGCGTAGTCGACCAGAAATTACCTAAAAAAACTTTTTATAAGATTTGTCCAGAGCTTCATACCGATGGTAAAACTGCGTCGGGTGTTCCTGTGCGGGTTCAATTACTAGGGCAGCACGCACAGTGGCTTGCTGAAAATGCGGAAACAGCGGTAGAACTGGGCTCGCCGGGCGTAGATTTGAACTTTGGATGTCCGGCCAAAACAGTCAACAAAAGTAAAGGGGGCGCGGTGCTCCTTAGAGAAACTCAAACGCTTTACGATATTGTGAAAGCGGTTAGAGATGCTGTACCTCAGCATATACCAGTATCGGCAAAAATTAGGCTCGGTTTTGAGGATAAATCGTTAGCGGTTGATAATGCGATAGCGATAACGGAAGCCGGTGCCTCTGAGCTTGTCGTGCATGCACGAACGAAAACAGAAGGGTATAAACCGCCAGCATATTGGAACTGGATTGCAAAAATTAAGCAACACACGGATATACCTTTGGTCGCCAACGGTGAGATATGGAACGCAGATGATGCGAAAAACTGTCAAGAGCAATCCGATTGTATAAATTTGATGGTTGGACGTGGAGCCCTTGCGATGCCGAACCTTGCGCGCAGCATAAAGCATGGCGACACACCGATGCCATGGCCTGAGTTAGCTGCCTTGCTAATACAATATTCTGGCTATGAGATCTATGGTGATAAGGGAAGGTACTATCCGAATAGAATAAAGCAATGGTGTGGCTACTTGAAGAGACAGTATCCGCAAGCTGAAGTGTTATTCAATGATATTAGGCGGCTCACTAACTCCCAAGATATTGTAGATGTGTTAGCACGCCAGTCTTCTCAATAAAACGCAGGTTTATCCCAGACCTGCTTGGTTTTAGGAGGGTAATTGACTACTCTGAAATGGCAACAGAGAGTAAGTTACATGTCTCACTTCTTAAAACAATTAAAACTAATCTGGGGAACTCATGAAATCAGCAACATCAAAGCTGACGCTGCTGTTGGTCTGCACTATGTCCTTGCTTACGGCAGGATGCAGCGCGAAGCCTAACAAAAGTGATGCGCAGCCATCAAAAGTCACTATAAACCCAAATCCGTATCCAAGCACTTACAAGCCAATAGAGGGAGAGCCAACCCTCATCACTAACGTCACCATCTTAGATGGCGTGGGGAATCGGTTTGATAATGGCAGTATCTATTTTGTGGACGGAAAAATTCAAGCCATAGCTGAAAGTGGACAGACACTCGACGTCTCTGAAAATGCAAAAATCATTGATGGAAAGGGTAAGTGGGTCACGCCAGGAATTATTGATAATCACAGTCACTTAGGCGTGTATCCATCACCTTCAACTCGCTCTCACTCCGATGGAAATGAAATGACTAACCCTGTCACTGCGCAGGTTTGGGCTGAGCATTCGGTATGGCCACAAGATCCTGGTTTTGGTCGAGCACTGGCCGGCGGGGTAACAACATTACAAATTTTGCCTGGGTCTGCGAACTTATTTGGCGGACGTTCTGTGATTTTGAAAAATGTGCCGAACAGAACTATGCAAGATATGAAGTTTCCCGATGCGCCATACGGAATGAAAATGGCTTGTGGTGAAAACCCTAAGCGAGTATACGGTCAAAAGGGTGGCCCGATGACGCGTATGGGGAATGTTGCAGGTTATCGTCAGGCATGGTCTGACGCACAAGATTACATGCGCAAGTGGGAAGCGTATGAAAGAGACTATGAAGCAGGAAAAAACCCTAAAGCGCCTAAGCGAGATCTTAAACTCGAGACGTTAGCCGGTGTGCTAGAGGGAGATATTCGAGTACATATGCATTGCTACCGCGCCGACGAGATGACGGTGATGATGGATGTAATGAAAGAGTTTAACTATCAAATTGGCACTTTCCATCACGCTGTCGAGGCCTACAAAATTGCTGATAAGTTGAAAGAAAACGACGTTTGCTCGGCAATGTGGGCCGATTGGTGGGGCTTTAAGATGGAAGCCTACGATGGCATTCGCGAAAATATTCCTGCAGTGCACAATGCTGGTGCTTGCGCTATTGTTCATTCAGACAGTGACCTAGGGATCCAAAGACTTAACCAAGAAGCTGCGAAAGCGTGGTCTGATGGAAAGCGCGCTGGTATTGATATCCCCATGAAAGATGCTTGGTTGTGGCTTTCAGCAAATCCTGCAAAATCATTGGGTATATTCGATAAGACTGGTTCGCTAGAAGCGGGGAAGCAAGCTGATATCGTACTGTGGAACGGCAATCCTTTTTCTACCTACACCAAGGCTGAACATGTTTATATCGATGGTGGTTTAGCATACTCACTAACAGATAGTTCAACCTGGCCAGTGAGTGACTTTGAGTTAGGACAAGTTGGTGAAGGAGATAGCAAATGAAAAAATTAATCACACTAGTTGCCGCTCTCTCAATGGTCTCTTCAATTGCGGCGGAAAATATTGCTATCGTTGGTGGCAAAGTGCACACCATGACATCTGCCGGCGTATTAGAAAAAGGTACCGTATTATTATCTGACGGGCGAATAAGCGCAGTTTTTGCTGATGGTGAAGTTCCACAAGGTTATAAGGTTATTGATGCAAGCGGCAAGGTAGTTACGCCAGGTTTTGTAGGCGCACTTACATCTTTAGGGCTAGTCGAGGTTTCATCATCGTCTGGGGTTGTGGACTCTAGCGTAGAAAAAACGCCAATCACAAATACTGGCGCGGCGTTTGACGTTCAGTATGCCATTAATGCCGATAGTTCTTTGATTCCAGTAACGCGTTTAGAGGGAGTAACTTCAGCCGCTACTACTGTGAGTAATGGTGAATTTTTGTTTGGCGGTAAAGGGGCTGTTATAAGTCTTGACGGATTTGCGCCTGTGCTGAAAGCCGGTGCTTTCATGACAGTAGATGCTGGTAGCGGTGGTGCTGAAATCTCTGGCGGCTCACGAGCTTCACTATGGGTGATGCTAGACAAGGTGTTCAACGAGGCGAAAAATGCCAAAGATAACCTTTCTGCTGAAAAGCCCTGGTATGGCATTAATACCCGTTTAGATGTAAGTGCACTTAAGCAGGTGATTGCAGGTGACATGCCATTGTTCATGCGTGCTGATAGGGCATCTGATATCCGCCAAGTCATTGCGTTTAAGAAAAGACATTCGTCTATAAATGTCATTCTTGTTCATGGCGTAGAAGCTTGGAGAGTGGCCAATGAATTGGCTGATGCTGAGATACCGGTAATAATAGACCCTGAATATAATTTGCCGGGTGGCTTTGATCAGATGGGGGCCACGCTTAAAAATGCTGCTAGGTTGCATAACGCTGGGGTGCAAGTTGCTATTGGCATGGATACTCATAACATTCGACTGGCAGCGCAGCATGCGGGGAATGCAGTTGCAAATGGTCTGGATTACGAGGCTGGCCTGGCAAGTCTTACTAAGGTACCAGCTCAGATTTTAGGGCTAGAAAGCCAGCTGGGAAGTTTGGTTAAGGGCGCAAGAGCAGACGTTGTAATTTGGTCTGGAGATCCACTGGAAGTAACGCAAGCTGCTGAATCTGTTTTTATTGGAGGAAAGGCCATCAAAATGGAGTCAAGGCAAACTAAGCTTCGAGATAGGTATTTAACGCTACAAGATTCTGAGTACACTATGCCTTCTCAATACGAACGCAGTGCTCAGTAATTTGTGATAACCGATAAAGTGGCTGCAGCCTATTTCAGAGTAAATTCAGAATTAGCGCAGCCATTTTTTATGACAGATATTGAATAGCGTTTTTCACGTTTGGCCTAGTGCCTCTATTACACTTCTCGGCGAAGGTGGTCATATTATCAGGCTCACCCACGGGGCCGGAAAAAAGCATTTCGAACCGGCTGGTTATGATATGCCATTTATTTTGCTCTAAACCCAATCTTGATAGCAGTCGAGTTGGGAACCTTGGTGGTTCACGATTAGTCTTTGTTTGTTTTGCCGTTAGTGTTGCACACAGCAATTCCTTGTAGTCATGAAAATTAAATGACAAGTGATCTGTGTTGTTTAGTGAAAGAGCGCTCGGCGATTTATCCTTACAGTCTTTGACATTCGGTGCTTGGTCTTTAAACAACATAAGATATTTGGGATGTTTTCTCGCTTTGTGAGCATTCAGACGATAGTGGATACTCGTATATTTAGAGTTATTCAAGGAAGTTGCGATGTTCGCTCTAATTGGATTTAGGTCGACATAGGCCATAACGGCCGCTAGTGCTTTTTCGTCCAAAATGGCTTGCGAGCGAAATCGTCTTTCCCAAAAATAGCCTTTACAATCGTCCTCTTTGTTTGCCCTTCGAGCGATATACTCGTTAAGCAACCTCATAAACCAGCTAACGCTTTGTAGCCTTTCTCGATATTGCACAGATAATGCTTTCAGTTCGTTCAACTCTGCTTCGGAGCAAGCTTGAGGATAGCTGGCCGAGCCTTCCTTCTCTAGCGCTCTATTCTCTAGATAGAATCGAACAACAGGAGGACATTTATAAAACATTCTCCACCGCAAGAAAACTTCGTCCATCGACCAGCCCTCTGCACGACCTTTTGCGATGTGAAGCACGACATGAATATGATTGTGCATAACAGCATAGGCACATAAGTCGATAGCAAACGCCTGGGTTAATTTGTGTAACCTATCGGTAAACCACTTGCGCCTATGTTCGTAGTTGATGCCAGTTTTAACATCTTTACCGCATAGAAAAGACTGTCTAACACAGCGTGAAGTGCAGTGATAATAGGGCGTAATGTCTGTATTAATTTGTTTGTAGCGAGGTAAAGGCATGTCCATATCCCAACTGTTTTTTATTATTATGAACAAAAAACTAAGGATGTGAACTGAGCTTTAGAGCAGGATTGTATCGATCATTCATAGCCGGTAGCTCGTTTAAACACACATAGTGAAGCCTAAACGTGAAGCTAAATTGTGGACAGTCACTCGTGCGAGTAGTGGGAGTAGTGGACAGTCATTCACAAACGAATAAGTGACTGTCCCATAGAGATTTATCAAAACAGTTTAGCTGTTAACTGAGCGCTAACTAAGTGACTGTCCAATGCCAGTACGGCTTTACCTCAATTAGGCAAAAACATCCACTCGGCTGCCCAGTCTGCTATCCGAGCGGTTTGTACTTGGTTCATTCGACTGTTGGGGCTGACTTGTTTGGCTCGACTGGCGCTCCTGTTCAGAACGTAACTCTTGACGCTGCGGAGCCTGTGGCGTCGACTCTAAAATAGTTGATACCGGTGCAGAGTTAACTGAAGAAACATCCATAAAGACTCCTCTTTTGAAAAACCATATTTATTCATTAAAAGATAGCACAAAAATCATTCAGCTAATATTAAACTTCTGAGGCTTTTGTCCATCAACTCAGCTATCTTTGGCTGCGCTTCGGCATTTGGGTGAATTCCATCGTTTTGCATTAAGCTGTCGTTAAGTGCAATCTCTTCAAGAAAGAAAGGAACAAGATGAACAGCATTCCTTTCAGCAACTATGGAATAACTTTCCGTGAACATCTTTGTATATCTATTACCGTAATTTGAGGGGATCTGCATCTGTTGAAGAAAAACTTCGGCACCACTTTTTTTCGCTGCTTTCACTAAAGCATCTAAATTATTTCTAATTTTCTTTATATTATGCCCCTGCAATCCGTCGTTTCCACCCAACTCAATTAAAATGTGAGACGGCATATGCTGTTCAATAAGACGAGGTAGCCTGGCTAGTCCGCCGTCTGTTGTTTCACCACTTACCGCAGCATTTACAATATCGATCGGAATGTTGTCGTTTTGCCAATGCTTTTGTAACAAACTAACCCAACCTTGGTGCTGCTGTAATCCGTACGCTGCCGATAAACTATCGCCAACAACAAGTAAGGTTGCTTCATGGGCGCTAGACGAGGATTTCTCTTGATCTGAAAGCGCTTGAAACGGTATTAAGACAATGAGCAAAAATGCAAAAAATTGACGATAACTAACGAACACGAATTGATGACCCCTATGATTAAAACAAGCACGGTAACTAAAACGGTAAATACGAGCGAAGGCTCTTTGCAGATCCTTCAGCCAATCTCTTTTGAAGTCAAGGCTGGTGAGTCCGTTGCAATTATTGGTGCGTCAGGCTCCGGTAAATCAACTTTACTTGGTCTATTAGCTGGGCTTGATGAAGTCACCAGCGGAGAAATATACCTAGATGGTGAAGCGCTTCATAACATGGATGAAGAACGGCGAGCCGTTCTTAGAGGGAGCAAAGTAGGGTTTATCTTCCAAAGCTTTATGCTGGTACAGAGCCTTACCGCGCTAGAGAATGTTATGTTGCCTGCCGAGATCTCAGGTCTCGACAACCCCAAAAAGCTGGCTATGGATATACTTGAACAAGTAGGGCTTGCACACCGCGCTCATCATTTTCCCAATCAGCTATCAGGCGGAGAGCAGCAGCGGGTTGCAATTGCCAGGGCATTTATTACCTCGCCAAAGATTCTATTTGCCGACGAACCAACCGGAAATTTGGATGCTAAAAACAGTGGCAAAATAGAAGAGCTGCTTTTTGAGCTAAACCGAAATACTGGTACTACGCTTGTGCTTGTAACTCACGATACTGAGTTAGCAGAGCATTGTGATAGACAGCTTACGATGCATGCAGGTGAATTGACAGAAACCACATCTGCATCTACATCACCTAGCGAGGTTAGCTAGATGTCTATGACTTTTAATCTCGCGTGGCGACTATTTAAACACGAGGCCCGACGTGGCGAGCTCACGATAATACTGCTTGCCATTGTATTGTCGGTAGGGGCTGTTCTCTCACTTTCGCTTTTCAGTGAGCGCTTGCAGGGCGCGCTTAAATCTCGCTCGGCAGCGTTTATCGCAGCCGATGCGCAGCTTCGTTCAGATAAGCCTATTGATGAAAGTTGGCTGGTGAAAGCAAAAGCCGAAGACTTAAACACAGCGAAGCAAGTATCGACACGCTCAATGGTATTCAAAGACGACGATATGTCGTTGGTAGATTTAAGAGCGGTAAACGAACACTATCCTCTCAAGGGTATGGTTAGCGTAGCCGACGTGCCTTTTGGACAGAAAAAGGACACCAACACACTTCCGGAGCCTGGGGAAGCTTGGGTGCAGTCAAGACTCTTCCAATCGCTTAAATTGCAGCTGGGAGATAAAATTGATATTGGTGACGCTCGGGTGACGGTAACTCGAGTACTTGCAGATATTCCTGATGCGGGTTTTAGTGTTTTTAACACCGACCCTATTGTACTGATGAGAATGGAAGACTTGCCGTCTGCAAATATCACCGGCCCTGGAAGTAGAGCGAGATATATCAGCTATTTTGCTGGAGAAGCCTCGGATGTAAAGAGTTACTCATCGTGGTTATTACCCCAACTAAACGACGATCTTCATTCGTGGCGCACAGTACAGGACGATGAGTCTGTTATTGGCCGCTCAGTGGCCCGCGCTGAGCGTTATTTCCTTTTAGCTAGCTTGTTGGCAATTGTATTGGCTGCGGTGTCTATAGCTGTAGCTGCCCAGCGTTATGCTCAACGCCACTTCGATCCTGTTGCGATTATGAAAACATTAGGCGCAACTAAACAAACCATCAGGAAAGTGTACCTAATTCAAATTCTGTTGATAACGCTGCTGGGTATTCTTATTGGACTGGTTGTGGGCTTTATAGGTCAGCATGTAGTAGTGTCTTTGGTAGCCGATAGAGTAGATGTATCTTTGAATGTGTGGCATTGGCGGCCGGTAATTATCGCCATTGCGACTGGCGCTACTTGTGCAATATTATTTTCGCTCTATCCGCTGTTGCAGCTTTTTTCTGTGCCTCCGCTTCGAGTATTACGCAAAGATTTAGATGCGAGCCTGCGCTCTAGAAGTATTCAGTTTGTTGCTTCAGGCGGGGCCATTTTTGCGCTGATGTGGATGTACAGCCAAGATTTAAAAATTAGCGCTATTCTCTTCGCCTCTGGCGCCGCGTTGGTAATTGGCCTTCTTGTTGCTACTTACTTCCTTATTGCAATAGGTAGAAAGCTTGGAAGCGGCAGTATCGGGCCATGGCAGCTTGCTTGGGCACGTATAAAGCGCAGAGCAATGGATAATAGTGTACAGCTTATCAGCTTCTCCATCACCATCATGCTGTTGCTGGTTGTTTTAGTGATGAGAAACGATATGGTTTCACAGTGGCGTGCTCAGCTACCTCAGGGGACGCCTAACTATTTCCTAACAAACATAACCCCTGATATTCAGAAACGATTGGACAGACACTTTTCTGTTAACGGTGTTGATATTAATGAATTTTTCCCAGTAACTCGTGGGCGCTTTGTTTCTGTCAATGGAGAAGGGGTTAACACTGAAGTTTCAAAAGAAGAAGAGTCATCTAATGAGGGCAGAAGAGGGCTTGGCCGAGAAGCTAATCTCACGTGGGGCAACTCGCTGCAAAAAGAGAATGAAATAATAGAGGGAGTTTGGCATGGCGAGCTAGACTCAGATTACGACAAGGGTTGGTATCCAGTATCGGTTGAAGAGGGCGTGGCAGAGCGTTTAGATATCAAGATGGGAGACATGCTCAACTTCAATGTCGGTAGCGAAATAGTGCAAACGAAGGTCACGAGCCTTCGAAAAGTAAACTGGCAGACCATGCAGCCCAACTTCTTTTTTGTTATTCACCCAGAAGCGATGGCGGCATTCAGTCCTACCTATATAACCAGCTTTTATCTTCCTACTGATAGGAAAGACGAGTTAACCAAGCTATTAAAGCCTTTTGCCTCTGTCACCATGTTTGATGTTGATGCACGAATTAACCAACTAAGAGATATTGTTGAGCAAGTTTCAGTGGCTGTTGAATTTATTCTAGTGCTTGTATTGATGGCTGGCAGCTTAGTACTTATTGCTCAAGTGCAGGCCAGCATGGACGAACGCCGCCAAGAAATAGCGATTTTGCGTACTTTAGGGGCCAAAGGCAGCTTAATTAGAAAGAGTGTTGTGTTTGAGTTTTTGATCATTGGCACCGTTGCCGGTTTTATGGCGGCGCTGGCAAATGAACTAAGCCTGTATTTACTGCAAACGAACGTGTTTCAAATGTCTGCCACACTTCATGTTGAGTATTGGCTTGTAGCTCCCGCCGTTGGTGCGCTTGTTGTCGGAGTACTTGGAGCCATAGGATGTTGGAGACTATTAACGCTCAATACCGGCGAATTGCTTCGAAAAATGGTTTAAGGGACTCCGTATTAAGCGTATTGAAAAGTTTGTGGACAGTCACTCGTTAAATGAGTGTCTGTCCGTTTTCTCTGTCTCTTGCTGCGTTCTGGACTGCCCAATGAGTCCGGACAATGAGTGACTGTCCAATTACACCTTCATTACATGTTACTGGCCGGTATTCGCTTCAGGTAATATTTGGAGTTATTCCGAGTGACTGTCCGATGTCGCTAACTGGGGGCGTTCGCCGTCACTTCTATTAATTGAATTGGAGCGCTACTTCTTCAAAATTTTTGCTAGATACAAGGAATGAAAGGAGTTGTCTGCAAGCGTTGCTTACAGACAGCTGTTCGTTGAATATTAGAATTAGTTATTTCGCTTATTTGCTCAGGGTTTAATAGCTAGCTGTAAATAGCTGCTAGGGCCTTATCAACCGTGGGGTATTCAAAGGTAAAACCGGCTTTAACCAGTTTGTCAGGTATCACGTTTTGCCCTTCTAGAAGCATGGTAGAGGACTCACCCATCGCTATCTTCATTACAAAACTAGGGACAAAAAACAGACAGGGGCGGGATAGTGCTTTTGCTAATTGTTTAGAAAAGGTTTTGTTCGTCACAGGCTCTGGGGCGGTTAAGTTGAACGGACCTTTGCATTCATGGTTATTAAGCAAGAACTCGATGCCGCTAACCATATCATCAAGGTGGATCCACGAAAGATACTGTTTACCGCTTCCTAAACTGCCGCCTACACCAAGCTTAAACGGAAGCGCCATTTTTTCTAATGCTCCGCCATTCTTTGATAACACCACGCCAGTACGTAACGTTGCTACACGGGTCTCTTCCGTGTTCACGCTCATGGCAATATTTTCCCATTTTTCACACAAGTCTTGAGTGAACTCCTTGTGAACAGGCGTCTCCTCGGTAACGATCTTATTTCCCTGACGCCCGTAATAGCCTATAGCTGAGCCAGAAATAAAGGTTTTTACAGGTGTGCTACTGCTATTCATTTTGGCGACCAGTTGAGTGGTTATATCCCAACGGCTATCGCATATGATTTTCTTTTGAGTGTCTGTCCACCTTTTATCGGCTATAGGCTCTCCGGCAAGATTAACAACAGCATCAAACCCGCCAATATCGTCTATCTCAGATACACTCTCAATGGTTTTAATATCAGAGCCCAATGACTGTTGCGCACTATTTGGATTGCGGGTTAACACAGTAAAGCTGTGGGTGTTTTTGAGCTTTTTGATTAAGCTGCTGCCAATTAACCCGGTGCCGCCAGTAATAAGAATGTTCAAAAGATAACTCCCTGCTGAATTAATTATTCAGACTTGTTGCAGGAAAGAGTAAGCGACACCGAGTCAGAGAATCGCAGTGCATGAGGCTTATCAACTTCAACTTGGGCAAAGCGCACAGAGCTATGCTCAGATGCAATAGTCAATACGTCGGCGGTTAGCTTTTCTAAAAGAGAAAAACGATTGTCTTCGACTAGCTTGATAATTGCTTTGGTGATTGTCTTGTAATTAAGCGCATCCTTCATGTTATCAGTGTTAGAGGCCTTTCCTGCGTCATAGTCGATTTTTACGTTCACCACAACGTCCTGTTTGTTTTTTATCTCGTCTTCATTAATACCGATATAGGTGCGAAGGCGTAAATTTTTGATTTTTATGGTGGCAAGGTTGAAAGTCATTACATTCTCTTGTTTGTAGTTAATTATAAGTCGTTGTAAAGTGTTGCTGTTTTAATTAGGAATGTAGCACACAATGTCCATGGAACTACGATCGCCCACAGCAAAATTTCTCGTTGTATTTGCGAGTTTGGTTGTTGTTATGGCAGGTATCAAATCAGCAAGTGCCATTATGGTACCCTTCTTTTTATCCATATTTATAGCTATAGCCTGCGGCCCGATTATCCATTGGACATCACGCTTTGGCGTACCTAAATGGTTATCTATATCCTTTGTTATACTACTTATCGTAGTTTTCGGATTTCTCTTAGCTGGGCTAGTGGGTCAATCGATGGCAGAGTTTCGAGAAAACCTGCCGCAATACAGGAGTAAGCTCGATTCTGAATTTGAATGGGTAGTTGGAAAGTTAGCCGACTTCAATATCCATATCAACAGTGAGCTCATAGCCAATCATTTAGACCCCGCTACCGCGATGTCGGTAGCCACTAACTTTATAAGTGGTATGGGAGGAGTATTATCTAACCTTTTCCTTATACTGCTAACCGTAATCTTTATGCTGTTTGAAGCAGACAGTATACCAAGACGCCTGCACATCGCATTAGCCGACCCAGACATGAAGCTTCAACACATCGATAAGTTTATTCGCTCGGTAAATAGTTATTTAGCCATAAAAACAGTGGTGAGCTTAGGAACCGGGATCATCATCGGTACTTGGCTCTATGTAATGGGAATTGACCACTTTATGCTTTGGGCTGTATTGGCATTTATGCTTAATTTTATCCCCAATATTGGTTCTATAATCGCTGCAGTACCGGCGGTATTAATTGCCTTTGTACAATATGGAATTGCCTCGGCGGGGTTTGTTGCTTTAGGGTTTCTGTTAGTGAACACAATTATGGGCAACATGGTTGAGCCGAGACTAATGGGCAAAGGAATGGGGCTGTCTACCTTGGTCGTATTTCTCTCATTAATCTTTTGGGGCTGGCTATTGGGCACGGTAGGAATGTTGCTTTCTGTGCCCCTAACCATGGTTGTAAAAATCGCATTGGAGTCTAGGGAAGAGAGTAGGTGGTTAGCCGTATTACTCTCCAGCGAAGGCAATAGAAAACAGGTTAGTGGTTAGGAAACTTAACTACTACCCGAGCACCACCAAGATGGCTATTTTCAATGTGCATTTTACCTTCGTAAATTGAGACGAGATCGCTCACTAGTGCTAAACCTATGCCCTGACCCTCGGCATAGGTATCTAGCCGAGCTCCTCGCTCAAGCAGCTCTTGTTTTTTACCATCGACAATACCAGGCCCATCATCCTCTATAGTAATAATGAGCCACTCGCTTTCGATACTTGCAGATACACACACTCGAGATACTGCTGCCTTGCATGCGTTATCTAAAAGGTTGCCACAGAGTTCTAGCAAATCTGTCTCATCACCCTTAAATGCAATAGTTTGAGAGTTGGGGGAATGCGAACATTCACATTCAATCGACAGATTTTTATCTTGATAAATTTTGTCCATGGCGTCTGCTATCTTGAGCAATACAGGCTCGACAGGGATAGCAGCTTGCCAACCTGTTTTGCCAGCACTCGCGCGTTTCAATTGTCGCTGAATAATATTGTCAATCTGCGTTAGGGATTCTTTTATTTCAGGTTGCAGGTTTTTAGACCCTAGTGCCACGGCAAGAGGTGTTTTTAAGCTATGAGCTAAATCACCAAGGCTATTTTTATAGCGCTTTCGCTGGGTAGCTTCAAAGTGAAGTAATTCGTTAATAGAATGCTTTAATGAGTCGAATTCGACAGGGTAGCGGTTGTTTAGCGCACTTTTTTTACCTTTAGAGGCGAGTGATATTTCGTCAATTATCTTTTTAACCGGCAGTAAAATTAGGCTTATACCAACAATAATGAAAATGAGCAGAGCGGCGGATAGTGTGATTATCCATTGCCATGTTGTCGCTAAGAAGGTTTGACGTTCTTTCTCAAACACGGCTTTATTGTTGAAAATGTAAAAATGTACCGGCTCAAAATCTTGGCTTGAAAGAAACTCTGCGGTAAACGCGTAAACGAAAAAGTTGCTGTCGATGTCGAATTTAGGAGTGTAGTCATCGCTGAATACTTCGTTGCCAACCGGGACATCCATGTTTGGCGGCGTAAAAACATACTCCAACGCAGACGCCGACTGCCATATAACCTCATTGCGAAAAACAATTAGGCCTAAGTATCCAGAACCGGGTAAATTTAGCTCTTCTTCAAATAACACTTCCGGCATCACAGGCGAATCGCCTTCTAATTCGAATGCGGTTAGCAGGCTTAAGTTCATCAAGCGCAGCTCGCTCATTTTGGCTTCTGTCAAACTTTCAGTGAAAGCCTCTTCGAGAATAATGACGGTAAACGGTGCGAAAAGAGCGAGTAGGGTAAAGGCTAGTAACACACTTCTCACGCGAAGTGAAAGTTGTCTCATAAGTTTCGGTTTATCCTATAGCCTCGTCCTCGAAGAGTCTCAATGGGCTTAAGCGTACCGTCGGGGTCGAGTTTTTTGCGCAGCCGGCCAATAAACACCTCGATAACGTTACTATCAAGATCGAAATCTTGATCGTATATGTGCTCAGTAAGTTCGGTTTTCGACACTACTTTTTGAGGATTCATCATTAGGTATTCCATTACCTTGTATTCATAAGCGGTAAGATCGAATGGGGTTTCGTTTACAGCGAGTTCTTCCGTCACTGTATTAAGCGCTATCGGGCCAAACTGTATAACTGGGTTGGCTTGTCCGGACGCTCTTCTAATAAGCGCTTTTGTTCGCGCTAAAAGCTCTTCATTGTGAAACGGCTTGGTCAGGTAATCATCAGCACCTGCGTCAAGGCCTTCCACCTTTTCTTGCCATCGGTCTCGAGCCGTCAAAATAAGAATTGGACAAGGGATATTGTCTTTACGGGCCTGTCGAATTACATCAAAACCATCTAACTTCGGCATACCAATATCAATAATGGCGAGGTCGTAAGCATATTCTTTAATTAAAAAAAGCGCATGTTCACCGTTGTCTGCAAGGTCTACGCTATAACCATTTTGCTGCAACAAAGCATCGAGTTGCGTAAGGAGCCTACTGTCATCCTCTGCTATTAAAATTCGCATGTTAATCCTTGTCTTTGGACTTTTTAACTTTACCTGAACGTTTATCAACATCCACGGAAACCACGCGGCCCGACTTTTTCAACACTTTGACGCGATAAGTTGACGAGGTTTGCTCTATTTTCAAAACACGGCCGTTTGCAGCGCTGCTGGCTTTTGATGCAGCCTGGCTTTTTGAAACCTCATTACTTTTTTTTTGCTGAGCATATGCAGTATTTACGCTTACCAGCGCAAGGCATGCACTGAATAAAGCTGCTCTAAGCAATAACCACATAAAACCTCACTATAGAAAAAATGCGTTCAGGCTCACTGACTCTTTTGAGTATAAAAGGTAATGATGAACCCACCCTGAATTTGTAATGAGTTTACCCTGTGAAATAAACCCTGTACATAAGTTGAACCTGAAAGTGGACAGTCACTCGAATGACACCAAATTTAAATGCGACTCGAAATCAAGCAAAATCGGACAGTCACTTAATATTAACTAATGAGCTTTTATGAGTGACTGTCCGGAATCAACTGATGAGTGACTGTCCGATGCCGCTCATTCGAAATTATTTTTTGCTTTGAGCGCAACTAAGTGACTGTCCCTTTTTCACTTTTTGTTTATTTCTTCGTTCCATCTTAGCCTGCAATACTTGCTCTAACGACTGCTGGTGGTCATTTAAACAGGTTGAAGTTGAGTTTTAAAAGCAGTGCTTCTGTCCCATCTGTCCTAGTGGCATGACATGTGCGTTAACTCTGGTACCAAAGTTTTTATTATGAAAACGTTCTCTACGGAGGAACCATGTCAGACGATATCAAAACAAAAATGTGGAAAGCCATGTCACAGAGCCCAAAGGTAATGGTGAGCCTTGTAAATAAAGATATGCACGCAGAACCTATGTATGCGCAATTAGACAGTGACGCTGATGGAAGGTTTTGGTTTTACACAACCAAAGACAACCGAATTGCTCAGGGCGGAAAGGCAATGATCCATTTTGCGTCTAAGGGACACGACGTGTTTGCCTGTATTCGCGGAACGCTAGTTACCGAAAGCCGCTCTGAAATTATAGACAAGTATTGGTCTAACCCCGTGGAGGCCTGGTACGAAGAGGGCAAAGACGATCCAAGCCTGCTTATGCTCAGATTTGAGTTAGATGATGCTGAAATTTGGGACGCAGACCCGTCTATCAAAGGGGTATTTAAAATGCTGACGGGCAAGAATGTTCAGCCTGAAGAAATGGGCGATCACAAAAAGATCGACTTATAAAAGATGAGGTATTGTTTTAAAGCTTAAAACGATGGAGAGGAAAGCCATAGGTGCTATCTGCGTTCAATAAACATAAAAAGAAAGCTTGGTACGCGCATGCCTCTCCTCGTAGAGTAGAAACGCATGCGAAAACAAGCTTTCTTTCAATCTTTTTCTCTTTCTTTCTGGCAACCGACTCTCGCCAACTTTAAAAATAAGACGGTAGCCAACGCTAGCGTTACGGCAATACCTTTTTATAAGGCTTCACTATAACGCTTTCATATACACCGGCTTCAATGTAAGGGTCGTTGTCTGCCCATGCTTGCGCATCTTCCAAGGAATCAAACTCTGCCACAACCAGCGAACCTGTAAATCCAGCAGGGCCGGGATCAGGGCTATCAATTGCAGGGAAAGGACCAGCCAAAACTAGGCGGCCCTCGCTTTTAAGGGCATTCAGTCTTTCTAAATGCGCAGGCCGAGCAGCAAGACGTTTCTCTAAGCTTTCAGCGACATCAGTAGCACAAATCATGTAAAGCATATGCTTAGCCTTTTATTGTTGCAGCTTTCATTGAGGATACAAAACTATCCAATTCACTAAGCATTTTTTCACTGTTATCCAGGTTCGCAGCAATAATATTGACGGTAGCAGAACCCGATATCGCTCCTGCAGCCCCGGCATCAATCGCGCTTTTTACTTGCACAGGCGTTGAAATACCAAAACCAAGAAGTGCTGGCGCGGCATTGTGTTTGTTTAGTCGCTCAATGAGGTCAGAAGCAGGAACGTTGGCAGCAGTTTCAGCACCAGTTACACCCGCGCGTCCTAGCAGATATGTATAACCCGTAGAGTACTCGCCAATTTTCTCCATGGTTTCATCCGTGGCATTTGGCGGTGCGATAAGGATTTGCGATACACCAGTATCCTGCGCAGCCTGTTGAAACGGTGCAGCCTCGCGAATAGGAACATCAGCAACTAATATGGAGTCAACACCGGCATCCTGTGCCTTTTTGTAGAAGTTACCAATACCTTGTGCCATCACAAGATTGCTGTACAGCAGTAAACCAATGGGCACTTCAGGGTACTTATCTCGTACTCGTGAAATTAACGCCATGCAATCTGCCACCTTTATTTTGTGGCTTAACGCACGAATACTTGCAGCCTGTATTGTTGGACCATCGGCAATAGGATCTGAGTAAGGAATGCCAAGCTCGAGCGCATCGGCGCCACTTTCTACTAACTGGCAAATAATGGCTTCAGATTGCGCTAAATCTGGGTCGCCTACCATAACAAACGGTACGAACGCGCCTTGGTTTTTCTCGTTAAGACGAGAGAACATGTCTGCATATCTATCCATTATATATCATCTCCTAATACTCTAATTACATGCTCTAGGTCTTTGTCGCCACGGCCTGAAAGATTAACAACGATAATGGTCTCTTCTTCTGCTTCATCTGCCATATTCAAAGCGTGAGCTAGTGCATGAGATGGCTCAAGTGCAGGAATAATACCTTCTTTTCGTGCCAACAGTTTAAACGCGTTGAGCGCTTCTTCGTCGGTTGCTGCCACGTACTCTGCACGACCAATATCGTGTAAGTAAGCATGCTGAGGGCCAACAGCTGGGTAATCTAAACCAGCAGACACAGAGTAGCTCTCTTCAATTTGACCTTCGTTGTCTTGCATAATGAAGGTGTAAGCACCATGCAAAATGCCTTTTGTGCCGGTTACTATAGTGGCACCGTGATCTTTAGTGTGCACACCTTTACCTGCAGGCTCAACACCCACTAGGCGAACTGAAGGCTCATCAATAAAGTCTGCGAACATACCAATAGCATTTGAACCGCCACCCACACATGCCACAACAGCATCAGGCAATCTGCCTTCTTTTTCCATAATTTGCGCACGAGTTTCTTCACCCATCATGCGGTGATATTCGCGTACAATGGTGGGGAAAGGGTGCGGGCCTGCTGCAGTACCTAAAAGGTAGTGAGCAGTGTCATAGTTAGCAGACCAATCGCGCATCGCTTCGTTAACGGCATCTTTCAGTGTACCTGAGCCGGCGTTTACAGGAATAACTTCCGCGCCCATAAGCTTCATTCTAAAAACGTTTGGCGCTTGGCGCTCAACGTCCTTAGCACCCATGTAAATACGCGCTTTTAAGCCAAGTAATGCACAGGCTAGTGCAGTAGCAACACCGTGTTGACCAGCACCAGTTTCAGCGATAACTTCTTTTTTACCCATACGCTTTGTCAATAATGCTTGACCTAGCACCTGATTGGTTTTGTGCGCGCCACCGTGAAGTAAGTCTTCACGCTTTAGATAAAGTTTTACTTTAGGGTTACTCACTAAATTGCGAGTCAGAGTCATCGAGGTGGGACGACCGGCATAATCTTTAAGAAGCGACAAAAACTCTTTATTGAAGCTTGGATCTTCTTTTGCGTCTAAGAATTCCTTCTCCAACTGATCAAGAGCTGGAATTAGCAATTCGGGCACGTACATGCCACCAAATTCGCCAAATTTTGTATCTAACTGGTTCATACGTTGTCCTGTTTTTTAATTAATAGCGGCGGCAGACTGTGAATAATTCAGCAAGCTTTTCTGCTGATTTGTCACCCGGTGCATTTTCAACACCAGAATTTACGTCTAGCACACCGCAGCCAGTGGCAATAGCATCTTCAACGTTATCTGGGCTAATGCCACCCGCAAGAATGATATTTTGTTTTTGTTCAATATTGTCAAGTAATGACCAATCAAACGATTCCCCAGTACCACCTTTAGCACTGCCTACTTGGCAATCTAAAAGTACGCGGTGTACTAGTTTGTTATCTAAATGGCTATTTACTTCGCTAGGTATTGAATCTTTTACGCCAACCGCCACCCAAATTTCACATTGGCTAGGCAGTTTGCCGGCTAGCTCGTTAATGTAAGCATCGTCTTCGCTTCCGTGTAACTGCACGGCGAAAAGATTTGCTGATGAGGCTATATCTGCAACTTCATCCACTGAGTGATTTACAAACACTCCCACATAGGCACCAGGTGCCGATTGTGTGATGCCCAAAGCGGTATCTTTACTTACGCAGCGAGGAGATTTTTCAGCGAAAATCAACCCGCCAAAACTAGCGCCGTGTTCAAAGGCCATTTGAGCTTGAGATGGGCTGGTTAGGCCGCACACTTTTACAGCACCATTCACAAGTGTTTTTACCGCACGGGGAAGGTCTTTTTGTGCCATTAATGCACTGCCCACAAGAAATCCTTGTGACACTGCTGAGAGTCTTAACACATCGTCGTGGGTGTAAATGCCAGACTCTGAGATAACAACAAAATCATGAGTTGCACCTTCAAGCATGGGTACGAGTCGTTCGGTAGTCGCGAGGTCGGTAGAAAGGTCGCGCAAGTCGCGGTTATTAATACCAATGATACCTGCTTCAAGAGCGATAGCGCGCTCCATCTCTTCTTCGTTACTCACTTCGGTGAGAATATCTAAGTTCAATGAATCCGCAACGTCGGCGAGTTCTTTGTAGCTTGCATCGTCTAACACGCTTAGCATTAATAGCACGGCATCAGCATTATAATACCGAGCCAAATACACTTGGTAAGTGTCTACAAAAAAATCTTTGTTCAAAACAGGCTGCGCCACTCGTTCAGTAACGTAACTGAGATATTCAAAGGTACCCTGAAAATACTTCTCGTCGGTAAGTACTGATATACCTGCAGCGTACGGTGTGTAGGCAGCAAGAATTTCATCTAGGTCGAAATTTTCTCTAATGAGCCCTTTCGAGGGCGATGCTTTTTTACATTCAAAAATAAAGCCTGCATTTGGCTCGCTCAACGCGGCGAAAAGACTTTCTTGTGAAGGCGTAAGCTGCGACTTAAATGTGTCTAGCGGCAGTGCAGACTTTCTTGCTGCAACTTCTTCTCTTTTATCGGCAACTATTTTCTCAAGCACATTAGCCATTCGTGCCTACCTCCTGAGTAATTTTTGCTACGTGTGATAACACCTGCATGGGCGCACCTTTTTTCATTGCTTCCATTGCCATTTCCGCGCCGTCTTTAAAGTTCGATACTTTACCTGTTACCTTTAACAGGGCGCCGCAGTTCATGGCTATAGCAGCACGGTGAGCTTCTTTACCTTCACCGTTTAGCGCTGCTTGAATATATTCTTTATTTTCCTCTGGCTCTCCACCTTCAATGGCAGAAAGAGGGTAACTAGATAACCCAAAGTCACTGGCGGTTACGGTAACCTCGCGAATATCACCGTGTTCAAGGTCGTAAATGATTGATTCACCGTGAAGTGCAAGCTCGTCTAGCCCGTCGCCATGAACTATCATTGCGCGATGCTGACCGAGCAGCATAAGGGTTTTTGCGTAAGGTTCAAGCAACTCGGGAGAGTATACGCCGAAAACACCGTGAGTTGGACCCGCAGGGTTGGCAAGTGGGCCTAAAATGTTAAACAGTGTTCTGGTCTTGAGCGCAGCTCGCACGGGGGCTGCGTACCTCATGCCTGCGTGATAAACAGGCGCAAAAAGAAATGTGAAATTTGCTTCATCTAAACACTTGCGCGATTGCTCAGGGCTTATTTCAAGGTTTAAACCAAACTGACGAAACAAATCAGCAGAACCAGACTTACTAGACACACTTCTGTTGCCGTGTTTGGCAACTTTTACACCGCATGCCGCGGCAACGACCCCTGCGGCACTCGAAATATTTATCGTGTTGTGACCGTCACCGCCGGTACCAACAATATCAGCAAACTCATAATCTGGCGTAGGGAAGGGAAGTGCATTCGCTACCATCGCGCTTGCCGCACCCGCTATTTCTCCTGGAGACTCTTTTTTCATCTTTAGTGATGTAAGTACTGCGGCAATCATGGCATCGCTTTGCTCACCGTGCATAATACTGTTAAACAAGCTGAAAGCCTCAGATTGTGACAATGATTCATGCAACATAAGTTGCTCTAGAAGTGTGGCAGCATTAAGCATGAGCAATTCCTTGTGATGTGAGGTAATCAATGCTCTGTTTAAGCAAAAGACTCCCCTGCGCTGTTAATATCGATTCTGGATGAAATTGAAAGCCGAGCATATGGTCGGATTCATTATACACCGCCATAATGGCCTCGCTTCCATCTTCGTTAAGACACGAAGCACAAGCCGTCAAATTATCTGGCAACGAATGCGCAACTAGCGAGTGATATCTGGCTACATGTAAAGGCTGTGGCAACCCCTGAAACATGTCTTTCGCTGAGTGACTAATCGCGGATGATTTACCGTGCATAACCTGAGCGGCACGCCCTACAACACCCCCGTAATGCTCTACAATAGCCTGATGACCCAAACAAATGCCGATAACGGGAAACTGGCCTGCGACTTTTTCTAATAAAGCAGGCATGCAGCCGGCATCGCTAGGTGCTCCAGGGCCAGGTGATAGCATAAGAAGTACCGGACCTTTTGTGGCTTGCTCTTGCATACGTTCAAACAGCATGTCGGCAGATACGGTATTACGATACACTTTGATATCTAGGTTTAACGTTCTGAGTTCGTCTACTAGGTTGTAGGTAAAAGAGTCTACATTATCTAATAAAAACAACGTGGTTTGAGTTGTAGTGTTTTGTGAGTTCACAGGTGTATCCGTTGGTGTTTTCATCGCTGTGTTCATGCCGAGCCCTCATTGTTTGAGGCCTGCTCGCTGGCTTGCTTTTCACCAGCCTGAGCCTTTAGCTCAAATTCTTCTTCAAGTGATGCGCGCACTGCACCAATAACCGCTTGCGCTTTTGCTCTGGTTTCATCAGCTTCAGCCTGAGGAATTGAGTCGTGCACTACACCGGCACCAGCTTGAATATAGGCTGTGTTATTTTTTACAAAGGCAGAACGAATAACAATACAGGTATCCATATCGCCTTGCCCATTGATGTAGCCTACTGCACCGCCATAGCTGCCTCGTCGTTTTTGCTCGACTTGGCGAATAAGCGTCGCTGCACTTACTTTTGGAGCACCAACCAGTGTGCCCATGTTCATACACGCTTGATAGGCATTTAGCGCATCTACGTCATCGCGAAGCTGACCCACCACACGTGAAACAAGGTGCATTACATGAGAGTAACGGTCTACTTTAAATAGGTCTTTAACAAAGCGGGTACCTGGTTGGCTCACCTTCGCCACGTCGTTGCGAGCAAGATCAACCAGCATAATATGCTCAGATTTCTCTTTGGTATCTTCGCGCAAGTCTAATTCAATTCGACCGTCTAAATCATGGTTAATACTACCATCGGCATGTTTACCGCGAGGACGGGTTCCTGCAATAGGGTAAATTTCTACCTGGTTGGTTTCGCTATCGTATTTTAATGCAGACTCTGGTGACGCACCGAAAATAGCGAATTCGGCATCTTGCATATAGAACATGTAAGGGCTGGGATTTTGTTCTTTTAATTTTGCATAGGCAAGAAGAGGAGAAGGGCATGGCAGGGAGAAAGTGCGCGATGGTACTACCTGAAAAATATCCCCCGCTAATATGTGCTGTTTTAAATCGAGTACGTGGTTGCAATACACTTCGTCGCTCATATCTGTACTTACGAGTGACTGTCCGTTTTGTGCTTGTCTGAACTGAGTTCTTGCAGTATCGCGGTTCTTTTGGCCCGTTAGCTGCGGTGTTTCTGGCATAGCGTGCAGCTGCTGATGCAATGATTCTAAACGCTGTGCAACCGCAAAATACTGTTGTGCTACGTCTGCACCGCTAAAAACACTGCCTAATAGTTTAGTTTCGCGAGTTTGATGATCTACAGTAATAAGCGTTTCAGCTAAATAGAAAACAAAGTCTGGACAGTCATTTTCTCCGTCAGCCACATTGGGAAGATTTTCAAATCCGGCCAACATATCGTAGGCAAAAACGCCCCCTAAAAATACCGCGTGGGGGTGTTGTCTTATTGGGATTATTTTATTCACAATGATGCGTAGTGCGTCCATAACACTAGCCGCTTTCAGTCTACTATCTTCATCTAACTCAGCTGATGCGATATCGGCCTCAAGAGAGACAGACATCTCATCATTACCCGTCACATTTAACCCCTCCGGGCATTCAGAGAGGAAAAGCGGAAGCACCGATTTGCCGTTGGCCGTTAATGCAGTCACAGTCACTTTATTTTCATTACACTCAAGGCGTAAAGCGGCGTCTACCATTAATAAGCTCTGAAGATCGTCTTTCGAATCTATCTCTGCAGATTCAAGAAGTAAGGCATTACTTTTTTCACCGCAAATATGCGCAAAAGCGGCAAGAGGGTCGTCAATATATCGGCCCGCCTGTTCGATGGTTTCTACCTTGCCTGGAGATGTCCCCAGTTCTGCTAAACTCATTTTTGCTTACTCTCCAACTGCAAAAAGATAAAAAAAAGGCCCGTACTAACGGGCCTTTTGTGTATTCATTCACGCACTACCATGCACACCGCCCGCTAAACTAGGGAGTGCCACCACCAAGCTGCAATTTTCATTGCTGTCGAATTTAATAAAGAATGCATGAATAACTCTGTGTTTGGTTCAAACTTCAATAGGCATTGAAGCTGTAAAAACGTATACTCTGTGCCTATAGAAGAAAACAAAACGCCTTTTGTGTCAACCTTAAATTTGCATAATACATTGAAAATAGATCTACATAGCCATACAAAATTTTCTGACGGCCATCTCACGCCCGCTGAACTCGTGCTTCGCGCGCACACTATGCAGGTGGATGTCCTTGCAATTACAGACCACGATACCGTTGCTGGACTGAGCGAAGCCCATGCTACTCAAGCACAGCAAAAACGTGCGCTTACGCTTATTGACGGTGTAGAAATATCGACGCTTTGGCACAGTTTTGATATCCACGTGGTAGGGTTGAATGTCAATCGCAATTGCCCAACCTTTCTTGCGCGTTTACAGCAGCAGGCAGACACTCGGGAAGAGCGAGCTGAATTAATTGCAGAAAAATTAGAAAAATGTGGTTTTGAGGGCGTTCTAGCGCGAGCAAAAGCACTTGCCGGCGTTGGGCAAGTAACCCGCGCCCATTTTGCGAGGGTGCTGGTGAACAATTACGGTGTTCCCACCATGAACGCCGCGTTCAAAAAATATTTAGGCAAAGGTAAACGGGCTGCCGTTAAAGCGCAGTGGCCAAGTATAGATACTGCGATATCGTGGATTCAAGACGCGGGTGGGCAAGCGGTATTGGCACATCCTGCGCATTACGACATGACGGCAAAATGGCTGCGAAGACTTGTCGCTTTCTTTGAGCAAAGTGGTGGTGATGCAATCGAAACTGCGTTTCCTGGCATTAACAAAACCAAACAAGAACTTATTAACGAGCTAGCAGAAAATCACGGCCTTTACGCCTCTGCGGGTTCCGATTTTCACTTTCCGTCTCGTTGGGCTGAACTTGGAAAGAATTTAGGTATAAACAGCAAGTTGACACCTGTCTGGCATAATTGGCAGCATATCGAGCAGCGTACCTAACACACAAGATTGAGAGAAACTATGAGCCAATTTTTTTACGTTCACCCAGACAACCCGCAAAAGCGCCTCATTAGCCAAGCTTGTGAGTTAATTCGCAACGGCGAAGTGGTGGTTTATCCTACCGACTCTGGCTATGCCATTGGATGCCAAATTGAAGATAAAAAAGCGCTTGAGCAGCTTTGTCGCATTCGTCAAATAGGTAAAGACCATAATTTTACCTTGATGTGCCGTGACATGTCAGAACTGTCCATTTACGCAAAAGTTGATAATACAGCGTTCCGTCAAATCAAAAATAATACGCCAGGGCACTACACCTTTGTATTAAAAGCTACCCGTGAAGTACCCAAGCGCTTGCAAAACCCCAAGCGAAAAACAATTGGTATTCGCGTGCCCGACAACGCTATTGCTCTGGCGTTATTGGAAGAGCTTGGAGAGCCGCTAATGTCTACGTCATTAATTTTACCTGGCAATACCGCGGCAGAATCAGACCCTGACGTTATTCGTGAAAACCTCGAAAAGCAAGTCGGGCTAATTATTCATGGCGGATACATTGGTGAGCATTTAACTACCGTTGTCGACCTTTCAGACGATACCCCTGTTATTTTGCGCGAGGGTACCGGTGACATTACGCCGTTCCAATAATGAGAAAAACTGTTGAACAGTAATGCAGGCAAAATACAGGTTAGCTCAGAGCACAGCGTTGTGGGGAATGACGCCAGTGCAGCAGCAACCGCGCCTGTTCAACAGCCATTACCGTTAGCATTTATTAACGGCGAAGCGCTAATTGAAAAACCTGAAGACTTATTTATCCCGCCCGACGCGCTGGAGGTGATTTTAGAAACCTTCGAGGGCCCCCTTGATTTATTACTTTATTTAATTAGAAAGCAAAAGTTTGACATTACCGTGTTGCCCATTGCCGATGTAACTAAGCAATACATGGAATATGTGGACGCCATGATGGCGTTAAAGCTAGAACTTGCTGCTGAATACCTACTCATGGCGGCCATTTTGGCTGAGATAAAGTCTCGCTTGTTATTGCCTAAGCGAAGTGATGAAAGTGAGGAAGAGGAGGACCCTCGTGCTGAGCTTATTCGCCGTTTAAAAGAATATGAATTGGTAAAACAAGCGGCAGAAGACCTGGACCTGCAGCCCAGACTAGAGCGCGATATCTTTGAGGTGAGTGTATCGACGAGTTCTAACGTGGTTCCCATACGCGTTGAGCCAGATGTTTCGCTTGCCGAAGTAGTACTGGCATTTAGTCAAGCAATGAAGCGCGCAGAGGCATTCGAGCACCATACTATTGCCAGAGAAGCATTGAGCACGCGAGAAAGAATGTCGATGATTTTAGATTTACTCAACAATACCGATTATTCTCCGCTAGAGGCGCTCTTTACCCCGGAAGAGGGGCGTGCCGGTGTTGTAGTATCATTTCTCGCGGTTTTAGAGCTGGTAAAAGCGCAGCTTATTTTTTGTGTGCAGGCGGGTCCTTACGCTAAAATTCATGTAAAATTAGGCGCTCATGAAGAAGATTAATACGGCCCAGCTCAAGCAGCTGGTTGAAGCTGCTATATTTGTTGCAGATAAACCCATTAGCCGACAGCAGCTAAAAGATACTGTGCTAAACGAATTCACAGTGGCTGACCGAACGTTAAGCAAAATACTCAATGAGCTGAAGCTAGACTATCAGCCGCGAGGAATACAGCTTATTGAAGTAGCTAGCGGCTTTCGTTTTCAGTCTCTTGATGCGCTTAGCCCCTGGTTAAGTAAATTATGGCAGGAAAGTGCGCCTAAGTATTCGCGCGCAATGTTAGAAACATTGGCGCTTATTGCCTATCGCCAACCCATTACCCGCGGTGAAATTGAGCAGGTTCGAGGCGTGGCGGTAAGCAGCAATATTATAAAAACACTCACAGAACGAGGTTGGATTAAAGTTGTAGGGCACAAAGAAGTGCCGGGGCGTCCTGCGCTTTATGCTACAACAAAAGAGTTTCTTGATTACTTTTCAATGTCATCGCTGGCCGATTTGCCAGGTGCCGATGCCTTTGAAAATATGGCGGAAAATAGTGAATCTGACCCGACGCTTAAGGTGTTAAATGAGGCACCGTCTAAATAGACCGTGCGACCGTAAACAAGCAAAAATAGAGTGAAGTTACCCATGACTGAAAAGTTGCAAAAAGTACTAGCTAATCAAGGGCTAGGCTCGCGACGTGAAATGGAGCGTTGGATTGATGATGGCAGAGTGTCGGTAGACGGCGCTGTGGCAAAACTTGGCGACCGCGTAGATGGTACGGCCAATATCCGTGTAGACGGTCACTTGCTGTCTCGTCAAACCGAGCAGCCTGTGTGCCGTGTGCTTATGTATAACAAGCCGGAAGGCGAGCTATGCAGTAGGCACGATCCCGAAGGGCGCGATACTGTATTCGACCGACTCCCCGCTATCCGCCTAGGCCGCTGGATTACAGTGGGTCGTTTAGACATGAACACCAGTGGTTTACTGTTGTTCACCAACGACGGTGAATTGGCGAATCGCTTAATGCACCCTAAATGCGAAGTAGAACGAGAGTATGCCGTTCGGGTGTTTGGTGAAGTGACAGGCAAAACCATCAGCACCCTGAAAAAAGGCGTTCAGTTAGAAGACGGTGAAGCAAAATTTTTAACCGTATCTGGTACGCCTACACCACAAACCGGTGAAGACGAGAGTATGAACCGCTGGTACAACGTTACTCTTAAAGAAGGACGCAATCGCGAAGTACGTCGTCTTTGGGAATCGCAGGGAGTTCAGGTTAGTCGTCTTATCCGCGTTAAATACGGACCTATTGAGCTTCAAAAGCGCCTTCCGCAAGGTGCTTGGGTAGAACTTGAACTATCAGATGTTAACGCGCTGAGAAAGCATGTGCAGCTAGCTGATGAAACACAAACCATGGTAAATGTGAACCAACAAGGCAAGCTGGATCACGTTAGGTTAAGCCGCATGCGTCGCTCTGTGAAAAAGCACAAGGTGCGCAAGCAGCAAGGGCTTAAGCAGCGAACTGCGAGACCTGCAAAGAGCAAATAAATGCCCAGCTACCCAGGAACATAAGCGCTCTTGAGAAAGAGCGCTTTTTTCTTTGTCCCGCTAAATCTGCCTAACAGCCATTCCTGCATTCCCACGCTTCGCTGGGTAACTTGCCAGCGCCTTCTGAGTGGGCAATTATCTATGCGAACTAATAGTATTAATCCAGTTTTCCTGTTTTATAACAAACGAAAAGTCGATCCTCTTTCTAATGTGTCCGTAGGAAAAAGCGAACAAGATGTTTTTTAACGACAAGGAGAAAGTATGAATGACATGCCGCAAATGGGAATGGGGACGTTCCGTTTAGAGGGTAGCCAAGCAAGACAAGCAGTCGTCGACGCACTAAGTGTAGGGTTTAGACACATTGATACTGCGCAATTCTACGGAAATGAATCTGAGGTAGGTGATGCTATCCAAACCAGTGGTTTAAGCCGTTCCGATATTTTTGTGACTACCAAAGTATGGTACGAGTCCCTCGGTGAAGACCAGTTTATGGCAAGTGTTCACGAAAGCTTGGAAAAGCTAAAATTAGAATACGTCGATCTTCTCTTAATTCATTGGCCTTATCCCGGTGACGATATCACCCTTGAAAGCTACTTAGGCCGACTTAAACAGGTAAAAGAACTTGGTTTAGCTCGTCATATTGGCGTATCTAACTTTACCATCGACCAGCTGGATCAAGCTGAAAAGATTTTAGGTAAAGGTGAGCTTTACACTAACCAAATCGAGTTGCATCCTTTTATGCAAAATCGCGCTGTAGTTGAAGCTTGTAGAGAAAAAGACATCAAGATAACTGCGTACATGCCATTTGCTGTAGGCAAGGTAATGAAAGACGATACACTCATTAGTATTGGCGCAAAATACGATGCCTCACCAGCGCAGGTGGTGTTGTCATGGATGGAGAAGCGCCATATATACGCCATACCCTCTTCTACCAGCAAAACGCACTTGGCGGAAAATCTGGCTTATGGCGGCGTACAGCTTTCTGAGGAAGATTTGACCGCTATCGATGAGCTCGATAATGGCGAGCGAATTGTCGACCCAGACTTCGCTCCAAAATGGGACTAGCTCTATAGTCTGCATCTCGCTCAAATACTATTGTGTAGGGCATTTCATCTAAATTTTTCTTGATGAAAGCAATACAAATCCGCTGCGATTACATAATAATCGCAGCGGATTTTTTTCTCTCACTTTTATATCTCCCACGTGGCCTTAAACCACTAATTAGCGTAACGCTTACCTCTTTGGTATGTGTAAATTGGATAAGTGTCGCTTTTGTCTTTGTCTCGTTCCCACTCTTTGTTTTAAGTTTTTATAACCACATTTATATTTTAAGTTATTGAAATTTATAAGTAAAAATATTTTAATTTGAAATATTAAATTATTTTCATAAAACTATTCCAAAGTATAATGGTGGTTGGGTGTTTGTTACTCATACTTAAAAGGCTAACTTCAACGTTAGCATCTATAAGTTGGCTATCTTAAGAGTTTTAACCGTTTTAGAAAGCTACATTCTGATGTTTGATAGAACGCAGGTAGTTCGACTTTGTATTACAAGCCCTCAAAATGGAGCTTTTACTGGACTTGTTTTTAATTAATAACAGTAATAACAGTACAGAAAGGTGAATAACATGGGCGTGATGACATGGCTAGATGAATTTACATCAGCGACCGACGCAAAGCAGTCCCAACGAAACGAACAAGCACTGAATGCAACAACCTGCTGTATTATGATGGCAGATGCAGACCGCAATATAATTTATGCAAACGAAGCGGTTAAAAAGTTGCTTAAAGATAACGAGCAGAAATTAAAAGCCATCCTTCCCACGTTTTCAGCCGATAACCTGGTGGGACAGAATATCGATCAATTTCATAAAAACCCCTCTCATCAGCGCCATGTTCTCGCCGAACTGAAATCTACCATGGAGTCCTCGGTTAGTATTGGCGACTTAAATTTTAAACTCACCCTAACGCCTCTTTTCGATCAATCTAATCGTAATATTGGCACTATGGTTGAGTGGGTCGACCAATCCGAATTACTTATAAAAACGACCATGCTAAATGTATTGAATAACGCTCAAGCGGTAGTTGAAATGAACGCGGATGGAGTTATCGAAAATGCCAATGACAAATTCCAAGAAATTCTGGGGTTCTCGAAAGATGAACTTGTTGGAAAGCAATATAAAACTTTGCATACCAGTGATTACAAAAAGTCGGAAGAGTGCTCAAGCCTATGGCGTGATCTAAAAGAGGGAAACGAGCAAAATGGTGAATACTGCATTGTAGATAAAAATGGAGAGGAAGTGTGGATACAATCTACTTTTAATCCAGTAAAAAACAGTGCGGGCAAAGTGATTCGAATAGTCCAATTTGCAACCGATGTCACCGAGTCGAAACTGAAAAATGCCTACTTTGAGGGGCAAATCGATGCAATAAATAAAGCACAGCCGATAGTGGAATTTGACTTAGAGGGCAAGGTACTTTCAGCCAATGACAATTTCCTCGATATGATGGGGTACGACCTTAGAGAGATAAAGGGTCGCCATCACAGCTTGTTTGTCGATGAAGAGTTCAAGCGCAGTATTGAATATAACCAGCTGTGGGAACAATTGAGAGAAGGTGTGTTGGTGAGCGGTGAGTTTAAACGCGTAGGCCGCGGGTCAAAAGAAGTGTGGGTACAGGCGTCTTATAATCCAATACTCGATCAAAACGGAAAGCCTTTTAAAGTTGTTCAGTTCGCGGTAAACATCACTGGTAGAAAACAGGCGATAAACGATATCAAGTTTATAATGGGCGAGCTGGTTAAGGGCAATTTAAAATGCAAAATCGACCGTCAATTTGAGGGGGAATTTCAAGTTCTCGGTGAGGCCATTAACCAATTTATCGAACAAATGAGCAGTACCATAGGCTCTATCTATGACGCCGTAGAAACTATCACTACTTCATCTACGGAAATAGCAACAGGTAACAGCGATCTTTCCAGTAGAACAGAACAGCAGGCGTCTAGCTTAGAAGAAACTGCATCGAGTATGGAAGAGCTTACCGGAACGGTAAAACTTAACGCCGAAAATGCAGAGCAGGCCAATAAGTTGGCATCGCAAAGCTGTTTGGTAGCCACGCAGGGCGGCGATCTTATTGGCCAAGTTGTTGATACCATGTCGTCGATTAATGAGTCTGCGCAAGAAATTTCTGACATTATTGGAGTTATTGATGGCATTGCATTTCAAACAAATATTCTCGCACTGAATGCGGCTGTTGAGGCCGCACGAGCAGGTGAGCAGGGCAGAGGTTTTGCGGTAGTAGCCTCAGAAGTAAGAAGTCTTGCACAGCGCTCTGCTGAGGCGGCAAAGGAAATTAAAGAGCTTATCTCCAACTCAGTAAGCAAAATAGACAGTGGAAATACCCTCGTTAGGCAATCTGGAGACACCATGCAAGAAGTTGTCACTTCGATTAAGCGGGTTAACGATATAATGAGCGAGATAGCAGCGGCAAGCTCCGAACAGGCTTCTGGAATTGAAGAAGTCAGTAAAGCCGTGGTGCAAATGGACGAAGTAACACAGCAAAATGCAGCACTTGTAGAAGAAGCGGCAGCCGCTGCAGAGAGCCTTCAGCAGCAAGCTGGCAACTTATCAAATAGAGTCTCTGTGTTTGATATCGGCGATAGAAATTTGCAAAGCAACCACTCTTCATTGATACCGAGAGAAACTCATACAAACAGCGAGCGACCAAAGCAGATAGAAAGCCTTGGCAGCACAGTAACGAACCTTAAACCCAAGGTACCCGAGCACGGCGAGTGGGAGTCATTCTAGGGTAAGCCATTTCAGCTTAATAAGCACCCATCCTAACCTGTTGCGCTTAATATTGAATCAAGCTCTAAAGCAGGTCTGATGGGTGTTTTTGTATTAAACACGCCCTTGTAGTCACCGGTTCAAAGAGAGCTTTATGCCCGCAAGCAAGCGGCTAACACTATCAACGGTATCTACTCTTACAAACCAGTCCAACCCATGCTGTGTAGACAATACGCTGCTTATTTCTACTGACCCACCATGCCCAGTGCCTAAAAAGTCCTCGGTAAGCTCTACTCGCTGGCCAAATCCGTCATCCACATAGGAATAATAGGCAAAGTACTCAATGGGATAAGGTAGGCTCAAAAATGTGCCGGAGAATTCTCCACTCATACCTGCAACAAACTTATTTGCTGAAGCATCTATTCGCTGAACGTTTTCAAAAAACACGGTGTTGTTAGTGGCATAATTAAACCGATATTCAGCACGCAGAAAATCTCCACGCAGCATTCGCTCTATGCTGGCCTCATAGCTGTGTCGCTGTCCCATTCTCGCCGAGTATTCAACTTCAAAATAGTTATCACCACTGTTTCCCTTTCCAAAACCTAACGCGTGGTTAGCCTGCTCGTTGGCAAGCTGTCCGATAACGACTTCGAGCGCGCTGTTGTTTTGAAGATGGCGGACATGCCTAAGGCCGGTTATCCAGCCGTCTTTTGAAAGACCAGTAGAGGAAACTCGTCCTTTGTACGTTGGAATAACACCAAATTCGGTTTTTCCGTAATCACCTTGGTGACGAATATAAAGTCGCCTTGCGTACAGATAATCTGTGTTACTACTGCCAATGGTGTTGTGACTTGAAGAAAACCCGTCTCCCGTTACAACAAAACTGTTGAGAGACCAGGTTTTAGATAGCGCCAAAGAGGGGTAATAACGAAAACGGTACTGCTCTCGACTTGGTCTATTCGAGCGATTGTCGTAACGCAGTTGAATATCTAGTTTCTGGGAAAAGTGTAGTTCGTTGGCATTAGTTTCTTTTGAGTAATTGAAAACGCTTCCCAAAATAATGAAACCGAACAATTTAGCCAGTAAAACTCTGTTCACACATTATCCCTATAGTTGGTTTCACTTTGTTACTACGCACAACATAAATCTACACAATATAAACCCGCAGAGCATAAACCTAAACAAAATAAACCCGCAGAGCATAAACCAGTATTTTACATTACAACGCCATTGGGCATAAATCGTTTTGCTAGCGTGATCAATTTATCGTGATTAACCCACCGATAGCCTTTTTGCTCAAAGAGTGTTATCGACGCTTGATCGGGCATTGTGAAATAACCTGCTTGCGACATATCCTGTGATAGTGCGTCTAACTGTTTGCCATCGGCAATTCGTTTCACAGCATCAATCATTGCCTCTAAACCCTGAGGATAAATGGCAAGCATGTTGTCAAAGTACGACTTATCATAATCAGTAACGATAGGGTGAATAGATACGATATCACCGGTGTCAATTCCAGCGTCCTGTATTCGGTGCAACGTACAGCCTATCTGTGGCTCGCCTTTTAGCATCGACCAGAATGTCGCCATAATTCCTCGGTACTGAGGCAGTAATCCTGAATGCAAATTTAAAACGCCATTCTGAGGCACATTAAGCGCTGGCTCTTTCAATATTCGACCGAAACGAACTGACAAAACTAATTCGGGATTACTTGCTGTTAAACGCTCAAGCCCATTGCCTTCGTTAATATTGGAGACAATATGAATGTCAATGCCACGTTGTTTCATGGCGTCAAATGTGAGCAATGGGGCGTCCTTGTTTTGCGAGCTCTCTATAGAGGAGTCAAGGTGTCCTTGTTTATTAGTTCCCTTATTACACTCTAACGCGGGAAAAAGTATTTGCGTAAATAGGGCGTTCTCATAAAACGAAAGCGCCTCTAATGCATCCGGTCTTTTGTTATTACCGCCAACCTGTGACGTCATCAATATACTAAACTGGTGTTCGGGGAGTGCATTAATTAACTGGTTGGCGGCTAAATTACTGGCAATATCTAAATTGCAAAGCAGTGTAATACGCATGGTTTCTCTTCCAAATATGGCCCTATGAAATCAAGTTACGCCACTAGCCGCATTCCCAATAACACCAGCATGGTGATATTCGCAACAACACCAATTAAAAAGAAATAGCTACGGGGGCTGGGGTTTTTCTCAGTGGCTATCGCATAATACAGCACCATGTGAATGAACCTGGCAATTAGATAAACCCAGATACAAAGTGCAAATACCGTACTTTGATAATTTAACACAAAGGCAAGCATTATCGTCCCTATAAATAATGCACTATTTTCAAGAGTGTTATGGAACGTGCGGTGTGCTCGAAATACAAAACTATTGTGAGACAATTCGTCATCTATCTTGCCGGGAACAGCATTAGGTTGTTTTGCTTTACTAATAGTTGCTACACCCCACTGCACAAGTAAAAGTAGTAAGTAAAGGAAAAAAGCAAAATATGCCGAAAAGGTGATATCTGTCATTAGTTAGTCCTTATTCTATTTATCTATGTATTACTTATTCATAACATTCATTAATAAAAAAAGATGTGCAAAAAGCAGGCCTTGGCTAAAATAAGAAAGGATAGCGCTTGTGCACTTGCTTTAACGTAGATAGTTCTGCTGACTTCATATGATACAAACGAAAAACAGCTGAGATATTTATGTAAGAAATTCTAATTAAACTATAAAAAATACATGGGCCGTTTGCGCTTCGATAGTTGATAAGCGTATTTGCAGCGAGTATTGATGATATGCTTTTGCTCAAAAGCAAACGAGAGAAAAGGGCGTAAATAACAAAAATGATTCACGCATTATCGCTGCCTTTATTCATTACCTCTGCGGTCTGCTTATTACTAAGTTTATTCTTTGTACTCTTGTATTATCGCTTGACGTCCCGCCATGAGGAGTCGGTAAAATATTACTTAATTTTCTCCATTGGGGCCCTCGTCAGCAGTATCTTTTTTGGTGCCTTTGCCGTGCTGCTCAACTCAAGTGACAACCTTATTTATCTGAGCGTTTCAAATCGTATTACGGTGATTGCCGCCATGTTTACCACCGTGATCAGCTTGCACTTTTATCTGTCCTTCTTCGAATATGAGGCACCCACCTCGTTGAAATGGTGCTATGGGGTTTGCGCGGCTTTTTCGATTGCTACCGCTATACCCAGCTCGCTTTTTCTCGACAATGCTTTTTATGCAACGTCCTCTTATTACACGGGCTTAGTCTACGGGCCGCTATTTCAGGTATGGGGGGCATGGATTTTGATATTGGCCGTATACGGTATTTCCGTATTAGTCCGGGTCTTCAACCGACAGCAAAGAAAACAGGACAATGGCAACTCAAGTACCGTTTTACTTTTATTAATAGCCAATATGTTTTGGATGTTCACCGGCGTGTGTGACATGTTAACGGGAATTCAGGTTATTGATCTTCCGCCGCTGACATGGGTTGGTTCTTTCTTTGTTACGTCCTGCATTGCATGGGCGCTGGTGCTACATATCGATGATCTTTATGAGGAAAGGCGCTTACTAAGCGACCGTTTAATGTATGACCATTTAACCCAAGCTTTTTCTCGCAGTTACTTAGAAATACGTCTCACTGAGGCGATAAATTTGATGATGAGGGGAGAGCTAAAGTGGCTATCTGTCTGCGTTTTTGATGTAGATAATTTTAAAGCGATAAACGATAAATATGGTCATGCAAGCGGAGATGCGCTGCTCACGCAAGTCACGGGTATAATAAAAGAAAACATTCGCCAATCTGACTGCATTGCTCGGCTTGGCGGCGATGAATTTGTTATTTTATTCACCGATACACAAAACGAAAATCATGCCCCAGTTATTGTTGAGCGTATTCGCAGCTATGTTGCGAAAGCTCAGTTCGGAGAAGGAGAGCGCAGGTTTAACGCGTCTTGCTCATTCGGTGTCGTCAGTGTAACGCCTGAACAACTTACCATGAAAGACTTGCCGAATCAGATGCTATCGTGCGCAGATGAGGCGCTCTACAGTGCTAAACACAAAGGCAAAAACCTTGTTGGCTTTGCTACTTTAAGCGACCTTTCTTAATCTGCTAAACCCGCGCTCTTTGAACATTTTTACTCAGTAGAATGAGTATCGATAACTTTAATCACGCGAGCGGGGTTACCACCAATAATGACGTTATCGCCGAAGGACTTGGTAACCACAGCGCCAGAAGCGACAACCACATTATTGCCAAGTGTCACGCCAGGGTTAATTACTGCCATGCCTCCCACCCAACAGTTGTCTCCAAGGGTGATAGGTTTTGCAAACTCAATGCCGGTGGCTCTTTGCTTTGGATCTGTAGGGTGTGTCGCCGTGTAAATGCCCACCTGTGGAGCCAACATGCAGTTATCACCAATGGTCACTCTGGCGGCGTCTAAAATTACGCAATTGAAATTAGCGTAAAAATTTTCGCCAACTAATATGTTCTCGCCATAGTCACATTTGAACGTAGACTCGATATACAAACGCTTTCCAGTTTTACCAAATAATGTCTTGAGTAACTGAGTTCGTTTTTTGTGCTCGGTCTGACAGGTGCTATTGAGAATATCTAGCTGTTTACGGCAGTTCTTGCGAAGTGCCGTAAGTGTTTTATCAGAGGGGAAATAAAGCTCGCCTGCAAGCATTTTCTCTTGTTCGGTCATGTGAGTGTGATTACCAAGGGACGATATCTTCCGCAATTTTTCTTAGCTATTTCGCATGGTCATAGCTTACAACAACTTTCTTATCTATGTCTGCGCTTTCGATATTTAAGTCGACTCTACGCTTTAAAATTATGTTGCCGTGAAGGGTTACGTTCTTGCCAATCGTTAACGTTGGTAACTTGTCCTTGTCGTTGCCCCAGTTACTTTCATTGTGCTCATAAATAATGTCTCCGTATATTTCACTGTTGCCAGTAATATCTATGTCGCCATTAAGGGTGCTAATATCGTTATTCACCGTTACATCAGTAATACTGATATCACCATTTACGGTTTCAATATTGCCACCAACACTGCCGTTAGCTTGTAATGAAATATCACCATTAACCGTCTCAATGCTTCGTTTAACAGTAAGATGAGATGATGCAGCAACGTCGCCATTCACTATATCAATGCTGTCGACGGTAACATGGCTACTCATATCTAAATTACCGTTAACAATACTTATTTCGGCTGCACTGCCATGCTCTTTAATATCTATATTACCATTCACTGACGATATATCGCCTGCGTGTTTACCACTGGCAATGTTAATATTTCCCAGCATCGTGCTTACGTCGTTGCCATCTAAAGCACTGGCATTTCCCACGTGAATAACGCAGCCGCTTAGCAATGTGGTTCCAAGCACTATAACAGCGGCAGATAAAAAAGATTTGTTCATTGCAATAACCTTAAAAGTAAACAGTTAAAAAATTAAAAAAGAAAGTTGAGGAGTTTCCAGCATCACTAATTTAGGATTTAAACTCCTTCTATGTTTAGGCTTAACACGTACTGTGCCAAATGGTTTAAGTATTTAAAATCAATGACTTACGGTTTTTAGATGCTTTTTTAATGTGTTTTTGTGGCAGGTTTGGTGACAAAGTTGTTAAAAGCGCTAATTTGTTAAGTTTCTTGCTATTTATGGTGTTTAATTAATCGCGAGTCAGTTGTGTGGAAGACAGGAGAGAAGTAGTACTAAATTATGCATATCGCTTTGGGGCATTGCGTTATGGGGCAATGACTCATCCTTTATTCTACCTATTTTCAATGGGCGCGATATTTGCAGCTCTTTATTTACTCACTATTAGTACGAACTGAAGAAAATCATGTGTGCAAAGATAAGATGCTACATTTAATGCCACTAAGTCGAAAAAGGAAAATGCATGCTGGATAAGCACCTACAGTTGCAAAGAGCGAAAAGACAGGCTCTGGCATGCTTGATGATAGCAGCTGCTATTTTTGTTATTACTGTTCTCACACAAAAGTACAGCCCTCAGGTTTCCTCGAGTTGGTGGCTGGAACTTATAAAAATGGCCAGTGAAGCGGCTTTGGTGGGCGGTTTAGCAGATTGGTTTGCAGTAACTGCTCTGTTTAAACCTATTCCCTCAGCGTATCCCATTCCTCATACTAACATTGTAGCCAGTAACAAAAGCGCAATTGCCAATAATCTCTCGGAATTCGTGAAAGAAAAATTCTTTAACCCTATGGCAATTGAAAAACTAATCAGTGAAAGCGACCCCGCTAAAGGCGCTGGCAGATGGCTTGAGTCGCCACAAAATGCGCAGAAATTAAGCCGCTTTTTGTGTGATGCACTCAGCGGTATGTTGAAGGTGTTAGACGACAAACCCGTAAAAGACTTCATTTCAAGAACCGCTGAAAAAGGGGTAAGAAGCTTAGAGTTAAATCAGTTAATTGCTACTTCGTTGAATGCCGTTACTAAAGAAGGACAGCACCAAGTAGTACTCGACAGATTACTTGGGAAATTAGCTGGGCTACTCAGTCAGCCCGATACCCAAGAATATATTGCCGATACGTTAATTGTTTGGCTAAAAACTGAGTACAGCAGAGTAGAGAAAATATTGCCATCTAGTTGGTTAAGTGAGCAGGGGGCACTTATTGCTGTTAAGGCGGTTTCGTCTATTTTAGAAGACATTTACCAAGATCAATCTCACCCCATTCGACTGGCTTTCGACGAGCAAGTGAACGAATTTCTGCACGATTTGCAGCATAGTGATGACATGGAGCAAAAGGTTAACGGCTTCAAAGAAAAGATCATTGATGACCCTGCGTTGAAAGGGTATTTACATTCATCATGGCAACGTTTTAGCGAATGGTTACTGCGCTCGCTAGAAGAGAAAGAGGGGAGAGCAGAACAAAAAGTGTCTGGTCTTCTGCAGGATTTAGGCAGTTCCTTGCGAGGCGATAGTGAGCTGTCTAAAGCATTTAACAAGCATATTGGTGAAGCTGCAAAATATATGGCACCTGAGCTCGCTCAATTTTTAACCGCACACATAAGAGACACGATTAACACCTGGAATGAAAAAGATATGGCCGAGCAAGTAGAGCTTAATATTGGAAGAGATCTTCAAAAAGTGCGCATCAACGGCACTATTGTCGGTGGTTGCATTGGCGCAGCATTGTATGGCATCGAAGTGTTAATTGGTCTTTAAGAGATCTCTGACTATCGCTGATTTTGGCTAGCTTGTTTTAAACGCCGCTTTGAAAGCTAACGACGAAACAACAAAACGCTAAGCCAGTGCAGCCTGGCTTTACTAACTCAGAGTACCTGTTTGCTCAGACGCTGTAGTTGTAGGTTTATACAAATTCATTTGATACCTATACAAAGATCTAACGTAACATCCACCATGTTAATAAACTCATCAGTTCCACGATGAAGACGAAGACGATGATGAACACGACGATAGCACAACCTCGCGTCGCTTGGCGGTGCTCCTCGACAGGCCCAGTGACAGCGGCGTATGAACTCAAGGTGGACGCGGGGGAGGTGCGACGAGATGACGCGCAGGTCGCTCTGGCGGCAAAATTCGATGCCCTGCACGAGTCTCTCACCTCGCTGCCACCAGTACCCACAAGCACTGACGATCAGACAGCGAGTCGCTTTACAAGTAGCGGGCCTCTGTCACTGGCGCGATCCTTAACATCCGCCCAGTCTTTTCTTCGAAAGAAGTTCAATTTGTGGTCTTTTGGTCCACCACCGCGAGGCATATATATTCATGGGCCGGTCGGGGTCGGCAAGAGTTTTCTAATGGATCTCTTTTACTCGTTGGTTAATGTTCCTGATGATGATTCTGGCTGTAATAATGACAGTCACAAGCAAGCAAAAATTACCAAACGCCGCGTCCACTTTCATGAATTTATGCTAGATGTCCATCATCGAATCTTTGCGTACAAGCAGGAGCACCCACGTGGTGATGCGATTCCCATCATTGCACAACAATTGGCACAAGAAGCCCAACTCCTCTGTTTCGATGAATTTCAAGTGACAGACGTCGCCGATGCCATGATTTTGAAACGACTGTTTTTGTTATTATTGGATTGCAATGTCGTTGTGGTAGCCACCTCGAACCGCTCCCCCGATACCTTGTACGAGGGAGGCATTAACCGCTCTCTTTTTTTGCCATTCATAGACATGTTGAAAGACACGTTCGACATTATCTCCATGGAGGATTCCCAGAAGGATTATCGACTCGAAAGTCGAGCGGATGGTCAATCCTATTTTTGGTCAAATAAGGATATGCAAGGCGATAATAATATTAACAACAACATACAGGCGCAATTGGAAGAAATATTTGGTGGCACTGCATCCACAACTGAAGCCGAGAGCATTCCCGTCCACTTTGGTCGCACCGTCCAGGTTGCCCGATTGAATAACCAGTGCGCCTGGTTTGACTTTTCTGAGTTGTGCTACCAACCGCTCGGAGCGGCCGATTATATTTCCCTATGCCGCCGATTTCCGGTCATCATCATGGAACGTGTACCCCAACTGGACGCCAATCATCTCAACGAAGCGCGACGATTTGTGACCCTTATTGACGCGTGTTATGAGTCTCGTACTCGCTTGGTACTGGCGGCACAAGTCCCGCTCGACGAATTGTTTGTCGATTTTGAAGCGCAAGTTGAAAGTAGCGATGGAGATGAAGAATTGATTGTTAATGATAAGGGAGGGAACTCGAGTTCCTTTGCGACCACCATGATTCGCACTAAAGAGGGGAAATATTATGAGTGGTCGGCGACGGGTCGAATTGGCGTGTCACTGGCACAATTTTCGTCTGCCAATGATCTCGCCTTTTCCTTTAGACGAGCAGCGTCTCGGTTAGTAGAAATGGGGGGAAAGGAATGGGGACGGCAATGATGATTTATGGCAACGTTTCTCTCCATAAGGATAGAGTTGCACTTAGCAATTGGACTCAAAGCTCGTAGCTGGCGTTGAACTAATTCAATCCCAGGTTTATTAGAATTTGCGCGTCAGTATGAAAGAAAGAGTCAAGACTGATAGCTTGAACTTTAACCCTCTATCAGGACTAAGATAAGACTACCTATTGCCCTACTGAGCTAATGCGAATTGTTTGCCGTAGTTATTATTTTGCGCGAGCGTAATGTCTGATTCGAATCTCACTTCTGGGAAATTAATTCCAATTCTATTCTCTCAAGCTTTTCCGATGATGCTTGGCATAGCTGCTGTGTTCTCCATTGCCCTAGTAGATACTTACTTTGTCGGTAAGCTTGGCACAACTGAGCTTGCGGCGCTCACTTTTACTTTTCCAGTCACTATGACTATTGCTAGCCTTTCAAGTGGACTTGGTGCAGGAACGGCTTCTTTGGTCAGCCGAACATACGGCTCAGGCGATAAGCAATCAGCGAGGCGTTATTCCGTCGATAGCTTATTATTGTCATGCACGATAGTGGCGCTTTTAAGCACAATCGGATATTTCACTATAGATCCACTGTTTAGCCTGCTTGGCGCACAAGGAAAAACACTAGACCTTATTCGACGCTATATGCAGATTTGGTATATCTCGATGCCCTTTTTAGTTATCCCTATGGTCGCCAATGCTATTTTGCGTTCAGTCGGCAACGCGCGTTGGCCCGGTTTCATTATGGTCTGTTCTGCGGTTGTAAATATTGTTCTTACGCCGGTATTTATTTTTGGCTATGGTCCTATTCCAGCTATGAGTATAGAAGGAGCAGCACTCGGTACCTTTATTGCTCGAGTATTCACCTTTGTCTTAGCGCTATATTTGGTAGGCTTTCAGACTAAAATGCTGACTAAAACCGTTCCTGCGTTTTCAGACTTTATCCAATCGGTGAAAAGCATTCTTAAAATTGCGGTACCTGCTGCCACAGGAAGTATTGTTAATCCAATGTCGATTGGTGTGGTAACCGGAATAATGGCAGCCTATTCTCAAGAAGTTGTTGCGGCATTTGGTGTTGCCACCAGAATTGAGTCTTTTGCAAGTATTCCGATGTTGTCACTTTCCGCGGCTATTGGTCCAATTGTTGGGCAAAATTGGGGGGCGAATAAAAAGCAGCGAGTAATTTCGGCAGTGGCGTATTGCTATGTTTTTTCTGTGCTCTGGGCATTAATAGTCGCTACTATCACCGCGTTTTTTGCAGATACATTTACCCAAGCACTTGCTTCAGATAACGAGGTGGCAAATATCGCCAATGGGTATTTGTATGCGGTAATAATCAGTTTGTGCGGTTATGGCGCGGTAATCGTCTCTTCAGCAACATTTAACGCGTTAGGTAAGCCACTAACTGGACTGATGCATTATTTCGTTAGAGGCGGACTTTTATATATACCTCTAAGCTTTCTCGCGTCATTGTTTTTCGACTATAAATGGGTGTTTTATGCCATTTGTGCATCTAATATTCTCGCCGGAATTGCCATTGTCTCTTATACTTTTTATTGGCTTAACAAGGCCAAGCGAGAAGATTGCGATCTAAAAGAGGGCCGGCACTGTGATGAGGCTGACTACACTTAGGTAATTATCACATCACCAAGGTGCCAACTTAGATTAGTTCATACTCGATGGTAAGATTTCTTCGTCCTCTACACTAAGTGAAGAATAGTACCACCTACTTTACAAAAAATGGAACGTTAGCATGAGCCGCATTTCCATTTCCATCATACACATAGGCATAGAGACGGTAAGCTCCGGGTGTGTTGGGGGCCTTAAACTTAATTTTCTGATCTGAGACATCTTCTATCAAGCCCTCCACCAGTTCAGGGATTTCCTCTTTATCACCCCCTACTTCTGTGGCGGTAGACTCTTTTCGTATTTCCCACTTAAAGCTTAATTTATCATTATCTGGGTCTACCGCGTTCAATGTTGCCTCATACTCGTCACCCATAAAAAGATAAATATTGTCGAAGGCAACTTTACCGTCTAAGCCTATTGGGCTAACGCGAGGGGTTCTGTTGGCCGGCCATTGTCCAGTCCAGATGTAGTGCATAACATCAACGGCTTCAGTGCGCTCCCCAGAATCTAAAAACATACCGTACCAAGTACCTGTTCGCTCTTGCTTTTGACCCCACAAAAAAACGTAGTTACCTATAACTTGTTTTGCTTCTGGCTGAATGGCTTTCAGGTAACTTTTAGCGTAATTGCTCGCTTTCTCAGAGCTTGTTGTTTCAACCGGTGCGTCCCATTTTGTTTTATATACCTCCCAGTGTCCTACCGCGCCCCATTCTGTAATCATGTAGGGTCCTTCATACCCATAAGACTTTACATATTTAGGCAAGTTAACCACGTCTGCATAAAGCTGAAAGCTGATGAAATCTAAAGCGGGTGCACGTTGTGTGATGGCATCCATAGCATCTTCATCGAAACCAGCCAAGGTGGTTGTGGTTGGATGATGGGGATCTAACTGCTTTATCATTTCGGCAACTTGATTAACCGCGTCGTAAACCTTCGGATTAATGGTAAAATCAAAGTTGAGCTCGTTGCCAATAAACCAAGTGAGAAGTGCAGGGTGGTCTTTATGTTTAATTACCTGAGCCTTTACTTGCTCTAGTTGTTCAGCAACAGCGACGGGATCGTTGTAATCAAAACCATGTCGCTCACGGGCGAAGTCGATACCTAATGAGACCGTCATACCAAGCTCATGGGCTTTATCTAACAGGACTGAGGCAGGGTAGACACCACCATCAACAGACCAGGTACGAATAGAATTTGCACCATGAGCAGCCAGTGTTTTTAAATCAGCGCCGTCTACGCCAGCACCTTTAACTGTGTAAGGCTTATCTCCGCGCATAAGCACAAAACCGTCGTCTTGGGTTTTAACTACTTCTACATGAATGGGTTTAGCAAATAGGACTGGTGAGAGGAAAAGTAAGCAGGCTAACAATAAAAACGATTTTTTCTTACGATGTGTTGCCACTACGTCACTCCTTGAAAATTTAAGTTTGTTGCAAAGGCGTCGAGCAGAAAAGTGCGATACCAGTTGCGATACCCTTTTAATAATATCTAAGGGTATCGCGCGGTGATCTTGTTATGGATACCTTTTAATAAGTATAGCGCATACGGACACCAAAGGTTCTTGGGCGCGTAAAGAAGCGAGTGTTATCAAACTGAGTAATGATAGTGGCCGCAGTGCGCACCTCATCAAACAGGTTATTAGCAAATGCTTCAAAACGCAGTGCACCACCGCCATGGGTATATCCAAGCCCGGCGTCGACTGTCCAATAAGCATCTACGCTATCGTCAAGTCGGCGACGAGGGTTATCAGGGTTTTGATAATCTATACTGTTAAAAATGGTTAAGAACTGCTCATCACGCCAGCCAGCGGATATCACGTAATCAATGGTGCCGGAGTTAATATCGAATATTTGACTTAAGCTTGCGTTAAGCTGGTAGCGAGGGGTACGAGGAAGTCTATTTCCATCAATAGATTGAAAAACGGCTTCATCTGGTGCCACGTCAGCTTGGAATCGTGAGTCTTGAATATCTTGGCTGTCTTCAATCTCAGCTTCAAGCCATAGGGCTGTCCAACTAAGATTAATGTCGTAAGGCAGTTCAAATTTGCCATCGAACTGCATGCCGTAAATGGCAGAGTCTGCAGCGTTAAAACTAAATGACACAACCAAAGCTCCAGGCGTAGCGTCGAGTGGGTCAACGGGTGCACCAGAGTTAAATTCAAGCGCTTGCTCTACAGACAGCAAGTTGGTGAATACTTGGTCTCGGTAGTCGTTGTAAAACGCAGAGAAATTAAATGTAGTGGGTACATTTCCCCAATCGAATTCATTTTTAGAGCCAAACTCAAACAGCGTAACGCTTTCTTCCTGATAGGTGGGAGCTAGTGTCAGTCCTGTTGTTGGATCGCTGAACGTATCGTTAAAACCACCCGATTTATGACCGGTAGCAATAAGGCCATATACAAGCTGGTCATTGTTTAAATCGTGCTCTAAGCGCAAGCGCCAGTCGACAAAGCTATTATCTATGCGGCCATCTTGCACAGTAATAGAGTTATTAGGCGAAATGGGAACGGCAAACGAATGGGTACCATCCTGATTACAAATCAAGTTGTCAGTGACATCGCTGTCTGAGCAGGCTGGACGTACATCTGCGCCACCTGGAGTGATGCCATTTGCGAAAATATCGTCTAGCGTATCGCGTTCACCAAACTGAGCAATACCATCAAAGTAAAAGCTTAAGAACTCGTCGTCAGAAACTGAACCATCACCATCTTGGTCGGGATCATAAATAGAACGTCCAAACCCTGCAAATGCGAATCCTTCAGTACCAACTCTGGCACCCATACAGCAGCCAAACGGATTGCCCGTGTTGACGTCAAAACCGCCTAGCGCAAATGCATAACGTGCATTCACGCCCTGACGGGTTTTGGTGTCTTCGGTGTATCGCAAGCCTATTGTGAAGCGAGTATCTGCACTGAACTCGTACGTGGCATCGGCATAAACAGAGAAGGAGTCGGTATCTGTGTTAGGTTGATTAAACTCTGCCCCTTGGAAAAAACCTCCTCTATCGCCAGCAGACGCTAAAAACGTTTGCTGACGTTCGTCGAACAAGAATATACCGGCAGTGTAGGTTAGACGGCTCGCGTCATCGTCAGATAACAAACGCAATTCGTGAATGATAGATTCAGAGTCAGTCAAAAACTGAAAGCGTGAGAAATCGTCTAATGCTTGTTCGAGAGGATCCAATGCCTCAAAAACGCCCGGAAAATCGGGAGAGAGTGGGGTAGCGGCTTGATAATCGTAAATTAAATCGCGATAGCTACCGTTGTATTCCAGTAACGCGTCTCCCAAGTCCCATGTGACTTCAATTTTAAAGCCGTCGTGAATGGTATCTTGCACTGGCGTAAAGCCCCTACCTACCACGTCACGAGGATCTTCAATATCGTCTGGATCTATACCTAACCCCAGAGGCAGAGCGTAATTAGTTCCGGTATAACCAGTGCCTTGTTCGCGAGCAAAGTCATAAGATAAATAAATACTCAAATCGTTAGTCGGTTCGTAGAGTGCTTGGAAGCGTAAGCCAAGATTATCAGCAGCTTCGGCAAGCTCTAAGTCTAACGGACCAACATCATTATAATACGAGTCATGATCGATTTTAGTGCCGGCAATACGAAACGCGAGCTTGTCAGTGGCCGGTATATTCAAAGCGCCAGTAATAGCACGTTGGTTGTAATTACCAAACTCTATCTCGGCGCTACCATTCCACTGACCAATAGCGGGCCGCCATGGAATAATATTCACCGAGCCCGCAGTTGCGTTTCGACCGCGCAATGTACCCTGGGGGCCAACATTAACCTCTACCCTTGAGACATCAAAAAACGCCGAACCTATTCCAGATGGACGGGGAATGTACACCCCGTCTAAATGAGTTGCGGCTGCGGGGTCGCCAAGCTCTGTATTATTTGAACTACCAATGCCTCGGATCCAAACTTCCACGTTGCCTTGATTATTACCTATTTCCAGCCCAGGAATAGATTCGGAAATATCAGTAATATCCTGAATACCCTGAGACTTTAAGTCTTCTCCCGAAAACGCAAAGGCGGTACCTGCTAAGTCTTGTAAATCTTGAGTTCGACGTTCCACAGTTACCATTATACGTTCAACGTCGGCATCTTTTTCTTTCGTCTTATCGTCGGCCTCTTGCGCCGATAACGAAACGCTTACCAAAGATGCGAACACGGGAATATACAGAAACTTGCACAAGGATTTAAAACTGGTCTTGGTTTGCAACATAGCGCCTTGCTCCGCATTGAATAAAGCTTTAGTAAATAATTTCATATTCATGTCCCTCTATTCAGCCCTTGCGAAAACTAGGTTGTCGTAGAAAATGCCGCTGGGGTTATAGTCCGTGGCCGAGTTAGAGAATCCAAACTGAAGTATTTGACCATCTAAGTTTTGCTCAAGCACCGCTTCAACGGTGTATCGAGACCACTCGCTGTTACTGACTTCGCTTAAATCAACGCGAATGTCGACGGTAGAGGCAAAACCATTATTAGGATCGAGTACACGAATATAGGCATACGCCGTTGTAGGTGGTGCTATGCCGCCATCAAAGGGCGCTTTGGCATCAAAAGAGAACGTATAATTACCTGCATCAGCAGCAGAGAATATGCGCTCTTGAAAGCTTGCAGCCTCAATTGTAAGTCCGCCAGCATGGTCGCCGTTGTTATAGTCGCTAAATACATTTAGGTATTGAGAGCCTTGGCTTTCACCAGCCTCACCTGTGGCGTAACTGGTAAACCCACCGGTGTTGTTAGGCGCAGGGAACGGACCGTAGCTGTAGGCAAAGTTTCCATCTGCACCAAACACCGCAGCGAAGCTTAGCCAGTTATCACCGATGGCATCGGCACTTGCGTCGCCACTTTCAAAATCAGTGTTATAGCTAATTCCGCCTTCGGCTAGGTTGAAGTCGATGTTATCTACCACTATGGCAGAGGGGGCAAAACCTGTAGTGCGAGTGGTAAAGCCAAATTCTAGCAATTGTCCAGCCATAGCTTCGCCGTCGATATTGAAGTCAACAGAGTAGGTCTGCCATTCTGTGCTCGAAATCATCGATAAATCGATTTCAACTCTTGCCGTCGTGGCAAAGCCGTTTGAAGGGTCTAGAGTTTGCACATATGCAGTGGCTATTGTGGGTTCAGTAATCGCGCCTTCATCGGGAACTCGGGCATCAAAGCTAAACGTATAGATACCAGAGTCGTCAGCTGTAAGCGTTACTTGCTGGAAGGTTGCAGCCTCTATCAACAGACCGTTTCCATGATCTTGATTATTGTAGTCGTTAAATATAACGAGTTGCTGCGAGCCTTGCTCGTCACCGCCTAACCCCGTGGCTATATTGGCAAAACTATTGCTGTTAAGCGGTGTCGGGAAAGGTTGGCCGTAGTTATAAATGAAGCCGCCATTGGCATCGAATACCGTGCCAAAGCTTTGCCAATTTCCACCAAGTGCAGTGGCTGCCGGGTTAACTCCTTCAAAGTCCGCAAAGAAACCAAGTGGCAGCACTTCCTCTTCCACAATCTCAGTCGTGGGCTCCCAGCGTATGTTATCTACCGTAAGCGAGGTTGTGGCATTAACGTCTGTTACTGCAAGCACAAGGCCGGAGCTAACATTAGCGGTGTTTAAGCCACTACTTATCAGTTGACTTAAAGGAATTTCAATTTCCTGCCATTCACCGTTTGCAGGTCGCCCTAAATCTTGCGGACCACTTGTACAGGGGAATACACAGTCTACTTGCATGGTTACGGTATTTGTATCGCTGCCGAAGTCGGAAACGAAAAGGTCAAAAACCACGGCGCCGTTATTATAACCAGAAAGGTTAACGGGCTCGGTGGCGATAAACCATACACCACTCTCGCCGTCGCCGTTGAAGGTGATATCGATAACTTGGTCGCGAGCTGCGTCGTCAGACGTTACTACTTCCCATTCAATTTTATTAACGCCATCTGGATTACTGCCGTCAGTGTAAGTGGCAAAGCCTGAACCGCTGTCTGCCGCACCAATACCAAAGTCCCAAAGCGGGTCAACGCTATCGATAAACACATTTTGTGGAACGGTGGTAATACTCACTATGCCGCAAGGACGAGAGGCTGGAGCACCGCAAAGAAGGTTTATATTGTCGAACTGCATGCGGGCAGCACCGCCAACAGGTTCAAGTATTATAAGATTGAGCACCTCTTCAATATTCAGAGGACCGCCACCAAAAGCACCAATATTGCTTTGAATAACATCACTGAGAGCAAGTGACACTGATGTCCACTCGTCTTGAGGTAGATCTGTCAGTGGAATTTGTATAAAGCCCACGTTAGGGAACCCGCTATCTACACCAACTTGCAGCATAGTTGCATTGGTGGATGCACTGTCAATAAACACATCAAACGTCAATTCGCCGCCATAGAATTCATTGTTGTCTGCGCGACCAACGCCAAATAGCTCAAACGTGTTCCCCTCGGGGTCGTTAATTTGAATGTTTCCACCACCTGAAGTGTTGATTTCAATAACCGTGCCGCGCTCCGTGTCGCCAGAATCGACTTCAGTTACTGTTAACGCTCCATCATTGTCAAATACGCCAATACCCAGTGGACGTTCGCTATTGCTATCTGCAAATAGAACTCCCGGTCCATTGTTGTATAGGGTAAAGCTGTTTATCTCCACATTTTGCGGTGGTGGTGTACCGTCTCCGCCTTGGGTAATGATAAAGGGGTCGACTTGGTCAATACTGTTTTCGCAGCCCAAACCGTCGTTAACCGGAGCAAGTGGGCATTGATAAACCCGAACATAATCCACCAGCATTTGACCAGGGAATACATCGGTATCGTTAGGGTTTGGCATGCCCGCTGGGTCGCCGCCTACAGCAAGATTGAGGAGCAAATGCTGATTTTCGTTGAACGGTGCGTCTTCTTCCCCAACTACGAAGCCTTCACTTTGGTTTTTGAAATAATAGTTCCAGTAGGTATCACGGCTCACCGTAAAATAATGAACCCCGTCTACAAACCAGCGAATTCGCTGAGAGTCCCACTCGACTGCGTAGTCGTGAAAGCCATCGGTTGGATCTATTTCGTAAGTTTTGGTAGCGCTTTCATTTAGGGGGAAACGTTGACCATAATGCACGGTTCCTGCTATGAACGGAGTTGCCTGCCCGAAAGACTCCATGATGTCTATTTCGCCTTTAGCGGCCCACTCACCAAAAGGAGAAGGATCGCTTCCTAGTGTCCAAAACGCTGGCCATAAGCCCAAACCCTCTGGAACTTGAATACGGGCTTCAATTCGACCATACGTAAAATCTAATATTCCCTGTGTGCGCAAACGGCCTGAGGTGAAAGCAAAATTCGGGTCTGGCGAATCACCCACTCTAGCCTCAATAACCAAGAAACCATCTTCTACGCTTATATTATCTGCGGTGTAGTACTGCTGTTCATTGTTTCCCCAGCCAGGCGGCAGTCCCTCGGACGAGCCATCGCCCACTTGTACTTCCCATTTGGAGGTATCTAGCGTGCTGCCGTCGAATTCATCAGACCAAATTAGTTCATAATTCGCAGATGTTGGTGGAGGAGGATTTTCTAAGGTTCCGCCAATCGCTTCATCGTCGTTTTGGCATCCGCCTATTGCAACAGTTGCGCCCGCAGCGAGTGCTATGCTAAGCCAGTTTCGTTTTATGGTCATGCGGCATTACTCTCAATTAACGTAGTGTGTATTAGTTTTGAGTGTTTGCGCTGGTTTCGAAGTGCAAGTAGTGAATAGGTCGAGCACTTAAAAATACGCAATTCAGCTCTTTCATTTTGGAAGTGAAAGAAGCCATTGAAAAACAACCAACGTGTGTACTTATCTTTATTTTTTTCTTTTAACTGATGCGTTTGTCAGGGCTTTTACAAAGTCGATACCAGATAGCAATGCAGTTTTCACTACACCAGTGTTGCTAAATTAAATACCGTGTTGCCTGACTGAAGGTCCTTTTCGCGACATCCTGAGTGCATTTACTCTCTCAGAAACACCTAGTACTGATTTTTAAATAAAAATACACTAACGAAGTTGTCTGGTTTTGATACTAGTGCAAAGTAGGAATTGTGCAAATTATCCTTTATTACAATTTGTTTACAAATTGAAGCTGCTTAAGGGAATGGCTTGGCACTTGCTAAATCCCCGAGTAAAGGGGATGTATTCGGGAGCTGCTATGAATTACAGAGATAAAATACAGATATCAAATACGGATGAATTTGTGGTTGGATGGTAACAGGTTGTTAACAGTTGGTGGGGTTAGGGCTGCGTGTGACTTACTTGGTCTCTTGTTTTTCCTCTCTTGTTTTCCCTACCTCAGTCACCTATTACTAGGCTGTTATTTAACGCTCCCATCACTGTGCCAGCAAATATGTGGGGAGAAAACTTCGACGTATGTGAGTTTACGTATACAGCTGATTGGCAAGCTGCATCGAAGGTTTTTACTATGAAAGTGTAAATACTAAATTATCTGCTTTTACCTTTTTCTTAAGTCCACCTTCTAAATTAGAGCGTTCAAGCAATGAGATAGCATAGTGCTCTTTATACATGTTCTCAACCATGCTTTGGCTAACGCAAAATGGAGGGCCCTGTAACTCGCTTTGTTGATAGTCGAATGTGATTAAAAGCTGAGGCGCGCAGCGAGTTAACGATACCATATGCTCAGCGTAACGCTCGCGAAGACCATCGGGTAGGGCGACGAGAGCAGCTCTGTCGTACACGCCAGTAACTTCACCAATATCTTCAGGAGTTAACTTAAAAATATCACCAACAAAAATAGTGATGTGATTTGCTGAGTAAACCTTGCCTTTGGGAGATGACTTAATAGTTGGAGTTAAATTAAGGTCTTCGAAGAGTTGCGTAATAGCAATTTCGCTTAATTCAGCACCAACCACTTCGCAGCCTTTAGAGAGCAACCAAGCAATATCTTTTGTTTTTCCACATAAAGGAACAAAAATACGTTTTTGCGTTTTCTCCGAAGAGGCGCTTTCGTTAACTAAAGCTTCACTTTCAATCGTATCGCTTTTTACATTAAGCAGGACATGGCTATATTTGACAAGAAGGGCGTTTCCTTCGGGTTCATGAAATCCGATTTCATTTTTATTCCACTTACTATGCCAGAAGCTATGCTCCATTTTTGTACTCCATTTCGAAAAGCGCGAGTAATCAATAATACTGCTTCGCTAAAAAACGTTGGCTAAACGCTTTTACAAATGCTTTAAAAGCCCAGTCTTCCAATAAGCGCAAACTTAGCGCAGACCATATACCTATGCTCAGACGTTCATTCTTTAACTGTACAACATCATTATTCCCAATGACTAGCGAGATAACCTGCCATTGAAACACACTGAAAAACAGAATTATGACTACAGGAAAGTCGATACCCAGCTTAATTATCTAGACTCTATAAATCTACTCGTCTAGCGGGGTGTTAAAATCTTCTGAAAGCTCAAAGTCACCTTCAACAGATGCGACTTTGTTATCTTCAAATTTTATGATCATTTGACGTTGGAAATCGTCGCCGCGATCCTTCATTCCACGCTTCATATCATATACATAATACCAAGTGTCGTTATCGAAAGAGTCTTGAACAACAGGATTACCAAGAACATAAATTACTTGCTCTTTCGTCATATTAATACGCAACTTTTCTACGTCTCGCTGATCCAGAAAGTTACCTTGGGGAACGTCGATTCTAAAAATCCAGTTTGAGCAGGCCGTAGTCGTAAATGTAATGCCGAGAATAACTATAAGATGGTGCAACTTCATGCGTATATAAGTCCAGTATTGCCTTTGTTAGTGCCTAAAGGCTTCCAAAATTAGGAAGCCTCAGCTGTTTTATTGCAAGCGCGAAGGCATGCTACATTGACAACTATGACCAATCAACTGCATTTTAGTTCGATGTTGCGCTTTTAAGCAGCTCTTTTGCGTTCGCTAACGCAGACTTGGTTACTTTGTCGCCAGCCAGCAATCTTGCTAGTTCGTCAATACGGTCTTGTTTGGTAAGCGGAATCATTTGAGTTTCTGTGCTTTCGCCATCGGTGATCTTAGTCACAAACAGCTGATTATGTGCCTGCGCCGCTACTTGCGGTAAGTGGGTTACACACATAACTTGTGATTGCTTACCCAGTTTGCGAAGCAGCGCACCAACAATAGACGCTGTAGGGCCACTTATTCCCGTATCTACCTCATCGAAGATCATAGTAGGCGTGGCATGACTATCACTTGCGATAACTTGAATTGCCAGGCCAATTCTCGACAATTCACCGCCAGACACTACTTTTTCTAGCACGTCAGCATCTTGCCCCGGATTGGTAGATACTTTGAATTCAATAGTGTCTAACCCTGATGGCGCAGGTTTTTTTAGTTCGTCGTAACGGATGTCAATGCACACCTTTGCATGGGGCATATTCATTTGTTGTATTTGCGATTCTATATCTCCCGCGAAGGCTTTAGCTGCTTTAGCACGGCTTTCTGATAAGCCTTTGGTGGTAGTAAGGTAGTGCTGTCTTGCATCTTCAACGTCTTGCTCTAGAGTTTCAAGCAAGCTTTCCTGCTCACCTAGTGAAGCATACTCTGCGGAAAGTGTTTGGTGATGCTGAGCTAACGCTTCAGGCATTACTGCGTGTTTGCGAGCTAACTCCATTGCTTTTGAATACCGCGCTTCCACTTGCTGCAAACGCAGCGGGTCAATTTCTAGCTGATCGCAATATCCACGCAACTCGCTCGCTGCCTCCTCCACTTGAATAGAGGCTTCATTTAAAAGCGCTATAATTGGTGTCAAGCTGGCATCGTGGGCTTCAAGCTCCGCTAACTTTTCTATACTACCTTGAATAACACTAAGTGCATTGCCTTCATCATTCTCGTACAGGTTGTAAACGCTTGTTTGAGCCTGCTCTAATAGGCTTTGACCGTTGCTAAGTCTTTTATGCTCTACTTCTAGCTCTTCAAACTCACCATTTTCAATTGCAAATTCGTCAAGTTCTTGCACCTGGTAAGTTAAAAGTTGTAGACGGTCTTCACGCTGCTGAGCTTTCGCGCGCAACTCATCTAGTGTTCTTTGCTTGTTTTTCCACATTGTGTAGGCGGTTTTTACATCATCGAGCGACTGATTATGGCTGGCGTAACTATCTATAAGTTGGCGCTGATAATCTTCTTTTAACAATTGCAGGTGGGTATTTTGCCCATGAATTGAGAGTAGCGTTTGCCCTAGACCTTTAAGCTGCTGTAACGATACTGGAGTACCATTGATAAATGCCTTAGAACGACCTTCCTTTGATATAACGCGGCGCACAAAACAACTGCTGTCATCCTCATCTGAGGTGAGCTCGTGTTCATCTAAAAATGCCTTTGCACTGGCATTATCAACCAGTGAAAAATGTGCCACTATTTCAGCTTTAGCGGAACCTTTTCTAACTGCGTTTGCGTCTGCTCGTTCACCTAGGCATAAGCTCAATGCATCGATGGCAATAGACTTACCCGCCCCAGTCTCACCCGTCACAGCAGTAAGACCATTTTCAAAATGAACTGAAAGTTGTTTTACAACAGCAAAATTTGATATCGAAAGATTCGCTAACATAACCACACTCTAATAAAGTTGAACATGATGATATATACAGTACTTGTAAATATATACAGTATTTTTGAGATGTAAAGTACAGTCGAATGTAATCTGTCGATTTGCTGAATCAGGTTTGACTAAAATTCATTGGGAGCGCTTTGTTTAGGGGGCGTTGTTAATGAAAAAAGCTAACGAGAGTAATGGGTTGCTAAAAAAACGCATAAATAAATAAATGGTTATGCGTTTTTTTAGGCGCGTGCCTAGCCATACAGGTAAGGCTATACAGCGGCTTTAGGGTTGGGTCCGTACTTATTATCTTCAGAGCTATCTTGTGCGAAAAAGATTATTAAAACAATTGTCCCAATGATCGGGATAAGGTTAAGTAACTGCCACCAACCACTGCGCCCTGTGTCATGAAGTCGTCTAGCACCAACACTCAGCGAGGGTATAAGTAAAGCTAGTGAGAAAATTGCAGTGAGGGCTTCAGAACCAAGAGCATAGGAAATTGTTGCACAAACTACGTAAAAAATAATGTAGAACAAGAAAAACATCCAGTATTCGGTGCGCCTTGCGCGTCCTGTAAAGTCTGCATAATGTTTAAGCGCTTTAGTGAAATATTCCATAATGTAGAATTCCTTTGAAATGATTTGTAACTTCGATGGTTTTGCTCGAAATGACCAAGACCAATCGATGGTCTGTACTCGAGCACTTTTTTATTTTTGTTTTTGTACATCCTTATACCGGATGTAAACAACAATTACTTGTAGGTATTTTCGTGTCGAGGGAGGATTTTGATAACTAAATCATCGTCATCCATGACCATAACAACTACTTTCATAAGTAGCGTACTAGGTTTTTATGTTTCGGTCACTCTAAAGATTTTAAAATGCTCATAGGCTTCTTAAAGAGCACTAGAAATGGAGTGGAGTGAGAATCGAGAAGAAAATTGAAGTTATCTCTATAATGAGGAAAAAAAGCGAACATAAAAAAGAAGGCCGAGATGGCCTTCTTTCTAAATCGTTTGCAATAAACTTTTATTGCACTAGATCACCGCGCTAAAGATTACTGCGCTAGTTCGCCGCTGCCTGACTCAAGGTGGGCGCGCACAAACCACTGGAACTGCTCTAGTTCAGCGAGTTGGCCGGTAATCATGTCCTCCGACACGGGGTCTAGATCACCGAGGGTTTCAATTGCGCTGCGATGGTCTCCATTTACGCCATCATATACCTTATCAAGTGCTTTAAGGTGATCGGTTACCAAGCCCTTGCCTAAATCGTAATCATTCCATGAGCGACCGTCTACTATGGCTTTTGGTGTACCTTTTGGTACTCCGCCTAGTGTGGCAATACGTTCAGCAATGGTGTCGGTCATTTCGCGAACAGCATCCACCTGCGGATCTAGCATTTCATGCACACCAATAAAGTTTGGACCCACTACATTCCAATGAATATGTTTCAGGGTTAACTGTAAATCTAGAAGCGCTACTAAACGCTGGTCCAACGTTTTAATTGTTGTTGCTGCAGACTCGTTGTCCATACCTGGTGCAGTAAATTTAATATCGTTGTTACTCATAATAATAACTCCTTATTATCGCTTTAGTAATTAGGCCTCGGTCGACTTTAATTAATAACGCTTTACTGATGAAAGTGTTATTACTCAATGCTGTCGACACATCGAGAAATCCTAGCTTGCCTAAGGTGTTGCAACGGGTATGCCGTTATGTGCGAAAATTATAAGTTGCTAATATAATTGAGGATTTTGAGAAAGGTTAATTTTTCTTTATTTTTCAATGTCATACATCTGGGAAAAAGATGCAGAAGTGTGTAAAAAATGCAGTATTCTTTACATTTCATGCATGATTACACACGTCTGGCTAAATGCTTGGAACAGAGATCGATGAGTTTGGAACACAGCAAAATGCTAGTACAGCTTGCTGCCCCATCCTAATTTCTGGCGTAACACATTAAAGTAGCTGTAGCCTTTAGGATGGACTAAATGCAGTTTGTCTGCACTCTTATTTATTCTAATTTCGTCGCCGGGTAATACGGGTAAAACAATGTGGCTATCACAGCTTACTTGCAAAGAATCACTGTTAACTTTTGACACCTTCATTGAAACCTGACTGTCTGCATCAACCACTATAGGACGGCTGCTAAGTGTGTGAGGGAACATAGGTACTAATGTGAGCGCATCCAGTTTTGGCATAATAATGGGGCCGCCGGCAGACAGGGAGTAGGCGGTAGAGCCAGTTGGCGTCGCTACAATAAGTCCGTCGCTTCGTTGGCTAAAAACAAACTGTTCGTCTATGTATATTTCAAATTCCATCATGTGTGCTACTTTGCCATGATGCAGCACCACCTCATTTACGGCCGCGCTGTTACTTTTGAGTTTTTCATGACGGTAAACGCCCACCTCTAAAAGAAAACGTTCTTCAACAAAACATTCACCGTTAAAGATATGGTCAAGCTGCTGAATAATATCGTCGGGATGAATATCGGTTAGAAAGCCTAAGTTGCCTCTATTGACACCCACTACATGAATATCGAATCGAGCCAGTACTCGCGCAGCGCCCAGCATGCTGCCGTCGCCACCAACAACAACTGCAAGGTCTGCCTCTTTGCCAATGACAACAAGATCGCAGCTTTTTAGGTCGTCTGTTTCGAGTTCATTAGCAATACTTTCCTCAACCAATAGTTTGCATCCTTTGGCGAGAAAGTATTCGGCAAGAAGGTTAAGACTATCGTGAGTGGCCTCGTGTTGAGGTTTTCCAATTAAAGCAACGGTTTGGTAGGGCATGGAACGCTAATGTCCTCTCATTTCCAATGGTTCGGACATTAGCACAAGTGTTTTGTAAAAGGGAAGTTTTACCTTGCCGTCCAGCCCCCATCTAAGGTAATTGCTTGACCCGTGATATTTTTCGCACTGCCAGTCATTAAAAACGCAGCAGTATCGGCCAACTCCTGCACTTCTATAAATTGTTTTTTAGGCATGGGTTCAAGCATGATTTTTTTCACAACGTCTTCTTCAGTCATGTTGTTCTCTCTGGCCTGTGCTGAAATTTGTTGTTCTACCAAGGGTGTCTTTACATAGGCAGGGCAGAGAGTGTTAATGGTGATATCAAACTCGCCGGTTTCAAGGGCAACTGTTTTTGCTAAGCCCAATAGGCCGTGTTTTGCCGCTACATAAGCCGATTTAAAAGGCGAAGCAACAAGAGAGTGGATGGAACCAACATTGATAATTCGACCAAAGTTTTGCGCTTTCATTGCTGGCAAAAACGCTTGCGTTGTAAGCGCTGGGCCAACAAGCATAATGTTGATCAGTTGTTGCCATTTTTCTGCGGGAAAGTCTTCTAGCTTTGAGACATGCTGAATACCCGCGTTGTTAATAAGAACATCAACGGTTAACTTGCCTAAAACCTCAGGTAGCGATGCAACTTGGCTTGCATCGCAAACATCTACAGCTACAGCGCTGGCGTTGCCATCGTTCATACTGCCAAATTGACTTGCAAGCATGGCTGCAGTTTCCTGAGCAGCATTTTCGTTAATATCTGCCACAATAACGTGGTGTCCTTGTTTAACCAATGACTCGGCAATCCCTAAACCAATACCGCTTGCTCCACCAGTTATAAATACCGTACGTTTATTCATTGCTGGCGTCCTTTGTTGTTAATTCTGCCTGATTCGAAGTGTGTAAAGACTTCAGCAAGTCACTAACTGCCTTAATTTGATCGCCATCGCGATTGGCATAATCTGGCGAAGCATACCCCCACCAATCCCAACAACCCTGTGGGTTAAGCGGCATAAACAAGGATTTTTTAGTTTGCGGATATAAGACAACCATATTGTTATCGTCGGCCCAGCGGTTCAATCCTGTTTGGGTCGCGTAAGCATCACCCACCGCATCTGCATATTGATTACACCCGTGAAAGCTAATGTGAGCGCGACAGGTTTCGCCACTCGCACAGTTCTCTGGCACGTAAACAAATCCCTCACTGGCCAAAGTTTTGGCATTGCTGCCAGCAATGTCTTTTTGGCTAATTGTGTGTAATTCACCTGATAGTGTGTCGTCGGCCGCTGCTAGGTCATCAACCAAATGATTTAGCATGTCGCCAGCAGCATCATAGTCGCAATTACCAATAAAGGGGCTTTCCGATGTAGTGCAATCGGTACCACTGCTTTTCGTCGGGAATAGGTGTGCAACCGACATATCATTGACATATTTGATATGTTGAATGTCTGTCCACATTTTGTATTGTTCGAATAAGGCATCGCTTACTTCAGAGGCTATTCGAGTATCTAATGTTCCATGGAATAACCACACTTTGGCGTCTTTCATGTTGCTTAATGCGGCAATTTTTCCTTTCTTTGCATAATCTGTGGCTTGTTTAGTCAGCTCTTCTACATTGGGCAGCGTATCTGTTTTATTAACACACTGAGCTAAAGCGGTTGTTATATCGCCTTTTGCGCAGAAATAAGGCCCGGCTGCCAAAATGCCAACACCTTTCACCCAATCGCTATGCGCTAGCTGAAACTGCGTGGCCATGTAGCCACCGGATGAAAGCCCAGATACAGTGACCTCGGTTAAATCTAAATTTAATACCGGCACTGCCTCTGTAGAGCTTTGCCCGTATAAAGAAGCTGAAAAACACAGGCCACCTATAACAGCAGCTTTGATAAACATGTTTTTTTTCATAAGAATCCTTTACTCATTTTCCAAAAATTGGCGAATAGCGACTGCCTGTTTTGATATGTTTGCTACACCTTCTAAATGACCTAACGAGCCCTTGAGTTCTGTGTAATCACTGGACATTTCACGTGCTTCTAGCTTCTTGTGCACATCTTGAGCTAAATAGGGCATAAGTAATAAATCTGAATCTGCCGGAATAAATAACGTTTTTGCTTTTATTGCATCAACACCTGCTTCTAAATTGTGTTGATGCCCCGCGACAAACAGTTGGCATGCTCTTACAAGATAGAGTAAGTGGTTGGCATCCATTTTTGCACTGCGAGCCGCAGCGCGTTCCTGCAGCCAAGTGGTAACAGAATGATGATTGTTAATACTCGCCAATGGTTTAGACTCTAAGTTATTGAAGCCTAGCATGTTTCCCTGTGCGTTAAAAAATTCAGGGGTTAATGCATTTTGCGTTATCAACATCAAAGAAGCGGTTAACCCGTCAGAGGGTGGCTTGTCTGGCGAATAGTTACCGTTCTTCCAGTTACTATCAAGCCTTATCGGATTTGCCCAGTGTTCCAGTGCGGCAGTTGTCCAAGCATCGCTTTCACCTGCGCCGATGACCGACACCATTCTAGGTACCCAGTTAGGATAAGCACTTGCCCAGTCGATAGCCTGCATTGCGCCCATTGACGGGCCTACAACGGCATGAAGTTTCGAAATGCCTAAACTTTCAAGCAGAGCTTTTTGCACGTTAACAAAGTCTCTAATGGTCACTACAGGAAAGTCGAGTCCGTAAGGTTTTCCGGTCGATGGATTTATTGAAGCCGGACCGGTGGTGACCACGTTGTCATCGTAGGCATTCAAATTCACTAAAGTGTCAGCACTAATTACATAATAGTGGTTGGTATCAATCGCTTTTCCTGGCCCGATAATACTATCCCAATAGCCAGGCGCCGCGTCACTCTTACTGTATTTTCCGGCAGCGTGGGATGAGCCTGAGAAATAATGCGTTATAAGAATAACATTATTTTTGTTCTCACTAAGCGTGCCGTAGGCTTCCCAGCCTACTTTTACATCCTCAATGGTTTTTCCACCAAAGGTTGTAAAGCTGTCCATGCGAAAGATCTGTTTTTCAACAAGTAAGGTTTCGCTCTCTTGTTGGTTATGCACCTCAGCGTTTTCTGTTGCCAACGTTGGGCTTGAGAAAAGCAATACTGCGACTGAAACAAACGCGAGCCCAGGCAAAATAGCCGGTTTCACTGTCAACGTTCTTCCCGCTTTGCGATGTAGAAGCACAGTTCTACAACCAGACATAAGCTGTTGGAGTCTACAAGAGACATAATGCATCGTTAATATCCTTTTATCTCATTCAATTCTTTAGGCTGACATTTTTGGCATCTATTTTTGGTTCTTAGGGAGTTTTAACTAAAAAATACTAAATAGACCAATCGCGACAGCCAAACCAATTAGTGGCACTACTACCGTCAATGCCCCCACTGACCAGTAAGCAGCCTGATGGGTTTCGTGACATATTGCCCTAATGGTAGTGACCACGTACCCATTGTGTGGCAATGAATCTAACGCGCCTGAAGAAATAGAGACAATTCGGTGCAGCTGCTCTGGCTCAACACCTTGATCTAAATAGTGAGGTGCAACAAGGGGGAGGGCGATGGCCTGTCCGCCAGATGCACTTCCTGTTAACCCCGCAATAACGCTAACAGCAATGGCCGCTCCAATTAACTCATTACCAGGGATTTGAGTCATTAGCGCCACGGTTTGCTGAAACGCGTCGGTATTTTTCGCAATCGAACCAAAGCCAACCACCGCGGCAGTATTGCCGATGGCAATAAGTGCACCTGTTGTGCCGGCGTTTATAGCCATCGACAAGCTATGGAAGTATTTAAAGTTAATCGCCAGTAAACACAATACGCCACCGCCAAGCGCTAAAATTAGTGCTAGCTGTGCTAGTTCCTCGTGAAATAAGAACGAGATAACTAACACCACGACTAACGGCAGAATTCCGGTAAAGGGGTGGGGTAAATCCCGTTCCCGAATTTCCGGATCGGTATCTCTTGCCACGAAAACCTCACCGTTGTTCACGGCTTTTCGAATCATTTTTGCTAGCCACCAGTAGCCAAAAATAGCCATTAAAATGGCAACAACTAAGCTCACTTCCCAAGCAGCAAAAGGAGACGTACCCAGATATTTAATCGGGATCCAATTTTGAATTTCCGGAGAACCAGCCGATGTCATGGTAAAAGTTACCGAGCCAAAGGCCATCGCTGCGGGAATAAACCGTCTCGGAAGGTTGGCATCTTTAAATAAGCTTACCGCCATGGGATAAACGGAAAACGCTACGACGAACACGCTCACACCGCCATAAGTCAAAATAGCGCATGCTAACACTACGGCGAGTACTGCTTGTTTGTAGCCAATTTTCGAGATTATCCATCGAGATACCGAATCAGCGGCCCCTGTATCTTCCATGAATTTGCCAAAAAGCGCTCCCAGCAAAAACATAAAAAACCAAGACGCAATGAAACCTGAGAAACCACTCATGTAGGTTTCTACAAAGTTTACATCACCGGTAAAAACCGCGATGTTATTGGTTAGCGCAACAACAAGGGCACACAAAGGGGCGGCGATAAACAGGTTCATCCCACGAATTGTTAATACAATAAGTAGCAGAAGCCCGCCTACCAAGCCAATCATACTTAACATAGTTATTTTCCTTTAAAAATCTGTGACCGCAGATATTCCAAAGCAGTTAAGTCGATTGCAGATTCACTAACCGACTTGCTTTTGCGCAAGTTTATTGTCAACAAATCTAACGTGTTCAAATTACACATAAAGTTTGACGTTACTTTGGCAAAAAGCCCATAGTACGATGGTACTACATACTGTTAACAATTAATTAACTAAAGTAATTCGTGACCGTAGGCAATACATCAAGCAGTGAACACCACTTAAAACAATAAAGGACTTACTATGTCACTTACTACACACAACAAGCGTCATGCGCCAAGCGCAGTCACTCGTCACAGTCTTTGCGCGATTGCGGTTGCTGCAGGTTTATGCGCAGCTCCTGCTTGGGCGCAGCAAAACAATACAAACGAGAATGCAGAAAAAGAAAAAGGCAAGTTAGAGCGCATCGAAGTTACTGCGCGTAGAACCGTAGAGTCGCTTCAAGAAACTCCGGTGGCAATCACCTCGATTGGCGCTGTAGAGCTTGGCGAGAAAGGCATCAGCGTTTTAACTGAACTTCAGCAATTTTCACCAAACACAACCTTGCAAACCAGCCGAGGAACCAACAATACGCTTACCGCTTTTATCCGCGGTTTAGGACAACAAGATCCGCTATGGGGCTATGAGCCTGGCGTAGGGATTTATGTAGACGATGTCTATATTGCGCGGCCACAAGGTGCAGTGCTTGACTTACTTAACGTGCAACGTATTGAAGTATTACGTGGGCCGCAAGGCACGCTCTACGGCAAGAACACCATTGGTGGTGCCGTGAAATACGTCACGAAAGAAATGAGTGGCGACACAGAGATGAATGTTGAGGCTACGGTCGGTAGTTACAATCAGCGTGATATTAGGTTAATTGGCCAAGTGCCGCTTGTTGCAGATACCGTATATTTAGGGGTGGGCTACGCTAACTTAAATCGCGACGGATTCGGCGAGTACTTACTCAGCGCTCTGCCTAATCAAGATAAAGAAAACTACAACAAAGATTTATGGGCCGCTAGATTGTCGCTGGAAGTTCACGCCAGCGAAGATTTGTTCTTCCGCTTTGGTTGGGACAAAACCGAAGATACGTCTAATGCCCGCGGTGGTTATCGCTTATTGCCTAGCTTGTTAACCGATGCGCCTGTTCCCGATTCAAAATTTGACTCATACACGAGCTTGCCAACATGGAACAAGGTTGAATTAGAAGGCTATAACTGGTTAGCACGCTACAACGTAAATGAAAATTTAGAGCTTAAATACATTGGCTCGTATCGCGAGAGTTATTCACCCACCAACATCGATTTCGATAATACACCACTGCCCATTTTTGATGTACCTGCGGAGTATGATGACAATAATACGACCCATGAACTGCAAGCCAACTACATGGGCGCTGATTTCGATATAGTCTCAGGCCTTTATTTTTACGATGGCGAAAGCTGCGGTAATTTCGATGCCATTTTAGGCGTGCTGGGGCAGTCTCTGGGCGCACCCGGACTCACCCGTGAGGTAACTGGGTGCAACAATTCAGAGAGCTATGCAGCTTATGCTCAACTTAATTATAACGTGAGCGATAAACTCTCGCTCTCCTTTGGTGCGAGATACACAGACGAAGAAAAAACAGCCTTTGTAAATAATGGATTGGTGTTTGACAACGTATACCCTTACTCAGATTGGATTGACGGCTATGTGCGTCCAGAAGGCCAACTGGTTCCTCAGGTGTTAGGTACCGATACCGATGGCGACGGCGTTTTAGATGCACCTGCAGTGCAAAGCTGGTCGAGATTTACGCCTAGGGTAGGCGTTGAATATCAAATGGACGAAAGCATGATGTTTTTCGCCAGTTACTCTCAGGGCTTTAAATCAGGAACGTTTAATCCTCGTGCACAAATTAACGAGCCAGGTGTAAACCCAGAAGTGGTTGATAGTTTCGAATTGGGGATGAAAAGCGACTTAAGTGATACATTGCGCCTAAATGTGACCTTGTTCTCATATGATCATAAAGACAGACAATATATTGGTGTAGAAGGTGATTTGTCTGACCCCACAGCGCTTGATCAGCGACTTCGCAATGCAGCGGAAACAGCTGCGAAAGGTGCTGAATTAGAGATGACCTGGATTGCGTCAGAAAACCTGCAGTTTGACGCAGCATATGGCTACATCGACTTTGAAATTAAAGAAAATAACGCTATTCCTCCGCTTATTGGTTTGGCAAGTACGCCAGAGAATACCTTTAATTTTAACGCTAGCTACTTCTTAGAGACGAGCTTTGGCGACATTACGTTTAACGCAAATTACTACTTCCGTGATGACTATTTACTTTTCGAAACCAGCGACCTTATTCAACAAGACGCCTACGGCATGGTTAACCTAAGTGCGCGTTGGGAAAGTGTAGAAGGGGATTGGTACGGCGGTATACATGTGAAAAACCTCACCGACGAAGAGTATTTAACTGGGGGATATGACTTTGTTACCCGCGACGATGACGGAAACTTCGGTCCCGGGCTAGGAGGCGACACGACGCTAATTGGTTATTATGGCGACCCGAGAACCGTTCATCTAACTCTTGGGTATCGTTTCTAACAAAAAATAAGTCGACGCCTTTACGATAAAAGCCACCCACTATTCGGGTGGTTTTTTGTGGTTATTAATTAAGTACATGGTGTAGTGTTTATGTCATGTTATTATGATGTTAATGAAGCAGTAGCAAAGGGATGACTTGTGCCTACACGTATTTTGATTGCAGATGATCACCCATTATTTCGAGCAGCAATGTGCCATGCACTCTCCAGCGGCAGCGGCGTAGAGCTTGTTGAAGCGTCGACGTTTCCAGAGACAATGAATATGTTGGCGCAAGATACCACTATTGATGTGGTGTTTTTGGATTTAGGTATGCCTGGAAGTGAGGGCCTCAATGGGCTGTCTGAAGTTCGAGCCGAGTACCCAGACGTGCTGGTGGTGATAGTTACGGCGCAAGACTCGCCCGGTATTGTGCAACGTGCGCTTGCGCTAGGGGCAAGTGGTTTTATACCTAAGTCCGCTTCGGTAGATTGTATTGTAGACGCTGTAAATACGGTGCTTGAGGGTGAGACATGGCTGCCCGCCCATATTGATTTGTCAGCAGACGGTAACGACTCCCTGGATGACTTTGGCGCTCGATTGAGCCAGCTTACGCCCCATCAATTAAAAGTGTTGAGAATGGTGGCAGATGGCTTGTTGAATAAACAAATTGCTTACGAATTAGCTATTTCAGAATCGACCGTAAAACAGCACGTCTCTGCGGTGTTAAAAAAACTGGGTGTTATAAATAGAACCAAAGCGGGTATTGCGTTTAAAAACGCTATGCGAACAGAGTAATAAATCAATAGCGGCTAGCCCATAGCCATTCAGTATCACCTAGCCATGACTCAGGAAATATACCTCAAAAAGTACATCTCGAGAAAACAGTTTAAAAACAGCTTAAAAAACGGTTTCCACGCAGTCTACTGGGCTAGTCTGCTAATGTTTATTCTAGTTGCAAAGTTTTACTTGCCGCTAAACGCTTTTTTCAAATAAGCATTAAATGCAGGGGCTGCTGCTCGTTTGTCTTTTTCGATTTGTTGGACTTCTGGCATTTCTTTAAGCTGCGCTATAAGTGCTTTACTTCCCGGAGCGTGCTCGTACAAATCAACATCAAACAATTTTTTTGCTACGGGCACGGCAAGATCCATTGTATACAACAGCATGATGTCTGCTGCCGTTAAGCTATCGCCTGCTACATAGGGAGAAAACTCTGCGGCTCGAGCCAATGCTTGGGCACCATTAAACAACGCGCGCTTGACTTCTTTTTTCGTGAGGTCATCTACCGGAACGCCCCAAAAAGCTTCGGTATGACAGCGCCTTGCAGGTAATTCAATATACAATTCAATTAACTTCACGAGCTCTTTAACCTGTGCCCGCTCAAAGGGATTGGTTGGATACAGAGGTTTTTCAGGCGCAACTTCATCGAGATACTCTAAAATAACGTTGGTCTCTACTAGCACCCCATGCTCAGTTTGTAACGCAGGCACTTTGCCTGTTGGACTGATAGCTAAATATTCTGGCGTTTGGTTGGGATATGTCATTACCGGTTCGTAATCTATCCCTTTTAATGCCAGTGCCAGTTTAATCATGTTGTAATAGTTACTTACATCAAAGCCGTACAGTTTAAGCATGTTTCACCCTCCCAAAAAAAGTGTCATTACACTCCTAGTTTATCCACTCATGTGCAACATATATTTATTGATAGTTGACTATCAAAAGTAGTGGTGAGGCGGGGCGTATTCACTTCAAAATATCAAAACACTTGGTTTACAGGCTTAAAACATCTCGATCTCAAGTTCGCTAAGTATTGTCGTGCCTTGTTTGTTTTTGGCAAAATAAAGGTCATATTTGAGGTTGTCGACATACACTTCCCAATAGTCACCCAATGCAAAAATGTTCTCTTCGCCAAAGATTTTTTTCACGTCTTCTTCACTCAGGCCGTAGCGTAAAGGCCCAAATTCCCAATCGATATTTAGCGCTGCGTCTTTGAGAAACGATTCGCTAATAAGCACTTTTCTCAGCATTTTATTGGAATACACTATAGCTAAGCTTTTATCGTAAACATGCAGCGTTTTGCCCTCGTAACCTCTTGATGCAAGTATAGGTTTAAAGGGGATTTGCTCCATGGATATTGGGTCTAGCGTTTCAGAGGCCTGTGTTAAATCAGCGTAGGTCCTAGAATATATCTCTGGCGCCGACTGTATAATTTCAGGATCTATTTTGATTGCTTCATAGCCATAGCCATAGCTAAAACTCTTTGCAACGTAGTGAGTGTCATTATTTTCAACGTGCAGTGTTAACCCTATATCAATAAAGACCATATTCTCTGATTTAATTTGATAGACATATTCGTCAATCAACTTGCCATTAAGTTGCTCCTCAATCGCCTTCAAGCCGTGGCCTCGGCTTACACTTCCATTAACTTGCCAAGACGAAAGTGGCCTATCATCAAATTCAAAATAGTTTATCAGCCCAGCAGATAACCATGCGTTTTCGCTACTGATGGAAAAAACGCTATTGTTGCGCATTACCACCCACAGATTTCGTCCAAAAGCGTATAACGTATCCTGTTTATTCAGTATCAGTTCGGCAGTGGGAGTACCTAATTTTTCAAAAAGTACCGATAAATCGTCACCTACTTTTAAGCCAAAAACACCATTTTCAAAAGACACAGTGGTGTTAGCCAGAGCGGGAGCCTGTATCTGCTTTTTTCCACTTTGTGCTATTTCAGCAAAATCAAAAGTCATATCACGACCTTTAATAACCGTTTTGTACTCGTATGACATGCTGAGTTTTGTCGTGCCTAATAAACGATTTCTCTCAACTCCAATTTTTGCTAGCGGCTCTTTCTTACAGCCACTAATCAAAGCTGCGCCTGAAATTTTATCGCTATTCTCAGAAGATTCAGACGGGGAAGTAGGGGATGATAGTTTTGAAAGCAGTACAATCTGACTCGCTCCCCGCTTTTTAGCAACGTCGCTGGCAGTCTTTTTTAAAGCAGACAATTCGTTTCTGCTATCGCTTAACGAAATCTCTTCAATCGTTTCAAAATCGCAGTCTGGAAAATCGTTTGAAATAGGAATGGCATTAGCAACCTCTTCACCATAACTGTACAAAGGAAGTGTTAAACTCATCAAAAGCGTGCTTAATGTTAACTTCTTCAATGCCTTCATCGTTGCTATCCCTATTGCTTAACCTTGTTACTATCGTTTGTTAACCATTACTATTTTGTGCTTTGCTAAAAACGGGCGCATTATTTTGATAGTTCTTTCTCAATATCCAACAAAGTTTGTTTGTATTTTCTCTGATATTCGTCGTCTGAGAGGACTCGTGTTAAATCGCTTTCTACATTAATAATACGCTTTCGCAGCGTGTAAAAGATATCGCCTTTCGCACCTCGCATAAAAATCTCGATATTTTTAAGATGGCTTAAGCAGCAACTTTCAAGTGAGCTATTAAATTGCTTGCCCATGTAATCAATCATAAAGCTACTGCCAAGCGATGCACCGCTGACTGGCGCCAAAGGCATATCGTGTACACTTTTTTGAAAGTCTATTGTTGTTCGAAAGGCGGTACGTAACAGCGAGACAGAAGTTTTTGCTGCTTCCAATTCATATTTTCTCAATTGTGCTTTGAGTTTTTCCGCTTCGGGTGAACTCATTCCAACTATTTTGGCTTTAACAAAAACAGATTCAGCGCCATTGAGCTTTTCCTTTGCATAAATCAGTGCATTAATGTCTGATAGAAAATCACCGGTTAGTTTTTCGTTTAGCAATATTCGCGCTTCTTGAACTTGCTCAGAGTGTTGTGCTGTTGCCCTATTGAATCTTCGTTCAGATTCACTTAGTTCTTTTGGGTCGCTGCATGCAAGTAGGGCACTGGCAAGTAACGCGATGAAGAGCAAGCGCAATGATTTAGTCCTTTGTCATATTTGAAATAATTATTAGGTATTAACCTTTTACTCGGTCCTCGAGAGGCTTCAATTGAGATACTAACCTTAGGTAGCAAAGATAACAATTCTTACTCCGCTATCGATTACGTACACCTTTGTTGACATCAAAGGGGGGAAAGTTAGCTGAAACTCTCTCAAGCGAGATTGGAGTAAAGAGTTAATCCGCTACGCCCAGCTTTGCGTAGATAAAATAATTAATATAAGCCAATACATAATGTGAAGTGTAAGTTGTGTTATCCAATATAATAAAGCGCTTAAAGACTAGATCGAATAAGCCTGCGCTTATAAAGCAGAAAGAAGAGCAGGCTGTGTCTATTTGGCAGGACACCGGCCAAGTATATTATTTAGAAAACACGGTGAAGCTTACCTACACTTCAAATAGCGGTGTAATGACGTTAGAAAAGCTTTCGCTTAACGAACTTCCCGATGTGATTAACGCTCTTGATGCCATGCCAGCAGGCTCACCGCTTGCGAGAGCGACGGTGGCAGAACAAGATGATGCTTATGTGGTAAGCGTTTGCGGCGTGACATGGCAAAAAAGCCAAGATAGTGTTCGAATTAAAGCTCTGCCCGAGGCTGCGCTTCTGCGCAGTAAAACGCATTGTTTTACAAAGTCGCAGGCAGTGTTTAAGCATGCTTTTTTATTGGAACATGATGACCTGCTAACGCCTTCAGTGGGGAGTAAAAAAGAGGGGGTTTATACTTACAATCGCATATCCATAAAAGAGTTTACTCAACAGTTAGAAAGAGCAAACGAGCGTATTGCGCCGCCTATGCGAAAAGCTATTCCGGTTCATAGTGATAACTTTAAAACCGCATTCACTGAGCATGAGCAGAAAGCTATTGACGTGTTGCTTGGCGATAACATTGATAGTAGAAAAAGCGATAATGCTGAAGACAGAAGCAAGCTCGGTAACGACAACACTGGCAGCAGTACATTTAATCAATAACAGCAGGCTCATCTCCGTATCATGCACTCTATTGAAGAGCGCGTTAACATCAAGAGCGTGCTTTCTTCAGTAGTAGGCTTTCTTCGATAGAAGGCTAGTTCCAAGCGTGTGCTGCTGCCAAGCGTTTGATGCCGCCAAACGTGTGCAGACGTCCAAGCGAGTGTTGACGCACTAAGGTGCAAAATATCAGGCGCTCGCAATCTTCGACAGTAAATCTTGTTTCGTTAGGCGTTTATTTAGTGCCTCTACGTGCCTCTCATCCATATTGTTCCAAGCCGTTGGAATTGCATAGTGCTCGTTAAGAAAATGCAAAAATCCCTTGGTTATTTCTGGGTTCCCTTGGCAACGCTCAAGCTGATTGAGCGCTTCAAGTAAGCTGCCTTCAGAATGAATGGGCAGACTGACACCGTCCAATCCATAGCATGCATTGCCCATGGTCATAACCGGCTTATTCAGTAACAATGATTCAATGCCTACCGTTGAATTAATGGTTAATACCGCTTGAGATTTTTCTATCAATTTTTGAGTTTCCCACTGATTCGCAAACACAATTCGTGGGTGTATACCGTGTAAATCATCGTGTCGCTTTTTTTCTGATGGATGCTCTTTGATTACAATATGCAAATGTGGGTTATTAACCTTTTCGATTGCTGTAACAAGATACTCAAACAGCTGCCTCATAGTTTTTATCCACGGCGAGTTGGATATTATCTGGCTGTCTGTCTCTACTTGAAAAGGAACAAAAACATACTGCTCGGGTAGCGAGTGTTCGCGTGCGCCACTGGCTTTTTTAGCGATGGGCTTTCTTGATATCAACTTATTAGGCAGAGGGGCCTCACTGTAGTATTTACGATAAAACTCCCCACTTTTGGGCAGAGAGTTTTTACAATTAACGCCAGACCAATCACATGTTGTTGAATTGGGCAGCAAACCGTTTTCAAAGTAAACAACTTCTTTGCCTAATGCCTTTGCGGCCTCAGCAATGGATGAGCTTGGCAATTTTTGACCATTCCATACGCCTACTACGTCGGCATTTGCGTTACGTATTAGGCTAATACTTTTAACTATGTCTAATTTAAGAATGGTGCGCATCGCGTGTCGATAAAATGCCCACAGAAAAGTGTGCGATATTGCGTTGTACTTTGAAGCCTTCTTCGCTAAATAAGCCTCTAGAAGCTTATCAATATCAATATTTTTTACTTGTTTCAGACCCATCAGATGTGAGGGTAGAAAGGGGTGTTTATTGATCTTTATTACCTGCACATCTAATGAAGTTTGCTGAGCAAAGGCATTGAAGTATTTTATATGAGAGCTTCCCCTTGCAATAAAAACGTATTTTTTATTCTCTCTTTCACAAACTTCTCTGCTATCTGCTGTATCAGTTTGAGCAATTGCGGCTCTTTCGTTCTCAACGTCTATTTTTGCAAAATTGTCTTTTTCAATGGCTGAACTTGGTGTCATAAATACGTCGCAGGTTGCATTTGATATGTATTTTATCGAAGCTCACCGAGAAAACCCCGTGATCAGAACGAAGTGATGTCGCGGGGATGAATCGGTGTCACCCCTGCTCTTGAATATATTTTCGTATTGTCTCTGCACTTGCATTTCCTACAGAATTAAAATGAAAGTCTTCGAGCTATCGAAGTTGGATTGTGGATCTGAGAAAAGAGAAGCAGCTTAGCTCAAAGCTAGACTGTGGAAGCCCAGTGATCAGAGAAGCGATGTCGCTGGGTAGTTCACAAACGCTGAATGTTGCTAAAAATTGACAGATGAATAAAAGATCGCAGCTTAAAACAAAAAAGCAGTAAGCAGTATGGTTGAGGGTGATGTTTAAGAAGGTATTTTACAGCGGTAGCGTAGAGGTTTTTTAGACATTCTTTAGCCTTTTGTTAGCCTAATTAAGCATTCAGGTTTCAATTTATTTACATTATTATCACGAGAGCTATGAAATAAAATGAAATTCAAATGAGTTTGTCTACAAAAAACAAACGAGTCAAAAGTGACTCTCAAGCGCCTTTAAAACCTATCGCCTTTGCGTTTTTCTTTCTATATCTATTGTTATCACTTAGTCACTTTTTTTGTTGAGTGAAGACTTCAAATGGACGCTCATTGCACTTTCATCGTTAACCATGGTTGTAAGTTTCGTCTTGATGCGAAAAGCCGATCATATTTCTGCCGACCGTCAGAGCTTTTGGATTTTAATACTTCTCGCGTTCGGAACTATCAATAGTGTTCTGCATTTGTGGCTGTCTCAACTACCAGAACAAACAACCAATATCTTCTTGGTAATTATCGCCTCTGGAATTGTGTTTTCAAATCGTGCCCACTGGGCCTTTTTGATAGTACTGAATTGGCTGGGGTGGATTGTCGTTAATCTCGCTGTCGATATGCCAATGATGATGCACTTTTTCTTCGCATTATTTATGGGAACAATGCTCAGTTGGTTTGCGCACCTAGCCCGGCGAACACTGGTAAGTAAACAGGCGGAATTACTCCAAGAGAGAGATATCGCTGTAGCCCATGAGCGAGAGGCCATAGCCGCGAACGAAGCGAAGAGTGCATTCCTTGCCAACATGAGCCATGAGATACGCACACCCATGAACGGCATCATTGGTATGATTGAAATTATCAGTCGCACGAATTTAAATGATGATCAGAAGCAGTTTATAGCCACAGCAAAACGCAGCGCAGATTCGTTGTTATTTGTTATTAACGACATCTTGGATTTTTCGAAAATTGAAGCGGGAGAGTTAAGACTAGAAAATGTCGAGTTTGAGATAACGCAGTTCATTTTTGATTTGGTGCAGGAGCAAAAGGTTTTAGCAGATAGCAAAGGATTAAAGCTTGGCTTGGTTACAAATAACACCAAACAGCTGAATGTAGTCGGCGACCCGTATCGTATGAAGCAAGTGTTCAATAACTTACTGTCTAATGCTGTTAAATTTACTGACCGCGGCGGCGTTACAATTAAATACGATGTGGTGAGTATTGATGACACGCTGCGTTTTAGCACTGAAATACATGATACCGGAATTGGAATTTGCGATTCTGCTATTCCCAGCCTTTTCGACTCATTCTCACAAGCCGATACGTCTACCACGCGAAAGTTTGGCGGTACAGGGCTAGGGCTTGCCATTACCAAGCAGCTTTGTGAACTCATGGGCGGGGACATCGCCATAGAGAGTACGTTGGGTAAAGGCTCTATATTTAAGTTTACTATTCCGCTTAAACCGGCGGAACAAACCGAACCGGGAGACTCAGACGAACACCCTGAGGCCTTGCAACCTGTAATGAACCTATCCGTGTTGTTAGTTGAAGACAATGATATAAACCAAGAAGTAATGCTGGCGATTTTGGAAAATATGGGAGTCAATGTCGGCGCTGCGAACGATGGCCTTGAGGCCATAGATATACTGGAGGCGTCTGACTCTACACACTTCGACCTTATTTTCATGGACTGCCAAATGCCAAACCTCGATGGCTATGAAACTACTCGTAGAATACGTGCAGGTCATACTGGTGAAGCTCTTAGGCAAATTCCTATTGTTGCACTAACGGCTAATGCGATGGATAGTGAAAAACAGAAATGTTTCGATGCGGGCATGAATGACTATCTCACGAAACCGATTGATATTGGTTCGTTAAAAAATACGTTGGCGTTATATCATCGCAACTAATTATGGAACAGCAACCACACCCGCCATATCAGTGAGCTAGTTGACTCTTTGCTTTATTAATCGCTTTAACGCGCTCGGTTTTATCGGCTTTGGTAAATAGGCAATATCCATGTCTGCAGCAATATCTCGTACTTCTGGGCTTCTATTTGCGGTAATTAATATGCGTAATGGCGCAACATAAGGTAAAGATTCAATAGCGTGTAATACGTCAGTACCGGTCTCTCCAAAGTTGAGATGATAGTCGGCTATAATAATATCGGGCTTCATTTCACAGGCTGCTAAAGCTTCGATTTTGTTTGTAGCTGTTATTACCTCGCCGCCCCAATCGCCCAACAGGGCCTGCATAGCCACTGTCACTTGTTCGTCGTTCTCTATAAGTAGGAGCCGTTTACCGTGAAGAAACTGTGACGCTTGGTTGCTATTAAAGGCGAGTTCATTTTGTGGCTGTGTTTCTTCTTTAAGAGCTTCTACTGCTTTTGAATGGGTAACGTTGAACTTGGGGACGGTGATAGCAAAACAGCTCCCTTTGTGAATTTCTGACTGTAAAGTAATGCTGTGGCCAAGCAGTTTGCACATTCTATCTACAATAGTAAGACCTAAGCCAATTCCCTGAGAATTACTTGAGTGTTCTAGCTGGTGGAATTCGCTAAAAATTTCTTCTTGTTGGTGCCGCGGAATACCTGGGCCGGTATCGTAAACGCAAACATTGAGTGACTGTCCACAGTTTGTAGCAAGTGACTGTCCAGAATTAGCCTCTGTAATAAGTGGCTGTCCACAATCAGCATTAGAAGTCGATACGCCCGAGAATGAACCTTGAGATAATGGTGATACCGGTAGCGCTTGTTTTCTTCTCACGCCAACTAAAACCGAGCCTGTTTGAGTGTAACGAATGGCATTAGAAAGCAAGTTTTGCACAACACGTCTAAACAGGTGTTTGTCGCTGTATGTCCAGCAACTTGTTTTAACGTACGTGAGGGTTATACCTCTTTCTTTTGCGATAAGGCTAAACTCTTTGCACAGTGAAGCTAAAACATCGTCGATGGCAAAAGTGACCTTATTTGGCTTTAAAACGCCAGAATCAAGCTTCGTCATATCTAACAACATCGACAACAGACTTTGAGCATTATTTAAAGAGTCAACAACCCCTTCAGAAAGCCCAGATAACTCACTGTTTTTGGTTTTTTTCTGCAGCATAGAGGCAAATAGTGTGGCAGCGTTAAAAGGCTGCATAAGGTCGTGTCCCGCAGCAGCAAGAAATTTGGTTTTACTCTCGTTTGCTGCGTCGGCTTGTTGTTTGGCGTCTTGCAACTCCTGTGTACGGCGTTCTACCCGTTGCTCTAACTCAGACTTCGATTTTTCCAAAGCGCTTTGGATCGCAATATATTCGGTAATATCACTGTAAGTGGTAACGTATCCTCCACCGGGTAGTGGCGCGCCGTTTAATTCTATTACCTTGCCGTCATGCTGCTTTCTTATGTACTTATGGCGACTCCCCTCAAGCATATATTGAATGCGTTTTTCAATTTCGCTATCGATGTCATTATTGATGTTAATTTGCTTGTCGCCACTGATTTCATTACCAAAACGACCAGTGCTGCCGTCAGTGTTACCAAACAGCCCACGCTTGGCGTTGTACTTCAAGATATCGTTTATTGGCATTCCTACTTTTAAAAATCCGCGCGGATAACGGAAAAGCTCAACATAGCGCTCGTTCCATGCCAATAACTGAAGCTTTTCATCGAGAACGCTTATTCCTTGCTCTATGTTTTGTACAGACGACTGTAAAACTTCGTGATTAAACTGGAACGACTGCGATGCTTCTTCCACCCAATCTACCAGCTCGGGCAATGAGTCTGTGCCCTTATCAGCAATGGCGCCCAGCAGAATTCTAGCACTTGGTCCTCCAACCTGAGCGGCAAGAAGTTTTTCTACTCGTTGTAAAAGCGAATGGCTTGCTAACCCATTTACCTGAGGATGAGATACGTCAACAGAGAGTTGATTAACCAGAGTGTTATGGGTTTGCGAGTCTAAAACACGCTGGGTTAACGACACTAAGTCGCCTACTCGTATGGTCAGGTATGGGGTAGATGTAGCTAAATCTATGGTGCTGTCGACAACGCTCTTTTTATCACCAAAAAAACTAATAAATGATACCAACATATAAATGGCGGCATTGGTGATAAGAGATATCAGAAAGCCAATGCCAAGCTGGGCATCGGTAGGCGGCGCATTAAAGTAATAGCTCGACATCACGCTTGGGTATAACAGCAGGGCGCACCAACACAGAAAGCCCGAAAAGAGCCCCGCCAACGCAGCGGCTTTTGAACGCTTTTCCCAGTAAAGCCCAAACATGAGCACCGGCAAGCACTGCCCTAAAAGCGCAATAGCAATAACGCCACTTTTTACAAGAGGAGCAGCTTGACTCACATTGAGGTGATACCAAAGCGCTACTGAAAGAACTACCAATACCGTTAATCGGCGTATGGCGAGTACCTTTGTTGTTTCAAGGGTATGGTTGGGTTCTGTTCTTAAACGCGCTTTTATCCACAGCGGTGTCACTAAGTTGTTGGCAATCATAATGCCCAGGGCCAGCGTGGCGACAATAACCATACTGGTGGTTGCCGATAATCCACCTAAAAAAGCAATGATAGAAAGCGCGGTGTTTTCGGCAAAAAGGGGGAGGGCCAGTACATAAGTATCTGAGTTAACCGACGGTGGCAGCAACATCTTTCCTGCCAAGGCCAAAGGAATAAGAAATACTGTCATGCCCAGTAAGTAAACCGGGAAAAACCACCTAGCGGTGCGAAGTTCGCCTTCTCCATTCAGTTCAACAAAGTTCATATGAAACTGTCGTGGCAAAACAAACATAGAGCACACACCAAGTAATACATGAGTAACGTATACAAGAGGGGCGCTATCGGCGTAAATCAGTTCTCGCGCTTGCTCATGTTGAGAGGCTTTAGAAATAAGGTCTAACACCCCATCGAACATAAAAAAGCAGACAAAAATGCCAACAGACCACAGCGCGACAAGTTTAAACACCGACTCAAAGGCAATAGTCATTAACAAGCCCGGGTGCTTGTCAGTGAGGTTGAGTGTTCGGGTACCAAAAATAATCGCGAATATCGCCATTAATAACGCCACATACATGCTTACGCTTTGGCTGGTTTCTGATGTATTTGGGGTAATAAGAGTAATGCTTTTGGTAATTGCGTCGAGTTGCAAGGCGATATAGGGAATAACACCAACAAAGCAAAGCACGGTAACGAATGCTGCCACAAGGTGAGAATGTTTGTACTTCATGCCAATCAGATCGGCAAGCGAGGTAATATTATGTTGCTGGCAAAGACGGCTTATATGTAATACCACCGGAAATGCAAATACCATAGTAAGGATAATGCCCATATAGGTGGGAACGATAGCCCATCCATACTCAGCGGCTTGCGAGGTGGTGCCGAAAAAAGCCCAAGACGTACAGTGCACGCCCAATCCCAAGCTATATAAAATTGGGTGCTGGCGATTATCTTTTAGATATCTTTCTCCCCAAAAGCCAATCGCGAATAAAATGAAGAGATAAACAGCAACAATACTGCCAATCGACCAGATACTCAGCATCAATGATCCTCATGAAATACACGCACTTACGTTAACACGATTTTCACAACATGAAGCAGTGATTTTCACAAGATGGTAAGCGATTGCGTTAGGTCAAAATTATTTTTGAAAAAAAATTTAAATCAAACCACAAATTTTGTGTGGTTACCCTTGATCGCTTAGAAACTAGCCCCATAAATAAGCGCAACACAGTTATTCCCTTTAAGTAGGGTGTTGCCTAATTTAAAAAAGTTTGGAGGTAGGCATGAGCGAAAATCGCGACGTGCAGGCAGATAAAGAAAACGCAGTTGATGAAACAGTGCAAGCAACAGAAGAAGTGGAAGTTGAAGGCCAGGAAGTAGAAGGTTCTGATGCACCTCTAGATGAAGCTAGTCAGCGTATTTATGAGCTAGAGACTGCTTTATCTGAAGCCCAAGCAACGGTTAAAGAGCAACAAGACAGCGTACTTCGCGCCAGAGCTGACGCCGACAATGCACGTCGTCGCGCAGAGGGTGAAGTGGAAAAGGCACGTAAGTTTGCTCTTGAACGCTTTGCCGGTGAGCTTTTACCAGTAATTGATAACTTAGAACGCGCCATTGAATTGTCTGACAGCGACAGTGAGGCTGTAAAGCCTTTGCTTGAAGGCGTAGAAATGACGCATAAAACTTTTATCAGCACTATTGAGAAATTTGGATTAACCCCTATAGATCCGCAGGGCGAAACCTTTAACCCTGATTTGCATCAGGCGATGTCGATGCAAGAAAGTGCAGACCACGAGCCAAATACAGTTATGGCCGTTATGCAAAAAGGTTATCAAATTAACGGCCGTTTGCTTCGCCCTGCCATGGTAATGGTATCGCGCGCACCAAGCGGTGGTGTTGATACGCAAGCGTAAGCCAAGCATTGCGATAAAAGACACAAAAAGTCAGTTTTTTTACTGGCAACTATTGAAAAGAGCGGGAATAACCCCACTATTTTTACAGAATTAAGAAACTTTTCGGAGACACGAAAATGGGTAGAATCATAGGTATCGATTTAGGTACAACTAATTCATGTGTCGCAGTTCTAGACGGCGACAAACCACGCGTACTTGAAAACGCGGAAGGCGATCGTACAACACCTTCAATCATCGCTTACACAAATGATGGTGAAACATTGGTAGGTCAGTCTGCGAAGCGTCAGGCGGTCACTAACCCAGAAAACACATTATTCGCAATTAAGCGTCTAATTGGTCGTCGCTTCAAAGATAAAGAAGTACAGCGCGACATCGACATCATGCCTTTCAAAATTGTAGGTGCTGATAACGGTGACGCATGGGTAGAAGCGAAAGGCGAGAAGATGGCGCCTCCGCAGGTTTCTGCTGAAGTACTTAAGAAAATGAAAAAGACCGCTGAAGATTATCTTGGCGAAGAAGTAACTGGCGCAGTTATCACTGTTCCTGCTTACTTTAACGACTCACAGCGTCAGGCAACGAAAGACGCCGGTCGTATCGCAGGTCTTGAAGTTAAGCGTATCATCAACGAGCCAACTGCTGCTGCTCTTGCTTATGGCATGGACAAAAAGCAAGGCGATAACGTTGTTGCAGTATACGACTTAGGTGGTGGTACATTCGATATCTCTATCATCGAAATCGATGAAGTAGACGGCGAGCACACGTTTGAAGTACTAGCGACTAACGGTGACACACACCTTGGTGGTGAAGATTTCGATAACCGTGTTATCAACTACCTAGTTGAAGAATTCAAGAAAGACCAAGGCATCGACCTTCGTAAAGATCCGCTTGCTATGCAGCGTCTTAAAGAAGCTGGTGAAAAAGCGAAGATTGAGCTTTCTTCTTCACAGCAGACCGAAGTTAACTTGCCGTACATCACAGCAGATGGTTCAGGTCCTAAGCACTTAGCGATTAAACTTACGCGCGCTAAGCTTGAGTCACTGGTAGAAGAACTTGTTAAGAACTCTCTAGAGCCACTTAAGCAAGCACTAGCTGATTCAGACCTATCTGTAGGCGACATCAACGACATCATCCTTGTTGGTGGTCAAACGCGTATGCCGCTAGTACAGAAGTATGTAACTGAGTTCTTCGGCAAAGAGCCACGTAAAGATGTTAACCCAGATGAAGCTGTTGCAGTAGGTGCGGCAATTCAAGGTGGTGTACTTTCTGGTGACGTTAAAGACGTACTACTTCTAGACGTTACGCCTCTGTCTCTAGGTATTGAAACCATGGGTGGCGTAATGACTGCGCTAATCGAGAAGAACACGACTATTCCAACGAAGAAGTCGCAAACATTCTCGACAGCGGAAGATAATCAGTCTGCGGTAACAGTACACGTACTACAAGGTGAACGTAAGCAATCAAGTGGCAACAAGTCTCTTGGTCAGTTTAACCTTGAAGGTATTCGTCCAGCGGCGCGCGGTGTACCGCAAATCGAAGTAACCTTCGACCTTGATGCCGACGGTATCCTACACGTGTCTGCGAAAGATAAAGACACAGGTAAAGAGCAGAAGATCACTATCAAAGCTTCTTCAGGCCTAAGCGATGAAGAAGTAGAAAAAATGGTAGCTGACGCGGAAGCGAACAAAGAAGCTGACAAGAAGTTTGAAGAGCTAATTCAAGCGCGTAACCAAGCTGATGGTATGGTTCACGCCACACGTAAACAGCTTGAAGAAGTTGGCGATGCACTAAGTGCAGAAGACAAAGCGCCAATCGAAGAAGCACTTTCAGCACTTGAAACTGCAGTTAAAGGCGAAGACAAAGCAGAAATCGAAGCGAAAACGCAAGAGCTTATTCAGGCGTCTAGCAAGTTGATGGAAGCGGCGCAAGCTCAGCAAGGTGCTGCAGCTGGCGGTGCAGAAGGTGCTGAGCAGCAAGCTTCTGGTAAAGCTGACGATGATGTAGTCGACGCTGAGTTCGAAGAAGTGAAAGACGAAGACAAAAAGTAAGCTGTAGTAATTAGCCCGGTGCGCCGGGCTGTTTAACAGTTCAGGCGCATCAGGATTTTCTTGCTGCGCCTTTGTTGTGTAAATGACTTGCCGCTTTTTCTCAATCGCGCAGGTGATTTTCACAACAGTCAGATGTAGATTCAATAGGCTGGGCAATCCCCCTGTTGACAATAAGTAGGGTAAGTAAACGATATGTCGAAACGTGACTACTACGAGGTGCTTGGTGTTGATAAAAGCGCTGGCGATCGCGAAATTAAAAAAGCGTATAAAAAGCTAGCGATGAAATATCACCCAGATCGCACAGAAGGTGATAAAGATTTAGAAGTTAAGTTTAAAGAAATTCAAGAAGCTTACGAAATTCTGTCAGATTCACAAAAGCGTGCGGCTTATGATCAGTATGGTCACGCAGGCGTCGATCCAAATCGCGGTGGCGGTGGCTACGGTGGTGGTGCAGATTTCGGCGACATCTTTGGCGATGTATTTGGCGATATTTTTGGTGGTGGCGGTCGTGGCGGTCGTCAATCTCGAGCCCGTCAAGGTTCGGATTTACGCTATAACTTAGAGCTTTCACTTGAAGAAGCTGTGCGTGGTAAGAGTGTTGATATTCGCGTTCCGGCGCTTGCCGAATGTGAAGTGTGTGACGGCTCTGGCGCAAAAAGTGGGTCTTCTCCTAAGACGTGTCCAACGTGTCACGGCAATGGTCAAGTGCAAATGCGTCAAGGTTTCTTCGCGGTTCAGCAAACCTGTCCTACCTGTTCGGGTAAAGGCAAGATCATTGAAGATCCGTGTAACAGCTGTCACGGACATGGCCGTAAAGAGAAAACCAAAACTCTTAACGTTAAAATACCAGCTGGTGTAGATACTGGTGATAGAATTCGCTTATCGGGAGAGGGCGAAGCTGGAGAGAACGGTGCTCCGGCAGGCGACTTGTATGTGCAAGTCCATATTCGCGACCACGAGATATTCCAGCGCGATGGTAATAATCTTTACTGTGAAGTACCGCTTAGCTTTACCACAGCAGCGCTTGGTGGCGAGTTAGAAGTACCGACTCTAGACGGTAAAGTGAAGTTGAAGATAAGCGCAGAAACGCAAACTGGCCGTATGTTCCGGTTACGCGGTAAAGGCGTGAAGTCGGTTCGAACCGGCGCAATTGGCGACCTTATGTGTAAAGTGGTTGTAGAAACGCCAGTGAACTTGTCGTCTAAACAAAAAGAGCTGCTACGTGAACTTGAAGAGTCTATGGGCAAAGCATCGAGTAAGCATAGCCCTAAAGCACAAGGCTTCTTTGACGGCGTTAAAAAGTTTTTCGACGACTTAACTAACTAATTCACTTAAGAATTAATTGGTGAAGGGATAAAGCGCTAAGCAAAGTTTCTTCGTTAAAAACAACGTTTAACGCGTTTGAATCAATGCCAGTTAAAGTATTTAACTGGCATTTTTAACACCCGTTAGCTTTCACTTACCCCCCAAAAAAAATACGTATACACATACATACTTTATTATTGTTCAACATGTTTTTGTTTTTAGTTAGATAGCGTTTAATAAGCGACATGCACTTACGCACTAACTTAAACCACAGGAATTTTAACCATGTTGAAAATAGTTAAAACCTCATTAGTAGTAGCAGCGTCTTCGCTTGCTTTCTCAAACGCTGCACAGGCCGATGGCATCAGCGATGCTCTAGCTAACATTTGTACTATTGTTCAGGCTGACGACAAAGGTGAGTTACGTAAAAAAATGCGTAGCGTGCAATCTGACTATCGCTTAAAACTTCGCGACTATTATTCGGGTATTTCTTGCGACGGACAGAGCCTAATTCGCACGGCTTTATTAAACAACGCTGTTGAAGTAGGTACTCTGCTAGTTAAAAAAATGCCGAGTAAAGATCTACAAGAGCCAGAAGCCGATGGCAAAACGCTGCAAGCATGGGTCGCGGAACAAGGTCTTCAAGACTCTCCAATTTCTGCTGAGTTAAACGGTCGTATATAAAAACCGATTAAATCAGCAACATCACGCCATGTGATAATACGTTTCAACATGGTAGCGGCGCTACGCCGCACTAGAGGCCCCGTTTAGGGGCCTCGCCTTTTTTATCTCTCCTTTAAAAATATCCATTTTTTCTTACCTTTGTCTGGCTCTAACTATTTTTTGTCAATTAATGCTTGCGATTTATTGTTCTCTTCGTCACGATAAAATCAGGCTTACGCAAAAAGCAATCGTATTTATCTAAGACACATTAATGAATAAAAAACACACGGTGTTAAAAAGGGAACAGGCATGAAACTTATCAATAAAGCTATTATTGCGGCAGCAGTTGGCGTGGCACTTTCAAACGTCGCAATCTTGAACCAGGCAGTAGCCGCAGAGGTTAAGCCTGCAATGTCTGAAAAACACGCAAAGGCGGCAACCAAGTATCGCCAATCTGTTTTTCAGTTAGTAAGAAGTAACATGGGGCCACTGGGCGGGATGGCAAAAGGCGCTTTACCCTTCGATGAATCGGTGATGCAAACAAATGCTGTCAGACTAGAACAGCTTGCATCTATGATGGGCGATTACCTTTCAGTAGACACGCGAGAATACAATGTTGAAACTGGCGCAAAAGACGCTATTTGGGAAAATTTTTCAGACGTTGAAACTAAAGTTGCTGCGCTTAAGGCTGCTGCACAGGGACTTCAAGCGGCACTAGACGCTGGGGATAAGAGCGCTTATCGCGGCGCTATAGGAAAAATTGGCGCTAGTTGTAAATCATGTCACGACGATTACAAAAAAGACTAAGTAACCTTGTTTTGTTGCAAAGTGAAAGCACAATTAAGGTTAGCAGTTTTTTCTGCTAACCTTTTTATTTTAAGCTTTGTTATTTTAATAAGTAAAACAAATGCTTACTAGGCATAAGCCTGAAGTCTTATAAGCATCCATAGTCATACTGAAGTAGTGTTGTCTTGAACTCTACAACGGATTTGGTTATGAACTACAAACAAGAATATATTGCCTCTACAACCTCTCCAGAACAATTTTGGCTAGATAAAGCCCATAACATTGAATGGTTTTCAGCACCTGAAACAGCGATATCTAGCGCCGAGAACGGTTATCAATCGTGGTTTAAAGGCGGACAGCTTAATACCAGTTACCTCGCGCTTGACCATCATATTAATGCGGGCCGCGGGGAAAAAGCTGCGCTTATATACGACTCTCCAGTAACGAATACAACGCGAACCTATACCTATAATGAATTGCTCAATGAAGTTGCTACTTTTGCGGGTGGACTTCAAGGCTTAGGTGTATCGAAAGGCGACCGCGTTATTGTTTATATGCCTATGATCCCACAGGCAGCAATTGCCATGCTTGCCTGTGCTCGATTAGGTGCTATCCATTCTGTTGTATTCGGCGGTTTTGCAGCTAATGAATTGGCAGTGCGAATAGATGATGCTACTCCATCGTTTATTATTACCGCATCTTGCGGTATTGAGGGGGCCAAGCAAATTCCTTACAAGCCATTGGTTGACAAGGCTATTGAGAACGCGTCACATAAACCTAATGGCTGTATTGTTTTTCAACGGCCACAGCTGCATGCCGAGCTCGATTCTTCTTTTGATCACGACTGGCATTCTTTAATGGAAAACAGCTCTCCCGTTAGTGCAGTTAAAGTAGACGCTACTGACCCGCTCTATATTCTTTACACCTCAGGCACAACGGGCAAGCCGAAGGGCGTGGTAAGAGACAATGGCGGCCATGCAGTAGCACTTCATTATTCTATGGGGGCACTGTATGGAATTGATAAAAACGATATATTTTGGGCGGCTTCAGATGTTGGCTGGGTAGTAGGGCACTCTTATATTGTGTACGGTCCACTGATAAAAGGCGCAACATCAGTGATGTATGAAGGCAAACCTGTGGGCACACCAGACGCAGGGGCATTTTGGCGAATGATAGAGCGCCATAGCATCAATATCTTATTTGCCGCGCCTACTGCTTTTCGAGCCATACGTAAAGAAGACCCCGAGGGCGAATTTATAAAGCAGTACGACTTGTCCAGCTTGCGAACAATATTTATGGCGGGAGAGCGGTTAGATCCGCCAACGTATTATTGGACTCTAGAGAAGACAAATAAGCCCGTAGTAGACCACTGGTGGCAAACCGAAACAGGTTGGCCAATTTGCTCAAATCCTATGGGTATTGAGCCCATGGCAACTAAGCCAGGCTCGTCTAGTGTCCCCACTCCAGGGTTCAATGTTAAGGTGCTTAAGGGACCAAACACCGAAGCTGAGCCGGGTGAAAAAGGCTCTATTGCTATACAGTTACCTCTACCTCCAGGCTGCTTGTCGACAATTTGGCAAGATCACTCTCGCTTGGTCAACGGTTATCTAAGAGAGTTTGAGGGCTATTACAGCACTGGAGACAACGGCTATATTGATGATGAGGGCTACGTATTTATTATGGGTCGCACCGACGACGTTATTAATGTGGCAGGGCATCGATTGTCCACAGGTGAAATGGAAGAGGTGCTTGCTGCTCATCCCGCTATCGCAGAGTGCAGCGTTATTGGCATTAACGACGCCCTAAAAGGTCAACTTCCAGTTGGTTTAGTGCTTTTGAAAGATGGAGCCAATATTGAAGAGTCGGAACTGGAAAAAGAACTCGTTGCCCAGGTTAGGCAGAGTATTGGCCCAGTAGCCTGTTTTAAGCGCGCTATTGTTGTTAAGCGTTTGCCAAAAACCAGGTCGGGCAAAATTCTTCGTAAACTACTGCGACAGATTGCGGCAGACGAGCCAATTTCAGTGCCCTCTACCATTGATGATCCAAGCAGTGTTGACGAAATAGCCGCATTAATGCGAGACAAAGGGTTGGTAGAAGCAGTTAACGTTTAGCTGCAATTTAGCACCTAGGTGCCAAATTATTAAAGCTCGGACAAAAAATTAACGTAATATGCGGATTGGTATCGGTAACTAGTAATAATACTGGCCTACAGAGGGCTCTGGAGGAATGACCTCTACCACCACGTAAACGATAGCCGCAGAAAGGATTGCAATTACTATGGCTCTGGCTAATTTTGAGTGCTCAATGCCTTGCGGCTCGCCATAGTACTGCTCCTCGTCTTCGGGCATCATTTTATTGCCGTTAATCATAGGCGGGATCAATTTCTGTCTTTTGAAAACCGTGTGAAAAACACTTGCGCCAATATGTAATGCAATAACATAAATGAGCGTATCAAATGCCAGGTGATGCAAACTACTCATTATCTCCAATACATCGCTATTTGCCATCCCTCTGAGAGGACCGTCTAGAAAGATATCGTCGGTCATAAATAGCCCTGAAACGGCCTGAATGAGCACCAGTGTTATCATGAGTAATACAAACCAGCCTCCCAACGGATTGTGCCCCACCGATGGCAGGCTATCTCTATCGAACAGGCTTTTGGCATACTCCAATACTGCCACAGGACCTTTAACGAACCCGCTAAACTTGGCGTACTTAGGCCCCCAAATGCCCCAAAGTACTCTGAACACAATGAGCCCTAACGTGAAGTACCCAATGTAAAAATGCCACTGAACAGCATCATCAAGCAATTCAGCGGTGACATATTGCCCAAGAATACTGGCAACCAGCAGCCAGTGAAAAAGGCGAGTAGGTAAATCCCAAATAAGCTTTTTTTTCATAATGTATGTTTTCTTTGAATCTTTATTCGATGAGGGAGAAGCATGCATCAACACTCTCTTGGTGTCGCCTGTCTATCGTGCTAGATAAACGTCTATGATATGCAAATTTTTAACCAAACGTCATGGTTAAATATGAGAAAAGGATAATTAGTTTGAATAAACGTTTAATTTAACCACTGAACGCAATGGCGAATGCTTGCCGTAAACTTACTCCTTTAATCAACACGCCTTAATAGTCAGCATAATTATTCTCATAATCACATTGCATTAGCGAGTGCATTTGGCAAAATGTGGGCAAGTTGAATATTGATGAATAAGATTGAGCATGAAAGTTGGATTATTTGGCGCTAACGGGCGAATGGGTAGAGTGTTAATAGAGGCTCTCGACTTAAACGAAGATGCTGAGCTTAGCGTTGCAACAGTAAGAGATAATTCTCCATGGGTGGGAATGAACGTGGGAGAGTTGGCAGGCATAGGTAAAAAACCTATTAATTGTTCTGGCTTTTCTACATTAACCGGCAGCGACGCAGATGTCATGATTGACTTCACCCTGCCATCTATCATAGAGACAAATCTGGCTTGGTGTGTAGATAATAAAACGCCTGTTGTCATTGGCACAACGGGATTGAATAAACAGCAGCTCAATGCTCTTGATGAGGCCGCGAAACAAATTCCAATTGTTTTTGCTGCCAACTACAGTGTAGGCGTGAACCTTATGCTTTCACTAGTAAAACAAGCTGCCAGTGTTCTTGGCGAAACCGCCGATATCGAGATTACAGAGGCACATCACAGGTTCAAGCAAGATGCTCCGTCTGGCACCGCTATGGCTATTGGTGAAGCAATTGCTGAAGAGTTAGGAAGAGACTTAAGTACCTGTGCTGTATACGGCCGAGAAGGTAAAGAGCCTGAGCGAGATCAGGGTACCATTGGCTTCGCCACTGTCAGAGCGGGAGATATTGTGGGAGAACACACTGCGCTTTTTGCTGACATAGGCGAGCGACTCGAAATTACGCACAAGGCGTCGAGTAGGCTAACCTTTGCCAAAGGAGCCGTTCATGCGGCCAAATGGTTGTGCGGTCAGAAACCTGGACTATACTCCATGTCAGACGTACTAAATCTGAAACTATAAAAGCTTGAATGAAATCGGCGAGTGGCGTGCGTAACTGTCTGTTTTGCATGGACTATGCGCACGAAAATGCAATAACAGTAAATTTATAGCAATAACACCGCTTGCCCTTATTGTACTACAGTTGCACTATATTTGAGCACTAAGCACTACTTTCGATGGTTTAGTGTAAAAAAGGTGTTATAAGGTTTATTTTATTAAATTATTACAAATAAATTAGACATTTTCGGTGAGTAATGTATACTCGCCGGAATTTGCCAGAATTTCGTATTCTTAGCTAATAAAACGTCTGTAGAGCGCGGTTTTATTAGCTGCAAAGATCGTGAAACGGGAAGTATTGTTATCATTACCTCCCGTTTTTTGTGGGGTTTGTGCAAAAAACTGCACAAACACATAGTTATCCTTAATCTGGAGGTTGACTTGGCTCATTCTGCCCTTTTGGTGTTAGAGGACGGTTCTGTTTTTAAAGGTACTGCTATTGGTGCCGCTGGCTGTTCTGTTGGAGAAGTAGTTTTCAATACTTCCATGACAGGCTACCAAGAAATTCTTACCGACCCATCTTACGCTGAACAAATCATCACCCTTACCTATCCACACATTGGCAACACCGGCACTAACTCAGAAGACGTCGAAGCAGACAAAATCTGGTCTAAAGGCCTTATCATTCGTGATTTACCACTTGTTGCCAGTAACTTTCGTCAACAGCAATCCTTGTCTGAATACCTCAAAGCGAAAGGCGTTGTAGGTATTGCAGATATTGATACTCGCCGTCTCACTCGCATACTTCGAGATAAAGGCGCGCAAAATGGATGTATCATTTGCACTGATGAATTAGACGAGTCTAGTGCTCTAGAGCAAGCGAAAGCATTTCCTGGGCTTAAAGGGATGGATCTGGCCAAAGTAGTCAGTATCACAGAGCCGAAAACTTGGACAGAAGGAAGCTGGGAACTTGGTAAAGGCTACGTAACGCCAAGTGAAAGTAAATATCACGTTGTGGCCTACGACTATGGCGTTAAGCATAATATTCTTCGCATGCTTGCTGACCGCGGTTGCAAAATAACCTTGGTACCTGCCCAAACGCCAGCGGATGATGTACTTGCCATGAATCCAGACGGTGTATTTTTATCAAACGGACCTGGCGATCCAGAGCCGTGCGATTACGCCATCGAAGCTATTAAAACTATTGTTGAAACAGGCACGCCGGTATTCGGTATTTGTCTAGGACATCAGTTGCTTGCGTTAGCGAGTGGCGCGACTACCGCTAAAATGAAGTTTGGTCATCACGGTGCAAACCACCCAGTAAAAGACCTAAAACGTAACGTGGTAATGATAACCAGTCAAAACCACGGTTTTGCGGTTGATGAATCTAGTCTGCCAGATAACCTAGAAGTTACGCACGTTTCATTGTTCGATAAGTCGTTGCAGGGTATTCATCGTACCGATAAGCCCGCGTTTAGTTTTCAGGGGCACCCTGAAGCGAGCCCAGGTCCTCACGAAGCTGCGCCGTTATTCGACCACTTCATTGAACTTATTGAACAACACAAGCAGTAGGAACTAGCCGACATGCCAAAACGTACCGACATAAAAAGTATTCTTATTATAGGTGCTGGCCCTATTGTTATTGGCCAGGCCTGCGAATTTGATTATTCAGGCGCTCAAGCGTGTAAAGCACTGCGGGAAGAGGGATACCGCGTTATTCTGGTTAACTCTAATCCAGCAACCATAATGACCGACCCAGAAATGGCCGATGCTACCTACATTGAGCCAATTCACTGGGAAGTCGTTCGCAAAATTATTGAAAAAGAGCGCCCAGACGCGGTTTTGCCAACCATGGGCGGACAAACTGCACTGAACTGCGCGCTAGAACTAGACAAGCACGGTGTGCTTAAAGAGTTTGGTTGCGAGCTTATTGGCGCAACTGCAGACGCTATCGACAAAGCAGAAAACCGCGAGCGTTTCGACACGGCAATGAAAAACATTGGTCTTGAGTGTCCTCGCGCAGAAATTGCTCACACCATGGATGAAGCACACGATGTGCTAAGCCGTATCGGCTTTCCATGCATCATTCGTCCATCGTTTACAATGGGCGGAACAGGCGGCGGTATTGCCTACAACATTGATGAATTCAACGAAATTTGTACTCGAGGCCTCGACCTTTCGCCAACAAACGAGCTTCTAATCGATGAATCGTTACTTGGTTGGAAAGAGTATGAAATGGAAGTGGTTCGCGATAAAGCAGATAACTGCATTATTGTATGTACCATTGAAAACTTCGACCCTATGGGCGTTCACACCGGCGATTCAATTACTGTAGCGCCGGCACAGACACTCACCGACAAAGAATTTCAAATTATGCGAAATGCAGCCATGGCTGTACTTCGTGAAATTGGTGTTGAGACGGGTGGTTCAAACGTACAGTTTGGTGTAGACCCCAAAACTGGGCGTATGGTAATCATCGAAATGAACCCTCGAGTTTCTCGCTCTTCGGCGTTAGCCTCTAAAGCAACAGGTTTCCCTATCGCTAAAGTAGCGGCGAAACTAGCAGTAGGTTATACCCTAGATGAGCTGGCCAACGACATCACAGGTGGTTTAACGCCTGCGTCATTCGAGCCGTCAATCGATTATGTAGTCACTAAAATTCCTCGCTTTAACTTCGAAAAATTTGCCGGTGCCAACGACCGTTTAACTACGCAAATGAAGTCTGTAGGCGAAGTGATGGCTATCGGGCGTAATCAGCAAGAATCTCTACAAAAAGCCCTTCGTGGTTTGGAAGTAGGCGCCAACGGCCTTAACTCTATGGTGGACCTTGAAGATCCAGAGTCGCGCAATAAGGTGATTTACGAGCTACGCCAACCTGGTGCCGAGCGAATCTGGTACATTGGTGATGCATTCCGCATGGGCATGAGCGTAGATGAAGTGTTTGACCTTACAAACATCGATCGCTGGTACTTGGTGCAATTAGAAGACCTGATTAAAGACGAAGCAAAAGTTGCTGAGCTAGGACTTCCTGGAATCGATGCTGACCTAATGCGCTTACTTAAACGCAAAGGATTCTCTGATTCTCGACTTGCTGAACTTACCAAGGTTGCAGAAAGTGACGTTCGTGAGGCACGCAGAGGCTTTGGTATTTCGCCGGTGTACAAACGTGTAGATACCTGTGCTGCAGAGTTTTCTACCAGCACCGCCTACATGTATTCCACCTACGATGAAGAGTGTGAGGCAGAGCCAACAGACCGTGAAAAAATCATGGTTATTGGTGGCGGTCCTAACCGAATTGGACAGGGTATTGAGTTCGATTACTGCTGTGTTCACGCAGCTTTATCTATGCGTGAAGACGGTTACGAAACCATTATGGTTAACTGTAACCCCGAAACGGTCTCAACCGATTACGACACATCAGATCGACTTTATTTCGAACCGGTAACCCTTGAAGACGTGTTGGAAATTGTTGATAAAGAAAAGCCGAAAGGCGTAATTGTGCAATACGGTGGCCAAACGCCGCTAAAATTAGCGCGTGCCCTTGAAGCTGCTGGTGTACCAATTATGGGGACATCGCCTGACGCAATAGACAGAGCGGAAGACCGTGAGCGTTTTCAGCAAATGGTTAACAAGCTTGACCTAAAGCAACCTGCTAACTCAACCGTTACCAATGTAGAGCAAGCACTAGCGATGGCTGAAGAAATCGGCTTCCCACTAGTAGTGCGTCCTTCTTATGTACTCGGCGGTCGTGCAATGGAAATTGTTTACGATCTTAAAGATCTTAAACGTTACTTAAACGAAGCCGTTAAGGTATCGAACGACGCCCCAGTGCTGCTAGACCGTTTCCTTGACGATGCAATAGAAGTTGATATTGACGCGATATGCGACGGAAAAGACGTTGTGATCGGCGGTATTATGGAGCATATCGAGCAAGCCGGTGTTCACTCAGGTGACTCTGCATGTTCACTTCCGCCACACTCGCTTTCTGCAGATATTCAAAACACAATGCGTGAGCAAGTTAAAGCCATGGCGTTAGAACTTGGTGTTATAGGGTTAATGAATACTCAGTTCGCCATTAAAGATGGTGAAGTGTATCTTATCGAAGTTAACCCACGTGCCGCACGTACAGTGCCTTTCGTATCAAAGGCTACGGGTGTGCCACTAGCGAAAGTTGCGGCTCGCGCTATGGCAGGGGTTAGTTTGGAAGAGCAGGGAGTGACTGAGGAAATTATTCCGCCGTTCTTCTCAGTAAAAGAAGTGGTGCTTCCTTTCGCTAAGTTCCAAGGTGTTGATCCACTATTAGGGCCAGAAATGCGCTCTACGGGTGAGGTAATGGGTGTGGGCGACACGTTTGAAGAAGCGTACGCTAAAGCCAACCTAGGTGCTGGTGCGCCACTGCCTAAAAGCGGTAAAGCACTAATCTCTGTTCGTGATACAGATAAAAACAAAATTATTGAATTTGCAAAAGCATTGGTTGAGGCCGGGTTTAGCATAGAAGCGACACGCGGTACCGCAACCACGCTTTATGATGCCGGTATTATGAGTTCAGTGGTTAATAAACTTTCTGAAGGTCGTCCAAACATTGTTGATGCTATCAAAAATGGCGAATATGCCTATTTGATTAATACAACAGAAGGTCGCCAAGCAATTACTGATTCTGTCTACATTCGTCGCGAAGCGTTACTTAACAAAGTAACTTACACCACGACAATGAATGCAGCGTTTGCAACTATACGTGCGAAGTCGGCTGACGATCGCAATAAAGTGGCATCAGTTCAAGAACTACACGCTCGAATTAATCACTAATGACATGAGCTAGGATACGAGGTATCCTAGTTATATTATACTTTTGTGAAACCATTAAAAGTGCGCCAATACGGCGCACTTTTCTGTTAAAAACACTTAGCTAGGCGAGACTGTATTCATGAGTCAGTATCCAATGACAGCGCACGGTGCTCAAATGCTCCGTGACGAATTAAACGAGCTTAAAACAAAAACACGTCCTCGTATTATCGAGTCTATTGCGGAAGCGCGTGAACATGGTGATTTGAAAGAAAACGCTGAGTATCATGCTGCAAGAGAGCAACAGAGCTTTTGCGAAGGGCGTATTCAAGACATTGAAGGTAAGCTATCTAATGCTCAAATTATCGATGTCACGAAAATGGAAAACACGGGTAAAGTTATCTTTGGTACCACGGTGACTATTTTAAATGTCGACACTGAAGAAGAGACAACTTATCGCATAGTGGGCGACGATGAAGCCGACATTAAGAACAACCTTATCTCGGTAAACTCGCCAATAGCCCGAGGCCTTATTGGTAAAGAGCTTGACGATACGGTTACTATTCAAACCCCGGCTGGTAGCGTTGAAGTTGAAATCATTGAAGTTGAGTACATCTAAAAGAGCGTCAAGTCGGTCTTTTGAAGCAATATGCACTCAAGCAAAGATTTGATGAAATGATGTGACACAGACTGTGACGCAACAAGTTGTGGACATTATATAAAACGCCGAGCACATGCTCGGCGTTTTTGTTAGCTCTTATAAGGATATGTATGAAAGACATTGAAACCCTAGACAGTAAAATTGTTTATCAGAATAAGTGGTTAACCGTAAGAGAAGATAAAATTTTACGAGCAAGCGGTAATGAAGGCATCTATGGTGTTGTCGAAAAACCTGATTTTGCCATTATCATTCCTATCGAAGATGACCATGTTTATCTGGTAGAGCAATATCGTTACACCATTGGCGAGCGGCAAATAGAATTTCCACAAGGGGCTTGGGAAGATAAGCCAGACTCGTCGCCGTTAGAGCTAGCAGCGGGGGAGTTAAGAGAAGAAACAGGTTTACGCGCTGGCAAAATGGAGTATGTAGGTTTTCAATATCTCGCTTATGGCTTCTGCAATCAGGGGTACCATATATTTGTGGCTTCCGACTTGAGCCAGGGAGAGCAAGAGCTCGACCGTGAGGAAGAAGATCTTAAAGTGATAAAAATGTCGCTGACAGACTTTAAAAACAAAATCATTGCTGGAGACATTAAAGATGCTTCTAGCTGCAACGCATTTGGGCTTGCGAGCTTGAAGGGGTTTTTAGGCTAGAAGAAGACACAAAAAACGGCGCCAAAGGGCGCCGTTAAAAACAGGGAAACTCACACAAATATTAGGTTGCTATTGAGAGCGTTCGTTCTCTAGCAGTCGCGACCCTATTTCAATGGTGCGTGGTTTCTTAGCGTCTGGAATGACTCGCTCCATATCGATATGTAGAAGGCCATTTTCCATATCAGCAGCCAATACTTTTACATGGTCGCCTAGCTGGAATTTACGTTCAAAATTTCGCTCCGAAATACCTTTATGCAGGTATTTACGCTCAGCATTTTCTTTACCTTCAACTTTTTTATTGCCGGTAATGGTTAACGTATTTTCTTCAACTTGGATGGTGACATCATCCTTGCTAAAACCCGCTATTGCCATGGTGACGCGATATTTGTCATCGCTGAGTAACTCGATGTTGTATGGCGGATAGGTGCTTTGTTTCTCAGAGCGCGCGGCGGCGTCTACAAGAGAAGCAAGATGGTCTGAACCGATGAATGAACGGTAAAGTGGAGATAGATCGATAGTGCGCATAGTCATATCCTCAAAATAAAGCAATATGTTTAAAAATGTTGCCCCGACGTGCGGCGGCAGTGTTGGCGACCTGACCTTTCAGCGCCGACAATTCATATATGGGATTAGCCAAAACCTTTTCAAGAAAAAAATGACATTTTTTCAAAAATATTTTTCACTTATGATTTAAGTGTATGAATTTTAGTGTTTTTTTATTGATAAGATTTTTTGCGTTTTTCTGTGTGACACTTTTGCTAAAAACATTTAGCAATACATTAACCAACGTGCTTGTTTATAAATGCTACAATCCACGCAGATTAAATGCGTTGAGAAAAATACGAATAAGGTTATGAATAAAGACGTTGTTGTTTTAAATTGTGGAAGTTCATCTGTTAAGTTTGCCATTATTGATGCCGTTACCGGTAAGGCCGGTTTGTCTGGTTTGGCAGAAAGCTTAGGTAATACGGATGCCAGCCTAACGTATAAATTAAATGGTGAAAAAAACTCATTTTCATTAACTGACAATGCTGGACACACCGAAGCACTGAATGCGATTTCAAAGATTATTGAAGATACTGGCGTAAAACCCATCGCAGTAGGTCACCGTGTTGTTCACGGCGGAGAAAAGTTTAAAGAGGCTGCGTTAGTTGATAACGAGGTACTCGCGGCCGTAGAGGACTACGCCAGTATGGCGCCGCTGCATAACTTAGCCAATTTAAAAGGCATAGTGACAGCGCAAAAGGCATACCCAAATCTACCCCATGTATGCGTGTTCGACACATCGTTTTTCCAAAGCATGCCGCAAAAAGCGTATATCTACGCCCTACCCATGCGTTTATACAAAGAACATGGAATTCGTCGCTACGGTTTTCACGGCACAAGCCATAAATTCATTCTCGACAGTGCCGCTAAATTGCTCGATAAGCCGGTAGAAGAAACCAGTATTATTAGTGCTCACCTAGGAAATGGATGTAGCGTAACTGCCATTGAAAAAGGTAAAGCAGTAGACACCAGCTTAGGTTTCACGCCTCTTGAAGGTTTGGTGATGGGCACAAGATGTGGAGATATGGACCCTAGTTTACCCGGCACACTTCAAAAAAAGCTGGGTAAAACAGCCGATGAGATTAACGATTTACTCAACAAACAATCGGGGCTTTTGGGTATTTCAGAACTGAGTAACGACTGCAGAACGCTTGAAGAAGAGGCTGAAAAAGGCCACGAAGGTGCGCTACTTGCTATCGAAATTTTCTGCTACAGGTTGGCAAAATATATTGCTAGCTACCTTATCGCAACGCCTTCACTCGACGCCATTGTTTTCACTGGTGGCATAGGTGAAAACTCATCGCTGATACGTGAAACTACGATGAGTTATTTTGCTCACCTAGGTGTCACATTAGATGAGCAAAAGAACCTCGATGCGCGTTTCGGCAAAGGAGGCGAAATTACGTCTTCTTCATCGTCGAAAACCGTTTTTGTTGTGCCCACTAACGAAGAGTGGGTGATTGCTGCTGAAGCAGCCACATTCGCTTAGAAATTTGCCTTTAAAGCAGGAGAAATTATGTCTCGCAAAATAATGCTAATTCCCGTTGGCTCAAGCGTAGGGTTAACGACGGTTAGCATGGGCCTTGTTCGCGCTATAGAAGAGCAGGGTATAAAGCTTAACTTTTTTAAACCCGTTGCCCAGCCTCGTCGCGGAGACAAAGGCGAAGAACGCTCAACGGCAATTATTGCTCACCATGCCAGTGTTACACCTATATCGCCGTTCAAACTTGAATATGTTGAGCGAATGATAGGTAATGACAATACCGACGAGTTGCTTGAAGAAATTATTGAACGCTTCGAGAACAATAGCGAGCGAGACGCAGTCACCGTTATCGAAGGGCTGGTTACTACCCGGCATCACCCCTACGCAGAGCGATTGAACTTAGAGATAAGTCGCGCGTTAGATGCTGATATCGTTTTTGTGGCGGTTCCCGGTAACGACGACACTGTTGATATCAATCATAGATTAGAAATAGTGGTAGACACTTATGGCGGGCATAAGAGCCAAAAAGTGGTGGGATGTATTTTCAATAAAGTGAATGCGCCCTTTGATGAACACGGTAGATTGCGAGCCGATATTGGCGTAATCGATAAGCCTGAACACGACGAAGCGCGATCACTTGCACTGAAAGAACTGCCTATTTTCAACAAGGGTCTCAGTCTTTTAGGCATGATTGATTGGAGTGCTGAGCTTGTCTCTCCTCGAGCGATTGATGTGGCAAAGCATCTAAATGCCACGTCACTAAACGAAGGCGATATGGACAAACGCCGACTGAGTAGCGTGACCTTTTGTGCTCGAGAAATTCACAATATGGCGCACACGTTAAAGCCTGGTGCATTGCTGGTGCTATCAGGTGACAGAAGCGATGTGTTTGTATCTTGTTGTCTTGCCGCGCTAAACGGCACTAAGTTAGGAGCTTTGCTGCTTACTGGCGGCTACGAGCCGGATGAAAATATTATGGCGCTGTGCAGTCAGGCAATGGAGACAGGATTGCCTGTGATGTTAGTTAACACTAACACCTGGCAGACTGCGCAAAACCTGCACGCATTTAACCAAGAAGTGCCGGTAGACGATAGCCAGCGTATCGAAAAGGTGATGGTGCATACAGCAGAAAGCCTTGATGCCGCCTGGGTAACATCGCTAACGGATAAAGTCTCTCGTCAGCGCAAACTCTCGCCATCAGCATTCCGTTACTATTTGACTAATCGCGCGCGTCAGGTGAATAAGCGCATTGTGCTGCCCGAGGGAAATGAACCTCGTACAGTTGTTGCAGCATCTATTTGTGCAAGTAGAGGGTTAGCAAGACCTGTTTTATTAGGTGATGAAAACGAAATTCGACGTATTGCCGAGCAGCAAGGTGTGGTGTTAAGCGAAGGCGTTGAAATTCTCTCGCCAGATAATGTTCGCGGCGATTACGTTGAGGGGCTTGTTCAGCTAAGAGGACACAAAGGCGTAACTGATGTAGTGGCCAATGAGTTACTGCAAGATAATGTAACCTTGGGCACTATGATGTTGCAGCAAGATCACGTAGACGGGTTGGTATCTGGAGCGGTGAACACCACCGCAAATACTATTCGACCCGCGTTACAGCTGATTAAAACCGCGGAAAATGCGTCGTTAGTCTCTTCTGTGTTTTTCATGCTGCTGCCCGATCAAGTATTGGTTTACGGTGACTGTGCTATCAATCCCGACCCGAATGCCCAGCAGTTGGCCGATATCGCCATTCAGTCTGCAACCTCAGCGCAGATGTTCGGTATTGAACCGAGAGTGGCCATGATCAGCTACAGCACAGGTACGTCAGGCGCAGGTAGCGATGTTGAAAAGGTACGAGAAGCAACTGAAATTGCAAAATCTATGCGCCCAGACTTACTTATTGACGGCCCATTGCAATACGATGCAGCCGCCATTGAAAGTGTAGGTAAAAGCAAAGCCCCCAACAGCCCAGTGGCGGGTAAAGCGAATGTATTTGTGTTCCCAGATTTAAATACGGGAAATACCACTTACAAAGCAGTTCAGCGTAGTTTCGACTTAGTGTGTATTGGCCCCATGCTGCAAGGTATGCGCAAGCCCGTTAACGATTTAAGTCGCGGTGCATTGGTCGACGACATCGTATTTACTATTGCCCTAACGGCTATTCAGGCCGAAGGCGGTAGCTGATTTTAAGGTGAGTAAGAGGCTTGAACTTAATAAGTTCAAGCCTCAAAGTTAACAAGCGCTATGTCCGTTTGGTCTTTCCTGTTCGGTTATGGCGCTTTTGTGTCATTTATTATCCAGAATGAGCTAAATAAGTGATGACAATACCGCTTATCAGGCCGCACAAATAGCCGATGAGATGCGTATTCAATAGCGATAATTTTCTATCCTGAACCGAAGAGGCATCTGTTTCTTCTGAAAACTCGATAATCTCTGCTCTTTCTACCTCAAATACTGAGGAAAGGCTGGCAACGGTTTCATTAGAGGCTTGGCCATAGCGCTCAACACGTTGTATGGTTCTTAAGCTCACGCTACATGCATCGGCTAAGTGTTGCTGAGTCCAACCGTTTTTTGTTCTTTTTTGTTTAATAAATGCTGCATTAACTTCCATGTTTCACCTACAAAATAAAAAGCGTTGCAAGTGCATAGCCAGATACAGCGCCAACAAGTCCGCCCAATAATGATTCTTTTACAACACGGGCTAATCCTTTGTGCTCAACCTCAAACGTTCTAGGATTAAATCTCAGGGTTGCAAAATGCGCGCTGTCCTTAATAAGCGTGCAGCGTATTCGCCCTGATATAAAGCTTTCGACATAAAGTTCTACCTCAAAGTTACTATCTAAATAGCGAAATGTTTCGTTACTCGTTTTTTTAAAGGTTGAGAGACCCGACTGTCGCGCAATCTCATTACCATTGACAAAAAAGATACGCTCGTTGCTTAACGGCTTCACCTTTACCTGCACTGCTAAATTTTCATCACCAAAGTAAAAATTAAGACCGTCTTTTAGTGAGTAGTTAACTTTCTTATATTTTGAGTGTGCTTTTTCCATGTCCTAACCCTAATCCTGGTTTCAAACTGAGTTTTAATTAAACGCTTTCGTACGGAGTTCGCACTGAGGAAACATAGCAATTAAAGCTGCTTAAGCTTGTTCCCTTAATACGTACAGCCATTGTAAGAAATGAGAAGAAAAAAGCATCCAAACGGTATGGCATTCATATGTCATTCGTATGCCACTTATATGACACTTAACTAAAAACAATGAGTTATAAGACTTTTTTAAGCCTTATACAAGGATAGCGTCTTGCCGAAGTCATCTTAGTTACAACGTATTAAAAGTTGAAAATATCAGTGATATTTCATATCACGAGACTGAAACACCCTGTCGTTAAAAAAGAGAAACTGCGCTAGCTAAAGTGCATGCTTCAGATATAATGCCCTCCTTGTTAAAGCCACAATCATCAAACGTGAGTTAGCCATAGTGATCACCGTTATAAAAAACGCGAATGTGTTTGCTCCACAGGCATTGGGTATAAATCACCTGGTGTGTGCGGGCAGCAAAATCATTTACATCGGTAAAACTTTGCCCGCCATGGACCTTCCGCATGAGGAAATAGACGCTGATGGTGGAATGCTAACGCCTGGTTTTATCGATGGTCACACGCACTTAACGGGTGGCGGCGGTGAGGCTGGATTTTCAACACGAGTACCGCCAGTTCCGCTAAGCAAGTTTACTCGGGCAGGGGTAACCACGGCCGTTGGTTTGCTTGGTACCGATGATATTACCCGCAGCACAGAATCGTTGGTTGCTCAGGTTTATGCATTACGTGAAGAAGGTTTCTCAGCGTATTGTTATACGGGGGGGTATCATTTGCCTCCCACAACGCTTACCGGTTCTGTACAAACTGATATTGTGTTCATCGAACCTGTAGTGGGTGTAGGTGAGTTGGCCATTAGCGATCATCGTTCAAGCCAACCTACTCTTAATGAGCTGTTGAAAATAGCTTCTCAAGCCCACGTTGCTCGCTTAATGACCGGGAAAGCGGGCATGCTTCATCTGCATTTAGGTGACGGAGAGCGAGGTTTAGGTCTAATACGCGAAGCGTTATCGCAAGCTGAAATACCTCCACGTACTTACAATCCAACCCATATCAATCGTCAAAAATTTTTATTTGATGAAGCGTGCGATTTGGCTAAGCAGGGATGTTGGGTGGATGTGACGGCATTTGAATCAGGAGATGTGGGGTACGACCCTGCAGACGCCTTGCTGCGCTATATGCAGCAAGATTTACCGCAAGATAAATTGACTATCAGCTCAGACGGCGGTGGGTGCTTACCCGATTTTCATCCCGACGGTAGTTTAGCGAAAATGGATTTTGCTGATTCACAATCTATGACTAATGTTTTTTACGAGCTAATTGATAACGGAGAGGAGGTGTCTCGCTTTTTGCCCTTCTTTGCCCAAAATGTTGCTCAGCTAATGAATTTTCATAATAAGGGGCACATCAGCGTTGGCGCCGATGCCGACATCCTTATTTTTGATAAACAGAATAGAATTGAGCATGTTATCGCCCTTGGGCAATGTCATGTTAAGCATAAACAGCAAATTAAAAAAGGCACATTCGAGTAAATATTATGCCCTCTCCAACTATTGACGGCACCCAACGTGGATATGTTATCCCGATTGGTGGTGCAGAAGAAAAAATTGATAACCCAGAAATTTTATCCAAATTTGTGGAGCTTTGCGGCGGCAAAGATGCAGTAATCACTATAATACCCACGGCGTCACAGCTAGACGACACGGGAACTCGTTATCAGCAGATATTTGAAGAAATAGGCGTTAAAAAAGCCCACTCTTTGCCTATCTCTGAGCGTGTAGATGCGCAAAACGAAGAATACGTAAAAATTCTAGAGCAAAGTACGGGTATTTTTGTAACAGGTGGTAATCAGCTTAGGCTTTCTACCATATTAGGCGGCACGCCTATCGCAAAAACCATTCGTCAGCTCAATGCGCAAGGCGTTCATTATGCCGGCACTTCAGCGGGCGCCGCTATTGTGTCCCAGCATATGATCACTGGCGGCAGCACGGGTATTGTACCAACTGAAGATGGAGTCAATCTTGCGCCAGGCATGGGCCTTATCAATACCATAGTGCTAGATCAGCACTTTAATCAGCGTAATCGTTTGTCTCGATTGTTGTCGGCGGTATCTTACAACCCGTTTCTTATTGGTGTTGGTTTAGATGAAGACACTGCAGCATTCATTAACCCAGATAACGAGTTTACCGTTGTAGGTAGTGGTGCGGTAACGGTAGTAGATCCAAGCAACATTGAATATTCTTCAATGGCAGAAGCGAGAACCGGCGACGCGCTAACCCTGCTCAACTTAAAAGTACACATCCTAGCGTCAGGCGCACGCTACAACATCACCGACAGAAAAGCCTTCACAGCATAAAGGGGGTCAGAACCTGAGGTATCCCCACAAATAATGACTAAAATTCAGTAAGATAAAAAATAAAGGGAACATTCATGACGTTTGGTGATCAGATCTTTCGCCAAAAACAAACAGATCTTTCGCCAAAAACAAATGAAGGTTAAACGCCATGAATGCCCTATCTATTGTGAACAAAGTCATCTCGCTTGTCAGCTTTAAAATGCATAAGTCTCGACAAAAAGCACTTACCGCATGTGTCAAAAGTTTGCTAAGCGGAAGTGCCGCAACTGTCACGAGCATAGGTCGAGACAACAATAATAAAACCTTTGAAAAGCACCGGATTAAGCGAGCCGACCGATTACTTTCCAATACAAACTTATTACATGAAACGCCCTGTACGGGGCCATCCGGGCCGATGCTTCGGTGCAGGTTGTTGTGGGGGCTGGAGGTTAAAGACCTCTGGCTACCCGATTATAGCTCTGCGATGTGCGACAGAGTTTCTGGGTGGCGCTGTACCAGCTTTAGAAGAGTAACAGCTTGCCCATTTGGTGCGCTCCGCCCCTGCTCCCAGTTTTCCAATGTACGTGATGATGTATGCAGTAAACGAGCAAATACACCACGAGACATATTAAACTGCTCACGAATACTAACAATTTCATCAGGTGAGATATCTAGCTCACTGATGTCATTAACTTGATGAGTTTTCAGAGTCACTTTGCCCTCTGAATGCTCCTTAGCTTCAACAAGTGCAGAATTTAACTCTGCAAATAGATCACGATTGCTCATTGCGCCACGCCTCCATAAAAGCTTTTAACTGTTTCTTTTGATCTGCGGTTAAATCTGCCATTTCATTTTTGCCGTAAATAGTCAGCAAATAGAAGCGACGCTTTTCATCGAGGAAGTAATAGATAACACGTGAACCACCACGCTTTCCCTTACCTTTACTTGCTACTCGAATCTTCCGCAAACCACCAGTACCTTGAATTACGTCACCTTGCTTCGGGTTTGACATAAGTTCAGCTTGGAACAATCGAAACTCCTCGTCACTGAGGTAATCATTTCGGTACTTTTCAAATGTGGTTGATTCAACAAATACACTTTTCATAAGCAAAGTGTACGCAAGTAACGTATGGATGGCAAGCTATACGTGAATAGCGTAGTAATTAAATTTTGAAGTGTGGATCTGACCCTGAGGTATCCCCACAAATAATGACTAAAATTCAGTAAAATAAAAAATAAAAAATAAAGGGAACATTCATGACGTTTGGTGATCAGATCTTTCGCTAAAAACAAATGAAGGTTAAACGCCATGAATGCCCTGTCTATTGTGAACAAAGTCATCTCGCTTGTCAGCTTTAAAATGCATATGTCGCGACAAAAAAGCACTTACCGCATTTGTTAAAAGTTTGCTTAACGGAAGTGCCGCAACTGTCACGAGCATAGGTCGAGGCATCAATAATAAAGCCTTTGAAAAGCATCGGATTAAGCGAGCCGACCGATTACTTTCCAATACAAACTTATTACATGAAACGCCAAGTTCGGGCTTGGGTATGAACAAAACAAAAGTATTAAAAAGCAACGTCTTACAATATTGATATTGCTGACAACATTAGCGTCACTGGTGGCTATGTTACTGGGTATGGTGCTTGTTTCTTCGAACAAACATCGCCAATTCCAAGCGAATACCGAAACCAGAAGCGTGCTATCATTCCACTACCTTGGCCTTAGAGCTATTGCTTGCCGAATAAGGTTTACCATGCGACAGTGTAAAGCTGCACTCAAATGGTACAGCTCCATAGTAGACAGTGCATGGGCCGGAAGCACATGGAATTAAATTCGTGGGGATCCCTCAGGATCTGACCTCATTTATTCTGTAGTGTTGTTACATAGTATGGGAATTAAAAAGGGAAGGTTGGTGTAATGAAAATTTTAAGTCAAAATGTGTATGTTGGTCCTAATGTTTACGCTAATTTCCCGGTTATTTGTTATCAAATAGATATTGGTGAGTTGGAAAAATGGCCGTCGGTAAAACTTGGTCGAGAGTTTATTGATGGGCTAGTGGCGGCAATACCTAGTTTGCAAGAGCACGGCTGCTCTTACGGCGAAAAAGGAGGCTTCCTGCGTCGTCTCAATGAAGACGAAGGAACCTGGATTGGCCATATTTGGGAACATGTTGCTATAGAGCTTCAAAATTTAGCCGGTTCCGCAGTGTCTTTTGGTCGTACCCGCAGCTTAGAAAATGAAGGCTGTTACTATGTTGTCTATCAATACCATCAGCGCGATGTGGGGATAGAAGCCGGAGCACTAGGGTTAAAACTGTTAAAGCACCTAATGCCAAGCGAAGTTCAAAAGGCAATAAATGCAGAAATAGAAGACGATTTCGACTTTAACGATGAATTAACGGCCTTCATCAAAATGGCGCAGCGCAAGGAGTTTGGTCCAAGTACCGCTTCTTTGGTCGCAGCCGCTGAAAGCCGGGATATCCCATGGCTTCGCCTGAATAACTACAGTCTAGTTCAGTTTGGCCACGGCAAGCATCAGCAGCGTATTCAGGCCACTATCACCAGTGAAACTAAGCATATCGCCGTTGAGATTTCCTGCGATAAGGAAGACACCCACAACCTTCTTAATGATTTAGGCTTACCTGTACCTCAACAGTTAATGGTTTATAGCGAGCGACAGGCAGTAAAAGCCGCAAGGCGCATTGGTTTTCCCGTCGTTTTAAAACCATTAAACGCCAATCACGGTCGTGGAGTGAGTATTAACCTAACCTCCGACGAGGAAGTGCAGGTGGCGTTTAGTGAAGCGCAGCAACACGGCACAAGTCGCGCTGTGTTAGTAGAGAGTTATTTAACGGGTTACGATCACCGCATGCTGGTGGTGAACAACGAATTAGTCGCTGTTGCCAAGCGCGTGCCCGGACACGTAGTAGGCGATGGCAAGCATACTATTTCAGAGTTGGTCGACATCGTAAACCTCGACCCTCGCCGTGGAGTAGGGCACGAAAAAGTACTTACTCGACTTGAGCTAGATAACCAAGCGATGCGGTTACTGGAGGAAGCGGAATATACCGAAGACACCGTACTTCCAGAGGGAGAAACCTTCTTTTTGCGCTCGACAGCTAACCTGTCAACGGGCGGAACCGCCATTGACGTTACCGATATTGTGCATCCAGATAACCGAGATATGGCAATACGCGCCATAAGAGCCATTGGTCTTGATATTGGCGGCGTAGACTTCTTAACCGAAGATATTAGCCGTTCCTATAAAGAAATTGGCGGCGGTATTTGTGAATGTAATGCTGCACCTGGTTTTCGCATGCATGTGGCACCCAGTGAAGGTCAGCCTCGTGATGTGGCGGGCAAAGTGATGGACATGCTGTTCCCAACCGGCAAAGACTCTCGTATTCCGGTAGCGGCAATTACCGGTACAAATGGTAAAACCACCACTTCCCGTATGCTGGCCAGTATTATGAAAGCCGCGGGTCATACAACCGGTATGACGTCGACCGATGGTGTTTATATCGACGGACACCTTACTGTTAAAGGTGATATGACCGGACCCACGTCAGCACAAATTGTATTGCGCGACCCGAGCGTCGACTTTGCCATTATGGAGACCGCGCGTGGCGGCATAGTTAAGCGTGGCCTTGGTTATCAAACCTGTAACGTAGGTGCATGTTTAAATATCACTGCAGACCATTTAGGGCAGCGTGGAATTAATACGCTAGAGCAACTCGCCCAAATAAAGCGGGTTGTGGTAGAAGTAGCGCAAGACTGTGTTGTGCTAAACGCCGACGACATCCACTGTCTGCAAATGGCTGAGTTTTGTAGTGCCAAACAAATTTGCTACGTTACTATGGACCCAGGACACGGCTTAGTGCGTGAACATATTCGACGTGGTGGCATGGCTGTAGTGCTTGAGAAAGGCATTAACGGCGACATGATCACCATTTACGACAAAGGGGCGCATATCCCCTTACTTTGGACACACTTAGTACCGGCTACCATTGAGGGCAAAGCTCTACACAACGTTCAAAACGCCATGTTTGCTACCGCAATAGCGTACAGTTTCGATACTAGCTTAGAGAATATCAGACAGGGCCTACGCATATTTAATACGTCCTTCTACCAAGCGCCAGGCAGATTGAACATATTCGACGAGCACCCGTTCAAAGTTATTCTTGATTATGCACACAACCCAGCAGCTATTAAGACTATTTCAGACTTGGCGGCTCGATTAGACGTTAAGGGCAAACGCCGTTTGGTTATTGCTATGCCTGGCGATCGCCGCGATGAGGATATTATCGAATCGGCTAAATCTGTAGCTTCTACCTTCGACACTTTTGTTTGCAAAGCCGATGACGATAGACGCGGGCGCGGTTACGATGAAGTGCCACAGTTACTGAAGAAGACCCTTATGGAAGAAGGCGTGGATGAAAAAGACATTCTCGTTATTCCTAGCGAGGAAGAAAGTATTGATGCGGCTTTATCGTCTTGTCACGCTGGTGACTTACTTATGATTCTAGGCGACAATATCACCCGTTGCTGGAAGCAGATAGTGCACTTTAATGACGACGGTGTGGCAGATACGCCGGAATCGCAAAGCAATTTAACTCCATCACAGGATTACCCTGAAAAGCTATTCGAAGTTATTGAAAACAAGTTTGAGTTGCAGGAAGGCCAGCGCATAGTAAACGACGAACGTGGTGTTCACATTGTTGTAGACCGCGATGAAGAGTCAGATTAAATGGACCAGCAGCACAATGCAATTCGACTAGATTTAGATGAGGTACGGCGCCTGACGGGGCCGAATCTTTTATCTAATCATACTGGCGCTATCATCGATGTGTTGATAGAGGGGATTAGCGGCCAAGAGGTAATAGACTGTTTACAAGGTCACCTACAGGCCATTCAACATCAGCTTGAATGGCATGAAAAAACCTTTGTTCGTTATTACGACGGGGGAGCGAGTTTATCGATGAGCGCTCCCATCGACCTCTTATACAGTGCTTGTGACATACTTGAACTCGCATGGGAATGCTGTGTTCTCGATTTTAGTAAGCTTTATGCTGTTCAGTCAGATACTTTACCTTCTGCCAATTTTGCTAGCAGGGTAGATGAACTGCGAACCGCTATTGTGGAAGAAAGGAACCCCGCTCTCATTGCTTTTGTTCAAGCGGCTGAAAATAACAAAGTACGCTGCTTGGTAGATGACGATGAGGTTAGCCTAGGCGCTGGCGTAAGTGCGCAAACTTGGCCCATAGATGCTATTCCGGCTCCCTCAACAATAGATTGGCAACAGTTCAGTGATATTCCCTTGGCGCTCATCACCGGCACCAATGGCAAATCGACAAGCGTTAGATTAGCTGCTCAAATTGCCAAGGCCGCAAACCTCAATTCGGGCGTTACCTCTACCGATTTTATAAAGGTAGGCGATGATATTATAGACGAGGGCGACTATTCGGGGCCCGGTGGAGCGAGAATGCTATTGAGAGACAACCGCACTGAAATAGCGTTCTTAGAAGTAGCTCGAGGTGGTCTATTGCGCAGGGGGCTACCGGTTTATCATGCCAATGCTGCGCTAGTAACCAACGTTGCCAGCGACCATTTAGGTCAGTACGGTATTAATACGGTAGATGACATTGCGCACGTAAAGCTCATGGTGAGTAAAGCCATTCATCAAGGCGACACCCTAGTGTTAAATGCGGACGACTCGCGCTTGGTAAAGTTTGTACATAGCAACGCAAACCCTGATTCTGTTTGTTGGTTCAGCAAGTATGCAGACAATCAGCAAATAGTAGAGGCATTAGCTGCGAGTTGCCCATGTGTTTATGCGAAAGACAATCAGATCATTTATTTCGACGGAAAAATATCACACGCTATTGCTCAAATTGATCGTATACCCATGACCGTAAACGGCACGGCCTTGCACAACCTCGAAAACGCCCTTGGCGTGGTGGGGCAGTGTAAATCGATGGGAATAAGCAGTAAGGCAGTAACTCAGGGCTTATTTGATTTCGAAAGTAATGCGTCGGATAACCCCGGTAGAACCAATATATACAAGCGCAAAGGCGCTACTATTATTGTGGATTTTGCCCATAATCCTCATAGCATGCAGGCTGTGATAAAAATGTCCTCAGGTTTAAAGCAAAAAAATGATTATGGCGAAATAAAAGTGTTGTTTGGCCATGCTGGTGACAGGTCTAACGAGGATATCAAACGTGTCGCCGATGCCATTGTTACCTTGCAACCTAATACTTACATTCTCACCGAACTAGAGAAGTATTTAAGAGGCCGCGAGCCGGGCGAAATATCGGACATTGTTGAGCATCATTTACTCGCAAGCGGTGTACAAGCTTCTCAGATACAACGGGCAAGTAGTCCCTTAGCTGGCACGCAGACGGCGTTGAAAGAGGTAAATGAAGGCGACTTGGTTTTGCTATTCGCCTTAACTGAGCGAGAGGAAATCCGCGCTTTTATTGAGTCAATAAAGTAGCCACCAAACCGAACAGGTTTATTAGTCAGCCGCTTTTTTCAAACGCCAAGCACAGATAAAGAGCACTAATACAAATAGCCACACGCCGTAATCTTGCAGGTGGTAGTAGGGCGTAAAGCCTTTGGTCGCTATAACAGGGGCGCTGATATTTGCAGATTCAAATTGTGGAAGCCTGGCATCAATACGCCCTTTGTGATCAATAAACGCAGTAATACCATTATTAGTCGCCCGCAGTACCGGGCGGCCTAATTCTAAGGCTCGCATTTGTGCTATTTGAAGATGCTGAGCAGGGCCGTGAGATTTGCCAAACCAGGCGTCGTTACTCACGGTAATTATCATATCGGTGTCACCATTAACGTTTGCTGTAACTTGTCTTGGAAATGCAATTTCAAAGCAAATAGCCGGTGCAAGCTTAATTCCATTCGCCTCTAAGTTCTGTTGCTGAAAATCTCCCCTAGAGAACGAAGACATTGGCAAATCGAAAATAGGAGCGAGGGGGCGCAATAGTGATTCAAACGGCACAAATTCACCAACGGGCAATAAGTGATGTTTTGAAAAACGGTTATTATGAAAATATTGGTAGTTGGGGTAAGTCGCGTCTGGCGTTTTCTTGCCAACAACAATAAGGTTGTTCCATGCCTCATCGGTTTCCCAATTGAAGTTTACAATACCCGTGATGAGCGCCGTATTTTCTTTAAACGCTCTCTCGTTTAATTGCGACAAGTAAGGTTGTGCTAATGGCTCGAGCTTTGGCACCGCAGCTTCTGGCCAAATAATTAAATTGCTACCCCATACTGTTTCTGTAAGTTCTAGGTAGGTTTGCATGGTCGCGGCGTCTTGTTCCGGTACCCAACGAAGACTTTGTGGAATGTTTCCCTGAACCATAGATACAGAGTAGGTTTTTGAGGGGCTTACCCAAGTATGCTGATATAGCAACGCGCCACAAATGAGAAGACTTGCTGTAATTGCCGAAGCAGATAAAAATGTGCGTTTGCTATTAATTATAGCTAGTGAGGCCGCACTGATAACAATGAGCGCGGTTAACCCTGTTTCACCGATAATAGGTGCGAAGCCTGCTAACGGACCATTAATTTGGCTATAACCTAAAGAAAGCCACGGAAAGCCAGATAACATCCAACTGCGCAGCCATTCGGCAAGCACCCAGAATAGTGGTAGCGCTAAAGGCCAAAGCTGAGGCTTAAAATATTTAGCCGTAAGTTTAAAAGCGAGGGCTGGATATAACGCCAAATAGCCGCAAAGCAGTGCCATTAAGCCAATTGATGCAATTAATGGAAGACCGCCAAAATCGGCAATACTCACATGCACCCAGCTAACGCCTGCGCCAAACCAGCCCATACCAAACAACCAGCCCGCCAAAAACGGCTTGTGTTTAAGTTTAATTAGCTGGCGTATAGCAATAGCTAGCGCTGGAATGGTAAGCGCCCACATTGAAAAAGGCGCAAAGGCTAGCGTTAAGCTGAGGCCGCTTGCAATAAGCAGCAAATAGGGAGTAAAGCGTTTTAGCATGGTGTTTTTAGCCAATGTGCCTAGGGCACGTTGGCTCCATATTTAAATTATTCGATAGCGAGCTGGTGGTTAACTACGGCTACTCGAGAGAAGGCACCGATATTTTTAGCTGTATCAAGCGACGTTTATCAGAGTTAGTCACTTTGAAGTGAATATCGCTAATTGTAACTTCTTCACCAGTTTCAGGCATATGCCCAAAGGCTTTAAGCACAATGCCGCCAATGGTATCGGCTTCTTCTTCACTAAAGCTGGTTTCAAAAAATTCGTTAAAATCGTCAACCGGTGTTAGTGCTTTTACCGAGTAAGTCGACTTGTTAAGCGGGCGAATATCGTCGGTGCCGTCTTCTTCAATATCGAATTCGTCTTCAATTTCACCAACGATAATTTCTAGGATATCTTCAATAGTAACAAGACCAGACACGCCACCGTATTCGTCTACCACAATAGCCATGTGGTAACGCTGCTGCCTAAATTCTTTAAGCAGTACATCTACACGCTTGCTTTCAGGAACAATAACGGCAGGGCGCAGTATGTCGCGAAGGTTGAAGTGTTTTTCGGTATTGAAAGCAAAAGAAAGAAGATCTTTAGCGAGTAAAATCCCTTCAATATGGTCTTTATCTTCGCTGATCACTGGAAAACGAGAGTGAGCGGACTCGAGCATAATGGGAAGAAACTCTTCCACTTTTTGTTCGACATCGATGGTGGACATTTGAGCGCGAGGGATCATGATATCTCTTACACGCATTTCGTTAACCCCAATAACCCCTTCAATCATTTCACGGGTTTGCGGGTCAATTATCTCATTTTGCTCAGCATCGGTAATAACTGCTACCAATTCTTGTCTATTTTTCGGCTCGCCAGAAATCGAATTTTTTAGTTTATCTAACCAACTCTTGCCTGATGAGCCGTTGGTAGAGTGGGGGTTGTCGTCGCTCATAATATCCATTTTATTGTTTATTCAACACCAACGTTAAAATGCTTCTTACACGTCGTCAATGCTTTATTGTTTTAAATTATAAATCGCAGAATTTTCATACTCTTGGGTAAACTAACGTTTTAAAACCAAGAACATTGAAAATCAAGCTTCGTAAGGATTCGCAATATTTAAGGAGGAGAGAATTTCAATCTCCTTTCCTTCCATCTCGTCCGCTTCTTTATCGGATATATGGTCATAACCAAGTAAATGCAATATGCCGTGTATCGTCATATGAGCATAATGATGCGTCGTGAGCTTTTTCTGCTCCTCGGCTTCTCGGCTAATTACCGGCGCACATATCACCAAATCGCCGAGTAAGTTCATTTCAATTCCCGGTGGTGCCTCGAAAGGAAAAGAGAGTACGTTAGTAGGCTTATTTTTACCGCGGTAATCGTTGTTGAGTTGCTGACTTTCTATTTCGTCGGTTAAACGAATAGTAATTTCTTGGTCGTGAAGATTCTCTGAGGATAAAACTGCATTAGCCCATACACTAAAGCTATCGAGCGGAGGGATAGCGTTAGCTATCTCCTCGTCGCTGTTTTCGCCTTCATACGCGTTCTGGTAGTCGATAATTGCTGTCACGAGTTGCTCGTGTTCGCGTTTACGCTGCTTACGTCATTAGCACCACTTGCGGCAGAAGCGGCTTCTGCTTGTTGAAGGCGAAGTGCTTCTTCTTTCTTTTGCTTGCGAATGCGCTCTTGCTCGGCGTCGTGCTCTTCATAAGCGCGAACAATTCGCGCAACTACGGGGTGACGCACTACATCGTCGGCATTAAAGAAATTAAACGAGATATCGTCTACGTCACTTAACACTTCGATGGCGTGGCGCAGGCCCGACTTTGCGCCGCGTGGTAAATCTACCTGTGTAATATCGCCGGTAATTACCGCTTTCGAATTGAAGCCAATACGGGTCAAGAACATTTTCATTTGTTCTACCGTGGTGTTTTGGCTTTCATCTAAGATAATAAATGCATCGTTAAGCGTTCTACCACGCATATAGGCTAGGGGAGCTACCTCAATAACCGCGCGCTCCATAAGCTTCTCAACTTTTTCAAAGCCCAGCATTTCAAACAGTGCATCGTAAAGCGGGCGCAGGTAGGGGTCTACCTTTTGCGATAAATCACCTGGTAAAAAACCGAGCTTTTCACCAGCCTCAACAGCTGGGCGAGTGAGAAGAATACGTCTTATTTCTTGTCGTTCTAAAGCGTCTACCGCAGCGGCTACAGCAAGGTACGTTTTCCCTGTTCCGGCTGGGCCAATACCAAAGGTAATATCGTGGTTTATAATGTTAGCCACATATTGCGCTTGGTTTGGGTTTCGCGGCTTAATAACACCACGTTTCGTTTTAATATTAACTTCTTTACCGTAGCCACCGTTTTCATCTTTCTCTATAACGCGGGCTTCTTGAATTGCAAGGTGAACCTGCTCAGCGTCTAGGTCAGGAATACGACCTTTAACAGGTTGGGTTTCAACGTAAAGAAGCTTGAGTAATTCGGTAGCGCTATTGGTTTGCTGTGGCTCTCCAAGCACCTTAAATGCGCTATTTCGGTATGTTATTTCAACACCCAACCTGCGCTCAATTTGCTTGATATTGTCATCAAACGGGCCACATAAACTCGACAAACGCTTACTATCTGCCGGTTCTAACTCAAATTCATTACTTACCAATGTACTCAAACTTCTAATTTCCTCGCTTTACGCTTTTTAAGAATGTTTCAATATTAAAAACGTTTATCTCAATAGTCTTTTCATTAATTGCCTAGGCCTAACGTTCTGTTAGGCCGGCGTGAACTGGCCAACACCTAACTCGTTAGGGGTTTCTGCCTGATGCTTTGCCATAATAGATTGGGGCGATACGGCTACACGCAAGCCCATTTCACTCTCTCTGCGAACAACTTCGCCGCGCAATGAGTTAGTGAAAACGTCAACGATGTTTACATCAACAAATTCGCCAATCATGTCTGGCGTGCCTTCGAAATTAACAACGCGGTTGTTTTCAGTACGACCAGAAAGCTCCATTGGGTTTTTCTTCGATGGGCCTTCTACCAAAATACGTTGCTCAGTGCCTACCATGTGGCGTGCAATACGCAATGCCTGCTGTGTAATGCGTTGCTGTAAAAGGCGAAGACGTTGTTTTTTGGTCTCTTCGCTAACGTCATCAACGGCGTCAGCCGCTGGCGTACCAGGTCGCGCGCTGTAAATAAAGCTGAAGCTTAGGTCGTAGTCGACGGCCTGGATCAAATCCATGGTAGCTTCGAAATCAGCATCCGTCTCGCCTGGGAAACCAATGATAAAGTCGCTCGACAAACTGATGTTAGGGCGAATCTTTTTCAGCTTACGCATCTTCGATTTGTATTCTAGCGCTGTATGGCCTCGTTTCATGAGGTTGAGTATACGATCTGAACCACTTTGCACCGGAAGGTGAAGGTGGTCGACAAGCTCTGGAATACTCTCGTAGGCATCAATAATATCGTCAGTAAACTCAACAGGGTGAGAAGTGGTGTAACGAATTCTGTCTATACCATCAATGGCTGCAACCAGCTCTAATAACTCTGAGAAACGACAAACGGTACCGTCGTAGTGATCGCCACGATATGCATTCACGTTCTGTCCAAGCAGATTTACTTCACGCACGCCTTGACCAGCAAGCTGTGCAATTTCAAGTAGTACATCATCTACCGGGCGGCTTACTTCTTCACCGCGGGTGTAAGGTACTACGCAGAAGGTACAGTACTTCGAGCAGCCTTCCATAATAGATACAAACGCGGTAGGACCTTCAGCGCGAGGCTCGGGCAAGCGGTCGAACTTCTCAATTTCAGGGAAACTGATATCCATAACCGACTTGGCGCCACCTTGCAGTTCGTTAATCATTTCAGGCAAGCGGTGCAAAGTTTGAGGGCCAAATACTAAATCGACAAATGGCGCACGCTGACGAATGGTGTCACCCTCTTGAGATGCTACACAGCCACCTACGCCGATAATGAGTTCTGGCTTGTCTTGCTTCAGGTTTTTCCATCGGCCGAGCTGATGAAATACTTTTTCCTGAGCCTTTTCGCGAATAGAACACGTGTTCAGCAAAATAATATCAGCGTCTTCAGCAGTTTCAGCCGCGGTGAAGCCGTGTGTTGAGTCTAGTAAGTCTGCCATTTTCTCCGAGTCGTACTCGTTCATTTGGCAGCCCCAGGTTTTGATATACAGCTTTTTAGTCATAACAACTATTCGTTAACCTGTTAAGTTCTGGTAAGTGGTTGGTGGAGTAAATGAATGTCGCGAGCATAAAAACGCGATGCCACCCACACAACACAGTTACGTTGAAGATGTTCAAAATAGCCGCACATTTTACCTGTTATGCACCTATATTCCCAGCGTAATAAGACGATTACCGGTTAATTTAAGGAATTAAAGAAATTTAAGTAATGACTCGATGTTGAAGCCGCAAGTGCTGGGCTAATCCATGATTTCTACTTAATTTGTGTTAATCACCGGTATTTTATATTCTGGTCACAGAAAAATATGCATTTAATCATGGAGTAACAATGTACCACTTTTGCATTAATGGCGGCGGTATGGTGGGCGCAGCGTTGGCGTTAGGACTAGCGCAGCAACACTATAGCGTAGTAGTAATAGAGCCATTTGCTCCAAAAGATTTTTTTAAAAACGATGGGCCAGACCTTCGTGTTTCTGCCATTAGTGAAGCGTCGGTAACACTATTAAAAGCTCTCGGTGCTTGGCACTTTATAGAAAAGATGCGCGTAAAGCCCTACGCGGGCCTTAGCGTGTGGGATGACCCCAAACACAGAACCGACTTTACCGCTAAAAGTATTGATGTTCCTCAACTGGGATATTTTGTTGAAAATCGCTTGTTACAACTGGGCTGTCATCAGGCTTTGGCACTGCATGAAAATGTTACGGTTATAAGCAACGACGAGGTAAAAGAAATCACGTTGGCGAATAATACCGCCGAGGAGGCTTTTACAAACACTGCTGAGGGTTCTTTTAGCACTACCGCTGAGGGCTCTTGTAGCAATTCCGCTGAGGGCTCTTGCAAAGCTATCGCTGAGGGCTCTGTAACACTGACCTTGTCGTCAAACAAAAAAATTGAGGCGAAATGGCTTGTGGGGGCAGACGGCGCGCAATCCCAGGTGAGAAAAACCGCAGGTATTGGCACAACTGGTTGGCAATATGCTCAGCAGGCCATGGGCATTACGGTAAAAATGACTAAGCAAACGGAAGCGATTACTTGGCAGCAGTTTACGCCAACAGGGCCAAAAGCTTTTCTACCTATGTTTGATGAGTATGCATCATTGGTGTGGTACAACTCGCCTGAAGAGCTCAAACGACTAAAAGGGCTAAGTAACACACAGCTGAAAAATGAAATTCTGGCTGCCTTTCCTGAAGAGCTGACAAAAAATGACAATGACTTTTCCGTAATCGATAAAGCAGTGTTCCCGCTAACGCGCATGCATGCAAGCGAGTATGTGAGAGGGCAGTGCATACTAGTAGGTGATGCGGCTCACACTATTAACCCTCTGGCGGGGCAGGGTGTAAATATTGGTTTTCGCGACGTACAGGCATTATTAGAGGTAACAGCTAGCAAGCCGGATTTAACGTCTATGGCTTTTCGCCGGCAGCTGAAAAATGACTTTGAAAAACCCCGTAGAAAAGACAATTTATTAATGATGTCGGCAATGGACGGGTTTTACAGCTTGTTTAGTAACGATATAGCCCCCATTAAATGGATAAGAAATCAGCTTCTTTCTGTAGCCGAGCATGCTGGGCCTATTAAGAAAGAAGTACTCAAATATGCTATAGGGATGCGTTGATGGAAGTGCTTATTTTACTCGCAGTGCTGTTTGGTGCACTGGTAATCGTTGTGCCGCTGCTAGAGCGCTCGAAAATGCGTATTAGTAACGAAGACGCGGCAAAATGGGCCAAGTGGATTTGGCCGCTAATGGGCTTACTACTTGTTGCACAGTTGATCAGGCTGGCGTTTTCTTAACAAGCTTTTGCACTAGTCTCTCTTCACATACAAGGCTGCGCGATACGAAGCTGCGCGATACAAGGCTGCATCGCGCATACCACGCTCATATTACACGCTCGTATCACACGCTCATATTAATGATACAGTGCGACAATTTAGAAGCTAAACGTTCTGGCAATACCAAATACAATACGCTCTTCTGCGGTGTCAAAATCTAAATTTGTATTTTCAGCTGCAATTTCAAAATCAAATCCTTCATAGCTGGTTTGATACGCTACACGATAATGATAAAACGAAGTGTCATTGCCTTGCCACAACCACTTATCACTGTCTAATGAGTTTGAGACGTCGAAGCTTGCACGTATATTGTGATTTGGCGCAAGTTCAAAGGTATGCGCTACCATTGCAATAGCGTGTTTTGCACCGGTACCAAAGTAATCCCACGTGTACCAAAAATTAAGCTCTGAGTTTCCATAGTCGCTGGCATAACCAAATTTGGTGTAAAGTTCTGGGTAGTTACCCGCACTAGAATCATCACCACCGTGATAAGAATAATAGGCAATACCGTAGTCTATGCTTACCTTTTCGGTAATAGTTTGATATCTGCCCACATAAAAGTCCCACTCAAGGTTAGTGTCGCCACCAAAATCGACATTTGATGCCCAGGTCCCAGCATAAAAACCATCGCTGAAGGCTTTATCCACACCGCCTTGAAGTGCAGGGTCGTTTTGAGTTTGGCTAACACCGTTAAAGGTATAGTCTGACACGGCAGATATGTTCGCGCTCCAATCTGCATGTGCTGTTGCCGAGCATATCAATGCAGAAATAATAGCGGTTATCAAGGTTGTTGAAGTGCAAAAAATGTGTGATTTACTCATGATTACTACCTATTTTTCTCTCTGTTTTTCTTTCTATGATTTGTGTATGGCTCGCTCTTCTTTGTGCACTTTCCCCTAGTGTGTTCTTTTGAATATATTCACGTATATTCATAAGTTTAGGGCGCAACCTGCCCACATCGGCTCAAAGCTGAGCCAATGCAAAACAGGTGCATTTAGGTGCGAATGAAAAGCGAGTTAAACGCTATAGATTTAGTTGCTGTAGATTTAGTTACTATGGATTTTTTTAATTAACACTTCCTATTTTTGTGAAGTCGATTTTGTTTTCTTTGGGTGAGGTTTTAATGGCCGTCACTGACTTGAATTTTTGACTTAAAATGAACGCAAAGCAGCTAAAGAAAACGGCTATCACCAAGGCGCCTACCCACTGAATTTGAAGGAAGTCGAGTTTAAACAGCAGAGTTAGCGCCGACAGCGCAACAATGTTGAGGGCGATATAGTTTCTCTTACCAATGCGTGCCACCGATATATTGAGGTTGTCGGTATACAGCCTTATCAGTGAATCAAGAGAATTGATGACAAAAACAACACCAACAAATACCATCGCTAAATTTGTGAGCCCTTCGGTTGGAATGCCCGCGCTGTGATAATGATAAAGCACTGAGAACCAAGCCGCGATTGGAGTAGAAGGGATCACCATCATTGCTAGCAGCACCTGATATGTTTTGAGGCCGCCTACAAAGCGCGAGGTAAATTGACCTATCATAATACTCCAGCTGAACCACCAAAATAGATAGAACTCGTGGTATTCGTTCATGGGAAGTACGAAATGATCAATATTAGCGAAGTAACCGCCAATCAACCCAAGGTTTGTGAGGTAAGCAGCAATTTGGCTTTCACCAAATATAAACGCACTAGCCCACATGCCTACAATTAACGCTATAAACACCCAAGTGGTTGTTAGACTTAAAATACGCACATACTTAATGTTGGTACTTGAATAAACAGCAAATGCAATAGCCGCAAAAACAATGAGATAAAACGCGGGTACCACAGATTCCCCATCGCCTATGCTGGGTAAATACCAAGGCAGATTCGACAGCAATAAAAATGCAGTAAAGGCACAAGTTCCAATGATCACAACGTTGTTTATTAGCTTAACAACCGGGATCTCGAAGAATTTAACCTTTGGCTCGATTACGCAGAAATAAAAGCAAGTAAGAAAGTAAAACGCCCAAATGAAGAAGCCCCAAAACCCAAACTCAATAGCAAGAGGGTTGGTGAATGCATATTCAGGACTTGCGCTTATGTCAGCATAACCTGCAAATTCGGTAAGCGGGAACATGATAAGCCCCACATCTAAACCCGAGGTAAAGAGAATAGCAATAAAGGTAAAGGTTCTAACTGGCGTTACACCAACCACTTTCATATTGCCCCATTTGAACAAAATGTAAGCCACAGAAAGTAGGGTAAACATAATGCCTGCACTAAGCCATACTGTCATTATCACCCTCCCAATATTGATAGAAATGTAACATGCTTTTTCCTTTTTTAGTTGTTAGTTATTCCACCCAACTATATGTAGCGACCTTACAAAAGCTGCATATAGGCACTGTGGAAGACGCGCTTGAATATATTTCAAGCGCATTAGTGCTTAAATGAGTTAACAAACTTAACGCTGTTGGCGTTGCCAATTTTCGTTAATTGCAACGGGCACATTCTGTGGAGGTAGCGCAGGTTTACCTAAAATGATATCTGCTGCTTTTTCTGCAACCATAATGGTTGGCGCATTTAAGTTGCCGTTAGGAATGGTCGGGAATATTGACGAGTCGACCACGCGCAAGCCCTCTAGTCCGTGTACCTTGGTTTGAGAGTCAACAACAGCCATCTCATCTTCGCCCATTTTGCATGAGCACGATGGATGATAGGCGCTCTCTACGGCGTTTCGAACGAATGCGTCAATTTGTTCATCTGTTTGAACATGCTCACCAGGCTGAATTTCGCCGTCCCTAAAGTCGTCGAACGCGGGTTGCGCGATAATTTCTCGTGTCAGTCTTACACATGCTCTGAACCCTTTAATATCATCTTGGTGTTGCAGATAGTTGAATAAGATCTTCGGTGGAACCGTGGGATCTGAAGACTGTATGGTTACACTACCTCGGCTTTTAGGCTTATTGTGGCCTACGTGTACCTGAAATCCATCACCATCAAACGCAGACTTACCGTCGTAACGAATAGCTGCAGGTAAAAAGTGATATTGAATATCAGGCCATTCCACGTCGGCCTTCGAGCGTATAAACGCGCACGATTCGAAATGGTTAGTGGCACCTAAACCAGAGCGATTAAACAACCAGCGCGCACCAATTAGCCCTTTCGAGATAAGATCTAACTTGCGGTTGAGCGTTATGGGCTGCTTGCACTTATATTGAAAATAAAATTCAAGGTGGTCTTGTAAGTTTTGACCCACGCCGGGTAAGTGATGTTTAACCTCAATACCGGCACTCTCAAGCACGTTGCTATCGCCAATTCCTGACAATTGAAGAATATGTGGAGAGCCTATTGAACCGGCACTTAAAATTACTTCATTATTAGCAAGGGCAGTATTGGTTTTACCATTCACCACATACTCGACACCTTTTGCCACCTTATTATCAAGCACTACCTTAGTTACAAGGGCACCAGTGACAATGGTCAAATTTTTACGAGACTTTACCGGGTCTAAATATTCTCGGCTGGTAGAGCTGCGAACGCCGCCTTTAACGGTCATGTGCATAGGCCCAAAGCCTTCCTGCTGCGCACCGTTGTAATCGCTAGTAATGTCGTAGCCCGCTTGTTCACCAGCTTTGGTGAAAGCTGTGTACAACGGGTTCTCCATTTCATTACCGTTGTTCACACCAATTTCGCCACTATCACCACGATAGGCGTCGTTACCCTTGTACCAGGTTTCGGCTTTTTGGAAATAGGGTAAACAGGCTTGGTAGTTCCAGCCTTCTGCACCATGGGCTTCCCACTCGTCAAAGTCTTTCGCGTGACCGCGAACGTACACCATGCCGTTTATTGATGAAGAGCCACCTAGCACTTTGCCTCTGGGGCAGTGCATTTCACGGTTATTTAAATAGGGTTCTTTTTCAGTATTAAATTGCCAGGCATATTTGTTGGTATTCATAGGAATAGACAACGCCGTAGGCATTTTGATGAAAATACTTTTATCTGAGCCACCGGTTTCAAGCAGGAGTACTTTGTGTTCAGGGTTTTCTGACAGGCGGTTTGCCAGCACACAGCCCGCAGAGCCTGCACCTACAATAATGTAATCAAATGTCTGCATAATGAATCCTCAAAGGTTTGCGTTTAAACGTGTGTCTTAAAACGGGCTCTCGATGCTGCTCATACCCACATAAATCGATTTTGTTTGGGTATAGCTATTGAGAGATTCGACGCCGTTTTCACGCCCTATGCCAGACTGTTTGTAACCACCTACAGGCATTTCAGCAGGAGAGTTACCGTATGAATTAATCCAGCAGATACCTGCCTGAATTTGATGTATAACGCGGTGAGCACGTTGAATATCTTTACTGAACACACCTGCAGCTAAACCAAGTTCGGTGTTATTAGCGCGAGCGATAACTTCGTCTTCGTCATCAAAAACTAGCACGCTCATCACAGGGCCAAAGATTTCCTCTTTTACTATAGTCATATCATCGGTGCAGTCGGTGAATATAGTAGGCTCTACAAAGTAGCCATTAGGAGCAGACTGTGGCGATGCCGCGTTACCGCCGGTGATTAATGTAGCGCCTTCTTCTTTGCCTTTGGCTATGTAGTTAAGCACCAGCTCTTGATGCTTTTTAGAAATAAGTGCACCTAAATTCACATTAGGATCGAGTGGGTCACCCATAACAATGTTGTTTTCAGTTCGGGTTTTCAGCTCGTCAATAAATGCTTGGTATACCGAGCGCTGAACAAAAACGCGAGTACAGTTAGTGCAAACTTCGCCTTGAGTGTAGAAGTTGCCCAACATGGCGGCACTTACTGCCTGGCTAATATCGGCATCATCAAATACAAGTAATGGAGATTTTCCACCCAGTTCCATTGTGACGTCTTTAAGGTTTGACGCTGCGGCACTTTGCATTACTTTTTTGCCTGTGCCTACTTCGCCAGTAAACGATACTTTTTCAATATCAGGGCAAGACGTAAGCCATTGACCAACTTCCGCGGCACCTTGAACAACGTTAAAGACGCCAGCCGGCACGCCTGCTTCAATAAATATCTCTGCAAGTTTGAGTGCACCCATAGGCGTTTCTTCAGAGGGTTTAAAAATAAAGGCATTTCCAGCAGCAAGAGCAGGGCCCGACTTCCAGCACGCTATTTGTAGGGGGTAGTTCCAGGCGCCAATGCCGGCACAAATACCTAAGGCTTCTTTACGTGTGTAGAAAAAGTCTTCACCAACGGGTTGTTGAGTGCCTAATTGAGTAGGAGCAAGCCCAGCATAATATTCAATAACGTCAGCGCCTGTTTCCACATCAACACAATCGGCTTCTTGAATTGGCTTACCGGTGTCGAGCACTTCAACTTTTGCCAGTTCATCATTACGTTCTCGAAGCAGTGCAACCGCCTTGTTCAGAACTCGCGTTCTTTCAATTGGCATCATTGATGACCATAACACGAAGCCTTCTTTTGCACTTTTAATTGCTTCTTGTTGGATAAAATCATCAGCAACTTCGACGTGATAAATCACTTCATCGGTAGCGGGGTTCGTAACGGCAAAGGTTTCTTTGCTTTTGTTTGCCAACGGCTTGCCATGAATGAAATTCTGATAAGTTGGTAATGACATGCATAAACTCCTACTTTTAAAACGGGCTAAATAACGAGCCAACTAAATTATGGGTATGTGGTTCAAAACCTATGAGTAAAATCATTAGTGTTAAACACATTGCCCCTTCAAAAAATATTCACATATTGCCGCTCTATTGCTGGGTGCTCGTGGCTACGAACCCCATATTTATTGCTTTCAATACTGTGTTATTTATTTTAATTGACTGTTCAATAAAAATAAATTTTATAGTGTTCTAACTATTGTTTCAACTTGAAGATAGGTGGTTACTGGTTTTAAGGCCCCATCTCGATGGATTTGGTGGTGCTAACCTAATGTTTTGTTTATATAAACCCAGAAATATTAAAAAGTGCTCTAATGGTTTAGAAAGTGTTTAATTGAAGTGATTTATTGAGGGACTTTAATTAAGACGACGGCTATGTTCGGATTAACTGTTGTTGAATCGAAAAGAGCCTGTTTTCGTTAAGGTTTTCTGGATTATCCATAAACCTGAACCAACCCAGGTAGTGTTCCCTAACGGCGGGTTTTTTGCTTTCTAGCATCCCAAAAATCATAAACGGGGTCAGATCCACATTAAGCACTCCTTCACAGCCTAGCGATACTTTCCTTAGAGATTTAAAGTGATGCTAGCCCAAGCTAGAGCCTACCTCCTAACAGGTAAGTGTGCTAATGCGGATCTGACCCTCTTTATCGATTCTAAAAATGGTATGCATAAGAGAGGTTAAAAAATTAACGGGGTCAGAACCACATTAAGCACTCCTTCACAGCCTAGAGATACTTTCCTTAGACATTTAAAGTGATGCTAGCCCACACTAGAGTCTACTTCCTAACAGGCAAGTGTGTTAATTCGGACCTGACCCCGTTTGTTTCGGGGCAGTTTGTCGTAAAGTTTTTGATACCTGTTGGTACATTAATAAATTAGTTGGGATGTGTCTTTTATTAAATAAATGTTATATACACTACTACTAATAACTAGTTTTAGTGTGTGGCTTTTTAATGCGAACTATGAGCAGTTCTCTTATCTACTTTGTAATATTTTTTATTGTGTTGTTTTCACCCATAGTTAAGGGTGAGGGTGATGTGAATAAAAACGTAAAGTCAGTGACTCTTGGGATCGTAGTTTTTCCTCCGCTTGTCATAAAGGACAACGAGACCGGGAAATGTTCTGGTGAAGTTGTAGAGATGTCTGATGTGCTTCTAAAGCAGTTAGGCTATGACATGAAGATCGAATGTATACCCCCTGCTAGATTATATGAAAGAGTTCGTAAGGGAGAGATCGATCTTACCGTTAACGTCAAAGGCACAGCGGCACTTGATGACAACGCTATGTTTATTGAAAAGCCGGTTACTTTCTTAACATTAATCAGACTTGCTAACACCACACGATTAGATGAGAAGTCCATAGCTGGTATTAGAGGATACGATTACATTGGTGAACGTAACCGCCTAGAAGAGCAGGGATATGTATTTTTCGATATGCCGTCGAGTATAGACTCTATAAGATTATTTTTATTTGATAGAACTGCTAACTTGATTACTTATGAAAGACCGTTTTATCATTTCTTGGGCGACCGAAAAACCGACAGTGATACTGCGTTAATAACGCTAAAAAGAAATATCCCAACTTTTTTCGCCGTGTCTCTAAATAGCCCTCACAAGAAAGACCTCTATAATAAGCTGACAGAATTTAGTCGGTCTTTTAACGAGAGCACAATACTTGAGTATACAAAAAACTAAAGACGCAATGTTTCATGTGAGGTATCAAGCTCAGTTGAGTTGAACTATCTATCTGCGTCCTGAAGAGCACTTGTTAATATATTTTAGTAGCATGCGAGAGTAAGCTGACAGTAGAATGCTTAAAAGTTAATAGTAAGTGAAATAATATTTTACTTTTTCAGGTCTAATACTTTGAACGTGTGCAGTGTGTCTACAACGCGATGTGGAACTTTGAGGAAATAACAATGAAACAAATTAAAAAGTCATCAGTAGCAACAGCCTTAGGAGCGGTAGTTATCGGCTCTTTAACATCAAGTGTAGCTATGGCGGAGTCTAATCCTTTCGCAATTCAGTCTTTAGAGTCTGGATACAGCCAATTTGCCGCCGAAGGTAAGTGTGGTGAAGGCAAGTGCGGCGGTGATAAGGCTGCAAAGGAAGGTAAATGCGGCGGCGATAAAGCAGCCAAAGAAGGCAAATGCGGCGGCGATAAAGCAGCCAAAGAAGGCAAATGCGGCGGCGATAAAGCAGCCAAAGAAGGAAAATGCGGCGGCGATAAAGCAGCCAAAGAAGGCAAGTGCGGCGGCCATAAGGCTGCAAAAGAAGGCAAATGCGGCGGTAATAAAGCTGCTAAAGAAGGTAAATGTGGCGGCGATAAGGCTGCCAAAGAAGGTAAGTGTGGTGAGGGTAAGTGCGGAAGCATGTAACTAACTTAATAACTATTTGTCTACGCAAGATGGCCGTCTATTGATGGCCATTTTTGTCTTAACCCCCGGAGATAATAGTGAATAAAATTACAGGTGCTGGACTAGGTTTCAGGCGAGAAATGCTAAGTGAAATATTACCAGAAATGCCCAGTGAGGTGGATTTTTGGGAAGTGGCCCCTGAAAATTGGATACCGCTTGGTGGCCTTTATCAAGAACAGTTCAAGCAAGCTTCAACACAGGCTGCATTTAGTAGCCATGGTCTTTCGCTCTCCATTGGAAGTAGTGACAAACTCGACGTTGAGTTCATTAAAACGATCAGACAGTTTTTAGATTCACATAATATTGCCCTTTATAGCGAACATTTGAGTTACTGTTCAGGTCAAGGTCATATGTACGATCTTATGCCTATTCCTTTTACTGAAGAAGCAGTTTGCCATGTAGTCTCACGTATCAAACAAGTGCAGGATATTCTTGAAAGGCCTCTGGTGTTAGAGAATGTTTCTTATTACATAGCGCCTGGGCAAGAAATGTCAGAGCTTGAATTCACCAATGCCATACTTTTAGAATCTGGCTGCTCAATGCTTCTCGATGTGAATAATGTGTATGTTAATAGTATTAATCACGGCTATTGCGCTAGAGAGTTTATTGCAGGTCTTCCATCTCACAAAATTGTTTATGGCCACATTGCTGGGCACTTTGATGAAGCAGTTGATTTAAAAGTTGATACACACGGTGCTGATGTAATAGAACCAGTCTGGGATCTACTGCGCTTTGCCTATAGTACACATGGCGTTTATCCTACTTTACTGGAACGAGACTTTAATATTCCAGCAATGGCGACACTGTTAAATGAAGTTCGCAAGATAAAAGATATTCAGGCGCAAAGCATCTCTGTGAGAGATGCTACAACTTCTGGTATTGCTTTGTGAAAAAATCTTTTGAGCAAACTCAGTACGAGTTCGTGCACGCTATCAAAAATCCGAAAACCTTCACGCCAAAAAATGATGAAGAGGCGAGAAGAGTGGGGGTTTATCAAGCCCTATTTTTCAGCAACATTGATAGTTTTGTTAGCAGTGCGTTTCCAGTTCTTAAATCAATAATTGTCGACCTTCATGGAATAGAAGGATGGCAGCTCGTCGTTAGGCAGTTTTTTAGTGAGCATGAATGTCGTTCTCCTTATTTCAATGAAATCAGTAAAGAGTTCGTCGAGTATTTGTCCATTAATCCAGCCCTGGCCTTAGACTTGCCCGAATTTTCGGCAGAGTTAGCGCATTATGAATGGCTGGAACTAGATGTACAAACGCGAAAAAATAGCGAAGAGGTGCACTTTTATAAACAGGACGATAGCGTAGAAAAGGTAAGAGTATCTCCACTTGCAACGCTAGTCTCTTATTCGTTTCCAGTTCACTTAATTGGCACTGACTTTTTGCCAACGGCTCCCTCACCAGAGCCAGAATATTATGTTGTCTATAGAGATGCTCAACACCATGTTCACTTCGCCCATCTCAATGCAGTAACTGCGTTGTTAGTCCACACACTAGAATTTGAAGAGCAAGGGCTTAGGCTTGACTCATTAGCTCAAAAAGTAAGTGAGAACGTGCCTCACATACCACAACATGCTCTAATTCAGGGAGCGCAGCAAACTGTTATCGATATGCTTAAAAAAGGAATACTAATAGCTGTATAAGTATTTACAGATACGTTTGTTAAACGCCCCTCCATAAACCCCGTGAGGGTAATTGAATGTCAAAATTTTATATTATTTAAAACTTTACTATTCAACTGTTGTTAAAGTGACCGTTTAACCACATTAGCGCTGTCAATCATGCGAGCTTTCGATTAACATTTACCACCATTTTTTTGTTCACAAATATTGTTTAGGTAGTGCAATGGCTAACAATGAAGATTTCAAAGAAGTCTACAACAAGTGGTATTTTTTAGGTTCTTTAGTAACTTTACTCGCTTTACCGTTGATGCATATCATCGCCGGTTGGTTCACGTTCTGGTTATAAAGCAGACATACAAGGCATAATCGTGACTGCAGAATATATAAAATCAGTAGTGAAAACCGTTCCTGACTATCCAAAGCCAGGTATTTTATTTAGAGATGTAACTAGCGTTTTGGAAGATCACAAAGCGTTCAGCAATTGCATTTCGTTGCTAGTTGAGAAATATCAGGGCATGGGGTTTACTAAAATCGCCGGCACTGAAGCACGGGGCTTTTTGTTCGGTGCGCCATTGGCAATTGAGATGGGAATTGGTTTTATACCTGTTCGAAAACCCAACAAGTTACCTCGAGAAGTGGTGAGTGAAAGCTACGAGCTTGAGTACGGCACAGACACTCTTGAGATCCACCGAGATGCGATTGTCCCTGGTGATAAAGTGCTTCTTGTTGACGATCTCTTAGCCACTGGCGGCACAATTGCTGCGTCTGCAAAACTTATTCGCTCTCTGGGCGGAGAAATAAATCACGCAGGGTTTGTTATCAATCTGCCAGATTTAGGTGGTTGCGAGAAACTGGCTGACTTAAACATTGAAAGTTATTCAATTTGCGAATTTGAAGGCGAGTAACAGTCATTCAGAAGAGCACAATGAGGCGTGATGAGGCGTGATGAGGCAAAGAGTACAGCGATGAGTTATCAGGTATTAGCAAGAAAATGGCGTCCCGGTAAGTTCGGTGAACTTGTGGGTCAGGAACATGTTGTTTCAGCCATTTCAAATGCCCTAGATAATGACCGTTTGCATCACGCTTACCTCTTTACGGGCACTCGAGGTGTGGGTAAAACTACCATAGCGCGTATTTTCTCTAAAAGCCTGAATTGCGAGGAAGGACAGGGGGCTAACCCATGTGGTCAATGTGATACTTGCAAAGAGATAGAACACGGTAACTATGTTGACTTACTCGAGATTGATGCGGCATCAAGAACCAAAGTAGAAGACACCCGTGAGCTTTTAGACAACGTTCAGTACAAGCCCACGCGCGGCAGATACAAAGTGTACCTCATAGATGAAGTACACATGCTTTCTAAGCACAGTTTTAATGCGCTTTTGAAAACGCTCGAAGAGCCTCCGCCACATGTGAAATTCTTGCTGGCAACTACTGATCCGCAAAAATTACCCATTACTATTTTGTCCCGTTGTCTTCAATTTAATCTTAAGGCAATGTCTAGAGAGCAAATTGTCGGTCAGCTTTCCCATATTCTGGAACAAGAGAGTTTAAGCTTTGAACCTCAAGCTTTATCGCTTCTGGCGCGCGCGGCACAGGGCAGTATGCGAGATGCATTAAGCTTAACCGACCAAGCAATTGCGCAAGGTGGTAATCAGGTTATTGCCTCGGTGGTAACAGACATGCTTGGGCTGATGGATAAAAATCAGCTGTTAAAGGTTGTTCATGCAGTAGTGAATAAGTCACCCAGTGACGTCATGAACCTGGTTAACGACATTGCAGAGCAAGCGCCAGACTATGACAATGTACATAGTGAACTTGCCAGCATATTGCACCAGGTAGCTCTTACTCAGTGGGTTCCAGAGGCGTGTAAGCTAGAAACTACCTCGGCAAAAGCAATTTTCCAATTAGCGAAAACGATTCCTGCAGAGCAAGTGCAGTTGCTCTATCAAATTGCACTTCAGGGACGAAAGGATTTACCTTTCGCAGCCGACGGTAGAAGCGCATTTGAAATGACATTAATGAGAATGATGTCATTTGCTCCCGCTCCTCCTCCTACTGGTGGTGAAGAGTTAATAGAAAGCGGCGCTAGTGAAAATGAATTACCTGTAAGTTCTCACCGAGAGGTTGAGGGACACCATCAAAGAGAGACTGGTGATCCGGGAAACGTAGGTAAGCAAGAGCAAGCGCCAGAAAGCGACGCTCTTGCAACTTCAACAAATATTCATCAGTCTGAAACCGTCAATACTTCAGAGCGTGAGCTTGAGCAATCAACTAACACCCATTTACACGCTAATGCTCGGGAAGAACAAACGTCACAAATACAACAAAATGTTGATGATGACGCGTCTTCGTTAGAAGAAGGCCATGCAGAAGATCACGCAGAAGGCCATGCACAAGGTCATGCAGAAGATCACGCAGAAGGTCATGCCGAAAGTCATACAGAAGGCCAAGCCGAAAATCATGCTGAAGTATATTCAGAGCAACTGCCAGAAGCACTGCCCGAGGCTAAGCAACAGCTTCACGAAACGTCAGAACCTGCTTCACCTACCCAGCCTTTGCAACAGTACTCAACCACGCAAGAGTCTGAATTACAAAATGCACAGGAGACGAACGATACAAGCACGCCAGATTCTTCATTGCCTTTAGCATCTTATAGCAATGATGAACCGCCTCTTGATGCTTACATGGATGACGTTCCGCCCTCAGAAAGCGACGATTTTTATCCAGTTTCAGATAATGACTTTCAGAATGGAAGCGAACACTATCCTGGAGCTGTAGAAGGTGAGTTTGCACCTCAGAGCGAGAACAAGGCTCCATCCCCTGAAGAACAGTTAAGTGCAACAGCAGATATGCTTGCGCTTAGGCAGAAACTTAAACAGCGAAAAGCCCAAGATAAAGAGAACGAAAAAGCGCAATCTGCAGCAGGCAGTGAGGCCACAATGGCCGAGCAGCGTATGTCAAATACACTGCGCTCGAGGTTTGAAAAGAGCGACTCTGTTGCAGCAAGTTCCGCAAAGCCTATCTCAGAGCCAATCTCAGCGCTGTCCAATTCTGCCCAAGCCTTGCAAGAGCAGCCTATTTCAGAACATTTCACCCAAAAGCGGTCAAATCTTGAGCAGGGGCTAACACAGGAAGCTGGGCTTCCAAATAGTCATGTCGTAGCTGCTCCTCAGCAGCAAGATGACGACTTCCTTGACGCTGAATTTGACAACGATATGCCATTTGCTAATGAAGAGCCTGCTTCAACTTCTCGCGCACAGAAGCAAATCGCATCGCAAGATTTGCCTCCTTGGGAAACATTAGAGCCGGACAGCGGGGCTTTTCAAGAGCCAAGCCGCGAAGTTGGAGGCTTTGCCGAGCCAGAGCAGAGCGAACGTAACAAAGCACAGCAGAGCGAGATTAACCAGGTTCAGCAGAGCGAGATCAATGGCGCACAGCAAAATGAGCCTAATGAAGCACAGGAAGTTACACAGAATAGCAGTAGGCCAGTATTGACTGCTTCTGAATATAACGGTTTAAGTGCGTATTTGGAGGATGGAAGTAAACTTGTCCATGCTAGCCAGATTGATCAATGGAGCAACTTAGTAGAGCAAATGCCTATTGCGGGGCTATTGAAGCAGTTATTCCTTCACGCCTCTTTTTCTCGAAACGGGAGCCAGGTATCACTTGAAATTGACAACAGTCAGTCGCATTTACTGAATGACAGCGCAAAACAGCAGTTACTGGATGCCTTGCACCATGGATTAGGCGAAAACGTAACAATTGATATTTCGCTAGGCGAGCCAGAAATTACGCCATTTTCATTGCAGCAAAATATTCAGGCCATGCGTCAAGCGCATGCACATTCGGTTGTACAAACCGACGAAAAAATTCAAGCGCTGCTGTCGACGTTCGACGCCTCAGTAGTAACCGATTCGGTTAAAGCTCGATAGCAGATAAACTTAATACCAAGATAAAGTGAGAAAACGATATGTTTAAAGGTGGTATGGGCAACATGATGAAACAGGCGCAGCAAATGCAAGATCGCATGCAAAAAGTGCAAGATGATCTGGCTAAGCTGGAAGTTACCGGTGAAGCCGGTGCCGGTATGGTGAAAGTTACTATGACATGTAACCATAACGTTCGTCGTGTGGATATTGATGAGTCGCTAATGGACGACGACAAAGACATGATTGAAGATCTTGTTGCTGCTGCATTCAACGATGCCGTGCGCAGAGTACAAGAAACAAGCAAGGAAAAAATGGCAGAAGTTACGGGTGGCATGTCGCTTCCACCAGGTATGAAATTACCATTCTAAATTGTAGACACTCCGTTTCTATAATTCGATAGTTCATTCAAAAGCCTTGGAACACTCCGAGGCTTTTGTGTTTATAGCTGTCACGGATACTCATTGATGTTGTATTAATGAGTTGTTTAGTAGGGAACTCATTCATAGATATTGAAAAAGATAAAACGTTGGGAATTATCGAACTAATGACGCCCACACTTTACATGAATGACCATGGCAGCTATTGGTTTTACAGAACGCTTATTTACGTGGTGAATTAAACCTGCAAGTTTATTATTGCCAATTTTGCATTCTCCCATTAAAAGCCGTTATAAAGCTGACTTTCTCAGCTTTTACGCTGTCAATTTACTAAAATAGCGCCTATTTCGAAGCCATGTATAATCACTATTTAACTTGCAGTACTGTCTCTAGATAAAAAGGAACCCGTATTGATCAGAAAAGGTTTGGTCACCTCCACTCTCATTCTTATTGCTATTGCTTTCGTTTTGACGGTTTTTAGTATCTATTCCTTATTCAGCATGAAAACAGTCACCTTCGACCCGAAGCTAAGGGAGATATCGGGTATCGAGTTTGATAAAAAAACAGCGCCTTTGGGCAATTAACGACAGCGGCGATGGGCCTATTCTTTATATGTTGAATAAAGATGGTTCAATTGCCCGTGAAGTTACGGTATCCAATGCGAAAAATGTCGACTGGGAAGACATGACGCAAAATCAGTTTGGCCATTTTTTCCTTGGGGATTTTGGGAACAACAATAATGACAGACGCTGGTTAACAATTTACAAGATTGAAAATCCCATTGATATAAAAACAGACACCACAGAAGCTGAAATTATCAAGTTTACTTACCCTCAAATGGGGGATGGGGAAATAAAGCCTGAAGATAAAAATTACGATTTAGAAGCATTCGTAGAATATAAACGTAATCTTTATCTTTTCACCAAGAACAGAACGAAGCCATTTGATGGGATCACCAAACTTTATAAAGTGGGTGACCATGCCGCTAATTTTAACGCCGAATTCATTGGTGAGTTTAAAACATGTACAACGCTAGAAAAACTGTGTTGGATAACCTCAGCCGCCATTAGTCCCAATAGGAAAAAATTGGTGTTACTAGACTCTACAAGTCTGTGGCTGTTTGAAAATTTTGAGGGCGATAAGTTTTTTAGCGGTGATGTGTCTCGTATTGACCTAGGTATCGTTACGCAAAAAGAAGCCGTAACATTTTACGACGACAATACCTTGGTATTCACCGACGAGGAATTTAAAGGGCTGGTAGGTGGAAACGTTTACGAAGTTAAACTCGACCAAGTGAAGCGTAACGTGATTAAATACGCTCAACAAAAAGATAGAAAAACAACAGCGAAGTAGTCTCATTATGAAGTTTAGTCCGTTACTTGCAGAGTTAATTCAGGCCCTAACGTGCTTACCTGGCGTTGGTAATAAAAGCGCGCAGCGAATGGCATTTCATTTGTTGGAGCGAAATCGCAAAGGCGCAGTAGAGTTAAGTGATGTTTTGCATAACGCTATGGAGCACATTCATCATTGTAAGCGCTGTAGAACGTTCACAGAAGACGAACTATGTGACATATGCCGTCATCCTGAGCGTGAAGCGAGTGGCCTGCTATGCGTGGTAGAGAGCCCCCAAGATGTGTTAGCTATCGAGCAGACACTGAGCTTCAAAGGCCAGTACTTCGTTTTAATGGGGCATCTCTCACCCATTGACGGCGTAGGTCCGGAAGAAATTGGTCTCAACGAGTTAGAAGAGCGCTTTTCCAAGGGCGGAATTTCGGAAGTGATTTTAGCTACCAACCCTACCGTAGAAGGGGAGGCCACGGCACATTATATTGCCCAACTTTGCAGCGCTAATGATATAGAAGCGTCTCGTATCGCTCATGGAGTACCTGTTGGCGGCGAGCTGGAATATATCGATAATAATACGCTTACCCATGCTTTTTCCGGGCGCCGTAAACTTTAGTGAGATAAATTCACAATAAATTTTTGCTCTTGTAGTTGAAAAACACGCCCCGCGTCCTTACCTGTCTATCAGTAACGTGATCCATTCAACGAGGAGATACTGGATTATGGCTGAAGCAGCCCATAAAGAAACCCACGGTTTTCAGACGGAAGTAAAACAGCTTCTACATCTGATGATTCATTCTTTGTATTCAAACAAAGAGATCTTCTTACGCGAGCTAGTGTCGAATGCCGCTGACGCCGCTGATAAGCTGCGTTTTCGCGCATTGGAAAATGATAGTCTCTATGAAAACGATGGCGACTTAAACGTAAAGCTTAGCGTAGACAGCGAAGCAAATACGATAACCATTACCGATAACGGTATTGGTATGACCCGAGATGAAGTGATTGCTAATCTAGGTACAATCGCTAAGTCGGGCACAAAAGACTTCTTTAGCAAGCTGTCTGGTGATAACGCGAAAGATTCTCAATTAATCGGCCAGTTCGGTGTTGGTTTTTACTCTGCGTTCATCGTAGCTGATAAAGTAACCGTACGCTCGCGTGCTGCTGGTGCAGATGCCTCAACAGGTGTTGAGTGGATTTCTGATGGTGAAGGTGAATTCACTATTGCAGAAATTAATAAGCCATCTCGCGGTACAGAAATTACTCTGCATTTACGTGAAGATGAGAAAGAGTTCGCGGATACTTGGCGTTTGCGTTCAATTGTTAGTAAGTACTCTGACCATATCAGCATTCCTGTTCAAATGTGGAAAGACGAAGTACCTGAAAGCGAAGGTCCTGACGGCGAAAAAATTGAAGCTCAGCCAGGTGAGTGGGAAGTTGTCAACAAGGCGACAGCCCTATGGACTCGCGAAAAGTCAGAGATTACTGAAGACGAATATAAAGAGTTTTATAAGCACATTTCACACGACTTTGCCGACCCACTATCTTGGGTACACAACAAAGTTGAAGGTAAAACTGAGTACACCAGTTTGCTATATATACCTTCAAAAGCACCGTTTGATATGTGGAATCGCGAGCAGAATCACGGCTTGAAGCTTTATGTGCAGCGCGTATTCATTATGGATGACGCCGAGCAGTTCATGCCAACCTATCTTCGCTTCGTAAAAGGTCTGTTAGATAGTAATGACCTACCGCTTAACGTTTCTCGTGAGATCCTGCAAGACAACAAAGTCACTCAGGCGTTGCGTCAGGGTTGTACTAAGCGCGTACTTCAGATGCTTGAAAAGATGGCGAAGAACGATGCTGAGAAATACCAAGCATTCTGGAATGAATTTGGTAACGCACTTAAAGAGGGGCCTGCGGAAGATTTCAGTAATCGCGAGAAAATTGCCGGTTTACTTCGCTTCTCATCGACTCATGGCGACTCAGACGCGCAAACAGTATCGCTTGCCGATTACATTGAGCGTATGAAAGAAGGTCAAGACAAGATTTACTACGTGACTGCAGACAGCCTTCAGGCAGCAAAAACTAGCCCGCATCTTGAGATATTCCGCAAGAAAGGCATTGAGGTATTGCTAATGGGCGAGCGCATTGACGAGTGGTTAATGTCTCACCTAACTGAGTTCAACGAAAAGCAGTTTGTTTCAATTGCGAAAGGCGACCTTGACTTAGGCGACTTGGAAGATGAAGAGTCTAAGAAAGCGCAAGAAGAAGCAGAGAACGAAATTAAAGACGTGTTAGAACGTGCAAAAGCGGCATTAGGTGACAAAGTTGTCGATGTTAAGTTTACACATCGTTTAACTGACTCTCCGGCGTGTATTGTTGCCGACGATAACGGCATGACAACGCAGATGATGAAGCTAATGCAAGCTGCTGGTCAAAATGTTCCAGACGTTAAGTATCACTTTGAGCTTAACCCAGAGCATAGCTTAGTGAAGAAGTTAGCAGATACGCAAGACGAAGAACTGTTCAATGAGTGGGTAGGCGTGTTGTTCGACCAAGCCGCGCTATCTGAACAAGGTAGTCTAAAAGACCCGTCTACGTTTGTTCAGAACTTGAACGCGCTGCTGATGAAGCTGGCGAAATAAGTCGATATAAACTTAGGTTTACAGTTAAAAACGGGCTTTACGCCCGTTTTTTTGTGTTTGTCACTACCTCGGTAAAGCTCGTGCGAAATAATGTGCTATATTTCTCAGCCTTTGTGGCTGCGCACGGCTTATGTTCTGGTCATTAATTGACTATAAGCTGAGCGTATATTCGCCATTAGTCGTAAGATTAGCCTCAGGGTACTGCTTATACTTGTCACTATTGTGCTGAATGTGTAAAGTGCCCGAAGTAAAAATTTTAAAAATCATAAGCGGAGAACGCACTCATGCGAATCATTCTTCTCGGCGCTCCTGGCGCGGGTAAGGGCACACAAGCTCAGTTCCTAATGGGCAAATACGGTATTCCACAAATCTCTACAGGCGATATGCTTCGCGCAGCGATAAAAGCTGGTACCGAACTTGGTTTGAAAGCTAAGCAGGTGATGGATGAAGGTAAGCTGGTTTCTGACGATATTATTATCGGCTTGGTGAAAGAGCGCATTGCAATGGACGATTGCAAAGACGGCTTTCTACTAGATGGCTTTCCTCGCACAATTCCGCAAGCAGATGCAATGAAAGAAGCAGGTGTAAAGGTTGACCACTGCATCGAGTTTGACGTTGCTGACGATGTTATTGTTGAGCGAATGGGTGGACGCAGAGTGCATCCAGCATCGGGTAGGGTTTACCACGTTGTATACAATCCACCTAAAGTGGAAGGTAAAGATGACGCAACTGGCGAAGATTTAATTGTTCGTGAAGACGACAAAGAAGAAACAGTTCGTAAGCGTCTTGCTATTTACCACGAACAAACAAAACCGTTGGTTAACTATTACTCAGCAGAGGCGAAAGCAGGTAATTGTGAGTACCACAAGCTAGACGGCAACCGTCCGGTAGATGTGGTAAGTGCAGAACTTGAAGAGCGCTTAAGCTAGTTAGTGATTAAAAATTGAGGAAGGCCGCACAACGCGGCCTTTTTCATACGCGTCTTTTAACAGCCTGCGTATTCAGAGTACGTGCTTGATAGCATTTCGAGTTGAGTAGGGTTTCTCACCCCTAAGAAATGCTTAATAAACAGCTATACGTTGCTAAAATTCCTATGCTACCTTAGCGTCAGTATTCGTAAAAATAATTATAAAGAGTGGAGTTGAGATGGTTTTACCAATCACAGCCTTTTACGCCAGTTTACTCGGTATATGTTATCTGTATTTATCGTTTCTTGTTATCGGAGCTAGACGTCGACACAACGTAAGTTTAGGCGACGGTGGCCATGAAGATTTAGGGCGTTTATCCCGAGCTCATGGTAACTTTAGCGAATATGTTCCTATTACCCTCATCATGATCGCTTGTTTTGAAGCGAATACCGGTCAAGGGTGGGCTGTACATGCATTAGGAAGCGCTATTTTGTTTGGTAGGGTACTGCATGCTTACGGACTGGGAAGACACTCAGGCGTTAGCTGGCAGCGTTTTACAGGTATGATCCTTACCTTCCTAGCAATGCTAGTGACCGCCGTTGGTAATTTAGCGCTCATCCATTTCGGAATGTAGCGTTTAAAAGCCCTAGAAAAGCGCTAAAAAAAAGCCCGCAAGCGGGCTTTTTTACGTTATTCATTTGACGTTGCATGCCTTAAAAGCTATTTATGACGCTCTTGTAATACGCTAAGCGCATCGTTAAGCGACATATCGCTCGCTTGTAACAGCACAGTTAGGTGGTATAACAAGTCAGCGGCTTCGTTTTTAAGCTCTTCTTTGTCGTGCACTGTTGCGGCTAACGCGGTCTCAACGCCTTCTTCACCCACTTTTTGCGCAATGCGCTTAATGCCTTTGTTATAAAGGCTGGCAGTGTAGCTGCTTTTAGGGTCAGCAGATTTACGAGATGCTAATACTCTCTCTAGGTCGGCTAAAAACGTAAACGCTGGGGTACTGCCTTCAAACCAGCAACTTTCCTTCCCTGTGTGGCAGGTAGGGCCGTTAGGATTTGCGAGAACCAGCAGCGAATCGCTATCGCAATCACAGGCTACACTCACTAAGTCGAGCGTATTACCCGATGTTTCACCTTTCATCCACAAACGCTTTTTGGAGCGGCTGAAGAAGGTTACTTTGCCGCTCTCGATGGTTTTGGTTAAGGCGTCTTGGTCCATATAGCCTTGCATTAACACCTTGCCAGATAATGCATCTTGCACGATAGCTGGCAAAAGATTATCCATCTTCTCCCATGCCAAGGTATTGGTATTTTCACTTGTAATGATCATGGATTAATTCCTTCTGCCTGCGCTGTTAAGCCATGACGCTTGCGCATAGGGACGCCGTTGGCAGTTAGCTCTGCTTTCAACTCGTCTATATTGATAATGTTCTTGTGAAAGACCGAAGCCGCGAGCGCACCGTCAACGTCAGCTTGTTGGAATACATCAGTAAAATGTGAAATTTCACCCGCTCCGCCTGACGCTATTAAAGGCACTTTGCAGGCTTCTCTTACGGCTTTTAACTGCTTAACATCGTAACCGTTGCGCACACCATCTTGGTTCATGCAGTTAAGCACTATTTCACCGGCACCGCGAGATTGCACTTCCTTTATCCAGTCAATCGTCTGCCACTGACTTTTTTGAGTACGACTTTCATCGCCGGTAAACTTATACACTTCGTACTGATTGGTATCTTGGTTGTAAAAGCTATCAATGCCAATTACCACGCATTGTTGACCGTATACGTCGTGCAGTGCATTAATTAGCTCAGGGTTGTTTAAAGCGGGGGAGTTGATAGATATTTTGTCTGCGCCCATTTCAAGAATGCGGCCTGCATCTTCAATACTTTTAATACCACCAGCCACACAAAATGGGATATCAATTACTTGCGCAATACGGCTTACCCAGCTTTTATCAACAACGCGAGCATCAGAACTTGCTGTAATATCGTAAAAAACGAGTTCGTCGGCACCGGCTTTAGCGTATTGCTCTGCAAGTGGAACGATATCACCAATAATTTCGTGGTTTCTAAACTGAACGCCTTTAACAACTTTGCCGTCGCGAACGTCTAAGCAGGGGATTATGCGTTTTGCCAGCATGCAATTGCCTCCTTCACGGTAAATTTACCTTCAAGTAGAGCGCGCCCTAAAATAACGCCATCTACCTTGGTAGGCTTCAGCACTTCAATGTCATTTAGACTGCCGATACCGCCAGATGCCTGCCATTTAACATTTGGAAACTGCGCTGCCATTTCTTCATACAACTCTCTGTTTGCGCCTTGTAAGGTGCCGTCACGGCTTATGTCAGTGCATAAAACATGTTTAGCGCCAACAGTAGCGAAGTCGTTTAGCAAGCCCTCTAAGGCGACGCCCGAGTTTTCTTGCCAGCCATGAGTGGCAATAAGTTTTTCACCACTTTCGCTGATATTAATATCTAGTGCTAGCACGATATGTTCAGGGCCATATTTTTCTACCCAAGACTTTACTAGTTCTGGCTGTTTTACCGCAAGCGAGCCTATCACCACTCGACTCACACCAGCTTCAAGAAGTTGTGCTACCTCGTCTTCAGAACGAATGCCGCCACCTGCTTGAAAGTTCATGCGCTTTGTATCAACCATGGCTTTAATAAGTGCCAACTGTCGCTTGCTAGTATCTTTGGCACCCGTTAAATCCACAATATGAAGCCAGGTAGCGCCTTGGTCAGCGTAGTCATGTACCACGTCGATGGGGTCTAATTCATATTGGGTTTTTTGCTCGTAATCGCCTTGGTACAAACGAACTACGTGTCCGTCGATGAGATCAATTGCTGGAATTATCATTATAAGTTCACAAAGTTGGTAAGAAGTTGTGCGCCAGCCTCGCCGGAGCGCTCTGGGTGAAACTGCACGCCATAAAAATTGTTTTTATTGATGGCAGCAGAAAAAGCGTTGCCATACGTACAACTCGCCAGCGTATGCTCATACTCAGGTACAGCAAAACTGTGCACGAAATAGAAATAGGTATCTTGCGGAATGCCTTTGAATAAGCTCTCGTTGCTATGCGTTACCGTATTCCACCCCATGTGAGGAAGGCGCAAACCATTGGCCTCCATTCTAGCAACATGTCCAGGCATCAAGGATAAACAGCCGATGTCTTCTGTGCCTTGGAAACCACCTTCAGCACTGGTTTCAACCATAAGCTGCATGCCCAAGCAAACGCCTAATACGGGTTGAGTTAGCGATTGAAGAGTGCTCACCAAGCCTTTCTGTTTTATGCTTGCCATCGCTGCGCTGGCAGTTCCTACACCGGGCAGAAATACTTTATCTGCGGCGTTAATCACATTGATATCGTCAGATACATCTACTTCGACACCAAGACGTTCAAGGGCAAATCGCACAGACGAAATATTAGCGCAGCCCGTGTTTACAATAACAATTTTTTGCCGCTGGTTTGTGTTTACCACTGACATTAAAGCGCTCCCTTGCTACTTGGCAACGCATCGCCTTTAAGCGCAATAGCTTGTCTAAGGGCGCGACCAAATACTTTAAATAAGCTTTCTACCTGGTGGTGCGCATTGCCTTCTGTGGTAGACAAGTGTAGCGATAATCCCATGCTTTGTGCTAAAGAGTAAAAGAAATGCGGCACCATCTCTGTAGCCATTTCACCTACCTGATCTCGGCTAAACTCTGCTTCAAACTTGAGGTGAGGGCGGTTAGAAATATCCATAATGCATTCGGCGCGACACTCATCCATAGGTAATGCAAACCCAAAGCGACCAATACCACGTTTATCACCCAGTGCTTTTTTAAGCGCTTCACCAATAGCTAGCGCGGTATCTTCAACGCTGTGGTGATCGTCAATATGAAGGTCGCCATCAACAGACACGTTTAACTCAAACCCGCCGTGAACAGCGATTTGGTCAAGCATATGGTCAAAAAAACCAAGGCCTGTGTGAATAGCAGACTTTTCCTGAGAATCTAAATCTACTCGCACTCTGATGTCGGTTTCAGACGTAGTACGTACCACTTCCGCAATACGCGATGAAGCTAAAATTGACTTTTGAACGTCATTCCAGTTAAGCGTTTCGCGATTGTACTGTAAGCTTTTGATGCCCATGTTTTCACCAAGCTGTACGTCGGTAATTCTATCGCCAATGACATACGAGCGAGTGAAGTCAACACGGCCTTGCTGCAGGTAGTCTTTCACCAAGCCAAGCTTTGGCTTACGGCAGGTGCAGTTATCTTCCTCAAAGTGGGGGCAAATAAGCACATCATCGAAAGTCACACCTTGGCTTTCGAATATCCCCATCATGGCGTTGTGGGCAATCTCAAAATCTTGTTGAGGGAAGCTCTCTGTGCCTAATCCATCTTGGTTTGACACCATAACGAGCTTAAAACCAGCTGCTTTAAGCTTTAACAACACAGGGATAACGTTGGGCTCGAAAACGAGTTTCTCTAAACTGTCTAACTGCTTATCTACGGGCGGCTCTTCAACTAGCGTACCGTCGCGGTCTATAAATAGTATGGCTTGCTGACTCATGCCGCGTCCTCATTATTTTTAAAGTCGTTAATTAACTGCATTAAGCGCTGGTTTTGTTCTTCCGTTCCTATGCTAACGCGTAAGCAATTTTGTAAATTTAGCTGTTTAGATTGGTCGCGAATAAGCATACCTTGGCTAACTAAGTACTGCATTAAAGCGGGCGCTTTCTCATCGCGAAACAGAATAAAATTAGCGCGTCTGTCGCCCAGTAGTTCAATGCCATCAACGGCTTGAAGGGCCTCTGCTAACGCTTCTTTTTCTCTATTAATGGTAGCCACTTGCAGTTCTAGTAACGTAAGCGACTCAGGAGACAGCGCTTTTGCTGCAATCTGTGCTACCGGTTCAGGAATTGGATAGGGCGCAATCACCTTTAATAGCGCCTGAATAACAGGTGCCTGAGCAAGGGTGAAACCACAGCGAAGCCCCGCCAACGCAAATGCCTTAGATAAGGTTCGTAGTACTACCAAGTTAGGATAATTGTTTATCTCGTTTGCCCAAGTGCTATCCGCATCAAATTCAATATACGCTTCATCAACAACCACTAACGCTTTGTCGGCAAAGTGATTGAGCACGGCTTTTATATCCTTGCGGGCTACTGACGTGCCCGTTGGGTTATTGGGTGCGCAAATGAAAATAACGTTCACGTCGTCTTCAGCACATACCGCGTCGACATTTAGACTGAAGTCGTCGTTAAGCGGTACTTTTTTAATGCCTACATCACAGGTTTCTGCGCTTATAGCATACATGCCGTAGGTTGGCGGACAGATAAGAACGTTGTCTTTACCTGGAGTACAAAAGGTACGAATAAGCAACTCAATACCTTCATCGGCACCGCGAGTCACAATAAGTTGCGACTTATCGATACAAGCGTAGCTCGCATAGCCGTTGACAACTGCGTCAGGCTGGCACGACGGATATCGGTTAAAGTTGCTGCTGTCTACGCTGTATTCATTGGCATAAGGCGACTCATTAGCATTGAGCCAGTCTTGACCACCAGAAAATAAACGACGTGCCGATTCGTAGGGCTTCAGCGGCACCAAGTTTTCATTTATCAAATTATCAATGAGCGCAGACATTAGGCGTCTCCTTGCTTGAGTGCTTGCATACGTAAGGCAACAGCCTGTTCATGGGCGTCTAAACCCTCCGCGGCGGCTAATGCCATAATAGCTGGACCCAAATTACGCATGCCATCAGCACTGAGCTCTTGAATAGTAAAACGACGCATAAAATCTAATAGGCCAAGGCTTGAGTAATTTTTTGCATATCCATAGGTTGGCAACACATGGTTGGTACCTGATGCGTAGTCACCGGCAGATTCAGGAGACCATGGGCCTAAAAAGATTGACCCGGCGTGTTTGATCTTCGGCAAATAATCTCGTGCATTCTCAATTTGAACAATGAGGTGCTCAGCCGCATAAGCATTGCTCGCTTCAATGGCTTGCTCAATGGTATCTGCTAAAATATAGCGCGCGTTTTCCATTGCAGGTCGAGCAATATCTGCACGAGATAGCGTGGCTAACTGACGTTCAACTGCCGCTTTCGCTTCCTCAATGAGGGTTTCGCTGTTTGATACCAAAATTGCCTGTGAGTCTGGGCCGTGCTCAGCTTGCGATAATAAGTCTGAAGCCACAAATTCAGGGTTGGCAAACTCATCGGCAAGCACTAGCACTTCAGAAGGACCTGCTGGCATATCAATAGCCGCGCCGTCTGCACGTTGACTAACCTGTTGCTTGGCTTCAGTAACAAAACTATTACCGGGACCAAATATTTTATCAACCTGAGGAATAGACTCAGTTCCCAGTGCCATTGCTGCAACCGCTTGTGCTCCGCCACACAAAAATACGTTGTCGATGCCACATTTTCTGGCTGCATACGCAATCTCAGGGGCTATTAACTGCTGCTTGTTTGGTGGTGTACACAGCAGTTTGTTTTTACAGCCCGCCACTAACGCTGGCACTCCTAGCATGAGTACCGTTGAGGGTAGCGGAGCACTGCCACCTGGAATATACAGTCCAACCGCGTCTAAAGCGGTAAAGCGCAATTCACAATGCACCCCTGGAGTCGTAGTTAGTGAGATATCACTGGGTTTTTGAGCTTCGTGAAACGTTTTGATGTTATTAAACGCTGTGTCGATAGCGTTTGCGACCTCAGGTGTTACCTGAGCCGCCAAAGCATCAATGTTTTCTTGAGAAAGCACAAGATCCGTTAAGTCTGGGCAATCAAACTTGCGAGTGTAATCAAGAACAGCCTTATCGCCCTCTGCTTCAACTCGGGCAATAATTTCGGCCACGGTTTGTTTCAACTGCTGGCTATTGGCCATAGCCGGGCGCGCTAGCGCCTGTTTTTTCTCATTATTAGAAAGAGATGACCAAGTAATCATAATTGTCTGCCTTTAGCCCATCATTTTTTCTATGGGCATTACAAGAATAGAGCTACAACCAAGGGCTTTTAGTTTTTCCATGGTTTCCCAGAACAAGGTTTCTGTAGATACCACATGAATAGCCACTTGCTCTTCGTTGCCAGCAAGAGGAAGTACAGTTGGGTTTTCAGCACCTGGCAACAAGCTTTTCACTTGCTCTAGATACGCCTTAGGCGCGTGCAGCATAATATATTTGCTTTCTTTGGCTAGCAACACACCATCTACGCGAGGCATCATACGATTGATCAATGCTTGCTTTTCTTCGCTCATTTCGCCGCCAACGCGTTTAATTAAGACTGCTTTTGAACGAAATATTTCCTCTTTTTCCACTAAGCCATTTGCTTCTAGCGTTGCGCCCGTTGATACAAGGTCGCAAATAGCATCGGCAACACCAGCGCGAGGGGCAACTTCAACTGAGCCTGTAAGCATGACGGCTTTTGCGTTGATGCCTTTCTCTTCAAAATAGCGCTCTAATAAATACGGGTATGTTGTGGCAACTTCTTTGCCATTGAGTGATTCAACACCGCTGTATTCCATCTCGTTAGGCACAGCGATTGAAAGGCGGCAGCCACCGTAGTCTAGGCGACGAAGTGTTTCATATTCAAAAGGTTTGCCAGCGGCTTTGCGTTCCAGCGACTTTTCTTCAAGTTCATTTTCACCGATAAAACCCAAGTCAACTACGCCGTCCATCACTAAGCCTGGAATATCGTCATCTCGCACGCGCAGTAAATCGATGGGTTCGTTAGTAGAATGCGCAATCAGCAGACGATCACGAATATTCAGTTTTATGCCGATAGCCTTAAGTAGTGCAATGCTATCATCGCTTAAGCGGCCTGATTTCTGTACGGCAATTCGAAGTCTTTTGCTGTTACTCATTAAAACGTTCCTTACACGTTGTGTGTTTACTTGTGATTGCACCTAAAACGAAAAACCCCCGGAAGTTTCCTTCCGAGGGCCGAGAATTCTTATCTGCGCCACTGGAAGGAGACATAGACCTTCCAGCACGAACCTGAAAGGTTATGCTATGTGGTGATGGTGATGTTTCGCAGCGCAATTGATCATATAAAAATTTTGATGTCCTGATTTCGAGCGGGTGAAACATTAGCGGTTTGAAGTAAGTTTTGCAAGGCTAAAGTGAACTCTTTGCTTACATAGCGTCTAAATTAATGTACATATAATAAAACGTTTAGTTCTGAATGCGTCTACCGTTAAAAACAGTTAATGTTCTGCGAGCCAGTTATCGCCATTGCGTCAGTTTGCAACAGTTAGCGTAATGGCCCAAAACTAGCCGAATATTTGCAATGGGAGCTACAACTATTATGAGTAACGACCTACTTTTTCCTATTTTGCCGCGCAATACTAAGATTGTTATAGAAGAAGACAAGCGCGTCAAAAAAGTTGAGAAATCAAAAAAGTCACAGCATCTTGCTGAAGATGATGGCGATCAGTTTGATGAAGTTAACCGTGCAGAGGCATTAGAGTATGCCACTAAACATCGTCACGAGAGCAAACAAAAAGGTAACAAAGATGATGAGGGAGGATTGAAGCACATCGACATAGATGTTTAATTTGCGTAGTCTAACAAGCCTTCCAAGCCTTCCAAGCCTTCCAAGCCTTCCATGGCTTTTTAACAAAGCGCTTCCTGCCTTGTTGTTAGTTAATATATTTAGTTAATCTATTTAATTAAGCTCTTTATCTACCCAAAACTTGGTGCCTTTTACAGTTGCTTGTAAAGCCAGGCCGCTTTCAGTCATGGTATAAACAGTTACATTACCTAAATAGCCCTCACCCTCAGCTGATGCGCCTTTGTTACCTGCTTTTGCTGCTGCATCTGCATTACCGCCAACTGTCCAGCCGTTTTCAATAAAGTACGACATCGCCTTTTGTGAATGGAACACCATCACAACTCGATAGTCTTTTGCACCAAGGCCAAATCCTACGCCGCCTTCTGCCATATTCATGTACGTCTTATTCCCTGTAACGTTGTTGTTTACAACGCCATAGCCGGTACCTGCTGCAAAAAAGATAACGTTAACATTTGCATTGGTAAAAACCGCATAACCTGCCGCATCTCTTATTTGAGAGCGGGTGTCTGGCTTTTCACTGTAAAGGCGAGTAAGGGCATTCTGCTGCATATCGAGAATCGCCTGTCTCTTTTCAGCTACAGTGCCATCACCCATCGAGGCGCAGGCGCTCACTAGTAATACCGTACTTGCTAAAACCAGATTTTTTAATAACTTGTTATAGGACATGTCTTTTCTCCAAACCGATAGGCTGCTACCAGCGTCGTGTACGTGGCGCTTTCACGCGTATTTATGAACAAGGTGCTAATATTTACAAATGAGGTAGAAATAAGGCAGCACTTATTCGTACCATCTACCTCTTAACAATACACGGGCAGCAAAAAGCGGGCCGATTTGAAAATTTGGTTCTAAAGCGAGTTGTTAGCTGAGATGATTTCGCTACTCTATAATTCTATCTCTAACTCTAACGCGCCTGGATGATCAGTTTGTCCAACCATTTCCTCGTAAGGTGTATTCTGTCTAAGCCATACGTGTTCGAAGGTTTGGGTGTCGAAATGCTCTTTAATTTCGTTCAAGCAATGAAATGTCTTTGGTTGTTCGCTTCTATCCCGTACCAAAGCACGTGATGCCCCAATGCCGGTGGATACCAGATAGTTACCGCCTTCTAACGATTCGATGTACAAGTTCATAGCAGAATTACTCCTTAACGTTACATAATGTTTAGTCGAAAAATCGGAAAAGTGATCATTAATAATGCTTCATCAATGAGTCGTTACCACCACTTGTTTCTACACATCAGTAATCCTAGGTTTACAAGCTCTTTAGAAAGTTTGTCTCTGTCTGTTTCGTTTAAAAAGCTTCCTACTTCGCATTCTTTATCATCATCTTTTATGATGACCCGTGGTAAGCGCCCAAAATGGGGGTCTTGAATAAAGTAGAGGTAAGACGTTGCTTTTGCCATAACCGTGCGGGTGCCCTGAGAGGTGGTTACCTCAATCGTGTTTCCTCCTATTGTGATATCCTCCCATCGGTAAGTAGCGCGAGACGTTAAATACATGACAAGAGCTAATGCGAATACTTCAGCACCGGCGAATGGAAGAATGACCCAGGCGCCAACCACCGCCCAAGCAGTGGCTATTGAGCTTACAAAAAGTGCAAACACCATCATAAGAAACTTGGTTTGCTTCCAAGTTGCCGAACGGTTGGGCGTTACATGTATAATGGTGTCGTCATTTTGTGTCGATACTACTATCATAGCGAGGCTTCACACGTCACAGGGTTTCATGTAGCAGTGCTACATACTCTGATAAAAAATAAACGTGATGTCTTATACGTCTGAGTTTTAGAGTTTAGATTTAAAACTAGAACAAAATTTGTTCAGTGAGTTTGTGGCGATTAATCTTTGCCGCTGTTTTGTGACCATTTATTGCTCACTGAATTCGAGTTCTTCACCGCAGGAAGTATACATTTGCCAAGGTCTTTTCATCTCTCTCGTTTTACACATCAACACAGCGTTGTAATTTTGGTTTTTTTCGCGTGGATAGCGCTTGTCTTTTCTCAAGATAACGCGTTAACGTTATGGCTAAACTATGGCTTTTTTAGCGCAGTTGGTGTTGTCGGCGCTATTTTTGCGAACGCTACAGGTGCTGGTGGTGGAGTTGTTTTCGTTCCTTTTTTTGCCTATCTGTCTTTTTCGCCAGAAAGTATTGTAGCCACCAGTTTTGCCATCCAATGCTGCGGCATGACTGCTGGTGCTATTACTTGGACGCGTTTTTTCAGAAAAGAACATAGAAACGACAGACAGTGGGCGGCATTACCAAGTGCGCTAGTACTCTCTGTACCTCCCGCTATTTGTGGCGTTGTTTTTTCTCAATATTCTGAACACGGGCCTAAGCTCCTTTCTTATATCCTAGGAGGTCCCGACAACTTGCATTACGTATTTGGTATCTTCTCAATTATTTTGGCGATTGCAATTATCGCATCAATCCCGTTGATGAAGCGCGCTGTTTTTAGTGAAGACATCGAGGGGCGAGATATTGTTTTGCTGCCGGTTATCGGTTTTCTGGGAGGATGCGTAACCGTTTGGCTATCCATTGGCGTTGGTGAACTTGTTGCTGTTTATCTCATTATGCGAGGGTTTAATGTAACCCTGTCAATCGCCGTCGCGGTAATATTGTCGGCGTTAACAGTGTGGTCGGCCGTTCCCTTTCATGTCTTTATTAGTCATGCCATAGTATGGCCTGTGGTTTTATTTGCAGGCATGGGCGCAATCATCGGCGGAGTTGTTGCAAAGTATCTTGTATTGGCCTTTTCTAACCAAGCCTTAAAACTGTTCTTTGGAGTGTGGGTACTTCTGTTAGGCGTTACTAGCTTACCCATTTTTTAAAATCTCTATCTTTTCTACACTTTGCTTTTTTGGGAGTTAGTCTATGGAATTTGACGTAACACCTCGTTCTCTTTACCGCGTTAAGCAACCGAGTTGGTCTTCTCACGCTGTTATCTATCAAGTTAACACCCGCCAATTTAGCGCTACGGGAACCTTTGTAGGAGTAACCGAAAGGCTCGAACATATCAAAGCCCTGGGTGCAGATATTATTTGGCTAATGCCTATTCACCCCATTGGACAGAAAAATAGAAAGGGACAGTTAGGTAGTCCATACGCGGTTAGAGATTTTTTAGCGGTTAATCCTGAATTTGGAAATAAAGAAGACTTAAAGCAACTGGTTGCAAAAGCGCATAGTCTAGACCTAAAAGTCATTTTAGACTGGGTACCTAATCACAGTGCGTGGGATAACCCCCTTGTCGACTCTCATCCTCACTGGTATGCCAAAGACTACAAGGGCGATTTTCGCCCATCGCCATGGTGGGATTGGTCTGACATTATTGAGTTTGATTATGCGCAACCTGACCTCAGGAATTACATGATAAAGGCTATGCGCTATTGGGTAGAGGAATTCGATTTTGATGGGTTTCGTTGCGATGTTGCGGGCTACATACCAAACGACTTTTGGCAGCAAGCCCGCCACGCCCTAGACTCAGTTAAGCCTGTTTTCTTGCTCGCTGAGTGGGAGAACAGAGATTTACACGAGAATGCCTTTAACATGACCTATGCGTGGAGCTGGAACGAAACGCTTCACGAACTTGCTCATGGTAGGTGCAGTCTTGATAGGTTGCGAAAATATTATTCTTGGAATGAAAGAGCATGGCCTCAAAGTGCCTATAGAATGACATTCGTGAGTAACCACGACAAAAATGCCTGGGACGGAACGCAGCGAGAACAATTCGGAGCGGCATTAGAAGCCTGTATTGTACTGTCTGTAATTGGAGAAGGGATGCCGCTCATTCACAATGGACAGGAGGCCGGAGAGTCGAAGCGCTTAGCGTTTTTTGAAAAAGATCCTATTGAATGGAAAGAGCACCCCATTGGCGATTTGTATAAATCTCTTATAAAACTGAAGAAGTCTAAATCATATTTAGGCAACGGTGAGTTTGGTGAACGCATGATCCAAGTTCCTAATTCATGCATGGAACAGGTATTTAGTTTTGTTCGAATGAACCAAGACGACAAAGTATTCGTGGTTATTAATTTCTCTGATAGGCCTGTAACGGTTAACTTTATCGAAAGTCTGCATGTTGGCACTTTGCAGCATTGGGAAAGAAACGAAAGCATGGAATTTTCGAGCGACACATCGTTAACGCTAAAGCCTTGGCAATTTGAGATATGGCATACCTAATTTAATTGCTTGGGTGTAACTGCTTTTGCGCAATAGGCTTTCTATGCCAACTTTGGCATAATGCGCTCCCTATCACTGCAATGCATCTGAAACGTGAAATAATGCCGACAATCAAAAACGTATTTTCATCCGATGGTCTTCTCGCTAAAACCATTAAGGGGTTTGTGCCAAGAGAGGCACAAACCGACATGGCTAATGCGGTAAAGCACGCCATCGATACAACCGGCAGTTTGGTGGTTGAGGCCGGCACGGGAACTGGAAAAACGTTTGCTTACTTGGCGCCAGTATTGTTAAGCGGTGGTAAAGCCATAATCTCTACGGGGACTAAGAATCTTCAAGAACAGCTGTTTCACCGAGACTTGCCGCTTGTAAAAAAAGCACTCAGCAGTAAGAGAAAGACCGCATTATTAAAGGGGCGGTCGAACTATTTATGTTTGCATCGTCTATCCCAGCATGGTGGTAATTCTACGTTAGTCGAGAAAGACGTTTTAGGTCAGCTGTCTGAGGTAAAACGCTGGTCTAGTACCACCAAAAGCGGTGATATGGGAGAGCTTAAATCGCTGCCAGAAGATGCAAGGGTGTTGCCTATGGTGACATCGACTGTTGATAATTGTTTGGGGCGAGAGTGCCCAGACTACGAAGAGTGCTACTTGGTAAAAGCGCGACGAAAAGCGTTGGAAGCAGACGTTATTGTGGTTAATCACCACCTTTTTTTCGCCGATATGGCACTTAAAGATACTGGTTTTGGCGAATTAATTCCCGAAGCGGATGCCATTGTTTTTGATGAGGCCCATCAGATCCCAGACATTGCCAGTGATTACTTTGGTGAGTCGCTATCTACACGTCAAATACAAGACATTGCCAAAGACATTACGCTTCTATTTAGAACCGTGCTAAAAGATGCAGGCCAGCTTGATAAGGCCGCCGACAAATGTCGTATGATCGCATCTGACTTGCGATTACTTTTTCCTCACGATCCTGAAAGAGGTAACTGGGCAGAAGCGCTTAATCGAGATGACGTGCGCCTGCAGGTGGGTAAACTCGCTGAGGCGCTTGGTGTGCTTTACGAAGTGTGTAAATTGCACATTGGGCGAGACAAAGACCTAGATAATATGTACGAGCGGGTCGTATCGACACGCGAGCAGCTCGACGCGCTTATCGACAACAAGCAAGAAAATGTCAGCTTATGGTATGAAACAACGCAGCGCCATATCGTGATGCACCTAACGCCATTATCAATAGCCGCAAAATTCAGACGTTTCGTTGAGTCTGTGCCGCGTGGGTGGGTTTTCACTTCGGCCACGCTTATGGTGAACGGCGGTTTTGAGCATTTTCAGCGCAGAATGGGGTTAGAAAATGCCCAAACGCTAGGGCTAGATAGCCCGTTTAACTACCCCGAGCAAGCCATGCTGTGTGTACCTCGCTACTTGCCCGAGCCCAGCAGTTACTCCATGCGAGAAACCTTACTTAATACGGCTAAGCGATTAATTAAAGCCAGCCGAGGTCGGTGCTTTTTATTATTCACCAGCCACGCTATGTTACGAGAAATCGCCGGTAAGTTGGAAGGTGAAATTGATAACCCACTGCTGGTGCAAGGCACCACCACAAAGCAAGCCTTGTTAGATGCCTATTTAGCAGATGAAAAAGCGGTGTTAATGGGCACTGGCGCTTTTTGGGAAGGGGTGGATGTTCGCGGGAATGATTTGGTTTGTGTAATGATAGACAAGTTGCCATTTGCCTCGCCAGACGATCCTTTGCTGCAGGCTCGCATGGAGGATGTTAAAAAACGTGGCGCTAATCCATTTGGTGTAATTCAAATACCGCAGGCTGTTATTACCTTGAAACAGGGGGCAGGGCGCCTTATTCGGGACCCGACCGATAAAGGTGTCCTTGTTATTTGCGATAACCGTTTAGTGACCAAGCCCTACGCAAAAACGTTTTTAGGCAGCTTACCAGATATGAAACGCACTCGAAGCCTTGATGAAGTAGAGGCATTCTTAAGTGGCATTGATAAAGAATAATTACTGAGAATTACCATGAATATACTTGCTATTGATACAGCAACAGAAGCGTGTTCAGTCGCTCTTATCGTCGACAATACCGTATTTTCCCATTTTGAAGTATGCCCGCAGCAGCATAGCCAACGGCTACTCCCTATGATTGACAGTATTTTAAAAGAGGCGGAAGTAGAGCTATCTTCACTTGATATGTTGGCGTTTGGCAGAGGGCCTGGAGGCTTTACAGGCGTGAGGATCGCAACAGGCATGATTCAGGGGCTCGCGCTTGGCACAGGGCTAAAGGTAGCCGGTGTGAGCACGCTAAAAGCAATGGCGGTTGAAGTAGCGAAGCATGCTGACGAAAAAGTCGAAGAGAGACTTATTGCTGTAGCGTCAGATGCTCGAATGGGAGAAGTCTACTTCTCTGTTTACAAGCAAATGGGCACAACGGTAGAAGAAGTGATATCAGAGCGCGTTTGCCCTCCCAAGCAAGCGATAGAGCAACTGGAAATAGCCATACAAAGCACTAATTCTGACATGCTTATCGCGGGTACGGGATGGTCTGCATATGACGATTTACACGCATGGGCTGAATCAAGTCGTTCTGTTAAAGCCAACGCAGACGTGACGCTGCCGAATGCCAAATATATGCTTGATGATGCAAAAGCCGCGGCTGACAAAAATTTGACTGCCCATGCCTCTGATGTTGAACCTGTCTACCTTCGAGACAAGGTAACGTGGAAGAAGCTTCCCGGCAGAGAGTAAGCAGACAGGAGATACAGACAGAATAAGTAGAATAAAGTAATCGGCATTATGGGAACGAATTTTGCAAGCACCCACTCTGTCATGAACATTAATACAAATTTTGGCATTGCATCTTCAGATGCCACTCAAAGCAGGGTTTCAAAGCTTTCAAAAGACCCTCAACAAGACAGTAAAGGTCAAGGCGAACCGTCTCAAATTAAGGCGGTCGTTGTTGCGCCTGACGAACAAGGCACAAGCAACGCCAAGGCCTATCAAGATTTCATCAAAGAAGATAGAAATGCCTATTCTCAACAGGCCATTGCCTCATATCAGAGTTTCGAAAAGCAGCAACAGCGCGAATCGATTCAAGATATGTTTGGCGTTGATATATATGCGTAACTTTTATTTAATGTTCGATTTTTGATTGAACTATTTCTGTCAATCACCTGTCCATAGCTTTACCACCGCAAAGGAAATTACTTCTTTGCAGACCCAAGTAACAGATGAATGAGTTTCGCGCGTTATATGCTTTCTCTCCCTTTAAATGTTTAGCAATTTGTAACAGAACTCTAGTGGTGGAAGCATCGTAATAATGCTAAGTTGATACCATAAAGTTAGGGTAAGCATTTGGCGTAGCGGTAATTTATGTTTGCCTAGAATATACTTCCTGTGGCTTTCAAGCAGGGGTTGTTGTTATGTGTTGTATGAAGGAGCGCGCTGATGTCTCGATATTTACTTTTACTAACAGTGTTCATGTTTGCAGGATGTGCAATGGTGCCGGACTCATTGGAAGTCCCTGAGGGAACTGAGTTGGTTTCATACTCTACCGCTGTTACCTCAGGCGCTAGCGCGCAGGGACAAAAAGCACGTTGGGGCGGTATTGTTGTAGGTGTTGAAAACAAGCCTAATAAAACGTTTATCGAACTTGCCCACTTCCCATTAAACCACTATGGCAAGCCTCGTAGTTCGGGCGAAACATCGGGCCGTTTCAAAGTGCAAATAGATGGTTTTGTCGATCCAATTGTATTTGAGGAAGGCCGGACTGCTACGTTCCTAGGTACGTTAGTAACGCCCACAACGGGAATGGTTGGTGAGCAGCCGTATATTTACCCTACTATCGCCGCAGACGATTATCACATGTGGCGCGACCGTGAAGTATATGATGTAAATACATTCTTTTTTAATTACCACACAGGTTGGTACTCACCTTTCTATGGCCTTCGAGGCCCATGGATTGGTGGCGGACCTTGGATCGGCGGTGGCGTATGGGGCAGTCCTTTTATGTTCCCACACTTCAATCGTACCCGCGTTATCCGTTACAGCAATGCGCCTAGGCGGGCTAAGGTTGTGAACATGAACCGCTCACGTCCGTCTACAACAAGTGGTTCGCGACGCTCTGCAATAACAGAGTCTAAAACACAGCAACACTAAAGACAGATAGAAAACAAAGGCGGCATTTAATACAACATAGGGCCTTTTTGCCTTTCTAACAAAGGGCTTTGTACTCTTGGTTTTGCACAGTGGCCTATACATTAATAGGCTTTGTATTAATGCAATGCCATAACAGCCTATTTCCAAATGCCGTCTTCAGACTTACCTTGAATTTCACAGTCGCCGGCTTTGTATTCCACCGTTTCACCACTGTCTTTCTTTTTAAAGTAATCTTTGCTGATAGATACAATGGTCGGGGTCATCCAAACGATCGCGACAATGTTAATAACGGTCATAAGCCCTAACGCCATATCGGCCATGGCCCAAACCTGAGGAAGCGCCGCTTGTGCACCCCAGTAAATCATGCCTAAATAGCCAATTGTGTAAGCGGCTCTTCCTGCGCGGTTATCTAGTTTGAACATATGTAGATTACTTTCGCCGTAGGCATAGTTAGCTACTACCGAGGTAAAAGCAAACAAGCTTATTGCCGCAGCAACAAAGTCAGTGCCACCTTCGCCTAAGTGGCTGCTCATTGCATCTTGTGTTAGCCGTATGCCTTCCATTTGTTCTGAGCTAGAGCCGCCAGCAAGTAAAATGATAAACGCGGTAGAGGTACATAAAATCATCGTATCTAAAAATACACCCAGCATTTGTATATAGCCCTGAGACACGGGGTGATTAGGGTTTGGCGCCGCACTTGCCGCTGCGTGAGGTACCGAGCCACTGCCGGCCTCGTTTGAATACAGCCCACGCTGAATACCGTTTTTAATGGCTGCGCCTAAAGCACCGGCACCAGCCTCTTGCAGGCCAAATGCAGACTTAATAATATCTAGCAGTAAAGCCGGTAATTCAGAGATATTGATAAACGTAATGGCGAGGGCCACTAACACATAACCTATACCCATAAACGGCACCACAAATTCGGCAAACCTTGCAATACCGCGTAAACCGCCCACCACAATCAATGCGGCAAGTAAGATAATGGCAATACCCACATATTCACTTGGAAACGAATAAGCATTGTTAAGCGCATCGGTTATTGTGTTGGCTTGAACTGCACTGAATACAAAACCATAACCAAAAAATAAGCACAGAGAAAAAGCAACAGCGAGCCAAGTTTTGTTCAAGCCTTGTTTAATATAGTAAGCTGGACCGCCGCGAAATTCGCCGTTTTCGTCTCGCACTTTGTAAAGCTGGCCTAGCACACTTTCAGCAAAGCCGGTGGCCATGCCTAGCAAAGCTATCATCCACATCCAGAATATGGCACCTGAGCCACCTAGCGAGATTGCTACCGCAACGCCGGCTAGGTTACCGGTTCCCACACGGGCTGATAAACTTGTACACAGTGCCTGAAAGGAACTTATCCCTTCTTCGTTCGACGTTTTACTGTTTTTAAGTAGCGCAAACATGTGGCCAAAGTGACGTAACTGCACGCCGCCTAGCTTCACGGTGAACCAAACACCACACACCAGCAGCATAACGATGAGAACTTGGCCATCGCCCCACAAAATATTATTCACAAATGAAACGAATTCGTTTATCACGCACTTTCCTTCGTTATTATTTTTAAAAACTATTAACTATGGCAACAGACACCACGCTTACAGATAGGGATGTATTTTGCGTTGCCCCGTTGAACAAGCCCTGCTGATAGAGGATGAGCGTGCTTGCATGTACGGTGTGTTATTCAAAGAAGTCGGTAATACTAGCATGACACAAACACAAATGAAGCCATAAAAGTATGAGTTAGCATGAAGTATTATGCATAAGTTAAGAAAAATTATGCAGATTTAAGCAACCCTTTATTTAGGGCAATAAAAAACCGCTCAATGAGCGGTTTCTCGAAATATGGCTGGGATAGCAGGACTCGAACCTACGAATGGCGGGATCAAAACCCGCTGCCTTACCAACTTGGCTATATCCCAATAGGTAGGTAAAAGATGGTGGCTACGGCGAGATTCGAACTTGCGACCCCATCATTATGAGTGATGTGCTCTAACCAACTGAGCTACGTAGCCTTTCTTTTGCAAATCATTAAAAAGCCGCTCGTGTGAGCGGCTTTTCAGAATTTGGCTGGGGTAGCAGGACTCGAACCTACGAATGACGGGATCAAAACCCGTTGCCTTACCAACTTGGCTATACCCCAAATGGTGCGGAAGGAGAGACTTGAACTCTCACGCCGTGAAGCACTGGAACCTAAATCCAGCGTGTCTACCAATTCCACCACTCCCGCATAGACACTAGCTGTTACAAAGTTGGCTGGGGTAGCAGGACTCGAACCTACGAATGACGGGATCAAAACCCGTTGCCTTACCAACTTGGCTATACCCCAACTTTGGTGCGGAAGGAGAGACTTGAACTCTCACGCCGTGAAGCACTGGAACCTAAATCCAGCGTGTCTACCAATTCCACCACTCCCGCGCAGCTAGACATTCCTAAAAGAGATATTGAGAAGTGGTGGCTACGGCGAGATTCGAACTTGCGACCCCATCATTATGAGTGATGTGCTCTAACCAACTGAGCTACGTAGCCTTTCATACTTCTCTTCCCTCTCAGGAAGTGGCGCGTATTATGCGTATATGACTCGCACCCGTCAACCCCTTTTTTGCTAACTTTTTTTAAATGGTTAATATGTGCGCGAAGGCGTTCGAATAACATTCAAAAAGCACTGAATTTATACAATCTCTCTACGAAAATGTACAAACATCTGCAAATTCTAACTAGGGCGTAAGTGTAGTTTTGGTTTGGTAATAACAAACATCTACAGGCCTGGGGGTGTATTTTTTATCATGGAAAAACGGATTGTTTAAGGTTTTTCCAGTTTCTATACGCGATGCATATTCTTCATGTTCTGGCAGTTGAATAAAATAACTCGGGTACTGATCATTGTGAACAATTGAGCGTCTTATTGCGCTGTTTTTAGTAACTTGTTGAATTACCCCACCGTACTTGCTGTCGCCTCGAGGCAGCTTTTGCAGCACATCCATTCCTTGTACTACACGACCTATCACCGACATGTTCCTATCGAGATGACGAGGTGCTTGGCCTATAACGATATAAAACTCTGTGGCGGCGGTATCTTTTTCACTGTTTCTGGCAAAAGCAACGGTGCCAGGGCAGTGAAGTCCCCACATCTCGTTACTTTTCCTATCCATGCCAACGGCAAAACCGTCCAAAAAACCCGTTTCTGGTGCGAACATGTCGCGGCTTTCAACCACGGTAGCGTGTTTGGATATTGGTTGGGTAAACTCAGCGGTTAGCTCACTTAATAGCGCTTGTGAAAAGGCGTCTTTGTCGTGCATGTCGTTGCTGCCTCCTTGCGCAACAAAGCCGTCAACCACTCGATAAAAATGCTGCTGATTATAAAAGCCAGCTTTTACCAGTGCTTGAAAACGCTCAACGTGATTAGGTGCAAGGGCAGGGCTAAGCGCAATAACGACTTCACCGTATTCAGTCACAAAGGTAACAGTATTTTCATGAGGCACCTTGTACCAATGTGGGTGACTGTCACTTAACAACGTGGTTTTTAGTGAAGTTGGAGCGTTGTCTGTAACCGCATTTTTAGAAACGGGGCTATTACTTTGAATATCAGTTTTATATTCATTGGCTGTTGCATAAGCGTTAAAGGTATACAGGCAAGTTGCATAGGCGAGTAAGGCCCAAATAGACCAAGAGCTTTGTTTTACAGTGCGGTTGAGAATGTGTCGTAGGGCGCCAATGAATTGCATGGTTTTACCTTTTATTTTTATAGTCTTTAGTATGTTCTTTATCGCTTTTCTTTTTATATCAGCAGTAGAAAGTAACAACAAATAAAAAAGCCACTCGCAAGAGTGGCCTTTCTGTAAATAGGGTATTAACTGTCAATACTTAACAGTAAAGGAGAAAGCTTAAACGTCTCTAACCCCCCGTTGCGCTTTACACGTTAAATCTGAAGTGAATAACATCACCGTCTTTAACAATGTACTCTTTACCTTCTAAACGCCATTTACCAGCGTCTTTCGCGCCTTGCTCACCGTTAAATTCGATAAAGTGGTCGTAGCTTACTATTTCAGCTCGAATAAACCCTTTTTCGAAATCAGTATGAATTTTGCCTGCCGCTTGCGGTGCTGTAGACCCTTCTGGGAACGTCCATGCGCGCACTTCTTTTACGCCAGCGGTAAAGTAAGTTTGTAAAGTTAGCAATTCATAACCAGAACGAATTACGCGATTAAGACCCGGCTCTTCAAGCCCCATGTCTTGCATGAATTCTTCGCGCTCGTCATCTTCAAGCTCAGCGATATCAGACTCGATAGCAGCACAAACCGCAACAACCGTCGCGTTTTCGCCTTTTGCAATTTCTCGCACTTGATCAAGATACGGATTATTTTCGAAACCGTCTTCATTTACATTGGCAATGTACATGGTTGGCTTAAGAGTAAGCATATTCATGTAGCTGATAGCAGCGTGCTCTTCTTTTGTCAGCTCTAATGAGCGCAACAACAAGCCTTCATCTAAATGAGGCTTAATTTTTTCAAGCACTTTCATTTCAAACTTAGCATCAGCGTCGCCACCTTTCGCGCGTTTTGCAACACGGTGAAGCGCTTTTTCTGTTGTCTCTAAGTCTGAAAGTGCCAGCTCTGTATTAATTACGTCAATGTCGTCTTGCGGGCTTACGCGGCCAGCAACGTGAACAATGTTTTCATCGTCAAAGCAGCGCACTACGTGGCCAATGGCGTCAGTTTCGCGAATGTTCGCCAAAAACTTGTTACCAAGGCCTTCACCTTTTGAGGCGCCTTCAACTAACCCTGCAATGTCAACAAATTCCATAGTTGTCGGAATAACACGCTGAGGATTTACAATTTTTGCCAACTTATCCAAGCGAAGGTCTGGAACAGGTACAACGCCAGTGTTTGGTTCAATGGTACAAAACGGGAAGTTTGCCGCTTCTATGCCTGCTTTTGTTAATGCATTAAAAAGTGTTGATTTACCTACGTTGGGTAGGCCAACAATACCGCATTTAAAACCCATGGTATGGATCCTTGTCTGGAAAAGTTATATCTGGCTTACACTCATGCTTTATGAGCATGGAGTCGATTTTGTGCTTGCTTTAGGTCGTCTTTCAGCAATATTTCGGTGCAGCGTACTGCTTCATCAACGGCGCTTTCTATCGCCGCTTTTTCTTCTGCTGAAGGCTTACCAAGAACATGGCCGGTTACGCGGCTTTTGTGCCCCGGATGACCAATGCCAATTCGCAAGCGAAGAAAATTTTTATTATTACCCATTCTTGCCACAATATCGCGCACACCGTTTTGACTAGAGCTTCCGCCAATTTTGTATTTGGCTACGCCAGGTGGAAGGTCGAGTTCGTCAAAAGCCACTAAAATTTGCTCAGGTTCAATTCGATAAAAGTTTGCTAATGCAGCAACAGCCTGACCGCTTTTGTTCATAAACGTAGTGGGGTAGAGAAGTCTTATGTCTTTACCAGCTATCGTAGTGCGAGCTGTTTTTCCGAAGAACTTAGATTCAGGTTTTAGCGGGGTATTGTAGGTGTCAGCAAGCTGGTTGAGAAACCATTCGCCGGCATTGTGTCGGGTATTTTCATATTCGGGGCCTGGATTACCCAGACCCACGATAAGGCGAATATCAGCCAAGAGGATTATTCCTCAGTAGCTTCTTCTTCACCGTCTTCATCTGCTTCAGCTGCTTTAGGCGCAGGCTTAACAGTTACAACAGCAAGGTCGTGTGCTTCGTCGTCTTTACCAAGCTCAACAGAAGATACACCCGCTGGAAGTGTTAGGTCAGAAAGGTGAACAGTTTGACCCATTTCAACGTTAGCAAGATCTACTTCAATGAACTCAGGAAGAGCTTTAGGCTGACACGTTACTTCAATTTCAGTTACGTGGTGCTCAGCAATACCGCCAGCTTTGATAGCAGCAGACTTGTCTTCGTTAATGAAGTGAATTGGTACGTTAGTGTGAACGTCTTGACCAGCAATTACACGTTGGAAGTCGATGTGTGTAATTTTAGGCTTGTACGGGTGACGCTGCATATCTTTTACTAGTACTTCGGTAGCTTTACCGTCTACGTTTAGTGTAAGAACGTGAGAGTAGAACGCTTCAAAGTCAGCAGAATTGTTCACTTTGTTGTGATCAAGAGTAATAGATACCGGTGCTTCTTCACCACCGTAAATGATACCAGGAAGCTTGTCTTCGCGACGTAGGCGGCGGCTCGCACCTTTCCCTAGGTCTGTACGAACAGTAGCGTCTAGGTTAAAAATTGAATCAGACATTATATGTCTCCAAAATAAGTTAATGGTGTGGGCTTTTGCGACCAAAACCCACTGTTAACGTGTTATTGGCTGAGTAAACACCCTATTAAAGCTCACCATAATAGAGAGCAATGCGAGGTTTAAACACCATTAATTCACGGCCCCAATTTTTAAGGGCGGCGAATTCTACCACCACGCTGTTAAACTTACAATTACTGCAGTCGTAAAAAAGCGCCGTAGAAGGCGCTTGTTTAGTATTAGGAAACCAGTTACCAGAACTATCTTGTTAACACAATGCGATAATGTGCTTTCCCCTCGCGCAACCGCTCAACGGCTTCATTTATCTGGTCGAACCTAAAGGTTTCTGTGACTGGCTCAATATTATGTTGCTCAGCAAAGTCCAGCATGGTTTTTATTGTGGCAGGGCTGCCAACCGGCGAGCCTGAAACACTTTTCTGTCCACCAATTAAGTTGAACGCACCAATATCAAGAGGCTCAAGTGTAGCGCCGACAAAGTGCAGCCTACCTTTTGGTGCAAGAGTCGATAAATACAGGTTCCAGTCCAGCTTTACATTTACTGTTGAAATGATGAGGTCGAAACGGCCTTCTGCTTGCTTTATTTCATCTTCATCGCGACTATTTATGGTGTCGTGAGCGCCAAGCTCGTGGGCTTCTTTTTTCTTCGACTCGCTAGAGGTAAAAGCAACCACCTTACAGCCCCAAGCGTTCAAAAATTGCAATGCCAAGTGACCTAGACCGCCAATACCCACCACGCCTACTTCAGATGTTGGCTTGATATCGAACTGAACTAATGGATTGAAAACGGTGATGCCGCCGCAAAATAGTGGACCTGCTTTTGTGCTATCCAATTTTTCAGGCAATGGCACTACGGCGCGAGCCTGAGCACGCACTTTTTCAGCAAAACCACCATGGCGACCGCCAATAGTCATAGAGGCTTGCTGGCATAAATTATGGTCGCCTTCTTCACACGTACGACAGCTATTGCAATAACCTGCATGCCAACCAAGACCGACTCGCTGGCCAATTTGTAGCGACGTAACATGAGCGCCTACTTTGCTGATGGTGCCGACCACTTCGTGGCCAGGTACGAATGGGTACTCTGTAATTCCCCATTCATTATCTAGCATGCTTAGGTCGCTGTGGCAGATACCGCAACTCTCTACGTCAATTTCGACATCGTGTGCGTCCAGTTCGCCGGGGTCATATTCAAACTTTTCTAACTTCCCACCGGCTTCTTTTGCTGCGTATGCATTAATCATTGCGCTCTTCCTTAATCGTTGCTGTTAACTTAAATCAATTTTAATAACACGAATTCGTAAAAGAATAATTACGCGTATTTTTGCAATACGATCAATGCTGTTGGCAATGTGATTGACTCAGCAAACACTGTTAGTGGGTGTTTGTTCCATCAATAACTTTACTGGCGTCGAGTACTTTTACGCTTTGTACTTCTAACACAGTACCGAACTGAGTAATTGTCATCATTTGAGGCTTGGTTATGCCCTCAATCTCAACCACTAAGCCGTTTTTTTGGTAAGTTTTATCTAAGCCATGCAGCGTAAAACGATCGCCTTTCTCTGTAATAAAAGCAAAGAATCCGCCTTCAAGCTCTTTGTAAATAATACTTCCTTTTAAGGTTACGTTATCTTTGATATTGACCTCTTTTGCTTCTGCTTGCGTTACTGGTTCAGCTGCCAATTCTGCTGGCGCATCTTTTCTTGCTTCCATTTTTTCAATGGTCGCTTTGTTTTCATCGTATAACTCTTGGTTAGAAACCGTAGACTCAACGTTTTCGTTGTCCTCTGTACACGCAGAGAGGCCGAACACTGTCGCTATGGCAATAAGCATTACTTGGGCTTTTGATTTAACTATCGGGTTTTTCATTTCTACGTCCTTTGTTTTTGTTTTCTAAAAGAATACATGCACTTCTCATAGCACGTAAACTTCTTTTCAACGTATACACCATGACTATGTGACAATAAGGGTATATGCTAATTTGTCACTTAAGTACATTTAATCAAAGCGCTTTGCGATAAAGCGTAGAGCAATTTCAAATTGAAATGCTTAACATTATTAACGAACAAAGAGGTTTATATGAAAACAATTGGCTATGCAGCGCATTCTTCAGACGCCCACATGGAACCGTATCACTTCGAGCGTAGAGCATTGCGCGATAACGACGTGGCCATTGAAATCCTCTATAGCGGAGTGTGTCATTCTGATTTGCATACCGTAAATGGAGATTGGGGCCCTCAGCCCTATCCACTAGTTCCGGGTCATGAAATTGTAGGAAAAGTGATTGATGTGGGCTCGCAAGTTAGTGATTACAGCGTTGGTGACCATGTTGCAGTAGGTTGTATGGTTGATAGCTGTCAAAGTTGTGACCAGTGCGAAAAAAGCGAAGAGCAATACTGCCGTAACGGCATGACGCCGACTTACGGCGCTCCCGATCGCATTTCTGGCGAAACCACACAAGGCGGCTACTCTAAGCACATAGTTGTTCGTCAAGAATTTGTATTGCGAGTGCCTGAAGCTCTAGATCTATCAAAGGCGGCGCCAATTTTGTGTGCCGGTATTACTACGTATTCGCCGTTGAAAACCTGGGATATTAAAGAAGGAAGTCGAGTGGGTGTAATCGGCATGGGCGGCCTTGGTCATATGGCGGTAAAATTAGCCGTAGCCATGGGGGCAGATGTTACCGTTATTTCTCGCTCTAGCTCTAAAGAGAAAGAAGCGAAAGCGAGTGGTGCAAATGATATTTTGGTTTCCACTGATAAAAAGGCAATGAAAGATTCTGCCTGTGCCTTCGACTTAATAATCGACACAGTTCCTGTAAAGCACTCGGTAGACCAATACACACCGTTGTTAGATATTGATGGTACCTTGGTCATCGTTGGTCAAATTGGGCCAATGGAAGAATCGATGACAGCGCCTCTTGTTCTTGGACGTCGTCGCGTAGCGGGTTCTCTTATTGGCGGAATCAAAGAGACCCAAGAAGTATTAGATTTTTGTGCAGAGCACGACATCCACCCAGAATGTAAAGTGATTAACGCCGACCAAGTGAATGAAGCCTTTGATCATTTAAGAGCCGGTGACGTGGCTCATCGCTTTGTTATTGATATGGCGAGCTTGTCTGTGTAACACGCCCTAGACGTTCGCAGTTATGTAACGGTGGCTTAGCTTAATATTGGCTATGGGTTTTATTGGCTAGGCCTTCTATTGGCTACGCTTTGTATTAGATAAGATAGCCGCTTCATATCTGCGGGCGATTTTTGAATGAATAGCTTTTGCAGGGGTGTGACGCTAAGTCGCCGCCCTGAAATTGATAGAGCGCGGTAAAAAGTCGCGAGAGTAGTGAAAAGGAGTTGAGTTGTGACGCTTGTTTTTGTGCACGGTTCTGGTTGTACCCATCACGTATGGTCTTATCAAACGTCTTTCTTTAATAACAGCATTGCTCTCGATCTTCCTGGGCATCCTAACGGAAATGCACTCACTGACATTGAAGCTATGTCGCAGTGGCTACTATCTGTGCTTGAAGAGCGCAATTTGCATGATGTGGTGCTCGTGGGTCACTCTCTAGGTAGCGCAGTTGTATTAAAAGCCGCTTTAGATATCGCCACCTCTAAAACCGAAAGTCATCGGGCGGCAACTTCCGAGATCAGCAGAATAAAGGGCCTAGTATTAATTGGCGCTGGCGCGAAATTAAAAGTTATGCCGCAGTTTTTAGATGCACTGACTGGGGTGGTAGAAAAGGGTGAGGAGTTCCCCGGCTTTTTATTGGCACCAAACCAAACACTGGCTGAACCACTTAGAACTGAGGTGAATACGGCCATGGTGAAAAATGGCGCAGCCGTTACGCTTACCGACTTTTTAATATGCAATAGTTTCGACGTTATGGGCTCATTGCATAAGGTTTCTTTGCCTGTTCAGCTTATTGTGGGCAGTGAAGATGTAATGACCCCCGTTAAATATTCGCATTATTTAAACGAACAGCTTCCAAACGCGAGGCTAAATATCATTGATGATGGAACGCATATGGTATTTGCCGAGCAGCCAGATATCGTCAATCAATGTATAGAAAACTTTATCGCAAACCTTGATTGATATAATGCCCAGTTTTAGGCCGGAAAGAAGCTCATACAAAAAAAGCGAGCTCGCGCTCGCTTTTTTATAATGCTTTTGTGCGATACTTTTTCAAGCATCTCAAACCAGTATCTTTTACGGATATCCGATTTTAATATTCAAACATCGCTGAGATAGACTCTTCGTTACTGATACGGCGAATAGTTTCCGCAAGCATTTCAGACAACGTAAGCTGTTTGACTTTCCCCATTTTGCGCATTTCTGGGCTTAGTGGGATAGAGTCTGTCACTACAATTTCATCGATAACAGAATCGCGTAAGTTTGTTACTGCGTTTCCTGAGAAGATGGCGTGCGTGGCATAGGCGTAAACTTTTCTTGCACCGTGTGCTTTTAACGCTTCTGCTGCTTTTGCAAGCGTACCGCCAGTATCAATCATGTCGTCCACAATAATACAGTCGCGGTCTTTAACATCACCAATAATGTTCATTACTTGCGCTACGTTCGCTTTAGGGCGACGTTTGTCAATAATGGCTAAGTCGGTATCGTTAAGCAGTTTCGCTGTTGCACGGGCTCTTACCACACCGCCAATGTCGGGTGATACAACAACAGGATCGGCAAAGTCTCGTCTTACCATATCTGCAAGCAGAATTGGTGTACCGAACGCATTATCAACCGGTACATCAAAGAAACCTTGAATTTGCTCAGCGTGAAGGTCAATCGTAAGAACACGATCTACTCCCACGTTTGACAAGAAATCTGCCACAACTTTTGCAGTGATAGGTACTCTTGCTGAACGAACTCGACGGTCTTGACGAGCGTAACCGAAGTAAGGAATGACCGCAGTAATACGACCTGCCGATGCGCGGCGCAATGCGTCGATCATCACAATCAGTTCCATTAGGTTATCGTTGGTAGGGGCACACGTAGACTGGATAATAAAAACGTCCGAACCACGGACGTTTTCATGAATTTCTACGCTTATCTCACCGTCACTGAAACGGCCTACTTTGGCATTTCCAAGTTTGGTGTAGAGACGGTCGGCGACTTTCTGGGCAAGTTCTGGTACGGCATTACCTGCAAAGAGCTTCATATCTGGCACAAGTGATTTCCTCAGTGCGTTGATAAAAGAGATTTGGCTGGGGTAGCAGGACTCGAACCTACGCATAGCGGGATCAAAACCCGCTGCCTTACCAACTTGGCTATACCCCAATTTTTAAGTTCTGTCCGATGTGGCGTTCACGCTATTTATATTGTTTTTTTTTGTTTAATAGTGGTGAGCTATTTACACCTTTTGCAACAAAACCCTGCCACGCATTTGGCAATAATGCTAATACATGTTCTGCTGAAGCTTTGTCGGAAAAAATGGCAAATACGCATGCACCTGTGCCCGTCATTCTCGACGGTGCGTAGTGTAACAACCACTGTAATAATTTTGCAACTTCGGGATGGCAATTAGCGACTAATTGCTGACAATCATTGCGTGTTTCTTCAAATATGTAGTCTTTCCACTGAATAGGGGGGGTGTTTCTAGGTAAATCTTTGGCTTGAAATACTTCTGCTGTGCTTACGTGTACACCAGGGTTTGCAACTAAATACCACTTTTCTTGCTGCTCGGCTGGTGTGATATTTTCCCCTACGCCTCCTGCAAAAGCGGTTTTGCCCCGAACAAAAATGGGCACGTCTGCGCCAAGTGCTAAACCAAGGTCAGCCAGTTGATCTTCACTAAGCCCTGTTTTCCACAGTAAATTAAGCGCCACTAATGTTGTGGCTGCGTTCGACGAACCCCCGCCGATACCGCCTCCCATAGGTAAGCGCTTATTGAGGGATATTGTGACACCTAACGGCGAATTTGCTTCCTTTGCCAGTAGTTTGGCCGCTTTTACAATAAGGTTATCTTCATCCCTGACGCCCTCAAGTGGGCTAGCCATGGTTATTTTTCCATCATTAGTAATGTCGAAAGCCAGCTCGTCGCCGTAATCTAACATCTGAAAAAGGCTTTGAAGCTGATGGTATCCATTATCTAAGCGACCAAGTATATGCAGAAATACGTTGAGCTTGGCGGGGGATGGCCACCAGTCTTTTTTTAGTGAGTTAGCGTTTGGCATAGATGCACTCATTACAAAGTTGTCCATTTATATATTTTTATTTTTAATTGAGTTTGCGGCGTCAGTGATGCATCAGGTTGTGTGTTTGAAGAGTTCTGTTCTTGTGCGAACGCCTGCTGCATCGGCAATTGAGTTAGCGTAATGCTGTGGGGTAGCCATACACTGCTGTCTACTTTACCGTATTGGCCGTAGCGTACTGTCCAATTGCTGCAGCCATTACATCCGCTTTGTAAAGTATCAACAAGGCCTTTATCGGTTAACGTAAAAGTATCGTCTTTAAGAGGAAGTCCTTTTACCCATGAGAGCAGCGGTGCCACAGGGATGATAATGCCAGTGGTGTTGTAAATTAGCGATTCTGGTTCTGCATCGTAATAAGTTTCACCATCCACCACTAATGTAGATTGTTCACTGGTTACATTTAAGTCAACCATGCTTACGCCGAGAAAATTACTTAATCTAAAATCAAAATCGCCTGAATCGTTTTTCCAGACTAGATTTAGACTTACCGCTTCGTTTCCTTGCTTAAATGCAATTTTGCCGCGCATTTGCCAGCGCTGAATTTCGGCTACCTTTTCAAGCTGTGCGGTGAGGTTTACTGCGTGCTGTGGGCCTTTTGGTGCGGTGCTACAAGCACTTAAAAATACTCCGGTGAGAAGAATTACGGTAATGACACGCAGCATAATGTAAATAATTTCCTTGATGGGTTGGGCGAAAACATCGCACATATTATGTGAACACAGTTTCACGAATACTTTCAATCATTTTGGCTTTTTCGTACAATGCGCGTCCGACGTTGCCAGCACAGATTTGAATGACTTTACTTGCCCTTGGCATTAACCACAAGACAGCCCCCGTAGCGCTTCGCGAAAAAGTGGCTTTTACACCAGATTCTCTGGTGGCTGCGCTTGCGAGTTTGAAAAGTGTTGAGGGTGTAAACGAGTCAGTGATCGTCTCTACCTGCAATCGAACCGAACTCTATGTTAATACGCAAGATGACACCGGAGAAAAAATTCTGCGGTGGTTAAGCGACTTCCACCATCTTGATGAGCAAGAGATTGCGAAAAATAGTTATCTTCTTGCGCAGGATGACGCGGTTAAGCATATAATGCGCGTAGCCAGTGGTTTAGACTCGTTAATTCTTGGCGAGCCGCAAATATTGGGTCAGGTAAAACAGGCGTTTGGTGATGCCAAACATTCTGGCATGATAAGCAGCGAATTCGACAAACTGTTCCAGCACACTTTTTCAGTAGCAAAACGCGTTCGCAGCGAAACCGATATTGGCGCTAACGCGGTAAGCGTAGCTTACGCTGCCGTGCAGCTGGCAAAACATATTTTTGCTGAGCTACCCAAACGCTCTGTGTTGTTGGTTGGTGCTGGCGAGACTATAGAGTTAGTGGCACAGCATTTAAAAGAGCAGGGCGTTAAACGCCTTGCTGTAGCAAACCGCACGGTAGCAAGGGCAGAAGCACTTGCCGAAAAACTCGATGCAAGTGTGTACACACTGTCTCAAGTTCCAGAACACCTGCACGAATTTGATATCGTTATTAGCTCTACAGCCAGCCAGTTACCATTAATCGGTAAAGGCATGGTAGAAAAGGCACTAAAGCAGCGTAAAAATACGCCTATGTTTTTGGTCGACCTTGCCGTTCCCCGTGACATCGAGTCGGAAGTTAACGAGCTAGGCGATGCGTACTTGTACACTGTTGATGACCTACAGCACATTGTTCAAAAGAACTTAGAGAACAGAGAGCAAGCGGCGTTAGAGGCGCAAAAGTTGATTGACGAGCAGGCCAGCCATTACATGAGTTGGAAGCAATCTCAGCAATCAATAGATTTGGTCAAGCAATACAGACAGAAGGGCATGCTTCAACGCGATGATATAGTGGAAAAAGCAAAAGCCCAGCTAGAAGAAGGCAAAAGCGCAGACCTTGTTATCGAGGAAATGGCGTACAAGCTAACCAATGCGCTGTTACATCCCACCACGCTTGCGCTTCGCGAAGCGGCAAGACACGACGACCCAGCATTGAGTCGCTGGATGGGACAGGCATTAGATTTATCTGATGATCCATCAGATGAAAATAAATAAGGTAATAAAAAGAATATGAAAGAGTCGGTAGTTAGAAAACTCGAACATCTTGTTGAGCGTTTCGAAGAGGTTCAGGCTTTACTTGGCGATCCTGACGTTATCGGCAATCAGGATAAATTTCGCAATTTATCAAAAGAATTCAGTCAACTTGAAGGCGTTGTCGATGGCTTTAATGCTTATCAGCAAGCGCAAGAAAACCTTTCATCAGCGCAAGAAATGATGAATGAAGACGACGCCGAAATGCGCGAGATGGCCCAAGAAGAGTATAAAGAGGCCAAATCTGAAATAGAACGTCTTGAAACAGACCTTCAGTTATTACTTCTTCCTAAAGATCCGAACGATGATAATAACTGCTTTTTGGAAGTTCGTGCTGGCGCAGGTGGCGATGAGGCGGCTATTTTTGCTGGCGATTTGTTCCGCATGTACAGCCGATATGCCGAAAATAAAGGCTGGCGTGTAGAAGTGATAAACGCCAATGAAGGCGAACACGGCGGCTATAAAGAAGTGGTCGCTAACATTAGCGGTGACGGTGTGTATGGAAACCTTAAATTCGAATCTGGCGGTCATCGCGTACAGCGTGTGCCAGAAACAGAATCTCAGGGCCGTATTCATACCTCCGCGTGTACGGTAGCCATTTTACCTGAAATTCCAGAGTCTGAAGCAATTGAGATTAACCCTGCCGACCTACGCATAGATACGTTTAGAGCCTCGGGTGCTGGTGGTCAGCACGTCAACAAAACCGACTCTGCTATTCGTATTACGCACTTGCCTACCGGCCTGGTGGTAGAGTGTCAGGACGAGCGTTCTCAGCATAAAAATCGTGCTAAAGCTATGTCTGTGCTGCAAGCGCGTTTAAATCAGATAGAAGAAGAGAAACGCGCAGCAGAAGAAGCGTCTACTCGTAAGAGCTTGGTAGGGAGCGGCGATCGTTCTGAGCGCATAAGAACGTACAACTTCCCGCAGGGGCGAGTTACCGATCACCGTATCAACTTGACGATTTACCGCTTAGATGAAGTGGTTGCAGGTGATTTAAATCAGCTAATTAACCCTATTTTGCAGGAGCATCAAGCCGACTTACTCGCGTCTTTGTCTGACGAATAGTATGCGCATCGATGATGCCCTTGTATGGGCAGCAAAAGAGCTAGAGGGTGGTGAGTCACCCTCGGTTGACGCTAAAGTGCTGTTAGCCAATGTTATTGGCAAAGATGCCACCTACCTGTTTACTTGGCCAGATAAAACCCTCGAAACACAAGCTTTAGAGAGATTTAAACAGGCGATAGAGCGAAGACGTCTTGGTGAGCCGGTAGCCTATATAACGGGAAAACGAGATTTCTGGACGTTAACGCTTGCTACTTCGCCTCATACACTCATACCACGTCCTGATACCGAGGTGTTGGTTGAGCAAGTGCTTAATCGGTTGCCTCATAGTAATAAAGGTAATGAAGATAATGACGCTTGCTTCTCCATTTGTGACTTGGGCACGGGAACGGGAGCCATTGCGTTAGCGCTAGCCACGGAACTTCCGCAAGCCTCTGTAACCGGTATTGATTTCAAGCAAGAGGCCGTTGAACTTGCCACACACAACGCGTCAGTCAACCGCATAAGCAACGCCACATTTATTCAGAGCGATTGGTTTGCTGCACTCAATAATATGCAGTTTGATGTAATCGTGTCTAACCCGCCATATATTGAAGACTCCAGCACTTACCTAAAACAAGGTGACGTTCAATTTGAGCCTAAAACAGCGCTTATATCCGGAGAAGATGGCTTGCGTGACATCAGGCATATTATTAACAAATCGCAGTCGTATCTCGCCGCCGGTGGTCTCATTGCTTTTGAGCACGGCTTTAATCAGGGAGAGTCGGTGAGAACGCTACTACTTAAAGCAGGCTTTACTGATGTTGAAACAGTCAAAGATTACGGTGGAAACGATCGAGTGACCTTGGGTTTTCTTCCAATCTAGCACCGCGTTAACCGCCATGCTGTCAGGGCACTTGCTAATATTGTGATATGCATTAGTATCTTGGTTAAAAAATAAAAAGGACATTTACCCAATGAGTGACGACTTTCTTTTTGCTGAGGATGACGACGATAGTAGCGGTGAGAATCTTGGTAGCTGGAAGATACTTATCGTCGACGACGAGCCCGAAGTTCACACAGTAACTCGTCTTGCATTGAATGACTTTATTCTTAATGGTAAATCACTCGAATTTATTAGCGCTTACAGCGGCGAAGAAGCAAAGGCTATGTTTAGAAAGCATAGCGATATCGCTGTTGTGTTACTCGATGTAGTGATGGAAACCGACGACGCTGGTCTTCAGGTTGCGAATTACATCAGAAACGAATTAGACAATCATTTTACCCGCATTATTCTGCGCACAGGTCAGCCCGGCCAGGCCCCCGAAAAAGACGTCATTATAAACTACGATATCAACGATTATAAATCTAAGACCGAGCTAACAGCGCAAAAGCTTTTTACCGTTATGATTGCTGCGTTACGTTCATATCGCGACATCATTGTAATTGAAGAAAACAGAGCCGGTTTAGAAAAGATCATTGATGCATCGGTAGATCTCTTTTCATCTCATTCGTTAGAAAAATTTATGCAGGGCATTATTCAGCAGCTTGCGTCTATATTGGGTTGTTCTAAGGATGCGGCCTACATCACTACAGCTGTGGCAACCACATCGCGTACACTTGATGTGGATAATGGCAAAATTGATGAAGACGAGCTTTATGTGTTTGCAGGTAACGGAGAGTATTCCTCGAAAGAGGGGCTACCACTTAAAAGTGCAATAACAGATGAAGAGTACGCCCTTTGCGAACAAGCGATGAAAGAAAAGCAAATTGTGTATGCAGACGACCATGTGGTTGCCTATTGCAATAGTAAGTCGCACAAAGGCGCGCTTTTGTATCTTTCTGGTTTGCCTCGCCGTTTGTGTGAAAACGATAAACACTTAGTGAAGCGATTTTCAAACAGCGTTCAACTTGCCTTCGATAACGTGTTAAAGACACTAGATTTGGAGGGCACGCAACGAGAAATTATTGAGCGCCTCGGTCACGCTCTAGAGCACGAATCTGGTGATTCAAACCACATTAAGCGAATGGCAGAAATGGCAGGTTTAATGGCACAAAAATTAGCGCTGCCTGAGCAAGAAATTGATACTTTCAAATTGGCCATATCCTTACATGACATAGGAACATCTCAGGTACCTAAATCTATATTGCACAAAAGTACGCCGTTATCCGACGATGAGATTTTTGCGATTCGTCAGCACGCGGAGTTTGGCTACCAAATATTAAAAGACTCTTCTCGACCTACTATTCAGCTAGCTGCTACCCTTGCGCGCCAGCACCATGAGCGATGGGACGGCGATGGATACCCAGAAGGCTTAAAAGGCGAGGAGATAGATCAAAAAAGTCGTATTGCGACACTGCTAGATGTTTTCGATGCCTTACTTAACGAGCGTCCTTATAAGCCAGCATGGAGCGTGGAAAAGGTTGTAAACACGCTAGAAGAGGAAAGCGGACGCCATTTTGATCCCAAACTGGTGTCTCGATTACTTAAACATTTACCCGCGTTTTTAGAGATACAAGCGCAGTACCCCAACAAAAATCAATAATAGGAACGCAAATTATGTACATGATGGCAAAACATCTTCATTTAACGGCAGTTGTGCTAAGTATTCTTTTCTTTATCTTTCGTTTTGTGTGGGCACAATTCGATGCCACAGTATTAGCAAAAAAATGGATAAAAATATTACCTCATATTATCGACACCATACTGTTGGGAAGTGCGCTTTGGCTATGCGTTATTTTGTCGCAATACCCCTTTGTTAACGCTTGGCTCACCTTCAAGTTATTCGGTGTTATTTTGTATATCGTATTTGGGTTGTTTGCACTGAAAAAAGCGAAGACGGCTGCGAGTCGCTGGGGTTTCTTCGTTGCTGCATTAGCCGTCCTCATGGCAACTGCCATGGTAGCCGTGACAAAGCAACCGCTTTTCTAGAAATTAATATTGGAAGTAAAAATGTCTGTATCTAAGCAAGTGATAAGTGTTGGCAATGTAGAAGTGGCTAACCATCTACCGTTTGTTCTCTTTGGTGGCATGAACGTGTTGGAGTCGAGAGACTTGGCAATGCAAATAGCCGAGCACTATGCTGAGGTGACGCAAAAACTGAATATCCCTTACGTGTTCAAAGCGTCCTTCGATAAAGCCAATCGCTCTTCTGTGACTTCTTATCGAGGGCCTGGCATGGAAGAAGGCCTGCGTATATTTGAAGAAATAAAATCTACTTTTAACGTTCCCCTCATCACCGATGTTCACGAGCCGCATCAGGCAGCACCCGTTGCTGAGGTAGTCGATGTTATTCAACTTCCCGCATTTTTAGCCCGTCAAACTGACCTTGTTGTAGCAATGGCGAAAACGGGAAATGTGATTAACGTGAAAAAGCCGCAGTTTTTAGCGCCTCATGAGATGCGTCATATCATTGGTAAACTTAACGAGGCCGGTAACGATAAGGTTATCCTTTGTGAGCGAGGAAGCAGCTTTGGCTACAACAACCTGGTGGTTGATATGTTGGGCATGGACGCGATGAAAGCCTACGCACCGGTAATTTTCGACGCTACTCATGCGCTGCAAATGCCTGGCGGTCGTGCAACGTCTGCAGACGGTCGTCGAGCACAGGCTGCTCAGTTGGCAAGAAGTGGGATGGCGTTAGGTTTAGGGGGATTGTTCATTGAAGCACATCCAAACCCTGATGAAGCGAAGTGTGATGGACCTTGCGCATTACCGCTGTCAAAACTGGAGCCTTACTTAGCTCAAATGAAAGCCTTAGATGATTTAGTGAAAGGGTTCGCAGAGCTTGATACCAGTAATACCTAGTACAGATGTACCTTTGTTATAGCTAGCAGCCAACAAGATGTCTTGTAGCAAGATTGCACTTAGTGAGATGAAACTTAGCGAGATGAAACTTAGCGAGACGGCATTTAACCGGGTGATTTGTAAACAATTGATATTCAGCGCAGTGGTTACTCGTTGTCTATAGCGAGAATAGCTAAAAAGTGAGTGCTGATGGCGTATGCCGGTGTTAGACACCGGCATGCGGATCAGGTGTGATGAGGAATTATTCGCCCGCTTTTTCTACCAGGCTCTCTTCACGTTGGGTCTTTGCTAACAAGTTTTTGTGTAGCGAGATTTGAGTCTCTTCAGTCAATATTGCCGTTGACTGTTTCTTAACAACAATGTGTGCATCGTTAGCCGGTAATACTTCAGCCATTTTTACATTCGTCATAGCGGTATTGATTAGCGACGCAAGATTGATCTTTTCTGGTTGTACGTTAGCATTTGCAGCGGCGCTTACAAACGCCATAACTGATACACTAGCAACAAGTAATTTTTTCATTTTCACACCTAATAAAAATAATTAAATAAAATGTGTTCAATTGTTAATGCGGTTAACAATTAAGCATCATAAAATACTGAAGTTAATAGTTCTTTTTTTAATTTCGGGTGAATTGTAGACAGTTTGGGCGTAAAGTGAAAACGAGTAAAAGTATGGCTTGCCATTAGTAAAACTAATGCTATTGTCATGATCAGGTCACATTGGATTAAGAAAACGCTATGCATCGACGTTTACCCCCGCTAAATGCGCTAAAAGCCTTTGAGGCAGCAGCTCGACACCTCAGCTTTACTAAGGCGGCGGAAGAGCTTTTTGTGACCCAAGCAGCGGTTAGCCACCAAATAAAAGCACTTGAAGAATACTTATCAATGAAATTATTTCTCAGGCGCAATCGAACCCTGCTGCTCACCGAAGAAGGGCAGGCTTACTTTCTAGAACTAAAAGAAATTTTTAAGCACCTGCAAGATGCCACCGAGCGTTTGTTAGCAAAAGGCAGCAAAGGCGCTATAACGGTAGCCATGCCGCCAAGCTTCGCCAGTCAGTGGCTGGTACCCCGCATCAATAAGTTCAGCATTGCCCACCCAGATATTGATGTTCGTATTAAAGCAGTAGATTTTGATGAAGGATTTTTAGCAGACGATGTCGATGTAGCCATTTACTACGGCAAGGGGCGTTGGACAGGCTTGCAAGCCGATCAGCTACACAGAGAGTTTTTAACACCCTTATGCTCGCCCATGTTATTTCAAGGGCCTAAGCCATTATCTACGTTATCTGACCTGCGCCATCATGTTCTGCTTCACGATATGAGCAGGGCCGCGTGGAAAAACTGGCTGAAACATGTCGATGTATTAGGCGTAAATGTTAATCAAGGTCCCGTATTTAGCCACTCTATGCTAGTGCTGCAAGCGGCAGCCCTTGGCCAAGGGATAGCGTTAGGTAACACTATTTTGGCGCGACCAGAAATTGAAGCCGGGCGGTTAGTCATGCCCTTTGAAGAGCGGGTGGAAAGTAAAGATGCGTTCTATCTGGTGTGTGAGGAATCTCAGGCTGAATTGGGCAAAATTGCCGCTTTTAGAGAGTGGATCCTCGCGTTAGTTGAAGAAGAGCAAGACAATGTTTGATATTGAAATAAAAAGAGCAGCTTCGCCTTTTGCACGCCTGTTTTTAGCCCATGGGGCAGGAGCCGGTAAGGAGCATGAGTTTATGCAGGCGATGTCGCTGCATCTCACAAACCTTGGTATTGATGTTGTACTGTTTAACTTTGCTTATATGCAAACGATAAAAGCTACCGGAAAGCGCCGTCCGCCAGACAAAGCAGATAAATTGCTTCAGCATTTCACAGACGTAATTTGCGACGTTAACGCAAAAGAGCCTCTGCTACCTTCGTTCATTGGCGGTAAGTCAATGGGCGGGCGTATGGCAACCATGTTGTTGAGCGAAGCAACTGCATCTCAGCAACATCAATCCAATGAAGCGTCAGTTGAGCAATGTGAGTATTTAGCTGGTATCTACGGCGCTATCGCTCTTGGCTATCCGTTTCACCCTCCTGGAAAACCAGAAAAAACGCGCACAGCGCATTTAGAAACACTCACCAAGCCGCTGCTTGTTATGCAGGGAGAGCGTGATACCTTCGGCACTCAAGCAGATATCAGTACATATTCACTGTCTTCGTCGATAAAGGTGAAGTATCTGCCCGACGGCGAACATAGCTTTAAACCCAGGAAAGCGAGTGGATACACACAAGAGTCTCATATTCAAACCGCGGCCGAAGCTACAGCTGAATTTATAAAAGCAGTAATGAATGAGCGAAAAAGCGTTATAGAAGAGACCGGTTTGGATGAGAAGTCGCACGCTCAGAATTCATCTGCTGAGAGGTTGTTATGAAAAGCGATACAAAAAGCTATACGAAAAGTCACACGAAAAACGAAACGAAGAGCCAGACTGACACCGTTAATGAGAGCACCTGCGAAGATACAAAAAGTATTGCGAAAGTCTATTTAGTTATTGGAGCACTTGCGGCTGGGTTAGCCGTGATATTAGGCGCATTTGCTGCGCATGGCCTCAAAGCTGTGCTGTCCGCACAGCAATTAGCCACATTCGAAATTGGCGTTCGGTATCAAATGTATCACGGTCTAGCACTCTTGTGTTTACCAGCCCTGTCCACAGTAATAGTGTCGAAATGGGCAAATCGTGTGGGTTTTTGTTTTACAGTAGGCTGCGTACTATTTAGTGGTAGCTTGTATGCCCTTGCCATCACAGGAATTAAATGGCTTGGACCTATCACGCCGTTAGGTGGCACATTTTTCATCGTTGGCTGGACGCTACTTACTGTTGCCTTAGTAAGGTCTAAAGCTAGTAAAAATGCTCAGGAAAACCTAGGGCAAACAGTATCGCCAGAGCAAACCGCTGATTCTGAGCAACAAAATGCAAGTCAATTTAAATGAGTCAAAAATGAGTCAAACTAGTGTAATAGCCTATTGTCGCCCAGGGTATGAAAACGATGCTGCAAACGAGCTAACCACGCGCTATGGCGAGGTAAGTATATATGGGTATCCGGTCTCAAAGAAAAATAGCGGGTTCGTGTTATATCATCTCTATGATGCGCAGCAGCTCAGTAACGCCATTGCCGAGTTCGCCGTTAGGGATACTATTTTTCCTCGTCAATTAATTGCTGCTTTTGCGACCTTAGCGAATATCGAAAAAGAAGATCGCGTGGGCCAAATTCTTGAGTGTCTGAAAGATGTTGAAAAACCCTTGTCTATCTTTGGAGCCATTGATATTGAATATCCTGATACCGAAGAAGGGAAAACATTAGCCAAGTTTTGCAAAAAGTTTACTGTGCCCATGCGCCAAGCTCTTCGCAAAGCAGGTTGGCTTACTGCAAAGGAAAATACCGGCAAAGCAAAAATTCATATTTTCTTTGAGTCCTTCGAGACATGCCACATTGGCTATTCGTTACCCACTCATGCAAGCAAAGACCATCTGGGAATATGCAGACTTAAATTTCCCAGCGACTCACCAAGTCGCTCAACCTTAAAACTAGAAGATGCTCTGGTTAATATGTTGAGCTCTCAAGAGCAAGCAAAAGTGCTTCGCAGCGGCGGGAGAGCGGTAGACCTGGGCGCCTGCCCTGGTGGTTGGACTTATCAGCTGGTAAAACGAGGTATGTATGTAGAGGCCATTGATAACGGATTGGTAGCCGACTCACTCATGCAAACAGGTCTTGTAGAACACCACGCCGCCGACGGCTTTACATATAAACCACAATTTGGTCGCGTCGATTTATTAGTCTGTGATATGATAGAGCAACCCGATAGGGTAGCAAAGTTAATGGGCGATTGGCTGGTAAAACACTGGGCGACGCATGCTATCTTTAACCTAAAGCTCCCTATGAAACGGCGCTTTGAAACAGTGGAAGACGCTGTAGCGCTGCTAAAGACGCGATTACAGGCATTGGAAGATGCGTTTTCGGTCAAGGTGAGGCATCTCTACCACGACAGAGATGAAGTAACAGTAACAATTATTCGCACTTCAAAACATGAGGTGTGATTTTGTTATTTTAAAAAAAGTGTCAAAAATGAATAAGTTTTTGATATTTATAGAAAAGAATTAATCGGGGCTTGGTTTTGTACAGTCGATTTATCGGTTTGTGCTAAAAAAGGTGTAAATTTGGTACAGAAATCCTTATAATCCAGCCGTTTTTTTACTCTGAACCAATTGAAAGTGAACTAATGTCAGACTTATCTCATTACAGAAACATTGGTATTTTCGCCCACGTAGACGCGGGTAAAACTACCACAACAGAACGTATTTTGAAGCTAACCGGTAAAATCCATAAAACTGGTGAGGTTCACGATGGTGAATCTACTACCGACTTCATGGAACAAGAAGCTGAGCGTGGTATTACCATCCAGTCTGCAGCGGTAAGCTGTTTCTGGAAAGACCACCGTTTCAACGTTATCGATACTCCTGGACACGTTGACTTCACCGTTGAAGTTTACCGTTCACTAAAAGTACTTGATGGCGGTATCGGTGTATTCTGTGGTTCTGGTGGTGTTGAACCACAATCAGAAACTAACTGGCGTTATGCTAACGAATCAGAAGTTGCACGTATCATTTTCGTGAACAAATTAGATCGTATGGGTGCTGATTTCTATCGCGTAAAAGAGCAAGTTCGTAAAGTGCTAGGCGCTACACCTCTTGTTATGACATTACCTATCGGTATTGAAGACGAATTCGTTGGTGTTGTAGACGTACTTAACAAGCAAGCATACGTTTGGGATGACACAGGTCTTCCTGAAAACTACGAAATTAAAGACGTTCCAGAAGACATGGTTGACTTGGTAGAAGAATACTACGAGCAACTAATCGAAACTGCTGTAGAGCAAGACGATGACCTTATGGAAGCGTACATGGAAGGTGAAGAACCTTCTGTTGAAGACATCAAGCGTTGTATCCGTAAAGGTACTCGCGACCTTGCATTCTTCCCAACATACTGTGGTTCTGCATTTAAGAACAAAGGTGTTCAGCTAGTACTAGACGCCGTTGTTGATTACTTACCTGCGCCTACAGAAGTTGATCCACAGCCTCTAATGGACGAAGAAGGTAACGAAACTGGCGAACACGCTATCGTATCTCCTGATGAAACGTTTAAAGCGCTTGCGTTTAAAATCATGGATGACCGTTTCGGTGCCCTGACATTCGTACGTATATACTCTGGTAAACTTAAGAAGGGTGACACCATCCTTAACTCGTTTACTGGTAAAACAGAGCGTGTTGGCCGTATGGTTGAGATGCAAGCTGATGAGCGTATTGAATTAGAAAGTGCTCAAGCCGGTGACATCATCGCAATCGTGGGTATGAAGAACGTTCAAACTGGTCACACACTTTGTGATCCGAAAGACAAAGTAACGCTAGAGCCAATGGTATTCCCAACTCCAGTAATCTCAATTGCTGTACAGCCTAAAGATAAAGGCGGTAATGAGAAGATGGGTATTGCTATCGGTAAGATGGTTGCTGAAGATCCGTCGTTCCAAGTAGAAACTGACGAAGATTCTGGTGAGACTATCCTTAAAGGGATGGGTGAACTTCACCTAGACATCAAAGTGGACATTCTTAAGCGTACTTACGGTGTTGACCTTATCGTTGGTCAGCCTCAGGTTGCTTACCGTGAAACTATCACGCAACAAGTTGAAGATAGCTACACGCACAAGAAGCAATCAGGTGGTTCTGGTCAATTTGGTAAAATTGACTACCGCATCAAGCCTGGTGAGCAAGGTTCAGGCTTCACGTTCAAGTCAACAGTTGTTGGTGGTAACGTACCAAAAGAATTCTGGCCTGCAGTAGAGAAAGGCTTCAAGTCAATGATGGACGAGGGTGTTCTAGCTGGATTCCCAGTACTTGACGTTGAAGTTGAACTTTACGACGGTGGTTTCCACGCAGTAGATTCATCTGCAATCGCATTTGAAATTGCAGCGAAAGGCGCATTCCGTCAGTCTATTCCTAAAGCAGGTGCACAACTTCTTGAGCCAATCATGAAAGTTGACGTGTTTACTCCTGAAGATCACGTTGGTGACGTAATCGGTGACCTTAACCGTCGTCGTGGTATGCTAAGTGACCAAGAAGCAGGTTTAACAGGCGTTCGCATTAAAGCCGACGTACCGCTTTCAGAAATGTTTGGTTACATCGGTTCACTACGTACAATGACATCAGGTCGTGGTCAGTTCTCTATGGAGTTCAGCCACTATGCACCATGTCCACAGAACGTATCTGACAAAGTAATTGAAGAAGCGAAAGCACGCAAAGCTGCTAAGTAATTAGCAACTTGCTTCCACCGCTTTAGCGGTGGTTTTAATAGTATTTAAAGCCAGTCTTCACAGACTGGCTTTTTTGTTTGCCCAGCGAAGCTGGCAAACCCGTCAGGTTGAAAGAAACCTGAATCACCCTGACTGAGGGGAAGATAATCCGAATGGCAAGGGCGTTAGCAAGTGATATGAAGTATGCAGGAGCCGTATACGAGGCCCGTACGTACGGTTCTGTGAGAGGGATGAGGCGCAAGCCTCACCCTACTCGATATTGGCGAAGAGATTTTTTCAAGGCGCGGTTATGGTGTTTCATCTTCAACGTAACCTTGGCTTTATCGTCACCAATACCTTCACGGCTGTAACTACTCTCGATAAAGAGCAACGTCATTTCACTAAGGATCTTTTGAGTATTTTCATTTAAATGCGAAGAGACCTTGTTGAGATATTCCCGAGGGCTTAAATATTGCCTTTCAACGCCGCTATGTTTTTCAATGGCTGACAAAGCGTTAAGATAAATACGGTGATACTTAGGCAGGGTAGACTGGCGCTGGATAGGAAAGAAATACACCAGCAATATAACGCCTACAATGCTCAAGGTAGCCAGAAATACTGCGGTCATTTTCTTTGTCGTGATTTGGCCTAATAAGTCTTCAAGTAAGTCTTTTTGCTTGTTTGCATCGAATCCTAAAATCCACTTACTCCATTGATAATCCATCTGCCGCATCCATTTTTGCAGCGTAGTAAATAGCGCTCCTTCCCGCAAATCACCTAACAGTCCGTCGGTACGCTTTTCACCAAATTCAGCTAAAGCCTGCTCAATGCCATACTGCAAACGCGAAGGCGCTACCATGCTGGTGGGGTCGTAGCGCACCCAGGTATCGTCTATTAACGCTTCCACCCACGCATGCGCGTCGTATTGTCTTACTTGCAACACGTTATCGTCTAGTTGCTCACCCCCCTGATAACCTGTCACCATTCGAGCTGGCACACCGCCTGCTCGCAGTGCAAACGTCATAGCACTGGCGTAATGAGCACAAAATCCGGCTTTTTCTTCAAATATAAATCTATCGATAGGGTCTACCGGCATTGCGTTAGGCTCTAGCGTGTAGGTAAAACCCTGTTGTTTGAAGTAGTTCATTATGGCTGAAGCTAACCCCTTGGGTGTTGGGTTCGCTTGTTTAAGGCTGCTTACCCACTGGCGAGTTTCTTGGTTAGACGTTGCTGGTAATAAGCTATTCAACTGCCGCTCAAATTCGCCTACCGGGTTGGTTACCGGCGTAGTGGGTAGGTAATCGAAGTAAAACGACTTTTTGCTCATAAGTGGCGTCGATGTCCGTAGGGTGTAGTCGAACTGCGCATTAACCGTAATGTTATTTTTTCCATTATTGGGCGCGGATAACTCCAGAGCAAACAGCCAGTTTTGCTTTGTGGGTTCAACAATCATTTCATAGCTTTTTGTCTCGCTTACACCGCTTTCATCGCTTTCTTCACTTTCGGCAGTATTGGCAAGAAGTAAAAGAGGAGGCGTACGCCGCATAGTTGCAAGCTGTCTTTCCGCCTGCTTGCGTTTTTGACTTATTGACCATGTTTTGCCATTAAAGTCTTCCATAACCAGGGCACGCCAGTAGCGCTGTTGAGGCTCTGGAACGGCGCTCGCAGATGGAAAAGTGGCAGTGAACGCGAGTTCTGATGATTTTGCCAGTGACGCTATGTCTCCGGGTGTTACTGTGTCTGACAGACCCGTTTGCTGAGACTTGGACGTGGGCATTTGCCACAGCGGCGGCAGTTGGGGCATCACCAAAAACAGTAATGCAGCAATGGGAATAGACTGAATAACCAAAGTGCCTACAAATTTAGCGCTACTTTTGAGCGGAGTTACCGGGCCATGGTAATAGGCAAGGGAGAGCAATAAAAATAGCAAAACTCCAAGATACCCTAGCCATGCAATAACACTGAGCGCTGAAATAAAGCCGCAGCCAATAAGAAAGAGGCTGGTACAAAAAAGAAGGTGGAAGTCTCGTTTGCTATCTAGCAGCATAAGTTTAAGGGCAAATGCGATAGCCAGCAGATTAATCATGCTGTTAAGCAAGCCTATTGAAAAGCCAAACCATGTAAGCGCAAACAAAGATAACACTGCGAGCAAGTTAACGGTGCGAGCATTGGGCAAATGACTGCTCTTTTCAAAAGAGACAGTGCGAACAACAATGGCGCACAATCCCAATATGATTACCCATATCATCAACTCTTCGGTTAGTGTAAGTAGCAATACTCCGTACGCAATAGCCAGCATGAAATATGAAATAGGCTTGTGAGATGATAGCGCCGAAGGCTTTAAAAGCGCTATCACGATGACGCTGCCTCTGCTGAGAAGGTGTCATTTGGATAGGTGCGCTGTGGTAAATTCAGAAGTGACAGTGCTTTTAAGCATTGGTGAGTATGGCTGTCTCCATAATGGGGGCTAATATCGATAGAGCGATACTGCAAGCCAAACTGATTACCATTTTTACTCTGCTCAATAACATGATGGGTGAGAATACTGATAGCCCGCTCAACGTCTATTTGGTTATCTACAGAAAGATAATATTTTTCGTTAATAGGATCTGAAAACTGTTTAACTACCCAGTCACCGCTTTTAGCAACTTGCTTCCAGACCACCCGGTTGAGCGGCTCTCCTGCTTTATAGTCACTCAGGCTATGAAAGTCTGTACTGCTATGGCTAGAGGTTGTTGTATCGTTTTTACTTTGCTCTGACTCATCAAAAGGTAAGGCGACTTGTATTGCCTCATCTTGCAGTGGTTTAGGGTAAACCAATATATCTGCATCAAAGTCGAGGTGTGTCCAGCATTTAAACAAACCCAGTGGAAAATCGCAGGCAAGGGTAAGTCTAGGTAATGAATATTTACCCCTTTTGCTTCTTTTAATGGGTACTGAGAGCCGTTGTTGAGATTTTTCTTCGGCGTTAAGAATAAAAGACACGTGCTCTTTTGTGTCTAACCACCTTGCAACTAAATTACCTTTGCACGGTTTGTCTTGCTGTGCGTAATGCTTAATGACAACAAGCTGAAATTTACCTGTTTGATGGCAATGAAAAGGGGCTATTGGCTGGGATTTTACCGCCAGGCGGGCAAAGTTTTGATGAGTGTAAAATAGCGTAAGAAGCATCACACTCAGTAAAATATAGCTCAGCAATACCATAAGATTGTTTTGATAATTCGTGCCCAATAAAAACAGACAAAGCGCCATAATAATAAACGACCAGCCAAAGCCAGTGGGTAATACAAAAATGGAATTCAAGGTAAGGCTGTGCTGTGAGGCTGGCGGAATTCGCTTATCTAACCATCTTGAAAGCATTGTTGATAAAATTGCTTTCCTACGATGAGAAAGCCGTGCTCTTATACTCGTATTTTGCTTTTGCTTGAATTCGTGCTTCGCCGCGTTAGACACCGTTATCAACCTTACTCACCTTATTAAGCCGCCAGAGGATCGATGCTTTCAAGCAGTTTTTTACTGAGCGTTTCGCCAGCAGACTCTCTCGCGTAAGTGCTGTTATCAAAACCAGTGCCTTGATGCTGTGATGACGACGTTAGTCTGTGAGCGGTAATGGCCGTAAATACCGCTTGTACATCATCCGGGGTTGCAAACGCCTTGTTGGAAATAAAGGCCCAGGCTTTTGCTCCTTGCAAAAGCGCTCTACTGGCTCGTGGCGAGAGCGGGTTGGGGTAAGCGCTGTTACTTCTACTTTCATTAACCAGCATCAAAATGTAATTGATAAGCGCATCACTGGCGTGCACGTCATCAACGCTTTTTTGAAGCGCTGTAAGATTCCCTTCGTCTAATATCTGTGAAAGTGCGGTTGAGGCATTAGATTGTTTCAGCATAGCTTTTTCGGCATCCCACTCTGGGTAACCTAACGATATACGCATGAAAAACCTGTCGAGCTGAGATTCTGGCAGCGGATATGTGCCCGACTGAGAACTTGGGTTTTGAGTCGCTATAACGAAAAATGGCGAGGGCAGAGAGTGAGTCGTGCCATCTATACTGACTTGGCGCTCTTCCATAGCTTCAAGTAAGGCGCTCTGGGTTTTAGGACTTGCTCTGTTTAGCTCGTCGGCCAGCACCACTTGACTAAAAATAGGGCCGTGGCGAAAAGTAAATTGTTTATCGGTATCGGCCTCGCCAGTGTGGAAAATATTGACACCTAGCATGTCGGAAGGAAGCAAGTCTGAAGTGAACTGAATGCGTGAATATTGTAACCCGAATACTTGGGAAAGCGCATGAGACAGGGTGGTTTTCCCCATGCCTGGTAAATCCTCAATAAGCAGGTGGCCGTTTGAGAGCAAACAGGTAAGCGCCAGCTTGAGTTGGTGCTGTTTGCCAATTATTTTTTCACCTAAAGCCTGTAAAATTTCTTCAATATCTAAACGCATTGCATTATCACTTAAGGTTAATTGTTGTGGATTGCCTGCTTCATCAAACATGCTTGAATTAAAGCACATAATTGCAGCTATTATTTACTGTTACGCGCCTGCCTTCATTAAAGCGCAATAGTGCTGTTGTAGCTTCTTATTACTTTTTGGGGCGCTTTGTTGTCGTTGCATTCGCATAAATGAACCAGAATTGTTTTTTAGTTCAGTCTATTAAAAGCCGCACAATTTAATTCTAGCAATGTCGGCATACTAGATTCTGCTGTACTTTAATACCCAAGTATATTTGCTCATTACTTGGCTGCTTACATATTAAGTGGCATTTTGTGCTGCGTAGTTATTCTGTGTTGTCTATAATGGTGCATCTAAAAAAGGAAGTAGTTATGAAAAGCATTGAAATAGATGATGATTTATATGCCTTTATCGCCAGTCAAACAAAGCATATTGGTGAGAGTGCATCGAAAATTTTAAGACGTTTACTGTTACCCGAAGACGGGGCAGCACTGCACAGTGTTAAAACGCCAGCGGCATCTTTGGCAAACAATACAGCAAACAGCTCAGTAAAGAATGCGAGTGCTTCGCAAAGTGCTGAAGCGGATAAAAAGGTAGAAGTATCAACAACTCAAAAACAAGTGCCTTCTGCAACCGCCATCTCAAATACGGCTACCGAAAAAGCCACAGTAACCAGACAACGTAAATCGACTGCAGGCGCAGCTCAAGATGATGCGAGCACTAGCACGTCAGCAACCTCCTCTTCAACGAGCAGAGCGAAGCAATCTCCGGTGAAAAAGGCAGCCTCGGCAAAAGCAGCGGTAACATCTGCAGCACCAGTTAACGAGAATGCCGATAGTGAAGCAAGCAGCGCTGCACAAGCTCATGATAAAGACGATATTTTAACTCTGGTATCTAAAAGCGCATTGTCTACATTCACAAAACGAGTAGATCAATTCTTGTTCGTTTTAAGTGCAGCGCACAAACTTAATGCAGATAGCTTCGAGCGCGTAGAATCAATTAAGGGCAAAAATAGAACCTATTTCGCAACAAGCAAAGAAGCCTTGCTCGAGAATGGCAGTAGCACCAATCCCAAAGCGATACCAGACAGTTCTTATTGGGTAGTAACCAATAACAACACCGCTAAAAAAGTGAGTATGTTGGAACAGGTCTTGCGTCAGTTAGGCTATTCACCAGAAGTTATCGACAGCGTGATCTCTCGTTTCTCTTCTGAAGGCAAATAATCGACCCTATATCATAAAGGACTAAAACATGGCATTACACCCTCAAGCTGGACAGCCTGCGGCAAAAGAACAGCTTATTAACGTTGCGCAACTGGTAAGTCAGTACTATAGCTTTAAACCTGATATTCGCGAGGCAGGTCAAGGCGTATCTTTCGGTACGTCTGGCCATAGAGGTACAGCGTCAAACTGTACCTTTACCGATACCCATATCAGTGCCATATGCCAAGCGTTGGTTGAGTACAGACAGCAAGAGGGAATAACGGGGCCTTTATATATAGGGAAAGACACCCATGCACTTTCTGAACCCGCTATGGTGACTGCAATAGAAGTGCTTTGCGCCAATGGTGTCGATGTCGTTGTTCAACGAAGTGATAATGCAAGCTTGGGGTATACACCAACACCGGTTATTTCTCGCACTATAATACGCTATAACCGAGATAACACGGAACATCAGGCTGACGGCATTGTAATTACGCCATCACACAACCCGCCTTCAGATGGTGGATTTAAATATAATCCTCCCCACGGCGGTCCAGCCGACAGCGATGTGACCAAACTCATCCAAGACAGAGCCAATGCGCTTATTGCCGATGGAAACAAAGACGTTAAAAGAATTGATATTTTAAATGCCCGCGAGCGCAAGCTTGTTCGCGAAGAAGACTTCATGGAACCCTATATTGATGACTTAGCGAAGGTTATCGATATGGAAGCGATTGCTAAAGCAAACCTCACGTTGGGTACAGACCCGCTCGGCGGGGCAGGCATTGGCTATTGGTCGCGTATAAGCGAAAAATACGGTATCAAAATTGAAGTGGTCAACGACAGTGTAGACCCCCAGTTTGGTTTTATGCGAAGAGATAAAGACGGCAAGCTGCGCATGGACTGCTCTTCTGCTTACGCCATGGCTGGACTTATTGAACTAAAAGATAACTTTGATTTAGCGTGGGGCAACGATCCAGACTTCGACAGACACGGCATTGTGTGTAAGAGCGTAGGGCTGATGAACCCCAATCATTATCTTGCTGTGGCCATTAATTATTTATACACCCACCGCTCCGAGTGGCCAGCTTCTCTTAAAATAGGCAAAACCTTAGTATCTAGCAGCATGATTGACCGCGTAGCGAAAAGTTTAGGCAGACCGTTGGCAGAAATGCCCGTTGGCTTTAAGTGGTTTGTAGACGGACTAGCCAATAGCCACATTGGCTTTGCGGGCGAAGAAAGTGCCGGAGGCATTTTTCTAGAGAGAAATGGTGACACTTGGGCAACTGACAAAGATGGCTTCATTCTTTGTTTACTCGCCGCTGAAATTTTAGCGGTAACGGGTAAAGATCCAGGCGAGCACTATATTGCTTTAACAGAACAATTCTCTGCTCCCGTTTATAACCGTGTCGATGTTGCCGCCACCCTAGAGCAAAAACAAAAACTATCGGCAATGGATGCCTCTGTTGTAACCAACGATATGCTGGCGGGAGAGCCCATTGTATCCATACAAACTCACGCACCCGGTAATAACGCAGCTATTGGTGGTGTGAAAGTATCGACTGAAAATGGCTGGTTCGCTGCGCGTCCTTCAGGTACCGAGCAAATATATAAAATATACGCAGAAAGCTTTAAAGGTGAAACTCACTTACAGAACTTAATTGAAGAGGCCGAAGCGTTAGTGGGTAAAATTATCGGTTAGTGCTTAAAAATTAAACTGCTTTTAGCTTTAAATGTAATTTAAATGTTAAAAAACGCATGAATGCATACGAATTCATGCGTTTTTTTGTTTTGTTTACAAAATAATAACAACATAATCGTTTAAGTGTTGATATATTACTGTCATATTATTGACGTAAGCTGTAATTAAATTACGTTTTAGAGGGTGCATGAGCACCGTTTAACCTAAGAGTGAGACGCAATATGAATGCAAAAGCGGCAAAGACGCAAACCTCTCAAAAAATTGACAAGTCTGAGTTTAAGGCTGCGGTCATAAACCATCTTCATTGTTCGTTGGGTACCGACGAAAACAAAGCAAACAACCACGCATGGTGGAAAGCAACGTGTGCCGCTATGCAGCAACAAGTATTAGAGGGGCTGCGTAAAACTCAAAAGTCTCACTATTTAAACGATACGCGTGCAGTACATTATTTCTCTGCTGAGTTTTTAATGGGGCGTTTGCTATCGAACAACCTGCAAAACTTTGGTCTGTTTGAAGTTGCAAGCGAAGCATTAAAAGAGCTGGGTGTAGAAATTTCAGACGTGCTGGAAGAAGAGCCGGATATGGCGCTAGGTAACGGTGGTTTAGGCCGCTTGGCAGCGTGCTTTATCGACTCACTGGCAACGATGGAAATGCCTGCAATTGGCTATGGAATTCACTACGAGCACGGTCTGTTTCGTCAGGAAATTAAGAGTGGCGCGCAAATTGAGCGTCCTGATAGCTGGCGAGATTACGGCAATCCATGGGAAATTTGTCGCCCAGAATCTACTCAAGAAATTTCACTATACGGTTACGTAGAAACTAAATACGGTGAAAACGGACGTGTAGTAAAAGAGTGGCACCCTGGTTCGATTGTTAAGGGGGTGCCATGGGATATTCCGGTTGTTGGTTACGAAGGTAAAACCGTTAACGTATTGCGTTTGTGGCAGTCTGAAGCATCAGGTTACTTTAACTGGGATGTATTCAACGCGGGTGGTTATGTAGATGCACAACGTGAAAACGTGCAAGCAGAAACTATCTCTAAAGTATTGTATCCGAATGATGAAACCGAAGCCGGGAAAGAGCTTCGTCTTATTCAACAATACTTCTTCAGCTCATGCTCACTAAAAGACATCATTCGCCGTTACAAGCGCGCGCATGGAGATGACTGGAGTCGCTTTGCTGATCAAGTTGTTATTCAGCTTAACGATACTCATCCAGCCATTTCAATCCCTGAATTAATGCGTATTCTTGTGGATCGCGCCGAACTTAATTGGGACGACGCGTGGGCAATTTGTACTAAAGTATTCGCCTACACAAACCATACTTTGCTTCCTGAAGCACTAGAAAAGTGGCCTGCACGAATGATTGAGAAAATCCTTCCGCGTCACTTAGAAATTATTTACGAAATTAACCATCGCTTTATGGCTGAAGTTGATAAGCAATGGCCTGGCGACAATGCCATGAAAGCGAAGCTGTCGATTATTGAAGAGGGCAGTGAGAAGATGGTACGTATGGGTAACCTATCGGTTATCGGTTCGTTTGCGGTTAACGGTGTGGCAGAAATGCACTCTCGCCTAGTCAAGTCTTCTCTTTTCCCAGAGTTTGATGAGCTTTATCCAGGTAAGTTAACTAACGTGACAAACGGTATTACGCCACGTCGTTGGTTGAAAGCGTGTAACCCAAAACTTTCAAAGCTTATCGACAAGAAAATTGGTGATGACTGGCCGACGGACTTAGATAAACTTCAAGGTTTAGCTAAGTTTGCCAAAAACAAAACGTTCCAAAAGCAGTTCATGAAAGTGAAGCTAGAGAACAAAGAGTTATTGGCAGAGGAAATTCGCAAGTCTTTGGATATCGAAGTTGATGTAAATGCTATTTTTGATGTGCAAATTAAACGTCTGCACGAGTACAAGCGACAGCATCTAGCACTTCTTTATATCATGGCTCTATACCGTCGAATCTTAGAAAACCCAGATTATGACATGCATCCTCGCGTGTTTATCTTTGGTGCGAAAGCGGCTCCGGGCTACAAGCTGGCAAAAGATATCATTTATGCCATCAACAAAGTGGCTGAAAAGATAAATAACGATCCGCGTGTAAACGACAAGCTTAAAGTGGCGTTTTTACCGAACTACCGCGTTTCGTTGGCAGAGAAGATGATTCCGGCTGCAGATGTGTCTGAGCAAATTAGTACGGCGGGTAAAGAAGCCTCTGGTACAGGTAACATGAAGCTTGCGCTTAACGGTGCGGTGACAATTGGTACATTAGACGGCGCGAACGTTGAAATTGCTGAAGAAGTAGGCGATGAAAACATCTTTATCTTTGGTTTAACTGTTGAGGAAGTGAATGAGCGTAAAGCTGCGGGTTATAACCCTCACGACTATTACTACAAAGATGCAGAGATAAAAGCGGTTCTTGACTGGTTAGAAACAGACTACTTCACACCCGGTAAGCCAGGTGCACTAGTTTCTATTAAGCAAAGCCTTCTAGATCACGGCGATCAGTACATGGTGTTGGCTGACTTTAGAGCTTATTCTGATGCACAAACTCTAGTAGACGCCGCCTATAGAGATAAAGAGCGTTGGGCTGAAATGGCCATTATCAATACGGCGAAAATGGGTAAATTTACCTCAGATCGCTCAATAAAAGACTATGTAGAGCGTGTATGGAAGCTTTCACCGTGTAAGATCGAAGGCTAATCGCAATACATCATCGAAAAAGCCCGAAAATGTTATTATTTTCGGGCTTTTTTCATTTTGTAGCCGGCAATTAGACTACACTCATAAATATCGGGTTACCGAGAGAGCGCAACTTTGCGCAGATATGGAATAAAGTATTCGTAAGCTATACGTAAGTATAACCTCGTATGCTTATTTATACGTTAGTGGCATTGCTACAAACGTTGCGCAGTGTTTCTATAGAAGCAGTTAGTATTAGTACTTCGTTGCCATTGAGCGCAAGGAAACTTCATGAGTAGAACCCATACTTCACTGGCCACTATCCCAAATAGATTCGCATTTATAGATAGTGTATCCAAAGTCGCTTCACAGTGTTCAGAGCTGTCGTTAATGCTCGTTGATGTTGTGAGGTTTTCTGATGTAACCACCAGTTTGGGGATCACCGTAGGCGACCAGTTTCTTCTTGAGATAGCGAATAGGATCCAATCGCTGTTTGGCAAAGATGTGTCTATTGGCCGAATAAGCGGTGATGTTTTTGGGATTGTGTTCCCAAATGTTAGTAACGAGGCGTCGCTTCGTTATTCATTCGATTACCTTGTAGAGCACTTCAAAGTACCCATGCATTACGAAGATAATGCATTTATGGCAGATTTTAATGTGGGCGTGGTGTGCAGCAACGACACACATTGGGTAAACAGTGAAGTTGATACGCCGCGTTTTGATATCACTGCATTTGTCTCTCGTGCTGAGGCCGCATTAAAACAAGCCAAAGAAAACAAATACGAGAACTACTTTTCACTCGCACTCAAAGATAAAGCTGACACGGGAAGAAGCCTTGCGTTAAAAGCAGACTTAAAGCGTGCGCTATCCAAAAACGAATTAGAATTATATTACCAGCCAAAAGTAGACTTACAAACCTTACAAGTTGTGGGCGCTGAGTGTCTTCTCAGATGGAACCATCCTCTTGATGGCGTGCTTTTTCCCGGGCCGCTTATCGAAGCTGCTGAATCTTATAACATGATGAATGAGTTGGGTTATTGGACTCTCGAGCAAGCGTTTAGAACACTGGCGGAGTTTGAGGCATTGAAACTTCAGCTTTCTCTATCGGTGAATATATCGCCAACGCAGCTTTACGATAATCAACTTATTCCTACGTTACACATGCTCAGTAAGTCTTACGATATTCCCATGTCTCGATTAGAGCTTGAGTTAACAGAAGATATTGCGCTCTCAAACTCATTAATGGTTAAAAAGCAATTAGATGAATTACGAAGCTTAGATATTTCTATATCTGTTGACGATTTTGGTAAGGGATATTCTAACCTAGCTTATATACGTGACCTACATCTCGATGCGCTTAAAATTGATAAAGCTTTTGTTATGGAATTAGAGGAAGCAGGCGTAAACCGAGCGATAATAGAAGCTGTTAAAATTATCGGAGAGGCTAAAGGTTGTAAGGTGGTTGCAGAAGGCGTTGAAACCGTTGAGCAGCTACATATCTTAAGAGACATTGGTATTACCGATGGGCAAGGATATTTGTTCTCTAAAGCAGTTCCGTTGAAACAATTTGTGACCTTGGCTCAGCAGGAAGTTATTATCGGCAGCTCACCAACGAGGAAGCAGGCATAAAGAACAAACGGAAGCTCCTCTCTGTTGAGTTTTAGTTACTTGACTCGCTAATGCTCTGACTTTTTCGCTAACTTACTCACTTAAACACCAGCTTGAGCTCGTTCCACAAACGGAAGCGAGTGGAGTATGGTTATCACACTTCGCCTTTTCTGTGGTATAACTTGTTAAAGCAAAAACTATTATAAAGCACAGCTTGAAAAGTGCTTCATTTCTTATTTTAATAATAAAAACAATTAGCTCAGTTAAATAGCTAATGTAAACATTGAGGGAATTTAAATATGGACGTTGTATTCAATTACTTGTTCTCCTACCAGGCATTTTTACTCATCCTTGTGGTGGTTTTACTCAAGTCATCGGTGAAGTTCGTACCGCAAAACAGAGCCTACATTATCTCTCGTTTTGGGAAGTACAATACCACTCTTGAAGCTGGGCTTAACTTTATCGTGCCATTTATCGACACGGTTGCCGCAGACCGCTCTTTAAAAGAGCAGGCCGAAGACGTTCCTGAACAATCTGCCATTACTAAAGACAATATTACGCTGTCGGTAGACGGTGTACTTTATTTTCGCGTGGTCGATCCTTACAAAGCTACCTATGGCGTAGAAAATTATACCTTCGCAGTAAAGCAATTAGCTCAAACCACCATGCGTTCAGAGCTGGGTAAAATGGAGCTGGATAAAACTTTTGAAGAGCGAGATTTATTAAACACTAATATTGTGTCTGCACTTAACGACGCCGCAGCGCCCTGGGGCGTTCAGGTGCTTCGTTACGAATTAAAAGATATCAATCCGCCAAACTCTGTTCTTGATGCCATGGAACAGCAAATGAAGGCCGAGCGTCTTAAAAGAGCACAAATCTTAGAGTCGGAAGGTGACAGGCAAGCCGCTATCAACCGCGCAGAAGGTGAGAAGCAATCTATTGTATTAGCAGCTCAAGCCGAGAAAGAAGAGCAAATTCTAAAAGCCCAAGGTGAAGCCGAAGCAATAATTCAGGTAGCTAAAGCCGATGCAGAAGCTATTGAAACAGTGGGTAGGGCCGCTGCTACTGAAGATGGTCAAAAAGCCGTGCAGTTAGACTTGGCAAAAGGTGCTATTAAAGCAAAAGAACAGATTGCTAAAGAGAGCTCAGTAATTTTACTGCCAGACGGCTCAACGGAAATAGGAAGTGTTGTTGCGCAGGCCATGTCAATTGTGAACAAGCTGGGCAAAAAAGTTGATTAATTGCGTGAAGCTTTTTGTTATGAAAAGCACTGCCATTAAAAGCCTGATTTTGCAAAAGCGTGTTATGCAAAGGCCTGCTATGCAAAGTTTTGTTACGCCAAGTACTATTACGCCAAGTACTATTACGCCAAGTACTTTTACGCCAAGTACGATTACGCAAACTATTGTTTGGAAATAGAGTTATGGAAAATATAGAAAGCTACCTCCTTGCATTAGGCTTGGTATTAATGATTTTAGAATCGCTACTAGGGTTCTCAGTTATTTTGCTTTTCACACTAGGGCTATCGTTAATAGTCACCTCTGCATTAGTGTATATGGGCGTTTTTGAGCCCAGTGTACTAAATCTTTTTATTGCGGTATCTGTGCTAGATTCCATTCTTATGGTGGCACTGTGGAAACCTATGAAATATCTTCAACGAGATAGGGCGCCTCGCAAAGTAAAAAGCGACTTGGTGGGTAATGTTGTAGAGCTTTCTCAAGACGTAGGGCCTGCTCAACCATCATCGTTGCACTATTCTGGAGTAACATGGAAAGTAAAAAGCGATGAGCAGTTAGCGGCCGGCACCAGTGTTGTTATTCAAGATGTTGAGGTGGGTATACTCATCGTAAGCGCTAAAAAGTAGTAGAAGCCAAAATGGGTAAAACTAGAGTTAGTAAAACCATAATCAGTAAATGTAACTGAGCACGCTCATAAAAATAGATTGTGAGTAAAAAGAGTGCTTTCGCCAGCCTTTTAGGTGAAGTGCTCTTTACGCTTTCTATGTTGTTAATACTCAGATTTTGCGCGCGAAAACGTGCTTTTAATTAAGGGTGTCGTTAGACTATTAGCATTCTTGATTACGTAGGTTAACTATGCAGCAACTTATCGATGGCGGAAACTTTCTCGCCTTATCCCGACAATCGCCTTCTCTATTTTCAGCACCAACGACCTTCGAATTGGCCAATGGCACAAGCGTGATTATTACTGCGCCTGGCATCATTCAATTTCATCCCGTAGGCAACACTACGAGCAAGAAGAAAGTGGTATTATCTTGCGGTGTTCATGGTAATGAGACAGCACCCATAGAAATATGTGATGAGCTGGTGCAGCGTATTTTATCTGGTCAACTTTCCCTGTCGCACAATGTGCTTTTTCTGTTTGGTAACTTACCTGCAATGGATATTGCAGAGCGCTTTGTTCAAGAGAATATGAACCGCTTATTTAGCGGAGCGCACTCAGAAGGAGAGGGACTGATAAACGATGAACGCAAGCGTGCGAAAGCCCTTGAAGATGCAGTAGCTGACTTTTTCACGAGGCAGAACGAGCAAAACGGTGAGCGTTTGCATTACGATTTACACACTGCAATTCGTGAGTCTAAAAATGAGAAGTTTGCGGTGTATCCGTATCTTCACGATAGAAAACACAGCAAAAGTCAGCTTGCATTTCTTGCTGCATGCGGCGTAAAAACTATTCTTCTTTCAGAAAACCCGACAACTACATTTAGTTACTTCTCTTCTTTCTACCACAATGCTCATGCGTTTACGGTAGAGCTTGGCAAGGTAAAGCCTTTTGGGCAAAACGACATGAGTCGCTTTAAGGAAGCTAAAGACGCTTTGGTTTCTCTTATAACCAGCAATGATTATTCTCCTCAAGTGGACATGGATGAGCTTGATATATTTCGGGTTAACCAAGTGATAAACAGACAACAAGAAGAGTTTACACTGCATTTCGACGACGATACGCCAAACTTTACGGGTTATCCAAAAGGAACCGTTCTCGCCTCGGAGCCGGGCACAGACTATACAGCCCAAGTAGACGGGGAAGCTATTGTATTTCCTAATGCAAAAGTGGCTATTGGCCAACGAGCACTGCTTACGGTAGTGCCTACAAAACTGGACGATCTTGATGTTTGAATTAGACAGTCGGTTACAGAATGATACATTTTTTGTCTGCGATTTAACGCTCAGTCGTGTACTTTTAATGAATGACAGTCAATTTCCATGGCTTATTTTAGTGCCGATGAGAAACGACGTAGCTGAAATAATTGATTTAACCGAGCAAGAACAACAAATGCTGCTGAGTGAGTCTGCCAAAGTATCTAAAGCAATGCAGAAGTTATTTTCACCTTATAAGCTTAATGTGGCAGCGCTTGGCAATGTGGTTAGGCAACTGCACGTGCATCATGTTGCCCGTTTTGAAAATGACGTGGCGTGGCCTAAACCCGTATGGGGAAATCAGAGTTCTGTGGCCTATGAAGAAAGCGATGCTGCAGAGATAATTTCAGAATTAAAATTGAAACTAACATCCTGAATAAAACCTAAATTAAATGGAGTTACCTATGATTATATCTACAACCCCTACACTTGAAGGTCAGAAAATTGATGCATATTGCGGCATCGTGGTTGGCGAAGCGGTAATGGGGGCCAATGTATTTAAAGACTTATTTGCTTCTATCAGAGACATCGTGGGCGGACGTTCTGGTTCATACGAAGAAGAACTTACTACGGCTAGAAAGTTGGCGTTTAGTGAAATTGAGCACGAAGCAAGAGCAATGGGCGCCAATGCAGTGGTGGGTATCGACCTTGATTACCAAGTTATTGGCGATAAAGGCAGTATGCTTATGGTGAGCATTAGCGGCACCGCAGTAAAAACTTCGCCTCTTTAAAGCCTGATATTGGAAAGCTTTATTCTGGAAGGCCTTATACTGGAAAGCCTGTCACCGCAATGCCTGTCACCGCAAAGCTTTGTCACCGGAACGCAAGCTGTTAAACGCCTGCATTGATAAAAGCAGTCAACACTTTGCCTGTTTTTAACGAAGTCTTGTTTTATCCTATGGCGTAGTTGTGATATTCCTAAAACGCGCGACATACCGAATGTTGCGCTTTTTTGTTTGCCCAGCGAAGCTGGCAAACCCGTCAGGTTGAAAGAAACCTGAATCACCCTGACTGAGGGGAAGATAATCCGAATGGCAAGGGCGTCTTAGCAAGTGATATGAAGTATGCAGGAGCCGTATACGAGGCCCGTACGTACGGTTCTGTGAGAGGGATGAGGCGCAAGCCTCACCCTACTCGATGTTTTTAAAACGATAGATTTACCACTCGTCATCATCTTCATCGTCAAACCCATTTGACGTTTTTTTACTCGCCTTGTCGTCATCCTGCTTTTTATTGCTATCAAAGGGCTTTGATGGCGTAGGGAATTTAAATTTTGCGCTGTACTTCAACAGAGTAATGTTGCCAACAATGACACCTAGCACGAGTACAATAATTAAGACTATCCATGTTGTGTCCATTGAGTGTTCTCCGTTTATAAAGTTATGACAGCGAAATATTATGCTCAACTCACAGGTTATTAGAGGCGGCTAGCTTTCGCCCTTATTAAGCACGTATTGTTGGTACAACGAGGGCAGTTGGCCTAAAATAATGTCCTTGCCAAGGATCTCACTTTGCGTAAGGGCATCGGCTAATGCGTTTTCACTTCTAGCCAACTCAAAGTTTGACGCCACACTTTTATAACTAATATGCCAGGGTTCTCGCGCCACGCCACCAACATTTTTCTCGAAAGGGCGGTAAAAGCCAAATTCATTCATATTATCCTCAAGCCAGCACGCTAACGCATAGCAAGGGCCTTCGGATAAATATTCTTGCTCTACCAACTCAAAGCTCCCGCTCCATTGATGAACAGAGGTTCTGTCATAGACATCAAGATCGGTACCCCAATGATGTCGGCTGCCTCCAGGTAATGCAGACCATGTCAGAATAGCCTGTAATTTTTGGGTGTCAGACAATTCGCTAAAAACAAGCTCGTTACCTTGGGCATCTCGTAACACAGCTTCCCCCCGCCATTTTCTATTAAAAATAGCCAGTTGGCGGTCGAAGCTTCTATAGCTGCTTACTATTTGTAAATCGATACCGTCACGATGCGCTTTTTGCTGCATCGCCTTAACAGCATCATTCACATCAGGGTGAAGAAAGTGTCCATGGCCAGCGTCTACTAAGTAGTCGTTTTGCTGACCTAGCCACTGTTGCTTTAAAATACTTGATGGCATTAGTTAGCCAGCAGGCGTTCTAAAATACCGAAGTACATGTCGGCGAGTTGTTCTAAATCTGACATTTTTACGCATTCATCTATTTTGTGAATGGTTGCGTTAACCGGGCCTAGCTCTATAACTTGCGCTCCAGTGGGTGCGATAAAGCGACCGTCGGATGTACCGCCGGCAGTTGAAAGCACCGTTGGCGTGCCTTTTACCGCTTCAATAGCGCCTTGAGTGGCTTCAAGTAAAGCGCCAGAGTCGGTAAGGAATGGTTGCCCGTTGAATGTCCACTTAATATCGTAATCCAGCTCGTGTTTGTCCAAGATGGCTTTGGTGCGCTCTATGAGAATGTCGTTGGTAACTTCTGTTGAAAAGCGAAAGTTAAAACACACGTGCATTTCACCGGGAATAACATTACCAGCGCCTGTACCAGCATGGATATTGGATATCTGAAAGCTGGTGGGCGGGAAGAAATCGTTGCCATTGTCCCAGTGTGAAGAAGCTAGTTCATCGAGTGCAGCTGCGGCCATATGAACAGGGTTTTTGGCTAGGTGAGGATAAGCAACATGCCCCTGTATACCTTTAACAATAAGGTCGCCGGTTAGCGAGCCTCGACGACCGTTTTTCACAATGTCGCCAACGTGGTCAGTAGAAGATGGCTCGCCAACTAAACACCAGTCAATTTTTTCATTGCGCGCTTCAAGGGTATCAATAACGCGGGTAGTGCCATTGATAAATGGCCCTTCCTCATCGCTGGTGATCAAAAATGCGATGCTGCCTTTGTGATCGGGATACTTATTCACAAACTCTCTGGTAGCGACCAGCATAGCTGCTAAGCTGCCTTTCATGTCTGCGGCTCCACGACCATGCAGATAACCGTCTATTTCTGTGGCGACAAAAGGAGATGTCTTCCAAGCACTTTCAGGTCCACTTGGGACAACATCAGTATGGCCTGCAAAACAGAACAGTGGGCCTTCGGTATTGCGTCGCGACCATAAATTTGTGGTGTCATCGAACACCATGGTCTCATTGTTGAAACCTAAAGCGTCGAGAAATGTTTTCATCGCATCCTGACAACCGGCGTCTTCTGGTGTAACCGAACGGCGGTTGATCAGATTTTTAGCAATGTCGATGACTGAATCGTTTAACAAAATATTTCCTCGTATTGAGCAGGTTTAAAACCAATATAGAATTGATTGTTGTGAACCATAATTGGGCGCTTAATCATGGCCGGGTGAAGTTCAAGCAGGGTCAGAGCTTTTTCTCTATCAATGGTCGCTTTTTCTGCTTCATCAAGCTGCCTGTAGGTGGTGCCGCGTTTGTTCAGCATTACTTCCCAGCCAAGATGTGCTTCGGCGCGTTGTAAAAACTCTGAATCTGCGCCCTCTTTTCGATAGTCGTGAAACGTGAATTCAATATCCCGTTCGGCTAACCATTTTTTTGCTTTTTTAATTGTATCGCAGTTTGGAATGCCGTAAATAACAGTGCTCATATATATCTATTCCGTACTTATAAAACCGTTTATTTGTGTCGTGTGCGTATTTAAACCATGTCGCTGAGCTACACCGCTAAGTCATGTCGCTAAGCCATGCCAATAAGTCATGTCAATAAGCCATGCCAATAAGTCATGTCAATAAGCCATGCCAATAACCCATAAAAATTAGCAAACAAGCATGGGGCTACACGAATAGCGTGAGTAATGGATCTTCCACAGCGTCTACATGTTTTCTATCTGTGGTCATTACGCCAAGTAATGCATGGCCGTTTAATATGGTCATTATACAAATATTTTCGACGCCTTGCTGCTTTAGCCAGCTAGAATTAACGGTAAATAATAGAGAACCCGCTTTAAATGTATCACCTGTCTTTATTGCGCAAGAAAATTGAGCGCCATGCAATTGATGGGTATCGCTACCGTATTTGATCAAACACTTTAGTCCTGCACTCGACTTAATTTCAACAGCGTAATCAAGTGGGATAACGCGAGTGCAGATACCGCCAAAAGGGGCTTTCACACTTGACGATGGTGATGTGATTGCCGCTCCTGGTCCAAAATACCCCTTTGCATATAGGCTATCACTGGCAGCACTTAACGGTTTTACCTGTCCGCTCATAGGCGCTAACACATCAAACGACTTTCTGTATGAGTCAGGTGCACTAAAAAGTAACTGGCCTTTCTTCACTGTTACGGGGTCTCGTTGACGGTATAACCAGCTTTCTTAAGCGCTTTTACAGCATCACTAAGTTTGTTGTCCTTTACCAAAAAGAAGTCGGTGTCGAACGTGGATACAACAAAAATAGAGACTTTTACCGCGGCTAAAACCTGTCCGAGTTCAGCCATAATACCCACCATAGAGAGGTGAAGGGGGCCTAGCAACTCTAATGCTCTCCAATTTTCGTCGCGGTCGACAGAATCGACTTCCACAGACTCTGGCACCACAATAGAGAGCTCGTCTTCGGTTTTTCCAAGAAAAAATAGAGGGCTACTAAGCACTGACGAAGGAATGCTTGAGTCTGGATCCAGACTGTGAATAGTGAATAACTCGTCGTGTACGAAGAGTGTTTGTTTAGGCATGGATTATCTAAAAATATGAATACTTCAACATATCCACATTAAACCATTAACTGTGATTAAGTGTCACGTGTTATCCACTTTATCTGTGGATAAGTTTGTTGAGTAGTTTGGAGTGTTCTCTTAATTTGTTGATATTAAACAAAAAAATAAACTGTACAAAAAAAGCTCAGTGGATAACATTAACGGTTTAACAAGCATTTTCCACAGGCTATGTCTACAACTTAAATAAAAAATGTTTATATTTTTTGCAATTTCTTTGCTTGACATTATGTCTAATCTTTAGCGAAAAGCGCGTTAGCAGATAAGATCTAAGTGCCGTTAATATGCACCCTTGTTTAACTTTTCCAACTCGGCCTTATACCTTTTATTCAGATCACTTCATAACAGCCACATTTGATGAATGAGGGCAACTTTTTACACAACAAGATAAGTCGCTTTTAGTGACATAAGCTAAACTGAATAAATATCTCTGCATATTTGCTGTGCCGCTACATATGCAAAGATTAGCAAAGATAAACAAAAATGCGTAAATCCAAAATTTTATTAAGGAAGAGTTATGGCTGATTGGTGTGATATTACAACTGACTGTGCAGAGGAGTTAGTGCATTTCTATGAGGCGGTAATGGGATGGCAGAAACAGGCGATAGATATGGGCGGATACAGCGACTACGTAATGATGAAGCCCGACGGTACGCCAATTGGAGGCATTTGCCATAAAAGAGGGGTAAATAGCGAACTACCAGGTGGTTGGATTAATTATTTCACCGTTGATAGTGTAGAAAAATCACTGGCCGCATTAAAAGAGACAGGCGGAACCCAAGTAGGGGACGTGAAACATCACGGTAGTGACCTTTTTTGCGTGGCCCTAGACCCATCCGGCGCCCCCTTTGCGCTATATGAAAAGGGGAGTGAAAATGGCGATGAATGAGACAATAAAAAACGGCGAATGAAACTTCATCCGCCGTAAATTAAAGGCCTTGCCGCAAGGGCTAGCGCTTTTATCGAGTAGCTTGTTGCTCGCTACTTTTTATTAATAGCGCCGCGGCTAACTTGATCACGCTCTATAGACTCAAACAGCGCTTTGAAATTTCCTTCGCCGAAGCCATCATCTTCTTTGCGCTGAATAAACTCAAAGAAAACCGGGCCAAATACCGTCTCAGAAAATATTTGAAGCAGCAGTCGAGGCTCGCCATCTTTTGTTGTGCCGTCGAGTAATATTCCGCGCTTTTGAAGTTCTTCAACATTTTCGCCATGACCTGGAAGGCGCTCTTCTAGCATTTCATAGTAAGTATTAGGCGGAGGCGTCATAAACTTCATACCTCTGGCTTTCAACTTATCTAAGCAAGCGACTAAATCATCGCAGGCAAACGCAATATGTTGAATGCCTTCGCCGTTATATTTCATCAAAAATTCTTCAATTTGACCGCCACCGCCAACAGCTTCTTCATTTAGCGGAATTCGGATTTTGCCATCTGGAGCTGTCATCGCCTTAGACAGCAGTCCTGTGTATTCCCCTTTAATATCGAAATAGCGAATTTCTCTGAAGTTAAAGAGCTTCTCGTAAAAGTTTGCCCAAAAGTCCATGCGACCACGGTAAACGTTGTGCGTAAGATGATCTAGAGTATGGAAACCACATCCAACTGGGTGACGATCTACGCCTTCAATCCAGTTAAAGTCGATGTCGTAAATGGTATTTTCGCCTTTATAACGGTCGATGAGGTATAGCATGGCACCGCCGATACCTTTTATTGCAGGCAGTTTTAGCTCCATTGGACCGGTGTAAGTGTCCATGGGCTGTGCCCCACGCTCTAACACTTCTTTATAAGCCACTTGTGAGTCTTTTACTCTAAACGCCATGCCGCAAGCAGAAGGGCCGTGCTCTTCAGCATAGTAGGCAGCATGACAGTCTTTTTCGTAATTACTTAAAAGGTTAATGTCGCCTTGACGCCACAATTCAACGTCTTTTGATTTATGGCGAGCCACAAGCGTAAAACCCATCGCTTCAAACATGGGTTCTAAGATACCTTTCTCTGGTGCGGTGAATTCTAAAAATTCGAAGCCGTCTAAACCAATGGGATTTTCAAATAGATCTGCCATAGGAAGTTTTCCTTCGTGAATATGTTTTTGTAATTGTGTATCGATTGTAAGCGCGACGTTAAAACACAAGCAATAGACGCTACGAACACCTGCTTTTGCTATGGAAAGCAAAGCTGTAACGATAAGTTTTCACTCCAAAATACTCAGCGGTTTAATGGGGTAATAAAAGCCCTAAAATACTAATTTTTAGCGCTTTTATTAAAAATTGATGGTGGTAGAGAGTGTCCATAATTTGATACAGCCTTATGTACTCTCGTTAATTCACCATGACTTAATAACGCAACCTGTTTAAAGGTTACCATCGAAATATTTTTTCAGGCCGCTCCAGCAGTTGATATAGTCTTTTTGCCGTTGCGGGCTTTGCATGGCATACGCCGTTGGTGCAATGGCGTAACGGGATTCAAACATAAATGCCAACGTATCTTTATATTGCTGTGGACCTAAATCTGCGTTCGATGCTTTTTCAAACACTTCGGCCTCAGGGCCGTGAGGCGTCATGCAATTATGCAGGCTCATTCCGCCTGGCACGAAACCATGCTCTTTTGCGTCGTACGTACCTTCAATTAACCCCATAAATTCACTCATCACATTTCTGTGATAGTAAGGAGGGCGAAATGTATTTTCTGCCACCATCCAGCGTGGAGGAAATATCACAAAGTCTACGTTTGCAGTGCCTTCTAATTCAGAGGGCGAGGTGAGCACAGTAAAAATAGAGGGGTCGGGATGATCGAAGCTCACAGTGTTCATCACATTAAAGTTAGCAAGATCGTATTTATAAGGGGCAGAGTTGCCTACCCATGCCACTACATCAAAAGGAGAGTGGTCCATTTCCGCTGCGTACAAATTGCCGCAGAATTTATTGATAACAGTATGCGCCATATCGTTATCTTCAAACCATGCCACAGGGTAAAGAAAATCGCGCTGATTTGAATAGCCGTTGGCTCCTACAGGGCCGCGTTCGGGCAAAACAAACGGATGGCCATAATTTTCACAAATGTAGCCGCGAATTGGCTCGTCTTTGCTCACATCTACAGAAAAGCGCACGCCACGAGGAATAACCATAATTTCACCGGGCACTACAGAGAGTAAACCAAATTCGGTTTTCACGTTAAGCTTACCTTCTTGAGGTACAAACAGCATTTCTCCATCGGAAGAGTAAAACACTCTATTGCCCATAGACGCATTGGCAGCGTAGCAGTGAATGCCCATACCAATTTGCGCTTTCGCATCGCCATTTGTGCCAATAGTGACTAGGCCATCAACAAAATCGGTGCTTTTCTCTGGCAGTGGAATAGGATTCCACCTCAGAACATTAGGAGGGCAGAGAATGTCGCTATCCGGAGCGGTTTTTATTAGAGCGTGGGCATAAGGTGCAAAGTCGCCCATAGCAATAGACGGCCTAATACGATAAGTCCAGGTGCGTCTGTTGGCGTGACGAGGGGCCGTAAATGCTGTACTGCTAAACTGTTCTGCATACAGCTTATAATTTACTTTCTGGGGACTAAACTGGCCTTTAGGAAGGGCATTTTCTAGCGCCTCGGTTTCGTGCTCATTATTGAAACCCGTCATGTATTTTAAGTTTTTCATTGCTCCCCCAATTTGCTTTTTTGGTCGCGGTATTATCAACCGTTCTTCTGCGCTGCATTTCTACACTGTGATTTTAAATAGTAATTTTAAATAGTGATTTTACATCGTGGTCTTTTATAGTGAGTTGAAACCTTCTGTTCATCTCGTTACTTCTAAAAATATTAGTGAGACACCCACGCTATTAAACTAGTTACAAATGAAACTAATTCGTTTAGGCTAGTGCTTAATGTTATGTAAATCAATTGTGAACAGTAAAACATGTTGGGAGTTAGTCGAGAAACGTGCTGATTAGTTTACATCCGGAGTAATTATTAAGTGTTTGCCGGCAACTGCACCTTTGAAAGGGTTGGTTAAAACAACTTAGGTTGATAAACACTATTTGAGAGCATGTTGATTTGTGTAAAGCGGCAATAGTCAGCAGATAGATTTCTAATCGCTCCGAAGAAGAGCTTTATATCGTAGTAACACGGCTGGTTGAAAAAGAGGTTTAAAATGAAGCTTAACGACATGTTGGCCTACAAGGTAGCCATGCTTTCTAATGATCTCAGTCAGTCATTAGCCTCTATTTATCGACCATTTGGACTGAGCATGCCCGAATGGCGTGTGGTGGCCACTCTAGGAAACAATAACGCTATGTTATCTAAAAACATAGCGATTGCCACGTGCCTCGATAAAGTACAAATAAGTAGGGCACTTCAGCAATTAGAAAATAAACAACTGGTTACTAGGATGGCTAGCGAGCGAGATAAGCGTGCCGTTAATGTTGCGCTTTCTGAAAAGGGAGAAAACATCTTTAATGAAATTACTCCGTTAGTTTCCCAATGGCAGGCTGAAAAAATTAAAAATATCACTGCTGATGAGTACAACACATTTTTAAAAGTGATGAATAGTTTAAGCGACGAATAATAGAGGCGTGAGCTGAGTTCAGAATAGGTAATGGCCGCATTCGACTACGAGAAAATCATTACTTTTAAGTTGTTAGCTGGTAATTTACGACATAAGTGCAAAAACGCACGATTTTATGAATAAAAACTAACAGAACAATCTAGATTTAAAACAGGAAAGCGCGTGGCACCATTAGAAGTATATGCAGGAGATAAAGCAAGAGAAACTATCTTAAAGAACGGTTTTACCCCTGAGTTATTTAGCTACTTTCTGGGGGCATCCGGAGGGCCTAAGTGGTTTTCACTTGCCGGGCTAGATAGAGTTTTATTTCCAGAATGGTTTGCCAGCGTAAAGCACCAAATTCACGTAATTGGTTCATCAGCAGGGGCTTTTCGTGCCATTTGTGCGGTGCAAAATGATCCGCTTGCAGCAATAAACAGACTTGCAGAGTCTTATTCAACAACAACGTACAGCAGTAACAAACCCACAGCTCGAGAAATAACATCAAAAGCAGAAGACTTGTTAAAACACATGGTTGATGAAAAGGGCAAGCAAGAGGTTTTGGCTAACGAGCGGTTTAAAGCGCATTTAATTGTTGCTAAATGCTTAGGTGCAACGCGTTTTGAGGGTAAATTTCAGCAGCTGTCTGGCTTGGCTATGAGTGCGGCTGCTAATACCGTAAGCCGGAAAAACTTAGCTAAGTTGTATGAGCGATATGTGTTTTCATCGCCAAATAGCCAATTAACTATTACCGATCCCTACGGGATACCCTCTCATTTTCATTCGCTAACGCAAGGCAATATTCATAGTGCATTATTGGCGTCAGGTTCAATTCCGATAGTGATTGAAGGGGTTACTCAAATAGAAGGCGCGCCACCAGGAATGTATAGAGACGGCGGCATAATAGACTATCACTTTGATGTGTCGTTTGGCCCCGATGAAGGCTTGGTTTTGTATCCACACTTTTACGATAAGCCCATACCGGGCTGGTTTGATAAAGGCTTAAAGCGCCGCGTTCCCCATCGTTCAAGCTACGATAATGTAGTTATGTTGGTGCCTTCGCCATCATTTGTCGCCAAATTACCTTACGGCAAGATACCTGATAGAAAAGATTTTGAAGTGCTCGATGCACCCACGCGTATAAAGTACTGGCAAACCGTATTAAGCGAAACCGACAGGCTAGGTGAATACTTTATGGAAGCGGTGAACGACGGAAGGTTGGTAGATAGCATAAAACCGCTCCCTTTTAACTTGCGTTACTAACAGTGCTTCCAACACTCTGTGGGCTGTGAGTATTTTTAACTGACCGCCCATGCTGCTTGTAAAATAAGCACTTAATTCAGTTTTATTAAGTTTTTCTTGCAGCTTTCATTCTGCCTCAGTATTATACGCGCCGTTGAGCAGACAAATGCCCGTTTGTTTTTTTACGCCTCAACTCAAAATGCGTCTATAGCTCAGTTGGTTAGAGCGCTACCTTGACATGGTAGAGGTCCCCTGTTCGAATCAGGGTAGACGCACCATTTATTTTTCTTCTAAAAACTTTTTCTAGCGTCATTTCAAAAAAATTTAAGATTCCTAACTCATTGACAGCATTGAAATAATCGGTTTTAAGCAATTTTTTCAGAATTTGTGTTTCTTTTCGTTTTTTCCTTTGAAAACAGATGAGTACTGTCAGAATGGTCACGCGTGGTCACAATTCGTGACCACTCGTGACCAAATCTAGATTTCACTCCCTTGTTCTTTGCCGTTAAAAGCCATGAGGTTTTCCTCCTATGGCTGTTTATATGCAACAAAGTCACTCAAGAACATTTCACTATTCTGCTTCGCACAACTACGCATTAAATTATGCAATGCCGATTTTTCATGAGGTTTTAGGAGAGCGGTATCGCGAAATAATGTGCTGTTTGTAGATATGCCGTATCCATTTGCCGAGCACTTAACACTGAATAACGTCACACACTGCTTATCCTGCATTTTTTAGAGTTTTTTTCACGTCATTGAAAAAGTTTGCACATTAAAAATATTAGTGAAATTGTTTAGATGAAAGGCAATAAATGCAGGTTACGAAATATCATAGTGTAGGTGTGGATTTTGTGAAAACTTAGTTCTAATGGATTCAAGGTGGGCAATCAGTAACAAGTCTCATCCTATTCAACTACTGGCTTTTTAGCCAAAAATATAGTGTGCTTACTTCCTTTTCCTTTGCGAGCTCTGGCAATACGCGTAGACACTTTGTAACCCGCATTTTTTAAGCGAACGGAAAACAAATAATCAGGCCCAGCTGACCATATAGCAAGCATGCCATTAGGTTTAAGCACCTCATAGATGTCTTCTAAACCCTCTGGCGAATAGATCCAGTTGTTATCGGAATGTGTTAAGCCTTCTGGGCCATTGTCTACATCGAGTAATATAGCGTCGTAGGTTGGCTCTCTTGTATTCAAAAGGTGTTTAACATCACCCACTACAACATTGGTTCTAGGATCTTGAAGTGGGTTTTTAGCACAGTTACCTAAGGGGCCTTTGTTCCATTCAACAACCTCAGGAATTAGCTCGGCAACGGTAACCTTAGAGCTTGGCGTCACTTCATTGAGTGCGGCTCTTAGTGTGTAGCCCATCCCCAAACCACCAACGAGAACGTGGGCGTTTGGTGTTGATTTAAGATGCGCGCAGCCCATTTGCGACAGCTCTTTTTCTGAATTGAATACACGGCTATTCATTAATTCACCACGAATTCCAGAAAGCCTAATGCTAAATTCCTGATCTCGCTGAGAAAAGGTTAGTTCACCACCATTGTTTGGAATTTTTGCTGTACCCAATTTAACCCATGGAACCATGTGAAGAATTGTCCTTTTAAACGCATTTTTTGCGTAAATTAATTGTCGGCGCGCAGAGTAGCACAGAAATAAGCAGGGTCAGATCCAAATTAACGCACTGGCATTCAAAATCACCTTCTGCGATTACAAAAAGCTCGCTATCTCACTAAGCGATTTCTTCTTTGTGGCGTGAACTGGAACCGTCGCATTCTTTGCAGGGTACCCAGCAATAATCAGCATGTATGCTCGTTCGTTATCAGGCCTACCACACACATTGGTTAAAAAGTTCATTGGCTTGGGTGTATGAGTGAGCGTGGCTAGCCCGGCATTGTGCAAAGCAGTAATTAGCATGCCAACAGCAATGCCGACAGACTCGTGAACGTAGTAATTCTGCTGTTTTTCTCCACCGTCAGTCTCTGAGAACTTTTGACTAAATACAGCAATTAGCCAAGGCGCTATTTCTAAGTAAGGCTTATCGGCGTTTGTGCCTAATGGCTTTAAGTCATCTAACCATTGCTGACCAGCGCGCCCCTCATAAAATCCGCGCTCATGAGCTTCGGCATGTTCACGTATTTTTTGCTTCACTGATGACGAGTTAATTGCAGCGAAATGCCAGGGCTGATGATTAGCGCCGCTTGGGGCAGTGCCAGCTGTTAATAAGCAGTTCTCGATAATGGCCTTATCTACAGGGCGATCGCTAAATTGGCGAATACTGTGTCTTCGCTGCATTGTTTTTAAGAAGTCAGCGCTTCGTAACACCATAGCTTGTTCTGAATATTCTATAAAATCGTGTAGAGGTAACTGGTCATGAGGTTGCATAAATTAATCCGATAGTATCCGTTGTTAGCTGTTGTTATTAAGATTTTGGCTAAATTGCTGGTTCTCATTGTTATCCATAGGGTAAATGGATAAGGCGTCTTTAGCAAAAGAGAAGGCTCTGCGTCGATATACGTCAATTTCTGACGCATAAATGGTGCATGCTCTGTAGGTACTTAAACGCTATTTATACCAATAACAATAACTAGAGTAAGGGGCTGAGCATGCACAACGTAGAGTCTAAAGAATTAAACATTCACGTCATTGGGGTTGGTGGTTGTGGAGGGAACGCCGTTACCAATATGGCGGATTTATGTAGCCAAACTAATATTCGATTTAGCTCTATCAATACCGACATATCTGCGCTACACCAATGTAAAAATCATGAAGTGCTTCTTATCGGCGAGTCAACCACAAAAGGGTATGGCGCTGGTGCCGATCCCGAGGTGGCCTACAACGCAGCTCAACAAAGTGAAGAAGCATTAAGAACCCTTATAGAAGACGATACCATTATTATCATCATTGCTGGGCTGGGCGGTGGTACAGGCAGCGGAGCAACACCTGTACTGTTAGACATCGCCAAGAAAAACCACATCGACGTGATGTGTTTTGTCACCTTGCCGTTTAAATCGGAAGGAAGTAAACGTCAAGAGATTGCGTTCAATGCACTAGAGGAGATAAAAGCAACGGCTAACGCCACGTTAGTGCTTTCAAATGATTCGCTAGTTTCCGCGCTAAATGAAACCGTTGGATTACTCTCGGCATTTCGTCATTGCGATACACAAATGCACCGAATTGTTGAAGCTATAATTACCATGCTTACCAATACTGGCTATATCAACGTTGACATAAACGACTTTAGTCACATTCTCTCGTTAGATGGCGATACTGCATTAGGGGTAGGAATAGCAGAGGAAAATAGCTCTCTTTGCAGTGCCGTAACTCATGCTTTAAATAACCCCCTTGTTAATGAGCAAAACATAGTGGGGGCTCAGGGTGTTATTGTTCAGCTTACCTGTAAAGAAGAGCCAAGCTTAGTGGCGTACGAAGAAATGCTGGCTACGCTTCAGGTACTTATAGACGATACTCGCACGTTAATCATTTCTGGGGTAACGGTAGCATCAGATTTACCTTATTTTGGTGAGGTGTTGATCATTGCTACGGGAATTCCCAGAAAAGAGCAGACTAAAAGGCTGGGTACTACGCAAAAAGAAAATGTGGTTCCTATGACACAACTGCTCAAAGCGTCTGGCGGTGGATTAGAAAAGGCGTATCTCGATATACCTACGTTTGTGCGCCTACAGGGGAGAGAGCAGGGCTAAGTTTTATGTGTTAATGGCAAGTACTATGTGTAGGTGTTATAGAGCTTTTTCGAGAGTTCGCAAAAGTAATCTCTCAGTTTTTGTGGAGCAATAATTTCAATGTTATCGCCCAAACCTCTTAAAAATGCTCTTAGTTTGTTGGTATCTTTTACTGTAGCAATAAGCAAAGATTTATCTTTGTGAGATGACTTGTTGATAGTTTGATCTTCAGAGAGCTTGTAACCATGAAGCAGAAAAAGAGAGTTGTTTTTTACCAATAACTTTAGCTGAACTTCTTCTTTGCTCGTAGCCGTTAAGAACTGAACATTTTCAAGCTCTCCAAATGTTTGTTGGCAATCATCATCGGTTACGGTCACATTTCTTATAAATTGTAGAGGCAATGCATAGCGCCTTTTATGCAAAGTTCCAAAGGTACAAACAAACAACTGCCTTCCGTCTTGTTTTACCAAGCCCATGGGGTTTACTCGGTCGTAGTGTTTCCAAACCGTTTCGTTACCACCACTGAATACGCGTTTTATATCCGCCGATATCTGTTTTTTGAAGAAGATGGCGCTTTTTATTTTTTCAAAACAAGATGCATCAATTTCTGGAGCAATGAGTGGTTGGGACACTTGAGAGTCTGCAACCGATTTTAACCAGTTAGTGAGCAGTGAATCGCTATCTTGCTGCAAAATTTGCGTCGCTTTATCAAAGTAGGGTTGCATTTCAGTTAGGGTAGAATTGGGCAGTGTAGCTCCAGATTGTTCTAACACTTTAAATGCTAGCGCGGTGTTTCCATCCATCAAGCTAAGGTTCAACTTTTTAAAGTTGGCGTTTATATACCAGCCATACGGCTTTGAGCGTTTATCAACCTCTAGTCCAAATAAACCCACGTTTTCAAGATTGACGAGATCTCGTTGAATAGTGCGCATATCGATATGATGATGTCCGCAATTTTGAAGATTCTCAAAAATTTGTCGGCTTGACACTTTCCTAGGGGCCGTAGGCACAAACTGCAAGATATCGAGTTTTCGTTGAAATGCGCTCATAATGAGAAAACAGGCTTTAAGGGTAACAATGACGATAGCATAGTTAGTATATGCGACAAAAACTGTCGCACTGGAATTTTAGCCTAGTGACATTCATTTTATCTGTCAGATAGTGAGTGTTGTGCCTGTCTTGATAGGTGCGTGCCAAGTCAGAAACCCTGTATTAAAGGTTCTTTACTCAAGCTAAGCGGGTAACTCATTGCATAAAAGTGATTGATTATGGTAACTTTCTAAAAAGTGATTATTTATAGTCACTTTTGAAGTAGGGGAAATTTAAGAATGTACTTTGGCTTCTCACTTTAGCTCCACACTGTAGCTCGACTATATAAAGTGAGAAAGGTATGAATTGTATCTGTATAAAAATACAGTTAATCTAAACTAAGAATATAAATTGATTCTACTTAACGTCTTTACTCACTTTCTTTCTTACTAAAAGCAAGGTGTGGAAAAGGCATTTAAAACGCGAAGAAGGACGATATGGAAAAGGCTCTGCAGAGCGCGGCAGTAATAACCGGTGATATTGCGAATTCACAGTCTTTAAGTGAGGCCGACTTTGCGCATGTATTGAAAGTACTCACCGCCACCCTTAAAGAGCAAACATCGCTTTATGAAGGGGAATTTGATGTGTTTCGCGGAGATGCTTTTCAGGCTGTTATTCCCTCACCACAACACGCTATGCAGGTGGCGGTTTGTATAAGGCTTGCGTTGAAAGCCTGCACACCCTCTATAAACGTTCGCATCAGCGTGGGGCTTGGTACCGTGAATTTTACTGGTGGTGAAGTTAAAACCGGCAATGGCGACGCATTCGTACGCTCTGGCAGGGCGCTGGATAATCTGAAATCGCAATATTTAGCGTTTACGAGTAACTCTGAAGCCCTTAACAAGCATGCATCATTATTAACTGCATTTTTAGACAGCCACATTACAAGTCTAACTCAAACCCAAGCAGAAACCTTATTAGCCTACATTAGCGCAGAAGATAAAGGGCATGAGCAGATAGCAGTTAAACTGGGTAAAACCCGCAGTAACGTTACCCGTATTTTAAATGCCAGCGAATATCACTTGGTAAGCGATTATCTTTCTTATATGGCTGCAGAAGTTAATGAGAATAGTCGCTGATGAGCGGGTATGCCGTATGGTATGCCACTAGGTATGCCACGAAATATGCTACGACGTATGCCACGAGAAACACCCATATTGAACAACATGCAACAGAAGAACGGTTTGCAGAAAATCTGCTAAAAAAGCCGCTGGGGTTAGCCGAATATAAAACGGATTTCTAAGAATGGAACACATTGGTATTTTAATCGGGCTATTGGTGGCTCACGTCATTGGCGATTTCTATCTTCAGCCTGCCAGCTGGGTAAACAGCCGAAATACTAAACACCTTCAATCGCCGGCACTGTATCTTCATGCTCTATTGCATGGCGTAGTGGCATTGCTGCTATTACTCGTAATATCGTTTGTGTCGTATAAGCAGGCAGGGCAGTTGCCAAGCAAAGGCAGTATTCAGCAACTCACATCTTTGTCGATTGGCATAGGCCCGCTATGTATAGTGGCAATTGCCGTGTTATTCAGCCATTTCATAATTGATGCAATAAAGTCTTACGCAGGTTCTTCCACACTCGCATTTGCAATAGATCAAGCAGCCCATGTCGCAGTTCTCGTATCATTGTGGGCGATGTTAACCAATCAGCTGGACGCTTTAATAATCAGAATTTTCACCATTAACCATAATCACTTAGCTGTGTTCTTAGCGTATTTAGTAATTTTACAGCCCACCTCTATATTTATTAAGCAGCTGCTGTCGCCGTGGACAAAACAACTTGATGAACTGAATAAGCCAAAAGAAGCAGAACACCTCGTTCAGCTTCCTATTCAAACAACATTAGCAATGGCTGGGCAACGTATTGGCTACTTAGAAAGGCTGCTTATGCTTACTTTTGTGCTTATGAACCAATTTGCCGCTATAGGTTTCTTAATTGCTGCGAAATCTATTTTTAGGTTTGGTAATTTAACAAAAAGTGAAGACAAAAAATTAACCGAATATGTATTGCTAGGAACATTTACAAGCGTTGCAATAACCATAGCAATAGGGCTTTTTACTCATTGGTATATCAGCACGCCCTAGTTAACTGTCAATTAGGTTGGATTTTAGTGCTGATTTAAAAAAACTGGATATATCAACAGTGGTTATCTACCATGTACCCCTATTTTTCACTTCTCTTTGCTAAAGCGTTTTAATGAAGTTATACATTGCAGAAAAACCTAGCTTAGGGCGTGCAATAGCAGATGCGTTGCCCAAACCTCACAAAAAACATCAAGGCTACATTGAAGTAGGAAATGGTGATGTCGTTACTTGGTGTATAGGGCATATTCTTGAACAAGCAGAGCCCGACAGCTACGATGAAAAATTCAAGAAGTGGCAGTTAGAACATTTACCTATCATTCCACAGCAATGGCAACTCAAGCCAAAATATAAAACAAAAAACCAGCTAGCGGTTATTCGCAAATTAGTTAAACAATGTCAGCAGATAGTGCATGCAGGCGACCCTGATCGTGAAGGGCAACTGCTTATTGACGAAGTTATCGATTTTTTAAACGTGGCGCAGCGAAAGCGCGATGCTATGCAGCGTTTGCTAGTAAGCGACTTAAACTTACCGGCAGTAAAGCGAGCATTAACGCAACTGAAGTCAAATAAACAATTTGTGCCCCTGTCAGTTTCAGCACTTGCTAGAAGCCGAGCCGACTGGTTATATGGTATTAACCTAACCCGGGCATATACTATTCAGGGCGGCAAAGTGGGCTACAAAGGTGTACTTTCCGTTGGTCGTGTTCAAACCCCAATTCTTGGCTTAGTAGTAACCAGAGACAAGGAAATTAAACACTTCGTCTCCAAGCCTTTTTACGAGGTGAACGCTCATGTTCAAGCCCCTAACAATCAACGATTTATTGCAAAGTGGCAACCAAGCGACGCATGTAGCGCCTACATGGATGATGAAGGGCGCGTTCTCTCTAAAGCACTTGCGGAAAATGTCGTAGCGAGAATAACCAATCAAGCTGCAAAAATTGCCGATATAAAAAAGCAGCAGAAAAAGCTTAACGCTCCTTTGCCTTACAACCTGTCGTCGCTTCAAATAGATGCAGCTAAGCGGTTTTCATTAAACGCAAAGCTAGTGCTTGATGTATGCCAGTCGCTGTATGAAAAACATAAACTCATCACGTATCCACGCTCTGATTGTCGATATTTACCAAACGAACAATTTGCTTTAGCGAAATCGATTATCAACACGCTTTCAAACGCGCAAATGCCTTTTTCTGAAGATGCTAAAAAAGCCGACGCATCAATAAAGTCTAAAGCGTGGAATAATGCAAAGGTAGGGGCTCACCATGCCATTATTCCAACTGAAAAGTCGCCAGCAAACTCGTCGTTAAGTAGTTTAGAAAAAAACGTTTATGGGCTTATTGTGCGCCAGTACCTAGCGCAGTTTTATCCGGCTTTTATTTATCAACACACTCACATTGAATTGACTATTGCTGGTGGCAAATTTAACGCAACCGCCAATGTGACTAAGCAATTAGGCTGGAAGAAACTATTTGAGAAAGGGCCCGCTGCTAATACAAACACAGGCGAACAAAACAGTTTTGAGACCGATACAGGAAAACAAAGCAACAACGAGGGCGCATTTGCCCAAGTATTATCCAACCTTAAAAAAACAGACCTGTTGCACTGTGAAAAAGGAGAGCTTCTAGAAAAGCTTACCCAGCCGCCAAAGCACTTTACCGACGCCACGCTGCTTGCTGCAATGACGGGCATTAACCGTTTCGTAAAAGACGCGACGCTTAAATCAATATTAAAAGACACAGATGGATTAGGTACCGAAGCCACTCGTGCCGGCATTATCGAGTTATTATTTAAACGAGGCTTTTTGCAGCGTCAGGGAAAAGCAATAGTGGCTACCCCCGCTGGCGTAGGGTTAATTGAGGCGCTTCCTGAAATATGCACAACCCCAGACATGACAGCGAAGTGGGAGGCCACGTTAAATAGTATTGCCGAACAGCAAGCCAACTATAAAAGCTTTATGCAGCCGCTAGAAAGCACACTAAACAGCCTTATTAGCGCAGCATCATCATCTTTGCCTACCTCACTTAAAGGGGTGAAAGCAGCGGGAAAGCCTGCCTACAAAAAGCGAAAACGAACTAAGAAGGCTGAAGTTGGAAGCAAAAATAGAGGACAGGCGAAATAGGCAAACTATCACAGGCTGTTGAAACGCTCGAATAGGTCTGACATAACAAGACTTTACCGCACATTCGTGATAATACTATCTTCACTATTTTGCACTCTTCATTTGGGTAGATAAAAATGAAATCCCGGCTAATAAAAATAATAAGTTTCTTAATTGTGCTGGTTGTTGTTCTTGGTGTAGGCCTTTATGTGAATACGCTAATGAGTTTTAAAGACAGCCAACTAGTTGTAGATAGCCCGTTGCCAGAGGCGCCCATCGATAGAGAATCCGCTGTAGCAAGGTTCGCTAAATCTATTCAGTTTAAGACGGTCTCTTATGACGACCCATCTCGCCTTAATGCAGAGGCCTTTTTGGGGTTACACAAGCACATTCAAAACAGTTTTCCCTTAATTCATGAGAAAGCAGAGCATTACACAATTAGTGAGTACAGCCTTGTTTATCATTTAAAAGGTAGCGATGCTTCGCTGCAGCCTGTGCTTTTTATGGGGCATACAGACGTGGTGCCGGTAGATGAAGGCACCGCTGAGCAATGGGAGCAGCAGCCATTTAGTGGCGCCGTAGTCGATGATACGGTTTGGGGACGAGGCACCATTGATGACAAGGTAACAGTAATGGCGTTGCTTGAAGCCATGGAAACGCACTTAAAAAATGGTTTTGCACCTAAGCGCAGTATTTACTTTGCGTTCGGTCACGATGAGGAAATAGGCGGCAAACAGGGAGCTGCAAAAATTGCGGAGCACTTTAAACAGCAAGGGTTAAGCTTTGAGTTTGTTCTTGATGAGGGTGGCGCTATAACTCAAGGCGTAATGACAGGCATAGAGCAACCCGTTGCCATTATCGGTGTTGCCGAAAAAGGGTTCGTTAATTTACGGTTGACCGTATCGTCTGAGGGGGGCCATTCTTCTCAACCGCCAAACCATACAGCGGCAGGAATTCTAAGCCAGGCTATCGTCAATATAGAGAATAATCAGTTCGACACCGATTTATCTCACAGTTACAACACCTTTTCTCATGTGGCGGCTTATGCGCCTTTTTCACTTCAGCTTCCTATGGCAAACCTTTGGCTGTTCTCGCCAATTGTAGAGCAAACGATGCTGGCATCGCCAAGCAGTGCTGCGGGCATTCGCACCTCTATAGCGGCTACAATGCTAGAGGGCAGCAGTAAGTCTAATATATTACCAACAGTAGCGAGTGCCGTAGTGAATGTGCGTATTTTACCTGGCGACACTATTGCTAGTGTTAAACAGCACATTACTGAGGCAATAAACGAGCCTCGCGTAAAAGTTGAAACTTTTATGGAAAACGAGCCTTCTCAAGTGTCACCTACAGACAGTTTGGGGTATCGCTTGATTGAGACCAACATTCGCCGTATGGATGACAGTATTTTAGTTGCCCCTTACTTGGTAATGGGAGGCACAGACTCTAAGCACTTTTATGAGCTATCAGACAACGTGTATAGATTTATGATGGTGAGACTGGACAAGCAAAGCTTAAAACGTTTCCATGGCGTGAATGAGCAGCTTGCGGTTGATGATTATATAAAAGCGGTAAGTTATTTTTACAGTATGATTGAAGACGCCGGTAGTAAGTAACTCAAGCCGGCGTGCTAACGATATTGGCTGAAAAAGTGCCTAAAACTCATATCTGCTACTTTAAGTACGCATTCAAGGTGCCGAGTATTCTCGCGAGTGACTCATCATCGAGGCAGAATATAACCCGCATGCTAAATGACGATATCGTAATTAAAAACTGCACTTCCATTGCTAAGCTATGCTGCCATGGAAGGCCGTCAAAACTGGCTTTATCAGGCTGAAAAAGTAAAGGCATGTTGAGGTTTGTGGTTAGCTTAAGTTGCTCCGAAAGTCCTGAAAGACAAGCCCCTGCAAGAATATTAGAAAGTTCTAAAATAATTTCTTGAATATCCTCCTCGCTTAATGGCTGGTCATAATCCATCAGCGCGCCAATTTCAGAGAGGCCAGAATAGGAAATGATCGATATTACCTCGCCGTGAATGTCGCGCATAAACGATTGTCGAGTGTAAGAGAGGTCGCCGGTTTCAAACAGCAAGTCGTACAGCTGATTTGGGGTTACGGCAGAAATTTCTGGAATGGAAATATCAATTCTTGTATCTAGCATAACCGCTAGAGAGTTAGCGGCCTGGCCCATTGAGATGTTCAATAGCTCTTGGAGTACATCCCTTTGCTCTTCATTCAACTGTGATGACGTGTTCATAAATACCCTAACTCAGTGAGAACGTTCACCAAATCTTCTTTTTTGAGTGGTTTTCGAAGAAAGTATTTAGCCCCAAGCTCCTTTACCACCCTTTGTTTCTCTGGTTGAAAGTCAGCACTTATTACCACCACATTCGGCATTTCTGGTAGTGTTTGAAGTCGCTCGAGAACGTCAATACCATCGAGTTTCGGCATTGTAAGATCAAGTAAAACAAGGCTGTATGTGTTATCTGCAAGCAAACTTACTGCTTCTTGCCCGTTTGTCACTTCAGTTACCGCAAAATCGACCTCTAAAGGAAGTGAGCGAACAACGTTTCGTCTTGCTAGTTTAGAGTCATCGGCAATTAGTACAGATAACGACATGTAAATCCTCCGTGAGCAGGGAAAATACCTCTTCAATACATTTTATTCTGTTGAAGAAACTTTGTACATCATAATGCGACATATATGACATTTAAGTATATTAAACTTTAAATTAATACAAAAGTGGATACAACTTTAGTTTTAGTCACTTTTAACCTAGACGCGATTTAGCGAAATCGCAATTTATGCTCGGGCTAAAAATACGATTTAGTGGGGTTAAATTCTACTTTAAAATTCGACAGCGCCCGCATCATCAATACGCTCTAATCTTAATCTCAAGCTTCTCGTATCACGTAACATAATGGCTATGTTCTGCTAAATTGTTGCTATACTGTATATGAATACAGTTATTGAGGGTTGATCATGATCCCAGCACAATTTACAAAGCTTATAGCCGAGTTATGTTGCAACGGGATATGTGTTTAGCAATTACGCTAAATAACTATGTGCATGAGCCGTATACGAGGCCCGTATGTACGGTTCTGTGAGAGGGATGAGGCGCAAGCCTCACCCTACTCGATATACATTAGCTTTTTAGTAGCGGAAAGCTTCCCACTGCAATTTCGCGCAGCCTACTGTTTCAATTGCCATTGCTTATACCACAGCGCTATAGCGGCCCGTTCTTGCTCGGTCATACCGGTTTTATTCATAAAGGGCATATCTTTTGTTACCGAGGTACGCCGTACAATTTGAGGTGCGTAGCGCTCAATGTCTTGCCACGAGTCTAGAACCACACCCATTGGCGCAACTTTGAAGATATCATCCGTTGGGTTTCGGGAGTGGCAGCTCACACAATGTTTTTCTATTAACCCCTCGACTTGAGTATTACTGATAAGCGTTTTTGTACCTACGGCTACAGTATCACCCACACCTAAATCCACACCTTTTTCACCTTTGCTTGCATCGGCAGCGGTCGCATTTAAATTATCAGAGTGAGAGCCAGAGTTAGAGTCAGAGTGAGGAAGGACTTGGGAGAGTGTCGGGCTTTCTAGCGCGGCCGAACTTTGCGGCCAAGACACCCATAATGATATGGCCAGCATAGCGATTGCCCCAGAAACTAAAATACCGGGTTGTGTTTGGCCTTTGTGACGCAAATTGAAGAAGTGTCGAATCCACGCCGCAGCAGCCATAATGGCAATAAGTACCAAATAATTTTGAGGGTGTTGATACGTCATGGGGTAATGATTTGAAATCATGATAAAAAGAAGGGGGAGCGTAAAATAATTGTTGTGCAATGAACGAAGCTTGGCACTAGCGCCCCATTGTGGGTCTATGGATTGTTTAGCTGCCACCGCCGCCACCATTTTACGTTGATTGGGCATGATATTTAAAAAGACATTCCCAGCCATAATGGTGCCTATTAATGCACCTACATGGATAAATGCACCGCGCCCACTAAACCATTGCGTCGCAAAAAACGTGACCGCACAAATAAGCGCAATTAAGCAAATGCCAAAAGCGACTGGATAGTTTGCAAGTCGGCTTCTACAAGCAATTTCGTAAAGCGCTAACCCGCCAAAAATGAGGGCTAAACCTAACCCGATAGCCATATTAGGAGAAATAGCGTTTACGGATGGGTCTATCAGGTAGGCAGATGCGCCAAAATAGTAAACGATAATCAGTAGTGCAAAGCCCGAAAGCCACGTTGTATAAGCTTCCCACTTAAACCAATGAAGCGTTGTCGGCATCTGTTCAGGCCCATAGGCATATTTAGCCACCTCGTAGAAGCCGCCGCCATGAATGGCCCAAAGATCCCCTTTTATGCCTTTATCAACCTTCCACTGCGGGGGGGCTTTAAGGTTATTATCGAGCCAGATAAAATAAAACGAAGCACCAATCCAGGCGACTCCCGCAATAACGTGAAACCATCTAACAAACAAACTGAACCAGTCAAGCCATGGCATCTAAATTCTCCTTTTTGGAATAACAGCATTGGCCGCTAATCCATGTTTCTTCAATCATACGATCATCGCCTAAAATACTGAGCGCAAAAAAGACGTCTTTAAACAGAGCATCCTTATCGATACGCAGCGCAGTAAGCTCATCAAACCTGGGTTCAACAACGATGAAATCGGCAGCGGTGCCCGGGTTGAGGTTACCAATTTCGTCATCTAACTTGTGGGCCGCTGCCGCGCCTTGAGTCATTAGATAAAAGCCTTCGAGAGGGCTAATAGGAGCGTTGCGCAGTTGACTGACTTTGTAAGCATCACCATAGGTTTTAAACATGTTGAATGTTGTTCCAGCGCCTACATCGGTGGCAAGCGCAACGTGAACATTACTCGCTCTAGCCTGTTCCATATTAAACAAACCACTGCCTAAAAATAAATTTGATGTAGGGCAGAAAGCAATGGTGGCCCTCGCTTCGCCTAATCGCTCCCATTCTTCTTGGTTAAGGTGAATTCCGTGCCCAAATACAGCGCGCTCGCGAACGAGGTTGTACTTATCATAAACATCCAGATAGCCATTAGCGCTCGGAAATAGAGATTTAACCCACGCAATTTCATCATGGTTTTCCGACAAATGAGTCTGAATAAACACATCAGTATATTGACTCGCTAATTCGCCAATAGCGCCAAGCTGTGCATCACTGCTCGTTGGTGCGAAGCGTGGAGTAAGTGCATATTTGTTGCGCCCTTTGTTGTGCCACTCATCAATTAAATCAGCGCTTTCTCGCTGGGCCAATGCTGGCGTATCTTGTAAGTTTGACGGGCAGTGCCTGTCCATACACACTTTGCCTGCAACAATAGCCATATTGATGTCACTTGCGGCGCGGAACAGGGCCTGGCTACTCGACGCATGCACAGTGGTAAATACAAAACCGGTAGTGGTTCCATTTTTAAGAAGCTGGTTTAAAAATACTTTGGCTATATGAGCGGCATGCGCTTCATCCTCAAACGCCATCTCTGCAGGAAACGTATAGTTCTCTAGCCAGCTAAGCAGTTGGTCACCGTAATTAGCGATACTTTGAGTTTGAGGGTAGTGTAGATGACTGTCTATTAAACCCGGTAATATCCATTTGCCCGAATAATCTTTTATTACAGCATCGGGATAGCGCGTGTGCATTGACGAATAGTCACCCACGTCTTGAATGGTGTTGGCCTTAACTATTAATGCACCGTCAGTGAAAATCTCAACCTTCTCATCGAAATTCAATGTTGTAGTAGGGAAGTGTGCAATGCTTGCACGCAATAGCTGTGTTGCTTCTGCGTGCTTATTTTTTAATAGCATAAACGTTAGCTGCCCCTGTAGCTGCTGAAGCCAAAGGGCGATATAAGCAGCGGTACGTGGTAGTGGCCGCCGTTTTCCTCAAGCTCAAACGCAATATCAATATGAGGATAAAAGCTTTTGCTATGGTTATTTAAAAGGTATTCCTGGCAGTGAAAACGCAGGGTGTAAGTACCGGCTTCAAACCCCTTTGCTGAGTTTTCTGCCCAGCCGTTAAATCTGCCATCGTCGTTAGTTATTCCTTCAGCAGTGCTTCCGTCGGGATAAGTAAGCGTAAGCGCTATGCCTTTTGCAGGCCTTCCGTTTGTGGTATCGAGTACATGACTTGATAATGTGTTCATATTCGTGTCCTTAATATTGCGGCTAAAACAAAAATTTAACGCCACAACTTTCGATAATCTGTGATTCAAGTTGATAAAAAAGCGTTACGCTTGCATTTATAAAACAGTGATATAAGCACCTAATTACGAAAGCGCTTTGCGCAACCTTAACAGCGTGATTTTTAGCTGCTCACCCGCAGCAATTTTTATCTCTTCATCAGTGTTATTAACGATGCGAGATTGAAGTGCTGACAGCATGGTTTCTGCTGATAACCCTGTTGCACAAATGATAAAAATAAACTTATGCTTTAAAAGATATGCCATATTCATTTCGTGCAATTGCTTGAGAGTTTCCTCAGAAGCTTTTGACGTACCCGATTGCTCACCCGCTGCTATCGCCTTAGTATTGGCAAATTTTTCTCGTAAAGAATCTACATTGCCAATCATAGGGTGGGCTTTGAAGGCCTCTAAAATGTCTTCGTTTGTGCAGGTTTCCCAAACGTTTTCGGCTTCTTGTTCCAACGCTTCTAGGCTGGTGTAAGGGCGTGCGACTACCATTCCCTCTATCCAAGCCTGAGAGGCGCAGCACTGCTCAAACCACTGGGCAGCCATTTGAGCATCTAAATAGTTTAATTCATCAAGTGTCATGTTTTACTCGTCGTCATGCTTTACTCTGTTATCCTGGCGCTCACACCTTTCATCTTGAGATGGAGGTTTTTTATCTACTGGAATCGTCTTATTGTGCAGCATAGTAATGAGTTGCGCGCTAATAGAAACCGCCACCTCAATGGGCTGTTTGCCAGGTATTGTGGGGCTGCCTATTGGCGTGTGTAATCTTGCAAGCGCAGAATCGTCAAACCCACGATGAGTGAGCTTAGTGACAAATCGCTTCGCCTTGGTTTCAGAGCCGATTAAGCCAACAAAGGGCAGTGAGGCAAATTTAAGCGCCTGTTCGGTAATTCGAAAATCTAACTGGTGGTCGTGAGTAAGAATAACTAGCCAGCTACCCGGCGGCAATTGGCTCACCTCAGAATCTGGCTCTTCTTCTACAATCACCTTTACATTGTTCGGTACATCAGTGGGGAAAAGTGCTTCACGAGCGTCTATCCAGCTAATATTCACCGGCAGTTGCGCAATAATCGGGATCAGTGCTTTAGCGACATGACCTGCACCAAATACAGCAACATGCTGCTGGTGCACATTACACACATCGAATAATACCTTCACCGCGCCTCCACAGCATTGCCCTAACTTACTGCTTAACGGGTAGCTACAAAGTTCTGTATGCGGCTTTCCAGCAACAAGTAGCTCTCTTGCAGTGTGTATCGCGTGATGCTCTAAATGGCCGCCGCCGATAGTGTCGATACTTTCACAAGCGGTTACCACCATTTTACTGCCGCTTTCTCTCGGCGCAGAGCCTGCGACACTTACTACAGTAACTAATACATAGGCCTGGTTGCTTTGTTGGCAGTGTGCAATGCCCTCATGCCAAGTTTTTGAGCGCCATGACGGAGTATTCATGACACCTCCGGAGCCGAAAAAGCGTCGCCGTATTTCGAGTGTGACGTTCTTGTTTCTGCTTCTGTGTGCATGGCCTCAGTGGTAGCAACAACTGCATTCAGCACTCTTTCCGGCGTGGCTGGCGTGTCCAGTTGCGGATCAATAGCGTAATTCGACAGACTTGAAATAGCGTCTTTTAGCGCGCACCACACAGATATTGCAAGCATAAACGGTGGCTCTCCTACTGCTTTGGAATGGTAAATACTGTCTTCGGCATTTTCCTTTCCAAACAGCTCAACATTAAAGTTAACGGGGGTGTCGCCAATGGCTGGGATCTTATAGGTAGCCATATTCTCACTGATCAGTTTGCCGCTATCATTCCATTTTAGGTCTTCGGTAGTTAGCCAGCCCATTCCCTGAATAAACGCCCCTTCAATTTGGCCAATATCTATAGCGGGGTTAAGGCTGTTACCAACATCGTGAATAATATCAACGCTATCAACCTTGTATTCACCAGTAAGGGTATCAATAGAGACTTCTGACATAGACACGCCATAAGCGAAGTAGAAAAACGGACGGCCTTCCCCCGTTTCGCGGTTATATGCGAGTTTCGGGGTTTTATAATAGCCGCTGGTAGACAGCGAGATACGCTCAAAATAGGCTGCTTGAACAAGTTCAGAGAACGCCATACTCTCGTCGTTTAAGCGCACAAGGCCATCGGTGAAGGTAACGTGATTTGCCAGCTCAGGTTTCCCAATTTTCGTGGCAAAGCAGGAAGCTAAACGAGCTTTCAATATAATACAGGCATTTTGTACCGCTTTGCCGTTCATATCTGTACCGCTTGACGCCGCGGTAGGCGAGGTGTTCGGCACTTTGTCGGTGCGCGTCGAGGTGACCTCAATCATTGATAAGTCTACCCCAAACTCGTTTGCTGCAATTTGGCCTATTTTCGTGTGTAGGCCTTGCCCCATTTCGGTTCCACCGTGGTTAACCTGAATGCTACCGTCGGTATAGATATGCACCAAAGCGCCAGCTTGATTAAGGTGCTTAGAGGTAAATGAAATGCCAAACTTTACGGGAGTCAACGCCAGTCCTTTTTTAATAATAGGGCTGGTTTGGTTAAATGCTTTTATCGATTCTCGGCGTTGCCAATACTGGGCTTTTGTCTCAAGGGCTTCAATCATGTCTGGAAGTAAGTTGTGCTCTACCTCCATCCCGTAAGGTGTTTTTGTGCCAGTGGTTTTACCGTAAAGATTACGCTTTCTAACCGTTAAGGGATCTAACCCAGTATAACGCGCAATTTTATCAATCATAGCTTCTGCCATAATCATTCCCTGAGGGCCGCCGAAGCCTCTGTACGCGGTATGAGAAACCATGTTGGTTTGCAAGCGATGACCAACAATATCGCTGTCACCTAAAAAGTATCCGTTGTCCGCATGAAACATGGCTCTGTCTACAATAGCATCAGAAAGATCGGGTGAATGCCCACAAATACCATTAATTTCCATGCGAGTAGCGGTGATCTTGCCTTCAGCGTTAAAGGCCACATCAAAGGCATTACTGAAAGGATGGCGTTTTCCCGTTACGTGCATGTCGACAAAGCGGGGAAGTCGCAACTTCACCGCTTGTTGGTTTCTATGCGCAAGTAATGCAGCGATACAGGCCCATTGGGCTGCTTGCGTTTCTTTACCCCCAAAACCACCGCCCATTCGTCGCATGTCTACCAACACACGGTGTAAGCGCACATTTAATACCTCGGCCACCAACTTTTGTACTTCACTTGGGTGTTGGCTAGAGGTGTAGATATTCATTCGATCTTCTTCATCAGGTACAGCTAAACTTACCTGACCTTCAAGATACATATGTTCTTGCCCACCAATATTAAGTGAACCGCTTACCTTGTGCTCGGCGTTTTCAAGCTGGGTATCTGCGTCACCTTGTCCAAAGCGATGCATTGGTCTTACGAAAGCTTGTTGTTCATGTGCTTGCTTCGGCGTAAGGATAGCGTCTTCGCACTCAACTTCTATTTGGCCTTTAAGTGCGGCCTGTCGTGCTAAATGCGCTGATGATGCAAGAACGGCAAATACGGGTTGCCCAAAAAACTTTATTTCGCCGTCAGCAAGTAGTGGATCGCCTTTGAATACTGGCCCTATATCTTTGTGACCGGGCACATCATCAATAGTCACAACGTCAATGACGCCCTCACTGGCACACACAGCATCAAGATTAATTGCAAAAATGCGACCTCGCGCGCAGTCGCTAAGACCTACTGCTGCATGCAGTGTGCCTTGAGGCTCAGTTATATCGTCAACATAATTCGCAGCGCCTTGCACTTGGCGAATCGCGCTTTCATGTTTTTCAGAAGTGTGAACGCGCCCGGTAGATTTGTCTTGTGAAGATGGGGTTATGAGTTTACGCATGATTCACCACTCGTGTCGCGATGGTATTGTCTGTTTGATGTTCAAGCCAAAAGCGATGCCATAAATTGGCTAGAACCGTATTTCTATAGGCTGCTGTTGCTCGCACATCGTCAATAGGGGAAAAGGCTGTCGACAGTATTTTCTTGCCAGTTTCTAAACAGCCCTTGCTTGCAAAAGGTTCTCCAACAAGCCCGTCATTTAATGCCTGACAGCCTTGTGGTGTAGCCGCCACGCCACCGAAACCAGCACTTATTTTTTCAATAATTCCATCGCTAATGGTGACATTAAATACAGCACACACTGCAGAAATATCGTCCTCCGCGCGCTTAGATATTTTGTAAGCGGCAAGGCGTTGATTATCTGACAGAAACGGAATTTCGATATGGCTTATCCACTCGCCGGTATTAAGTGCGGTCTGTCTGTAGCCAACAAAAAACTCTGTGATAGGGATTCGACGTTTGTCTGCGCCATTATCTGCAATAACTACTGCATTAAGGGCTATTAAAGCAGGCGGCATATCGCCAATGGGCGAGGCGTTGGCAACGTTGCCCCCCATAGTTGCTTGATTTCTTATGGGAAGTGACGCAAAACGGGTAATCAATTCTGCCAGCTGTGGAAAGTGGGCTAACAGCTTAGGTGTGATATCCATAAACGGGTTAGCTGCACCAATAACGAGAGAATGCTGTGTTTCGGTGCAGCCTTTTAGCTCGTTAATATGAGACAAGCTTATAAGCTTATCGATATTTTTTAGCTGTTGAGTAAAACTTAGGCTTAAATCTGTACTGCCCGCCACAAGCTTAGCTTCTGGGTTTTCCCGAATGGCTTGAGCAAGCTCAACTCGGTTTTGCGGCATTAAGAGACTGGTGGTGCCTATCTCACTATCATCATTTAAGTCTTTCAATAACTCTAAGGTGCGTGACGCATTTTGTGTAAAGTGATCGTCAGCAGGCTGTTCACAGGCGGCCAGAGTGGCGTCGATAATGGGGCGATAGCCTGTGCAACGACACAAATTCCCAGATAATGCATAAAGCACATCATCTCTATTTGGCGCGCTGTTGGTGTGATAAAGCGCAAACATCGACATAATGAAGCCCGGAGTGCAAAAACCACATTGAGAGCCGTGGTTGTCTACAAGCGCTTGCTGAACAGGGTGAAGCTTTTTACCTGAACTTAAATGTTCAACCAAAATTAATTGCTTGCCGTGAACGGCGCTCATTACAGTGATGCAGCTATTAACCGTTCTGTAATGCAGCGACGTGTAATCAGCGTTAGGCTCAGCAATTACAACGGTACACGCACCGCAGTCGCCGGCAGCGCAGCCCTCTTTTGTTCCTGTCTGCTTTTTGTATTCACGTATGTATTGAAGAAGAGTGAGATCGGCCCTCGCATTATCTATTTCAACGTGCTCTTGATTAATGAGGAAGCGAATCATATACACACCCTTTCGTTTTTTTCATTTTGATATCCGCTAATATAGCTGGATTTTGAATATAAAAGTAGACCATGTGGTCAATTTTTTGCTTATAAAAAAAGCCAGTAGGTTACATGGCTGTTTTTTTGCGTTCTTAAACTCAGTTACTTATCTAAGATAAGCAACATTCATGCAAATTTGACAGCAATGGCAAAGGCTTTAGGAAAAAGCATATATTTTCCGAGCGCAGAAAAATTCATGCTAACGTAAATGGCCTAAAAAAGAGTTTGCGCGTCACACTGGATTGGCACTAGAGTAGTGGCACATTTTGCAGGTTAACCGTGTGATAGCTGCGTTGTAACAGTGTTGTAAGCGAATATAAGAGAGCGTCTTACACGAATGCATTTAAAAGTTTATGCATATTATGATGTAAAGGAACGAACAAAAAATGATAAAGGCAAGAGGCTCCGAAATTGGTGTCGGGGCTGCAAATAGACGAAAAATAATTCAGGCTGCGGAAAAATGCTTTGCCCAATTTGGACTCAAAGGTACGGCAGTACAAAAAATAGCCGACGAGGCGGGCCTTCCGAAAACTAACGTACTCTACTATTTCAAATCGAAGCAAGAGCTTTATGTCGCGGTATTAGAAGAAACTCTATCGCTGTGGAACTCTCATTTTGATAAAGCAACGGTGGCTGATGATCCAGCTGATGTGCTAGCAACATATATCGCTGAAAAAATGGAAGTGTCTCGCATTCACCCTTTAGCATCTAAAATATTTGCGATGGAAATTATCAACGGTGCGCAAAATTTAAGTGGCTATTTTGATGAAGAGCACGGCCGCTGGATGGCTGGACGCGTTGCGCTGATCAACGCATGGATAAGTGAAGGTAAACTGCAGCCACTTAACCCTGAGTATCTACTTTATACTATTTGGGCAAGCACCCAGCACTATGCCGATTTCTCCGCTCAAATCACTCGCCTGCGCGGTAAAAAAATGACCAAGGCAGACTTTGAAGAAGCGACAAAAGAAGTTGTTAAGCTTGTATTGGGCGGCTGTGGTTTAGCGGTGCCATCGCAATTTATGGAGTAGGGAATGATAGATAGAAAAAGCGCTGCAAATTATCCTCGAGACCTAGTGGGTTATGGCCAAAATGTGCCTCACGCCAACTGGCCTGGTAATGCCAAAATCGCACTTCAGTTTGTTATCAATTACGAAGAAGGTGGCGAGAACTGCGTACTGCACGGTGACGAGTCATCTGAAGTTTTTCTTTCTGAAATTATTGGTGCGCAGGCATATAAAGATCGTCATCTTAGTATGGAGTCGATATATGAGTACGGCAGCCGAGCCGGCTTCTGGCGTCTGCACCGTTTATTTACTCAGCACCAAATACCAGTAACCGTTTTTGGTGTTACCATGGCAATGCAGCGACATCCTGAAGCGGTAGAAGCCATGCAAAGTGCTGGGTGGGAGATAGCCTGCCACGGTATGCGCTGGGTTCACTACCAACACATGGATGAGCAGCAAGAGCGCAAAGAAATTGATGACGCCATTGTGCTTCATGAGCAGTTAACGGGCAAAAAGCCCGTTGGATGGTATACCGGCCGCACAAGTCCCAATACGCTAAAACTTATTGCAGAACGAGACGATATTCTTTACTGCGCAGACTCGTATGCCGATGACTTACCGTATTTTGATAACCATTACAGCAAGCCTTTGCTTATGGTGCCGTACACTCTCGATACCAACGACATGCGGTTTGCTTCTCCTCAAGGATTTAACAGTGGCGACCAATTTTTTACCTATCTAAAAGATGCCTTTGATGTGTTGCTTGAAGAGGGAGAGGACGCGCCTAAAATGTTATCTATCGGTTTGCACAACAGAATCATCGGTCGTCCGGCGAGGTTGGCTGCCCTAAAGCGTTTTATCGAATACGTAAAATCTCACGATAAGGTGTGGTTCGCAACAAGAGAAGAGATTGCCCGACATTGGCTAAACGAGCATCCTGACAAAGGGGCCGACAACATTGATTAATGCTCAGTTTATGTGAACGAATAACTGTATAGGCTTTGCATAAATAGGCTACTATTAAGCTAAGTGGCTAATTGGCTAAATGCTAAATAGCGTTTTGCTAGTAATAATGTATAAATACAAAAAAGGATTTCAGCATGAAACTCAAAACAATCGCGATAATTGTGGGCGCATTAGCACTTACAGCATGCTCTAAACTTTCTAAAGAAAATTACGACAAGCTAGAAATGGGCATGTCACAAAATGAAGTAGAAAGCGTTCTTGGCGGTGCGGATAACTGCTCAAAAACAATGGGGACAATGGCCTGTACTTGGGGGAATGAAGAGTCTAAATACGTCAAAATTGTATTCATGGGCGATAAGGCTATTACATTTAACTACAGCGGTCTTTAACTTATCTTTCGATAACCTACTTTCAATAGCCTACTTTCAAGTCGCGGTGAGCTTGAAGCGCTAGGGCACCCTTCGCATTCACCGCGATTTTCCAAAGTCTTACTTCAAATCTAGAATATATCTGAGTATAAACACGCCAGCTAATATATAGGTTAGCCAAGTCACTTCTCGGAACTTCCCAGTACCGACTTTAATGCCCACATAGGTAATGAAACCAAGGGCTATGCCCTCACTAATGCTAAACGTCAGTGGCATGGCGATAAGGGCAACAGACGCGGTGGCTAAGGCGCCGAGGTCGTCAAAGTCAAGCTGACGAATAGACTCCATCATTAAAATACCTACCATTAACAGGGCTGGCGTAGTCGCCATTAGTGGTATTACTTTCATAAGTGGGGTGAGAAACAGCGATAATACGAAGCAGGCCGATACCACCACGGCGGTAAGCCCAGTACGTCCGCCAGCTGACACGCCTGTAGCAGACTCAACATAGCTTGTAACCGGAGACGTTCCCACCATAGCCCCTACAACACTTGCAGATGCATCTGCCGTCATTGCTGGCCCAATTTTAGGTAATCTTCCGTCTTCAGCGAGCAAATTTGCTTTTCTAGATACACCTATTAGCGTGCCAATGGTATCAAACATATTAACGAACATAAGTGCGAAAATAAGGTCCCAGGTTTGCGCGAAGTGTTCTATGGGATACCAAAGGTCCATGGCAAAAAAGGTGTTAGATATTGGCTCAGGCATACCCACAATTGCTTGCGGTGTTTGCGTTAATGTGCCCGAGTCTGTGGGAATAAACGCACCAATAACCGTAAGGGTGATAATAGAAATGAGAATGCCGCCGGTCACTTTTTTTATCATTAGCACAATAGTAAAAATTATACCTAAAAGTGCTAGCAGAACCGCGGGTTCTGAAAGGTCGCCTAATTGAACAAATGTAGCTGGATTATCAACAATAAGCTCAGCGTTTTTTAAGCCAATAAAGGCTATAAATAGGCCTATTCCACACTGCACGCCTATTTTTAGTGAGGGTGGGATAGACTCCGCAATTTTGGTTCTCACACCGGTTAACGACAAAATTAAAAACAGAATGCCGTTATAAAACACGATACCAAGTGCGGCTTCCCAGGGCACCTCTCTTCCTAAACAGATGGTAAACGCAAAAAATGCATTCAAACCCATGCCTGGTGCTAGGGCGATAGGGTAATTAGTCATAAGTGCCATTAGCAAAGTACCTAAACAGGCAGCAATGGCTGTTACGGTAATAAGGCCCTCAATAGGCATTCCGCTCAACCCTAAAATGCCAGGGTTGACTACTAAAATATACGACATAGCAGCAAAGGTAGTGAGGCCGGCAATGATTTCTGTTTTTACGGTGGTGCCGTGCTGCTGAAGTTTGAAAAGCCGCTCTATGAGGTTGTTGAACATCTAGTCATCTCTATGTGTTGAGTCAGTGATTCGTTTTAAAATAGGAGGTATCTTTCTTTTTTCGCTAACGTTGCAAGCGCAGACATTCGTTAATACGTTGTCTATCCATTATCTGTAATCGCAAAGCAAGGCTAATTTCTGAAAGTACCTGCGTTAGCCATAAGCAATTAACTGACCAAGTAGTCAACGTTTTGGCGCGTTTCATGCTACGCTTTCTCTTATTCAGTTGCTTAATGTACTTGCTGCATCGCTAAATTATCAAGCTGTCTGTAACACACCGAACCTGTTTTGGTCGCTACCGTTGATCTATAGGTGCGATCAAACGATACCTTTATAGCACTATTATGGCGCTGTGATTGCGTTGTGATGGCGCTATTGTGGTGCTATCACATGAAGCTGAGTTGCCTAACATTGTCTTACGGAAGGCATCTTTTTTCGGAGAAGCATTGTGTGAAACAGCGGCACGAAAAATAGCACTATGGAAAATATAGCGCCAATATTATTGATAAAACTGCATTTGTGGTTAAATAAGAATACGGAAAGACGCAGAAAATTATCTCCAAATTAAGAGTGTATGCACCAATGTGGTTGGCTTGCCTTTATTTGGTGCAAAAGTGAGGTGCCATGTCGCTAATCGAAACAATTAAAAATATACCGAAGGCCGAACTTCACCTTCATATTGAAGGTAGTTTAACGCCTGAACTTATGTGGCAGCTTTCAGAGAAACACAGCATAGCGCTTCCTTATAACAGTGTGGAAGAAATAGCAGATGCATATAATTTTTCAAATTTGCAAAGCTTTCTTGATCTCTATTACGCTGGCGCGGGCGTACTGATTAATGAAGATGACTTTTATCAGCTGATGTGGGCGTATCTCAGCCGCTGCTCTAATGAAAATATCGTTCATACTGAAATAATGTTCGACCCACAAACGCACACTGAGAGAGGCGTTGGTTTTGACGTTTTCATGCCTGGCTTTTTACGTGCTATTGAAGACGCAGAGCGAGAATATGGCATTTCTAGTTATCTAATTATGTCGTTTTTGCGTCATTTGCCCGAATCTGATGCTTTTGAAACACTGGCTCAAGCTCAGCCCTACGCTGACAAAATTCATGCGATAGGTTTAGACAGTTCTGAATTAGGTCACCCGCCGTCAAAGTTCCAGCGAGTCTTTAAAAAGGTGAAAGAGCAGGGCTTTAAAATAGTGGCCCACGCGGGTGAAGAGGGGCCGGCCTCTTACATTTGGGAAGCAATAAATCTGCTGGGTGTAGATAGAATTGACCATGGCGTGAGATGCCAGGAAGACCCGGCGCTCATGTCTTACTTAAAAGAAAAGCAAATACCGCTAACAGTTTGTCCACTCAGTAATTTAAAGCTTTGCGTTATTGACGATATGAGACAACATAATATCTTGTCACTTTTAGAGGAAGGGCTTTTAGTTACTGTTAACTCTGACGATCCAACTTACTTTGGCGGTTTTTTAAATGATAATTTTATCGCATTGAGCCATTCTCTAGACATGAACAAAGAGCATGTAAAAGCGTTGGCAATGAATAGTTTCAAAGCGAGTTTCTTACCACAGTCAAAAAAGCAAGAGTACTGCAATCAAATTAGTGCAATGCTTTAACCCATAATTAAATGGTTTGTGTAAAGCTGGTTCAACGATAGGTGCAGGCAGTTAGTCTGCCTGTAACTACCTGCTTAGGTATTTAAGATGATTTGCTAAATAAGGCGCCTTCATTTTTTTACGCTCTTTTCCATATGAGTAACAGTGGCTTCTATTACTGCATTGAGTTCAACAATTTCCTTGTTCACTTTATCCATTTGATTGCTTTTAGCGAGTAGCTCTATTTCAGATGCTTTTTCTCTCACCGCGTCAGCGCCCACATCTCCCGACAAGCCCTTTAACGAGTGACTTTGAAGTTGAACTTCTTCCACGTTCATGGTTTGAACAGCGTTGGAAAGTTGTTGTTGTTTAAGGTGTATTTGATCAAGATACATACTCACAATTCGATTTAATAGGGTTTCATTTCCTCCTAGTCTTGCTAGGGCGGCTTCAACATTCCAAATGTCGTGCAATTGTGTGTTCTTATCTATAGACATAAACTACTCCTCAACTCGCAAAGTTAGCGCCGGATAAAGCACCACAGTTTTGTATTAGTTCTTTTCGGTTCGAGTTCCATTAAATACTCAAGTGTGCCGCATGTCGCGATAGGTATTCGACAAATTACCCAGTCAATAAGGTAAATGTGTGCAAGACCTATTACAACCTATACTAAAGTTTTATATAATCCGGCACAGATAATGAAGTCTATGTAACCCGAACGTTATTTTTTGTATAGCAAGCTTCGGAGGTAATAAGGCCTTTATAGTCTTAGCAGCGCGTAAACTTTTATAAGAATGAACTTACACAGATTCTATTCACTATTCATGTTCCTTTTTAAAAGGCCACTTCCCAATTAAAGTCTTTATAAAAATATGTTAGAAAAAATCAAATCGCTGTCACAGTGTAAGGTGCTAATTGTTGATGATGAGCATGCAAGTAGAATTCTGCTCGAGTCGGTACTTGAACCTCATGTAGTTTGTGACACTGCAAGTAGCGGTAGGGAGGCCATAAGAAAATGCCGTCTTGAGGTTCCAGATTTGGTTCTTCTGGATATGAATATGCCCGATAAAAATGGATTAGAAGTTTGTCAGGCGCTTCGCGTGTCCCCAGAAACAGCCAATATTCCCATTATTTTTATTACCGCTACCATGGATATTCAGGTGGAAAATGCGTGTTGGGAAGTGGGCGCATCCGATTTTGTAATCAAACCAATTAACGCTTCCACCCTCACTCACCGTATTAAAACACACTTAGAAAATAAGACGCGCTTTGAGTATTTGCAGAGTATGATTTATCACGACCAGTTAACTGGTCTCTACAATCGCACTTATCTGGCAAAAGAAACGCCTCAAACGTTAAAGCAGGTTGCCAGAGATAAAGGTAGTGTTGGTGTTATTTTAGTCGATATCGACTTTTTCAAACCATTCAACGACAACTACGGGCATTTAGAGGGGGATATTTGCTTGCAGCGCGTGGCCGAAATTATTGAAAATACAGTTAAGCGCCCGAAAGATGCCGTAATTCGTTTTGGTGGCGAAGAGTTTTTAGTGGTGTTGCCGTACGCAGATTGGGATGGCGCTAAAGTGGTGTCACAAAATATTGTAAAAGCGGTGTACGACGCCAATATTCTTCACCAATATGGTGCTGAAGACCGAGTAACCATTAGCGCTGGCTATGCAGCAAATGATGCACTGGATATTATTAGCAGCTCGCTCTCAGGTGTTATTAAAGAGGCTGATATAGCGCTTTTTGATGCAAAAGATAACGGTAAAAATCGCGCCTGCGGTTTTACTAAGCGCTAAGTGGTGATAACGCTTTTTTAAATCATTCCGGATAAAAAACATTCGCTTCTATCCTATTGTTTAATATCAAACATTTACTTTTTTAAGTAATCTAAGTCGTATCAATCGTTGAATTAAAGCAGAGTTCGACACGCTTTAATTCAATACGCCTTTAAGAATTTGTTTTAGCAATTATTTTTCACCCCAACACAGGAAGGTGTTTTGGGGCAAGTTTTGGCATTGTCATCAGCGGAATGGGTGTTTAAAAGAGGTAGAAGGGATACTTAAATGATTTTTTATGACGAGCAGTCTAATTTAAATGCGGTGTTGGGTGAGCGGTTGCAAGGCACCTTTCATAACATTGTTAAAAGTGCTGCTAAAACAATGAGCGTTTTTCAATGTGTGCTCGTATGCCTGCACAAAGAGTCGGTAGAAGTTGTTGCTAAGGCTTCTTCAGCCCATGCTCCGTCATTTTCCGTCATTCCCTCATTCGCTGGGCATTTTTCTCTTGAGAGTAGTGCGGCTGAAAATAGCTTCATTGATAGCAGCGCCCTCATTGAGCAACATTTCCCTGAATCAAGTGCTTCAGCTTCTTCTGTGTTTAAAAAATGGTCGAAAACCTACTTTGGGGCCACTACCTTTTTACGTGGAAAAGCCCATCGACTTGAGGATAAATGCGTCTTCCTTGTTGCAATTAACGTAAACCCTGAACGCAAAGATGACGTTGATAAGTTGGGTTTACTCGATGAGTGGCTTGATACTGAGCTATCGAAATTTCAATTAGAGAAAGCCGAAAATAAGCAAAACACGCTGTATGAAAAGCTACAAAGTGTGGCCGACATTGGCACGTGGGAAGTTGAATTTGCCACCAATACCCTCACTTGGTCTTCGCAAACAAGAAAGATTCATGAGGTGGACAGTACCTTTAAGCCAACATTAGATTCGGCAATAAACTTCTACAAAGAGGGATTCGACAGAGATGAAATTGCCCGTATTGTTGCTAATACCATTGAAACTGGCGAGCCGTGGAGTTCAACTTTGCAACTTGTTTCGGCAAAGGGAAATATCGTTTGGATAGAAACCCACGGTATGGCTGAAATGCAAAACGGGAAGTGTTTGCGTTTATTTGGAACCTGTCAAAACGTAAACAAAGCCGTGAAACTGCGTATTGCTCTTGATGAGAAACGCCAGGAAGCCGAAGGTATTGCTGCCGAAAAAGGGGCCTTATTATCTCGGGTAAGTCATGAGTTGAAAACGCCGTTAAACGGTATAACAGGCATGTTAGAGGCAATTAAAGGAGAGAATGAAGAGGCTAGGCGAATTAAAAAAGCGGAGTTTGCCTTGCGCAGTGCAAAACGCCTCAGTGCATTGATTAATGATGTGGTCGATTACACTAGCATTATCAAGCGTGACTTTACCCTCGATATGGCTCCTTTTAACCTGAAACTTTTATTCGAAGATATCGTGAGCGTGCTCAAAATGCGCTGTGAAGATCAAAACAGTCGCTTAACTGCTTACTATGTTTTTGACTCTACTACTGTAATTCAGGGCGACGCTGCCAGGCTAGCACAGGTTATGAAAAATGTGGTGTCGTACCTTACTAAGTATTCGCAAGACAAAGAGATAGTGTTACATGTGGCTCTGAAGCAAAGAGAAAATGATGCCACACTTATGGCGTCAGTAAGTGGCAAAGAGGTAGTACTTGATGAAGACGCAGTTGCTCAATTATTCGAACCGCTTGCAGGTACAAGAGCTCAAGCCTCTGAAGAGCTCAACGACAATGGTTTAGCACTTACGGCGGCAAAACAACTTGTATCAAAAATGGAAGGGGAGCTTACGGTTAGCTCAAACGACGACCAAGGAACCTGTTTTGATATTGTCATCCCAGTAGAGTCGGTTAAGCAATGTGATGGTTTAAATGAGGAAGTGTCTTTCACTCCGGAGCTATTAGAAGAAAAAATAAACATTCTTGTGGTCGACGATAACGACATTAATAGAATGGTACTTGAGTCTATGTTCGACGGATTACCGTTTACTGTGGATAGCGCTGAAAACGGCCAAATAGCAGTGGATAAGGCACGCTCAACATCTTACGACCTTATATTTATGGATTGTGCAATGCCTGTTTTAGACGGTATTGGGGCAACGAAAGTTATTCTTGCAGAAAAACTGCTTTCTGAAATTGGACGAATTGTCGCGGTAACGGCCAATACGTCAATAGAGGATAAAAAAGCCTGTTTGGGGGCCGGTATGTCGGGCTTTTTACCAAAACCTGTAGTAAAAAACGATGTGCTTTCTCATGTTAAGCAAACGCTAGTGAGTAAGCTAACGTTTACTTGAGGTATGAACAGGAGGCCACCGTCACTACTCAAGTGACGGTGGTGTGTCTTTTACAGTATCCCAATGCTCAATAATGTAATTAGTGAACTGAACGCCAACAAGGTAGGCGCTCTCAATAGCGCTTCTCATAGCAGCATAGCCCTCACCAGAGCTCTCATTTTCTAAGTTTTGCGCTGCACAAAGGCCTGGAGGCTGCATAGTGAAGTTACTTGCCGTGCGCAATATCACCATTCTGTTTTTATCTACTAAACCCGCATTGTGTAAGTAACTCATGCTCTGCAGTGTTGCAGAGTCTTCCATACCCGACGTCATGAAGTTGCCTTTAGAGCCGGTCCAATAGGATACCCAGTTGTTTGCCCACTCGTTAAGTTTTTCGCCGTGCCAAAAGGTAGATGCAGAAAGGTGTGAGCCATAACTAACTGAAGGCTTTTTTAACGCATGTTCATAGCCTTGATACTTTGAGCGAAGGGTGTCCATAGCAGGAGTATTAGGCAGTTGTGTGTCTTTGGTTAAATCGTATGCCCATTTTGCTAGTTGTTGATTAAGTACAAACACCTCGCCATTTGGGCTTTTTTGAGTGTTTACCTTGTCTGCATTGGCATAAGGGCTATGAGTAAATAGCGGAAAATACCCCGTATCCCAATCCTCGGGTATTTCTCGTGCGTCAATTTGATGGGCTAAATCGCCATCTACTACAAAATCTGTCCACACCGCGCTTCCTATGGTGCTGTCATAAGGATCTATGCCTGCAATGCCCGCTACAATCCAATAGGCCTGCGACAGGTCGAAGCGGTCGTCTAAACCCAGCGCCATAATGGCTGCCGATGCTTTTGCTATTCCCATACCCGTTACAATACCTATTATGCCTTTTTCTTCATTAGCAAAAATATCGTGGTGTCCGTGGGGCAATGGGTATCGAGTGTCCAGTGACTGTCTTTCACGCCAAAGTTGAAACTCTCCTGGTGTATCTTCGGTATCGTCACCAATTTCGAACATACTCACCACCACTACTTTTACCTTCATTTTGGTGAGTTGATTTGCTTTCTTGGAAAGATGCGTCTTTGTTGGCGAAGAGGGCTCGGTTGATGAAGAAAACTGTGTTTTTGTAGAAGACGGTTTTAACGAAGCACTAGTTGGATGGGCATTACTTGCTGAATAAACAGCAAAAGAAGAAATACTTAAGCTTAGTAAAAGCATGTTGCTTAGCGACGTTAACGGCTTGCAAAATATACGGAAATACATAAATGACTCCAAACAAAAAAGGTAAATCTGGCGAACCAGATTTACCTTTGATCTTAGCCTAAAGCTAGCGTAACACTAGCCTATCACTAGCCTAGAACTTGTACGCAAAGGTGGCGTTCCAGTGACGAGGTAACTCTGGTAATACAATTTGACTACCAAACAAGTCTGGGAAGTTAGCACGGAAATAACGCTCGTCGGTTAAGTTTTTAACCGTTACGTTGAACGACCAGTCTTCTGCCTGATAAGACAAACCGGCATTAACTAATGTGTACGCTGGCAGTGTTACCGCCGCAGAAAAGCCAGAAGCCACTTCTTCTACATCTACCACGCTCACGTTAGCAGCATATCCATTTTGGAAGTCGTAGGTAGCGGTGAGGGTATAAATATTTTCAGGAATACCCGCTTTGCGACCGTCGGAGTTGGCAAATCCTTCACCAATCAAGTTAAGGCCAATGACGTTACCACCAAAAACCAATGACGGATCGGTAAGATTAACTAAATCTTCAGCGCCTAAAAATCCAAACTGGTTACCATTTTCCAGTGCGGTAAGGTTAATAACTTCAATGTTTGTGTAGCCTGCAGATACTACTAAGTTATCGTTTACTACCCAGCGAAGTTCAAATTCAATACCTTCGTTATTGGTGGTGTTGTTTGTTACCACGTTTTGAGTATTAAAGTCGGTACGCTCTTGTTCAAACGCCGATAGCGCGAAATATAAGGTGTCGTCTAATAGCGATCCCTTCACCCCGTATTCAATCAGTTCTGAGGTATCAAAAGCACCGCTTGAACCTGGTTGGTTCAGCTGACCTACACCAATCTCAGCGCCCTGCCCAGCAACTAGTGTAGCTTGTTCTGCAGCGGTGAAGTATGGGATAAGACCAAATCCAAATTCGTAAGAAATACTGGCATTCCAAGACCAACCATCGACGGTCTCCTCAGCATATGCAGGCGTTTCTTCACCTGTAGCGAAAAGTAATAAGTCGCTGCGCGAGGTACTTTCAATGTCAATAGTGTCGTAACGCACGCCAAGCACAAGATTTAAGCCCCAATCCCAAGTGAGATCGGTCATTGCTGCTATGCCTAAATCAAGATAATTACCCACATCGTAGTTATCGTAATTTTTACCCGAGCGGGTAGACAGCAGGCGGCGATCTAACGCAGAGGAAGGCATTGTGAGATCGCGACGGTTAAAGTATTCAAACTCAAAGTCATCGCCATGTTCAAAGTCTGTATAACGAATGGAAGGCGAGAATTGGAATTGTGCCAATAGGCTGTCTTTCTCATACTCTGTAGCGAAGATAAGTTTGTCTTCTACTACCCAACTTTCATGGAATTGAGAAAACCCGTATGCATTCTCGTTGATGTTGTCGTAATAATCGTAAAATAATTGGTTACGAATTTCCCAATCGTCAGCATAAAAAATAGTATCGAAATAAAGGGTTATAGCCTCATTACCTAGTTGGTCGTCAGGGGCAACAAGCACCTGATTGCCATTGAGTTTTGTGGTACCTACATTTTGAAGCTGCATTAACTCAGTGGCTTCATCGTCGGTAAACGCAGCGGCAGGCACGTAGAAGAAGCTATTGCCTGCAATATTCACGGCGCCATATTCTTCATGGCTAATCTGCCCATCACCATCGGTGTCTAGCGGTAATGCAGTCCCCGTAATATAAGTGCCGTCGTCAACCAAGTCCTGCGTTAAACGGTTCCAACCTGCAACTTGGTTACCGTCGTAGTCATGGTACATACCGCCAAATTCAAAACGAAGGTTGTCGGTAACGTCAATGTTAAACGAGGCTTGTAGAATAGATTGGTCGGTTTGTGTATTGTCGTAGTAGCTGTCAGAGTTCTCCACCTCACCATAGAGGTAGTATCCCATCTCTTTTCCACCCACGCTGGCAGGGCCACCAACTTCAGCAGTAAGGATGCTTTTACTCCACGACCCTGTGGTGTAGGAAAGTGCACCTGTTGGAGACTCTAAGTATTGACCAGATGATGCACGTGCAGACTTTGGATTAAAGTTGAGGTAGCCACCAATTTTAGACGGCCCGTAAATAGGCGACGCTGGACCACGAACAATATCTATACGGCTAGACGCGCCAATTGGTGTTGGGTAGTTGCCCGGGTTATCAAGTCTTTTTACACCTCTAAAGTAGTTTTCACCCGGCGTGCCTCGCACATCGAGTGAGCCGGCAACACCGAAAAACGACTGTGTAAATGTACCTGGCGCGAAAGCCACTAATTCGTCAATATCCGTGACGTTAAAACGTTCCATTTGCTCTTGTGAAATAGTTGATGCCGAGCGGGGAGTCTCTAAAATTGATTTCCCAAACCCGAAAACTGACTCTACATCCTGTCCTGGCAGGCTGCCAAGAGAGCCCGTTACTTCAATTTTTTCTACATCTGCTTCTTTTGGTGTTTCTTCTTGTGCAAATGCACTGGCAGAAATTGATGTGATAGTGCCGATACCTATGCCAATGGCAAGTGCCCGAGCAAGGGGGGATAAAGCGAACGTAGTATGTTTCATGGCTTCCTCGTATTTTATATTTTTATTGCTCTATTGATGAGCATTTTCACGCAGTTCTTGCTAATTTGTTTTATAGAGCAGAAAAAATGCCAATTTGTTGTCCAGTTGGTCTATTTTTTATTTTTCATAAGCCTTTGAAATTATTGGTTTTAATTTAATTTTTGTTTGATAGTTTTGTTGTCTTGATGTTAATAAATTGTACTGCTAAATGACTTGCACCATTATTGTGATTTATGGGCAAGCGTTGCACCAATAAATGCAACTTGTGTGAGCTAGTTCACAGGCTTTGTTACTGCCTTCGCAAATAAAGGTGGTTGTGAGGGCAAGCGTGGTTTCGCGGCTGATATACAGGGCTCAGAAGGGTCTTCGCAATCCGAAGAGTCAGATGTCGTCTGAGACAAAGCTTGATGGGGTGAGGTATCTGTCATTCTCGGAAGTGTAAGGTCGAGTAGAACCGCAGTCATCCCCGCCGAGGTGACAGGAGACAGCAAAATATTTTCTAGCCAGTTAGGCAGTTGAGCCAAAGCTTCAGGTACCATCATTACGCCTATAGCAATGCCAAGTGAGCAGGCGGTAACCAAGCTACTTCTTCTATCAAGGGCATGACTAGCCAGTAACTTAAGCCCCCCAACAGCAACCATAGCAAACATAACCAGCGTGGCACCGCCAAGCACTGGTTTGGGTATAGCTTGAAGCACGCCGCCCACAATGGGGAAGAAGCCAACCGTCACAAACATTCCTGCAACGTAAAACCCCACTTTTCTGCTGGCAATTCCGGTAAGCTGAATAACGCCATTATTCTGCCCAAACGTTGTATTTGGAAAAGTACTAAATGCACCGGCTATGATGGAGTTTATACCGTCGCCGAGAATTCCACCCTTAATGCGAGATAAATACAGCGGCCCGCTTATGGGCTGCTTGCAAAAAAGACTGTTTGCAGTGAGATCGCCTGCTGTTTCGATAGCGCTAAAAAGATAGATTAGCGCTATGGGCAAAAATAGTGAAATGTCGAAATCTATGCCAAACGCAAAGGGCTGTGGAATCGAGAGGGTAGGTAAGGTAGATAAATGTTGAAAACTTATCCCTTTTGTCATCGCCACAAAAAAGGTACCAGCAGCCATGCCAATAAAAATGGCCGACAAGCGCAACCAGTGATTAGAGGATGCGTTCAAAAAAACAATAATTAACAAAACAACCAGCCCAACGCCAAGGTTTGACACATCAGCAAACCCTTCTGCGTTAAAACCACCGGCTAAATCGATCATGCCTACGTTGATTAAGGATAAGCCAATAGCTGTGATCACTATTCCGGTAGTGAGCGGGGTAATTATCCGTTTTAGCCTTGAGATAAATAAACTGAAAATGACTTCTACTAAAGCTCCCGCCATGGTGAGGCCAAACAGGAGCGCTAAGATATCCTCCTCAGTGCCGCCTGAATTCTTAACGTGATTCCCTGCCAGTAAAAGCGCACTGATAAAGGCGAAACTGGTTCCTTGAATAGCAACCAGTCCACTTCCAACAGGGCCTATGCGTTTGGTTTGAATGGCAGTACCAATTCCGCTTACAAACAAGGCCATACTAATTAAATACGGTGTATAGTTAGTTAAACCTAACGTGGAGGCAATGATTAATGTGGGCGTTATCACGCCAACAAAGCTAGCTAGCATATGTTGAAATGCGGCAGTGAGTGACCTGAAAGCAGAGGGTTTATCGTTTAAATTGTACAGTAGGTCACTGCTTTGAGAATGACTATGAGAACTGCGCGTAGGCTCACTTTGTACGTCTTTTTCCATTTCTTTTGCATTCCGTATTGCATTTAATTCTGGGGCTGTCGATAAGTTCTAATGCATGAATAAGCCATACAAAAGAGCGGTCTCATAGAGATAAAGCAATAAGCTGACCAAGTGGTCATTAGTACCTGATATAAAGGTCGTTGAAATCCAAATAAGGTACAAACAGTGTACGAATAGGCCATAAATAAGGTATTAGAAGGTCGGGAATTGACTCTGTGTGACTTTTTAACGGTTTTAATCTTTGTATGTGCTAGGCATGAGGTGTTCGTAAAGGTGTTCGTCGAGGCGCTCATATAGAATGGAAAGGTAAGCTGTGCTCTATCAACCCTTTTTCTATGCACAATAGCTGTGCGTTTGCGATGTTAATGGTGCACTAACGTATTTAAGACATAAAAAATGACCCGAAGGTCATTTTAAGTAGATTTGAGCACTGTTATGTTAAAAGTGGTTATGTTAAAAGTGGCTATGTTAAAAGTGATTATGTTAAAAGCTTTTATTTAGATAGCTCTGATTTTAACAGCGTGAGTCGCAAGAGCCTTTTTTAAAAATGCGTATCATCATCTAAGGTGACAAAAATAGAATGCCGCACTTCGTTATAAAGCGCTTTCGAGCAATGTCCTTGACCCTCGGTATCTTCAAGCAATAAAACGTCGCCTGCACCAAGCTCAATACTATCGCCGTTAGAAACAGTAAATTCAGCCCGACCTTTCAAAATGAATAATAGCTGACGAGCAGGTGCCGGATGCCACTTGAAGTCATAGTCGGCGGGCGTTGCCCTGAATATTATTTTATCGGCTGCAAATTTTTCCGAGAGAAGACCAATAGGGCCACCGTCCTTAAGGTTAATGGTAACCTCACCAAAATGGCTTTTACCTTCATTGTCGTTATATATCCGTTTGATTTTCATAAATATTCCGTTTGAGTGTAATCAGTAGATTTATCGTTAATCAATATGTTTTTGCTTAAGTAAGTGCCAGCAATTTGTTTATAGGTAAGCGTCACAAAGCGCAGCTGCCCTAGGTGTAACGTAAGTTTTCTATGGTTTTAAACAGCACAGATAAGCTGGCTTCAACGTCCGATTCTTTTATTGATTCGCCAGGATGGTGACTTATGCCGCCTTTACAGCGTGTGAAAAGCATTGCTACCGGGCAAATATCCGCCATAGCCATGGCGTCGTGACCTGCCCCAGAGGCTAGTACTCTAGGGGCTATGCCGCTAAGCTCTACACCGTGAACTAACGCTTGTTTTAAGTTGTCATCGCACAAAACAGCGAGCGCGCTGTGTGTTTGCTCTACACTTAAGGTCACTTTGCGTTTTGCTGCAATTTCGCCGAAGTTTTGCATAATTTCGGCCAATACCGTGTCTCGCAGTGCGTCGTCTTCACTTCGTATATCAAGAGAAAAATGCGTGCGCCCAGAAATGACATTGACGCCGTTAGGGGCGTTGTCAATTTTGCCTACGGTGGCCACGACACCTGGTCGCTGATGACTAATACGCTCTACTGCTAAAATCATTTCTGCGCTTGCGGCGAGTGCATCAAAACGCATAGACATGGGAACCGTGCCGGCGTGGCCTGCCATGCCCTCTATGGTAATTGTAAATCGCTGGGCGCCAGCAATGGCACTAACCACACCCACTGGCAAGTTTTCTTGTTCTAAAACGGGCCCCTGTTCAATATGCAGTTCTATGTAACCTAATATATCGGTTCGGGAAATACTGGCACTGGAAACTTCGTCAAAGTTAAGACCAAAGTTTTCCATAGCCTGGGCAAGGCTAATGCCATCTTCATCTTTAAGATTGCGCCAGCTGTCTTGCCACTTGCCTGTGAGAGCACGACTGCCAAGTAAAGTAGTACCAAAGCGGGTGCCTTCTTCATCACAGAACCCGACAATATCGATATGAAATGGAAGTTTACGCTGCAGCCCGTCGAACATGGCTACCATTGAGATAGCGGCAACAACTCCTAACATGCCGTCGTATTTACCGCCGTTTGGCACGGTATCTAAGTGACTACCTAATATAAGGCGAGGAGCGTTAGGCACCGTAGATGTGTATCGCCCCCAAATATTACCAACGGCGTCTTGCCATGTGGTCATTCCTGCCTCAATCATCCAGCCAGACGCAAGTTGATTTGCGAGTCGATGCTGGTCGGTTAGGTAACGCCTGTCTAAGCAGTTTGGGTTCTGGCTTAAGGTGCCTAACATCTCGCACCGCGCCATAACTTGTGTAGCCAGCTCAGCGAACTCACTCATTCGTAGACTCCGCGTTGGCCTTATTGTAAACCGCCAGTGCAGCCTCTACACCAGCACCTGCTGGGCATGAGTAACCTTGCATTCTCAAAACGGTTTCAAGAGATTGTAAGGTGTGGAGTACCGCATCTTCTCGGGCGTTGTAGCCCATTGTGCCAATGCGCCAAATCTTTCCTTTTAGCGGGCCAAAGCTGGTGCCAATTTCAATATTAAAGCGAAGTAGTAAGGTTTCTCTCACTTCTTCTCCTGCTACACCATCAGGGATATACACGCCTACTACGTTGTACATTTTGTGCTTTAGGTCGCCAAAAGGGGCTAATCCCATAGCTTTAATGCCGGCCAACATGGCATCACCAGCAACCTTGTGACGGGCGATTACTTGCTGTTGTCCTTCTTCAAGGTGCACCCTAGCGCATTCTCTTGCGCAATAAAGCATGCTCGCCGCTTCGGTATGATGGTTTAAGCGCTCGTCGCCCCAGTAATCCATGATCATGGGTAAATCGAAGTAGTTCGAGCGAATTTTAGGGCCTTTTGCCCCTTCATGATGGGCGTCGCGAATACCAGCTTCAACATGATGACGAGTGCGAACAGTGCGCACAAATTTGTCGCTAAGGGTTATAGGTGAACTTCCCGACGGGCCGCCTAAGCATTTTTGCAAACCTACCGATACAGCGTCGAGTTTCCACGCATCTACGTCTAAGGGGTTGCCGCCAATAGAAGCCGTGGCGTCGCAGTAAAACAGAACATCATGAGCCTCACAAATCTCGCCAATTTCCGCAAGAGGTTGCAGCATGGTGGTAGACGTATCGCCTTGCACTGTAGCCAGCATCTTCGGCTTAACTTCTTTAATCGCAGTTTCTATTTGCTCTGGCGTAAATACTTCGCCCCAGGGAACTTCAATGGTATGCACTTCAGCATCTGCACGTTCAGCAATTTCTGCCAGCAAATGACCAAAGCGTCCAAAGATGGGAATAAGCACTTTATCGCCAGGCTCTATTGCCGACACAAGTACTGCTTCGATGCCGGCCCGTGAAGTACCGTCAACCAAGAATGTTTGTTGGTTTTTGGTATTAAAGACGTCGCGGTATAGGGCCATCACTTCGTTCATGTAGCCGGTCATTACAGGGTCGTACTGACCCACTAATTGAGTTGCCATAGCCGACAATACGCGGGGATAGCAATTAATCGGGCCAGGGCCCATTAGTAGACGCGGCGGAGGAGAAAGCGGCGAAAAACTTTGCATAAGAGAAGACTCCTAAATGAGTACCTGCGCAAGCATGCGCAGGCCGGTGATGATAAGAACGACGGCGAATATCTTCTTGAGAAGATTGGCATCTAGCTTATTGGCAATGTTTGCACCAATAGGAGCAAAAAGAACGGTTAACGGCACAATACAGGCAAAGCCTAGCAAGTTTACATAGCCGTATGTTGCAAATGGTGCATCGGGCGGCGTGGTGCCAGCGAACAGCAGGGTAACTGCTGCAGGAAGAGAAATAATAAGCCCTACCGCTGCAGCAGTGCCCACGGCTTTATGTGCTGGGTAATTGCAAAATGTAAGCGTAGGAACGGTTAATGTTCCGCCGCCAATGCCCACCATAGAACTAAATAAACCAATGCAGGTTGCCATAAGTGACTGTCCGGTTTTACCGGGTAAGCGTTTAAACAGCGCTTCTTTTCTGCCTATCAGCATGTTTATTGCCGATAATGTGGCAATAATGCCAAACAGCAGGGTAAGGAGAGTTGGGTTAACAACGGTTACCGCATAGCTACCAACAAGCACTCCAATAAGAATAAATAGCGCCCATGCTTTAAGCAGTACAAAGTCGACATTACCTTTGCTGTGGTGGGCTTTAATCGAGCTAATTGACGTTGGAACGATAGTGGCAAGGGAGGTAGCCGTAGCAATTACCATGGCGCTTTCTGAAGATACACCTAGCGCCTGGAAGAGGAAAAACAGCACTGGCACAATGACAATACCGCCCCCTACACCAAGCAGGCCTGCTAAAAGCCCAGCAAAAATGCCGGTTCCAATTAACGATAAAATTACCGTTAGGTTGTCCATTAAAAACTGCATGAATGTTTTTTCTCTTGTTGTAATTTAACGGTTAAACATGGCCTAAAAATACCTTGCCATCACTTCTCGGGTCGCTTGCACCAGTTACATCTCCGGTTTCTTGGCGAATAATGGCACCTGCATGGCCCATTAATTCATTGCAAGGGTCTACCGTGACCAAATCGTGGCCACGGGCGACTAAGCTCTCACCCACATATTCAACTAAATCGCGCTCTGCTTTCAGATTATGGCTTTCATCGCCCCAGGTGCGTCCTAGTAGCCATCGACCTAACCATATGGCTTTATCAATAGGCTGGTTGTGATACACATGACGTGCAAATAAAGCTGCTTGAGTTTGTGGCTGGCCCTCGCCACCCATGGTGCCGTAACTCATTCGACGTCCGTCGTTAAGTTCTGCAAATGCAGGGTTAAGAGTATGAAATGGTTTCAACCCTGGCGCTAAATACTGATTGCTTGCTGGGTCTAGTGAAAATGACGTGCCTCGGTTATTCCAAACAATGCCGGTTTGCGGACTTACAATACCCGAGCCAAACTCCCAATAAAGAGACTGTATGTAGCTCACCATACGGCCTTCATTGTCACAACAGCCCATCCAAATTGTATCTCCAGGCTTTGCCACGTGAGGCCACAGCTGAGCTTTTTCTATAGAAATGTGCTGTGCCATTTCATCTAACGATTCGTCGGTAAGAAGCTGTTGTAAATCAACAGGCGTGCGAGATGGATCGGTAACATTATTATTGCGGGCAATAAAGGCTTGTTTAGTGCACTCTATCAGCAGGTGTACCATGTCGGCGTCGCTTTTGCCTAAGTGCTGCACTTTATCGTAAAGAGCTAATATTATAAGCGACGCTGCGCCCTGCGTAGGAGCCGGCAAATTATAAAGCGTGCCTTTTGAAGTGGTTACGCTTAATGGTGTTACACGCTTCGCGCGGTAATTTTCAAAATCTTCAAGGCGAATAGGAGAACCTGCGGCCTCTAAATCTGCAGCTAACTTTTGCGCTAGCTCGCCGTGATAAAAGTCGTCTAGTCCTTTCTCTGCCAAATGAGCAAGGGTTTTAGAAAGCGCGGTAAGCTTCAGAATTTTGCCTTTTTTAAGTGCCTTCCCCTTAATCAGGAACTGCGCGAAGTTCTCATCATCAGCTAAATCATCAAAGGTTTTGTTACTGGCGTCGGTTAAACTTTGGGTTACTTCAATCCCCCAGTTTGCCTGGCTAATCGCCGTATCTAGCAGTGTAGAAAGTGCTAACCCATCTTTGCCACCTTGCCATTCTTTACTTATTTTAAGTGCTTCACTCCATCCAGCAACCGCGCCGGCCATGGTTAATGCCGATTTGCCGCCACGGCTAGGTATTGCATCAAAGTCTTTGTAAAAGTTAGGTGTTGCGCCCTGTGCAGCCACGCCAGAGGCATCAATACCTATTGGCGCTTTACCAGGTTCGCTAATAAGCCAAAAGCCATCGCCACCAAGGCCGTTCATGTGAGGGTATTCAACGGCAATAGACGCCGCAGCAGCAACCATAGCTTCAATAGCGGTGCCGCCTTTTTCTAAAATATTTAGCCCCACCTGAGACGCTGCAAAATGGGGAGCTGTAAATGCGATATTGGATTTTTTTGTCATTGTTATTTCCTTTGAATCTTTTATGTAATTCTTTGCACTGAATTCTCTTTGGTAATTTTTGCTCACACACAATTAACGCATAACTAACGTACAATTCGCACAGTGAGTGCATAGTTAGCGTGTCAGAAGTCTCTTGGCTAACTCGATTAGTGCAAGATCGTTGCCTTTTTTGCCCACAAGGGATAATCCACAGGGAGCGTCGTGCAGAGTAAACAGTGGTAAATGAAGCTGCGGTAGCCCGGCTAGTCCCGCTAGCGAGGTTAATGCGAGTAGGGCATTTCTGTCGTTTGCCAAAGCAGTTTCATCGGCATCACATCGCGGAGCAATACCTGGCGTAGTGGGCATGACCAAAACGTCGATGTCTTCAAAGATGTGAGTAAGGTGTTCAATTACCTTTTGCTGCTGAGCTTTAGCGGCATCAACTTGCTGGGGTGTAATTGTTTTACACCATGACAAACGCGCCATGATGTCAGTAGCAATATCTGGCTTTTCTTGTTCAATCCACTGGCCATGTTGCAGCCAAATTTCGTTGCCTTGTAAAACTCTAAAGGTAGCGGCGCTCTCAAGCTCTGTTAAATTAAGTCTTTCAGACGAAATATCGGTGGTTTTAAACTGACGGCGAATAGTTTCATTTATCCATGCATTGCACTCTTTTGAGTGGGCGACACCCTCAAACAAAGAGGAAGCAACACCAAATCGAACAGTGTCACTAAAAGCGTGCTGCGTATGACCAGGAATGCAAATTCGGCTCACTAGCTCAAAGGTGTTTAAGTCTCTCGTCATCCAACCAACTGTGTCGAATGAAGGGGCAAGTGCTACCATATTGTCGCACTCTATAATGCCGTGAGTAGGTCTCAACCCCCACAGTCCTTGATAACTTGCTGGAACGCGAATAGAACCGCCGGTATCTGTACCTAAACCAATATCTGCTAAACCGCTGCTAACGGCAACCGCGGAGCCCGATGATGATCCGCCGGGAATATGCGCAGGTGCGGCGGGGTTGGTTAACGCCGGAAAGTGCTTGTTTTGGCCATGTAAGCTGTAGGCAAGTTCATCGGTGATGGTTTTTCCTTTGAATATTGCACCTGCTTGTAGCAGTGCGCTTACTGTGCTGTTTTGTGAGTTTTCTTCTGCAACTTGCCCGTTTTCTTGTCCGTTTTGGCGTCCTTTGTATTTATTAGAGCGAGGGTGCGTTTTCAAATAGTCAGGGTTGCCCGCACCGGTCGGTAGACCAGACATATGAAAAAGATCTTTAATGGCTAGCCCAAGGCCAGCTAATGGCGCGTGTTTGTTTTCGCAATCTGCAGAAAAAGGTGTTAATACAAAAGGAGAGTTCACAGCACACTTAGTTATTATTAATGATTACCCTATGAAACAATTGTTTCATAACAAAGTCAAGAGAAACGAATGTTGCTTAATTGTTAGGTTGAAGGTGTTCTTTAAGCGTGTTGTTAAAGAAGTGCCGACTAACGCTTGGGATCTTCCAGCTCGTCCATACGCTCGTACACATCAGTAATAGCGTCTACACGATCGGATGCGGCCTCGCCAATGTGCGAATAGGTTAAATTACACAATGAAGCCACCAGGCTCATAGGCGCTGCGTAACTGTCGAAGGGAGCATCACTACCAATATGCGATACCAACAAATAGTCAACTTGTGGCTTGTAGCCCTGACCCGTGGGATCTGTGATAAGCACGGTTTTGCAGTGTTTTATATTCTCTAGCACAAATTTAAACTGGCGGGTTCGCCGTCTAAAACCAAACAAAACCACTACGTCTTTATCTATTAAATCAATAATGTCTTCGCTCAGGGTTTGCCCAGGCTGTGGTAAAACACGTACCGAACCTCGTATTTGTTTTAACTGCTGACGAAAGTGCAATGCTATCGGGTAGGCGTTCCTAAACCCAATAAGAGTAACCTGCTCTGCGCTGGCGAGCAGTTGCGCAATTGAGTTAAGTTCCTCAGCTGAGGAGCTTTGAAGGGTGGCTGCCAGGTTTTGAACTTCGCTTTCAAAATGTTGCTTATCGCTGTGGTTAGACGCCACAGGCACGCCTTGCTCTCGCAGTGCGGCTAATGCTTCTCTTGCCTGCTGATGTGATTCGAAGCCCACTTGTCGAAAAAAACGGCTAACAGTAGCTTTAGAAGTACCCACTTTCTCTGCAATAAGCGAAGTAGACTGTGACAATACAGCGATGGGGTTTTTCTGCAGATAATGGGCAATTGCTTTGCCTGCTGGTGACAGCGCTGCATAGTGCTGCGCGATTTGTTCAGTAACGTCGTTAGGGTTTTTATCTTTCATCATTTAAGCATAACACTAAAAATACAAAGTGTGCGTGTCTAGTTTACGCCTCTATTTTACGCCGTTAGTTTATGCTACGGGGGACAAGTTACAGCGCCCCAGGAACTGTTGCCACATTGAAACGTGAGACTGCACAGCCTTGCTGTATTTATCAAAACCTTCAACAGACTGCTGATAAAGATAGTCTTTAAATAAGGGGTGAAGCGCAGGATTTTGCTGCCACTTTTCCCACAGAGGCGTAAGCTTATAATGATAGTTATTCACCAAGCTACCCACGGGTTGAATTTCTTCAATAAAAAATAGATAAAACACATTTCGCAATATTTTAGCCGTATCGCTGGGTCTGCCATCAACGCAGGCGATATTGTCTAGTGCTGGTGTAAGCTCTGCGGTAAGTGGTGGTAATACCGCAGCTAGGGTGTTCTGTGTTTGCCACAAACTGGCAGGCAATCGTGCAGAAAGGATAATTTTTAGCTGGGTTTCCAACTCGCTGCTATCAACACTTTCTGCAAGTGCATCGGATGATAATAAGTCGTCTAAAAAATATAAGCTGTTAATGCTAGCCTGTGCATCTTTGTTATTCTCGCGGGCAAGAAGTCTCTCAGGGCTGTTCAACCCCAAACGCATCTCTTTACTAGTTTGGATAAGGTTGGCCCAGCTTTTCATATAATCGGCGGCTTTCGCTTGCTTCCAATCGGCTAACGTGTTGGCAAGGGCCTCATCGGTTTCTCTGAGAGCTTCTTCACAGCTTGAAAACACCGACAAAAGCTTACTCTCGTACACTAAACGCTGTGACGGAAGCTGGCTTTTACCTAAAGAAGTGTTTCGCTCTGCTACTACGCGGCCAAGTTCACAGTCTTGAATAGCGTAAAACTCTCGCAGGTTAATACTTAATCCTTCAATATCGTGCTTTAACTTTGAGCCTTCAGTCAGTCTTGGAAGCGCTGCAACTCTTGGTTCAGTGAGAGGTGTTTCCAACACGCGAGATAAACGGCTTTGATAATCGTTAAGGCTATCTTTCACCGTATTTTGACCAAAGCAACCGGTTAATAAGGTTAAGGCTAATACGGCAACGCCAATAAAAAGAGTGGGGCGCTTTGTTTTACCAGCTTGGAACACGTGTTTTTTGCTGCCCACAGTTTGAGCGAAGCAATGTTGAGTGTTGCTAGTAAACCAAAACGGACATGGCATCATAGGGTGTGTTTACCTCTTCTTCGGAGTATTTTTTATACTTTTATTCTATAATTCGGCGCTGGTATACAAACTTCGCCCGCCATCGACATAAATAATTTGCCCAGTAATATACGAGGCAGAAACCAAAAAGCTCAGCGCGTCTGCTATATCTTCAGGGCTGCCCAGTTGTTGCAGCGGTACGCTGTCAATGAGTCGTTGCTTAGCTAATTCATCCATATCGCGCTCGGGCCATAAAATAGCGCCTGGCGCTATACCGTTTATACGAACCTGAGGTGCCAGCTCTATCGCCATAGAGCGGGTGAGAGAGGCGAGCCCGGCTTTCGCGAGTAAATACACACTGTGCTTTGGAAGAGGCCGGTCTAGGTGCATATCCACCATATTAATAATACAGCCACCAGTTTGCTTAAGCGCAGGCACTAACGCTTGGGATAAAAACAACGGGCCTTTTGTGTTGCTGCCAACAAGTGAAGACCAGTCGTCTTCTGTTATCTCGCCCATGGGAGTTGGGTAAAAGCTCGATGCATTATTTACTAAAACATCTAAACGCCCCCAAGCCTCTACTGATCTCTCTGCGATAGCATTGATATGACTACTGTCACACAAATTGCCCTGCAGGCTTATCGCAGAGTTTGGACGGGAGTGATTTAGCTCGTTCACCAGTGAATTAGCTTCTTCGTATGATGAGGAATAGTGGACAACTACACGGTAGCCGTTAGCATGCAATCGCCGAGCTAATGTTGCGCCAATGCGTTTGGCTGCGCCAGTTACTAGGGCAACAGGTGCCTTGTCTTCCATAAAAAATCACTCTGATTGAACGCTATGCGTATTTTGTGCGCTTGATATCGTCAATTATCTGTTTCGCTTGAACGATATAATGAGCGCCGAATAATAACCCGTGATTTAAAATATGGTAAAGCTGATAGATTGGTTTTCTTTGTTGGTAATTTTTTTCAAGTGAGGTGTGGCTGCTGTATCCTTCAAAGAAGCTTTCGGGAAAGCCTCCAAAAAGTTCAGCCATGGCTAAGTCAGTTTCTGCATCACCAACGTAAACGGCGGGGTCGAATATCACTGGCCCCTTTTTGCTAAAGCCAATGTTGCCATGCCATAAATCGCCATGCAGCAGGGATGGGTGAGGCTGATGGAGGCTTAGTAAACGTCTTGTGTATTCAATTAAATCTTGTGCTTCGTTGTCACTAATACGCCAGATATTGTTTGCGATTAAGCGTTCTAACATAGAGCCAATGCGTTTCTCGGCGAAAAAGTCTGCCCAAGATGCCGATCTTCCATTGGTTTGAACACTGGCCCCGATAAAATTATCGTGCGGCCACCCGTAACTTGTATGCGCATTTACGGCATGTAATTTGGCAAGCATTTCACCTAGTTGAAAATAATCGGTAGGTTGAGGATCTACGAAGCGCTTATAGCAAAGCACCAAGTATTCCATGTTGGGCTCTTCATTTTTAGTTACGCCTTGGCAGATAACTTGAGGCACTTGAATGGAGTTTGTTTCCGCAAGTGCATCTAATCCTTCGGCTTCGTGTTGTAACTGTTGTGTATCATCATAACGCCGCGTTTTTACAAAATAACGGTGTGTTTCATCCCTGATAATAAAGCTTTTGTGAGTGTCGCCGCCTGAAACGGGTTCTGCTCGCTGGCAATTAAAAAATTGGCCAGTGGCTTGCGAGATATGTTCACTAATAAAATGCCACATAAAATTCCCCCCCCAACCAATAGACTTTGAACTTAAATGCTAAGTCAGACCCCGAGCCAAAACGCTAAGCCAAAAATCACGGCTCAGCACTCACCGCTAAATATTAGCCGACAATGCTTTTTAAAAATCGAACGTTACGGTTAAAAAATGAACAAATTTGATAAAGTATGATTCAAATTTCGAATATTGCACATTTAGTCACTATACGTGTTCAAAAAAAGTGCTCAAAAATACGGCGAAGTAGCAATGTTTCCGCCGAAAATCAGCAATTGCCTGGGTTTATTGCTTGGATCTGATTTTCATCATTGAAGTTGCCTATACACTCGTTATAATCGCCCATCGAAAATATATACAACGTGTTTGTTTAATATTGTGTTTGTTTTTGTATTAATGACGAAAACACAGCACATTCCGGTAATTGCGCTCAAAAATGTTGTAGGTAGTTGCCGTAGCTTCGATTGAGTAGTGACATCCATTTTTCTAGCACAGCTGTTAAGTTGCGGCGCTGCTCAATTAGTGAAAGCGATTAATACACTTTATTAAAGAACGCTATTAATAAACACTGACACAAAACGAACAGCGTATTACACGCTCACTTTTTATCAATGCAAGTGGCGCAGAGTAGGCGTCACCACTGTTAAGGAACATACATGCCTGTTATAACTCTTCCTGACGGAAGCCAGCGTGCTTTCGACAACCCAGTTTCTGTATTAGACGTTGCAAACGATATTGGCCCTGGTTTAGCCAAAGCAACCATTGCAGGAAAAGTGAACGGCGAACTTGTTGACGCGGTTGACATGATAGATGCTGACGCACAGCTTCAAATAATTACCGCTAAAGACGAAGATGGTTTAGAAATTCTTCGCCACAGCTGTGCCCACCTTTTAGGTCATGCCATCAAGCAGCTTTGGCCAAATACCAAAATGGCGATTGGCCCAGTAATCGACAACGGTTTTTATTACGATGTTGATATGGAAGAAAGCCTAACTCAGGAAGATTTAGTTAAGCTTGAAAAGCGTATGCTTGAGCTAGCCAAAACAAACTACAACGTTGTAAAAAATAAAGTGAGCTGGCAAGAAGCGCGCGACGCGTTTGAAGCGCGTGGCGAAGAATACAAAATGCAGATTCTTGACGAGAACATCAGCAAAGATGATCGTCCAGCTCTGTACATTCATGAAGAATATACAGACATGTGTCGTGGCCCTCACGTTCCAAACATGAAATTTTGTCACCACTTCAAACTTATGAAAGTGGCGGGTGCATACTGGCGTGGCGACAGCGACAACAAAATGTTGCAGCGTATATACGGCACCGCATGGGCAGACAAGAAGCAATTAAAATCTTACCTACAACGCTTAGAAGAAGCTGAAAAGCGTGACCACCGTAAAATTGGTAAAGCGCTAAATTTATTCCATTGGCAAGAAGAAGCGCCGGGCATGGTATTTTGGCACAACGACGGTTGGTCGATTTACACCGAACTAGAAAGCTTTATTCGAACCAAGCTTCGTCAATATAACTATGACGAAGTAAAAGGCCCACTTATGATGGACCGTACGCTTTGGGAAAAGAGCGGACACTGGGATAAATACGCAGAAAACATGTTTACCACAGAATCGGAAAAGCGCGAGTACGCGGTTAAGCCGATGAACTGCCCGGGTCATGTTCAAATATTCAATCAGGGTCTTAAGTCGTACCGCGATTTACCGCTACGTATGGCTGAATTTGGTTGCTGCCACCGCAACGAGCCATCAGGCGCACTGCACGGCCTAATGCGCGTTCGCGGTTTCACCCAAGACGATGCACACATTTTTTGTACAGAAGAGCAGATCTTAGAAGAGGTTAGCGGCTGTATAAAAATGGTGTACGAGACTTACGCTGCGTTCGGTTTCGATAAAGTGGCAGTTAAGCTTTCTACTCGCCCAGAAAAGCGAGTAGGAGCAGACGAAATTTGGGATAAGTCGGAAGCAGCACTTGCTGAAGCACTAAAAGCCAACGATATCGAATTTGAATATCAGCCTGGCGAAGGTGCCTTCTACGGCCCTAAAATTGAATTTACATTGCACGATTGTCTAGACAGGGCGTGGCAGTGTGGTACTGTGCAGCTCGATTTCTCAATGCCTGGACGTTTGGGTTCAACTTACGTAGCCGAAGATGGTGAGCGTAAAGTACCTGTTATGATCCACCGCGCAATTTTGGGGTCGCTAGAGCGTTTCATCGGTATTCTTACCGAAGAGTTTGCTGGCTTCTACCCATTGTGGTTAGCACCACAACAGGTTGTAGTAATGAATATTACTGATAAACAAGCAGACTACGCGCAAGATTGTGTAAAAAAACTGCAGGAATTAGGGTTTAGAGCAAAGTCTGACTTGAGAAATGAGAAGATTGGCTTTAAAATCCGTGAGCACACGCTAAGGCGTATCCCGTATATGCTAGTTGTGGGCGATAAAGAAATGGAATCTGGCGAAGTGGCAGTGCGCTCACGTCGTGGAGATGACCTCGGTAAAATGACCGTGGAAAACTTTATTGCCATGGCTCAAGAAGAAGTAATGGCAAAGACCATTAAGTAGTTGAGCGAAATTTGTGTATAATGCACACCGGAGTTTGCTTTTGGTATTTAATAACTGCTGATATCCAGCACCACGAAAGCAAACGAAAGAATTAAATGTTTGGAGGAATAGCACATTAAAGGCGCTAACAATAAGGCTCAGGGCGACAAAGCCCGCATTAACGATGAGATTAAAGCCAAAGAAGTACGTTTAATTGGCAAAGACGGAGAACAGGTTGGCGTAGTTTCACTTGCTGAAGCAACGCAGCTAGCGGAAGAAGCTACCTTAGATCTTGTAGAAATCAGTCCGAATGCTGAGCCGCCAGTCTGTAAAGTTATGGACTATGGCAAGTTCCTCTTCGAAAAAAGTAAAGCTCAGAAAGAGCAGAAGAAAAAACAGAAGCAAATTCAGGTCAAGGAGATTAAATTTCGCCCTGGCACTGATGAAGGCGATTACCAGGTAAAACTGCGCAACCTGCGTCGCTTTCTTGAGAGTGGTGATAAAGCCAAAGTCACAATCCGTTTCCGCGGACGTGAAATGGCGCACCAAGACATCGGTATAGACCTGCTAAATCGCGTTAAAAACGATTTAGAAGAGATAGCAAACTGCGAATCTTTTCCACGTCGCGTGGAAGGCCGCCAGATGATTATGGTGCTCGCCCCAACTAAGAAGTAGTAACGGTCTAAAGTTTTCAGGAATCTGCACCCTGAAACACCTTGCTGCAAACATTAACCGACACTTAAGCGACTGCACGCTGAACATGTCGATACAAAACAATGCGGAGTTTTAGCAATGCCTAAAATGAAATCTGTAAGCGGTGCCGCCAAGCGTTTCAAGAAAACGGGCTCTGGTCGCTTTAAAAGCAAGCAGTCTCACTTACGTCACATTTTGACTAAGAAGAGTACTAAGCGTAAACGTCACCTACGTGGCAAAAAATTGGTTCATGATTCTGATACTAAATTAGTTCAGCGCATGTTGCCGTACGTTTAAGACTAGGAGACTAAAGAATGGCTAGAGTAAAACGCGGCACGATTGCACGTGCTCGTCACAAAAAAGTCCTCAAGCAGGCAAAAGGGTATTACGGCGCTCGTTCACGAGTTTATCGCGTAGCGGTACAAGCTGTAACTAAAGCTGGTCAATATGCTTACCGTGACCGTCGTCAGCGTAAACGTCAATTCCGTCAATTGTGGATTGCACGTATCAATGCTGCGTCACGTCAAAATGGTTTGTCTTACAGCCGTTTCATTAACGGTTTGAAGAAAGCGTCTGTTGAAATCGATCGTAAGATCCTTGCCGACATCGCAGTACATGACAAAGCAGCTTTCAGCGCACTAGTCGAAGCGGCTAAAGGCGCATTAGCTTAATTATTAACTAATTAAGTTTAAGTTCTTTCGGGAAAAGGCGAGCAGGATGCTCGCCTTTTTCTTTTCTGTAGTTCTATCTTTTATGCTTATTTGAAATTTTTTAAGCCATCTCTTATAAAGTACAAACTGTACCTTTCCTCTTTGTTTTTAAACAATTTAAAGTTATGGGTTAAAATTCTGCCTTTATCAGCTATATAGGGTAGCGGTAATGTCTATCCCTCGTGTAAACTATCGTTTTTATTTCAAGCAAGCTTTCGCCAGCAGATTTATCTTTCTTGCGCGAAGGCCATGCAGTCATCATGCACATTGAGGAAACCATGGAGCTTGACGCGATTATCAATCAGGCGCAGAGCCAGATTGACGCTGCCCAAGATGCAGCCACATTAGACCAAGTTAGGGTCGAATTTATGGGTAAGAAAGGTAAACTTACCGACTTACTTAAAGGCTTAGGAAAGTTATCTAACGAAGAACGTCCTGCCGCTGGCCAAAAAATTAACCAAGCGAAACAGGTTATTCAGCAGGCTATTTCTGCAAAAGGCGAGCATTTACGCACTGAAGAGCTTAACAAGAAGCTTTCGGAAGAAGCGGTAGATGTTACGCTACCTGGGCGTATTGAAAAACCTGGTAACTTGCACCCGGTTAGCCGCACCATTGCACGCATAGAGTCGTTTTTTGGTGAGTTAGGCTTTTCGGTAAAAACCGGCCCTGAAATTGAAGATGGTTTCCACAATTTTGATGCGCTGAACATTCCAGCCAATCACCCCGCGCGTGCCGATCACGATACGTTTTACTTTAACCCAGACATGATGCTGCGCACGCAAACTTCTGGCGTTCAAATTCGTACTATGGAAGCGGAAAAACCGCCGCTTCGTATTATCTCGCCAGGGCGCGTGTATCGTAACGATTACGATCAAACTCACACGCCCATGTTCCACCAAGTTGAAGGCTTGATGGTAGATAAAAACGTGAGCTTTACCGAACTAAAGGGTATTTTGCACGACTTTTTACATCACTTCTTTGAAGAGTCTTTAGAAGTGCGTTTCCGCCCGTCTTACTTCCCGTTTACAGAGCCTTCTGCAGAAGTAGACGTTATGGGTAAAAACGGCCAGTGGCTTGAAGTGCTTGGCTGCGGCATGGTGCACCCGAATGTACTTAAGTCGGTTGGAATAGACCCAGAAGAATACACTGGTTTTGCCTTTGGTATGGGCGTAGAGCGTTTAACTATGTTGCGTTATGGCGTTAACGACTTACGCGCGTTCTTTGAAAACGATCTTCGTTTCCTCAAGCAGTTCAACTAAGGCAGAGTACACATGAAATTCAGTGAAAAATGGTTAAGAGAGTGGGTTAACCCGTCGCTGTCGGCACATGAGCTGTCTGAACAGTTGAGCATGGCTGGCCTAGAAGTAGACGGCGTAGAGCCTGTGGCGGGTGAGTTCACCGGCGTATTAGTGGGCGAGGTTGTAGAATGCGGTCAGCACCCTAATGCCGATAAGCTTCGCGTGACTAAAATTAACGTAGGTGGCGATGAGCTACTTGATATCGTTTGTGGTGCACCTAATTGCCGCCAGGGCATAAAAGTAGCGGTAGCCTGTGTGGGCGCGGTACTGCCTGGCAACTTTAAAATCAAAAAAGCCAAGTTGCGCGGCGAGCCGTCTTTCGGCATGCTGTGTAGTTTTTCTGAGCTAGGCATAAGCGATGATCACGACGGAATTATCGAGCTTCCAGTTGATGCGCCAGTAGGTACAGATATTCGTGAATACCTTGACCTAGACGATAACGCTATTGAAGTAGATTTAACGCCTAACCGCGCAGACTGTTTAGGCATTCGCGGTATTGCCCGTGAAGTTGGTGTGCTTAATAACTTAGACGTTTGCGAACCAGTAGTTGAAGACGTTGCCTCTACTATTGATGACAAACTTGCTATTACCCTTAGTGCAGACGATGCTTGCCCAAGATATTTAGGTCGTGTGGTTAAGGGCGTTGATGTAACTGCTGCATCACCACTGTGGCTTGTTGAAAAGCTTCGCCGCTGCGGTGTTCGTAGTATCGATCCCATTGTTGATGTCACTAATTTTGTATTGCTTGAGCTAGGTCAACCTATGCACGCATTCAATCTTGCTAGTATTGAAGGCAATGTAAATGTGCGTATGGCGAAAGAAGGCGAAAAGCTAACCCTGCTTGATGAAACAGAAGCAACGCTTAAAGAAAATACGCTAGTAATTGCAGACGATAACAAAGCGTTAGCAATGGCCGGTATTTTTGGTGGCCTTCACTCAGGGGTTACATCTGAAACAAAAGATATTTTGCTTGAAAGTGCGTTTTTTAGTCGCGATGCCATTATGGGCCGTGCTCGTCAGTATGGTTTACATACCGATGCATCGCACCGCTACGAGCGTGGCGTAGACCCTCTGCTTCAACGCAAAGCCATGGAGCGTGCTACTGCGCTTGTTCTAGAAATTTGCGGTGGTGAAGCGGGTCCGGTTGTTGAAGCGGTTTCAGAAGATAAATTGCCTAAGCAAGCCACGGTTACACTTCGTCGTGATCGCTTAACCCGTGTGTTAGGTATTAGTATCGACGATGCAAAAGTAACGGAGATGCTTAAACGTTTAGGTTTAGACGTTACTGCAACTGATAACGGCTGGAAAGCTGCGGCTCCAAGCTATCGCTTTGATATATCAATTGAAGAAGACTTAATTGAAGAGATAGCGCGAGTTTACGGCTACAACAATATTCCTAACGTTGCGCCAGCTGCGAAGCTGGCCATGCTGCCTTCGCAAGAGGCACAGTTGCCATTAGGTACAATGAAGTCGCTGTTGTTAAGCAAAGGCTATAACGAAGCCATTACGTATTCGTTCGTCGACCCGAAAATACAAAACGCGCTGTTTCCAGAGGTAAATGGCATGGTATTACCACACCCAATATCATCTGATATGTCGGTAATGCGCGTGAGTTTATGGCCAGGACTGCTAGGTGCAACTGCGTATAATCAGAAGCGTCAGCAACAGCGAATTCGACTGTTTGAAACCGGATTACGCTTTATACCTCAACAAGATGCGCCAAATGGTGTATTGCAACAGCAAGTAATTGGTGGTGTAGTAGCAGGGCGTCGTAACGAAGAACATTGGGATATGGGCGACAGCCCGGTCGATTTCTTCGATGCAAAGGCTGATGTAGAGGCTCTATTGGCACTAACTGGCAAAAACGGTGAGTTCCAATTTGAAGCAGCTGAACACAGTGCATTGCATCCGGGTATGACTGCAAAAATTTTGCTTAACGATGAAGAAGTTGGCTATATTGGTGCTATTCACCCGCAATTTACGAAATTGTTGGGCGTGAACGGTCGCGTTTTCGTGTTTGAGTTAGTGGTTGATGCTATTAGCGAGCGCAAGTTACCGTCTGCTGTACCAGTATCGCGCTTTCCATCTAATCGTCGTGATATAGCTATTACAGTAAAAGATGAAGTGCGTGTAGGAAATGTTCTTTCTTACATAGAAAAAATTGGCGTAAATCAACTAGTTGCTCTAAACTTGTTTGATGAATACAAAGGCAAGGGAATTGAACCTGGGTACAAGAGCCTTGCATTGTCACTTCATTTACAAGATCCAGAAAAAACCTTAGAAGAGGCTGAGATTCAGCACGCTGTCGACACTGTGGTAAAAGGTTTGGAATCTGAGTTTGGAGCCGCGTTAAGAGAGTAAACTATGGCATTGACCAAAGCCGAGATGGCTGAACACCTGTTCGAGAAACTAGGCATAAACAAGCGTGATGCAAAAGATCTGGTAGAGCTTTTTTTCGAAGAAATTAAAGGCGCTCTGGAATCTGGTGAGCAAGTAAAACTGTCAGGTTTTGGCAATTTCGACCTGCGTGATAAGAATGAACGTCCTGGACGTAACCCTAAAACGGGTGAAGATATTCCTATCAAAGCGCGCAGGGTGGTAACATTCCGCCCTGGTCAAAAACTTAAAAGCCGAGTTGAAAACTCAGCACCTGTCGACGAATAATTAATACGTCGCTACAATACTAAAAGAGCGAGGCTCCCTCGCTCTTTTGTGTTGCCTCTTTTCTACAGTGCATCCGCACTTGATTCTTTATGCTGTTTTCTTAGGAGGAAGTGTGAAAAAAGCACTCGTCGTTCTTTCTGTTGTAGTAATAGCCATTGCAGGTTGGTTTGTGTTTTTATCGGTAGATGCTGATAACCGTGACCAAGCGGCGTCTGCTGTTCCTGTTATTACGGTAATGGAAATTCTTCACGCCAGCGATTTACAGGCGGGTATTAAGCAGGCGGTTAAACAGAATAACGATGCGCAAATTGATTATTGGCTAGAGCAAGCAAATGAAGTGGCCGAAGCTGCTAGCTTGTCTGAAGACGATTTAGAATACCTCAACTCTAAAGCAGCGAAAGATTATGTGGTGTTTAATGCCAAACGTCAGCTTTTTAATGAAGAATTTGAGCAGCATTATTATGCACTTGAAAAAATAGATGGGCTTAAAGAAAAATATCCCGAAGCAAAGGATTTGTTTGCCAGAGCCGATGCTTTATTAGAGAAGCGAGATGCCATTATTGAGCAAATTGCTATTGCGATTGCCGGCGATGATTCGCCAAGCGACGCGGTTATGAAAGAGGCGAAACAGCAGTGGTTAACGCAAGCAAAAGCCTCGTCGACGAGCTCTTAGTTTAACTTTCACACCGACACATCTGCAAACTTCCCTTGAGTAAGTTCGGCCAAATCACTGGGCGACAGGGCCACTTCTAACCCTCGTTTACCCGCACTAACATACACAGTAGCAAACTGCTTGGCGCTTGTGTCGATAAGTGTGGATAGTCGCTTTTTCTGAGCAATAGGGCTTACTCCACCTAATATATATCCCGTTGAGGCTACTACAGCCTCGGCTTTTGCCATGGAAACTTTCTTTGCGCCTAATGCCTTGGCTACTTTTTTCTCACTCAGTTTTGTCGCAACCGGCACAACTACCACAGCGAGTTCTTCGCGCTCTGTACTTACCACTAAGGTTTTAAATACACACTCTGCGGCTAAACCTAACTTTTCAACCGCTTCAAGGCCGAAAGAGGGGGCATTACTGTCGTGCTCGTACTTTAAAACCTCGTGATGGAGCCGCTTTTTTTTAAGTAGTGTGATAGCCGGTGTCATTCTTCTTCTTTTTTGTAAAACGTGCGTGAATAAATAGGTTCACCTGGCAGTAACGGCGTGGCAGCCTGCGTTGCATAGTCATTAAAACCCGCTGTAAAAAATTCTGACAGCGGATGGCCAGACTGACCGCCAGGTAAGGTAAGGATAGCTTTCTCTAAGTGTCCAGGGCTTGCAAAAAAGCGCTGTGAAGCGCCAAAACCAGTCGACTGCACGGCTGGCATGTAAGTATCGCCAAAACCTTCAACCTCATCCATGTTTAACATGTCGCCAAAGAATGGGATTTGTGCGGAAAACGGGTGTTTTACCTTAAGCTTATTAACGCTACCCCAGCGTAGAGTATCCATATTGGCCTCAAGAGGAGAATATTTATCGAGAAGCTTATTTTTGGCGCGTCGATATGCATCTACTAATAATTCGTCGAAGGTGCCTGTTCCATGCGGTAGCCAGCTATTGGGCTGGTTGTGTATAAGTTGCCACGTGGCTGGTTCAATACCTCTAAGCAGGGAGCGACTTTGAACGCCTTGCTTATCAAGAGTTGATAATATTTCACCAAACAGCATTTGAACCACTTCTCTTCGAAAGTGCTTAACTAAGGTGTATCCAACAGAGTCTTCGCATGCACAGGCTCCCCATGTGTTGAGATAAGACAAGTCGGGTTTAAACTCTACGTTATGCATAGTAAGCAGCCCAGAGAGTAAGTTGTGCCATGGAATAAGAAATTGCGCATGGTTGTCTAGCTGAATGGCGTAAAAGTCGGTTTCTGTAAATCTGTCTTTTTCAAACAGACGCTCTCGTATTTGTTGGCCTCTTGCGCCAAGTGCGTAGCCACCATCGCCTAATCGCGGCAGGTCTTCTGCCGATATAACGCGCGCATTGGCTGTCCATATTCTTTTTGAGGATGGGTTTTTAACTACGGGCAACGACACAGCAGGTTGCGGTGTATTGTTTCTCATCTGCTCTTCGGAAATGGCGGTGTAGCTTGCTTTTTCTCTGTTAAGCACCGCGCCGCCGGGTGTCCACGCTCCGCTGCCTTTGCTATCTACCACCACTAAATTTTGTGTAGGTATTGCAATTTTTCTAGCAATGAGAAGAGCATCGTCCACTGTTTTCACTCTACCAAAATCGACTATAGCAAGGTTAGCTGCAAAATCGTGATGAGCCACCCAGTTGAGAGCATAGCGCTTACCGTTAATGGTTTTTACTGGGCCGAACTCACTCATTTCCATAGTAAATTCATGCCCAGCACTTGCATGATCAGCACTTTCACTATCAGCACTCTCATTATAAGTACCTGGCAGAGGAATTGTTTGGGTAACCGTGGTGGTAGGGGTATCGCTATTTAAAGCAACCCAGTCTACGTTGTCTAAGTTCGCATTCGTAAAGCCCCAGGCGATGTGGCCATTAGTGCCTACAACAATACCGGGTAGTCCCGGCAGCGATACGCCAGTAACCGAAATGTTTTCACCGGCCTCACTGTAATTGAGCTGCGCGCGATACCAAATAATAGGTACCCGCAGGCTTAAATGCATGTCGTTTGCTAAAAGCCCTGCGCCAGTTGCTGTTAGCTCTCCCGACACTGCATAGTTATTGCTGCCTATATCGGGAAGTTCTGTGCCATCGTACGAATAACGATTTTGGTTAATATGAGTAACTGAAACGGTGTCGTTAGCTTGAGATAAAATATTGGGGTACTCGGGTACAGGTGCATCTGACAGGGGAAGTTCACTGCCATCTAAAGCCGCTTGATAATGGCTTGGCTGGGTAATAAAACGGTAAATCTCTTCGCCAAAGGTGTCTTTAAGTGCAGTTCTTGCTAAATCGAGGTTAACTTGGCCGCCTTGCAAGTCTAAATACATACTGTAAATTACCAAGATACTGTCGGTAGGGCGCCATTGAGTTATTTCTACGCCAGCGGCAATATATTCAAAGGGCAGGGTAGTGAATTCATTTAGGGCTTCGTTAACGCCATGGGAATAACGAATAAGCAGCTCTTGTTGTTTACTTGGTAAGTTATCGAACACGGCTTGAGCGCGCTGCTCAAATTGGTGAAAGCGGGCATTTTTATCAATCTCAAGTGCCGCTTTACCTACCCAGTCTGATAAATTGCCCGATGCGGCTCTACGCTGCAGGTCCATTTGAAAAAAGCGGTCTTGGGCGTGAGCAAAGCCAAGTGCATAGGCGGCATCTAAAATTCCTTCTGCGTTTATGACCGCGTGCCCGAGAGAGTCTCTCGATAGTTGGGTAGGTTGAGCAACATGATAAGTACTACTGTTTCCCTCTAGTCGAGGCAGGCTTAAATAGAGTGTGGTATAGGCAACTGCGGCAACCACGGCAAGTAGCGCTATCGCGCCAACAACAAGCCATTTAATCCAATTTATCACGTGAATTACTCCGTTTTTTTCTCTATCCTACCCACAGAAATCAACAATGAGAAGTAATGTTTTATGACGCGTATGGCGCAATATTTTACGTCGCAATGCTTTAAGGGGATGAGCGAGGTAGCACAGTGGGCCCACTAATGCTCGATTGCATGGCAGAAGAGCTTTTGCCAGAAGAAAAAGAAAAGCTAGCGCACCCAGTTGTTGGCGGCGTAATTTTGTTTACTCGTAACTACTATGATAAGCGCCAGCTTTCGGCACTCGTAAGCGACATCCGACGCTATGCTAATAAGCCCATTCTTGTTGCAGTTGACCATGAAGGCGGGCGAGTGCAGCGTTTTCGTGAGGGCTTTACTGCCATTCCTGCTATGGGCGATATATTACGCCGCTGTAAAAGTAAGGGTAAATGTGCTAAATACGCCGAAGCCTGCGGCCTGACCCTCGCCGTTGAACTTAAGACACTAGATATTGATATTAGTTTTGCTCCTGTATTAGATATTAACGGTGTGTCGCAAGTGATTGGCGATAGGGCTTTTGCTGATAACGCTACAGACACAGTACGCATTGCTAAGTCGCTTATTCAAGGTTTAAAAGCGGCTAACATGCCAGCCATTGGAAAACACTTTCCAGGTCATGGCAGTGTAGCGCCCGATTCGCACATTGCATTGCCAGTAGATGAACGCTGTTTTGAAGAAATTAAACACACCGATATGGTGGTGTTTGAACAGCTGATAAAAAGCGAGTTGCTGGATGGCATCATGCCTGCTCACGTTATTTACAACCAAGTGTGTCAAGAGCCGGCTGGGTTTTCAGCGCGTTGGCTTCAACAAATTTTAAAGGGCGACTTAGGCTTTACTGGCGCTGTTTTCTCAGATGACTTGTCGATGCATGGTGCGTCTGTTGCTGGCGGCTATGTTGAGCGTGCCAGTGCAGCCCTTGATGCAGGCTGCGACATGGTGCTTGCGTGTAACAACATAAAAGGCGCAGAGCAAATTCTTGATGGGCTGGAGCAGCGAGTTTCTCAGCAGCTACGAGATAACGCTAATAATAAAGACAGTGCCAAAGCACTCTGCGGTGGATCATTTTACCAACGCGCACTGCCAACTGGATTAAAAGACCAATACGACAGTGCCGTGGCGCTTATTGAAAGCATGAGTGAACGCTAGCAATAGCGAGTGAGGCTGATTTTATCTGTAAGTCTTTTAGCCGCCGGCTTTTATCATTTGGGCTGTTGTGCAGTGATAGAGCATGTCGAACGCCGACATAACGGTTTCTTTGCCTACCACAAATGGATTGTTTTCGGCGTTTTCTGCGCTATCAATTGCTATTGCTGATTTATTGATTTCAGCAAACTTTTTGTCACTACCGTCGCGTTTAGGGTGGTTGGACAGGAAAACGTCAATGTTTTCTACTAACGCCAGACGGCGCATTTTGGCGGCAGATTCAGTATACGCTTTTATGCGCGGAACATCAGGGCCGTAATTAAGGCCTGTGCCGCCCCACAATATAGCTTTGTGCGTAGCGCCATCATTGGCATCATCTTTTTCCACTGCCTTGAACATCACAGAGAGAGTTCCTGGCGTGTGGCCCGGAGTGAGGTAAAAAGTAAACGTATTATTGCCTACAGTCAGTGTAGTTTCGTCATCGACTCCAATACTAACACCTACTTTTCGAGCAGGGGCTTCGCCCCAACGCGGGCTGCTAAAGCCATCGGCACCCGCCGCTAACCAGTTCCATTCGTGATTACTCATTATAATTTTAGGCGAATAAAGCTTGCTAATAAGTGACTGTCCGCCGTAGTGACTGTCCGCCGTAGTGATCGCCATGGCCATGAGTAATGATTAAATGAGAAATAGGCTTGTTGTCTAAACCAAGAGCAGCAAGACCGTCGATAATGTATTGTTGAGCTTGAGCCTCATTATTTAACGCATCAATTAGTACAATTGATTCGCCGGTATCGACTGCCCAGCTAGATACGTTGCCCGCACCAACAAAGTAGACATTTTCAAAAATTTGCGTAGGCGGCAGCGAGTTTTTTTTGCTTTGGCCTTTGCGTTTAGGATAATGAGAGCGTGATGGTTTGTGGTTTGCGTTTTCTTTGCGCTGTTTCGAGTGCTCACTGCGTTTAACACTCATATCTCGCAGCGGGCTATCAATGTCACATAAGCTAGGGTCTGTTGATCTTTGCTGTACATATTTCACTCAGCAGTACATGGGTAGCCACATCATTGAAAATGCCAGTGATACCATGCTGGCATAATTCCTGGCATGGTAGTGAGTTGTTCTTTTACTTTTGGCGAAGCAAATTATAACTCTTTACCATGCTGTTCAAAAACTAATCACGAAAGATCAACACGCCTTAGCAAAACCAGGAAATTTATCGCTATGGCGCAGCCCTTTTTGAGCCGCGTCGTAGGCTAAGTCCATACGCGATTCTTGCTTGGATTTTTTATAAGAACTTTGTCCATAAGCGTCTGAGTCATAAAAAGCCTCAGCATAAGCTAAAGGAGACAAGCTATTAATAAGCAGCACTTTAACAATAAGCTGCACAAAATTTTTGTACGCTATGAAACGTCCTTCTAGTAAACGCATTAGAACACCCAATTAATACCTAACCACAGTCTGCGGCCGTCTTCTACGTAGCCAAATTCCTCGTAGCGCATAGTTTTATCGAGTACGTTATATAAGCCTGTTTGCAATTTTATATGTCGGGTTAGTCGCGTGTTGTAACCAATATCAAAAAGGCCTACACCGGGTGATAAAATTGAGCGTGATGATACTGAAGTAAGCGCCGTCTCTTTTCCACGCACTGTCCAGCGCGACCAAATTTCGCTTTCACCGCTCAAACGATACGTGGTATTTAAGGTGAATAAATGCTTAGGCTGCTGAACTAGCGGAAGCCCTTCATTTACACCTGTTTCTTGCTCTGAGCGGGTAAAGCTGTAAGCTGCTCAAAGCCAGACGCCGTTACCGTAATGTTTTCAATGGCACGTTTTTGTGCGGCGCTGTTTTCAACCGCATCGTCATTATTGGTTTGGGCAACAGCTGTACCGAAAAGAGCACTTATTAGTGATAAAAAAATGAAAGACCTGAACATGCATTTTAAACGATTAAGTTTGATTTAGAATGTAGATGATAATTATTTTCATTTAAAAGTAAATAAAAAAGTTAAGTTCAAGTAACGTTTAACTCATTTTAGATACGCGATTTTTATACTGTAACTTCTTCGATACCGGCTTCAATGTTTAAAAAGCGCGCAAAGGTAAAAAGAAAATCGCTTAATCGATTAAGGTAAGCGTGCACCACGTCGGGAACTTCGTAGTGCTTGGCCAAACTAATTACTGCGCGCTCTGCTCTGCGGCATACCGCACGACATACATGGGCTTGTGCTGCTTGTTTGCTGCCGCCTGGCAGTACAAATGAGGTGTTAGGCGGCATTTTATTAGTTAACTCGTCAATGAGATTTTCTAGTCGTTCAATATCACTATCTTTTAGGGTAGAGCTTGCCGAGATGGCAAATCCTGCTTGAAACAAATTACGCTGTATAGTGTGCAAATACTCATGATGATGAGTGGCAACTAATGACGCTAATAGCCCTATTTGGCTATTTAACTCGTCAATATCACCATAGCTTTGTACTACTAAGTCATCCTTGTCTACTCGCACTGCTTTGTCTGCATATATCTGAGTACTGCCTTTATCGCCTGTACGGGTATAGATTTTCATGAAACCAGCTTCCTAATCTTGTGTATCTTCTGCAATGGGGCGTTTGTATCGGCGAATTTGCACGATAAAGCCAAACAATGGATGGTCGAAATAATGCAGCTGTTCACTAATCACCCTGCGTTGCTCGGCCAGTGGGATTGACACAAGTTGATAAGCTAACTGCTGAGGTTCAGTAGGCGTTAGCTCTGCGTTCTCTTGCGTATTCTCTTGTGTAGTCTCTTGTGTGTTCCCTTCTGCATTGGCAGGTGTATCAATACCTGAGCTTAAAAACGTTTCAGGCACAGGGTGACGATAAAATAATTCGCTGTCGATATGCAGATAGGGCACGCGATTTATGTATTTCAAAAACACCTTCATGCGACCGTCAATTTCCCATATAGGCGTCTGTTCGTTGTTGCCATTTTCAGTACTTGATACTTCACCATTGTCTTCGCGTTTTAATGACTGTAATTCATGAAACGTAATGGGTGAGGGTGCTTGCAGTTTCGCATCTAACTGAGCAAAAAAATCATTGTTGGTGTTGTAAAGGCTAGATGCTGAACTTGATGCTGCGCTTGTTGACGTGCTGGAGGGTGAGCCTGAGTATAAGTTCGGCTCTGAGCTTGATACAAGGTTAGATGCTGCGTTTCGTGCCGCCTCGTTCTGTAAAAAGCCTTGAGAATTCTGCGAAGCGTTATCATCAAGCATGAACGTACTTTGCGCTGAACTCGGCTCTACTTCATTGCCGTCAACATTAAACTGATCGGCATAGTTGATACCGCCAAATAGACGGACGTTAAACGCATTGTTCTTACCGAAATTCACCGGCTGACGCCATGCTACATGAAGCAGTCGCTCTAGGGCTCGGTTAGAACGAATTTGTCGTGAAATAGACGTTAGTTCATGTGTGTCACTTGAAAGTAAATGGGACGACGCACTTAACGGCCAATCGTTACCTTCTATAACAACAGGTAACTGTTTAGGGGCTGGTAAACGATTGTCTACTACGTGCTCTTGCCATTGGTATCCATTTGCTTGTGCTTTTACGCTCAACCAAGGTTTTGACATTTCGCAATAGGTAAATGCTGGCGTAGTAACGGCTGGCAGCGAATCGACACCAAAAAATGATGCCCAATAAGATGCTATTGTTTGCGGCGTTGGTGCTGGCTCAGCGGCAGATAAATCGTAATCTGAATTTGTAGCAGCTAAATCATCGATATCATCGATACGCGTTATATCTACCGATGCAGACGCGAATGTAGAGTTTGGCTGTAGCGAGTCTAACTCAGGGGAAGATAATGCGTTCTCTACTGGGTTTTGTGCTGGGTTTTCTACTAGGTTTTGTTCTGAGCTTGTTGCTGCATCGCTCTGGGCAGTTATATCGCTCTGGGCAGTTATACCGCTCTGGCTACTTATATCGCTCTTGGCAGTGCTATCTATCAGGGTTCTTTCTTCGCTTTGGTCTTTTGTGTCGCTTTGGTCTTTTGTGTCGCTTTGGGCAATAGAAACTGGCAGCGCCAAGAAGTCTTGATCGTGTTTAGGAACAGTCAACGCCGGATATTCAGGCCATGTAATCGGCAATTCGCTCTGCGGCTGGCCGTCGGCATCGCATGTGGCCAAATTTTGTTTTATCAGGCTAATGTCTGGCATAACCACAGCGCTGATAACATCTACCTCGGTGGCTGGCGTGTCGAAGGTTTCAGCGAGTTTAAACTGTTCTTCAAGTTGAGTGAGAGCGGTGTTGCGTTTAAACGCCACCACCTCCACATCAAACCACCAGTCTTCATTAGCATGAGATGGCGTGGTAGCAACTGCGGCCAATACCGCAGTAAGTGTGCACCAGCGAAATAACGTCATGTTATCGCGACTCCTTTGCAAAATCGGCAATGATATCGCTAATAAACGCAATGCGCTCTTTAGCTGTTTCGGTTTTCTTCACTAAGCGAAGTTTTTGACTTCCCTCAAATTTAAAGGTATTCGGTTTAGTTTGAACCTGTTTGATAATGTAAGCAGGGTTAACCGTGGTATTTTCTTTAAATTCCATGGTGCCGCCTTGCGCCGACAAGTCTACTTTGAGAATACCTATGGCCGCCGCTCTTATCTTAATTTCCGCTACATCAATTAGGTTTTTAGCAGGCTCTGGCAACAGCCCAAAACGGTCAATACATTCTACCTGAAACTCATCGATATCGTCTTGTGTTGTGCAGCTTGCTAAGCGTTTGTATAGCGATAAACGGGTGTTCACATCGGCAATATAATCTTCAGGCAGAAGGGCCGGTATGCGCAGCTCTACTTCTGTGTGCCCAGACATAGCATCGTCTAGCGATGGCTCTCTGCCATCTTTAAGCGCGTTTACTGCTTTATCCAGCATGTCCATATAAAGACTAAAACCGATGCTGGCGATTTGACCTGATTGGTCGTCACCTAATAGTTCACCAGCGCCGCGAATTTCTAAGTCGTGGGTAGCAAGCGCAAATCCAGCGCCTAAATCTTCTAACTGAGCAATGGCGTCTAAACGCTTGCCGGCGTCTTTGGTCATGCGTTTAGGGTGAGGCGTTAGCAAATACGCATAGGCTTGGTGGTGAGAGCGACCCACACGCCCGCGCAACTGATGCAGCTGCGCTAAGCCTAAATGATCGGCTCTGTCCATAATAATGGTATTTGCACTTGGCACATCAATACCGGTTTCAATAATAGTGGTACACACTAACACGTTATAACGCTGGTGATAAAAGTCGCTCATCACGCCTTCTAAGTCGCGTTCACGCATTTGACCATGGCCAACGGCAATGCGAGCCTCTGGCACTATTTCCGCTATTTCTTCTGCGGTTTGAGCAATACTTTCCACTTCGTTATGCAGGAAGTAAACCTGACCACCACGCAAAATTTCACGCATAATGGCTTCACGTATAGTGGCCTTATTACGCTGCTGAACAAAGGTTTTTATAGACAGGCGCCTAGCTGGTGGCGTCGCGATAATAGAAAGATCTCGCATGCCAGAAAGCGCCATATTAAGCGTGCGCGGGATAGGGGTTGCGGTAAGGGTGAGAATATCCACATCGGCCCTGAGTGATTTGAGTTTTTCTTTTTGACGTACACCAAAGCGATGCTCTTCGTCGATAATCACCAAGCCCAAATCTTTGTATTTTATATCGCTAGACAGCAGTTTGTGGGTTCCCACCACAATGTCTACTTTGCCTTCGCCAAGGCGCTCAACCACGTCTTTTTGAGCTTTTCCACTTACGAATCGGCTCATTACTTCTATTTCAAAAGGCCAGTCGGCAAAGCGATCTTTAAAGTTCTCGTAGTGCTGCTGAGCGAGCAGCGTAGTGGGTACGAGTATTGCCACCTGCTTGCCGTGATTAGCGGCTAAGAACGCGGCGCGCATTGCGACTTCGGTTTTGCCGAAGCCCACATCGCCACACACCAGGCGATCCATAGCCAGCGGATTGCCCATGTCATGCATAACTGCGGCAATTGCCTGCGCCTGATCGGGAGTTTCTTCAAAAGGAAAACTGTCGGAAAACTTTTGATAGTCATCCCAATTAATTTGATAAGCAAAGCCGGGCTTGGCGGCACGACGAGCGTATACATCTAATAGTTCGGCAGCGACGTCGCGTACTTTTTCAGCGGCTTTTTGCTTAGCTCTCGACCAAGCGTCTGATCCTAATGAGTTAACCGGTGCGCTATCGGCATCGCCACCGGTATAGCGAGAAATTAAATGCAGCGACGCAACAGGCACATATAGTTTCGACTGCTTAGCATACTCTATACATAGATATTCAGTTGTTACACCGCCAGCATCTAACGTTTGCAGGCCAAGATAGCGACCTACACCATGATCTAAATGCACTACAGGTTGCCCAATAGAAAGCTCTGCCAAGTTTCTGATGATGGCGCTTTCGTCGGTTGCGGTGCGTTTGTCGCGTAGGCGTCGTTGGCTAACCTTGTGGCCTAGCAGCTCGGTTTCAGTGATAAAGAGCAGTTCGCCTTCTTCACTCTTCCAGCGAAAGCTATGCTCTACCATGCCCACAGTAATGCCAATGGTATCGTGACTAGACAGAAAGTCGTTGAACGTATCAACGGCTTTAGGCTTTATTCCTGCTTTGGCCAGTACTGTTAATAAACCTTCTCGTCTTCCTTGCGTTTCGGCACAAAACAGTATTTTGGCTCCTTGTTTCTGTGCTTCATTAACCGTGGCAATTAAACGCTCTGCTGGAACCTTTTTTTGCGAGTTGATCGCAATGTCATCTATCTGTTCGCAATGTAAGTTGAAGCTTCCTACTTTTTCTTCAATCACCCTGCTTGCAAGTGACGCTCTTGGCCACTGTTTGATATTGCCGAACAGTTCGTCGATGGGTAAGAAAAGCTCGTTAGGAGCCAGCAGTGGACGCGCTAGGTTATAACGGTACTGCTCGTAGCGCTCTTTAACATCGGCCCAGAAAAATTCGCTGGCGTCTTTTACATCGCCGTGAAGCAGCAACAAGCTTTTGGGATGTAGATAATCGAACAAGGTTGCGGTTTGTTCAAAAAATAGCGGTAAGTAATACTCCACGCCACTTGGCATTGTGCCTTTACTTACCTGCGAGAAAATACTCTCTGAGGCATTGTTAGCGTCAAACCTTTCTAGGAAATTTTGCCGAAATAGCGTTATTGCCTCTTTGTCGGTAGGAAACTCACGAGCGGGAAGCAAACGAATTTTGTTTACCGAATCGCCGGAACGCTGGGTTTCGGTATCGAAGTATCGAATAGAGTCTATTTCATCATCAAACAGGTCTATTCTGAACGGCTGATCGCTGCCCATTGGGAAAAGATCGATAATACTACCGCGAACTGAAAATTCGCTGTGACTCATTACCTGACTAACGTGGAGGTATCCTGCTTGCTCTAGGTTGCGTCTAAATTCGTCGCGGTCTAGCGTGTCGCCTTTATTCAGCATCAACAAATATTTAGCAAGGTAATGCGTTGGCGCAAGACGCTGCATTAGCGTGTTAACGGGAACAATAAATATGCCGTCTACTTGCTGAGTAAAACGAAACAGGGTTTCTAGGCGCTGAGAAATAATATCCTGATGAGGGGAGAACGAGTCGTAGGGCAAAGTTTCCCAATCAGGAAATAACGTAACAGGGACGTCTTTGGCCGAAGGCCTGTTTGCCATAAAAAACGCGAGTTCTTTTTCTAGCTTCATTGCCGACGGCGTGTCGGCGGTAATAAGCACTATTGGGCCCTTGTACTGGGCCTGTGCTTGGCTAATACAAAGCGCGGTGCTGCTACCTTGTAATTGCCCCCATTGCTTATGATCCTGAGACGATGCGTCTTTCTTCTGCGCCGGAAGAGGCAGTGATAATAAGGTGGCTGTCATGACGTCCTATAACTGTTTAATACAATTTATACCAATGTAAGATGGCAATGAGTACTGCTGATGGTGCCGTTTAGGATCCAGATTTTTTCTCTTTTGCTCGCTTTCTAAGCTGCTGCGTTTGAATGTGCAGGCTAGCGCGCACGAGTAATTCCTGGTCTTGCTCGCGAATGGCACTAAAAATAAACGCTATATGGTAGCTATCTTCTACGGGCTCGCAAGTAATAACTTCGCCGTAACAGAATATGGCCGCCGCTTCAGCATCTAAAAACAACTTTAGCTCGGCAAGTGCGCCCACTTCTAATGATGTGTCAGACTCGACAACAACTCCGCCGCCGCCAAATTTTACCGAGCGGTTGCGCTGCTGGGGATCATCTTGCTGGTGAAGAACAAACGACATCATAAGGTCTATTTTTCTAGACTGATGATTAAGAAAGTCGGCGAGGGATTCAGCATGGTCGCCGAGGTTGCGAAGAGGTCGTATTGCTTGCGCTTCAATTGTAGCCATTTCGCTAGCGATACGAAATGCATAAGGCATTGCGTCTTCTATGGCATCTTCAGCGGGCACACTTTCGCCTTCGGCAAGAGGCCGAATGTTAACATTGATGTTCGAAGCGATTGAAAAATACTCTTCGAATTGGGCTTTTTTTTCTTCTAGACTAAGTGTGCTCACATCATTCCTCTGCCACTAATTCTTGTGCAGCCAGTAGCTTACACGTAGTATACGCACTTTACTATTTTGGGTGAATCTCGTCATCTTGCTTTTTGATTTAGCATGGTAATACGCACTGTAAAAAGCTCGAACATTTGTTAGCTTAGACAATCTCTGCCGTTTTGTGAGTAAGATTATGCTGTTTCTTGAAAAGCTGCGTGTTAGTTGTGTTGTGTTCAGTGGCGAGAGAGATTTTACTATTTATTCTAAATGCAAGGCGCTATGTCCTATCTTCTTTCAGCATCTATAGCTTATCGCTATGCCAAATCGAGAAAAGCGAATCAAACTAGCTTTGTATCTTTTATCAATCGCTTTTCGGTAGCCGGTATCGCCCTTGGTTTAATGGCGCTAATTATTGTTGTTTCAGTTATGAACGGCCTTGAAGGCCAGCTCAAGCAGCGCATTCTAGGCATTGTTCCCCATATTGAAATTACTTCTGATGCCAAGTCAGATATCAACGAAACCATCACCAAAGCCCACATATCTGCAAAAGCGAATACAAAGACGAATACAAAGACACCCACGTTAAGCGAAAACCCCGTTTCAAAGACACCCACGCAAAATAGTTCACAAGCCGTCAAAGAAGTCATAACCGAGACACCCATGCAACCAGTCGCAGACGCTGGCGAAATTTTTGATACTTCAACCCCATCGTTGCTAGATCTAATCAATGGCTATCTTAGCAAGACACCCATGCAAGAGGTTCTTGCCGTAATGGCCTACAGAGAAACTGAAGCCGTTGTTCAGTCGCGCAAAGATTTGAGGGGAGTTCAACTACACGGTATCCAGCCCCTGGGCATGAAACAGCACACTATGGTGGCGAATAATATGGAGCAGGGGCGCTTCTCTGATTTAGAGTCTGGTAGTTTTAGAGTAATAGTAGGGCGCGCATTGGCACTTAAACTCGATGTGAGAGTGGGCGACAGAATGCGAGTAATGGTAGCTGGTGCCAGCGTTTACACTCCGTTTGGTCGCATGCCTAGTCAACGTTTGGTGACTGTTTCGGGAATATTCGATATGGGCTCGCAGATGGACGACAAAGTACTGTATATGAATATTGATGATGTAAACAGACTCGTGCGCGACCCCAAAGCCAAGGGCGAGTCGGTGAGACTGTTTTTAAATGACGCGTTTAATTACCTTGCCATCGTAAATACCCTAAAAGCAGAGCTTGGTGTAAGAGCCTCACACATCAAAACCTGGCGAGAAAGACAAGGGCCCTTGTTTGACGCAGTAAAAATGGAAAAAAATATGATGATGCTAATGCTGCTGCTCATTATTGCCGTCGCCGCGTTTAACATTATATCTGCCCTGGTGATGGTGGTGTCTGAGAAACAAGGGGATATTGCGGTGTTGCAAACTCAAGGAATGACGCCAAAAACAATCATGCTCATTTTCATACTAAACGGCTTGTTCAATGGCGTAAAAGGCGCGGGAATAGGATTAATACTTGGGTGTCTCGTTACTAGTCAGTTAAATAACATACTCGAGCTGGTTAATTCTCCTCTTGCTCTTGCTGCAGACGGCAGCGGTTTACCAATTGAAATGGATATTTCGCAAATTGCGAGTATTACCTTGTTTTCAATGTTACTGTGCATTGCAGCGAGTATTTACCCTGCGTATAAAGCGATGCAAATTCAGCCATCGCAGGCACTGCAAAACGAATGATAAACAGCATGATTTAATGAGTTTTCCGTGCAAATTGGTGTGAAGTTCACTATACTCGCGGTCTTTTAAATTTCGCCCAGTGAGACGTTATGAACAAGAATTTTATCACCTCGCAATCGTTACTTCAGGACTCCTTTCGCTTGGCCGCTAAGGTATATGAAGACGGCTTCCGTCCAGACTTCATCATAGGAATTTGGCGAGGTGGCGCACCAATAGGTATTGCAGTGCAGGAATTCTTTGAGTTCAAAGACACTTCTACCGACCACATAGCGGTGCGCACATCGTCTTATTACGGTATTAATCAGCAATCAAAAGAGATCCGTGTGCACGGGTTACATTATCTGGTAGAAAACGCTAATGCTGGCGATAAACTTTTGATAGTTGACGATGTTTTTGACTCTGGTCGCAGCGTAGATGCGCTAATTAAGCAAATTAACAAGCTTATGCGTTTAAATATGCCGAAAGATATTCGTATAGCGTGCCCTTGGTACAAACCGCAAAATAACACCACAGATATCGTACCAGACTATTACGTTAACGAAAGTGACGAATGGTTGGTATTTCCTCATGAAATTGCAGGTTTGTCTGAAGAAGAAATTCGCGCTGGGAAAGGCGAGTTGGCAGAAGTTATGGATATTCTTTTCGATAAGTAATAGTGCTATTTGCGGTGTGATTTGGTGTTGTTCAACATATGCAAAATAATTACGTTCAAGATAATTACGTTCAAGATAATTACGCTCAAGATAATTACGCTCAAGATAAGCACGTTCAACATAACTAAGCATTAACCCCGCTAACCACGAAAGGGCCGCTGTGTAAGCTTACTTAAGCTAATTTATACACCTCGGCTTTTTGTTTGCTGTTAGTCATCTAAATTAGCGCGGTTCTCATCACTTGCTACCGGAAGCGTTAGTGTAAAGGTAGTGCCTACGTTCACCTCGCTATCTACCTCTATTTTACCGCCCATAGAGTCGATAATAGAAAAAGAGATATAAAGGCCGAGTCCTGTGCCTTTACCGGTTGGTTTAGTGGTATAGAAGGGGTCGAAAAGCTTCTCTAAATCGCTTTTTTCAATGCCGCTGCCCGTGTCCTTAACTTTCACAATAACATGTGAGCCATTGCTCTGGGCATCACAATACGACCGCACCGTGAGTTTACCTCCTTCATCCATAGCCTGGGCCGCATTAACGAATAAGTTAACTAAAACCTGATTGATTTTACCGGTTTTGCCCTGAATGAGAGGAACGTCTGCCAAGTCTGTCTCAATAGTGACCTTGTGTTTCATTTCACTGTTAACAAGGCGTAACCCATTGGTGATACAGTGGTTTATATTAACAGTGTCATCATCCGAAACATCAGAGCTATGAGAAAACGCACGCAGGCTGGTTATAATCTCGGTGACGCGATTGAGCCCTTCAGCCGACTCTTCGCAAATATCAGCAATTTCATCAACAATGGGGCCAATTTTATTCCCGCTAACCCATTGCTTTGCTTTATCAGCAATGTGGGCCCGTTGTTCGTCATCCTTAGCCATTGCGAGTTCGGCAACTATCTCTTGCATGTTAGTGAGCGAGGGCAATACCTCTTTAATGAACATCATGTTGCTATTAACAAACGCAATGGGATTATTAATTTCATGTGCTACGCCCGCTGCCAGAAGGCCGAGAGAGGCCATTTTCTCTGAAGAAATAAGGCTTTTCTCTACCTGAGCTTTTTCTTCTTTTAGCTTAATTGTTTCCAAAGCCATTAATTTGGCCTGAACACTCATCGACATTTGTTGCGTAAAAGTGCGGTAGCGGTTTGCCATGTCAACGTACTCTTGGGTGTAGAACCCCAGCGTTTGATGACCAAACACCATTACAGCCTGTTGATGATGCACTCTGAAAGGGCAGTACAGAGCAGATGTGATTGGCGCTTCTAGTAGGGGCAGGTGCGCTTGCCATGTAGGCTGAAGCTTAATGTTGAAAAGGGCAACCGGTGAACTTTTTATTGCCCTAGACAGTGTATCATCAACGTCCCAAAGGGTGTCTATAAGCTGCGTGTGGGTGCTATTTGTACAGCGCATTTTCCCTTTGCTATCGTTTTCCAAAACAAAGCAGACGTCGTAGCTGTACAAATTGCGAAAAATACCAAACATTTTGGTGTACAGCTCTTGCTCGTTTCTTGCAGTGAGAAGCGCTCGGGTACCCGCTAATAAGGCATCGCTTTCTTTTTTATGTGCCTCTGCTTGCTCTTTTAGTCGATAGACAAGGGCTAAGTCTTCGAGAACGTTTTCGTAATCCTTACTCATTAAGAAAAACTACCATTTAGAAAAAACTACTGCTGATATCATCAAGTTGCCATGCCTGTTTGTACCGTCTAAAAATCGTCCCTGCTCACCAAAGGTATAGGTACCGCAAATGGGTAAATGCCCAAAGGTCTTCTGTAGTGACTCGAGCATAGGGTGTATTTCGTCACCTACAGTTAGGCGACAGCCAGCACAATATACTAGTAGAACACCTGCCGGCTCTCTATCATCCGGTAGAAGCATTATCGCATTGTTGATCACGCGTTCAGCACGGGCGGTTAAACTGGCAATGCTGCCTTCCATTAGAACCAGTTCTTCGCCTTCGGTCACCTTTGAAAATACATTCAGACCACCGTCTTCACATACTTGATCTGGGTGACACAGCAGGTAATTCAATGCGCCATTTTCTAATTGAACCGGCCGACCTAATGGTGCTGTAGAGGTAAGTCCAAGTATTTGACCTCCAGACAGTTGGTTTTTAATAAGCCCGTTTGTGGCCTCGTTATAGGCTACACTCGCAGCAGTTCCATTGAGTTCTAATATGTGTCTGTTATTCGCTTTTGTGGCAATAAACTCGGTATTGGTGGGCTTGTATCCAGAGCTATAGCTTAGTCCTAGCGGGGACGAAGGATACATTACAGCCACTGCAACGCAATTTGCACCGCTGTGCTGTTGGGTGCAAATAAACCAATTGCCTTCTACTGTATTATCGGCCGCTGACCCGCCAAAGATGGGCACCTGCTCACCAACAACGCTGGTAAATCCATTTAAGATATCCTCTTCTTCACCGGGCGGTAATGCACACCATATAAGCGATGGACTTTCAAAAGGCCTGCCTGCATTTTTAAGCGCACTTTCAAGGGCACTGGCGCCGGCGTCAAAAGCACTGACTTCTGAGCAATCAGCGCTTCCAACACCAAACGCGCCATCTTCATCAGTGATGGATAACACAGAAAGCCCAGCATCGGCTTTGGCATGGACGTCATTACATATTAAGCTACCAAGACAAGACGAAGCGATTAAAAACGGGACTTTTGTCTCGGCGAGAGAGGCGGCAATCACTGCTGGATTGTGATGTGCATTCGTATAGGCAACCAGCAACGAGGCATTTTTGTCGTCACGGATTGAACGAGTGACCTCGTCAGCGGCTAAAGAGGTCTCTCTTTGATCAGATGAATAGGTTTGTATTTGCATAGGGTATATCTACATAACAACCAGAACTAATTTTGATAGCTCTAGTGTAGAAGAAAATAAGTTAAACACTTATTAACAATTAGTTATAAATATCAATTTGTTTTTAGCACTCTGGCCTACCGATTTGTACTGAAAGGCTCAGAGGTAGTGAATAAAGGGTTGATATTGAGGTTCAGCCAAAGCTTGCTGAATAGCGAAGGCAGAAGTCAGAGTGCAATAGCAATTGTTTTGAGACTTTAGCGGCGCAATTACATTTATACGAGAACATCTAACAAGGCGATGTTAAGTTATTTATTGTCGAGATAGAACTTATCGTGGAACGTATAGACCCATGTCGGCTGATAAATTACAAGCAGTGTTATGGCCATACCGTTTAAAAGAGCCTCTGGAAACACCAGTAGGGGAATAAGAACGATGTAATTCGAGAAAATAATATCCCATGTATACACACCTTCAATAAAATAATACCCACCTAATGTGAATGTTTTTAACGCAATGCCGATTGCGGCAGGGAAAAATGCGCACACGAAAATATAAACGAAAAGCTGTCGTGGTATGCGATGGAAAGAGAGCATAAAGAAAAAATACGTTACCGCGATAGGAAGCACATTGCCAAGTAGCCCGCTAATGCCAATGCTCTGCCAGCTGCCGTAACCAATAAAATGCGCCCCTATAAGCGCGATAAAGGATGAAATAACGGCGTAGCGAAAGCCTAACATCAATGTGAGTACAGAGAGGCCCAGAAAGTGTACGTCTAATCCCTCGAATATACCGGCTTTTAGCAGCCAAAGTACAAAGAGCGCCGCGGCAGTGCCAAACACCAAATGTTGTTGATGTTTGGTTTTCGCAAAGTGACCAAGATCTACTGTTTTAAGCGATGTTAAAACGAACAGCCCGTAAACCACTAGACCTAAGGTTTGCAATGTACTCACTGTTTCTCCTACGTTTTCACTCGACTACGCCGCTCGCGTTGTACGTCGATACTGCTATGTTATTTATAGGTTGCCCAAATAGGCGCATGGTCAGAGGGCTTTTCTATGCCTCTTAACTCGTAATCAATGCCCGCATCGCTTAATTTACTGTGTAGCGATGGCGTGGCAAGTATTAAGTCAATTCTTAAACCACGGTTGTCGTTGAAGCCTTTAGAGCGATAGTCGAACCACGAAAATTCATCACTTTTTTCTGGATTAAGAGAGCGATAGCTATCTTCAAATCCCCAATCTAAAAGCGTGTTTAGCCACTCTCTTTCTTCAGGCAAAAAGCTACATTTGCCGGTGCGTAACCAGCGCTTTTTGTTTTCTTCGCCTATGCCGATGTCTAAATCGGTGTGGGAAATATTTACATCACCCATAACAATCACGTTTTCATCTGGCGTGTGACTTTGATTTAAATACGACATAAGGTCTTGATAAAACTTTCGCTTGGCAGGGTATTTTGTTTCGTGCTTTTGATTTTCGCCCTGTGGAAAATATCCATTCAGGATGGTTACGGGCTCACCATTATCATTTGTCGTTTTAAGTATGATCATTCGACGCTGTGCATCTTCGTCGTCGGTAGGAAAACCCATCTCAACAGAGGTTGGCGCTTTTTTAGCTAAAAATGCTACGCCGTAGTGGCTTTTTTGACCGTGAAAAAAGACGTGGTAACCCATCTCTTCCACCGCTTTAACCGGGAACTGTTCATTGTGCACTTTGATTTCTTGCAGGCCAATGACGTCAGGCTGGTGAGTGTCTATAAGGGCTTGAAGCTGATGAAGACGGGCACGGATACCATTAATATTAAACGAGACTACTTTCATAAAATGTTTTTATTCAGATTTAACAATAGCGTTATGATATCAGAAACTGCTGCCAGAACTCACAAACGAAGTTGTTTCGCACAATTATGCAGCCAGACGGTTGTTGCTAAATCTCTTTCCTGCGCTTATTCATTACTGACGTGAATAATATCTTATAAAAACACCTGGAATAATTAAGATAATTTATACGTTTGCTATTGAACTTCTGCTTTTTGACTGCAATGCGCTTGACCCAGCTCAATCAATAACGAAAACCATGCGTTGGCATCATCAACGATAGTGTCGATACCTACTTGTGAGTTGAGCCCAAGCTGCGGGAGCTTATCTTCAACTTCTTTTTTGAAAGACACCCATGCTTTCGCGCAATCAGCCATAGTGGCGTAATACGAGGTAGGAATATTTTCATCATGCTTCGCCAATCGTCTGAGAATGATATTCGCGCCCATAGAAGAACCAAGCCAAACGTAGGAAGCTGCTATTGCGGCTGACTTCGTGTTTGTAAATGTAAGTTTAGAAGCGTGCTGCAATGTATCAGATTGATTTGCAGATGGGTTTTTGCCATCGCAGTTGGCTGCTTTACTAATATCGTGGGTGTCTCTCTTTAATGAATTGGCCACCTTTTTCGTGTTTAACATATCAAAAATTGGCGTTAGCGTGGGTGTCTCGCTAACGGTGGCTGAAACATGCTGTGCCGTAATGCGATGAAAAATGGTCATTACGCTGAGTACACTTGCGTAGGTATTGATGTTGAAATTAGACAAGCTGTGAAAAAGAGAGAATGGAGCAGTGTTTTCTAACTGAGTGTGTTTATCGTGGGTGTCTTGCTTAAGCGCCAAAAATAAATCGTGCATATATCTCGTCTTCGTTCTTTTGATGGTAGTGAAGAGATGCTTTCGTATACTTTTTGGCGGTCGACGCGCTAAAAATCACGTAAATCATATCTATGCCAATGGTATCACGAGGAAAGCAAAGCTGCACTTTGGTGTTAATGAGAATAGCCATTGCACACTTAAATGGTGCAGGTATACTTCCCCGAAATTTTTAGACGAGAATTAATGTGTTTCCAGAAACCGTAAGTGAAAAACTATCTGACGCTGTGATTGAGCAAGCAATGAAACTTTCAGCAGAAGAAAGACAAATGCTTGTTATTAGCTATGTAGTCAAAGCGAAAGAAGTGTGTTTAGTACAAGGTACAGAGGGCTTTGTAATGCTAGAAGATGATGGTGTCATTCGGCTACCTATCTTTCCACATGCAGACCTTGCCACAGCATTTGTTACAACAAATGGTTTAGATGGTACAAGCGTTAGCACACCCCTCGATGAATTTATTTCGACCTGGCTCCCTGGCTTAGAAAAAAATGGTGTGGAATTAGTGATGTTTCCCACTCAAAGCGATGTAGAGAATTTAGTAATGACAGCGCCTGAGTTGGCTGAAGAGTTAAACGCACTTTTATAGCGTTTAATCTTAGAAGATACTTTAGTAAATGGCTTATGTTGGAGAGAGTTAATGACGAAAACGCATTCTGAGCTTCTTCCACTCGCCCTTACGCTTTCACGTGCAAAAAGTTGGGAAGACTTTACTCGCACCTTGATGCTTGCTGGTAAAGCGCTGCCAGCAATGCCGCCGCAGTTAAAACAGGATGCAACATCGGTAAAGGGGTGCGAGAGCCCGGTATGGCTAGCTTATGTTGAAACCACAAGTGAAAACGGCGCTCGGTTTTTTGCATTTTCTCCCAGTAAAGTGATTCGTGGTGTGCTTGCGGTGTTGCTCGAAAAGGCAAATAGTATGGAGCAAGCTCAGCGTAGAGATTTTGACTTCGATACTTATCTAGAGGCATGCCAACTTCAGCGCTATATGAGCGAATCTAGAGGAAACGGAATAAAAGCCGTTGTCGAAAAGCTGAAAGCCTATTAAGCAAAACGAGTATGAAATAGCGTTACGACTTTTGCTAACTCCACTAGGCTTGTTTTAACCTGTTCTTTCCAGATGCCCTAGATAAGCCAGCCGCTTTAATTCGAATATGGGTTAGGGCTATTTATTTGTTTGCTTATTTTTTTCTTCAATCCATTGCGACATGTACTTTGTCGCATTGAGACTTTGATGCCACATTAACCCCTGCAAAAATAGTGATTTGCGATGATTTTCTAACTCATTACAGAGGCAAGCTATCTGGCTTGGTAACGTTATCGTGGGTGTCTTTGTAATATAGTGTTTGAGTAGAGCTTGTGCTTTTTGGCTTTCCACTTGCCACGCTTTTTCATCTTGGTAGAGCAGAATAGCTTTGTGGGCGATATCGTCTATCGTGCTTTGCACATTGCTTTTTATCTTCCCGTTTATTCCCTCGCCGTTGTCAGCATGAGTGCTAGTGGCTGAGACAATGGGCAAGCACAGGGCACCTGGCCATGTTGGTGTATTTTTATCTTTAAGATTTTTTGTACCTATTTTGCTCTCTGTATCTAATATGCCTTCTGCACCGACCCAGGTTGTAACACTTGGGGTACCTGCTTTCATGGCGTCTAATAATTTTCCTTTAATGCCTGCTCCAAATCGAATGGGCGCTAATAAAACTTTAGCGCTAGACATGACTTCATCAGCGCTTTCAGCCCATCCTTTGACTAAAAAACCTTGGCTAAGGTTGTGTAATTGAGATGCTTTTTTGGGTAGATATGCGCCATAAATGTGAAGCTCTGCGCGAGGAAGCTTTTTGCGAATGGCTGGCCAAATATGCTGCTTTAATTGCAGCACTGCATCCCAATTGGGGGCATGGCGAAAATTGCCAATATGCACAAAATGCTGACGACTAGCAAAGCCTGCGGGTTGTTCGTCATAATTTTCAACAATAAGAGGGTGCAGCCGAAGTTGCTTGCTGGGCACACGATAATGGTTTTCAAGTAAGTTTTTTTCGAACTCAGAAATAATTAGCGTAAGATCTGAACGCAATATGGCCGCAACTTCACGCTGTGCCAGTTCTGTGTTTAGGTTTCCGTTAGCAGCATTGCCGGTATTTTTTACAGCGTCGTGTCGCGCTTGTCGCAAACTGTGCAGGTCTTCTGTATTTAATATTCTAAGCGCATTAGGACACATCTCTTTTACTCGCCAAGAGAACTGCTCTTCTGTCATATATCGGTCGAATATAACCACGTCTGGTTTGAGTTCACTAATGCGGGTGTTAAACGAACTGCAGTTTAGTGCAATGGCTTCGCTGTTAACCCCAAGTGCCGCTAAATCTGCTTTGTGCACGCTGTCTGTGGCGGCAGTAAGAAACGTTACTTTATTACCGGCTTGTCGATTTTGCTTAATTATTGAAAGCATATTTTGACCTGCGGCAGACGAGTTAGGCTCAGGCCACACATAGCCGATAATAACGACGTTTAACATAGAATGATTTTATCCAACGATTTAAAAGCCGAGATAATATCAAACTACAATCGATGAATATATTTTTGCTGCCGAATTGTATTTATTCACACTTTTTAACATTTCTGATTATTAAACAGGAATAAATTGCACGGATGTAAAAGCAATTCAAATAAGACAACGTTATACTACGCCATGCCCTAGTTACTAGTTAACAGATAAGTATGTGAAAGGTATCCACATATTTTGCATTTCGCGTTTATTTAAGTTGGTATGGTATTTTTAAGTTGTTGAAAGTAGTAAAAATTATACTTTTTGCTTATACGACATTGGTTGACCATTGAGACAAAAGCGCCTATACCTTTAGAAGTAAGAGAGAAGGACGACTCGAACAACACCGACATAGCTGCATTGGAGTGAGTGCACAGATGAATTTAGATGAATTAGTTTCGAAAGCCGAAGACTTATTCGTATTGCCAGATTCCGTATTACGGCTAAAGCGCTGTATGGATGATGAATCGTCAAGCATTGAAGACATAGGCGAAATTATCGCTTTTGACCCATCGTTAGCGGCACAACTGTTGCGCGTTGCCAATTCTGCGTTATATCGCTTCCCAAATAGAATAGAAACCATTACCAAGGCTATTCAAGTTGTTGGTACGCGTTCAACCTACGATCTAGCGCTAGCGTATGGTGTTAGCCAAGCATTTAGCAAAGTTGATGCTCAAATTATTGATTTAGATAAATTTTGGGAGCATAGCGTGTCTTGCGGGCTTCTTGCTAAATATTTCGCAGATATGAGAAACACCAAAGAGCCGGAGCGCTTTTTTGTCGCTGGCTTGTTGCATAATATCGGCGAGTTGGTGGTAGTGTCTACGTTGCCCGAAGCTGCACAGCGGTGCTTGAATTTTAGTGAGCAAGTTACGCCTGCAGAACTTCAGTTTGGTGTATTAGGCTACACCTACAGTCAGGTGTCAGCGCGGCTCATCCAAAAGTGGGGGATCCCAGAAACAATTGCTACCCCTATTGCAAATATTCATAACATCCAAGATGACACATCGACAGACAACGATCGGATTTTGCAGCTTTCCTATGTGCTGTCGCTAGACAATGTAAACCCCGAAATATACCCAAGTTACCATAACTTGAAGCCAGAGTTACATGAGCAACTATCGCTCAACAAGGATGATTTGGAAGATGCATTGGATATAACCAATCTGCAGTGTATTTCAGTTATATCCCTATTTAATCCCAACGCTTTCATGCTTTATTGAAGCTTCGAAGCGTTGCAATAAACCGCGCAACTAGTCGAAAACTGCCACGGTTTGTCGGCTAATTGCGATAACTTCGTTGTCTTTATCCCAAATTGTTGCCTCGGTATGGCCATAGCCATCAGCCGCATGTCTGGTATGCGCTTTGTAAGCGAACCAATCTTCAGGCGAAACTGGCTTATGCGGATGAATAAACTCTAAGTTCCAGCTCACTGTGCTCGCAGGCGCAGGCAGCTTCATCATTTGAAGTAAGGTGGGCGGCCAGGCATCTATCATGGTGATAATGTGTGCGTCGGTTATTTGCGCTGGTGGTTGCTTAAACCTCATAAATCCGTTGTAAATACTGGTTTTCTTACGGGTAAATGGAATACCGCCGTCTTCAATAGCAAGGTCGAAATAGCGCAAAAATTTGGGCGTAATCTTTGGAATCTGCGGAATAAACTTGGCTTTGTTTGGCGCTGGCATATCGTGGGTGTCTTTGTTCTCAACTTGAATAGCTGACTTTCGGCCCATCCCGAAACACGCTTGAGAGAAAACGCAGCTTTTACCGTCTTGAATAGCGTGAGCGGTGAATTGAGATACATTTTTACCCACTCGCAATAGCGTGACTTCAATAGAAAAAGGAGTATCGAGCATGAGCGGGCCAACAAAGTTGGTAGTGAAAGAGCGTAATACTCTTTCATCGTTAATTTGTTGTTTAACCGCGGTGTAGAGCATACCTGCAGAAATTCCGCCAAAGGCAGTTCTGCCTTGCCCCCAGGTTTTCGGTATAACAAGCCCGTCAATTTTCCACGTGTTGTCGGAGGTTTGTTCAAGTGGTTCGATATTCAACAGTTCATCTACTGTCATAACTGCCTGTCTGGTCTGATGAGTATATGTGTAAATATCCTACCTCAAGCGATAGGGAACAAAAAGCCTGACTTACAAATTTTCGTTATGTTTACAAATAAGTAACAATTACTTGCCAAATAATTTACCTCATGCGTAGACTGCACTATCTTCATTTAAAAGGACTGTTATGGCCCACACAAGCGTTGAAGGTATACCAGCTGACCAAGCGGGTGCATCTAAAGGTTATCGAAACTACGTACTGTTTATTCTCACACTGGTTTATGCATTTAATTTCATCGATCGTCAGATCATAGGCATTCTTTCACCTTTCATCAAAGCCGATTTGGGGCTAGACGATGCTCAGTTAGGCTGGCTGAAAGGCATTTATTTCGCGCTTCTCTATACGGTAATGGGGATCCCAATTGCATGGCTTGCCGATAGGTATAATAGGGTAAATATAATCGCCATCTCACTAACGCTTTGGAGCGGCTTTACAGCGGCATCCGGTTTGGCAAGCAACTATTTTCAGCTGGCAGTGGCACGTATTGGCGTGGGTATTGGCGAGGCAGGCGGAAGCCCGCCATCACACAGTATAATTTCAGACTTGTTTCCCAAAGAAAAAAGAGCCGGCGCGTTGGCGATTTACTCCTTGGGCATACCATTTGGCATCATGCTCGCATTTTTTGCATCAGCGTTCTTTTTACAGGGCGGTTCAGCAGATTGGCGTACGGTTATGTATAGCGTGGGTATTCCAGGAGTTTTACTTGCGCTTGTTTTGAAATTTACCGTGAAGGAGCCCTCTCGCTCAGTTACTGCGCCCTCACAGGTAAATGATGTGAACAAACCAAGCGTTAAGAAATCGCTGAAGCAGCTTCTAAAAATACCTACATGGTGGGGTATGGCACTGGGTATTTCGTTTGGTTCATTTGGCAACTATGCCATTTCTACCTGGATCATTGATTACTATGTGCGTGCCTTTGCCGGGCTAGATATCACCCAACTTTTAATTGTGTTTGGCATCATCAACGGCACAGCCTACGCTCTTGGTGTGTGGCTTGGTGGCTATATTGCCGATAGATGGGGTAAGCAGAATAAAAAAGCGTATGCGCTACTGCCAGCGATTATGCTGATTATTGGTGTTCCCGCATTTTATGTTTCACTACAGGTTCAAGACCTATGGCTTTCGGTAGGGCTAATAGCGCTACTGTTGTTTACTAGTGGCTCTTACTTAGGTCCAAGTTTTGCAATGGCACAGACACTCGCGCCGATAAATGTTCGAGCTATGTCAACAGCGCTATTCTTCTTTGTGCTCAACATTATTGCACTTGGTGGCGGTCCTACTTTAACAGGAATAATCAGTCAGTCTCTCGTGCCTTCTTTAGGGGAAACTGAAGCATTAAGACAGGCTCTTATCTATCTTGTTGTTCCATATGCACTGTCGATAGGCGTATTTTTATGGACCAGTACTAAAATAGTGAAAGACTGGGAAATGGCAGAATCGAGGGGGTTATAGTACTATAAAACTATACTCACTAAGGGGCTGATTTTTAGCCCCTTTTCTTTTTCTTTAGGTTCAGGAGTGACATGGTGTCTTCTGCAGAATTAAGTTTTCATTTCGCCCACGCTAATGGGTTTCCCGCTGGGAGTTATAATACCCTTTTTTCTGCATTGCCTAGCAGTTTTAACCGCTTGCATGTGGAACGCTTTGGCCATGACCCAAAGATGCCGGTGAATGGAAACTGGCGCAATCAAGTTCAAGAGTTGATAAAGCATATTAAAGCTGAAAATAAAGATGACCGGGGGGTATTTGCCGTTGGGCATTCTTTTGGGGCTGTTATTTCCTATATGGCTGCGTGCGAAGAGCCAGAGCTATTTAGAGGTTTAATTCTTTTCGATCCTCCTTTAGTTGTTGGCCCAATGAGTCACTTTTTCAGAGTAGCTAAATTTACCCCTCTTATTAATAAGCTCACACCAGCCAAATTAGCGCAAACCCGAAATACGCGCTGGCCAGCCTCAACAGACATGGTGTCTTATTTTCATGGTAAGGCATTGTTCAGAGATATGGATAAGCGGTGCGTGAGAGACTATGTTAATGCGGTAACAACTAAAAATGCAGACAGCATTTCACTCACATTTAAAGCTGATGTAGAAGCCGCATTATTTAGAAACGTTCCACACAATTTAGGTAAATATAAAGGGAAACTTCGATGCCCTGCTATTTTAGTAACAGGGAAGAAAAGTAAAGTATGCCGACCTGAGATGTATGAACGTTTAATGCGGCATAACGCTATAGAGCACACAGAAATGGAGGGGGGGCACATGTTCCCGCTAGAGCATCCCGAAGCGGTAGCAAAATTTATTGCTACCACTTTACGGGAGTGGAACTGTTAAAAACGTTACAGACTTAGGTTAATATGAACCTGTGTGCTGGCCAAGCATTTCGCGTGTTACCAGCACCACACCCTTCTCCGATACTCGGAAACCTCTGGCTCTGTCTTCATCGTGGTCGTAACCAATCACCGTGCCCTCAGGGATAACGCATCCCCGGTCTATGATAACCTTCTTGAGCTTACAGCCGCGCATAATTTCAACGCCGGGCAAAATAACGGCATCTTCAATAAGCCCATAGGAATGAACGCGCACGTTAGAGAAACAAATAGAGTTTCTTAAGGTAGACCCTGAAATAATACAGCCACCAGACACAACCGAGTTAATGGCTTCACCACGTCTATCATCATCTTCCCAGACAAACTTTGCTGGCGGCAACTGCTCTTGGTACGTCCAAATAGGCCACTTTTTGTCATACAAATTAAGCTGTGGCACGGGTGCAACCATTTCCATGTTGGCATCCCAGAACGAATCAAGCGTGCCCACGTCTCGCCAGTAGGCATTATTCCCATCTGTTGCTTCGTATGGAAAGGCTTGAACTTTGTGTTCTTCAATAATGGCGGGAATAATGTCTTTACCAAAGTCTCGTTGAGAGCCCATGTTTTCAGAGTCTACTCGAAGTTGTTCGAATAAGAACTCTGTATCGAATACATAATTCCCCATCGACGCTAAGCAGTGTGTTTCGTCATGCGGCAGAGGTGTAGGGTGCTCTGGCTTCTCTTCAAAACCAATAATTCGGTAAGACTCATCTACTGACATGACACCGAAGGCACCGGCTGCCTCTTCAACTGGAACTGCCATGCAGGACACCGTCATTTTCGCACCTGATTCAACGTGTTTCGCCAGCATATCACCGTAGTCCATGCGATAAATATGGTCACCGGATAAAATCATTACGTATTTTGGTATTTCGTCTCGAATGATGTCGATATTTTGAAAAACCGCGTCTGCGGTGCCTTCATACCAGTTGTCTGAAAAACGTTGAGAGGCTGGCAAGATCTCAACAGACTCACCTAATTCTCTCTTAAAGTGGCCCCAGCCACGAACAAGGTGTCGAATAAGCGAGTGTGATTTGTATTGGGTAACAACACCGATGCGTTTGATACCTGAATTAACACAGTTTGACAGTGGGAAATCGATGATTCGAAATTTTCCGCCAAAGTAGAGTGCGGGTTTTGCTCGCCAGGCTGTGAGCTCGTGGAGTCTTGAGCCTTTACCACCTGCTAGTATTAACGCATAGGTATCGCGAGTAAGGTTGCTTATGTAACGAGAACTCCGATCAGTCATTCTTTAAAAACTCCTGTTAATAAGTGGTGCCGCTTGTTATGCAATTTGAAGAACTTGAATAATTTTAGCTATATGCGTTTCGTTGATGCTCTTTGTCGTTTCGAGTGAAGAATCTTTGAATACTAGTTTCATCTTACAGAACCCCTATAAAAATAATAGGTGCTGTTTGTTACTTTACGTCACTTTTTATTAACTTTAATGATATTTATGACATTAAGTGATTTGATGGCTGTATGGCGTTTAAGCAAAATGTTTTAAGCAAGACACCCATTCTAGGTGCTTTGTCGAGATGTTTTATAGAGACACCCAAGCTTAGAACGGCACAAGGTGCTTTATCTAGACGCTTTATCTAGACATCCATGCTTACTAAGCTGCAACTCACTGTCGATACCAAGCGAAATCAGTTTCTTGCAAAAGAGCATGAGTGTCTTTGTATTTTTTAGGTTTATATAAATCCGTTTATTGAGTTCTTTTCATTATAAATAAGAAAAATGGACGATGACTTTTGTTAATTAAATGTTATATTTTATCTGGGTAAACAAGCTGGAGTAAAACATGGGTGTGTTGAAGAAACTATTCTTTACTGTGAGTACATTAATCGTTATTGGCATCGTCGCTAGTTTTTTTATGCCTCAAAACTACACAGTAGAGAGAAGTATAATCATTGACGCAGAAACATCAGATGTTTATCCATATGTTGTCAATTTAAAGCAATGGGAGAAGTGGGGAGTGTGGTTCAAGCGTGACCCAGATATTGAGCTTTCCTATGAAGGTCCAGACCGTGCTATTGGAATGCGGCTAGAGTGGAAGAGCGAAACGCAAGGAAATGGTGAGATGGAAATTACCTTATTAGAACATAACAGTAAAGTTGGCTATTCTCTGTTCTTTCCAGAGCTTGATATGGGCTCTGATGGCGTAGTCGAAATCGAAGCTGTTGACGAAGGAAGCCGGGTAACCTGGCGCGATAAGGGAACAGTAGATAACAATCCAGTCAATAAATTTTTTATTCTCTTTATAGACGGTATTATCGGTCCTGATTTTGCGCTTGGTTTAGAAAACTTGAAAACAGTTGTTGAAAACAACGCTTAACTTACTTGATAACTCTCTATTTATTTTCTGATTATTTATAACTTGTTGATATTGAGATGATCCTTGGGGTACATCACCCGTAAAAACGACAAATAAAAAAATAGACAACCTGCCATGGTTCAAAAAAAACACCGTCTAGTTTCCGGCCTGTCTTTTAATAAGCTGGCTGATTTACTTATTTCAGCTAAAACTACGTTGCCTGCCTTGTTAATTGTTATTGGAGCCCCTGCTTGGATGGTTGGGTGGCTAGTGCCCATACGTGAGTCTGGCGCATTACTGCCTCAAGTCCTAATAAGCCTTTATCTTAGAAACAATGCCGCGAGGTATAAAGTATGGCGGATAGGTATCTGCGTTCAAATCGCATCGGTAGTTGGGATAATTTGTTCTGCGTTAATGCTTGAGGCGTTTTTTGCAGGGTGGGGGATTTTGGCATTTTTAGTTTTACTCAGTTTAGGGCGATCGGCATGTTCATTAACCGTCAAAGATATAGAAGCCGATGTAGTTCCCAAAGGTGAACGAGGCAACCTTGTGGGAATGGCGTCTACTATATCTGGCGTTATGACCTTACTCGTTGCCGTTCCGTTATTGCTTTTAGATGGCACGTTTAAAGACAACGCTTTGTTCGGTGTTCTGTTTTGTGCAGCGTTTTCTTTTATCCTCACGCTTTTTTGTATGTTCAGCTTGAAGACAAAAGTAGAGGATAATTCGAATGGAAGCGGAAATGTATTCTCTATTAAATTTGATAAAACAGTATACAAATTTGTCTTAGTTAGAGGCCTCTTTGTGCATTCAGCTCTGGTTGCCCCGTATTTTATGCTAGAGAACGGGGAAAATGCTCAAAAGCTGTTGCCCGTCTATATTGCGGCACAAGCGCTAGCTTCAATGTGTTCTTCTTTATTATGGGGGAAGGTGGCAGATTACAGCGCGAAGGTAACGCTACAAATTGCCGGTATCCTTACTATTTTATCTTGCATTGGGTTATTGGTAATTCCCAGTGAGTCGCTTCTTGTTTCTGCAACCCTTTTCTTTGTGTTATCAATTGCTCACGCTGGTGTGAGAACCGGCAGGAAAACTTACAGTCTCGATGTGAAAGAGGGGCAGGAGCGTACTGAACTCGTAGGTTTTTCAAACACTGCCATCGGGGGGATATTATTGGGATTTGGTGCGTTGTACGCTAGTCTCAGCCCTTTTTTATCATTTTCTGTTGTGTATATTATGACGGCAATGATGATTGTTGCCACTATTTCAACGCTGATATTGCCAAAGGAGAAGTAACTAAACTGCGGTATCAAAAAGCATCTTTGCCGGTGTCATTCCCACCATTCGTTTTCTCTTCGTGCTCTTTTTAAAACGAAGCATGCTTTCAGATGAGCCGATAACAAAAGAAAAGGACGTTTCGATAGTTTTACATGCCGTATCCCAGGTGTCTGCTCTAAAGCCCATTTGTTCAGGTAGACCAGAGTGGCATAGAGAGGCCTTTTTGTGTGTAGTGTCTGAGCTAGTGATAAATTCCATGTTTCTTTTAAGCAAGCTTAGGTAACTATCGAATGAAAATGGAATTGTTTTTTCACCTTCTATTCCCTCACTTTCTTTGAATTTCACTAAGCCTTTGGTTTTCCATTGCTGTTTTTTGCCTTTGTTTAAAGCCGCTTTTAGTCGTACGAGAACACTGGTGTGACTTAAGTCATATAGACTGGTCGCTATACCTGCGCGAAATGGATTTAAATCTACGTAAGCCATACATGCTAACAATGCGCGCTCGTCGAGTAGTGCTTGTGATTTGAATCTTCCCTCCCAAAATCTACCAGTACACTCGTCTTCTTTATTTGCTTTCCTGGCGATGAACTCGTTTAAGTTTCGCATGAACCAGCTAATGCTTTGCAGCCTTTCTCTGTAGATTTTCGCAGTTGAAGCTACGGTTTTGTGTTCACTATCTGTTAATTCTATCCCCATAAGATATTTTTGTGTGAGCAAAGTACCGCGGTGCATTTTATGCCACTGTATTAACGTTTTCTTAGTATCCCATCGTCTTGCAGAATGCTGATCAACGCGCAATATTACATGAACATGGTTGCTCATCACTGCATAAGAACAAATATCGATAGCGAAAACACTCGCGAGAAATAGCAAACGTTGTTCAACCCAGTCTTTACGGTGCTCGTAACTTTCTCCTGTCGCATGGTCTACTCCACATAGGAATGACTTACGTACGCAACGAGAAATACAGTGATAAAAAGGCGTATCCGCTAGGCTTATTTGTGATTTTCGACTTTGTGGCATATAGCTGCATTTTTATAGAAAAATAGACCATTAAGCTATCACCCTCATATCTCGATTAAACCTGACACAAAGACGGTTTTTGAAACCTCTTAGCTTCGAATAGCTACAAAGACACCCACGATATCGCCGACTCAGCTTCTCCCGCTTACAAAAATAATACGATGGGTGTCTTGCCTAGAATTTCTTGCTAAGAAAGCGTTAAACGGTTCGATAAAACTCTTAAATAGCGTGGGTGTCTCGCTAAAGGTTTTTCTATAAGCCCAAGATGCTTCTAACCAAATCAAATTGACGTTTAAGTGGGTGAACTTTCTGGCAACTCATCAAAGCCTGGGATGCTTATCGCAAGTTGCCAGACATAAGATTACCGAGCTAGAAGGGCATTAGCCACTTTTGATGAGGGAACTTTATTTACAACCTCAGAGATAAATTGAGTAGCAACAAGAAGCTTCTCCATATCAATTCCAGTATTTATACCCATTCCATTAAGCATATAAAGTACATCTTCCGTTGCAACGTTGCCACTGGCGCCTCTAGCGTAAGGACACCCTCCAAGACCTGCCACGGCGGAATCTATTGTTGCGACACCATACTCCAATGCCGAGTAAAGATTTACAAGAGCTTGTCCATAAGTGTCGTGAAAATGAACAGCGAGCTGTTCGATATTCACCACACTTAAAACACTATCAAGAAGTCTTTTAGTGGCAACTGGAGTTCCAGTTCCAATAGTATCGCCGAGAGATATTTCATAGCAGCCCATATCTATAAGGCGCTTGGATACATCAGCAACTGATCTTGGCGATATCCCTCCCTCGTAAGGGCAGCCCATAACACACGATACGTATCCACGTACCTTTATGTTATGGGTATTTGCTTTTGCAATAACGGGTTCAAATTTTTTCAAACTCTCTTCTATCGAACAGTTAATGTTTTTCATTGAGAACGACTCTGACGCTGCACCGAATACAGCCACCTCCTCAACTCCTGACTCAATTGCTGCATCTAACCCCTTAATGTTTGGCGTAAGCGCAGAGTAGGTGATTGAAGGGCTCTTCTCTATACCTGAAAAGATATCGCCAGAGTCTGCCATTTGTGGCACCCATTTGGGAGAAACAAAACTTCCTGCCTCAATGCGCTTGATACCGGTCTTCGAAAGCAAGTTTATAAAGTTTATCTTCTCTTCAACGCTTACTATCGATTTTTCATTCTGTAGTCCGTCTCTTGGGCCGACTTCAACAATACTTACTACTTTAGGCATGGTCATTGTTGTATAACTCCTTATGAATCCGCATTCGTGAATTCGAGAAGTAAAGCCCCGCCATCAACCAATTCACCTGGCTCAAAATAGAAGCTATTTACCACGCCATCACTAGGTGCCGTGATGCTATGTTCCATTTTCATTGCTTCCATTACTAAAATAGGTTCACCTTTTTTAACCTGTTCTCCTGGTTTGACTAAGTGCGCCACAATGGTGCCGTTCATGGGGGCATCGAAGTTTGAATTGCCATTGTTATGATCATCGTCGCCGTGTGAAGGAGCGACAACGCTGAAGTTAATATGGGTGTCTTGGTTAAACAAACCAAACTCATCATCTTTTACCGCAAAGGTATACCGTGACTCAATACCGTTTATGTTGGCACGTAATTGATGATTATTAATCGATCCGCTCACGATGAAAGTGTTGTCTCCAACCACTACTTCCCAGGCCTCAGATGTCTCACTACCGAGTGTATGGTTTACCTTGACGTGAAACTCTTCCTCTCCAACAAGAACCGTAACCTGTTCTTTGTATGTCGAATTCGCGCGCCATGCGCCCGTAGTAAACCAAGGCGACGACTCATGCGAATGCTTACCAGAGACATCCATGCTTTTACCAAGACGACGATGAAGAATGGCTAACAACGCCATTGCGGGTAATTTTGCTTGGGTGTCTCGCTTCACTTCGGCAAAAAGTGCATCGTTGTGCTTGTCTACAAAAGTGGTAGTTAATTCAGCGGCTTGGAAAGCGGAAAAACTGGCTACGCGCTTAAGGAATTCAATATTGGTTGTAACACCGGCAATATGATAATCGCCAAGTGCATGAAGCAAGCGCTTAAGGGCGATATCACGAGACTCTCCCCATACCACAAGCTTTGCAATCATGGGGTCGTAATAAACACTCACCTCGTCGCCCTGAATAACCCCTGTATCTACTCGCACTAAACTTGACTGCTCAGGTGGCTGTAGCAAATGCAAAGTGCCGGTAGAGGGTAAAAAGTTATTGGCAGGGTCTTCAGCGTAGATACGCGCTTCGAATGAGTGTCCGTTTAGCGTGAGCTCTTGCTGAGTTTTTGGTAACGCATTTCCCTCTGCAACACTCAGTTGCCACTGAACTAAATCTTCGCCTGTTATCATTTCAGTAACGGGATGTTCTACCTGAAGGCGAGTGTTCATTTCCATGAAATAGAAGGACCCGTCTTCATCAAGTAAAAACTCGACTGTACCTGCGCCCTCATAATTAATGGCCTTCGCCGCTAATATTGCCGCCTCGCCCATACGCTCTCGTATTTCTTGCGACATGTTTGGAGCTGGGGCTTCCTCAATAATTTTTTGATGTCGGCGCTGAACCGAACAGTCGCGCTCGAAAAGATAAACGCCGTTGCCGTGGCTATCACAGAAAACCTGAATTTCAACGTGACGAGGGCGAGTGAGGTACTTTTCTACTAGCATATGGTCGTCGCCGAAGCTTGCCATAGACTCTCGTTTAGCCGCATTCAGTGCTTGAGTAAATTCACTCTCGTTCCATACCTGTCGCATACCTTTGCCGCCGCCACCTGCCGCAGCTTTCAGTAATACAGGGTAGCCCATTTCGTCGGCAGATTTTTTCAGCGTGGACTCTTGCTGATCATCACCGTGATAGCCAGGTACCAGTGGCACGCCAGCCTCTTCCATAATGCGTTTAGCCGCAGACTTAGAGCCCATAGCCTCTATTGCTGAGGCGGGAGGGCCCACAAAAATAATGTTGTTAGATTTACAGAGGTTGGCAAATTCTGCGTTTTCTGACAAGAAACCGTAGCCTGGATGAATCGCGTCTACCCCTAAGGTTTTAGCGTGCTCAATAATAAGATCGCCGCGCAAATAACTTTCCTTTGAGGGTGCAGGGCCCAGATTCACCGCCTCGTCTGCCATAGCAACATGACGAGCATTGGCGTCAGCATCAGAGTAAACCGCAACCGTTTGAATGCCTAAAAGTTTGGCTGTTTTCATTACTCTGCAGGCAATTTCGCCTCGGTTCGCTATTAAAAGTTTGTTTATCATTATTTTGTCTCCAACCAAGCCGCGCTGCGTTTTTCAAGAAAAGCGGAAAGACCCTCTTGGCCTTCTTCTGACGTTCTCACTTTTGCTATTAATTTACTGGTCTCATCGAGCATTTGAGCGTCTACTGTTTTGTGAGACACCCATTGTACTAATGCTTTTGATTGAGATACCGCTTGTGGACCGTTTTTGAGAATTTTTTCAATAATGTCATCAACGGTGCTGTCTAACTCGTCCTCGTTGACAACTTCGCTTAATAGGCCTAGGCGTCTAGCGCGGCGTGCAGAAAATACTTCAGCAGTTTGAAAATATCGTCTGCAGATCCGTGTGCCCATAGCTTCTATCACGTACGGGCTTATGGTTGCTGGTATTAGTCCGATTTTGACTTCGCTCAAGCAAAACTTGCTTAGCTTACTTCCGATGGCGATGTCGCAGCAGGCAATAAGGCCTATAGCGCCGCCAAACGCCGCGCCTTGAACTCTTGCTATAGTAGGCTTTGGAAGTGTATATAGCGTGTGAAGCATAGTAGCGAGTGCCATTGCGTCGTTGTGATTTTGCTCTTCGGTATAGCTGGCCATCTTTTTCATCCAGTTCAGATCTGCGCCGGCGCTAAAACTTTTGCCCTCGGCCTGCAAAACCACGGCACGTACTGTGTCGTTGCTACCCGCTTTCTTAAAAAGATGCTCTAGCTCTTTGATCATTTCATCATTGAAGGCGTTATGCTTTTCAGCTCTGTTCAATGTGATAACGGCGATGTTGTCATCGTTAATACGATAGGTTACTGCGTTTTCCATATGTTTAGCTCCTACATTCTGAATATGCCGAATTGAGTTTCCTCAATGGGCTTATTGAGTGCTGCAGATAGCGACAAACCAAGCACTAAACGTGTATCTGCGGGATCGATGACACCATCATCCCAAAGTCGTGCAGACGCATAGTATGGATGTCCCTGTTCCTCGTATTTTTCTATAACTGGCTGCTTAAATTGCGCCTCTTCCTCATCGCTCCAACTTTCGCCCGCGCGTTCTTTTTGGTCGCGTTTAACTTGTGCTAACACGCCGGCTGCTTGTTCTCCGCCCATTACCGAAATTCGTGCGTTCGGCCACATGAACATGAAGCGTGGGTCGTAGGCTCTGCCGCACATGCCATAGTTACCGGCACCAAAACTTCCGCCAATTAGAACAGTAAGCTTCGGCACTTTGGCACAGGCTACAGCCGTCACCATTTTTGCACCGTGTTTGGCAATCCCGCCGTGTTCATATTGCTTTCCGACCATGAAACCAGTGATGTTTTGCAAGAAAACGAGTGGGATTTTTCGCTTGGCACATAATTCAACAAAATGGGCACCTTTCATGGCGCTCTCGCCAAACAAAATACCGTTGTTGGCCACTATACCAACGGGGTTTCCAAAGATTCGAGCGAATCCGCAAACCAGAGTGGTTCCATAAAGTGGTTTAAACTCATCAAAATCAGACTCATCTACAATACGAGCAATGATTTCGCGTACGTCGAAGGTTTGCCTGCTGTCTTTTGGCACGATGCCGTAAATCTCTTTAGGGTCAAATTTAGGCGGTTTGGGTTCTTTTACGTCGAGCAACTGAGGCTTTTCTCTGTTTAGTCGAGAAACAGCATTTCTTGCAAGCGAAAGGGCATGGTGATCATTATTTGCGAGTTGGTCTGCAACGCCGGATATGCGTGTGTGAACATCACCACCGCCGAGTTCTTCGGCAGTTACAACTTCGCCAGTAGCCGCTTTTACGAGTGGCGGGCCACCCAAGAAAATAGTGGCTTGCTCCTTTACGATAATACTTTCATCTGCCATAGCTGGAACATATGCGCCGCCTGCCGTACAAGACCCCATAACCACTGCAATTTGAGGGATGTTTTTGGCAGACATATTGGCCTGGTTAAAGAAGATCCGGCCAAAATGATCTCTGTCAGGAAACACTTCATCTTGACGAGGTAAATTTGCGCCACCAGAGTCGACTAAATAAATGCAAGGGAGATTATTTTGCTCGGCAATTTCTTGCGCTCTTAAATGTTTTTTCACTGTAAGAGGGTAGTAGGTGCCACCTTTTACCGTAGCGTCGTTCGCTACAATCATACATTCGGTGCCTGCTACCATTCCGATACCGGCCACTACTCCTGCACAAGGCACGTAATCATCGTACACTTCCCACGCCGCTAGCTGACCAATTTCAAGAAAAGGAGTGTCGTCGTCTAAAAGCGCGTTAATTCTGTCTCTTGGAAGAAGTTTGCCTCTTGAGATATGGCGCTCTGCCGCTTTTTCACCACCTCCAAGGGATATTTTTTGAATTTTTTCATACAAGTCATCCACTTGCGCTTGCATATGGTCGCGATTGGCGATGAAGGTTTCAGATTTGGTATTAACACTTGAACGTAGAACGGGCATACCCCCTCCTGTGTAATAGCGCTTCGATAGTGGCGCTATTGATTTGTTGTTTGAACTTTTTATATTCGTATTAAGAAGACGTGTTACGAAGACACCCATGCAAAAATTTAGCTAGCATAACGGCACCGTTGCGACTGTTATAAAGACACCCATCTAACTACTCCGGTTAGAATGGGTGTCTCTGTATTGTCTTCTCTGTGTTGTCTGTGGTGCCACTGAGGCACAAACTATTTCGATTCGTTAAATAGCTCGCGACCTATCAGCATTCTTCTAATTTCAGATGTACCTGCACCAATTTCATAAAGCTTGGCATCGCGAAGGAGTCGACCAGTAGGGTACTCGTTGATATACCCATTACCACCAAGTAACTGTATAGCGTCTAATGCTATTTTGGTCGCTAACTCTGCGGAATATAGAATTGCGCCGGCAGCGTCTTTACGCGTTGTTTCTCCGCGATCGCATGATTGGGCTACAGCGTAAACGTAGGCCCGTGAAGCGTTCATCTGGGTATACATGTCTGCCACTTTGCCCTGTACGAGTTGAAATTGCCCAATCGACTGACCGAACTGCTCTCTGTCGTGAACATAAGGCACCACAATGTCCATACAAGCCTGCATAATGCCCAGAGGGCCGCCGGACAGTACGAGGCGTTCATAGTCTAAACCACTCATAAGCACGCGCACGCCTTCGCCTTCACTGCCTAGTATGTTTTCAGCTGGCACTTCGCAATCTTCAAACACAAGCTCACAAGTGTTTGAAGAGCGCATGCCTAGTTTGTCGAGTTTCTGTGCCCTGCTAAAACCCGGGAAGTCGCGTTCAACAATAAATGCTGTAATGCCACGAGGGCCTGCAGATGGGTCTGTTTTCGCGTAAATAACAAAGGTGTGCGCATCTGGTCCGTTGGTGATCCACATTTTATTGCCATTTAAAATGTACTTATCCCCGCGCTTTTCTGCGCGCAATTTCATGCTTACCACATCAGAGCCCGCGTTAGGCTCACTCATAGCAAGAGCACCGATGTGCTCACCAGACACTAATTTAGGAAGATACTTTTCCTTTTGAGCCTCATTACCATTTCGGTAAATTTGATTAACGCACAGGTTGGAATGAGCGCCATAGCTTAAGCCAATACCGCCAGAAGCTCTGCTCACTTCTTCCATTGCAATGGTGTGCGCTAGGTAGCCCATGCCAGAGCCACCGTATTGTTCAGAAACAGTGACACCATTTAGGCCCATGTCGCCAAGCTTTGTCCAAAGATGGTTTGGAAATTGATTGTCTTCGTCAGCCTGAGCCGCTAACGGCGCGATTTCTTTTTGCGCAAATTGATACACTTGATCACGAAGCATATCCATTTCTTCGCCAAGGCCAAAATTCATTGTAGGGTAGGAGGTGTTCATGCGATTTTTCCTCGTTTGAGTTCTGCGAGTTCTTCTCTACATCTGGTTTCAACGTCGTCCAGTTCTGTCATCAACATTTGTATGTCTTCTAATTGTTGATTAAGAACCGCACGCTTTTGCTCGGACATCTCTAACATAGCTTCTAGCTGAACGGCCGAGTTCGGATTACTGTCGTACATGTCAAACAAGGTTTTCACCTCAGCAAGTGAAAAACCAAGACGCTTACCGCGTAAAATCAGCTTTAGGCGCACTCGATCTTTGTTAAGATAAACGCGGTTTTGACCGGTGCGAGTGGGCGATAAAAGACCTTGTTCCTCGTAAAAACGAATGGAACGCGGCGTAATATCGAACTCTCTCGCAAGCTCACCTATAGCGAAAGTAGTTTCATTTTCCGACTTGCTCATTACATGTACCTTGTCGTGAAGCATTTTCTTGCTGTCCAAAAAATATGTGAGTGGACTAAATATGTCCTCAACGCTGCGCATTAGCGCGTCACTAGTCACCTGTTAATGCTCAATCGGTTTAACTGCCTTACCACCTAGTCCTTGCCTAGTTTTATCATTGTTCTGGAACAACATTAGGCGAAAGAATGTTTTTCTTGTGTCGATACCGTGGGTGTCTCTGTTCTCTGTTTTGCACCTACTAACTTGATCGGTAAGTAAAAAAGAACGCGCTGTTAGTTTTATTTTCCCCAAGTATCAAACAAGACTGTTGTGTTTGGTTGACAGAACCTTTTGACAGGTTTACGTTAACGTTAATTACATTTTACGTAAAGGTAAAGTAACATTTTGCTAACGTCAATTTTTCATGAAGACGGACTTTGTTTAGCTGGGTTGTGGGTGTTTACTTTTGTATACAAAGCGGTAAGCGTTATCGCCTAAGTGATTAAATTAATTGAATATTAAAGGTAATGTTATGAGTGATAAAACAGTTGTTATCGTAGCTGCAAAGCGTACTCCAATGGGTGGGTTTAACGGCAGTTTAGCACCGCTGAGTGCAACTGACTTGGGCGAGATTGCTATTAGGGCGACATGTGAAAGCATGGATGTCTCGCAAATTGATGAGGTTGTTATGGGCTGTGTACTGCCTGCTGGGTTGGGGCAATCGCCGGCCCGTCAGGCGTCTTTAGGTGCAGGTTTACCACTTAGTGCAGGCGTAACGACCATTAACAAAGTATGCGGTTCTGGGCTAAAAGCGGTGATGATTGCACACGACCTGATAAAAGCAGGTAGCGCCGAAACCGTGGTAGCTGGCGGCATGGAAAGCATGAGTAATGCGCCTTACATGCTACCGAAAGCGCGCACGGGGTATCGTATGGGTCATGGTCAAGTACTTGATCATATGATGCTAGACGGGCTTGAAAATGCCTATGATGGCAAAGCTATGGGATGTTTTGCGCAAGACACTGCAGACAGCGAAAATATCACTCGCGAACAAATGGATGACTTTGCGTTGAGTTCGCTTTCAAAAGCCCATGAAGCCATCAACAGCGGCACGTTTAAAGATGAAATAGTTGAGGTGACTATTTCTGGTAGAAAAGGGGATGTCGTTGTAGACACTGATGAAGGCCCTGGCTCTGCGAAGCCGGAAAAAATTCCTTCATTACGTCCAGCGTTTAAGAAAGACGGAACTGTGACTGCAGCAAACTCTAGCTCCATATCTGACGGTGCTGCAGCACTATTGGTCATGAGCGAGGATAAAGCTAAAGAAATGGGGTTAACGCCACTGGCCAAAGTGGTTGCCCACGCGACACACTCTATTGAACCTGAAAACTTCACCGTGGCACCGGTCGGCGCGATGGAAAAAGTTCTAGACAAAGCGGGCTGGTCGAAGGATGAGGTTGACTTATTTGAAATCAATGAAGCTTTCGCCATGGTCACCATGCTAGCGATGAAAAAGCTTAATCTTGATGCCAGTAAGGTTAACGTAAAAGGTGGTGCATGTGCCCTTGGTCATCCAATTGGTGCTTCTGGAGCGAGGCTGTTGGTTACTTTGCTGCACGCGCTTAAGCAACAAGATAAGAAGCGCGGTATTGCATCATTATGCATAGGCGGCGGTGAGGGTGTGGCTCTTGCAGTTGAAATGATGTAGCCTTCAGGCCAAGGTTTACATTGTTAAATAACTTCAATGCTGGCAATGGCACCCATTTGGGTGCCATTCATGTTTTAATGATCAAAGAAAAATAATAAGAACGTTCTATGGCGCTAAAAAATCTAATTTCACTGTCTTGCGTGGTTGCGTTTGCCTTTGGTTGCTCGACTCGTCCAGAACACCCACCTATTGGGAATGAAAGCAACCAAAGTACAAAAGTTGAACAGGTTGCCTATAGCACGTTGTCCACTCTCCCTGCGTCTGCGCCAACTAGCGTATACGCTTACGGCAATTCAGAATTACAAACAATTTCCTATTGGCAAGCAAAGGCCGAGGCTTCACATAACGGACAAGTAGCCAATAAAGCGATTATTTTTATTCACGGCGGCTGCTGGTTAAATGCTTATGACTTATCTCATGGGAAAGGCTTTTACACGTCACTGGCCAACGAGGGTATTGATACGTTTGCTGTAGAATATCGACGAAGCGGTGATGAAGGAGGAGGTTGGCCTGGCAGCCTAGAAGATGTTAAAAGCGGAGTTAGTCATTCACTTTTTGAACTCTCCAAGCTTGGCCCCAAAGAAGTGTATATTATTGGCCATTCTGCAGGTGGTCATTTGGCGCTTCTTGCTTCTCAAAATACAGCATCGATACCCGATAACATCACTATAAAATCGGTGATAGGTCTTGCTGCAATTACAGATATTGCACAATACGCTCGAGGTGAAAATAGCTGCCAAACGGCTACAACGGCGTTTATGGGGGATACGCCAGATAACATCCCTTATGACTATAAAAAGGCTACACCACAGTTAAGTCGCATTCCGTTTCCTGTCATTCTTATGCAAGGTAACGAGGATAATATTGTACCTACTCGTCACAGTATCGATGATAATGCACAGACGATTTCTATTCCCAACGGGGGCCACTTTGACTGGCTTCACCCTCAAACTGACTCTTACAAAGCACTTATTAAGGTAGTGACAGCAAATGATTAATAAGGTTTTTTCCGCCAAGCAATTAGACGATAAAGATCCCTTGCGCCATGTAGCGGAAAGATTTTCGTTACCACCTAATACGGTTTATCTAGACGGTAATTCGTTGGGCCCTCTCCCGAAAGCAGCACAGTCAAGAGCTCAAGAAGTGGTAAATAATCAATGGGGTACAGATTTAATTAAAAGTTGGAATTGTCACGACTGGATTAATCTACCGCAAAAAGTAGGGGATAAAACTGGGGCTCTGATTGGCGCTGGAAAAGGGCAGGTAGTTTGTTGTGATTCCATCTCCATCAATTTATTTAAAGTACTGAGCGCAGCGCTTAAAATGCGTCCCGAACGCAAGGTTATCGCTACCACGCGAGATAATTTTCCTACCGATATTTACATGGTGCAGGGCCTACTCAGTCTTCTTGGTGATGAGTACAGTATTCGATACATTGATGAAGCTGATATTGAGAGCCAACTAACCGACGATATAGCCGTGTTGATGCTCACTCAAGTCAACTTTCGTTCTGGCTTTAAGCAAAATATGGAAGCTGTTACACGACAAGCGCATACAATGGGCATATTGACGCTATGGGATTTGGCACATAGCGCTGGCGCATTTGTTGTGGATTTAGACGAATGCCAAGTAGATTTTGCCGTTGGTTGCACATATAAATACTTGAATGGAGGTCCGGGTGCTCCGGCGTTTGTGTATGTTGCACAAAGGCATCAGGAGGAATACAGGCAGCCTCTATCTGGGTGGATGGGCCACAAATCGCCCTTTGCTTTCACGCCTGACTACGAGGCGCAAAATTCAGTTAATCAAAATTTGTGCGGAACACCGGCAATTTTGAGCATGAGTGTACTTGATGCGGCACTTTCTGTATTTGAGGGTGTCACCTTGAAAGCCATTGATGAGAAATCGAAAAAACTACAGGCGTTTTTTGCTGCGGAAGGTAAACGAGCTGGGTTGTGTGATTATATGGAAATAGTTAGCCCAGCAATTGAAAACCGAGGTAGCCAGCTCGCGCTCTCACATTCAGATGCCTATGCCATATGCCAGGCATGGATTGCTGAAGGTGTTATTGCCGATTTTCGTGCGCCAAATATTTTACGTATAGGTTTTGCTCCGTTGTATCTTTCTTTTGCCGACATTGAGTTGGCCGTTCATAAACTCGCCGAGATTATGCAAAATAAAACGTATGAAAACGAGGTGTTTCAGCGCAAACAGCACGTAACTTAGCCAGTTAGCGACGTAGTTGGACTTATTCGGGCCAAAGTCGTTGCAAATTAGCTTAGGTCAATGAATACTTGCCCCATAGTTTGTAGTTTCTTAATTCCAGTAAGTATGATTTCAAAGTTAGTTCGAAACATTGGGTGGGCAGCATTTACGCTCGTAAATGTTTTCTTTTGCCAAGCTTTCGCTCAGGTCGAAAATAGTATCGAAAGCGACATACTTAACAATAACGTTGAAGAAGTTACCTATTGTATCGATCCTAACTGGGCGCCTTACGAAGCAATTCGCAATAATCGCCATGTGGGCATCTCCGCGCAATACCTAGCGCTGATAGAGGATCTAGCCGACCTGTCGTTTACCCTCGTGCCAACTGAAAACTGGCAGCAGAGTTTAGAATATGTTCAGCAGGGGCGATGTCAGGTTATTCCAATGCTGAATACGTCAGACTATCGGCGCCAGTTTCTCGACTTCAGCCTCCCGTATTTCGAGGCGCCCAATGTACTAGTGGCCAAAGAGGGAACACCCATGGTCCAAGGATATTCTGGGCTTGGTAATCGTACAGTGGGTATAGTTGATGGTTACCGTCAGCTTGAATACATCTATCGTCATTACCCCAATGTTCGTATTTCTATGTTGTCCTCAGAGCAAGAGGGGTTGAAACAACTTCTCGATAATAAATTCGATGTGCTTGTAGGCTCTCTGCTGAGTATGAATATGCATATTAATAATCAAGATCTAGAGGGGTTAAGCATAGTGGGGTACGCCGAGCCTCATGATTCTCTCGCTTTTGGGGTCAATAAATCATCCAGCCATTTAATTAAAAAATTAAACTTTGCCATTGAACGCATACCTGAAGAAAAGAAAGTGGCTATTTATAAGCAATGGAACAATGTTAAAGTGCGTGAAAGCCGCAACTACTCAGTTTTGTTGTTGTGTGTAGTTTTTGTATTAATTGTACTAATAGGGCTTATATATCGCAGTCGCTACCTGCGTGAATACAAGCATGTTTTGGCTAGCAAAGACACGCGAATCGGTGAGTTGAAGGCCGCTTTATTAGAAAAGAATCGTGCTTTGGCGTACTTATCTGCTCATGACAAAATAACCGGTTTGTATAATCGAAATCACATGATCCAACGAGCAGAAGAAGAAATTTCTCGTTTCCAACGATTTCACACTACTGCAACGCTTATTATTATCTCGCTTGAACAGCGCAATAATAAAGAGAGAGCAATCGATGATTTTGTTCGCGAAGATATGCTCAAGCGCTGTGCATCAAGCTGCTTGAGCACCATCCGAGAAGTGGATGTAGTATCTAGGTTTAATGAGCAGCAATTCATTATATTGTGCCCCCAAACACAACTAGACGCCGCAGAAACATTGGCTGCTAGGTTGTTAGAGAGCATCAAAAAACAGAAAAGCCTCATGTCGATGATGAAAGTGTCAATTGGCTTAGCTGAGCTTAAAGATGAGGAAGAGTTTTCAGACTGGTATGAACGTACGTTGGCAGCCTTAAATAAAACGGATAGGTTAGGGTGCGACATCGCTGCTTCACATGATTAGCAGACAGAGTCTTGTCAATCAAAACTAAAATAGTAAGTTAGACCAGCTAATACGAGTAGCTGGCCTAGAATAAGCCAAGCACAGATTAAACGATAGGGTCGTAATGCCATTGGTGTGCATCGTAGCGAACGCGTGAGCGATTGTATTCTCTTTCAGAACGCCAGTTTCTATTATTCAACTTAGCAGTAACCCCTGCATAAAGTCGCTTGTTAGCAATAAGTTTTACGTCTGATTGATAACTTTCTTTAGCAACTTTTATCTCATAGGCTTTTGCTTCAATCCACTCGAGCAGCGCAGTTTCATTGTTAAATAGCTCAAGGGCGTCTGTCATTTTTCGCTTTAATTCTTTAGGAACCTTTTTGCTTTTTAGCAGGTCAAATTTTTCTTTATGCTTTAAATTGTTTTCGCGAATTTGCTTAAGTAGCTCATCAATGCCGTCCTTTCGTTCCAGCAATTGGTTAAAGCCGGGGCTAAAGTCAATTTTCAATGTACTACCAGATACTGCGCCTAAAGTTCCGGCTTCCACTCTGCCTTGGCTTACTATGTCACAAGCAAATAAATTGCCCATTGGGTTGTCAATTTGACCCACCACAACGGCACCGCCACAACGAACCCTACTGTAGGCAAGTTGCCTTCCAATTGTGACATCGCCTTTGCATTGCATTTCGACACCTTGGCCATGCTGCACGTGAATACTGCCAGCAGCAATAAGCTTGCATTGATATTCGCCTTCAGTGTCATTTACTTTGCCCATCGCGCCTTCGGTAATAATAATATCGCCGCCAGACTCGATATAGGCCGATTCTACAAAGCCATTGATTGTGACATCACCAGACGCTTTTATCTGCATCTTCTCGGTAACATCGCCATTAACCAAAACAGCACCTTCATAATTAACATGACCAGAGCCCACGTTTACGCCGCTACAAATGAAAGTGTCGTCTATATTCATTATCTGGTCTCGGTATTTAGGCATACCAGATATGGCAGAGATGAGCAGGTTAGAGTCGCTGTCTGATACTACAGTGCCTGTACCCATCTTAAACTCAAGCCATTCGCCAGCAACGCTTGGCAGCTTATTACCTTTAACGTCAAAACCAGAGCGGCCTTGCGTCGGTGCTGTTCGTTTAAGTACAGGTGTGTCAACCTTCACGCAGATCACTTCGCCAAGATTACGCATGTCAACGCGCTCACCGCCCTGTGATTGGGGGCGCAAAATTCTGTCCAGTGCATTGGGTACCAAGGGAACAAATTTAGAGTTCTTGCCATTTCTTGGAGGCAAACCTTTTGCAATTGTCTCTTCAAGAATTTCGCCGCTAGTAGCATTTTGGGCTCTCTTTAAAAGCGCTTTAATGCGTTTGGTACTTATTCCTTTTACAATTTTATTTTTCATTGCAAGAGACATAACTGCGGCAAAAGAGGGTAATCTGCCACCATAAGGTGTTGTAAGAACCAAATTGGCAGTCATAGAATCTTCGGGGATGCGAAACTCGACTTCCGCATTTTTTCGCTCACCAATGCGTTCTTGCACTATGGTGCCATCATCGGTTTTGAAATAATGGTTGGCAGTATCGCATGCCGATTTTAACGCTTTCTCTGAAATATAAAGACCAGATGTCTCGCCGCTTTCCAGCTGTTTGCGGATCTCACTCATATCAACGTCTGCTTCAAACTCGGTAGGGTTAAGCATTAAATTGATATAGGTTCTAGATTTGTCGAAGCTAATTGTTACGCCATTCATGAAAACATAATCCCCTGAGCGCTTATTGGTTTTATTATCGGCTGCTCATATTCTTTCTAAATAGTACTACTCACTAATGCGTTTCTGCCTTGCGAGGTAACAGTACCGCTAATCCGTTAGCTATCAATTTATTCTTATAACGGCTTTACGTCAAAGGTTTTCAGCATATTGAAATAGTGCGCGCAAAATTGCCTGTTTATCGGGGTTGTCGCTATGCTCATGAGCCAGTTGTTCAAGCTTCACCAAATAAGTATCTAATGTAATGGAGCCGTTTGACGAAGCGTCGGTTAATCGTGATTGGCGATGGCGTTGCCAGCGCGTCATCTCATCCGCTGTCAGGGTATTTGGGTAGTTTCTAGCGCGGTATCTAAAGAGTAAAGTTCGCAAGCCTTGATGTTGGGTTAAATCTGCAAGAGCCGGCAAATTTTCAGGGCTAGCCGCGACAACTTGTTCGCACCAGCGTCTGTCTGCATCGCTTAAAAAGCCTCCGCTATAGAGCGCGTGGTCGATGTCGTTCTCGTCGTGCTCGTCTTCAGCGCTGTACACAGCAATCAGCTTTTCTGCAATTTCAGGATGAGAGGCTAGTTTGCGATAGTTATCTAGGCATTTCTCGCGATCAAGTCCTAAACGCATGGCGTTTTCTTCTGACATTGCTTTTGCCGTAGTAATAAAAGGCGAGCGATTGGCGTGGATTAATTTTACACCCGGACGCTCCTTTTTATCGGCAAAGTGTTCGGATGGTGCGTAGAGCTTTTGTTTTATCTCCTCGGGTGAATCATGAATTAGGCTATCAACGTCATGAGATAAATCGACAGTAATGAATCCGTTGCCGTTTTTGGGATGTTTCGCAATAGGCATTATCCATGTACAACAACCTTGGGCAGCAGGTAACTTCGATGATATGTGCAGTAATACAGAGGGCTTCGAGAGGTCAATCTGCTCCATAACAGCGTGTTTGTTTCTTAGCGAAAATGCATAATCAAACAGTCGTGGTTGCTTCTCTTTAATTAGCTTAGCCAAGGCTATAGTGGCGTAGACATCGCTTAAAGCATCATGGGCATTACCGTGCTCTAAATTGTTGGCTTGCGTGAGTAGTTCTAATCTAAAGCTTGGTGTTCCGTCATCCCGTTCCGGCCACTCAATGCCCTCTGGACGCAGTGCATAGCATGCACGGGCAAGATCTATAATATCCCACCTGCTATTTCCGTTGCGCCATTCTCTTGCATATGGGTCGAAGAAGTTTCGATAAAAAAGAAATCTCGCCACCTCATCATCGAATCGAATACTGTTGTAACCCACACTGCACGTATTGGGGAGAGACATTTCTTCAAAGATCTTAGAGGCAAAGTCGGCCTCGTTCATGCCATCTCTTAAGGTTTGTTGAGGTGTAATACCCGTAACAAGGCAGGCCTCTGGGTGGGGAAGGTAGTCGTTTGCTATTGCAGACATTATATTGATGGGCTTTCCCACAATATTTAAGTTTTCATCTGTTCGCACTGCTGCAAACTGGCAAGGCAAATCTTTGTGCGTATTAGTGCCAAACGTTTCAAAGTCGTGCCATAAAAAGGTAGGTGTCTGCATAACCGCCAAAGTTGCTCCGTAAATAGGGTGCCATTAATTTTCGTAGAGTTTACACGGCAAGGCGTTGAGCGCCAACTTTGCATCGTATTATTGTCCTGCTCGGTTATAAGAAAGGTGATAAAAACGGCAGTAAAATGCTCCCTTCAATGGGCAAGAATTAAGCGCATAAAGAGTAAACCATATAGCTATCTAAATTTATTATTTTTGCTGGTTTTCCGCGGGCCAATAAAAGGTGTAAAAAATTTGTTAAAAGGACTGGCTTGAAAGGGGTTAGCGGTCTACGCTAAAACTGTGAGGGAAATGTCGCTTTCACCGAAATTAATAATAAATACTAAGTCGTTACGAAGACTTGTTTCATACGCTGTTTTGCAAAGTTGTTATTGTATGTAGCGGTAGGCGCAACGACAGGAGATAAGAAATGGAATCGTTGCAAGTCAGTGATTATATGAACACCCATCCCGTAAAGCTAACCGTGGAAATGCCGGTTGCACAAGCCGTCGAAGCATTGCTTTCTAGTAATCAAAGTGGCGGCCCTGTGTTGGATAAAAAAGGCAAAGTCATTGGTTTTCTTTCCGAACAAGACTGTATTGCCACAATGATTGCGTCGAGTTATTACCGTGAACAAATATGTCGCGTTGGGGACATAATGAAGTCTCCTGTGCTTTCTGTTAAACCGTATATGTCGGTAATTGAATTAGGCGAGTTGTTCTTGAAACAAAAACCAAAAGTATATCCGGTGGTTGATGACGATGGTGTTTTGTTAGGCTGCATTAATCGAACGTCGGTTTTAAGAGCAATTGATGTGCAGTTAAAAGACGGCTATCAGCACGCTGTTTAACCTGCATCGACCGAATAAATTTCAGACAAGCAGATAATTGTTGAACACGGCTTGTTTTGCAGCAAAAACATTCAAGGGGCTCTATGACCAGAGCCCCCAAGCTCTCTTACTTTCAATTATGCAAACATGAATTTAGCATTCAATCTATAAACTTATGCTTATTGCTTATGCAATATGGTTGTTCAATTTTCTTTGCAATAAAAATAAAACCTTTTATGCTTTCGTCTCATTTTTAAATAGACGCAACATAAAACGAGTTATCAGTGCATTCAACTAATTCCGTCGCGCCAAATCCTTTGGGGCTTACGCCCATACTCCTTTTTGTTATTCTGGTAGTTGTTACCGGAATAACGACTAACGATATTACCTCTATGCCAATATTGGTGGCGTTTTTCATCAGTGCAGGCTACGGACTTTGCTTAAATCCGAAGGGGAACAAAGTAAGCTTCTCTGAAAAGGTGCAAACCTTTTGCCAGGGAGGGGGAGATAAGAACATTATTCTGCTGGTACTTATCTTTCTACTCGCAGGTGCTTTTTATGCTGTGACCATTGATATAGGCGCACGAGACGCGACGGTAAACATGGCGCTGCAATTCGTTCCTTCTTCGTTGATACTCCCCGGCTTGTTTTTAATTTGTTGTTTTATCTCTTTTGCCATGGGAACTTCCATGGGCACCATTACTGCGCTATCTCCTATTGGGGCAGGTCTTGCTACTAACCTTGGTTTGCCTATTGAAATGGCGTTAGGAATTGTAGTTGGAGGTGCGATGTTCGGAGATAACCTTTCATTTGTATCAGACACCACAATAGCAGCAACAAGAACCCAAGGTGTGCAGCTTAAAGACAAGTTTAGAGCAAACCTTATGGTGGCATTGCCCGCGTGCATAGTAACCATGATTTTACTGTTGCTAGTGGATGTTGATACATCGGGCATTGTAGAGTCGAAAGATTATGACTTATGGAGAATATTGCCGTATCTATGCATTATTGGTTTCGCGCTAAGTGGCTTTAACGTGATTAGTGTATTGGCCGTAGGCATTGCAAGTGCATGTGCAGTGGGCTTGGTGCAGAGCAGTTTTACGCCACTTACCATGATGCAGAGTATCCAAAAGGGAATGGGGTGGATGCAAGATCTCGCTATGATTGCCATTACCATTGGCGGTATTGTCGCGCTAATGCATGCCAACGGTGGAATAACATGGCTAATACAGCGCTTAACAAAGCGGGTGCAAACCAAGAAAGGGGCAGAATTTAGTATTGCTGGATTAGTGAGCTTTCTTGATATTACTACCGCGAACAACACTATTGCCATTGTAACTGCGGGTCCAATTGCCAAAGATTTGAATAAGAAGTACGGGGTAGACCCACGAAGAACGGCCTCGTTATTAGATATCTTCTCCTGTAGCTTTCAAGGGCTTGTTCCTTACGGAGCACAGTTGCTTAGTGCAGCTGCCGTAGTGGGGATATCTCCGTTAGCAATTACACCTTACTGCTGGTACCCCATGCTCATTTTCGTGTTTGGTATTGCAGCCATAAGTCTTGGGTTTCCCCGTTTTGGCACCCCATTAGATGATGAGTTAACCCATACATCCTAAATCTACGTACAATTGGCCAATGCTAATTGTATTGGCCAATTGCAAGTGATTGGCGTGTGTTGTAATGCGTTGTTCTAAATACACCTCTTTGCTCATGATGTGTTTACTGCATTTATTTTGTCGCTGGTATTTTGGCTGATAGGTTCGCTGAGCATGTCGCTGACTTTGTCTCTTACAAACGCTGACTTTGTCATTAACATACGCTGGCTTTTTCGGTGGCTATCTTCTAGGATCGACGCCCCATTTTTATTTGAAAGCTCAAACGTTATTATCTGTAGGATGTTACCTTGTCTTCACCCATAGCAATAAAACCGCTTTATCAGGAACTTGATGCGTGCCTTACAGCAGATAAGTTTCGCTTGAAACGACGAATCACCCAGCTTGCGAAATCGGCTAAAGGGGACGGTCGAAATGATGAGAAGCTGCTTCAGCAATTTGAAAAATTAAAGCGCGACATAACACATTCCGCAGAGAAAAAAGCGCAGCGCAAAGCAAACCTTCCGGATGTTGAATATCCGCCACTTCCTGTTTCCGATAAAAAAGAAGACATAAAGGAAGCCATTGCGAATAATCAGGTTGTCATTGTTGCTGGTGAAACGGGCTCAGGAAAGACCACACAGCTGCCTAAAATTTGTTTAGAGTTAGGCCGTGGTGTAGACGGTATGATTGCTCATACACAGCCACGTAGACTTGCTGCACGCAGCGTAGCCACTCGAATAGCTGAAGAGCTCAACACGCCGCTAGGTGAAAAAGTCGGTTTCAAAATTCGGTTTAGCGATCAGGTGAGCGAACGTAGCTACGTTAAATTAATGACCGACGGTATGTTACTGGCGGAAATGCAACAAGATCGGTTTTTAAATCAGTACGACACGATAATTATTGATGAAGCCCATGAACGCAGCTTAAATATCGACTTTTTACTTGGCTATTTACGTCAGCTTCTAGATAAGCGCCCTGATCTTAAACTCATTATAACGTCTGCCACTATCGACCCTGAGCGCTTTTCTAAGCACTTTAATAACGCGCCTATCATAGAAGTCAGTGGGCGAACCTATCCTGTAGAAGTCCGTTACCGAGCGGCCGAAGATAACGACGATGACATCGACCAGTCAGACGCTATCGTTCAAGCGGTAGACGAGCTTATGGGGGAGGCGCCGGGTGATATCTTGATATTTTTGAGCGGAGAGCGGGAAATTCGCGACACTCAAGATGCGCTTAGTAAGCAGCATTATCGCAATACAGAGGTAGTGCCGCTCTACGCACGCCTGTCAGCATCTGAGCAAAATCGTATCTTCCAGTCTCATAGTGGAAGACGTATCGTGCTGGCTACCAACGTGGCTGAAACCTCTCTTACCGTGCCAGGTATTAAATATGTAATCGACCCCGGTTTTGCCCGGATATCTCGCTACAGCGCGCGTAGTAAAGTTCAACGCCTGCCAATAGAGCCTATTTCACAGGCTTCTGCAAACCAGCGGGCCGGTCGATGCGGCCGTGTGTCTGACGGTATTTGTATTCGTTTGTACAGCGAAGATGATTATCTAGGTCGCCCAGACTTCACCGACCCAGAAATACTCAGGACAAATTTAGCCTCAGTAATTCTGCAAATGCTAGCGCTGGGACTAGGCGATATCGCTGCCTTTCCGTTTGTGCAGCCGCCGGATAATCGCAACATTAATGATGGTTTTAGACTGCTTGAAGAAATTCAGGCTATTGCCAAGCGCAATGGCAAAATGCAGTTAACAAAGATGGGCAGAAATATCGCCAGGCTTCCTATAGATCCACGCTATGCTCGAATGGTGATAGAAGCTGATGCTACCAATGCGCTAAGCGAGGTTATGGTGATTGCAGCTGGGCTCTCTATTCAGGATCCGCGAGAGCGCCCGCAGGAGAAGCGCCAGCAGGCAGACGAAAGTCACAGTGAATATCAAGATAAAGATTCGGATTTTATTAGCTTACTGAATTTATGGCTTGGGTTCAGAGAGCAGCAAAACAATCTTAGTCAAAACCAACTTAGAAAATGGTGCAAAACGCGTTTTATTAACTATTTGCGTATGCGGGAATGGCAGGACATTGTCAGCCAGCTTAAAAAGTCGATAGCCGAGCTAGGTTTGGGGATCTCAAATCAAGAAGCAGATTACCAGGCGATTCACCAGGCCATTGCTAGTGGGCTTCTGTCTCACCTTGGTTTTAAAGATAAAGACCGAGAGTACTTAGGCTCTAGAAATACAAGCTTTATGATATTTCCCGGTTCGGGGTTATCAAAAGCTCAGCCAAAATGGATTATGGCGGCAGAGTTAGTCGAAACATCGAAGCTGTTTGCACGTATGGTGGCTAAAATTGACCCTGCTTGGGTTGAGCCATTAGCAACACACGTTACCCAGCACAGTTACTCAGAGCCTCACTGGTCGAAAAAGCGAGGGGCGGTAATCGCTTTTGAAAAGGTCACGCTTTTTGGCTTGCCTATTGTTATGAAGCGAGCCAAAGTTTACAGCCAGATAGACCCTGCTATTTGTCACGAGTTATTCATACGAGAGGCGTTGGTTGCCGGAAACACAAAAATCAACTTTGGCTTTTTACAAGAAAACCAAGCGCTATTAGAGCAGGCAGATGAGTTTGAACAAAAAACGCGACGCCGAGACTTAGTTGTAGACGATGAAGAGCTTGCCCATTTTTACGCTCAGAAAGTACCGGTAGAAGCCAACAACGAAGCCGCCTTTAAAAAATGGTTCAGGCAGCATGGTAGCAATGAAGGTCTCACCTTTACTGAAGAAGATGTGTATAGGCAGCAACCCGGTCAATCGGTAGCGAATGCATTTCCTGATGTATGGCGACAGGGAAACATTACTCTTCCTCTTCGCTATAACTTTGAGCCAAATGCGAAAGATGATGGCGTAACGGTGGTGATACCTCTACCTGTACTGAATCAGGTTGATGATGTTGGTTTCGACTGGCTTGTGCCCGGGTTAAGACACGAGCTAATTGTGGGCATGATTAAAACATTACCTAAACGTTTGCGCCGAAACTTTGTGCCAGCGCCGAATTTTGCTGATGCTTGTCTCTCGGATATAAGCGAAACCGATAAGAATAATCGCCCTGTTGCCATGATGGATGCGGTTGCGGATAAGCTGCGTAAAATGACAGGCGTAGTGATTGAGCCTGAAGAGTGGAATTTTGAGCAGTTAGACAAACACCTTAAAATGCACTTTGCAGTAGTTAATGATAACGGTGATAACATTGCCACAGGTGACGACTTACATCAGTTAAAGCAGCAGTGTGCAGGCCAGGTTCAAAAGACATTTGAAAAAGCCGCCACTCCCGAATTAGAGCGCAGTGACATTGAGCAATGGGATTTCGAGGATATCCCGGCCACCTTTGTACAAAAAGTGGGTGGATTTGAGGTGCAAGCGTTTCCCGCATTGGTGAAGCGCGGTGACAAGGTCGATATTGCGCTAGTTGATGAGGCAGATAAGGCAGTTGCTGAGCACCGTCAGGGAGTAAATGTGCTGATTAAAAATGCAATGCCGTCTCCGCTTAATTACTTGCAAAATAAGCTTCCCAATAAAGCTAAGCTCGGTTTGTATTTTAATCCTTTTGGTCAGGTAAAAGCGCTAATCGACGACTGTATATTTGCGGGGATTGACGCCCTGGTATCAGATTATTGCAAAGAGCACGATACCGATATTCGAACTAAAGCCGATTTTGAGGCCTGTTTAGACAAAGTCCGCGCAGATATCAACGATAAGGTGCTGAATATTGCTAAGCAAGTTGAGCAAGGGCTTACGTTAGCGCACCAGTGTCAAAAGCTGATGAAAGGAAATGTTCCCCTTAACATGGTAAATGCCCTGGGCGATTGTAAAGGCCATTTATCATCGCTGGTGTTTCCAGGGTTTGCTTCTTATATTGGTGAGGCAAGACTTGATGACTGGAATCGTTACATAAAGGGTCTTTCTCGCAGGTTAGAGAAGCTCCCTATAGATCCACATAAAGATAGACAGCATCAGCTTACTATAGAGAAATGTGTTAACGAGTGGGAAAAAGCGCGAAGTAAATTTCCGAAAGGTAAGGTGCCAGCGGCGCTCGACGAAGCGAGATGGATGATTGAAGAGTTAAGGGTATCGCTGTTCGCACAGCAACTTGGCACGGCTTATCCCATATCTGCAAAACGTATAAGCCTGTTTTTAAGTGATTTTTAAACCTTGCTATTAGTGAAAATTTGAACACATAATTGTATGGAATCTAGTCACGCGGTTTGACAAGTCAAAATCCTCAATCTATAACAAGATTAGGGTAGTAAGCGTGAGCTAAAAATCAGAGGAAGTAGACATGCTAGGGTACGACGATAAGCGTAATTTTTTCAGGATGATGGTTAACTCGCCGTGTCAGTTACAGGTTACCGATGATGAATCGAGCCGTACGATGCAGGCAATGTGTAGGGATATCAGCGCTACCGGTATGTCGTTAGAGGTCGACGAACCCGCTATAGAAGTTGGAACGCAGATTAGCGTGGCGATAGAGTCGTCTAGCTCACAAATACCTTCACTCGCCGCGCTTGCTAATGTAGTGCGTTGTGAACCAGAGTCGGAATCGAGTTGCATTATTGGGGTGGAAATCACCCAAATGAAGTAAGTCGGTTTAGGAAATAATTGTTCTTAGTGCTCTGCTGTCTTGACGAAGCGTCGGGTAGATAGCCATTCTCTAAAAACAATTATTTCCTTTTCGAGAGAGGGCCTTTTGTACTTAAGCGCCTCTTTTAAATCGCTCCCTTTTTAATCTAGATGTTTCCCAGCGCTCTGTCGCTTGTTTGTTCTGCTCCTGCTCTTAAGCTCATCATTTTTGTACCACCTCTTTGCGTTACTGATATTTGGTTACGCCTCTTAGTTCGGAAAAATCGATTGCCTTGGTAAATTAATTCGGTTTTCATCTTTTGTTGATTTTGATAATAATTCTCATTACGATATTTAAAGCGTACGAATTTTTGTTTTCAAATGCTGGCTTACAAGTTAAAGCTGCTAATTGCATTCGAGTTCAAAACCAACATGACAGAGGCTATTTTATGAAAAAGACGATGACATTCGCTATTATGCATTTTGCGGTTGCGTTTACCGTAGCCTACCTGCTAACCGGCAGTATGGTTGTTGGTGGGTTAGTCGCATTGGTAGAGCCTGCCATTAATACGGTAGCCTTTTATTTTCATGAGTTAGTGTGGAAAAAGTTGGAAGACAAAAAGGCGCGAGAAAGTATCGCGCCAACGCTATCTGCCTTTTAACGTAGCGCTACTGGCGTATTAACAGTACGCTACTGGGGCAACGGTTTAAGTTTTTATCTACAGCGAAGGTACACAAATCCTAGTCGTCGGTTACTTCACACACCAAACCTTTTAGATAATAGCCCTCTGGATAACTTCCAATGATGGGATGATCTGAGGCCTGATTAAGCCGTGCAATTATTTTTATGGTTCTACCTGCGTCTAGCGCTGCATCTGCGACAATTTTTTGAAAAAGGTCGGCAGGCATAAGCCCAGAGCAACTAAAAGTAAGCAAAAGGCCGCCAGATTTCACTGCATGAATGCCATACATGTTTATATCTTTATAGCCTCTTGCTGCTCTGTTTAACGTTGCTTTGTTATCCACGAATTTTGGAGGGTCTAAAATCACCATATCAAACTGCGTACCTTCAGCGTGGTATTCACGCAAAGCTTTGAACACATCTTTATTGATATAGTGAGATTTACTGCCATCGAGTTCATTAATCTCAACATGATGCTTGGCCAGGTTCAAAGCAGGTTGTGACACATCAACATTCGTTACCGACTTTGCGCCACCGGCTAATGCATAGCATGAAAAGGTGCCCGTGTAGCTAAAGCAGTTAAGTACATCTGCATCTTTGGCGTATTGTCCGGCTGCCGCACGGCTATCTCTCTGGTCGAGATAAAACCCTGTTTTATGTCCGCTTTCAATATCGACAACAATATTAAGTCCGTTTTCTTTTACCGTAACTTGGTTTGGCGGTGTGCCGTGTAAAACGCCTACTACAGGCTCTAAACCTTCTTTTTTACGAACGTCTACATCACTTCGCTCGTAGATGTGAACATCGGGCAGTAATTTGGTAATAGCCCAAACAATTTTGCTTCTATGTTTTTCCCCGCCCGCACTTAGTAGTTGTAAAACTGCGACATTATCGTAAAGGTCGATAGTGATACCCGGTAAACCGTCACTTTCAGACGCCACCCATCTAAATGCATTGGTCTGCCGTGGGTCAAATAAACGTCTGCGCAGTGCTAGCGCTTTTTCTAACTTACGCATGAAAAAACCATTATCGATGCTTTCATCTTGCTTAAACGTCCACATACGAATGCGTATTTTTGAATCAGGGGAGTAGGCACCGCGTCCCAGCCAGTCGCCCTGCGAATCTAAAACATCAACGGTATCACCTAGTTTTGCTCGACCTTTTACCTCATCTACAGCACTTTCAAAAACCCAAGGGTGACGGCGGCGCAGTGATTTATCTCTGTTGGGTTGTAAAATTACTTGTGCGGACATATAAGTTCTCGTATCTGATAAGGTAGGTAAAATGGAACAGCGCGGATTATAGCGAATATTCTTGTTTTGTGTGTCGGTATCTTTGTCATGCATAGCTCAAACTCGTCAGGTTCAGCGAAAATGAGCGGGCTTTCTGTCACAATATGGTGCTGAAGCGAACTATACGTTGCCCTATCGCGTAATCAAAACGCGCAATCAAAATCGATCCAAAAATAGTAAAGCAAGATGGCGTTCGGTAGGAATATACAGCTCGCTCAATTCAACTGCGCTCAACATAGGAGATGACATGTATTACGTAGATTTCGAAAAAGGGTGCTCACCCACTGAACTGAATGTTAAAGAGAGAGCGTCATACGTGCTGCCAAATGGCATGGTAAAAGTTGAAGTGAGTGCGTTTGGTATTAACCGAGCCGATACGTTACAGCGTCAGGGACACTATCCGCCACCGCCCGGGGAAAGTGCTATTTTAGGGCTTGAAGTAGCAGGGACAGTTGTAGAGGTTGCACCTGATGTGTCTAACTTTAAGCAGGGCGACCGTGTTTTTGGTTTAGTTGCTGGTGGAGGCTATGCAACAGAGGCCATTGTTAATCCGGCCCATTTAATGCCTATTCCTGAAAATATGCCTTTTTTTGAGGCCGCGGGTTTAGCAGAAGTATTTTTAACTGCGTTTCAGTGCCTGCGAACCATCGCTCATGTGAAACCCGCTCAGCGGGCACTTATCCACGGTGGGGCAAGCGGGGTGGGGCTTGCGGCTACTCAATTGTGTCGATATTGGGGAGTGCATGCAGCCGTCACAGCTTCATCATCACAGAAGCTGTCGCTGTGTGAACAAAATGGGGCAGAACAATTAGTTAACTACAAAACTCAAAGCTTTGTCGATGAACTTAAAGCAGTATGGCCCGATGGCGTTGACATGGTACTGGATATGGTTGGAGGGGATTACCTCAATAAAAACTTAAGCGTGCTCAAACAGGACGGCATAATTGTAAACTTAGCCATGCTGGCTGGGCGCTATGCTGATAAGCTCGACATGGCATTACTATTGGGCAAGCGCGCTACGTTGACCGGAACCACGCTTCGCAATCGCAGCGATGATTACAAAGCTAAGCTAATTAGTGACTTTTCTACAGTATGCTTACCGGCTTTTGCCACTGGCGAGCTAAAAGTGAACATAGACACTCACTACAAAATCGACGATATTGATAAGCCCCATGCACGATTGGAGAACAACGATACAAAGGGCAAACTCACGGTTTCGTGGTAAAAATTACACCGCAAACGTATTAACCGACAAAGCCGCTATCAGGCGTTGTCGGTTTCGATTCTGCTGCAGTTCTAGCAAGCACATCACAACGCTCGTTCTCGGGGTGGCCGGAATGACCTTTTACCCAGTGCCAATTAACCGAATGTTTTTTTACCGCCTCGTCTAAACGTTTCCAAAGGTCGGCATTTTTAACCGGCTTTTTATCTGATGTTTTCCATCCATTTTTACGCCAATTATGGATCCACTGGTTGATACCATTTTTTACGTACTGGCTGTCTGTAGTGAGATCAACCTGGCAGGCTTCGGTTAGAGAGTTCAGCGCTTCAATAGGTGCAAGCAATTCCATTCGGTTGTTTGTTGTGTGCGCAAAGCCTCCGCTGAGTTCCTTGCGGTGGCCCTTGTAAATAAGCACAGCGCCATAGCCGCCCGGTCCGGGATTACCTAAGCAAGAGCCATCGGTATAAATATCTATGGATTTTTGTACGTTTTCTTGAGCCACGTGGTGTCCTATCGTGTTAAGCAGTAACCTAAGTGTTATGCATTTATTTTGGGTTTTCCCTTAGCCTGCAGCAAAGGGGTTGATATACTATCAAAAAATAGAAACACAATAATAGTAGAGGATGTATGCGCCAGATTGTATTAGATACTGAAACAACCGGTATTGACCCAAAAGAAGGCCATCGAATTATTGAGATTGGTTGCGTTGAAGTGGTCAATCGCCGACTGACAGGTAATCATTTTCACGCATATATAAACCCAGGTCGTCATATTGAGCAAGAGGCTATTGAAGTTCACGGCATTACAAATGAATTTCTAAGCGACAAGCCAGTTTTTTCAACCGTTGCTAACGACTTTATTGAGTTTATAAAAGGGGCTCAGCTCGTCATTCACAACGCGCCTTTTGACGTTGGATTTATGGATCATGAGTTTGGTATGGAGCCAAGCACCAAAGGCGTGGTGACAGATCAAATTTGCGATGTTCTAGATACGCTAGTGCTTGCAAGAAAAATGCATCCTGGCCAAAAAAATAACCTAGACGCTCTATGTAAGCGCTACGGCATTGATAATAGCCACCGTACTCTCCACGGAGCATTACTTGATGCAGAGATTTTAGCCGACGTCTACCTGCTAATGACTGGCGGTCAGACAAAGTTGAGACTGGCATCAACGGGAAGCAGTGATGCCGACTCCACGGCTGTAAGACGCATCGAGCGAACGGGAAATAAATTAAAGGTTATTAAAGCTACCGCCGATGAATTAGCACAGCATGAAGCCCGTTTAGATATAGTTCAGGACGCAGGTGGTAACTGTTTGTGGCGCCCTAAATCAATAAGCGAGTCGTGAGGCGAAATAAAAAAGCTGGGTTAAGCTTTAGATAAAACATTGCCCACGAGCTTTTACAATTGGCTAAATGACGGCTTTTCATCAACCTTTGAAAGTATAATAGAAGACTTAGTGCAGGAGCATGGCTACGTGAAATTGTGGATTTATTGTGCGATCGTTATTCTGAGCGCCTGGTGTACAAACACAGCTTCGCAATCGTTGCGAGAACAGCAGGATATGCTTCAGCAGGCTGCAGACGGTGCAGTAACTGACTCACAAGAAACCACAAAATCCGTCGATACATCGGTCATTACCGAACTAGGTGATGAATACACAAATTCCATAGAACTATTAAAAAACCGCTTTCGCATCGATTACAATGTCGAAGAAATAACTATGGTATTTTTTCGAGAGTATGGCTCCGCACCGGTTGTACTTGTTCGCCCAGATGGCTCAAAATTATTTCAGGGTAGAGTGGATGAAGAGCGAGTAGAGTGGTACGACTCAGACTCTTTCGACATGATCACCATTAAAAATCCCGTACCAGGCCCTTGGCAAGCAGTCGGGCAGGTACTTCCAGAAAGTCGAATAATGGTTGTTTCTGATGTGGAGTTAACCGCCGAACCACTTCCAGACTTACTTTTTTCTGGTGAAATTCTAAAATCCACCGCGTATTTAACCAATGGAGGTAAAGCCATTGATGTTAATGAGTTCCGAAACGTGGTAGATGTTGATATCGAATTTATCAGCACAAATAACGCTAATTACGATAATTTCGGCGCCACTGACGAACTCATAGCCACGTTCAAAGATAATGGTTTGGGCATGGATGAGAAACCCGGAGACGGAATTTTTACCGGGCAATTTAACTTAAAAATTGCGCCAGGAGAGTGGAAGCCGGTCTTTAGGGTTACCACTCCTATGGTCACCCGAGAGCAAGAGGGAACGCCCATTATTTTAGAGGAGAACCCGGTTGCTATTTCAGTGCAATTAGATGACGGAAATATTGGGTATCACAACTTTATTATCGATGTAGACAGAGAGCTTGTTGAAATTCAGTCACTGTTAGTCGACGGCAAAGTGCGTTTTCCTAATGGCGATACACAAAATTTTTCGCTTACCGAAGGTGGCGATCAAGCAAGGGAATACCAAATCATAGCGTATGAAAAAGGTGTTTTTCGTGTGAAGCTAACCGCATACGGCACCACAGTTAATGGTAGAGACTTTATCTTAGACGTACCTGAATATACCTTTTTAGGTAAAGGGCCCGTAGAACCAGAAGTTGAAGATCCGCTGGTTTATGGAGAAGATCCTATCGTTGATGGCAGTGCGCCACTGCTTGGTGAGCAGCAAGAAATCGCTAAAAGTATGCCAGAGCAGACTAAAGAAGACGAAATCGACTCAGACACGTTTATACTTTTAATTGTTGCGGTTAATGGCTCTATCATCGTTCTAGGTCTTCTGGCTGCAGGTATCATCATTATTATGCGCAAGAAGAAAGCGTCGCCAGTTGCGCCCAAGGCAAAAACCAAAAAGGCTGACATAGATGATTCTTCGTTAGTGTTAGACGAGAAACCGAAAGGGCTTAAACGGTTGTTTGGGATGTTTAAAAAGAAAAAACAAAACGAAGGCGAAAAGTAATTTTCGCGAGCTTTTTAAAACTCTGTCAAAATCCGTTTTTAATTTGTTCGTCTTGAGCTTTATTTCAACATAATGTTTATTTAACAGACAAACAAACTGCAGATGACAATTTTATTGAGAAAAAGCATTGACTCCACATTGGGGAATACGTATTATCTGCGCCGCAGTGAGGGCACGGGGTTACAGCAATCCAATTAACTCACTGATAACATTGAAGATGTGGAGCGGTAGTTCAGTTGGTTAGAATACCGGCCTGTCACGCCGGGGGTCGCGGGTTCGAGTCCCGTCCGCTCCGCCACTTTCAATGATATAGCTAAAAGGTCTTCGGAGCGGTAGTTCAGTTGGTTAGAATACCGGCCTGTCACGCCGGGGGTCGCGGGTTCGAGTCCCGTCCGCTCCGCCATTTAGCTATACAATAAAGCAACACAAAGCAATCTCGATTATGTGGAGCGGTAGTTCAGTTGGTTAGAATACCGGCCTGTCACGCCGGGGGTCGCGGGTTCGAGTCCCGTCCGCTCCGCCATTAATCGATAAATTGTGTCGCGTTATTATTTTACCCATTGTGTGGAGCGGTAGTTCAGTTGGTTAGAATACCGGCCTGTCACGCCGGGGGTCGCGGGTTCGAGTCCCGTCCGCTCCGCCATCAATGGTAAGCAAGTCTTCAAATTCTCCCACTCAATTTCCTAATCTATCTTTTCACTCACGTTTCAGCATCGTTGAGAAAGTCAATTACCAATTTCACCTGTCTAATTCACCCGCCTAGGCTTGATAAATCTTCGGATGTAACCAAGTGCCCTATATAGCATCGTGAATACGGTGAGTTTCCAAACGAATTATGTTGTCGCACTAGATAAAAGCCTCAATTCATAAAGCCCACGAAAAGTGGTTTATTTAAACAATAAAGACATTACTTTTCTTGTTTAAAGCTTAATGAAAACCATAAATCTGAAACGTTTCTAACAAATGTTTAATCTCTAAAAGCGTTTATTAGACACAAAGTTCAAGTGTTTTTTTCTGCGATTAGTCTACGATGCTCAGTTGATAATCATATTAATTTTTGCGCAAGTTATGACACGTCCGAACACAAATAATTATTTTTTGGCCGACAATGCTAAAGCAGTCTTCGCATCCTTATTGTGCGTAATTGCAGTCACTCTATTACTTGCCTTAATCACCTTCTCTTTTGTTAAAACGCAGGAGGAGGCGCGCGCTCGACAAATCTTAAATAATGTTGGCATGGTATTTCGAGATGCGGAGTTAACGCTCGACCACCTAAATAGCCTTGCGTTTAAAGTATGTAGCGATGAACACTTGTTTGAAATGAGAAAAACCTTGTTTCGCTCTCGCTTTGTGAAAGAAATTGGATTCTACGAGAACGATAAATTATCCTGCAGCACCTACCTTGGTATTCTAGATACCCCCTTTGAGGACGCAAAGCCAGACTTCGTTACAGCACTAGATGATATTTTTTGGATAAATACACCTCTTCAGTTATTCGAGCAAAGGTCTACGGGCACTGTAGTGAGAAGAGGGCGTTACAATGCGGTATTAGATATGAACAGCGTTATTGGCTTTAGTAACGCACAAGACTGGCAGCTTTTTTATAACGGCGACAAATTCTACCCGATGGCGGGCAATCCCACACTCATTAATAGAACTTTGAGTAATGAGATGCTGGCGAAGCCTCAACTCTTCTCTCTTAATTTTATTTTGTGCAATAAAACGTATTCTCATACGTGCCTAAAAGTTGTCCCAGACTACAAACGTCTTATGAACCTTCATGCCGGTAAATTGTTTTTATTTTTCCTAATCATGCTAATGACGGCAGCATTTTCCCATATGGTGACGTTTAATTTCCTTCGCCGCAGACGTTCAATAGAGTATCGAGTTAAAAAAGGGCTGCAACAGGGGAGTTTCTTCTGCGTTTATCAGCCCTTCGTCAACCTTCGTACTGGACAAGTTATTGGATGTGAGGTGCTTAGCCGTTTTGAAGATGACTTTGGCGTTATATTTCCAGATGAGTTTATTCCGTACATAAAATCTCTTGATAAAACCTGGGAGTTCACCCTTGATATGATCAAAAAGTCGATGTCGGAGCTTACAAGTAATCCTGATATTCCAGAGGGATTTAAAGTTTCTTTCAATCTTTTCCCAGTAGACTTCACTCGTAACGGTTGCTTAGATCTCGACTTTGTTCAAGCGCTCAACACTAAGCAGTTTAAACTTGTCTTAGAAATTACAGAAGATGAGCAAATAGCAACCCAAAGTGCTGTAAAACATATTAAGTCGCTAAAGAGCAAAGGGTTCTTATTCGCTATCGATGACTTTGGCGTAGGCTATTCTAATTTAGGACAGTTGCAAACATTGAGTTGTGATTACCTCAAAATAGATCGAAGCTTTGTGATGGAAATGGAAGAGCACAGCATTCGTTCGTCTCTTATTCCTCATATCGTCAGTATAGCCGAGGGGCTCAACGTGAAGCTTATTGCAGAAGGTGTGGAAAACAGTGAGCAAGCGAAAGAGTTGCGTAGCTTGTCAGTAGGCTTTGGGCAAGGCTGGCTTTACGGTAGACCTCAATCGGTTGAAAATTTGGCGGAGTGCGTAAAAAGCAACGTCTAAATTATTGAATGGCTTTTATTTTCTATTTGGTGTTGCTGGTGTTTAACGGTAACATTTGCACAAAGAGAAAAAGAGCAGAAAAAACGTATGCAAGATGTGCTTCGTTGCCACAATATTCATAAAAGCTACCATGACGGTAGCAATGTTACCCCCGTTCTCCACGATGTGTCGCTGTCTATCAATGCCGGAGAGCACGTGGCTATCCTAGGAAGCTCTGGCTCGGGTAAAAGTACTTTGCTGCATTTGTTGGGCGGTCTGGATACGCCTAGCAGTGGAGAGGTTCACTTCAAGGGAAAATCTCTTAATTCTCTAAGCGCGAATGCATTGGCAACGCTTCGCAATGAAGAAATGGGTTTTATCTACCAATTTCATCATCTGTTGGGTGAGTTTTCAGCATTAGAAAATGTCGCTATGCCGCTTCGTATTCGTGGTCTTTCTGCGTCAGCAGCGCAAGAAAAAGCGCGGGCTATGCTTGATGAGGTCGGTTTGTCACATCGTTTAGACCACCTTCCAGCAGAGATGTCTGGGGGCGAGCGCCAACGTACAGCGATAGCACGAGCCTTAGTGACAGAGCCTTCTGTTGTGCTTGCCGACGAGCCAACTGGTAATTTGGACGACACGACGGGCGATCAAATTTACAAACTCCTTACTGCTCTGAGCGAGCAAAAGCGAACCGCTTTTGTTGTTGTAACTCACGACATAAGCCTCGCTAAAAAGATGGACAGAGTACTGCGTATAAAAGACGGTAGGTTAGTTCAGTCTAGTGCCGAAGAGGTCTAGGGCGCATGTTTGCATTTGAACTAGCCAAACAGTTTCGTAAATCCGGCTCTCAGCAGCGTTTTATTTCATTCATTTCTATGTCTTCTACCGTTGGTATCGCGCTAGGATGCTTTGTTCTCATTTTATTACTCAGTGTTATGAATGGCTTTGAAAAGGAGCTTACCAGCAGGATCTTAAGTGTTATTCCTCATGGTGAACTATACAGTGTTGATAATAGGGGCATTGATAATTTGGAGGCCCAGCGTTACCGTTTAGAGCAGGACAAGCGGATAGCACGCATTACGCCTTACACTAAACTTACCGGTATGCTGCAGTTCAAAGGTGAGCTAAAGGCCGTAGAGTTAACGGGTATTATTCCTTCAGAAAACACTTCTCAATACAAAGAGCGAGTAACAGATAAACAGTGGGCAGCGTTTACGGCTGAACCAAAGGGGGTCTTAGTTGGTCAGGGAATAGCAGAGAAGCTTCAGCTTTCCGTTGGCGACCCTATACAGGTTTTGGTGCCAGTGACAACAAACGACTTATCGTTTAAAGCACCTAAAACTGTTTCTTTAATTGTCAGTGGTTTTTTATCAATAGGTGGCGAGCTAGACAACTTAGTAGGACTAATGCATCTTGATACAGCGTCAAATGCCGCAGAATTGCAATCTCGTGCACAAGGACTTCAATTTACATTTTATGACGCATACTCGGCCAACACCATAATGCGCGAGATAGGCTACAGCTACCCTCAAGCTGTTTACATGTCTGATTGGACGCGAACCCAGGGCCACTTATATAACGACATCCAGTTGGTAAGAGCAGTCGTGTACATAGCGTTGATTTTAGTTATTGGGGTGGCGTGCTTTAATATTGTGTCTTCCCTTGTTATGGCAGTAAGAGAAAAACAAGCAGCTATCGCAATTCTAAAAACGATGGGGGCTACAGACGCATTAATACGCTCAATATTTATTTTTCAGGGCGCTATCAACGGTGTTGTAGGTATAACGGTTGGTGTGGCTTTAGCGTTACTTGTCACCCCCAATTTATCATCTATTGTGTTATTCGTTGAAAATGCGTTAGGCATTGAAGTGCTCTCAGGCGATATCTATTTTATCGACTTTTTACCCTCAGAACTTCAATGGCAAGACGTGTTAATCACAACTTTTGTGGCCTTAACCTTGTGTATAATGGCAACCTTATATCCCGCACAAAAGGCGGCGAAGATCTCGCCCTCATCCTCGCTTCACTAATAAGCATATTACCTTTGAGCCCGATTTCTATTTAAAAATAAGGCTTCGAGGAAACAAGAAAATCGAGAAAGGGCTTTGAGATAAATGACCATAAAAAAGGTAGCAAAATAGCTACCTTTTTTCGTTTCAGTCTTCCCTGCTTATATTCTTTGCTGGGCAGAGGGGCGTTTTACTTATTGCGTTCGAAATGCTCGAAGTCAACGTCTTCTTGCTTTTCGCCTGCGTTAGGGTCGTTAAATATATCCTCATCTAACGCGCCTTCGCTTTTAGCCACTACGCACGACACCATACAGTCTCCTGTGATGTTTACCGCGGTACGGGTCATATCTAGAAGTCTGTCTACACCAATAATAAGTGCAATACCTTCCACCGGTAAATTTACCTGCTGCAGCACCATGGCAAGCATTATAAGACCCACACCTGGCACACCTGCCGTGCCGATTGAGGCTAATGTGGCGGTAAGTACTACCATCATGTAATCGCCTAAACTCAAATCGACAGCGTAAACCTGAGCGATAAATACGGTGGCAACACCCTGCATAATCGCTGTGCCATCCATATTTATGGTAGCGCCTAATGGTAACGTGAAGGACGACACGGAGTTCCCTACACCTAGCTTGTTTCTGGCAGTCTCCATTGTAACAGGCAGTGTTGCACTGCTGCTTGATGTACTAAATGCAAACAAAGCAGCGTCGCGCATTTTTCTCAGTAGCGTAATAGGGTTTAGACCAGCTAGCACTTTCAGCAATACTGAATAAGTCACTAATCCGTGCAAAATAAGTACGCCAAATACCAAGAAGAAATACTTAGCTAAGCTAAGAATAGTATCGCCACCGATAGTCGAAAACAGTTTGGCCATCAGCACGTAAACGCCATAGGGTGCAAGGTTCATGATAATAGTAACAAGGCGCATGATAACGGTGTTGATGTCTTCAAACACTGCGGTTAGGCGCTTGCCTGCGCTTCCCGTCATTGCCATTGCTATGCCAAATAGCACAGCAAAAACAATTATTTGCAGCATATTCCCTTGTGCCATAGAATTGATTGGGTTACTTGGGAACATATTGACAATAACATCAGACAGGCTTGGCGCTTCTTTTGCCTGAAAGGTTGTCTCTGTTGTTAAATTTAGTCCTTCGCCTGGCGCAATAATTAGGGCTATACTCATTGCCAGTGTTATCGCAATCGCGGTTGTGACAACATAAAGGCCAACCGACTTTGCGCCTAAGCGACCAAGCTTACTGGGGTCAGATAAGGTACTTGTTCCGCAGATGAGCGAGACGAATACCAATGGCACTACCAGCATTTTCAGGCTGGCAATAAATATTTGGCCTAAAGTTGAAAATATACCTTCTACAAGAATGTTATACGTAGAGAGCTCTAAACCGAATATCGAAAATGTGAAATCTCCGCTATCATCAAACAATAATTGGAGAAACACGCCGGTTAAGATACCGGTTGCCATGCCGATAAAGATACGGGCGGTTAAACTATACTTGTGTGCAGATTGAGACATGAAAGTTCCCTGTGCATTATTATATTTTTTAGTCTTCCGTAGTGTGCCAGATTCATTTGATTTTTAAACATAAAAAACGACGCAATTGCCATTAATAGAGGTTCAGGAACGAATTATGCGGACATTAGCGAAGACGCTAAGCTTATTTAGCGCAATATTTATGCTAACAGCATGTGGGGGAGGCGGTTCTGTCTCAAGAAACGATACGGACAACGGTACTGGTAACGGTGGCGGTGGAACCACTACGCCAACTTATACAGTTTCTCTCGCTCTAGAGAATGCCAATGGTGAAAGCGATAGCAATTTATCAGAAAACAACAGCCTCACCGTTGTAGCCACAGTCACCGATCAAGACGGTAATGCACTGTCTGATAGCTTAGTGACGTTTGCGCTGGACAATGCCGCGCTGGCAACCTTTGCCAATGACACGGGCACAGCACGCACCAATGACAGCGGGGTAGCGCGTATAGGCCTTAATGCCAGTACCGCCTCGGGCGACGGCCAAATTACTGCTAGTCTGAATACTGGTGAAACTGGAACGACGACATTTTCGGCAACCGCTGCAACAACGGGCTCTACAGAATCTTCCGTATCACTGATATTGCAAAATAGTGACGGTGAACAAGACAATGAGCTCTCTACAAACAATGCACTTACCGCTGTAGCGACGGTTACTGACGCAGACGGGAACCCTCAAGATGACATATTGCTAACTTTCTCACTTAGTAACAGCGACTTGGCAGAGTTTTCAAATGACACTGCAACTGCACTGACGGACGAGAATGGTATTGCGTCAATTGGTATGGCGGTAAGTGACTTGTCTGGCGATGGTGAAGTTATCGTGACGTTACCAACGGGAGAGTCAGATTCTACTACGTTTAGTTCTTCAGGTCGTACTAGCGTGAGTGAAGAGCCGGCTTCGCTAGAGCTATTTGCAGATAGTATTCAATTAGCATCAAGCGGAAGCGATGAAGTTGAATTAATCGCACTGGTAAAAAACGAGCAAAGTGTACTTATGGAAGGTGTGGAAGTGAGTTTTTCTGCACCCAGCGAAGATGGTGTTGAACTGCAGCTTATTCAAACTACTACAGCGGCAGATGGCACTGCTCGCGCTCTTCTGTCTACGCGAAACAACGCAGCTAATCGTATAGTAACCGTTTCGGCACAAGCAGGTTCGCTAAGCCCAGAAAACGTTTCTATTGAAATCGACGGAACCGAAGTTACGGTAAATGGCGCTTCATCAGTTATTTTAAACGATATGGTGAATTACACCATTCGTGTTCAGGATTCTGACGGCACTTCAATACTCAACCAAACTGTTCAGCTTGAGGCCAGCGGCGGTTCACTTGGCGCATCAGAGGTAAATACTGGCTCCACAGGTCAAGCGACAGTGTCATATACTGCGACTAACTCGGGTGAAAATACCATTACTGCAACTGCGTTAAATGCAAGCGCTACGTTTACTGTTCAAGTACAACAGGACGAATTCAATTTCGTAAACCTTCCTACTGAAGAAGTACCCGTAGGTCAACAGCAGTCCATTACGGTGCAATGGCGCCAAAATAATGCACCGGTAGTGGGTGAAGATGTAACCTTTAGTGCTTCTCGTGGCGTGATAAGCGGTGCATCAACGGTGGCAACAGATGCAAACGGTGAGGCTACGATTAGCATAAGCTCTACGAATGCTGGTATTTCATCTATCACGGCTACTGCAACAGATGGAAATGGCGATGTGCTTGTGTCTGCGCTAACGCAAATTGAGTTTGTTGCTACCACGCCACATACACTCATTGCTGATGCGTCACCAGATTTATTGGGTCCAGATGGTCAAACTAGCACTATCAGTGCGGTAGTGAGAGACGTAGACGGAAACTTGGTGAAAGACAGTGTCGTCAACTTTACTGTGTCAGACGTTTCAACTGGTTTTGTCTCGCCTTCACAGGCTACCACTGATAGTAAAGGTATCGCTACTACGGTATTTACATCAGGATCTGTATCAACACCTGATGCAGTAGTTATTACGGCCTTTGTGGCTGATGATCCTGCAATAGAAGATGATGTTGTGCTAACTGTTGGTAACCGAGCGTTTGATATATCTATTGGTACCGGTAATGAGCTGGAAGAGCCAACCTCTACAACCTATTTGAAACGTTTCAGCGTGTTTGTATCAGACTCTGTAGGTCAACCCGTTAGCGGTGTCGAACTTACTGCATCTGTTACCCCAGTGAAGTTCGTTGATGGCGGTGAGTATCGCACCGGCTTTTGGGTTTACAATGATGAAGAGTCGATTTGGCAGGCTATCGTGAACCAAAGGTGTGAAACAGAGGATGTTAATGACAACGGCATTTTAGACACAACGCCTCGTCTTGAAGATACCAATGGTGATGGCACGCTTACGCCAGGTTCAGTAGGAACAATCACATTTGCGGTAGACTCAGTGACAGATGAGAATGGCTATGCAGAACTTGAGTACCGATACCCCGCAAGCTATGCGGTTTGGTACGATGCCGTTATTTCTGTATTCGGTCAGTCTACGGGTAGTGAAGCAAAAGCATCAATGCATTACACATTAAGCATTTCTGCTGATGATGTAACTGATGAGGGGTCATCTCCGCCTGCCAATCCGTTTGGCGTAACAGACCAATGTACTGAGGTGACTCCATAATATCGAGGTAGTGGAATTACGATATGGATTCAACCTTTTACGCATCAACAAAGCCGGCATCAATGCCTGTCTCTTGATCACAAGTCGATATCAAGAGACAGGGCTAGCTCATAGCCTTCAAGGATGGTTTGCAGTTTGAACCATCCTTGCCATATGACTTTCACCCAATGAGTTAAGTGAAAGATCTGATCAGAGTTGGAAGGAAGAGTTCAAAAAAATCCCCACTAATTACTTAGTAGGGATTTGTGTATAAGAGACAGGCATCAATGCCGGCTTTGTTATATCAGATGAACGCTTTAATGATAGCTGTGTAAGCCTTTCAGATTAGGTTGTTAACCCTGCTGGAACGGATACACCGATCCTAGCTGAAGTATTTGCGTCAGCTCGTCAAGGGCAGTGCGAGATTCAATCAGTAGCTGCGGATCTCTTAAGTCATCTTCGCTTAATTCATCGCGATAATGCTTATCTATCCATGCATTTAGTCGCGCGAATTGTGCATCGTTTATCAGAGTAGACTGATTTACGCCGTTCAGCTCTTCTTCACTCATTGCCACACGCAAACGCAAACACGCCGGGCCGCCACCATTTCGCATGCTTTGTTTAACGTCAAAATAATTTACCGACTTTATTGGCGTATCCAGAGTGACAAGATTGTCTAAATAGGCTTTAACTGACTCGTTCTCAGCACAGTCGGTAGGCGCAATAATCGTCATTTCACCATTTGGCAGAGTAATAATTTGCGTATTAAACAAATAGGTTTTCACTGCGTCTTGCACAGACACTTTCGCAGTAGGCACTTCAATGAAGTGTAGTGGCTTGTCACCAAACTTACGTTGTAGCTCAGCAAACCCTTTTTCCTTTTCGTGAAACGCTTGTTCGTGGAAGAAGAGCACGTTTTGATTGCCGACAGCGATTACATCGTTGTGAAATACACCTTGGTCAATCACATCAGGATTTTGCTGCATGTAAACAACGCCTTCGTCCCTTAGACCATGTAATCTAGCCACGGCTTGGCAGGCCTCTAAAGCTTGTCTTGCTGGGTATTTTGTTGGTGCAGGCTTTGACGGGTCAAAAGCATGTCGGCCATAAACAAATAACTCAACTCCTGCTTCGCTATAATCGTTGCACAAACGAGTATGGTTCGCAGCACCTTCGTCGCCAAAATGGTCATTATCTGGCAAGTGTTGGTGATGAGCAAAGTAGGTTTCATTGGCAAACGTACCGCGCAAAATGTTGCCGGTAACTTGCGGTTCTAAAGACCTGTGAAACTTGTTTGTTAAGTTTGCAGGGGTAAAATGCACTCGTCCATCTGCCGTATCGGCACTAGGAGACACAGTGGCGGCATTTGCAGTCCACATGCTACTAGCAGAGCAACATGCTAAAAATATCTCGCGAGATTGCTTTGCAGCGCTTTCTAGTACGCGTGCATCAGTGCCTGAAAAACCTAATCGACGCAGTGCGTTAATGTCAGGGCGTTCTTGCGGTGCCAATACGCCTTGCTTCATTCCCATGTCTGATAATGCTTTCGCTTTTGCTAACCCTTGTTTGGCTGCTTGCTTTGGGCTACTTACCGCATTGGCGTTGTTGAGAGAAGCAACATTACCGAATGATAAACCGGCATAGTTGTGGGTTGGGCCAACAAGGCCATCAAAATTCACTTCAAATTGCTTCATACTTTCCCTCTATTTGGTGTTTGGGCATTTGAACGCTACGCTGTATAGTTCTAGGCATTCAGCGAGGCGTAAAACAATCGCGCTTTTTTATCACCAGTGCTCATTTAACGATTGATAGGAGGCGCCGGTGTTAGTGGAATGGCTGGCATTATACGGCTTTTAAAGGCTTTGCCAATCGTACTGGTTGTTTCTTGTACAGTTTTTGTGTGAGATTGAAGCAAGCGAAAGAATAAGTATGAAGAAGATCTTGTTTTCCATTCACTTTGTAGATATATGTTAAAAAAGAGCGCGCACCCTATATATAGTGCAAGGTTGCATCAATTTTCGGTATTTGACGTAATAAGTCATTTAAAATCAATAGGTTTAGTTCAATTATATGGCAAAATCACTGGTCATAGTCGAGTCACCAGCCAAAGCAAAAACGATAAATAAATATCTCGGTAAAGATTTTATCGTAAAAAGTTCGGTTGGCCATGTTCGGGATCTTCCAACGAAGGCGTTAGGCAATGTAGAGCCTAAAAAACCGGCAAAAGAACTCAAAACATACAGCGAAGAAGCGCGGCAAGAATATCTTCGTCGACATGAATATTTAAAGCTTGTAGACCGAATGGGTGTCGACCCTGAAAAAAACTGGCATGCGCACTACCAAGTGTTGCAGGGCAAAGAAAAAGTTGTCAGTGAGCTAAAAAAGTTAGCCAAAGATGCAGACACCATCTATCTCGCAACCGATTTGGATCGCGAGGGAGAAGCTATTGCTTGGCACTTACAAGAGTTACTAGGCAGCAAGGGTAAAACTTATCAACGTGTGGTTTTCAACGAAATCACTAAAAATGCCATTCAAGATGCATTCTCAGCCCCTGGCGAACTGAATATCTCTCGTGTAAATGCGCAGCAAGCACGACGTTTCCTAGATAGAGTTGTAGGCTTTATGGTGTCGCCCTTGCTTTGGAAAAAAGTGGCCCGAGGGTTATCTGCAGGTCGTGTTCAGTCTGTTGCAGTGCGTTTGGTGGTAGAGCGTGAGCGGGAAATAAAAGCTTTTGTACCGGAAGAGTTTTGGGATATTCACGCCAACCTTACCAGTCAAGAAAAAGCGGCTTTAAAAATGCTGGTTGCCAAATATCAAGGCAACGCATTTAAACCCAAAAATAAAGACGAAGCCGATAAGGCATTAGCCGATTTAGAAAAGGCCGATTTTACGGTAGAAAGTCGTGAGTCTAAGCCTACTCAGAGCCGGCCGTCAGCCCCGTTTATTACGTCAACGCTTCAGCAAGCAGCAAGCACGCGCTTAGGGTTTGGCGTGAAGAAAACAATGATGATGGCGCAGCGGTTATACGAGGCGGGATACATCACCTACATGCGTACAGATTCAACAAATTTGAGCCAAGAGGCCGTTGAGAGTGCACGCAGCTATATTACGGATAACTTTGGCGACAAGTATCTGCCGGAATCGCCTATTCGCTACGGGAGTAAGGAAGGCGCACAAGAAGCTCACGAAGCTATACGTCCTTCAAATGTTACCATTAGTGCTGCAAGCCTAGGTGATATGGAACGAGATGCTCAGCGTCTTTACGAGCTAATTTGGCGTCAATTCTTAGCCTGTCAGATGACACCGGCCAAATACGATGCAACAACAATAAAGGTAGTTGCGGCTGATTATGAACTCACCGCAAAAGGGCGAGTGCTAAAATTTGACGGTTGGACAAGTGTTCAGCCCCAGTTACGCAAAAAGGGTGACGATGAGCTATTGCTACCCGATGTGCAAAAAGGCGATTCTCTAACGCTCAATGAATTAGATCCAAAGCAGCACTTCACCAAGCCAGTTGCGCGCTTTAACGAAGCATCTTTGGTAAAAGAGCTCGAAAAACGTGGTATTGGCCGTCCGTCTACCTACGCGAGTATTATCTCCACTATCCAAGACAGAGGCTATGTTCGCTTGGAAAACAAGCGTTTCTATGCTGAGAAAATGGGTGAGATTGTAAACGATCGTCTTATGGAAAACTTTGACGATTTAATGAGTTACGATTTCACGGCCAACATGGAGCAGCATCTCGACGATATAGCCGAAGGTAATAAAAACTGGAAAGATGTTCTCAACGATTTCTACAGCGATTTTTATGGCAAATTACTCAATGCTGAAAAAGATCCTGAAGAGGGCGGTATGCGCCTCAATCAAGCAATTCCAGCTGGCATTGAGTGCGATAAGTGCGGACGAGAAATGAATGTAAGAACAGCATCCACAGGTGTGTTCTTAGGATGTTCGGGCTATAACCTTCCCCCAAAAGAGCGCTGTACAAACACCATGAACTTAACGCCTGGCGATGAGGTAGTGAAAGTTGATGATGAGGAGGAGTTAGAGACCGAAGCTCTGCGTTCAAAGAAACGCTGTCCTAAATGCGGTACAGCCATGGACAGTTACCTTGTTGATGAAACAAGAAAACTACACGTTTGCGGTAACACGCCTACCTGCGAAGGTACCGAGATTGAAACGGGCACGTTTAAAATTAAAGGCTACGACGGACCTATCATTGAATGTGACAAGTGTAGCAGTGATATGGAGCTTAAAAACGGTCGATTCGGTAAGTATTTCGGCTGTACTAACGAAGAATGTAAAAATACCCGTAAGTTACTTCGAAATGGCGAAGCTGCTCCACCGAAAGAAGATCCCGTGGATCTTCCGGAACTGCCCTGTGAAAAATCGGACGCCCACTTTATGCTACGCGACGGGGCGTCGGGTATTTTCTTAGCGGCTCACAATTTCCCAAAGTCGAGGGAAACACGTGCTCCCAAAGTTCACGAACTTGCTCGCTTTAGAGACCGAATTTCGCCTAAGTTCCATTATCTTGCTGATGCACCACAAAAAGATTCAGACGGTAATGAAACAATAGTGCGCTATAGCCGTAAAACAAAACAACAGTACGTTATGTCTGAGAATGACGCGGGCAAGGCGACTGGTTGGTCGGCATGGTACGAAAACGGTAAATGGCAAGAGCAGGCACCTAAAAAAACTGCGGCTAAGAAGCCCGCAGCTAAATCTAAAGCCAAAAAGAAGCAACTTAATAGGTAATTGAACGATATATGGCATCTCTACAAGACCAACTTTTGAAAGCGGGTTTAGCAGATAAAGGAACTGCAAAGAAAGCCCGTGCTGAGAAGCGTAAAAAGCAGAAGCAGAAAAAGCCTGTTGTTGATGAAGCTACTATAGCAGCGCAGCAGGCGGCTGAAGAGAAAAAAGCGCGCTCTCGCGAGCTAAACCAACTGCAGCAAAACGAGCGAGAAAAGCGCTCTATAGCAGCTCAGGTTAAACAGCTTATAGTCACCAATAAACAAGAACGCAAAGGCGATACCGTACTTAACTTCACTCATGATAACGTGGTGAAGCGGATGTACGTAAGTGCGGATATGCACCGTCAGGTGACAAAAGGTCGATTGACCGTAGTGTTGTTAGATGATGCCTACGAGCTGGTGCCAACGCCGGTGGCCGATAAAATTGCGCAGCGAGATGAAAGCTTTATTGTTTACCGAGCTGATTTAGATAAAAGCGGTAATGATGGTAAGGATGAAGCGGAGGATGATTGGTATGCAGACTATGAAATCCCCGATGATTTGACGTGGTAAGTTACTTTCCTCTTCATAATATGTCGCGTTGGAATTTACCTTTTTGCGTTAGCTTACACAGTCAAACAACAAAATTGAGGCTTCATGATCACCTGGATCTGCAGTAAGTTCGACGAGCTTAGTACTCACCAGCTTTTTGATTTGCTAAAACTTAGGGTAGATGTGTTTGTGGTTGAGCAAACATGTCCCTACCCAGAGCTTGATGAAAAAGACAGGCATCAAGAAACTCGTCACTTAATGGGTTTTGTCGATGGCAATTTGATTGCGTGCGCTAGGTTATTAGCGCCTGGCGTTAGCTATCCGTCAGCAAGTATTGGGCGTATAGCTACCCATAGTGCTCACCGCAACAAGGGCGCAGGCAAGTTGTTGGTAGATAAAGCCATAAATGAATGCGATGTATTGTGGCCTGACGCGTCTATCGAGATAGGTGCACAGGAATATTTACTCGAATTCTACAAGAGCTTTGGCTTTGTCCCCACTTCGGTAATGTATCTTGAAGATGACATTCCGCACGTAGATATGAAACGAGACTGAGTAAATTTAACCAACTTTAAGCCGACTTAAGCCTTATAAACATCCTAAAAGCCCAATCGTCAAATTGGGCTTTTTTGTTTGCCCAGCGAAGCTGGCAAACCCGTCAGGTTGAAAGAAACCTGAATCACCCTGACTGAGGGGAAGATAATCCGAATGGCAAGGGCGCACTTAGCAAGTGATATGAAGTATGCAGGAGCCGTATACGAGGCCCGTACGTACGGTTCTGTGAGAGGGATGAGGCGCAAGCCTCACCCTACTCGATGCGTTTTTAGGCATGCTGTATAAATGAAAATAGAAGAACAACAATTATTCTCCAACATTAAAAAAAGTCTGATGCAGTCACAGCATCAGTCTGTAATCACTCAGTGCAGCAGTTTACTCAGCCCCAGCGCAGACGAAAGCGGTGCAAATTCTGACACTGGCTTGAGTGCTGAGGCAAAACGTGAGGCATTGTATTTACTTGCTGTGGCTTATCGATTGTCTGGAAATATTCAAAATGCTATTTCGACACTTGATAACTTAGTGTCTTTATATCCAGATTATGGACGGGCATTCCAGGAGTTGGGTTACTGTTATTTAAAGTTTGATGGTAAAAAAGCTGCTCATAGCTTCTATCAAGCAACGTGTTTTAACCCAGCGTTACTTGCGTCGTGGCAGCAGCTAGAAAAGGTTTACAAAAAAGACAAGCAAGAACAAGCGCTTTTACTCTGTCAGCAGCAAATTCAATTTTTATCCTCATTACCCAAGCCGTTGCTTGGTGCTACTGATTTAATGCATGAAGGCCAGCTTCACAAAGCTGAGCAAGTATGCCGTCAATTTCTTTCTGCCAACAAACATCATCCAGAAGCAATGATGCTGCTAGCAGAGTTAGGTATTCAGTTAAAAGTGTATAGCGATGCAGAATTCTTATTAGAAAGCTGTGTAGAGATGTACCCAGAAAATGATAGAGCAGCCGCTTCGTTTCAAAGTCTTTTGTCTAAAGTTGGTAAGTTTCCAGAAGCCGTTGAACTTGCAAAGAAACGCCTGGCCCAAAGCCCTGATAACTTTACTGTACAGGTATCGCTAGCCCATGCGTTAGTAGGTGTAGGTAAGTTAGATGATGCGATAGCAATATATCGTGAACTATTGGCTAAAAATGGCGACCGCCCCGGATTATGGGTGGCGCTAGGCCACGCATTAAAAGCAAAGGGCGAGCTGCAAGAGGCTGTTTCAGCTTACGAAAAATCTACTCGCTATGCGGCAGATTTTGGCGATGCCTATTGGAGTTTAGCAAATACCAAAACCTATCGTTTCGATGATGAAACTATAGAGAAAATGGTGGACCAAGAATCTTTAGAGTCGACTAAACTGGATGATAAAATTCATTTATGTTTTGCCCTTGGCAAAGGCTATGAAGACAGAAAAGACGCAAAAACTGCTTTTCATTATTACCAAAAAGGTAACTCACTCAAAAAGCGCACCATTCAGTTTGATATAGGCAGAACCGAGGCCGCATTAGACGCTCAGAAGCGCGCGTTTTCTCAAAGTAGCTTCAACAATACTCAAGGGTGCCAAGCCCCTGATCCTATTTTTATCGTCGGCCTTCCTAGAGCAGGTTCAACCTTACTTGAACAAATACTTGCGTCGCATTCTATGGTAGATGGCACTATGGAGCTTCACGATATCTTAGGAATAGCGTCGTCGTTGAGTCACAAGAAAACGCCTTATCCGTTTAATGTCACAGAATTAGACGATGATGCCTGCAGAGCCTTAGGGCAGAAGTACATAGAACAGACACGTGCTTACCGACAAGGAGCGCCGTTCTTTATTGATAAAATGCCGAATAACTTTATTCATATCGGGCTAATCAAAAAGATTCTGCCTAATGCGAAGATTATTGATGCGCGCAGAGCGCCAATGGACTGCTGTTTTAGCGGCTTTAAACAGCTATTTGGCGAAGGACAGGAGTTTAGTTACGGTCAAGAAGATATCGGCCGTTATTACGTGGCTTACGAATCGTTATTGGACCATTGGAAAGCAGTATTGCCTAACCAGGTTTTAACGGTTCAACATGAGGATGTACTTGAAGATTTGGAAGGGCAAGTAAAAAGGCTGCTATCATTTTGTGGGCTGCCCTTTGAAGAAGCGTGTCTGTCGTTTTACGAGACAAAACGTGTGATAAAAACTCCAAGTTCTGAGCAAGTTCGTCAGCCAATCTACAAAACTGGAATGCAGCAGTGGAAGCCTTTCGAACCTTATCTTGATGAGCTTAAGCAGGCGCTTTCGAGTTAACCTTTTAGGCTTGCGTTTGTCGGTTAACGCATTAGATAACAGAATAAGTAACCGCGTTAACCGACGATAAAAACCTTATATTAATATTTACGGCGTTTTAATCCTGTCTCGGCCAAGATTTTGGCCGAGATTTCTTCTATTGAATACTTTGTACTATTGAGAAACGGGATCTTTTCTTTCCGGTACAAGTTTTCAACTTCTCTTAGTTCCATACGGCATTGCTGCATTGATGCGTATTTACTATTTGCTCTTCGCTCAGAACGTATTTGGTGTAAGCGCTCTGGCTGTATAGTTAAACCAAATAGCTTGTTTTTATATCGCCTTAAAGCAGGCGGTAACTTAAGCATATCCCCCATATCCTCTTCGGTAAAAGGGTAGTTGGCAGCTTTTATCCCAAACTGAAGGGCTAAATACAAACTTGTGGGCGTTTTACCCGAGCGAGATACGCCGGTAAGAATAATATCGGCCTCATCATAATCTTTTAAATTAGAGCCATCGTCGTTAGCAAGTGCATAATTTACCGCTTCGATACGAATATCGTAGGTGGTTTCATGAATACTGTGGGTGCGATGTTTTTCCGGTTTAGACGGTACTCCGAGCACTTTTTCGAGCGGCGCGACAAATTGGTCTAGAAAATTGTAATTGATACCCACTGATTTCGAGATGATTTTGCGAATATCTACATTCACAATTGTATAAAAAACGAGCGGCCTTTCTCCGGTATCTTGAAAACTTTCAGAAATTTTCTCTAAAACTTTGTAAGCGTGTTCCTCAGTTTCAACGAATGGAATGGTGTTGTGGTTAAACTCGACCGGAAATAATGAGAGCAGGGCGTGTCCAAACACCTCTGACGTTATGGCTGTACCATCTGAAATATAAAAAGCTGTTCGCACAACATATCCTTAACATTGTCGTAATTTAATTACAGAATTAATAAAGAGTTTACATTCTTAATAACCCCATTCTATGATGATTTCATCGAAAAGCCAGATGCTTATCGCGAATGACGTTTATAAGTTGAATATATCTGTCGGCGCGTTTATTACTCTGCCAATTAACTTTCGATTAACGAATTGATTCATTCCAGATAATAAAAGCAATAAAATCTGGAATTAACCTCATACCCTACACATAAAAAAGCGGGAGGCTTGGGCTGTGCAAGATTACGTACTTTGGTATCAAGAACTGGGCATGCACGATGTGGGTCGCGTAGGCGGCAAAAATGCATCATTGGGCGAGATGATTTCAAACCTTTCAAACGCCGGTGTGCAGGTGCCAGGTGGCTTTGCAACAACCGCTGAAGCATTTAATGCATTTTTAGAACAAAGTGGATTGGAAGCGAGAATACACGAAACGCTTGATGCGTTAGATGTAGATGACATTGGTGCGCTTACTGAAGCTGGCAAGAATATTCGCCAGTGGATTATCGATACGCCGTTCCAACCTGAACTGGAAGAAGCAATTCGCGAAGCCTTCGTTACGCTCCAAGGCGATGCGGGTGACGAAGCCTCTTTTGCAGTGCGTTCATCTGCAACAGCAGAAGATATGCCAGATGCTTCGTTTGCGGGTCAGCAAGAAACCTTCCTAAACGTGAAAGGCTACGACTCGGTAATGATAGCGATAAAGCATGTATTTGCCTCGCTATTCAACGACCGTGCTATTTCTTATCGCGTACACCAAGGTTACGACCACAAGGGCGTTGCGCTATCTGCAGGTATACAACGCATGGTGCGCAGTGACATAGCCGCTTCAGGCGTTATGTTCACCATCGATACCGAGTCTGGTTTTGAAGACGTTGTATTTATCACAAGCTCTTACGGCTTAGGTGAAATGGTAGTGCAAGGTGCGGTTAACCCAGACGAGTTCTATGTTCACAAGCCAACCCTTGATAAGGGATTGCCTGCCATTGTGCGTCGTAACATTGGTAGCAAACTGACTAAAATGATTTATTCCGATGACGAAGCTCACGGTAAACAAGTCTCAATTGTCGATATCGAGCCAAGCCAAAGCAAAACATTTTCTTTGTCAGACGACGAAGTGATGGAGCTTGCAAAACAAGCGCAAATTATTGAAAAGCATTATAAACGTCCTATGGATATTGAGTGGGCCAAAGACGGCGTTGACGGAAAGCTGTATATCGTTCAAGCACGTCCGGAGACTGTTCGTAGCCGTGAAGACTCTCAGAGTATTGAGCGCTTCCAACTCAAGGGGCAAAGCAACATCGTTTGTGAAGGCCGAGCCATTGGTCACAAAATAGGCGCAGGCGTTGCCAAGGTACTTGGCTCTATTGAAGAAATGGATAAGATCCAGGCCGGAGACGTTTTAGTTACCGACATGACTGACCCAGACTGGGAGCCAATCATGAAAAAAGCCTCGGCCATTGTAACCAATCGCGGTGGACGTACATGTCACGCAGCTATTATTGCCCGAGAGCTTGGTATTCCTGCTGTTGTAGGCTGTACCAATGCAACAGATAGCATTGCTAACGGAGACAAAATTACAGTGTCTTGCGCCGAAGGCGATACAGGATACATTTACGGTGATGAGCTTGAGTTCGATGTAGTGACTTCACGCATTGATTCAATGCCAGATTTACCACTTAAGGTGATGATGAATGTGGGTAATCCAGATCGTGCCTTCGATTTTGCACGTCTTCCTCACGCAGGTGTTGGTCTCGCTCGTTTAGAGTTTATTATTAATCGCATGATTGGTGTACACCCTAAGGCACTGCTTAATTTTGACAGCCAGCCTGAAGAGTTGAAAGAAGAAATAACCGACATGATTGCGGGTTATGAATCACCTACTGAATATTACATTGAAAAACTAGTTGAAGGGATTTCTTCGATTGGTGCCGCTTTTGCACCTGAAAAAGTAATTGTACGCATGTCAGACTTTAAGTCGAATGAGTATTTCAACCTTGTGGGCGGTTATCAATATGAGCCAGATGAAGAAAACCCGATGCTTGGTTTCCGTGGCGCTAGCCGTTATATTTCTGAAGATTTCAGGGATTGCTTCGCGCTAGAGTGTGAAGCGATAAAACGCGTTCGAAACAAAATGGACCTAACAAATGTGGAAATTATGATCCCATTTGTGAGAACGGTGGAAGAAGGACGCAAAGTCATTGAGTTGCTTGAAGAGCAGGGGCTTAAGAAGGGCGATAAAGGCCTGCGCATTATCATGATGTGCGAATTACCCTCTAATGCACTTCTTGCCGACCAGTTCTTGGATATTTTTGATGGCTTCTCTATCGGTTCCAATGACCTTACACAGTTAACGTTAGGTCTCGACCGTGACAGTGGACTTATTGCTCATTTATTTGATGAGCGTGATGAAGCAGTAAAAGCGTTGCTGTCAATGGCCATAGGAGCTGCCAAGAAACGTGGTAAATACGTCGGAATTTGTGGTCAAGGGCCATCAGATCACGAAGATTTTGCAGCATGGCTAGTGGCCGAGGGCATTGACTCTGTATCACTAAACCCAGATTCAGTTGTTGAAACCTGGCTATACCTTGCTGAGAAGCATGGTTAAATGCACATCTACAAAAGTATTTGCTTAATACGTTATGAAAGCCGCTCTTAAAGAGCGGCTTTTTTGTTTGCCCAGCGAAGCTGGCAAACCCGTCAGGTTGAAAGAAACCTGAATCACCCTGACTGAGGGGAAGATAATCCGAATGGCAAGGGCTCACTTAGCAAGTGATATGAAGTATGCAGGAGCCGTATACGAGGCCCGTACGTACGGTTCTGTGAGAGGGATGAGGCGCAAGCCTCACCCTACTCGATGATTGCTCTATTTTTGACCCCAGTGAGCAAAGTTCAGTATCCACTGGCTGACTTTAGTGTTTTAAAACTTTTTGAGTTTTCTCATAAGCATAAAGCGGTCTAGTTTTTTGGCACCATAGGCCATGGACTTCTGGCTTATTTTCAGCCAACCTCGTGCTCGGGGCCAATCGTAACTTAGAAGAACCAGCCCTGAAATCACTAGGAGTATAGAGCCTGGCAATAGTGTAAGGATAATGCCACTGATGAGTAGCAAGGCACCAAATGTGAGACGTAAAGCTTTCATTTTTGCGATGTCCTCAAGAAAACGCGCACTTAAATGCGCCAAGCTTTATATACTGTGTCTATTCGCGCCAGTTGCCAAGGCTTAATATGTAACCATTTGTATGCGATGCATACGATGCGCAAGAAATACATGAGTGTAAACGTGCGGCTAATGCAGTCAGTGAATTTGTTCTACGTCGGGAAATGGGAATTGCTTTGCTTCGCATTGCAGACGCTGGCGGGGAACGCCGGCGTCCATAAAAACTCTACCGTATGGCTTGAACCCTAGGGAGCGGTGGTAGGAAACACTGTCGAGGTTACACACTACGTTTATCTTCGGAAAAGACTGCTTTTTAGCACAGTCAATTAATGTTGCAAACAAGGTTTTATATACCAGCAGTGTACGATGGTTGCGATTTACCGCTATTCGTCCAAGCTCTCCAGTTTGAGTAAGCCTGCCGGTAGCTATTGCCTTGTCGGCATCATCAAACATAACGACATGCGTAGCCGTTTCGTCCTGCGAATCAAATTCATTGGTTTGCGGAATTCGCCACTCTACAACAAAAACGCTTTCTCGCAGTGATTGAACAAGTACCTTTCCTTGTTCCCAATCGACGGCTCGTACCGTAAATGTCATAGCTTAGAGTGCCTCGTGTCGCTATTCCCAATATCCATTATTAATAAGTGTAGCCAATGTCTGTAAAAACGCAAAAGAGGTAGCATCTTGGCACGAACTGGCGTTAAAATTGGCACCCGACGCTAATAGCCGATACCACTCTGCATCACTCTCACCAATATCAAAACGACTGCCGTTCACGTAAAGGGCATAGGGCAAACCGTCTTTTCCGTCACATAGAATTGCTCTTACCCCGGGTGCTGGTTGAAAGCCAATTCCCGATGCGAGGTCGTTTGATACTTGTTCTATGGTTACTTCTTGTTCTAAAGGAAACTCAGGTATACCTTGCTCACTCATAGCCTCCAATAACGCTTGGGTAAAATGATCAGATTGAATTGCATCGATAAGCTGTTGCTTCAATGCTTTTACGTCTGAAGATGCTACGATTGCTGGAGATGAAGCCGCCAACCTACCTGGATCGCTGAAGCGATGGTTTGCAAAGCCTTTATCTAACATCATGGCGAGACTTTCCGCCAACTGCAGGTTGTCAGGGGCACGATAGCCAACGGAGTAGGTGAGGCTATCTTCTATTGTCATACCGTCGTGAGGCCAGCCTGGTGGAACATAAAGCACATCGCCCGGCATAAGGACTTCATCGATGATGGGCGAAAAGCCCTCTATTTGCCTAAGTTTCGGGTGGGGCAGTACTTCTACGTAGTCGCCCGGCTCGCCCACTCGCCACCGTCTAGCGCCTTTGCCTTGTATTAAAAATACATCGTATTGGTCTATGTGGGCACCAACCCCTGCACCTTGAGTGGCAAAGCTCACCATAAGATCATCTAAACGCCAGTGGGGAATAAATGAGAAAGGAGAGAGTAGTGGTTGAACATCGGCGATGTATTTATCAACGCCCTGTACCAGAAGAGTCCACTGGCCTTGGCACGCTTTTTCAAAATCGGCAATTGGGCCGGTCTCTACCTGCCATTTGTTGTTCTTGCGACTTATTACTCTGCTGTCTATTTCACTTTCTTGAGCAAGCCCAGCCAGGTCGTTCTCATCGATAGGATCGACAAACTCAGTAAAAAAGCCTTTTAAAACGACAGGCTTTTTCTGCCAGTATTCGCTAAGAAACGTGTCGATATTGAATGATTGCATTGCGGCCTAACCTTAAAAAAGAAAGAATATGAAAAATAAAGCACAAGAAAAGCAAAGAAAAAAGCGCGGTAAATGACCGCGCTTGTTTTCAAACTATTAAAGAGAAACTACAGTTGATCAACAAGTCTTATGGCATCACCAATGTAGTTGGCTGGCGTTAAGGCTTTCAACTCATCTTTTGCAGACTCTGGCATATCAAGGTTGTCGATGAAGGCAGCGATACCTTGTGCATCTACCTTTTTGCCACGAGTAAGCTCTTTTAACTTTTCATAAGGCTTTTCGATGCCGTAACGACGCATAACAGTTTGAATTGGCTCTGCAAGCAATTCCCAGTTATTGTCTAGCTCATTAGCAAGGCTCTTTTCATTCACTTCTAGCTTGCTAATACCTTTTAGTGTGGCCTGATATGCGATAACTGCATAACCTACGCCTACGCCAAGGTTGCGAAGTACTGTAGAGTCTGTCAGGTCACGCTGCCAACGTGAAATAGGAAGCTTTGCTGCTAAGTGATCGAAAATAGCATTAGCCAGGCCTAAATTGCCCTCTGAATTTTCGAAGTCAATAGGGTTAACTTTGTGAGGCATTGTGGACGAGCCAATTTCGCCGGCTACTGTTTTCTGTTTAAAGTGACCAAGAGCAATATAACCCCATACGTCGCGATCGAAATCGATAAGAATAGTGTTGAAGCGAGCAACGGCGTCAAACATTTCGGCAATGTAGTCGTGAGGTTCAATTTGTGTGGTAAACGAGTTCCACGACAAGCCTAGCGAGGTTACAAACTGCTCTGACACATTGTGCCAGTCAACGTCTTTGTAAGCCGACAAGTGTGCGTTGTAGTTACCTACGGCACCATTTATTTTACCAAGTAACTCAACATTGGCTATTTGCGTACGCTGGCGTTTAAGTCGAATAGCCACGTTCGCCATTTCTTTACCCATAGTCGTGGGTGAAGCAGGTTGCCCATGTGTTCTTGCCATCATAGGCACCGATTGGTACTTTTTCGCCAGAGAAATTAAGGCGTCAATGAGCTTATCGCAATACGGAAGAATAACGCTATCGCGAGCTTCCTTTAGCATTAAGCCGTGAGAAAGGTTGTTAATATCTTCTGACGTACAGGCAAAGTGTATGAATTCACTTACCGCATTTAGCTCTTCGTTAGCTGCTACTTTTTCTTTAAGGAAATACTCAACTGCTTTAACATCGTGATTTGTAGTGCGTTCGATGTCTTTTATTTGTGTAGCATCTTCTACACTGAAGTTTGCAACAATGCTGTCTAACAATGCATTGGCAGATTCTGAAAAAGCGGGAACTTCTTCAATATGCGCATTGCTCGCTAGCATTTGCAGCCAGCGAACTTCAACTTCTACGCGGTATTTTAATAATCCATACTCGCTAAAAATACTGCGCAATTCAGCGCTTTTGCCAGCATATCGACCATCGACAGGGGAAATTGCAGTTAACTGACTCAGTTCCACCTTGAGCTCCTCACTAGTTATTAGTTTGAGCGCCTTTACGGCACTAGTTAATTAATCTAAGTGCCTTTACGGCACTGTTTAAGATTTGCTTTCGCTTAAACAAAATATTACGTCGCTTCCCACCCATTTGTCGCCACATCACGGCGGCTCTAACACCGGCAAGTAGTAATGCGCGCACCTTATGCTGTGTGGCAGGTTGACCTAAGTAATCTGGGTTTCCCGCCACTTGAATGCGCGGTGCTAGCGGACTAACAACATCACTATAAATACTGGCCAGAGAAGATACTATTTGAGGGTTTTGAAAATCGACGTGGGCTAATTGCCGTTGAACATGAGAAATGCGTTCGCCAAGTTCTTGCATGGCTTTCGGCTTCTTCGCTAGCTTGCGTTCAAGGCCTAGAATACTGGCAATATATCGCGTTAACTCAGTATCTTTTGTTGCCTGTTTGTCTGATATCTGTGACACCAAAGTGGCATAGCCAACGTGTAAGTTACCTAATTTGCCGAATACATGCTGCGGTGTCTCTGGGTCGGTCACAAGAATACTGGAGAGGCTTGCCTCTACTGCTTCGTTGTCAGCTGTACCTTTTCGAGCAAGTTGCTGCACTAATGCTGCGGCTTGGCAAACACCAGCCAGTGCTAAGTTATTCTCTATATCTGCATCTAACATTATCGAATGTAACTCTCAATAATACCGCCGCCCAGACAAACTTCGTCAAGGTAAAATACGGCTGATTGCCCAGGAGTAACGGCCTTTTGAGGCTCTTTAAATATGACTTCAATGGTGTCGTCATCTTTTGGGGTAATAGTGCAAGGGATATCGGTTTGGCGATATCGGGTTTTCACGACAGCTTCAAACGGCGCCGTGATGGTTTTGCGATCTACCCAGTGAAGCTGTTTGGCGATTAATCCTTTCGAGTAGAGGCGAGGATGATCAGCACCTTGACCCACAATTAACACATTGCGAGCGACGTCTTTGTCAACAACGTACCACGGCTCTTCACCAAACTTTGCAAGTCCGCCTATATGCAGACCCTTGCGCTGACCAAGAGTGTGATACATTAAACCTTCGTGCTTGCCTATTTCTTCGCCCTCTGCAGTTTCAATCATACCGGGCTGCGCAGGCAAATACTGGGCAAGAAAATCTTTAAACTTGCGTTCGCCAATAAAGCAAATGCCGGTTGAATCTTTTTTATCGTGGGTAACTAAACCTTGTTCTTCTGCAATTTTTCTTACCAGCGGCTTTTCGATATCGCCTACAGGAAATAGTGTCTTCGCAACGTGTTCTTCACCCAGTGTGTAAAGGAAATAGCTCTGGTCTTTGTTGTTATCTAAACCACGAAGCATTTCCCATTTACCATTAACTTCACGACGACGCACATAATGACCCGTCGCGATATAGTCGGCACCGAGATCTTCTGCTGCAAACTCTAAAAATGCCTTAAATTTGATTTCCTTATTACACATAATGTCTGGATTTGGCGTTCTTCCAGCTTTATATTCTTCAAGAAAATATTCAAAAACATTGTCCCAATATTCGGCGGCGAAATTAATAGTGTGAAGTTCCATTCCCAGCTTATCGGCTACAGCTTGTGCATCTTTCAGATCTTCTGCCGCTGCGCAATATTCGTCATTATCATCTTCTTCCCAGTTTTTCATGAAAAGACCTTCAACCTGATATCCCTGCTGTTGAAGCAGGTAAGCTGAAACGGATGAATCTACTCCGCCGGACATGCCGACGATAACTTTTTTGCTGGCGTTCGAATTTTTGTCAATCACTACGTCTTGCACACTCTTTTTCAGAAATTTGCATTCGCTGCCCAATATTTGATTACGGGGCGCATAATGGGTTTGTTGCGGTCGTCGCTAAAGGTCGCGGATTTTACCAGAATACTCAGCTTAATTCACACTAATATCTTGTGATATTCGAACTCAAAGTAATTGCTCCTCGTGAAGGTCACTTGCTCAGCATTTTCGGCTTACTGCCTGTGACGTCTAACTTCCCGAGCCGTCTAATTACCTGCGCCACCCTCAAAGGGCGGATGAGCAGTAGCCCTATGCATTTATGCTGACAAACTTACCGTTTGGTATGCCGTCTATTGTCCAATTTCCTACTCGGTAACGAATAAGTCGCAGGGTAGGGAAACCTACGTGTGCGGTCATACGCCTTACCTGTCTATTTCGTCCTTCGCTTATAGTGATTTCAAGCCATGACGTGGGGATTGATTGTCGAAATCGTACAGGAGGATGCCTTTCCCAAACGTTTGGTTCTGACATCAATCGCACTTTTGCAGGTTTAGTCATTCCATCTTTGAGCTCTACACCCCGTTGAAGTGATTGGATTGCTACTTGGTCTGGAACACCCTCAACTTGCACCCAATAGGTTTTACTGGTTTTCGCTTTAGGGTGAGCCAGTTTATGTTGCAACTTGCCATTGTTCGTGAGTACTAAAAGCCCCTCAGAATCTCTATCAAGTCTGCCTGCGGCATAGACGCCTGGAACGTCAATGTAGTCTTTTAATGTCTCGCGACCTTCGGCATCAGTAAACTGAGAAAGTACCTGAAACGGTTTGTTAAAAAGAATGACTTTAGTCTCTGTCTGCATGAAAAACCTGTTTAATAAACGGTAAGTAAAAAAGTCGACAACAAGCGTCAGTTTATAGATTAAAGTGGCATTGCTTATTCTTGAACTAATAATCAGCTATTGATCGTAGCACGGTTTAAACCTTCAGTTCCAAAAATGCTGGCTATCCACATTTTTCAAAGCTTTGCGCCACGCAGGAGGCTGTTTGTATGCTTTTGAACGATTTCGGGTTAGCACGATACCTTCAGAGAATGTTAATACCTAAATGGCACGTTTTTGCTGAAAAACTGCTCAATTAGGTCAACATATAGCCGCTATTTTCAACGATTTATTTATTGATCTTTGTCACTAAGACAATGGTATGACTTGTAACTCAAACTTTCGACCCTATACTAATGTACGCGGTTAGTTGTATAGGCCGTGCATTCGTTTGTTTGTTGCAAAATAATTCCACTCCAATGAATAAGAAGCTGTCGCAATATGCGACGCTCGTCGGTGGATGAATAGAGGGACGTGCGGCAAAAAGCGAAGACGAAAGTTAACTTGCTCACATGTGATGGGCGAGGAGAAACGTATTTACGTATCGCAATGGCCGTGGGCGCTGCATTTTGCAGCGGGTCGTTACGACAAAATGGACTAAAAAAGGCAGTGCTCTGCCAACTAAATAGAGGTATATAATGACCAAGTCTAAGATCATCTATACGAAGACGGACGAAGCGCCAATGTTGGCAACGTATTCGTTACTTCCAATTATCAAGAAGTTTGCCGCAGCTGCAGACATCGATGTCGAACTCAGTGACATCTCATTAGCTGCTCGGGTTCTTGCTAATTTTCCAGATTACCTAGAAGAAGAGCAGAAAGTACCAGATGCATTATCTGAACTTGGTGACCTGACACAAGATCCTAATGTAAACATCATCAAACTTCCTAATATCAGTGCCTCTATCCCTCAGCTTCGAGCTACAATCAAAGAACTTAATGACAAAGGCTTTAATGTTCCTGCATTCCCTGACTCTCCTAAAACTGATGAAGAAAAAGAAATTCGCGAGCGCTATAGTAAAGTGCTTGGAAGCGCGGTAAACCCTGTATTGCGCGAGGGTAACTCTGACCGTCGTGCTCCTACAGCTGTGAAGAATTTTGCACGTAAATACCCTCATTCAATGGGAGAGTGGTCTCAGGCTTCTCGTTCACACGTTGCACACATGCGCGGTGGCGATTTCTACTCTGCTGAAAAGTCGGTAACGGTAGAAAAAGATGGCTACGTGAGTATTGAATTTACAGGTAAAGACGGCAGTAAGAAAACACTTAAGCCACGTGTAGATTTGCTAGCTGGCGAAGTTATCGACGGTATGTTTATGAGCAAGAAGGCGCTTTGCGAATTCTTCGAAGAGCAAATTGAAGATGCGAAGAACACTGGCGTATTGTTCTCATTACACGTTAAAGCAACAATGATGAAAGTGTCGCATCCTATTGTGTTCGGACACTGCGTTAAGGTTTTCTACAAAGACCTATTTAACAAATACGGCGATCTCTTCGAAGAGTTAGGTGTTAATCCTAATAACGGTTTAGGTAGTGTTTATGACAAGATAGCGACCCTACCAGAAAGCCAACGCTCTGAAATTCAGAAAGATATCAATGCGTGTTATGCAGACAGACCGCCCATGGCAATGGTTAACTCTGATAAAGGTATTTCAAACCTTCACGTACCAAGCGACGTTATCGTTGATGCTTCAATGCCTGCAATGATCCGTAACTCTGGTCAAATGTGGGGACCGGATGGAAAGGCACATGATACAAAAGCGGTTATTCCTGAAAGTACTTACGCGACTATTTATCAAGAAGTCATTAACTTCTGTAAAACGCACGGTGCCTTCGACCCAACTACAATGGGTACAGTGCCGAATGTTGGCCTAATGGCACAGAAAGCAGAAGAGTACGGCTCTCATGATAAAACATTCGAGCTGGAAGCTGATGGTACAGTGTCTATCGTAGATCAAGACGGCAACGTGCTTATCTCTCACGACGTAGAGGAAGGCGATATCTGGCGTATGTGTCAGGTGAAAGATGCGCCTATTCAAGATTGGGTTAAGCTAGCTGTTACTCGTTCACGTCAATCAGGTATGCCTGCGGTATTTTGGCTAGACGATGAGCGTGCGCACGATGCTCAGCTTATTGAAAAAGTAAACACCTACTTAAAAGACCACGACACGTCTGGTTTAGACATTCAAATTATGTCTCCAGTACGTGCAATCCGTTACAGCATGGAGCGCGCAATTCGCGGGTTAGATACAATTTCTGTAACTGGCAACGTACTTCGTGACTACCTAACAGATTTGTTCCCAATCCTTGAGCTTGGTACTAGTGCCAAAATGCTATCTATTGTTCCACTGATGGCTGGTGGTGGTCTTTATGAGACTGGTGCAGGTGGTTCAGCGCCGAAGCATGTTCAGCAGTTCGTTGAAGAAGGTCATTTACGTTGGGATTCACTAGGTGAATTCCTAGCATTGGCGGTTTCGCTAGAAGATGTTGCTATTAAGCATAAGAATCCAAAAGCAAAAATCCTTGCGGATGCGTTGGATAAAGCGACAGAAGCGCTGCTTAATAACGGCAAGTCTCCACAGCGTAAAGCAGGTCAGCTTGATAACCGTGGCAGCCATATTTATCTTGGCCTTTACTGGGCGCAAGAAGTTGCAAATCAAACTGAAGACGCAGAGTTGGCTGCACAGTTTAAAGCTGTGTACGATGAGCTGTCGGCAAAAATGGATGACATTATTGCAGAGATTGATGCGACGCAAGGCAAAGCGCAGGAGATTGGTGGTTACTACTACCCGGATGAAGACAAGGTCTTCGCTGCAATGTCACCAAGCGAAACGCTTAAAGCTATTATGGGCGCTTAAACAAGCGGCATAGGCATCGGTTTATAAACGCGTTTGTTTTTATTCTCGATGTATTGAGCCCCTAAAACGGCACAACCATTATTATTTAAAAAGCAAAAAAACCAGAAGCTCGGCTTCTGGTTTTTTTTTGCCTCTTTCATAATGATGGTTAATGACGCCTTAGCCAGGTTTTATAATTTCTCTCGCTTACGCTAGGCTATAGGATAAGTGAAGATAAATAGGGAATGTTGTTTATGATTGACGAGAGCAAAACATTGGCAAACGAAACATCGCAAGGAAGTTCTCGAGTGCAAAATTCGGTGAATTTGCAGCTAAACACCACATTTAAACCCTCCCGTTACACTGATAAAGATACCTATAAAGCAGAAGAAAAAGCATGGCAAGAAAATTTATTCCATGTTCAACAAGCCTACTTTCACCAAAATCGTCGCGCAATAATTATATTTGAAGGCTGGGATGCCTCTGGTAAAGGTGGAGCAATTCGCCGGGTAACGGAAAAGTTAGATCCTCGAGGTATTCATGTTATTCCCATCTCAAAACCTGAAAAAGTAGAGCAGGCCAAACATTTTTTATATCGATTTTGGCGTCATGTGCCTGCTCCTGGTCATATTACATTGTTCGACCGCTCTCACTACGGGCGAGTTTTGGTTGAAAGAGTCGATAGTTTCGCCACTCGGGAAGAATGGCAGCGGGGATATGAAGAAATAAACGAATTTGAGCGCACGCTTCACAACAGTGGCGTTCGCATAATTAAATTATTTATGCATATTTCATCGCAAGAGCAACGGAAACGGTTTGAGGAGCGCCTTCACAACCCTTATAAGCGCTGGAAGCTTACAGCCGAAGACTTACATAACCGGAATCAACGCCATCATTATATCGACGCTATCAATGATATGTTTGCTAGAACAAATACTGACTATGCACCGTGGAAAATTATTCAGGGTGAACACAAATGGCAGGCAAGGGTAGATGTACTTCGCTGTATTGTTGAAGGCTTAAGCGACGGAGTCGATATTGAGCCTCCAAAACTTGATGAAGACCTCATTAAAATGGCATCAAAGCAATTAGACGTCTCACCGGATATAGAATAACCAGAACCAGAAAAATTAGTGCAACGAGTTACCAAACCCCACTAATGAGTTGAAGTAGCATTCGTAAGCTCTAGCAATTGAAAGATAGAACCAACATTATACCTATGTGCTAGCGAAAAGGCTGGATTGCAGAGCAAGAAGAGAAGCGCCCGACCTTGATGCCGGGCAGCTTAGAAATTTTTAACGCTCTGGTTCTTCGACGAACCCAATGTTCTCGGCATGCAAACCCTTAGGCCCTTGCTGCACTTCGAACTGTACTTCTTGACCCGCCTTCAATGAGCGATAGCCTTCCATTTGGATAGTTGAGTAGTGTGCAAAAATGTCGTCACCACCTTCCTCTGGAACTATAAACCCAAAACCTTTCGCGTTGTTAAACCATTTAACTTTGCCAACCGCCATACTTCGACTTCCTCTTAATCCTTGAACTCACACGTTTATGCCCCCATTATAGATCCGGAAGCATAGTGAATTGAGTATCGATATACACAGATACTCAAAGTCACAATTAAAATGTAGATTTTTTAACCATATTATGTCAAGAGCAAATGTGAATTAATTTTATCCAAAAGTTTAAAGACATCTGCCGGTAACACACTATTATTAAGTTATGAGTAAAGACAACGCTATTAGTATCGACAAGGAAAAACAAAAAGACGCGCAGCGACAAAAGCCGCAGCCGCCTCCCATGTATAAAGTGTTGTTGAATAATGACGATTATACACCGATGGATTTTGTTATAGAGGTTCTCACGCAGTTCTTCAATATGGATGCTGAGAAAGCCAACCAACTTATGCTTACCGTTCATTATCAGGGGAAAGCGGTTTGTGGTGTTTTTACCGCTGAAATTGCAGAGACCAAAGTCATGCAGGTAAATCAATATGCACGCAAACATCAACATCCATTGATGTGCACCATGGAGCAGGCATAAGGCAATTTGTAGAGGGCGAGCAATATGTTAAATAAAGAATTAGAACAAACGTTGAACAGCGCGTTTGTATTTGCCAGAGAGCACCGCCATGAGTTCATGACGGTAGAGCACTTGCTGTTGGCATTGCTTGACAACACAGCAGCTCGCGATGCTCTAAAGGCATGTGGTGCTGATATTGAAGCCGTTAAAAGTGAATTGCTCTCTTTTGTGAAAGACACAACGCCACTTATATTAGATGAGCAGCTCAACGAAAGAGAAACTCAGCCAACGCTTGGTTTTCAGCGAGTTTTACAGCGTGCAGTATTCCACGTTCAATCTTCAGGCAAAGATGAAGTAACCGGTGCCAATGTGCTGGTTGCTATATTTAGCGAGCAAGAATCGCAAGCTGTCTTTATCCTCAAAAAGGCAGATGTAACGCGTCTAGACGTTGTGAATTACATTAGCCACGGCGTTAGCAAAGCGGAAGACGATGAATCTATTAATTCCGAAACGCCAGAAGAATCTGAAGGTGGCGATGAAAATGGTACTGCGCTTAGTAAATACGCAAGCGATTTAAACCGCCAGGCGAAAGACGGCAAGATAGACCCGCTTATCGGGCGCGATTCCGAAGTGGAACGGACTATCCAAATACTGTGTCGTAGACGTAAAAATAACCCATTATTGGTCGGGGAGGCTGGCGTTGGTAAAACAGCGATTGCGGAAGGTTTAGCCTACCGCATTGTGAATGACGATGTGCCAGAGGTTATTGCTGAAAGCACAGTTTACTCTCTCGATCTTGGTGGTTTGTTGGCGGGCACTAAGTATCGCGGCGACTTTGAAAAACGTCTGAAAGCGATATTGAAAGAGCTGAGTAAAGACGAGCACGCAATCTTGTTCATCGATGAGATCCACACCATTATCGGTGCAGGGGCGGCCTCAGGCGGCGTTATGGATGCATCGAATTTACTTAAGCCTAAGCTTTCGAGTGGTGAGCTTCGCTGTATAGGTTCGACAACGTATCAAGAATACCAAGGTATTTTCGAGAAAGACCGTGCCCTAGCCCGTCGTTTCCAAAAAGTTGATGTGACCGAGCCAAGCGTCAGCGACACCACAAAGATTCTACTCGGACTGAAAAGCCGTTACGAGGATCACCACAACGTACGCTTTACGCAAAAAGCAATTCAGGCTGCGGCTGAATTGTCTGCCAAGTACATCAATGAAAGACATCTTCCAGACAAAGCCATTGATGTGATGGACGAGGCGGGCGCAAGTCAACGACTTCTAGCGCCATCTAAGCGTAAGAAAACGATCAACGTGGGTGATATCGAGCAAATTATTGCCAAAATGGCTCGCATTCCAGAGAAGTCTGTATCCGCTTCTGACAAAGAAGTACTTAAGAACCTTGGCCGCAACCTTAAAATGGTGGTATTTGGACAAGACAAGGCGATTGAGACCCTTAACGACGCCATCCTACTGTCGCGTTCTGGTCTTGGTGCTGAAACCAAACCCATTGGAAGTTTCTTGTTCGCAGGCCCAACGGGCGTAGGTAAAACAGAAGTTACACAGCAGCTTTCTAATATTATGGGCGTAGAGCTAGTGCGTTTCGATATGTCTGAATATATGGAACGTCATGCGGTAAGCCGCTTGATAGGTGCTCCTCCAGGCTATGTTGGCTTCGATCAAGGTGGTTTGTTAACTGATGCGGTTATTAAAAACCCTTATTCGGTAGTATTACTTGACGAAATTGAGAAAGCACACAGCGATATATACAACATTCTGCTGCAAGTGATGGATCACGGTACGCTAACCGACAACAATGGGCGTAAAGTTGATTTCAGAAATGTAGTATTGGTAATGACCACAAATGCTGGCGTACAGGAGACTGTTCGTAAGTCTATTGGCTTTAAACAGCAAGATCATAGCCATGATGCTCTAAGTGAAATCAACAAGGTGTTTACACCAGAATTCAGAAACCGTTTGGACGGTATCATCTGGTTCAATCATTTAGATTCTGAAGTGATTTTACAGGTAGTCGATAAGTTTATTATTGAACTGCAAGCGCAACTAGACGTTAAGGGAGTGTCGTTGGAAGTCACTGCCGAAGCACGTGCTTATATGGCTGAAAAGGGTTACGACAGGTCAATGGGTGCAAGACCTATGTCACGCTTGATCAAAGACGAACTGAAGAAAGAACTCGCCAACGAGTTATTGTTCGGTGAATTGTCTAAAGGCGGCAATGTGAAAGTCGATTATGTAGGCGACAAGCTTACATTCGAATATAGCGGTGTGGACACAAAGTCTGAGCAGGCTGAACCTAGCTAGTGTAATAGCACAAATGAAAAAGCCCGATAAAGTTATCGGGCTTTTTTTGTTTGCCCAGCGAAGCTGGCAAACCCGTCAGGTTGAAAGAAACCTGAATCACCCTGACTGAGGGGAAGATAATCCGAATGGCAAGGGCTTAGCAAGTGATATGAAGTATGCAGGAGCCGTATACGAGGCCCGTACGTACGGTTCTGTGAGAGGGATGAGGCGCAAGCCTCACCCTACTCGATATGCGTTACCGCTTCAATGGCTCATTATCTCGCGCGATAAATGATACGACCTTTAGTCAAATCATAAGGAGTCATCTCAACAGTGACCTTATCGCCAGTAAGAATTCGGATGTAGTTCTTGCGCATTTTACCAGAAATATGAGCAGTCACTACGTGACCGTTCTCTAGTTCTACGCGGAACATAGTATTAGGTAGCGTGTCTAACACAGTACCTTCCATTTCAATACAATCTTCTTTTGCCATGTAAAGCAGTTACCTCAGTAATTCAAAATTTTTGCCGCGCAGACATTAACCAATCTTGCGCGCAGTGTAAAGCGATTAAGCGGGTTTTTTAGTAAATAGGCACCATTGGTTGTCTATAAACTGTTCAAAGGGATAAAATTTGTGCTTGTAGGACATTTTTTGACACCCTTCAACGTAATACCCCAAATAGACATATTGATGCTCGGCTAACTTAGCTTGCTCAATTTGCATGAGTATCATCCATGTTCCCAAGGACGAAGCGGAGTAGTCTGGATCAAAAAAGGTGTATAGGGCAGATAATGCAGAATGCCGCACAGTACCTAATGTGTCCGGGGACGTATTGTCCTCTAGTACGTCAGTGACTGCAACCGCTACGAGCTTATCTCCGTCATATGCTTCCAAATAAAAGGGAGACATCCACGTACATTTAATAAAGTTGTCAAATTGCACCTGAGAAGGTGGGTACATCGAACCGTCAGAATGCCTTTCGGTGATATATCTTTCATAGAGCGGGTAATATTCTGCGCTAATTGTGTTAGTAAAGCGGACGGAAAGCGAAGAGTTCTGTTTAAGCACGCGTTTTTGACTGCGGGATGGTACGAAGACATCTACCGGTATGCGAACAGATTGACACTTGCTGCAGTTCACGCAGTGCGGGCGGTAAATTTGTTCTCCGCTACGTCTAAAACCGGCCTGTATAAGTTGAGAATATCGAGAGCTTAAAAATGGATCCTCCTCGGCATAAACGAGAAGTCTTTCCTCTTCATCTGGAAGATAGCTGCATGAAAATGATTGAGTAATTCCAAACTTCACGGTGTTACCTCTTTCATGACGTCAGTATTCTCATTGGATTCACACTCTTTATCAGTTCTTTACTCTTATAAATTTAGCACTTGGGGCTGCCATTGCGTTACATAATTGGTACAAAGTTCGCCTTCACTATTCAACGTATGGTTGTTGGCCTGAAGCTTTTCGATAAATTGCTTTCTACTTAATGTAATAGCCCCTAAAGAAGATAAATGGTCAGTAGGTAGTTGGCAATCAATAAAAGCCATATTCTGTTTTTGCATATGCTTTACCAATGCATACATGGCTAACTTTGACGTATTACTTTTGGTGTGGAACATAGACTCTCCACAGTAAACCTTGCCTATGCCAACGCCATACAAGCCGCCTACTAATTGATCTTCCTCCCATACCTCAACAGAATGGGCAAGGCCAAGTCCATGGAGCTGTGAATAAGCGTTCTTCATGTCTTCTGTGATCCAAGTTTCGTTAGAAACATCGTCACCTGAAGGTGTGGCCCTCGGTATGGAAGAGCAGGCATTGATTACTCTCTCGAAAGCATGGTTTAACGTAACTACATACCTTTGCTGCCTTGCGAGTTTTCTCAGGCTTTTAGACGCACAAAAACCGTCTAATTCAATAATGGCCCGGGGATCTGGTGACCACCACAAGAGTGGTTCATCATCACTAAACCAAGGAAAAATTCCCTGAGAATAAGCAGAAAATAATCTTCGGGGACTGAGGTCTGCGCCAAATGCGAGCAAACCATTTGGTTCGCTTAAGGCTTCATCTACCGGAGGGAAGGGGGCATCGTTCTCGATGTAGTGCAGTGCTAACATGAGACGCGCCCCTTCGAATAAAAGGGGCGATGGACCCACTTAGCCTTGTTCAGAAGCCATTCCATCAAGGAATTTTTCCGCATCAAGAGCAGCCATACATCCGGTTCCAGCTGAGGTAATTGCTTGACGATATACATGGTCACTCACATCACCTGCAGCAAATATGCCTTCCACACTTGTTTGTGTAGCGTTACCGTGTAGTCCGCTATTTACAACAATATAGCCATCTTTCATTTCAAGCTGGCCGCTAAAAATATCGGTATTTGGCTTGTGCCCAATAGCAATGAAAAGGCCCATTACATCCAACTCTTCCGTTCCATCGCCATCGGTATCTTTGATGCGAATTTTGGTTACACCCATCTCGTCGCCGAGTACTTCATCAAGCGTTTTATTGAGGTGCAGCACAACGTTACCGTTTTCGGCTTTATCGCGCAGACGCTGCTCTAGAATTTTTTCGCTCCTAAAGGTATCTCTTCGGTGGATTACGTGCACTTCAGAAGCGATATTTGATAAGTACAGAGCTTCCTCTACCGCTGTATTACCGCCGCCCACTACGGCTACTTTCTGGTTGCGATAGAAGAAACCATCGCAGGTAGCACAGGCAGATACACCTTTACCCATAAACGCTTGCTCTGATTCAAGACCTAAGTACTTTGCAGATGCACCCGTTGATATGATCAATGCGTCACAGGTGTAAGTCCCGCTATCACCATATAACGTGAAAGGACGCTTGGTAAGGTCTGTCTTGTTAATGTGGTCGAAAATGATCTCGGTATCGAATTTTTCTGCGTGCTTTTGCATACGAACCATTAAATCAGGCCCGGTTAAACCTTCAGGATCGCCCGGCCAGTTTTCTACTTCTGTGGTGGTAGTAAGCTGTCCGCCTTGTTGGATCCCTGTAAGTAATACAGGATTTAGGTTTGCGCGTGCTGCGTAAACTGCAGCTGAGTAACCCGCAGGACCCGAACCTAGAATAAGAAGACGGACGTGTCTGCTTTCTGCCATTTTAATCTCCAATAAAACCGTTTGCGGTTTGTGTTATTTAATTCGTCTAATATCGATAAAGTGAGGCCATTTGCGGGTAAATCAACCGCTAGCCTCACTCTCTTTAACTAAATTTGCACCGAACGCTAAATGTTGACACAACGTTTAGCATCCAAACCATAATTTTGCTCGTAAGGATATCAATATTATACGAGTGGCGTTGATAAAATTTGTCGATATCTTGCCATAAAAAATTAAGATTCGGCAATCTGATGGAAAAACATCCATTACGGGTGATAAGACCTCACGCGAGTCTTGTATTAACGTAAAAGAGGATTACAATCTAGAGAGTTGAGGATTTAGTCCGTTGTGCTGTAGGTACTTCGAGAGGTGTAGCATGTCACAAACTGTTTTGACCATGTTAAAAGATGGCCAGCATTACATGAAAACTTGGCCTATGAGAAAAGAGTTGTACAGCTTTTTTCCAGAGTGTCGAGTTGTGGCTGCTACAAAGTTCGCGGTGAAGACTATGCCTCCAGCAGCTATGGTAACGTGTCTTTTGCTTATCCAGAATTTAGGAACGGATTACATTCCTCAAACCATCGCAATGGCGTTGTTTTTCCTCAGCCTTCCCATTCAGGGCTTACTGTGGCTCGGTCATCGTTCAGAGCAGTATTTACCGCCTCAGCTAAACAGTTGGTATCAGGATGTACATTCTAAGATGCGCTCTCATGGTTGTCATTTAGCGGCTGTAAAAGCGAAGCCTAAATACAAAGAGCTTGCACAGCTTTTGAAAACTGCTTTCAACGACCTTGATAACGCACTTACAAAAAACTGGTTTAGCTAATTCGTTCGCAATAGCACATATATTTAAACAGCCACCAGTTCACCGCTGCATTTACGGCATCGATACTGAGCCTTTCCTGATAATACGTTTTTGTGTCTGCGCAGTGAAATGGCGTGTTCACTGCAGTTACAGCGGTAAGCGACGGTATTAACTACGCCTTTCGTGTCAAAGCTGTGTGTTGTGCTTGGTGAACGGTTAAACACTTCTAGCATAATAGACTGCCATTCTCTTCCATGGGGCTTAGTGCGGCCGAACAAATTCCATACCAGCAAATGGCTCACTTCATGAGGGATAACGTCGTGAATAAATTCCTCCTGATTTTCTGAAAATAATAATGGATGAATGTTTATCCTATTTTGCTGAAGAAAAGCGGTGCCGGCATTCTTTCCGGAGCGCCGATAAGAAAGGAGAGGGCGCTCGAATACTTTTTTAAAGTAGCGCTCTGCTTTTAAGTAGCAGCTTTCAACTTCAGCTTGTATCTGCTGACGCTGTTGCTCAGTTAAGTCACGTGAAGCGATGGTGCAATTTCCTAAGTTGTATAACGCTCAATAAAAAAACGCCGTATAAAACGGCGTTTTTTCCTAGCCCGCGTGTGCTATCTCACGTCACAAGGCAGGCATAAGATGTAAGTGCCTTTTGGATCGTTAAGCTCGTTAATGGCATTGAACTCACCAAGGACACGTTTGAATTCACCTATTAGTGCAGAGTTGCTGTTCGCAAACTGCCATTTGCCTACAAAGGTCATGGCTTGGCCAAAGAACTCTTTCCAGAACAACTCTTGTGCAGAAAGGCTTCGTTCAACATAAACTTTATCGTAACTTTCTAACTCAGCAAATTCAGCCGCCGCAATTACCGCATCGTCAAGTTCACCGAGTTCATCGACAAGGCCCAGTTCAAGGGCATCTTCACCAATCCAAACTCTGCCTTGTGCAATTTTATCGACCGCTTCCACAGACATGTCTCTAGCGTTAGCAACTAACGATAAGAAATTGCCATAGGTGTTTTCAACATTGCGCTGCAGAATTTGACCAAATTCTGGCGCGAGAGGGCGCGCTGGAGACAGGCCTGCAATATCAGTAGAGCCTACACCATCGCTGTGCACACCAATATAATCGAGTGAGTTTTCATAGGTCATGAACATACCGAATACGCCGATAGAGCCTGTGATTGTGCTTGGGCTTGCTATAATTTTATCGGTACTTGCTGCTATCCAGTAACCGCCAGATGCTGCGTAGGTGCTCATAGATGCCACTACCGGTTTGCCTGCTTGGCGCAACTGTAGGATTTCTTGGCGAATAACTTCTGAAGCAAATGCACTGCCACCAGGGGAGTCTATTTGCAACACAACCGCTTTGATATTGTCATCTAGTCGAGCCTTGCGTAGTAATCTTGCTGTACTATCACCGCCAATGGCACCGGCTTTTTGGTTTCCGTCCAAAATAGTACCTTTTGCGACAACAATGGCTACCTTGTCCATATCATTGTTTACTTTAGGCATCGGTGGATTAATCACTTTCAAATACGTGTTGAATGCAGTGATATTCACGCCCAGCTTATTGTCGTCTTCACCCACCAACTCTATAAGCTCTTGTCTTACCTCCTCGCGAGTTTTTAAGGCGTCAACCCAATTGTTATCTAACGCATACTTAGCAAAGTCGCCGCCTGCCGCTTCAAACTTGGAAAGCAATTCACTAGCAGTCTCGTCGAAATTTGTAACATCTATACCGCGTGCTGCAGCCACGTCTTCTTTGTACTGCTTCCAGTAGCCGTCTAACCACTGTTTTTCCGCTTCCTTAGCTTCGTCAGACATATCGTTACGCATAACGGGCTCTACAGCAGATTTATAGGTGCCTACTCTAAAGATATGAGTAGTTACTTTTAGCTTATCTAACAGGTCTTTGAAATAAATGCCGTACCGGCTATAGCCTTCAAGCAGTAGTCCACCCATTGGGTTTAAGTAAACGTGGTCGGCGTGGGCAGCCAAGTAGTATTGATCTTGCGAATAGTAATCGCCTATAGCATAAACCGGTTTCTCTGATGCTTTAAACGATTGAATAGCGTTAGCAACAACGCGCAGTTTATCCAGCCCGCCACCGGTCAAACCTTTTAAGTCCAATACAAGTGCTTTAATTCGTCTGTCTTTTGCGGCGTTTTCAAGAACATCCACAACATCGCGTACAAGCACTTCAGGATTTTCTGGCTCGCTGCCTAAAGATTCTTGTAAGAACTGCTCAAAGGGATCGACGCTTTCCTTCTCAATCACCAGCTGCCCATTCAGCGAAAGATACAGCGCACTGTTTGATTTCACTGTCAGCTTATCACCATCCTGGTTGAATATGGCAATTGCCAGGCCAACAAAAATGACAATAAATATTACGTTGAAGAAAAGTTTGCGGGTGAAGTTAAGTACCGTCCACAAGCCAATAAATAAGGATTTAGTCCAATTTCCTTTGGCCGCCATATTTCACTACCTTTTTAGAATTTTAGTTAACGCGAGTAATGGAACGCCCATTAACGCTTTATGTATTATGTTACCTTGTTAGTATAAGATCGCTAACTTAATTGTAATTTTTTGTTACCACTGCTTAATGATGATACCCGTCTGGGTTTCTTACATACACAAGGGCTGTGTTACAACAACCTACACACCTCACCTATTCGAACGAAGATAACTTCTCTTCAACGCTCTCTCTGAGTTCTCTGTCTATATAGTCATTAAGTCTTTTGTTGCCGATTACCAAAGGGTTTGGTTTGCGATTTGGTTGTTTACGTAATAATTCCATATTTTTTATTAAGTCCTTTGAAAAAGGATGGGTCGAAAGTGTTACGTCGGCTTGTCTTTCATTAGCGACTTTCTGAAAGTAGTTTAGCGAACTTAAGTAACTTTGATTCGCTTTTTTTGTATCAGGCAGGCCAGTGCCACCCCATAAAGCCACCATATGAGGCTCACCATTGTTTGTGACCTTCATCATTAACGACATTCCTCCCGGAGTATGACCCGGTGTAGCGAGTATTGTTAAAGTAGTGTCTCCGAATGCGATTGTTTGTTCATCGGAAACGGGAGTGTATGATGTTGGAAGAGGAATTTCTGTCGATAAATTACCAAAGGGGTCTGTTAACACTGGGGCTTCTGGGTCGTGAATGTAGTTCCATTCTTCATCGCGCATCAAAATTTCAGCGCCATACTTGTTTTCAAAGTAATGGGCTCCCCCATAGTGGGGTTCTAGGGATTTTCCCCTCTAAAAAGACATAATTCTCTGTAGACCACACCAATAAATGGCTGCGGAGGTGGGTTACTACTTATAAGTGTGGCAATTAGGCTCCAAGCTGAAAGTAAACCACCTCCGCAGCCATTTATTGGTGTGGTCTACAGAGGATTATGTCTTTTTAGAGGGGAAAATCCCTAGAACCCCATAGTGATCGCTATGACCATGAGTAATAATCACGTATTTAATTTCTTCAGGGGTCAGGCCGAGCTTTTTTATACCTGGCACGATTACGTTTTCTGCATCATGGGGAGTCCACATGGTGTCAATGAGAACAATACCCTGTGAGGTGTCTATGACGAAAGTGCCAACGCTGACATATCCGACGAAATATAGATTATTGAATAACTGAGTAGGCTCAATAACCGACGTATTGAATAAGTCGCTATTGATAAGTGATGACGGTAATTTGTTTAAGCGGGCCTTGACGGTTTCTCTACTTAAATTTGCCACAGTCTCATTGGTTGCAGATGAACAACCCACTATAAGACTTACAGACAATGCCAGTACCAACAATGGTAGGGAGCATGACCCTGTCACTATTTTTTTCATGTTTTCATCCTTGCTGTTTTGGATATGTGTGTAGCGTTTTGATTGAATTTTATGATGATATTACAAGCCTAAGCGGTGAGTGTTATTTTCTATCATCACTTTTCAGCCATTTTGAGATAAGCAGCGCTATTCGTTTGTGATCGTTTTCACTAAGTTGCATAAGCAGCTTACCTGATGAAGGCTTGTATCGCGTTTTGGCCTGACCCTTTGCCATCATGCGAGAAAGAGTAGAAGACTGTGGTTTTGTGTTTTTTGGCTTGTTCACCGGCATATCCTCTCTTTTCACACTATTTTATATTTCAACATTCTATTACGATACAGCGAGATTTACAGGTCAATACGCCCTAGGTAAAACGAATAACAATCTGGTCTTTTATAAACGTCATCCGTAGTATGACCATAAGATTTTAAGAAATGAAAATGCCGATGAGCCAATAGGCTACTAAGCTAATTCTCATTAATGGTATTTGAAGAAGGAGGCCCAAAAGTGGATGCATTAACGTTACTACTCAATCGAAGTTCTCAACCGCGCCTAAAGGAGCCTGCACCTAGCGGTGAAGCTCTGGAAAATATCATGCAAGCAGCACTGCGTGCACCAGACCATGCTTGTCTCACTCCATGGCGGTTTGTTGTGTGTCAGGGTAAAGGATTAGATAAGCTTGGTTCGCTTTTTGAACAATCTGCAATAGAAAACGATAAAAGCCAAAAAGAGATAGATAGGGCACCGCAACTTCCACTGCGTGCGCCTATGGTGATTGTTGCTATTGCACAATACAAAGAGCATGAAAAAGTGCCACGGGTTGAGCAAATTGCTTCAGCGAGTTGTGGCGTTATGGCTATGCAAATGGCTGCGGTAGCGCAAGGTTTTAACGGAATGTGGCGCACAGGTAGCTATGCACAATGTCCAATAGTGAAAGACGGGTTAGGCATGGCTGAAGAAGATGAACTGGTTGGTTTTTTATATCTTGGTACGCCTGCTTTTGAACCCGCTTCTAAGCCAGAAAGGGACACGAGTGCGTATTTCGAGCACTGGAACTCATAAGCCGACCGCTACTAAGAACGCGTTTATCTTTGCCTCAAAAAGGTACCGCTAGTGGCAACACGCTTTAGTCCTCAAGCGTTTTTGTGAAGTAGGGTTCAGCAGATTGTAATCTGAAATAGGGCGCACAAGAGTGCGCCTATTGTTTTGAAAATAACTGCTTTCTAAGGCTCAGCTGTAGGTTAAAGCACCTGAAGAGTGACATTGTAGCCAGCAAACTTGCGAATATTAATCACTCGGTCGCCGTCTAACATCCAATACTGCCCTTTAATTCCCTGCAAAACGCCAGAAAAGTCTGGTGTTTTATCAAGGTTAATAGACTTTATTTTGTCAGGGTATGTCTCTACGGGAAAATTGATGTGATGAACTTTTGATTCCACTTCTGATACTGCTTGAAGGCCTTTTTCCTGCTGAATCTCAGCAAGCTCCGCAGATATTTTCTCCATAAGTTCGTGTTTTACATCAATCAGATTAACGTCTTCAGGTTTGCCTTTCAGCATAGTTCGCCAATTCGTTTTGTCACCGATATGCTTCTTGCACAGGGTCTCTACTAATCCGCTGGTAAGCCTGTCTGGCACACGAAGCATGACAGTAGCTTGGGTTGCGCCCTGATCCATCCACCGAGGAGAAATGGTATCGCTAACCTGTCGCGTTATACCTACCTTAACGTTGCCTGTATTGGCCAGATAAACAAAGTGTTCATTAAAGCAGTGAGCTTCTCCCCATTCTGGCTCTCTGCATGTCCCCTCGTGATAATGACATTTTTCAGGCTTGATTATACAACTGTCGCACTGTGCAAGTGAAATAAGGCATGGGTAACAATAACCCTGATTAAAGCTTTTCTTGGTTTTTCGATTGCAGTGAACGCAGTGAATGTCATTACTGAACGACAGAGTAATCTCACGACCAATGAGAGCATTAACGTCCACAGCGCTCTCTCCGATGGGAAGCTCGTAGCAAACTTCATTATTTTCGTTAGCGTGTGTACGCATTTTTCGCAATGCACCTGAATAACTTTGTGTCAAAACTTCAACCCTTATTCGCTGAGTTCACCGCGTAAATTAGCGGTGAGCAATAAATTTATTTGTTCAAATGAAAGATCTTTACTAAGCAGGTAATGCAATTTTGCTAGCGCGGCCTCTGGTGTCATATCGCTGCCCGATAACACGCCGACCTCTTGTAAGCCATGGCCCGTTGCATATCCGCCCATATTTACACGTCCTCGTAAGCACTGAGTACAGTTAACCACGGGGATCTCTCTCGACTTAGCATATTGTAACTGTTCTATAAGCTTTGGATTTTGCGGGGCGTTACCCACGCCATAACTGAGAAGTATTAGCGCGTTGACCGGTTGTTGCAACGTATTTTTGATCACTTCAGACGCAATACCGGGATATAGGCTTACCATACCAATGGGTTGGGCAGTCACGTTAGACACTGTGAGCTTGCCTTCAGAATGTTTGGTTAACTCGCCCGCCTTTAATCTAATATTGATCCCTGCCTCTAGCAAAGGTGGAAAGTTAGGTGAGTCAAACGCGTTAAATCCGTCAGCATCAACTTTGCGGCTGCGATTTCCCCGCAATAGGCGATTGTTGAAAAACAAACCGACTTCTGCAATGGGATAGTTTGCTGCAATGAACAGTGAGTTCAACAAATTTACCTGTCCATCAGAACGCAACTCCGCCAGAGGTATTTGAGACCCAGTTACAATAACTGGTTTTGAAAGGTCCTCCAGCATAAAACTTAGGGCTGAGGCGGTATACGCCATGGTGTCTGTGCCATGAAGGATGATAAAGCCATCGTAATCATCGTAGTTATTAGCGATATCGTCGGCAATCCGCTGCCAATCGGAGGGATCCATATCCGACGAGTCGATTAGATTATCGTACTCATGAATGGTAAAAAGTGGCATTTCGCTGCGATTAAACTCGGGCATTTTAGCCAGCGTTTCGGTTAAAAAACCTGCTGCTGGCACATAGCCTTGATTAGACGGCTTCATACCGATAGTGCCGCCCGTGTAGGCGATATAAATATGTTTACGCATTGCTGACCTTATATCTGATAAGGTTAAGATTTGAGAGGCATTCTAGCAGTCGCATCAATTTTGTCACTGCTTAAACAAAAAAGGCGGCTCGCGTTACGCGGCCGCCTTGTAAAGAATAGCGTGTACTATTTTACTTCTACGCCTGCCGCTTGCTGATCGGCATGATAGCTTGAACGAACCATGGGACCACATGCAGCATGGGTGAAACCAATTTGTTTTGCGTATTCACCTAGGGCATCAAACTCCGTAGGATGAACATAACGCTTAACAGGGAAATGGTGACGACTAGGTTGTAAGTATTGACCCAGTGTAAGCATATCTACGTCATGTGCTCGCAAATCTCTAAGTACGCCTTCAATTTCCTCGTTTTCTTCGCCCATGCCCATCATCAAACCAGACTTGGTTTTTATGTCAGGATGTTGAGCTTTAAACTTTTTAAGTAAATCTAAAGACCACTGATAGTTCGCACCCGGACGGCATTCGCGATAAAGGCGAGGAATGGTTTCAAGGTTGTGATTAAACACGTCAGGAACACCATTTTTAAATATTTCTAGTGCACGGTCCATTCGACCTCGGAAGTCTGGTACTAGCACTTCTATCGTTGTGGTAGGGCTGTGCTCTCGAATAGCATTAATACAGTCTACAAAGTGCTGTGCGCCGCCGTCACGTAAATCGTCGCGGTCAACAGACGTTATCACGACGTAACGAAGATTCATCTCAGCGATAGTTTTCGCTAACTTTTCGGGCTCTTCCGCACTAGGGGGCAATGGCTTTCCGTGAGCAACGTCACAGAATGGACAGCGACGGGTACAGATATCACCCAAAATCATAAAAGTAGCTGTGCCGTGGTTAAAGCACTCTGCTAGGTTAGGGCAGCTCGCTTCTTCACATACCGAGTGCAGGTTGTTTTTTCTCAGCGTTTTCTTTATGTGATCAATCTTATCTGTTGTGCGAGGCAGCTTAATTTTAATCCACTCAGGCTTCCTCAGCATTTCTTCCTTTTCAGTAGGAACAATAGTGACGGGAATATGTTTTACTTTTTCATCATCGCGGAGTTTAACCCCCGCCTTAGGTCGTGCGTTACTCATCAAAACCTTCTTTATATGTTGTTTCCGTAAAGGAAAGCGCATCTAACAATAAGCGTGTTAGCTCATTGCCTGCCAGTTCAAGTGAATCCGGACCGTTAAGTCGCGCGGTATCCGTCATTTCCATGCCCGCGTACCCGCATGGGTTTATGCGCTGAAATGGTGATAAATCCATATTAACATTTAACGCCAGCCCATGAAATGAGCAACCATTACGTATTCTTAAGCCAAGAGAACAAACTTTTTGCTCGTTTACATACACACCCGGTGCATCTGGCTTTGGGTAAGCCACAACATCATATTGGGCTAGTAGGCCAACTACCGCTTCTTCCATAGCGGTTACAAGATGTCTTACCCCTAATTTTCTGCGCTTGATATTAAGCAACAAGTATATCACTTGTTGCCCGGGGCCGTGGTAGGTAACCTGTCCACCTCTGTCAACTTGTACAACAGGGATGTCACCCGGTACGAGTATGTGTTCCGCTTTACCCGCTTGGCCTTGGGTGAAAACTGGGTCGTGCTCAACCAGCCATATTTCATCAATGGTGTCGCTATCGCGATCATCGGTAAAGCGCTGCATTGCCTGCCATATAGGCTGATAGGGCTGACGGCCTAGCTGTCGAATAATGACCTCGCCAGCGGCAGACTTTTCTTGGTTATTCACTTACAGTACAACTCTGACCAACTCAAGCTTTGCAAGCTCAGTGTAAATGGTTTCCATATGCTCTTTGCTGGTGACTCTCACACTTATCGACACCGAGTGATAATTACCCTTACTACTCGGTTTAATAGCGGGAACATAATCACCAGGAGCATGCTCTTGCAAGCATGTAATAACTTGCTGAGGAAGTTCCTCATGAGCGACGCCCATCACCTTGAAGGTTTGGTGAGTTGGAAAATCTAATAGTTCGTCGAAACGGGTATCCATGCGATATTCTCGGTATGTTGAATCTTTAAAAAAAACGGCCAGATTGTAACAAATCTGGCCGCTTCATAACTAGGGATTAACGCAAATATTTATTCGTCGTTAAATCCAATTTGAAGCATTATGTAATCTTTTAGGCGGTTAAACATACTGCCTTCATTCACTTCTTGAAGGGTTACCAACGGGTAGCTTGCCACGTCTTCACCGTCGAGCTGTAAGTACAGCTTGCCAACAACTTGTCCTTTCGCCAGCGGAGCCTCAAGCTTCTTATCCAGCTCAAAGTTGGCTTCAAGGTTTTCAGTTTGCCCTCGTGGGATGGTAATGGGGGTGGATTGATTAATTCCAAGGTCTACGGTTTCTCTGTCACCCATGTAAATTCTGTGAGCAACAAAGCTTTGTCCCGCTTGGTAGGGCGTCACCGTTTCAAAGAAGCGGAAGCCGTACTTAAGTAGCTTTTTATTTTCTACTTTACGCGCGCGTTCGCTGTCTGTACCCATTACTACTGAAATAAGACGCATATCACCTTGTTCAGCTGAGGTAATTAAGCTGTAGCCAGCGTCTGAAGTATGGCCAGTTTTAATACCATCTACGTTTAGGCTCTTGTCCCACAGTAAGCTATTACGGTTGTATTGCTTAATACCGTTAAATGTAAATTCCTTTTCACTATATATCGCATACATTTCAGGAGTTTCTGCAATAAGCGCTCTTGAAAGCACAGCCATGTCGCGAGGTGTTGTGTAATGGTTTGGGTCGTGCAGCCCGTGAGCGTTTACCCAGTTAGAACCAGACATACCTAACGCTTGAGAGTGTGCGTTCATCATGCTGGCGAAGGCAGATTCAGAGCCCGCAACGTGTTCAGCCATTGCAACACAAGCGTCGTTACCCGATTGGACAACAATACCGCGAAGCAGATCGCTTACAGAAACTTGTGTTCCTACTTCAATAAACATCTTCGAAGAGTCGGGGAATTTTTTCGCCCAGGCGTTTTCAGAAATAGTGACTTCATCATCAAGGCTGATATTGCCCGCTTGTAATTCCTTACCAATAACATAGATAGTCATGATTTTGGTTAAGCTTGCCGGTGCAAGCTGCATGTCTGCATTTTTTTCTGCAATAACATGACCTGTTTCAAAGTCTGTGAGTAGAAAACCTTCGGCAGCTACCGTGGGAGCGGGAGGTATGACAACCGCGGCATGCGCAACATGAAAAAATACGCCAAGCAGTAAAAAGGCAAATGAAAGTGGAAGCGCTTTTGCGCGTGTAATTATTTTGAGCATGGTTTTATTTTCTTTTACCAAGTTATATCCGAGTGAGTTTACAGCTACTCTTAGACCGACGTTACCGACGCTAAGACTACCCATTCTATAGCGAATAGTCATTGTACTTTAAGATTACAATAGTGACGAAGTCTATCGTAAGGCTGCATTTAGGACTAGGGTTTACCAAAAAAGTTTCGATTAAAGTAGAACTTACAGGACGAATCACAGGCTCATAAGTGTAAACACTTCATTAATGTGGTTGTTTTACTGCATAAGCATTAGGGTAACCATTTTGCTTAAGCTGCCGAAGCACGTCTTCGAGAGTTTTTTCATCTTCTACAGGGCCTAGCTGCAGTTTATATACATTGTTACTGCTAGGAAGGTGAGCAGGTAATTGATAAAGCGCCGAAAGAACATGGGATATTGATTTTGCTTTTTCAGCATTGGAAAGTGCCGCTACTTGAATAAAAGTGCCGTGATTTCTTTCATTGGTGTTTTGAGAAGTGGTGGTGTTGACAGCAGGCGAGTTGTTCGTAGTTGTGCTAGCTATTGTTTCGTTAAAATCTTCGCTACTGTCCATGTCTTCAATAGCGTTAGATGCTACCGCAATGCCTAAATACTCGTCATAGCTTACCGTAGGGCTACTGCCAACGGTAACGTTATTGTCTTCATCGAAATGAATGACTTCCAACTTCACTTTCGCCGTACCCTTGCTGTGATAGCCCAGTTTTACTGCAGCAGCGTAAGACAAATCTATTATTCTATTATCGTGAAATGGGCCGCGATCGTTTACGCGAACAACCGCCTGTTTGTTATTTTCTAAGTTTGTCACCCTCACAAACGAAGGCAAGGGCAGAGTTTTATGTGCCGCGCTCATGGCGAACATGTTGTAGGTTTCACCATTGGACGTAAGGTGGCCGTGAAACTTTTGCCCATACCAACTGGCATACCCTGTGGCTTCATAGCCTTTTCCTGTGCGCATGGGCGTATAACGCTTGCCTAATACTTCGTATGGTCTGTGATTGAAAGATCTGTATGCCTCATATTTAGGCACAGCATCTAGCGTCTCGGGAACTTTTGCCACATGTTTGGGGGCTGAGTCTTGAGATTGTGAATAGCGACCAGAGGGCGTTTGCTGGCAGCCCGACACTACAAGCATTGCGAGACACATGCAGAAAAAAGTGTTGCCAGAAAAGCCAGTCATCGAGAAATCAACCGTTTTTGAGTTGCAATTGACATTAGAATGCCGAAACCCGCCATCAATGTCACCATAGAAGTCCCCCCATAGCTTACAAGCGGTAGAGGCACTCCTACCACGGGTAACAAGCCTGACACCATTCCCATATTCACAAAAACATAAACAAAGAAGGTTAGGGTAATACTACCGCCAAGCAATTTAGAAAAAGCGTCTTGGGCTCGGCTAGAGATAATTAGACCACGCATAATTATATACAGATAAATCGCTAATAAAACGATGACTCCCGTGAGTCCAAACTCCTCACTGAACACTGAAAATATAAAATCGGTGTGACGTTCGGGTAGAAACTCGAGCTGCGACTGGGTGCCTTGTAGCCAGCCTTTTCCATCAACTCCGCCAGAACCTATCGCTATTTGAGATTGAATAATGTGATAGCCAGAACCAAGGGGATCGCTCTCTGGGTTTAAAAACGTAAGTACGCGCTGTTTTTGATAATCCTTCATTAGGAAGAACCACATAATAGGGGCGAATGCGCCAACGAGCGCACCTACCAGTGAGATAAGTTTCCAACTCATACCGGCAAGAAAAATGGCAAAAACCCCTGAGCTTGCAATTAACAGCGACGTTCCCAAATCGGGCTGTTTCGCAATCAAAACCGTTGGCACAACCACCATAATAAATCCCAAAGCGATGTGGTGTGTACGGGGTGGCAACGTAAATTTGCTGATGTACCAGGCTACCATCATAGGCACAGCCAGCTTCATCAGTTCCGAGGGTTGAAATCGGATGAAACCTAAATCAAGCCAGCGCTGAGCTCCCTTGCCCATATCGCCAAAAAGCAATACTGCAACCAGCATAAGTAGCCCGCCGACAAAAGCGATAGGGGAAAGGCGCCGATAAAACCCGGGAGGCAGCTGTGCAAGTACCGCCATAACAACAAAGCTAACGGCTAAGCGGGTAAATTGGCGCTGCATCTGGCCTATATCTTGTCCAGAGGCCGAGTAAAGGGTTACCAAGCCCACGCCGCTTAGTACCAGTAGACCCAGCAGAAGCCAGCCATCAATATGAACTCGCTGAAGAAAGCTTATTTTATCCGGTGTGATGGCGGTTCTTTTCATTATTCTTCGCTCTCACTGTCTACATTAGCGGTTTCAAAAGTGCGACCCCGAAAATAAAAGTCCATAAGCTTACGAGCAACAGGAGCAGCATTTGAACTACCACCACCTGCGTTTTCCAGTACTACTGTTATTGAAATTTCTGGATTATCAAACGGGGCAAAACCGACATAGAGTGCATTGTCGCGCAGCCTTTCATCAACTTCATCTTCGTCGTATTTTTCGTCTTGAGCTACCGTAAAGAGTTGGGCAGTACCTGTTTTACCCGCAGACTCATAGGGCGTATCGGCAAAAGCAAAGCGAGCTGTTCCTTCTTCGCCGTGCACAACGTCGTGCATGGCATTTAAGACGATGTCGAGATTTTTAGGATCGTTTATTTGAATAGGCCGAGACGTTTTCAGTGGAATAAGATCATCAACTCCGTTGGACTCTTTGTAGCCGCGAATAATTTGAGGAATATAGCGCTCTCCTCTATTCACCAGGGTATTAATTGAGTGCGTTAATTGAATAGGTGTTGCTGTCCAAAAGCTTTGCCCAATACCTACTGGAATGGTATCACCAATGTACCAAGGTTGATTAAATCGAGCCCGTTTCCAGCCTCTACTTGGCATATTCGCGTTTGATTCTTCGTACAAGTCTATACCTGTGTAGTCGCCAAAACCAAACTCCTGCATTGCCTCACTGATTTTGTCGATACCCAAGTTGTAGGCAAGGTCGTAATAGTAAATATCGCAAGACACTTCGATAGCTTTTGCAATATCTACTTCACCGTGTCCCCAACGCTTCCAGTCTCTCCAAACATGGGAAACATTAGGCAAGCGGTAACGCCCATTGTCTTTAATAGAGTAATCTTCTGTTACCACACCGTCTTCAAGACCTAGTAGGGCAAGGTGAGGCTTTACGGTGGATGCGGGAGAGTATTGACCTTGAGTGGCACGGTTTATCAATGGTCGGTCGGGCGAATTTAATAGCACTGAATAATTTTTACTGCTAATGCCGTGAACAAATAGGTTGGGGTCGTAGCTAGGATTTGAATAAAGGGCTAGCACGCCGCCGGTTTTAACTTCTGTAATAACCACTGCGCCTCGAGTGTCTTCAAGAATGCGCTGGGCCTCCTGCTGTAACGAAAGGTCTATATTAAGAACAATATCTTTTCCAGGTGTGGGAGGGTCTACGTTAAGCACACGAATAATACGGCCCTGATTATTCACTTCTACTTGTTGATAACCCACGGTACCGTGCAGCGTTTCTTCGTGATATTTCTCAATGCCTAACTTACCGATATCGTATGTGGCGGCGTAATTATCTTCTTGCCCAGCTTCTACCAGTTTCTGTAAGTCCCGCTTATTAATTCGCGCTACGTATCCAAGCACATGAGTTAAGGTTTCTTTATAAGGGTAGTGGCGGGCTAGGCGAGCTTCAATCTGCACCCCTTTGAACTTGTGCTTACTGGCTGAAAAGGTGGCTACTTCTTTTTCAGACAGTTCCGTTCTCAAAACAACGGGTTTAAAGCGCCGGGTTCCCTTCAAATTAGACTCAAAGCGAGTGAGTTCTTCTTCGGTAATCGCCATCAGGGAGGTAAGTCTGGCAAGTGTGTCCTCTATGTCATCGACCTTTTCAGGGGTGACTTCTAGGCTGAATACGGGACGATTCTCCGCCAACAACACGCCGTTTCTGTCGTAAATAAGACCGCGGTTCGGTGCAACCGGCAATACTTTAATACGGTTGCCGTTAGAGCGGGTTTGGTAGTCGTCGTGTTGGGTAACCTGAAGAGAATACAAATTGTTTAATACAATGCCTAGCATGGCAGTAACAATAATGAAGGAAATGGTGGCGCGACGAGCAAATAAATTCGCTTCCGCGGTGTGGTCGCGAATAGCCTGGCGCTTGCGGTGCATTGACTTCCTTTGCATTAGATGTGACTTCTACTCTCTGTGATAAGGATGATTTTGCGTAACCGACCACGCTCGATAAACGCTTTCAACCAGTATAATTCGCACTAATGGGTGAGGGAGTGTGAGCGCAGAGAGTGACCATTTTTGTTCAGAGGCTTCAATGCAAGAAGGCGCAAGTCCCTCAGGGCCGCCAATGAGTAAGCTGACGTCTCTGCCATCCATTTTCCAGTTGTCTAATTTTTTGGCTAGCGTGGGGGTATCCCAAGGCTTGCCGGTTACCTCAAGAGTGACAATGCGGTTTCCTTTGGGAATAGCTGCCAACATTTGTTCACCCTCTTTATCTAGAATGCGTTTAATGTCAGCATTTTTCCCGCGCTTTCCCGCAGGTATTTCGGTTATGTTTACCGGCATGTCGCTTGGGAATCGACGAATAAATTCATCGACCCCAGCAGATACCCACGAGGGCATCTTTGTTCCCACAGCAACAATTTGAATTCTCAACGTACTGTCCTTGATTGATGCTGTGCATTACTCAAAAGCATACTCACGGAGTTAACCATTTATAAAGTGGCTCTTCGTTTGGTGAAGTGGTGATTTAAGCCCAAAGCTTTTCAAGTTGGTAAAAGTCGCGAGTTTCATCCTGCATTACATGCAAAATAACATCGCCGAAATCTACCAAAACCCACTCTCCAGAGTCTTTACCATCAACATTGCCTGGCGCATGGCCTGCGTTTTTTGCTTCAACCATCACGTTTTCTGCAATCGAAGAAACGTGTCGCTTTGAATTACCAGAGCAAATGATCATGGTATCTGTAATGGTCGACTTACCTCGAACATCGAGTTCAATGATATCACGGCCTTTCATATCGTCTATTTTGTCTTTAACAAACTGCTTAAGTTGTAGACTCTCCAAGTGTTTTCCTCTTGTGTTTATTCGCTGTATAACTGGTTGTCATTGATGTATTCAATAACGTTACGGGGTACCCAGCTTTCAATAGTATCAGGAGCGGCATGGTCTAGCGTATCTGCATTTTCACTTGCTATTTCATTACGCAATTGCGTGGAAGAAATTGTTTTAAGTGGCGTATTTAACAGTAAAACGTGACCACTTTTACGCTGATGTAACCGTTCGATGTCTTGTATGGCGTTTCGCTTGAGCCACTTGGCTATTGCCGGTGGCGGGGAAAATGTTTCACTGTCTCGCCTCATTACAATAAGGTGGCAATAGGTAAGCAAGCTTTCCCACTCATACCATTTATCGAGATTATACAGTGAATCTGCTCCAATGAGAAAACAGATTGTATCATCGTGCTTTGAATTTAATGCACGCAGCGTTTTCACTGTATAAGAGGGAGAAGGCAGTGAGAGTTCTATGAGTTCGGCACGCAAGCGAGAGTGGGTATCGCAACACCGATGTATCATATTTACCCTGTGGGTTTCAGAAACACTTACCGACTTATGAGGAGCTAGTTTACAGGGCATCAAATCTACATGTTCTACACCCAATAAATCTGCGGCATACAGCGCTGGAGTAATGTGCCCGTAGTGAGGAGGATTAAATGTGCCCCCTAGAATAACTCTCAATGCCACGGCTAACTGTCCAGTAGCGGAATGTTTGTTAAGTTAACGCCCATAAACATCATGCATAAATGACAAAGCTTAACGTAAGGGCGAGATATAACCTGCTGCTTAAAAGCAAGGTCTGCCTGAGATAAAGCGTGTTGAATGTCTTCAAGTTGCTTTAACGAAAGACGCTGCAGTGCGGCTTGATACATACCTTGCCTATTGCGCCAGATGCCAAATTTTTGCCACTGAATTGGCTGGCCCTGCTGTTCTGCGTTCTTTAAATTCCAAAGCTGTTCCCATTCTCGAATGAGTGCCCAAATGATAATGTTAGGCTCTAGGCCTTCGCTTTCTAGACGGTAAAGCATTTTTATACAGCGAGTGCTTTCTCCGTTAAGCATGACATCAACGAGTTGAAACGCATTGTAACGAGACTGATCAACCATTGCCCGCTCTAGCTGCTCGTCGCTAATGGTTTGTTGAGGATGAAGTAACGCCAGCTTATCAATTTCTTGTTTTGCTGCCAAAAGGTTTCCCTCGCAAAAGTCAGCAATGATTTTTGCCCCAGTAGCCGATACCGATAGCTGATGAGAAGAAAGCTGTTGGTTAATCCATGCGTTTAGCTGGCGGCCCTCAAGGGGGTAACACAAGGTTGATGCCCCCAGCTCATCGAGCACTTTAAACCACTTTCCACGCTGAACATCTTTTCCAATTTTGGGACCATGAATTAATAGCAGCATGTCTGGGTTGAGTTTGGCAGCTACCTCTTGAAGCATTTTACTTCCTTCGGTACCGGGCTTACCAGTGGGGAGCTCGAGCTCTATAAATTGCTGGCTAGAAAATAAAGACATACTTTGGGTGGCTTCTAGCAGCTGGTTCCAAGAGAACCCAGTTTCAGCCACTAATGTGGTTCTTTCATCAAATCCCTTCGCTTTTGCGTGACGTCTGATTTGTTCTATGACATCAAACTTTTGCTGAGGTTCGTCGCCAAAAACGAGGTAACAAGGACGCAATCCTTTCTGGATATCTTGGTGAAATTGATTGGGATAAATTTGCATGAAGGTTATGCGACGCCTATTCGCTTTCGTCTAGCGCGGCAACAGCCTGGCTAGATAAACGTCTAATAATAATATCTGCCGCTTCCGCTCGCATCTCATCAAGCATTAGATCGAGTTCTCGTGACTTCGCAAGAACCTGGTCGGGGTCATCTTGATAATCTCGCACCACCTCAAACTGAGCCATCAACGGCTGTTTATTGGGAAACGAGACTCTGTAACGCACCACATAAATTAAGTCGTATTCTGCAACCTGACCTGAAGGGTAGACCGACAACAATTGACGGTCTAGTTTTTCGGGCAGTAAGTAAATATTAATATTTTCGCTTGTTTGTTTAGCATCTTCGCCAGACGCCGATGCCAAGCCATAAATATTCAATCTACTGTCAAGCGCTCGCGCCAAAGGCGCGTGCGCTCTGGCACTTTCTATCACTACAGTATTTACATTTTCAGGTAGGCTTGGTGCCCCTCGCAAATGAAAACCGCAGTTGCTAAGGACGCCTACAAGCGTTGCTATACCAATAACTTTTAAAAGTGCATTCATTATTTCATTGTCGCCTAGTTCGCTACAATATTGACAAGTTTACCTGGCACCACAATGACTTTGCGGATGGTTTTGCCTTCGATAAACTGTTGCACATTCGCTTGCGCCAATGCCTGTGCCTCAACCTCGTCTTTACTCGCATCGGCAGCAACCGTCATTTTAGCGCGTACTTTTCCGTTTACCTGAACAATAATGAGCTTTTCGTCTTCGACTAGCGCATCTTTATCTACTGCAGGCCAAGGCGCCACATCAATATCTTCGCTGTGGCCCAGAACTTTCCACAACTCGTGAGCGATATGCGGCGTAATAGGGTTAAGCAATAGCAATACAGATTCCACGGCTTCGCGCATATTAGCGATGTCTTGCGCACTTTCTTGCGGGGCCTTTTGTAAGTGATTTAGCAGCTCCATAATTGCCGCTACTGCTGTATTGAACGTTTGGCGGCGGCCTAAATCATCGGTAACCTTTTGGATCGTTTTGTGCACTTCACGGCGAAGCGCTTGCTGTTCTTTCGAAAGAGATTTTACATCAAGCTTTACTGCATCGCCTTTTTCTACGTGCTCAGTAACCAGTTTCCAAATTCGACGAAGGAAGCGGTTTGCACCTTCAACACCAGAATCAACCCACTCTAGTGTTTGCTCGGGTGGCGCAGCAAACATAGTAAATAGTCGTACTGTATCGGCGCCATACTGGTCGATAACTTCTTGCGGGTCGATACCGTTGTTTTTCGACTTCGACATTTTCGTCATGCCGCCGTGGGTTACCGGGGTATTGTCGCTAGTAAGCCAAGCGTTAACAATACGGCCTTTTTCATCTTTTTCGGTGGTGACTTCTGTTGGCGAATACCAGGTTTTCTTACCTTTCTCGTCTTCACGATAATAAGAATCTGCCAAAACCATTCCTTGACATAATAAACGCTTGAACGGTTCATCAGAGTCTACCAAACCTTCATCACGTAACAATTTGTGGAAGAAACGAGAGTAAAGTAGGTGCAAGATAGCGTGTTCAATACCACCAATATATTGGTCGACAGGCAGCCAGTAGTTAGCGGCTTTCGGATCTAGCATAGCGTCGGGATTTGTTGCGCTTGTGTATCGAGCGTAGTACCACGACGACTCCATAAAGGTATCGAAGGTGTCTGTTTCTCTTAATGCAGGTTCTCCTTTGTAAGTGGTTTTCGCCCACTCAGGGTCTGCTTTAATCGGAGAAATCACGCCATCCATTTCTACGTCTTCAGGTAACTCAACCGGAAGTTGGTCTGAGGGTACAGGCGCAGATTCACCGTTTTCCAATTTGAGCATAGGAATAGGTGTGCCCCAGTAACGCTGGCGACTAACGCCCCAGTCACGAAGTCGATAGTTGACCTTTCGCTGGCCACAACCTTTAACCTCAAGTGCTTCGGCAATACCATTGAATGCTGCGTCAAAATCAAGGCCGTTAAATTTATCGGAATTAATTAAGCTACCTTTTTCTGTGTATGCAGCTTTTGATAGGTCGCATTTATCTTCGTCACCGGCTTTTGCGGCAATAACTTGTTGAATAGGCAGATTGTATTTTGTAGCAAATTCCCAGTCGCGCTGATCGTGCCCAGGTACCGCCATAACCGCGCCAGAGCCGTATTCCATAAGAACAAAGTTGGCAATCCAAATAGGCAGTTTCTCGCCCGTAAGTGGATGAATAACTTCTAAGCCGGTGGCACAGCCTTTTTTGTCCATGGTGGCCATTTCAGCTTCGGCAACCTTAGTATTTTTGCACTCGTCAATAAACTGAGCGATATCAGGGTTAGATTGCGCAGCAAATTCTGCAAGCGGGTGCTGTGCTGCTACTGCCACGTACGTCACGCCGTAGAAAGTGTCGGGGCGTGTTGTATAAACCGTCAGGTCGGCAATATCGTTTACCGGTGATGCTAAATCAAAGGTAATGTCGACACCTTCAGAACGCCCGATCCAATTAGCTTGCATGGCGCGAACTTGGTCTGGCCACTCTTCCAGTTGTTCAAGGTCGTTAAGCAATTCTTCGGCATAATCGGTAATTTTGATAAACCATTGTGGAATTTCTTTTTGCTCTACCAATGCACCAGAACGCCAGCCTCGACCATCTATCACCTGTTCGTTAGCGAGTACCGTTTGGTCTACTGGATCCCAATTTACCGTTGAGTCTTTCTTATACACTAAGCCTTTTTCATACAAGCGTGTAAAGAACCATTGCTCCCAGCGATAGTAATCGGATTTACAGGTAGTAACTTCACGATCCCAGTCATAACCAAAGCCTAAAGAGCGGAGCTGGGTTTTCATGTAATCGATGTTTTCGTAAGTCCACTTCGCTGGTGCAGTGTTATTGTTTATCGCTGCATTTTCAGCAGGCAGACCAAAGGCGTCCCAACCCATAGGCTGCATAACATTTTTGCCCTGCATGCGCTGATAGCGGCTGATTACATCACCGATAGTGTAGTTACGCACGTGTCCCATGTGGAGTCGACCACTAGGATAAGGAAACATAGACAGGCAATAAAACTTTTCTTTATCTTCGTTATCGCTTGCCTTGAAAGATTGATTGTCTTCCCAGTATTGCTGAACACGTTGTTCTATATCTTTTGGGTTGTACTGATTATCGGCCATGAAACTTAGGCTTCCGCATTTAGAGTTAAAACGTTTATATTTGGGTCATCTGCTCGTGTCGATAGAATCAAAACCATCACGCACGAATAAAAAAATAACCGATTGAACATATATATAGCCTTATAGAATACCCCAGCGTTAAGCCATGCCTCAATAGCTTAACACTTAACTTGGCGATATTTATTGCTGCTTGCACGAAAAGTGAGCATTTATGCATAGGTTAATGCTTTACAAAGAGGGGAGACCTTCCTTGTCGCTTGAATGATTTCACATCACGGCTGAGCGCTTTGTTGGGATGATAGTTATTACGCTATTCGATATGCATGATAAGTGGTGCAATATTAAAAACAAAATATACCGTACCCTTACAAACGTGGTTGTTTGTTGTGCAATTGTTAGTATAAAACCGCTTTATTGAAGATAAGGGTTTGACACTAATGTTAATAAGGGTTTCACTTAGGAAAAGTAACGAATATAGAACAACATGTCTGTAGACAGTAAATCATTTGCGTTAGATGTAGACGCCTTATCACCTACCATAAACCGCCGCGCAATCAACAGTGCCTTAAAAGATGAGGAAGCGCTCAATGCAACTTTTATAGGGCAAGAGCGTGCGCGTGAAGCGCTTACCTTTGGGTTAGGTATAACTACCAAAGGGTACAACCTTTATGTGATGGGCGAGCCTGCTACCGGTCGCTTCTCTTTGGTAAAAGATTATATCGAAAGGCAAGTCGCCCAATCTGTTGCGCCAGACGACTGGTGTTACATCAACAACTTTGATGTGGAACGAGAGCCCGTTGCCCTTAGATTTCCTCCCGGGGGAGGCAAAGCCTTTCAAAAGGATATGGCGAACCTAATCGACGACGTGCTCGACTCATTACCTGTAGCATTTGACAATCCTGGCTATCAGCGCCGTCGCGCCTCTATTCTACGTGACTTCGAGCAGAAGTATGATGCTGCTATTGATGCCGTTGAGCGTTATGCTCTGGCTAATGATGTTGCTCTGTTTGAAGAAGGTGGCTCAATCACGTTTTCACCCATAATCAATGGTAAACCTATTAGTGATAGTGAGTTTTCCACCTTTGATGAAAGTCAGCGAGAACGTTTTTATGTACTTATCGATGAGTTGGAAAACCGTCTTAGTGAGAGTTTACTCGGTCTACCCGCGTGGAAGCGAGAGAACTCGGAGCGTTTACGTGCATTAGATAAAAACACGGCTGAACAGGGCATAAAGCCACTGATTAAAGTGCTCGAGCACAAATATTCATCTCAACTCGGTGTAGTAAAATATTTAAAGCAACTGAGAACCGCACTGGTGGACGCTATTTTAGTGATTCACAGTGAAGAGCAAAAAGAAGAAAAGACAGAGGACTTTGATAAAAAAGTATTCCTCGAAGAACAGTTTTTACCTAACGTGCTTGTTTCCAACAGGCTTGACGATTCTGCTCCCGTAATTTATGAGCCAAATCCTACCTATCAAAATTTGTTCGGTAAAATTGAATATACCAACATTCACGGCAGTGTATTCACTAACTACAGAATGATTCAGCCGGGCGCGCTGCACCGTGCAAACGGTGGGTATTTACTACTAGATGTGGACCAGCTTATAGAACAGCCCTATGTGTGGGATACCTTAAAATTAGCCATCAAGTCTATGCGTTTACGAATGGACCTACCGCAACAAGACGTGGGTATGGTTAACAATATTACGTTAAATCCGCAGCCTATTGATTTAAGCGTAAAGATTGTATTACTGGGCTCGAGAGACCTTTATTACACCCTGCAAGACTACGATGATGAGTTTGATGAATTATTCCGAGTGCTGGTCGATTTTGATTTAGAAATTCCCGTGACTCGTCAGGCGCTGTTCGATTTTGTTGGTAAAGTACGTGCGCACACACGCGGGCTTGGTCTAGAGGATATTACGGCTAACGCCATGTGCCGGCTAGTCGAATATTCGCTTCGCATGGCTGAGCACAAAGAAAAGCTATCAGCGCATTTTGCCGAAGTGATTGAACTGGTTAACGAGGCTTTTTACTTCTGTCAAAAGAGTAATAGCACTAGCCTAGAGCTTAATCATTTAAAAATTGCATTAAGCGCCAAAAAACGAAGAACGGGCAGGGTAAGCCAGGCGCTTCTTAACGATATAAAGGAAGGCCACGTACTTATCGCAACCGAAGGTAAGGCCGTTGGCAAGGTGAATGGCCTTACCGTACTAGATATTGGTGACACAGCGTTTGGCACACCAGCACGCATTACGGCAACAGTATTCGCCGGCGCTAGCGGTGTAATTGATATTGAGCGGGAAGTGGAATTGGGCCAACCCATTCATTCAAAAGGTGTCATGCTGTTAAATGGTTACTTAGGCAACAAGTATGCCCAGCATTTTCCGTTAACGCTGTCTGCCAATATTGCGCTTGAGCAGTCATATGGCCATATTGATGGCGACAGTGCATCGTTAGGCGAATTGGTCGCGCTTATATCTGCACTTACAGAAATTCCATGCGTTCAAACGCTAGCGATTACCGGCTCAATCAACCAATATGGCGAGGTTCAGGCTGTGGGCGGCGTGAATGAAAAAATTGAGGGTTTTTTCGACCTCTGCCAATACCGCGGCTTTACGGGAACTCAAGGTGTCATCATTCCAAAGTCCAATGCTATTAATTTAGTGTTAGATAGCACTGTAATAGAGGCAGTCAAAAAAGGTCTATTTCACATCTATACCGTTGAAACTGTTGATGACGCACTCACTATATTGATGGAACAAGAAGCGGGTAAGATAAGTTCTAAGGGGCGTTACCCTAAAAACTCTATTAACTATCACGCAGTAAATCGATTGTATAACCTTGCGTTAATTGTAAGCGGTGGTGATGGAGAATAAAAAAAGGGAGTCAATGCTCCCTTTTCATTACGGTGTTTAATTTACCTACCAATTTATTACTTTGGCGGCATACGCAGGCCGCCATCTAAGCGGATGGTTTCGCCGTTAAGGTAAGTGTTGTTTGCCATATGAACAACAAGCTTGCCGAATTCCTCAGGTAGGCCTAGGCGTTTAGGAAATTGAACGTTAGCAGACAGAGCTTCTTGTACTTTTTCAGGCATGGCTAGCAGCATAGGCGTTCCCATCACTCCTGGTGCTATCGTATTCACCCGAATTCCAAGTGGGGCTAAGTCACGTGCCATTGGAAGGGTAAGCCCGATAATGCCGCCTTTACTGGCCGCGTAAGCAGTTTGGCCAATTTGACCCTCATAGCCCGCTACCGAAGCGGTATTGATAATAAGGCCGCGTTCGCCCTCATCGTTTATAGGCGATTGTTTTGCCATGGTGGCAGCAACCAATCGGGCTACGTTAAAGCTGCCTACCAGGTTTATGTCAATGGTGGTTTGAAAGTCGCCTAATGGCGCTGGGTTTGCTTCTCTATCAAGCAAACGTTTCGCAGGTGCGATGCCGGCACAGTTAACCACAAGAGAGATAGCGCCGAAAGTATCTGTTGTGGCGTCGATCGCCGCTTGAACTTGTGCTTCATCGCGCACATCCACTTTCGTAAAAAGGGTTTTGTCTTTACCTAGCTCTTCTACGCGCTTGGCACCTTGTTCTTCGTTTAAGTCGAAAAGGCTGACCTTTGCACCTGCTTCGCGAAGCGCAATAGCGGTAGCGTGACCAAGACCCGAGCATCCGCCCGTAACAATTGCAGTAAGGTTAGTTAGCAACATGGAGTTCCCGTTAATCTGGTTATTTTCATAATATTAACGAGATGTTAACGGTATTTGATGGTAAAAACTATGGTGTCAGAGTGGACTGACACCAAAAGCGTCTTTATTTTGGCAACTGAATTTTACAGTCTTCACTAGGACGGTAAATAATAAGTGTATGACCAATTACCTGAAGTTTTTCCGCATTTGTTTCGCGTACAATGGCATCCATAATCAGCGATTTTTCTTCGCGATCTTCAGAAGGAACCTTAACTTTGATCAATTCGTGGTGATTTAGTGCATTGTCAATCTCTGCGACAACGCCCTCGGTGAGACCATTCGCGCCTAGCTGCACTATTGGCTTAAGTGGGTGGGCTAGACCTTTAAGGAATTGTTTCTGTTTATTTGAAAGTTTCATTTAATAAATATTCTTACAATTAATCTGTTAGTTTATGCTTGAAATAACGTATTCTAACGCCATCTACTCTACAATCCTAATAACATTGTAATTGAATGACAAAAAAGAAACACTCCGCCAGCAGTAAACGTTGGCTAAAAGAACATTTCGACGACCATTATGTGCAGAAAGCACAAAAAGATGGTTGGCGCTCTCGTGCCATTTATAAACTCGAAGAGATTCAAAAGAAAGACAAACTGATTAAGCCTGGTATGACCCTTGTTGATCTTGGCGCTGCGCCCGGTGGTTGGTCTCAGCTTTCAGCAAAGCTATTAGGGGATAGCGGTCAGGTTATCGCCTGCGATATTTTGCCCATGGATTCTATCGTGGGCGTAGACTTTCTGCAGGGTGATTTCCGTGAAGAAGAAGTTTTACACGCACTTTTGAACAGAATCGGTGGGAACACCGTAGATATAGTATTGTCGGATATGGCACCTAATCTTGCTGGTAATTCGGCAGTTGACCAGTCTCGTTCCATGTATCTTTGCGAACTTGCGCTGGACATGTGTCATCAAGTGCTGAAACCCGGTGGCTCGTTTGTCATTAAGGTGTTTCAGGGTGAAGGTTTTGTTGAGTTTATGAATGCACTTAAGCAATCTTTTACCACGATAAAAACGCGTAAGCCTGACTCGTCGAGATCACGTTCTCGTGAGGTGTATTTGGTGGCTTGTGGGTATAAAGTGTAGTACGCTTTATTGTAAGCGATTTTAGTTGCGAATTGTGTTGTGTGCAGAACAATCAAGTTGTTCACTTTCACACCGGTTCGGATTTATAGAGGTTAGTAGCATTGAGCGACATGGCAAAAAATTTAATCTTATGGTTGGTTATCGCCGTTGTATTGATGTCGGTTTTCCAGAGCTTTTCACCGAGTGAAACTGCTCGTTCACAAACTGACTACACAACATTCCTAAGAGAAGCGGAGCAGGGCAATATCCGTGAAGTTCGTATCAATAATGATGGCGAAATTCGCGGGACTAAACGCTCTGGCGAATCTTTTCAAACCTTCGTACCTTACTTCGATGACAAACTAGTTTCGGACCTAGTTAAAAACGATGTAAGGGTTTATGGTGAACCGCCTGAGGAGCAATCACTTCTCGCATCGATTTTCATATCGTGGTTCCCAATGTTACTGCTTATTGGGGTGTGGATTTTCTTCATGCGTCAAATGCAAGGCGGCGGCGGTAAAGGCGCCATGTCGTTTGGCAAGAGCAAGGCGCGCTTATTGGGCGAAGACCAAATAAAGACTACGTTTGCTGACGTTGCTGGCTGCGACGAAGCAAAAGAAGACGTGTCTGAATTGGTTGATTTCCTCCGCGACCCATCTAAGTTCCAAAAGCTTGGCGGTAAAATTCCTAAAGGCGTGTTAATGGTAGGTCCACCGGGAACGGGTAAAACGCTGTTAGCAAAAGCCATCGCTGGTGAAGCAAAAGTGCCATTCTTCAGTATCTCGGGCTCTGATTTCGTGGAAATGTTTGTGGGTGTAGGTGCGTCTCGAGTTCGAGATATGTTCGAGCAAGCAAAGAAAACCGCACCGTGCATCATCTTCATTGACGAGATTGACGCGGTTGGCCGCAAGCGTGGCGCAGGCCTAGGCGGTGGTCATGATGAGCGTGAGCAAACTCTTAACCAGATGCTAGTTGAAATGGATGGCTTTGAAGGTCATGAAGGGATCATCGTTATTGCGGCAACTAACCGCCCAGACGTACTTGACCCTGCATTACTTCGCCCAGGTCGTTTTGACCGTCAGGTTATCGTTGGTCTTCCAGACATCCGTGGTAGAGAGCAAATTCTTAAAGTGCATATGCGCAAGGTACCAATTGCAGACAACGTTGAAGCATCACTAATTGCTCGAGGCACTCCTGGTTTCTCAGGTGCCGACCTAGCAAACTTAGTTAACGAAGCGGCACTATTTGCAGCTCGTGGTAACAAGCGTCTTGTTGCAATGGAAGAGTTTGAGAAAGCGAAAGACAAAATCATGATGGGCTCTGAGCGCAAGTCAATGGTGATGTCTGAGTCTGAAAAAGAAATGACGGCATATCATGAAGCAGGTCACGCTATCGTTGGTCGCCTGGTGCCAGAACACGATCCGGTATATAAGGTATCTATCATACCTCGTGGACGTGCCCTCGGTGTGACCATGTATTTGCCTGAAAAGGATAGAGTGAGTCACTCTAAACAGCACCTAGAAAGTATGATTTCGAGCCTGTTTGGTGGTCGAATTGCAGAGCAGATAATTTATGGCGATGACAAAGTGACTACTGGTGCATCAAACGATATTGAGCGTGCTACTGATATTGCTCGTAAAATGGTAACGCAATGGGGACTATCTACGAAGATGGGACCAATGTTGTACGCAGAAGAAGAAGGCGAAGTATTCCTTGGTAATTCAATGTCGAGAGCGTCAAGTATGTCTGATGATACGGCTCGTGCTATCGATGCAGAAATCAAGTCACTTATCGACCGCAATTACGAAAGAGCGCAGCAAATTCTAGAAGACAACAAAGATATTCTTCACACGATGAAAGACGCGCTGATGAAGTATGAAACTATCGATGCTAAGCAGATTGATGATTTGATGAACCGTACGGAAGTGCGTCCTCCCGCAGACTGGGACGACAGCAAGCCATCGGGTGGTGATAAGCCAAGTGGCGGTTCGCCTGTGAAGGAAGGCGAAATTAAAAACGATGGCGTTGACAAGCCATCGGTTGGAAAACCCGGTGACATTCCAAGTTAAGGCTTGAGGCTAAATTAATTCCTCCTTTAATTTAGCCGCAATGTTAGGATTAAAAAACGCCAGTTAATCTGGCGTTTTTTATTTACATAATAAAAAAGAGTTGATGTATGCAGTTTGCCAATCATTTTATTGATCTTAATCAGCCTCGCGTTATGGGGATCTTAAATGTTACCCCTGATTCCTTTTCCGATGGCGGTCGACACGCATCTACCCAGCAGGCAGTAGAACACGCACTTTGTATGGTAGAGCAGGGCGCTACTTTTATCGACATTGGTGGCGAATCGACCCGTCCCGGTGCTAAAGATGTTGCGCTTCAAGAAGAGCTTGATAGAACTATTCCAGTAATTGAGGCGCTGTCGGCAAGAAGCGATTGTGTTATATCAATTGATACCAGCAAGCCACAGGTAATGACTGAGGCAGTGAACGCAGGTGCTAAGCTAATTAATGATGTTCGCGCGTTGAGAGAACCTGGCGCGCTGAAAGCCGCTGCTGAAGCCAAGGTACCGGTTTGCCTTATGCATATGAAGGGCGAGCCAAGAACAATGCAAGCGAACCCGCAATATGATGATCTTATCAGTGATGTAAAGGGTTTCTTAGTTGAGCGGACAGCAGCATGTGAACAAGCTGGTATCGATAAGTCATCCATTTTACTGGACCCAGGCTACGGCTTTGGAAAGTCTCTCGAGCATAACTATGCGTTAGTTAAATATTTACCTGATATTATGGCATTAGGGTTGCCCGTGCTTGTTGGTATGTCGAGAAAGTCAATGATAGGTAAGCTTTTAAACAGAAATGTTGAAGAACGCTTGGCTGGAAGTATTGCGCTCGCTACAATTACGGCCCAAATGGGAGCACATATAATACGTGTTCACGATGTACAAGAAACCGCTGATGCGGTTAACATCGTTAAAATGCTGAAAAAAGTGTAATAAGGAATAATAATGAGTCAGCGTAAATATTTTGGTACCGACGGTATTCGGGGTAAAGTGGGCGAAAGTCATATTAACCCTGAGTTTTGTATTAAGTTAGGGTGGGCAGCAGGAAAAGTCCTCGCAGGTAGAGGAACAAATAAAGTACTTATTGGAAAAGACACGCGTATCTCGGGTTACATGCTCGAGTCTTCTCTTGAAGCGGGTCTTTCTGCCGCAGGTATAAATATAGGCTTGTTAGGACCTATGCCTACCCCAGCAATAGCCTACCTCACCAAAACATTTCGTTCTGAAGCCGGTATTGTTATTAGCGCTTCTCACAACCCTTATTACGATAACGGAATAAAGTTTTTTTCTTCTCAGGGATTTAAGTTAGACGATGACATTGAACTAGCCATTGAAGAAATGCTTGAGCGCCCTATGACTTGCGTAGCCTCAGACAAGCTTGGTAAAGCAACGCGTATAGATGACGCTGCCGGTCGTTACATTGAATTCTGTAAAGGTACTTTCCCCTCTGAGCTATCCCTCACAGGCTTAACCATTGTTGTAGATTGTGCTCATGGTGCCACGTATCACATTGCTCCTAACGTATTACGAGAGCTTGGCGCGAACGTTATAGAATTAGGCACTGCACCAAACGGACTTAACATCAACGATAAGGTTGGTGCGACGTCTATGGATGCAGTTGTTGAGAAAGTAAAAGAAACAGGCGCCGATCTAGGTTTTGCCCTAGATGGTGATGGCGACAGACTGATGATGGTAGACCATCTAGGCAATGTGCTCGATGGTGACCAAATTGTCTATATCATTGCGCGCGATGCACTGAAGAACGGACAAATGCAGGGCGGCGTAGTGGGTACTTTGATGAGCAACCTTGGGTTGGAAAATGCGCTTAGTAAACTAGGGGTACCCTTTGCGAGAAGTAAAGTAGGCGATCGTTACGTGATGGAGTTACTACAGCAGAAAGGCTGGTCTATTGGTGGTGAGAATTCTGGTCATGTTTTAAATCTGTCTATGTGTTCAACGGGTGACGGAATTGTGGCGGGCCTTCAGGTGTTGGCTGCCATGTTGCGTTCTCAACTAGACTTACACGATTTATCTAGTGGTTTTGAGATGTATCCTCAAACGCTGGTGAACGTGCGCTATACAGCGCAGAATGTTGATTACCTATCGCATAAAGATGTTCAACGTGCAAAGCAAGAAGCCGAAGCAGCACTCGGTAAAACAGGACGTGTTTTACTGCGTAAAAGTGGAACTGAACCACTGATACGGGTTATGGTGGAATCGAATGAAGAACAGAAGTCGATGAAATGGGCAGAGCATATTGCTGAAACTGTTCGTAATCTCGCCAATTAGTTGGCGTAGCAGGAAATTTCGCTTTTTATACTTGTATCTTACGTTGTAAATAGTTAATATCACGCCCGCTAAAAGACAGGGCTAAGGTCGAGCTAGTGAGTAACAAAATACGCCAGCCATTAGTTGCTGGAAATTGGAAAATGAATGGTAATTCGGCATTAGTTGCTGAATTTAATGAGAAGCTAGAAGCATTAAATTGCGACTCCGAAACGGTTGTTTGTCCGCCGGCTACGCTGATGCACCTTTTCAGAGCGAATTCATTTTCCCTAGGTGCTCAAAATGTGAGTCACCTCAACAACGGTGCTCATACAGGTGAGTTATCTGTTGAAATGCTTAAAGACGCAGGATGTACCTACTCAATAGTAGGTCACTCTGAGAGAAGAGAAGATCAGCAAGAGTCTAGTGATCTTGTCGCTTTAAAAGCAAAGCAATGTATTGAAGCCGGCTTAACACCCATTATTTGTGTTGGTGAGTCTTTAACAGTAAGAGAAGCGGGTAACGTTGAGAAATTTGTTGGCGAGCAGTTAGACGCATTAACAGCGACGTTGTCGGTTGACGATTTATCAAAAACAGTTATTGCATATGAGCCAATATGGGCCATAGGTACAGGGAAGACGGCAACGCCTGAGCAAGCTCAGGAAGTGCACGAATTCATTCGCGGTTACTTTACTAAAGTAGACGCAGACTTAGCTGGTAAGCTTCGCATTTTATACGGCGGCAGCGTTAAACCAGATAATGCTAAAACGTTATTTTCACAAAAAGACGTTGATGGCGGCTTAATTGGCGGCGCCAGTTTAAAAGCTGAAGATTTTATTTCAATTTGCCAAGCGGCAAACTGACGAGGTAATTATGATATACGAAGTGCTTTTAATAGCATATCTAGTTGTAGCACTCTTATTAATTGGGTTTGTTTTGATCCAGCAAGGTAAAGGGGCTGATATGGGCGCTTCTTTTGGCTCAGGTGGTTCAAATACCGTGTTTGGTTCGTCAGGTTCTGGTAACTTTATGACTCGCACAACGTCAATTTTAGCGGGTTTGTTCTTCTTCATTAGCTTGTCGCTAGGCGCGATGACAGCGAATAGAGAAAGTGCCGAAGACGAGTGGAATAACTTGGAAGTACCTGCTGCGGTTGAGACACCAGCAGAAGTGCCTGCAGATGCAGACGTGCCAGTTATTGAAGATGCACCTGCACAGAGCGATGTTCCCGTTAGTGGTTCAGACGTTCCGGCAATGCAGGACGTTCAGGACACTCAGGGTAACGTGCCAGCTGGCGATGATGTTCCAGCTGATGACGGCAATACCCCAGATTAAGCTTTATTTGCGGAAGTGGTGGAATTGGTAGACACGCCATCTTGAGGGGGTGGTGAGCATAGCTCGTGCGGGTTCAAGTCCCGCTTTCCGCACCATATTGAAAGGCCAGCAGTCGCTGGCCTTTTTTGTTTGCCCAGCGAAGCTGGCAAACCCGTCAGGTTGAAAGAAACCTGAATCACCCTGACTGAGGGGAAGATAATCCGAATGGCAAGGGCGTTATCCGGGCAATACTTGCTGCGACGCTGAATAAAACCACCTATCCTCTGCTCAAAGACTTTAAAGTTGCCTGTCAATAGGGCCTTGGTGAACGGTTACCTTGTGTTTATATAAATTCTGTTTTTATAGCGGTGGCGAAGATAAAACCATTTTGGTTTGCAGTAATAACCCTCTTCGGTCTTGATTTTGCGGAGTCTAAGTATAATTTCACCCGAAGGTGTTCATAGAGCAAAACTGGCGAAAAAAGCGGTTATTTTAGTTTATTCGAACCTTTACTTTAAAAAGCGGTGAAAAAGATTTTGAAAGTAACAGTGTGCTCTAGATGCAGAGATTAAAGCTTCTTTTGAATGTTATTTGTTCTGGTGCTTGCTTGTATTTAATTTATGTCATAATTGTTTCTATAACTATTTAAGTACCCAGGTTTAGTTAAATACGCCGTAATTTGATATTGTTTCATGAAAATTTATAAAAAGTTAACCTTCTGATATTTAAGGTTTAAGTGTTTAAACTTCTGGTGTTGTTGCTTGTGAAACATCATTGGTGTGAAAGTCATGACAAATTGCTCTGAAATTAAGTTGTGCATAATTTGCGCTTGATATTTTCTCGCAAATCTATATATTGTTTGAACTCTAATGATTATTGCTCGATGCAATTGATGGGGTTTGGTCATAATTCCAAAAGCCTACAAGTCGATTGGCACAGTGCTCGCTCCATTGACGAAGCGTTAACGAAGCCAAGGTTAACGAAGCCAAGGTTAACGAAGAATGTGCAGTTTAAGCTATCAAGTTGTTAAATCGTCAAATTATTAGATTTTCGAGGCAGCAGAGGATTTTTCGCAATACATGGCATTTGAAAGTTACATATCGCTGGCAGTGTATTTTATTGCAATGCTAGGTATAGGCGTGTTTGCCTATCGCCAATCTACAAGCGATATTTCAGGTTATATCCTTGGTGGACGTCAAGTAAGTCCCCACGTAACAGCGCTTTCAGCCGGCGCTTCAGACATGTCCGGTTGGATGCTCATGGGTTTGCCTGGAGCTATGTACATATCAGGCTTCGATGCAGTTTATATAGCGATCGGTCTTTTGACCGGGGCGCTTTTAAACTATATTTTCGTTGCACCTAAGTTACGCGTATACACCGAGGTAGCAGATGACTCGCTTACGGTTCCAGAGTTTTTTGCTAAGCGCTTTAATTCGCCAAAGTCGAGTTTGCGCATTGTTTCGGCAACAATCATCGTACTGTTTTTCACCCTGTATACATCCGCTGGTTTAGTAGCAGGCGGCAAGCTTTTTGAGAGTGCATTTTCTCTCGATTACCAAGTTGGTTTGTTCATAACTCTTGGCGTAGTGGTGTCATACACTTTGTTAGGCGGTTTTTTGGCAGTTAGCCTAACCGACTTTGTTCAAGGTAGTATTATGTTTCTAGCGTTAGTGCTAGTTCCTGTTGTGGCCTTCAGTCAATTTGATAGCGCGTCGCAAATGACGAGCGCAGCGTATGAATCTGTACCGAATTTTTCCGACTCTTTGGAAGCGTTAACATTGGTCGGCTTGCTATCGAGTCTTGGATGGGGGCTTGGTTATTTTGGTCAACCTCACATCATTGTTAGATTTATGGCAATTAGATCGGTGAAAGCCATCTCCACGGCTCGAACAATTGGCATGTCGTGGATGACAGTAACTATCATAGGCTCTTTGGGTACAGGACTTGTAGGTGTTGCCTATGCAAACCAGTTTGGTCTTCGTGTAGATGCTCCGGAAACTATTTTTATTATTTTCTCGCAAATTTTGTTTCACCCATACATTAGCGGGTTTTTGATGGCGGCTATACTCGCTGCGATCATGAGTACAATTTCGTCACAACTACTGGTTTCTGCGAGTTCGCTGACCGAAGATATTTATCGAGTCATTACAAAGAAAGAAGTGTCTGATAAACAAACAGTCACAATTGGACGTTATGGTGTAGCAGGGGTTGCTGTAGTGGCTCTGATTTTGGCCCTAGATTCATCAAACACTATTTTGTCATTAGTGAGTAACGCATGGGCAGGATTTGGTGCTGCTTTTGGTCCTTTAGTGCTGTTTTGTCTGTATAAAAAGGACCTAACTGCGAAGGCTGCGCTTGCCGGTATGGTTTCGGGGGCAGTGACAGTACTGTTCTGGATATACGCGCCTATACTTGAAGGTGGTCAGGCATTGAGCAGCGTCATTTACGAAATTATTCCAGGGTTTGCAATAAGTGCAATTACTCTGTGGGCGGTAACTAGATGGGGCGAAAATCCGTCACCGAATGTAGAAGCTACATTTGAACAAGCCGGCCAAGAATTAGCGAATCAACAATCTTAAGGTTAGATATATATTATGAGTCATCCAAATTGGAATCGCGTCGTCATTAAAGTAGGTAGTGCACTTATTGCGCCGAATCAACAGGGGTGTAGTAGCCACTATTTGCTGAGTATCGCACAATTTATAGTTCGCTGTAGAGCGAACGGTACGCAAGTTGTTCTTGTGTCATCAGGGTCAGTTGCCGCAGGGTCACACATGTTCGCAGATCAGGAAAAGACCAACATTGCGGTGAAAAAAGCGATGGCGGCCGCGGGTCAAACCGAAATGATCGCAACGTGGGATCGACTGTTTGATTTCCCATCGGCACAAATGTTGTTAACACATGCAGACCTTCGCGACAGAGAGCGTTACGTGAGTATTCGTGAAACAATTTTCAGCCTGCTGGACAACAATATTCTGCCGATTGTTAACGAGAACGACACCGTAACTACTGATAAACTCAAAGTAGGCGACAATGATAATTTGTCAGCGATGGTAGCGGCAGCGGCCGATGCCGATGCGCTTATCATTTGTTCTGACATCGATGGGTTGTATGACAAGAACCCGCATGAGCACGACGATGCAAAAATGCTGAAATCGGTGGATACTATCGACGAAAGTATTTATGCCATGGCCGGCGGCGCAGTGAAAGGCGGTGTTGGAACCGGCGGAATGCGCACCAAAATTGAAGCGGCCGAAAAAGCGGTATCTCACGGTATAGATACCTACATTATTAATGGCTTTACCGAACTGTCTTTTAATATGCTGTTAGCAGGTGAAAATCCTGGAACGCATTTCAGACCGTTCAAGAAGCCAATGAAAGAAAACGAGCACTGGATGCGTCATACATCAAATGCGCAGGGCGAAGTGATTATTGAAGGTAATTTCGATGGCACTTTAGGTACCGACAGTGACCAGTTAACGAGTAGCGAAATAATCGGCGTAAAAGGCGAGTTTTCCGTAGGCGATACTATTTTAGTACGCAAGGAAGACGGCACTAAACTGGTGAAGGCCAAGTCGAATTACAGTAGCTGTTTATTGAATTTTATTGCGAATCAGGACAGTGATGAATTTGCCCACGAGTTCGAAGAGAAAACGGGGCCAATTATTTCTGATCAGCACGTAGCAAACCTGGAGAAAGAATGAGTATTATTACTGAGTTAGCACAACAAGCAAAACAAGCTGCACGTAAATTGGCTGTTTTAGACGAAAGCCAAAAAAACGCGGTGTTAACTGACATGGCTGCAGCTATTAGAGCCAACAAAGACAAGATAATTGCGGTTAACGAAAAAGAAGTAGCTCGCGCCAAAGAAAATAACCTTGATGAAGCTATGATCGATCGTCTCATCCTAGATGATGAGCGTATAGAAGCGATGGCAGAGGGAATTGAGGTTATTGTTGAGCTTGACGATCCCGTGGGTAAAGAACGTGTTTTCGGTACTCGACCGAACGGCATCGAAATTAAGAAAATGCGCATCCCACTAGGGGTAGTTTGCATGATTTATGAAGCACGCCCAAATGTAACTGCTGATGCAGGTGCTCTATGCTTCAAATCAGGTAATGCAGTTATTTTGCGTGGTGGTAAAGAAGCGCTAGATACTAGTCTTGCCATTGCAGAGTTAATGCAAGATACACTTGAAAAGCATAATTTGCCGAAGGCATTAGTCACGGTTGTTCCTAACCCTGACCGCGCCCTTATGCAAGAGTTGATGGAACAAAGAGATTATATTGACGTGATCATACCTCGCGGCGGTGAAGGTCTAATCAATTACGTTACCGATAACTCTAAAGTTCCAGTAATTCAGCATTTTAAAGGCGTTTGTCACTTATACGTAGACAGTGATGCTGATTTGGACAATGCACTAGAAATTTTGCTTAATGGTAAAACCCAGAGAACAGGTGTGTGTAATGCACTTGAAGGTTTAGTTGTTCACCAAGCAATTGCTGGCGACTTTTTACCTCGTGTTGCGCAAGCATTTAAAGAGCATAATGTTAAGGTTCACGTTGACAGCAAAGGCAGTGAGTACTTTGAGGGTGCTGACGTTATTGATGAATCTGGGTACGGTGAAGAATACTTAGGTCTTGAAATAGCAATTCGTGTTGTTGATGACTTCGACGGTGCAATCGATCACATAGCGCAGTTTGGTAGTAACCACACCGAAGTTATTTGTACAAAAGACAAAGAAAAAGCGAAATTATTCCAACGCGCAGTTGATGCCAGTGTTGTTATGGTAAACGCTTCTTCACGTTTTTCTGACGGAAGTCAGCTAGGTTTAGGCGCAGAAATAGGTATAGCGACAACAAAACTGCATGCCTATGGCCCAATGGGATTAGAGTCTTTAACCTCAGAAAAGTATTTAGTGAATGGCGAAGGTCAAATTCGCCAATAAGCCAAATATGAGAGCTTTTTTGCTAAGGGTGTTTTTACTAAATAGTTTTCGGTAATAAAAGCTCACAAAAAGCACATAGTGACTGGTCGGCATTGTGCCTGCTCGTTGAGTGCTTCATAATACAAAGCGCTGACATTCGTCAGCGTTTTTTTTTGCTTTCAATAAATTAGCGTGGAGTGACTTGATGGAGAATGTGATGGAACCAGCACAAATATGGCAAACATTCATTGCGTATGCGCATGAATACAAGCTATTGGCTTCTGTCTTACTGCTTATTTCTCTGCATTACACCAAAAAGGGCATGTTGCGCCTTATTAAACTCAGAAGTTCTCGCAAAGGTGAGGATAGACGAAATCAGATCAACATTTTAGAGCAGCTGGGTAATGCGTTAACATCATATTGCTGATGGTGCTTTGGTCTGCTGAAATTCAAACCCTCGCTATATCAATTGCTGCCTTCATGGTGGCCATTGTGCTGGCCACCCGCGAATTTATTCAATGCTTCATGGGCTTTATTTACTATTTGGGTGCTCGGCCTTTTCGGGTGGGCGACTGGATACAGATGAATAACAATATAGGTGAAGTGGTAGAAATGGACTGGGCCAAAACCACCATGTTGGAAGTGGATAGGGAGAGCTTTAACTATACGGGTAAGCACGTATACGTACCTAATAGCCAACTGGTTACTCAAACGGTACGCAACCTCAACTTTATGCGTCGATATCGCTTGCATTCTTTCAGTATTGTTAACGAGCCTACCGTAAACGCCTATAGTCTTTTACCCGCTTTTCACGCGAGAGCGCAGGCTCACTGTGAGTATTTTCGCGATGTCGCAGAACGATACAAGGGTTTAATCGAAAGACATCTCGAGCAAGAATTTATTCGAATCGATCCGGAAATTGAAATCAAAACCAACGAGCTTGCAAAGGTGGTGGTGCAGGTTAACCTTTTTTGTCCTACGGACGAGGCACAAGAACTTGAGCACAAGATGTGTTCAGATTGGTTGAGTCTTTGGTTTAGAGCGTTGAAAGAGGAAAGTCAGATGCTGGCAACGCTTCAAGAGCAAAGTCAAACATCCATGCAGGCCCACAATGCAATAAGTACACAATCGTCTTCAGGTGGCGCACTCTAGCTGCATTTCCATTGCCTATATCGAGTAAAATGACTTTCCAAAAAAGCCATTTGGTCCGATAGAATTTTTCTGTTCATCAAATAAAAACGCTCATATACGTTTGGCCTGAACGGAACAGCAAGTAATGGCATATTTGCCTCTTCGGGGGTCTTTGCTCCTTTTGCGTGATTGCATCGCTGACAGGCAGAGGCCACGTTGGTCCAGCTGTCTTTTCCGCCCCTTGAACGAGGTATAATATGGTCCCGCGTAAGCTGTTTTGGCGAAAACTGCGCACCGCAATAAAGGCACATATAACTATCTCGACGAAAAAGGTATTTATTGGTTAATGCAATTTTTCCACTCATATCATTGACCTTGCCATCGCAAGCGATAATACTCGACAACGACAGCTCACTTTGAATACCTGCGTGATTCCATCCACCTTTAAGCGTTATGGCATCTGTGCCAAGCTCGAACAATACCTTGTCTTGGCAATATAGTTTGGCGGCGTGTTCTATGTCTATCCACTCTTGTGGCATTCCAGCCTTATTCAGTCTTAGCACAAGCATAAATTCCCCTTAACGCACATTTGTTTTATACAGTTGTTTTATATGGTTGTTAGTTTTGACCTTTGCTTTTTTCTATCGTACTCGATTTTGTGACATCAGTTTATTGCATTGTGATGAAAATATAGCCATGTAATCTTTTTTAATCGAGTGATGAAGCTGCGGTGGGAAATGCAGGAGATAAATACATAATAATTTCAATCTTCTCCTTCATTTGGCGATGGCAAAATTCTGTGTTCATCGCTATACTGAGCACCGCAATTAAAAGCGATAAATAAAGATTGGAATTAAAGGACAAATAGTGACTCCTATTACTAAATCATTTCAGTATGGTCAGCATACTGTAACTCTAGAGACGGGCGTAATTGCTCGTCAGGCAACAGCTGCGGTTTTGGCAAGTATGGACGACACGTCTGTATTGGTATCGGTAGTTGGTAAGAAAGAAGCGAACGCAGGTCAAGATTTCTTCCCACTAACGGTAAACTACCAAGAAAAAGCGTATGCTGCGGGTAAAATCCCTGGTGGATTCTTCAAGCGTGAAGGCCGTCCATCTGAAGGTGAAACGTTAATTGCACGTCTTATTGACCGTCCAATTCGTCCACTTTTCCCTGAAGGCTTCAAAAATGAAGTTCAGATTATCATCACTGTAATGTCTGCTAACCCAGATATTCCTACTGACATCATCTCACTTATTGGTACCTCTGCAGCACTAGCCATTTCTGGTATGCCGTTTAACGGTCCAGTCGGTGCAGCTCGTGTGGGATACAGCAATGGTGAATATATTCTTAATACACGTGCTGAAGAGCAAGAATCAAGCGAACTTGACTTGGTTGTTGCTGGTACAGAAGGTGCGGTATTAATGGTTGAATCTGAAGCCAATGTGCTTTCAGAAGACACTATGCTTGGTGCCGTTATGTACGGTCACGAGCAAATGCAAACTGTTGTTAATGCGGTAAATGAATTCGCGGCTGAAGTTGGTACTGAAAAGTGGGACTGGAAACCAGAAGCGGAAAATACATCGCTAAAAGACAAAGTAAAAGCGTTAGCTGAAGCAGAAATGACGGCTGCTTACCAGATTTCTGACAAGCTAGAGCGTAAAGACGCAGTTGTTGCTGCGACAGAAAAAGCGCTTGCAGCCATTGTTGCAGAAGACGAAGAGCAAGACCAAAAAGAAGTACTTGACCTTCTTCACGAGCTTGAGTCTGACGTAGTACGTTCACGTATTCTTTCTGGCGAGCCACGCATCGACGGTCGCGACCCTAAAATGATTCGCGCCATTGATGTGGCTACAGGCATTTTACCGCGTACTCATGGTTCGTCATTGTTTACTCGTGGTGAAACGCAAGCCATCGTTGCAGCAACGCTTGGTACAGAGCGTGATGCACAGATGATTGACGAGCTTCAGGGTAAGCGCGATAGTCGCTTCATGCTTCACTACAACTTCCCTCCATACTGTGTGGGTGAAACTGGTTTTGTTGGTTCGCCAAAGCGTCGCGAAATTGGCCACGGCCGTTTAGCAAAGCGCGGTATTCAAGCAGTTATGCCAAGTGAAGAAGAATTCCCGTACGTAGTACGTGTAGTATCTGAAATCACTGAGTCTAACGGTTCATCATCTATGGCGTCAGTATGTGGTACTTCACTTGCGCTTATGGATGCAGGTGTTCCTATCAAGGCATCTGTTGCTGGTATCGCAATGGGTCTTGTGAAAAGTGATGACAACTTTGTTGTACTCTCAGACATCCTTGGTGACGAAGATCACCTTGGCGATATGGACTTTAAAGTAGCGGGTACTACCGATGGTATTACTGCACTTCAAATGGACATAAAGATTGAAGGTATTACTAAAGAGATCATGCAGATCGCACTTAAGCAGGCTAAAGAAGCACGTTTGCATATCTTAAAAGTGATGGATGAAGCCATTGGCGGACATCGCGAAGAACTAAGTGAATTTGCACCTCGCATCTACACCATGAAGGTAGACCAGGATAAGATCCGTGATGTGATTGGTAAAGGCGGCGCAATGATCCGTCAAATCACTGAAGAGTCTGATACCAACATCGAAATTGAAGATGACGGCACTATCAAAATCTTCGCAACAGAGCGTGCGAAAGCAGAAATCGCTATTGCTAAGATTGAGCAGGTTACTGCCGAAATCGAAGTGGGTAAAACCTATAACGGTAAAATTACCCGCATCGTTGACTTCGGTGCGTTCGTGGAAGTACTTCCAGGTAAAGAAGGTCTTGTACACATTTCACAAATCGCTCACGAGCGTGTGAATAAAGTAACTGACTATCTTAAAGAAGGTGAGATGGTTGATGTTAAGGTTATGGAAATTGATCGCCAAAACCGCGTACGTCTAAGCATTAAAGAACTTCTAGAAAAGCCTGCGCCTAAGTCTGACGACGCAGAGTAATAGTGTGGAAAAAGCGCAAAAACGCTTTCGTACATTCATTAAAGTATGTGCCCATTAAGAAGTAAGAAAGACTGAAAAAGGGAGCCTAGCTCCCTTTTTTGTTTTGGTTGACCCGTCCTAAATAGCGTTAAGGTAAAAAAGGATAAAAATGGATAAGCAAACTCAAACTGAAATAGAAGCTGCCGTATTTCGTCGTTTAGTAGAGCACCTAGACGAAAATAAAGACGTTCAGAATATCGATTTGATGATTTTGGCTGATTTTTGTCGTAACTGTTTAGCTAAATGGTATTCGTCTGCGGCTAGCGAGAAAGGCGTTGATGTAGATTACGAGGCTGCTAGAGAGGTTGTTTACAAAATGCCTTATTCAGAATGGAAAGAAAAACACCAGCTTCCTGCTACAGATGAACAACTAGAGAAGTTAGCCGCTAGACAGCAGAAGTAATGCAGTACGTCACTGCTATTTGCCTCCAATTATACAGGCAGCACCGTCAAGTTTAGGCGTGCTGCCTTTAAACTCTTTTATCGCCTGCTCAAAATTCAGCCTCAATTTCTGCTATGACGTCATCATATTGATATCTTATCTTTACTATATAACTAAACTTAAAACTCCCGCCTGCGTAAAAACGTCCATGAAAGAAATCGCGCTTTGGTAAGTGCTTTTTATTATCGCATTTGCTCCTATAAACGAGCAGATGCGTCTTTATTATTGTTCGATTTTTGTTGTTTTTATGGAGTGTATTTTTCTTTGGGGCTTAAAAATCGGTATGTCACTAGCGTTATCCGACATAGCTGGAGTAGCTAAATGGAAGCAAAGAAGTCAGACCCATCTTTAACCGAAGGCTCAATTGTGGGCCACATGATTCGGTTATCTATACCTGCATCCACAGGCATGATTTTCAATACTCTCTACAACCTTACCGACATTTGGTTTGCGGGCTATCTTTCAGACAATGCGTTGGCCGGGCTGTCTATTGCCTCTAGCGTTTTCTTTTTGCTGCTGTCTATTGGTATAGGCATTCAAACTGGTGCTTCAGCTATGATAGCGCCTGGTGCTGGCCGTGGCGAAACACATGAGGTTAAAGGTTGGCTTGATAATGTCAGTGGTTTAGCGATTGCGTTTAGTGCATTGTCTTGTGTAATTGGCTTCTTTGCTGCTCGCCCTCTAGTGGTTTTACTTGGCGCCGAACCTAATATAGAACCTCTGGCTATGGACTATCTATGGGTAACTTTAGCTGGCTCTCTTGGTTTTACTTTGTCTTTTGGTGCCGCAGGTGCACTCATGGCATTAGGTGATACAAAATCTAACCGCAACGCCTTAATGGTGGGCTTTGTCGCTAATTTCGGGCTCAATCCTCTATTCACGTTTGTATTAGATTTAGGCGTAAGTGGCATTGCCCTCGCAACTGTTGTTATCAAGTTTGCAACCGCATTTTATTTGTTTCGAGTGCTGATGAAACGGTTGAATATCTCTGTGAAACCCACCTTTGATAAAGCACGATGGCGTGATTTATTACGGCAGATACTGCCAGCCAGTTTTAATATGCTCACCATCATTTTGGGCGGGTTTATTACGGTGGCTCTTATAGGGCAGTTCGGTAGTGAGCATGTTGCTGGCTACACTGTAGGACTTCGCCTCGAGCAAGTGTTGCTGTTACCGGCTTTGGGTTTAAACAGTGCAGTTATGGCTATTGCTGGGCAAAACATGGGGTTGAACTATTTCGACAGAGTATCGGAGACTTATCGCAAAGGGCTACTAATAGGTTTGTTTATGGCCTTTGTATCAATACCTGTAATGTATTTTCTTTCGCCCTTGGCCATGAGCTTATTTACTGATGATACAACCATACAAAGCACAGGTATTACTTATTTAAGGATAGACACATTAGCTTTCTATGCTTATGTAATCTTGTTCCAAAGCGTGGCGGTATTGCAGGCGATGCAAAAGCCCATGTTCCCCATGTATTTGGGTATAGCACGCCAACTTGTAGTGCCAGCAGCAATTAACTATACGCTCATTATTGTATTGGACTACCCTATGGTATCGATGTTCTACACTATAGTGGGTGTTGTTATTCTCAGTGCCGTGATTGCCTTTTTCTATACCACAAGAGAAATAAGCCGACTAAGCAGCGCTTAAAAACTAGTTGAAATGTACAGTGGCTTCTTCCGTTTTTTAACGTTTTGTAACGATTCTTATTGCGTCTGATCATTGCGTTAGTGTCATCACAACGCTAACTTAATTGTGGGGAGCTTCTGCTTTCTTAGCATTGAAGAGGAAACGCCTCTAATTAATGGGAGTTAGGTTTCGGTGCTAACGAAAATAGATGACAAAATAGTACAAATATAAATAGAACGTTCATAAAAATAAGGACAATATTTTATGCGGGTGTTTAAAAATTTAACGAGGCGATGTTTTAGCGTTGTAGCCATCACCTTGGTGGGAATGTCACCGGTCGTTGCTGATGACGATATTGATATTAGCTACGAAAAGTTCACCATGGACAACGGCCTTACCGTTATTGTTCATGAAGATCGAAAGGCGCCGGTTGTGGCCGTGGCGGTATGGTATAAGGTTGGTTCGAAAGATGAGCCTGAAGGTAAATCAGGGTTTGCTCATCTTTTCGAGCACCTTATGTTCAATGGCACTGAAAACTATGATGACGAGTGGTTTGGTGCGCTACAAGAAGCCGGTGCTACGGGTCTAAATGGCACCACCAGTTTCGACCGCACTAACTACTTTCAAACCGTTCCGACACCTGCTCTTGACCGTATATTATGGATGGAATCAGACCGCATGGGTCACCTCCTAGGCGCAGTGACGCAAGAGAAACTGGATGAGCAGCGCGGCGTTGTTCAAAATGAGAAACGTCAACGTGGAGACCAGCCCTATGGTGCGTTTTTAGATCATGCCGTTAAAGCACTGTTTCCCAACGAACATCCGTATTCACATAACGTTATCGGCTCTATGGAAGATTTGAACTCCGCTTCACTAGACGATGTGAAGTCGTGGTTCAATAAATACTATGGCCCGAACAACGCGATTTTGGTGCTTAGTGGTGATATTAATGCTGACGAAGCCAAGCCTCTGGTCAATAAGTATTTTGGTGATATTGAACCTGGCCCATCTTTGTCTAAATGGCAATCTTGGATCCCAACGCGTACCGCGAACACCAGAGAAATTATTCAGGACAAAGTACCGCAAACTCGAATCTCACGCCTTTGGGTTTCGCCTGAAAACATGAGCCCAGAAGCCACAGATCTGCTTATTGCAGCAAGTGTGCTAGGTGATGGCAAAAACTCTCGCATGTACAAAGAGCTTGTTTACGACCAACAAATCGCAACAAATGCATCGGTGTTTAATTACGAGCTACAAATTGCGTCCATTTTCGGTCTTAGCGTAGATGTAGCACCAGGCGCAGATGTTAAGAAAGTAGAGCGTGAAATGGATAAAATTATCCAAGAGTTTTTGCGTAAAGGCCCTACCAAAGATGAAGTAAAGCTGGTATCAACAAAGCGCCGTGCTTCAATTATTCGTGGGCTTGAAGAAGTAGGAGGCTTCGGTGGTAAAGCTGATAGACTGGCATCAGGTGAATTCATTGCTGGCGACCCTACGTATTTTAAAACCGAGTTGAAAGAACTTGCTAGCGCCACACCTAAAAAGGTTAAAGCTGCGGCTAACGAATGGTTGGGCGATGGATGGCATCAAATTACCTTTGTGCCTTTTGCCGAGCATACTGCGAGCACTGAAGGGGTAGACAGAAGCTCTGGGCTTCCTGCCATATCTGCGGAAACTCAATTGTCTTTTCCTGATGTGGAGAAAACCACCTTATCAAATGGTATTGAAGTGGTGTTTGCAAAGCGCTCTACTGTACCCATTGTGAATGTTGCCGTTCAGTTTGACGCTGGTTATTCTGCCGATGCGGGTGGAAAACTCGGATTGGCAAATTTTGCCACTGTCATGTTAGATGAAGGCGCTGGCCGTTATGATGCACTAGAGCTGGCGGCGGAGCTTGAAAAGCTAGGTACTAGGCTAAACAGTGGTTCTAACCTTGATACCACCACTGTCAGTATGTCTATGTTAAAAGAAAATATGGACGATTCTTTGTCGTTGTTTGGTGATATTTTGAAAAAGCCGACCTTTGATAAAGAAGAGATTGAACGTCAGCGCGCGCTTATTCTAAGCGAAATTGCGCAGCAGAAAACACGTCCAGTGAGCATTGCCCTTACCTTGCTACCACCGCTTATTTACGGCGATGATCACGCTTATGGGATCCCTTTTACCGGTTCTGGAACTGCTGAAGGTGTTCAGTCGGTCACTCGCAGCGACCTGGTCGACTTTAAAAACACCTGGTTACGTCCAGATAATGCCACGGTATTCGTAGTGGGCGACACCACGCTCGACGAAATTAAACCCGTGCTTGAAAAAGAGTTTGGTAAATGGAAGGCATCGGGTGAAAAGGGCACTAAGCAAATTGCCCAGGCAAGCATGCCAGAAAAGGGAAGAGCGATTATTATTGACCGTCCTGGGTCTCAACAATCGCTTATTCTTGCTGCACATTTAGCACCGCCTACCGGTGTAGATAATAACATTGCCATTATGGCGATGAATGAGACCTTGGGTGGAGCCTTTACTGCGCGTGTGAACATGAATTTGCGTGAAGACAAGGGTTGGGCCTATGGCGCCTACACTTTCTTACAAGAAGCAAGAGGTCAAAGGCCGTATATGGTTTATGCACCTGTACAAACCGATAAAACCGGTGCATCTCTACTGGAATTAAAGAAAGAGCTTAATGGCTACTTAGGCGACAAACCGCCCACAGAGTTAGAGTTAGAGCGCGCACGATTAGACCAAGTACGTTCGTTGCCAGGACAGTTTGAAACGGCTGGCTCTGTGCTTAGCAGTTTGCTATCGAGCAGTCGCTTTAATCGCGACTACGACTACCCTGAAAGTTTAGTGGAGAAGTATAATAGCTTGTCGCTAGACGACTTAAACGATGCTGCAAAGCAGGTGGTTCAGCCTGATAAATTAACATGGTTGATTATTGGCGATGCAGAGAAAATTAAAGCAGAAGTGGAAGCTGCTAATATTGGGCCTGTTTCTGTTCAGAGTATGAGTAGCCTTTAATAGCGTTATAACCCAAGACAAAGCCGAAGCCAAATAGCTTCGGCTTTTTTTGTTTGCCCAGCGAAGCTGGCAAACCCGTCAGGTTGAAAGAAACCTGAATCACCCTGACTGAGGGGAAGATAATCCGAATGGCAAGGGCGGTCACTTAGCAAGTGATATGAAGTATGCAGGAGCCGTATACGAGGCCCGTACGTACGGTTCTGTGAGAGGGATGAGGCGCAAGCCTCACCCTACTCGATCTGTTTGGTGCATTAGTGCCGGCACTCTTTTGGCGCAATGCCAAAAGCTTGTTTAAATACTCGACTAAAATGACTTGCACTATTAAACCCTAAATCGAAACACACGGCGCTGATAGATTGACCGCTGAGCAGTTGGGCCCGTGCGCGCTTTAAACGCAATTGCTGTTGAAATAAAGCCGGTGTAGTACCAAAGGCAAGCTTAAACTGCTGATAGAATTTGCTTCTACTCATGCATGCTATCTTACACAGCTTGTTAATGTCTAAGTCTTGCGAAACATTCTCTTCTATATACCTAATTGCTTCGCTTATTTTGTTATCTAGTTTCAGCTCTTCTGAATTTGCCAAAAGAAGCTCACGACTTTGCTGCTGCAATAACCGAGTAATTAGCTCGTTCAACGATAAATCAATTAAATAGTGACGTTCGGCACCTTGTTCGCTGAATAAATGAACCATACGCTCTAGTAATTGCTGTGTTTGTACATTGTGCTGGGTATGCACGACATTTGGAACGTACTCAAACAAGGCATCGTGGGCTATCCGCTGCTTCATATTTAGCGCCTTGGAGACATCATTGATCTTGTCTCGGCTTATCTCTATAGCAAGACACGTTGTGGGCCGATTGAGAGAAGCCTGAGGAAAGTCAATAAGCACCTTATTTTGCGGAGCAACCACAAACGATTCATGTGGTAAAAATGCTTTGTGATATTGGCTGCTTTCTACGTGCATTATTTTCTTACCAGTTAGCATAGCGCAGAAAAGTAGCTCGTTTGAGTGAAGTGCAACCTTTTGAGCACTTTCGTAGGTGTCGTAAATACTCAACTCACTGCTGTCAGCAGAAAATGTAACCTTGTTTTCAATTAAGACATCAAGCTGTTGACGTTTTTTGTCTAAATTCGGAGTATGCATAGTTAGCCTTTACTGATTGTTTGGACTCTCAGGCAAATTTCTTGGACAGCAAATCAAGTTACCTTCCTATTGTTATATTAATGTAAATCAATAGTGAATATAAAGCATGGTGTTTTATCTATATTTACGACCAATAGCTATATGAATTTTTACCGCTAGACAACAAGAAGAGAGCACAAATATGATTTATGCAAATCCCGGAAGTGAAGGCGCACTTGTAAATTTTAAAGCTCAATATGGTAACTATATTGGCGGGCAGTGGGTTGAGCCTGTTAATGGTAACTATTTTGACAATATTAGCCCGGTTAACGGAAAAGTGTTTTGTAAGATACCGCGTTCAGACGCTGATGATATTAATCTTGCCCTTGATAAAGCACACGAGGCGAGGGAAGGATGGGGAACAACATCTGTCACTGAGCGTAGTAATATTCTGCTTAAAATTGCCGATCTTATAGAAGAGAATTTAGAGCTGCTGGCTGTAGCAGATACGTGGGACAATGGCAAAGCAGTACGCGAAACCTTAGCGGCTGATATTCCTCTCGCCGCCGATCATTTCAGGTATTTCGCAGGTTGCCTGCGTTCTCAAGATGGTTCTATTGGTGAAATAGACGAAACAACCGTTGCTTACCATTTTCACGAGCCACTGGGAGTTGTTGGTCAAATTATTCCGTGGAACTTCCCCATTCTTATGGCTGCATGGAAGCTTGCACCTGCATTAGCCGCAGGCAATTGTGTGGTGCTCAAACCAGCAGAACAAACGCCGGCTTCTATTCTAGTGCTTACTGAAATTATTGGCGACTTGCTACCACCTGGTGTACTAAACATTGTTAACGGTTTTGGTAAAGAGGCGGGGGAAGCGCTAGCTACGAGCAAGCGAATTGCCAAAATTGCTTTTACTGGCTCAACGCCAGTGGGCTCTCATATCCTAAAGTGTGCGGCTGATAATATCATTCCCTCGACGGTCGAATTAGGAGGTAAATCACCAAATATCTTCTTTAATGACGTTATGGATAAAGACGACGCGTTTTTATCGAAAGCGATTGAAGGTGCCGTACTTGCATACTTTAACCAAGGCGAGGTGTGTACCTGTCCGTCGAGATTGTTTATTCAAGAAGACATTTACGATCAGTTTATGGAAAAAATTCTTGAGCGCACCGCGAAAATTTTAAGAGGTAACCCCCTTGATACTGAGACCATGGTGGGGGCACAAGCATCAAAAGAACAGTTCGACAAAATACTCAACTATATTGAAATTGGTAAAAGTGAAGGTGCTGAAGTACTCACAGGGGGAAATGTTGAGCAGTTGACAGATGAACTGAATAGCGGCTTTTATATTCAGCCAACGTTGCTGAAAGGAACCAACGATATGCGTGTCTTTCAGGAGGAAATTTTCGGCCCAGTTATCTCAATGTCGACCTTTAAGGACGAAGCCGAAGCACTCAAACTTGCCAACAGTTCCGAGTTTGGACTTGGCGCAGGTGTATGGAGCCGAAATATGAATTTGGCTTATCGCATGGGACGGAAAATTGAAGCGGGCAGGGTGTGGACCAACTGTTATCACATGTACCCAGCGCATGCTGCGTTTGGCGGTTATAAAAAGTCAGGGATTGGTAGAGAAACCCATAAGCTAGCGTTGAGCCACTATCAACAAACCAAAAATTTATTAGTCAGTTACAGCGAAGATCCACTCGGGTTCTTTTAAATATACGCAGCTATAATTAGGTGAAATTAAGGCTGACAACAAGCCGAATTTTTAAAAGTGAATGTGTAAAGCCACTGCTGAAAAATATGGCAGTGACTTTTTAATCTTCCGTTCATCTTTTTTTAATGGAGCGTAAAAGGTTTAGTTACGTTCTTTCTCTACCATATAAAGGGTAGCAAATACTGTTGCCCTGCTGCTGAGAAAGTGGCAGGAACGTTCGCGGTGCATCTGGGTTGAGGATTTGATGTGTGTGCCATAGATAGCCCGTGTTAAACGATACAGTAATAATCGTTACAATTATGCCCAACGCGTCCCTTCGTTGGGCTTTTTTTTCTTTTACGGAGTTAATTTTACCGTTAGCCGGTAACCATTTCCCCGTAAAGTTTCTATCGAAATTGAGCTGTTCACACTGAGCTTTTGTCGCAAGCGACTGATGTATACATCGACAACGTTGGTCAAAGGGTCGCTATGACTTCTCCAAACTCGACTGAGTATTCGTTCTCTAGACAGCACCTTGCCTGCATTTTCTGCAAAATAGAATAAGGTGTCATACTCTAGCTTTGTAAGTGAGAGCTCTTCGCCGCAGAGAGTGACAATTCGAGAGTCTTTATCAATTTGCAAAGGGCCTACTGTAAAACTGTCGTTCACAGCCGTTGTGCCAGCTCTGCGTTTAAGTGCTGTGATACGTGCCAATAACTCGTCAAAGTCGAAGGGCTTACACAAATAGTCATCAGCACCCAGCGTTAAACCATTCACTCTTTCCTTCACATCGTCAACGGCTGTTAAAAGCAGAACCATGGGTGCATTTGGCATTGATTTTATGGTTGGAAGCAGTTCCACACTGTCCTCATCCCCAAACATTCTGTCGAGTACGGCTATAGCGGGAGACTCTTGCTTAATACGAGTGATCAAATTATGAAGCGTGCTTTCTTCAACACAATGGTAACCCTCAGCGCTCAATCCGCGAGATAGAAATCGTAGAAGTGGCGCTTCATCATCTGCAACTAAAATTTTCATTATGGCTGTCTCTCATTATTTGGAACTTCGCTGAAAGTTGTTTCTTCAAAAGTTGCGAGCGGCTTATTGTTGTTTGCTTTTTTAATCGATAGAGTAAATGTTGAGCCTTTGCCCAGTGTTGATGTAGCCACCAGCTTTCCGCCGTGAGCCTCGGCAATTGCCTTCGCAATAGATAGCCCTAAACCCATGCCATCGCCTTTTCTTTTTAAACGCACAAAGCGCTCAAAAATGTGCTCTAAATCCGATGAGGAAATTCCCTCACTAATATCGATAACATGAATGTTTACCCAATGGTCGTTTTCATCTACGGCGAGAGTAATAGGGGCATATTCAGTTGAATACTTACTGGCGTTCTCGATAAGTATAGTAAGCGCCTGAATAATTCTGTCTTTATCGATAATTACGGTTTGATTTTTGTCCACGCTATCAATGTTCCACTTCAACGAAATTACACGTGGTTTCACAATTTTTTGCCATAATGCTATCTGTTCGTTAAGCAAAGACTTCAGTGAATATTCTGCAACATCTAAGGTGAACTCATGCATTTCTGCTCTAGCCAAAAGCAAAAGGTCGTCCACTAGTTTACTTAACTTCACAGACTGCTGTAAGATTGTATGAAGCGTTTCTTGGTATATCTCATTTGTCGCAGATTTTTGACGTAGTGTTACTTGGGCCTCACCCCGAATAATAGTGAGAGGCGTGCGCAATTCGTGGCTCACATCAGCCATAAACTGCCGACGCTTGGCGTCTAACTGAGTGAGTTTATTATTCACTTCTTGCAGGGCGCGAGTGCGGGTCTCAACATCATATTCTAGCTGCTTGCGGTAGGCTGATGCTTTGTCTTCGTGCTCAGCGAGTCTTGCAATCATTGAGTTCAACGCTTTAACCAAGTCAGTAAACTCATCATCCAGTGTTTCAGGTAGGCGATAATGATAGTTGCCAGATGCAATAGCATCGGTGCCTGTGCGAATAACGGTTAATGGGTGATACAAAGCATTAAACAGCCAGTAGCAGCCTAATAAAATAAAAGGACAGGTAATAGCGCCTAAAATAATGGTAAACCAAACAATACTGGTGTTCAGCGTGTCTATACTTGCATTTATTCTAGATACGACTTTGCCTTGACGCACTACTGCTGCGTTTATAGCTTCTCTAAACTGATTATCAATGGTGCTTTCAAGAAGGGTGTGTAATCGCTCTTGTTCATGTAAAGGCGTGCTGTCGTTTAACTGGGCGATGTCGCGAAACTCTGAAACAATATAGGCAATCAACGCCTCAAGTTCGTCAGTATCTTCAACGCTGCCTTGAGTAGCATCAAGTCCTAATGCCTCTCGCTGGGCTAGTTCGAACTTCTTAATTCGCGTAATAGATTGATCAATTTTTTCTTGTTTGTTTCTGACATTCGCCTGATTAGCGCCCTTGCCAAAAATGAGTTCGTCAGTGAGTTGTTTAAACAATCGATAGGAAGTGCTCGAAAGCTCTTGATGCTCAGACAGAAGAGATTGAGCTAGTTGGCTTTGCTCTAAGTTTGCACGGGTAAGGTGAGCCGTAACAGCCGCACTTGCTAACGCGATAATAAGAATAAAGGTAGAGAGAAGGCCAAATAGATAGAGTTTGCGTTTATACATAATAATTTGAAATCGCGTTTATATATTTAAGTTTGTCGTCAACTTCGTCATTAATGATTCGGCATCAGTGGTGCAGGTCAACGATGCCAATAACTATCATCGCAATTATATTTGAACTCGTAACCACGAAATCTTATACGTTAGGTAATTGATATTCGGTCACTAAACTCAATACATCGCAAAGTAACTTATAAAAAGCAAATCGAATATGGATAAAAATGCTATTTCATCAACTCGGGCAACGGCTAATAACCATTTATATGAGGGGACGTGTGGGAATACTAGCCTAGTCTGTTCAGCGCTAATGACGTTTGATACTGAAGTTCGATATTAATCTTTTTATGGCTTGGGCTCCACCCCGCTAGAAAACGATGGAAATCGGCGCAGGCGAGAGAGTAAAGGCTTCTCCACTCGCTCACAATGAACGGAATGTCTTGTTCTGTGATGCTTGTTTTAGAGTTCGCACATTGGCGCTCTAAGGCACGTTCAAGCGCGGTAAAGTAAACATTTAAGCAACGGTCGCGGAACAGACGTTGATCGTTGTCGCTCAAAGCACTTCCCAAAAAATAGGCAACATCTTTAACCCCGGCGCCAAAGCCCACATATTGGAAATCTACTGCAGCACACTGCATATAGTGCGGTGTAAAACAAAAATTCGCCACTTTTGCGTCACCGTGAAGCAGGGTTTGGTATTTTGAGTTGGCGAGTAGGGTGCTTATCTCTTGCGCTCGCGTTTTCAACTCTGAAGAGGGCATGGCATTGTATTCATCACGTCGGGTGTTCAGATGCCAGTAGGTGCCTTCTTGCCAAACTTCAACGTTTTCGCCGTTAGGCTTTTTAAGGTTTAAAGATGGTTTCGTATCTATAAATGCGGCATGAAATTCCGCCAGCCAATGCAGTACAACCTGAGCTTGAGTAACACTAAGAGAAAGTGTAGTTTCAGAATAGCCCGCTGCTCCAAGGTCTTCCATAACTAACAGTGTTTTGTCTTCCTTGGTTTCAACAGCGATCCCCCGAGGCGTTTTGCAAAACTCATTCGTGAATGGTTGAATGTGATTGTAAAAGTTATTTTCAATAGCAAATGACTTAAGCTTTCTTTGGTGGCCCGTTACTGAACTCCACCCCCTCGGATGTTGAGCAACGTCAGTAGGCGAAGCGCACTTTACCACAACAGGTAGCGGGCCTTCGGTTGTATTGGCATCGTGCTGCTCTAGAATAGCGCGGAAACAAGCGCCGTAGCCACTCCACAGTGTTTGAATAAGAGATGCGCGGCTTATCGAGGCCGAGCAGACTTGCTCTACCCATGATAAAAATTGGGGATCTATTGCGCTATCAATGTTTGTATCTGCCGTCATTGTTGTTACCAATGGTCAATGTTTGAATACTTTCTAGTAGGTAATTATCTATACGGACTAATGGTATAAAATGCCATGCAATTAATACAAGTAGCGTCCACTTAACATAAAAAAGCCGCTTCATAATGAAACGGCTTTTATACGGCTGCTACTGTGCTCATTCCTTAATAAGACAGGAAGAGCCAGTAGGATAAGAGTGGATTAACTCATTAATCTACACTCTCAGGCAAGGTTGCAGGAGCAGAAGCTCGTGCTGATGCTTGCGATACCAGCGCAGTTTTGCCACAAACTGCCAAAGAAGGCCGCGCATCATCAGATTTTGAGACTAACTCAACATCGACAAACGCATCGTCAACAGAGTCAGGCGACGTCATTGGATGAGACGCTCTGCGCTTACCTAATCCGCTTGCGCCTAGAGGTGATACTACCGCCGACGCTTTCTCAGCTGCTGGTTTATCCTCTACCTTTTTATCTTCCTTAGCGTTTATATCAGCGTCTATATCAGCATCTATGTTACGCGCTTCCGTAGCAGCCTCGTTAGAAGGAGTTGCAGTTGGCTCTTTAGAATCATCTGCAGGCGTCTCTGAAGATGGCACCGCTTCAGCAGTCGCCTCTTCTGAGTGCTTATCAGTATGAGTATCTTCTTCTAAGTTAATCTCAACTTGCTTAGGCTCAACTGCAGCTGACTGAGGTGCTTCAGCAGCTTTTGAAGAAGTGTTTTGCTTAACTTCGTCTTCAGGTTGTGCTTCTTCAAACTGTAACTCATCTTGTGATGGACTTGCTTCTGCTACTTTTTCAGAAGTCTCATCGGCTACCTTTTCAACAGCCTCTTCAGCTTGCTGAGCAGGGGCTTCGGTCTCTTGTGTTTTTACAGGAGCTGGCGAAGGTGCCGCCTCTGATTGAGCTTCTGCGCTTTCTACCTTTGCTGCAGTTTCCGCGCTTGTGGCGCTGTCGACTTTAGCGTCGGTATTAGCTTCAACGTCTGGTGATAAGTTACCTGGCTGTTTGGCTTGAGTTTCATCAACGCTTACTTGTGAAGCATTATTTTGACTCTCTTTATCGACAGCATTGTTTCCTTCATCATTTTGCTGGGCTTCTTTCTTACGACGTTGACCGGCAGCACGAACATGACGCGGAGAACGACGTGAGCGTCCTCGGCTTTCACGCTTCTGGCCATTTTCGTCATTTGTTGATTCTGAAATTACCGCTGCTTCTTGAGTTTCTTCAGTAGACTCAGACGTTTCTGATGGCGAACCGATCACTGTTTTTTCTTTAGCGTGATGCTTCTCTAAGGGCTTTCCTGCCGCATCTTCTGTTACGGGAGCAGAAGTTACTACTTGCTCTTCAGGTTGCTTATCAGCTTGGCTATCTGCTTGTTGTCTCTCTACTTGTCTTTCTACTTGATTCTGAGCGCTCTCTGGCTTTTTCGGGGCAGCTGGATTGCTTTCCGCGTTTGGTGCGCTCTGTGCGTTAGTGTTTACTGAATCACCTTTGTTCACTCGAACACTGCGACGCTTATCACGACGTTTTCTGCGCTCGGCAACTTCGCGTTTCTTCTCAACTTGATTATCCTGCTGTTCAACATTGTCTTTAACAGACTTATCTTGTTTAGGCGTGTCGTGCTTTGGCTTTTGCTGCTCGTCGCGAGGCTGCTGCGCTCTGCGCGGTTTGCGGCCTTTGTTATTGTTGCGTTTATCGTCCTGCTCTGAACGAGGAGTGCGCTGCTGATCTTGCTCACCATCTTTTGCCCCCGCAGGGCCATTACGGCGCGTATTTTTACGAGGTTTACGACGGCGGTCATCACTATTGCGATTATTACGCGGGTTTTTACCTTTGTAATTAGACGACGTTTTCTCTTCTTGTTTTTGCGTGTCTTTCGACGATGAGTCTGACTTATCATCAGAACCGAACATGTCGTTAATCCACTTACCTATGCGAGCAAATAAAGAAGGAACATCGCTAGATTGCGCTGGTTTTGCTTGTGTCTGCGGCTTTGGCTGAGACACAGGTGCTGCCGTAGTTGGCGCAACAAGCCCTTTAAGCGCGGGCTCTTCTCGTTTTACAGGTGCTGTTGTAGTAGATACTTTTTCAGTTTCCACTGCTGGCATTAACTCTACTTCGTAGCTTGCATCTTGCAGCGCATCATCTGGACGACGGCGCTCTACCTGATAATGAGGAGTCTCAAGGTTTGCATTTGGAATAAGTAACAAATCAACACCATGACGCTTCTCAAGTAGCTGGATAGATTTTCGTTTCTCATTCAATAGATAAGTGGCTACAGAAACAGGAAGCTGTGCCTCTATTTGCCCTGTATTTTCCTTTATGCTCTCTTCTTCAAGTATGCGAAGGATAGACAGCGCAAGCGATTCTGTTCCACGAATGGTGCCGTGGCCTGAGCAGCGCGGGCAAACATGGTGTGCAGATTCGCCTAGAGAAGGACGTAAGCGCTGACGAGACATTTCTAATAAGCCAAAACGAGAAATGCGTCCAAGCTGAACGCGTGCGCGATCACTTCTAACCGCGTCTTTCATGCGGTTTTCGACTTCGCGTTGATGTCTAACCGGCGTCATGTCGATAAAGTCGATAACTACCAAGCCACCTAGGTCGCGTAAACGCAATTGACGGGCAATTTCATCTGCGGCTTCAAGATTGGTGTTAAGCGCAGTTTCTTCAATGTCTCCGCCTTTTGTTGCTCGCGCAGAGTTAATATCAATTGACGTTAACGCTTCAGTAGGGTCGATGACAATCGAGCCACCTGAAGGCAGACGAACTTCTCGTTGAAAAGCAGATTCGATCTGGCTCTCAATTTGATAATGGCTGAATAAAGGCACTTCACCACGATATAGTTTTACGCGGCTTGCAAAGTCTGGGCGAACAAGCTCAATATGCTGCAAAGCCTGCTCATAAATACTCGTTTTATCGATCAGAATTTCGCCAATGTCGCGGCGTAAGTAATCGCGTATAGCACGCACAATTACGTTGCTTTCTTGGTGAATTAGGAAAGGTGCTTCCCTCTCTTCTGCAACTTCGGAAATAGCTTCCCAGTGCTTAAGCAGAACTTTCAAATCCCACTCTAATTCTTCGTAAGACTTACCAACGCCCGCAGTACGAACAATTAAGCCCATACCGTCAGGAAGTTCTAATTTGCTTAACGACGCTTTTAACTCTGTGCGTTCATCGCCTTCTATACGACGAGAAATACCACCTGCACGAGGGTTGTTGGGCATCAATACTAAATAGCTTCCTGCCAAAGACAAAAACGTAGTAAGCGCAGCACCTTTTTGGCCGCGTTCTTCTTTGTCAATTTGGATGATAACTTCTTGGCCTTCCTTGATAACATCTTTGATGTTAGGGCGACCTTCAAATTTATAGCCTTTAGGAAAGTACGTGCGGGCAATTTCTTTTAGAGGAAGGAATCCGTGGCGGTCGGCACCATAATCGACAAATGCGGCTTCTAGGCTAGGTTCTACGCGGGTTATCTTACCCTTATATATATTTGCCTTTTTTTGTTCATGCCCTGGACTTTCGATGTCTAGGTCGTACAAGCGTTGCCCATCTACCAGTGCAACACGCAACTCTTCTTGTTGAGTTGCATTTATTAACATTCTTTTCATTGTATCTAACTCTGTTTTTGTACAGCCGTTAAGACACAAAATTAAAGTGACATGTGCAAACCCTCACCGCGCAACCTCTCGGCTGGACGGGGACTTTGTTGTTGCATCGCATTATCTCTAGTGGGTAGCTTTTGCGTAAAATACGTGTCATACGCGGTTTCTGTCAGAATTTCGGCTGCAAACGTTTTTGTTGTTTGCCTATATTACCGCACTGATTAACCTTCAGAGGCTACACTGCTTTTGAGATGTCGGGAGCGACTCACCCTTATTTCTTTCTTCATTTTAACAAGCGATATCATGTGCATCGCTCGTTTGTCATTTAATTCTGTTAGCAAAACGGCAAACTTATTTTATGTTCGCAAGCATGGTTTCGCTTATGTACGGCAGTGTTGTCGTTGCCTCTTAGCGAGTTCGGTATGAAATGTCTTGTTATGTTAATAACATTACCGAAACCTAACCTATGCTTTTTCGTTTGCGACTTGAACCTACGACCGAATACATCGTCGTTTTTAATTCAATATCGTCTTTATGAATTTTAGGCAGGTTGTTACGCGAAGAGTACGGATTGGCGTACGATTAAGATTCGCGATTTTAATGCCTAAAAAGCATAGTGAATTATCGCACCAAAAACTGAAATTAAGCAAGGTAAGTCGGTGAATAAATGTAACTATTAAATAGATACCTTAAAAAAACAGGCCACTCAGAATAAAAAAGACACAAATGCAATAAATTAGAGCAAATAGAAAGTTTCATAATGTTGATGGCAAAACATTGCGTTATAATACCTGAATGAAAGAACAAGCCCCCCAAAAAGTCCGTTTTTTAACGGTCGATGCCGATCTAGCCGGTCAACGTATTGATAATTTTTTGCGTACCCAGTTAAAAGGTGTACCGAAAAGTATGATTTATCGCATTTTGCGCAAAGGCGAAGTGCGTGTAAACAAAGGCAGGGTAAAGCCTGAGTATAAGTTGCAAACAGACGACATAGTTCGCGTACCTCCTGTACGTGTGTCTGAGGGTGCACCGGCACCGTCGCCCAAGTTAGATAAAATTGCCGCTCTTGAATCACATATTTTGTTTGAAGACGATCGCCTTATCGTTATGAATAAGCCATCAGGAATGGCAGTTCACGGTGGAAGTGGATTAAGCTTTGGTCTCATTGAAGGGCTTCGAGCTTTGCGCCCCGATGCAAAGTTTATGGAGTTAGTGCATCGTTTAGACAGAGATACATCTGGCTGTATGCTGATTGCAAAAAAACGCTCGGCACTGCGCCATATGCACGAGCAACTGCGCAATGGCAAAATGGACAAGCGTTATCACGCGCTTGTAGCGGGAGAGTGGCCGGTTAATCGATTTAAAGTAAAAGCGCCACTTAAAAAGAATACCCTCCAATCTGGCGAGAGAATGGTAAATGTAAGTGAAGATGGAAAACCGTCCGAAACTCGCTATCGAATTTTAACCCAATTTGAGGGGGCGACCTTAGTTGAGGCGTCGCCGATAACCGGGCGAACTCATCAAATACGCGTTCACTGCTTACATGCAGGGCATCCTATTGCCTGTGACCCTAAGTACGGCGACAACGATTTCGATGCCAGTATGAGGTCAAAAGGATTAGATCGCTTGTTTCTTCATGCATACAGCATTGCTTTTATTCACCCTGGCACTGAAGAGAGAATGACTTTTAACGCGCCGTTAGATAGCCATTTGAATGCGGCACTAGGTGCTCTTTAACGCCATTTTTACATCAATACCGAAGAGTAATGCAGTAGAAAGTATCAACACACGGATAAAAATATAAATGCAGAGCACGTCAAAGACATCAAATAAACCGCGCTACAAGCTTGTCATTTTTGATTGGGACGGCACCGTCATGGATTCCGCCGACAAAATTATAAACTGCATGCAATTTGCCGCTCAGCAATGCGGTATGCCAATTCCAACAAGCGACGAAGTTGGGCATATTATCGGTATTAGCCTTAAGCCTGCCATTAAGCAACTATTCGATATTGATGATGATGCATTGGCAGAGAAATTAGTACTGGCATATAAAGAGGCGTTTTTGGCAAAAGATACCACTCCTTGTCCTCTTTTTGAGGGGGCTCAGGAAATGTTTGAAGCACTTAAATCTTCTGGTTGCACGCTGGCTGTTGCAACGGGCAAGGCAAGAAGAGGCTTAGATAGAGCGTGGAAGCAAACTAACACCGGTCATTTTTTCTCTGCTTCTCGCACAGCAGATGAAGCAGAGTCAAAGCCTTCGCCAGATATGCTACTTCAACTTGTTGATGAACTGTCGATGTCGATAGACGACGCGGTAATGATTGGTGATACCACATACGATATGAAAATGGCGCAAGCGATAGGAATGGATAGAGTGGGGGTTTCTTATGGCGTGCACGCTCAAGTCCATTTAGAAACACTAAAGCCTAAAATAATTGTTCACTCTATCGAAGAGCTTAAGCGTTTTTTACTAAACGAGCCCGTTTAGATTAGAGTTGCTTCAAACGGGGAATATCTCTTCAACGTCAAGCGGTAGCTAATTCCAATAGGTTGACGTTGAAGTGGTTAGACAAGATGTCGTTTAACAACATGATGGGAAGCCCAATGAGGCTGTTGGCATCTCTGCATTCTATTCGTTCAAATAAAAGTACGCCCATTCCCTCACTTTTAAAACTGCCCGCACAATCAAGGGGGCGCTCTTTTTCTACGTAGCTTTTAAGAAGAGAGACAGGATTGTGGCGAAAGTACACGCGAGTTTCTTCTACTTCAACAACGGTTGTATTGCTGCTCGCCTGGTGGACGCATACTGATGTAAAAAACGACACCACTTTTCCTTGGCAGCGAGAAAGCTGATCTACTGCGTTATCTGCATCTAAGGGCTTTCCTAGTAATAGTGACGTTGCATCTGTTTCGAGGTAAGCAACCTGATCACTACCAATAATGATAGGGCTTTGATTTTTGCCAACACTAAAAGTATTAGAGTTGTTAGCGTTAAGCTGAGCACTCACTGCGCGTGCTTTTTCTTCAGCTAAGCGTTTGCTTAGCTCGAGTGCGCTTTCGCTTGGCATAGGTGTTTCATCAATATCAGGGCTGACGGCGTCTACCTTAATACCGATATCGGCCAAAAGCTTTTTTCTGTACTGAGAAGATGACGCTAGTATTAATGTAGTCACTTAATTTGGCTCCTTTTTTCAATAAAAAAGCAATATTTGGTTAATCGGCCCTGAGGATTTATTCGCCCGCGCAGCATTAAGTTTAAATGCAGTGTAGTCTGACTCTCGTTTTCTCTGGAGCATTGAAAGAAGCTTAGCGACGAAAGCTAGGCCGAAAGAAGCTAAGCGGTGAAGTCGCAACAGAAGCCCCATTTTACAGTGTTTTATACCAAGTTAAATCGCATTTTTGCTTTGACACAGGCGGGGTGAGGCTATATCATGCGCGCCCTATGCAGAAAGTGAAATTACCCCATTCGGTTGAACCGACCAAAAGTGCCACGAAACGTTCCGATTATCGGGGCGTAATTCTGGCTAAAGACATGGAACGATTGAGCGGGGCAGTTGTCCGATGCAGTGAATATGTGGACGCAGAAGTACAGTTCGAAAAAGACGCGCAGGGTCTTACTGTTTTTCACGGCCATTTATCTACTGACGTCACACTTATCTGTCAGAGGTGTAATGGTGAACTCGATTTATCCGTGAATGCGGATTTCTGCTTTACTCCAGTGCAGGGAGAAGAGCAAGAAAGTGATGACATCATTCCCGAGGCTTACGAACCGGTAGAGGTCGACGACCACGGAGAAGTTAGTCTGCTTCAGATATTTGAAGACGAATTACTATTATCATTGCCCATAGTGCCCCTTCATGCAGAGTCGGAGTGTGCTGTGAAGCGTGATGAGATGTCATTCGGAAAGATTGAACCGGAACAAGAGCGACAAAACCCTTTCGCGGTTTTGAAAGAACTTAAGCGAGACCAGGAGTAAGTTATGGCAGTACAACAAAATCGTAAAACGCGTTCAAAGCGCGGCATGCGTCGCTCACACGATGCATTGACAGGCGCGACTTTGTCTGTCGATCAAACGTCAGGCGAAACGCACCGTCGTCACCACGTGACTGCTGACGGTTACTATAAAGGCAAGAAAGTAATCGGCGCCTAAGTCGGATACTACATTTTGTCTAAGCTAACCATCGCGTTAGATATCATGGGGGGCGATCATGGTCCCCCTGTTATCCTTGCTGCAGCCGTCAAGGCCATTCAGCTACATCCCAATGTTCGCTTCACGCTTTGCGGCGACGACTCCACAATTGAAAACGGCATAAGTTCGCTTACACCCAGCGAGCGAGAGCGTGTAGATATTGTACACTGCTCACAAACTGTCGAAATGGGCGAGGCACCCACATCAGCCTTACGAAATAAAAAAGATTCCTCCATGCGGCGCGCTGTAGAACTCGTTGAAAGCGGTGATGCTAATGCATGCGTTAGTGCCGGAAATACGGGCGCTTTGCTTACCCTGTCGTTCTACTTGCTTAAAACCTTATCGGGGATCGACAGGCCTGCTTTAATTAACATGTTACCCACCACGAGCAATCACAAGGTGTTTTTGCTAGATCTTGGTGCGAACGTAAACTGTACCCCCGAAATTCTTTTTCAATACGGTGTGATGGGCTCTGTCCTTGCACAAGAAGTTTCTGGTATTGCATCGCCTAGAGTTGCTTTGCTGAATGTGGGCGAAGAAGACATAAAAGGTAACGCACAAGTAAAGTCTGCCGACCAATTATTTAAAGACGCACCAGGGATAAACTACATCGGATTTGTGGAGGGGGATGATATATTTACCGACTATGCTGACGTTGTCGTTACCGATGGATTCACTGGTAACATTGCTTTAAAGTCCAGCGAAGGTTTAGCCAAGCTGGTGATTAATGAAGTAAAACGCCAGTCGCAGAAAAACCTCTACACTCGATTACTAGCCAAAATTGCCTTTCCATTACTGAAATCTATCTACAATAGCGTGAACCCCGACCAGTATAACGGTGCGAGTCTGATAGGATTGCGCGGCATTGTTATCAAGAGTCACGGAAATGCGCAAAAAGACGCTTTTTACTACGCCATTGTGCAAGCAATGAAAGAAGCAGAAATGCATTTGCCGGATAAGATAAAAACAAAGATAGAAACGGTATTGTTGGAGCAGCTTTGAGCAAATATTCTCGCTTTATAGGAACAGGCAGTTATTACCCCAGTGACGTGCGTACAAACGCCGATTTAGAAGTCATGGTAGACACCAGTGACGAGTGGATCACTGACAGAACGGGTATTAAAGAACGTCGAATTATTGGTGCGGATGAAACTGCCGCAACTATGGGGGCAGAGGCCAGTAAGAAAGCCATAGAAATGGCTGGCATCGACCCAAAATCCATCGACATGATTGTATGTGCCACAACAAGTGGTCGTTACGCACTTCCAAGTACCGCGTGTGAAATACAGCGTATGCTTGATTTAGACGGTATTCCCGCATTCGATGTTGCAGCGGCATGTGCTGGCTATTGCTATGCGCTTAGCGTTGCCGATCAATATATTAAGTCTGGTATGGCCAAGCGTATTTTGGTGATTGGTACCGACTGTTTAAGCCGTCTTATCGACCCAGCAGACAGAACTATGGTGATTTTATTTGGTGATGCTGCAGGTGCAACCATAATTGAAGCCAGCGAAGAGCCAGGAATATTATCAACGCATATTCACGCTGCAGGCTCATATGGTGATTTGCTTTATGTAGGTAACCCTACGCGAGGTGACGAACAGTCAGTTCATGAAAACTGGGGCGTGATGCGTGGCAACGAGGTGTTTAAAGTAGCGGTTAACAAGCTGTCGCAAGTTGTTGAACAAACCCTAGCCGCTAACGATATGCAAAAAACCGATTTAGATTGGTTAGTGCCACACCAGGCGAATTTCAGAATTATTAAAGCGACGGCGAAAAAGCTAAACATGTCGTTAGATCAGGTAGTATTGACGCTAGAACAATACGGCAATACATCGGCAGCGACAGTACCTACCGCGTTAGATACCGCTATACGCGATGGTCGAATTCAGCGTGGACAACACTTGTTGTTGGAAGCGTTTGGCGGCGGCTTTGCCTGGGCGTCTGCGTTAGTACGCTACTAATTGTTGAAAAGTGCCACAGGGCATCTTTTTGATATTAGTAGGGTAGAACACAAGATGCGCCATTTTTACTTCTAGAGGTTTATAAAATAATAAGGAAGCAGAATGACAAAAACAGCCTGTGTATTTCCAGGGCAAGGCTCACAAAGCGTGGGCATGCTAAAAGAATTGGCTGCTGATTACCCCGTTGTAGAGGCAACATTTAAAGAAGCGTCTGAGGTGTTAGGTTACGACCTCTGGAAGCTTGTTCAAAACGATGCCGATGGCCAATTAAACGAAACCCACATCACGCAGCCAGCATTGCTTACAGCAAGTGTTGCAACGTGGCGCGTTATTCGTGAACAAGGCTTAAATGTAGATTATTTAGCAGGTCATAGCTTGGGTGAATATTCAGCCCTTGTGTGTGGTGGGGCAATGAAATTCGCTGATGCGGTAAAGCTGGTTGAAGCACGAGGCAAATATATGCAAGAAGCCGTACCAGCAGGTGCGGGCGCTATGTTTGCTATTATTGGGTTAGACGATGCTTCTATTGCCAATTTATGTCAGCAAACCGCCATTGCTACTGGAGATGTTGTTGCACCGGTTAACTTTAATTCGCCAGGGCAGGTTGTTATAGCGGGCGAAAAAAGTGCCGCAGAACAAGCCGCTCAGGCGTGTAAAGAGGCGGGTGCTAAACGTGCGCTGCCACTAGCCGTAAGTGTACCGTCGCATTGCGAATTAATGCGCCCAGCCGCTGATAAGCTTGAAGATGCTCTTGCATCTCTTTCGGTCTCAGAGCCCACTATAAATATTGTTAATAATGTTGATGTGACTATTGAGACTCAAGGAGAAGCAATTAAAAACGCGCTAGTGCGCCAATTATTTTGTCCTGTGCAATGGACTCGAACCGTTGAGTATTTGGCTGCTGCAGACGTAGAGCGTGTTATCGAAGTTGGTCCAGGAAAAGTACTGACCGGCTTGAACAAACGAATTAACAAGAGTCTTGAGTCTCTTGCTGTGAATACACCTGAGGGTGTGGAAGCATTAAAACAATAAGGAAATGCGATGAGTCAATTAGACGGTAAAGTTGCCCTTGTTACTGGTGCAAGCAGAGGTATTGGGAAAGCCATTGCTACTGCTCTTGCAAATCAGGGGGCTACGGTCATTGGTACCGCAACAAGTGACAGTGGTGCTGAAGCTATATCGGCCTACCTCGGCGCTTTTGGTGGCAGAGGCCTGGCGCTAAATGTTACTGACAAAGACAGCGTTGATAGTGTGTTAAAAGATATCACCGCTGCCGAGGGCGGCATTGATATTTTAATTAATAACGCAGGCATTACTCGCGATAATCTTTTATTGCGCATGAAAGATGATGAGTGGCAAGATATTATCGACACCAACCTGACATCGATATTTACGCTATCTAAAGCCGTGCTTCGCGGTATGATGAAGAAACGATGCGGGCGAATTGTAAACGTAGGTTCGGTGGTAGGTAGTGCTGGAAATGCGGGGCAAGCGAATTATGCCGCTGCAAAAGCAGGGGTGATTGGGTTTTCGAAATCAATGGCAAGAGAAGTTGCTTCTCGCGGGATCACTGTTAATGTTGTAGCCCCTGGTTTCATCGACACAGATATGACAAAGTCATTGTCTGATGACCAAAAAGAAGCCATTTTTAAAGATATTCCAGCAAACCGTTTGGGCTCTCCTGATGAAATTGCCGCCACTGTTGCCTTTTTAGTGAGCGACGGTGCAGCGTATATTACAGGCGAGACCATCCATGTAAACGGTGGGATGTACATGGGTTAAATTCGCAAAAATTGCGAATTTTGTTGAGTTTAGGGTGGTATTTACCCAAACTTGGATGTAAAAATAGTATTTAAATAATTTCGAATGTCGCTGGTTTGACCAGAAAATTAGTTTACACTGGTGCTTGCAAGGAACGACCTAGCAAAATAAACTAGCGACACTTTTGTTATCTAGTGACGTTTAAGGGAAACCTAGAATTATGAGTAACATTGAAGAACGCGTTAAGAAAATCATCATTGAACAGCTTGGCGTTAAAGAAGAAGAAGTAAAAGCAGAAGCTTCATTCGTTGACGATTTAGGCGCTGATTCACTTGACACTGTTGAGTTGGTAATGGCTTTGGAAGAAGAATTCGATACTGAAATTCCTGACGAAGAAGCTGAAAAAATCACTACTGTACAATCAGCAGTTGATTATATTAATGCTAATAAAGACGCATAAGTCTTAATTTAGTTACGAAACGGCTCTTTTTTAGAGCCGTTTTTGTTTCTCCTACTTTTAGTTCCAAAGCGAGGACTTTTTGTGACAAAACGTCGCGTAGTGGTTACCGGAATTGGGATGCTTTCACCCTTGGGTCTTAACAGTGAAGACACATGGCGCAAACTGCTCGCAGGCGAGAGCGGCATAGGTGAAATCACTCACTTCGACTGTAGTAACTATTCAACCCGTTTCGCAGGTCAAATTAACGATTTTGATCCTTTGGATTATATCGATAAAAAAGAAACCAAGAAAATGGACCGTTTTATCCAGCTGGGTGTTGCAGCGGGTAAACAAGCACTAGCCGATTCCGGATTGCCTATTAACGATGATAACGCTCACCGCGTAGGTGTCGCGATTGGTTCAGGTATTGGCGGTCTTGAGCAAATAGAGCAAAATCATAGTAAGTTGCTTAACAGCGGGCCAAAGCGAGTATCTCCTTTCTTTGTGCCTTCAACCATAACGAATATGATCTCTGGCTTCCTTTCCATTATGGAAGGATTAAAAGGGCCAAATATCAATGTTGTTACCGCGTGCACAACCGGCGTTCATAATATCGGTATTGCAGCAAGAACCATTGCTTATAACGATGCAGACGCCATGTTAGCAGGAGGGGCGGAGGCAACTATTACGCCGCTAGGTATTGCAGGTTTCGCTGCTGCTCGCGCGTTGTCGTCTCGTAACGACGATCCTAAAGCAGCTAGCCGCCCGTGGGACAAAGATCGCGATGGGTTTGTCATGGGCGAAGGCGCTGGTGTAGTGATGCTTGAAGAGTACGAATCAGCAAAAGCACGTGGTGCTACTATTTATGCTGAACTTGTCGGCTTCGGCATGAGCGGTGATGCTTATCATATGACGTCACCACCTGAGGACGGTGAGGGTGCTGCAACGTCAATGCAAAACGCATTGTTGGATGCGAAGATTGATCCAACCGAAATTGGCTACATAAACGCTCACGGTACGTCCACACCGGCAGGTGATGTCGCTGAAGTTGCAGCAGTAAAACGCGTATTCAACGAGCATGCTTACGATCTTTTAGTTAGCTCAACAAAATCTATGACGGGTCACTTACTTGGGGCTGCAGGCTCTGTAGAAGCCATATTCACGATATTGGCATTACGAGACAAGATGGCACCACCGACTATTAATTTAGACGAGCCTGGTGAGGGATGCGACCTCGATTTTGTCGCCAATAAGGCGAAAATGTTTACTGCCGACCACGCGTTGTGCAATTCATTTGGTTTTGGTGGAACCAACGGTTCACTTGTATTCAAGCGCCTTTAATACCGCGTAAAACCATATACTTGCTAAAAATACAAAGGGTGATACATGCTATGTGTCACCCTTTCTTGTTTGCCTTTGGCAACTTGGTATACTGCACCCATCCCCAATGTATTTAAGATGTTTAACAGGCAGTGAAAATAATACCTCCAAATATGCCTATACCCGCTAGTGATAGGGCGTTTAATTACGGTGACGGTGTCTTCACAACAATGTGTATCTGTAACGGACGAGCCGAATTGTTATCGTTTCACCTGTCTCGTCTGCTGCACGATGCTACAGCGATTGGTCTTGTTATCGACACTAGCGCCATTAAAAACGCAATATTGAAAGAGATAGCGAATAATTCACCTGAATCAGGCAGTGTGGATGAAAAATATGTTCTTAAAATTCACGTCTCCGGCGGTGAGGGCGGGCGTGGGTACAGTCGTAACGAGCAGAACCCACCTGTAGTAAGACTTACAAAGCATGAATATCCCTCCCATTATAACGTTCTCTACAGTACGGGGTTGAAGCTAATTTGTGCACAAACCGCACTGGCAATTCAACCAATTCTCGCGGGGGTTAAGCATGTTAACCGTCTCGAACAGGTACTGATAAAGCGTGAAGTCAGCCTTGCGAATGTAGATGATGCAATAGTGTGCGATACGCAAGGTAACGTGATTGAAAGCAGCGCCGGAAATATATTCTTTTTTACAAACAATATGTGGTGCACTCCATCGCTTCACGGTAGTGGAGTCAATGGGGTCGTACGGCAATGCTTACTTGATGCTTTTGAAAAAAATAACATTCCCCATGAAATTGGCCAATTTACTACCGATGAAATTAAGTGCGCCGAGTGCGTGGTGGTAACCAATGCGCTGATGAAAGTGATGCCGGTAAAATCTGTTAGATTCGATAACGACCAATCTACGTCTTTTCCCGTAATGGGCGAGCAAATCCAATCCATTTCAGACTTATTATCATCGCACCTTCAACAGCTATCTTATGACTTAGGTGAGGTGGAGTCAGCAAGGCAGGGCTTTGCAACGTCGCTAGAAAAGGAAATAAGGTAGTGAAACGTTTTTTAATTCTTACTATTACGTTCGTCATACTACTTTGCCTATCTGGCGTGGCAGGCGTGTTTTATGTGATTGATAAAGTGCAAGCACCGCTTCGTATTGAGCAAAATACGCTGTTTTCCATTGAAAGGGGAGGCAATGCATATCGCACGGTCAAGCGTTTGAGAAACGAAGAAGTGACGACTATTTCTCCGCTTATCGCCAAAGTATGGCTTAGATTTTTTGCCCAAAGCACTGACATAAAGTCTGGAACTTATATGCTGCAACCTGGGCAATCGTTGGCGGATGCTTTTGCTACATTTACCAATGGCGACGAATATCTTTTTTCCGTCAGTCTTGTTGAAGGGCTAACCCTTGCTCAGTGGCAAGATACCTTAAAAGGTAATGGCGAAATACAATTTGATTTGACAGAGAGAACGCTGGCGCAAACCGTTTCGCATTCAATGCTTCTCGCTGGCAATACCAGTGTTACTGCCACAACTACGAGTGGTTCAGAAAATAGCGAAGGCTGTTGTGATAGTATCAAAAACCCGGAAGGACTTTATCTGGCAGACACCTATTTTTTCACCAAAGGAACCAAAGCCAGTGAGATTTTGACGCGCGCTAATAAGGCCTTGTTTGAATTTCTAATGATAGAATGGAAAAATCGAGATATTGACTTGCCGCTTTCTACACCTTACGAGGCATTGATTTTAGCGAGCATTATCGAAAAAGAGACCGCCGTACCCGAAGAGCGTGATTTAATTGCGGGAGTATTTGTAAACAGGCTGAATAAAAAAATGCGTCTGCAAACAGACCCTACAGTGATATACGGTATCGGTCCTACGTTTGATGGGAACATTACCCGCAAGCATTTGCGCACAGCAACGCCATACAATACCTATGTTATTAAAGGGTTGCCACCAACGCCTATAGCGATGGCCGGTAAAGCAGCAATAAAAGCTGCACTATCACCAAGAACAACCGATGCGCTATATTTCGTTGCTAAAGGTGACGGAAGTCATCAATTCTCAAATACCCTCGAGGAGCACAATGCCGCCGTACGACAATTTCAATTAAAACGTTAGAAACATAGCGTGGCGTATTGCAGCTTCAAGCAATCATCAAAACAGAGATCGTAATAAAATAATGAATGGAAAATTTATAGTCGTTGAAGGACTTGAGGGCGCTGGAAAAAGCTCGGTGATAAGTCGTATAGTTGATGAACTTAAAAGTGCCGGTAAAACTGTTGAGCAAACCCGCGAGCCTGGCGGTACCCCTATGGCAGAAGCTATTCGAGATTGCGTTAAACACGATTGGGATGAGCAGGTTGCCGAAGAAACAGAGTTATTATTAATGTACGCGGCAAGAGTGCAGCTTTTGACCAACCGTATTCGTCCCGCATTAAAAAAGGGGTATTGGGTAGTAGGCGATAGACACGATCTTTCATCGCAAGCCTATCAGGGCGGTGGAAGAGGGGTTTTAGAATCGACCATGCGATCTGTGAGCGAGATCGCACTGAAAGGCTTTAAGCCACACCTTACTGTATATCTAGACGTAGATCCCGCTGTTGGATTAGAGCGTGCTCGCGGTCGTGGTGAGCTTGATAGAATAGAGCAATCTGGACTGGCTTTTTTTGAGCGTACTCGTGAGAAGTATTTAGCGCTGGCAAAGTCTGACGACAGTATTGTGACCATAGATGCAATGCAGCCAATGGAGAAAGTTCACAGTGCTGTTTCTGCATTAATCAAGCAATATGTTATGGGTAAATAATTCATGTTTCCGTGGTTTTCTGACATTTTTCGTTCATTTAACTCCCGTTATCTTGCGAATAAGCTTCACCACGCAGTATTGCTTAGTGGTGCCAGTGGTATTGGAAAATATCAATTGGCCCAAGAGCTTGGTAATACCTTGCTATGTAAAGCGCCCTCGTTAGAAGGAGCCTGTAATCAATGTCAGAGCTGTTATTTGCGGATTGCGGGTAATCATCCAGATTTGTATGTATTGGAAAGCGAAAAGCAGCTAGGTGTTGATAAAATTCGTGAAGGGATTGCAAAGTTAAGTGGCACCGCTCAAATGAGTGGTAATAAAGTGTTACTTATTCCCAATGCAGATACCATGACAGAAGCGGCTGCCAATGCATTGCTCAAGACTCTTGAAGAACCAACTGCAAACACCTACTTACTTCTCATAACTAATAGTGTGACTAAATTAATGCCCACTATTTTAAGCCGCTGCGAAAAACATGCTTTAGGTTTACCTAGCGTAGAACTAAGTTTGAACTACCTCAAAGATAACGGCGTAGAAGATGCTAGCGAGGCGCTGCTTGCCGCTTATGGTCATGCTCCTCTGCGAGTAGAAGCTGCTTTAAAAGGCGAAGAGGAGTTTAGCTATAGAACGTTTAATGATGACTTTCAGGCTTTGTTGGCAGGGGATGCAAACAGCCAAGCCCATAGACTGGCAAAGAAATGGCAGGATAACGCGGTTTTAGCCGCTCAGTGGTGTATGCAAAAAGCCCGTGGAGATTATATGAATAGTCAAAACTCTTCAGATTACACTCGCTATGTTAAATGTGTTGAGGTAACGAAAACATTGCAACATCCGGGAGTGAACAAATCCATGGTATTATTTGGGTTACTTAAGCAGTTTCAGCGATAGACATATGTTGTAACTAAGTGTGCCAAGAGTGCGAGGCGCGCTTTCAATTCATTATTTTTATTCACGAGCTAGGGAATACATGCTGGCTCTAAATCATGATTAACAGTATTAAAGGTTTATTTTGTTTGTAGATTCTCACTGTCATTTGGACAGATTAAAACAAGGTCCTGAAGAATTAAAAGAAACACTCAACTTTGCCCGCACTCGAGGGGTAGAGCATTTCTTATGTGTGTGTGTCTCGGTGAGTGACTATGACAGCATGCGTGATGCAGTAAGTGAATTTGATGACGTGTCTGTGTCTTGTGGTGTGCACCCTTTACATCAAGATGAGGCGTGTAGCTACGATGAGTTATTAGAAAAGGCACAACACGGCGATGTCGTTGCTATTGGAGAGACGGGGCTCGACTATTTTTATAGCCCAGAGAGTAAAGATGTTCAATTAACGTCATTTGTAGACCACATCAAGGTTGCCAATGAAACCAAAAAGCCGCTTATTATTCACACTCGTGATGCCCGAGAAGACACCATTAATTTGCTAAAAGAGCATAAAGCACCAGATACTATTGGTGTGCTGCATTGCTTTACAGAATCGTTAGAGATGGCCGAGGCGGCAATAGATATGGGCTTCTACATATCCATTTCGGGCATTGTAACGTTTAATTCGGCAGATGAATTACGAGAAGTGGTGAAGTCTATTCCTATTGAGCGGTTGCTAATTGAAACTGACTCTCCTTGGTTGGCACCCGTTCCTCATCGAGGGAAACAAAACCAACCCGGTTACGTTGTTGAGGTAGCAGAGTTTATTGCCGAGCTAAAAGGTATTTCAGTAAAAGAACTCGCACGGATTACAACGGAAAACTTTTACACGCTTTTTGCCTTAGCGAAAGATAAGGCTGCTTAGGGAGTTGTTATGCCATTATGGCGTCAGAATTTAGTTAAAAGCTTACATAAAACGCGAAGTGTCCCTGAAAGCCGGTATTTTCAGCTGGCAACGGCAAACCAAGAAGGTATTCCGTTTTGTAGAACTGTTGTGCATCGTGGGTTAACTGACGATAACAGCTTAATCGTGATATCTGATACCCGTACCGAAAAGTATCAACAGTTGGTTCAAAACAATCGATGCCATGTTGCCTGGTATTTTGCCAAAACTCGTGAGCAGTATCGCTTTCATTGTTTGGCGGATATATTCACCAAGGAAGAGTCTCCTGACCTGGTTGAAGCGCAATGGGATAAGCTGTCAGACGCAGGGAAAAAGCAATTTCTGTGGGGAACACCTGGCACGCCGAGAAACGGCGAGTCTGCGCTGCATGTTGAGGGCGATTACAACACTATTCCAGCGCACTTTTGTGTTTTAACCTTAAATATCGAAACCGTAGATTATCTGAATTTGCGTGGTAACCCTCAAAATCGCGAATGGCATGAAAAGAACGAACGTGGCGATTGGGTCAGTCAGTCATTAATTCCTTAAATCACTGTGAAAATACAATTATAAAATAACCCACGTTGCCGCTTAACGAGCTGACGTGGAGGTCGAAACGCGGGTTATTTTTAATCTGAAGAAAATACGTTTTATTTTATATAGCGTATTTACTCAAATATTTGAGATATCGGCTCTTCACCCTTAAACAGATAAGTGATCATGTTGTCTTCATTTGTGCGGCCAACACTTTCAACAATTGCAGTTGCCACATCTTCACGTGGGATCACTGCATCACTTTTGTTATTGGGCATATCGGTGCGCACCAGATGTGTACCTGGCTCATTTAACAAGGTACCGGGGCGTAAAATGATATGTTGAATACCACTGTTAATTAAGTAGTCATCAGCAACGTGTTTTGCTACCAAGTAAGGTTTTATTGTGCCGTCTACTGAATCTGGATCGCCAGCGCCTATAGAGCTGACCATTACAAACTTGGGCGTTTGGGCTTCTTTGGCATAGTTTACCGCTTTTATCGCAGCCCACAGGTCAATCATAATAGTTTTATCAGCACCGGTGTTTCCACCAGAACCTGCTGTGAAAACGACAACATCAACATTTTTAAAATGCGATGAAGAGTCTTTTTCAAGATCTTGCTCAATCACCTGTAAGTTGTCATTTTCAATGTCCGATAGTTTGTCAGGGCTTCGGACAGGGGCGAGAACATGATGGCCCCGTTTGAGAAGTTTGCCGGTTGCTTGTTTTCCAATTTGGCCCGACGCGCCAAGTACGAGTACTTTCGCCATTATTTTACCTCCATGAATTAAATGTCATTATTAATAGCCTTCACACAGATAACAGATCAGTTATTGAGACAAACAACATTTATGTAGGTTAAATAAAATGCCCTAGTTTACGACAGTGTTTCTTCCAAGGGCTTTGCCCTCGTAAAGCTTTTTATCAACGGCTTGTATGCAAGCTTCAACACTTTCATAATGTTTTATTTCTGCTACACCGCAGGTAATACTGACTGGAACTTGCTTTCCTTGAACTTTGATGGGGTGTTCGGCCACTTTTTTTCTGAGCTTATCGGCTACCCAATAGGCTTCCTGCACATTAAGTGCCGGCAAGAGGATCAAAAACTCTTCGCCGCCCCATCGCGCAACAATGTCATTAACTCTCACGTTTTCTGTCAATATTTTCGCAACATCAATAAGCACCGTGTCTCCAACGCCGTGACCATGCGTATCATTGATGGTTTTGAAAAGGTCTATATCTATAAGAATCAATGAAAAAGTATGCTTATAACGAAAAAACTGATTCCACGCTTCAGTGGCACGCTGTGAAAAATAGCGCCTATTCTTAAGGCCTGTTAACGCATCTTCGGTTGATAGCAGCGTGAGTTTTTCAACGGCGCGATTAAGATCTTCGGTCCGCTTATCTACTAACACAGACAACTCTTGCGAGCGCAATTGTAGCGTTCTGAAGCGCAACCAAAGCATTGTAGAAATAAGAGCTACTATAGTGAGTAGTATGAGCGCACGCCAAATAGGCATATCCCACCAAGGCGGAATAATGACAATTTCAATTTGAGCCTCATTGCTGCTCCATTTATTCTCTTTGTTGATTGCTTTTACGGTAAATCGATACCTGCCTGGATCTAAATTAGTATAGGTGGCAAGCTTTGATTTACTGTCTGTATAGCGCCAACCCGATTCAAAATCTGACAGTCGGTATGCATATCGGAGAGTGTCTGCATTGATAAAATCTAAAGCAGAGAAGGCGAGAGTAAAGGATATATCCTCAGGGTATAGTTCTATGCGATCGCCAACTTGATTAATTGACCGCATTTCACTGCCATTCGTCTGGTTGTTGCTAATGACTTCCATGCGAGTAATGTGTATGAGTGGCGACCAGGGTTTATCTTGAACGTCACTGGGGTTAAATCGTGTTATACCTTTTGCTCCGCCAAGAATAATGGTGTTGTCACGAGTTTGTGTGGCTGCTCCAATATAATATCCGGTATCAATGGCACCGCTTTCTGAGCCATAAAAGGAGAGCGTTTGTAAATCAGAAGCAAGGTGGGCAATCCCTTTGTCCGTGGTGATCCAAAGACCATTTTGCTCATCTTCAACAATTGCACCAATAGATAAACCTGTTATTACGCTGTCTGGCTTAATACGAGTAAGCTGTAATGTGGAAAAGTCCTGCTCAGAGATTGTCATAAAGTAAAAGCCATTGGCTTGAGTTGCCAACCAATAGCCGCCGCGACTAGATTTAGAAATCCATGTAACAACAGACACGTCTTTCAATAGAGGTGAAAAATCTCTTACGTTGATGAGTTCTCCGCTGAATTTGTTCGCGAAATACAAACCACCTACTGTGGTCAACCAAGCATTTCCATCCTGTTCATGCAAAACTCTGGTGGTTAAGGGGAGGGGCCATTGTCTTACTACCTTATCGTCTGAAGGACGATAAACAAAAACACCATCGCTGTATCCTCCATACCAAACGTCTCCGTCAGAATCTACATTCAGGCTATATCCCGACTTACCTTCAAGCGCAACGGCATTAAGGTTTTTAGTGTCGGGATTAAACTTAGACAGTCCAGAGCGTGTAGCTACCCACACATCATTTCTCACCGAGTCATAATGGACAGCCAACATTTTCTCATTAGCATTACTCGTCGTTGCATCCGTCGAATTGACTAAATAGGGGCCTTTGGAAAGGTCGTTGTTGTAATCGTAATTCCACAACCCTTTTTCGTTAACTAGCCAAACGCTATCATTGTTGGAGGAGACAGAGGTGACAATTCTTCCGCCGCCCACTTCTGTTGAGTAAAAATTAGCTAGTATTGGGTCGCTCACGGCAAAACCATCGTCCTTCATGGCAGCGATAACTAAACCTTCTGAGGTTTCAAAAAGTGCTGAAAAGCGCTCGTCTTTGGTCGACCTAGCCGTTACCGGAGTAGTAATAACAGAAATGGGGCTATGGCTTGGAAGTAGGTTTAAGCCACGCTCTGTCGCTACCCATACATCTCCATTATTTTGTACTAATATGTCGGTAACGTAATCGTCTGACAGACCTTGTTCTGTGGTGATGCAGTGCTCACTGAGGTCATACTCGCGATTAAGAGGATTAAAGATGCAAGCACCGTGATTAGTTGTTGCTATCCAAATTCTTTCGTCTTCTGTAGCGACAATTCGTGTCAGATTTTGCTTTTCTAACGCCACCAGCTGCAGTTTTTTATTCAGTGAATCTAATTTATATAAGCCCGAGGTGGAGGTAACGTAGAGCACACCGTCTACCAGCTCCACATCTGTAAGTGTGCTTGTAGGGTTAGGCAGATAAGCCATAAGCAGAACTTCGCCTAAATCGTCAGAATACTTATACAAATTTCTATCTGATATTATCCAAGTGGTATTATCTGCAGTGTTTTTTATGCGGTTAATAATAGCGTTATTGATTGCTTCTGATGCGGGTAACGTAAAGTGGGTAAACTTCTCATTATCCACATTGAGCCGACTTAAGCCGCCAAATGTCCCAACCCAGATAAATTTTCCATCAGGACTTGCCTCAACCTGAAGAGCGGTGATCGATTGAAGGCCAGAATTACTTTCGCCCTCTATCAGGCCAAAATTTCTAAAAGAATACCCATCAAATCTATCAATGCCGGCTTGTGTCGCCAACCATAAAAAGCCATCCTTATCTTGAGTTGCATCGGCTAGAGAGATATGGGCGAGACCGTCGTTGACGGTGTACTGCGAAAAGATTGGCGCTATGGGTTTAGACCAAGATAGCTGTGCGCAAGAGGCCGCAAACCAAATAAGTGAAGTTAACGCGAAAAAACGCCTCATTGAAATAACCACAAAATTCCATCTACATAATCATACATTTAACTTACGCTAAATTCATAAACAAGCAACAATACGTTAGTAGCAAAATACTGATTGATAGGAAAAAGCCGGAAAAAGTTTTGTTATTTTTGAGGTCTGCGTATTTTTATCGCCTATGTTTCACGTTTTTTCGCGCTCACTAAAAATTTGCTAAAACTCGCTAAATTTACAACAAATGTTGAATAACAAAACGGTGATGACTGCTTTATTATTAAAATCTCTTAACAATAAAGGGATGGATATGTTCAGAAATTTGTTTTCATCAATAATGCTGTGTTCAATTTCTCTTCTATTTGCTGGCTATCTTTATGCCGCTGAATCTATAAAACTCTTAACAGCTAATACACCACTATTCAGTGAGTTTGACGATGAAGGCAATGTTCGAGGGTACTCAATTGACTTCGCATCCTCTTTGCTGGATTTGGCAGGCATTAAAGCAGACATAACACCTCTGCCTTTCGCACGATTAGTGAGAGAGTTGCAACGTGGGCAATTAATGATGGCGACAGGCATTGGGCGAATAAAACAAAGAGAAGATCATTACTTTTGGATAGCGCCACTAACCGCAACCGATATAAACCTCTACGGGAAAACCTTAAAAATACCCAACTCACAACAACGCTCAGGTACTTCAAAGACTTCAGTAGCTGTAATGAGAGGAGACTACAGAGCAGAATTGGTAAAAGAAAATCCGCAGTTTGCTTTGCATGAATACAATTCTTGGGCGCAGGCTATTAATGCAGTAATAAAAGAACGAGTTGATGCGGTTTTCTTTTCAGACACAGGTATACGAATATACTGTCAAAGAAATAAGCTGGACTGCTCTCAAATTCGTAAATTGGTTCACGCTGACACAGTCTATAGTTATCTAGTAATGCCGAAAACAGAAGACAATCAAGAGCTTGCTATGACTTTAAAGGAATCGTTGAGTACCTTTTTGCAAAGCTCTAGGTATTTGGCTATTAAACAGAGATGGCAGCCAATGTTAGAAAATCATTTATCGGGAGTATGGCTAAGCAATGGTGTAATTAAATTTGGCGAAATATCAAATGAGCATTATCATTTAGCAGGCTCTTCTCAGTAGAGCCTACTCAATTATAATTACAAGAGGGAATACATATGACAACGGAAGAAAACATGTATTGGGGACTTACAGTAAGAACCTACTGTACGCTAATTCACGTGAGTCAGCTCACCAGCATAATTGTTCCAGGCTTGGGGCTTATATTACCTATTATTATGTGGATAGCTCATAAAGATCAGAATGAAGATATTGATAAACATGGAAGAGTCACTGCGAATTGGTTAATTAGCCTAGTAATATACACGGTTATATGCGGTATTTTGCTTTTGATTATAATAGGCGGCTTCGGGTTATTAATATTGGGGATTCTAAATTTGATCTTCGCGATCGTTGCGGCACTCAAGGCTAACAATGGCGAACTCTGGCATTACCCACTAAGTATCAAATTTTTTAAAGTTTAAAAACGTTTAGGCTTTCCGCTTGAGCTGACTTCTCAAGTTATGCATCTACGGCAGGGAGTTACTTAAACGCCTGGTAAGCGCCTGCCGCCCTCTATACTCTTATCGATAACCACCTTACCGATAACCGCCTTATCGATAACCACGTATTTTTCGCTAACCTGTCCGCCTATCTCACTTTTGTTGCACAACACTGCTTGAATTTTTTATTGTTTCCGCAAAGACACGGCAAGTTTCTACCATATTTTATTTTACCGCAGTCATCATGAAGGGTACCGTCGTGATAACGCCACAGTCCGCCCTCGATGATAAAGCGCGATGTCTCGTGTAACTGAAAGAGGTGCTTATTTTCAAAGTAGTAGGCAGTAAACTCGACGGTATCTGAACTAGGTTTACTGTGTGTTGAAGTATGGACTTTAAGAGCGAACCAATGAGCACCGCTAGCGCTACTTTCAAGGTTTTCTGATGTTATCCCTTGACGCTTTTCCTCTGAATACGTGTCGCGAACATAGTCGTATCGCTTGATTGCATATGCAGTAAAACGGGAGCGCATCAATTGTTCTGCCGTTTGAGGGCTATCTGTACCGCTGATGAAGGGAGCACAGCAATGCTCATATGAGCTTGTGGAGCAGCAAAAGCAACGCATAAAACTAGTTGGTATCCAAGATTAATTCAATCGTTCATGTTACACCGCTCATAGTACAATACACGAGTGTACTAGCCAAAAACTTTGCTGTTATTGACTCAACTTTCTCGCTTTGTATTTCTGTTTTTACCAAGGCCCTACAGCAACATTTCTGTTTTGGGTATTACTGTCCACTTTTACGTTCACTAAACTCACCGAGTAAAGCTCACAAAGCTTACGGATCATATCACTGTCAGTAGGCTGTAAATCTAAATCTATATTTTCTACATACAGTGTTTTGCACTGGCCGCCTGTAATTAGCTTACTTATCCATTCAGGCACTTTCTCCTTTTCAGGCTTTTGAATACGAATAGCGTTCATCACGTCTTTAGAAAACGAAACTGAACTAGAGAGTAAATAATTCCACCCTTTGTCGTTATTTACTCTGTTACCTTCTCTGTTACTTTCTCTTCCTTCGCCAGGAAAACCTTCAATAGGCAACGGGAGTTGCACAACATTTTGGACTCCAGAACCGAGAAGGGAAGTACGAAGTGCATTAAGTCGACAAACTGGTGAATTACTCATAGGACATACCTTATTTTTATAAAACCACGTTAACTGTTTAAGTATACAGTGTGTATGTGTATACAGTAGTTTTATCCAGTGTGATTTGCAAGTTATACATTGTGCTTTTTTCGAACAAAATCGAACAAATATGGTAAGTGCTTTTAAAATAAAGCATTTTTTATTAGTCAAATAATGGCTATCTGATATCGTTAGTAGAATCAAAAGCACTGTGTATGCTTTGGTCTATCACGAGAAAAATGGGATTATGAGCGTATTAGTCGATTGGGGTTATATAGGCATGTTTGTCTGTGCTTTTTTGGCAGCAACTATTTTGCCTTTTAGCTCTGAGGTTGTACTCACTGCTTTATATAGTAGTGGCTTTTCTACGGTGCTTCTCTTGGTCGCTGCATCAAGTGGCAACGTGCTAGGGGCTCTTTTTAACTATTTTCTTGGCCTTAAATACGGAAAAGTGATAGCTACAAAGGTATTGAGAGTCAGCGACAGCTCATTTACTCGCGCTAGTATTCTTTTTACTCGATGGGGCAAGTGGAGTTTATTACTTTGCTGGGTGCCCATAATCGGAGATCCTATTACGTTAGTTGCAGGAGTGCTGCGTAGTAACCTTTTATTTTTTATATGTATTGTAACTGTGGCAAAAACGGCGCGTTACGCCGCATTACTCAGTTTTTTCTCTTGCAGTTTTTTCTGACGTAATTGCTTTCGCCGAAAAGTGGATAGCCCATGCTTGACTCGGGGAATTAAAATGATAATTCCGACTAGCCAATACCAAATAGGCTCTTGCCAAAAGGTTTTTTGCGACCAACTAAAATGCAATAAAGCCAGAGGCAAAATAGCGTAAATAGTATTGTGAAGCTGCTGCCAGCGCTTGCCCATTTTCCTTCTTATAAGGTTAAAAGAGGTTGCAGTTAGTGCCATTAGCAGCAAAATCGCTAGCATTCCCACAATAATATACGGCCGACTTATAATCTCACTCAGTACCAGCGTCATATCGAGCTGCAGCTCAAAAAGAACGTAGGTACTGAAATGGGCCAATGCATATACAAATACATAAATGCCTAACATGCGCCTAAACTGAATAGGCGCTGGACTTTTCAACCACTTTGCAAGGGGGCTAAGCAATAACGTAATAAACAGCAGGTGAATAGCCCAAATACCGGTTTCATTCAAAAGTGTATTTACCGGGTCTGCACCTAATGAATCTGTAATGCCTGCATAAAATAGCCACACAATATACCCTAAGGCCACACTGTGAATAATCGATTTTATACAACGTCTGGCAAACGGCGAGAGTCGTAGAAGTTTTTTATTGGCAATCATGGATACCATTAATAATATCTAGTTAAATCCATACCGGAGTAAAGTGGCGCAACTTCGTCATACCCATTGAACATCTTTGTTTCTATTCTATTGCGAGAAAGCAGGCCGCCTGTAGTGATTCTGCGTTCACTAGCTTGGCTCCAGCGTGGATGAGATACCTTTGGATTAACATTCGCATAGAAGCCATATTCGTTTGATGCGAGGCGATTCCACGTTGTGGGTGGCTGCTTATCGGTCAGGCGAATGCGTACGATGGATTTAATGCTTTTGAATCCATATTTCCAAGGTACAACTAAGCGAATAGGCGCCCCGTTTTGCGGGGGCAGAGTTTTTCCATATAAGCCAACCGACAATAACGTTAATGGGTGCATCGCTTCATCAAGGCGCAAACCTTCCACATAAGGATATTCAATACCGCCACCTAAAAATCGATTGCTTTGCCCTGGCATCTGCTCTGGATCATAGAGCGTCTCAAACGCCACGTATTTTGCTGACATTAGCGGGTCAGCTTGCTTGATAAGAGCCGCTAGTTCAAAGCCTATCCACGGTACTACCATAGACCAGGCTTCTACACAGCGAAGGCGATAAATGCGTTCTTCAAGGGGAAACCGCTTTGTTAGCGAGTCGTGATCGAGCACCAGTGGATTTTTCACTAAACCATCAATTTTTAACGTCCATGGGTCGGTATTGAACTCAGTGGCGTTTTCCGCTGGCGCGTCTTTTGATGTACCAAACTCATAGAAGTTGTTATACGACGTTATTTTCTTTTCTGGAGTTCGAGTTTCATTGATTTGAAATTTACTCGGTTGCGAAAAGTCCAGTGGTTTGCCTTGAAAAGGTGTATCTTCCTTCTCATCTTCCCAGAACCAATCAGCAGCGCTAGCAGACTTTGCGAGCAAGGTAGAGGCCCCTACAAATCCAAGTGACTTTAAAAGCGATCTCCGGTTCATGTAAACATGTTCATCAGTCACATCACTATCATTTAATTTAACTGACGGCTTGTAAGGTTTAGACATTATTCTACCTTCTTAACACAATATTTTTCACTCAGGTTGAAAGAGCCAAGTTTGCTCTTTCATATTCTGTCATTCGTTATTCACATCGACTCTTGCTAGCTCATTAACGCTTAACGTAAGCCCTAACTAAAACCTAATTTAAGCGGTTTCAGCATTCCGCATGTATTTGTTTAGGCAGAATTTGTCATAGGCTTATAGTGTGAATACGTTGAAGCAGCAAGATAGTTTCATAAATCGTCTTTACTCATTAAAGCTTATCTATTACACACTTAACTATTTCGCAATAAATGTATGCTGTTACCGCAATTGACGTAAAGCGCTTGCCACAAATATTCATGACTCGACAGATATACATGACCAGACAGGCCTTGAGATAATTTCAAAAAGTCACCTAAAGGACTTTGTTGAGTAGATGGCTGACAAATAGTAATGAAGGAAATCACTAAGATACTTGCACAGGTTGTTGAATAGATAGCTAGCTAGAACGCTATGTAAATAGCTAAATAAATAGCTAAATAAATAGCTAAATAAATAGCTAAATAAATAGCTAAATAAATAGCTGAGTAAACAGCTAGATAAACAAGTAGCCAAATGAATAAGGCGAACCCGCAGACGGCTGTCTTCTGAGAGATATCTAACACACAAGCAGCGCTATCCTGTGCCGCATAGTAATCAACTACATATGAAAGCTGTCTTGAATACCACCTTGTTTTGGAGAGAAAATACTGCTGTAGAGACGAGAGGCAAATTCGTCAGTCATTCCCGATATGTAGTCAGCGAGAACCCGCATACCTTTTCCGTTGTCTTGTGCTTTACGCCAGCGTTCTTGGGTATTTTCGGGCAATAGTCTGGTAGGGTCCGACGCAAAAGCTTCAAAAAGCTCCATTACAACGAGCTGTCCTTTGTATTCCAAAAGCTGAACATCGGGGCGACGTATTACCTTTCTAAAGACAAAACGCTTAAACAGCCCAAGCGCTTCGCCGAAATTATTGGGCATAGTAGCGTTATAAGCGAGAAGAGGATGAGAAAAACCTTGGATTTTGTGTATTTCAATTGCAGTAATAAAGCTGTTTACCAATGCGCCAATAGCGTTTTTGCGTTCATGGTGGGCCTGGCTAAAGAGCTTTGTAGTTAATGTCTCGATGTTTTCAGAAAGCCACGGAATAGAGAGGCCTTTCAATGGACTGGTGACTTCTTCTACAAAATGCTGCTTATTTACCATATCCATTACAATGGCATCTTCTAAATCGTGAATGCCATACGCAATGTCATCGGCTAACTCCATTATTGAACAATCAAATGATTTGTAGTTTGTTTTACCGTGTCCATTAGCGTTTTCAGAAAACTGCATAAAACGCTGTTTATCTTCACTGCAAAGGGGCGCAAGCAACCAGTCAAATAATGCTTTATCACATGCAAAAAGCCCTTTAGGAGGGTGCCATTCGTCTGCTTTTACCTGCCTTAATGAAAGCGGACGCGCAGCGGTATGTGATTTAAAGTGGAGTGTATTAATGAAATTAGGATATTTGACTAACCCTAAAATACTGCGTCTGCATAAATTCATACCATGCTCGGCAGTGTAAGGTTCGAGCTGAGTGACAATGCGAAACGTTTGACCATTGCCTTCAAACCCACCGTGCTCATGCATCATATAATTGAGGGCTATCTCTCCGCCGTGGCCAAAAGGAGGGTGTCCAATATCATGTGCTAAACAGATTGTTTCAATGAGCGTAGGATCAAGCACTAGTTCCTGCGCTATTTCGGGAAACTTATTCCACAGTTGCGCTGTAATTCCTGTTCCTATTTGTGCCGCCTCTAAAGAATGGGTAAGGCGAGTGCGATAAAAATCACTTAATCCAACGCCTAATACTTGCGTTTTCGCCTGCAGCCTGCGAAACGCCGCGCTGTGAAGCACTCGCGCTTTATCTCTTTGATATGGGTTTCTGTGGTCTCCGTCCCTCGACTCGGTGCGTGGAAGACGACGTGCATGTAGGTCAAGTTCCCATTGAGATATTGTCACAGTAGAGTCCTTATCGGTTTTACATTTCGTCTTGGGTTATTTCATCAAGGCTCAAGGAAAAGCTAGGAACGTATTGTGTAAGAAAGTAGTCCACTTCTTCGGAGTGGTATTCTTTTAAAATTTTATCAAGCCGCTTTTTCGCTAACGTAAACTCTCTATTACCGGCTGCCAACTCTTCCAATGTCTTTAGGTACGCGCACAGCACATCAGCGGCTTTCACTATAAAGGCATCTTCGGGGTCGTGGTATTGTGAATCAATAAGCGCAGCGTAGTCGTCTCGAAATGACTCTGGCGCCATTTCAATAAGCTTGTTTTCAGCAATCTTTTCAATCTTTTTATATTCTTCTTTAATGGCGGGATTAAAGTATTTAACTGGGGTAGGTAAGTCGCCAGTGAGCACTTCAGACACATCGTGGAACAATGCCATCGTTGCAATGCGCTCAGGGTTCACATTACCTCCAAAGAACTTATTTTTAATTAACGCAAGTGCATGGGCAACCATGGCTACTTGTAAACTGTGCTCTTGCACGTTTTCTGTACGCACATTGTGCATAAGAGGCCAGCGATTGATGAGTTTCAATCGAGATAAATGTGCAAAAAAATGACTTCTGTCTGACACACTAAGCCCCTTGCTTATAAGTTCTGAAAAAGTTTCCTATTCTGTGAAGTGCCGGTACAAGAACATCACTGTGAGGTAAAAATACTAACCTGAAATAAATACCGTCATTTAAGTTAAATGCTCTGCCATGCACCAGCAGAATTTTTTCAGAGCTTAAAAGATCAAGGATCATTTGTTCATCATTGTGGATATTGAATTTTTTCTCATCGACTCGCGCGAAGCAATACATAGCACCTTTAGGTTTTACACAATGCAAGCCGTCAATACCGTTGAGCATATCTGTAGTGACATCTCTTTGAATGCGGAGCCTGCCGTTTTCTTTTACCAAATCATCTATGCTTTGATAGCCCCCAAGCGCGGTTTGAATAGCGCTTTGACATGGGACGTTCGCGCACATTCGCATAGACGAGAGGATATTAAGCCCTTCTATATAATCAGATGCTAATCGTTTATTGCCGCTAACAAGTAGCCACCCAGAGCGAAAGCCCGCTACGCGATAGTTTTTACTTAGCCCGCTAAACGTAACAAAGAAAACATCGTCAGCTAGTGAGGCAATACTGGTGTGTTTTGCATCGTCATAGAGAATTTTGTCATAAATTTCATCGCTAAATACCACCAACCCATGCTGTCTGGCTATTTCGACAACTTCTTGTAGTAATGCTTCATCGTACACCGCACCTGTGGGGTTGTTGGGGTTGATAAGCACAATAGCGCGAGTTTTACTGGTGATTTTACTCTTAATATCATCCAGGTCTGGAAACCAGCCTGCTTGTTCGTCACATCGATAGTGGACAGGGGAACCAGAAGAAAGACTGACCGCTGCGGTCCACAATGGATAATCGGGGCTGGGAATGAGTACTTCGTCTCCCTGATTCAGCAAAGCTTGCATTGCCATCATTATCAATTCGCTAACCCCATTACCGATGTATACATCGTCAACGCGAATATCTTTAATGTTTCGCTGCTGATAGTACTGCATCACTGCTACTCTCGCCGCATAAATTCCCGTGGAGTCTGAATATCCTTGAGCCGTGGGAAGGTTATGAATAACGTCTTTTACAATATCGTCCGGGGCTTCAAAACCAAATGGCGCGGGGTTACCGATATTAAGTTTTAATATGCGGTGACCTTCATCTTCCATTTTTCTTGCTTGTGCTGCTATTGGGCCTCGAATGTCATAACAAACGTTATCTAATTTATGTGAGCGAGATACAGTTTTCATGGTCTATCTGGTTGATTTACATACCCTGAGATTATCGCAAACCACAGTGATATGCGACGGCAAAATAGGAGATTAAGGCACAATATGACTATTTTTATGCGCACTTGTCCAAATTACGAACAAAAAAGATGACAACTATCCTTAAAAGTATAAGTTTATAAAAAATATGTTAATAACTTGTGAACTTTTCAATATAAGCCTATCGTAGTAATGAGGTGTTCGTAAAAACGCCAATAAAAGACAAGTTTACCATCAGAGGTGATTTCAATATGTCGCACCATTTTAAAGAAACCCCAGAAAATGCGATTACACAAAGTGGCATTGCGCGTGTCATTCCCTGTAAAGAATTAGATGTTGGCGATCCGATAAAATGGCTTTCGCTAGGAATAAGAGACGCTATGCGGGCCCCAGGTCTTACCGCGTTTTATGGCGTACTATTTGCCGTTATACCTTGGGTAATTATGTATTTGGTGGCGATGACAGGTTGGCACCTAGTAATTCTACCCGCAATTGTCTGCTTTATGCTGGTCGGCCCGTTTTTGGCAGCAGGACTTTACGATGTGAGCTGGGAAATGGAGAAGGGGCATAAACCTACACTTCGACATTCCCTCAGAGCCATGCGTAGAAATGCAACTAATGAATGGGGTTTTGCAGTTTTACTCATGTTCATGATGATATTTTGGTTGCGGGTAGCCTCTATTATTCACGCGCTTTACCCTCCTTATATAGAAAATACATTAGAGAGTTTATTGCCATTCCTAGTGTTAGGTAGCTTAGTGGGTGCGGTATTTACGGTGGCGATGTTGTTTTTAACGGCATTCACACAACCAATCCTAATGGAGCGTAAAGTCGACTTGGCAACCGCAGTACTAACAAGCGTTAATGCTGTATGGGTGAACAAATTACCTATGCTGATATGGGGAGCGATAATTTTCTCTGCCGTCGCAATTGGCTTTGTAACCGGTTTTGTTGGGTTTATTGTTCTAATGCCTCTTGTTGCCTATGGCTCTTGGCATGCTTACATTGATGCTATCGAGACAAAGCGAGCAAGAAAATACGAGTAAAATGTAGTTTTATTACAACAAAAAATGGCATTTCAGTATGATTATTAATCTGTGATGTCATTTTTTTTGTTAAAACTTCACTTTAAATGAAAAAAATGGCTTTGATTAAGACTTTAGTATTAGAGTTTTTGGCGATGTTTTACTGCTTACCTATATTATTTCGGAATAAAGAAATTTATAAATCTCAACATTTTCAGTGGCTTAACTATTTAAATAAACGTTAACATACTGATTTACCGCAAATTTACCTGCCTTACACAATAAAACAACAGAAAAAAATATTTTCTTGGTGCATAACTAATGGGCACTCAGCGATAACTGGGTTGCAACTTACATCATTAAATATGTCCAAAGGAAACTATTATGAAACTGTTTAAAACGCTTATCGCAACAGCAGCTCTGTCTTTTGCAGTTAATGCAAACGCAGCAGAGACACAAAAAGAAGTACGTTTTATTGGAGAAACTGAGTTCGCAGGCTTTTGTAAAGCCATCGTCAACGATGATATCAGAACACTCCGCTCAAGCCTTTCACGCAGTGTAGGTCGCATTGGCGATAGTCAGCGTCAAGTGCTACGTGTTATTACTTCTGACACAGGTTTAACCTGCAATGGAAGCAATTTAATCGACTTTTCCGTTGAGCGCGGCGCTGATTCGGTTCACGAATTCCTTATCTCGCGTAGTTAATTATGACTAGTGTAAAGAGGCGGGTGGTGAAGTTCCTGCAAAGAACACCACACACCCAACCAGGAACTCATAACTGGTTAATGATGCTCGGCTCAAACCCTTACCCAACGAGACACTCTGTGTCGACCGTTGATAAAGAGTCGCTGAGTGTGGAATCTCAACTTGAGGAGTAGAACATATGCTAATGGCACAAGGAACAAGCTTGTTAGCGTAGAAAATATCAAACCTCCAATAATGGCGATGGCCATTGGGGAATAGGGTGGACCATCGCCGCCTATCCGTGTAGTGCCAATTGCTAGCGGAATTAGCCCCAAGACAGTGGTAGCAACTGTCATCAAGATAGGTCGAATACGGGTTACACACCCCTCAACAACGGCTTCGTATAAAGAAAGTCCTTCATTGACCAGTTGATTTATTCTGTCTACTAAGACAATGCCATTATTCACAACAATGCCCATTAAAATAAGCATACCGATCATACCCATTACAGACATTGAGGTGCCAGTTATCATAAAGGCCCAAAATACGCCGGTAAATGAAAACAACAGCGAGGTGATAACCGAGGTAGGCAGAATTAATGATTCAAACAGAGCAGCCATAACCACATAAATCATGCATAGCGCCAAAAGCATATTCATTTGCATCACAGCATTTGCCTCGCTTTGACGAGAAAAGCTTCCATCTAACGTCCATCTGTATCCCGTGGGCAAAGCAATATTCTCAAGAGCTTTTTCTATCTTCATTCGAGCTTCTTCAACGGTAGTCTCACCCTCAAGGTTAGCGCCAATGGCCAGTGAGGTTTGGCGATAGCTGCGGTTAATTTGAGACAGCTGTGGCTTAATTTCAAAATCGGCAATCATATTAAGGGTGACAGATTGGTTTTGTGAAAAGCCGATGTGGATATTTTTAAGCTCGCTCAACGAGGACTGAATATCATTTCCGTACTTTAGCTGCACATTTACTTCACCCGTATCCCCGTATCTAAAAGTTCTTAGATTGTTGCCGCGCAATGCGGTAGCCACTACGTTTGCAACGTCATTAACGCCAATGCCAAAACGGTTTGCTTTTTCCCTATTAATACGAATTTGTACTTCGTCTCGGGTAGACCCCGTATCTGCTTTTACGTCTTTTAATCCCTCAATTTTTGCGATTATCGGCACAAGCTCTTTTGAAATAGTCATAAGCTGCTCTGACGATTCACCTAAAAGCGTAACCTGAATACCCCCCCCGCTGCCGCTGTCCCACTGAAATGTAGGTCTGGCTCTTACAAATGACGGCATAGATTCTCTTATGTCCTGTTTTATTGCGCTCACAGGCACAGGAAGTTCGTCATTCAATGTTAAGCCGCTTATTGCGTAGCCCGGTGTGAAATAGGTATACACCTGCTTAATATGAAAGCGCTCTTGATTGTCATATAAATAGGCTTCCATTTTTTCTACTGTGCTCTCAACTTCAGATAGCGTGTAGTTTTGGGTCATGTGGTAGTTGAGCCAAATGCGCTCTTGGTTGTTATTACCGTCGTCGTCTGAGGTAACGGCCTGCATGGGAATAACTGTTGAGGCGAGGATCGCGATGGCAATAAGCGATGTTTTTCCCTGATTGTTTAACACCCACGATAATACTTTACCGTAGCGTCTAATATACCCTGCGGGCGCCGAATGCCTTACAACTGGAATTTTTACCTTGGTCGTTAAGAGAGGAATAAGCGTTTTTGCGATAAACAAAGAAGCGAATAGTGATATACAGATCGCAACAGCCACGTGCTCTAAAAATATAGTGACATCAATTTTAACGCCAATTATATTCGGCAAAAAGACAATGGCCGTTGTCGCGGTACCTGCAATAACGGCTAAACTCACTTTGTTTACGCCTGTTTGGGTGGCATAGGAAACATCACTGCTTTGCTGACGTTCTTGAAAGATACTCTCGGTAATCACTACCGCATTGTCAACTAACATGCCTACGGCTAACATCAGGCCCATCAGAGAAAGAATGTTAAGTGTGTAACCTAATAGATACATCACACCTAGCGCTATGCAGATAGAAAAAGGCACAGACATCACCACTATGATAGTGGTGACAAACTGCCGTAAAAACATAAACAGAACAATTACCGAGAGCAGGGCACCTAATAATCCCGCACTTAGCAAGTCACTCAAAGATGACGTCACGCTTTTAGCCGTATCATCCATAACAAAAAGGTTGATTCCCGCAAACTCTGGGTCACTTTTTGCCAGTTCTATCACCTTCATTACAGCATTAGATACTTCAACGAGGTTACTACCTGATTCTCTAAAAACGTTGAAACCTACGGCAAAGCTTCTATCTAAATGACGACCTTCGTTTCGCAGGGGCAATTCGTAGCGCACCTCTGCAACATCCGATAAGCGAATATTGGGTTGGATCCACATTTGTTCAAAGTCGCTGATGTCATCAAATTCACCCTTCGGGTTAACCAATATCTTTTCGCCCTCATTATTCATATAGCCAGCCGTGAGGGAAAAGTTTGCGCTTTGCAGCTTTTGCACTAATTCAGTATTGTTAATGCGATATGCGGCCAACTTTTTTGGGTCAAGCCTTATACTAATTTGGCGCTTCATAGTGCCATAAAGCTCAACCCTAGAAACCCCAGCCACTCGCTCCAAAGGTCGCTTTAGATTGCGTTCTAATAGGTCGTAGGCGTTTGACAGATCTCGATCGCTGGAGACGCGAAGCTGAAAAATGGGCATATCATTAGTATTGAATTTGTAAACCATGATGCGTTCGATATCAGCGGGAAGCTCATCTCTAATTGCATCCACTTTTTCTCTCGCTTCAATACTTTTCGCTTTGAGATTTTCATCCCAATCAAACTCAACCACGATTTCTGCTTTATTATCATAAGAGCGTGCCCGCAAACGTTTAATGCCAGACATGGTCGCTATGGCAGCTTCAACGGGGCGGGTGATCATGGTTTCTACCTCGATGGGCGTTGCATCGGGGTAGGGGATCTCAATCACCATCTCAGGAATATCAATGCCTGGGAACTTCTCAAGGGGTAAAAGCCTTGATGATACCAACCCAAAGAGAAGCATTGAGAAAAATAGCATACCTATAGTAACTGGCTTGTTAAGCGCAAATCGCGCCAGTGCGGCACCTAAACCCTGTACTTTATCTTGTTGGGCAGGATGTTGTTTGGAGTGCTTCATAGCGAACCTCCATCCAAGACTTCCTGAGTGTTTTGCGGTTCAGTTTTTACGCTAGAAAGTGTCTCTTTGTTATCGAACAAGCTGTAAAGCACGGGTAATAGAATTAAGGTCAGTAAACTGGCGAATAGTAAGCCAAAAATAACGGTAATTGCCATGGGTGTTCTTATTTCAGCACCCTCACCATAGCCTAAGGCCATAGGGAGCAAACCCAAAACGGTGGTGAGTGTGGTCATAACAATTGGACGTAATCGGGTTTTCGCTGCCTCAATAATTGCTGCGTGTTTGTCTATACCGTTGCGTCGAAGCTGATTAATACGGTCGACCAATACAATGGCGTTATTAACCACAATGCCACAAAGCATAATTAGCCCGATAAAGACCACCACACTCAAGGGCGTGTCGGTTAACCACAATCCGTAAACTGAACCTGCTCCTGCAAGGGGAACTGCAAACAAAATAAGCAGCGGGTGTAGCAAAGATTCAAACTGTGACGCCATAACCAAATACACCATGAAAACAGCGAGTGCGAGGGCAAATTGAAGCGAGCGGAAGCTGTTCTGCATATCCTCACTTTGACCAGCGATAGTAGCACTTAGCGATAAGGGCAATTGAGTATCGTTAAGCACAGATTCGGCTACTAACACTGCCTCATCCAATTTACCTTCGGCGACATTCGCTGTTACTAATGCCACTCGCTGTTGACCTACGCGAGTAATTTCGCTTGGTCCTACACTCATAAATACATCGGCAACCGCGCTGAGAGGTATCGGCTGAGTAGAGCGGGGATTAATCACTATGGCTCGTATTCCGGCGATATTATTGCGCTGGCTCTCTTTTGTTCTAACCAGAACATCTACTTTTCTGTCTTCAATACTGTATTGGGTAGCCACGCTGCCACCCACTTTCGCTGCAATTAATTGAGATACAGAAGCGGCATCTAAGTTGAGGCGGGCAAGTTTAGCGTGATCAAACTCTATTTTAAGCTCAGGATTACCATCGCGAATGCTAGTGGTGACATCTGCAAAATTGCTGAAGCTCGCCAGCTTAATAGCAATCGCATCGCCATACTCTTTAAGTTGATTTAAATCATAACCGGTTATTTCAATTTGAACGGGAGATGAAAAACTAAACAGTTCAGGCTCTGAAAATACAGACTCTATGTTAGGACGGGTAGTCAAGTAGCTACGCAGAGACTCTTGAACGTTTTGCATATCTGCACTTGTCGCATCGGCTCGCATGACGACATTTAATCGGCCCCAGTGGTCTCCACCCTGATTAGGCGCTGCACTTACCAAGCTGCCGGTGCCAGACATAGCATAGGTGCGAAGCACCTTGGTATTATTTTCGTTATCGTCAGCAGTACCGCCAGTGCTTTTTAACGCAGCGGCGGCTAGCATATTCAGTTCTTCGTCGGTTTTATACAAAGGCGTACCTGCAGGAAGGGCAATCTCAACAGAAAATTCGCCCTGTGACATAGTAGGAATGAGTTCCATGCCTAATTGAGGTACGAGTAATGCGCCACCAGCGGCTACTGCCAGAGTAACGCCTAATATGGCTGAGCGAGCGCGCAAGCTTGCATGAAGCACCACCTCATACGCTCTAGCAATGCCATCGAATCCTTTTGAGAACACCCATATTAAGGGCTTAAATAACACTGACAAAAGCTTACTAGCAATGTGCCACGCACCAATTAATAACGTAACCAAAGCAGCAGGTAAAAACACAAAAATGAATTTTACTAGCGCATTGATAGGCCATGTTACATAGAAAAATAGTTTTCCTAAAAAGCTAACAGGAGGGGTTTTTGGCTTTTTAGTTGGTGCATCAAAGGTGTCCTGGTGACTGAGCTGTTGCTGCTTTTTACGACGGGCCATTGCTGGAATTATCGTAAGCGCTACTACAAGAGATGCCGCTAGCGCAAATGACACCGTAAGAGCCTGGTCTCGAAAAAGCTGACCAGCGATACCCTCAACAAAAATGAGAGGAACGAATACCGCCATTGTGGTTAATGTAGAAGCGATGATAGCGCCAGAAACTTCTTTTGTACCCGTTGAAGCCGGCTCTAGTAGTGACTCATTTTGCTGTGAAATTGCGTTGCCCGGCGCATCATCGAGTTCGCTATCTAAAGCGCGTTTATGGCGACGGTGACGGTCTATATTTTCGAGCACTATAATACTGTTATCAACTAACAAACCAACAGCCAGCGCAATGCCGCCCAAGCTCATCATATTAAGGCTTATATCGTTTGCATACATCAAGTTAAAGGTAGCGATAACAGACACAGGAATGGATACCGAAATAATTACAGTGGCCCAAAAATCTTTAAGAAATAAATAAAGCACGAGCATTGCTAATATTCCGCCAGCAACGGCAGCTGATTTTACGTTGTCTATGGCTTGCTTTATGAAAATGCTTTGGTCGTAAGTTTGTGTGAGTGCGTAGTTTGGCGGAAGGGCGTCTTGAATTTCCGCGATGCGGCTGGCCACCTTTGCAGCAACGTCTACAGAATTGGCGTCACCTTCTTTATAAATGGCAACTTCTACGCCTTCTGTGCCGTTAAAACGCGTAATTACGTCTCTATCTTTATAAGCGCTTCGAACAAGGGCAATGTCTTTAAGCTGAATATTACGTCCTTCAGACCGGCCCACAAAAAGGTTATTTATTTCGTCTAAACTTTCAAATTGATTGAGAGTTCTCACCAAAAACGCCTGCGAGGCATTGTCAATTCTTCCTCCCGCAGCATTTACGTTTTCAGCTTTTATTCGCGCAATTACATCCGTAATAGGTATAGACAGTTGGCTGGCTTTACGCTGATCGATAAGAATATGAATTTCATTTTCCAAGCCACCGCCTAAACGCACAGCCGCAATGCCTTCTACAGACTCTAACTCTCTTTTTACCTGCTGCTCTGCATATAAACGTAAGCGTTTCATTTCGTTTTCAGATAAATTCTCTGAATCTGTGGTTAGCCCCAATTTTATAACGGGATCTAAGCTAGGGTTAAAACGCAAAAGCCTTGGCTTTTCAATGTCTAGTGGAAGCCTTAATACATCTAACTTTTCTCGAACCTCTAAACTGGCAAAGTCCATTTCGGTGCCCCACGCGAAGGACAAAACAACATCAGATTGTCCCGCACGAGATGTGGACGTGATTTTACGTACGCCTTTCACAACACCAACGGCCTCTTCAATGGGTTTAGATACCAGTTGCTCAATTTCAGCGGGCGCGGCCCCATCGTAATCGGTACGAATGGTTAAAGTGGGATAGGATAAATCTGGCAGCAAGTTTACCGACAACCGGCCTAGCGACACCATGCCAAATAGCAATACAGCAAAGGTGAACATAGACACGGCAACAGGGCGTTTAACAGCAATATCGACGATGCGCATAATAATATTTCCTTATTTTCGCAAATTTAGCTGTTAACAACTTCAACAGGCGCACTATCTTTCAGGTTTTGATGACCAGCGGTAACAACCTGCTCGTTCCCCAATAACCCGTCGGTAACCTCGACAACGTCGTTGTTTTCAAACCCGGTAGTTACATTAACCTTTTTTACAACGCCGTTGTCGACGACAAAAACACTGTGGCTATTATCGATAGTAACCAGAGCACGACGAGGAACAAGTGTAGTATTGGCATGAGTGGCATATTCTAATGATACGTCGGTGAACATGCCTGCTTTCAACGTATTGTCGCCATTTGGGACTCTTAGCGTCACTTTGAATGTGCCGGTGGCAGAGTCGATAACCGGACTAATTCTTTCTACGTGTGCCGTTATCTGTTGGTCTTTCAGAGCAGAGACAGTAAGTTTTGCCACCTGTCCTTGAGACACATTAGTAAGCTCGTTTTCTGGTAGATAGACTACGCCCTGCAAGTCTTTTTGCTGCACTATATGAAACATTCTTTCACGTTGAAAAGACTCAGTTAAATTGCCTACTTTTGCATTTCTAGAGGCAATAAAACCACTGATGGGCGCAACAATCGTGGTTTCTTTTAAATCGAGTTCCGCTATAGATACCGAAGCTTTGACCGATTCATACTGGGCATTAAGCTTGTCGTAGGTATCGTCGCTTATAAGTTTCTGAGAGTAGACTTTATTCACCCGTTCAAGCTCGCTCTCAATGCCGGCTAAATCTGCTTTCGCTTTGGATAGATTGAGCTCGTAGCGGCGTTTGTCGAGCTGAGCTAACGCTTGTCCTTTTTCTACGTAATCACCTTCTTCAACAAAAATTGATTCAATAATTCCAGATGCTCGTGCAGACACAAAGGCTTCTTCTCTAGCCTCTAAAATAGCAGTGGTATCATAAGTAGAAGTGATGTTGCCTGTTTTTAAATGAGTCGCTTCAACAGGTACCGCAAAGGCGGTCTCTTCTACCTTTTCGGCGTTTGCCTTTGTATCAACGGCATCCGCTTCTGAGCAACCTGTTGCCAGTAATGCCAGTGCAATTAATGTGCTGCCGATGAGCGTATAGCGTAAAGAAAACGAGGGGGTAACTGAATAGTTAGATGTGGGGGTAGATGAAAAGTCTTGTGTGTGTTCCATGGTCAATGCCCTAACGTTGTTGTCGTTATGTCGTAATGACCGGTTAGAGCAGTTAACGTGCCAGTAAGTATTTGTCTTTATTTATCAATATTTTACTGTTATTTGAGCGGTGAAATTAAAAAGGCCAACTCTTTAAGTTAGCCCTTTTTAAAATTTGTTAGTCAATATTGCTAAACTAAGGTGTATTACACCAAAGTATATATTGATGATATGCCTAGAGAAGAGCGTACAACCGATTTCTATTCTACCAGTGAATAGCTGGTGGTGATATTGACACTGTCTTTAAGCATTAGCATGACTGAACAATACTTTTCTGCAGAAAGTTGAACTGCTCTCGCTAGAGCTTTATCGGTAATGCCTTTACCCGATACAACATAATGTGCGTGAACTTTTTCGAATACACGAGGAGCCTCATCTGCGCGTTTTGCTTCTAGCTTGCACTCGCAAGCGGTAATATCAAAACGGCCTTTTTTTAATATTTCGACAACATCTACGCTAGAGCAAGCTCCCATAGCTACCAAAACTGACTCCATTGGAGAGACAGCGTTACCACTGCCGTCCATAACCGTACTGTAGCCACTGTCCGTTGTGCCGGTAAATGTTAGGTCTTTATCCCATGAAACATGTGCTTTCATTATCGATCCTAAATGTTGTAATTAACGCGGTGCGTGCAAAATTATTTGCTATTAGCACTGATGCTTAGTCGTTTTTGTTTAACCGTATTGCATCAGCACTGATCGTTATTTTCTTTTGTTTATACAAAGCGCCTAAGGCCTTTTTGTAAGCAGCTTTGCTTACGTTGAAATGACTGTAAATATCATTAGGCGCGCTTTTATCGGTAAGGGTTGAAATACCACCATGAGCGTCTAGATCATCAAGAATGGCCTGCTGCAGTTCATCACGTGCGCTTTTATCTATGCGCTGAAGAACAACATCAATTTTTCCATCTTCGCGAATAGTTTTTATAACGCCTGATGTTGCTTGTCCCACCTTCAATGGTTTGAACGCATCGCTGTGGAAGATAAGCCCCAAGTTTTTCTCGTTTATAACAACTTTGAACCCTAAATCGGTTTTCGCATAAACAAGACACTCTACGCTGTCGCCTTCATTTAAGTAGGCACTGCTTTCTTTGAGAAAATAATGCAGCTTTGTTGCACCCAAGATGCGCTGTGTTTTGTTGTCAAAAAACGTGTGAACAACGTAGTTCATTCCCGCGCTAACCGGCTCTGCCTGGTAATCATCTGGCACAAGTAGGTCGTTATCTAAGCCCCAATCAAAGAATGCACCAAAATTAGTGGCCGACACAGCCTTTAACACTTTTACTTCGCCAACCTGAATCAATGGTTTTTTTACCGTAGCGTAAGCTTCGCCCCGTTGATCTGTAGCAACAAATACCTCTATTTCAGCATTGGTCTCTAAAGGTGTTGTTACCTCATCAAGAGGAAGCGTTACGGTATCGTTAGCACCTAGTGTGTAAGCTTGCGAGTCAAAATTAGCCGCCGACGATATACTGTCATGACGGTCGCTCTCATAACCATTATCTTGAGCGCCATTATCTTGAAATACTTTGCTTTCTGCTTCATCGGCAACGGTATTTTCACTGCGCTCTAGCGCTGCTAACGCATACCCAAAAGGGTACTGTGCAACGACGCGCAATGTATTAATTTTTCCAATATTTATCATTAACACTGACTTTTTTAATAGAACAGGTAACATGATATCGGATTGAGGTTAAGAGCTAAACCATTATGAAGTTAAATTGCGATTTAGGTGAAAGTTTTGGCGCATGGTCGATGCCGGTTGAGCGCGATATTATGTCTGAAATAGACCAGGCAAATATAGCTTGCGGCTTTCACGCGGGTGACCCCTTGGTAATGAAAGCAGCGTTAGACATTGCTAAAGCACATAATGTAAGTGTAGGAGCTCATCCATCCTACCCAGATTTACAAGGCTTCGGTCGTCGAAGTATGGCTATGCAAGCTAATGAACTCACGGCCTGTATTCAATATCAGGTGAGCGCTCTCATTGGTATGGCAGATATTGTTGGCACTACGGTAGATTATGTAAAGCCCCACGGTGCTTTATACAACGACATGATGAAAGATGCCGACGTACGCAAAACGGTCATGAAGAGCGTTGTTGTTATAGGGCAGGGTAAAATTCCTCTCATGGTTCAGGCAACCTCACAAAACGATTTGATTTATGATGAAGCGCAGTCGCTTGGCTTGAGTCTTTTGTTTGAAGCATTTTCAGATAGACGCTACACAGACGACGGGCTTCTGCAGTCTCGTCACATACCCGGTGCAGTGTTGCATGAACAAGAAGCATTAGAACAAGCTAAACAACTCATCGAACATCACTCAGTCACTACCGCATCGGGAGCGACACTGCATTTACAGGCCGATAGCTTGTGCGTGCATGGCGATACTGCCGGTGCTGTAGATATAGCTCGGCAAATAAGAGCCTTTCTTTGAGCAAAATAAGGATATCTTCATGCAACCCTTTGGCAGTATAAGGCAGCTTGTTCCGGTAGGTGCAGATGCCATTATGTTGTATTTTTCCGGTGACTCTCTAGAGCAGGCAAACTCTTCCTGTCAGCAGTGGTTACACATGTTGGACAGCTTTGCATCAAAAGCGGGTAACTCTTGGGTTGTTGAGTGCGTGCCTTCCTACGACAGTTTGCTTATTGTTTTCGATATAGAACAAGTTGATAGCCATTTTGTTTATCATTCACTTCAACAGTGGCAAACGCGATTACATAACCAAAACAATGACGGTTATCAAAAAGCGATTAAGCGACATACACTGCCAGTTTGGTATGGCGCCAAGGCAGCGAACGACTTAGACGAAGTGAGTCGTAAAACATCACTTCAGAAAGAAGATATCATAGCGCTCCACACCAGCATGGAGTTCAAAGTCTATGCCGTTGGGTTCGCACCTGGTTTTGCGTATATGGGAGAACTTCCAAAAGCGTTACAGTGTGCAAGACTAGCTTCACCAAGAAAGAAAGTTCCCAAAGGGGCAGTAGCAATTGCCGACCGTCAAACGGCCGTGTATCCCAGTGATTCTCCTGGCGGGTGGAATTTATTGGGCTTATGCCCTGTACCCATGGTTGGCGAGAATAATATTCCCTTACTCAGTGCGGGCGATATCGTTACTTTTAGCTCTATAACAGAAAGTGAGTTTGTTAGTTATCATGCAGGTTGAAGTTATCTCTAAGGGCCTTTTCAGTCTCATTGTTGATGAAGGAAGAAAAGGCAAGCAGCGCCAGGGCTTTTCTCAGTCGGGTCCAATGGATACGATTGCTTTTTATTGGGCAAATTTTCTCGCTCACAATGAAGATAATACGCCCTGTTTAGAGATTATGGGAAACATGTCTTTGCGTTTCAGCGAGGCCTGCGTGATCGCTGCCACAGGTAGGCAAGTAAAGCTGAAGGTAAACGGTAGCGAACAGCCCGTCTACAGAACCACATTTGTGGAAAAAAATGACATTGTTGATGTCTCTAGTGAGTGTTTGGGCTGCAAAGTTTATTTAAGTATTTTAGGCCAATGGCAAGTATCTAAGAGTGCTGGCAGTGCCTGCACAGTGGTGCGTGAGTCGCTTGGTGGTATTCATGGAAATGGACAAGTGCTGCAAGATTCAGATGTTATTGAAATTGTTTCAATCGCAGAATTAAATTTTAAAAACCTCAATTTAAGAGAGCTACCGGTAGAAAAGCGTTTCAATTACCAAGCAAAGACTCCTTTTAAAGTAATAAAGGGTTATCAAGAGGCCTTTTTTAGCGACGTATGTAAACGGATTTTCACTAATAGTATCTATACGGTTAGCCCGTCGATAGATAGAATGGGATATCGATTAACGGGAGAGGGTGTAGCGTCATCTTTAAGCACCATGCGCTCTGAAGCTATTCATATCGGTGCTATACAAGTGCCTCCCGATGGGCAACCAATAATTATGATGCGAGATAGACAGACGTTGGGAGGATATCCAAAACTAGGCTGTTTAAACCCGCTTGACGTAAGTCGCTTGGCACAGCAAGTGCCCGGCGAGCAAATCTCTTTTGTTTTTCAAGATAACGAAGAGGCTAGGGCATCGGTGTTGTTGTTCCAACGGCAACTGCATCAATTAAAAAGAGAATTAGCATGACAATTGCATTTTTAAATGGTGAATACCTTCCCCTCAGCGAAGCCAGAATTTCCCCAATGGACAGAGGCTTCTTGTTCGGTGACGGTATTTACGAAGTCATTCCTACCTATGCCGGGCAGCCGGTTGGCTTGAGCGGACATCTTACCCGACTGGCCAATGGTTTATCTGCTATCGAGATTGAAAACCCGTTCGATAATGTGCAATGGAAAGCTATTGTTCTTGAGTTAGCAGGAAAGAACGCTGATTTTATAGAGAGTAAGAATATTGGCGTGTACTTTCACGTGAGCCGTGGCACAGACGCTAAACGCCATCATGCTTATGCTAGCAATATCTCGCCTACCGTATTTGCATTTGCCTTTGAGATACCGCCACCACAACCCGAAGCTAAAGGTGATGTAAAAGGCTTTAAGGTAGCGCTAGAGGAAGACAAGCGGTGGCAGCGTTGCCATATAAAGTCTACGTCTTTACTAGGCAACGTTATGCATTACCAGACAGGCGTTAAGGCTGGGGTGGATGAAACTATTTTATTTAACCAGCAAGGGCTGATAACCGAGGCCAGTTCATGCAACGTTTTTATGGTAAAAAATGGCATTATCACTACACCACCTTTAAATAACGAGTTACTACCGGGTATCACTCGACAAATCGCAATTGAGGCTTTTAAGCGCGCTCAACTGCCCGTTGAAGAAGAGTGGTTTTCCAAGGAAGCGTTGTTAGAAGCTGACGAAGTTTGGCTTACGTCGTCTAGTAAAGAAGTTGCCCCAGTTATAGAAGTAGGTGGACATATTATTGGCGAAGGTAATGCAGGCGACATGTGGGAAAAAGCGATTAAGGCTTATCATGCCTATAAGTTTATTGCCTAACTTGCTTCTATATTAAGTATACCTTCATGTAAGCAGCTGCGACCTTTTGAACAGCCTGTATGAGCTTTGAATAAAAGAGCTGAGCACTAAAACACAAAAAAACCTGCCAATCAGCAGGTTTTTTTGTACCTTTTCTCTACCGCTCTACCGCTCTACCGCTCTACCGCTCTGGCCAATTAGTACTGTAGCCGCGGCTGAAAGGCGACGCTTAATCTACAGCGTCACAATTCCCGTCTGTACATTCGCCATACAGATAAAGACTATGGTGCGTAAGTTTGATGTTGTGCTGCTTTGCAACCATCTCTTGTCGCTGCTCTATAACGTCGTCTTCAAACTCAATGACTTTTCCACACTTCAAGCACACTAGATGATCGTGATGGTCTTTGTGGCTTATTTCAAAAACCGATTTTCCGCCTTCGAAGTGATGTCTATTGAGAATACCTGCATCGTCGAACTGATTGAGGACTCGGTACACAGTGGCAAGACCAATCTCTTCGTCTTGATCTATCAAAATCTTGTACACATCTTCCGCACTTATGTGTTGATTATTTGGGTCTTGCAGAATTTGTAAAATTTTAAGGCGAGGTAGGGTGACTTTTAGCCCAGCTCTTTTCAATTCTTTGTTTTGATCCATTACAACCTACTGAGAAAGTGTGAAAAACATTTGCACGTATTATAGGTAACTTGATGGGATTTTAAAGTAAAACTACGGTTTCTTTAAGTCAGCGAACGATTTTTGCACAGCAGGGAAATAAAAGTAATTCTCAGGATGAACCACGAGGGGATAAACTTTGTTGAGATCATCAAATAAGTGTCGGATAAAAAACGCAAATATGTAAAAAAGATATAAACTTTTGGTGCATTGAATTTACATGCTGTTAAACTAGAATTGTAAGACTATTGTGACACTCCTTGCTTTGGTAGGGGGTATTCGTTGGATTCTATTATGCAGTTAACAATAATAAATAAAATAACATTAGGCTTTGGTCTTTTTGGGTGCTTACTCTTATTCACCAGTGTCTTATCCTACTTCGGACTCAACGATATACGGAAATCTGCAGAAGATGTTGTTGAGCGCAAAATGCCAGAGCAAACTAGTATGGTGAGGGTAAAGACGGAAATTCTATCTTTATCTGTTATTACCGCTAACGGTTTTTACGTTGAAAACGCAACCGCATTTGAAAAAAACAAAGCGTTGTTCGATGAGTTATCTGTAGAGTTCACAGAAGATCTCAATAACCTCAAAGCACTGATGCCGTCTAATAAAGACGCCCAGAAAGCCATAGCAGACAGTCTTTATTATGTAGAAAGCAGCAACAACATGTATGCCGCTATAAAATCACGCATTCAAATCGAGTCTCAGCTTCAAAATCAACTTGAGCAAGTTCTTATGACGGCCGATGAGGCAAGTGCACTCATGTTAGATTTGTCGTATATAGATTCTGACGACCCTGGAATTGAAACTCTTATTGGCGCTGGTACTGCAATCGATAATAAGCTCCTGACAATGAACGATTCATTTATCGAGCTAGCGGGGTCAAATCGCTCTGAGGAAAGCTTGGGAATTATTGATGACTTGAACTATCAGCTTAGTAACCTGCAGGTAGATAAAGATTATATTAATCGCTTAGCCTCTAGCATTGACGATGGCGGTACGGTAAGCGCATTTAACGAGCAATACGACGCCTTGCTTGTAGCGGTAGACAAGCTTACCGATTTGCAAAAACAGAAGCTCGACAGCATTGAAAAAACCATCTCCGAAAGGGCCAACGCCAATGCATCGCTCAATACAGCACTAGAAGACATAAACAACTTATTTAAGCGGGTTCAGTCTCAAGCGCTAAGCGGACAAAATGCCATTTTAGAATCGGTTCAAACCAACCTTGTTAAAAATACCGTTGTGGCTATTTTTGGATTGATAACAGCAATAGTGCTTGCGGTGGTAGTGACGCGCAGCATATCAAAGCCTTTGGGGCGCATTAATCGCGGTTTGAGTTTGTTGAGCAAAGGCGATCTAAGTCAAAAGTTATCAGAAGAGGGTAACGATGAGTTTTCCGCACTATCTGCCAAAGTAAATAGCCTTACAGATAGCTTGAGAGAGCTTGTTGGCAATATTTTAGAGCAGGAAAAGCGCTTAATTGAAATAGCCAAAGAAAGCGTAGAGCTTGGAGACAAGAGCCTTGCCGACGTTGATGAGCAAAGAGAGCAAGTAACGGTAACGTCTACCAATACGCTTAACGTTCAAGATAAAAGCCGTAGTAACCTGAAGCAAATCAATCAGGCCATGGAAGCGTTACGCAATATTACAAAGCAAAGCCAGGATATTGGACACTTGGTAGAGCGCAACCGTCTGCAAGTGGATAATCAAGCGAAACAGGCAGAGTCGTCAGCACAAATTATTGGGCGTCTAGATGAGAACTCCCGTTCTATTGGTAGCATTCTTGATGTTATTAAAACCATTGCAGAACAAACAAATTTGTTGGCGCTCAATGCTGCTATTGAAGCGGCAAGGGCGGGGGAGCAAGGTCGCGGATTCGCTGTTGTTGCTGATGAGGTTAGAACGTTAGCAAATAGAACCCATGATTCAACAGAAGAAATTGAGCAGATGATTGGGAATTTACAAAAAGATGCTGCTGAAGCCGTTAAAGCCATCAAGTTTGGAAGAGAGCAAGCCAGAGATGGCGTTGAAATAACCCATCAGGTTGCTGAGCAGGTAAGAAATATTCGCGAAATAATAGAGCAGTTGAGCAATATTAACGAGCATATTGTCACCGACACAGAGCAACAAGACGTGCTGCTTGCCGATGTTGCAGAAAGCTTGAATACCATAGTGAACTTAGCCGACTCCAGTGCCCAAAGTACACGGCAGTCTAACGAGTCTACAATGAAGCTCGATGCACAAACAGAAAGTTTACGAAAAGCGGTAGAGCGCTTTCAGCTGTAACAAAAAACCGCTCAAATGAGCGGTTTTAGTATCTTGAAGGGCGTTATTATAAACGTTATGCAAGCTCTGCTAGACAAAGCTCATCATGTATTTGTTTACACCAAGCCTTAACGCGTGAGTCTGTTAACTCAGGCTGTCTATCTTCATCAATGCCTAGACCGACAAAATGATTGTCGTCTGCTAAGCCCTTAGATGCTTCAAAGTCGTAGCCATCGGTAGACCATTGACCAACAAGGATAGCCCCTTTCGCTTCTACTATATCGCGAACCATGCCCATGGCATCAAGGAAATACTCAGCGTAATCTTCTTGATCGCCGCAGCCAAAAATAGCTACAAGCTTGTCGTTAAAGTCGATATTTTCAAGCTCTGGGAAGAAGTCATCCCAGTCGCATTGCGCTTCACCATAATACCAAGTTGGTATGCCAAAAATCAGTAGATCAAATTCGGCAATGTCCTCTTTACTACTTTTAGCAATATCTTTAACGTCAATGAGTTGCTTACCTAATTCTTTTTGAATCATCTTCGCGACATGCTCGGTGTTACCCGTGTCGCTACCAAAAAATAGGCCAACGCTCGCCATATCAAACCTCTATTAATCGTTACTGTCTATTTAAACGCCTGAATTAAGCCAGAACCATTCGATGATACCCTTGGCTAGAAACCCAATAGCACCTAGACCAAGCACACCGTAGGTTACTACTCTGCCAATGAGAGGAACATCGTTCTTACGCAGCACATCATGAACGGCAAACCCCATCAACCCAAAAAGAATTGCAAGGCCGCCATACAACATAATGGACTCAATTAGTTCGTAGTTTTCTGCAAGCATAGTGTCGTTTATCAAAAATTTCTGGCGCAACTATACCACAGTATCTAAGTGTGTGAGAGACCCAAATATTCAAAAAAATGTAATAGTGCGCAATGCTTTAACCGCTGTAAGTTGTCTCAGCGATGTTTTTAAAACTGTGTTTCAAAAATCCAACGATTCTGTGACATTGATTTTACAAGGCCACTCTATAAAACCCTTTCTACCACGGCGTTAAAAACAGAGGGCTTTTCTGCGTGTAGCCAGTGCCCAACACCATCAATGATATGCGCTTTTGCGTTCGGAAAATAGCGAGCTATATCGTCTTTATATTCGCTGATAATATAGTCGGATTTCGCTCCTTTAATAAATAATGTTGTGCCTGTAAATTGACTGTCTACCGGTTGCCAGTTGATTATCTTAGGGTAACTCTGAATTAGGCCTTTTAGGTTAAACTTCCACGCCCAATCGCCATTCTCTTTTCGATATAAACTTTTAAGCAGAAACTGTCTCACCCCAGCTTCTTTGATAACCGTAGCCATGGCGCTATCAGCATCTTTTCTAGTGGTTAAGGAAGTGAGATCTACCGCATTTAACCCGTCGAATATAGTTTGATGTCTGTGGGAGTAGGCTACCGGTGCAATGTCAGCAACAATTAAATGACTCACACAAGTAGGGTACTTGAGCGCTAATTTCATAGCCACTTTGCCCCCAAGGGAATGGCCTAGAATTGCAAATGTTTTCACCGATATTTGATCGGCTATTTGTTTTACCGCCTCGGCTGCCGTTTCAATATCAAAGCCGTCTGTCCATTCAGATTCACCGTGATCTGGCAAATCAATGCTCACAATATTATGTTTGGCTTCGAAATGACGCTTAACAATGGCTAAATTGTCAGCGCTTCCAAACAGGCCGTGAATCAGAAAAAGCCATGAGTCTGAATGTTCGCAAGGAGTTAGTTTATAGTTAAGTTCCACACAATTTCCAATGTTACGAATATAGTCTAAATTATCAACGGGCCATAATTGCAAGTAGGCCGAGATATTAAAAAGATAAAAGCCTGCAGAGCAGGCTAAAATTGATAACGTTTTAATTTATCGAAAAGTTATCGAGGCTTTGACCACCATCGAGTGCCTCTTTATACACTCTGGGCATTCTACCAATGCCTGTCCAAGGGTGCTCTACACCATTGCTGTCTACAAGCTTGTATTTGATGGGACGCTTTTTACCTGTCTTTTTACCTGAGTCTTCTGTTAAAGCCTTTAGGTCATCAACATCAAGACCGGCTTCTTCCATCTGCCGTTTTATTGCAGCCAGTTTTTCTCTTTTTTCTTGGGCTTCTTTTTCTTCTTCAAGGGCTTTTTCTTTACGCTTATCTATAATATTGGATAACTTTTCTTGAACTGATTCAAGTTCACCAATACTTAATTCCTTAATCGCGCCTTGTAAACGTCTTCCGTGGGTTAAAATATCTAAAAATTCACTCATTTATTAACCTTAATACGTTGAAGATAATATGTAGAATATACGTTATGAATTTAGTTCACTAAACATTGTAATTTGACAGCGGTATTTTGCATATTCTTTGTAAAGTATACTACGAAAATTAAAATGAGCAGATTAGAATTCTCAAAATTAAGCGGTTTTCTGTAAATGAAATGCCTATAAAAAATAGGTGTGCAGGAGAAAAAGTAGAGTAAAGAGGAAAGAGTAAAGAGTAATTGAGAACGGCTGTATTAAAAAATAATGAAAATAGAAATCGCAAATTCAGCGTGCAAATTTGGTCTTAAAATGTCCGTACATTTTGTCGTGTCACCTTGATGTAAAACCACTATACCTGCGGTAACACGCTGCGATTACGAACATTTTAAGTTTCGCTGAGTGGGTAAGTATCTATGCACAATGGTATTGATTAAAAAAAAGCGGGCGCTTATAAAAAAAGCTGCCCACTTTTATTGCTATTTCGTTTGTTAAGCAATAGTGGCTTTCATTCAAACAAAGACTAAAGCCACCCATGCATATTTCAGCCTTTACATATTGGGGTAATTTGGTCCACCTGCACCTTCTGGTACTACCCATCTAATGTTTTGACTAGGATCCTTGATGTCACACGTTTTACAGTGTACGCAGTTTTGTGCGTTAATTTGAAAACGCTTTTCACCCTCATCCTCAATTACTTCATAAACGCCGGCAGGGCAGTAACGCTGAGCAGGCTCCGCATATTTCGGTAAGTTTATTTGGATAGGAATTGAAGGATCTTTTAACTGTAAATGACAGGGCTGATCTTCTTCATGATTCGTGTTAGATAAGAATACAGAAGAGAGTTTATCAAAGCTTAGTACGCCATCGGGTTTGGGGTAATTAATTTCCTGCGTGTTACTCGCTTCTTTTAACTGAGCATAATCTTTATGCTCATCTTTCATGGTAAAGAATAAATTACCGTTGAAGAAGTTTTGCTCTAGGGTATTGAATGCACCACCCCAGAAATTACCCAGCTTATGAATAGCAGGACCAAAGTTTCGAGAACGGAACAGTTCGTCGTAAACCCAAGAAGATTTAAATTTCTCGGTGAAGCTATTTAGCTCTTTTACCGGAGATTCGCTGTTTTCCTGAATCGCCTCAAAAATGCTTTCTGCTGCAAGCATGCCCGACTTCATCGCAGTATGATTACCCTTAATTTTTGCAAAATTGAGAGTACCTGCGTTACATCCAACCAGCAAACCACCTGGGAAGGTCATTTTAGGTAATGAGTTAAAACCGCCTTTTGCAATTGCGCGAGCACCATAAGATACCCTTTTACCGCCTTCCAAATATTGCTTAAAGACAGGGTGATGTTTAAGTCTTTGGAATTCGTCAAATGGACTTAGATACGGATTGTCGTAATTTAAATCTACAATGAGCCCCACGAACACCTGATTATCTTCGGCGTGATACATGTAGCTTCCGCCAGTAGCCTCATCGAGTGGCCACCCTGCGCTGTGAACAACGAGTCCAGGCTGATGTTTCGCTGGGTCTATATCCCAAATTTCTTTAAAGCCTATTGCATAGTGCTGCGGAGAGCTGTCTTTATCCAAGTTGAATTTAGAAATGAGCTCTTTGCCGAGGTGTCCTCTGCAGCCCTCTGCGAAAACAGTGTACTTTGCTCTTAGCTCCATACCTGGCATGTAGCCATCTTTTTGCTCACCATTTTCTCCAACACCCATATCGCCGGTAATAACACCGCCAACACTGCCGTCTTCGTTATAAATAACATCTGCAGCTGCAAAGCCAGGGAATACTTCAACACCTAGTTGTTCGGCTTGTTCTGCAAGCCATCGACAAACATTACCCATAGACACAATGTAATTACCGTCGTTGTGCATAGTTTTAGGTGTAATACCGTTGGGTAGCTTTTTAGCCGAGTTCTCATCATTTAAAAGATAAATGTGGTCTTCGGTAACTGGGGTGTTGAGCGGTGCACCCTTTTCCTTCCAATCAGGAAACAGTTCATTAATAGCGCGAGGTTCAAAAACGGCGCCGGAGAGAATATGTGCACCCACCTCGGAGCCTTTTTCGACTACGCAAACCATCAGTTCTTGGTCGTTCTCGTTGGCAAGCTGCATTAGCTTGCAAGCAGTTGATAATCCAGCTGGGCCGGCACCGACGATGACTACGTCAAACTCCATCGATTCTCGTTCCACGGGAGGCTCCTTATGTTTGTATTTTTATAGTGCACTATTGATGAAACAAATAATGCTTTGTGTCAAAAACATGTAAATTAAATGTCGTTCTGCAAGGTAATCTAGGTTGACGTTTACGTCAACAGTAAGTACATTGCACAGCAGTTTACGTTAACGTTAAGTGAAAACGCATTTTATGCGATCGTAAACGTAGTGTTAACGTCTTTTTCAAGCTAGCCTTGTAAAAACGGACGTTCCACGGTTTCTTTTTTAACGTAAAACACGTATTAAAGTTTCAAAAAGCGTGGTGAAGTAATACGTTTTTAATTTTTAATAGATAATTATTAGTGAAACGTAATAGACACCGACGAACTCTATAATTGAGGTAATTATGAAAATACTCGTACCGGTCAAACGCGCGATCGATTACAACGTTAAGGTAAGAGTGAAGGCCGACGAATCTGGCGTAGACCTTACAAATGCAAAAATGGCCATAAACCCATTTTGCGAAATAGCGGTTGAAGAAGCGGTTAGACTTAAAGAAAAAGGCGTAGCCACTGAAATTGTTGTTGTCTCAATAGGTGACAAGAGCTGCCAAGAACAAATTCGTACTGCGCTAGCACTCGGTGCTGATCGCGGTATTCAAATAGACACCGACCAAAACCTTGATTCATTGCAAGTTGCTAAGCTTCTAGCGAAAGTGGTCGAAGAAGAAGCACCTCAACTTGTTATCTTAGGTAAGCAGAGTATCGACTCTGACAACAATCAGACTGGACAAATGCTCGCGGCATTAACCGGCATGCCTCAAGGAACATTCGCATCTGAGGTTACTGTTGATGGCGAGAAGGTGAATGTTACCCGTGAAATCGACGGCGGCCTTCAAACAATTGCACTTTCTCTCCCAGCAGTTGTTACTACCGATTTGCGCCTGAATGAACCTCGCTATGCATCGCTTCCAAATATTATGAAAGCGAAACGCAAGCCACTAGACGTGAAAGCTGCAGCAGATTTTGGCGTCGAATTGGCGTCTAATGTGAAAGTACTTAAAGTAACGCCTCCACCTCAGCGCGAGGGCGGTATTAAAGTAGCAGACGTTGCCGAGTTAGTAGACAAACTTAAAAATGAAGCGAAGGTGATCTCATGACAGTACTTGTATACGCAGAACACGATAATGCGAGTCTAAAAACTGAAACCAATAAGCTAGTGCATGCTGCAAAGCAAATGGGCGGCGACATTCATGTATTGGTAGCAGGTGAAGGCTGTCAGGCTGTTGCTGATGCAGCGGCGCAAGTAGATGGCGTTACCAAAGTATTGCTTGCCGATAACGCTGTTTATAAATACCAGTTAGCAGAAAATGTTGCTGACCTAGTGTTAGAACTATCTGGCGATTATTCACACGTGATTGCAGCAGCAACGACGACGGGTAAAAACTTTATGCCTCGTGTTGCAGCTTTATTAGATGTTGCGCAAATTTCGGATATTATTGGCGTGGAAAGTGAAGACACTTTCATCCGTCCAATTTATGCGGGTAATGCTATAGCTACAGTACAATCAAGCGACGCAACAAAGGTTATCACAGTACGTGCTGCCTCTTTTGATGCTGCGCCAACTGGCAACAGTGCCGACGTTGCTGGTATCGACGTAGTTAAAGCGAACGATAAGTCAGATTTTGTTTCAGAAGAGCTGACAGAGTCAGAGCGACCAGAGCTAACTGCTGCTGAAGTGGTCATTTCTGGCGGGCGCGGAATGCAAAATGGCGAGAACTTTAAACTTCTTGAGGGTATTGCAGATAAGCTGGGCGCAGCAATGGGCGCGTCTCGCGCCGCGGTTGACGCTGGCTTTGTACCTAACGACATGCAAGTTGGACAGACGGGTAAAATTGTTGCTCCTCAATTGTACATTGCGGTAGGTATATCTGGTGCAATCCAACATCTTGCTGGTATGAAAGACTCAAAAGTTATTGTTGCTATCAACAAAGACGAAGAAGCGCCTATTTTCCAAGTTGCCGATTACGGCTTAGTGGGTGATTTGTTTGATGTGCTTCCAGAATTGGAAAGCGCGATTTAAAACATAAATCGACGTTGGAAACCGCGAGATAAATAAAAAGGGCTGCCAATAGGCAGCCCTTTTTGTAGGGAATCTGTAATTATTGTTTTAGGTGTCTTAGCCGTGGCCTAGACGCGAACAACTGAATTTTCTTCAAAACTTACGGGCGAGCGCTTATATGCGTCAGCTTCCCAGTCGTTTTCCCAAGTTTGGCCGTCGATAAGATAGCGGAATTGGTATTCAGCATCTTTTTCTAAATTAACGGTTAGGGTGAAGTCTCCACTTTTTAGCTTTTTCATTGAAAGGGGCTTGTCGTCCCAGCCAGTAAAGTCGCCGTAAAGCTCAGCGTTTTTCGCTTCTCCTGCTGCTTCCGCATTCAGTCGAAATGTCACTTTGCACACAGGCTTCGATTTAAGGTATTGCTTCTTAAGACTCATGATGTGTTTCTCTTCAACGTAGCGAAAATATTATTTTTAGAAGAAATTGACTTCTTCTAAGCTCATTCTCTCTAGAGCGAATAAATAATCACCGATATTTGAAACTTTTTCAATCATACTTTTTGTCACCTGGGCTGTATTTTTACTGCGTTTGATTAGTGGGAAAGAGAAAGTTTTTATAAAAAATACATAAAATCTAACAATCTAGATAGAGCAAAATAACTGAAAAATCAGTAAACTCCGTGCCACAAAATAAAAAATAAGATGGCTTAACTTAAAAGCCTCAAAATAGTTTTCCTAGGGATAGTAAATGAAAGACTCTGTGTTGAAAAAAAGTGGTATTCCACTTGCCATAGTGTGCGCTGCAATCGTTGCTGCGGTGGTAATGATTAGCGCTAAGAAGCCGCCAGAACAAGTTCCTGTTGAAATACCGGCCTTCCTTGTTGACGCGAAAGAAGTGACTTCCGAATCAATCAGCTTTGTTGTTGAGTCTCAGGGTAACGTGGTTCCCAAACATCAAACTTCATTGAGTGCACAGGTCAGTGGGCAGGTAGTTAGCTTGTCAGATAACTTTGTTGTAGGCGGAACCTTCAATAAGGGCGACGTACTAGCGGTTTTAGAACAGGAAGATTACAAAACTGATGTGAAACTTGCCGAGGCAGAACTTGCGCAAGCGCAAGCTGCTTTGCAAGAAGAGATTGCGCGGGGTAAGGTTGCGGAACAGGAGTACCGCTCAGTTCGAAACTCAACACCGCCAGAGCTGGGTTTACGCAAGCCTCAACTCGCAAAAGAGCAAGCAAATGTTAAAGCCGCTGAAGCAAAGTTAGAACGCGCAAAGCGTAACCTTGAGCGCACGAATATTAAAGCGCCTTACAATGGTATCGTTGTTGAACGAAATATCGATTTGGGGCAGTTCGTTGCAATGGGAACGCCTATCGGCATGATTTATTCAACCGATACTGCAGAGGTTAGGTTGCCTATCACCGATGGCGATCTCAGATTTATCGATATCGCAAATCAATTTTCTGATGGCGGTGAAGTAACCCTACAAGCCATAGCAGGAGGTATTAAGCGCACATGGACAGGGCGCTTGGTGAGAACCGAAGGTATTTTAGACACCGGAAGCCGTGTGGTATTCGCTGTAGTAGAAGTAGAAAAGCCTTATCAATTAATTGAAAACCGCGATGCGCCTTTGCGCTTCGGTCAATTTGTTGAGGCTCAAATTACGTCAGGTAAAAAAGAAGCATTAATTGCTTTACCGCGAAATATTCTTCGCCTCGATAATACGATACTCACGGTAAACGAAAACCGAGAGATAGAAATTGTGCCCGTTGATGTTACCAGAACAACCGCTGAAGAAGTTTATATAGATGGCGGATTGCGCGAGGGTGCATTGGTAGTTACTAGTGCGGTTCCAAATCCCTATAACGGTATGAGGGTAAGGCTGCCGGGTGATGAGGTTGAGCTGGCTGAAGAGGCGACGTCAGATCGAGGAAAAGATACAAATGAAATCGGTTCCGATTCTGCTAATTCTTCTAAAGGTGACAACTAATGAGTCGCATAGATACAAATAGCGGTTTAATCGCGTGGTTTGCACGCAACAATGTGGCATCAAATTTATTGATGTGGCTACTTATTGTTGGAGGATTATTCAGCGCATTTAGCATACAAAAACAAGTATTCCCCAGTTTTGAAATAGATGTCGTCAATGTTCGAGTGCCTTATTTGGGGGCAGCGCCTCAAGAAGTTGAAGAGGGCGTGCTGCTAAAAATAGAAGAGGCTGTGAAAGAGCTTGAGGGAATAAAACAACTCAATGCCACTGCTGTAGAGGGAATGGGTACAGTTAGCATTCAAGTTGAAGAAGGCTATGACGTTAAGTCGCTCCTCGATGAAGTAAAAGTGCAGGTTGATGCTATTCCTAGTTTTCCTGCCGATACTGAAAAACCAGTCATCTACAGACAAAAAATTCAACAAGACGTCATTTGGGTTTCAGTATACGGCGATGCCACAGAGCGTGAGTTAAAAGAATTTGCAAAAGACTTGCGCGACGATATCGCTAACCTACCAGGTATCTCAAGCGTACAAGTTGTGGGCGCCAGAGATTACGAAATATCAATAGAGTTGTCTGAATCAGATTTACAAAAGTACAATCTTACTTTTTCTGATGTTGTTGCCCGACTTAGTCAGTCGAGTGTGGATTTGCCAGGCGGTTCAATTCGCACAGAAAACGGCGATATTCTTCTAAGAACCAAAGGACAAGCCTACACCGGTTGGGACTTTTCACAAATTATACTGGTATCAAACAGCAACGGCACGCGTGTAACACTTGGCGACGTTGCCTATATCAACGATGGTTTTATTGAAAACAATCAATATGCACTGTTTGATGGAAAAGACGCAGTAAGTTTGCGCGTAAGAGCAGTGGGCGATCAAAATGCCTTAGAAATATCTGAGCAAGTTAACCAATATATCGACAAAGAAAAAGAGACATTTCCAGCGCATATTACAGCAGATACTTGGGGAGACAGTTCTTTTTACCTCGCTGATAGATTGAACATGATGCTGGAGAATATGTTTTTCGGTGCGTTGTTAGTGTTTTTGGTCTTATCACTGTTTCTGAAAATTAAACTGGCGTTTTGGGTGATTGTAGGTTTGCCAGTGTGCTTTTTAGGCACCTTACTAGTAATGCCCCTTGATATGGTTGGCGTGTCAATCAACATGCTAAGTTTGTTTGCCTTTATTCTCGTTCTGGGAATTGTGGTAGATGACGCTATTATTATGGGCGAATCGGCTTATTCGGAGATAGACGCTAAGGGCCATAGTGCCGACAACGTAATCGCAGGTGTTAAGAAAGTAGCTATGCCTGCGACCTTTGGTGTTTTAACCACTATTGCCGCATTTTCACCAATGCTGATGGTGTCTGGACCCTTTGGTATTATATGGAAATCCATTGGCATGGTGGTTGTTGTATGCCTGATTTTCTCCCTCATTGAGTCTAAGCTTATTTTGCCTGCACACTTGGTGCACATGAAATTAAAGCCGTACGACCCAGCAAAAGCTAATAAATTCCAACGCTTTAGAGATTTTTTTAGCGAAGGCATTAAGAAGTTTATCCATAACACTTACGCGCCATTTTTAGCGAAAGCAGTAAAAAATCGCTACACAACCGTGGCTATATTCTTAGCTATGCTCATCTTAACCATTGGGTTATTCGGCGGTGGCATTGTCAGGTTTGTATTTTTCCCAAGTATTCCAAGCGACTTTATGTCAGCAAGTTTTGAATTAGAGCCTGGCTCTTCGCTTGCGCAGCGAGACCGTGTTCTTGACACGCTTCGCGATGCAATGCAGCGAATGGATGAAAAAGTGGCAGAGGAAACCGGCGGTAATGTAATTAAACATGCCATGACCTTTAATAATGGAAACCTTGGCGGTGAGATATTCGCTGAGCTAACAAAAGGCGAAACCCGCAGTCTCTCAGACTTTGATATTCAAGAACGCTGGCGGGAAGAGATCCCTGAAATTCCAGGCGTGAAAACCTTTAGCATAAGTTCTCCAGGAGGCCCTGGCGGGGGAGCCGACCTAAGCTTCGAATTTAGCTCTAGCGATATTAATGCGCTTCGCGCCATTACCGATGAAATAAAAGAAGTTCTTGATACCTACGAAGGTGTTACCGACATTAACGATACCTTCTCTGGTGGTAGCGATGAAATACAGCTGGCACTTAAGCCACAAGCAGATGCGTTGGGAATTTCGCTTCAACAGTTAGGACAACAAGTTCGTTTTGGATTTTACGGCGCTCAGGTACAGCGTATCCAGCGCGATGATGAAGAAATCAAAGTCATGGTGCGTTATCCAAAATCTGAACGCAGCTCTATTGAGCACCTTGAAAATATGCGTGTAAGAGCGCCTAACGGACAAGAGATCCCTTTCGAACAGGTTGCAACTTTTAGTTTGGGGCAAGGCTTTGATTCAATCATAAGGGTAGACGGAAAACGCTCAGTAACCATTACCGGAGTGGTAGATAAGGCGCTAATGGACCCGTCAGAGGTTACCTATGACGTGATAGACAATATTATGCCAGACTTACTTGCTCGCTATCCCAACGTTGAATTTAAACTACAGGGCAACTCCAAAGAGCAGGCTGATGCTATGTTTAGCTTTATGCAAGGCTTACTGTTTGCATTATTTGCCATATACACCCTGCTGGCTATTCCACTTCGCTCTTACAGCCAGCCGCTTATCATTATGTCGGTGATACCTTTTGGTGTAGTAGGTGCCATTGTAGGTCACTTAGTACTTGGCATGGCCGTCAGCGTATTGTCTATTTGCGGAATCATTGCGCTGTCGGGTGTTGTGGTTAACGACAGCCTCATTATGGTTGATTTTGTAAACCGAGCGAGAAAGGAGGGCCTATCACTGATGGATGCTGCAATAAGTGCCGGTACACAGCGTTTTAGGGCCATCATTCTTACATCACTCACTACCTTTATGGGGCTAATGCCAATTGTATTTGAACGTAGCCTACAGGCGCAGCTCGTCATACCCATGGCGATTTCACTGGCGTTTGGTATTTTGTTTGCTACTGTTATTACACTGCTTCTTGTGCCGGCGCTTTACTTAATTCTTAACGATATAAAGACGGTCTTTACAAACAAAAGTAAAGATATGAATAACGCGACAAGCAGTAATTCTGAAATTGAAAATGCAGGCTGATGTGAGGTTTTGAGTTTCTAAGGAGAGTAATTTGAAAACTAAAATAATGCGTTCGTTCGTTCTGATACTAGCTACTAGTGCTGTTGTTGCATGTAATTCAGCTTATAAAACCGATACGGCAAGCGATACAAAAGCGTCAGGTTCAAGCATACAAGAAGCACGCCCTAGTTCAAGTGCAGTGCTCCCTGCTATATCGGCTTACCCTGCTACGAGAACGGTTGATCAGGTTGATAACTATCACGGGGTGAGTGTTAGCGACCCTTACCGTTGGTTAGAAGCTCAAAATGAGCCTGAAGTGAAAGAGTGGGTTGATGCTCAAAATGCGTTAGCGAAACCGTTATTGAGTGAGTTACCGTCTCACGAACGCTATACAGAGCGCTTGACAGCACTGTGGGATTACGAAAAGTACACTACGCCTTTCATGGTCAACTCAAAAGTATTTTATACCTACAATAACGGGCTACAAAATCAGTATGTCATGTATGTGTCCAGCGAAGAGAATAGAGAAGGAAACTTTGAAGTACTTATCGACCCCAACACGCTAAGTGATGATGGCACCGTGTCTATGGCCTCCATCGAGGTGAGCCCTAAAGCAGGTTTTCTTGCCTATATGCTTTCTGATGGTGGTAGTGACTGGAAAACAATTCACGTACGTGACGTAAACACAAAGCAAGATACTAACGATATTTTAAGCGGTGTGAAGTTTACTAATATCGCTTGGTTGCCTGACGAAACGGGGTTTTACTATTCTCGCTATCCAAAAGATGAAAACGGTGAGTATGACGATAGCAAAACAGTATCGATTTACTTTCATCAATTAGGTACTGAACAGCGCGATGATAAACTTGTTTTTAAATTTGACGATAAACCAACGTGGAATCCATATCCAGCGGTAATACAAGATGGTGAAACACTGCTTATTTCTGTGTTTGAAGGATATGAGTCGAATGGCGTCTACGCAAAATCGTTGACGAAACAGGGGCCTCTATTGCCTATTTTTGATAAATGGGATGGCTTGTATGAACTTATTGGTGAAGAAGATAATAAACTCTTCTTCTCATCTACTCAAAACGCGCCTACTGGTAAGGTAATTCAGGTAACGCTAAACGATAGCCCTAATAGCAATAAAGCTGTTATCGATATTAGTACAATTATCGAAAGTAGCGACGCAACGCTTCGCGAAGCCTCCCTGCTTGACGGTAAACTTTTCGTGCAGTACTTAAAAGATGTAAAAGCTAACGTGGTTGTGTTTGATACCAAAGGAAACAAGCTTAAAGAGCTAGCGTTTTCAGACGTTGGTAACGTGTCAGGATTCAATGGCAGTAAAAATGCCAGCTCCACCTTCTACAAGCTTACTGGATTTACCAATCCGGGGCAGGTTTTTAAATATGATTTAGATAGTGGAACAAGCTCGGTTTTTAAAACCATCGATACGGGAATAGATTACGATAACTACGTGACAAAGCAAGTATTCTATACCAGTAAAGATGGCACTAACGTACCCATGTTTATTGTGCACAAAAAAGGAATAAAATTAGACGGAAGTAACAAAACGCTATTGTACGGTTATGGCGGTTTCAATGTTTCTCTTCTGCCTAGCTATTCTATATCTCGTATGGTGTGGGTAGAGCAGGGCAACGTGCTTGCAATAGCAAATATTCGTGGTGGTGGTGAGTACGGTGAGAAATGGCATCAAGCGGGGACTAAATTAAACAAGCAAAACGTATTTGATGACTTTATCTCAGGGGCAAATTTCCTGATTGAGAAGGGATACACATCGAGCGATAAACTAGCGGTACAGGGTGGCTCAAACGGAGGGCTATTGGTTGGTGCGGTTATCACCCAACGACCAGATTTGTTCGCTGCGGCCTTACCAGCGGTAGGTGTGCTAGACATGCTGCGCTATCACACTCCAAGTGCCAATGCTCGTGGATGGTCTTCAGACTATGGTTTGAGCGAAGATAAAGAGCAGTTTGAAGCCCTTTATGCATATTCACCATTGCATAACACTCGCCCCGGTACATGCTATCCAGCCACATTATTAACAACAGGTGATCACGATGATAGGGTTGTGCCCTGGCATAGTTATAAATTTGCAGCTCAGCTGCAAGCATCACAAGGCTGCGACAACCCAATTTTACTCAAGGTAGAGACAAGAGCGGGCCACGGAGCAGGTACACCAACCTGGATGCGTATTCAAGGCTATGCCGAGCAGTGGGCATTTTTAGAGGCAGCATTACAATAAGTTTAACGCATCAAAAAGTGCAGGGTGAGATACCGCTTGTAAAAATTTAACTTAATAAAAGCCGCTTTTTAAAAGCGGCTTTTTTGTTTGCATTTTGAACAAACAGCATTATACTGTTCAAATAAACAGTGTGGTTTAAAATAATTCGAGTTGATTTGGTGGTAATGCTCGATTATAAAAAAATTTGTCAGTAAGCGGTGGTTCAAGTTTAAGAAGCGCAAACTGCTAGGAGAGAATATATGCAAACAGGTAATAAGTCGGTTGATCAACTCATTGCAAAGTACGGTATTTTATCTACTCCAGGAGTGAACGAGTTCCAACGGCGGGTAAGGTTAACCGGTGGCGATGAGCGCGCAAACAACCTTCCTTTTTGTATGTACCAAAAGGTGGCCTATGCTCCTCTATCTCAATTCTTCAGTGTGCACCACTTCTATTTGCCTTCGCATAAGGGAAAGCTGGCAAGTTTTTTGTTTGATGAAAAGGGTAATTTGATAGAGCAGGTTTACTACCAACGCGTTGCGCGTTGGGTAAAGGTATGCAGAAAGTTAGAGCAGTTAGTAAAACGAAGTAAACAAGACATTCAGCTAGCGGCATAAGCTTGGCACTATTGCTATTACAACCGCCCAGTATTTTAACGCCACATAAAAAAACGGTAGCCAACTGGCTACCATTTCTATTCAATACAAAAGCTATTTGTTACAAAAGCTATTTAATAATAAATGGCTTAGTAATACGTGTATTTAAACTCTACACCCCAGATGCGAGGCTGGTTAACAATACCGGTCAGGTTATTGAAGTCGATAGCGCCTTTAACGTTATCTTCGTCAGTAATGTTGCGACCAAATAGGGCTACTGTGTAGTTATGAGCGAAGTTTTCGTAACCTACGCGTAAGCCACCTTCAAAGTTATTGTCGGTAGTAAACTCAACGGCTTCGTATAAGAAGATGTTGGTTTCACCTTGGAATGCCCAGTCGGTAAATACAAAGAACTCACCGTCGTCGCCCATAGGAATGGTGTAGCGAGCAGTGAAGTTAAAGATTGACTCTGGCGCCTGTGGGAACGGATTGCCATCAATAGACGCAACAAAACCATCAGGACGTGGGTCGGTTACTGTACAGTTACCTGTAAAGCCTGAACCTGCGTCTGTGCCACAAGGCGAGATAGTTAGTGAGTCGTCTTTAATTTCTGTGTGATTGTAGCTGTAACCTGCTGTGAAGCTAAGCTCATCAGTAGCAAGCCATTGCGCATCGACTTCAAAACCATACGCTTCACCTTGGTCTGCGTTTACTAGTGCAGTGAAGTTATTTCCACCACCGATAGCAGAGAACTGCATATCGTCAACAGTGTAGTAGAAAGCAGCCGCGTTTAAGCGCAAAGAGTCATCAAGTAGGTCAGACTTAAAACCAATTTCGAATGAATTAATGGTTTCAGCGTCTGCCACAGAAGGTGAGGCTTCAAATGCTACGTCACGACCTTGAATAGTTTGAGCTCTAAAGCCGTTGGCATAACGTGCGAAAACAGACATGTCGTCAGTAATACGGTAGTTTGCGCTTAGCTCGTAGCTTGCTTGGCCGTCACTTACATTAACGTCGTCATAGTCTTGAACGCTAGCAGCGCCAATGACCAACGCAAAGCCGTTTACGTTTTGCTCGCCCACAGCAAGGCTCTTAGAATCGTGTGTGTAGCGAATACCAGCGGTTACATTTAGCTTTTCGTTTACTTGGTAAGAACTTTGACCAAATAGTGCCCAGGTTTGGTTTTCATGGAAAACCGTTGTAGCGCCGAAGAAACCGTCGATACTGGTAACGTTAAAGGATGCATCGTAATAGAAAGCACCTAGTTGCCAGTTCATAGGGTCGTTAGTGTTACTAGAGATACGGAACTCTTGCGTGTATTGCTCAAGGTCGTTCAGCTCGTCTTTAGTTACCGCAGAAAAAGGAATAAAGCCAGGGCCTGATGTGCCGTCTGCATTATTAAAGCCACCATCAATGTCACCAAGGCTTGAACCTTCTGCTGTTTCTAATGCAGAAATAGAGGTGAACGTCACTGTGTCCATGTCATATTCAAGTTTAAGTGATGTACCAAAACCTTCGTATGCTTGTGGGTTGTTATCGATGCCGTCACCTTCAAGGTCACCGTCATAGAATACAGTTTCACGATCGTAGTTAGCGTTTAAGTCGTTGCTACCTTTATCGAAAACGTTAGCGCGGAAAATAGACGCTGTACCTTCAAGGTCGCGACCATGCACGTTTAGTAATGCTGAGAAGTCTGCAGAAGGTTCCCAAAGAAGCTGTAAACGGTATGCTTTTTCGTCATAGCCACCAATTGCATCATCTTCGCCTGTGAATGCGTTATCAATGTAGTCATCGCGGTCTTGCGATAAAACAGATAAACGAGCAGAAAGATCGTCAGTTAAACCACCGCTGAAAGCACCTTCAAAGTTCATTGTACCAAAAGAGCCGAAGCCTGCTTTGGCATAACCTTCAAGGTCTTGAGTAGGCTTAACAGTGTCAAATTTGATAATACCTGCAGTGGTATTACGACCGAACAGTGTGCCTTGTGGACCGCGAAGTACTTCTACTTGTTGAACGTCAAAAAGTGGGAAGCTTTTAAGAACCACGTTTTCCATTACCACTTCGTCCATGATAATAGAAACAGGTTGTGAAGCGGCAAGGTCGAAGTCGGTGTTACCTAAACCACGAATATAAAAACGTGGTGCTACGCGACCATTTGATGATTCAGCGTAAAGACCCGGAACGCGAACAGCTAGTGCAAGAATATCTTCGCCGCCTGAGAAAATGCTTTCGAACTTCTCGCCGCTTAATGTAGCAACAGAAATAGGAACTTCCTGAATAGACTGCGTACGCTTTTGTGCCGTTACAGTAATTTTTTCAAGTGCTGATTCTTTCTTTTCAGTCGTTGTAGTTTCTTGACTAAGTGCAGACGTACTAAAAGCAGCGCTTACCGCTAACGCCAATGAAGCGATTTTATATGAACTCATGTTTTCACCAAGATGATTGTGTCAGTTACTTTGTAGTGTTGTGCGCTTATTGTTTTTTTTGAAATGCGCAGCGGGCGGCAGTTTACCTAAATTTATGGGACAATGCTGTAGTTTTTGACGTTTTTTTGAAGAATTTACGAAAATCGAAGGGGTAAGAAAAACATCAATTTCGTTTGAATTTTGTTCTGTATTGAGAAGGAGAAAGTCCTGTTATTTTTTTGAATAATCGGGTGAACGAACTCAAATCCTCGTATCCCACGGCGTTAATGATTTTTTCTATTGAAAAAGCTGTTGTCTCCAATAATTTGCGGGCTTGTTCTATACGCAAGGCTTGTAAATACTGTATTGGAGTTGTGCCACAGGCTTGTTTAAAACGTCTGTTCAGCGTACGTTCAGTCATATTATGGGTTGTCGCAAGGGTGTTTACCGTAATGCTGTAAGAAAGATTTTCTTCTATGAACGACTGCACTGCCATAATATCTTTATCTGAATGAAAATGTCGCTGCCGGCTGCTTGCATACGCTGTCTGATTGGTTCTTGAAAAATCGAGCACGTGTGATTTTGCGGTATCACTGGCAATTTGATGACCACAGTAACGTTCTATTAGCAAAACAGCGAGATCTATCCAAGCCATACCGCCACCTGCACAATAGATATTATCTTGTTCGGTTACCATTTTATCCGGTTGCAGATCTATTAGATGATAGCGTTGTGAGAATTTATCTGCATAGCCCCAATGTGTAGTAGCGACTTTATTATCGAGTAAACCTGACTCTGCAAGCAAAAACGTTCCGGTACAATTGGCGGCAATATCTGCCCCCACTTTCTGCAATCTTTTTATATGAACTAACTGCGATTGATTTTCGCTTAGGACAGTGTCGATATCACCTCCAATGGTTGGAATTAGGAGGATATCTGTGTGACTGACATCTTCAATGGCAATGTTTGGCGTAAGGGTAAGTTGATTAGAACAGTGAAAGGGAAGGCCATGAGCACTGGCCAGTTGCACTTTAAATTTCTGAGACGTAGGCAGGTTATGAATTCGCTGCCAACTAATACCTGCAAATGCAAATACATCTAAAGCTCCTGTGATGGCAGATGCGAGCGCCTGATTAAATCCAAAAACGGTGACAGTAAAGGGAGCTTCATTCATGTAAATAATACAGCTTATGTTATCTAATTAGTTTTGATGATTGATGGCAGTTATGGCCATTATTGTGTCATTAATGACAATAATGGCATGATAACGAATATGACACAATACGTTAACAATTATTCGTGGAGACGAACATGGCCGATCAAATTATTCCCCGCAGAGAAATGCAATTTCAGTTATACGAAGTGCTAGACACAGAAGCACTTTGCTCAAAGCCGCGCTTTGAAGATCATAACGTTGAGACATTCAATGCTGTTGTCGATATGGCAGAAAAAATGGCAGAAGAACTTTTCTTACCGCATAACGCGCTTGCCGATAAAAATGAGCCTACCTTCGACGGTAAAAAAGTGACCATGATTGACGATGTTAAAGTTGCTTTTGATACCTATCGCGAGTCGGGCTTTATTGCTGGACACTTTGACTATGAAGATGGCGGCATGCAATTACCCGTTACCGTAATGAACGCCTGTGCGGGCTATTTTCTTGCTGCAAACCCATCTACAACATCCTATCCATTTTTAACTGCCGCAGCGGCAAACGTGATAAAGCACTTCGCTTCTGACGATATCAAAAATGCGTTTTTGCCTAAAATGCTTACCGGTGACTTTACCGGCACAATGGCATTAACCGAGCCCCATGCAGGCTCTGCACTAGCCGATATTCGCACCACAGCCAAGCCACAGGAAGATGGTACCTATCGTGTAAAGGGCAGTAAAATTTATATTTCTGGTGGCGAACACGAGCTTTCAGACAACATTGTACATTTGGTACTAGCAAAAATTCCTGGTGGCCCAGCCGGTGTTAAAGGGATATCACTTATTGCAGTGCCTAAGTTCCGATTAGATGCAGAAGGCAACCCGAGTGAGCGAAACGATGTGTCACTCGCTGGCCTAATTCACAAAATGGGCTATCGCGGTACTACATCAACGGCGCTTACCTTTGGCGACAACGACGATTGTCACGGTTACCTTATCGGCGAGCCGCACCAAGGTTTACGTTACATGTTTATGATGATGAACGAAGCGCGAATTGGTGTGGGTTATGGTGCTGCTATGATTGGCTATAGAGGATATCGCTACTCGCTAGACTACGCAAAAGATAGAGCTCAAGGCAGAGCAGCACCAAACCTTGCTCCAGAGGACGACCCTACACCTATTATCAATCATGGCGATGTGCGTCGTATGCTGCTTGCGCAAAAATCTTATTGTGAAGGTGGCATGTCGCTATGTTTATACGGCAGCATGCTGATTGATGAGATGGAAACCGAGCAAGATAAAGATAAGCGCACAGAGTTGTCTCAATTACTCGATTTATTAACACCTGTATTTAAAGCGTGGCCATCTGAATTTGGGCCCAAAGCCAATGATCTTGCTATTCAAGTGCTTGGTGGAGCGGGCTACACCCGAGAGTATCCTGTTGAGCAATGCTGGCGCGATAACCGCCTTAACCCAATTCACGAGGGGACAAACGGCATTCAGGCGCTCGATCTACTTGGTAGAAAGTTGTGGCAACACGACGGCAAAGGGCTTCAAGCACTATTTGCACGAGTTACTGCAGACATGAAGCGGGCTGAGACTCCTCGTGCACAGGCTCTCGCGGGCAAACTTAAGCCCTATTTAGACAAATTGGGTGCACTTATTCAGCAGGCGGGGGCAGATTTACGTTCAGACAAACAGAGTGTGCTTTTAACTAACGCAAGCTGTTTCCTTAATGTGTTTTCTAGCTGTGTGGTGAGCTGGATATGGTTACGTCAGGCTAATGTTGCCGAGCAAGCTCTGGTTCAAGGAGCAACAGGGCAAGATGTCGACTTTTATGAAGGTAAACTTGCGGCAGCCGAGTATTTTCTTAACTGGGAATTACCGTTAGTCCAAAGAGACATTGAAGTATTGTCGTCTCAAGATACAACGTGCGACAGCGTAAAAGCGTCCTATTTTTAGGGCTGTGGCCTTAGCTCCACCGCTTAGTAGGACGAGAAAACGTAATTCACAAAAGAGAACAAATTTATGGAATATAAACAATGGCAGTTGGCCAAACGTCCGGTTGGCGAGCCAACCAGTGAGAATTGGCATTTTGCAACGGTCACTTTGCCCGTTGTAGAGCAAGGTCAAATAGCGGTAAAAATCAAATATATTTCGTTAGACCCTGCCATGCGTGGCTGGATGAATGACGGTAAAAGCTATATTGAGCCAGTTCAAATTGGTGAAGTAATGCGCGCCGGTACTGTAGGGGAAGTTATCGAATCAAAATCTTCTCAATTTGCAGTGGGCGACCACGTTTACGGCCATTTCGGCGTGCAAGAATACGCAGTGGTAAGCGAAGAGGGCGTGCATAAAGTTGATCCTAACTTAGCACCACTTGAACGCTATTTGGGCGTATTAGGCATGCCGGGAATGACGGCTTACTTCGGATTGTTAAAAACAGGACTTCCTCAACCGGGCGAAACCGTTGTTGTTTCTGGCGCAGCAGGTGCAGTAGGTACTGTGGTTGGACAAATCGCCAAAATAAAAGGCTGTCGCGTTGTAGGGATCGCAGGTGGAAAAGACAAATGCGATTACCTAACTAACGAATTAGGCTTTGATGCTGCGGTAGATTACAAAGCCGATGATTTACCCAAAGCCTTAAAAGCGGCATGCCCCAAGGGCATTGATGTGTACTTTGATAATGTGGGGGGCGACATTCTCGATGTGGTGCTAACTCGTATTAACATTCGTGCTCGCATAGTTATTTGCGGTGCAATTAGTCAATACAACAATACCACACCAGTAAAAGGCCCTTCGAACTACTTGTCACTGCTTGTTAACAGAGCTCGCATGGAGGGAATTGTGGTATTCGATAATGTAAAAGAGTACCCAATAGCAGCGAATGACATGGCAACGTGGATAGGCGAAGGAAAGCTTAAGGCAAAGGAGCACGTTGAAGTAGGTTTAGAAAACTTCCCTGACACATTAATGATGCTGTTTAAGGGAGAGAACTTCGGAAAACTCGTATTAAAAGTGGAGCACAACGCATGAACGTAGCGGCTAATGTACAAGGTAAGCATATTCTCATCACTGGCGGTGGCTCCGGCATAGGCGCAGCGTCTGCAAAAGTGCTGTGTGAGCGCGGTGCACTGGTTGGTGTTGCAGACTTAAATGAAGAAAACGCTAAAGCACTTGTTGAGACGTTAACCAATGCAGGCGGTAAAGCATATTCGGTTGCGGTTGATGTGACAGACCCAGAACAAGTGAAAGCCATGTTCGATACTGCATATTCCCATCAAGAAAAAGTAGATGTAGTTATTAACAATGCCGGTATTGACCACTTTCCAGCACCGCTTACCGAAGTGGACGACGCTATGTTTATGAAAAACATTCAGGTAAACCTTGCCGGTGTCTGGTACTGCATGAAGAATGCACTTAAACACATGAGTGCAAATGGTGGTGGTCATATAATTAATATTGCTTCGGTGGCAGGTCTGCGCTCTGCACCTATGATCAGTGCCTACAGTGCGTCAAAACATGGTGTCATCGGTCTTACTAAATCTGCGGCGGTGGAATATGCAAGAGCGAATATTCGCATTAACGCGGTGTGCCCAAGTTTTGTTGATACACCTATGGTGCAAGGGGTGTTGTCAAAGTTAGATGAACGTGGCCAGAAAGGCTTGGTTGGCGCTAACCCAATGAAACGTTTAGGCAAGCCTGAAGAAATAGCCAATGCTATTGCATGGTTGTGTAGCGAAGAGTCTTCGTTTATGACCGGTCAATCTGTTGTGCTTGATGGCGGTATGTTGGCTTAAAAATTAATACAGAAAAAATACAGCACAGAATGTAAAAATAAGGATTATAACAATGAAAGATTTGTTCGATTTAACTGGAAAAGTGGCACTTGTTACAGGTGCAAGTCGTGGTATTGGTGAGTCTATTGCCCGCTTACTGGCGCAGTACGGCGCACATGTTATCGTTTCAAGCCGAAAAATAGATGGCTGTGAAGCGGTTGCTTCATCTATCCGAGATGCAGGTGGCAAGGCGACTGCACTAGCTTGCCATGTAGGGGAGATGGATCAAATTACTAACGCGTTTGCCACTATTAAGCAAGATTTTGGAAAACTAGACATACTGGTAAACAACGCTGCTGCAAACCCCTATTTTGGTCACATACTCGATACTGACTTAGGCGCATACAATAAAACGGTAGATGTTAATATTCGTGGCTACTTTTTCATGTCTATTGAAGCGGGCAAAATGATGAAAGAGCAGGGCGGCGGTGTAATTTTAAATACCGCATCGGTGAATGGTGTAACGCCAGGCGACATGCAGGGTATTTACTCAATTACCAAAGCAGCAGTGATTAGTATGACTAAGTCGTTTGCTAAAGAATGCGGTAGCTTAAACATACGTGTTAATGCTCTACTACCAGGCTTAACAGATACCAAGTTTGCATCTGCACTAACAACAAATGAGCAAATTTTAAAACATGCGCTTAAAGTAATTCCGCTTGGAAGAGTGGCAGATCCTGACGAGATGGCAGGCACGGTGCTATATCTTGTTTCTGATGCGTCTAGTTATACTACAGGCACGACAGTAGTGGTTGATGGTGGTATGCTTGCGTAAAATTGTTGTACGCGTGCGTAGCTCAACGTCATGCACGAATTAGTACAATAGCGCAAGTTAGAACCACGTTAGAGAGAAAATTATGCATATATGGGTAGACGCAGATGCGTGTCCCGGTGCAATAAAAGAAATACTTTTTAAGGCAGCCCGACGCACAGGTCTGCCTTTATCTTTAGTTGCCAACCATTCTATGTCTGTTCCGCCAGACAAGCACATAACTCTTACCGTTGTTCCCTCAGGATTTGACGCGGCAGATGATTACATTGTCGAAAAAATTGAAGCGGGAGACTTGGCCATCACCAACGATATACCGTTAGCGGCAGATATACTCGCAAAAGGTGCAAGTGCGCTTAATACTCGCGGTGATGAATTTGATAAGTCGTCAATTCGCGCGGCACTCACCATGCGAGACTTTATGGAGACTATGCGCTCAAGTGGAGAACACACAGGCGGGCCCAAAGCATTTTCCCAACGAGATAAACAGAATTTTGCTAACGCCCTCGACAGACTGCTTATGCAGGGTATAAGAGCGGCAAAAAACTAGCTTTAATCGACTTATCTACAATGTGCTTGCAACCTTTGTTTAGCGTCAGCATGAACGTGCTACACAGCAGCCGCTATGCATAAGCATCTCGATAAAGTTGCACGAGCTCTTCATGTGCAGGTACTTTAGGGTTGTTACCCGGTGAGCCAGAAGCTATGGCTTGCGTAGCCATCAATTCGATAATGTCATCATAAGGCGCCTTTTGTATACCAAACGAAGACATAGTAGGTACGTCTAGCTCTTGATTTAGATGGTGCAAAAATTCAATAAGTCTCTCATGGGAGTCAGCAATGTTGGTTATGTTGCTCTCGTCAACTAAACCAAGATAGTGGGCCACCTCGGCATATTTTTCTGAGTTACCTGTTAATGAGTACTGAGTAACCAGTGGTAGAAGCATAGCGTTACTCATGCCATGAGGTACGTGAAAATGTACGCCTAAAGGCCTGCTCATGCCATGCACTAATGCTACCGACGCATTTGAAAATGCGAGACCTGCCAAACTTGCACCTAGCATCATAGCCTCTTTGGCTGCTTTATCTTGTGGTGTTTTACAGGCTTTTATAATATTGGGAGCTATTAACCGCATAGCGGCAATAGCCTGCTGGTCGCTAAAGGGGTTTGATTTTTTACTAACGTAAGCCTCAATAGCATGGGTTAAAGCGTCTAACCCCGTATCTGCTGCTACACGATAGGGAACAGATAGCGTGAGTTCATAATCTAAAATGGCCGCCTTCGGCATTAAGCCTGGCCCCATACAAAGCATCTTTTCTGCCGACTGAGAATCGCTTATTACGGTAACGCGCGTGCATTCTGAACCTGTACCGGCAGTGGTGGGAATGGCAATAATAGGAATGCTTTGCTGTGTTACTACTTGGGGGACTTTATAGTCGCGCATTTGCCCCCCGTGGCTCGCTAATAATGCAATAGCTTTTGCACTATCAATAGCGCTACCACCTCCAAGAGCAATAAGGCCGTCGCACTGACTTTGTTTAACCAGAGACACTGCGCCGTTTATCGATTTATTATCTGGCTCTGGCATTACATCGCTGAAGACCTCGATGTTGCTGGCATAGGATGCTAGCATTGAAGTGATACTTTCAACTTTTCCCAACGATACCATTACAGGATCTGCAATAATGCAAGGGCTTTTTATTCCCAAAGTAAGAAGCATATCTTGAAGCTCTGATATCGCTCCTCCACCAACTTTCATAATGCTGGTTAAATGAATATCTACTGCCATGATTGTCTACTTAAAATTGTTTTTTAATATATTATTAACAGTAACATAACAATTGTGTGTAATGCACTTAAGACTTGTTACGGCTGGCTATTTTAACGATGTAAAAAGTCAATAAAGGAGAGAAAGAATGGAACATTCTGAGAGCGTATTTCTATCCCTAAAACATATTCTTGTTCCTTACGCTTGTGGTTTAGTCGTTGTTACAGATGAGCCTGATCATTTTTATATAAACACTCATCACGTTATGCCAAACAACCAACCCATGTATTTTGGGTCATGCAAGATAGGCAAGCGCTACGTGAGCTACCATCTCATGCCAGTGTATGTGTTTCCTGAGTTGCTAGAAGATATTTCGCCCGTCCTTAAAAAGCGCATGCAGGGTAAATCTTGTTTTAATTTTACTAAAGTAGATACCGAGCTTTTTGATGAACTGAAAACGCTTACTCAAGCGGGTTACAAAGCGTACGAAAAAGCTGGCTATTTATAGCGCGTTAATAGAGCAAAATGTGTGACGATTAAATGAAACCCTCCATAAAAGTAGACTCAAAAGTAGTCGTTGATATAAATTGTCTTTCATAAGGTGACTTAGCTGTTACTGTAGGACTTCATACTTTCAGCCTGCTCAGTTTATCGAGCTAAGAAAATAGTAAAATAATGAAACCGCGTAACATTAATATTCTAAGAGCAATGGCCGTGCTGGTTACCTTGACCAGTATTTATCTTTTTGCGCCTTGGCAATATGGTTTGTACTACTTAAAACCTTTACCTAGCACGCTCCAACAGGAGTTAGATCAATTTATTGACGAGGGTATCGACGGTGTAGTCGTCTACGTTGATAGAAAAGATCATGAACCAGTTTTTTATACCAGTGGCCATATAAACCGCGATACGCCAACACCAATTCACCCCGATGCATTATTTAAAATTGCCAGTATCGCAAAACTGTACGACGCAGCTGCAATTATAAAATTGGTTGGCGAGGGCAGAGTGAAACTCGGCGGATATTTATCAGACTATTTACCTGAAACAAGAGGTCGTATAGCCAACGCTGATCAAATTACAGTTCAAATGTTGCTTCAACATCGAAGTGGTATTCCAAATTTTACAGATCACGAACTTTTTCACTGGGGCGAGTTAGAAATCGACGTTATCGACCTAATTTACGACCAGCCAGCTAACTTTAAACCCGGCATCGATTACCAATACTCAAATAGCAATTACTTTCTTCTGCAAAAAATAATAGCCCAGATAACGGGAGCGCCACATGGTGAGTATATAAAGCGCACGCTACTAAAGCCTTTAGGGCTATCGAACACTTACTTTTCGACAAATGAGGTTGATAAAAAACACTTAGTTAGCGGTTATCACCTTGGCTATGATGACGACTTACGTCATTTAGAGCACGGTTATGTTTCTACGGCGAAAGAGGTGGCAATATTTATAAGAGCGTTGAACGAGGGTACATTTTTCAGTGATTATGAAGCTCAACTCTATAGTGCGAATTATCAATATGGCCACACGGGATGGGTGCTTGGCTATCAAAGCGTGGCACGATATTTCGAACAAGAGGATATGGTTGTTGTTCAATTTGTTAGCACCACAGGTAACGATTTAGCTATTCTAAACAATATCCTCTACGAACGAGTAATAGAAATTATTCGCTCCATTTAGCTAAATAGAGCGAGAGCAGAGTGTATATTTAATGGCCTATCTAATAAAGTAGCCGATAGGCAACCAGGTCTCTTCCGTTTTGCTCAGAGTAAGTGTTTCAGTGACGTTCTTTTTATTTTTAAAGTCAGTTTGAAACTGAATGATCAAATACTCGCCGTCGTCTACGCCGGGTAGGGAAGAATACGCTTTTGATGACAGTTTAATGCGGGAGACTACAGCACCTAATGGCGAGCGCGCTTTGGTTAGGGCAGCATCCCAATTAGCTTGAGAAAGTTGAGACTGAAAAAAAGGGGCTGCTTTTTCCCAGCTTTCGGAGTAATTGCCCGCATCTATAACTTGCAGCCAAGTTTTTGCATGAGAAATTGCAAGAGATTCAGGCTGTGAATTTGTCTGCGATGCGAAAGCAAATAATTGAAAGCTAAAAAGAGTAAGTGCTATTGATAAAAGTGTTATTTTCATTGCGTTAAATTCCATTTTTACTATACAAAACAGATACGAATTCAAGTTGGTGGTATGCCATAAATGCATTCTTGATGTGAGTTATTTGCGCAACCTCATCCCTGAATTACGTTACTAATATCCACCCGCCGTTTATGGGGGTAGACGGCTATGATAGTAAACAAAAAGCGTTTAAAACTTCAACTCTTTAGTAGAAAGTTTTGACCTTTTTTACTCCTTTTTCGCGGGGCCTTGTGAGAGAGGAGAGCGGACTTACCGATGTGTTATTCGCTGATACCAAAATGAAATTGTGTTGTCGTATACACAGGGTTTCTACTGGTGTTCGAATCTGAGGGTTGATAATTCATATGTTTGACAGCTTTAAGCCCTTGGTCATCCCAAACGCCTTCAGGTACCGATTCTACTATTTTTGGGTTAAATACCTCGCCGTTAGAATCAATCAAATACCTAACCTTTACATGGCCTTTGGGTCGCTTTGCTACATTCATTGGCGATGAGAAACTAAAAGATTGTGATTTCATCTTCCAATATTGATTTAGATTTTCGGATTGAACTTCCACAGCCTTTGCCGAAAGGTTTGGCGTTGAAGCGCAGCCAAAAAGCAGTGTAGCAACAACAATAATTACAATAACATTTTTCATTAATATCCTTATTTTCAAATCTTAAGTTTTAAAGAACCTCGATAACGTATAACGCCTCAATCAGCCGACGCGTTAGCGGTCGGCTGGATTGATTTGTGTACGCCCAGCATGGGCATGAACTAATGAGGTGAAAGTCCTCTGTAGGAAGATCACCGTTGTTTAACACACTGTTATTCAACGCGAACTACTAGCACTACCTGGGTTGGTTCAGGTTTATGGATAATCCAGAAAACCTTAACGAAAACAGGCTCTTTTCGATTCAACAACAGTTAATCCGAACATAGCCTTTTCAAAACTATAAAAGGGCTATGTGGCAAGTGAAATTCACATAGGCATCATTTAGTTTGGTATGGTCAAGCTATGGGCGAGGGGTTATGAGATAAAAAAAGCCGCGGCGTTGTTGAACGCGGCGGCATTTCATTTAGCTTAAACTGTAGTTAATACGGTTATGCTTAATTAGCCTTGGGCTATAGAACAGAAACCAATGCTTTTGCTAAGGTTTCAACATTGTTTTTGTTGATTCCAGCAATGTTTACCCGGCTTGAATCAACAAAGTACACGCTATGTTTCTCTCTCACTTCACGTACTTGCTCAGGGGTAATACATAAGAAAGAGAACATACCTTTTTGGTTGTTTACAAAGCTAAAATCTTTAGGCGAGCCATTGTCATGAAGATTCTTCACTAGCAATTCACGTAGTGTCTTCATACGGTCGCGCATTTCGTTAACCTCAGACACCCATTCATTGTTAAGGGCTTCGTCAGATAAAATTAAGTCTACCAATGCACCGCCGTAGCTTGGTGGCATAGAGTATATTGCGCGTGCAATAGATTGAATTTGCCCTTGAGCTATCTTACGGGTTGCCGTGTCTTGCGTAATAATAGCGGCTAAACCAACACGTTCGCGATATAAACCGAAGTTTTTAGAACATGAAGCAGCAACAATCACTTCTGGAAGATTTTCAACCAAAAGGCGCATACCGTACGCATCTTCTTCTAACCCTTCGCCAAAGCCTAAATACGCTACGTCGATGAAAGGTAAAAATTCGCGTTCTTTAGCAACAGCTAATACTTCGTCCCACTGTGCATTAGTTAGGTCTGCACCCGTTGGGTTATGGCAGCAACCATGCAATAACACAATGTCGCCTTTTTTAACTTGGCGAAGCGTGTCCATCATGGCGTCAAAGCGGATGCCAGCAGAGGCTTTATCAAAATAGGGGTAGGTTTCAATTTCAAGGCCAGCAGAACCAATAAGTGGAATGTGGTTTGCCCAAGTAGGATCACTTACCCATACCTTCGCATTATCATTACAACGTACTAAAAGCTCTGAAAGAATACGAAGTGCGCCGCAACCGCCTGGTGCTTGCACAGCAGCTACGCGATCTGCAAGAAGTACTGGGCTATTTTTTCCAAGTAGTAGCGATAACATGCCATCAATAAAGCCCTGATTACCCTGAGGCGTAATGTATGTCTTGCTGGTTTCACGCTCTAGCAGCAGCTTCTGTGCTTTTGCAACACTTGAAAGAATAGGGGTATTACCTTGCTCGTCTTTATAAACGCCAACACCTAAATCTATTTTATTTGGGTTGGTGTCTTCTTTATAAGCAGCAGAAAGGCCAAGAATTGGATCTGGGGCAAGATAGGGTAATACTTCAAACACGATATATCCTCACTATGGTGTGCAAATGGTGGTTTGCAGATAATAATACGCAAATAATAGCAGGCACGCATTATGCCATTGATGATAGAAAAAACGACACCTATTCGCAGAAAATATCTCAAATTCTTTATGAAATTTTGTAAACAGCGAAAGAGTTATTCTACAAACTAGTTAAATTGTGAATAAAAACTCTCGAGTTTGTGTAATTTCTCCGTCTTCAGAAAAGGAACGTTCTTTAAAGGTCAGCTCGCCGTTTGTGTCAACAAGCACTATGGTAGATGTTCGCGTGCCGTATTCCTTTATATTGATAAATATGGAAGAAAGCGCTTTTTCCCACTCATAACCAATACCTGTATCCGGTAATTTTTCATCCTCTGCTTTATTCTCTTGTCTTAGCAGTGAGAATAAATCTTCTGTGTTGATAGTGTTGTGCTGCGCAACGTAATGATTTAGTGCAGACACCCCTTGAGTAACTTTAGGCCAAGGGGTAATGATGTCGGCGTTCGATAGGCCAAATACGCCTCTATCAATACTATGCTCGCTATTATTCACATTGTTATAAACACACAGCGATTGGGCATCACCAAATACTAAATTGTATCCGCTGTAGTTGTTTCGCGAGTGTTTTAATGCATCTAAATACTGGTCTGAGGTAAGGGGGGTATTCTCCAATGTATTACTTTTTAGCCAGTGTGTTACCAACTCACCACGAGAGACGGCATTAGAACGAACTGCATTAGGCGAGCGCACGTTGGTAATAGCCGCTATTCTGCCTTCCCGAGTTACTCCCATCCAGGTGCCGTTTGCCTCAAGATCTTTCCCGCCCAGTAAAAACGGAGCATCTGGCCAATAGTCTGCTGGTAAGGTGGGGCGTGCGTAAAACTCGTCCCTATTGGCCGCAATAATCAGTGGGTATTGCGGGTGTTTGTGCCGTGCAATAAATAAAATACACATTAGAAAACCCTTATCTTTAATCACAACCACAACAGTGCTTTGCACTACAATACTCACGTTTTACGCGTGCGAATGCTACGACCATGGAATTGCGATTTACTTTTCTCTATTCTTAACATATTGGGCAGTATGAGAATAATAAAAATGAATAGTAATTACCCTTATGATAAAGCTGGCTTAGAAATAGGTGATATGCAAATAGATAAGCATGTTCCGAGAAAGTGGCCGCATTGGTTGTCGTCCTTCGCAGCATTTATATTAACAAAGCGGGGCTGGCGTGTTGAAGGCGCTTTTATAAATCAAAAAAAAGCGATACTTGCTGTGGCTCCCCATACATCAAACTGGGATTTTTTCATCGGCGTATTTGTGCTTTTTTCCTTAAGATTGAAATTAAATTTTTTTGGCAAACACACCATTTTTGTTCAGCCACTTGGTTATATCGTGAGAAAACTAGGTGGTATTCCTATTAAACGCAGTAAAGCACATGGCGTGGTAACCAGTATTGTTGAAAAGATTAAAAGTGCAGACGAGCTTTTATTAGCGTTAGCGCCAGAAGGTACACGCAGCGCGATATTTCCCTGGAAAACGGGTTTTTTACATATCGCCAAAGCGGCTAACGTTCCCATTCAGCTGATTTCGCTAGATTTTAAAACAAAAAGAATTTGTTTTGGGCCAGTAATTGAAAAGGTCGAGGACGTCGATGAACAAATGCAAACAATTTATGCATTTTATGATAATGTTTGCCCAAAATACCCAGACAAATGCATAACACGGTCTCTTTAGCAGTATACGAGTAGTTTTTTAAAGCGACTACCTGCTGTGGCCTTGCTGAGGCAAGGTAGAGTTACCTGCAAAGTAAATTTTAACACCGGAGTTTCACCCGTGACAAAACAGGGATTCACTACCCGACAGGTCCATGCCGACCGCAGGCTCAATACCCCAGAACATGGCGGCGTTCATACCAGCACATCAAATTCTGTACTGTTTGAGTTTAAAGACGCCCAAGGCATTATCGACGCCTTTCAGGGTAAGCGCGCTGCCCATGTCTATTCTCGCTCTTCTTCACCTTCTGTAGCGGCGCTGCAAAATATGCTTAACGAATTAGAGGGTGGAGTGGGTACCCTGTGTTTTAGCACTGGCATGTCGGCAATAAGCAGTACATTGTTTGCGCTGTTAAAGGCGGGTGATCACCTTATTGTTAGTCAATATTTGTTTGGCAATACGCGTAGCTTTTTTGAGACGTTAAAAGATTTTGGTATTCACGTTACGTATACAGATGTTACCGATATTGAACAAGTTGTAGAGGCGTATCAGCCAAATACCAAAGGTGTCTATACTGAAACGGTGGCTAACCCTGTTACCCAGGTTGCAGACCTCCATGCAATAGGACAGTTTTGTGAAGAGAAACACATTCTCTTCATGGTTGATAATACCATGACGCCTCCGCCGCTTTGTTATGCTAAAGAATTCAAGGCGTCTCTTATATTCTGTTCTTTAACCAAATACATTGCAGGTCACGGAAATGTACTTGGCGGTGCGGTTACCGATACCGGCAGTTTTAATTGGGAGAAATACAGCAATATCAAACCTGCGTACCAGGTTGCTGATAAAGCGCAATGGGGAATAACTCAAATAAAGAAAAAAGGGTTGCGCGACTTAGGTGCTACCCTTGCGCCAGAGTCTGCCACTGCAATTGCTGTGGGTATGGAAACGTTAGGGCTTAGAATTCAACGTAGCCAACATAATGCCTTGAAGCTTGCCACGTTTTTAGATAATCACCCGGGTGTGTCTCAGGTGTTTTACCCTGGGCTGGCCGACCATCCACAACACTTTATGGCGCGCGAACAGTTAACGAGTGGATATGGCGCTATTTTAAGTTTTAATTTGGTCGATGGGGTCGACCCCGTTTCCTTTTTAAATGAAATGGAGCTAGTAATTTGTGCCACGCATTTGGGTGATAATAGAACACTGGCGTTGCCGGTGGCCCCTACTATTTACTTTGAAAATACCGCTGAAGAACGTGAGAAGATGGGTGTATCGGACAACATGCTTCGTATCTCAGTAGGTATTGAAGACACCGATGATCTCATTGCTGATTTCAGAAATGCGCTACATGCAGTAGCTAGCTAGTAGTCAGGCAACACAACACATAAAAAAGGGGGAGCAATGCGTCCCCCTTTTTTGCGTTATGGTAACGTATTGCTAGTTCAACGTTTCGGTAATAACACTCTCTATGATATGAAGTGTTCCGTTTGATGCTTTGATATCGGTCGTAGTTACTATTGCACTTTCAACCACCAATGCTGTTTGTGGCAGAGTGACGTTTGACCACACATCATTTACACCATCACCCGAGTTTTCACCCGCTGCACTGTCATTAGCAAAGAAATAAAGTGGGCGACCCTGAAATGTTGCTTGCATACTGCCGTCGTTACGCTCTACCGATGAAAGGCCTGGCGTTCCTGAAGCGTTTGCGTCGGTTACCAAAAGCGGCATCCAAGTATCTGCACATGCATCGTTACAGTTACTGGTTGCACTGCCAAGGTCATTGTCAAAGGTATAAAGTGTAAAACCTGCATTGTCACTGCCCGCACCGCCTACTAAGCGACCGTTTGCAACATCGTAAGCTACTTCGTCGTCTTGCGTATTTTCACCCTGCGTAAAGTTTATAATGTCTACCGCAACATCTTCGCCAGATACTGTATCTACCGCAGTTCCATTTGCAGCAAATGCATCTACCGCGCCTACTTCTGCGTCAGCAATTACGTGTTGAAGCAAAACTTGTGATAATGCGTCGGTATCCGCGAGCAAACCACTTAGTGCAGTATCTTCTATTTTGTCGAATGCAGTGTTGGTTGGAGCGAAAACGGTAAAAGTTGCCGTCTCATCATCTAATGTATCAACTAAATCTGCGGCACTTAACGCTGCAACAAGTGTCGAGAAATCATCGTTGCCCGCAGCAATATCCGCGATAGTTTGCGAACTTGCATCGGTTACTTCAATTGGAAGTATTACTTGGTCTACAACGTGAATTACTCCGTTGTCAGCCATAATATCTGTTTGAGATACTAGTGATGAATTAACGTAAAGGTCAGATCCTGATAGCGACAAAGCTACATCGCTTCCATTTACTGTTTCTACTTTATTCTCTGATGATTGAGCTATTTGAACCGCACCGTCTTGAAGTACTGTTGCACCCTGAACCACGTGGTAGGTGAGCACTTCTGTTAATGCATCAGCGTCTTGCGCAAGTGCGTCTAAGGTAGCATCATCAACAGCATCAAATGCTGCGTTTGATGGTGCAAAAACAGTAAATTCCGTTGAAGTATCAGCAAGGGTTGTGTCTAAACCAGTCGACTGCAATAGCTCAACTAGCGTTGAAAAGTTTTCGTTTCCTGCTGCAACATCGACAATCGACATCGGTGGAGTAGGTAATTCAACATCGCCCACAATAACCGTGTCGATTACGTGAATAATACCGTTGCTGGCTTGTATGTTTGATACAACTACGTTAGCGCCGCCAACGGTCAACGAATCTGTTTCTTCGTTAATCAAAATTGGTATAGATGCGCCTGAAACAGTTTCTAAACTGGTGCCGTTTAGAGAAAACGCGGTCACACTATCCGCTTCTACGTCAGCCACTACGTGCTGTAGCAATACAGAACTAAGTGCTTCTGTATCTTCCAACAAAGCAGCTAGTGTGCCCTCATCAATCATATCAAACGCATCGTTTGTTGGTGCAAAAACGGTAAACGTTGCATCTGGATCATCAAGAGTACTTACTAAATCAGCCTCGGTTAAAGCCGCTACCAATGTAGAAAATTGGTCATCTCCAGCAGCGACTTCAGCAATCGTACTATCCGAGGCGTCAACAAACTCAGGCGGCATTAAAACAGCGTCAATAACATGAATTATGCCGTTGTCAGTTTGTATATCGGTCATTGTCACTGTAGCAGTGTTTACTAAGGCGTGTTGATCTTTCGTGATTAGTTTTTGAACAGCATGGTAAAGAGTTATAATTTGCTTCGCCAAAAGTAAAAGAACAACTCACTACAATGCCTAAATGATTGTTTGTATAACTTCTACAACCAGTTTCGCCATCAAAAGTATGTGATGTCGGCTATTGGCACAAAGCGGCACTATGAGCTTTGAAACCTGAACGCCCGCTGATTTGTCTTTAGCTGACCATGGTAAATTACTCGATGGGCGACCGTAAATCGCTTATTTACAATAGTCGCCAAAACTAGTTTTGAGGCAAAACATTGTTAGAGCGAAATGCAAGCTAAGTAATACTCCTCTAACTTTAATGTCACGGTTTCAGACTATTATTCTGGATGTGATATAAAGCGAGGCTATAAGTAGGTATCAGGGTGAATCTTGTTCACCTTCCAATCACCATCTTCTTTGATAAGGTCGAGACTGCGTAAGTCTTCTATTTTGTCTTCACCATACATACCGCTTAAAAATACAGTGATGGTCGATTTTTCGGCAAATTCAGTTCTGCCTATTTTGCCTGCTGTTTGAGGTGTCACCGTAACGGTGTCGTACTTCAAGTTGAGTAAATGGCGCTGTACATTTTTGTTGGTATGGTAGCGCTTTAGTATTCGGGTCATCTTTTCGCTAGATAAAGAAATTGCTCTATCTAAATTATCGTCTTCGTAAACACTGTTTAGAAAAACAACAGTTGTGTATTCTGGTGTACTCTCGTCAAGCATGCCGTAACGACCAATACCTTTTTCTTTTTCTCCACATGCACTGAGCAATAGTAGGGAGATAAGGCCAAACAAGGTATACAACTTATGGGCGTTCATTTTACAAGCCTCCTGAGGCGAAAAAGGTTAAAGGGCAAATATGTGTTTAATGACGTACTATGCCAGTTCTTTATTGACCTATACTGTTATTGTTTTGTCGTATTGTAACGATAATTAAGGACTAATAACTAAGTACTACTAATTAAGTGCTAAGGGTAACAGGGTAGCAAATAATGTGCAGCTATCCGTAATGTAAACGTCAATTTTTAATACAAAAAAAAGCGAGGGACTAAATATAGTCTTCCTCGCTTTTCAGTACGCTATTACAGCATTTTACTGTACGCGTAACGCTTTTAGTCTACCGTTCAACTATTGAACTTCTTCCTGTTCGTCGAACGCACCAGCAAACATTGGGCTACTTAAGTAACGCTCTGTACCGCTAGCAAGAAGAACAACAACAATCTTATCTTTGTTTTCCGGACGTTCAGCGAAACGCTTCGCTGCCACAACCGCTGCACCAGAGGAAATACCTGCTAAAATACCTTCTTCTGTCATTAGCTTGCGTGCCATGTCCATGCAGTCTTCGTTAGAGACTTGCTCAACTTCGTCGATAAGGTCTAAGTCAAGGTTTCCAGGAATAAACCCAGCACCAATACCCTGAATTTTATGTGGACCAGGAGTTAATTCTTCACCCGCTAATGCTTGTGTGATTACCGGCGAATCAGTTGGCTCAACCGCTACAGACGTAATAGCTTTGCCCTTGGTGTTTTTAAGGTAACGGCTTACACCTGTAATGGTACCGCCTGTACCCACACCCGCTACGAATGCATCAACTTTACCGTCGGTGTCTTCCCAAATTTCAGGGCCTGTGGTCTTTTCGTGAATAGCTGGGTTAGCAGGGTTGTCAAACTGCTGAAGCAGTACATACTTTTCAGGATCAGAGTTGACGATTTCTTGTGCTGCGGCCACTGCGCCTTTCATTCCTTTAGGAGCCTCTGTAAGCACTAGGTTTGCACCTAATGCTTTAAGCAGTTTGCGGCGTTCCAAGCTCATACTACTTGGCATAGTTAGCGTTATTTTGTAACCACGTGAAGCAGCAACGAACGCTAAGGCAATACCCGTATTACCACTTGTAGGCTCTACAATCTCTTTACCCTTTGTCAGAACACCGCGCTCTTCTGCATCCCAGACCATGTTTGCACCAATACGGCACTTAACGCTGAAACTTGGGTTGCGAGACTCTATTTTTGCGTACACATTACCAGAGGTAACGCGATTTAGTTTCACTAGTGGCGTACGGCCAATGGCTAGGGAATTGTCGTCAAATACGTTCATCTTTTATCCTTAACTCGTTCCTGATTCACAAGCAAACCCCAAAAGTCGTGATCTGTACGGCCAATATAATAGTTAATAATTCATAGCCTGAATTTGGGGATTTCTTTATACCCCTATATGATTGGTCCTAAAAGTAAAAATGCAAAGTGTTTTTTAGCTATATGTTATTGTTAAATTACATGAAGACGAAGAATTAAACGGAGTATAAGAAGAATGGCTTTTAGCGGCACGTCTAATTACATCGCAACCAAAGACCTACAGCTCGCTGTTAATGCGGCAATCACACTAGAGCGGCCTCTACTTATAAAGGGTGAGCCGGGCACGGGTAAAACCATGCTTGCCGAGGAGCTTGCCGACAGTTTAGGTACCGAACTAATTCAATGGCACATTAAATCAACCACGAAAGCGCAGCAAGGCTTATACGAATACGATGCGGTGTCTCGTCTTAGAGATTCGCAGCTAGGCGATGATAGAGTGCACGATATCGGTAACTACATTGTAAAGGGGAAACTGTGGGAAGCGTTTAGCGCAGAAAAACGCCCGGTGTTACTTATTGACGAGATAGACAAAGCCGATATCGAGTTTCCAAACGATTTATTGCTTGAACTCGATAAAATGGAATTTTTCGTTTATGAAACCCAAGAGCGAGTCGTTGCCGCTCAGCGTCCCATTGTGATTATTACGTCGAATAATGAAAAAGAGCTGCCAGATGCATTCTTGCGCCGTTGTTTCTTCCATTACATTCAGTTTCCTACGCCAGACGACATGCGAGAAATTGTTAATGTGCATTTTCCCGACCTTAAGAAAAACTTGTTAGACGAAGCACTGTCTGCATTTTTTAATCTACGTGACGTGCCAGGGCTTAAGAAAAAACCGTCGACGTCTGAGTTAATCGATTGGTTGAAACTGCTAGTCGCAGAAGACATTCCACCAGAGGCGCTTCACAACAAAGACGGTAAGGCTTCAATCCCACCACTATACGGGGCATTACTTAAAAACGAGCAAGATATTCACCTTTTTGAAAAACTGGTCTTTATGGCGAGACGCTAATGCTTATTGAGTTTTTTTTCACGCTGAGAAAGTATCAAGTAAAAACCACTCTTCGTGAGTTGCTTGATTTGTTGCGCGCATTAGAAAAGCATGTGGTTTATGCAGACATAGAGGGCTTTTATAGCCTGTCTCGCACCATAATGGTTAAAGATGAAACTCAATACGATAAGTTTGATCGCGCCTTTGCGCACTATTTTGAAGGTGTTGAATCTATCGATCTGTTCGGAAAGGAAATCCCTGAAGAGTGGTTGCGCAAAGAACTTGAAAAGAACTTAAGCCCAGAGGAGCGCGAGGCGCTGCGCAAAGCCGGTGGGCTTGATGAGCTTATGGAAACTCTTAAAAAGCGGCTGGAAGAGCAAGAAAAACGTCACCAAGGCGGTAATAAATGGATAGGCACAGGGGGGACTTCGCCCTTTGGTGCTTATGGAGATAACCCTGAAGGGGTTCGCATTGGTCAAAAAGGAAATAGAAAGTTTTCTGCTGCCAAAGTGTGGGATAAGCGAGAGTTTAGAAACCTCTCTTCCGATGTGGAGTTAGGCACCCGCAACATAAAAGTTGCATTGCGCAAATTGAGAAAGTTTGCTCGAACTGGCGCCAGTGAAGAGCTGGACGTGAGAACTACCATAGGCGAGACCGCTAAAAAAGGTGGCATGCTAGATATTCACATGGCACCAGAGCGTCACAACGCGGTAAAGGTGCTGATGTTTTTTGATGTGGGGGGATCAATGGACCCACACGTTAAAACTACGCAGGAGCTTTTTTCCGCCGTACAGTCAGAGTTTAAGTATTTAGAGTATTTCTACTTTCACAATTGTGTGTACGAGGAAGTATGGAAAGACAATCTTAGACGCAATAAAGAGCGCATTCCTATTTGGGATATCATTCATCGCTACGGCAAAGATTACAAAGTTATCTTTGTTGGCGACGCCACCATGGGACCCTATGAAATTACCTATCCGGGTGGAAGCGTAGAGCACTGGAATGAAGAGGCGGGCAGTGTATGGATGCAGCGGCTGCTTAATCATTTTAGTAACGCGGTGTGGCTAAACCCACAGGCCGAAAACTATTGGCCATACTATTCTTCCATTAAAATAATGAGAGAGATTATGGAAGATAAAATGTATGCGCTAACGCTCGAAGGACTAACAGACGCTATAAAAGGATTAAGCCGTTCTCGCTAGCTAAGAAATAAACAAAACGCCCTCGATAAAAAGAGGGCTAGCTTGTAAGTACAATTACGCTTTTAACACGGCGGTTTTTCGTTGAATATAAAGTAGTCTTGCACCAAGTAGCACAGCTGCTGCACTTAGCCCCACAATAAATCCAATCCAAAAGCCGGCAGCTGCCATCGGCTCAGCGGTAAGCCACGATGTTCTTCCCAAAACAACGCCTGTGGGCAAGCCAATAAGCCAATATGATACAAACGTGATTAGGAACATGGCGGTAGTGTCTTTATAACCCCTAAGCGCATTGGCAGATATAACCTGCACTGCATCAGATAGCTGAAAAAGTGCTGCATAGATAAGTAGCGCATTGGCAAGGGCGTAAACCTCGCTGTCGTTTGTATACAGCCCGATAATAAACCCCTTAGCCACTAGGGTAAAAGTAGCAGTGCATGCAGAGGTAACAAAGCCAATTAAAATAGCACTTCGCGCAGCTATTTTTGCTTGGCGTATATTGTTTTGCCCGATGCGATAGCCAATACGAATAGCCACTGCCATGCCAATGCTCATAGGAAACATAAACATAAGGGCTGAAAAGTTCAGTGCCACTTGATGAGCGGCAACCACATTTGCACCAAAGGGAGCGATAAGCAGCGCTACTGCAGAAAACAGTGTCACTTCAAACAATATGGTCATCGCGATTGGAAGTCCCATAGCGAAGGTTCTACCAATGACTTTTAAGTCTGGGCGATACCAATAAGTAAACAGGGCGTATTTTGCTAGCGCCGGTGCAAACTTTACGTAAATGATAGTGGCTACGAGCATGGTATAAATCACAAGGGCAGTAGCAACACCGCACCCTGCGCCCCCCATGGCGGGAAGGGGGCCCACCCCATAAATAAACAGGTAGTTACCGACCACATTTGCCATCAAACCAATGACTGTAATGATCATCGTAGGTTTAGTTTTCCCCAACCCCTCGCAATAGTTTCTCAACCACTGATATATGGCAAAGCCTGGCATTGCGATAAATACATAGATAACGTAGTCGACGGTGATCGTGTGTAATTCAGGTGCCATCGGAAACAACGAGACTATGGCCTCGGTAAAGGGCACAAGTGCGGCAATAAGCAAACCAACGAACAGTACTAAGTAGCCTGCTTGCTGACTTGCATTGGCTATGCCTGAGATATTTTTGTTGCCATGAAGCCGAGAAATTATAGGGGGTAGAGCAAGGGCGATACCCTGTATAAAACACAGAAGAGGAATGGTAATACTAAAACCTAGCGCTACCGCGGCCATGTCGGTTGCACTGTATCGCCCTGCCATAATTGTGTCGCTTACACCCATTAACATTTGGGTTATTTGCGCAATAAGCAGCGGCCACGCGAGTTTTAATACATCTCTGGCTTCAATAAAAAAGCGTTGTTTTATCACAGGTATAAATTCTCTTATTTGTTTTATGAAAGCCCAACATGGCAAACGTATGGTCAACGAAATTATTATAACGCAGCGCTTTGGCGCTTGGTCTCTGGCCATCAGTGCCTGACTCAGCCATTTCAAAAATAGCGTCACATGTTCTATGTAAAAGGAATAACGGGAATAGCGTCACCTTTGTTCAGCTCAGCGAGTTCTTCATGCACTACCATAAAACAATTCGCTGAGGTGATAGAGGTCATCACTCCCGAGCTTTGGTTTTTTAACGGTGTAACAACAAGGTTGCCTTGTGTATCAGTGCTCATTAGCGCACGCTGGAAATCACGGCGGCCTGGACGACGCTTGATGTCTTTCGTCAATGTGGCTGTAACAGTGAATAGACCTAGGTCATCTTGTCGGCCCTGCATTTTGCGAATTATAGGCAATACCAGTAGTTTGGCGGTGACGAATGAAGAAACCGGATTGCCTGGAAGCCCGCAAAATACAGTGTCATCAAGTTTACCTAGCGCAAAAGGTTTACCGGGTTTAACTGCGATCTTCCAAAACTCGATGCTGCCCATTGAATCAATGACGTCTTTAACATAGTCGGCATCACCAACAGACACGCCACCACTACTTATCATGATATCAACGGTGTTAGACGCTTGATGAAATAAGTCTGACAGCGAGGCTTTATCGTCTTTCACTATGCCAAAATCGATAATCTCGACATTTTCGTCCTCGACAATGGCGCTTATACCCGCACGGTTCGATTCAAAAATTTGCGTGTCGCTGCATGCTTCACCGGGCGCTGCTAATTCATTGCCCGTGGCCACAATGCCAACGCGAAGCTTTCTGTAGACAGGTAGCGTGTTTAATCCTTGAGACGACAATAGCATTAAGTGCTCAGCCCTAAGTAACGTTCCTTTTTTGATAAGTACCTCTCCGCTGGCAATATCATTGGCTTTCACACGAATATTTTCACCAGCATTAGGGAGGGTATGGACAGTCACTGTGTTTGCATCGCTAGAGCTAGTATTTTCTACCATCACCACGGCGTTTGCACCCTGAGGAATAGGTGCACCTGTCATGATTTTATAAGCATGTTCTGAATGAAGAGGTGTCGCGGCTCTGTCACCCGCGGTAATAACACCCTGCACAGTGAAAGTTTTACCGGAAGAATCCGTTGCTTCGGTATTGTCGTTAGCTAAAGAGCTGGATTCGGCAGTGACATGAATAGCATAGCCGTCCATAGACGAGTTATCCCATGGTGGCACGTTTGTCGAGGCAATAATATCTTCTGCAACTACTCTACGGTGAGCTTTTGCTAAACTGACATATTCAACGTCGCTCACTGCGTGAGCTGTTGCTCGCGCTTTTATCAGTGCGTCTTCCAAAGAAAGCCAGCTTGTCGACATACCCGTAACTCCCTGAATTATTTAACAGGCGGATAGTACAGAAAAAAGTATATTTTACCAAAGGGTAATGTCTCTATTTCCGCGTGTTGATCTTTGTTGTACGAATTATGTTCTAAGCGATGAAGTTTTAAATTCTAAGGCATTTTAATTGTGAAACGGTGTTGCAGGCTCAACTAATCTAATGCATTTAAGCCACTATGGATGCTATTTCTTTAAACTTGCTAAACACCCAGTCGGGTTGGTAAGTACTGATATCCTCTCCATAATTGTAGCCATAGGTTAAGCCTACACTGCGCATATTTGCAGCCTTTGAAGCTAAAATGTCGGTTTTCGAATCCCCCACCATAACGCATTCGCTCGCGTCAGTGTTTAGTGTTTTACACACATGGTTGAGAGGCAAAGGGGAGGGCTTTTTTTCTTTAAGTGAATCGCCACCAATAAACAGCGTAAAAAAGCTGTCTATGCTGAGTGCCTCAACAATAGGTGCAATAAACTTTTTGGGTTTGTTGGTAACCAAAGCAAGAGTAAACCCCCGAGCGGCCAGGCTTTTTAACGTGTCGTAAACTCCTGGGTATAAACTAGACTCTTTACAAACGTTGCGGTCGTAGTGATATAAAAAGCGCTGAAAAGTGTGTTCTATTAGCTCTTCGCTATTTAGTTGGTCTGGGGTGTCAGCATTGTTTACCCCGTTTGCTAATCCTCGCTCTACAAGTACTTTTGCACCATTTCCTACCCAGTTTCTAATAACGCAATTGCTGTGCGTAGGCATACCTACATCGTCAAGCGCAGCATTAAGTGCAATGGCTAAATCGGGCACAGAGTCGACTAAGGTACCGTCTAAATCAAAGATAAAAGTGGATATAGGTTGCATAGATTATAAAACCGAGAATGTTGAAAGGAGATGAAAAGGCGCGTGAATATATTCTTCTCAAGCGCCTTCAAACATTATAAGCAGAACCTATTCAAAGTCTTGGTTACTTATCCATAAGGTCTGATAGGGTTTTAACTGAATAAAGCCGCTAGAAAGACAAATTTCATCCCGAGTGACTAAATCTATCCAATTGTCGGTGCCTATTAAATTAATGTCTGACAATAGAATCGTTCTTTCTTCATCGCAAATGTTGCTTACACAAAAGACGCTTTGCTTTCTATCGAGGCTTTGACGCCAGTAGCCAAATATCTCGTTACCGAGTTGTAGCGTAAATTGAGTGGCATTAGGATGAAAAGCAGGCTGCGCTTTTCTGATCCGTATCAGCTGCGACAAACGCGTGAGCACTTTATGATGCTGTGAGTGGGGCGAGTCTAGTAACACCTCTAACTCATCGATATCCCAGCGGCGTCGGTTTATACTTCGGTTTTGGCCGGTATTCGCGACTTTTTCATAGTCGTTAGATGTGCCAAGCAGACTGTGAATATAAAGCCCCGGAATACCTTCCATTCCCAACATAATTGCATGGGCGCAAATAAAGCGGTCTACCTGATATTTATCAGGCCCCTTGGTTGTGCCCTGTAAGGCATCGAACAAGGTGATATTTATCTCATAGGGCTTTTGCTTTCCGTGTTCGGATGCACGCCAAGAAATTTTACCACCAAAATTTTGCATGGTGTGCACTAGCTCAGATATTTCCTCATCGTCGAGCAGTCCTTCGGCTGGGCGTAAGCCAATACCATCATGAGAAGCAATGAAATTAAAATATGCCGTGCCGTTTTGCGCTGGTGGCATACTCATCATCCAGCTTTTCAAGTAGGTACAGTCTCCGGTAACTAACGTATTTACAAGCAAAGGAGGCAGTGAGAAGTTGTAAATCGCATGGGCCTCGTTTGCATTACCGAAATAGGTTAAATTCTCCCTATTTGGAATGTTGGTTTCAGTAATTATGATAATTGAGGGATCGACATGTTCAATCAATGTACGTAATAAGCGCACAACCTCATGGGTTCGCGACAAATTAATACAATTAGAGCCAACAATCTTCCAGAGAAATGCCACGGCATCCAAGCGGAAAAGCTTAGTTCCTTTATCGATATAAAGTTTAATAATATCGACAAAAGCAAGCAGCACTTTGGGGTTCCTAAAGTCAAAGTCGACTTGGTCGTGACTAAAGGTACACCATACATGTTTTACACCGTCGGCGGTTTCTGTTTCTCTTAGTAGCGGCGACACACGAGGTCGCGTAACCATAGAGAGATCGTCGCTTGGATCAGCGGTAAAGAAAAAGTCGGACCCAGGACCTTCGCTCTTGATGAAGTTATCAAACCATATGCTTCTTGCGGAACAATGGTTAATCACCAAGTCTGTCATTAGCCCATAGTCTTTTGCTATTGCCTCGATATCATCCCACGATCCCAAAGACTCATTCACGGTGGAATAGTCGATTACCGAAAAACCGTCATCGGAACTGTAGGGAAAAAACGGCAGAATATGCACATTATTAACGGTATTTTTGCAGTATTGATGCAAAAAGTTGTTTAGCGTTACCAAGGGACGTTCATTCTCTCGAATAACGCTGTCCCCGTAGGTAATCATAATAATGTCCTGCTCATCCCAATAGTTGTAATGTGATTTTGGGGAAGCAATATCTTCACTCGACGCAATGCCAATTGCAGCTAATAGCTGTGTTGCTAGGGTGTCATAAGACACATCTAGCGACACATCGGCGTAAATCGTTTCTAAATGGTGCTTTACTTTGTCATGGAGAGGGTCCCATGCCATATTATTTCTCCATATATTCAGCGGTATCGGCTTCAACGGCTTCAAGCAAGCGCTCTAGAATATCAGGCACTGCACTGGTAACGCGGTTCCAGCTTGGTATAAAAGGGGTTTCCATTGGGTTTTCCAAGAAATTCTGACCCGCTTTCATAATGTTACTTGCAAACATCTCTACGGCTTTTTCTTCGTTATGAATATCGAGGTTTAATCCGTTCATAACTGCGTCGTTGTGATACGTTTCGATAAAGTCTAACGCGATCCTGAAGTAGGTGGCTTTTATCGAACGGAACATTTCATTACTAAACGTGTAGCCTTGAGTTGCTAGTTTTCTGAATATGGCTTTTGTAATGTCGATAGACATCTTAGAAAGACCACCTTCGTCATTGTTGAGGGATAGGTCTTGGTGTTTGTGATCGTAAATATCGCAAATATCGGCCTGACACAGTCTGTTGTGTGAATAATTACGGTGCATTTCAGACAATACACCTATCTCTAGTCCCCAGTCACTTGGGATACGTATATCGTTTAGCACATCACGTCTAAATGAAAACTCTCCGGCCAGTGGATAACGGAAACTGTCCATAAATTCTAAGTATTCATTATCTCCCATTATGCGTTTAAGTGCTCTTAGCAACGGAGTAACTAATAGGCGAGAAACGCGGCCATTTATTTTGCCGTTGGCCACACGAGCGTAATATCCTTTACAGAACTCGTAGTTGAAGTTTGGGTTAGCAACCGGATAGATGAGTTTAGCAAGTAGGTCTTTTTCATAGGTTACGATGTCACAATCGTGAAGCGCAACCGATTCTGCGCGGTTCGATGCAAGGATATACCCCATGCAATACCACACATTTCTGCCTTTACCCATTTCTTTAGGGGCAAGGCCCTGAGCTTGAAGTTCTTCGTCGATTGCGCGTAAACGAGGTCCATCATTCCACAGCACGCGGTGGTGTTGCGGTAACTTGCTAAAAAACGAAAGAGCATGCTTGTACTGATCTTCGTTAGAGCGGTCGAGTCCGATAACAATTTCAGAAAGATAGGGCACGTTTGTGAGTTCTTCAACAATATGGGGTAGGGCTTCACCTTCCAACTCAGAAAATAGTGACGGCAAGATTAGCGCCATTGGACGTTTTTTTGAAAACTGCAGCAGTTCTGCTTCAATTTCCTCGGTGGGTCTACGAGCTAAGTTGTGTAATGTGGTTATAACACCGTTTTGATAAAAATCAGCCATGTGTCCTCCTGATCATAAAGATAATAATTGGGTAAGCATTTCAGTCCAGCCTTCTGGACCATTTAGGGTGCTGGTATATACCTCTTCTTTTTTTACATCTGGCGGAGGATTTACCGGTGAAAGTATTCTTATTGATATATCTGCAGCTTCTAACATAGCGATGTCGTTTTTGCCGTCACCTAAGGCTACGGTCTGAACGGCAACGCCATTTTGTCTTTGGTATTCTTTTGCTAGCCAAGAAAGGGCTTGGCCTTTGTCACAATTACCCGATACGTGTATAAAACGTCCGCCCTCTAGAGGAAACGCGCCTCGTTGGGTAATAGCGTCTAAAAATATCTGTTTGTCGTCATCAGAACCTTCCCATAACACGGGCTCGCCAAACTGACGTTTCGCGGCGAGAGAAGCCGACTGCTCATCAAGACCCGTGCAAGCTTGAATGTCTTCTATAGACATTTTTGAAAATTGCTTATAGCTACCTTCAAAGTCTCCGCTTATTTTTTCTAGTAGTTTTATCCAATGGTTTTTACTAGATATAAAGGCCTTGCACCAATAACCGTCGACCCAAACAGTACCACTTGGTTTTTGTTTAAAAAATCCATGAGGGATAAATATAGCCGCGCCGTTCTCAATAATAAAAGGGCCGGTTAAATTTATGTCCTCTCGCAAGGGCTGTAATTCAGCGAAGGTTTTGCTGGTGGTTGGGATAACAGGTATGTTTTTTTTATCGAGTGCTGCCAAGGCTGGTTTCGCCGCCTCAAAAGAGTACGTATGATGGTCTAACAACGTGCCATCCATATCGGTGAAAACAAGCGTTTTTGTCATTACTTCAAGTCCTGTTGTGAAATCGTTCTTTGTTCATCGAGATGGAAAACGGTATTACACTTATCTGGCAATGTAGCGAGCGCATGCTCTGTTAAACGCTGATAGTGCTGAATAAAACGCGCGACTTCTTCGTCACTCATAATGCCGTCAGCCTGGTTTTTTGTGGCTCTAGCAAGCTTGTGCTCTTGTTCTAGACGCCACTGATAAACACAGTCAAAAGATGGTGCTGCTAACATCACACTATAATCTATCTTTTCGAAAAGTGTTTGATATTGATCCTGCAATTCACCATTGACAAATGTGCGCCAAGTGCACAACGAGTCTTCGTTTTCTTCTAACGCATTGACGGGAGTTCTAAGTGCTGATTTGGCTTGCGGTGGTACACCAACACACCAGCCCTCGAGAATTATCACATCGGGCGTTTCGCTAATAAGCGGCCAGTTGCCAACAGGAAACGGGTTGTCAGATGCTTTATCAAAGCGCGGCAGTCTTGTCGGTTCACCATTTGTTAACTTTGCAAAAGTTTCCAGAGCTAGAGGGATATCGTGAGTACCCGGCACGCCTCGAGTTCTTAATAGTGGGTGTACTTTGATAGCAAGCGCATTGCGGCTCGCTTTATCTAGATAAAAGTCATCTATAGAGAGAGATACCACGCGTAAATCATGCTCAGTTTCTAAAAACGTCTCTATAAAATTAGTGAGCGTAGATTTTCCAGAGCCTTGGCAGCCATTAATGCCAAGGATAAATGGTTTTTTTGCACCTTTTTGGTGCTTAATGAGCCTTTCACAGAGTGGGGTGAACCACTTTTGTGCAGTATCTGCATAGCTACTTGGCAAATGATGGGCTGTTAAAAAGCCATGTATGTCCATGTTATTACCCTAATCAATACAGAATTCGCACTCCATAGCTGATTAGGGTTACAACATCTGTGCCAACAAAGCGGGTAGCAAGAATAGGCAGTAAATTACTTTTTGTTGGCCACAATAACGGCTCTTTGTGGTGCAGGGTAGCCTTCAATGGTGCGAGTAATATCTGCCGGATCAAGAAAATCTTTCAAAGACTGTGTTTCCATCCATTCTGTTGACCGCTGCTCATCAAGAGTGGTGTGATTAACATCAACAACGCGAATATTTTCAAATCCTAGCCGACCCAGCCAAACCATGAGCGCCTCAGAACTTGGAAGAAACCAGACATTGCGCATTTGAGCGTAGCGCTCGCCGGCCATTAGCACTGTATTTTCGTCGCCATCAACCACTAGCGTTTCAAGTATGAGTTCCCCGCCTTTTCTAAGCTGGTTTTTTAGCTGAGTGAGAAACTGCATAGGATCTTTTCGGTGATAGAGTACTCCCATGGAAAAGACAGTATCGAAGGCTTTAAGCGGCTGCATGTCCTCTATGCCCAGCGGCAAGAAATGTATGTTCCGCTGCCCGACAAAGTGTTTAATTGCCTGAAACTGGATTAAAAACAACTGCGTAGGATCAATGCCATAAACGCCAGCAGCGTCATCTCCTAGCATTCGCCACATGTGATAGCCACTGCCACACCCTACATCTAATACATACCTGTTTTTTAACGGCGCTATATGGGGTGCTACCCGATCCCATTTCCAGTCAGAGCGCCATTCAGTATCGATATGAATATCGTGTAGAAAAAAGGGACCTTTTCGCCAAGGCATAAATTGCTTCAACAACCCTGAAATTTGTTTCTTAGTGTAGTCGTTGATGTCAGATTCTTTGCCAATAGTAACGCTGTCACCTAATTCAACAACGCTTGGCGACGTGGTAGGAAGCTTATTAAGCAAGCGACACCACTTGTCGAATTCACCGTGTTTGTTATGTTGTTGCCAGGTATTAATTTGTGAAGGTAGGGTTTGAAGCCACGATGAAAGCGGGCTATCCAGCAAGGATTTATAACAGTCGTTAAACCATTCCTGCGCAATTTTGCTCATTATAAACTCATTTATTTAAGGTAAAATTCCCTATGCGAGTTGATAGGGAATCGATAGCATTGTTGATGCTATTTTTTGATAGCAACCATGGACGTGAAATTATAACACTTGAACCACATCACTACATCGTCGAATCCCGCGTCTAATAGTCGACGTTCATGCTCTTCAAACGTGTCGGTAAGCATGACTTTTTCAAGTGAGGCGCGTTTTTGGCTTACTTCCAACTCGCTGTAGCCGTTATTGCGTTTAAACTGGTGATGGAGGTCGATTAACAATTCATTACCGGCTACTGAGGGGTGACGTATCTTCTCTGACAGCACGAGTATTCCACCTGGATTAAGTCCGTCAAATATGCGCTCTAACAGTGCCTTTCTGTCTGCAGGAGGTATGAACTGAAGAGTAAAGTTCATAATCACCATTGAGGCATTTTCAATGCTTACGTCCTGTGCCATTCCTTTTTTAACTGAGACAGGGTTGGGCAAAGAAAAAGTCTGCACAATTCGCTGACATCTTTCTACCATGGCTTCAGAACTGTCAACGCCGATAATCTCGCAGTTGATATTCTGAGTGGCTCGGGCCACTGAAAGACTCGCAGCACCTAAAGAACAACCCAAATCGTATACACGACTTCTTTCGGTAACTTTCATGCTCGCAAGTTCGCCAATAGCATGAATTATTGATTCATAGCCTGGTACAGAGCGCTGAATCATGTCAGGAAACACATCAACCACCGACTCATCAAAGGTAAAGTCAGCGACTTTTGTTAGTGGAGTTGCAAAAAGGTTGTCGTGTTTCTTCACGTAATACTCATAGGTTTTGGTTTGGTGTCGTAATTTTACCGTTTGAATACCAAATGCCAAATCAAAACGTGATTTAAATGCTGAATTTATAGCTTTTTTGTTGTTTAGGGCTTTTCGTCACTAGCCTAAAGTATTAATCTATACACATATTATAAAAAGGACGTAGTACGTTAATGACTAGAATCTTAATAGCCGACGATCACCCGTTGTTTCGCGAAGCCTTGAGCGGTGCGCTTACTCCCTATTTTGAAAATGCTCAAATCATTGAAGCAGAAAGTCTAGACACTGCTTTGGCTAAGCTTGGTGAGTACGACGACATTAAATTAGTACTTCTTGATTTAAATATGCCAGGTGGTGAATATTTCAATGGACTTATAACTCTTAAAGAACAATATCCAAATGTTCCAATTGGTGTAATTTCAGGAAGCGATGGTGTTGAGGTTGTTGCTCAGGTAATGAGCTTAGGCGCACAAGGTTTTATCCCTAAAGTATCGGCAACACGAGAAATAGCTCAGGCTATTGTCGATATCATAGCGGGCAAGAAATGGCTTCCAGAGGGTGTTGCTGAACAGCTTGATAAAGTGGATGACGAACTTAAAGTGCTATTACAGCGATTCCGCGAACTAACGCCTAAGCAAATTCAGGTTCTTTCATATTTAAGAGCAGGCTTGATGAATAAGCAAATCGCTCATGAGATGAACGTGACAGAAGCCACAATTAAAGCGCACATCAGCGCCATATTGCGTAAATTAGAGATTAACACGCGTACTCAGGCCGTGTTGCTGATGGATAAACTCCAACTAAGTTAAAACATTCGTATTTTGAACGCCAATATACGTATACAAATCCGGAAAGCTTGACCAAGCTATCCGGATTTTTTGTTTTTATTGCCCTGCACTTTAATAATACCAGCCCGCCTAGATACTTAGCCACTCACTTAGTCACTTACTTAGCTACTCAGCGTGACTTAAAATATTCGTAATCGCGGCGTGTTATCGCAGGTATAACTTATCTTCAGATATATTCTAGACATAAAAAAGGCCACTGAATGTGGCCTTTATACATTTGAATTATCTCGCAGTTAATGGCTATGCCGCCTTACCGCTTTTCTTCTTCGCTACAGTAGATGAATTGATTTTTGCTACCAACTCTTCGTGGTCGAAGTCGTCAACGTTAATTGTACGAAGTCTTCCTGCTTCTGTTTTGTGCATCAAGTCTGCTTCTGACTGGTCAATGATACCTTCAGCAAGTGCTTCATCAGCAAGAACATCTAAGCGTGTAAACGGAAGCTTAGCTTTCTTGTGTTTACAGATGCGGTCGAAGATAGGCTCGCACAGTAAAACATCATCGAGAGTTTGTTCAAGATCACCAAACAAGCTGCCGTCTTCACGACTAAGGTACTGACCATGACCAAGGCGGCTTCTTGATGTTGACGGTGTTTGAAGCATTTTTGCAATAGCATGCTCGGTTTTGTCTGAAGGTTTTCCAACGCGACGACCAACAGGAAGTACCATTACACGAAGTGCAACAGCAATGGCCTTGTTAGGGAAGTTTGCAAGGAAGTCTTCAATAGCAGTCTCTATATCGTGAAGGGTAGTTTGCATTGCCCAATGTAGAAGCGGCAAATCTTCCTTCAAGCGACCTTCTTCGTCAAAGCGCTTCAACGTGGTGCTACCCATATAAATACCACTTAAGATATCGCCTAATCGGGCAGATAATCTCTCGCGACGTTTAAGGTCTCCACCAAGCACACCCATAGACACATCGGTAAGAAGCGCCAGGTTTGCACTGTAACCTTGCATTAGCTTGTAATAACGAGCCGTTTCGTCTGTAAATGGAGCACTACTAAAGGCACCATTTGTGAGCGAGAACCAAATGCTACGTACTGTGTTAGCAACAGCGAAACCAATGTGACCAAATACGGCCTTATCGAATGCGACTAATGCTTCTTTTTTGTCTTCAATGGCTGCAGCTTGCAATTCTTTGAGAACAAAGGGATGACAGCGCATTGCGCCCTGACCAAAGATCATCATGTTACGAGTAAGAATGTTGGCGCCCTCTACGGTAATAGAGATAGGCACACCTTGGTAGCCGCGGCCTAAATAGTTATTAGGGCCAAGCATAACGCCCTTACCGCCATGAACGTCCATGGAATCATCCATTACTTGTCGCATTTTCTCCGTCAGATGGTATTTACAAATTGCAGAGATAACAGATGGTTTCTCGCCCAAGTCAACACCGACTGTTGAGAAGCGTGTTACGCCATCCATTAAATAAGCATTACCACCAATGCGGGCCAACATTTCTTCTACACCTTCCATATGACCTACTGGCATACGGAACTGACGACGAATTCGGGCATAAGCACCTGTGGCAAGAGAAACAGACTTCGCGCCACCAGCAGCTGAAGACGGTAGAGTGATACAGCGACCTACTGACAGACACTCCATCAGCATACGCCAGCCGCGTCCGGCCATTGCAGGCCCGCCGATGATATAGTCGATTGGTACAAAGATGTCGTCCCCTTTAATAGGACCGTTTTGAAACGGTGTATTAAGCGGGAAGTGGCGACGTCCAATTTCTAAGCCCTTGGTGTCGCGAGGGATTAGCGCACAGGTAATACCTGGATCGGCATTGTCGCCTAGTAATCCATCAGGATCTTTCAGTTTAAATGCCAAACCGATAACAGTGGCAACCGGCGCAAGCGTGATATAACGCTTGCTAAAAGTTAGGCGCATGCCTAGTACTTCTTCACCGTTAAACTCGCCCTTGCATACAATACCTACATCTGGAATTGCCCCTGCGTCTGACCCTGCTTCTGGACCAGTAAGAGCAAAGCAAGGAATTTCTTCACCCGCCGCTAGGCGTGGTAGATAATGGTCTTGCTGTTCCTTCGTACCATAATGCTGAAGAAGCTCGCCCGGGCCTAAAGAGTTAGGAACGCCAACCGTACTTGATAATACGGCACTAACACCGGCTAGCTTCTGCAAAACGCGAGATTGAGCGAATGCAGAAAACTCGAGACCGCCATATTCTTTTTTGATGATCATCGCAAAGAACTTGTGCTCTTTGAGGAATTGCCAAATCTCTGGAGGCAGGTCTGCGTCTTTGTGATTTATTTGCCACTCGTCAACCATTGAGCAGACTTCTTCACAAGGTCCGTCGAGAAACGCTTGCTCTTCTGCGGTTAAGCGACCTTTTGGAATGCGATGCAATTTATCCCAATCTGGCTTCCCACTAAATATATCGCCATCCCACCAGACAGTACCGGCGTCGATAGCTTCTTGTTCAGTGCTCGACATTTCAGGCATAACCTTGCGGTAAAATGCCAGTAGCTTTTTAGAGATGTGTTGTTGTCTGATATTCGACAGCGTAAACGGCAGTGTTAATGCAAGATACACTAACCAACCAAACAGGCCAATATCGCCAAAAAAGGTGCCTAAAACCATGACGCCTGCACCCATAGCGACTGCTGTCACCAGGCTGGTACGCTGATAACTAGCAATGGCTAGCGTCAGAACGACCAGTGAGAACCATATAAAATCTGCCATACATCACTCCTGAAAGGCGTTGAACATTACACTTGTCTGCTTTATTACGCGTTGGCTCGTTACAATCTTGAGAACGGCTTTTGAGGTCAGACCAGCATGCCCTAAACCTATTATTTATAAGCCCAAAGATCAAGATTTTTACATGAATAATCTATTAATCACGATGTTAATAATGGGCTTTCATACACTGTTTTTAACAGTATAGTGGTTGGTGGGAAAAGTAGTTAATAAGAATGGACAGCCAAAAAAGGAGAGGGCTGTAAAATAAAAATAGGCTCTTACGACCTATTAAACACCGCCTGACAATAGGCGGCGCTAAAATAACAAGCAGCGTTTTTTGTAGAAGTACGCAGAGTATTTATAACAATGTGAAAGCGTTGAGCTTAATGTCACCTTGTTCGTCGCCTTCTTTAAATTGTTGTAATCTTACTAATGCGTAATTCAATTCTGGTGCAAACCATGCAAAGGTCTCGCGCTTTTTAGATTCGCGGATGAGCTTCACTTTTACCGCAGCGATTTTTCCATAGGGTAGTGAAAGAGTTTCGTTTGCAACCACTTCAACGCCATACTGTCTGCGTTGCCCTCGATAGTTCACAAAATCATAAGTAACAGAGGTTTCACCATTAGCCAGCTTTTTCGCTAAATCTAGGCGATAAATCTGATTATCAAACTCGCCATCCCAAGGGTATTTTTCACCGTTATCTACGGATATTTGCCCATCATTTTTTTGGGTAAAAGTGACTTCTAAAGACTTATCCGGGCCTGTACCAGAACGACTATAAGAATACTCTGAGGCTATCACCTCACCATCTTGAATGGAAAAAATAGAGTGCTCAGTGCGTTTGTCGGATAAAAAGAATTTGGATACTTTCGAAGTGTAAAGCAGGGAATACTTATCATCAGTAAGTTGTAACAGCTCAATTGAAGCCTCACCCACATCGTCTCCCCATTTGTAGGCTGTGTAGGTGGCTTTGTAGGGGTCTAGATTCAGCGCTGCCTTTGCATCAGTATCAGCATCAGATTTTACAACGCTGTCAGCGAACGCATTCGCTGACAGAGCCGAAAAAACAACGAAAATAAACGCCCTTGCTGCTACTTTAAACGGTTTAATCGTTTGCATAGCCTGTTTCTGGTAGCTCTTGCTCATCTAAGATAGCCTTATTGTCTCTCATCGATAACCTGCCAGCGCTGAACCAGCGAAGAACAAGAGGATAAATGCGCCTTTCTTGTTCTTGTACTCGCTCAGCTAAATCGTCAGCACTATCATCTTCAAACACAGGAACTCTACTTTGAATGATAACAGGGCCTCCATCAAGCTCGGGCGTAACAAAGTGAACACTAACGCCGTGCTCTGTATCACCGTTATCGATTGCCCGTTGGTGAGTATGTAAACCTTTGTACTTGGGCAACAAAGATGGATGAATGTTCACTAATTTACCAGCAAACTCATCGACAAACTCGGGTGTTAGGATGCGCATAAAACCAGCAAGAACAACACAATCGGCGCCAAAGGCATTTATTTGCTCCTTCAGCGCGCTGTCGTAAGACTCTCTGTCTTCAAATTGTGTATGGTCTAGACAGACCGCGTTTATGCCCGCATTTTTTGCGCGCTCCAGACCGTAAGCGTTGGGACGGTTACTAATAACGCCGCTAACTACGGCGTTAAGACGACCGGAACTAATTTCATCTATTATTGCTTGTAGGTTACTTCCGTTGCCTGAGATCAGGACACAAAGTTTTGTCACAGCGTTGCTCACTCGTTGATCTCTACTTGTTCATCGTTGCCTTCTTTTGCTTCGATGCTACCAATCAACCATGCGTTTTCGCCTTGCGCCGACAAAATGTCTAGGGAGCGCTGAACGTCATCTTCGTCAACCACGATCACAAGGCCAACGCCACAGTTAAACGTACGATACATTTCATGACGAGTTACGTTGCCGTTAGACTGTAACCAAGAGAAAATCTCGGGCCAATGCCATGTGGTTTCATCAATAATAACCTTCGCGTCATCTGGCAGCACACGAGGAATATTTTCCCAAAAGCCACCGCCAGTGATATGTGAAATGGCGCTTACTTTAACTTCGTCAAGTAAAGCGAGAACCGACTTAACATAAATGCGCGTTGGCTCCAGCAGGTGCTCTATGATGGGCTTGCCGTTTAAATCTGCGTTAACGTCGGCGTTGCTCACTTCAATAATTTTACGCACAAGAGAGTAACCGTTTGAGTGAGGTCCTGATGAGCCAAGAGCAATAAGCTTTTGTCCAGGTTTAACATTGGTACCGTCGATTACGTCTTCTGCCTCTACAACACCGACGCAGAAACCAGCGATGTCATAGTCACCTCCATGATACATGCCTGGCATTTCGGCGGTTTCACCACCTATTAATGCGCAGCCAGCAAGTTCACAGCCTGCACCAATACCAGTCACTACCGATGTTGCAACGTCAACATCTAGCTTACCCGTGGCATAATAATCGAGGAAGAATAAAGGCTCAGCACCTTGCACGATGAGGTCGTTCACACACATAGCCACAAGGTCAATACCTACGCCGTCATGTCGATTAGCATCCATGGCAACGCGGAGCTTGGTACCTACACCGTCAGTTCCAGAAACTAAAAGTGGTTTTTTGTATTTCGACGGTAATTCACACAGCGCGCCGAAACCACCTAAGTTACCTTTAACTTCAGGTCGGTGTGTTTTCTTTGTTACTGACTTAATGCGCTCTACAAGTTGATTTCCTGCGTCAATATCTACGCCTGCGTCTTTGTAGCTTAAAGAGGTTTTATTTTCGCTCACGGTTGGGCCCTGGAACTAAGAGGTAGAAAACCGCGGATTCTACCAGCAACTCGGCGCAAGTCCAATTTGTAGCGGCGATTTTGTGGGCTTTTTTCCAATAAGGCGTGATACTGTTTGATAATTCTCTACGGCTTGATGAAAGATTTTCTATTTTCGTAAAGTTTTGATTTGTTTTCGAGATGGCTTTTTAACAGTACAAAATGAATACGGGGCGTGCTAATCATTGATGCACGTTGGCTGTACATTATTACAGCAAACTTCAACAAGTGCTGAGGCCAGAAAGCTTAATGAAATACAGAAAAATTGAGATTAAATCGGCACTTAATTTAATTTTTCTCGGTTTAAGGATGAAATAAGCGCAAATATAAAAGAGAATGGAGTTTTGATTTTGCTTTTCCATTGTCCAGCTTGAATAAGGCTAGTGCAGTGGCGCGTACAATTTTTCAGTTTAGGGAATTACAGTGAACACGGATCAGGTAGAGTGGGAGTTAGTGTAGTGAGAGTGGATGATTTGCGTTCTTTATTGTTGTCAAAAGAAGCGTCTTCAAAAGATGCGGCTTCAACATATGTGGCTTCAAGACATGTGGTTTCAATACGAGAATATTCGCATCAAGGTGCTTTGATGCTAAAAGCGCTTATGTTATTTGTGATGTGCGCCACTGCCTTTGCTACAAATGCAATTGAAAGAATTGTGGTAAACGAAGCAAAAGTTCTTGTTGATGACCAGAGTTCTCGCACGCAGAAAAGCGCAGCAAAAAAAGCGCTACGTGAAGTATTTCTTAAAATGTCGGGCTCGTCTGAAACGTTAAGTAATGCAGGTGTAAGAGCTGCACTCGCTTCACCAGAGGCCTTGCTTCGTTCGTATCGCTATTCCTACAACGGTGACGAAACTTATTATGTTGCGGAATTCGATTCGTCAAAAATTGCTGAAATATTGCAGCGAGAAATGTTGCCGCTCTGGGGAGATAGAAGGCCCGAAACTTTGATTTGGCTGGCGATACAAGACGAAAAAGAAAACAAAGTTATTATTGATGAAGCGCTGAACCATCCTATTTCTGAGGCTATAAACACCACAGCTAAGAAACGAGGTTTGCCATTAAGTTTGCCGCTCATGGATTTAACCGACAGCGTCAACATTTCTACCTACGACATTTGGGGGCGCTTTGTGGAGCCTGTCCGAAACGCGTCCGAGCGATACCAAGTTGACAATATTATTGCCGCTCGCGTTTATAAAAACGACGCCACCTCGGTGCCAGATTTCCCCCGCGAGCCTGAAGTGCCTGCAAGCACAGAGAACGAAGAAACTTATGAATTATCCGATGAAGACGATTTTTCGAGTATAGACGAGTTAGTACAGAGCCAATTTGATAACGGCAACGTCGATAGTGTTGAAGCGGTGCCTAACGGAGCGATGACGGGGCAACAAACAGAGCAAACTGCGCCATCCAGTGTAAAACCTTTCACCATGGATGAATTTGAGGAATATGCAAAGCGTGCTGAAGCAGGTGACTTTGGCCTTGACTGGGTGTTTATTAGTAATGACAGTGTCAGCTATGGCAGTATTTACGATGACACTCCAGCGGCGCTAGGAAATGCTTTGGTCGATGCATATGCCAATTATCTCTCATCACAATACGCCGTGATTGGTGTTAACGAAGCAGACCGTGAAATACTTGAAATTTCTGTTGCTAACGTTGGCTCACTTTCAAGTTATGCCAGTTTGAAACGCTACTTAATGTCACTAAGCGTTATTGAAAATGCGGCGCTAATAAAGCAATCAGGCACAGTGGCGACGTTTTCGGTTACATTAATTGGCACGAGTGATGACTTAATGAATTCCGTTGGATTAGAAGCTAAACTGAACCCCGTTACCGATGCCTACGGGCAACCTGTTCAAGGGTTTAACTTTTACTGGAACAATTAGTCATTTATGCAATTACCACTGCCTGTAACGTTACCCGTAGACGAAAACTTTGATAGTTTCGTTAGGCATGGGAATGAAGAGATAGTGACCTTACTAGAAGATATCGTTTGCGCGTTGCCAACATGGCGCACGTCCGATTCGTTAGGTCAACTCGTCTCTCTTAAAATGCCTTTAGTCACGTTATTAGGAAGCGGGAGTGCAGGGAAAAGTCATTTATTGTTCGCAGCATGCCACCATCTAGCATCTAAGCAGGTTAGCCACCTGTATTTGAATCTCAATGATTATAAAGCTTGGTCTCACGACATTTTTGAGGGGCTTGAGAACCTCTCGCTTATTGCGCTTGATAATATTCACGCTATTGCTGGAAATGCTGAGTGGGAAGAAGCGCTGTTTGACCTATTGAACCGAGTGGTAGAAACACAAAATGCATTGGTGCTTTGTGCTAGCCAACTCGGCCCGTCTAACCCTGCCTTTTCATTACCCGATTTGCGTTCTCGTTTAGCATGGGGGGTTATTTACCACATCAATGCACTTGACGACACCGGCAGAGAAGTAGCGTTGCGTTTGCGTGCAAAAGAGCGAGGCCTTCAATTATCCAAGCAAGCCCTAAACTTCTTACTGCACCACAGCGAAAGAGACTTAAAAAGCCTAATGACACTGCTTGGTAGGTTAGATACACGTTCGCTACAGGAGCAAAAACGGCTCTCGGTAGCTATGGTAAAACGAGAGTTGGGTATTGTATAACCCCTTTTTCCTGCGCTGACACGCCGCACTTACTAGCATTTTAAGTCTCGCTGAGTGGGTAAGTATCTTTGCTCAACGATATTACTATTTGTTTTGCTCGAAGTAGGCTTTTTCTTCTTCCATTTCTTCTTTAAGTTTCTTTATTCCCAAACCAAGCTCGCGCCCACGTTTTCTCGCAAATGCACTACAGCCAATAAACATGGTAGTGCAAAGTATCAGTTCAACTACGCCGTACCATCTTTCAGCCGGAACTGCATAAACTACGGTGCATGCATGGATTAAATAAAATAAAACCACAAAGTTAGCCCAAGCATGGGTGTAAGGCTTTCCTTTTAATACTCCTCTGTAGGGCAGTAAAAGCGGTAATAAATAAATTAACACTATAAATACGGGGGAATAGGTGTGTACCTTAGTGAATGTGAACTGCCATAATGTTAGCCAAACAATTAATAACGTATGACTTATAAGCGCTAAGTAGCGGAAAAAGCGCGTGTCTGAGGCCATTCTAGCTCTCCGAACCTGGTTGTATTTGAAGTTTCTTTGCAAAAGAGGCAAGACGCTTACCCTGTGCTATGCAAAGTGTTTTTTCATCGTCACTCAATTGAGTTTTGTTACTGTTGGTTTCATGAGCCACATGAGTGACGCCATAGGGACTACCGCCAGTGGTGGTAGTGTGTAGCTCTGGCTCGCTGTAAGGAAGACCGCAAAACATCATACCGTGGTGAAGAAGCGGGATCATCATAGAAAGCAAAGTCGATTCTTGACCGCCGTGCATTGAGGATGATGAGGTAAATACACAGGCAGGCTTATCTATCAAAGATCCTTTCAGCCATAAGCTGCTCGTAGAGTCTAAAAAGTATTTCATAGGCGCCGCCATGTTGCCAAAGCGAGTAGGGCTCCCTAATGCCAATGCGCTGCATGATTCCAATTCGTTAATTGTAACGAGTGGAACGTCAAGTTCGCTGTCTCGGGTAGTCAACGACTTTACTTCGCTGTCCTCTTGCTTCTCAACTTTCAAACCAGGAACGGTGCGAACAATAACGGGTACATTTTCTGATGTAACACCCTGGGCAATAGCATCTGCTAGTCGCCGAGTGCTGCCATGATTGCTGTAGTAGAGTACAAGAACTGGGTTCACGATAATATATCCAACACATTTTCTGGAGGACGACCAATACGCGCTTTGTCACCACAAATGACAATAGGTCGCTCAATGAGTTTTGGTGTTTCTGCCATTGCGTTGAACAAACGTTTTTCCTCTATTGAAGGGTCTGCAAGATGCGCTTCTTTATATTCCTGCTCCTTTATACGCATCATTTGGCGAACCGATTCAATGTTAAGTTTTTTAAACACTGCTTTTAGTTCTTCCTCAGACAAAGGCGTCTTTAAATATTCAATAATTGTTGGTGACACCCCTTTTTCTTCTAGTAAAGCCAAGGTTTGCCTGCTTTTAGAGCAGCGAGGGTTATGTAATATAGTCACATCAGTCATATTTTGAGTGCTCTCAGTCTACTATTTTGCGCAGACTATTGCGTTTTTAATCAATGATTTCAAGCTATATTAGGGCGTGTTGAACTTTGTTGTACATTTTTGCAGCGGCCTGTGAGCATTTTACCCTTTGTCGCCGCTTTTTTATTTAGGCCCTTTGACTTAGCCCTTTTGACTTAGCCCCTTTGACTTAGCCCACTGGGCCTACAGGACTGTTTCGCGATTAAAATGCTTCCATTTAGCTCAACACTCGTACAACAAAGATCAGCACGCCCTTCAATGTTTATCTCAAAAATGTTGTAACTAGCTTTAACTATGTAATAGGTTAGTTAGAAAGCGCTTTGCCATGGTAATAAGTACAAGTTTTTAAGGTAATAGGTTTCAGAGCGCATGAATCTAGAGTACATGATTTAAAAAAGCACACGGATTTGGAGTTCAGACCGGTGTTAACTTATTAAAGTTGGTGAGGACAGTGTGAATTCAGTAGTCAAAGCAATTATCTTTTTTCTTATAGCAATAGCCGCGCTAAGTGGAGGCATATTCACATATCAGTCTCAACGAGGCGATTTGAAACCTTCAAAAGAACCAAGCTACGATTTTGTTACAACAAGCGGCCAAGAGTACCGCTGGCAAGACTTAGCGGGGAAGTGGACAGTCATTAATTATTTTGCCCCTTGGTGTGCGCCATGCTTACGAGAAATGCCTGAGCTAAACAGGTTCAATACGCAACTTCCCGACGACACGTTAATTTTCGCTATCAATTACGACCGAAAAACTCGTGTTGAGCTAAAAGAAATGGCGAATAAATTTGATATTAACGTGCCTATTATTTTTGCATCGGATGCCACTTATCTGCCAATGAAAAAACCGCCGTATTTACCGGCAACGTTCATTATTGGTCCAGACGGTAAGCTTAGCGATACCTTGATGGGCGAGGTAACCGAGACCCAGCTGCGTGAACGCATCATTTCGCTGAAAAATGCTCGCAACGCATCCTAGCTATTTAATTTAGGCCAATGGTATGGCTTTCCATTAGACGCTAATTAGTGTTTTACTGAGCCTAAAGTCGCTCTAGCCTGTCTTCTTGATCGCGAAATTGCTTGATTCGCGCTCGAATACGTTGTTTTTGCAAATGATTATCGGCGGCAAAATTGTAAGCATACTGAAGTTCATCAACCGCTCTGTTATAGGCTCCGTAAAGCGCATAAACTTCAGCTTTGCTCTGATGCATTTGAGAAAACTGCTTCGCTTTTTGATAAGCCTCACTCATCAGTTGATAGGCAACTTGATAATCCTTTTTCACTAGTAAGAAGTCTTTCAATAGCTCAATAGCGTCGTCATATTTCTGCGCGCTGATGAGAGCGTTAGCTTGGTTTAACGCTAACACCTGATTTCGTGGGTTATGCGTAACGTGTGGTTTAAGCATTTCTACCGCTTTTAACGGCTGACCTAGGGCAATATGAATATCTGTTGCAGCATCTAAATAAAATAGATTAGTTGGGTCTTTCTCCATTAATGTACGTAAAATTTCTTGCGCTTTGCGGTTCTCTTCATTTCGCATGTACGCTAAAGCAAGCCCATAAAGCGACGCTTCTCGACTGCGTTGAGCCTGCTGTTCTACCGCTGCCTGATAATATTCCAGGGCATAGTCTTTTTCAAAAGAATAACGAGATTTTATGCGTGCCTTCGCTAGCTCAAATTGTTTATTGATTGGCAGGTAGCGTCTTGGATAGTCGTTAGCTCTGCTACGCGCATCAGCAATACGGGTTTCGGTTAATGGGTGAGTTAACAATCTTGCAGGAGGACGTGAAACCATGCGGTACTCTTCCGCCATAGTTGAGAAAAAGCTGGCTGCGCCCTTGGGGTCGAACCCGGCTCTGGCCAACATAGCAATGCCAATTCGGTCGGCCTCTTGCTCATTAGAGCGCGTGTAGTCGATCTGTAACTGTGCCGATGCTGCTGAGCCTGCTTGCATGGCGGCCATACCCGCTTGGGGGTTTGCCATTGCAATAAGTATCCCGCCAATCAATGACGCCAGTGCAAGCGGAGAAGAGCGCTTTTGCGCCTGCATTCTTCTTGCTATGTGGCGCAGCGTGACGTGTGAGACTTCGTGCGCCAACACTGAAGCTAGCTCACTTTCATTTTCCGCTCGGCGCATCAACCCTGTATGCACGCCAATGTGACCGCCGAAAAAGGCAAACGCGTTAATAGCATCATTATTAACCCAGAAAAATTTGAAGGGGAATTTCGCATTATCTGCATGAACGACTAAACGGTTGCCCAAATCTTGTAAATATTCATCCAAAACTGGATCGGAAATAATCGGGCTTTGCCCCCGCATTTGACGCATGACAGCGTCGCCAATGAGCATTTCTTTATCAAGTGAAATAGCGTCTGACGCAACAACGCCAATTTCTGGAAGGGTATTCTTATTACTATAGCTCATATCTTGAGCAATGGCAGAAAGGCTGCCAATAAGCGCGCAAGATAAAAGAACAAAGAATGCAGATAATTGTTTTCTCATGAACCTACAACAAACGTTAATAACTGTTTCTTAGAGCGGTAAGTCGTTAAACAGTTTCAATTAAATTTTTATTTTGTGGCTACTTACTTAGGGCCTCACTATGAAACCATTGTGCATCAACCAACAATGTAATACCACTTCGACGAAATTATTGTTAACAAGGAGGTTAAACTTTAACCCACCGCCTTGCTTAACGTTAGTTATACGCAATCAAAGTCATACCAGTTTGATTTTCAAAGAATCTTGTCTAGTTAATATTGCTAATACGCCACCCGATAAACTATGATGCGTGTCCTATTCTTTGTATTTTCTGGATGTTGTTATGATCAGCGTTTTTGGGCGATGGTACCGACGCAAGTTTTCCGATCCTGATGCAGCTATGCTGCTGATACTCATTTTGCTCAGTACCGCAGTTTTGTTGCTATGGGGCGAATTAATTATGCCCGTTTTAGTGGCAGCTGTTATTGCCTACCTTCTTGACTGGCCCGTAACCCGATTAATTCGTTTGGGGGTGGGAAGAGGCATAGCGTGCGGTGTTGTCCTCCTTGGGTTTATTACGGTTACCATATTTACTCTCATTGGCCTTGTTCCTATTATTTCGAAACAAAGTGTTAATCTTATTCAAGAAACGCCACTGATTTGGCAAAAAGCACAAGAGTGGATCTTAACGCTCCCTGACAAATATCCAGATTATGTTCAGGTGTACCAAATTCATCAAATGATGGAGGGGCTTAACGATAGGCTCGTGGAAGTAGGGGAAACGTTAATCTCCATTTCCTTTAGCAATATAGCCAATATTGCGGCACTGCTGGTTTATATGGTGCTGGTTCCGCTTATGATATTTTTTATGCTGAAAGATAAGATGTTTTTTCTCGATAGCATTTCTAGAATTCTTCCCAAGGAGAGACGGTTAATCACTCAGGTTGGCCACGAGATGAATTCGCAAATAGCTAATTACATACGTGGCAAAGTTATAGAGATTTTGATTGTCGGTGTGGTGAGCTGCGTTACCTTCGTGCTGATGGATTTACGCTATGCTATTTTACTTGGCGTGTTAGTGGGGTTGTCAGTGCTTATTCCCTACATTGGCGCAGCCGTAGTCACAATCCCCATCGCTATTGTAGCCATGTTTCAATGGGGGATTAGCCCAGAGTTTTGGTACTTGATGATAGCGTACGGTATTATTCAGGGGTTAGACGGTAACCTATTAGTGCCGTTATTGTTCTCAGAGGCGGTGAGCCTTCATCCGCTCTACATTATTATCGCGGTATTGGTATTTGGCGGGTTGTGGGGCTTCTGGGGCGTGTTTTTTGCTATCCCCCTTGCTACGCTAGTCAAAGCGGTGGTAACGGCCTGGTCTAGTAACCCGGTTGGAAGCACGGCGAGCGAACCAGTTATTGAAAAGTAAACCTTATTGTGAAGAATAAGATCATAGGAATAGGGTTGTAAAAAAGCCCCTGTCTCAGAGAGACAGGGGCTTTTTGGTTATTGGTCCGTTAATGCTACTGTTAGGCATTATTTAAATAATCGAGTACTACTATGTGATGCTCTTTTGTTTTAAATTTATTGAAAACGTGTTCAATTACACCATCTTCATTGATTAAAAAGGTGAGCCTGTGAATGCCATCGTACTCTTTACCCATAAACTTCTTTAAGCCCCATACACCAAAGTCATCTGCTACGGCATGGTCTTCATCTGAAAGCAGAGTAAAGTTTAAGCTTTCTTTTTCTATGAATTTTGGCAATCTTTTTACCGCATCTGGGCTAATGCCTAATACCACGACGTTTTTTGACTTCAATTCACTTTGGATGTCTCTAAGACCTTGCGCCTGAACAGTGCACCCGGGTGTCATTGCTTTTGGGTAAAAGTACACTAATACTTTTTTACCTGCGTAATCGGTTAGTGAAACGGTTTCGCCATCTTGGTTTTGTAAAGAGAATTGAGGTGCTTTATCACCAGCTTGTAGTGTGTTCATTAGGATCCTTTTTCTGTTTATCTACCACTTTGCCCGTTACATTTAACGAAGCAAACAACGCCATTAGATCAGATTCTAATTGCTCAAAGTTTTCTGATGTGGGAAGTGAAACGACGAATTTACAACGCATGACATCATGCCCCGACTCGCGATAGGTACGTTGTCTAAAAGCACTTATCATAGCTTCGCGTTCAGCAAAGAAGCCGGTAACCGATTGAATTAGGCCTGCTGCATCCTCACCGCTGAACTCTACGTTAAATAGATGGGCAAGATTTTGCTTTTCGTGATGACTTGTTCGCTTCATCATCGAAAGTAAGTCTAGACGCTGTATGATGGCGGGCAATGTGCACTCCGCCTTTGTAATAGCGCTTTGTGTGCCTTCGATAATCATAGTTAACGAAAACTCTCGACCGTAAACCGCTTGCCTACTATCGAGAATATTGCATTGTGCTTGCGAAACTGCAGTGGCTATCTCACTTAAAATACCGCTTTTATCTGTACCTAAAAGTGTAACAATAAGTTGGTGTTTAGACATCAAATTCACTTTAAACGTAACAATGGCAGGATGTTAGCATAGAGTTTTTTGTTAAGTTAGTGCCTTTTTAGCTCTGTAGCTGAAGTTATTGTCAAAATCTTGTCTATTTACCGGTTCAACCGCTTGTGTTTAAGCACTGACATAATTAACATGTGCGCTCACATTTTGCGGAGAGATTATGTTTACTGGTAGTTACGTCGCACTCGTCACGCCCATGTTTGAAAATGGCGATATAGATTATAAGTCTTTAGAGAAGCTTGTTAAGTTTCATGTAGACCAAGGAACACACGGTATTGTGTCAGTTGGTACAACCGGTGAATCAGCGACGCTTCCCTTTGATGAGCACGTAAACGTGGTCAAAGAAACGGTGGCCATGGCCTCGGGCGCAATTCCAATTATTGCCGGCAGTGGTGCAAATTCAACTGCTGAAGCTATTTTTCTTACCGAACAACTTGGCGCTGCTGGGGTAGATGGCTTTTTAAGCGTTGTTCCTTATTACAATAAGCCGCAGCAAAAAGGCATGGTTGCTCACTTCAATGCTATCGCAGACGCAAGTCAAAAGCCGGTTATTCTTTATAATGTTCCTGGTAGAACAGTTGCGGACATGCTTCCTGAAACCGTTGCTGAGCTTGCTACCCACGACAATATCGTTGGTCTTAAAGACGCCACTGGCGATATTTCTCGTTTAAAAGAGACGCAGCCTTTGGTGCCAGCCGACTTTGTTATGTTAAGCGGTGACGATGGCACAAGCAGTGAATTCCTGTGTGAAGGCGGCCACGGCGTTATCTCTGTAACAGCAAATATTGTCCCCCAAGCTATTTCACAAATGTGTAAAGCTGCGCTAGAAAAAGATTTCGATAAATGTCGCGCCATTGATAAAACCATCGAACTTCTTCATAGCGAACTATTTATTGAGCCAAACCCTGTTATGCCGAAATGGGCGTTATACAAAATGGGCATGATGGAAAGCGCTGTTATGCGTTTACCAATGGTATTACCGGAACTATCAAGCCAAAAACGTATCGAAGAACTATTACAAAAATACGCTTTGATTTCTGGTTAATTAAGGAACACAGATGAATAAAACGCTGGCTATAGCAAGTTCAATCGCATTCGTTGCACTTGCAGGTTGTACAAGCCAAATGGATAGAAAGACTGCTTCTGGCAGTTATAAATATCTAGAAACCGAAGAGCAAAAAGAGCTTAAAATTCCTTCCGATTTAGACAAGCCTACTTTTTCTCGTGAATTTGCCCTTCCTGAGTTAGGTGATGAAGCAAGCACAGATATGTTGGGAAAGGCATTGCCAGTCCAGTCTCCTGCGCTGGTCCTTCCACTGGTAACGGGTTCTCACGTAGAAGAGGGAACGAATACCGCAACCATATGGTTTGACCAAGTAGATGACAGTCAACCGCTAAGCGAAGCTATTTGGAACTCGTTACTAAGCTATCTCGATGAAAATGGAATTGGCGTAGACACCTTCAATCCAGAAGAGCGCGTGCTAATTACCGATTGGATGGTGGTAAAACAAGACGTCGATGGCCCGTGGTATAGTGTAATTGACGAAGAGAGTGAAATTGGCCGTCGTTTCGAGTTCAATCTCAATGTAAAACCTCATGGCAGAAGCGCTGCGTTAAGCGTGGACCTTAAAGATTATATGAAGTCTGTTGGCAATGATGTTGTTGCCGAGATTTCAGAGATCGAAGAGCGCCGCGAGGAGGTTAGTGTTCTTAACCAGGTTGTTGGCCATTACGAATATCAAATTCGATTGGAACAGACACGCCGTCTTGCGCGTATTCGTAAAGGTATTCAAACCGAGATGGGCTTTAACTCTGACGGTGAACCGGCTTATGTTGTTGAGTCGCAGTACGATATTGTCTGGCCGCGCATGCTGCTAGTGCTTCGCAAGCTTGGCTTTAATGTGAAAGATTTAGATAAATCAAATGGCTTACTTTTCGTGACTTATAGCGGTCAGCAGGGCGATTGGTGGGACGGTTTATTCTCAAGCGATGAAGATCTTCTTGAAAAAGGTGATTATCGTTTGAAAGTTGCGAAAGCGGGCGATACCAGAACGTCTATTACGTTTATGGACAATCAAAGTACACCGTTTGAAGCAAATCAGGTTGCAGACCTTTATAGCGCATTCGCTGAGGTCATGTCAGAAGATAACCTTGATATTTAACTGAGACTGAGAATGGAAAAACGCGACGAGCTTTACCGAGGCAAAGCAAAAACGGTGTATTACACCGACGATAGCGACAAACTTATTTTGCACTTTCGAAATGATACTTCGGCTTTTGATGGTGAAAAAATTGAGCAACTCGACCGCAAGGGCGAGGTAAATAATAAGTTTAATCACTTTATTATGAATAAGCTCGAAGACGCTGGCATTGCCACGCAAGTTGAGGCGCTTTTATCTGATAACGACTCTTTGGTCAAAAAGCTCGACATGATCCCGGTTGAATGCGTGGTAAGAAACGTGTCTGCGGGTTCTCTTGTACGCAGGCTTGGGGTTGAAGAAGGCAAACTGCTTGCTCCGCCAATTTTTGAGTTTTTCCTCAAAAATGATGCGCTTCACGATCCTATGGTGAACGATTACCACATAGTGTCATTTGGATGGGCAACTGAATCTCAAATAAGCGAGATGAAGGCGCTAACGTTCAAAGTAAACAGTGTTCTTAAGGCGTTGTTCGATGAAGCCGGAATGTTGTTGGTAGACTACAAATTAGAGTTTGGCGTAGACGGTGAAGGCAATATTGTTTTGGGTGATGAATTTACCCCTGATGGTTGCCGTCTGTGGGATAAAGAAACCCATAAGAAAATGGACAAGGATAGATTTAGGCAAGGGCTTGGTTCGGTAGTAGAAACCTACATCGAAGTGGCAGAGCGCTTGGGTTTGTCACTTTAGTTATTGCTACGAAGTAGCGTTCACTGACAAGCGAAGCTCATAAAGTGTAAGAGAAGAGGACCCGTTAGGTCCTCTTTTTGTATGTGCAGGTGATACCAGTTGCCTAGATAATTACACTGAGTCGCCACGTCGCATGACTATTGTTAGGAGAAAGACTGTGCTTAAAGCAACGTTGCTTGTTGTGACCGCCATGATTGCGTTTGCTGCCAATTCATTACTTTGCCGAATGGCATTGGTAAATACCGACATTGATCCCAGCTCTTTCACCATCATTCGGCTGCTTAGTGGTGCGTTTAGTCTTTTAGTTTTAACCAAAGTTACCCAATTATCTCAATTACAAACTAGCAGAGACAGCTCGTTAGCTAAAAATGTAAAGCAACAGGGAAGTGTAGCCGCAGGCCTAGCGCTGTTCGTTTATGCCCTAGGGTTTTCTTATGCCTACATTGCCATGTCTACCGGTACTGGCGCTCTACTCTTGTTTGGCACTGTGCAAATTACAATGATTGCAACGGGTCTTTACAAAGGGGAGCGGTTTGCACCTGTACAGTGGCTCGGCTTTACCTTAGCAATAACAGGCTTAATACTTTTATTGTTACCTAGCAGCAGCGCACCCTCAATGACCTCTAGCGTTCTTATGGTGTTAGCTGGCATAGGCTGGGGAGCATATTCGTTGTTAGGTAAGTCTTCAACATCGCCTTTACTGTCTAGCGCAGGTAACTTTGTGTATGCGTCTATACTATGCATTCCTTTGGTGGCGGTTATATTGTTTGCCGAATTTCCTCTTAAGATTGATATGGTTGGTGGTGTCTTCGCGGTCGCGTCTGGTGCACTCGCTTCTGGTGCTGGGTATGCAATTTGGTATACGGCGTTGCCACTTATAAAGTCAACTACAGCGGCGACAGTACAACTAAGTGTTCCTGTAATTGCTGCGTTTATGGGATGGGCATTACTCGATGAATCATTAAGCTGGACCATACTGGTCGCCTCAGCCATCACCTTAGGAGGAATATTTTTAGTTGTCAGGCAGCGTTGATAGGTGTGTGTTTGATGTAAATCAAGCCCAATGTTAACCTAATATTCAATTGCGCTAATGTATTGAGAAAAAGCTGTCTTTAGTTATTAAATGTGGCTAAAAAGTAGCGAAAATGCAATTAAGTGCACAATTAAGCAAGTCTTATGTTACTTTAATTCCCAATTTTAACTACACTTATATAATGACCTTTTATGTGAAGCTAATGTCTATTTTCTGGCGTAGTTTTACCTCTATTTTCTAAATTTCCGAACAAATTCAAACGAGTTTAAACACAGAAATATACATAAGTGATTTTAGGAGAGACTTTGACTATCCCAGTATTGCCGCCAAACGAACTGAAACGAATGGATACGTTGCGCAGCTTAGAGATATTGGATACATCTCCTGAAGAACGTTTTGATAGAATTACACGAATTGCGTCGCAACTTTTTTCCTGTGAATTCGCTACTGTCTCACTTATCGATTCGGATAGACAGTGGTTCAAATCTCGGGTAAATGTAGATCTACAAGAGACCTCGAGAGATATCGCCTTTTGTGCCCATGCGATTCTAGAAAACGATGCACTAATAGTATCCGATACCCTCAATGATGCGCGTTTTGCTACTAATCCTTTGGTAACCGAAGAACCTTTTATTCGCTTTTACGCGGGCATAAAGTTGATGGTAGACGGGTATGCAGTGGGAACCATTTGCGTCTTCGACACCACACCGAAAACACTTTCCAATAAGCAAGTGGATGCACTTAAAGATCTTGGGCGTTTAGTCGAGCTTGAGCTTAAGCGTTCAGATCTTTCTATTTTGTCATCTGAGCTGGACGTAAAGCAGCAGGAGTTGAAAGAGTCTCAAAAACTCACCCGGGTGCGCAGTGCAATCCTTGAAAAGGTGGTTAACTCTGAATCGCTTTCCTTCGTGCTAGAAGACATTGTCGAGGCGGTTGAAAAAGAATATTCAGGTCAAATTTGTAGCATTCTGTTATTAGAGGGCGGAAGGTTGAAGGTAGGGGCTGCTCCTTCGTTACCTGATTTTTATAACAATCTTATCGATGGCGTTGAAATTGGTGTAGGGCAAGGCTCTTGTGGAACCGCTGCGTACTTAAATGAGTTAGTGATAACAGACGATTTACGCACACACACGTATTGGGAGTCGTGGCGAAGTGCCGCTGAGGAAGCAAAGCTAGGATCTTGTTGGTCGCAGCCTATCTGTGGCGCAAATGGTAAAGTACTTGGCACTTTTGCTATCTACCAGAGAGAATCGGGTGTTCCTACTGACGATGATATAAAACGAATTAAGTACTTTGCTCACATAGTTAGCATCGCAATTGAGCGCGAAAAAGCAGACGAAATTATTTGGCGACAAGCCAATTTTGACGGCCTAACAGGCCTGCCAAATAGGCATTTAATGGAAGATAACTTGTCTCACGCGCTACGTTCAGCAGACCGGTTATCGACAAAGGTCGCCCTCATGTTTCTTGATCTCGACCATTTCAAGGACATAAATGACACCATGGGCCATGGCGTTGGTGATAGTTTGCTAATTGAAAGCGCTAGGCGTATAGAGAGTTGCGTGCGAGAAAACGATAGCGTGGCGCGCTTGGGCGGCGATGAGTTTGTTATCATCCTAAATAACCTCCATGATGCGAGGGACATAGAGCGTGTTACTCAAGACTTGCTTACTGTATTGTCGAAGCCATTCACCATTGAGCAAGAGCTAATACACACTAGTGCCAGTATAGGCATCACATTGTATCCAGACGATGCACAAGACGTGACTAGTTTGCTCAAAAATGCCGATCAAGCAATGTATCGTGTAAAAGCTGGCGGAAGAAACAACTACGAATACTACACGGAAAGTATGCGTGAGGCCGCCGTCAATAGGCTAAACTTGCTGAACGATCTTCGTTATGCAACGGAAAATGGCGAATTCTTTATAGAATATCAACCCATTATTACGCTGGAAACTGGGCGCGTTCAGAAGGCAGAGGCCCTTATTCGTTGGCAACATCCTAAGCGGGGGCTTATTCGACCCGACGATTTTATCTCTATCGCGGAGGAATCTGGGCTGATTATTGAAATTAGCAACTGGGTTTTTCGTCAAGTGTGCGATGACATAAACTACCTCCGCAAAAACTATTGCAACGAGCTGCAGTTAAGTATCAATACCTCTGCCAGTCATTACTTTAGCACTGCCCCGAGTATTATGGAGTGGCTTGATGTTCTTTTAAATACGCATACGCCATCAAATGCATTAGTGTTAGAAATTACGGAAAGCTTGCTAATGGACGCAGATAAAAGCGTTACGCAGAAGTTATTTCAGTTTAGGCAAGCAGGGGTAAGTATTGCGTTAGATGATTTTGGCACAGGCTTTTCTTCCATCTCTTATTTGAAAAAATTTCCCACGGATTACATCAAGATTGATAGAAGCTTCGTAAATTCAATGACCGAAGTAAGTAACGACAAAATTTTGTGTGAAGCCATTATCGTAATGGCCAAAAAGCTCGGTATTGAAGTAGTTGCAGAAGGTATAGAAACCAATGAACAGCTTAATATTCTTAAAAATATGGGCTGTGAATATGGCCAAGGCTACTACTTCTCTAAACCGGTGAAAAAAGCGCAGTTCGAAACCATGCTGCGCAATCAATTAGAGAATGTCGGGTAGTAGCCTTAATCATTTAAACGGCATAGGTGACGTTTATTGATGTAGGTATTTGCTTTCTTTTCTCCGTAAATACCTCAGCGTTAGGACAGGGTGCTTAACGCTTTTCCCGAGTATTGTTTTAGCTCGTCTGTTCGGCCTTCTTTAATTTTGTTTGCCCAATTTGGATCTTGAAGCAGGGCACGTCCCACTGCAACCAAGTCAAATTCGCCCGCGTCTAGGCGCTCTAGTAAATCGTCAACAGAGCGTGTATTTGAGTCTTGGCCTTTGAACGCTCCGAAAAAATCATCGTTTAAGCCCACAGAGCCTACTGTAATTGTTGGTTTGCCGGTTATTTTTTTGGTCCAGCCTGCCAAATTTAAATCACTTCCTTCAAACTCGTTTTCCCAATATCGACGCTGAGAACAGTGGAATATATCAACACCCGCATCACTTAATTGCGTCAAAAATTGCTCAAGTTCTTGCGGCGTATTAGCGAGACGCGCAGTGTAATCTTGCTGTTTCCACTGCGAATAGCGCAATACAATAGGGAAGTTGTCAGAAGTGGCAGCGCGAATAGCCTTAATAATTTCAACTGCAAAGCGGCCTCGGTTTTCCATGCTTCCACCCCAACTGTCGGTGCGTTGGTTTGTGCCTTCCCAGAAAAACTGATCGATTAAATACCCATGAGCACCGTGAATTTCAACGCCGTCCATGCCTATTTTTTGTGCATCTGCAGCTGCCTGAGCAAATGCCTCAATAACAGACTCTATGTGTTCAACGGTCATAGGTTCAGCCCCTTGCTTTCCTGGTTTAAATAAACCGGAAGGCCCAGCACTTGGAAGCTCTGAGTGTGGTGCATTATCAGCGACTCTGGCCATTCCCACATGCCAAAGCTGAGGCATTATTTTACCACCTGCATTGTGTACGTCGTTAACTACCTTCTTCCATCCCGATAGGGCGTCCTCTCCATGAAATCGAGGGATAGTGGCACCCATGGTCGCGACTTTATCGTTAACTGTCGTGCCTTCGGTAATTATTAGTCCAGTACCTCCTTCTGCACGTCTTTGATAATAGCCTGCAACCTCATCAGTAGGTACGCCGTTTGGCGAAAACTGTCTGGTCATAGGCGCCATAACTATTCGATTATTAAGCGATAGGCTTTTTAGATTAAATGAAGAAAATAACGTGGTATTGGACATTGAACATCCTCTTGTTCTTGTTGTTTGGGTTATTTAAAACTCGATTTGGATAGTCAAAATAGTAAAGCGCGTGGGGCTTAAGTCAATTTACAATTGGTGATAGTGCACGATAAACAAGAAATGAATGTGTGAACAATTTAAAATTGCCGCTATAATCAGAAAAATATCAAAATGCTTTGCAACCAGGAACGTTGATTTTTCTAAAAGGCTTTTACGAGGCGCGCAGTACGATTTATGGCTTTATCTCCCTCAAATATCACTAATTTTCAGCATGTCGACCCATCAGATTCTGACGACAGTTTACATAAAATGTTATGCGTGATTCGAAAACATCTCGATATGGAAGTGGCTTTTTTCTCTGAGTTTGTGTCTGGCGAGCGGATTTTCCGAGCAATAGATCACGACTCGAATGTCTCGCCCGATATCAATGTCGGAGACTCTGACCCCATCAACGAATCGTATTGTGGAAAAATTTGTCAGGGTGAGTTTGAAAAAGTCATTCATGACGCTAAAAACCATGAATTAGCGAAGGATTTAGAGGTCACGGAAAAGCTGGATATTGGCTCTTATCTTGGCGTACCCATTGTTTTATCTGACGGTGAAGTGTTCGGTACGTTGTGTTGTTATAAAAGTGAGGCTGACAATACACTCAATCAGCGAGATTTGTCATTTCTTAACGCTTTTGCCGAGATCTATCGCGAACTCTTCGAAGAAAGAATGAAAAACACCACACTGTATGATCAAATGGCCCAGACAACGTTATCGGCACTTGAGTGTGATGTGCTCGATATCCATTATCAGCCTATTTACAGTGTAGAAACTGGCGCGATTTGCGGCTATGAATGTCTTGCTCGTTTTAATACAAGTCCCTACAGAACCCCAGATGTTTGGTTTGATGAAGCAGAAAAGGTAGGAATGGGAGAGGCCCTACAATTAAAGGCCATTGAGCAAGCACTGAATAACATGCACAGGTTACCTATTGACACCAGTCTATCGTTAAACATTGCCCCTGAGTATATACTCAATGGTTCTATACATAAGTTATTAGAGGGCGTTGATATTAGTCGGCTAATACTTGAAGTAACCGAACATTCACCAATCAACGATTACATTGCATTTCGCAAAAAGCTTGCACCGCTGCGAGAGCGGGGAATGCAGTTGGCTATAGATGATGCGGGTGCAGGCTATTCGAGCTTTCAACACATATTGGAGTTAGAAGCCGATCTTATTAAACTGGATTTGAGCTTAATTCGCGATATACATATACAACCGAAAAAACTTGCGCTGGCAAAGGCCCTTTGTGCGTTCGCTAAGTCTACCTCTTGTGTAATTATCGCGGAGGGTGTTGAAGTGGTCGATGAACTTAAGGTTTTACAACAGCTTGGTGTAGATCGCATTCAAGGGTACTTAACGGGTAAACCCATGGTGTTAAATGAAGCGTTAGCGCATCAATTTACGCTGCCGTTGTAAAATGAACTTGGTACAGTTTCCACTTTAAAATTGTCATAAAAAAGTCCGCTGTTGAACGTCAAATCAGACACAGCATTAAAAGAAACTGCTGCATAGGATTATAAGCAATGGGCGGACTTTGTTTTAATTACAGTAAAGTAGTGTGCAAGCTCTTATCTTGCTGTGTCAAAGCTAACGTGAATATCCTTTGGCAAGGTCGCACTATTGTTGGCAATGGCGTCTCTAATTTCCACTACACCACGGCGAGATGGACGGTGATGTTTTCGTAGAACCGATAGTGTTTTCACTGCTCCGTACTTTTGTGCAAAGTCGACGACGCTTATTCCATTACACACCAAGCCATTTGCTACCAGACTATAAGCTTTACTTACAATTTTGGTACCGACCATCATTTTCTTTACATCTCTTCGCAGTCCATGACTGTCATCGGTAGCGGCGTTTTTACATATTGATATAAGTCTCTCTTCCGTATACGCAGAAGCAGCGCCAGAGAACAAAATGCCAGTAGATAGCAAGGCTCCGACCATATAAATTGTAGAGTTTTTCATGTTGGTTATTCCTTTTCACATAGAATGGGGTAATGAGCAATTTAGCTACTTACTTCTTGTAGCTACACTCAGAGTAGTTGCCCAATTCTCGCCTGCCATGACGAACTTGTGTTAATAGAGTGACAAAAATAAACGACTCAAATTCATAACCTTGAGAATGAATGTCATGGTTTCATCATAGACAAAACACGTTGTTATCATCTATGTGGTATACTTAAGTCTTATAAATATCGGGGCACGTCATGAAAACTGTTGCCAACACCCTGATGTACGAGTCGGACACAAGACGATTGGTCCGTTCGGATGGGCAATATGTTTCTCTATCACCAGCATGCGATAGACTAATAACCAGTCTTATTGAAGCGAAAGAAAAGGGTGTACCCAGAGACGCCCTTCGGCGTATTGTATGGGGGCATGAGTACGTCAGCGACGATGCTATAAATCACCTTGTGTGCCGCCTTAGACGGAAACTACATTCCATTTGTGAAAACAACGAGTGGGAAGTAGAAACCTTACCCTGCCAAGGTTATAGATTACTCGTAAAAGCTCCTTTGCAGCCAGGCTTCCTTTCAACACTAGTAGGGTATTTTAAAAAATACTGGCGAGAGCGGCACTAGATTCATTTGGGTAAAACAGGGTTGAAACAGCCTTTTCTCTGCATAGCGGCCACTATCAACAGCGTCCAGTTTCAACGTGATAGACAATGTAGTGATTCAAGTAATGAAATAAGCTGGTATTTATACCAATACATGCAGGGTTAAAGAGGAACTTTAATTTTTAGAGGTTTCTTAGCCACACAACAACAGGGCAAAATTTCATCGTCGTCTATAAACGCTAAAGGGTCTGTAGTGTACTCAACTTCACCTTCGAGTAGCTTGGTTCTGCAGGCACCGCAAAAACCTTCTCGGCAATGGTAGTGAATATTGATCCCCGCGGCTTCCATAGCGCTTAGTAAGGTTTTATCGGAAGGGGAGTTGATATGCCCCACATCGACAATGTCGATGCGGAGCATATTATCGCTACTGCTCATTAAACTGCTTAATTACAGTTCAAAGTCAGCAAAGTCTTCTTCGCTTACCGCAGAGTCAATTTGACCAACTAGGTAAGAGCTTATCTCAGATTCTTGTGGAGCAACCTGTACATTGTCTGAGTTTAGGTAATTATTCATCCAAGGTAGAGGATTACTACTAACATCAAACGGCGCATCAAAACCAATGGCCGTCATACGCTGGTTAGCAATGTATTCCACGTATGAACACAAAATTTCTTTGTTCAGTCCAATCATTGAACCGTTCTGGAATAAGTAATCTGCCCACTCTTTTTCTTGCTCAACCGCATTCATAAAGATAGCGCGTGCTTCGTCTTTACATTCTTCAGCAATTTGCGCCATCTCAGGGTCGTCTTTACCCTTAGCCCACAAGTTAAGAACGTGTTGGGTTGACGATAAGTGTAGGTTCTCATCACGAGCAATTAGACGAATAATTTTTGAGTTGCCCTCCATAAGCTTTCGCTCAGCGAACGCGAAGGTACAAGCGAAGGACACATAAAAGCGTATAGCTTCCAATGCATTTACTGAGTTCATGCATAGGTATAGCTTTTTCTTCAGTTCATACATGTTGATAGTGTGAGCAACGCCATCAACGGTATGTACGCCTTCACCTTGAGTTTGCCATAGTTGGGTGGCAAAGATGAGGTCGTCGTAATACTTCGAGATATCGGCAGCGCGACGTTTGATTTCTTCGTTTACAACAATATCGTCAAAAATTTCGCTTGGGTCTGAAAACAGGTTACGCAAAATGTGCGTGTAAGAACGAGAGTGAATCGTCTCGTAAAAAGACCAGGTTTCTACCCAAGTTTCGAGCTCGGGCAGCGAGATTATTGGCAAGAACGCTATGTTAGGGCTTCTGCCTTGTACAGAGTCGAGTAGAGTCTGGTACTTAAGGTTAGAAATAAAGATGTGCTTTTCTGGCTCGGTTAATTTTTGAAAATCAACGCGATCGCGTGTGACATCTACTTCTTCAGGACGCCAGAAAAAACTTATTTGTTTCTCAATAAGCTTTTCGAAAATGGCATGCTTTTGCTGGTCGTAGCGCGCAACATTTACGGGGTTGCCGAAAAACATTGGCTCTACCAGTGGGTTTGTACTTTGTTGGTTAAACGTAGTGTATTTCATGATGACCTAACTAAAAACTTAATGATAAACGCGTATTTTTATTAGTGTTCTTGCTGCTATCTACTGCCTTTCGGTCAACTGTGTTGCCGAAAGAGCGCATGCCCTCTAAATAATTAGATTTTGCATGCACCGCCGGCACAATCATCATCTTCTTCTATCACTACTTCTTCTTGACGAGGAAGTGGCTCACTAGCTTTTACATCTAGTGCGGAGGTGTCTGACGCGCCGTCTCGGGTGTTATGATAATACAATGTTTTGACACCAAGCTTGTACGTAGTTAACAGGTCTTTAAGCAATAGCTTCATCGGAACCTTGTTACCGTCGTAACGACTTGGGTCGTAGTTGGTATTGGCTGAAATTGTCTGGTCGATAAACTTCTGCATGATACCAACGAGCTGCAAATACCCATCATTTGATGGAATATCCCACAGCAACTCATATTGATTTCTCAATGTTTCGTACTCTGGCACTACTTGTTTTAGTACTCCGTCTTTACTGGATTTGATACTGATAAATCCACGAGGTGGCTCAATTCCATTTGTCGCATTTGAAATTTGCGACGATGTTTCAGATGGCATTAGAGCAGATAGAGTAGAATTACGTAAACCGTAATTTTTCACTTCTTCGCGAAGCGCGTCCCAGTCGTAATGAAGAGGTTCGTTACACACCTTATCAAGATCACGCTTGTAACTGTCGATAGGCATTACGCCTTGAGAGTAGGTTGTTTCATTGAATTTAGGACACGCACCTTTCTCTTTAGCCAAGTTATTTGAGGCTTTAAGAAGATAGTACTGCATGGCCTCGAATGTACGATGAACCAAACCGTTTGCACTACCGTCAGAATATCTAACGTTATTCTTCGCAAGGTAATACGCAAAGTTAATAACACCAACACCTAAGGTTCTGCGCCCCATAGTGGCATTGTAAGCGGCCGGGACAGGGTAGTCTTGGTAATCAAGGAGGTTATCAAGTGCGCGAACGGCTAGGTCTGCCAATTCTTCGAATTCATCCAGCGACTTGATGGCACCTAAGTTAAATGCTGAAAGTGTACATAATGCTATTTCGCCTTCTTCGTCGTTCACGTGCTGAAGTGGCTTAGTAGGAAGCGCAATTTCTAAACACAGGTTACTTTGACGAACAGGTGCTACTTCTGGGTTGAACGGACTGTGGGTATTACAATGGTCCACATTTTGAAGGTAAATACGACCTGTGCTCGCACGCTCCTGCATGAACAAGCTAAACAGCTCCATTGCTTTAATCTGCTTCTTGCGAATGCTGTCATCGTTCTCGTATTTAACGTAAAGCTCTTCAAATTTATCTTGGTCGGCAAAGAACGCGTCGTAAAGACCCGGAACGTCTGAAGGGCTAAATAGCGAGATGTAGCCGTCTTTCATCATTCGCTGGTACATCAATTTATTAAACTGAACGCCATAGTCGAGATGGCGAACACGGTTCTCTTCAACACCACGGTTATTTTTAAGTACGAGAAGCGATTCAACTTCCATGTGCCAAAGAGGATAAAATAGCGTTGCTGCACCACCGCGCACGCCACCTTGAGAACAGCTTTTTACGGCTGTTTGGAAATACTTATAAAAAGGAATACAACCAGTATGGAAAGCTTCGCCACCGCGAATAGGGCTGCCTAACGCTCTAATTCTACCCGCATTCACGCCAATACCAGCCCGTTGGCTGACATATTTTACAATGGCACTTGCAGTAGCGTTAATGGAATCTAGACTGTCGCCAGCTTCAATAAGAACGCAAGAGCTGAACTGACGAGTAGGGGTACGCACACCCGCCATAATTGGCGTGGGCAAAGAAAGCTTGAACGTAGAGGCCGCATCATAGAAACGGCGAATGTAGTCCATTCTCGTCTCTTTGTCGTAGTTGGCAAACAAGCATGCTGCTACAAGAATATAAAGGAATTGTGCACTCTCGTATATTTCACCGGTAACACGATTTTGAACAAGATATTTACCTTCAAGCTGTTTAACTGCAGCGTAGCTGAAGTTCATATCTCTCCAATGGTCTATATAAGTGTCCATTTCGGCAAATTCTTCTGCCGAATAATCTTCTAGCAGATGGCTGTCATATTTACCCATTTCAACCATTTGTTTAACGTGATCGAGGAGTGCTGGCGGCTCAAACTGACCGTATGCTTTTTTGCGTAAATGGAAAATGGCAAGTCGAGCAGCTAGATACTGATAATCTGGTGCGTCTGTTGAAATAAGATCGGCTGCTGATTTGATCAGAGTCTCGTGAATTTCACTGGTGTTTATACCGTCATAGAATTGGATTTGAGCTTTAATCTCCACTTGCGAAACAGACACATTGCTAAGCCCTTTCGCTGCCCATGTGACAACTTTATGGATTTTCTCTAAATCAATAGACTCTTTTTCACCGTTTCGTTTGGTGACAAATAAATTATTATTCATGTTACCTAGCCGTTTGTCTGTTAGCGCGTAAAGCGAAAGTTTTTTCTAACCCACTTTATGTCGTTTTAGTTTGTGTTGTATTTCTTTTGTGCGTGTATCGAAGTGCGAATGTTGCGCTGTAGGTCAGAGATTTCAGACCGCCTTGTTAAATACACGCACGCAAGCCGTCTTAACCGTTAGAATACAGTAGAGACTGCCGATAAATTTTTACTTTTAGTTTGTCCTGAAAAGGGCTTGTATGGTTGATACCAAAAGCCGCTGTCAGATCCTGAAATTATTGCTGGATCTCCAGTTGGACAGAACACAAGATAGTGAGGTTTGAGCTGTAATGCAACCCAATATCTGGTGGTATTTCCAACACTCAATCTGGCATAGATTTTACGTTAGTAACAACTAACTTTTTAGCGTTCTACAAGCTTCAATTAAATCAAATGCAAGCACTTTTCGTACTTTGATCTGTCGCTAAATTAATTTAATATTAAAAACGCTTTTTTATGAAAACACGATATATGGTGTATGAAATATCACCATGGCCCAATATGTAGTGTTAAGTTAGCTTTGTACCACTGTATATAGAAGGTAATTAACATCTACATTATTTGCAGATAAGTAAAAGCCTTGGGTGATCGGATCCATGTGTAACCCTGTCATATCTTTAGGCAATAAACCTGCTTTGTCTGTCATTGCCATCAGCTCAGATGGTTTTAAAAACTTCTTATGATCGTGAGTGCCTTTCGGCACGAGTTTGAGAATATACTCGGCGCCAACGATCCCCATCAAATACGACTTCACATTTCGATTAAGCGTAGAGAAAAATACATGGCCGCCTGGTTTTGCTAACTTTGCGCAGGCTTTTACTACTGACTCAGGATTAGGTACGTGCTCTAGCATCTCCATACAAGTCACTACGTCAAATTTTCCCGCGTGTTCAGACGCAAAGTCTTCAGCTGTAGAGCATACATAATTTACTTTAACACCCGATTCTAATCCGTGTAGCTTGGCCACCTCTAAAGAAGCTTGCGCCATATCGAGACCAGTAACTTCTGCGCCCGCTTTAGCCATAGATTCGGCTAGAATGCCGCCACCGCAGCCAATATCAATCACCGACTTACCGAACAATCCTTGTGTATGTTGATTAACAAAATCAAGGCGCAATGGGTTTATTAGATGTAAAGGCTTAAATTCTCCTTCTGGATCCCACCACCGAGAGGCTAGTTGAGAGAATTTTTCTATTTCTTGTTGGTCAACATTTGTCATGGGTAAGTAATTCCTCCGATTACGAGTTAATAACATAACGTAAAACCCGTCATTGGAGTTACATTTTTTGGTGAAAACAGAGGTGTAAATTGCTCGTCTGCGCGAAAAATAATCGCTTGCCTTGTTGAGGGGGAATAACCGCAATTAAGCGCTACATAAATCTGTCATCAAGTGGTACACTGACGAAACGATTATGAACCCACATAATAACAATAGTGCGCACCATGTCCTTCTGATTTAATGAATCAAAACGAGGACAAAACGGATAACGCAGAACAAATCAAGAAAAAGGGATTAAGCAGTTTATGTCTGATAACGCTAAAGAAATTCTCCCCGTTAACATTGAGGAAGAGTTAAAAAACTCATACCTCGATTACGCGATGAGCGTTATTGTCGGGCGAGCATTGCCTGATGTACGAGATGGCTTGAAGCCAGTTCACCGCCGAGTGCTATTTGCGATGAACGAACTTAAAAATGACTTCAATAAGCCGTATAAAAAATCTGCCCGTGTGGTAGGTGACGTTATTGGTAAATATCACCCCCACGGTGATTCTGCTGTATACGACACAATAGTGCGAATGGCACAGCCGTTTTCACTGCGTTACATGCTAGTTGACGGTCAAGGTAACTTTGGTTCTGTAGATGGTGATTCTGCGGCAGCAATGCGTTATACCGAAGTCCGAATGGCTAAAATTGCTCATGAGCTTTTGGCCGACCTTGACAAAGAAACTGTTGATTTTGTGCCAAACTACGACGGTACAGAATTTATTCCTGAAGTTCTGCCCACAAAAGTGCCTAACTTACTAGTAAATGGTTCGTCGGGTATTGCGGTAGGTATGGCAACAAACATACCGCCTCACAACCTCACTGAAGTTATCAATGGCTGCGTTGCTCTTATTGAGAACCCTGATATAACAATTGATGAGTTAATGACTCATATCCCCGGCCCAGACTTCCCAACTGCCGCAACTATCAGCGGTCGTAAAGGTATTGAGGACGCGTACCGCACCGGTCGCGGCAAAATATACCTGCGAGCAAAAGCGGATATAGAAACCGACGCTAACGGTAAAGAAACAATTATCGTTAACGAAATACCTTATCAAGTTAACAAAGCTCGTCTTATTGAAAAAATGGCAGAGCTTGTTAAAGAAAAACGCATTGAAGGTATATCAGCATTACGCGACGAGTCTGACAAAGACGGTATGCGGATTGTTATCGAGGTTAAACGTAACGAATCAGCAGAAGTGTTGCTGAACCACCTGTATGCCAATACTCAGTTACAAACGGTATTTGGTATTAACATGGTAGCGCTGGACAATACCCAGCCAAAACTATTTAACCTTAAAGATACGCTGGAAGCCTTTATACTGCACCGTCGTGAGGTTGTTACTCGCCGTACGGTATTTGAGCTTCGCAAAGCACGTGATCGTGCGCACATCTTAGAAGGCTTGGCGATAGCGCTTGCTAATATCGACCCTATTATCGAGCTTATCAAGGCATCTCCAAGCCCCGCTGATGCTAAAAAAGCATTGGTTGCTCAAGGCTGGGCCCTTGGTGATGTATCGCAAATGCTAGAGCGCGCCGGTGACGATGCAGCACGACCAGATTGGTTAATGCCAGAATTTGGTATTCGCGACGGAAAATATTTCCTAACCGAGCAACAGGCACAAGCTATTCTTGACCTTCGCTTGCATAAGTTAACAGGTCTTGAACACGAAAAAATTCTTGAAGAATACAAGCAGTTACTTGAGCTTATTGCTGAGTTACTTCACATATTAAACAGCCCAGAGCGTTTGATGGAAGTTATTCAAGAAGAGCTTGAGAAAGTACGCGAAGAATACGGCGACGAGCGTCGTACAGAAATTACGGCTGCCAGCCACGATATCGACATTGAAGATCTAATCGAAAGAGAAGAGGTAGTAGTAACCTTGTCTCGTGAAGGTTACGTGAAGTACCAGAAGTTGACAGATTACGAGGCCCAGCGTCGCGGCGGCCGCGGTAAATCTGCAACTAAGATGAAAGACGAAGATATTATTGAGAAGCTGTTAGTGGCAAATACCCACGACCATATTCTTTGCTTCTCAACCCGCGGCAGGTTGTACTGGCTAAAAGTGTATCAGTTACCTTTCGCAAGCAGAAATGCGCGCGGTAGACCAATTGTCAATATTCTTCCACTTGAAGAAAATGAGAGAATTACCGCTATATTGCCTATCAAAGAATTTGTTGAAGGTAAATATGTGCTGATGGCAACGGCCAACGGCACGGTTAAAAAGACAGACTTGAGCCTGTACTCTCGCCCGCGTTCAAACGGTATAATTGCGGTGAACCTTAACGATGGTGACGAGCTAATTGGCGTAGATATTACCGACGGCGATGACGACATTATGTTGTTCTCTGATGCTGGTAAAGTTGTGCGTTTCAATGAGAAGCTTCGCGATAGTGAAACCGGTGAAGTTAAGCGCGATCCAGAAACGGGTGAAGAACTGTATGCCCTTAGACCCATGGGTAGAACTGCTACCGGTGTTCGAGGCATTCGCTTACAAGACGATCAAAAAGTAGTCTCTCTTATTGTTCCCAAAGGTGACGGACCTATTTTGACCGCAACGGTAAACGGTTTTGGTAAACGTACTCCGCTTGAAGAATACCCTGCGAAGAGCCGTGCAACACAAGGCGTGGTTTCTATTAAGGTATCGGAGCGAAACGGTAAAGTTGTCGGCGCTGTTCAGGTTGATGACTCAAATGAAATGATGCTAATTAGTGACCAGGGCACATTGGTACGTACACGGGTGAGTGAAGTATCCGTTGTCGGCCGAAACACTCAAGGCGTTCGCTTGATGCGTACTGTTGAAGGTGAACATGTGGTCGGGTTACAGCGTATCGAAGAAGTAGTAGATTTGCCTGATTTAGACGAAGATGGCAATCCAATTGTTTCTGAAGTATTACCTGAGCAAGAAGAAAACGTTGCACAAGACAACGATAGCTCAACGACAGAAGACTAGGGGTATTGTAGATTATCCAAGCACTGCGGTTACTGAGGTATTAATCTCAGAATAGGTCAGTAACGGGTAGTTGTGCAATATCAGTGTTCTTATAAACAAGCGGCTTATGCCGCTTGTTTGCCAATTGGCAGTTTAATTGGCATCAACAATATACAGGTGTTGAAAAACGCAATGAAAGAGGTATTCAACTTTAGCGCTGGCCCAGCAATGCTTCCTAAAGAAGTGATGCAAAAAGCCCAAAGCGAGTTCACGAACTGGCGGGATATGAACTGCTCAGTAATGGAAGTAAGTCATCGCGGCAAAGATTTCATAGAAATTGCTGCAAAGGCAGAGCAAGATCTGCGTGACCTTCTGTCAGTGCCTTCTAATTACCATGTACTTTTCACCCATGGTGGCGGGCGAGGACAATTTGCGGCGGTACCCCTTAACCTTTCCCAATCGGGCGACACTAGTTTGCATTTAGTAAGTGGCTCTTGGTCTAAAGGTGCTGTGGCAGAAGCGGACAAATACAACAATGCCGTTGTGGTTGGTGAAGTGTCAGAAAAAGATGGAATGCACTATGTCCCAAAGCCATCTTTGGCCAACATTGACCAAGGGGCTTCCTACTATCATTTTTGTCCGAACGAAACCGTAGACGGAATTGCTTTCGACTGGTTACCTGAATCGGGCGATGTGCCTCTGGTTTCAGATATGTCGTCTACCATTTTGTCTCAACCTATTGATGTTGCAAAACACGGCGTTATCTATGCTGGGGCTCAAAAAAATATTGGCCCTAGTGGTTTATCTGTAGTGATTGTTAGAGATGATCTAGTTGGCCGTGCACGCAAAGAAACGCCATCGATCTTTGACTACGAGCTAGCGGCAAAATCTGACTCTATGTATAACACGCCTCCTACATTTTCTTGGTATTTAGCGGGCCTAGTTTTTGAATGGCTCAAGGAAATGGGCGGCGTTGCTGCCATGGCGAAGCGTAATGCTGAAAAAGCGGCGTTGTTGTACTCGGCTATTGATAGCTCTGACTTTTATTCAAGTAACGTTCACCCAGACAATCGTTCAAAAATGAACGTACCGTTTCATCTCGCAAACACAGAGCTAGAAGGTCTGTTTTTAAAACAATCGCAAGAAGCTGGATTACTTGCTCTTAAAGGCCACCGCTCTGTTGGCGGTATGCGAGCTAGTATCTACAATGCGATGCCGGTAGACGGTGTTCTAGCATTGGTAGAATTTATGCGTGAGTTTGAACGAGTGAATGGATAAAGAACAAGTGAATACAAATATGGAACAGTTAACATTAGCACCGATTAGCAAAGTATCGGGAGTGGTCAATGTACCTGGTTCGAAGAGTCTGTCTAATAGAGCCTTGCTGCTTGCTGCGCTTTGTGAAGGAGATACCGAACTCACCAATCTTTTAGACAGTGACGACATTTCACATATGCTTAACGCGCTCACTCAGCTTGGAGTGAACTATACACTTAGCGATGATAAGACTCGATGCGTAGTGAAAGGTAATGGTGGCGCTTTTAATGTCAGTGAGCCACAGGAACTTTTTTTAGGAAATGCAGGTACTGCAATGCGCCCTTTGTGTGCTGCTTTGGCCGTGAGCAATGTGGATGTGGTGTTAACCGGTGAACCGCGCATGGAAGAACGTCCAATTTCAGATTTGGTGGACGGATTACGAGAAGCTGGCGCTGACATTAAGTATTTAAAAAATGATGGTTTTCCGCCCCTTCAAATTAAAGGCAAGGCGTTAACTGCTAATGAAATGTCTGTTGACGGCAGCGTATCTAGTCAATTTCTTACGGCGCTTTTGATGGCCGCACCACTGTTTAAAAATGATGTGACCATTAAGATAAAAGGTGAGTTGGTGTCTAAACCCTATATCGACATCACCCTTGATACCATGGCTAAGTTTGGTGTTGAAGTTGTAAATAACAATTATCAAACCTTCACCATTTCTGGCGACGCAAAATATGTGGCGCCGGGCAAATTTATGGTTGAGGGGGATGCGTCTTCTGCTTCTTACTTCCTCGCAGCTGGCGCTATTAAAGGTGGTACGGTACGCGTAACCGGTATTGGTAAAAACAGTATCCAAGGTGACATTCGCTTTGCAGAAGTATTAGAGGCGATGGGCGCTTCTGTAAACTGGCACGATGAATATATCGAAGTGACTGGTGCGCCATTGAAAGGTATTTCGATGGATATGAACCACATTCCAGATGCTGCTATGACGATTGCTACAACGGCGCTTTTCGCCGAGGGACCAACGTTAATGACCAACATCTATAATTGGCGTGTGAAGGAAACCGATAGGTTGCATGCGATGGCCACTGAATTGAGAAAAGTAGGGGCGAAGGTGGAAGAAGGGCACGACTACATAAAAGTATGGCCCACAGACGAACTGAAACACGCTGAAATTGATACCTACAATGACCATAGAATTGCCATGTGTTTTTCACTAGTTGCACTAAGCGATACGGCAGTCACGATAAACGACCCAGGATGTACCCGTAAAACGTTCCCTGACTATTTCACTCGATTTAATACCTTAGTCTAAGTTACCCGTGCGGTAATTATCTATGCGGACCAGTATTGTGTCGCCCTCTTCTTGAGAGGGCGGCATTGCTTATCCTGCACTAAAGCGTATAATTACGCGCGGTTTTTAGCAAAATGAAAAATGGAGCAGGTATGCATTCCACACCCGTAGTCACGGTCGACGGCCCAAGTGGTGCTGGTAAAGGTACTTTAAGTAGCTTATTAGCCAAAAAGTTAGAGTGGCACTTTTTAGATAGCGGTGCGATTTATCGCGTTCTTGCTGTTGCTGCGCTCCACCACGACCTCCCGTGTGATGATGAAGAATGTATTGTTCCTCTCGCAACTGGTCTAGATGTTAGTTTTGAGACCAATGGAGATGCCACACGCGTTATTTTGGAAGGCGAGGATGTTACCGACGACATTCGTACTGAAGACGTCGGTGCCGTTGCTTCCAAAGTGGCTGCATTACCCCGTGTTCGCGAAGCTTTGCTTCGTCGCCAGCGCGCATTTCAACAGGCTCCTGGTCTTGTTGCAGATGGTCGCGATATGGGAACTGTGGTATTCCCAGATGCACAGGTAAAGATTTTTCTTACAGCAAGCGCTGAAGCTCGCGCAGAGCGTCGTTATAGCCAGTTGAAAGCTAAGGGCATGGATGTTAATATTGCGCGCCTTTTAACCGATATCAAGGCAAGAGACGAGCGCGATACTCAACGTTCGGTAGCTCCTTTGGTACCGGCAGAAGATGCTGTAATTATAGATTCGACAGACTTGGATATTAACCAAGTCTTTGAAAAAGCGATGGATATTATTTCCTCACGAGGTTAATCCTGTGGGACAAAATACGTTCAAAGCAGAGCTGCTACAGGAAGTGGCGGCGATTTTTTAATAACCCCGCGTTATCCGGATTAGAAGCGTGGATATCAACTTAAAAGTTATCTGAGACTTATGACTGAAAATTTTGCACAACTTTTTGAAGAAAGCTTACAAGAACTAGAAACACGTCCTGGTTCAATTGTAAAAGGTACTGTTGTTTCTATCGACAAGGACATCGTTCTTGTTGACGCTGGCTTGAAATCAGAAAGTGCTATCCCAGCAGACCAATTTAAAAATGCTGAAGGCGAATTAGAAATTGCCATCGGTGACGAAGTAGATGTAGCACTAGATGCTGTAGAAGATGGTTTCGGTGAAACTATCCTATCTCGCGAAAAAGCGAAGCGTCACGAAGCATGGGTTGAGCTGGAAAAAGCTTACGATGATAAGGTTACCATTAAGGGCGTTATCAACGGTAAAGTTAAAGGCGGTTTCACTGTTGAAGTAAACAGTGTACGCGCATTCCTTCCAGGTTCATTGGTTGATGTACGTCCAGTACGTGACACAACTCACCTTGAAGGCAAAGAGCTTGAATTCAAAGTTATCAAGCTTGATGCAAAACGCAACAACGTTGTTGTTTCTCGTCGTGCAGTTATCGAAGCAGAAAGCAGCCAAGAGCGCGAAACACTTCTTGCAAACCTTGAAGAAGGCCACGAAATCAAAGGTATCGTTAAGAACCTTACCGATTACGGTGCGTTCGTTGACCTTGGTGGCGTAGACGGTCTACTACACATTACAGATATGGCTTGGAAGCGCGTTAAGCACCCAAGTGAAATCGTTAATGTTGGTGACGAAATTAACGTTAAAGTACTTAAGTTCGACAAAGAGAAGCAGCGTGTTTCTCTTGGTATGAAGCAAATGGGCAACGATCCATGGCAAGAAATTGCGTCTCGTTACCCAGAAGGTACTAAGATCAACGGTCAGGTAACTAACCTAACTGATTACGGCTGCTTCGTAGAAATCGAAGACGGTGTAGAAGGTCTAGTACACGTTTCTGAAATGGACTGGACTAACAAGAACATCCACCCATCTAAAGTTGTTAACCTAGGTGACACTGTTGATGTAATGGTTCTTGAAATTGACGAAGAGCGTCGTCGTATTTCTCTAGGTCTTAAGCAATGTATTGCTAACCCTTGGGAAACTTTCGCTGAGTCACACGAAAAAGGTGACAAAGTATCTGGTAAGATCAAGTCAATCACTGACTTCGGTATCTTCATCGGTCTTGACGGCGGCATCGACGGTCTAGTTCACCTTTCTGACATCAGCTGGAACAAATCTGGTGAAGACGCAGTTCGCGACTATAAGAAAGGCGACGAAATCTCTGCAGTTGTGCTTCAAGTCGATCCAGAGCGTGAGCGTATCTCTCTAGGCGTTAAGCAAATTGAAGAAGATCCGTTCAACAAGTATCTGACAGATAACAAGAAAGGTGCTATCGTTGTTGGTACAGTAACTGAAGTTGAGCCAAAAGGCGTTACTGTAAACCTAGCTGAAGAAGTTGATGGTTACATCCGTGTTGCAGATATTGCTGTAGAACGTGTTGAAGACGCAACTGAAGTAGCAAAAGTTGGTGATAGCATTGAAGCGAAATTTATGGGCGTTGACCGTAAAAACCGCACTGTTAACCTATCTGTAAGAGCGAAAGATCAGGCTGACGAGAAAGAAGCTATCGACAAGGTTAACCAGCAAGACGATGCTGGTTTTGCTAACGCGATGGCAGAAGCATTCAAAGCTGCTAAAGGCGAGTAATGCTTTTGTGGGTGTGCAAAAGGCACACCCTGTTCGCGATAGCTGTTTAAACAATAATATTGACAATGAGGTTAAGCATGACCAAGTCTGAATTAATTGAACGGCTCGCGGATCAAGCGCGTCAGGTTCCCGCGAAGGAGCTAGAACTGGCAATTAAAGAGCTTCTCGAACAAATGGCGCAAACCCTTCAGAAGGGCGAGCGTATTGAAATTCGAGGTTTCGGTAGTTTTTCACTGCACTACCGCGCGCCACGCGTAGGTAGAAACCCTAAAACGGGCGAAACTGTAAAGCTGGACGGTAAGTACGTTCCACACTTTAAGCCAGGCAAAGAACTTCGTGAAAGAGTTGATGCCTCAATAGCTTAGATATAAAAGCCGCTTTAAAAGCGGCTTTTTTGTGCCCGCTATTTACCTTGGTTCTTTCTTTTTTATGCGTATACTTTGTAATACGTATGTTTCTTGCTGAATAACTATTGACCCCTTTATTAAGACAGTTATATATTACCCGAATAATAATAATCGGTTTTTATAGAAGTCATGTCAGCCGGCGAAGAACAAGCAATAATAAAACAGTATCAGCCGCTAATTCGTGCACTCATTCCCTACGAGCAACAAAATCGCTTGTTAGAAGGTATTAACAAGTTTTCAAAACGTTTGCCTAGCAGTGTGCGAAAGGTAGTCAAAGAGGAGGTCGTTAGGCTTACTTCACTCACAGACGCGCCTGCAGATAATTCCGCCTTTGCACAGTTTCCCGTTATGAAGTTTAAGCACTTTGGTATTCAAATGCGCTTAGACAAAGTAGGGGCTAAAATCCTCAAAAGCGAGACCTCGCTTTATCAAGATAGATATACCGTTGGTGTTTTCGAGTCGGTGATGAATTCCGACTTCTATCAGAATCAAATTAAGAAAGATCAGTTTAGAAAAATAGTCGATGCGTTCAATATTGAAAGTCAGTCGTTTACTGATATTGATTTTGGGGATGACATAGCCATTCGTCCAAATTTTACAGTATCATCGCCAGACTTCGAAAAGGGTAGGCATTGCTCTGTTAGTTCATTTTCTCATGTAGGGATGGCGGTAGAAACTAAACGTCCGCCTAATGTCACCACAGGTGATGATATTACTTTCACTCTACCGGAGGTGTTAGGTCTAACTAAAGAGCCTACCGATATAACTTTTCATCTGCAGTCGGTGAAATACAATAAGCATCTTGGAAAGTATGAGTCATTCTTTTTGTTCCCCAACGATATTGATAGCGACTTTATCAATATATTAAAACGCTATATTGAGATTACTGCACACCGCCAACCCCTGCAGCGAGATTTAGAAATAGAACGAGCGATGCAGGAGTTAGAGAGAGACAGAATTTTAGAAAATAGTCCATGGCTGCCAGTGTACTTGTCTCCCCATAAGAAAAGCTTGAAGCCAAATATTGCCTTGTTCACCAAAGCTAACGTAGAGCATAACAATGCTGAGAACCTTCTTGCCAGTCTTCAGGACAAGCCATTTTTTGAGTCTCTTTCAAACGAACTATTGAAATACAACGAAGCTTTTGTCTTTCATGGAACAATAAAAGTTAAAAGTGGCGCTGTGAAAATTACGGCAACGCACAGGCAACTTATCAAGCTAGGTCAGTTAAACGCGCTTATATACCTACTGGCAAAGAATGGTGATTTTATTTGTACTCATTGCAGAATGGATACAGTCACTCGAGAGGATAAGCAAAAAGCGTTTGCTATTCATGACATCGCAAGTAAAGAGTTTGAACAGCTGTCTAATTTAAGTCACGTGCTCTATTGCAAAGATGTGTCTAGCTACATAGCAAATTTAACCCTTAGCGCTAAATGTAATTTCAAACCACTCTCCAGTGAGCTTAAAGCCAGTGGCGATAATTGGCATATCGACTACGTAATGGAAGAAGACTTAGACAGACGAAGTGAAACCCGTTATGTCATTGATAAGTCAGCGTCGATAAAAATGGGGCTGCTTTCGTCAATAGACGCTAAAGTTGCTGATTTATCTGCCAGCGGAATGCGATTGCTTGTAGCGCCAAATAGCGAGCTGCAAAAAGATATTCGTGTTTCCGTTCCCGATTTGAAGATTAAAAACGAAAAATACAAAGTGGTGCACTATCATCCGCCCTCAGGGGTTGTGAGACTCAATTTATCTGAAGACGGGCGAAAGTCAAAAGTAAGCGCCAATGTGGACAATATCGTTGAGGAAAACACCGCGTACTTTAAGGTGAGAGATATCGCTCGTATTCAGCGTTCTACTCATCGATTCATATGGGAGCTTGCGGTAAGGCATATGCCGTCACTTGCAGTGTTATGTGTAATGAACCGCTTTACACTAGATAGACTAAAAACCGTTTATCAGAGTGATAATTCGGATGATCTTTATCCGTTTTCTCGCACGCAAAACATTATTCCACTACACGGTTTTTTCGCTGATAAAGGACAGGCCAAACCCAAATCGCAAATACTCGAAGGCATGTTTAAAGAGACGCTAGAGCAAAGCTTAGTCGTGCATTGTGTTCGAAAAAGCGATAACCGCCTTGTATTTATCAAAGAAAAAGACTTTCTCTACTCTAAACTACGTGCGCAAATTAAGAGCCAATTAGAAGAAGGGAAAATTCAGCTAAGCGCTACAGATGTTACTGCTATTCGATGTCATGGTGCTATTACTCCGCTCACTAAAAAGCGCTTAGCTCAGTTGTCTAAGCTCGACAAAGCTATGTATGACAAATTAGAAACCATGCAGGCTGGTTACACCCACTGTATTTTCATCACAAATATGTCTGCGTTGCATCACGATTTAGTGGTTGAAAACCTCATAGCAAAACGAAAAGCAAAAGAAGCGGAGCCTGTGCCTGCATAAACATCCTCGCGCATCATTAGGTAGCGCTTTTTTGTGTTATCTTATTTCCTGTTTTGCTATTCTTAGCAACAAATTAAAAATAAAGGGCTTTGTGTTGAAAGGGATCGTGTCATTTCTGATCATTCTAGTGCTACTTGCGGTGGCCTTTGTCATAGGTTCGCAAAACGAGGGAATGGTAACAGTAAACTACCTTATTGCTCAGGCGAACATACGACTGTCCACACTGATTGCTATTTCGTTATCTATAGGAGTTATTGTAGGTATCTTAATTATGCTAGCTAGCTGGTTGCGATTGAAAGTGCAGCTAATGTCGGCAAAATCTAAGATGCAGCATTTGGAAAAAGAACACTAATGCTTGAGTTGCTGTTTTTACTTTTGCCTGTTGCCGCAGGATATGGCTGGATAATGGGGCGCAATAGCGTTCGCCAGGCGCAGAGGAAGCAGTCGAGTATACTCTCTAAGTATTATTACAAAGGCCTAAATTTTCTCCTTTCAGACCAACCAGATAAGGCGGTTGATACATTAATTAAAATGATTAATGTCAATAGCGATACTGTGGAAACGCACATCGCGATGGGAAGCTTCTTTCGCCATCGGGGCGAAATAGACCGCGCCATCAAAGTACATCAAAATTTAGTTAGTCGCGACGAACTTCAGCCGGCACAGCGTGAAAATGCGCTTCGAGAGCTTGGTCAAGATTACACCCAAGCGGGCTTTTTAGAGCGCGCAGAAAACGCTTTTTTACAGTTACTAAACAGTGACAAACACTACTTGGTTGCGCAGCAACAGTTATTCAGTATTTATCAAACCACCAAAGAATGGCAACGTGCTATAGAGCTAGCTGAGCGCATGGTAGAGTGCCATGGCGACAACGATGATGTATGCGAGCGTTTGGCCCATTTTTATTGCGAACAGGCAACTGTTGAGCTTAAAAACGACGCTCAGGGAGCAGCGCTTACGTTGTTGCAAAAAGCTGTGAACGCAGACGAACATGCGGTTCGCCCTTGGCTAATGCTGGGTGAGCTAGCGCTTGATCAAAAGCGTTATACCGACGCAACGGCTTATTTCGTTCAGGTGGCAGAACGAGATATCAACTGGTTTAGTGAGGCCGTTCCTAGTTTAGAGAAAATAGCTGAAGAAACTGGGGAGTGGGACGCCTTCGAGAAGAACTTAGAAGCACATTGGCAAGAATGCGCCACGTCATACCTGGCAATGGTAGATGTATTAATGAAGAAGGGTGAAACATCTCAGGCCAGTGAATATCTTATCGAGCAACTGCGAAAACGCCCCACAATGCGCGGCTTTAAGACTCTTATGGGGCTGTATATAGACCAGCTAGAAGATAAAAATTCCGCTAATAGCTTACGTGATTTAAAAGAGTTAGTAGAAAAGCAAATGCTACAGAGACCGAAGTATCGCTGCAACAGCTGTGGTTTTTCGGGTAGAAAATTATATTGGTTATGCCCATCATGTAAGAAATGGGGTGTTGTTAAGCCCATTAAAGGGTTGGATGGAGAGTAGCGTAAGATGCAAGATATGCAAAAGCCGACTAAAGAGCCTCGCGTCATTGTCGCGCTTGATTACGATGACAAAGACAGTGCACTGGCGTTTGTTGATAAATTAGATCCCAGTCAGTGTAAGCTAAAAGTTGGCAAAGAGATGTTTACTTTGTTTGGGCCAGAGTTTGTCAAAACTTTGATAGGAAAAGGGTTTGATGTCTTTTTAGATTTGAAGTTTCATGACATACCTAATACGGTAGCCAAAGCCTGCAAAGCAGCCGCCGAACTCGGTGTGTGGATGGTAAATGTTCATGCATCAGGCGGGCTTCCGATGATGCAGGCCGCCAAGCAGGCGATTGAAAATAGCGCTAACCCAAGCACTAAATTAATCGCAGTCACAGTGCTGACGAGTATGGACCAAGAGCAACTTTCTGGCGTGATTGATAATGTTACACCAGAAGAGCAAGTTTTAAGGTTAGCGGCACTGACTGCCACAGCAGGGCTAGACGGAATTGTGTGCTCTGCTAAAGAAGCTAAAGCACTGCGTAATTCACACAGCAACGACTTTCTATTAGTGACGCCAGGAATTCGACCTGTCGGTGCAGACGCTGGGGACCAAAAGCGGGTGATGACACCTGCAGAGGCAATGAAAGATGGCGTAAGCTATTTAGTAATGGGAAGGCCTATCACTCAAGCAGCAGATCCTATGGCTGTGTTAACTCAGGTAAATGACTCTATTTGAGGCTAGCCCAGCGTTTTGCATTATCTGAACGTTTAGTCGGTGAGAAAAGCAATAAAAAGCCCGATATTTCTTAAATGTCGGGCTTTTGTTTACCTGGAGTCTTTAAGCTATTAGCTTTTAAATTTAGCGAGCGATCTCATAAAATGGTTTATAAACCTTTTAACGCCACTTCAGCAGGTGTGTAGGTCAGGCCTAGTTCTTCACCTAGTGCGTCGACAACGGCTCTATAAGTTACTTTACCTTCGTGGGTGTTTAGTCCGTTAAGTAAATGCTTGTCATCAAGCATTGCCTGTACCGGCCCTTTATTTGCCAAGGCTAAACCAAAAGGTAGCGTAGCATTGTTTAATGCCATGGTTGAGGTACGTGCCACACCGCCTGGCATGTTCGCAACACAATAGTGAACTACGTCATCAATTACGTAAACCGGATCTTGATGCGTTGTAGCTTTTGATGTTTCAAAACATCCGCCTTGGTCAATGGCTACATCAACCAATACCGAGCCAGGCTTCATGGCTGCAATTTGCTCACGATTAAGTAGTTTTGGCGCTGCCGCTCCTGGAATAAGTACTGCACCTACCACAAGGTCAGCCTTTGAAGAATAATGCTCAATTGCATCAACCGTCGAGTATACGGTTTTCACTTGGCCATTGAAAATATCATCAATCTGGCGAAGACGAGGCAGAGAGCGATCAAGAATAACCACTTCTGCGCCTAAACCAAGAGCCATTTTTGCAGCATTAGTGCCAACAACACCTCCGCCAATGACAAGTACTTTACCTGGAGCAACACCGGGTACGCCACCAAGTAATGTCCCGCTTCCGCCGTGGGCTTTTTCTAGGTAATGAGCGCCAGCTTGAACAGACATACGGCCAGCGACTTCACTCATAGGAGCAAGGAGCGGAAGGCCACCGCGATCATCTGTTACAGTTTCATACGCAATACAGGTTGCGCCTGATTCCACGAGAAGTTTAGTCTGTGTAGGATCGGGTGCTAAGTGCAAATAGGTATAAAGCGTTTGCCCTTTTCTCAGCATTTTACATTCATTAGGCTGTGGCTCTTTCACTTTAATTATCATTTCTGCTTCTGCGAAGACTTGCTCTGCAGTAGGCGCAATAGTTGCTCCAGCAGCAACGTACATATCATCTGTGAAGCCAATTGCATCGCCCGCTAACGTTTGTACCAGCACTGAATGCCCGTTACTCGTAAATTCTTTTACTGCAGCTGGCGTTAGGCCAACACGGTACTCGTGATTTTTTATTTCTTTTGGTACACCAACTAACATACAAGGTCCTCTTTTACTGGTGAGCTCAGTGTGGCTCGAACAAATATTTACTGAAAAACTATTTGGCGAGTATACGTGAATAAAAAGCGAACTATGTGCTGAAAAATACGAGTTTATAAAATATAGTATGGCTAAATCAGGCTTTAGTAATATTTTATATGCTAGTAAAAACACCTAAACACCTTGACCGAATAGACAGGAATATTCTTGTTCAGCTTCAGAAAAACGGTCGAATTTCTAACGTGGAATTGGCGAAAGAAGTGGGGCTAAGTCCTAGCCCATGCCTAGAGCGCGTAAAGCGTCTAGAAAGTCAGGGATATATAAAAGGTTATCACGCTCTCGTTGATCCTGAGAAATTAGGTGCCGCTATGTTGGTGTTTGTCGAAATAACTCTTACGAAGACATCTGTCGATATCTTTGCAGAATTTTCTGCTGCGGTGAAGCTTCACGATGATATTCAAGAGTGTCACCTTGTGTCAGGCGATTTTGATTTTCTCTTAAAAGCTAGGGTTGCAGATATGTCGAGTTATCGTAAATTGTTGGGCGACACTTTGTTGCGTTTACCCGGAGTTAGTGAGTCTCGCACCTATGTGGTGATGGAAGAAGTAAAAAGTACGTCGTCGTTGAGGATTAATTTGAAGTAATGAAAGCATGGCTGAAAATGTTGCTTTTGTGGTAGGCTGTGCAAAAATACAGTGCTTGAATATTCGCACGCTTTCAATACCTTACAGAAGCGACTCAAGCGGTAATAGAGTAGGGAATGCAAGGATCAGTACCAATGATACTTGTGCTTAAGGGCATTACATCCTCATTAATGCCACATACATTAAAGGTTTTTCAGAGTTATGGCGCGATTAACAGGGGTTCAGCGAGTGTGGGAAGCAGGCATGATAGTCGCCTGTGTTTTCGCCTTCTTCTTATTGCTGGCACTAGCATCTTTTCACCCGGGTGATCCGGGGTGGAGTCAAGCAGGTTTACAACTTGATGTTCATAATTGGGTGGGCGCTACCGGAGCCTGGGTTGCCGATTTGTTATTGTTCTCCTTTGGATACCTTGCCTACCTGTTGCCATTCGGTGCAGCATTCTTAGGTTGGTTTCTTTTCCAGCATATAAAAGAACTCGATGAGTTCGATTACCTTACTATTGGACTTCGCATAATTGGCGGCCTTTTAATGGCCCTAGGCGCAACGGGTATCGCTAGTATTAACTTTGATGATATTTTCAACTTCTCTGCTGGCGGATTTGTTGGCGACGTTATTAGCTCGGCCTTAGTACCCTATTTTAATACAGCAGGAACCATATTGCTGTTGCTGTGCTTTTTCTGCACTGGGTTTACCTTACTAACTGGCATTAGCTGGCTATTTATAATTGATAAAATTGGTGAGAGTACGCTGTGGTTAACCCGTAAAGCGGTAACCGCTCCGCAGCGTGTACTTGCTCTAGAAATACCTCGCTTAGCACTTTCAAGCAATGCTAAGACTGGCAATGGTCACTCAGGTGAGCTCGATATTACAACTATGCGTGCCGAGCCTGCGTTTGAAGCAGACGAAGAGGAAAAGCCATCACCGCGCAAAGAGGGAAGGGGACCAGAGAGACAGTTTGGCAGCAAGGAAAGCGCACCTACAGCGCAAACACCTCCATTTTATTCCCATACCGATGAGCCAGATAACGACGAAGAGGAAAGTCTTGGTGAACATGAGGGCGCGAACTCAGAACAAGGTGCACAGCACACTGCGGAACCCAAGAAATCAGCATTTTCACTTTCTGGAATGCGCGAGGCTGTAAAAGACAAAGTAGGGCTTGGCTCGTCATCGTCGTATGAAGAGACCAGTACAGCACAAACGACAATAGAGAAAACTGAGCCTACATTCAGTGCGTTTGACGAATATGAAGAGTTCGATGCTGATATGCCTTATGCCAGTGACGAGGATGAACCTGCACATCAGCAAGGTCAGAAACAGGCCTTAGATAGCCACGAGGTTGATACCAGTTCAGATGCTAACGTAAATACAAACGTGAACGAAACTGCAGTGCAGCAGCCGTTTTCACCTGCAGCGGTGGGCGCTAAACCCATAAAACCTAAACCTGTGGTGGATGAGTCTTTAGCTCCAATGCCGTCGTTTGACCTTTTAGAACGAGCAGACAAGCACGAGAACCCGCTGACACAGGAAGAGATTGACGGCATATCTAGGCTTGTTGAAGAAAAGCTAGCCGATTTTAATATTGAAGCCACAGTAGTGGGTGTGTATCCAGGCCCCGTAATTACCCGATTCGAGCTTGATTTAGCACCTGGGGTGAAAGTAAGTAAGATAACTGGCTTATCGAAAGACCTAGCGCGAGCGATGTCTGCTATTTCGGTGCGTGTTGTAGAAGTTATCCCCGGAAAGTCGGTAATTGGTTTAGAGTTGCCAAATAAACAGCGTGAAATGGTGCGTTTAAGTGAAGTGATAAGCTGCGATACGTTCCAATCTAACAAGTCGCCACTCACCATGGTGCTTGGCGCTGATATTTCTGGCAAGCCCGTTATTGTAGATTTAGCAAAAATGCCTCATGTGTTAGTGGCGGGTACAACGGGATCGGGTAAATCGGTAGGCGTTAACGTCATGATTTTGAGCTTGCTGTATAAAAGTACTCCTGAAGACGTTCGCATGATCATGATTGACCCAAAAATGCTTGAACTGTCTGTGTATGAGGGTATTCCTCATCTACTTTCTGAAGTCGTTACCGACATGAAAGAAGCCGCCAATGCGCTTCGCTGGTGCGTGGGCGAAATGGAGCGACGCTATCGTCTTATGAGCGCGCTTGGAGTGAGAAACCTCAAGGGCTATAACGTAAAAGTAGAAGAAGCCAAAGCTAACGGAACTCCGATAAAGGATCCGCTGTGGAAAAGTGAAGAAAGCATGGAAGCGGAAGCTCCTGATTTAGACAAGTTGCCAGCCATTGTTGTTGTGGTCGACGAATTCGCCGATATGATGATGATCGTGGGCAAGAAAGTAGAAGAGCTTATCGCTCGAATTGCACAGAAAGCCCGCGCTGCTGGAATACACCTTATTTTAGCAACACAGCGTCCTTCTGTTGACGTTATTACCGGATTAATAAAAGCCAATATTCCAACGCGTATAGCCTTTCAGGTATCGAGCAAGATCGACTCACGCACCATATTAGACCAACAGGGCGCCGAAACGCTTCTTGGCATGGGCGATATGTTGTATTTACCGCCGGGAAGCCCCGTGCCAACAAGGGTTCATGGTGCATTTGTAGACGACCATGAAGTTCATGCTGTTGTTGCAGACTGGCAGAAACGTGGCGAGCCTGAATACATTGATGAAATTCTCAACGGTGAAGCATCTGCAGAGGTGTTGTTACCGGGCGAGCAGCCGGAAGGCGAAGAGCAAGAGTTTGATGCTTTTTACGATGATGCTGTTGCTTTCGTAACCGAAACCCGCCGTGCGAGTGTGTCTAGCGTGCAGCGCAAGTTTAGAATTGGTTACAATCGCGCAGCGCGCTTGGTGGAACAAATGGAAGCTAGTGGGGTCGTAAGTGCACAAGGGCACAACGGAAATCGAGAAGTCATTGCGCCGCCGCCAATCAAGGATTAACAACATGAACTACAGCATGAAATACAACACGAAACACAACACGAAAGGTAATGCGAAAAGTAATGCGAAAAGTAATGCGAAAGGTTGTGCGAAAAAGAATGCAGTAAACGTGTTGCGTAGTGTACTTTTTGTCACATTGGGCTCAACAAGCTTTGTATTAAACGCTGAGGCAGTGGTGAACTCTGACATTGAGAGTTCAGGTTCTGTAGGCTCTGCGGAAATACAGAGTGCTCAAAAAGCAGCTAATGGCTCTGAAAGTGTTGCTCATCAAAACATGCATCAAGGCATGTATCAGGAGAATGCACAAACAAAGCTCAAAGCATTGCTGAACAACATGCAGCAGTTTCGCGCTGCATTTAGCCAAACGGTAGTAGATGCACAACAAAATGTTGTTCACGAGGCAGAGGGCGTGCTCACCATGACACGGCCGAACAAACTGCGTTGGGAAACTACATTTCCAGACGAAACTCTTCTTATAGCCGACGGCGAAGCCGTTTGGAATGTGGACACTTTTGTAGAGCAGGTCACTATTTTATCGCAAGATAATGCCATTAAAGACAATCCGATCATGCTGTTAACGTCGAATGATGAGGACACTTGGTCTATGTTCTCAATTAGTCAGCTAGACGACGCGTTAGCCTCAATGTCTAATAACACCACCGCTGCGAATTTAAAGAGCTTTCAAATTACGCCTAAGTCGCAAGACGGTCAAATTCTTACGCTCACTATGACATTTAACAGTAGCGATGCACTGGCAGCCCTGACCATGCTTGATGCGCAACAGCAGTTAAGTACGCTAATTTTTAGTGATATAGAAACTAAATTTCCGCTAGCCGCTGACACCTTTGAGGTTGATGTGCCAGAAAGCTTTATTATTGATGACCAACGTTAATCAAGCTTTTGCACCTCTGGCCGCCCGCATGCGGCCAACAACCATTGAAGAATACAGTGGTCAATCCCATCTTCTAGGGCCTGATAAACCGCTGCGTAAAATGCTCGAGGCTGGACATTGCCATTCAATGATTTTGTGGGGCCCGCCGGGCACCGGAAAAACCACCCTTGCTGAGCTGATAGCGCATTACACCCAAGCAACGGTGTTACGGATCTCTGCTGTCACCTCTGGGGTAAAAGACATTCGCGCTGCCATGGATACCGCGCAAGAGAACGCGCGCTATAACCAGCGAACCTTACTGTTTGTAGATGAGGTACACCGCTTTAATAAAAGTCAGCAAGATGCTTTTTTGCCTTTTGTTGAATCTGGCGTGGTTACATTTATTGGTGCTACTACTGAAAACCCATCCTTTGAGCTAAACAACGCATTACTATCACGAGTAAGAGTTTACGTACTTAAACCGTTAGAAAACGGCGCGCTGGGTGACTTAGTAGAGAGGGCTCTTGTAGATACCGATAAAGGACTTGGCGAGAGAAAACTACACATTGCTGACAACGCTAAACAAGCATTAATTGATTTAAGCAGCGGTGACGCAAGACGCTTGTTAACATATTTAGAGCTATCTGCTGATTTTACCGACTCTGATGCCATTGCAATTGGCGACATTGAACAAGCAGTAGGACAGAAAGTAGCAAGTTACGATAATAAAGGCGATACGTTTTACGACCTAATTTCTGCCTTTCACAAGTCGGTAAGAGGCTCAGATCCCGATGCGGCGCTTTACTGGTATGCTCGTATTTTAGAGGGCGGCGGAGATGCGCTTTATGTAGGTCGACGTTTACTCGCCATTGCTTCTGAAGATATTGGCAATGCGGACCCCAGAGCTATGCAGTTGTGCATTAACGCGTGGGACACGTTTCATCGCGTAGGTCCCGCAGAAGGTGAGAGAGCCATAGCGCAAGCTGCGGTTTACTGCGCATTAGCCGCAAAGAGCAACGCAGTTTATATGGCCTTCAGTGCTGCAAAAGCGCTAGCGAGAAAAACCTCTGACGCGCCAGTGCCAATGCATCTGCGCAATGCACCTACTTCGTTAATGAAAGAGTTAGGCCATGGTGATGGGTATCGATATGCACACAATGAACCCAATGCATTTGCCGCTGGCGAAACCTATCTGCCCGATGAGATAACAGGCTCACGTTTTTATGAACCAAGCGAGCGTGGCCTTGAAAAAGCCCTCAAAGCAAAAAGAGACTTTCTCGATGGATTAAATACGCAAAGTAGTAATAAACGACAATAGCGATATGCGCTTTACAAAAAGCGAGCAATAGAAAAACGAATTTTAAAGATTTAAAGGGGTTTTAGGGTGTCAAATGGCTTAGCATTGTACTGCTTTATTGCGGCAGGCGGCGCAACGGGTGCATGTTTACGGTATTTTGTTACCACAACCATAGATTCTTGGTTTGGAAAAAACATGCCGTTTGGTACACTAACGGTAAATGTTATCGGCTCATTCGCCCTGGCGGTACTCTATGGCTTTATAGAACGTCACGATTTGAGCGATTCGCCATACCGCGCGCTCATTGGCGTGGGGCTACTTGGTGCGTTTACAACATTCTCAACGTTTTCTATTGAAACGTTAACCTTGTTAGAAAATGGGCTATGGCTGAAAGCCGTGGCAAATGTATTTCTTAATGTCGGCGCTTGTTTATTAGCAGGCTGGCTGGCGATTGAATTTATGAAAGGATAAGTAGGAACACATGTTAGATCCAAAGTGTTTGCGAAGCGATATAGAACAAACTGCCGAACGTTTGGCTGCCCGTGGTTTTAAGCTTGATGTGGCAGCATTTAGTTCGCTTGAAGAAAAAAGAAAAACACTTCAATCCAGAACGCAGGATCTGCAGAACGAGCGCAATGTGCGAAGTAAGTCTATTGGCAAAGCAAAAGCACAGGGACAAGACATTGCGCCATTGTTAGCTGAAGTTGGCAAACTAGGCGATGAATTAGACTCAGCAAAGGCTGAACTTAGTGAATTGTTGGAAGAAATAACAACAATGACGCAGGGCATTCCAAATTTACCCGATGAGTCTGTGCCTGTTGGTGAAAACGAAAATCATAACGTTGAGATTTCGCGTTGGGGCGAGCCAAAAAGCTTTGATTTTGAAGTAAGCGATCATGTGGATATAGGTGAAGGATTAAATGCGGGCCTTGACTTTGCAACGGCCAGTAAAATTACGGGCAGCCGCTTTGTGGTTATGCGCGGTGATATAGCTCGCCTTAATCGTGCATTAGCGCAGTTTATGCTCGACGTTCATACAACCGAGCACGGCTATCAAGAAATGTATGTTCCTTACTTGGTAAATTCAGACAGCCTTTATGGCACGGGTCAGCTTCCTAAGTTCGGTGAAGATCTTTTTCACACTCAGCCGGCAACAGAAGAGGGACAAGGGTTATCTCTTATCCCAACAGCAGAGGTTCCGCTGACTAATATGGTGCGTGATGAAATAGTGGACGCTAAGTCTCTGCCCGTGAAAATGACGGCGCATACGCCGTGCTTCCGTTCTGAAGCAGGGTCGTACGGCCGTGATACTCGTGGTCTTATTCGTCAACATCAATTTGACAAAGTTGAACTAGTACAATTAGTAAAACCTGAAGACAGTTTCGAGGCACTCGAACAGCTTACCAGCCACGCAGAAGCGATTTTACAAAAGCTAGAATTGCCGTACCGTAAGATGTTGCTTTGCACTGGCGACATGGGCTTTGGTGCATGTAAAACTTATGACTTGGAAGTTTGGTTACCAGCGCAAAACACGTACAGAGAAATTTCTTCATGCTCTAACATGTTAGATTTCCAAGCGCGTAGAATGCAGGCGCGTTTCCGTAATCCAGAAACGAACAAACCTGAGTTATTGCACACGTTAAATGGCTCTGGTTTGGCTGTAGGGCGTACTTTAGTCGCTATTTTAGAGAACAATCAGCAGGCTGATGGTAGCGTTACAGTACCAAAGGCGTTAGTACCTTATATGGGCGGTATTGAAGTATTGAAGGCCCAATAGATTGTTCTAACTCAACAGTTAACTATTGATATATAGAGAAAAGCCTGAGTAAAAATATCTCAGGCTTTTTTGTATTCATATATGAAAGTGGTTACGCATAACGCTTACTTGTGCCGATTTGTGCTGAGTTGGGGTAGTTTGGACATTCCGTCTTAAATTTTCAATTATCTCTGTAGAGCTTTAAATACAAGGCTTACAGAGCATCATCAAATTTCATATCATCATGTTTTAATGAAAATTAGGACATGTTCATGGCATTTGATGAACGCAGACAGATATTATTAGCTTCAGAATTAGACGATTTATATGGAATTCCCACCCTTGATGACGAACAAAGACGGCAAAACTTTTCGTTAAATAGTATTGAAGCAGACGCGGCTGCTCGTATCCGCAATATTTCACATCGATGTTTCTTTATTGCTTTATTAGGATACTTCAAGATCAAACCCATCTGTTTGAATGCGTCATTTGGTGATACTGAATCTGATCTTTGGTTTATCGCAAGTGAATACTATGATAAGCCAACCTTAAAACGCTTCACGGTAAGTCCTGCGCAAATCTCGCGGTTTTACAAGCGTATATTTAAACTGCGTAAGCATCATGAATGGAATAAATCATGGCAAGGGCGATTTATCAGCGCATGCCAATGAAATTGCGGCTACGTGTATAGAGCCGAGATATTTATTTGATGCTTGTATTGAGTTTTTATCGGTAATATTTTATTGCCTCAGGACGGTTAATGCTCATATGCTATCAATAATCGAGATTTAGATGGGAGCAATTACGAACAACCCCTGAGACTATGATTTTGTTTTTGAAAAAAACCGGGCGAATTACAAATACGTGCGAAGCAAACCAGTCTGCGTTCTATGCTGTCATGAAGGTCCTCGCTCGCATCAATTAATTTGTCTGGGGTAAAAATCTTCGCCGCACTATTGAATCAGGCCGTCGTATTCTTCATCAAAGTTCGTCAATTGATGGTTATGATGACAAATGGCTATTTACGGTTTACATTCATAAACTGTATATACGGAGATGCGCATGAATTCACCAGATTTCCCTGCAGACGAAGCTTCAAGATTACTTGCGTTAAAGCGCACTGCGTTACTCGACTCACCACCGGAAGAACGGTTTGATCGAATTACTCGATTAGCTGCGTCTGTATTTAATGTTGACATCTGCTTGGTTTCCTTTGTCGATAGCGACAGGCAATGGTTCAAATCAAAAGTGGGTATTGATGATTGCCAGACAAGTCGTTCAATATCGTTCTGCGGGCACGCGATATTACAACATGACGTATTGGTAGTACAGAATGCTACCAAGGATGCGCGTTTCTCTGACAACCCCTTAGTACTACAAAAGCCAAATATTCGTTTTTATGCGGGTGCGCCACTGCGTGAACCTGGCGGGCAGCCCATAGGTACCTTATGCATTATCGACTCAAAAGAGCGAGAATTTTCACAACGAGAAAAGCAGCAATTACGCGGGTTTGCTGATTTGGTTGAACATGAAATAGCTAAAATCGATATTGAGCATCTTGAGCAGCGCCTTGTGGCGAGCAATCTGCGTACGGCCTCAATTATTGAATCGTTACCGGATATGGTCTTTGTTATTGACACACACCTTCGGTTTACCCTGTGTAATGAACATCCTGATTTGCTCAAGCCAAAAGATGAGGTTTTGGGGCAAAAGCTCTTCGATGTGTTACCTGTCGAATTGGCTAACCAAATGAATCGTTACGTTGAAAAGGCGTTTAATAGTAATACGTTACTTCAACACCAGTATACCCTCAATAAACTGAAGCAATCTTTCGAAGCAAGGTATCAAAAGTTAAATAACAGTGAAGTGCTAGTGATTGTGCGCAATATCACGAATGAGAAGCACAAAGATGACATCATCAACGATAACCAGCACTTACTTGATGCGGTTATTGATACCAATAATATAGGAGTATGGCGTTTAAATTTACTGGATGGCCAACTCATTGTTAATGAGAAATGGGCAACCTTACTCGGCTATGAGTTATATGAGCTCATGCCCATCAACAGGCACACATGGGAGTGCCTGACTCATCCAGACGACTTGGTTTATGCCGCGCAGCAAATTGATGAATACGCACTGGGTTTAACATCGCATTACGATGTCAATATTCGAATGAAACACAAAAACGGCCAGTGGAAATGGATAAACACGAGAGGAAAGGTGGCGTCAAATGCACCAAATGGCGAGGTTGAATGGTTATTAGGTACGCATTTTAGTATTGATGAGCAGTTGCAAGCAGAAAGTCAGCTCAAAGAGACATCGTCTAAAATGAGCGCTGTAGTAGACAACTTACTTGATGGCATCATCACCATTGATTCAAGCGGCATAATGCTGACTGCTAATCAGGCTGCGCAAAGCATTTTTGGGTACTCACATCGCGAGCTTATTGGTCAAAATGTCAATATGCTGATGGGCTCGCCGCATCGCGAACACCATGATACGTATTTATCAAACTATCTTAGTCGCGGTATCAGTAATATTACGGGACAAATTCGCGAGCTAGACGCACAGCGAAAAGATGGGTCGGCATTTCCTATTGAACTGGGCGTGGTTGAAGTATCTCTAGATGATGAAATTAACTTCATCGGCATAGTGCGTGACATATCAGAGCGTAAAAAGCGCGAAGACAAAATACACCAGCTCGCTTTTTACGACCCCCTAACATCCCTTCCAAACCGTCGCTTGTTGTTGGACCGTTTGTATCAAGCGCAATCCAATTGCAGCCGCACAGGCGCCCATGCAGCATTACTGTTTCTCGATTTAGATAACTTTAAGGATTTTAATGACAGCGCAGGGCATGACAAAGGTGATTTGTTACTGTGTGAGGTAGCCCAAAGGCTGGCGCAAACCGTCGGGCATGGGGGTACGGTATCGAGACTGAGTGGTGATGAATTCGTCATCCTCGTCACAGAATTAAGTGACACCGAAGAGGTGGCTGCGTCACAAAGTGAAGCGCTCGCTGTAAAACTGTTAACAAAAATTGGGCAGCAATATGATATCGAGGCCATCACGTATCAGTGTTCAGCCAGTATCGGCATTACTATTTTCAATCGAAGCGCCGACGTTCTTGGCGACTTATTAAAACAAGCCGATATGGCGATGTATAAGGCCAAAGCAGCAGGACGAAATCGCGTATGTTTTTTAACCCGAAAATGCAGGCTGATGTAAATACAAAAGCGGAGATAATTCAGGAGTTATACGCCGCAATTTCAAACGAGCAATTTGAACTGTATTATCAAAAGCAGACTGACGACTATGGCCATGCCATTGGCGTAGAAGTGTTGCTGCGCTGGTGTCATCCTATGAAGGGAATGATTTCACCAGCGCAATTTATTCCCATCGCAGAAGATACCGGCCTTATCGTTCCAATAGGTCAATGGGTTCTACAGCAAGCGTGCCAAACGCTAGCTAGCTGGGCAAAGGAGTCCGCTAAAGAAGCACTTACCATAGCCGTTAATATCAGTGCTATCCAGTTTAATAAAAACAATTTCGTGCAGACAGTGCTTGACGCGCTTCACCATACCGGCGCCAACCCTCGTCGCCTAAAATTAGAGTTGACGGAGAGCATGCTGGTCAGCGATATAGCTGATATCAAAACTAAAATGTCTGCACTGCAGCAACACGGAGTGATGTTTTCTATAGATGATTTTGGGACTGGTTATTCATCGTTATTTTATTTAAAGCAACTACCGCTAAATCAATTAAAAATAGACCAGGCCTTTGTGCGAGATATCTTGGTTGATGACAATGACAGAGCTATTGCACAATCAGTGATAACACTCTCGCAATCATTGAAGTTAGAGGTTATCGCTGAAGGTGTTGAAACACAGGCGCAGCGCGCACTGTTACAGAGCATGGGCTGTAATGCTTATCAAGGATACTTGTTTGGAAAGCCGTGCAGCATCGACGAATTAGAAATTTAATACTAATCAAGCCCACGTAAGGTACTACGAGGAACCAGTCAAAAAATGGCAGCTGGTAGGTCTGCGTACCTGCGGCGAATGTATATAGATTGCATATATGGCGTTGGGTGAGGTTGATGATAGATATTTTGCCGCTTGAGCTTTGCGGCCTTAATGGATTTGGTGCTTCCAAAGGGCATCTTTTTATTCTAAATACAAAAAAAGACAGCGGTGAAAGAAAGTGGAAGAAAAAAACAAGCTAAACGAATTGCACATGGAGGTTGCGCGTTTACGACAGATAATTGATGGAACAAACATTGGTACATGGGAATGGAATGTGCAAACTGGAGAGACGCGCTTTAATGAGCGCTGGGCGCAGATTATCGGCTATACATTAGACGAGATTTCCCCAACCAACATAGACACATGGCTTAACTTTGCCCATCCCGATGATTTAGCTGAGTCGGAGCGCCTGTTGAATGCGCATTTTGACGGCCACACTCCCTTTTATCACTGTGAAGTTAGAATGAAACACAGAGATGGTACCTGGATTTGGGTAAGGGACCATGGCAGGGTAGTGACTCGCAACCCTGAAGGCTTGCCCGAGTGGATAGTGGGCTCACATATCGACATTACGCAAGAAAAACGAGAGGACATTGCTGCACAACGCTTAAATAAAATAGCGAGTTCTGTACCCGGTGTAATCTATGAGTTTGAAATGGACGATGATGGGCAAATGGCCTTCCCTTATGCCAGTCCTGGAATTGCTGATATTTATGGGGTTACGCCGGAAGAGGCAATGGAGCAGGTTGATGAAGTGTTTGCAGCAATACACCCAGCCGATGTGGAATATGTTGAAAAGAGTATATTGCAGTCAGCACAAAATCTAGAGCCTTGGGTCGCAGAGTATCGTGTTGAGTTACATGGCCAAACTCGCTGGGTCTCTGGCTATGCTAGGCCGGAACGCCTCAACAATAAAACGCGATGGTATGGGCTAATCGTAGATTCGACAGACACAAAAAAGGTGTCGCTCAAATTAGAAGAAAGTCAGCGTAGGCTTAAACAAGCACAAACGCTCGCGCAGCTTGGTCACTGGGAGGCGAATACTGAAACAGGCGATTTATTTTGGTCTCCACAGATTTTTGAGATTTTTGGGTTTGAGCCCGATAGTTTTCAGCCTTCGACCAAGGCGTTTTATGATGCCGTTCATCCAGATGATAGAAAGAGAGTGCAGGCGAGTGAAGAGCAAGCAAAGTTAACAGGCATACAAGATGTAGAGCATAGAATTGTTCGACCTGATGGCACAATACGCTGGGTACATGAGTATGCTCATGTTGTTCCGCAGCGTGACAATGCTGATAGCTCGGTGTTAATTGGCACGGTGCAAGATATTACAGAGCGAAAAGCGCTAGAAATAAGATTGAGAGAACAGTCTAACACCGATGCCCTCACACAAATTTTTAATCGCCGCTATGCTATGGCCTTCTTGAAAAAGCTGTTCAACGCCAATCATGGCCGTTTGAATGACAATGAAGAATGCGCAGTTATTAGCTTTGATATTGATTATTTTAAGAAAGTTAATGACACATACGGTCATGCCGTAGGCGACAGAGCGTTAACGCTTCTTGCACAAACAGTGAAAGAAGTGCTTCGTTCAGATGACGTTTTCGCCAGAATGGGCGGCGAGGAGTTCATGATAATTCTACCGGGTACAACCCTCAGTGAAGGCTACTGTTTAGCCGAACGTGTTCGGGAGTTGGTGGAATATACCGCCATTTCGACCCGCTCGGGCGTCACCCATATTACAGTAACGCTGGCGGTTGCTTCTTATTCAATGAACGATTCATCCGTCGAGGATTTCTATGTACGACTTGATGATGGCTTGTATAAAGGGAAAAGAGAAGGGAGAAATCGAGTGGTATTAGTGGACAATGAAGAAGCTTAAAGTGTATAGCCCATCATAGCCCCACATTGAGAAATTTTCGTTCACTTCTCCGATAACGCCGGTGACAAAAAATCGAATCATCACCATGGATTTATCTAAAGAGCGTTGAACGTTAGACAGTTTTGTTTCCGCTTGCCTCGCTGCTGTCACATCATTTGCAATTTTAAATATTTTCAGTATGTTTCCACCATTGCTGACAGGAACGCATATCGCCTCAAGCAAAACTTTATTTCCCTGTTTGTTGATACGGGAAAATCTTAGGGAAGATGATTCACCGATTCCTAGGTCGTGTTGATTTTTGTTGTTCATGTTCTCATCAACCCACATCGGTAACCACATAAGCGCAAAGCCAATGCCAAAACACTGTGGTAGTTTCTGGTTAACTTATCATATCGGGTCGCTACGGCTCGATACTTCTTGATTTTCAACATTTCATTCTCGACTAAATGACGATAGCGATACATCGCCCAATCAATATCATTGTTGCCTGTTTTACTGTTCCCTTTCCTGCTTTTTTTGCTTGGCATAACGCCGTATCCGCATATTTAATGAGATCGTCAAGAAGGTGTCCACGCTGACAAATGATAATGCAGCATACATACTTTCAACTGCTGGAAAATTGCAATCAATATGATGCCAGCCGATACAAGCGGAAAAAATAGCATTCCGTGTAAACAAAAACGTGCACATCGCATCACAGACTATCTGAAACAGGTATTAACAGTTAGTTTGGCTGCACTAAGTGAAAATTGAGCACTCGTGCTACCTCAAGTCAAGAGATAGCTTTAATTTAACGTTTTGAATATACTTTGAAATATTAAGTGTTTTTAATTTTCTCGGGGTCAACTATGTCTCGCCGTAATCAAGCTATCATCGATGAAGAAGTGACTTTTTCTGATGAGGAAGAGTTAGTTTCAGTCACTGATATGCGAGGGGTCATCAAATATGTTAACAGTGAATTTTGTCGAGTTGCTGGTTTTACCAGCGATGAACTTATTGGCAAAAACCATAACATAGTCCGTCATCCAGATATGCCAAAAGCAGCATTTGCTGACATGTGGTCAAAGTTACAAGCAGGAAAGTCGTGGCGTGGTGCAGTAAAGAACAGGTGCAAAGATGGAAGATATTATTGGGTTGATGCGTTTGTTACACCTGTTTTTGAATCAGGTGAACTGGCTGGGTTTCAGTCGGTAAGGACGACACTTTCCCTTTCAGTTAAAACGCGCGCGGAATCACTTTACGCTCGCCTAAACAATGGCGAACGTATTAAAAAACCCATGTGGTCTTCTCATCAGTTTCGGCTATGTGGTTTTATACTGTTGTCATTGATTGCTTTGCTTTTGTCTTTTAAATCACCGTATTTTGCCCTTATTTTCCCTATTGCGACATTCTTTTGTTTTTATGCCGAGCTCATCAGAACACCAAGCATACTCAAAAAGATGTGCCATGAATACGATAGCGTTTCCAGGCATGTTTACAGTGGCTCATCGCTTATTGATGTCATACATTTTAGGGAGTTGTTACATCAAGGTCGAGCGCAAACGATTCTGGTCAGAGCCAGTGATGGCGCAAAAATGCTATTAGAGAGTGCGGTGACTTTAAAGCGTGCCTCTTCAGAAACGCAAAAGGGCGTAGAGCGGCAAACTCGAGAGCTTCATCAGTTGGCTGCGGCAATTGAAGAAATGTCTACGACTATTCGCGATGTGGCATCAAATACTGCCAGTACATCAGAGCGTGTTGATGCTGTACATGCGGAGTGCAGCAAAGCAACAGACTCAATGAAAAATACTATGGATGCCGTTACGGTTTTATCAGATGAGGTCTCTGCATCTGCTCAGGCGTCAAAGGTATTAGCTGATGAAGCAGAAAAAATTGGCAGCGTGACGAAAGAAATTCAAGGTATTGCAGATCAAACGAATTTATTAGCCTTAAATGCAGCTATTGAGGCTGCCAGAGCGGGAGAGCATGGTAGAGGATTTTCTGTTGTTGCAGAGGAAGTGCGAGCGCTATCAACGCGCACCCACGATGCCACAGAACAAATCCATCATTCCATGGCAGGTATTAGGGAAACGTTACTTGCGTGGGCTGGAAAAATGCAACAGGGTAAGCAAGCGGCAGAGCAGTGTTTGTTAGACACTCAGGGAACCGTCAATATTATCAATAAGGTTTATGATGACGTCGCTACAATAGCAGACTACGCAACACAAATTTCAACTGCAGCCGAAGAGCAAAGTGTGGTAGCAGAAGAAATTAGTAGAAATGTTGTTAACGTTAATCACGAAGCGGATAATAACCTTGTGTTAGCTTGCAATGTGTCGGAACAATCGGACCAAATTACAAAACGCTCAGAGTCACTGGCTTCTTTACCACTCTCGTTCCGAGAATAGCGGTGTATCTTCAGTCCTATTGGTGCAGAGTGTTTTAGCTAGGGATATTAATGTTTAAATATAAAATAAAATTTGACAGTGATGCATTCACGGTATTGGTTTCCGATGAGGCAGTTTATCTTCAGGAAAAAACTTGATACTCTGCTAAAAATACTAGGTGCTGAAGCCCTATTTATTGGTGTAGTTGGCAACCATAAGATCTCGACATTATAAATGGCTAGTTCTCGTGCCATTGAGCAAACAATTACATTTACCATAAATAATTCACATAACGACGCAGCTGAAAGGGAAGCAAAAGACCCGAACCATATTCATTCTTCATCAATAATCTGCACTAACTTGCCTAACGAGATAGAGGTGAGTATGAATGCGCCCATTTCCAATGAAAACGCTGGTACTGTAGGTATGCTTACAGGGTGCTTTGCAGCTTCAGCCGATGTTGAGCCACTGAAAAAAAAGCTATTTGAAACCGTTGCAGAGCAATTGAGTGCTTACCTTCAAAAGTGCTTCCTAAATAAACAAACGACGGCACAGCTAGGACTGTTAAACGACATTCAATCTATCGCAAAAATTGGGGCATGGGAGTTTCACTATCACGCCAAAGGCGTATTTTGGTCTGATGAAATTTACCGTATTTACGGAGTGTCAAAGAATCAATCACTCACGCCAAATGAAGCCATGAGCTTTTATGCGCCTCAATCGCAGGAAAAAATTAAGCGCGCATTTCACGACCTTACAACCAATCTTGAGGCTTATGATTTAGAGCTTGCTTTTACCGACGCCAGTGGCAATGCGAAGTGGGTGCGAACTACCGGAAACTCTGAGGTAGACCAACAGGGCAAAGTGGTGCGAGTTTATGGCACATTTGAAGATGTAACAGAAGCAAGGCTGATATCTACTCGCCTTAAGGAACATACCGAAACACTCGAAAATATTTTGAATAACTTGAACGATGCAGTCATCACTATTAACAGCGAAGGCCAAATACGGCAGTGCAACGAGGTAGCAGTTAGGCTGTTCGGTTATGATAAGAGTGAGCCAATAGGCGCGAATGTTGCCATGTTAATGCCACAGCCCTATGCCATGAAACACGATAGTTACATGCAACACTACAAAGCAACGGGTGAGGCTAAGATTATAGGTGTAGGTCGGCAACTCCCGGCTAGAAGAAAAAATGGCGACGTTTTTCAAATGGAGTTATCGCTAACTGAGTCGGTGGAGAAGGGAGAGAAACAATACATTGGGCTGGTAAGAGATATCTCCGATAGGCAGTATAATCAGCTGCGTTCCATTCAAGCCAATTACCTCAGGCGCGAGACGTTAGTTGACGCCAATGATGCTATCTGTAATGCGATTGCACGATTACCTATCTTTAAACACTACCAGATCCAAGAGAATTTATTGCACGCAAGTGCTGATGGCCAAAAGTTCGAAAGTCGGCTAGAGACATTTAAAACCCGTTATGCCTCCAAATACTTCGGCACTAACAAGGGCGTGTCTGCGGTCACGTTGGTAGCAAATCATGCCGCCATCAACGCAAAAATGATTGGCGCTAATGAGCATGAATCTCACTTTATCTACGACCTGTTGTTCAGCAATACCTCAGACATCAAGCCGGATGTATTATCAACGGATACTCACGGGGCTAACCATATGAATTTCGCTCTGCTAGACTTATCTGGCTATGCGTTTGCTCCTCGCTATGCAAATGTTGGTAGCGTCATTGATGACCAGTTTAGCATTCACAATGAACAGTTAGTGATGAAAACGCCCATTGATATCGCCACAGTCGAGAGCCAATGGGATGTCGCACAACGGATCATGATCTCTCTGCAGCGCAAGACAACCACACAAGCTGTATTGGTGCGCAAACTATCAGGTTACCCCAAAGATCACCCTTTATTGAAGGCCATCACCGAATACAATCGGTTGGTTAAAGCCCTTTATATCTTGAACTACATGGGCGATGAGAAACTTAGAAAACATGTGCAACGTGCTTTGAATAGAGGTGAAGCTTATCATCAGCTGAGAAGAGCAATTGCTTCGGTTAATGGGAATCGATTCCGAGGCTCGACTGATTATGAAATTGAGTTATGGAACGATTGTGCACGATTGCTGACCAATGCCATCATCTACTTTAACTCACTCGTGCTCAGTAAATTACTTGTTCACTTCGAGCATACGGGGCAAATCGATATGCTAACACTGACACAACAGGTGTCGCCGGTCGCTTGGACAAACATCAATCTCAATGGTACCTACAGTTTTAACTTCGGTCAGGATATACTTGATATGGATGAATTAATCCGTCCAATTACGGAAGAAGAGGTGTTGATTGAAAATTGACGAGCCTCTACAAGCACTGGTAATAAAGGGCTGCGGAGATAATTGAAAATCTAGGACGGAATGTCTGCAGGTAAGCGGTCAAAATAGACCGCTCTTTTATTCTTAAGCTAAGCCCCTAAAATCTAATCATTGATTAATATAGGAGAAAATATCAATGACTAGACGAAGATTCTTTGGTGTAACGCTTTCTTTCAGGCATCTCTTTCTCCAGTTAAGCTGATATTATACTCTTAACTGGACTGGTCAATTCAATTGGACCACGTCAAGGCATAGAGTTCGTTGATTTCTGATTCGCTGAGAATTTGTATACGCTTGGTGTTTGATGAAGAAATAGTGGTAAGCCTTTCTTGTTATTTTTAATCAGCATACCTTAATCAATGAGGTTAATGTTTACCAGTCAACTGCTTAACATTACCATAAAGCCGATTTAAGCGACTAAAGTGGTAAACTTTTCATAAGATAGTTTACCACTGTGTATTATTACTTAAGAATACTAATGCCGATTTCGAGGGGATGGGCTAAATAATACAAACTGTGTTATTCAAGGGGTGAAGTCCAATGGTACGAAAAGTTACTCTAAGCGTGAAAATTCAAGCTAAGGTTAATTTCGAGGGGATGGGCGCAAAACCCCAAGTAGGGTTAGAAGGCACAATGTCACTGTTTAAAGAGGAAGCCCTACAGGGTGACATTCTCAACTTTTATCCTGCCTTTGGCGGCAATGTAGAAAAGCGCATTACCAATCTTATTGTTGATCATTCAAATACAATACATCCAACTTGGTGGTTTGATGCCAAGATCAATGGCGACAATATAGAACTTGGTAAACGCACCACGTTTAACGCAAGAAACTTGGACAGTCCTTATTGGCAGAAAGCGATTACTAGACGCCGCGGTATTGTTGTTGCTACAGCAGTGGGCGAGTCTAACCTGGAGGGAAAGGGTAAATCACATTATTTAATGCGGCCTAAGTCTGGCGCGTTATTATTGGGCGCGGTTTATCGAGTCTTTAGCAACGGGTGTTTTAGTTGCGCCGTGGTAACCAGACCGCCGAGAGAAGACTTTAGCAAGTATCACGAAAAATCGATTCCCTTTTTCTTACCTCATGACAAAAGCGCGATTAATGCTTGGCTTAGCAATGAAGACAGTTCTTTTGTAAATGATTTACTGGCTAACCCACAAATTTATACAGATTTAGAAGTGACTAAGGTTAAAACATTTAAAAGTGGCGAAGCGATATCTCCGACGGCTTTATTACCCGCTAGCCAGCCGCATTGTTAGCGATATAATCAGAGGTTTAGCGAGACATATGCGTTTACAAGCAGCGAGCAGGTTTGGGTAGTCCTGCAAGCTTTGTAGCCTGCTTAGCAGGGCCTTTTTTAAACAGGCGCTGTAGATAACGGCTATTGCCTTTTTCAGGCCCAAATTTATTCGCCATAGCTTTTACTAATGCTCTAATGGCTGGGCTTGTCTCGTATTCCTCATAAAACTCGCGAACAAATCGAACCACTTCCCAGTGGGCGTCGGTAAGTTCGATGCTTTCCTCCTCGGCTAAAAAGGGCACCATGCCTTCATCCCACAAAGTGTAATCTAGCAAATAGCCTGCTTTATCTGTTGGGATCTCTTTTCCATTGTAGGAAAAACTAAATGTTTCTTGTGACATGTCTTTCGCCATTGTTATTCAGAGTATTTTTCATTCGTGAGTCATTCTTCACAGCTGCTTTTAGATACTAAGGCACGTCCTAGATAGCAACCCAATGTTGATGCTGCCCTGATAGCGCAGCAAATTCCCCCGCGCTAATTAAAGCTAGGTGCTTTAAAGGTTTTACACCACGAGATGCTACATCGTCTGCTACTGCGTAAAGTTTAGCAGCACTTGTTTCAATAGACTGCTCTTTAAAAACGTGTTCAGTAGTAGCTAAATGATGCTGTGCATATACTCCATCGCCCGAAAACACGATAACTGAGATGTTTTGCTTATCTCCTGAGTCATTTGCACCTTCATGGCTTAGTGCAGCATCAATAAACGCGATATCGCCGGCAGTAATTGCTCTTTTAGTTATATTTATCAGCATTAAAATGTCACCACATGATCGGCTTTTTCAACTAAAGCAACACGTTCGTGCGCTGTCACGAATTGGGCTTCGATCTCTTCAATAACTTGGGTGTTCTCAAACAGCGTATGAATTTGAAAATTTTCTGCACTGTCTTTGCAAATGTAGCAGTCTTCAATATCGAAAAAAGGCATGGATGCCAGCCGTTTACTGTGGTTTTTAATACCTTTGCGAGATGGAGTTTTAGTAAGCTGGAGCACACCTTCACCTTCAAACAAAACGATGACGTTATGGCCGTAATTAGTCGCAGCTAAGGTAAAATCTAAACCGTCTTGGCTGATTGCGGTGCCATAAGGGCTTTGTGTGAATCGAATAAGTATTGTGGCCATTAAAACTGTACCAGTCTGTCGCAATTATGTAGCTCGGTAAAAAATTCACCCAATCCTGCCTGTATAAAAGGGGCAGAAAGGTTAGCTTGGGCTATGCCGTGTTCTTGTGCCTCTTGATCGCTAACAATACCTCGTTTAACCGCCGCTGTAATGCACACCAGCAGCTTAACTTCGTGTTGCTCGCTTAAGCGCTTCCAAGCATCTTGGCCGTAAAATTCATCGCCAGTATTAAGCATTAGGTTATTGGTGTGGTAAACACCGTCGCCGTAAAAGAATAAGTTGTCTACCGTATCACCATTACTGATCACGCCCTGTATAAATTGATACGCGCGAAGAGCGCTGTCGCCTTGAAAAGGCGATGAGGTAATTAAAACTGAATATTGCGCCATAAAAAGTGTTCCAAACAAAAACACCCCGGTTAAGGGGTGTTTGTTTATAGCTTAAAACGCTAAATTAGTCGTCGCCGCCAAATGCACCTAATAGGTGAAGGATAGCAGTGAACAAATTATAAATGTTCAGGTAAAGCGATACTGTAGCGCGAATATAGTTGGTTTCGCCACCGTTAACAATACGACTAGTGTCGAACAGAATGAGACCAGACATAATAAATACAATAGCCGCACTAATCGCCAAACTTACCGCTGGTACTGCAAAAAAGATATTAGCTATTGCAGCGACAATCACCACAACTAAACCAACCATCAAGAAGCCACCCATAAACGAAAAGTCTTTCTTCGTGGTTAAAACGTAACCGGATAGTGCAAAAAATACTAACGCGGTCGCGCCAAGCGCTTGCATAATTAGTGCTGGACCGCCAGGCAGCGCCATAAATCGTTGAAGCGTAAATGCTAGCGATGCACCTAACAGGCCGGTAAATACAAACACCCAAAAGATACCTGATGAAGAGTCTGCTTTTTTCTGTACAACAAATAGAGTGATAAATGCGCCTATGGTCATGCCTAAAGACATCATAGGAGAAATACCTACTGCCATGGCGACACCTGCACAAACTGCACTAAACGCTAGTGTCATCGCAAGCAGCATGTAGGTGTTGCGTAGAACCTTGTTCGTCTGCAATACCGATGGTTGAGATGCACTAGAATACATCGAACGTTGATCCATTGTTTCCTCCAAAAGGACTATGATATGACCACAAATGGTACACTGTTAATTAGTGTATGTTGTATGGGTTTTAGTTCCCATTTTCAAGTAGTTTCAGATGAAAAAGACGTTATGTGCCTATAAAAACACCCAAGGCACTCAGTTGATACGTTATTTGATTGATTTATGGGCACTTAAATAAGTTTTTTAATTTTTCCCTTTACAGCGAAAAAAATATCATTAAGATACGCAGCACTTCTGGAGAGTTGGCAGAGCTCGGTTTAATGCACCTGACTTGAAATCAGACGTGGGGTCAAACCCACCGGGGGTTCGAATCCCTCACTCTCCGCCAGATTAGAGAAACCCGCACATCGTTGCGGGTTTTTTTGTTTGCCCAGCGAAGCTGGCAAACCCGTCAGGTTGAAAGAAACCTGAATCACCCTGACTGAGGGGAAGATAATCCGAATGGCAAGGGCGTTAGCTCGAAACTATAGCAGTACAGTCGCATTGGCATTCATGATGATGTGGCTACCAATGTACTGCTGAACAAATAATGTTCAAAGATCAACAGCCTCTAGAGAAGGCATACAAAAAAATACTCGCGCCGAGTTAGAAACCACAGCGCAGAGCCGATTAAAGCATGCGGTCTTGGCCGAACGTTTTCCCCAGGCGCCAGCAGATTCACTATCGATGTGGATTGCGGATATGGATACCCAGCCGCATTGTGCTATTGCTACTGCCATAGCACAATGTGCAAATGAACGTTACGGATATCAGACAGATACTCTGCAGAAAAGTGTTAGTTCATGGCATGGTGTGCCATCTGAAAACGTTATTGGTGTGGCCAGTGTAATAAGCGCTGTCGATGTGGCGTTGAAAACATTTTGCCGTAGTGGCGATGACGTCATGATTTTTGATACCACTTACGGGCCGTTGGTTGATTGCATTATCAACAATAATTTGAACGTTCATAGCGTTCATTTTAAAACGGATACAAACAACGACGCTAATAGACATGGTAAAGATAAAAGCCCAATCGTAGACGTTAGCGTGCTATCTCAAAATGCCACTGCGTTTGTACTGTGTCATCCAAACAATCCTACTGGCACCGTACTCTCAGCAGAGCTTCAAGCAGAAATCATACAGTTTTGTCACGAAAATAATATCACCATTATTACTGATGAGGTGCACAGTGAATTCGGTTTTGTTGATGAAGACAGTCCAGGAGCGATCCCGCTGTTTGGATCCGGTGTAGACAGGCACCTGCAAAAAAACATTGTTCATATTAACAGCGCGTCAAAAGCGTTCAATCTCGCTGCTATCCCCGGTGGTTCCTACGCCATCATTGACGATAGTGAGCGACGAGAAGCTTTTCGTGCCGCCATAACATCACGGCATCTAGATGCCAGTAATCTGTCGCAAATTGCATTGCAAGCTGCTTATAACAACTCAAAGCAATGGCTAGATGAAGTGCGAAGTGCGATTGCATTAAACCGCAAGCTAGTTCATTTTTATTTTAAAGAACATCATATTAAGTGTAGTTACACAATGGGGCAGGCGGGCTACTTTTTATGGTTATGCCTATCTGATGCACATCATGCTTTGCCGGCACAAAAAAATTCTACCGTGCAGACGCTAAGACAGGATCAGACGAAAGATATAAGTCTTTTGTTTGGGAGTAATGACAAATCAACTGTGTTTAAGCCGGCGTCAGATTTTGAAACCTGTATAAAGCGCGGCGTTATTGGTAGCGATGGAAGTCTTTTTAATGCGCCAGGCTTTATTCGACTGAACCTTGCTTGCCACCCTTTGCAAATAATAGAAGCTTTAAATAGACTATTTTTCGTTTAACACGCCCTAAACTAAAAAATGAAGTATGCTTCACCTTGGCGAATCTCGTGGTATTATGCCTACAGAGCCATTAAAAAATAATAAATCTATGCGTATAGCGATTTATACAATCGTTTGTAAGACGCGATGTTAGTGAGACAATCTTGTGATCAAAATAATCCTAGTAGACGACCATGAATTGGTAAGGACAGGGATTCGACGCATATTGGAAGACGTCGATGGTTTTACTATTCTCGCTGAAGCGAAGAGCGGTGAAGATGCGGTTCAACTATGCAGAAAGAACGCGCCCGATGTTATATTAATGGATGTAAATATGCCCGGCATTGGCGGTTTAGAGGCAACGAAAAAAATTGTGCGTATGTCTGAGAATACGCGGGTGATCTGTCTGTCTATGCATACCGAAAGCCCAATACCTATGCAGGTAATGGAAGCTGGGGCATACGGTTTTTTAACTAAAGACGCCGAACCCGATGAAGTCATTCGAGCTATTCACAAAGTGGCTGCAGGTCAAAAATATGTTGATAGTGACGTGGCAAACAGCATTGCTATTGGAAGGCTGTCACCACGTTCAGACAATCCTTTTAACGATTTGTCTTCGCGAGAACTCAGCATTGCCATGCGGTTGACTAAAGGCAAGCGCGTGCCCGAGATAGCCAGCGAGCTTAGCATCAACCCTAAAACGGTAAACACATACCGATATAGAATGTTTGATAAACTAGGCGTGGCAACCGACGTAGAGCTAACTCATTTAGCGCTGCGCCACAAACTTATCGATTCAAATCTGCTATAGGTAACAACCTCTTACATTATGTCTGCATTCGACTCAGCAGCGTTTCTAAAAAATCTTACCTCCCAACCTGGCGTGTACCGAATGTACAGTGCGCAGGAGGAGGTCATTTATGTTGGAAAAGCGAAAAACTTAAAAAAACGTGTTTCTAGTTATTTTCGCACTAACGTGGATAACGCGAAAACACGATCGCTTGTCAGTCAAATAGCGCATATGGATGTCACTGTTGTTAACAGTGAAACAGAGGCTTTTCTTTTAGAAAACAACTTCATAAAAAAATATAAGCCGCGATACAACGTGGTTATGCGCGATGACAAATCGTATCCGTTTATATTTTTATCTGACCATGAACATCCTCGTCTATCTTTTCATCGCGGACCGAAGAAAAAGAAGGGCGAGTATTTTGGACCTTATCCCAGTGCCTGGTCGGTAAGAGAAAGCTTGCGCTCTATGCAGCGTATTTTTCCAGTACGTCAATGCGAAGACAGTTACTACCGTGCTCGCAGTCGCCCTTGCTTGCAATATCAAATGCAACGATGCAGTGCCCCTTGTGTCGAGGGGTATGTATCTGATGAAGAATATAAAGAACAAGTAAATTTTGCCCGTTTGTTTTTAAAAGGAAAAAATCAACAGGTTATTGGTAGCTTGGTGAAGAACATGGAAAAGGCCAGTGAAGCGCTCAATTTCGAAGCTGCTGCGCGCTACCGAGATCAAATTAATGCCCTTCGCAAGGTACAAGAGCGTCAATGGGTTGCAGGTACACAGGACAACATGGATGTATTTGGCTTCGCGTTTAAAGGTAATATGGCGTGTATACAGGTTATGTTTATTCGCGAAGGGCAACTTTTAGGCAGCAAGGCTTTTTTCCCAAAAGTGCCCAACATTGCTAATGAGAGCGAAGTTTTCGAGTCGTTCTTTTTACAGTTTTATTTGGCTGGAAATAAAACTATTCCACGTCAAATTGTTATGGCGCACACCTTAAGTGACGAAGCCGCTATAGTAGAGCTGCTTAGTAGCGAAGCCAATCACAAAGTAACGTTCTTTAAAGGTGCTCGGGAAGAAAAGCGGCAGTACCTCGAACTAGCACAAACAAATGCTGAGTCTGCGCTTGATGCTCAGTACAGCCAACAGAAGTCGGTTTTTGCTCGCTACCTCGATTTAGAAGAGGCCATGGAAGTAGACAGCCCAATTCAGCGCATGGAATGTTTTGATATCAGCCATACCTCGGGACAACAAACAGTAGCCTCATGCGTGGTATTCAATAGAGAAGGGCCGTTAAAGAGTGATTACCGTCGATACAACATTGAGGGAATTACGCCAGGTGACGATTACGCTGCAATGGCACAGGCGTTAAAGCGCCGGTATAAATCGGTGAAAGAAGTACAGAAAATACCTGATTTGCTGTTAATTGACGGTGGCAAGGGGCAACTAGCGCAAGCTGAGGCATTTTTCGAAGACTGGCCTCATGATAAAAAGCCTATGCTTTTAGGGGTTGCTAAAGGAACCACACGTAAGCCAGGCTTAGAAACATTGATACTTGCTGGCAGTCACGACGTGCTGCCAATGGAAAGTCATTCTCCGGCATTGCATTTAGTACAACACATCCGGGATGAATCTCACCGCTTTGCTATAACCGGCCACAGGAACAGACGGCAAAAGGTAAAAAATACCTCAAGCCTCGAATCTATTCCAGGTGTTGGCGCTAAGCGTCGCCAAACGCTGTTAAAGTTTATGGGTGGCTTACATGGCCTGAAAAAAGCCAGTAAGGGTGAAATTGCCAGCGTACCCGGCATTAGCCAAGATCTAGCCGATACAATTTACGACCACTTGCACCAATAACATAGTGACTGGCAAGCAATAATGATTAAATTAAGGTAAGGTGTAGACAAATTAAAGCCGTAAAAGGCTAGCGCTAAAAATGCCCCTAGGGCAAAACTGAGATATATCTTTTATGTGGAATGTTCCAAACTGCATTACTTTGTTCAGAGTAATTTTAATTCCTGTTTTCGTGGTTGTTTATTTTCTAGATTGGCGTTGGGCTCACGAGGCGGGCGCATTTGTATTTTGGCTTGCGGCCATTACCGATTGGTTTGATGGGTATTTAGCAAGAAAGTTACAGCAATCGACGCCGTTTGGTGCCTTTCTCGACCCTGTAGCAGATAAGCTTATCGTAGCTACGGCACTTCTCATGATTACTCATAGCTATGCAACTTTGTGGGTAACACTTCCAGCCGTGGCATTATTAGTTCGTGAAATTTACGTATCTGCACTGCGTGAATGGATGGGCTCAAACGGTGTGCGCGATGCCGTGAAAGTATCATTTATTGGTAAAGCGAAAACTACAGCTCAAATGTTAGCCCTTATTGGCTTACTTTCAGGCTTAGAAACCTTCATGGGCTTTCCAATTTACTGGGTAACCCTAGGCTATATTTTACTTTATATCGCCGCGGTGCTGTCAATTTGGTCAATGCTTGTTTATACAAAAGCGGCCTGGCCACACTTGAAAGGCGGTGCGTAAAAACAAAATTGATCGCGCTTTAACCAAAGTGAATAAAAAAATAGCAAACGATCATAAAAACACGCATTTATCTCAATTTAAACGTTTTTTCGTATTGACAGTTTTGATTGGGTAGGTAGAATGCATCCCACATTTCGAGAGGACATAACCCAAACGAAGTGTACGATTTAAGAGTGCGGGAATAGCTCAGTTGGTAGAGCACGACCTTGCCAAGGTCGGGGTCGCGAGTTCGAATCTCGTTTCCCGCTCCAAAATCGCTGGCATAAGTAATAGACAGATTAATACTAATCACAGTTTATTACAGTCAGATTACTAAGGCGGAATGGCAGAATGGCTATGCAGCGGATTGCAAATCCGTGGATCTCGGTTCGACTCCGGGTTCCGCCTCCATAATCTGCAACGCCACATCAGGTTCTACGCCTGACACCTCGCTGAAAAGCAACCCAATGCCCGGGTGGTGAAATTGGTAGACACAAGGGATTTAAAATCCCTCGCTGGTAACAGCGTGCCGGTTCAAGTCCGGCCCCGGGCACCATTTATTTTTTCTAGCATTATAAATTCTCATAAAACCAATCATACAAAGAATACTAGTTTTCTTCCCATATCATCTTCTTGTACTACTCCTATTATAGACCATATCACTATTCAATATTTTTGCAGCGACATAGCCTCGGTTCTTGCGCACATCATTTTTACTGATAAAGTAAAAGTATGTCGCAATTAAACGAATGGATGAATCTATGCAAATGAGTAACAAGGAAGCGGATAAAAACGATGTGCTTTCAGCTACAGGCTTTTTAACTGAGTATGCTTTTCTATAATCTCTGTTTCAATCCAAAACGCTGGTGTTGATGACGATATTTTGGGTTGTTTTTTTCGGTGGATTTGGGCTTCTTCTTTTTAAGTTTGCGTCTGCGTAGATATTGCGTACTCTTTCATTGAATTAGGGTAATTGCGCGTTCGCATAAGAGGTAAAACTTATTATGGAACCTCATATTACAGGAAGGCAGTACGATAAAATTGCCTCGTGGTGGCATGATTATCATAAAACATCTTCATATGGTGTTAAGCCATTTGAGCATGCGCTTAGCTTTGTGTCAGCAGAGAGAAAAGGAAAGCAAACTGCACCATTAGCGCTTGATGTTGGTTGCGGCAGCAGCGACAGATTTATTTCAATATTAGAGCGTAGCGGCTTTTTGCTTACAGGCATTGATGTGTCTGAAAAGATGATCAAGTTGGCAAAAGACAACCATCCTAGCCACCATTTTCTGCATAAGGATATTGGCGCTTGGCAACCAGACAACGAGTATGATTATATTTATGCTTGGGATAGCTTATTTCATCTTCCGCTGAGCATGCAAAAGCCAGTGCTCACAAAGCTTTGTAATTGTTTGAAGGAAGGTGGAGTTTTGCTTTACACCTTTGGCGGTGAAGAGGGGGAACAAACCGGCACAATGCAGGGTAACACCTTTTATTACAGCTCCATTGGTACGAACAAAAATATTCAGCTTCTTATCGAAAACGGGCTACACATTCAGCATTTGGAGAAAGACCAATACCCAGAAGATCACGTTTATGTCATTGCTAGTAAAGCGCAAGCGTAACCGTAATGAAAATAGTATTGGTCTTTTCGCCGGACCTATTTTAACGCCTCAATTTTAAACGTTTATTTCGCGGCAGCTTTCAGTGGATTCATTTTTTGATCAATTTGCTGCGCTTCTTCAGCCGATAAGGTCTGTGTTGACAGCGGGGCAGGCCGTCCATAGAGATAGCCTTGGAGATAATCGGCTTTCGCATTTTTTAACCAGCTTGCTTCATCCTCTGTTTCCACACCTTCCGCAATTACCTCTATACCGCTGCGATTTGCTATTTGAATGAGACTATTCACGATATTTTGTTTATAAGCATCATTATGTACACCCCTAACTAACTCCATATCTATTTTTACAAAGTCGGGGCGTAAACTTTGAAGTAAGTTTAATCCTGACCAACCGGAGCCAATATCATCTAGTGCAATTTGGAAGCCCGCATTGCGATAGAACGCCAGTATCCCCTTTAAATGGTTAAGGTCGTCGGCTCTGTGAGTTTCGGTTACTTCAAACACAATATCAGAGGGTGAAAGACCTATTTCATTAATTGCTGCAGCAGTAGCTCTTAGGCAGTAAGACGGGTCGTATATGCTTGACGGGTTAAAGTTAATAAACAGCTTGGAATTAAGCTTACCCCGCGCTGCGCATTCAACGGCCGAACGTCTTGCTACTAGGTCGAGAGAGAACAGCAGGTCAGATTTTTCTGCTAATTTAAAGGCTAACGCTGGCGGTACGATAGAATCATCGCTGTCGCGCACCCTAAACAATCCTTCGTGAGCAAAAACGCTTTCATCTCGCGCGTTAATAATAGGCTGAAACCAAGTTTCGTAACGTTCTTTTTCAATACTGTCGATTAACCATTTTGCTTGATAACGATTAACCAAAATTTCTAATGTCACTATACGCCCCATATCGTCAATTGAGGGGGCGCCATCGTGGCATGCCGTTGTTACCTTAGTATTTTCTTTTTCTTTTGACTCAAGCGCACCATTCATTGACATAATAAACTTCTGAATAGCCGGGCGTTCAACTACACAAGATATACAGTGATCGGACTGTTGAGTCGCGTTGATGTCCATAGAACCGCAAAGCCCAGCAACTTTAGAAAAGGTTTCCAGGGTGGGAACAAAAATCCAAAAATGAGTGGTATCAAAAAAATAGTCGTCTATTGATTCACAATCGGCACAATACATTAATACTTCCTAAAACATGGTATTCACTTGTTATTACAGTTTTCAGTACTATTTAGTTTTTTTTGTAATTAATTTCTTTTAAGGTTTTAAATCAACTTCTAAAGATGCTGCGATACAAATATGCTATCTTTCGCGCTTATGCACACTATTTTCATCTTTTTCAGTAGGGTAAACCGTTGAATTCAGTCATGTCTTTGCGAGCTGAAGAACTGCTTAAATCTGAGCGTCCTTTTCACGCTAGGGGAAGTAAAGTAAAACGCTGTGACGAATGTCTGTTACCAAAGCAAAACTGCATTTGCTGCCACAAGCCTGCGCAAAGCACTAACGTCGCCACCGTATTTCTCATGTACAAAGGAGAGTATTATAAGCCAACCAATACGGGTAGGCTCATTGCGGATGTGGTTAAAGAGAATTATGCCTTTTTGTGGCATCGCACAGAGCCTCAAGCTCAATTACTCGAACTGCTGAATAACTCAAGCTATTTGCCTATTGTGGTGTTTCCTCATGAATACGCGCATGCTGATAACTGTATTAATCAACCACCCCAGATTGATAACAAGAAACTATTATTCATTTTTCTAGACGGTACATGGCGTGAAGCAAAAAAAATGTTCAGCAAAAGTGCTTATCTCGCCAATTTGCCGGTTTTAGGGGTAAATGTGAATGAAACCTCTGACTACTTATTACGAGAGGCAAGTCATACTTTCCAGCATTGTACGGCAGAAGTGGGCATAAGCGTGCTTGAACTGGCTGGAGAAAAAGAGGGGGCAGAAACGTTAGCCCAGTATTTTAGTATTTTTCGGCGTGAGTATGTAAAAGGCAAGCCTCATTTACGAGATAAGCTGGCGTTTGCTACATCTCAAGTAAAATAGCGCAACAAAATAAAAAAGCACAGGTAAGAAAGCGAAATTTGCAGGTAAGGTAGCTATTTATGTAACCTGTAACCAACAGTAAAATTATCTGCAATACAGTATTGAGCGTTTACAGCGCAAATTGCGTAAACGATTAGTATCAAAACGGTGTGTCTTACACCCTTTATCAACGAGCTAAACGGAGAGATTAATTATGTCGACAGTCACTTTTCAGGGTAACGAAGTAAAAACAGTAGGCGAGTTACCAAGCGTTGGTGAAAATGCGCCCGCATTCACCCTTGTAAAAGCCGATTTAGGTGAAGTAACGCTAGCAGAATTATCAGGTAAGCGAGTAGTACTAAATATTTTTCCATCAGTCGACACAGGAACCTGTGCCGCATCGGTTCGCAAATTTAATGAACATGCTGCTACGCTTGATAATACGGTTGTTATTTGTGTTTCTGCGGATCTTCCATTTGCAGCGGGTCGATTCTGCGGTGCTGAAGGCATTGAAAATGTCATCACTGGATCGACATTCCGCTCATCGTTCGGTGAAGACTATGGAGTGGCCTTCGAGTCTGCGCCATTAACAGGGCTTATGTCTCGCTGTGTTGTAGTTATTGATACAGAAGGTAAAGTAACTTATACCGAGCAAGTGGCTGAAACCACAGAAGAACCAAACTATGATGCCGCGATTTCTGCATTAAACTAAAAATATCTGCGTTGGCATCGCCCTTATTAACGTTATTTGCAACTGTCTTATTAAATAATTAGAGGTAAGGCAGTTGCAATATTGAGTGAATTTTAGGAGAAATTTATGTCTTCAGCGTTGCTACAGGTTGGAGAGCTTGCGAGTAAAATGCAGGAGCTTCCGGTCACTCTTTTACGCGCTTTAATGGACGATCCGCTCACGCAAACACCCGATAAGCGTAATGCGATGGTGTTGCCCGCATCTGTAGATATTGATCTCGACGGTGAGGGCAGCGACCACTCCAAAGGTCTTCCTCATACCATGCCATCTGCACAGAATTTGGCATTGTATTTAGGGAAAACAGGAATAACTGCAAACACAACAGTAGTTGTTTACGACACCAGAGGGATTTTTAGCGCACCCCGAGTATGGTGGATGCTCAAAGCTATTGGTCACAAATCTGTATTTTTACTCGATGGTGGGCAGCCAGCATGGCAAAGCGCAGGTTTGCCGGTTTCTGAGCAACAGTTTTATGGCAAGTTAACGTATCAAGCATCACCTAGTGAGGGTTGGTTTGTTAATGCCGATAGTGTTGTTAGCGCGCTTGATTCCAATGTGCAGCTTTTAGACGCACGAAATAAACCTCGATTTCGAGGTGAGGTGTCTGAACCTCGTGTTGGTGTAAGATCTGGCCATATGCCTGGCGCTTTTAATATTCCCTATGGCGACTTGCTCAGCGACGGACACTACCTTCCGATTGATTCCCTTAAACGCATTTTTGACCAGTCGAAAATAGATTTGTCACTACCCATTATATGTACTTGCGGTTCAGGCATCACTGCCTGTGTGGTCGCTTTTGCGGCTTTACTGTGCGGAGCGAAAGACGTATCTGTTTACGACGGTTCGTGGTCAGAGTGGGGCGCTAACGAGAGTTATCCCGTAGCCATTGGCTAGCACTCGCAAAAATTCTAATACAAAACGAGCAAAACATGCCCTTGAACAAAACACTTCCCAATATTGTTGTGCTTACCGGAGCAGGTATATCGGCGGAATCTGGATTAAAAACATTTCGAGATAACGATGGTCTTTGGGAAAACCACAGCGTTGAGGAAGTCGCCACGCCTGAGGCTTTCAAACGTAATCCCGATTTAGTTTACCGATTTTATAATGCGCGTAGAGCTCAGCTGCAAGAGGATAAGGTAAAGCCTAATTCAGCACATCATGCACTTGCGAAGCTAGAGCAGCGGTGGCAAGACAAAATGGTGTTGGTAACACAGAATGTAGATAATTTGCACGAGCGAGGGGGCAGCGAGCGTGTTTTACATATGCATGGTGAATTGCTTTCGGCAAGATGTGGGTTTTCTCTAAAAACGTTTGATTGGGAAGCGCCATTTGATCATACAACGCCATGTCCTTGTTGCAACACCAATAACCTCAGGCCCGATATCGTTTGGTTTGGTGAAATGCCTATGTACATGGACGATATTTATGCACATCTTTCCAATGCTGATATCTTTATTGCTATTGGCACCTCAGGGAATGTTTACCCGGCCGCCGGGTTTGTTCAATTAGCAAAGAGTAGTGGTGCTCATACCATAGAGGCAAATCTCGAGCCTGGGAGTTCTAATGCGCTTTTTGACGAATCACTAACGGGTAAAGCTTCAGAAATTGTACCTATGTGGGTAGATGAACTACTTGAACAATATGGATTTTAAAGACTAGCCAAATGCCTTACCTCAACGAATTTTTAACTATTGCGCTTGTTCATCTTGTCGCAGTTGCAAGCCCGGGGCCAGACTTCGCTATTGTAGTGAGAAACAGTGTCGCTTACGGCAGACGTATTGCGCTTTACACCAGTGTAGGCATTGGTGCTGCTATTTTGTTGCACGTGGCGTATTCTCTGGTGGGCTTAAGCGTAGTGATAGCAACCACGCCATGGCTATTTAAAACCTTCAGCTATTTGGCCGCGGCCTATTTACTGTATCTTGCCTTTGGTGCACTGCGTAGCAAACCAAATAATGACGCAGTCACCTCAGATCAAGACCAGCCAAAAGCTATGATTTCGGCTAAAAAAGCCCTTTGGATGGGCTTTTTAACCAATGGTCTAAACCCTAAAGCAACCTTGTTCTTTTTGTCATTGTTTACCGCTATCATCAGCATTGAAACCCCTTTTGAAGTGCGGTTAGCCTATGGCGTTTACTTGGCTGTTGCTACCGGTTTGTGGTTTTCCTTTTTGTCGTTCATGTTGAGTACGGGAAAAGTGGCAGAATTTATTGGTAAGAAAGGCTATTGGTTAGATCGTGCCATGGGGGTTTTGCTCGTTGGACTAGCGGTTAAGCTGGTAGCGGGTTAAAAACGAATAATAGTATGCGAACAAGCATTCATGTGCGCGAATTGTTATACTCTGCGCGGTTCTCACGTATGTACTATAGGAATGATGTGAAAGACGTAAATTCTGATCGCTTAAACACGACATTAGCAAAGCAGTATAATTTTGATGTGAAAGCACTGCTGAAAAAAGCTTCTGAGTTAACGAAAGCCAACTTTTCTCCTTTGCTTCAAAGCAGTATTGTTATGTTTCTCACGTTTGTTGTGATGGGTGTCATTGCTCAGCGTTTTATAACCGTTAATGGCGACGGCAGCTATGTGATAGAACACCAATCAATTATTGAAATTGTAGCAATTTGTTTGGTTTCACCGCTGATAACTGGCTTATATATGGCCGGTGTTAAGCACGCGAGGGGCGAAAGTACTACCGTATTTTCGGTGTTCGCTTATTTTCCTCTTTTATTCCTTGTAGCGCTAACACAGTTGATAAACAGTATTTTGGTACAGCTAGGTGTAGTGTTGCTTATTCTTCCTGGCGTTTACTTTTACTTAGCTTCGTCATTTTCTCTCATGCTGGTTGCAGACAGAAAACTAACGCCAATTAGTGCCATTATTCTCTCTTGTCGCGTATTCAACGCATACTGGAAACAGATGCTGGGGATATTTGGTGTCTTTTTTCTTTTGTTTGCCACAGTGCCACTTACTTTCGGCCTGTCGCTTATTTGGGTCTTGCCATTTTATTTCAGTACTATGGGCCTTATTTATGAGGAGCTGGTAGGCGAGCAGGGGGCAAACGTAATAACATCAGGAAGCGACGTTAAAGAGTCGAATTTTAATGCATAAACGCGAAACCTTTAAGATTGTCCTCATAACACTGGGTGTTTTGGCGGTCATAGTGATCAACGCGATAATTTTCAAAGAGGGTACGCCAGATATTCTGGACGTGCCGCAAACCGTTAAGGCTAATAAGCCGGTACCAGACTTTTCTAAATACAACCAAATAGCAGAAAAGAAGGCTGCGTTTTTCGACTATCTAAGGCCAGAGGTAGAAAAACAAAATGCGTATCTGCTTACGCTGCGTCATTATGTTCAAACTTTATATCGCAAGGCGCTGGCGGATGAGTCGTTTAGCGAAGAGGATATTTCTCGACTGGCATGGCTAGAAAAAGAATATAGAGTTGATGCAGAGCTGCCCCTTAAAACAAGGCTGCTTAATTTACTACAGAAAATTGATGTCTTGCCTGTGGAACTGGTACTTGTTCAAGCTGCAAATGAATCAGCTTGGGGAACTAGCAGGTTCGCCCGCAAGGGGTATAACTTTTTTGGGTTATGGTGCTTCACAAAAGGCTGTGGTTTTGTGCCTAACAGACGAAATGATGACGCATCTCACGAAGTGGCTAAGTTCGAAAATTTATCTCAGGCGACTTATACCTATATGCGTAATTTGAACAGGCATGATGCTTATAAAGATTTACGCGAAATCCGCAGTCGCTTGCGCGCAAATCAAATTGCCATTAGTGGCGTAGCGCTTGCAGAGGGTCTGATGAAATACTCTGAGAGAGGAGCGGCATACGTGGAAGAATTACAAAATATGATCAAGTACAACGAGGAGTTTTTAAGCGAATGATACGGGTAGCTTTGGTGTTGCTTTTAGGGCTTATGACGGTTGATTCAACGGCGGAAACCATTGACGTTGAATATAGCCGGTTTTATAGCCATGTTAAAAAATTAGATAACGAAGACACCCAAGCTTTGCAGTTTGCGTTTGGTTTTCTTCGCGTCGGCGAAGGGCGCTTATGTGGCGTAAGTAGTGCTGAAATTGTCACAGATAAAAAAACGATGTCATTAGATGTCAGCGACGAGGGGCGATTTACCGTACCTACTGAAAGAGCACTTAAACTTGCCGACGCGCTTGTGCGAATTTCCCTTGATGAAGCCGCTAACGTGTGCGACATGTCCGTTCAATTGGAAACCAAACCTGAATATCTCAAAACCCGCTACACCCAAGAGGAACTTGAGTTTATTTATTCGCAATATGAAGCGTTTTTCAACGAAATGGGAAGTTTTCTATCTTTTATGATGCCAACGGTAAAAGGGCTGATGATTCAATTTAGGGATGAGAATCTAGACCACACTACACCTCAAGGTGTCACCATTAATAATGGCGTTTTGCACCTTGAACAAGAGTGGATCAGTGAGGCGAGGGGGTTGTCATTACCTCAAGCCCCTCTTCGTATTACTGCTATGGCCTCAAGTTAATAGCTGGTAGCGAATTTGTTCTGCGAGTCGGGTGATGGTTTCTTCACCCTTCTGGCAAAGCTCTTCTGCGCGGTGAAACTCCATAATACCCACATCGGTGAGTTGAGGCTCTATAAGAATGTCAGGTGGGTCTCCGGCGAGACGGGAGCGCGTTACACGAGCCTGCAGTATCTCCAATGAGCTGCTCATTACGCTCATTATACCCGGCGGATTTTTCTTATTCACCTTTGCTGGTACTTCGGTAAATTCTTCTTCTACTTTTTCAATAACCTCAGCGCCCAGTGAATCGCTATTTTCTTGTGAATGACCATCGTTCTGTGACTCATCTTCCGATTTACTATCAGGGGTAAACCACTGCTTGAGAACGTTCTGGCTTTTGGTGAAAAAGTCTTCGGTTTTTTGCTGGTTATCTTCGTGATCCTTGCGAAGTTTTTCTAAGCGAAGAGGTCTAAAGTCGGCGTTGAGGTTTACTGCGATTACAAAATCTGCTCCCAACTGTCGACATAAATTCACAGGCACCGGGTTAACGACAGCCCCATCAACAAGCCAGCGGTCTTCGTAAGCAACCGGAGAGAAAAGTGCAGGGATAGCACAAGAGGCCTGAATAGAATTACCAACCGGGCCAGAGTCGAATACCACCTCACGCCCAGTATATAAATCGGTAGCGACAGAAGCGAAAGGCTTGTTCATTGCCTCATAGCTGTCTGCACAAAATTCACTGGCCAATTTGTCGAAGACTTTTTGGCCGCTTGCAAGGCCGCCTCGACGCAAACCAACGCCCATTAGTGCAAGCACCTGCCAATCGCTGAGCGAGCAGGCCCATTCTTTTAAGCCTTCTAGTTTGCCGCTAGAGTAGGCTGCTCCAACATATGCACCAATAGAACAGCCCGCCACAATGTCAATCTTAACACCCAGCTTTTCAAGAGCTTGTATAATTCCAATATGGGTCCAGCCTCTTGCTGCACCAGCTCCTAATGCAATTCCAATTTTCATTAACGTGGTTCCATAATGTTTACTATGTCGATAACTTCAGAAGAGTCTGGCATTTGAGCGTTATCAGGCACATTAAATGTAGGCTGGTCGAAACCAATATCACCGTCTTTTACGGGCCCTTCCTGAGTAGTAATAGACTTAAAGTCATATAAGTTACTGTCAACTAAGTGCGAGGGAGCGACATTTTGAAGTGCACTGAACATAGACTCAATGCGGCCAGGAAAGCGTGCGTTCCAATCTTGCAACATGCCCTTGATATGCTGTCGCTGTAGATTTTCTTGCGAACCACATAAGTTACAGGGAATAATGGGAAAGTCGGAGGCTTCTGAATACGCCTTAATATCGTTTTCAGTGCAGTAGGCTAGTGGGCGTATAACAATGTGTTCGCCATTGTCGCTCACTAGTTTTGGCGGCATTGATTTTAACTTCCCACCATGGAACATGTTGAGAAAGAAAGTTTCCAGCATGTCATCGCGGTGATGGCCAAGGGCTATTTTTGTTGCACCAAGTTCTTTTGCCGTGCGATATAGAATACCTCTGCGCAATCTTGAGCAAAGCGAACACGTGGTTTTTCCCTCTGGGATTTTATCTTTAACAATGGAATAGGTGTCTTCTTCCACTATTTTGTAATCTACATTTACGCTGTCCAAGTAATTAGGCAAGATATGTTCAGGAAAGCCAGGCTGCTTTTGGTCTAAATTTACCGCGATAATGTCAAAGTGGATAGGCGCAACACGTTTTAAGAACATGAGTATATCGAGCATGGTATAGCTGTCCTTGCCACCGGACAAACACACCATTACCTTGTCGTTTTCTTCAATCATGCCAAAGTCGGCTATCGCTTTACCCACATTACGGCGAAGACGCTTTTGTAGCTTATTGAAACTGTGCTTTTGCTTACTTTCCTGCGCAGCAGAAGACGACGTATTAGCGCCGTTAGTGCCTAAACTCATAATTAACTAACTTGGTTCGTGTAAAAGCCGCCATTATACAATAAAGCGGCTTTTGTTAACTACGGTTGTGTCCAGAATTTCTTCAACCGATTGAGGGCGAAACAAATGTCTCAGCGTTGCTAGATCGTATAAGGCGATACAAACCCGTTAGGTTTAATTGCTAATACATCACAGTTAAGAGCATCAATAACGTGCTCTGCGGTGTTGCCTATTAGCGCGGCAGATATACCAACCCGTCCTACCGTGCCTATGATCACCAGTTCGGCATCTATGTCCTTGGCAACTTGAGGGATAACGCGTTCAGGTAAACCTTCTTTTACGATACATTTGTCAGGAGCAACCCCATGTTTCGCCGCGTGTTTGTCCATTTCATCATGATGATGATTTTTAACTGCGCTGTGATATTTGTCAGAATCGAACTCTGGCACCTCAATGGCAATATTCAACGGTGTGGAAGGGTAACTATTCACTAAGTTAACGTGGCCTTTTAACAGCCTTGCATACTCGTTCGCGATCACGGTTATTTTGTCGTTGAGTGCAGCATGTTCCTCATCTTCACTGCCTACATTCACTGCAGCTATTATTTCGCCATCTTCCGGCCAGTCGTGCTCTTTTACAAGGAGAACAGGGCGAGGACACTTTCTCATTAGATGCCAGTCGGTTGGCGTAAACAACACTGAGGCGATGTCGTCGTGGTCTTTCGTTGCTTTAACCACTAAGTCTATTTGGTTATTGAGTGCGTAGTAAATGATGGCTTCGTGGGCTCTGTTATTCCACTCAACAACAATATCAATGTTGGAAAAGCCTTGTTCCTTTAATTGTTCCCCAAGCCACTTCGATTGATCCTTTGTAACTGCGTCTCGCATAGTATCACGCTCGTCGGGACTAAGCATGGTCGTCATATCATAAGAGAGGTCATAAACTACCATCATGGCAGTCACGGTGGCGCCGGTTTTTGAGGCAAGTTCAAGAGCTCGACTTAATGCGGGCTGATTATCTCGCTCTGAATCAACAATTGCCAAAATGTGATTACACTCAATCATAATGTCTCCTTCTTATGAAGCAATACATTAAGTGTAATAGACAATAGCGAAAGTGTGGGTTGTTTTAGATCAATATTTTAACAGTTGCAACGGTTAAGCTGTTAACCGTTGCAAACAATACTGGGGCCTTTTAGCGCAGTTACCTTGCCATCAATAGCATCGAAGTCGAGGATAGTAATCAGTTTCCCATCTACTTTTATCAGCTTTTCTTTTTGAAAACGGCTTAACAAACGACTAATGGTTTCAATGGTAAGACCCAGGTAATTACCAATTTCATTACGGGTCATTGTAAGATGAAACTCTCGGAGTGAAAAACCACGCTCTTCAAAACGCTGAGAAAGATGAGAGATGAAATAGAGCAAGCGCTCCTCGGCTGTTCGTTTATTGAGCATCATGATCATGTCGTGATCTTGTTTTATCTCAGCACTCATAAAGCTCATAATCTGATGGCGTAATTTAGGAAACTGAACTGCCATCTCATCTAGTGTTTCGTAGGGTAATTCGCAAACCATGGCGGTTTCTAACGCCTGAGTATAACTTTGATGCCTACTTTCGCGCAGTGCGTCGAAACCGACGATGTCACCAGGAAAATGGAAGCCAGTAATTTGCTCTTCGCCGTCTGAATTGGTAACAAATGATTTAAACGAGCCCGTTCTTACTGCAAACAATGAAGTAAAGGTATCGCCATTGTTTATTAGCGTGTCGCCTTTATGCAGAGGTTTTTTACGCTCAATGATATCGTCTAACGATTCGATTTCTGTCTTATTCAAAGCCACTGGCAAACATAAATGACTAAAGCTGCAGTTTTGACAGTGGATAGAGAATCCGCTTCCTTTGCTCATAATTTCTATTCTCTTAGGATGAACATGGGTATATGTTACAACACCATTTAAGATAATGCGCTATAAATAAGATAAGCTGCATACAAGGCCATGGCCGATGCAATACCTTGACGCACAATAATGTGTCTAAAGCCTCTCACAATATACTGGCTGCCAGCGCCCACAGCAAGTAATGTTGGCAATGTGCCCAAACCAAAAAAGAACATAATTCCAGCGCCTTGTATCGCAGAGCCTGCAGCAAGAGACCAAGTTAAAGTGGAATATACAAGCCCACAGGGTAACCACCCCCAAAGAAAGCCATAAGGTATTGCGCTTAAGGGCGTTTTAAACGGGAGAAAGCGTTTTGAAATGGGCTGAACATATTTAAATAGATGCTTTCCTGCACTTTCAAGCGCTGTTAATCCAGTCCACCACTTCCCTAAATAGCAAGCAAGTAGGAAAAGCATCACACCGCTTAGCAAAGAAAGGACGTAATTCGCTAGTGGTACAAAATCGGTGGCTATTTTACCAAGAGCGCCGGTAATCGCACCAGCAAGTGTATAGCTTGCAATACGGCCACTGTTGTAAGCAAGGGTGAAAGGAAGTGCAGGCTTATCTTTCGGAGTTACCATGCGCAAGGCAGATACTATGCCCCCGCACATACCAACGCAGTGAACCCCGCCAGCTAGTCCAATAAGGAATGCAGAAAGATAGCTAATCTGATCCATTTTTTTCGTTTTCTTGCTGAATTCGCTTGCGCTGTTCTGCGAGTTTCTTTTCCTCAGGTGAGAGGTCATCGTCGAACAAAATACTGTAGCCCTGTCGATCTAGATCTTCAAACTGATTCGATTTTACCGCCCAAAAAAAGATTACCACGGCAAGGGCGACAATAATAATAGCGATAGGAATAAGTACATAAATAATGCTCATGCTATTTGCTCAATAATCGGGTTGAATTGGTAACGACAATAATACTGCTTAATGACATGCCAACAACGGCCATCCACGGCGACAAAAGCCCTGAAACCGCAAACGGTAGAATGATCAGGTTATACAGCACAGACCATCCGATATTTTGACGAATTTTCGTTTTTGCCTTGTGGGCAGTTTCAATTAACAGTGGGACGGAAAGAAGCTGGTCGCCAAGAAGAATAACATCTGCGGCAGTTTTAGCTACATCCGTTGCATTGCCTACCGCAATAGCTACATCGGCGCTGGCAAGAACCGGAGCGTCATTAATACCATCTCCCATCATCATCACTTTCTTATTGCGTGACTGAAGCAGCCGTACCTCTTCAAATTTCTGCTCAGGAGTAAGTCCACCCATTGCCATCGAAACGGGTAGGGAAGCGGTTAGTTCGTTTACGTTTTGTTGTGTATCGCCACTTAACACGACCAAGTCATTATGAACGGCAAGTGCATCTAATGTGGTTTTGGCGTCTTTTCGTAGACTATCGCTTACTTGAAACGCCGCTACTAATTTGCCGTCTGTGGCTAAATATACATTGGCTGATATCGGCAACGACTCGGGACTTATCTCACAAAATGCCGCCGAACCCATTGTAAAATTAGCGCCGTTTATTTCGCCACTAATTCCGCCGCCCGGAGTGACTGAAAATTGGCTTACCCTGTGTAATACATCGCCAGAGAAGGCATTGGCAATAGGGTGCTCAGAACGTGATTCTAGAGCAACCGAAATTTCCCACGCTTTGGTGCTGTCGACCGTGTCTGCGTACCAGTCTTGCTTGATGCTAAACTTTCCTTGCGTGAGAGTACCGGTTTTATCAAGAGCAACGGTATTTATCGTGGTAATTTGCTCTAGGGCGTCAGCCCTTTTTAACAGAATGCCTTGTTTGTTGAGTTTTGCCATTGCGCAGGTTAATGCAGAAGGCGTAGCAAGGCCTAGAGCACAAGGACAAGTGGCTACTAATACAGAAATGGTGATCCAAAAAGCATCAGCATTGCCGTTATAGGTCCAGTAGCTATAGGTTAATAATGCGATTAACAAGACTGCACTGACAAAGTATCTCGAAAACTCATCGGCCAGTTGCGCAGCTTTTGGTTTACTTGCCATGGCGCTGGCCTGAAGGCGCATTATTTGATTTACCAAGGCATTTTTGAGTGTATGTGTAACCGTTACCGTTAGCGTCCCGTCACGGCAAATTGTGCCGCCGTAAACGGTACTTTTGGCATGTTTTACGACAGGATCAAATTCTCCTGTTAGCATAGATTCGTCGACAGACGCACTACCTTCTTCAACTAGCCCGTCAACAGGAATGGTAGCGCCCGGTTTTATTACCACCACATCATTGGGTTTAAGCTGCTTTGCCAAGCATTCACTCATGCTTCCGTCGGGCAGCAATTTAGTTGCTGATACTGGAATATATTGCATCATATTTGCAGATATCTGTGCGGCACGATGCCGACTTCTGTGCTCTAAAAATCGACTTAGAAGCAACAGAAATATAAACATACAGATAGACTCAAAATACACTTCTCCTTGTTCGAGCAGTGTAGAGCGAATGCCCGCAATGTAGGTGCCGAAGATGGCTATTGTGACTGGCACGTCCATATTCACGGTTCTGGCGCTTAAGGCTTTTGCTGCACCCACATAAAAAGTACTCCCCGAATACAGCACCACGGGTGTGGTTAGCGTTAAGGCTACCCAGTAAAAATATTGACGAGTTTCTAATTCAATAGCGCCAAACCAGTCGAAGTAAAGGCCCGTCATTAGCATCATTACCTGCATGGTCATGATGCCGGCTAAACCAAGCTTTTTAATAAATACCTTTTCTTCACGTTTGTAACTGGCTTCATGCTCGTCGGGGTGGAAGGGAGAACCGGAGTATCCAATTCGCTTCAGAGTGGAGAGAATTTGGCTTAACTTAATTTTTGATTCTGACCAAGTGACTAATGCTCTGCGCTCTTGAACATTAACAGCAACCTGCTGTATGCCGTTCACTTTAGCGAGTTGCTTTTCAATCAACCAACCACACGCAGCACAAGTAATACCCTCGAGAGTTAATTGAATTTGCTTGTGCTGCCCCTCATCGTAAACAAACTCGTCTTGAAGGGTTGGGTCGTCGTACACTTTTAGTCTATCGAGAGTGTCGAGAATGCTATCATCCGATTTTTGCGCGGGCTCTGTTCTAAACTGGTAATAATCTTCTAGGCCGTTGTTAACAATGGCTTCAGCAACGGCTTGACAACCAGGGCAACACATTTGCCTGGTTGCACCCAGTACAACAGTTTCATAACATTTGTCGTCATCATTGGGTAAACCGCAGTGATAACAGTTGGTCTCTTTCATTAAGGATTAAACTTTATAACGTCGGTATTAGGAAGTATCAGTGTGTTCTCTATTTTCCAGCTTTCATCTACAGGTGTTAGAGATACCTTCCATTTTCCATCTAAGTTCTCTTCTATGTAACCGCGATAAATACCGTTGGCGTCGCGGCTGAGTAGGGTACTTACGTCTTTTTCTTCTAGCGTGACGTGGTAGAAATTAAGTTTTAAGGCATTGCCCTCTGCTGGAATACCAGAATGGAATTCCAGCGCAATACTGCCATCGTTGATAGTGAGATCTGACGTCATATTAAGTCTGCGAGCAACATCTTCCTTATCCAGACGAGCATTAATAGCTTTACCTTCTTTGTAATAGTCATCAACCACTAAACTGTCTTCGGTTGAAATCGCAAGATTTAAAAGTACGCCGCCCATAACCGCTGTTATCACAGGTACAGCAATAAGAAACCAGGGCCAAAATTGTTTATACCAAGGTGTATTCATTAATAGATAATCTCGATGTTATTTGCTAACTGCATACGCATAGACACTCTTTTGTTTTACTTTTTTCTGCTTTGCTATTTTTAGGGCGTCAGTTGTACTCAACTACTGCCGCGCTATAAAAACACAAAAATATCTATGGGTATGACGTTAATCTAGATGTGAACGTAAATTCCTTTTCCATCAAATCCTTAAGCATCAATTCCTTTAACATTCACGCTGTCGTATTTTCTCATATCGAGTAGGGTGAGGCTTGCGCCTCATCCCTCTCACAGAACCGTACGTACGGGCCTCGTATACGGCTCCTGCATACTTCATATCACTTGCTAGCCCTTGCCATTCGGATTATCTTCCCCTCAGTCAGGGTGATTCAGGTTTCTTTCAACCTGACGGGTTTGCCAGCTTCGCTGGGCAAACAAAAAAAGCCCCGCAGTAACGGGGCTTTTTGCGATATTTAGCGATTCATATATTAATCATTTGAAAGGCTGTAAACATAGGCTGCAACGACATGAATTTTGTCTTCACCTAGAGTTTTCTTAAACGCTGGCATTACGCCATTACGACCATAAGTAAGCGTTTCTGTCACTGCTCTGTGACTGCCGCCGTATAGCCAGATGTTGTCTGTAAGGTTAGGAGCGCCAAGCATTTGATTACCCTTACCATCCATACCGTGGCATGCAGCACATGCAGCAAAGCGGGCTTTACCTGCTTTCGCAAGCTGTGGATCTACATCACGTCCGCTCAGACTTAGTACGTAGTTAACCACTTCGTCTATGCCGTCTTCGCCCATAGCATCCAGCCATGCTGGCATTGCAGCGCGTCGACCGTTTATCAGCGTCTCAACAATTTTGTCACCTGAACCGCCATACAACCAATCGTCGTCGGTAAGGTTAGGGAAGCCGCCGTTTTGACCGCGAGCATCAGAACCGTGGCACTGAGAGCAATTCTGTAGGAACAAACGCTGACCTACTTTGTTTGCCTCTGGATCATTCGCCAGCTCTTCAACCGGAATTTGCGCATAAGCTTCGAAAATTGGGTCAAATTTATCGGCCGCATAGTCTAACTCGCGGTCGTATTGAACCAATCTGCCTTGCTCTTTTGCGTCAATTCGCGCTTGCATAGACTCTTCTAAAGACTGAATATTTTGGTGAGAGCTCTTCCAACCTAATAAACCTTCGTAAGCACCTAAACCGGGATAAAGTGCCAGATATAAAAAGCCCCAAACGATGGTGATGTAGAACATAATTGTCCACCAGCGAGGAAGTTGATTATTCAACTCCTCGATACCATCAAATTCGTGACCCATTGACTCTCCTTCTGGTACACCTGTCTGGTTAGAAAGACACCAGCGCAGAAGGAAGTAGCAACCAATGATTGACCCTATGGTTATCACTGAAATCCAAATTGTCCAAAACATACTCATGAGTTCAAGACTCCTGCTAATCTTCTTTTGATTTTTCTTTTTCTTCGTCTGCAAACGGTAGGTTTGCGGCTTCATCAAACTTTTGCTTGTTGCTGCTACTAAATGCCCACCAAACTATGCCAATGAAGCAAACAAAGACGATGATAGTAAAAATGCTGCCTATAATTCCTTGGTCCATATTATTTCAAATGTGTGCCAAGAGATTGTAGATAAGCAATAAGGGCCTGCATTTCTGATTTACCCTGTACTGCCGCTTTTGCTCCTGCGATATCTTCATCGGTGTAAGGAACACCAAAGCCGCGGAACACTTCCATTTTCTCTGCAGTCAACTCGCCGTTAAGCGTGTTTTCCGCTAGCCAAGGAAAACCTGGCATATTCGATTCTGGAACAACATTGCGAGGATTAAGCAGGTGAACACGATGCCACTCGTCGCTGTAACGACCACCAACGCGAGCAAGGTCAGGGCCAGTACGTTTTGAACCCCAAAGGAAAGGGTGTTCCCATACTGATTCACCAGCAACACTGTAGTGACCGTAACGCTCTGTTTCTGCGCGGAAAGGGCGAACCATTTGACTGTGACAACCTACACAGCCTTCACGGATGTAAATGTCGCGGCCTTCTAGCTCAAGCGCTGTATATGGACGTAAGCCCTTTACCGGTTCCATTGTTTGCTGCTGAAACATCAACGGCGTGATTTGAACCATGGCACCAAAGCTGATTGCAACCAAGATCAATACGGTTAAAAGGCCAACGTTTTTTTCAATTAACTCATGTGGATTTTTCATTATTCGTCTCCTCAGTTACGCCGGCTGTGTCGCTGGGTCTATAGCGATACTGCCTTTAGGGGCACGAACAGTCTTCCATGTGTTGTAAGCCATAACGAGCATGCCCGCAACAACGAAACAACCACCAATGAAACGAACCACGTAGAATGGCTTAGACGCCTCTAGCGATTCAACAAAGCTGTATGTCAGCGTACCGTCAGCGTTTACTGCGCGCCACATTAAACCTTGAAGTACACCCGACATCCACATTGCTACGATGTAAAGTACAACACCGATCGTTGCGAACCAGAAGTGAACATTAACAAGACGCGTGCTGTACATTGCTGGCTGGTTAAATAGCACTGGAATTAAGTGGTAAACAGAGCCGATTGACACCATAGCAACCCAACCTAACGCACCAGAGTGAACGTGTCCGATAGTCCAGTCTGTGTAGTGTGATAGTGCATTTACTGTTTTTATTGCCATCATAGGGCCTTCGAAGGTAGACATACCATAGAAAGACAGTGAAACAATAAGGAAACGCAGTACAGGGTCGGTACGTAGTTTATGCCATGCGCCAGATAGCGTCATTATACCGTTAATCATTCCGCCCCAAGAAGGCACGAATAGAATGATAGACATCACCATACCAAGTGACTGCGTCCAATCTGGAAGAGCAGTGTAGTGCAAGTGGTGAGGGCCAGCCCAAATATAAAGAGAAATCAGTGCCCAAAAGTGAACGATTGACAATCTGTATGAGTAAACCGGACGGCCAGCTTGCTTAGGAACGAAGTAGTACATCATGCCTAAGAAACCTGCGGTTAAGAAGAATCCAACCGCGTTGTGGCCATACCACCACTGCATCATAGCGTCTACAGCACCTGCATATAGGGAGTAAGACTTGGTGAACGATACTGGAATCACCATGCTGTTACCAATGTGCAGAACTGCAACAGTAAGCATGAACGCACCTAGGAACCAGTTGGCTACGTAAATATGGGATACTTTTCGAATAACCAGCGTACCAAAGAAATTAATGATATAGGCAATCCAGACAAGGGCAATCAGGATATCGATTGGCCATTCAAGTTCCGCGTATTCTTTAGAGCTGCTTAAACCCATAGGTAGGGTAATAACAGCCAAAACGATAACGGCTTGCCAGCCCCAGAAGGTAAATGCAGCGAGCTTGTCACTGAACAACCTAACTTGGCAGGTACGTTGAACGATGTAGTACGACGTCGCAAATAATGCGCAGCCGCCAAAGGCAAAGATAACAGCGTTAGTGTGCAAAGGACGCAAACGCGAAAAAGTTAGCCATGGTGTGTCAAAGTTGAGCATAGGTGCAAATAATTGCGCGGCAATGAATACCCCCAGTCCCATACCAATGATACCCCAGACTATAGTCATGATGGTAAATTGCCTAACTACTTTATAATTGTAATCAGGTTGTGCTTGGCTTGTCTCACTCATTTTAATGAATCTTCCACTTCAAATGAACTATGGTCTCCAACTGCCAAAATAGTGCGGTTGAAACGCGTATCATCAAATAATAACGCTTCACACCGAGCTCGGAAAGAGTAATAATTATTGTCTCCAAGCCAGTTGGTCCGCGGATAATAAGGTTTTTGATAACAAAAAGATACCATAAACTAGCTTCCCTTGATCTCTATCAATAAAGAAATACACAAAATTTAAGAAATGATAAAAAACAGTAACAAAAAAAGATCAAAATTTTTACAAAAGCAAGCTCCATTGCTTGTGATTTTGGTTGTTGCTGTGTGTGTGTACATAGCACACAGTTATCAATCTTCTTCTCACCACTCTATCGCCAGTGGCTTAAAAAGCACGTGTACTTTTAGTAATAATATTTGCGAGTTGAGTATAGACGATGAGCTCGCTGTCGCTCGCTTTTCTGAAACGCCAATCCCCGAAGAATCGATAACCTTGTCTGTGCGTCTACCAGAAGGTAAAGCAATAGAAAGTGCGTGGATTGAAGGGGTAAACATGTATATGGGAAAAATCCCGGTATTGTTTGACGAAACTGACGGCGGGGAGTGGCAAGGTTGGTTTATGCTTGGCAGCTGTAGCGAGCCGGTAATGACTTGGCAACTAAGAATAAACATAAAAAAACAGGCAGCACCAAGCTACCTGTATTTTACCACCGAGAGCTAACTCAGCTCTTTGTCTGTTACATCATGGCTTGAAGATAGTTCTGTAATCCAATACGTTTAATCAGGCCTAACTGCTGCTCTAGCCAGTGGGCGTGGTCCATTTCAGTATCATCAAGCAACACAATGAGCATATCGCGGGTAACGTAGTCGTTTTCTTGCTCGCAAAGTGCAATGACTTCACGCAGTTTCGCATCAACTTCGTATTCAACACGAAGGTCGCTTTCTAACATCTCTGGAACATCGGTACCCACTTTAAAGCCGGTACGCTTCGTCATATCCGGAGTGCCTTCCAAAAACAGCATACGTTCAATAAGCTTGGTGGCATGGCCGCGCTCATCGTCAAATTCGTGATCGATGCGCTCATACAACTTGTTGAAACCCCAATCGAGATACATTTGCGAATGAATGAAGTATTGGTCCATTGCAGCAAGCTCGTACGACAAAAGCTCATTAAGACCGTTGATGATGTTTTGATTGCCTCTCATTAGTCGTCTCCCATTACTTGCGCTTGAAGATAGTTTTCAATACCCATGGTATCAATTTGATATTCTTGAGTTTCGATCCAATCAAGATGCTCTTCTTCATACTCTAAAATATCTTCTAAAAGATCTCGTGAGACATAATCTTGCTTTTCTTCGCAGAGGGCTATGGCTTCTCGTAAAAGTGGTAGTTGCTCTTTTTCAAAACGAGCATCGCATTTCAACATTTCTTCGGTATCTTCACCGATATAAAGCTTGCCAAGCGCCTGAAGGTTAGGTAACCCCTCGAGAAATAAAATACGCTCAATGATGTCATCTGCCTGCTTCATGTCCTTGATCGACTTTTTGTAGTTCTTTTCATTAAGAACGTTAAAGCCCCAATTTTTAAACATCCGAGCATGCAGAAAGTATTGATTTATAGAGGTAAGTTCACTTGTAAGCACCTCATTCAATTTCGCTATAACTTGTCTATCACCTTGCATTGCGAATACCTTCTTAAGTAATTATGGCGAGAGTGTAGTTGATTGACTGAAGTTTGTCAAAATTTCTATAAAAAACAATGTTTTACTAATGAAAACAGTTCTCAATCAATCCTTTGTTCGCATTAGTAATGAGCTTCTCTGTTTTCTCGTACATAAGTGAGACTTTCATCAGCAAACCCTAAACCTGCCTCGGTGAAGAAGTTGAAGACTTTATCAATGCCGTTTTCTAACAGATAAGATACTTCATCTTCGTATCTGGCAATAGCGGCGACTCGACCCCGATAGCCAGCATTTTTAAGCTGTTTGGTAATGTTTATAGCATCTTGGATTGAAGGTAGTGCGAGCAATACGAGTTCCGTATTGGTTAAATCAAGGTTTTCCCAAAGATCGACATCTTCACCGTCGCCGCAAATCACGTTCAGACCGTCATCTGTCATACTTTTTATCTTCACTCTATCAGCGTCCATACCCCACACATTCACGTCGGAGAGCTTAGATAAAGCACTAAATGCTCCTTTTCCAACTCTTCCCATACCGATTACTAAAAACTCAGCACCATTAAGGGTCGGGTATATGTCTTCCTTGAGACGTTCATTTTTCTCAAATCGTTTTATTTGCTCTTTAAAGCGATTGTATTGAGAATGAGAGCCGCGATATAAAATACTGGTAATAACAAAAGATATTGATACTGCTAGCGCAATAACCACAAGCCAGGTCTCTGCGAATAACCCCATAGATACGGCAACAGCGCCTACAATCAGACCAAACTCACTGTAGTTGCCTAACACTAAACTGCTTAAATATGCAGTGCGTCCGCGTAAGCGCAATGAGGTGAATAAACCAAAGAAAAGTAGCGCTTTTAATGGAAGGAATAAGCAAAGCAGTAACGCCAAACCAACCATAGAAAGAGTAGGCAGAGCGGTAAGCCCTATAGAAAGGAAGAAACCAATTAAAAATAAATCTTTAAAACTCAGTAAGGATTTTGCGAGCTCGGTGGCTTTCTCATGGCGCGCTAGCATGGTGCCGAATATTAAGGCGCCTAAATCGCCTTTAATGTTTACCATTTCAAATAGTTGATATCCACCTAGTGCCAAAATAAACCCGGTAAGCGGAAGCAACTCACCGTGACCAGACTTATTGATCACTTTATTAATAAGCGGCATAGCAGGGAACAACGCAAGCAAGCCAAACGCATAAAGCGATGGCAACTTGCCCGTAGACGCCACGAGAAAAACAACTGCAAAAACATCTTGCATAACGAGTATCCCGATCGCCAAGCGACCGTGGCGTGTTTTGCTCTCGCCACTTTCTTCCAGTACTTTAACCACACACACAGTACTACTGAAGCTTAACGCAAAGGCTATAATCATAGCACTTTGCAAAGTGATGGCATTTTGTGTAGTTGCTACCAGGGCGGCCACCCCGTATATAGTGCAGGTTATAACACCAATCCAAACGAGAGTGTGTGTAATACTTCCCATCCACACCTCTCGACGACTTAAATCTTTAAGATTGAGTTTAAGCCCAATGGTGAAAAGCATGATGGTAATGCCCAAATCAGCAATGTGTGACAGGTCTTCTGTGAGAGAATATCCAGCAAAGTTAAGTAAAAAGCCTGCGATTAGATACCCCACCAGAGGCGGTATACCTACGAGCTTTACTGTCAATCCACATACGAAAGCAAAGAGAAGAAACGCATACTCCATGGATAAAATAACCCTATTTGTTGACAAGAAATGTCTTGGCCACTGGTCGAAATAATGACTCTAGCTGTGGCAGCCCTCAATACTATAAACATTACCACGTTACATTCGATTTTCGCACAGCATTTGTTAAATTTAGGTTATGCGTAACTTAAAAGGGTTTGACTTGAGTCAAAAATGTATGGAAAACAGATAACTTACCACTGTGTAAGACTGATCCCGTGGATGTACGCATCCATAGATATAAACTTGAGGGACAAACACTACAACTCTTGATATGTGAGTTATAGTACCTAAGCAGCGTTAGAATTTAGCAAAGGAAGAGAAATGCGAAGTACGATATTAGCTACGTTATCCATGGTGGTTGTTATAAACGTTGCAATAGGTTTTGTTCTGCCGTGGGTTTGGTGGGGACTTGTTTTAACGTGCCTACTCCTACTGGTCGCTTTATACGATGCCAACCAAGCAAAGCACGCGATACTGCGCAACTTCCCATTAATCGGCCGGGTGAGATGGGGCGTGGAGGGGCTGCGCCCCTACATTCAACAGTACATTATCGAAACAGACACGGGCGGTTCTCCTATCTCTCGAATGTTTAGAAATATCGTTTATCAGCGCGCAAAAGACAGTAGAGAGACGGTGCCTTTCGGAACACAGCTGGACACTTATGAAAACGGATACGAGTGGATGGGACACTCTTTGGCGGCTCGCGAAGTGGATGATGTAGAGCAGAACCCTCGCATTCTGGTTGGCGGCCCACACTGCAAAAAACCGTACAATGCCAGCGTGCTAAACATTAGCGCCATGAGTTTTGGAAGCCTATCAAAAAACGCCATTTTAGCACTCAACAAAGGGGCCGCAAAAGGCGGTTTTTACCACAATACGGGAGAGGGCGGTTTAACACCATATCACTTAGAGAACAATGGTGATGTGGTGTGGCAAATCGGAACAGGATACTTTGGTTGCAGAACTGAAGAAGGTGGCTTTGACGCTGCTCTATTTGAAGAGAAAGCTAAATTAGACAGTGTGAAAATGATAGAAATTAAGCTAAGCCAAGGCGCTAAGCCAGGTCATGGCGGAATTCTTCCAGCGTACAAAAACACGCCTGAAATTGCAGAGATACGAGGCGTAAAAGCAGGTACACAAGTAGATTCTCCACCTCGACACAAGGCCTTTTCCACTCCTTTAGAAATGATAGATTTTATCGAAAAGTTACGAGAGTTAAGCGGTGGCAAACCTATTGGTATCAAGTTAGCGTTGGGCCGAAAAAGCGAGTTCATTGCCATGTGTAAGGCAATGGTTGAAAAGAAAATAGCCCCCGACTTTATCACCGTCGATGGGGGCGAGGGTGGAACAGGTGCAGCTCCCTTGGAATATACTAATTCTATTGGGTTTCCGTTGCGCGACGCGCTTGCTTTCGTCGACGACTGTTTAAATGGCTTCGGACTTCGACAAGATATAAAAATAATTGCGTCTGGTAAAATTATTACCGCATTTCAATTAGCGAAAAACCTTAGCTTGGGCGCTGACTTAGTAAACAGTGCTCGGGGGATGATGTTGGCGCTGGGCTGTGTTCAATCACTATCGTGTAACACCAATAAATGCCCAACTGGCGTTGCGACTCAAGACCCTAAACTTGCGCGAGGGTTAGATGTGGAAGACAAATACCAACGAGTTTTCCGCTTTCATCAAAAAACTGTGCATGCCTTAATCGACCTTCTATCGTCTACGGGTCATGTAAATACCAATGAGCTAAACAGAACCCACATATTTAAGCGTATAGACCAGTGCAATATAGCTCGCTACGACGAAATGTTTCCGCTTGTGAAGAAAGGGTGTTTCTTAAATGATGACATTCCCGAACGCTTCAAACTTCATTTTGAAGAGGCAAATGCAGATAGCTTTATGCCATCGAGCTTGTTAGCAGAAATTGATACAGAAACGAAGGCAGTGTGATTTACACTGCCTTATTGAATTACAATTTAGCGACACTTTCAGAAGTATTAACGTGTTAGCAAGAAAGTAAATCACTAGTCGTTACTTGAATTAACTTCTTTTTCTGGTATGCGCAATTGATATAATCTGTAGTCTGTAGTGCGATAGGGCATAACTTTATACTTGGGCTGCAGATAGGCGACTAGGTCTATCAGTTCGCTTACTGTAAGTTCATCATTAATGACTCGCATAAACGAAACCCCGTCCTCACTAGTAAAGCTAGCCGGTCGTCGAGGCGTTAATTTATGTGACGGATTTATAATACTTGTAACTAACTCGCCATAGGTTTTAATTCGACCACTGCTACCGCCAAGAGGAATGGGGTGGCTAATAAGATAATTTTTATCCTCTTCTGCTGTTTCACCCGCTACAGTATGACAATCGTTGCAACCATACTTTTTAAATACCAATGCACCATTATCGGCATCACCTTCTGGTAAGCTAAACCCTCTTGGTGATTTGGCCCCTTGATCACACCCTACTATTAAAAGGCATGCAGCTAGAATGAGTGTAAAACGCATTGCGCTCTCCTTAAGTTTCACTATTGCTTCACTATTAGTATTGACCAGGATGAACTTAATAAACTTGATTTGCCTCAATACTATTGATGAAAGCATAGACTATGGTTGAAGAAGCTTACTAAAAGAGAAGGACATTAAAATGCAAACTTACGACACAATCTTAGTACCTATCGATGTTTATTCAGATTATGAACTTGTAGTTGAAAAGGCACTGGCGATTGCCAATGACAGTAAGCAACTCCATCTTCTTTATGTGGCATACCCACAAACTCATGTTGAACCTTATGGTTTCTTTTTAGAGAAGGACTTTTCTGAAGATGTAAGAGCGCAAGCGTTGGAAGTACTTAATGAAGTTGCGACAAAATATAAAATTCCGCAAACTAATGTGAATGTGGAAATTGGTTCTCCTTCAGATGAAATTCATCACTTAGCAGAAAAACTAAACGCAGACCTTATCGTGGTAGGTACGCATGGTCAAAGCGGGCTTAAATTACTGCTAGGCTCTACCGCTAACGCGGTTTTGCATGGCGTAAAAACTGACGTACTTGCAGTTAAAGTTTAGGGAAAACTTTTTGCAAAGCGAGGGCAGGAGAGATAACTAGCCTGACTGTTAATGTCAGGCCCTACTCGCGCACCCTACATAGCTTTAATCGACAGGTCGCAGCTATCATTTACCAGTGTTCTAAGGGTACTTTCTAAGTTTTTTAAATGCGAATAATGAAGTGCAGTTTCACCGCCGTTTTGAGTACTCTTAATTGTAAACACGACATCTTCATCTCGTGACGTCACAGATAGACGAACAGTGTCTTCACTCTCAACAATAGGTACGTGAAGATAAAGTGGCTCGTTATGAGAGTCTAAATATTCAACCGCTTCGGAATCGCTTTTAAAAGGGGATTGCTTTTCAGGTTGTAACTTCCATTGTGACGATGGAACGACAATTTCGGCTAGTAACTTTCCATGCTTTGAATTAATACTATTACTCATTCTGTCTCCTTAAAATACATCGTTAATCAATTAACCGTAGTGAGCCGAGGCTCTTAACGCCAGCTCTTAACGCCAGCTCTTAACTTAAGTTCTCTACATAAGTTCTCTATATAGGTTTCTTACGTAGAAAACGTCTTCTTAGTTCGATTCATTAAAGGCAAATCAAAAAAGCTGGCCCTTCGCGGGTACGCGTAACCAAAGTTTGAAGTTATATATCTGTTTTATATGAAGTTTAAGCCGAAATTCAAATTGAACGTTAGCGTTTGTGCTTTGAGGATAATTTAGCCATGCCACCGCGTTTTACATTAGCTTGCTTAGTGTAATGACCGGGCATTTCTGGTGATTGCCAACCGCCAGCTAACTGCAGTTCTGGCAGTGTTGCACCATATTCGGCTAGTGAAACTGCACCACCCACACGACCACTGTGAGGTGTAATATTTTCTTTAATTCCCGCTCGTTTCGCGATCCTCTGCCAAACCCGATAAACACTAGAATAATTGAGCACGGCCGCATGATTACTCGGAGCATTTTCGTCATAGGGTAATAGCGCTGTTTTATGATTTGTCAGTCTTCGAAATAGCACACCTTTAGAAATAGAACGGGGGTCTGAAGCGTCTCTTGTTTCAGAAGTGTGAGGGTTTACATTCGCCTCATTGATAAATTCATTAATCATTGAAAGCGTGCTTGAAGAAACATAACGATACTGCCCCTGACCACTTTGATCACTTTTAGATGAAACGACCAACACAGTATTGTTCCTATGAGATATGTGTTCAACACATACACGAACCAATTCGTCTGCGCGGAGAAGGGCATCAAACATCAGATTAATAATCGCAAGATCGCGAAGCTCTAGCAGAGAGTCAGGAATTATTTTGTTATTAATTTGCTCTACCATTTCTATAGTGAGTGGCACAGCTTGCTTGTGTGACAGCCGAAATTTTCGGTTCTCTATAAGTGATAGTCGGATAAAATCTCTCAAGTAAACGGACCGCACAATAGGATTTGGTAACTTGGCAACGCCTAAAAACTTACTTAAAGCGGAAAGCCGTCGTTTAATAGTTCTGTAGGCGAGGGGAGACTTACATAACTCTGCGACATATTGTTTTATACAATGTTCGTTATGTTCAAAGCTTTCGGTTAAGCCACCTAAGTTTTGCTGTTGACAAAAAATTGAAAATTCATTGTAGTCGCTGATATAAGCGCGCTGAGTGTTGTAAGGTAATTTAGAAAAGATATCGTTATAGTAACTGTGCATCGAATTGTAGCTTGATGCGTGTGTTACAGGCAGGAAACTAGTATGGACGCGGTCCTTTTCATCATCATTGCTATTAGAAACGTGGCTACAGTCATCATCACTTCTGTTGTCTAATTCACTGCTCAATGGAGTAAATGGAGTAAATTGAGATTCTGAGTTTGGTATTGGCAGCGAGTTATGAAAGCGATTGTTTTGTTTATTGGTTGCCATAACACCTCCAGTAGGACGTTAAATCGCGGATTGCTGCTGTGTACGTGTTAACATGCTGCAACCTCGTGTTTAAGCAGACTTAACCTCTAGCTAAATGTGGTTATATCTATTTGTTTTATAAGAGTTATTTTCGCTTTCACGCATGATAACTGTAATTATCATGCGTGAAGATACAAAATGCCAAAAAGCGAGTAATTCACGATTTTATTTCACTCTAACAACTCATAAAACTCTGAATTTTATACGGATATTCAAATTCATACCGCTTTTCGCCAAAATCGAATCTGCACGTTTACGTGATGTGCAAGATATCACAACACTGTTTTTATATACAGTTTAACTATCCAATTCTTTAAGTATATCTCTACTGCTGTGTAAAATTTAGGCGCTCGTACGTGAAATCTGAGCTGGAACTCAGGCATACGTGCCACAAATTTTAAAATAACGAAGCCTATTTATTATTGTTATTGAGCAAATAGCGTTATATATGAACCTCTCGCGTGATGAAACCTTGTTCGCTTATAGTTTATTAGCAGTGTAAAAAAGTGACCTGATATGATTGCCTAGTAAAGTGCCTAGTAAAAAGCCTAATAGAGTGCCTAGCAAAGCGGTGAACTAGCAGCGCCTTAATTAGCAGTGGTTTAACTAGCGCGACAGCTTTCTATTTTTAGCAATACCCAAACAACTTAAACCGTAGCGATTCCTTTTAAGCTGCTTGTCTATATTTGCGCTAGACTCCTTAGTATTAATTCTTTAATAGTTATCACCACCTTAAATTTTTCACCAATGATTACTATTGCGTATATACGTTAATGGTTAAAAAAGAAGAGGAGATTAAATTACAGAAAAAGATTTAACAGTTGCATAGAATATTATTCGCATCGAAAACTTTATCTATTTTGAATACTAAACCGTATTTACAAATACATGCTGTCGGCTATGTAAGCAATTTGGAAAACTAAACTTGATATGGTTTAGCTTCTTATCCGGCTTCTTATACATACTCTTAATAAAAAACTTCAAATGAAAATAACTTAGTACAAAGAAGCGAATTCTTATTCCGCATATTTCAAAAAATCATTACAGACCTTAATAATTAGAAATAGAAAATATAATCGTAAAAGTAGCTTAAACAATGTTCTTACTTGTAATTATTCCGCCAAAGATAAAACGGTTTTAAATTCTAAATTTAATATTATAGATACTTAAAATTTAAATAGGTGAGGTTCGAAGTACCAGCCCTCAATTAAACCGATCTTTATTAATCTATAAATACCCTATTTAACATAATATACATTATGCGTAATCATGTATTATGACGGTTGGAGGGTTAATGCATGGCTTGTTGGTCGGTTTGCTGTGCGTGATGGCTTACATACTTTTTCGGCGTTATGTAAGATTTGCCGGCTTTAAGCTTTTCAATGATGAGGAAACTTGGTCACTTTTGTATTTATAGCTAAGACAATAACGCCGAATATAGATGGGTATTTAAAATGTGATGCTGTGTGAAATCTGACGAGCTACACCCCTGCAAATAAGATTTCATTCACGTACGAACACATTTATAAATTAAAGATGACTGGCAAGTCGACGTCCTTGGGGTCTATATCTAGTCAAAATTGCACAAGAGTTTGTAAAATAATGATTTAATCATCTGAGAATTGACATCAATCACCCTCAATTGCCAAAGAAGGTTTCAATGCAAAGAATTTTATTTGAACATTCGGAACACTACGTTTAATGTGAATTACCTGAAGTAAGAAGCAATATTTGTTTATAGGATTGTGTTAAATGCCAAACTGGATGGTGGAATGTTTGTATGCTGTTCTAATGTCTAAGTGATGTGTTTTTGCGTTCTTGTTAGGGATTATCCTGTTCTTCTTGATAAGCGCTTATGGTCACCATGATATGGAAAATTTTCAACTACAAGGAGTTTTTAAAGGAATTGAAGATGTTATCAGAGATAAATTTCTTAGACGGTACGATAAACTAGCTCTCGGCGCTCTGATTGCCTGCTGGATTCTGGCATTTAAGTTTTATATCAAAGATAGAAAGCGTTTCTTATAAACCTGGAATACCGTGACATGACATCTCAACTTGCCATTCGCTGAAATCGTAATAATAAATGTTATTACGATGTCAAATTGTCAGGATATAGTGTTATCCTACTCAAATGAAATATCATCCCATTACTGACACCATCGACCTACAAGCGTCACTTCGAGATATTCTTGACACTCAAGAATTTAAATCGGTGTACCCTACTTTGTCTGAGTATCTTGATTCATTTGAGCAACAAGGCATTCCTGCAAAAAACGATTTGAGGCAATTACTTAATTTTTTGGTAACAGGCTTAAGCAATGCAAAAGGCACGCAATCAAGGTTCAGAAATGAGGCAGAGAGATTTACCTTGTTTTGCTGGCACGAACGCGGTAAATCTGTTCTAGATACTAAACTTGAAGACATAAAGTTGTATATCGATTGGATTTGGTCACCACCAAAAAAACTAATTGCTGACACAACAATATCGAGCCGCTTTAAATACAGATCTAATTCAGATATTCGCGTAGTCAATCCAGAATGGCGCCCTTTCGTGCATCGCACGCCTAAAGCAAATCGGAAAATCGAATTATTGATAGCACCTGGTAAAGCTTCCAGCACTAAACATGCCTATAAAATCAGCCAAACGTCACTTCGCAATTCGTATGCATCATTAAATGTTTTTTTTAAATGGCTAATAGATGCTGAACTAGTTATGCGTAACTATTTGGCTGACGCTAAGAAAAACTGTAAATATCTGATCAAAGGTAAGGTATATCAGCCGCCACATACGTTTGACGATGAGGTCTGGGATACATTTATAAAGTGTCCGACAGATGCAGCTGACGGAAACCCAAAGTTTGAAATTCACAGGTTTGTAGTGTTGTCCCTAAAAGTGTTGTTCTTAAGAATCTCGGAATTATCTTCTCGTGATTATTACACCCCTTTGTTCAATCATTTTAGACCGGACCCTAGTAATGAAGGCTGGGTATTACATGTCGTAGGCAAAGGAAAAAAAGAACGTGTAGTAACGGTACCTGATTCATATATCGAAAGTGTGCTGGGTAGATACCGTGAATCGATGGACTTAGCCCCCCTTCCCAGAATCGATGAAGACACTCCTATCCTCCCGTCTACCAAAACTGGTAAACCGCTTAAGCAAGACAGTGTCAATAATATTGTTGAAGAGGCGTTCGATTTAGTTATTTCTACTCTTATGAAGAGTGGAAAGAAACAACAGGCGCTTGATATAGCCGGCGCATCATCGCATTGGTTGAGGCATACCGGTGCTACTCAAGCATTAGATGAATTGAACGAAACTATGCTAGCCGAAGAACTTGGCCATGCCAGCGTAAAAACTACAGTTGAAATTTATGTAGCTCCCGCACACAGAGATAGAATACGCAAAGGTTCTCAACGAAAGCTCTGAGCAAAAAATCCATTATTTTGAACTTGGCGATAGCGTATCTTAGATAAGTACTGATAGTCTCAGTTTGGTCAAAAGCGGTCATCTGCTAATAATTTCTGGACGACTGGTTTGTACGCAGTCTGTGTGAAAACTCATATTTAGAGACTGTAACTAATTTTGTGTAACTGCCTATCACAACATCAGGGCAAGATCACGAACATTTATTGAACAACTGAGTTAACAAGAAAGTGTCCGTCCGGTAATCCCCGCATTCAATTCATAAATTAGCTACGGCATGGTGTTCTCTTTACTAAGGAGAATGACCATGCCTCAATATCAACGAAGAGATTAGGCTCCAAGCTGAAAGTAAACCACCTCCGCAGCCATTTATTGGTGTGGTCTACAGAGGATTATGTCTTTTTAGAGGGGAAAATCCCTAGAACCCCTTGAACGTATAATTCGTTGAACGTCGCATTTGCCATCACCTCGCCTAAGAGGTAAACATCGAGTTGAGGGTATTCACGACGCATTTCCTCACTCAATGCATAGGCATATTGCACCGCATTATGCTCTGCACTAGCCGGTTTACCGCGAACATTGACCAAAACATTTACGGCTGTTACCGAGGCTTCATTATTGAGTAACCGCCCCATTAGTCCAGGCTCACGCAACGCAGCCTCCTTTGCCTACGCAAGTCTTTCAAACGATAAATTATCAATGTCGGGGAGTAGATCTTCAACCATAAGATCGTCGCCAACAGACCATGAATATTGATAGTTAGTCAGTGAATCAACACGATAGGAATGCGGGATCTGCCAGGCTCGCTCGGTTAGTTGATGAATGGCCGTAAAAACTTCTTCCGTAAAGACATCCCGCGATGCGAGAACCAGTAAAAACATGATATTGTCGCTACTGCCGAAAACGTCTTGGATTTCGTCAAACTTCATGCGCTGCGGATCGTTGATTTCAAAAAACTCATGATAGTCCGCATTAAAAACCACATGGTTGATACCCATGCTTAGTCCGCCTATCAAAATGAGTAAGGCAAACAGGGCAATGAGCCGATACCGCGAGAGTATCGACACCCACAAATCACAAAATTTTTCTGAACGAATCAAAAGGCGCTCACCTTATACGGGTATAAGCCCAACACAATTATGCAGAAAAACGACCGCATACGGAAACGAGTCACTCAGTGCCCTATCCTATTCCATACGCAAGCATCGCATCGGCGACTTTTACAAATCCAGCGATGTTGGCCCCCTTCACATAGTTGATGCCACCGTATTCTTTTCCATATTCAACACATTGGCGATGAATATGCGCCATGATCTGTTGAAGTCGTGAATCAACTTCCTCTCTTGTCCAAGGAAGCCGAAGTGAGTTTTGTGTTTGCTCTAGCCCAGAAACGGCAACGCCTCCAGCATTTGCCGCTTTTGCAGGTGCAAACAGTACACTTTTAGCCTGAAAGTATTTGACCGCCTCAAGGGTACAAGGCATGTTTGCGCCTTCTGCGATCAACTGTATACCATTATCAACAAGGAGTTTAGCATCCTCAAGTTCGAGTTCATTTTGTGTTGCACAAGGAAAGGCCAAATCAGCCTTTATAAGCCAAGGCCTTTTGCCCTGATGATAAATGGCGTGTGGGTAGTTTTCCGTGTATTCGCTCAAGCGTTGCCGTTTGACAAATTTAAGCGTTTTTAGAAATGCTAATTTTTGATGGTCAAATCCATCAGGATCGTAAATGAAACCACTTGAGTCAGACAGTGTCATGACCTGGGCACCTTCATTAATCAATTTTTCTGCGCAAAAAATCGCAACATTGCCGGCGCCCGAAATTAAGGCTGTTTTTCCTGCTAATGTCTCGTTACGCATATTCAGCATGTGCTGAGTAAAATAAACAACACCATAGCCTGTCGCCTCCGTTCGAATAAGACTTCCACCATAAGAAAGTCCTTTGCCTGTTAGCGTACCCACGAATCTGTTTTTTAGTCTTTTGTATTGACCAAACAGATAACTAATTTCTCTTCCACCCACCCCAATATCGCCGGCTGGAATGTCAGTATCTTCCCCAATATGCTTAGAAAGTTCGATCATCAATGACTGACAAAATCGCATGATTTCGCGATCACTCTTTCCTTTCGGATCGAAATCACTTCCCCCTTTACCACCTCCCATCGGAAGTCCAGTCAATGCATTTTTATAGACTTGCTCAAACGCTAAAAATTTAAGAACACTTTGCGTAACATTGGGATGAAAGCGCAAGCCTCCTTTATAGGGTCCAATAGCATTGTTAAATTGGACTCGCCATGCTCTATTGCAGTGAATATGGCCGTTATCGTCCTCCCAACATACTCTAAAAATGACAATACGGTCTGGCTCTGTCATTCTTTCTAATACATGCCCATCATCATATTTGGCATTGGCCATAACATAGGGCATTACTGCCCCTGTGAACTCTTGCACAGCTTGATGGAATTCATGTTCAGCTGGGTTTCTTGCAATTATTGCCGAATTAAATGAATTAATTCTGTCCATTTCATTCTTACTATGATCCACAGTGCTAATATCCTGTTTTAATTAGTGCTGATTGGTGAAGTCCAACATAAAGTTGCTCGATTCGCGCTACGCTATTTCTTTCTATTGCTTTGCCCGGGTGGGACACGATGGCAGCTCCAGGGTTTATGTTTCGCATTTTCACGAATGTTTTCGTCAACGAATTGGTAGTAGCCTTCTTTTATCTTTGTCCAAAAATCATCAGAAATGTCTGCACCGTGTGCACGAATGATTGTCTCAATGCCATCTAAATTGCAGTGGGTCGCGTCATAGCCGATATGCAAAGTGTTTTTGGCTTCTTCAAATGAAACGGCATCAATACCAAAGGTCCCATCAATTTCAGCAACAATTGCTAATAAATTACCGTCGGTAATGCCGGTTAACTTCAAATGCCGTACCACTAAATTAGCCTCAGAAACGCCCACTCTGTGATCTAAATCGCTCATACTTTTCTCCTATAAATTAATTACCTACACAGTTATGTCAGTCACGTCACTAATTACTTAAAACGCTATTGGCATTAACCATTTGCTGCATTAACGATTGTAAAACTGTCATTCTTTGTTCTATTAACAACAAATGTTCATCTATCGAGTTCCCCATCACAACAATGTCGCTTGCTGATATGCCGCTTTCGATAAGAACAAGACTTCTTTGCAGGCCTTTTCTATATGTCTCTTTTAATAGTATCTTTTGTTCAGTATTAGATTCACTTTGGATCCTCTTCTCAATACTCGTTAAGTAGGTATCCATCATCTTCATATGCTCAACAATCAACGTTTGCCTCTCAGAAATGTCATTGATCCGTTGGATGCGTTGCATTAATGCATCCATGACGCGCTCGTTACTGCGTAACATCTCATCGGCACTCATGGATGTCTGAGCACTCGTAAAGGTAGCGGATAAAACGCCTGCGACAAACAATATTGAAACTAATGCTTTCTTCATTTTGTAATCCTTACACGGAACTTGAAACGTTTGAATTGAGAAATCGTGGGAACCAACCTGGCGTGGCTTGCTTATATTGCCTATAGGTATCACCAAACTCAGTTTCGGCGTGCTGCTCTTCGCGTTTGGCCAGTCGAACATAGACAACAATGAGAATGGGAAACATGAGCAAAGTGGGTAGTGTTGGCCATTGCAGTAAAAAGCCAAACATGATCACAATGAAGGCAACATATTGGGGATGCCGACAACGTGCGTACCAACCGCTGGTCGCTAAACTGCTCGTTTTTTGCGCGTGATGCAGGACATTCCACGAAGCAGATAAAACAAAGAATCCTAAAACGATGAGAACATTACTCAAGATGTGCAGTACATCCCAATGCGCATCGCCAGATAACCCCAACAGTGTATGCCACAAGTGACCATTTTCGTGACTTAAAAAATCTACGCCTGGGTAACTTTCGGCTAACCAACCGGACAAAAAATAGATGGTAAGCGGGAAACCATACATTTCAGTAAATAACGCCACGATAAAAGCGGAAAATACGCCTAAGCTTCGCCAGTCTGTTTTTGACTTCGGCTTGACGAAACTAAACGCAAAAAAGATAAATATTGCGGAGTTAATGATGACTAACGTCCAAAGCCCATAATCTGATTCACCGGGCATTGTCGCTCTCCGTTTTACGTCTTTCCTTGCGTGCCTGCTCTAACCCTTCGATATAACCTTGTCTGTATTGATCATTGTCTTCGGTTTGCTCTTTAAATGTTTGCTCGTCGTTAGTATGTGTCTCATGCCCTTTACCATGACTTCCGTGCATAAAGATATGCATCACTGGGCATAGCAGCAGGATCAAGTAAGGTAGATAAGGGAAAACATGTTCACCATGCTCGACAAACAAGAAATAGCTTGCCGCCGCTATAAGTCCGATGGCGGACCAACCACTGGGGGTGCGCCAAAAAGGTAATTTTTGTTTATTCACAATACACCTCGCTTTTGTGTCGTTTAAGTTTTCAGAAAACGGTAAGTCACTTGATCACCAAAGTGCCACGGTACATTTGCATCTGACAATGAAACGGATAGCGACCTGCCTTTTTGGGGGGAATAGTGACCATCACACGCTTGTTAAGCACTAATGTTTCACTGATCTCCAACTCGGGTATTAGTAGTGTTTCCGCACAGGGGGTCGCATCTTCTCTATAGAACATCAGTTGTACAGACTCATTCGCGGGCACTGTGATATTGGCAGGTTGATATACGCCATCTTTCACGCGGACTTCGATGCTGCCGTCTCGTACTTCAGTTGACTTTGTTTGGTAAAGCCAAAACCACCAAACAATAAGCCCAATCACGACTAACCCTATCAAATTAATCCACATCATCTTTAGGTTCTCCTAGTGCTCTTTAGCTTTGAATAAACGTAATCGATTCGCGTTGGTCACTACCGTTAACGACGAGAATGCCATCGCTGCACCGGCAATTACTGGGCTAAGTAGTAAGCCTAAAAATGGATAAAAAACACCTGCAGCAAATGGGATCCCCGCGACGTTATAGATAAATGCTCCGAAGAGATTCTGCTTTATGTTTCTCAGCGTTGCCTTACTCACTGCAATCGCATCCGCTAACCCATGTAAGGAGCCTCGCATCAACGTGATATCTGCACTTTCTATTGCGACATCAGTGCCTGTTCCGATAGCAAATCCGACGTTGGCATGGGCTAAGGCGGGCGCATCATTGATCCCATCGCCGGTCATTCCGACGATTTCACCCTCACGTTGAAGTTCGAGCACTTTGTTTGCTTTATCTTCTGGCATCACTTCAGCAACGTAATCAACAATCCCCGCCTTTCGAGCAACGGCTTTTGCAGTCATACGATTGTCCCCCGTCAACATCACCACACGTATTCCGTTGTGCTGTAGGCGGTTAATCGCATCTATTGAGTCTGATTTTATTGGATCGGCAACAGCAATGACGGCAACTAATTTTGAATCAATCGCGAAATACATTGGGGTTTTAGCCTCTGCGGCCAGCCTCTGCGCTTTATCAACGTAATGATGAAGTTCTATTGATTTTTCTTTCATCAATTTTTCATTGCCAAATAGCAAACGCTGAGAATTCAGTGTTGCCGCTACGCCCTTCCCTGCAATGGACTCAAAATCAGTCACCGAGTGGATCGGCACACCTTGCTCTTTCGCTGATTCAACGATCGCCATTGCGAGTGGGTGTTCGGAACCCGACTCCAGGCTTGCAGCTAACGAAAGCACGTCATCTTGATTGTGAGCTGACGCAATAACAACGTCGGTAACTTTAGGCGCCCCCTCTGTTATGGTGCCGGTCTTATCTAATACCATTGTGGTAATTTTCGAAGCAGATTGCAGCGCTTCACCGTTGCGGATAAGTACGCCTGCTTCAGCCGCCTTGCCAACCCCCACCATGACCGACATCGGCGTGGCTAAACCTAATGCGCAAGGACATGCAATAATCAGTACCGTGGTTGCTGACACGATTGCGAAGGCAACCTCGGGAGCCGGACCAAAATTGAGCCACGCTAGTGCGCTCATTACGGCAATGATCATAACAACCGGCACGAAATAGGCAGAAATAACATCTGCCAATCGACCAATAGGTGGTTTTGAATTTTGTGCACGTTTTACCATGTTGATGATCTGAGCTAGCGCGGTGTCTTTTCCCACGCGTTCTGCCCGAAAGACGATAGAGCCTGATTTGTTGATGGTACCGGCCACAACCTCATCGTCTTTTCGCTTCTCAATTGGCATAGGCTCACCCGTTAGCATTGATTCATCAATACTGGTTTGGCCCTCGACGACTACACCATCCACAGAAATGCGTTCTCCGGGTCGAACCCGGATAAGATCATTGAGCAAAACATCTTCAATAGGAATATCAATATCATCGCCATCTCGGATGACACGTGCAGTCTTGGCTTGCAAGCCTATCAGCCTTTTAATGGCCTCTGAGGTTTTACCGCGTGCTTTGATCTCAAGGGCCAGGCCTAAATTAATTAGGCCGATGATCATAGCGGTTGCCTCAAAATAAACATGTCGTGCCATTTCAGGGACATAGCCCGGGAAGAACACAACTGTCATCGAGTACAACCAGGCGGTTCCTGTACCCAAGGCTATCAAAGTATCCATATTGGCCGAATGATTTTTAAACGAATTCCATGCACCCACATAAAAATGCCGACCAGAGAACACCATGACACCTAATGTCATGAGCCCAATAATCAACCATACAATTCGCTCCGTGGTCGTGTTGACGCTCATTTCCCCGGTTACCAAACCATAGATCATGAGCGGTACTCCAAGCGACAATGCGATGACCATGTGTCGCATTAGCTTTTTATAATAAGCCCAATCCGCTTGCTCTTTTTCTTCAATGGCAGCCTCATCAGAATCGGCATTTGCCAGCGTTGCGTTATACCCAGCTTCTTCTACCGCACCAACCAGTTCGCTTGGTGAGGCATTACCATTGATAAGCACTGTACGCTGTGCAAAATTCATTTCTGCGCCGGTGACGCCTGCGACTTGTTTTAAGGCTGTTTCAATTTTAGTGACGCAACTGGCACAACTCGCCCCTTGAATATTAAGTTGTATCTCGCCTGCTTCGGAAGACACCTGTCTGGTCTGCGTTTTAGTGTCAACCGCTTCGTTCGCAGTTGATGTTTTATCGCCGCCACTACAACACCCATGTGCTTTCGCACTGTCTGTTTTAGAATTCATGAACCACTCCCTATTTAAACCTTGTTATGACTTAAGCGCTGTGAAACCTTCAATTAAATGGCATATCGTATCGGCCGTTGGAGGTTGATCGGGTTTGTTTTGCCACTCTGAAGTGGCTAAGCGCATGCGCTCTCTAAGTTCATGCATGTCCTGATACCGCTGTTCAGTCTCTTTCAACCTCTTTTCAATAAGACGCCTTACCGTTGGACACGGCGCATTGGTTTGTGAAGATGTAACTAGGATCTCTTTAATATCATTGACCGAAAAACCTAAGGCGCGCGCACTTAAAATGAACCGCAGTCGCGTCACATCCGCCGGCCGATAATACTTGTATCCATTGTGGGATTTATTTGGGACCAAAAGTCCAATGCGCGTATAATAGCGCACGGTATCAACGCTAATATCTAGTGCATCTGCTATTTGTTTTACCCGCATTTTAACCCCCCGTCTTTATCAACATTGTTGTGCCGGTAAAACACGCCTTTAATCCTATGTTTTACTCTCACCTTCACACGATAAACCTGTGAGCCGCTCACAGGTCAACACCTAAACCTTCAACAGATCCGTGGAAGTGGCTCATCTTCAAGCTCACTCATGAAGCGTCGCCCTCCCATTGGCGTAATAATCGACACGCGGCCCTTTAAGCCTGTATTTTCCGTAATGACACCAATATGTTGGGCATTTTCACCGTTTTTTATACCCCGCCAATGAGTGAGTACTTCGCTGCTAATATCGGGACTAACAATTGCAATAACGCGTCCCTCACAAGCCAAAACGAAAGGATCAAAGCCTAGAATGTCACACACGCTTGCGACCTCTGGACGCACCGGAATGTTATTTTCAATTAGCTCGATATTGAAACCCGTTTCAGTTGCCACGTCATGGAGTAACACTGATAGTCCTCCACGCGTTGGGTCTCGGACAAAACGAACGCCTTCTAAGTCTCTGATTGCATTGACTAACGGGAAAACGCTGGCACAGTCGGACTTTAATTGGCCATGCAACCCATAGTCCTCACGCGCCAGTAATACGCAAGCACCGTGATCGCCAACAGAGCCACTGACAAGTACATGATCGCCCGGCCTTATAAGACTCGTATCCCAAATTGGTGTTTCTTGGCTGTCACCCACACCCGTTGTATTGATATAAACGCCACCACCGAATCCCTTTGGAACGACTTTAGTATCTCCCGTTATTATGGACACATTGGTTTCTACAGCAGCTTGATGCATTTTATGGACAACCTCCTTGAGAGCCGTCATCGAAAAGCCTTCTTCAATAATGAATGCAGTACTGATATACCGAGGGGTCGCGCCAACGACAGCCAGATCATTCACGGTACCGTAAATACTTAATGCCCCCACATTGCCACCTGGAAATGTGTAAGGTGAGACAACGAAGCTATCGGTTGTCATACTCAGAAAGGGACCGGCGAAGGTTACCGAAGCCGCGTCGTGTAGCAGATCTAGTTCTTTATTGGCAGTATTTTTAAACACATCATTAATAAGTTTTTTGGTCAATATTCCACCATTGCCTTGCGCTAACCGAATAGTATCGGTGTCCAACGGTTCTGATGATGCTCGATTATTACGCTCTATGCCTTTCATGATGATCTCCTTGAGCAATATTCGTGAATTTGCCCGACACTTATTGCTGCATCGTTTAAAGGTAAACTGCTTGGGATAACAACAGGAATGTCTGATTGTGCAAAACGTTCAGCTAGGCCATCGCATAAAATGCGGTTTTGGAAGACGCCTCCGGCCAAACCAATATGTTTGAAGTCATACTTTTTGCGACAACGCTGGGTTAACTCCCACGCAGTTTCAATGAGTGATGCGTGAAAATTTGCGGCGCGGATTTGTGCGGGTACTGTTTTATCAAATAGGTCAGGCACCATCGTTCGCCAGTCCATTAGAATGAAATCATCACTTTTCTGTATCAAGGATAACGGCACAATCTTGGATGGCGTGGATGCAACACTCTCAAGCATCATCGGTGCTTGCCCTTCATATGAGACTTCACTTTGTTCACAACAGGCAAACGCAGCTGCATCAAACAGTCTTCCCATCGAACTACTAAAATAACAATTAAGTTCGTTTTTCCATGCCTTGAAACTCAGGTGCTCTGGGTCAAAGGGGGTCAAATCGACCTCCGTGAAACTAGTCTCCCATGCAAGTGCTGCGGCACTGCGCCAAGGCTGATATGGTACTTTATTCCCGCCTTGCAGTTTCATAGGAGCCAATGATGCAATGCGTTTCCAATTGCCCGGTGAGCCCCAAAACACTTCACCACCCCACAAATCACCATTACTGCCTATCCCTGCCCCATCCCATACAAAAACCAAACTAGGTGACGAGACTTCAGCAGATAACGCCCAGGCGGATGCGTGGGCACGATGATGTAAAATTTCACTGGACGGTAATGGGCTTTCCTTGGCCCAACGAGAACTAATATAGCCAGGATGTCGGTCACACAGAATACGCTGCGGACTGACATGATAAAGGTCTTGAAAATCACTGATACACTTTTCAAAATGTTCCTGCATTATAGGCGAATCTAGGTCGCCAATATGCGGCGTTACCACTAGTCGGTTCTTCCATGCGAACGATACCGTGTTTTTCTGATTCGCCCCCACCGCAAGAAGGGGTTCTTCCACGTCATAGGGAAGCGTTAATTCCAGGGGACTTAAGCCCCGCCCCAGACGAAACGGTATAGCGCCTGACATCACAGTTCTTAGAACGGAGTCGTCAAGTTTGTGACAGATATCGCGATTATGATGAACAAAAAAATCAGCCAACATGGAAAGCTGTTGTTGTGCAGACGACGTCGATGTGACCATAGGTTCACCGTATTCATTGCCTGAGGTTGCGATCATCGGACGATTGAATTGCTTCATGAGCATCAAATGCAAACCACTGCATGGTAACATCACCCCCAAATCACTAAGCATTGGCGCTACGTTTTCTGCAATGGGTGCATTGCGTTTTTTTGGTGCAAGCAAAATAGGTCTTATAGGGCTTGATAGGAGCGCTTTATCTTGACTGTTTACCACCACACAGTTATCGAGCCAACTCTGTCCAGGAACATCGCTTTGCGGCTCTGGAAGCATCACCGCAAAAGGCTTGTCGGGTCGATTCTTTCGTCGCCGCAGTAGATCAACCGCTTCAGTGTTTTGCGCGTCACAAATTAAGTGATACCCGCCGACACTTTTTAACGCAATGATTGCACCTTGGTTAAGGCATCCCACAACCGCAGTCACAACATCGTCATCACCTTGCGCGATCACACGACCGCCAACTGTTGAACAAAACACTTCAGGTCCGCATGCGCGACAACTGATAGGCTGTGCGTGAAAGCGCCTGTCATGCGGGGATTGATATTCTTGGTGACACGTCTCACACATAGGAAACGCGGACATACTAATATTTTTTCTGTCATAGGGCATTGCCCGCAACATCGAGAATCGTGGTCCACATTCACTGCAAGCGATGAAACTATAATCACTGCGCCGGTTATCTGTAGACAGTAACTCGGACTGACACGCGTCACACAAATACAAGTCTTTGGGCACTGATACCGTCCCGCTTAATGGGTCATGACTGCTTTCTTCTATCGAAAATGTACCTAAGCCATTGGGTTTAATGCTTTTCTTTTCGAGTAAATACAACGATACCAGTGACGCATTATTTAGTAATTCATATAAAAACTGTTCAACATCTAATTCTGAGCCTTCAATATGTATGCACACACACCCACAATCGTTTTTGACCCATCCCACAAGGTTTTTTTCATGGGCTAAACGGTAAATCAAGGGTCTAAAGCCAACGCCTTGGATCATCCCTGTAATGATTAGCTCATACGCAATCGTTTTTGCATTATTTTGATTTGCTTCGTGTGAGCCGGAAGCCGTCATGACTTTATCTCCACCTTTTGCATACTTCCCTTCTCAATAACTTCTATTACTGAGCGCTCGCCAGCGCTATACCAGATTCTGCAAGCCCCCTCGTCGGAAACCATACAGGCTCCTTTGGGCGAAGCCGGTATACATTCCTTACCGAAAAACGGGCACCCATCAGGTGCCATTTGCCCAAGTATCACTTGCTCACAGGGCGGGGGTGTTTTTAGACCGGTTTGTATAATTCGTGAACTAGAATCGATTGGCTCATAATGGTTGGTAACGTCTAAGTGCGACAATTTTGCAGCCAATGAAAATCCAGAACGCGGTATGACACCAATTCCACGCCAATGCGCATCAACCTGAGTAAACGCTGTTTTTAAAAGAGTTTTAGCCGCTGAGTTACCATGGTGCTTGACCACTTCGGGATAGCTATTGTTCAGCGTAATGACTCTGTTAGAAAAGTTTTTGATAAGTGCATGGATCGACAAAAGCAGACTTTCTGGATGAAATCCTGAAATACTGACGGGTAAATCATGATGGTCGATAACAAATTGCCATTCTTCACATCCCATAATGGTTGCGACATGGCCTGGTGCAATAAGGGCGTCAAATGTATCTTTTTGACTTCTAAGCACATGGGCAACAGCTGGCCAAGTAAGACGTCCAGACAATAAAACTTTAAGGTTATTGGGCAAATCAGCAAGCAATGCTGCTGCAACCGGTGCCATGGTGGTTTCGAAACCGACCGCAAAAAATACAACCGCCTTTTCAGGTTCACCTATCGCAATAGATACTGCTTCTTGCACAGACGAAATAGGACGAACATCTGCTCCACTATTTTTTGCTGCTATCAATGAATCACAACCATCGATAGCACAATCGATGGGCACGCGGAGCATATCACCAAAACTCGCAATGACGACGTTTTCGTTGAGTGCTAAGTGAATCGCGAATGCGATATCTTCTTCTGGACAAATACAGACGGGGCAGCCTGGGCCGGGGATCAGATGAATATTGTGTTGAAATAACGTTCTAAAGCCAGCGCGCGTGATCGCGCGCTCATGACCACCACAGACATTGAGAATACGGAGCGGTTTTGTAAGCGGCGTTTTCTTGATCAGAGATAGTAACGATTCAACACTATACATACTCTTAAGCTCCCCGTTCTTGCAATGAGCGAGAGTCACGAGCATTAATGGTTTCTATAAAGTAAGCAAACCATGCCTCAAGCTGGTTACTTTGCGTTGAAGACACTTCTATAACAGGGGCGTTATTGCCCACTTTACGAAATGACTGGATCGCACGCGCCACATTGAATTCGTCGTGGAACTGCAAGTAGTCGGTCTTTGAAATCAGCATGACATCTGCGGCACGAAACATAACGGGGTACTTTTCGGGTTTATCGTCGCCTTCTGGTACCGACAACAAGATCACATTCAAGTGCTGCCCTAAATCAAAACATGCGGGACAAATTAAATTGCCAACGTTTTCAATAAACAAAACGTCTAGCTTTTCGAGGTTAAATTTCCCGAGTACCTTAAACACCATATTAGCGTCCAAATGGCACCCTTGCCCTGTCGCAATTTGCTCAGCCTGCACACCATGACGCCTAATCCTGTTAGCATCATTTTCAGTTTCGAGATCGCCCTCAATCACCGCCATGTTGTATTGAGATTTGAGCGCAGTGATGGTTTCTTCCAGCAACCGTGTTTTTCCGCTGCCTGGCGATGACATCAAATTAATCACCATCACATCATGTGCATCAAACAAAGCACGATTTGTGATCGCTTGGGTATCATTGCTACTTTTTAGATTCGCATGAACCTCAACGACGTTTGTCATTTGCTGAATAGGCTTTTCGATTTTCCTAGGTGTTTCACACCCACAATTACCGCACATATTGTCTTTCCTTTGGTTCGGTTGATATTTCGGACGGGATGAATTCAATTCGCTGTAAAACAAACTCATCGCCTTGAATGAGTTCTGTCTGCCACGAACCACAGCTAGCGCATATGATACGGTTTACTACTGCACGGCTATGTTTGCCACACAATGTGCAGCGCACTGTGATAGCGCTAGTGTGTATTTGAAGCGCTGCCTGATCGCCGATAGAGTGAGTCCTACACGTCAAGAAAGCCTGATGCAGTAAATCAGGCTCAACACCTGAAAGTGGGCCGATTTTGACGTGGACAAGACCGACACACTTATCCATATTTGCGCGTTGGTAAACGGCAATTGTGTCAAGCAAGCTATAGCACAGACTCATTTCATGCATCGTAAGCAATCACCTGATCGAGCAACTCCCACGTCACTTGCGCTTCATCATACGTGATCACTTGCAGTGCATAACCCACATGCATCATTACATAGTCACCCACCTTGACACCTGATCCTTGTATTAAATGTAAACTGACCTCGCGAGAAACACCTTTGGCTTCGCATATCGCATTAAAGCCTTTTATTCCTGTGACTTTCATTGGAACAGCGAGGCACATTACTGTGGTACCCGTATTGCGTCACTTCTCACTCTCGCTCTGTACACAAAGAGCCCAACCGCCACTAACACTGTGACTGACAGGAGTGCGACTAACAGTAAGGAATGATCGCCTTGGTGGCCCGGATGCGCGTGGCTCGCTGGTGAGCCCAACACCGAGTAGAAAATTAATATTAGTGGGTTAGTAAGATGCTTTGTAATATTTTGGATGCTCATAATAGTTCCTCAACTATGACTAACGAACTTTCAGTTGCAGACGCTCTTCACCAGTTTCGTCCATCACGTGCACAGCACATGCAAGGCACGGATCGAAACTATGAAGTGTTCGCAAAATCTCTAAAGGTTGGTCAGGATCATGTAGTGTATGTTTATCTTGTAGCGCGGCTTCATAAGCGCCGGCCTGTGAATTAGGATCCCTAGGTCCTGCGTTCCATGTAGTGGGCACGACACATTGGTAGTTATCAATCTTTCCATTTTGCATGACTAACCAATGCCCTAAAGCGCCTCTGGGCGCTTCCATAACCCCGACGCCTTGACCTTTTACAGGCCAATTCGCTGGGTTAAAATATAAAGGGTTGAACGTATCGGTATCGCCTCTCGCAATATTATCAAGCAATTGGTCATACCAATCCTGTAGCTGGTTGACGATAATTTTGGTTTCAACCGCTCTGGCGAGCGTTCTGCCGAGTGTCGAGAAAAGTGCTGAGGGCGCTAAATCCAAGATAGAAAGAGAGCGGTTGACGATGTCTTGCGCTGCAGCATCCTTTTTCGCATACATCATTAATACACGCGCTAACGGACCGACCTCCATTGCATGGCCTTTCCAACGCGGACTTTTCAACCATGAATATTCAGCACTCGTATTAAGGTGCTTATAAGGGGGCCTTGGGCCCGTATATTCAAGGTTTGTTTGCCCTTCGAAAGGATGTAAGCCACTTGTATTTCCGCCGCTATAGCGATACCAAGATGAAGAAACGAATTCTTGAATTTCAGATGGATCATCTAAGTCGACTTCATATACCTTGCTCAAGTCGCGACCCAGTATTGCGCCTCTGGGAAATAAAAATGACGCGGGATCATCCATTGAGGTCGTCGGTAGGTCCCCATAGGTTAGAAAGTTACCCAGCCCCTCGCCTCGTGTACCCCACTCTTTGTAATAACCCGCAATGGCCAAAATATCTGGGTAGTACACTTGATCGACAAATGTCTTCATTTGGGTGATGGCATCTTGTAATTGCACTAATCGTCGTGTGTTAATTCCTGTTGATGCATTCAAATTAATGGGTGACGGTACACCGCCGACGACAAAATTGGGATGAGGGTTTTTGCCACCAAATATGGTGTGAACTTTGACAACGTCACGTTGCCACGTTAGCGCATCTAGATAATGCGCTAGCGCCATTAAATTTACTTCAGGTGGCAGTTTGTAGCCCGGATGCCCCCAATATGCATTGTTAAATATTCCCAGTTGTCCCGACTCAACCAGCGTTTTAACTTTTTGTTTCATATCCTTAAAATAACCAGGAGATGAACGAGGATAATCGCTAAGTTGACCAGCAAGCGCTGCCGTTTTAGCTGGATCCGCATCTAAAGCCGATACAACATCAACCCAATCAAGGGCATGTAAGTGATAAAAATGCATCACGTGATCATGCACATACTGGGTGCCGATCATGATGTTTCTGATTAATTGTGCATTTTGTGGGATAGCCATCTCAGCTTCACTCAGTGAACCTATCACGGTGCCTGAATGACGGTGCCCTTTGCCTTTTTTACCATGTTGCAACGGCCCTTTTGGCATGGACGTCATGGCCGGATGTCCAATAGCGACTCCTAACTTGGCGTTTGTACGCCACGCTTTTCTGAGGGCATCTTCGACTGCGCGAACCGATGCCATGCCATGTACCAATGTACAAACGCCACAGATACGCTGAGCAAACGCCCACGCATCCCGAGGATCTCTGCCTTGCAGGATCAGTTCAATTCCTCGTACAGAGGTACCCGAAGAGAACGCCTGTTTGATCGTATTCCCATCCAAGTCAGCTTCTATCCTAAGATGGCCTTCGATTCGAGTGATGGGATCGACGACCAACCGATCATTATTTGATGTCTTGTCCATATGCTTTGCCTATTGTGTTTTATGCGTTTTTACCGGCGTGCTTCTGTCCACCTTTACCCGGTTTAGATTTGTATCGTTCCCATGGGAAAAGGGCTTGGTAAAAACTGCCTTTATCCCAGAAGTCGGGCTCAGAGCAGCCAAGACACGGGTGCCCAGATTCAATAGGAAAACTGGTGCCTTGATTCCACTTAACGGTTGCACACGCATTAAAAGTTTCAGGCCCCTTGCAACCCAGCTCAAACAGACACCAGCCCTTCTTAGCCCCCTCGTCATCAAACGATTTTGCAAATTTACGTTGTTCAAAAAACGGACGCCGGTAACATCGGTCGTGAATGGTTTCACCAAAAAAGGCGAGTGGTCGTTGCAGTGCATCAAGGTCAGGAAAACGCTTAAATGTCAGGTAGTGAACCAACACTGCTGTTATCGCGATAGGCAGTGGTGGGCATCCTGAAATATTGACGATTGGTTTATCAGTAATGATGTCGCTGACTGCAACAGCGCCCGTAGGATTTGGGTTAGCTTTGGGGATCCCGCCAAAAGATGCGCAGGTACCAATGGCAATAATACCTGCAGCCTCTTTGGCCGATTCACGCAACATATCAACATTACTCATTCCACTGATCGTTGAGTAACCGGGATTCCCCATCGGAACCGAACCATCGACCAACAGCAAATATTGTCCCTTGTGCGCTTCCATTGCTGCGTGTCGTGCCTCCTCTGCTTGCTCTCCAGCGGCAGCCATTATTGTATGTTGATAATCCAATGAAATGTGATCGAAGATAAGGCTTTCCAGAGTGGGGGCATGAGAGCGTAAAATTGCCTCGGTGCACCCAGTACATTCTTGAAAGGGCAACCAAATAACAGAAGGTCGTTTTGCATTCCCCAGTGCATTGGCGAGATCGGCAACCGCACTTTGAGGTAAGGCGAGCAATGATGCTGTCGTAGCGCAGAACTTAAGAAATGTGCGTCTGGATATACCTGACGCTTGTAACTGCGCATTTAATGTGGGTAGAGACATATTAATCCTCCTCAGCCGCGTCATTCGTCGATGTATCAGACATTGATTGAATGTCTGACACGATATTATTGAGCGATAACACCATATCTTCTGGTTGAGATTTTATTAGCTGTGGACAGTCACAGATATGCACATATTTGCCCATGATCTCGGCTTCCTCGTTGTAATGCGTTTCAAGCCAGACACCTGTATATCGTGATTCGATTAGCACTGTGTCACCCAGTGCCTGAATATCTGCTTTCACCTCTCCATGGCCCAGAAAAGTCTCCAACTGTGATTCTTCACTTGCACTCAATGGTAATCGCCGCAGGTCTATCGTGGTTTCTTCTTGCTGCGCAAGTAACTGGGATAAGGCATGACGAATCTGATGCAAAAGCGGGATCACATTGCCCGTAGTGTCAGCATTAGATGTTATAAAAATGAGTTCTTCGTTCATCGTGACTCCTTTTCAATCGCTGGAGTATTGGCGTGAAAATTATCGGTAGAAAGACACGCACACGCGATATCCATGATGGAAGAGAGCGCGACACTGACTTTTGGACTTAAGGACGTCCCCCACTCGATTGTTTCAGGCTCTACGCCAATTAACGTCACTTCAGTCGGTTTTGAGAACAATGTTTGGCTGGTTAATAAGGTATCGCGTAACGTAATTTGGTGAACAGAGTGCGCCGTTGCCTGTTCAAATTGCTGCGCGATTTCATCATCTTTGAAGACTTTAACCGTGCCAGCTGGACATCGCATATAGGCGGCATCTATGACAATGGTATGATCTGAATTTGACACCCATTCTAATAATTCGTAGCTCAGTGTCCCAGCATCAATGCACGACACATTTGAATAGTCTTCAAACATGGGCTGTAAGGCTTGGATAGCATGTATACCAACGCCATCATCACGCTGTAAAATGTTTCCTACCCCTATTATGGTATATTGCTTAACCTTGTTTGCGACGCGGACTGCTGGCGTACATGTTTTTGCGGATTGCATTAGCCTCTGTCCTCTATTAACTGTGCGGTGCTGGTATTGACCAGCCAATCACAAAGGATAAGGAAACAACAATCGCGCAAAGACCAAGCAATTGAAGCGATTTGAAGCGTTGTTCTTTGGGCCGCAGTAGTACGAGCTTGAATGCGATGAGTGTTTGTATAAGGTAATAAAGTGCAAATCCCTTTGACGCGAGATTAATGATTTCAAATACGTTGGATGACCAAACTAATATGCCGGCAATCGCGATGACAAGAACATAATAAAACTGAGGAGATATAGATAAATGGAAGAGCTCTTTTAGCAAACCACCGCCACCTATGGTATCGGCTAATGCGGCACTTAACTGGCTTGCCGTCGCGGCCACAAGTAATAATATCGGCAATACCCAAATGGCTTGACCCAGGGTATAACTAATGGTTGTTTCATTCAGTTCGGTTATCGGAAAATCGAGAAAAATGGGACAGGTTAAACCAATAAAAACAACGTAAAGGAAAATGGCAATCCACTGGGCATATCGTCCCGCTTTAATACGCTGCTCTGCATTATAGCTATTGCCCATAAAACGCGTGGTTTCGAACCCTTGTGTCACCATGAGCATACCGGCAAGCATGCTAAGGGTTTCAAAATGGCTGAGGGATTGTATCGCCTCATGTTTAAACCACGCACTTTTTACTTGTATATCGTAAGTTGCTAGTGCTGTTAGTACACCAATAATAATCGCCAACTTAATTGTGACTGCGAATAACTCGATGGTTTCCAATCCTCTTGCACCACGAAGCCAAGCGACCAACATAATGATGACAAGCAGCCCACTGGTAAACAATTTGATGAGCGTTGTATCGTCAATAGCAAAGCGGTCAAAGACAAACGCGGCAAACAAGCTAATGTAAAACGCCACAGAAATTGCGTATGCAGCACCGAGGGCCCATTGACTGGCTTTCTCAAGCGTTGCGATACTGCCGTGTGAATTGCGAGCAAGCTCAGGCTCTGCATGACGTATATTGAAGCGAATGACTGAACCCAACAAATATGCCAGAGTCGACAATAAAATAATGCCCAGTAGCGCCCATTTACCCATTACCGAATGCAGCAGTGGTGCAATGATCAAAAAGCCACTGCCAATAATTGAAGCCAGCGGTGTTACTGTCGCTCGCCATTGGACAGATTGTCGTAGGCGAGGCAGAAACAATACTATTGCTACCAACAGTGAGGTTGCCAGGGCAATGGAATTTGTGATCACAGTTTCTCCCCCTTAATGATGCTTGTACCAGCCGGCACGCTTAATATCGTTCCAGGAAGTCGATTGATGACAGGCATAACACGCCTCCACTTTGGCTTTTGGCTCGCCAGCGACTTTGGCGGAAATCATTTTAAAATGTTGCATGTAGTGACTGGGCGGCGCTTCATGACATTGATTGCAATCACGAGATTGACTCGAGGGGTGAATAAACGTCGGCAGTGACCACTTGTCTGTACTGTGGCATTGCACGCAATCCTCTCCGAACAACGTGAAGTGGCGATCATCGTTGCTGTGGCACTGTGAACAATTCAATAATGCTTCTTTATCACTGACGTCGGGATGCACAAATAGGGGATCAGCCGTTTGCTTATTCGCTAGAACATTTTCTAAAAAAGCCATCGTGGCTGCGCCTTCGTCAAATGGCACGTTTGGGTTGGGGAGCATATTGAACCCAATATCGACCAATGCAATATGGTTCATCAGTGAAATCTTAGCATCCTCACCTTGATGCTCAGTATGACAACTAGCACATTCTGTTATGTCGGCGTGAAACGCAGTAGGTTGACGCGCGACGATATGGGTATCATTTGCATGACAGGCGACACACTTGTCGCGCTCAACGCCTTCTACTGGCGTGTGACAACTCAAGCAGTCATCCGCCAAAAACGCATGCGCTTTGCTCAGTGAACCAGGCTCTACCATTTGTTCCCACGGAATTTTTGCAAGATCCTCTGGTGTGTGAAAAAAATGGCTAACACCAAAGCCCGCTGCAACTAAGCCCAGAATAACTATTATCCACTTGCTCATAACCAGCGTAGTCCAAAATAAACTTCACTAAAAATGTGAAAGAACAATACGCCATAGAGCGTTATCGAAATCACGATATGAAACTTCAACCAACGAGCAAACCAAGTTTTCGCAGTGTCGTGAATCAGAATGCTGTATTCAACATCAGAAATGGCATCGATAATGGATAGAACCTTACTCTCTTGTCGAAACAGCTTACTTTGCGCTGAAGTAGGTACACTTAAAGCAATGTATGGAATGTGTCTCGCTGATGTTTGGGCGAAAGTCGAATATCTTACGTCGCAGACCGCGTCTTTAAGCGATTGTTTGGCGCTTGAAAGTGCACCTTGGAGTTCTGTCACTTGACGCTTTTTCTCTTTTACATTTGAGGAAATAAGCCCTAGCACATACCGACCAACAAACCCACTGATCACAACGACCATCATAAAGATGATGATGGAGACTCCAGTAGCACTATCAAAACGATGAGCGCTATGGATGAGTGCAAGAATAGGTCCCAATACTCCAGCATAAATATGAATGCGCAGCAGCGTAGGCATGGCTATTTGCTTGGTCACGACTTTCTTTAGTGCTTTGTTGCGTTTAATGATCATGTAAAGCAACGGAATAAACATTAATACCAGCGCAGTCAAACCAACGACAAATCCAGCAAAGCTGCCAGGGAATGCTGGGTCACGGTGCCACACAAACCCTAGCCAAAGTAAGATCATTAAGACCACCAAGCTGCCTACAATGGTTCGCTCTTGACTATTCACTATGCTTCCACCTCCACATCAGTTTTAGGGATGGCTTGACAGGCTAAAATATAACCACTGACCCTATCTTCTGGCTCCAACCCATCATCAACCTCCATATCAACATCGCCGCGCAGTAATTTCACTTTGCAACTGCCGCAAGAGCCTGCCCGGCACGAATTCTCAATATCAACATCAAGTCCATCAGCAACGTCCAATACGGTTTCATCTGTGCCGGCTTGTGCCTGTGCATTTGATAAACTAAATCGCACTTGGCGCGTATTGTTTACAGGCGTGTTTGGGGCGACCTCCGTTTTAGTGGCCGTTTTCTTCGGACTCGCACCACCGAAAGCTTCTGTTTTAATATTCGCTTCAGGCATACCCAATTCAGATAAAATATCCTTGGTTGCATCCATCATTGCCGGCGGCCCACAAATGTGTGCTGTTTTTAATGCTATGTCCGGCACGAATTCATTTATCAATGCCGATGAAAAACGCCCCTGAGGTCCCATCCAAGATGTGCCATCCGCCTGTGTCATACTGACGAGTACTTTCAACCTTGGGTGACGTGCTTGTAGATATTTTAATTCCTGTTCAAAAATAAAATCGTTAGACGTTCGCGTACAAAACAGAAAATAAATGTCACCGTCCCAGCACGTCGTGGTTAAGTAACGTACCGCGCTCATCATGGGCGTGATCCCAACCCCCCCTGAAATCAATACAACGCTACTTGCATCTTGACCATTGAAGTAAAACTTGCCGCCAGGCGCTTTAATTGAAAGCGTATCTCCCACATTTACGACGTCATGCATATGACGAGAAACAACACCGAATTCCTCGCGTTTGATGGTGACTTCAAAGTAATACTGCTCAGTGGGTGATGATGCGATGGTGTAAGACCGCTTCACCGGTTTTTCAACACCATCAATCGTGAGCGTAAAAGTCACAAATTGTCCAGGTTCAAAACTAAATGGGATGACTTGACCATCGGCGCTGGCAAGTCGAAACGTTTTAACATCATGGGTCTCATGAAAAATACCGGTGACTTGCATACTGCCACTATAGACACCTTTACGCGGTGACATAGTCGTAGAAGATAATGCCTGCGCTGTAGCGGGTATTAAAACAGCGTCAGTCCCTACAGGTGCGTTAGTAGGTATCTCGTTAGGTGATGTTTGCTTCGTGGGCGCAGCAGCGCTTGCGGTCTCAGTGGACCTAAGCTCTTCAAGCAATGCGGCAGCTCTGCGCATTTTAAATCCATAAACATACACCATGACGACAGTGAAGATCAGCAGAACAAGCATCACTGCAGTATGAAACGGCGTCATGCCAAACAGTGTTGAGGAATCATTCACTGGTGAACTGGGTAGCAAATTCATTTGCGATTTAAACCAGGTTAATGCCACTCTTCTGGGCTCTTGCCCATCTTGTATTGCCCGTTTTGCCGCCAGACCACTATCAAAATGCGCGATCCCTTCTTTAACGGTCTCAACAGCTACTTGCATTTGGGTATAGTCATCAACGGCTGCGGCACGGGCGAGCGATTCAAACCCGGTAGTCAGTTGTTCACTTCCTTGTTGCATACGCGCCGACGCTTTGCCTAAGATACTATCTCTTTGTTCCGTCGTGGTTGATTGCATCCGCATTAAAGTTGGATAGAGATCTTTAGGTTTAGGCGCTCCCATTTTCTCCATCATTTTATCCATTCCTTTTGCCATACCTGGCCCCATCATTGCGTTGGCATTGCCCGGCTGACCTTTAACTTGATTGGCCAAAGGTGGAGAATCTGTACTTACCGCAACACTCGGCCCATTCGCTGCCTCAGTATGATGGCTGGCATGCTCACTATCCTCAGTCTGTTGCTGTGCGTGCGCATTTATAATCACGAAAAAAAGAACGACGTTTAGAATGACACAATAGCGGTGAATCATTGATGCGCGTTTACTCCCCCTAGTCATGACGCATCCTTTTGTTCAGCCGCCCACAGCGCATTTATTTTCGCAATCTGCGGGGGTGTTAATACAGAGACGGCTTTCCCCACCGAAGCAATAAACTGTAGGCGTAGGGTGCTGTTTATGGCCTCTATTTTACTAATGGTGTCTTTAATATTGTCGTATTGAGGCAATCCTTGGGCTGTCAATTCCCACAATAATGCCTCTAATGCACTACGCTGCTGCGCAAGGCTTTTTTGGGAAGACTCCCACTCAGATTGAATCGATAACAACGTTTGATACTGCGTATCTGTTAGTTCTAATGTTGTTGTGTGGTTTAAGAAAAAGGCTTGTTCACCAAGGTGGTAAATATGAGGTGCACTACTCGCACCTGGCAAGCTTATCGTTGATGAAGGTTTGGATATCTCCGGTGTATTTTGTTCAGGAGGCATACCCATCATCGAACTATTTTTCATCATCATCTTACACATCATCCCCATGCAAGACTTTCCGTTCATTGTCATCTTCTTTTTCCCTTTTCCCATGCCCATCTTCATCTTGCTCGTCGCTTGGGGGGGCGTAGATGATTCATTGAGTTGAGGGCTGGTATCGCTCTGTTTAACGCCGGTATTGCTTTTTGATTGCGCTGCCAGTGAGTTGTCTAATGAGCGCAAAGCTGATTGGATCTTTGCAAAGTCAGCCGGCGCTAACTCGGGCGTAGTGTCTGAAGATTGTGTTTCTTTAGGTTTTTCTTTCGGACTAGTTTGTTGTGTTATCGCTGAACACGCGGTTGTGAATAAGACACTAGATAATACCAGACTCACAATAGCCGCTAAACGGTAGGTTTGGTGACACTCTCTAATCTTCACAACGGCATGCTCCTATTCAAAAATATCGACTAAAACCCACGATCAAACTCGACCATGTCATAACGTGCTAGTTCGCCATCAAGTACAATAGCCTCTGCAAAATGCTCATCCTTCGTTTTACCTAATCGTATTTTGCCAACAAATTTTCGTGAGTAGCCGTCATCAGCCTCTGAGGTCGAATAAGGATCGTACACGGTGCGATAGACATTGAAGACTTGATGTTCTTTGAGAGCATCGGTGTCAGAGACACACACCACTACTTGTTTATCATCGACGGTAACAACCTGCCCACTCATGATGTAGTCATGGTATATCTGGCTTGCACAGCCCCCTAGTAGCCCAACAGACAAGATTGCAATTGATAAAAGCTTGATTAATTTGTTCATGTAAAACTCCCGCGATTATTAAAAGAAAAGAGGCAGTCGCTTTTCCTGCCTCATAACGCATTGATTAGTTCTTTTTATGCTTGTGTATTGGCTTCGCTTTTTCAGCCGTATGTCCCATCATTTGCCCCATCATGTCTTCCATCATGGCCATACGCTGTTCCATCATTTTCATTTTGTCATCAGTCGACATATCACTGTGTTTATGCTTCATGCCCATGCCGCCTTTCATTCCTTTTCCATCTTTCATTCCCATCGAATCTTTGCCTTCCATCATGCCCATCATGTCTTGCATCTTTTGGGCATGCTCATGCAACATGGCTTCGCGCTTTTCAGGATCAGATTCACTTTTTACTGCATCTAAAACTGCTTGCATTTCTTCCATATGTGTTTGCATTTTCTTCATCATCTGACTGTCCATCATCGGCATGTCAGATTTATCAGTGTGTTGATGCGCGTAAGAAGTCGCAATTGGCGCAGCAACAAGGGCGCTGGCTAGTAATAATGACGTTAATGTTTTCATAATTTTTCCTTTAGTTGTGCTCACATGAGCGATTTAGGTTTGAAATAGACGACTTGTCACCTTAATCCTATGTCTTAGTCTCAGGTCAAGGTGCTATTTGGGCGATAAAAATTCGGCCAAAACCTCAAGCTCTTCATCTGTTATAGGCATTTGTGGCATTGCAGAAGAAGCGTTATTAAATTGAGGCTCTTTGACCTTTCGTAAAAAGAAGGCTTTGCCTCTATCGCTGATAACATTGTCTAACGATGGGCCAAGTGTTCCGCCCGCACCTTGCACCTGATGGCAGCCTTGGCAGCCATAGCGTGTGAGGACTTCTCGTGGATCCACCGCAATAACGTGCGTATGAATTCCGACATCTTCAAATGCATGCACACTGACTGATACAGAATTGATCAGTAATATGGCAATGCAGAATAGTGCTATCGTAATTTTTCGCACCCGATTTATCCTTTGCTTTTGATGAAATCCATCCTATAAATCACACGATAAATGTAATTGATTTAGATCAATCCTTCACGACAATCGGATTACAGAATCATTACATTTCCGTAATCAAATTATCGATTTATTTATCCTTGGTTCAAAATTATCTATGCTCAAGCTGCGTCAACAGGTCTCCTCATAGCTACTTTGCAGCGGCATATGCTGAATACCAGATGCAATTTTTAATTGGGTGAGCGGATAATAAGAAATGACGAAACACAAAATTGCGGTAATTACCGGTGCAGGATCAGGGATTGGATTAGCATTGACTAATGAATTCTTATCAAGGGATCCAAATATGCTTGTTGTTGCACTGTGTCGTGATAGCTCAGAACTAGGAGCGTTCAATGAAAAATTTGAACCCCGCCTCATCATAGAACACGTTGATTTTAATCACGAAGCGGCAACGATTGAAATTCAAGAAACGCTTAGCCAATACGAACAGATTGATTACTTAGTGCATTGTGCAGGTATTGTCACACCGCTTAAACCTATTCAATCAATAGGCTACAAAGAATGGCGCACGGCACAAAGAATCAACTGCGATATCCCCTTTTTGATAACACAACTGTGCCTGGATAAGTTTAAACATAGCCGCGTACTGTATTTGACAAGCGAGCAACCCGTTAGTGCAGTGAAAGGCGCATCAGCATACTGTGTGAGTAAAACGGCTTTAAATATGGTGTGTAGTTGTTTTAGACAAGAAGTTAATGAAGATGTAGCTGTTTTTGCCACCGCAGCTCCCGGAAATGTTGATACAGCGATGCAAAAAAAAATCCGGCAAGTGCCAAGCGATGTACTGCCGATGTCGGCCTTTTTAAGAGGCTTACATGAAGAGAACAAGCTACTACCGCCGCGCCTTGTTGCACAATACCTTTGGCAATTGTTAAATCGTATAGACCCAAAGACATTTAGCAGAACAAATTGGGATTTATTGCAAAGCATTGACGAAGCGCCGCTCAACCCAATTGATACCAATAAAACTATTTCAACGAAGCCAACTGAATCTGACTTACTGTCGTTGCGAAACAAGTTAAGCGGCAGTGTCTGGGACGTTGGAAGTACAGGCTATTCAGCGCGGCGTCATGTTTTTAATCGAGCCATTTCACATTTTCCATATGCGATAGTCGTGCCTGAGTCAGACGTCGATATCATTAATACAATTGACTATGCCAATCGCCTTAATTTACAAATATCAGTTAAAGGCGGCGGCCATGGGGTAACGGGTGCGGCCGTTATTGACGGTGGCATTGTCCTTGATATGTCTGCCTTTCAAAGTATAGAACTTTGCGCAGTTGGTCAGTCAGTAAGAGTGGGCGCGGGTGTGAAAAATCATAATTTGGATCTGTTCTTATCGAAATATAAGAAAGTGATCCCATTAGGCACCTGCCCGGATGTCGGTGTTGTAGGAGCAACGTTAGGCGGCGGGATCGGTTTTTTGTCACGCAAACATGGGTTAAGTTGCGACAATGTCTTGGCGTTTAATCTGATCACAGCAGATGGTCAGCAAAGAGTTATAAACACTTTGGAACACTCTGATCTTTTTTGGGCACTACGCGGCAGTGGCGGCTCTCAATTTGGCGTTATCACCCACATAACATTTAGGCTGCACCCGGCTCCAGCTTATGTTCAAGGAGGTATCATTGAATGGCCAATTCAAAAGGCAAAGCCTATTTTAAAGCAATACAGCGATGCTGTACTGCAGGGGCCGAGAACGCAATTCTTATATGCATACATCGCTCGTTCAGCGTTACAAAATGCAAAAATATCAATTATGGGGTTTAGTGAAGACCCTGACTCCAACCTAAATAACATAGCAAAATGGGAAACGGATGCCGATATCTCTGTTACGCATAAACAATACATAGAGTGCCAGTCAAATGAATATGAACAAGGGCACGCACTTTATTGGCGCAATGGGATCATTGAAGGTGAACTTACGGAACAGTTTATTGATGCGCTTTTGCAATGCTATCAGTCTTGCCCAGACAACGCAGCGGGCATTATGCTCGATCCGTTATGTGGCGCGATCCAGGATATCGAGACCCATGAAACCGCATTTATTCATCGCGATGCCTCATTTGTATGTAGCATCACGGGTGTGACTCTGCCCGATCAAGACAATACCAAGGTTATAGACTGGGTTAATCAAACCTATGAACGATTATCCCCATTTTTTAATGGCCATGCCTACCAAAATTATGACATGGGCAACGACTGTCCATTGACCAGTTATTTCGGTCACCATGTAGAGCGTTTGATTGCTTTAAAAAAGAAATACGACCCTCAACTTAGGTTTGCAGGCTCTTTGCAGCGGGATTTACAATAAACCGTTAAGCTGGTGTAATACTTACTCAAGCGCTATGGCGATCAACCGTCAGTTGCAGTAATTAGGATATATACAGTGTTTAAATGGATGTTAGTTTTTACTCTACTTCTTCCCACCATTTGCTTTGCCGATACCGATGACTATGTTCACGCAGACTTCTATCGCGGATTAGTTGGCCTTAAGAAACAGGTTGATGAGATTAATCGAGATTTACTGTTGTTGGAGAATGCTACGCTTTCCAATGCAGAAGTTAATCGTCGACTTGCGCGTATTGAACAAGATATTGATGCGGTGAAAACGTTATATAATGAAATGAAGCGATCAAAATGCAACCCTCAACGCTTAGCGCATCTGAGTTAGAGCAAATAAAATCATCTTTGGATATTCTTGATATGCAAGAGATTCGCTTACGATTGCAATCCGAGTTAACGCAACAGCATCAATCTGTTAAATCAGAGACATTGTTAGCTTCGCGCGACTTTACTAATGAAGCTACACGCAGTTTGGCCACCACAGTATTAACATTAACAGCCATCCTAGTTGCCGTTATTTCTGCAGTTATTGCTTGGATGAACCACATTCAAAGTACTCGAACTCAAGCAGTAAAAAACAAAGCAGAACAAGACTTGGAGGCGCTAAAAGAGGCAACAGATCAAGATCTACTAGCGTTAAGGGGGGTTAAAACAACGTCAAATTTCAGCGCTCACTGAGCGGCATGAGAAAGATATTAAGAGGCTCACAGACGGACACCAACAAAAAATTGAACTTTTGGAGCAGATAAATTTAGAAAAAGTTCAGTACGCGGCAAACGCTTTCGATAAGTTAATGAGTGAGACGGAGACGCAAAACGGTCTTGTTTTTAAAAATTTAGCGATATCGATTTATCTTCGCCGGTTTCTAATTGAAGACGGTTATGACCGTTTCTTTGATGATCTAAGCATGACGTCAGTTGAAGACAGCACTACCGCTCGTTGCGATCCGAGTGTTCTTAGATAGGTCATCGCAATACAAGAACATGCTATTTCACGCTTCGAAATGGTCAAAGACAAATTAGATGACGCAAGAATGCTTTACTATGAAGCGCTACTCGATTTAGCATTTTACGAAGCAGAGATGACCCGCTTTGGTGTATTAAATGACAATGCCTTGCAGAGTATTAACAAACGGTTAAAAAGTTTTGAAGAGAATTTAAATTTTTGCTTGACCGAAGAGCGCAGTGAATACCAAGATCCTGAGCGGCTTCCGCGGTTCATTTTTCGGGTGATATGCATGGTCGATAGTCTAATTTTTATTAGAGTCTGTTTACGTGATAAAAGCCTTTTTACGAAACAAGCGGCGATGCATGAAATTTCTTGTCAGGTGAGACTATTATTTGCAGAAAAAGAAATGGCCACAGACGACGCTATCACTAACGTACTCGCGGGAGCACAATGTAACAGTCTATGGCAAAAATATACTGGATTCCAGAAAGAGCGCCCAAGATTGTTTGAAGACTAGCGGTAATCTGGGTTTGTTGGCACTAAAAGCACAGCGGTCCCTACCTAAAAATGTTGTTGTACGCTAAGAATATCCACACTATTACTGATATACAAGTGCTAGAAACGCCGAGACTACTTGTAAAACAAACAACGCTCTACTTTTGTCAAAGGTCCCTTATTATCATTGTCTCATCTTCAACTTAGACTCACATAACCGAATGCGAAAGCCAATACACGCTGCCTAATGTTACAAAAAACAGAGGTTGATGTAACACATACACAGCAAGACTGTGACGTCCTAAAAACGTGATTTTAGTTGATAATTTCAGTGAAGCACAGGGATCTATACCCTTAATAAACATATGGCCAACGCCAATGCCCAGCAATACAACGCCAACCCAAGGAAATAGTGCAACATAATCGTTGGGTGATGACGGCAGCCCCAATTCCCATAAGTTAAACGGCCATTTACTTGTAACCACATTCGTTAAGAACAGTGTAATAATCCCTATCCCAATAAAACAAGCCATGACTGGATAACGTGCGAAGGGAAAGCATAGTACACTGGCCACGGCGATAAAGTGTAAAACACCAAAAAATATCCAATTAGTATTGAAAAACCAATAAGTAAATAGTGATATAACGCATGCCCATACCACTATCCACATTATTCGCTTCGCAAAGGATTTCAAATCCACGCGTTGGTGATGAGCGAACACCAATGATGCACCCACACTTAAGAAAAAGAGTGATAAAATGACATACCGAAATTGTTTCCAGCCAGGACCATTTGGCACACTCCAATCTACCCAGCCAAAGAACCGCAAGTCATACGCGAAGTGAAAGATCACCATTAATACAATGGCGACCGTGCGCATGATGTCTAGGGTAACGTTGCGAGTGATGGGCATACTGACGTCGCTTAATGATGCTTGTGGGGCTTTTTATCGCGGGTAGACGAATGTGAATGTATGACTTTCCATCCATTACTCGTTCGTTTAAACAAGTACGTTTGGTAGCCCTTTTTGTCAAATGTTGAGCCAGTTTTTCTTACTTCACCAGACACATTTACGGTCGTAATCGCCCATGCCATATCGTCATCAATTGTAATATCCATATCCAATATATCGATGGTGAGGCGTTTGAGTACTTCTTTCTCTGGCTCCACATGATTTTCGACGAGATCACTTAATCCTGTGTTTTGGCCGCCTGATTCAATGTATCGAGCACCTTTATGGTCGAGATAGTGTTCATAAAAAGGCCGTCCTTGGCCCGACTCCCAACCGTTTTCAATAGCAATGATAATTTCTTCAATCGTCGCTTTGTCTTCATCTGCCTGTGATGCAAAGACGCCCAGTGTAGTTGTGCTTAACATCAGGACGAGTGAGATTCGCATAAGTAACGTCATTTAAAGTTTTCCTATAAATTAAAGTGTTAATGGGACCAATGGATATGACTTATTTTCCAATGACCATTGATAAGGTTAAGTACCAGTGTTTCATTTCCTTGCTTATCAATTTGTTTACCTTTGTATGTGCCAAGGGTGTGGCTTCTGGCAATTGAGACCGCCGTATCCCCATAAACGCGAACATGATGTTCAATTGTTGTGGTTTTGACAGCCGCAGAAAACCGCACATCAGCGTGTAAATGATGTTGTCGATATTCTTCAGCACTGCGTTCTATTCGCGATCCCTCTAAAATAATGACTTCGGATGTCAATGCACTCATGACGTCATCCGCTTGTCCATTAGATAATGCTTCGTGATAAGCGAGCACACTGCGACCCGCTGCAGTATCCAAGCCACTGAAGTGAGTTGCAGAGCGCTCTATTGATTTGAGTGGCTCATGAGCAAACGTACTAAATGAAAGCAGCGCAATAGACAAAACAGTCGTTAAAACGTAATTAATTTTCATATAAATCCAAAGTTAAGATTGAGGACCAAGAACAGTAGTCAAAACAGCGGTGATCAGAAAAATGCATAGTCCAATGAGCATTTCAATTTGGATCGAACGGCGCATGTCTATCGCTGCGTTACTGTGCGTTAAAAGCTTGGGCGTTAATTTTAATTTATGCCATGCGGCAAGCAGCAGGATCGCATTGACAAAGCCCAGCTTTAACAGCAGGCTTTGTCCATAGATTTGATTGAATAAATTACCTACAGAACCAACTAGCTCCCATGCTAGCAGAGTGCCGGCAAGGAGCAGCAGGCTCACCAGTCCTATAGCAAGATGACCAAATTGCCGCATCAGACTGTATAGCGGTGTAGGCGATAGGTGTAGGCATGCTGCTGACAACGGCCAAAGAGCGCCCATCCAGCTTAGCGCGATGATAACATGCACAGCTAATGCATAACCATATGAACGTTCCAGTTGCACGGTATGCCCGGAAAGCATGAATACATATCCAATACTCCCCCACAGAATTATTGCACCAAGAAGAGTCACGATAAATTGAGGCGTTTTTTTGCGAGCGAGTTGCCAATAAAACGATCCACAAAAAGCAATGCCGACGATGAATATGCACAGCCGACTTATTGCAATAGTCCCTAAAGTAGATTGTGCAACCATACGTCGCATGACCGCATCAAACATGCCTGTGAAACCCGTTTGAGATAGCGACCCCACTTGGAAAAAGAAATCCAACGTAGTCGCGAAAACACCAACTAAACCAAACATAGCCATATACTTAATAATATGACCTTGCAGAAGCAGACGAACTTGAGATTGTTTTTCCAGACTAAATGGCACTAAAAGAAGGATAAGAAATCCGCCTAAAAGCGCCGACAGTCCTAGATAGACAGTAAGCTTGGTGGATAGGATCAATACTTCCCAAATTGCCATTTTAATCTTCCTCTTTAATGGTCTTTGTGTTGACTATGGGCTTTTTTGTCATCTTGCATGGACTTGCTTCCGTGAACCATGAAGTCAAATGAACCGTCCATTTTGTGCCCATCCTCACCAAGTAACATCCACTGTGCGGTATAGTTACCCGGCGATAACGTCGGTAAGTCGTAATTAAAGAAAGTGCTAGACTCCATCGATGGAGAAAAATTAAAGTCGACAGGCTCGCCGTTTTGAGAATTTAACGTCAATTTGGCCAAACGAACTGGCTCAGTAAAAACAACGGACAATTGTGGAGGCGATGACATTAACATCGCATTGTTTTTTGGCATGGATGTTTTCAACGATGTGTGAGCATAACTGCTTGTGCTCAAGAAAAGAGCGGTCAGTAAGAACGTTGACAATAGTGTTTTCATAAATAAACCTCGGTAGTTTTAAGTAGTAGTAAATGGTGAAAATGAATCGATTTGTATAGCATTTTCATTGACGGAGTAGCGTAATAGTAATTGGGTTACATCGTTCATCATTGCCGGAGGACCGCAGAGGAAAAACAAACACCGATGGAGGTCGCGGTGTGTATCTAAAAATACGGCCAAAGGTATTTGCACGCGCCCCACCGGTCCACACCAAATTGAAGAGGCGTTTGAAACAATCGGTTGATAGGTAAAATTAGAATGCTGTGTTTCAACCGCTTTTAACCAGCAATGATTTGCCAATTCAACAGGGTGTTTGGCGCCATAAAAGAGGGTTATAGGCAGTGTCGAATGCAAGCCAAATATTAGTTCATCGATTAGAGCTTTTAGAGGTGCTATACCCGAGCCCCCACCGACCAACACAATTTCTCGTACACCAAGGTCATCAAGTAAGTTAAATCCCCCTCGAGGCGCAACTATATCAACCACCGTGCCGATGCTTAAATTACCAAGGTGAAAAGAACCGATGCCAGGTCTTTGGTTGTTAGATTGTGCCGGTTGCATTTTTATATTGAATGTAAGCACGCCACTACCATCATTTCGGTTTGCAACTGAATAATGCCTGACAGTGTTTGGATGGGAAAATGTAGCTGATTCAAAACGCGGCCAATAAGGCTGATAGCGTCTCGGTAAGTCTTTCGGAAACGCTAAAGATTGACCTTCTTTAATCGTGAATTGAACAAAACTGCCAGGCTTAAAATCCAGTGGAACACTGCCTTGATATTTAAATCTTAATTCTTTGATAAAGGGTGTAATGAATGTGTTTGAGAGCAACTCGCATGATACTGTTTTGGGGTTTGGAGACTCTACAAGCTGAACGTTGCCTTTCAAATCAGTGTTTTGCTGACAAGCTAAACGATACCCGGACAACAACCTGTCTTGAGATAAGCGGTATCGTTCTGCAACTGAAATGGCAGCCGATGGATCAAGGCGCACAATACATTGGCCGCATGTTCCCCCTCCCCCACATACTGACCCAATAGAAAGGGCGTTGTGCTGTAGACAATCCAGAAGTGATTCATTGTCCTTAGCAACGACGTTTTGGAGGTAACCTTGCTGATCTCGTACCACTAAGTCTTGCTTTCTATACGACCACCCAATGAATACTTGCTTATTTTTAACGAGGCTAACCAGCCACGTAATTCCTGAAATACTCAACAGCACAGTCAGTAACGCGAGAGCCTTGATCCACCAGTGATTAAATGAGCCGGTGTTCTGATAATCCATAAAGTGCAATAGCATCAACAAGTTTGTCCATTCCCTGTTGCTATCGACGACGCCGGCTAATTCCCCTGTCGATGCTCGGACATAAATGTGTGTCGTTTCTCTGTCTGATAAACGTACATGCCAAACCGATTGTTGCTCTTTGGGTAGATGCTCTATCGGCGGATCAACACGGCGCAAATCTTGAATAGGCGAAGTTAGCCGGAACTGATTGTTGACCAGATCACGGATATCGTTCGCTGTTAGTTCTATTTTATTTCCCTTTATCGCGTCTATTAACTCATACTCTCTTTCATTGGCATGTCTAGCATAGTGCGTCATAACCTTATAGGTCGGGTTTCCCAACAAGCTAAGCAGCTCAATAGAGAGTGCATTGGGTGAGCGTATAAGGACGTTCTCGACGGATATTAGGTTTGGCGTTAATACACTTCCTGCAATAGCGTCACTTGCGATTCTGGAGAGCGGTTTACTGTGCTCAGCCTGTCCAAGTAAAAAACCCGTAGCGAGCCAAACCATTAATTGTGAAAACACAATTAATGCAAGGTATTTGTGAATGATCCGCCAGAACATTTCAGTCAGCTGCCTTTCGCGATGACGAAAAGGAATAAGGCAGCAATAGCAAGCCTGCTAATGCGGCCAACAGCCCTATGATAGTCATGCTCACTAATAGTGTATTACTAACGTCTTCACCTTCTTGGTAATCCATAATATGGAGGCGCCATAACCAATCAAATACTTGCCAAGGGGCATGTCGAATATATTCAACCGTACCTGTGTCTTGACTGACGTAAAATGTTGGCGCAAGTGCGCCTTTAAATTCAACACGCCATAATGGACGTCCTCGTTGCCCAACCGCACTATCCTCTTCGTTTTCACGCAGCAAGGTCACATTGTCGACCTCATACGACCGACTTGACCTGGACATTGCGATGGCGGCGGCTTGTTTGTCTGACAACGGTTGGATGACGTCTCCTGATAAGCCGCTGATCAGGTGCGTCTTACTGGCGAGGGTTAATCGGTAAACCGGCATCTCCCCCACACTGCCCAAAACGATTGACTTAGCATCAGGGTAGCGAGCGACTATCTCATCAAAGCCAACGTTTACCGTTGACAATGATGAAAGCGCGGGCGAACTTTTCATGAAATGATCGCCATGAATATAGTGGATATCAAACCAGACCATGTAGAGTCCACTCACTGACCAGAGGAGCATCTGCACACCGACAATCAACAGTAGGTATCGGTGTAACCGACGAGCAAGGCGACGCATAACTACCAATTACTCATCGTTTTGAGCTGCTGTTTTCGCCATATTAAATAAATGGCTGGTAAAATAAGTAGCGTCAATAAAATCGCACTGACCATCCCGCCCACCATGGGCGCAGCGATACGACTCATCACTTCAGACCCCGTACCTGAGCCATAAAGTACCGGTAATAGTCCGAATATAATGGTTGCGGTCGTCATCATGACTGGCCGGACACGCAAACCCGCGCCATGCAATACGGCTTCGGTTAGCATTCCTACGGTGGGTTTGATACCGTCCATTTTGCATTTGTCGATTAACGCCTGGTACTCATGATTCAAGTACACCAGCATAATGACGCCAATCTCGACAGCGACCCCGGCCAATGCAATGAAGCCAACGCCCACTGCCACTGAAAAGTTAAACCCCTCTAAGTACATAAGCCAAATACTACCGACCATCGATAAAGGCAACGTTCCCATGATGATCGCTACTTCAATAAAATTGCGGAAGTTGAGGTATAACAAGATCACGATAATAGCTAAAGTCAATGGCACTACATAGGTTAATTTTTCTTTTGCCCGCATCATATATTCATATTGTCCCGACCACGTTATGGAGTATCCTGCAGGCAATACCAGCTCCTCACTGACGACCTGCTGCGCCGCGACGACATAAGAGCCAATGTCTACGCCATCAATATCCACATACACCCAGCCATTAAGGCGTGCATTTTCACTTTTAATGCCTGGGGGACCATCTTCAATATACACATCCGCGACATCAGCCAACGCAATGCGTTTGCCTTGTGGTGTGACAATAGGCAACAATGACAATGATTCAGGTGATGAGCGATATGATTGTGGATATCGAATATTCACTGGGTAGCGCTCTAATCGTTCGACGCTCTGTGTAACATTCATTCCTCCAATGGCACTAGAAACAACTTGTTGAACGTCTGCTATGTTTAGACCATAGCGAGCGGCCCGTTCACGTTGGATATCGACTTTGACATAACGCCCGCCGGCAACGCGCTCTGAATAAACGGATGCCGTGCCCTCAACATCTGAAAGTATCGTTTCAATTTGTTGACCAATCTTTTGAATTTCCATAAGATCTGGACCTCCAATCTTGATGCCAACGGGGGTCTTAATACCGGTAGCCAACATATCAATCCGCGTTTTAATTGGCATAACCCATGCGTTCGTTAACCCCGGCAAATTAACCACAGCATCAAATTCTTTGATCAGATCCTGTGTCGTCATGCCTTCGCGCCATTGATCTTGAGGTTTTAATTGTATAAACGTTTCTATCATTGTTAATGGCGCAGGATCGGTTGCCGTATCGGCTCGGCCGACCTTGCCAAACACCGTTTCGACCTCAGGAACGGTCTTGATCAGTTTATTGGTTTGTTGCAATAACTCGCGTGCTTTACCTATCGAAATACCGGCATAAGTCGTCGGCATATACATTAAGTCACCTTCATCAAGCGGCGGGATAAATTCGCTACCGATCTTATCAATTGGCCAAAGCCCAATTCCCAGTACTATAACGGCGACCAGCATGGTCAACTTGGGAAAACGTAATACCGTTTTCAGTGTTGGCATGTATAAAAACGTCAAGAACCGATTTACAGGATTCTTATGCTCCGCAAGTACTTTACCGCGCACAAAGTACCCCATCAAAACTGGCACCAAGGTGATAGCAAGAGCTGCGGAAGCGGCCATCGCATATGTTTTGGTGAATGCAAGCGGCGAGAACATCCTGCCCTCTTGCGCTTCTAGTGTAAACACTGGTACGAAACTAACGGTGATGATCAACAAACTGAAAAACAGCGCAGGTCCGACTTCAGACGCTGAATCCATGACGACCTGCCATCGATTTTCTTTCGTCAGGGGGGTTCGCTCCATATGCTTATGCATATTTTCGATCATGACAATGGCCCCATCGCTCATTGCACCAATAGCAATAGCGATCCCCCCCAAGGACATGATGTTCGCATTGATACCTTGCATATACATCACGATGATTGCCGTGATGATTCCGACAGGAATACTTATAATTGCGACCAACGAAGAGCGTACATGAAATAAGAACGCGATACACACTAGGGCAACGACGATAAACTCTTCTACCAGTTTAGAGGCCAAGTTATCTACCGCCCGTTCAATCAAAGCTGAGCGATCGTAAACCGTGACGATTTCGACGCCATCCGGCAATCCTTTTTTAAGATCGTCGAGTTTAGCTTTGACTCCGTTAATGGTTGTTTGAGCATTTTCTCCAAATCGCATAACAACGATGCCGCCTACGGTTTCTCCTTCGCCATTCAGCTCAGCGATACCCCTGCGCATTTGGGGACCTAATTGCACATCCGCGATATCCCTAACCAACAGCGGCGTACCATTTTCATTCACGCCGAGAGGGATCGTTTCGATATCTTGTTTGCTTGAAATATACCCTGTCGCCCTGACCATATATTCAGCCTCAGCCATTTCAATAACAGATGCGCCAACTTCTTTGTTGCCTCTTTTGATGGCCGTTTGAATATGCGATAGCGGGATCCCATAAGCCCGCAGTTTTTCAGGATCAACTTTAACTTGATATTGCTTTACCATACCGCCTAACGCAGAAACCTCAGAGACACCGGGAACGGTTTGCAGTTCGTACTTGAGAAACCAATCCTGCAGACTACGTAGTTGTGATATGTCGTTTTTGCCTGTGCGGTCAACCAATGCATACAAGTAAACCCAACCCACACCCGTTGCATCTGGGCCTAATTGTGGCCGAGCATTTTCAGGCAAATTGGGAGCAACTTGAGACAGGTATTCTAATACGCGGCTTCGGGCCCAATATAGATCCGTGCTGTCATCAAAAATGATGTAGACATATGAGTCGCCAAAGAAAGAATAACCCCTGACTGTTTTAGCGCCTGGTACCGACAACATCGCTGTTGTAAGCGGATAAGTCACCTGATCTTCAACCACCTGAGGTGCTTGTCCAGGGTAACTCGTCTTAATGATGACCTGGACATCAGATAGGTCGGGCAATGCATCAATTGGTGTATTCTTTATCGTGAATAAACCACCGCCGATAATAATTAAGGTCGTCAGTAATACGAAGAAGCGGTTGGAAACTGACCATCGAATAATAGCAGCGATCATTCGTGTGCTCCTCCATGGTTGCTATGATCCATCGAAGCATCTTGGCTTTCAGACTGAATGCTCAGGATCCTAAAGTTGCCGTCAGTGATCTCAAACGTAAATGTAATGTCAGCACCGACCGTAAATTGGCTGATATCGATATCGTCGCTCACGGTAAAGTCAAGAGTTGCCGCAGGCCTATCCCACTTTGGGATCGCTTCACGTGAAATATTGACTACACGAGACTGCGTATTGATGGCATTAATGGTGCCTGTCACCATTGCGCTTTGCGCTGAACTTGGTTCTGCTGATTTTACATGGATGGTTGTTACCAGATAGTCGCTATCACCGGTTTTGGTGATTTCAATATGCAAATCCATACCAGCTTTCAACTGTGATAAATCGATAGTGTCAGCAACAAAGAAATCCATTGTCATCGCGGGCCAATCCCACGCTTCAATTGCTCCGTGGTCAAGATTTAGCATTTTGTGTGAGGGCATAACCGAATTAATCGTTGCTTCAGTCCATATAGTGCGTCCATTTATCGTCTGTGTATCAGCATTGTCGTCAATGATATGCACCGTCGTTACCACATACTGACCATCGTTTTCTTTACTAATTTCAATATGCGCCCCCATACCTTGCCGCAAACTCGTTAGGTCTACGTGGTTAGCGACAGTAAAATCCATTGTCATTTCTGGCCAATCCCATTCACTGATGGCGCCATGGTTCACTGTTATCATGTTATGTGAGGGCATAACATCGGTGATGGTGGCTTCGGTAAAAACCGACGACGGGAGTGCACCAGGTGCTTCCATCCGTTTAAAATCTGAACTGATACTGCTTTCTGAATCGAGTAAAAAGTGTGCCGAGGTGACAATCTGATCCCCGTCGATGAGACCTGTAGTAATCTCAGTGTAGTCCTCTACCACTCGACCTACATCTACGGCAATGGACTTGAATTGCCCGTCACCCAACGCCAAGACAACACGATCTTGCGTGCCGGTTCTGATAACCGCTTCTGATGGCACAAGAACGTTGTCTGAGTCAAAGTCTGAATGTATTGTGATCTGGGCAAACATGTTCGGCTTAAGCGCGTAATCGGCATTTTTAAAGCGTAACCGAACCCGTAGCGTTCGAGTGCTCTGTTCAAGTGTGGGGTAGACGTAATCAACCTCACCCTCCCATGTTTTGCCGGGTAAAAAATCTAACGTCATTGTGACGGGAAGTCCAACAGTGACTTGCGCGGATTGCCGTTCAAAGATTTCAGCATCAACCCACACCTCATCCAACGCACCAATGGATAGGAGGGTATTGCCTGGCTTGATAAAGAATCCTTCGCGGATATTTAAATTGTCAACAAACCCGGTTTGCGGTGCCGAAAAAGTGATCGTTTGACGAACTTTTTTGCTCGATATTAAGGACTGAATCGCTTCATTTGGCATTTGCAACGCATCTAACCGCGACCGAGCAGCATTGATCAAATCGTCGCTCCCGCGGCGCATCGCGATCAGCAGCTCTTCTTGCGCATTGACCAATTCTGGGGAATAGAGCGAATACAATGGTTCGCCTTTTTTGACATACTCTCCCGAGGCTTTCACATGCAGTGTATCTACCCAACCTTCAACGCGTGGGTGGATATGTATCAAGGTGTCTTCATTGTATTGCAAATAGCCAACCGTACGAATAGGGACATGCAGCGAGCGGCGTTGAACCGATGCTGTTCTTACCCCTAAATTATTAACTACATTGGGTGATATGCTAATGGTTCCCGGACCTTCATTACCTCCGGTGCTCTCCTCATAAACGGGGACGAGATCCATTCCCATCGGAGATTTACCCGGTTCATCACGACGGTAATTGGGATCCATCGGTGCCACCCAATAGAGTGGCTGGGGTTCTGTGCTTTGCCCTGCTGCGTTAGATGGTGCATCAGAAGGAAGTAGGGATGTATATGCTAACGCAGTCATTGCACCGCCGATAACACATCCTAAAATAATGGCTTTCGTGTTATTCATTATTGTTCTCCGAATTGAGTCTTGGAAATACCTGCGGTGGTATTGAAATAATAATTAAGTCGAATGTTTGTTCTGACGAGATCCACATCGATATCCAATGCATCAATACGCGCATTCAAATCCGCGATACGCGCGCGAGCAACTTCGGCGAAATCGCCGTCATCATTGGTGTAGGCATTCAAGGACGCATCTGCTTGTTCTTGCATTTGTGCTAATAACTCGTCGTTGTATAACGATTGCCTGTCAGTTAAACGTTCTCGCTCAGCGTATAACGACTGGATGGCAGACATCATTTCGCGCAGTGCGAGTAACTTGTCAGTCTTTATGGCTTCTGATTGATTTACGGCTGCAGAGACTTCTTTGTCTTGACGGTTTTCAGTAAAAATAGGTAAATCAAAACTAACACCGACTGACAAGAAATCAGCTCGACTTGCACCTGCCGGGGTATCATCGCGAAAAGCGTAACTGGCATTTACGCCCCATTGGGGTTTGTATTTTTCTTTAGCTAACTCAACCCCGGTTTGACTCGCTCTGATACGTTGATTAATGGATAAAATATAAGGATGATCTGCGAGTAATTCCGCGAGCTGTTGTTGGTTTTTTCTTTCTACCATTAACAACGTGTTGTCAGTGATTTTTGCAATGGCAGGTAATGTATTAGGCAACTGCAACGCGCTAAATGCATCAAAGCCAAGTTGGCGTGCAGACTGCTGGTTTTTTAGGATCCATTCCAATAACTTACCTGTTGCGCGTTCTTCCAGTGCTTGTAGTTTTGTTAATCTGTCATCTAACCGCGTCAATTCTAACTTTGCCCTAATGATGTCTTGCTGTTGCACGCGTCCAAGGGCGGTCGCATAATTCGCTTTGGCAATGTCACTGAGTTGCTCAAACAATGCCCAATCTTGATGGATTAGCTTAATACTCTGCTGCGCGCGATAAATTTCAAGCCAAATATCAGAGACCTGCACACGTGTGCGGGCGATGCGATCAGCACGCATTAATGGGTGCTCGGCGGCTTGCTCTCTTAATTGACGAGAACGAATATCTAACGAATCCCCTCTGGGGAACATCTGTGAAACCCCTGCCTTAAGTTGCGTCATGGGTTCTTGATCGAATGCTAATCCATCTGTTGGTAAGTTCGCTAAACCAATATTAACTACCGGGTCCGGCAAACTAGCGGCTGCCACGCTACTTGAAACAATGGCTTGCTCGCGATACTCACTGCCTACAAGCCAAGGATCGTTGTTAATCGCGATTTCAACAGCCTGCTCCAATGTCAATACCGACTTGGTTTGACTTTGGGCGAGCCCAGTATTCAAAAGCGTCATTAGTACAATGACATGAAATGAAAAGCGTCTCATTAGAATTGCTCCTCATAGGTATTAACTTCGGCATAAGTGGTTGCGCTGCCATCGTCATTGAGTTGCAGAACAAGATAAGGGTGAAATTGATCACCGACTTCCATACCAGGTGAGCCAATTGGCATAGCCGGCACACTGAGTCCGATGGCGCCTTCAGGTATATTGTCTAAAAATTGCTGAATGAATTTTGCTGGAATGTGACCTTCAAAAACAAAACCGTCTGGGGACAATGCCGTATGGCACGAACGGTAATTAGGCGCAACACCATATTTGTCTTTAATTCGAGACATTAACGTAACATTGGATACGTCTGCGTCGAACCCGTGCTCTTCAATATGGTTCACCCACTTTTGGCAACACTTACAAGAACGGCTTTTGTAAACTGTTAAGGACGTTATCGGGGATTCAGTCACTGCCTCTGAATCGTTATTTGTCTGTGTTGCGTCGGTACATGCTGATAAAAACAGTGCAAACACCAAGGCTATCCACATCGAGCGATGCGTAATAATTGACATAATTACTTTCTCATTTCTATTGTTTAAATAAATGGCTTGCTACGAACATTCGACTAACAAGCGATATCATTGCCCGAATTCTAGACGGACTTATCCTGCTTAAATGAGAGAGTGTTTCGGAGGGCGCTGCAATCCACCTAAAAAGATTTGGTTTAGGTTTGGGTTAAGAGACTGAATACTCAGCGACACGCCTTCGGGTGACGAATGAGCATGACTAGAGAGAAGACCAATATGAAACATCGCCATTGGACAACAGCAATCTTGCTGACAACAATCATTCATATCATCGCTTTGCGAGTGTTTCATCATGTCATGAGCGCTGTGCATATCGTGAGATCCGACCTCCATCTCCGCTGCCATTTCGTCACTGCATGGCATTTGCGCGAATGCAAATGACTCGCTCATTTGCACACTGAGCAATGCAATCACAATAATTAAGTGAATGAAGGCGCTTTTCACGGTCTCGTCGTTCCTTGGTGTTTGGCAGACAGTAGTCAATGACTGTTTATTAATGGCTGGTGATGTTAGCACCCTCGCCTGACAACCAGATTACCCCTACATTACAATTCGGTAATAAATGCAATTAGACGGATTATCATAGATCAAAGGCAAGGATTTCATTGCATAATCAGCGACCTAAGGGCTAACATCTTGATAGCGCTCAGCATTAAGATTACGGGACATTAGCGAAATTACAAAGCGACCTACATAGTAGGTGTTTCGTTTCACGGTTTCGTTACGTACATTAATATTGTAAGCGGGCTTATCATAAGTAAAACGGGCGGAACATCGCATGAAAATATTAGTCGTTGAAGACGAAACAAAAACTGGAGACTACATCAAACAAGGCCTTGCCGAATCGGGCTTTGTTGTTGAGTTAGTTCGGACCGGCCTCGATGGCCATCACAAAGCCATGCTCGGTGAATATGAGTTGATCATCTTAGACGTCATGCTGCCTGATATCGATGGTTGGAAAATATTGTCATCGTTACGAGAGTCTAACAATCATACACCGGTTCTTTTTCTTACTGCTCGTGATCATGTGAATGACCGTGTTAAAGGTTTAGAGCTCGGCGCAGATGATTACTTAGTGAAGCCGTTTGCATTTGCTGAGCTGCTAGCGCGTGTGCGCACGTTGATCCGCCGCGGCACGTCCGTGCCCAATAATATTTTACACATAGCCGATTTGGAGCTCGACATTCCTTCGCGTATTGCCACGCGAAGTGGGCGCACAATAAACCTGACAACTAAAGAGTTCACCTTATTAGAATTAATGGTGAGACGCCAAGGCGAGGTATTGCCGCGTTCTCTTATTGCTTCGCAAGTATGGGATATGAATTTTGATAGCGATACCAATGTGATTGATGTCGCCATTCGCCGTCTTCGAGCAAAAATCGATGATGACTTTTCACCAAAGCTCATTCAGACTGTGCGAGGGATGGGATATAAAATGTGCAGTAATGAATCTTAAGGATCTATCAAAGCGACCAAGCTCTCTCGCCTTTCGGGTCACTATACTTGTTGGGCTCACTATCTTTGTGTGCCTAACGTTTATAAGTCTTATTGTGCAGCAATCGATTGCTCAGCATTTTGAAGAGCAGGATGCAGATGAGCTGAATGAGGTGTTTCTAGCCGTGAAACGCAAGCTTAATACAGCGTATAGTGAAGGGGTTGCACCGTCTAGCATATTATTCCAAGCTGTCTCTGGGCATCACGGTGTCTATTATTTAGTTAAAAATAAAGACAACGAAGTTATTTTTAGCAGTGAGAGTGCGGTGCTAGAAAAATACCCTGGGGATACGTATGAAATAGAACAAATAACGCCATCCATGTTAAGCCTCTTTTTCGACGGCGAACATATGTTACGGGCAACGGAAATAACCGTGCGTATTGAAGACGGCAACATCCAAACACATTATCAAGTCATCGTTGCCTCGAACATGGAATTTCATATGAACTATATGGAAGACTTCGAGACAACATTGTGGGGGATCATTGTATTGTCTGGGGCTATTACGATCTTAGCCGCGCGGTTTGCTGTTTATCGTGGTCACTCCCCCTTACGACGTCTCAGTCGCAAAATCGGTTCCATCACCGCGGATAAATTGGATATCAGGTTGGAACCCACCGAAGTCCCAGTGGAGCTTGCTAATCTGGTGGAGTCCTTTAATGCGATGATTGAGAGACTTGAAAGCGGGTTTGAGCAGCTGTCCCATTTTTCCGCTGACATAGCTCATGAACTAAGAACGCCTATCACCAACCTGACTACACAGACCCAAGTCATACTCAATCAACCACGCTCGACGAATGAATACACTGACATCTTATATTCTAACTTAGAAGAGTACGAGCGAATGTCGAAAATGGTCAGTGACATGTTGTTACTAGCACAAACGGAGCATGGCTTGATCAAACCCAACGCTGAGCGGATAGACTGTCAGAAAGAAATCGGTGGATTAATCGAATACTTTGAGCTCTTGGCCGAAGAGAAGCACATCAGCATTCAACTTATTGGTCACAAAATAACGTTAATGTGCGACAAATCGATGTTTCTACAAGCACTGAGCAACTTGTTATCTAATGCCATTCGGTACACTCCCGATAATGCAGAAGTAACCGTATCTACTCAAATACAGGATAACGAAGCATTGATATCGATTTCAAACCCAGGTAATAAGATCCCTGACATTCAACTTTCTCGCCTTTTCGATCGTTTCTACCGCGCGGATCCATCTCGAAAACGTGACGGGCAAGGCGCTGGATTAGGATTAACCATTGCGAGATCTGTTCTTGAAGTTAACGGTGCACATATACAAGTGGGATCAGATGAGCAGGCAACCACGTTCACGGTCATCTTTCCATTGCGTAGCTGACGCCTCGAACACACGCAAGTGTTAGTTCGAGACGCCCGTTGGACTAAAAGGTATACACGCCTTTTAAATAATAGAAACCGCCGTTAATGCCAATGGGTGACGTCGTTGGGTACTTTGAACCCGCCACTTCGGTATCATAAAGCACATTTTCATCAGGGAGGTTATCAAACGCATTTCGAGCGCCTAGTGTCATAATAAATGATTCATTAATATGATAACCAACTTCAAAATCGACCGTGTATTCCGCACCCACTTCCTCTATGGGTAAACCGGCATCGATGTGATCTTCAAAAATGTCACTAAAATAATTAAGGCGCGTTAATACCCGCCAATCGCCATTCGTATGATTGCCAGTCAGGCTGAAGCGGTATTCAGGCAAATTATCCTCAATCATTCGAATGCGAGTGGGTGAAATGTTTTGGACTTGCTCACCATTCACATCGAACGTTTTAACATCATCAACTTCTGTACCGGTCCAGTTCCCCGCAAACGAGAAAACCGTATCTCCTCCCAACATTTCCATTGAATAATTAGCGACGACATCAATACCTTGTGTTGACGTTGCAAAGTCATTTGTGAAGAAACTCACTTCACTAAAGTCCTCGTACCGAATAGCTGCCCCACCATAAAATCGTCGCTAAAGAAATACTCCGAATCAATATACAGCGCTGCGCTATTACGACTATTCTTGCCTTGGAACCGAGCGGCTAGCCCAGGAAAGCCGTTTGAACCGATACCAAATCTCTGTGCGGCTAAAGGGCCTACTTCGTAGGACTTTGGATCCCCAGCGATGGCTTCAAACGCTTCATATCGATAATCAATGCCCCCGGCTAAGAACAACGGCTCATTCCCGCCAATATCAATATACTTATTGATGTCGATATTGAAGCTCGCTTCTGTTTGAATGTAGCGCCCGGGATTAAACGATGTTGGTGTCTCCGGTCCTAATGACGGATTTATGGTGTTGCTAATGGCATAATCGATTTCATTAGTACCATAAGCACCACTGACATCGTAATTTAGCTCGTTATCCAATTCTCCACGAGTACCAACAACCAATAAAGCATCAGTAACGATCCCCCCAAATTTGGGGGTAAATCCACCAGGAAAGAGTTCGTTGAATGCAAAACAATCAGGATTGTTTGCAACTTGGTTGATATAAACATGGTTGTCTAGCACGTTTGAGCCGACGGCTATATCGGTCGGACAGTTGCCCGATAGATCTGGCGTCAAGTCGGCTACCAGTAATAATTGCTCACCACTGTCATTGGTTCCGCCATCATTGACACCACCGCGGTTGTGTGGGTTTCGAAAGTAAAACCCGCCCTCCACTTCTCGTCTCGCATAGTTACCAAATAAATACGCTTCACTGTTTTAATCAAGCTCCAAACCTGCATTGGCAAAAAACTTGAGATCCCCTTTTATTTCAGGACTCCCCCAGACTTACGCCGGATCTTCAACGAACGTGTTGCCATTGTTAATCAGCGCCGCCGCATCATCGCGTTGTACGCTTCGTGACGTGGGATCGGCCGTTCGATATTCTAGAGAGAGATTGACAAACCCTTGATCAGTCAATGGCAACCCAACATTGCCCGCGACCATCGTCGTTGCGCCATCCCCTTCATAATATTGACCTTTATTAAATTCCACTAGGCCTCCTTCAGCGTCATCTTTAAGCGCAAAGTTGATCACGCCAGCAATTGCGTCAGAGCCATATTGCGCTGCCGCACCGTCCCGTAATACTTTAACTTGTTTAAGTGCAACAGACGGTATGACGGATATATCAGGCCCTTGCACACCGTCGGATATTAGACCACCTAAAAACGTAATAACCGCTGAGCGATGACGCCGTTTTCCATTCACCAGTATCAAGGTGTGGTCCGGCGCGAGCCCTCTTAAATTCGCGGGACGTACTAGGGTTGAAGCATCATTAATTGGTTGGTCGTTAACATTAAAGGATGGCACGGCGGCTTGCATCATTGTCGTGATGTCGGTGGACCCGGTACTTTTAAATTCTTCTGCGCTGATAATGTCAACAGGTACCGCTGAATCCCCTATCGAGCTCAAGCGCCGCACGCGCATCCACGTGCTTGTCCTCTAATGATTGATTATGCGTTGTCAGTAACTGGATTTCCTGTGTCATTGATGCGAGCCGTTGTTCGTAACGATCACACTCGCGAAGTGCTGTATCGCGCGCCGCTGTGATGTCAGTCACATATTGAGTCAATTCAGCGATGTCATTGTTAGCTCGCGCAATCTGAGCCTGCAACGTATCGTTTTGCTCCGATAGTGCGACTGCGCAAGCCGCCTGCTCGTCAAGTGACTTTTTAAACCTACTTTCACGTTCAACCAACGTGGCATGCGTCTCCTTTTTTAATCGCGCCGCAACGTGGCTTACAAGCTGCTGTAATTCTTCAGACAGTAAGACTTCTACCGGCGCATTTGCGCCCCCTTCGGTTAAGCGTTTCAAATGCTTATGAATAGTGCTCTTTGAGCCCGTATTCCCGAGCTCTGCGCGCACAGCGTCGATCTACACACTGTTACCGCGCGCAATGATGGCCTCTGTGGCTTGTTTAACGTTTGTCAGCGTCACGCCGGTTCGCGCCATTATAATGTACTTTATTACGTAATATGTATATACAGTATAATGTTTGAAGCATTCGAAATCAAAATAGGGAAATATAAACAAGCGATAATCATGGTTTATGCTATCTTGACTGACTAATATGCCCTATTCTTGCTAACCAGTACTGTACTGACCGGATGGTGTCATCTCTTCGTGGCGAAATCACTCTCTCAACACAATGAAGCGCATGAGCAGGAACTCGCCGAGCGAATTTCACGGTATATCAATGCGGCTACCCGGGATAACACGCGAGAAACGTATCGTTCAGCAGTCGAGCATTTTGAGGTGCATTGGGGTGGCAAGTTACCGACGACGCCTGAGAATATCGGACGTTATCTGGTGTCGTATGCTGATAGCTTGGCCCCCAGTACGCTGAGGACACGACTAGCTGCACTCAGTCAATGGCATAAAACGCAAGGGTTTGCTGACCCCTGCTCTTCTGTACACGTCCGTAAAATCATGCGAGGGATCCAGGCAGTTCACAGTAAAAAGCCAAAGCAGGCGCATCCATTACAAATAGAACATTTGCAACAGATCACTGCATCGTTGGACGCGCAAATTAGCGCTTCTGTAAACAATGCCAGCGTAATACGCGGCTACCGTGATAAAGTTCTGGTGTTATTGGGATTTTGGCGAAGGTTTCGAATTGACGAGTTATCCCGGTTAATGCTTGAGGATTTGGAGATCATCGATAATGTCTGTCTTCGTGGTTATGTAAGGCAATCCAAAACCGACCGGCATAACCAAGGGATGTACTTTGAAGTACCTGCACTTAAAACATTATGCCCAGTCAACGCTATTTCAGAGTTTGCAGCGCAGATGGAGCTGGATGATGGACCGGTATTTCGTAAGATTGATAGATGGGAGAAAATCAATACAAACGCTATCAGTGCCGGCAGTATCCCGGCAGTATCCCGGCAGTATCCCGGCAATACTCCGGCGAGTTTAATTCCAATCAAACATACCAAATTCCAAGGCATTTAGTAGCCACTCATTGCGGCGCGGATTTGCTCATTGGGCAAACCATCAAGGATGGTCATTACATGAATTGATGCAGTATGTGGGCTGGAAAGACATCCAATCTGCAATGCGATATCTCAATCATAGCGAGGCTTTTCCAAATCGAATAACTGCGAACGAGCCTTAAAATCGCTATTTTCAACATCGAAATTAGCTGGATTAGATTAGTTAGTGCTTAATTGTACTAGCACTTTACTATGCTGACTTATACCTTTAGTATGACCGCTAATTAATAAAGAAAAACGGTTTAGTATTTAGCTTAGTTTTTCCTTTTACTTTTTCTTTCAATTGTACTTATCGTTTGTCCTTGGCTCTGGCTTTGTATTGGTTGTTATTGCCTAAGGTTTAAAAATTCACGTATATCTTTCAAGCGACCCAAGCCAAGCGCCCTACTTTTTACTTGCCGCTTTTCGACTCGCTTTTAAAACCAATTAGCTCAATGGTTATGTAAGTGTTGTGGCAGTTTAAAGAGTTACTTTTTCAATAGACCTATGCCAACGGCGGCCATTATCACTGCGACTATCGCATTTAAATAATTAAAGAACGCGTAAGGTAAATAAGATAGAACATCCACTCCCAAAGTGGCTGCGTAAAAAGCGCCTGCCGTAGTCCAAGGAATTAATGCTGTTGTCATTGTTGAACCTTCTTCCACAGAACGTGAGAGTATGGCGCCTTCTAATTTTTGGTCGTCATACTTTTCCTTAAACAATTGGCAGTTGAGTATTATTGATATGTAAGCTTCACCCATCGCAATATTTCCGACAAACCCCGATACTATAGTTGTGGCGATAAGGCTTGCCGTCCGTTTTACTCTTGCAATACTGCCTTTTAGTAAAGCGCTTAAAAAGCCTGCACCATGCAGAATGCCGCCAAGCGCGATGGCCATGAGCGCTAACAGTAAAGTCCAACTCATGCTGGTGATACCACCGCGACCTAAAAGTGCGTCCAGGTTAGCTATACCTGTCGATGCTGGCGTATTTTCCCACAGTGCGTTTAATACAATTACCGTGCTTTCTATATTACTTTCACCCTGATAAAAAATGGCAATCAGTACGGCAAGTACAATGCTGCACGACATACTGACTTCTGCCGCTACTTTTTTAATGCTGAGCGTGGCAAGTAGTAAAAGAGGAAGAAGCGTTATTAAAGGCATCAGCTTATATTCTTTATTTAGCGCTGTTTGAATTTGGGTAATAGAACTAAAGGTAAGATTTTGATCGGCATTCCCAAAACTGTGGCTAAACCCGATTATTAAAAAGATTATCAAAGTGAGAATAAACGTAGGCACAGTGGTAAACAGCATGGCATAGATGTGCCTGAATAAAGTGGTTCCAGCGCTCATGGCAGCAAGATTAGTGGTATCTGAAATGGGAGACATTTTGTCGCCAAATGTTGCACCACACACAATCATGCCTGCTACTAACGGAAGTGGAATGCTCATAGCACTTCCGATACCGATGAGTACCACGCCCAAGGTTCCCACAGTTCCCCATGAAGTACCGGTAGCGACAGACATAATGGCACAAAGTACTAATCCAACGGCTAAAAACAAACTTGGGCTAAGCCAGCTAAGACCGTAGTACATCAAGGTAGCTATTGTACCGCTATGCATAAAACTGGAGATCACCATGCCGATAAGTATAAATATGTAGATAGCAGGCATGGCTTTCGATAGCGACGAGGTCATTAATTCGCGGATTTGTAGATAGTTAAATCCGATAAAAGCCGCGTTTACACCAGTCCATAAAAGGCAAACAAACATCAGCGCATGTAAGCTTATCCCAAGACCAAAAAGACCGCCCGCTATGGTAATAACGACAGCGGCGAAGCACACAAGCGAGTGTTGAAATGATGGCTGTTGTGAAGCAGCAATTGAAGACGTAGACGTTTGATTGGACATTTTAACTCTCAAGAGGGCCAGAATTAATTTACTGCTCTATAAAAGAATCAGAAAAAACATTCTCTAAACGCTCGATATCCGGTTCGAAATTTAACTGCTGCTTACTGCGCTCGAAGCTAAGCTTTGCAAAGTGTTTAGCATTTGTTTTGAAATCTTCAGCCACATGACTATCGTTGTTTTCGAAGCACTGTGCTAGTGTTTGAAGAGATTTTTGGATGCGAATTGCTACTTCAATATTGTCGGCGCCATCTCTTGATATACTGGTATATGCATCGTCAAATATGTCTTTAACAGATATTTCTGGTACCGAAATGCAGCTGTATTTTACTTCGTAATCGGGCTGCTGCTGTCTATCCTCATTACTTGCCACGTTATCTTTAGACCATAAAAGCAGCAAACGGGTAATGCTGCTTATAGTGCCTATGGCAGTACCATGATCGTTTACCGATGGCGATAGTGCCCTAGATGCAATCTCCGCCAATACGATAAAACCAAACCTGGGGTCGGCTTCAAATGAGCGTGATGTACTTATGCTAAATGCACTTTTTATTACATCGACATCAACGTCTTTATCTACAAACGCGATATTTTTATCCGGTGTGACAAACTCACCGGGAAGCATGGCAATATTCACAAAAACATTATTATCTGACGCCCATTCCTGTATTTTAGCGATATCAATCAATTGAATATATCCAACCTCATTTGATTGAACGGCATAACTCCCCTGCTCGCTTATTTCGCTTGCGGGAACAGCGCCTAAACACGGTGTTTCAATGCGTTGCTTAATTGCCCGCTCAGTTGCGCTTTCCACCTTTAACATGGTTGACTCTACTCGCCCCAAGCGGGCAACGCTGTCTACCCAACGAATAAAAGTAAGAATAACGATAGCAAACGCAAGGCAAGTGATACAGAAGAGGAAAAATACACCAGCTTCTCCATAAAACTTCTGGCTCATGGCCGTCAATGCCACAGCACTGTATATAAATGCGCCCACAAACGTTGAAAGTGCGTTTTGCGACACATCATCTGAAATAGTAAGCCCGAGAGAGCGAGGCGTAGAAGACTGACTTGCAGACGCATAGGCGTTTACCATGGTGCCGGCAGAAAAGGTAGCGATGACCATCATGCTTGATGCCATGATAGAGAGCAAGGTAGTCACTGAATCGGGCTCAATCTTTGGGATATGCTCGGCTAATGATGTTCCATCAACTATCTTTGCCGCAAATACAGCTAGCAAGGAAAGCACACAAAAACCTAGAGGCTTTATCCAAAGTTTCTCTTTAAAACTAAATAATAAAAACCGTACTTTGTCTACCGACAGCGGTGTGTCCATACCCTAACTCCAAAACCTGTATGATACCTAGTGTGGCGAGTACGCCAGTTTGGCTGTACTCTCTGTAACATTTCTTTTTTGTATCAGCTACATTACCTCTGCAGCTTAACTAGCACCACTGTTTAATTTGTATTTATAACGGAGTTGCGCTGACAAGTGTTACTGTGTCTTATTCTTATTACCTGCGCAGCGTTTTGAGCAATATCGCACGTTTTCCCAATCCCGTTCCCACTTTTTACGCCAAGTAAAAGGACGGTTACACACGGGGCACATTTTTGTGGGTAAATCAGACTTCTTCATTTTTCGTGATCTTCGTCAAAAATGCAGCGGCGTCTTCTTTCATTGCATTAATATTATCTTCTTTCATTCTTCCGTAGGTTTTTAAAATCATCGCCATACGGTGATTGTTGCTTAATTTATCTTTGTTCTTGTCTATAAAGTGCCAATACAAATAATTAAATGGGCACGCTTTTGGCCCTGTCTTTTTGGATACTTGGTAGCCACAGTTTTTGCAGTAATTCGACATCTTGTTGATGTAACTACCGCTAGCCACATAGGGCTTACTAGCAAGGTTTCCACCATCGCTGTACAAAATCATGCCTGCCACATTTGGCAGTTCTACCCATTCATATGCATCGGCGTAAACAGAAAGGTACCATGCTTGCACTTGCTCTGGGCTAAGTTCAGTCAGCAGACTAAAATTACCTATAACCATCAGCCTCTGAATATGGTGGGCATACGCATTCTGTTTTGTTTCTTTAATACACTGACGCATACAGTTCATATTAGTCTGTGCATCCCAATAGAAATTGGGTAAGTCACGCTGGTTGTTAAAGTAATTGTCAGTTTTGAGGCCGGGCATAAAATACCAATAAAAACCGCGAATATATTCTCGCCAGCCTAATATTTGCCTAATGAAACCTTCCGCAGAATTTAGTGGTACTTGACCGCTATGGTACGCCTGTTCGGCAGATTCAATTGCTTCTTTTGGCGTTAACAGTCCACAATTCAGATAAAACCCGATATGTGAGTGGTACAACCATGGTTTGCCTTCCACCATTGCGTCTTGATACTGACCAAAGTTGGGCAATCGTTCTTCTATAAATGTATTCAACACTTCCAGTGCGTCTTTTCGCGTAACGGCGAAAAAGAAGTTGTCTAGGTCGCCAAAGTGATCAGAGAATTGTGACTCTACAAGCGCCAAAACGTCTTTTGTGATCTCATCTATGGCAAAGGTGCTGTGCTTTGGCACCTTATGAGCCTCGGGCATGGACTCACGATTTTGTGCGTCGTAATTCCATTTTCCGCCTACAGGATTTTTACCGTCCATTAGCACATCATGCTTTCTGCGCATTTCGCGATAAAAAAACTCCATGCGTAATTGTTTTTTGCCTTCAGCCCAGTCGCTAAACTCTTGTGGCGTCGCTAGAAACCTGTTGTCCTCGCATATATGAACTGGAACACCTAGCGTACTTTCCCATTGTTGAAAACTATTCAACAAACGATGTTCACCTGGCGATGTAACAACCACGCTTTCAAAATCACCGTTATCTAAACTGTATTTGACTTGTTCCAGTAAACTACCTTGATTGTGCTTGTCATCATATTTTACATAGTCAACATTGTAGTTCTGCCTTTCAAGCTCACGAGCAAAGTGGCGCATGGCACTAAACAAAAACGCAATCTTCTTTTTGTGATGCTTTACATAGGTGGCCTCTTCTCTCACCTCTGCCATTAATATGGTATCTACGGTTTTTTTAGCTTCGGCAATAGCAGGAAGTGTTTCAGTTAGCTGGTCGCCCAATACAAGAATAAGTGAAGCCATGAGCTATCCTTTAATTTCTTGAAAAGCATCAAGCGCGCGCTGTCTCGAGGCTTTCAAATCAACAATGGGTTTGGGGTAATTTTTACCTAGCTCAAAATTAGCATCTTTCGCAATCACACCCGGAATTTCCCATGGTTTATGTATGTATTTATCTGGAATATCTTTCAATTCTGGGCAGTACTTACGTACGTACTTACCTTTCTTGTCAAATTTTTCGCCCTGAAGTACCGGGTTAAAAATTCTAAAATAAGGGGCTGCGTCTGCGCCAGAGCCCGCTACCCATTGCCATCCAGCGCTGTTACTCGCTAAATCTGCGTCTAGTAATGTATCCCAAAACCAGCGCTCGCCTTCGTGCCAGCTCAGCAGCAGGTTTTTTACTAAGAACGAACCTACAATCATTCTTACACGGTTATGCATATACCCGGTTTGCCATAATTCGCGCATACCCGCATCTACAATAGGAATACCGGTGTTACCGGTTTGCCATGCTCTTAAGCTTTCAGCGTCTTTTCGCCAAGGAAAGTTATCGAACTTGTCGTTGAAGTTTTTGTTTGGCAGCGTTGGAAAATGATAAAGCAAGTAATAGCTAAACTCGCGCCAGCCAAGTTCACTTAAGTAGGTGTCTATACTTTTATCTTCTGTGGAGCCGAACTTATCTTTTATGGCGTACCACACTTGATTTGGCGACATCTCACCAAAATGTAAGTGTGGTGACAATCGTGAAGTCCCCTTCATCGACGGTATATCTCTCCCGTCACGATAGTGTCTGGCGGCATGCTCTATAAAATCAGACAAATTATCGGCAGCGCCATCTTCACCGGGCTTCCACATTTTTTCGATTGTGCCGTACCACTCAATTTCTGGCATCAGGTTCAAGGCATCTAGCCCATCATCTTCGCATTGGGTGTCTGCGTAGGTAATTCTCGCTGGTGGGGCCTTTGGATAACGCGGCTGCTCAACGTTTAAGCAGCCGTTTCGATAATATGGTGTGAAAACGCGGTATGGTGTGTCATCTTTTTTGAGAACCTTCATGGGTTCCCACAATAAACTACCGTTGCTGCTATGTGCCTCAAGACCGTTGTCGATAACTTGTTTTTTTATCTCTTTATCGCGATTGATTTGCCACGGCTCATAACAGCGGTTCCAAAATATTGCTTTTGCATCAACCTCTTTCATAATTTGAGGAATGAGCTTTTTAGGATCGCCTTTGTAAAACTTCAAATGACCGTTTAGCCGTTTATTCAAAGAGGTAAGAGAGTGATGCAACCACCACTTACTCGCGCCGCCTGGCACTCTACCATCGGGGGTAGTATCGTCGAATATGTAAATAGGAAGAATTTTCCCCATGTCGCAGGCAGCGTTTAATGCTGGGTTATCATTCACTCTAAGGTCTTGTCTAAACCACATAATACTTACAGGAACGGTCACATTTTTTCCTTTTGATGTTGCTCTAATTTTTAATTACTTACGTAATTGAACTTGTACGCATTTCTACGGATTCAGGATCCGTTCGTGTTATAAAAATAAAATAGAGAATTATTATGCCAAATCATACTCTTAGCGATAATAATACGACAAAAAAGCAGCGAGGGCTGTTTTGGTTTAGACACGATTTACGCCTTCACGATCAACCTGCGCTCATTGAGTTGTGTGAAAAGGTTGATGAAGTCTCATTTATTTATATTCTGGATGAAACGCATTTTTCCCCGACTAAATACGGATTGCAACGTATGGGTGATAATCGTTATCAATTTTTGATAGCGACATTAGCAGACTTAAAACGCTCTCTTGAAAACCAAGGACACAGCTTGACTGTGCTTAAAGGGAATACTTCAGAATGTTTAGCTAATGTATTGAAGCAGGGACACTTTGTCTACCTTGGGCTGAACAAGCACAGTGGCTTTTATGAACGAAAGCACGTGGATGAATTAGCTTATAATTATCCGAATCTTTCAATTATTGAAGGCGAAGCCCTTACCTTATTCAATGAAAACGATCTGCCTTTTTCAGTTGCAGAAATGCCCGATGTGTTCAGCCCTTTCAGGCGCAAAGTTGAGAAGAAACTAACGCCTAGAGAAGCTATCGGCACTTTAGAAAACTTCCCCTCTGCGTTTGTGCCTGAGTTTGCTGAACAAGATAAGCTCGACGTAAATGCAGAGCTTGATAATGGGGTTAGCAACGAATTCAAAGGCGGTGAGACCGCAGCGCTTGAGCATTTAAACACGTACCTTTTCGATTGGCATGCAGCTGCAACCTATAAAGAAACAAGAAATGCGCTAGACAGTTGGAAAGACAGTACTAAGCTGTCACCTTGGCTTGCAGTAGGCGCACTTTCACCGAGAGAAGTGGTTCGACAGGTAGCCAAGTTTGAACAACAAGTAGAAAAAAATGAGTCAACGTACTGGATTTATTTTGAGTTACTGTGGCGAGAGTTTTTTCACTGGTTACAAACAAAATACGAAGAGAGATGGTTTAAATTTGGCGGTATTCAGCGGGCAGCTCCCAATACAAAGCATAACCCAAAAGTGTTTGTTGATTGGTGTAACGGCGACACTGGCTACCCAATTATTGATGCCTGTATGAAACAGCTAAAAGCAACGGGCTATATGTCCAATCGTGGAAGGCAGCTTGTCGCTAGCTGCTTTGTTCACGAGTTGCAGCAAGACTGGCGATATGGTGCAGCGTGGTTTGAAAACCAGCTGCTCGATTTTGATGTGGGTAGCAACTGGGGCAATTGGCTTTACCTTGCTGGTGTGGGAAGTGACCCGAGAGGACACAGACAATTTAACTTGGATAAGCAAACAGCAACTTACGATCCAGACGGTGCGTTTAGGCAGAAATGGCTGGGCTAATTGTTATTGCTCAGTCTCAAAGCGCTATGTCTCAAAGCGCTGGCGCACTAAGAGCCAGCGCTAAAGAAACTAGTAGTGTTAAGGCTCATTACGTTAGCGCCCCCTTGATGCGAGCTCCACTGCTGATAGCTTCTTTGCTGATAGGTCCTTTGCTGATAGCCCCCTTGCTGAAAGACTATGGCTAAGTAATATAATGAGTGCCTCTAACGTAAAGACTGCCACAGTAATCTGGTTAAAGCGCGACCTCAGGCTTCGCGATCACCAGCCCCTATTCGACGCTGTTCATCAGGGCGAAAATATTATATTACTCTACTGCTGGGAGCCATCGCTCTTAGCAGACCCACACATGGACGACCGCCATTGGCGTTTTGTCGAACAAAGCATTAACGATATTAACGAGCAACTTCCTGGTGAGGCGAAGGTACTTGAGCTTAATTTGGAAGTAGAAAGTGCGCTTACCTTAATCAATGAACAAGTCAGAATTGCAAGCCTGAGAAGCTATCAAGAAGTTGGTTTACTGGTTACGTATAACCGGGACAAAAGAGTAGCAAGATATTGTAATAAAAATAAAATTTCTTTTTGTGAGTGTAATTCAGGGGCTGTAATTAGAGGCTTGCCCAATCGGAAACATTGGCAAGAAAATTGGGAGGCTCACTTTAATTCTCCCACGTATGATTTCGATATTAAGGCCGCAAAGTGGCTGCCTTGGTGGAATAATAACAAGCTATCAGAAATGGCCACTACCTACTCTGCCTTTACCAAAACCTCTTTGATTAATGAACATATGCAGCAAGGCGGTGAGCGACGTGCTTGGCACGTAATGAAACACTTTTTCAAAGAACGCGGGAAGATGTATCACAAGAATATTTCTCGTCCCCACGATGCCAGGCGTTCATGTTCCCGTCTTAGCCCCTACTTAGCGTGGGGAAACGTATCGATAAGGCAGGTCTATCATTTCGTTGAAACTGAAAAGAAGCACAAGAAAACACTTTCGGCGCCAGACAAAGCTTTGTGGGCAAGAGCTCTTTCGGCGCTAACCTCTCGTCTTCATTGGCATTGTCACTTTATTCAGAAATTTGAGAGCGAACATGCTATCGAATGGCGGCCCATGAATTCAGCCTACGAAAACTTTCCGTTTATTGACGGACCAGAGGCGGAGCGGCGTTTTCTTCATTGGAAAAGAGGCACCACAGGTTATCCTCTTGTCGATGCCTGTATGCGCGCACTGTCAAAAACCGGATATATCAACTTCAGGATGCGCGCGATGGTTACCAGCTTTTTGTGCCATCATTTAAACGTTCACTGGATAAAAGCCGCTCATTATCTCGCTACACAATTTTTAGATTTTGAACCTGGTATTCATTATCCACAAATCCAGATGCAGGCCAGTGTGACAGGCATTCACACCGTGCGCTTGTATAATCCTCATACTCAGTCTATGAAATTAGATCCAGAGGGTGAATTTATAAAGAAGTGGGTTCCGGAACTGGCTGCCCTACCCGGTGATGCAGTGCATGCTCCCTATGCCATTCCGCCTTTAGAAGCCATGATGATAGACTTCGATATTGAAAGGGACTATGTATTACCTGTGGTTGATATTGTGAGTACCACTAGGCAGACTAGCGAGCGGTTGTGGACCTATAGAGAACGAAAAGATGTGTTGCAGGAGGCAAAACGGATAGTGCAGCGCCATACCATGCAAAATAGTCCAAGTAGGCAATGGTTAAAGAAAAAAGTGAAATAAACCACCTTAACAACTTAGATGCTGCTCACTTTTATACACTAACCGCTACCGTTCGTTTTTTCTTAACCATTCGGTAAGAAGCTTAATTTGGCCGCATTTATAGGCCGCATACATAAGCCGCATGGCGTTTGACATGGCTTCACTGTCTGTCCAGCCAGTTTTTTCTCTTATTTCGTCATAGCAGACTTTTGCCTCGGGTGTTACGTAGCCCCGGACGAGTTTTTTACCTGCTTCCTTCTGACGTTCTCTAAAGCGTCGCTGTTTCTCTGCATTCGCTTTTGCTCTATCGCTAATATTTCTGTTTCGCGCTGTTTTTAGTGGTTTTTCTGTCATAATCGTTACACTTATTATTGAGAATTTAGTGTACCACGCGTTTTTCTTTATAAAAATGACTGTTCGGAGTTGTTTAGCGAACAACTGTTCGCTAAATTAGCACTGAAATTTAAAACAATACGAGTTGGGAATGTCAGAGAAAAAAAATAGCTTTACTAGAGACGACTTATTAGCGTGCAGTCGAGGCGAGATGTTTGGTCCAGGTAATAGCCAACTTCCTGCACCGAACATGTTAATGATGGACCGCGTGGTTTCCATCACCGAAGATGGCGGTGAGCACGGAAAAGGCGAAATTATTGCAGAATTAGATATCAAGCCAGATTTATGGTTTTTTGACTGCCACTTTCCAGGCGACCCAGTAATGCCGGGGTGTTTAGGCTTAGACGCTATGTGGCAGTTGGTTGGTTTTTTCCTAGGATGGAGCGGCGGACCTGGTAAAGGCAGAGCACTGGGCGTGGGCGAAGTAAAATTCACAGGGCAAATTTTGCCAACGGCAAAAAAAGTGACGTATAAACTTACTATGAAGCGCGTTATCAAGCGCAAACTCTTTATGGGCATGGCTGATGGTAGTGTAGAAGTTGACGGAAGAGAGATATATGTCGCAAAAGATCTCAAAGTTGGCTTATTCCAAGATACATCTAATTTCTAAAGAATTTTAGAGATAAAAAAAGCCCCTTTATTAAAGGGGCTTTTCCTTTTGCATAATCAGTATAAAAGAGAAAATGTTATTTTACACTTAGTCCTAAGTGCCTATCTTCTACCGCCTCGCGCCATCCACCTAACCACTGTGAACGAGCATCGTTTTGCTGAAATGGACAATTTTCTTTTGCACGGCCACTGATGCCAGCTTGATAGCCTTTAGAATGTGCACGTGTCATTTTATCTCTTTTTTGTCTTTTCATTGACTAGCCTCTTTTGTCTGTTGGAAGTACAACAACGTCAGTTCGCGGGCGCTCTACATCTTTAGTTATCGAAAGTGCCGGAAAATATTTTGTGTACACTACTTAGATAGTGCACTTAGCCAATTGGTTCAAGGGCATTTTGAAATTAAAGTTCTTGACATTTAATAAATTGATGAACTTTATATGAAATTTTTTTGACAATTTTTAAAATTTTCTATTACACATTAGTCGTGGTTTTAAAATGAAAAAAGGCTACTCAACAGAGCAGCCTTTCGATTTTTATCACAAATTATGTGAGATCAAATATTCAAGTATAGCGGCTTTATTATTTACTCAGCGCTTTACTTTTTACCCTGCGACGGAATACTCCCGCACATAAAATACCGAACATAGCTAACCACCCCATAGATGCAGCCTGCCTTTCGTAAGGCTGTTCATCTTCTGGTACCTCACAATCGTCTATCTCACCGTTTGCTATGGGTGAGAGCTTGACCGCCACTATTGCATCAATATCAGTAGTTTCACCGGCGCTGTCTAAAATCTCGACACCAGTAACTTCCTTGGCAGTGGTTCTTATCCGCGCATTAACCAAAATTTCATTGTTGTCGTTAATATCTACCGCTTCAATTAGCTCATAAGTATTATCACACGCTACTAAGTCGTTAAGATTAACCAGCTCTTCAGTATCAATGTTATACATGAATGCTGCCTGCTCGCGCTGAGTTTCATTGGTTGCCGCTACGTCGGCACTGCCCACAACAATATTATTGTTGTTTATAGCATTAGGCGTTACCCCCGCACTGGTGAAGAAACCGTCAGGATAGAATTTTTCTTGCGAGTCTAGGTTGTAAACAAATAGCTTAGAGCGAGATGCCGTGTCTGATGGCGGCAATACTGCGCCAGTTACCCAATTGTTATCATTAATTGCAATTGCTTGGCTGATAATGTTTTCGTCACGTGGCAACAGTTCAACAGTTTCACCGTCTCTGAATACCGTTGCGACACGCTCACTTTCCGCTCTTCGCGACTGATTCGGACGAGTAATGGCAACGAATTCACCCGTTAGGCTCTCACCTACTGCAATACCTTGGTTGTTGATATCAAAAGCGTAAGTGTAAAGATAAAAGGTATTGTCTTCAGCCGGTTCTTCAAGCAGTGGGTATGTCTGTGTGCTTATTACGTCACCGTTAACATCAAGCTGCCAAATAGTGGCATTAACTTCTGACAAATTGACAAAGGCTGGCGCGGTTGCAACTTGCGTATTAATAAAGGGCGACGTAATACGGGGCGCGGTGAAATCGCCGGTATATAAATTAAATAAACAGCGACCGATGGAAATATCGCCGCGCTCTTCATCGTCATCACAGCGTTCTCTCGCCTCGTCTACTGATGTTTGGAAACTTACAGTACTGAAACCCGCAACTTGTAGATTGTTGTTAATCGCCCGTGCTGAAGCGAAGCCACCTAAGGTATCGTCTACTGGTGGTAATACTTTGGTTTCCCCTGAGACTTGAACAAAAGCTTGCTGCGAAGACTCTGGATACGTGTATTTAATGATATCGCCGTCTTCATTTTCGTATTCATCAAGAATAACTAAGCCACCCGAATCACCCACAATGTAATCACCACTCAGACTGTCTCGTCCAAATGCTTCAACAGACTGTGTGTAATCATCGAATTTATCGGTAATCTTATCTAACCCTGGTACTAATTCAGCATCTACTGTATCGGTAACATAGGTTCTAAATTGGGCTAACTTTTGAATTTGAGGAAGCGTTGGGTTAGAAATTAAATAACTGACTATTGACGAGTAATCTGAGTCAGTAAATACACCTTGGCGAGCTGACTCTTCGTCTTCAAGCGCGGGACCAAATTGTTCAAAAAACGTGGTCCCCTCGATGAGTTGGTCTACGTCAATAGGCGGGCTGTATTCAAGCTGCGCTATAGTAAGCATTTGTCCGGCCTCATCTATAGAGCGACCAAAGTTACTGCGTGCAGTATCCTGTAATGGAAGAGGTGTCACTGAATAAGTGGCGGCAAACGCCGAAACACTTCCTGTTGCCAACAGAACGGCGGCGGCAAGCTGAGTTCGTTTCATCTAAAATCCTATTTACTGCTGATTATCTTCCAGCATACTTTCTAATTCGTCCCAGCGCGCATATTTCTGGGACAGCAATAATTCTTTATCCGCTAAAAGTGCAAGCGTTTTTGCGGTAGCGTCACTGTCTTGTTTGAAAAAGTCAGGATCATTAACCTGCTCCTGCATTTCTTCTAACTCTGCTTCAAGGTTTTCTAACTCGGCAGGAAGCGATTCCAGTTCACGCTGATCTTTATATGATAACTTTTTCGTCTTACGGGGAGAAGACTTAGCACTAGGACTGTCTGAAGCGGAATTAGTTTCATTCCTCGTCTTGGCTTTCTCTTCTCTTTCAATTTGAAGACGCTTTTCCTGCTGCCCTTTATACCAGCTTTCAACGTCTGAGAAACCCCCAATAAATTCCCTTAACTGCCCTTGGCCCTCAAATACCAGACTGCTGTTGGCCACATTATCAACAAACTCTCTATCATGGCTTACTAATAACACTGTACCCGTGTACTCGTTTAGCAGTGTTTCTAGCATTTCCAATGTTTCTACATCAAGATCGTTTGTCGGTTCATCGAGAACAAGTAAATTGCTTGGCTTTAGCATCAACTTTGCCAGCATAAGACGATTCTTTTCACCACCCGATAAGGATTTTACCGGTGCATTTACCCGCTCTGGTGTAAAAAGGTAGTCTTGTAAGTAGCTGATCACATGTCTAGGGTGGCCGTTAACCATGAGGTCACGCTTCCCATCGCCAACCGCATCGATAACGGTTTGCTCAAGGTCCAGGCCGTGCCTATGTTGGTCAAAATAGGCCACTTCTAAATTTGTGCCGCGCTTGCAGCTCCCTGCGTCTGGCTGCAACTCCCCTAGCAGCAATTTGATAAGCGTACTTTTGCCGCTTCCGTTAGGGCCAATAAGCGCAAGTTTGTCGCCACGCAAAACGTTGAGACTGAGTGATTTGACAATGCAAAGGTCGCCAATGTTGTACGACAAGTTTTCCACTTCAAAAACCATTTTGCCAGAGCGAGCAGCCTGGTGCTGACTTACCACCGCGCTGCCTTGTACTGCACGCCTAGCTTTGCGTTCATCTCGAAGTTTTTTGAGGGCTCTCACACGACCTTCGTTTCTCGTACGACGAGCTTTAATTCCCTGCCGAATCCACACTTCTTCTTGCGCTAGTTTTTTGTCAAACTCCGCATTTTGTGAAGACTCTACCTCTAAATCGTGCTGTTTTTTCTCTAGGTAGGTTTCGTAATTACCCGGATAACTGGTTACGGAACCTCTGTCTAAGTCAATGATCCGCGTTGCCATAGACCGAATAAAGGCCCGGTCATGACTGACAAAGACAATCGCGCCATTATAATTACTTAAGCTCGACTCCAGCCAACGAATCATTTCAATGTCTAAGTGGTTGGTAGGTTCATCAAGTAACAATAGGTCTGGTGAGCGCACCAAGGCTCTTGCAAGTGCCGCTTTGCGACGCCAGCCACCGGATAGTGTAGACAACGAGGTGTCTGGCTCTAGTTTCAGCATGGTTAAGGTTTGTTCTATTTGTTGCTCGAACTGCCATGCATCTCGCGCCTCTAATGCTTCTTGAAGGCGCTGTAACTTATTGAGGTTAGCCTCGCTTGGGTCATCACCTACAAGTCGGGTTTGGTGAAAATAGGCTTTTAGCGTCTCGCCGATATCAGACAGTCCCTCAGCAACATAGTCGAAAAGAGTAACATCGGTGGTTTGTGGAGGGTCTTGTTCTAGGCGCGCAATAACAATATTGTTCTCTATGATCCGCTGGCCTTCATCGGCAATAACATCCCCAGAAATAACTTTCATTAGGGTTGACTTACCACTGCCGTTTCGACCAACCAAGCACACTCTCTCTTTCGGTTGAACGATAAGCTCTACACCATCTAATAACGGCGGATTACCGTAAATAACAGTAATATTTTTTAACTGCAAAATACTCACTGCAGAAATGCCTCCACGTCAGCTGTAGTAAATGGCCAACCTAATTCTTTGCCATTATCCTCCCGTTTTAAAACGGGAATGCGGGCACCATATAAATGGTACAAATCGGTGCTGTCTCTAATGTTAAGTTTTTCTACGTTTAATTCTGAAAAGCTGCTGGCGTTTTGCAATTCCACATCTGCCAAATCGCATAGGCTGCATTGAGGACCGGTGTAAAAAAATATCTTCATAGTTTTAGCGTCCAACACTGGTGTATTTTGCCCTTTCTTGCGAAGTCTTCTGGAATAGTTTGTTGGGTTATATTTTCGATTGTAAAACCGAGAGCCTCGAGAGCCGAATTATCGAGCTTAAATCCGCGCTTGTTATTAGAGAAAATCACTGTACCGTTTTCATTCAAGCATGCATGAGCGCGGGTAAGCATATCTACATGGTCTCGTTGCACATCCCATGTATTACTCATTCTTTTAGAGTTTGAAAATGATGGCGGGTCAATAAAAATTAGGTCGTATTTGCCTTTGTGGTCGGCTAACCATGTAGTGCAATCGGCCTGCACGAACGCATGAGGACCCTCGAGCTTATTTAACGCTACGTTTTTCTTTGCCCAATCTAGATAGGTGTTCGACATATCTACCGTGGTAACTGATTTAGCGCCACCTTTTGCAGCAAATACCGACACGCTGCCTGTGTAAGAGAAGAGGTTAAGTACGTCTTTCCCTTTCGCCATTTTCATCACAATTTGGCGCGTATCGCGGTGATCTAGAAACAGTCCGGTGTCTAAGTAATCGGTAAGGTTCACCAAAAAGCGAGCACCGTTTTCATACACTTCCATCATGTCGCCAGACTGATTAATCTTTTCGTACTGCTTGGTTCCTTTTTGCTGACTGCGTACTTTCAGCACAATATTTTTAGGCGCTATACCTGTTACCGCAGGTAAATGTAGCAAAACCTCTTGCAGGCGTTTACGCGCTTTATCTTCAGAGACCGTTTTCGGTGGAGCGTACTCCTGCACTACCAACCAGTCGTCATACTTATCGATAGCCACATTGTAATCTGGTAGGTCAGCATCATAAATGCGATAGCAGTTGGTATCGGCATTTTTTAACCAAGGTTTCAGCTTTTTTAGGTTTTTCTTGAGTCGGTTTGCGAACTCATGATTACCCGCATCTTCACTAAATTGGACGGTATTCTCTTCGTTAAGCACATAATTAGCTAAGCGACATTCTAGTTTTCCGTTGTTCATTGCGTAATCTTTCGAGGCGCGTAATTTAAGCACGCGCAACAGATCGCGATTACTGCTTAACAGCGATACATGCCAACCTTTCCAAGCTTCTTTAAAGCGCTTTCCCCATTCACTGAATAGAGGAATGAGGGATGTAAGTTCGCCAAGTCGCTCGCCGTAAGGTGGATTAGAAACTATATATCCCGGCGTTGATACCGGAGGCGATGATTTTGTGGCGTCTTGCTGACTAAACGCAATATCGTTGTACACACCAGCATAATCGGCATTAGCTTTAGCAATGGATACCATCTTTCTGCTGAAATCTGCAGCATAAATTCCGCTCGCCGAAGGTTTCTGATTAGCCAACGCGTCATCTACTAGGGTATCCCATAGTTTTTCTTCGTGGCCCAACCATTTGGTAAAGCCCCAGTACGAGCGCTTAATTCCTGGTGCTATATTTCTCGCAATATAGGCCGCTTCAATAGCAATAGTTCCTGAACCACACATTAAATCAACCAGAGGTGCTTCGGTATTTTCGGTCCAGCCACTGCGCATGAGCATGGCACATGCAATATGTTCTTTAAGAGGAGCATCACCGGTTTCTTGTCGATAAGCGCGCTGGTGCAAACTGGCACCGGACAAGTCGATACCCATAATCACGTTGTCACGTTGTAGCTTCGCGTAAACTGAAATGTCAGGGTGCCTGCGCTCCACAGACGGTCTTGCCAACCCTTGTTCTACGAAGGTATCAACGATAGCGTCTTTGATGCGAACCGCGCCAAACTGAGTGTTTTTAATCGCGAAATTTGTTCCTACAAATTGTACTGACAGTGTATGACGAGAGTCCATTTGCATCTGCCAATCTACGCTCATCGCCGTATTGTAAAGACTCTCTGCGTTGTTAGCTTTACCAGAGGCTAAGACCCATATAACCCGGTTAGCCAGCCGAGACCATAAACAAAGTTTATAGGCATCTTCCTTAGTGCCCTCGAACTGCAGCATGCCCGGCGCCTGCTTTATTTGTGCCTGTGGACATAAATTAAGTATTTCTTGTTTGAGCAGTTCGTCGAGACCGCGGCTGGTAGTCACCAGAATTGTATTCATTCATTTACCTGTAGTGGCAAGGGGCACTAATACCCCGTGCTTTATGTGAAATCGAGCGTATTATAACGCGTTTACGATACGTTTAACGAGTGATGGCCCTTGATAAATAAAGGCAGAGTAAAGTTGAACGAGCGATGCGCCTGCATCTAAGCGGGCTTGAGCCGCCTCAGGAGAATCAATACCACCTACCCCAATAATTGGCATTGATTTATCGAGGGCTTTATCGAGCTTACGAGTAACCTCTAGGCTCATGTCCGTCATCACTGAGCCACTTAGCCCACCCATTTCATCAGCATGAGGAAGACCTTGAACGGCATCCCGGGACAACGTGGTATTGGTGGCAATGACGCCGTCCATCTTACTGTTCATTAACGACACCGCAATGCTGCTAATTTCTTCATCAGTCAAATCAGGTGCAATTTTGATAAACAGCGGAACATATTTACTGTGGGTTTGCGTCAAGGTTTCTTGTGCAGCTTTAAGACCCGCTAAAAGCGAATCTAGTGCCTCACCGTACTGAAGGTTTCTAAGCCCTGGGGTATTCGGAGATGAAATATTTATGGTGATATAACTCGCGTAAGGGTAAACCTTGTTCAAGCATATAAGATAGTCGTCCAAGGCTTTCGCATCTTCAGTATCTTTATTCTTACCGATATTTATTCCAATGGGCCCTTTAAAGCGCGCATTTTTTACTTGCTCAATAAGATGATCTACGCCCTTATTATTAAAGCCCATTCTGTTGATAATGGCTTGCTTTTCAGGCAGTCGGAACAAACGAGGTTTTGGATTACCAGGCTGCGGACGAGGTGTTACAGTACCAATCTCAACAAAGCCAAAGCCCATGCTAGAGAAGGCATCTATACAATCGCCATTTTTATCCAACCCTGCGGCAAGACCAACAGGATTATCAAACGTTATCCCTGCAACTGTTACAGGACGCGCAATTGGCGTGGTGCTGTACATCCATTTCAGCGGTGTATGTTGCGTTTTATTCAGCCAATTTATGGTGAGATCGTGACTTTTTTCAGGTTCGCACTGAAGCAGCAGCTTTTGCACAAGAGATTGCATGGGTAGTAAAACACTCGCTAATATAAAAAAGCCCTGATGAACAGGGCTTAAATCATTAAGGTGCGTGTATTCTAATGGTTAGACTTCACGCTTAAAAGCATCAATTCACGTAAAGCGACAGAAAACTTCGCAAATTCGTGTGTAGAGCTGGTTTTAAACTCTGACATCATATGATACCAGCGCTTTAACAGCACCTGATTGCTGTCTATCCACTCATCGAGAATTTGATCTGCATCTGCGGTATCACTGCGAGATTGCAGTAGATTTGCAGCGATAGAACGCTGTTGCCAATCTAACTCTTCACGATAAGACGCACGAGCAAGAGCTTGCCAGTGGTTGCTTACAGCCTGATTATTAATTTGATCGAGGAACCAATGTAACTCCAATCGCGATCCTAATTGATAGTAAAGCTTCGCTACCACATCGGTTTCGTGTTTATCAGCATCAACAATTTGTGCCAAATCAAAACTTGAGAACATGTTAGAGAAGCTGGCTACTTGATACGCAATATCTGCAGGTACATCCTGTTCAATATATCTTTGCGTTGCGGCTTCAAGCTGAGCGTATTCACTTTCTACTAAGTAGTGCTGCAAGTTCTCAGACAGCTTTTTGAATGTTCCACGATAGCTTTCGATGGCATCCTCAATAGACTGCGTTTTGCTACCGTGCCTTATATACCAGCGTGCACCACGACGCATAATGCGTCTCGCTTCATCTAGCATAGTAAGCTGAAGTTTTGCGCAAATAACATTGTCTAGTTCTTCAATGCGGGCCCATAGGTTTTCCATATTGAAAATCCCGTGAACAATGGCATAGGCATCGGCAATTTCACTCACGCTTGCCCCGGTCTCTTCCTGCAGACGGAACACAAAATTGAGCCCCATATCATTCACCATATTATTGGTTAATTTGGTGGCAATAATTTCGCTGCGTAGCGGATGCTGTTGCATATGCTCGTTAAATCGACTGCGCAGTACTTCTGGGAAAGCGTGCAGCAGCAATCTAGCGTGATAAGGATTTTCGGTTATTTCAGGAATGTTCAATGCATCCTTCATAACCATTTTTCCATAGGCAATAAGAACACTTAGCTCTGGACGTGTAAGCCCTTGATCTGTTGCCACCCTATCTGATATTTCATCATCGCTGGGGATAAACTCCAGCTCTCTGTTTAACTGCCCTTCTCTTTCTAAGCCGTGAATAAAGCGAAGCTGCTCTTTTAGCTGTTTTACGTCGGCTAGTTCGGTAATAGAAATAGACTGAGTTTGGCGATAGCAGTCTTTCAATACAATGGCAGAAACATCATCTGTCATATCGTAAAGTAGCTTATTACGCTGTTTTACCGTGAGTTCGCCATCGTTCACCAAGCTATTGAGCAAAATTTTGATGTTAACTTCGTTATCTGAGCAATCTACCCCGCCCACGTTGTCAATGAAATCGGTGTTAATGCGACCACCATTAGCGGCGTATTCAATACGCCCAAGCTGTGTTACTCCTAAATTGCCGCCTTCTCCGACAATTTTAGCCTGTACTTCTTTACCGTTTACTCGCAAATCATCGTTAGCGCGATCGCCTACAGAAGGATGAGACTCTTTCGAGCTCTTAATGTAAGTACCAATGCCGCCATTCCACATAAGGTCTACTGGCATTTTCAATACATTGTGGATGAGCTCATTCGGCGTCATTGTCTGCTGTCGTGTACCCAACCATTTCTTCATTTCCGGAGAAAGTTTTATGGATTTTGCCGAGCGGCTAAATACACCCCCACCTTTTGAGATGAGCTTGCTATCGTAGTCTTCCCACGACAGACTGGGGTTTTCGAACAGACGCTGACGTTCTTTATAACTGGCTGCAGCATCAGGGTTAGGATCGAAAAATATGTGCAGGTGGTTAAACGCACAAATCAGCTTTGTATGCTCTGAAAGTAACATGCCGTTACCAAATACATCACCGGCCATGTCACCCACACCGATACAAGTGAAGTCGGTGGTTTGACAATTAACCCCCATTTCACGGAAGTGACGTTTAACAGACTCCCAACCACCGCGAGCAGTAATGCCCATTTTCTTATGGTCGTAGCCAATGCTGCCACCGGATGCAAATGCATCGCCTAGCCAGAAGTTAAACTCATCGGCTATACCGTTAGCAATATCAGAGAAAGTTGCTGTTCCCTTATCGGCGGCAACAACCAAATAAGGGTCATCATCATCCAAGCGAACCACATCTTTTGGTGGCACGATTTCGCCATTTACAATATTGTCTGTTATGTCTAGTAAGCTGGTAATGAACGTACGGTAACAGGCTTGTCCTTCTGCTTGAATAGCCTCACGCCCTTGGCCAATAGGCGCTTTTTTACAGACAAAACCACCTTTCGCACCTACAGGTACAATAACCGTATTTTTAACTTGCTGTGCTTTTACCAGGCCTAACACTTCAGTACGGAAGTCTTCTTGACGGTCAGACCAACGCAGACCGCCGCGCGCTACTTTACCGCCTCGCAGGTGAACACCTTCAACACGAGGACTGTAGACAAAAATTTCATACTTAGGTAATGGCAGAGGCATATCGGGAATAAGCTCTGGAAGCATCTTAAACGACACGTAAGACTTTTCGTTACCTGCTTCGTCTAGTTGATAGAAGTTGGTACGTAATGTGGCTGACATCATGTCTAGATAACGACGGATAATTCTGTCGTCATCGAGATTGCTCACGCCATCGAGCTGCGATTTTATGTCAGCTAAAATTCCGTCTTCTTTTTTCTTGTTACGCTTTTTCTTAGGGTTAAAGCGCTGGTCGAAAAATTCAACTAATAAGCGGGCTATATCAGTGTAGTTGGCTAATGTATTGGCAATGTAATCGTGGCTAAACGAGCTTCCTGTTTGACGCATATATTTTGCATAAGCGCGCAAGATAGTCACCTTACGACCGGTGAGATTAGCGCCAAGTATGAGACGGTTGAACGCATCGTCTTCAAGCGTGTTGTACCAGACCTTCGCAAATGCGTCTTGAAACAGAACTTGAGCGTTTTCCATATCAAAATGCTGACCGCTTTTGTGCAGCATTTTGAAGTCCATTATCCAGTTGTGCTCTCCGCCTGAACACGTGATTTTATAAGGGCTTTCATCAATTACGCGTAACCCGAAATTCTCCAGCATAGGCAGTACATCTGATAGATGAATAGGCTCTGCTCTATGGAAAAGCTTCAGCTTAACGATTTGGCTTTCAGAGTCTTCTTCTTGAGGACGATAAAACAGCATATCTAACGTATGCTCGTCATCTAACATCTCAAGTTTACCGATGTCGACAAGTGCTGCTGAAGGAAGGTTATGCTCCATATAGCTACGAGAAAACGCATTGCTGTATTTCCGCTCTAGCGACTTGCCAGACGCTTCGCCGTGGGAAGCCGATATTGCAGAAGCAAGTCTGTCGTTCCAAGTCTTGGTTAACTCGATGATATTTTGTTCTATTTCCTTCACGTCAAATTCCGCATTGTTATCGTTCACTCGCGCGATATAGTGTGTTCTCGCATACACTGATTCAGAAAAGAAGGTGGTAAATTCAACTTCTTCAGAAGCATTAAGTGATGCCTTTAAAAGCTCCTGCGTTTCTTTTCGCAGTTGTGTGTTATAGCGCTCACGAGGAACGAATACCATGCATGAGAAAAAGCGACCAAAGGTGTCTTTACGAATAAATAAGCGAGAAATGCCCCGCTCTTGCATTTGAAATATTCCCATCACAATTTGCGCTAGCTCTTGAGCAGGCGTTTGCAGTAATTCATCTCTGGGATATGTTTCAACGATATTGACAAACGCTTTGTATGCGTGAGTTCCAGGCTCAAAGCCCGACAACGCGCAAATTTTCTCAATCTTTTCTTTCAGAATGGGCAGTTCAACAACACTCTGGTTGTAGAACGAAGCAGAGTAAAGACCTAAAAAGCGGTGCTCACCAACTACTTGACCGTTTTCGTTAAACACTTTTACACCCACATAGTCCATGTAGGCAGGACGGTGAACTCGCGCTCTTGAATTGGTTTTGGTTAAAATTAGCGGGTTCTCACTTAAGGCTTCGGTGCGTGCCGATGCCGGCAGCTTTGATAACAACCGTTCTCGGTTGTTAATAGAATTCTTTAATAAACCTAAGCTACTGTCGTTATTTGGGATCCAGCGGTGATCGCCCTCAATGGCTTTCACGTCGTAATAACGGTAGCCCATCATGGTAAAGTTGTGGTCGCTTAACCAGTTAAGGAAACGATTAACTTGTTCTTTTTCATCACTCGAGATTGGCCAGTTGAAACTTTCACTGGTTTTAATCACGTTCTGTAAAGTATTAGTCATATCTTGCCAATCAGCAACGGCAAGGGAAACCTCATCTACCACTGAGCGCAATTCTTTGGTAAGCAGTTCTATGTCTTTCTTAGACGTTTGGCGGTCTACCTCAATGAAAATCACCGTTTCTTTTTTAGCACCGTTTAATGTCTTACCCTGCTCTGAAAAACTTTCTACCTTGTTGCTCTCGTCACGCTTAATGCCAATAGGACTATGAAGAAACAAGTGCGCAGTGATATTTAATCGGTTCAAAGACATGCGAACCGAATCGACTAAGAACGGCATATCAGACACAATCACTTCAACAATAGTGTGACTTGAGTGCCAGCCATGTTTGGCAATTTCCGGGTTAAAAACTCTTATGTGGGGTGCAGAGTGGTCGAATCGTGAAAGTGCGTTCCATAAACTGAGGGTGGCACCGTAAAGGTCGCTGTCGTTGCGATTTTCTAAATCATCGCTTGATATATTTTTATACAACAGACGTCCGAATTGCTGCACAAGAGACTTCTGCTTCGCATCTACTTTTTTGTCGATAAGTTCGAATACGTTATCTAGCAGTACTGAGTGTCGCTGTGAGGTGACTGTCATTTGTTAACCTTTTAGTAATATCGTAAGTGCTGAAAACCTTTGTATTTTCTCTAATAAAGCGGCCTATTAAAAGCCCCTTTTTAACCTTATATTAACAGCATAGATAACTATGCAAAAAACACCTAAAAAAAGGGCCAAAAGGCCCTTTTTTTTGCTTAGCTATGCAAAAATAATTTATGCATCTGGGTCATTTTTGTTCCACCAGAGGAAGCGTGCCAAGGCTGGCAGTACAATAATTGCACCAAGCATGTTTACGACAAACATAAATGTAAGCAATATTCCCATATCCATTTGGAATTTAAGCGATGAGAACACCCATGTGCTTACACCAATTGCCAGTGTTACGCCTGTAAACAACACCGCACTACCACGTTCTTTCAGTGCCGCAAAATACGCTTCTTGGACTGTTGCACCCTGCTTGAGCATTAAACTCTTTGTAGAAAGTATATAGATACCATAGTCAACACCAATACCCACACCCAGTGCGATAACTGGCAAGGTAGAAACGGTGAGACCAATCTGTAGGTATGTCATTAGTGCCTGAGCAAGGACCGATACAACATACAGAGGTATAACCACGACTAACGTTGCTCTAATCGAACGGAAGCTGATTAAACACAATGCGATAACAGCGCCGAAGACATAAAGCATCATAGGATCTTGTGCTTCACTCACCGCTTCGTTTGTTGCTGCCATTACGCCAACAGGACCTGAAGCAAGGCTAAATTTCATATCGTCTGTTTCATAGTCGCTGCGGTAGTCTTTCACTGCATCAACAACCCGTGAAATAGTTTCTGCTTTATGATCTTCCATGAACAGGATGATTGGCATAACTGAACAGTCACCGTTTAATAAACCCGATGAGGTAGGTACGCGTGAAATTGCCTGCACTAAAGTCTGCTGATTACGAGGGATAACTTGCCACTTCACATTCCCTTCGTTGTAACCTGCGTTTACAATTTTTGCGACCGATGCCAAAGACACAGCAGACTGCACACCATCAACGTTTTCCATTTTCCATTGGAAGTCGTCCATGGCTTTCATCACGTTATGCGAGGTACAGGCCTCTGGTGTGGTTTCTACAAGAATAGAAATATAATCGACAGTAACTTCGTATTTATCGGTAATTAAGAACGTATCTTGGTTATATCGCGAGTCTTCATGAAGAGCTGGCGCACCGGCATGTAGGTCGCCTATTTTCATCTTTTGAGCTTGGAAATGACCAAAAACAAACAAAATAGCAGTAATGGTTAATATGATAGCCGCCGGCTTCTTACGAGAGCACGCCGCAATCATATCCCAGAATTTACTGTTTGATTTTTCTTTACCCGCGAACTTTTCTACGTAGCGTTCATCAAGCTTCAAAAAGCTCATAAGCACAGGTAATAAAAGAAGGTTGGTTAAAATAATAACCGCAACACCCATACTGGCTGTGATAGCTAGCTCTCTAATAATACCTATGTCGATAACCAATAAGGTCATGAAACCTACAGTGTCAGAAAGCAATGCAATACCGCCTGGTATAAGCAAGCTTCTGAAGGCTGCCATAGATGCTTGTTTTGCACCAATCCCTTTAACAGCTTGCTTCTCTACCGCATTTATCATCTGCACACCATGGCTTACGCCAATGGCAAACACAAGGAACGGCACTAGAATAGACATGGGGTCCATGCCGAAGCCAATAGAGGTTAGTAGGCCAAGTTGCCAAATCACCGCGATGACTGAACACAGCAATGGAAGCACGGTAAGCATTATACTGCGAGAGAAGAAATACACCATGATGGCCGTAATTGCGATTGCGATGGCGAAGAAAACCAACACATCTTTTGCACCATTTGCTACGTCGCCAATCATTTTAGCGAAGCCAATAATATGAATAGACGTTTGCTCGTTCTCATACTGGCCGCGAAGCTGCTCCTCTAGCTCTGCGGCAAGCGCAAGAGTATCGAGAGGTTCGCCGGTTTGTGGGTCGATGTCAAGCAATTGCGCAGTTACCATTGCGCAGCTGTAATCGCTGGATACTTGGCGACCAACAATATTCGCTTTTTCAATGTTCGCTGCTACAAGTTCAAGCGCCTCAGGATTTGAGGAATTGAAGTCGGCTGGAATTACCGGCCCCCCGGCAAAACCACCTTCTACAATTTCGGTAAAGCGTGTAGAAGGAGAAAATAAAGAAATAACTAAAGAACGATTTACACCATTGATAAAAAACAACTGGTCATGCACGTTCTTCAACGTGTCGAAAAAGTTTTTATTGAAGATGTTATCGTTTTTATCGCACACAGAAACAAGAATATTGTTTGCGCCACCAAAATCTTGGCGATGCTCAATATAGGTTTGCATGTATTCGTGATTGAGAGGAATATTTTTTTCAAAGCCTGCGTCTAAACGCATTTGAGAAGCTTGATAGCCTAAGAAAACCGTAGCAATAGCAAAAAGTGCGACTACCACTTTGCGGTTACTGAAGACTAATTTTTCTAGAAAATGGGTCATTTTTTTTATACTGCCCTATTTTAAGTTCAACGTTTTCACGCCGTTCGCTGACACCGCGATGTTGAGGCCTTTAAACTGCTTTGCATTGAGAATTGCAGCTTTATCGTCAATTTGCGAAACGGAAATACCTTCTCCAGGCTTACAGTCGGTAGGATTAGCATAAGGGTCGCGCATGCTTGTAGGTATTGGGCGCGTCGCCTTTACCATTTTACCGTTGTTACCTAATGCATAAACTTCAGAGTCTGAGCTTATAAGAATGGAGTTTAATGTGCTTGTTGAACACGTTTGTATGTATTCCCAAGACGACGACTCGCGACTAACAAACATGTTTCCACGTAGGCCAACGGCTAACACGGTTTCATCATCTAATGGCTTGATGTCAAAAAACGAACCTGTGTAATCTACGCTGTAACGCTGCCATGATTTTCCAAAGTCATCGCTTTTTGCTAATAAACCAGCCTCTCCAGCAAGGTACAGCGTATCGTTATCTAGCGTTATTCGATTTATGTGAGGAAGAATAGATTCTAACTCTTGCTGATAAAAAGCTTCGTCTTCTTTTCTAATCTCTTCTAGATATTCCCTATCATAAGGGTCTAAAAGACTGGCATGCCGTTCCGCACTCCACGTTTTACCGCCGTCTAATGTACGATAAAAAAGGCCATAGGCGCCCGCTGCAATACCGTGTTCTTCATCAAAGAAAAGAACATCAAGAAATGGACGCTGTAAGTCGGGCTGATACTGTTGTACTTCCCAAGACTCACCTTTATCTGATGAATGGATAATGGTTGCGTCGTGACCCACCGCCCAAATGTTGCTTCCAACCACGGTATTGGCCGTTAAGGTTGACTGCGTTGGTACTTGTTTTTGGTTAAAGTCGCTGCCGTTTTCAGAAATAAGCACATGCCCACGTTCACCGACAATAACAACATATTCATCAGCGTCTATATCCAGTAAAACAGATTGTTCTACTAATGGTGCCATAAATGCTTCTTCAGCAATTGCAGTACTTACGTTATTCACTGCAAAGGTGGCGGCAATGCACGCTGCAATGGTTTTTTTCATATTGAACCATTCCCCCTAATAATAATTGTCTGTAAACAAAAACGGTTGGCAAGTGCCAACCGTTAGTTGTGTAAGGCTGTTAGCGCATACCTTCTCGTCGTAACGCTTGCGGTGTAAATTCAACATCTCGAGGACGTACGGTAAAGTCGTACATCTGCTCTTCGTTGTCTAAACCGATAGCTAAGTATCTACGCGAGTTTAAGTCGTGATATGAATCTAGCGTAGACCACTGCGTTGGCACTTCGTAATAGTTTACACCATACGCTACAGCAACACGATAGAGTTCGCCACGATTGTCATACATATCAGCAACTTGAATTTGCCAGCTGTCTTCATCTATAAAGAACACACGCTTTTGATAGATATGGCGGAAGCCCTCTTTCAATGTAGCTTCAACTACCCAAACACGGTGCTTTTCCCAACGTGTTAGATCAGGGTTAACGTGGTTTGGCGTAAGAATGTTCTCATAGCTAGCATTGTCTGAGTGTAATGCATAGTTGTTATACGCCACGTACATTTCTTGTTTACCTACCAGCTTCCAATCGTAACGGTTAGGTGAACCGTTAAACATATCAAAGTCATCGGTAGTGCGCAGGCCATCAGCTGCTGTTCCTGGTGTGTCATAGGCAATGTTTGGTGCTAGACGAACACGACGCTGACCCGTGTTGTAAGTCCACGCTTTACGAGGCTCTTTCACTTGGTCTACAGTTTCGTGAACAAGCAATGCCGTACCTGCAAGACGAGCAGGCTGAGTGACTTTCTGTTTAAACATAAACAAAATATTGTCTTCAGTAAGTTGCTCTGGAGTTGCATTTTCTTCGGCGTACTTAATGAGAAGCTGCTCGTCGAAACCAATGACGTTGTAGTCACCACCGGTAGTAACCGCTGCTTGGCCACCATTACGCTGAACGGCTTCACCGCGATAACGTAAGATGTGGTTCCATATAGCTTCCAACCCGTTTTGCGGAATAGGGAACGGAATGCCAATAGCAGCACCTTTAATACCGTTACCACCATCTAAAAGCTCAGCGCGCGTAGCGTTTACTTTAGTTGCGTCGTATATAGCCTGCGGGTTTGAGGCCGAGCGACGAGTTGGATAAACCGGCATACGGAACGTGTCAGGGTATGTTTCGAACAGCTTCTTCTGCCCTTCCGACAAGTACTCAGCATATTCTTTGTAGTTATCAGCTGTTATTTCAAATAAAACTTTATCTTCTGGAAATGGGTCTGGGTGGTGATCGCCCACCGAGTAGCCTGCAGGTGCTGAGGTAATACCGCCAGTCCATGCTGGAATACTGCCATCGGCATTGGCTGCAACTTCGCCTCCAAGCGGCGTTAACTCATTACCCAATTTGTTCGCCTCAGCGTCTGAGACTTTCGCCATTACACTTGCACCAGATAGTGCCAGTGACAAGGCGGCTGCAATAATTCCTACTTTTCTAATCATAAGTACCACTCTTTAGATTGCATATTTGATGTTAAATGAAACAAAGTCTCTATCTGCAAGCGCATTAGTTGTACCAATACCGCCCCAGAATGCACTGTATGACGCTGTTGCCGACCACTTGCTTAAGTAGTCTAAGGTCATAGAAAAAGCAGCAGACTTAACATCTTCTGTGAAAAGGAATAGAGGATCGGGTGTGGTGCCCTCTACATCATGTGAAAACGTTGCTCTTACACGTAAGTTCATACCGGCATAAATTGAATTGTAATCGGCAACCGCCAATAGACGATATCCCCATGCATCGTCAGTAGCGAACGGATTGGTTTCCGGTCCGTCTGACAAGCCTAGGTGAAGCCCCTGACGAGCATTACCCGTGGCCGTTGGCTCTAGTGATGGCGTTCTTGCCGTACCAGGTGCATTCAGTCTCACTACGTTTGGATCTGGCATATCAACAATATTTACGTAACCGGCTTCACCAAGGAGTACAAAATTGTCTGCACCAAACTTAGGTCCAAATACGTGAGACGCTGTAAACTGCATCTGCCATGTATCAGAGAAAATAAAGCCCTGCGCTGTTTCACCCGGACCCACTGCGCGACCAATGTTATTCAACTGAGAAATACCGGCTAAGTCAGGACGCAGACCTGCATTTGCAAGCTGTTCTGGCATACCCATGTACAGTAATTCAACGTCGTCAATCTGCAGTGGCTCGTCTACACGATATGCAAATTCACCCGCAAGCGCTGTTGTACCAATATTAGTGTTAAAGCTCATACCATAGAGCTTAATATCTTCAGGGTAGAAGAATTCAGACTTTGTAAACGCACGTAAGTCTGTGATGTTGTCACGAGTAATTTCATTGCCAGCAATAAACGCTAGATCGGCACCAATACCCGCTTGAGTAAAGTCTGATGTCACACCAGAGATAAGCGGACGTTGGCTGTGATAATTAATGTGATAAAAGCTAAATTCAGTTTCATTAATTTCAGGTGCAAACCACGTTAAACGTAAACCGTACTGACCTTGGTCATCTGCTTCATTGTGAGGGTCATCACCGAAACCGCGAACCGCAACCTTGGTTGGGTAGGCTAAATATGCCTGAGATAAATCGGCTGGGTTGGCCCCTGAACGTAACAAATCGCCATACCCGTTAAGCGCGCTCAGCAAGTGCTCTAGGTCGATATCTGGGTTACCACTGAAACCTAGCTGAATGTTTTGGCGTTGGCCGCCGTCACCCGCGAAGTCATTTACGGCAAAATAGCTGCCTGACACAGGCAACCAACTGCGTTGGAATTCGTATTGATAGTAACCAGAGATACTTACGTCTGGTGTTAGACCTAACGAGGCGTAAACCATGCCTACCGGTAGATATACTTCTCTTAGTTCGGCACCAGGTGCACGGGCCCGAGTTACATCAACAGGGTTTGTTGTGTTGATGCCATGCTGAATAAATGTACTCTCACCCCAGTTGATAACCTGACGACCTACGCGAAGTGTTAGCGGCTTATCGCCTACCCACCAATCACCGTAGAAGAAAGCATCGTATAGACGCACATCGGTACACAGCAAGTCTTCTGCTTCAGGGTCTTGACAAAGATCATACTGGTTGCCTGTTATTGGGTTTGAATATGGGCGGTCGCCGTCCATTTGCTCAAAATCATAAAACCAGAATCCGCGAGCAAAGAAACCGTAATCACCAAAGTTGATGTCTAACTCGTGAGTACCTGAAATCTGAGTGGCAAACGCATCGCCTGGATCGTGAGCCAAGTTACCAAGGTCGCCATTCGTAGAGTAGCCACCGTCAGCTAAGGCCCAGACATCACCGCTCGTGTAAATAGGATTAAATGCTGCTTGATAACCCGACCAATTGAATTGAGGCTGGTTACTGTTACCGATAAGATCATAATCTCTCGCCTCGGTACGAATACTTGTAGCCAGTGAAAATGTTGAATCTAACGTGATGTTTGCATCACCTACTTGCCAACTGGCGGCGTGAGCAGGAACTGCAGCAGCACCTAGCAGAGTGAGAACCCCTGCTGCAATTGGTGAAATCTTAAAAGCGCTAGGCCTGTTTTTCATATTTTTATACTCCCAAGTCGACGCGATAGCATGCTCGACATCATGACCAACCATAACGATTAACAAAATCATTACATCATTTGACCAGAACCGCAAGAACTAATCCTACCAGTTAACAATTTTTACAACATTAATCGTATCAAATAGTTATTGCTTTATCCTGAGTATAAAAGGCATTTATGCACTTGCACAAAAAATTATGAAAAAGTGAGTAAATTTCACCCACTAGTTACTGTTTTAAAAACTTTAAAAAAAAGAAACTGAGTGTAGTGCTAGCGGATGCGCTCGAAGGATTTGATTTTGTTCTGTTGATTCACAATCATTCTAAACCGCCCTTTTACTCCATCAGAGGTAATAAATTGGCGTAAACGACCGGTAGGCACCTGCACGCGCACGCCAGATTCCGCAACCATCACTACGTTGGGTACTGATGGCGAATAGAGCGCCTCACACTGGGTGTAAGGCACACTTATCGAAAAATAAAACACACTATCTGTTTGTTCAATCCGCGCCATAAGCAAGGCTCTTGCTCACTTTTTCGAACACGTCTTTACTTAACCCTTTATGGTTGAGTAGTCGACCTAACTGCTCTTTCATTAAACGTTGATGTTGAGACGCAAACCCTTGCCATTGAGTTAACGGCGTAACTATCCTTGCCGCTACCTGCGGATTGAGTTTATCTAACTTAAGTAAGTAGTCAGCAACAAACTTATATCCGCTGCCATCTAATGCATGAAACATTTCACTATTATAAAAAGCAAAACTGCCGATGACTGAGCGCACTCGGTTAGGGTTACTCATAGTAAACTGGGGGTGTTCACACAGCATGGTAATAGTAGCGAATATATCTTTTGTTGGCTGTGTGGCATGTAACGCAAACCATTTATCTAAAACCAACGGGTCCTTGTTGTACCTTTGTTCAAATTTTGCCATTAATGAATCGAACACTTCTTTACGGCAGAACTGCGCACTGCGAAGGGCGCCTAGTGTGTCTGTCATATTATCAGAAGCCTCAAACTGCTCAATAACAAGATGTTCGTGTTGCGGCAAACGAGCTAAATGCGCTAGCACGACATTTTTACAGCGGCGCTGATTTACCGCGCTTTGTTCATAACTATACGGCTTGCTCTCAATACTATTAAAAACGTCAAGAAGCGCTGCTTCTAATTGTTGAGCAAATTGATGGCAAAACTTAGTTCGCGCTTTGCTTAATTCGGCCACATCAACAGAAGTTCTCAATTGGCAGAGTGTTTCAAATGATGGAATAACGAGACATTCACCAAGAAGTTCTACATTATCTATTTCTCTGAAGATTGCACTGCGAATACCAACCCAAATATTTTCGTCGATAGAGGCTTCGGGCGATTGCTCAAGCTCTCTAATACAACGATCATAGATAGACTGCATTGCATCCCAGCGATTAAAGGCATCCTTCCCATGCTTAAATATGGTCAGGAGTGACTCAGTGGACAAGGGGTTATCGACCTTGGCCGGTGCAGAAAAGTTCCCTAATACCGCCGGAGTAAGGACGTTACCTGATGCATCCACGGTGAATGACATAGATTCTTTGTCTAATATCACCATGCCGTCGTTTATTACACCCTCATTATCTGAATACAGTTCACCGCCCTGGCCGATGATTTCAATATTAATCGGCATATACAATGGCTGTTTGTCGTGCTGATCAGACGTTTTAGGCGTGCGTTGCGATAGCGTAAACTGTACTTTCCCGTTTTCGAGCTCTTGTTGTTGAACACTTATAACGGGAGTGCCCGATTGACTGTACCATAGTGAAAACTGGCTTAAGTCTAATGATGTTGCAGACTGCATAGCAGAAACAAAGTCATCGCAGGTGACAGCTTGTCCATCATGTCTCCTGAAGTACTCATCCATCCCCTGCCTAAAGCCATCAACGCCCAACAGGGTGTGGAACATGCGAATAACTTCTGCACCTTTGTCGTAAACCGTTACTGTATAGAAGTTATTCATTTCAATAACTTCATCAGGTCTAATTGGGTGACTCATTGCACTTGCATCTTCCGCAAACTGGTGCTCGCGCATCACTCTTACATGCTTAATTCGGTTACTGAGTTCTGACGTCATATCTGCGCTGAACTGCTGGTCGCGAAATACCGTTAGCCCTTCCTTTAAGCTCAATTGAAACCAGTCGCGGCAGGTTACTCGGTTCCCAGTCCAGTTATGGAAATATTCGTGGGCAATAACGGCTTCTACATTGAAAAAGTCATCATCTGTCGCGGTATCTTGATCTGCTAAGACAAACTTACTGTTGAAAACATTTAGCCCTTTATTTTCCATTGCGCCCATGTTGAAGAAATCGACAGCGACAATCATGTAAATATCAAGGTCGTATTCCAGGCCGAATACATCTTCATCCCACTTCATTGCCCGCTTTAAAGACTCGAGCGCGAACGTGCCCTGATGCTTTTTACCTTTATCAACGTAAAGCTCTAACGCAACCTCTTTACCGCTTATGGTGGTATAGCTATCTGTTAATAAGTCAAAGTCTCCTGCCACAAGTGCAAATAAATAGCAGGGCTTAGGATGTGGGTCGTGCCATTTAACAAAATGTTTGCCATCACTCAGCTGCCCCTTATCGACAGGGTTGCCGTTTGAAAGCAGCATTGGGTATTTTTCATCGCCAACTACCGTTACTGTATATACCGATAGAACATCTGGACGGTCTAAGAAAAATGTTATTCGCCTAAAACCTTCTGCCTCACACTGAGTACAGTAAGCCCCACCTGACAAATACAAACCTTCCAAGGCTTTGTTGTTATCAGGGGCAATGCTGGTTTCTATGTAAAGCGTAAACTCGTTTTTATCGACAGGAATAGAGAGCGATGAGTCGGTAAGGATATAGCCGTCGTTATCGTCAGATTTCGCCGCAAGCGGTGCGTTGTCGATAAGCAGTTTATGTACAGGAAGATTATCGCCGTCTAGCACTAACGGCTGATTGTGACTGCCCTGCCTTGTTACTTTCAGAGTACTGATTACGCGAGTGTCTGTTGGATGAAGTGTGACGTGCAAGTCAACGGTACTGATTAGAAAAGCGGGCGGCTTATAATCCGCCCGGCGTTTAATTTGAACTGACATAGAACCCCTTTTTGAAGTGCCTATATGAATGTTATACAGACCCTTCGCTTTTAGTTTCAAATGTTGGCGGCGTGATACGTAATATCTTAATGCCTAAATACGCGTAAACAATCGCAAGAATTGGGTTAATAACGTTGAAAAACGCATAAAAAATATAATCGAATGGATTTATCAGTAGTACGCTGTGCATATAAGCACCGCAGGTATTCCACGGGATCAGCGGAGACGTTAGCGTTCCGCCATCTTCTAAGCTACGGGACAAGTTTAATTGGTCGAGACCACGTTTGCTGAATTCTTCTTTGTACATGCGCCCAGGCATTACAATCGATATGTATTGGTCTGCAGTCACTAAGTTGGTGGCAAAACAGGTTAATATGGTACGACTGACCATATCGCCAGCAGACTTAGCGCCCAATAAGATAGTGGCGACAGCGCGTTTAAGTAAGCCCACGCGTTCGAGCACGGCACCAAACGACATGGCACAGATAATAAGCCAAATAGTATTAAGCATTGAAGACATGCCGCCGCGAGAAAGTAAGCTATTTAGGTTTTCATCTGGCGTAGAAAAGCTGACACCATCAAACAGTGCTGTCCACACTACCTTTAGCGCACCAATGCTGGCGCTATCGTCTGTACTGGCCATTTCTGCTACTACATCCCATTGAAATACAACGGCCCAAACACCGCCCAACAGTGCGCCAATAAAAACCGCAGGAAACGCAGGCATCTTTTTAATCGCGAGCGTAAGCAGAACAACAAGCGGGACTAGCAAATGCCAGCCAAGGTTGAAAGACTCATTAAGTAAAAGCTGCATCTGCTCGATTCTGTCTGCTTTCGCTTCACCCACCTCGCTAAAGCCGATAACGGTAAACAGGATGAGTGCAATAACAAAGCTAGGAATTGTCGTCCACAGCATATAGCGAATGTGATCGAATAAGTCAGTACCCGCAACAGCAGGTGCAAGGTTTGTGGTTTCAGATAAAGGTGATATTTTATCTCCAAAATACGCGCCCGACACCACCGCCCCCGCGGTAATTGCGGCCGACATTTCCATGCCTGCCGACACACCCATAAGCGCGACACCTACGGTAGCTGCTGTTGTCCACGAGCTTCCAATACTCATAGCGACCACTGCACATATTAGGCAGGTTGCGGCATAGAAAAACGATGGGTTTAATAGTTCGAGACCATAATAAATAAGCGTAGGCACGGTACCCGCTAGCATCCATGTTCCAATAAGAGAACCAACAGCAAGCAATATCAGGCAAGCCCCCAGGGACATTGAAATGCCGTCAACGATGCCTTTTTCTATGGTTTTCCAACTGTAACCGTTCTTCATCCCAATGATGGCGGCCATTCCCATTGCTAGTAATAAAGCTATTTGGTTTGGACCATAAGACGAGTTGTCTTCAAAAAGATAAACGGCAGTGCCCATCATCAGAACAAGCGCCACAATTGGAATAAAAGCGTCTAGAAGTGAAGGAGTTTTTAATTCTTTATTTGTCATTGTTATTGTTTTAATAAACCTTAATTGAAAACGTCGAGTGTCTTAAAAAACAGAACGATAAAACATCAGCGCGATAATAACCGGACACACAAAGCGCACATACCAAGGCCAAATTTTCCAAAATAGGCCGTGTTCTACGTTTTCATTTCCTTGTTTAAGCTCTGCCAGTATTGCATCTCTTCGCCACACCCAACCCGCGAATATACACAGGGCAAGGCCAAGAAGAGGTTGGCTGTATTCTGTGGTAAGCGCAATAACAAAACCGAATAGCAATTCGAAATTGAAAATAACAATACAGCTTAGAATAAAGATAACCGCTGCGATAAATATCACGGCCTTGTGACGTTTCATACCTTTACTCTCAACCATGAACGCCACGGGCACCTCTAACATAGATATTGATGATGTCACGGCAGCAATGGCCATTAAAGCAAAAAAGGTAAACGAAACAAAAATGCCGACAGAGCCTATAGTATCGAAAAGCGCAGGCAACACCTTAAAAATCAGCGTGTCACCTTGTATTAACGCACCATGATCGGTGAATATTTCTACGCCGTTATTCAGCGCTACATACATAGCGGGTATGATTAGCATGCCTGCAATAACGGCAACGCCAATATCAACTAAAGCTACCGAAGCTCCTATTGTTGGCAAATTTTCATTTTTACTGAGATAAGAACCATAAACCAACATAGTACCTACACCCAGTGACATCGAAAAGAATGCCTGCCCCATGGCATTGATAAGCAGCTCTGGGTCGAGCACTCGAGAAAAGTCTGGAACTAAATATGCACTCCAGCCTTCTACAGCACCCGGTTGCATGCTCACGTAAACGATCAGCGCTAAAATGAGAATCACCAAAGTCGGCATTAACCTTACCGACCATTTCTCTATTCCTGACTTTACCCCACCAACCACGATAAACGCGGTCAACATCATGAACAAAGCACAGAATATTACGTTACGCGTAACCGATGAGGTAAGTAGCCAGTCGCTCGCAGACTGCATTCCTACAAGGCGCACTGCAGAATCGGCAAAGTAGACCAACATCCAGCCACCAACGATGGCATAAAAAGCTAAAATAAGAGAAACGGTGACACAACCCCATATCCCTGTGGCTCTACCGACAAAGTTTCCAGATATTTTTCCCAGTGCATCAACCATATTTGAACGCGAGCTTCTTCCAATAATTAACTCTGCCATCAACACTGGATAAGCAAGTACAAACGCAAGCAGTAAGTAAACCAATACAAAAGCTGCGCCGCCGTTACTCGCTACTTTTGTTGGGAACCCCCAAATATTTCCCAGACCCACTGCTGAGCCTGCTGCTGCTAGCACGAAACCTATTCGAGAAGAAAACTCGCCTCGTATCGCCATATTATTTGCCTTTATTATTGTTGTAATATTTATATAGACACAAAAAAAGGGCTGGCCCTAGACCAGCCCTTTTTCGATAGCGCTTAATTTGTTGTTATAGCGTATCGACCTGTCTCAATCATATCAAAGGTGATGTTAGCTGCCTCATCTAAGAACGGGTCTAACTCTTCCATATCTTCTGGAAGGTCATCAAGCGTAGCGACTGGCTCTAACCCCATTCTTTGGAGACGTTCGTTAGCGCGGGCTAAGGATTTTGCCTCGCCCTCTTTTTTCTTCGCTTCTCGCTCTGCCTTCACCAATGATATAAAGTTTTTATCTTTATTCTCTTTGTACTCCTGAATATCCTCGTCGATATACGAAAACTCAGGATTTTGCATAATTCGTTTATTATGTTTTGCCGTTAACACATCTAGTGCCGATCTATCATCCGCAAAAGTTGTGTAATTGGCTCGATTAATACTGTCCCAAGGTAGTGCGTTATCAGCTTGACTTTCACCCCACTCAGCCGGTTCAATTGCCGATGGATATAAGATGTCTGGAATAACTCCCTTGTGTTGGGTACTTCCACCGTCTATGCGATAAAACTTCGCGATGGTAAACTGAACACTACCTAGCGGATTGTCGTATAGGTCGTAAATTTTTCCTAAGCCGCGATGCTGCTGAACCGTTCCCTTACCAAAGGTTTGCTCTCCAACAATAAGCGCACGATTGTAATCTTGCATTGCCGCTGCAAATATTTCGGATGCTGAAGCACTGTAACGGTCTACCAACACAGTAAGCGGCCCGTTATACGCAACCTCACCATCAGTATCGCGATTAACACTCACTTTCGACTGCCCGTAGCGAATTTGTACTACCGGGCCTTTCTCAATGAACAGCCCAGAAAGTAATGTGGCCTCAGTTAATGAACCGCCACCATTACCTCGTAAATCAACAATAATGCCCTTCACATCTTGAGATTTAAGAGAGTCAATTTCTTTGGCTACGTCTGCACTTAAATTGTTGTAAAAGCTTGGGATAGTTATCACACCTAACGACTGACCAGCATGTGGCCCTTCATCAGGAACATAAACTTCTGATTTCGCAGCTCTGTCTTCAAGTTTGATTTTATCGCGAGTTAACTTAACCACCGACGTTGATTTAGATTCTGTTGCGCCTTTTTCAACTTGCAGGCGAACTGTGCTACCCTTTGGCCCCTTAATGAGTTCAACAACTTCATCAAGTCTCCAGCCGATAACATCAACAAATTCCTCGTCGTCTTGCGCTACACCAACAATTTTATCTTCAGGCTTAATAGCACCTGATTGATCAGCTGGACCACCAGGCACAACGCTTTTGATAATGGTATAGTCGTCTTCGCTTTGCAGTACTGCACCAATTCCCTCAAAGGAAAGGTTCATCTCCATTTGAAAACGATCAGCATTTCTGGGGGACAAGTAACTGGTATGCGCTTCAATAGTTCTTGCAAACGCGTTCATAGCAGTTTGAAAAACATCTTCGCTTTTTGCCTGTTTCGTGCGTTTAATTGCACGAGTATAGCGCTTGGTAAGAAGCTCTTTCGCTTCTTCCCAGGTTTTGTCAGCTAGAATAAGGTTGAGCGCGTCGTATTTAACTCGCTGACGCCATATTTCGTCAAGCTCTGCAGTATCTTTTGCCCAGTCAGCATCTTCTCTGTCGTAATAGAACTTATCGTTCTCTTTCGCAAAGTCGAAAGGTCCCTTTTCTAATAGGGCTAGAGCATATTCGTAGCGTTCAACCCTTCGCTGCGCAGATACGTTGTACATATCGTATGCAATAGACAGATTGCCCTTGCTCAACGCATCGTCGAACAAATCGCGATACTTTTCGAAACTCACCACATCTTCAAGTAAAAGCACTTGTTTGTTATGGTCAAGGGATTCTATGAACCTTTGATATACTCTTGCCGAAAGAAGATTATCCAACGATATTTCTTTATAGTGTGCACGTGTGAATAACGCGCTCACTCGTTTTGCTGCAACACTGTGCTGAGATTCTTGTTGGAGTATTGGTAGCTCATCAACGTCAGGCGTTGATGTTACAGCACCAGCACCTACACCAACGGTAAGGAATGCGCTAGCAATAGAAATTCGAAGGATATCTTTCATATTTACGACCTCTTGGAACGTGCCAAACGTAAAGCGTCTGCTTTTACTTTTACCACCATACCGGTATCGAGCTGAACATGGATGCCATCTTTAGCAATTTCGGTAATCACTGCCGGCATGGGTTCTTTACCCAGCTTTACCGTTACGCGAGTACCTTGCTTCATGTCACCGTCTGTCAATTTGGCAGGGGGTGTTGTAGTTGGTCTATTATTCTTCGGTTTAGTTCCGCGCTTACTCTCAGGTTGAGCAGAATTGGCCGGCTTTTCGCCCTTTGGACGATTAAACTGACGCTTTTCTGAACGCTTAGGTTGCTGAGCCATTTTGGCCTTGCGTTTTTCAGCTGCCTTCGCCTTACTCTCTTCAAGTTGTTTTTGCGCGTGATCCGAATGCTCTTTTTCAATCGCGTCACCTTCAACACCATCTAAGTCGACGCGATGGGCACCTTCTTTAATGCTGTACAGGTACCGCCAGCTGTTTGTGTAGTGACGAAGCGTAGAGCGTAATAGCGTTTTGCTAACCCGTTCATCATCGTCTAACCGCTGAGCAAGATCTTGGAAAATACCGATCTTAAGTGGAAGGGCCTCTCCTTCAGTGCTAAAACACTTTGGGAAGGTCTCTGCAAGGAAAGCAATAACTTCCTTACTTGTAGTAAACTTCTCTGTTGATTCCATTAACTTTCTAAATTATTCAGGAGATTTCTTCGTTATTTGCATCATCCCAAGTTGCCAGCGTGTGGTCAACCCAATCGAGCAATTCGTCGTCATCAATTTCTAATAAATGTGCATCTTGTTGCCAAGACTCCCAAGCGTAGTGCAAAATTTGCTCTAAACGCTGTGTTTCTATATCTTCTTCTGCGGCATCATATATTGCATGAAGAATAAAGTTTAAACGTTCCGACGCCTCATCTGGGTCATCGTGAACGTCTTCCATATCTTCATAGGTAGACAATACTACATGAATATCGACGCTTATTTTCATGATGGCTGTTGAGATTGGACAAGTATTTGCGCTATTTCTACCAAACCGTTTTCATCTTCTTGCGAGAAACGACCGTGGCTTGGGCTGTCAATATCGAGAACGCCTATAAGGTTTTCATTGACGATGAGCGGCACAACTATTTCGGAGTTTGACGCAGCATCACATGCAATGTGACCATCAAATGCGTGAACATCATCTATGCGTTGAACAGTTTGTGTTGAGGCACTGGTGCCACACACTCCCCGCCCCATTGGAATGCGTATGCACGCCGGCTGCCCTTGAAATGGCCCAAGGACAAGCTCTCCCTCTTTGTATAGATAAAAGCCCGCCCAGTTCACATTCTCTAAGCCATTGAACAATAATGCGCTCAGGTTTGCCATATTGGCAATTAAATCGTGCTCGCCCGATACTAAGCTTTTTGCTTGGCTTATAAGCTGGCTGTAATCTTGTTTCAAACGGTAACCCTGTTATTGTTTAATTTTAAATGTGACATTCACTCGTGCTTCAACATTACTCTGACCTGGCAAAGATACTGACATTTCCTTTGCAAATGTATCGGCACGCATGACTGGAATCGGCATATTGCCACCAGATTCAGATATTGCAACCACTTCACCTACTTCAACGCCTAATTCTTTCGCTAAAAGCTGTGCTCTATTCTTTGCATCACCTACTGCAGCGATTAGCGCTTTTTGATAGAACGACGTTTCACCGAGAGTTATAAAGTTAAACTGCTGAATACGATCAACTCCCCGTTTAAGCACGCCATCTAACACTCGGTCATAATTATCTAGGTTGGTTGAAGTAATAGAAATTTCTCTTGAAAGAGTAAACCCATCTTGATTTCTTCCTTGTGGCGTATTCACATAACGGGGCGTTAAACGCACTTCCATGCTTTGAATATAACGTTCTTCTATACCCTCTTTCAGTAAAAATTTAACGATGGCCTTTAAATCACTCGCCAGCGACTGACTTAATGGGCTAACCGTCTTACCTTGTGCCTCTATAACAAAGGTAACCGAAAATGCATTAGGAACAACATCAATAGAGCCAACACCTTGCACACTCACTGTTGCCGCCGGCAACACTTCTTTTGAGTTCACACCTTCAGAATGCGCCCACAGAGAAGTTGAAACGAAACTAGTAAGAAAAGAAAACAGAATTAACGATGTTACTGCATATTTATTTTTCATGGGGCGTCCTTAACTATTTTTTGTTATCCACAATGCCGCAACGCGGCCTATTAACGTTTTTGTGCACCGAAGACTATATTCTAATATAAATGAACATGGAGTGAATGATGAAGCAGTTTACCCGTTTGAAAATGAAAAAAGGTGAGCAGCAACGCTCACCTTACACTTCATTAGAATGAAGGATTACTTGTAACAAGCACTAATTTAAACAGGATTGGGGTTAATTTAGCACGCTTTTCAACGATGCTATGCAATGGTCTATATTACGCTGTTTGCAGGCATAACCCATTAATCCGATTCGCCATACTTTTCCAGCGTGCTCCCCCAAACCTGCGCCAATCTCTAAATTGAATTCGTTGAGAAGGTGACTTCGTACTTTGGCATCATCCACTCCCTCAGGGATACGAACCACGTTGAGCTGAGGTAACCTGAAACGGCTGTCTACAGTAAGCTCTAAACCTATTTCATTTAGCCCTTGGGCTAACCTGTCATGACCCGAAGCATGTCTTTTCCACGCATTCTCTAAGCCCTCTTCTTTTAGCATTAGCAAAGATTCATACATGGCATACATACTGTTTACTGGTGCGGTGTGATGATAAGCACGCTTTGCACCTTTGCCCCAATAACCCACAATAAGATTCATATCTAAGAACCAGCTTTGTACCTTGGTTTTCCTGTTTTGAATTACTGATACGGCTTTTTCACTAAATGACACCGGAGCGATTCCAGGAACACAACTTAGACATTTTTGTGACCCTGAATAAATAGCATCAATCCCCCACCCGTCAACGTCGAGCTCTATGCCGCCTAATGAGGTGACCGAGTCAACAATCGTAAGGCAATTGTGTTTTTGAGCAAGCTCGCACAATAACTTTGCTTCGTTACGTACACCCGTTGAAGTTTCTGCGTGAACAAACGCTAGTATTTTGGCGTCTGGGTTGGCGTTAAGCGCGTCTTCAACCGCGTTTAGATCGGTTTGCTCTCCCCAGGCGTTGTTAATAGTGACGGCCTCGCCGCCGCATCTTTCGACGTTTTCGACCATGCGCATACCGAAAACACCATTTATACACACAATCACTTTATCGCCCGGTTCGATAAGATTCACAAAACAGGCTTCCATCCCAGCAGAACCCGGTGCAGATATTGGCATAGTGAGCGGGTTTTCAGTTTGAAATGCGTACTGAAGAAGATTTTTTGTTTCGTCCATCAGTTGAATAAACAGAGGGTCTAGGTGCCCAATTGTTGGACGTGCCATCGCATTGAGGATACGAGGGCTTACATCTGATGGACCCGGCCCCATAAGTGTGCGTTCAGGTGGTAAAAATGTGGCGTTTGACGGTAGTGGCATGCTCAATTCTCTAACTTTTAGAATGCTTAATCATGCAGACATACTACTAGGATAGCTCTCTGGTACAACCATCTGTAGTCAACATAATTTATATGAATGGTAAGTCTGCTGCACATTAGTCTTCGTCTTAGGCGTTGAACTCATATTTTGCGGTGCGACTTTTAGTGACAATCCTTAATGGTTGATGAAGTTTATAATCTGCCCGTTGAGGGATTGAGTAAGCCAGATTCTCTAGTATGTGTATATTCTAGCTATCGATAGAAACGGAATAGAGTGAGGTTATGTGGTTAGACCAGAGTTTTTATAAACATTAACCAATTGATTTTAATCCAGTTATTTATAATTTTGAGCCTGTAATAAAAAATTAACACCTATTTTGTTTATAAAATGAGCAAACATCATCTATAATTGAGATTCGTGCAAGATTTACGTTAAATCTCTCCCTTTAAAAGTTAGCGCACGGCTCAGCAATGGGCCATTTCCCTAGGCCCAGAACGGTTGTTCTGGGCGTTTTTTGTTTGCCCAGCGAAGCTGGCAAACCCGTCAGGTTGAATGAAACCTGAATCACCCTGACTGAGGGGAAGATAATCCGAATGGCAAGGGCGTTGTTGGCCAACGGCAGGGTCTGAAGGAAGCCATAGGAAGTTAGAGGTTTAGCAAGTGATATGAAGTATGCAGGAGCCGTATACGAGGCCCGTACGTACGGTTCTGTGAGAGGGATGAGGCGCAAGCCTCACCCTACTCGATATGCACAACACATAATATCTACCTATACATCAGTCGCCTTTAGCGAATGTGCGTAATGTTGAGCGTTATCCTTATAGTGTGCAGCCGAGGCTTCTAACTTAGGTTTAACACTTTCATCCAAGGTTTTAATGACTTTTCCCGGGGAGCCGACGACTAAACTAAAGTCAGGAATATCCATATTTTCTGTAATTAAGGCGTTTGCGCCAACGATACAATACTTTCCTATATTTGCGCCATTGAGCACCACTGCATTTATGCCAATAAGCGAATAATCGCCAATAGTGCAACCGTGTAGCATTACTTTATGCCCCACTGTCACCCCCGTACCAAGGGTTAAAGGTACACCAGCGTCAGTATGTAATACGCTGCCGTCTTGAACATTACTTTTTTCACCTACAGTAATAAGGTCCATATCGCCGCGTATAACAGCATTGAACCAAACGCTGCTGCCTTCACGCAAATCGACGTTTCCAATAACATGAGCACCTGGTGCAATATAGGCGCTTTTATCGATTTTAGGGGTTAAATTGCCCAGTGAATATTGCATATCATCTTCCTTTTTTGCCCATAACTATTTTGAAATTATCGGTCAATTTTATGAATCAACCTGACGCATAAGACCTTCTTGTGTGGTCGATGCCACGAGTTCGCCTTGCTGCGTAAAGATCTGCCCTTGTACCAAACCTCGAGCACCGCCACTGAACGGACTTTCCATCGCGTATAGCAACCATTCATTTAAGTTAACAGGGCGGTGAAACCACATAGCGTGATCAATAGTGGCCATTCGTAAAGACTTATCAGTAACCGCGACGCCATGAGGTTGCAAAGAGGTGCTTAAAAAGTGGTAGTCTGACGCGTAAGCCAGCGCCGCTTGATGAACAGATAAAGACCCACTGAGCGTATCTCTCGCCTTCATCCATATATAGCGCGTTGGCTCGTGTTTAACAGGTTGATAAGAGTTGGCCGCATTAACCGTGCGAATATCAACTGGCTTGTGGTAGCTCAAAGCCTCTCTCATTGGGCGAGCGATTTTATTGAAATTCTCTTGATAGAAATCGATGTCAGACTGAACCTCCTCTGGCGGAGGAACATCTGGCATTGTTGGTTGCTGATGGTGCATACCCTCTTGAGGTACCTGAAAAGATGCTGTCATATAGAAAATGTTTCTACCGTCTTGAATTGCTTTAACTCGGCGAGCAGAGAAACTACGGCCATCTCGAACAATTTCGACGTCATAAACCACAGGTTTTTGTGCGTCTCCTGGCAATAAAAAGTAGGTGTGAAATGAGTGGGCCACTCTTTCTTCGTCAACGGTCTCGTAAGCAGCGGCTAGCGCCTGTCCAAGAACTTGTCCGCCAAATAATGCCCGAAAACCCAAATCCCAGCTCTCACCTCGATAAAGGCCTGCTTCTATGGTTTCTAACTCAAATAGCGAAGATAGTTTAATATCCGACATGTTGTGCGTTCTCTTGTTTCATTGCTTTGGGATTTCTTGGGTAGTACTTTTCTGGCAGTGTTGCCTTATGCTCAAAAAAGCGAGTGTCTTTATAGGGTAACTTCATAAACCCTGAAATACCTAACCCTTTTATAAGCGGTATCTGCTTAACCAAATCATTAAGAAGCGCTCTGAATGACGCCTCTTGGCTGTGATCGAGCAAGGTATAATAATTGTGAATTTTTAGATGGGTAGCTAATGACTCGAAAATAATACACCCCGTATGATGGATGGCGTTAAGCGCTTTTATCGTATCTATTATTGTATCCGGTAATTTTAGTAGCTCGTCTGGATCATCACCATCTTCAAAATAAGAGTGTGTGCGACTATCGTCTTTTGATAAGGACGTTTTAGACAACTCATAGGGAATTTCAAGACCTTCTGATGGTATGAAATCTTCATCCTCACTTTCTCGCTCAATGTGCACCGTGTTTTTCGCATTGAACATACAACATTTAAATACAGCGGGCTTATGTATGGCGCGAGCAAGGGTAATTACATTATTAACCGCCTGTTCGAAGGCAGACTTTAAACCAGGATCGTGAAGGTTAAGACTTGAATCTACATAAATACCTTCAGGCTCCCACCTCACGGCCATTCCACCAACCACTGGATAGCGACCCAAGCGACTTATTGCAGAAACGAAGGCTTTTTCGGTATCGCCCATACCTTGAAGATAATTTTTGTAGTACCGGTCAAACTGCGCATCATCGATATAGCGCAACTCTTCGCTCTCAAGCGCGGCTTGTTGTCGCAGATAAGACTTTCTTGAGCTATACACTACCGTTTCTATATCCTGCCCGGTTTGATGTACCCATGTTGGAATAAGCGGTGTATACACCGCCTCTTTATCTTCAGAAAACACCATGTTTTTTAAAACATGTAGGTGATTAAGAAAATAATCGCCTCCCTGTCGGCGTTTGGTAGCGTCGTCATCGAGCATGTAGGTTAAAATGTCTGCGAGCATTTTCGGCAAGCCTAAAGACGAGGGAGTAATAACTTTGCTGCCGTATCGACATGACTGCCCAGAGGCCAGTGCATAAAGGGTACTTGCTAAGCCCTGTTCATCAAAACGGGGGCTAGAAAGCGCACCATTTAACTGTTCTTCACCAATAAAATACACATCGCCAAGCCTAGCATTTGTTTGCTGCAGCTCGCCCGACATTAAATCCATTACATTGTTGGTAACGAATTGCCCAGAGGCATCTGTTTGTGCAAATACGGAAGACCCCCAATCTATCAAACCAATACTTTCATTTTCGCCGTCCCATACCAGATTAGATGGCTTTATGTCCCCATGTACTATGGGCTTGTCCATTCCTTTTGCCATATATTGCCGCAGGTAGACCAGTATTTCCCCTACTTGAACGGCTATTTTGACGATGACTCGCGGTGATAATGGCCCCACGTGAAGACTTACTTTTTCTAAGTCTTCCCCCGGCGCTTGTGCCATGACAAGTATGGACTGCTTTCTTATTTGCTGGTACTCAATAAAACGAGGAACGTACTTGTGATCGACATGAGACAGCATAAAGCCTTCTTCCTCAAGCCGTTCTCGTATGTGCTGTGGTAACGTAATTCGGGAAAATTTAAATACGCGTTTTTCTCCATTAGAAAGCGCGCCATTAGCAAGCACGCCAGAAGGAGACTCGCCAGAAAAAGCAAACCCAAAAGCCCCCTTGCCTAACAACTCAATATTTATATATCCAAGGCTTTTCAGCTCAGCAATACAAAGGCTAACCCAATCTTTTAGCTTTTTCGCGTCTGCGTGAGAAAGCAAATAAATAGATTGTTCATCAGGTATGTAAAAGTGTTTGAGTCCCTTGAGTTGCGACATAGTTAATTATCTTTATTGACCCAAATAACACTGCTACTGCTCTGCTCTCCCATGTGTTGCGTCACTTCAAGCATTGCTTCACTAAGCTGTGTGTCAAGCTGCCAAGCAGGGTTTAACACCATTACTCCTGAGCCGTACATGCCCGCATCATGAGTATTTTCAGCAATTTGCATTTCAGCTTTAAAACAGGGCACCTGCAACTCGCTTAGCTTTTCACACATTGTTTCACTAGCGCCATGCTTGTTGCCAGAACGGGCCGAAAGCAAAGGATACCAGATAACAATCTGAGCCTGCTGCCATCGCTTCAGCACTCGTTCTACGTTTGTAACAACATCTTCATATTCATTCACCCTTTCATAAGGAGGGTCAATTAATATTGCACCTCTATTAGGCTTAGGTGGAGTGAGAGCAATGAGTCCTTCAAAGCCATCGCGCTTATGGGAATGGGCGTTACTGCTGGCATAAGCAGCAATATTTGATTCTAATTTTGCGAACTCCCCAGGATGAAGCTCCATAGCGTGCAGCACATCACTCTCTCTTTTTAACTCTGCACTAATAACAGGTGAGCCTGGGTAAGCATCTTTGCTAACAAAAGACTGACAAAGAGACACATAGTCGTTTAAGAGGGAGCTTTTCGCAACAACATCCTGCAAACTGGCAATACCATTTAAATACTCTTTATTTTTTGACGATAAATCATCTGTGAAGTCATACAGTCCTGCACCAGCATGAGAGTCGTATAACGTAAAAGGCTTTTCTTTCTTTTTAAGCGATTTTATAACGCCTAACCAGCACAGGTGTTTGATAACGTCGGCATGATTGCCAGCGTGAAATGCATGTTGGTAACTTAACACAATTTTCCTAGGTAACGTTGCGTTCAATGTATTTCGCTATAATAGCGTTTTGCGTTAACCGAGTACATGACTTACCAAGAGGGCAAACAAAAAGGGCCAACTTCCATTGAAGTTAGCCCTATCGTGTTATCTCTCTTACCCTGAAAAGGTTATTTACGAGATGTTATTTTAAATGCATAAGCATCTTTTCAGGCGAGGTAAGATAGCTCATCCACAAGTTGTTAAACCTTACCATGGTAGCGCCATCAATAATGCGATGGTCTCCTGACCAGTTCACCGCCATGATGTTTTGTGCCGTCACGTTGTCATTGTCATCGAAGCGAGGAAGCTTCTGAGTTTTTCCAAGTGCAACGATCGCAGCTTCTGGCTTATTAATGACCGGCGTTGCCGTAATGCCGCCAATTGCACCTATATTAGAAATGCTTATCGTGCCGCCTTTTAAGTGCTCGCCTGATACACGACCGGCTCTTGCCTGCTCAATGATATCCTGCATCTGTACCGCGATGTCAAACAAAGACAATCTTTGCACGCCCTTGATGTTTGGTACTAATAGCCCAATTTTCGAGTCTACAGCAAACCCAATATTGTGGTCTTCAAAATAGGTTTGCTCTGAGCCTTCATCATTAAGCTGGCTGTTAATAACAGGGAATTCAGTCAACGCCAAAGACATAGCTTTTACGAAAAACGGCATAAAGCTGAGTTTCACATTTTTCTTTTCAAACTCAGGCTTCAAGTTTTTGCGAAGTGCAATCAAGTTGTCCATCACGACTTCGTCGCTTACCGTAAAGTGCGGAATGGTGTAAACGGACGCTGCCATTTGCTTAGCCATTGCTGATTGAATGCCGCGTACTTTTTCTACGCGTGTACCACCTGTGGCTTGGTTGTTATTAGAATTAGCACTAGTTACTTGTTGAGATGATGTCCCACTCTTCAATTCGTAGGTATTACTTGCATGTGATCTCGTATTCTCTGATACCGCATCCTGCGATGCCTTTGCCAGTTCAAGAACATCGGTTTTTAATATTCGACCTTTTTTACCAGAGCCCGATACTTCGGATAAGTCCAAGTCTTGCTCGCGAGCAATACGTCTAACGGCCGGACTTGCCAAAACTCTTCCCGGGATAGCAATAGGCGGCTCGAATTCCCCATCCTTCCATTTAGCTTCGTTTTCTAGACGAGCTGCGGCTTTGCTTTTTGTCGATGCCTTATTTGAAGAAACGCTATTGGCCTGCTGTTCTTTTGCTACTTCAGGCGCACTAAGTTTTGACTCACTGGGTACTGAACCACTGTTCTCTGATCCACTGATCTCTGACCCACTGAGATTTGTTCCGCTGCGCTCTACCATCAGTGCAAACAAGGGGGTGTGTACTTTGGCAATGTCGCCCTGAGCGTGATAAAGCTTATGAACAGTGCCGGCATTTTTGGCTGGAATTTCTACCACGGCTTTGTCTGTCATTACTTCAACAACGGCCTGGTCTTCTTCAATACTGTAGCCTTCTTGAACGTTCCACTTCACTATTTCACATTCAACGATACCTTCTCCGATATCTGGCAAAATAAAATCTTCAATGGCGCTAGTTGAAGATGAAGCCCGCGTTTCGCCTACATTCGAGTTTTCGGAGCCCGAATTTTCCGAAGCGGTATTCTGTGGATTATCATCAGTCGATGTTAGGTTTGCTGTTGCGTCTTCAGACTCAACACTATCTGCACTAATAGACGAGTCATCTGTGACCATGGCAAAAAGAGGCTCGTGTACCTTTGCAATATCACCAACAGCGTAATGCAGCTTTTTTACCGTACCGGCGTGCATGGCCGGAATTTGCACTGTCGCCTTGTCCGTCATCACTTCAGCAACCGGCTGATCCTCTTCAATGTGTTCGCCTTCGCTAACAAGCCACTCAAGCAACTCGCATTCAACGATACCTTCACCAATGTCGGGTAAAATAAATTCAATTGTCACTGCTACTTCTCCCGTTATTAATAGTGAAGCGTACGCTTGATAGCTTCATACGTTTTTGTTTCATCAGGCATGTATTCTTTTTCATGCGCAAGAGGATATGGCGTGTCCAAACCGCACACCCTAGCGATAGGTGCTTCTAGGTAAAGAAAGCAACGCTCTTGAGTACTGGCAGCTATTTCACTAGCGAAGCCGCCTGTCAGAGGCGCTTCATGGTTTATTAATAAGCGCCCTGTTTTCATTACAGATTGCATCACTGTGTCCACATCCCAGGGTAGAATGCTTCTTAAATCTACGATTTCGCAAGAAACGCCATCTTCTAAGGCCATGTCCGCAGCTTTTTGTAGAATTTCGATTTGAGCACCCCAGCCTAGTAAGGTAATGTCATTACCTTCTTGAACAATATCCGCTTTCCCTAACGGTAATTCGTAATCATCTTCAGGCACATCGGCCACAGACGCACGGTAAAGCCGCTTTGGCTCCATAAATAGCACGGGGTTTTTATCTCTGATAGACGCAAGAAGAAGACCTTTCGCATGATACGGATCTCTTGGAACGACGATTTTCAGACCCGGACAGTGAGCAAAAAATGCTTCCGGCGACTGACTGTGGTAAAGCCCTCCTGCAATTCCACCACCATAAGGCGTGCGAATAGTGAGAGAGCCAACATCAAATTGGCTTCCTGAGCGATAGCGCCATTTCGCGGTTTCATTTACAATTTGGTCAAACGCTGGAAAGATGTAATCTCCAAATTGAATTTCAGCCACAGGCACTGAGCCTTGCGCAGCTAAACCATTGGCAAAACCGATAATACCCTGCTCAGTAAGTGGGGTGTTGAAACACCGCCCTTTTCCAAACTTTTCTTGTAAATGGCTAGTTGCGCGAAATACGCCACCGAAATGGCCAACGTCTTCACCAAACACCATTACTTTTTCATCGTCGGTCATGGCAGTAATGAGTGCGTTGTTTATTGCTTGTAATAGATTCATCTTTGCCATTATTTCACTCTCCCTGATGTTTTAGGGTATCTCTTGGGGTACTTCTTAATGTGCGCTTTTAGTGCGGTGAGTTGCTCTTTCAAATGCCAAGGTGGTGTATCGTAAACATCTTCAATAATGTCATCGATAGCACATACATCTGTTTTTTCGCAGGCTTTCATTGCAGCTAACACATCTTGTCTGGCCTGCTCTACGCGCTTGTCGTTTTCTGTTTTATCAAACCAGCCTTTACCCTCCAACCAGTTTGCCATTCGAGTGATGGGATCCTTCGCTCTCCACTTGTCCTCTTCATCTCTTGAACGATATCCCGTAGGATCATCTGAGGTAGAGTGCGCTGCTAAGCGATAAGTCATCGCTTCAATAAGGACTGGGCACTTTTCTTCGACAGCTAACGCGCGCGCTTCCTTGGTTGCCGCATACACAGCAAGCGGATCATTACCGTCCACTCTTATTGTTTTAATACCGTAGCCCAACCCACGAGATGCAATACCATCGCCAGCAAACTGCTCTTCTGCGGGCGTTGAAATAGCATAGCCATTGTTACGGCAGAAAAAGATGACCGGGCAATTCAACACCGCAGCCATATTGAGGCCAGCATGAAAATCACCTTCAGACGCGGCACCCTCTCCGAAATAGCATATTGTCACAACGTCTTTACCCGACATCTTTTGCCCATATGCATAGCCCGACGCCTGTGGAATTTGAGTACCAAGGGGAGATGATATGGTCATAAAGTTTAATTCTTTATCACCGTAGTGAATGGGCATCTGGCGGCCCTTATTCGGATCATCCTTATTACTGAACATTTGGTTCATAAACTGATTGGTCGTATAACCGCGATAAGCCAATGCACCCTGCTCACGATACTGCGACATAATCATGTCATCTGGAGAAAGAGCTGCTGCGCTTGCGACCGAGGCCGCTTCTTCACCGGTACTGGCAAGGTAAAAGCTAATTCGCCCTTGGCGCTGTGCGCCTACCATACGTTCGTCAAGAACCCGGATGTATTCCATTGTGTTATAAATTTTTAATGATTCGTCTTTAGAAAGCGAAGGCTCAACGGCACCTTCAATAACATTTCCTTCAGCAGATAAAATCTGCAGCATAGGTATATCAACCACACCATTTTTAATTATTTCTACGTTGGTAACGGTTTTTACATCAGCGAGATGATTTCTATCTTTCACGATTTTTCCTCTTTATTTGAGGGCTAATAGCATCAAATTTAGTGGATACCATGCTAGTTGAAACAAAGAGGGAGTGTCTTTCTCATTAGAATTGAATTTGTTTAAAGGAAGAATGTAGCGACCTAGAAACAAGGCTAAAAATAGGATGCGCATCCTAAAAACGTAAAATGATTGTAAATTTTGTGACAGAGATGAGAATTTTTATATTCTCTAAAATTAAATATCGAAATGCCCGGTAATCTCGTTCCTAGACAGTTCGCAAGCGTTTAACATATTTAGTTACAAACTTGTTTTGTCGTCTTGCCGATGAAGAATGCTTCAGTTTTTTTAAGGAAATAATTTGGAATAACGATAGAAGTATCAATCTTCATAACCAACGACACCAATCTTTACAAGGCCTCCAGCAATACTAACGACCGGCAATCATTCTCAACACATAAAACAAATACTGACTACAATATTGTTCAGAGCCGTTGATTCCGGCAGATAGAATTTACGATTACTTGCATGCGATTCATTTTCAAACTTTCAAAAGGTTTCACGCTATGATAAATCTGTAAACGAAGCGTCTCACAACCGAAATGTTATTGTTAATAAAAGACGTAAGCATTGGGTGTACCTTGTTGAAATCAAAAGTTGTGATTTTCAGGGGCACAGCATAAAAAGGGAAAATCAATGAATAAAAACGTATTTAAACTATCTGGGATTAGCGCAATCGTTGCTTTGACGCTTGCGGGCTGTGGGGGGAGTGGCAATAGTGACTCGTCAAGCACAGAAATTGTTGACTCTGCACCATCGGCACAGAGCATAGTCATCGCGGAAGCTCTTCAATGGATACCAAGCCAAGTTGAACTATTGGGGGCAGATCCTGACGGTGACCCGATTAGTTACAGTATAATGGAAAACGGCGAACAAATTGAACCGGTAGAAGGTGTTTATACGCTAAGCCACGGCCAGGTTACCATTGAACGAGAAATGCTCACATATACATCGTTTTCTGGCGAACCAGCATCTTTCGAATACGTTGTATTCGCAAAAGGAAAGTCAGCTTCTGCAACAGTGAGCGTTCAATCTGTTATTAACGATCCCTTGGCAGTTCAACAGTGGCACTTGAGAAACACTGGTCAAAAAGCGTATGCTTTAAGCGATGAAATGAAGCAGGGATGGTTTGATTACCTCATATCACTTGGGTTTAGTGAAGAAGGTGCTAAGGCAAACGTTGAAGCACAAAGCGAACCTGGCGAGGCGGCTCTTGTAGCGGGTGAAGATATTAATGTTGTTGGAGCATTCGCGAAAGGTGTTACTGGTAAAGGGGTAACCGCTGTAGTTGTTGATTCGGGACTCGAGCTTCGTCATGAGGACTTATCACCAAATGTCGTTCCAAATAGATCACTCAACCTCGAGACAGAAGGCGTACTTGATAGAACGGACCCTACTAGTCAAAGCACCACTGGTGACCACGGGACCAGCGTTGCGGGCTTAATAGCAGCGAAAGGTTGGAACGGAAAGGGTGGTAGAGGCGTTTCGCCCGATACAGGTCTGATCGGAATGGATTACATTGGTCAACCATCTCCGTTAGTACCTCAGGCAGAGTTGTTAGTCCATGGATTTCCTGGTAGTGGCATTAGTGTTGACGAAGAGGTTTCAACTTTCAATCGCAGTTATGGGCGCTCTATCCCCTCATTTATCGGCTATTCGTTTTTGAATGAAGCCATAGAATCATATCCAAATCGGATTTTGCGTAGTGGAAAAGGTGCTGTTAACGTCAAATCTAATGGAAACAGTTTTGGTGATGGAGGGGGGTTCGATGGTAGTTTGTGTCAGGACAATGGTGCAATCGCCTTGGGCTTAACTTGCCTAAATGGGAATTTCGATTCAACACAAGGGCACCCATATTATTTCAGCGTTGCTGCGGTCAACTCCGACGGAAAACATACTAGTTACTCTACTGCTGGAGCCAACACACTTGTGGCGGCCCCTGCGGGTGAATTTGGACGTTGGTTTCCCGCAATGGTTACTACAGACCAGGCTACATGTATCAATGGCTATTCTGGATTCAATGGGTCAAGCATTTCCATATTTTCAAATGCAGGTGGTGAAGAGTTCGCTCAAAGCCAATTCCCATTCAACTATCCAGGCCACCCCGATAATGCAGGCTGTAACTATACGTCAACTTTTAATGGCACCTCTTCTGCAGCGCCTAATGCATCAGGTGTAATATCTCTCATTCTTTCGGCCAACCCGTCACTTACTTGGCGCGATGTTCGTCACATTTTGGCCTCAACGAGTACTGTAAACGATCCTGAGAACTCACCTGTAGTTATTGAAATGGGTGAAGAGGACGTATTTGTGGCACATGATGGCTGGGTCGAAAATGGAGCAGGCTTTAATTTTAACAATCTGTATGGTTTTGGTCGAGTTGATGCAGGTTTAGCTGTTTCAATGGCGCTAGCATATGAAGAAAATCTTGGCGAAGAAGTTATCACTGACTGGACCGGCTTAGGTACAGCAATCGGTGTAGAAGAAACGCCTGTTAACAGTGCGATACCAGACAACAATGCACAGGGTCTTACCGTTGAAGTTGAAATGACTGATGATGTAGTAATTGAAGCAATGCAATTTTCGTTTGATGTATTCAACCAAGATATGGGCTTTGGTTTTGTGACTACTGATGAATTAGGAACTCGCTCTGTTCAGACATCGGCGGGTATGGATTTAGCTATTGAGGTAATATCTCCCTCTGGCACTCGTAGCGTTTTGTTATCTTCAAAACAATCATTATTCCTGCCTGCTCTCTCCTCAGATTTTGCGTTCTTACCCGAGTATATATTAAATGACTCTGTCTTTCTGTCTAACGCGTTTTATGGGGAAAGTGCAAAAGGTACTTGGACGATCCGTTTGATAGATACCGGAAACACATCATTTAATTTCAGTGACGGCGGAAACAACTTCTTTGGCGTATCAGGAATAGCTAACAATACAGCTGACAGCGTTTTAGAGGGATTATCTATGAGAGCGTTCGGTCATGTTGAACAATAAAAAGGAAACGAGAATGAAATTAAATAAAATGATCATTTTAGTGGCGTCGATAGGTTTTTCATATAACGCACTTGCTACCGAGCAGACAGCTGTAATCAAAGACCCAAATCAGCAGCCGGTATATCAAGCTTTTAAGAATGAAGTTCCCGACTTTGGCCCTTACAAAGTAGAGCGCTCAATGAGTAGTGTACCCACATCCATCGTTAATCCTGCGGACGTTGTGGCCAAAAAGGGAGCTTTGTCTTTCGTTAGTGGGCAAAAACTTCAAAAAATTGGAAAAGGCGCCGTAGTCAGGAACCTTCTTACAGGTGACTTAAGCACTGTGACTGGAAATTTTATCTTGTTGCTTGAAGATGGAACTAGCGCAAATGAAATTGCCAATGCTGCAGGACTAAATCTAGTATCTGTGTTTCCGGGAACACCGATAGCCGTTTTCTCTATTCCTGAGAGCGGTGACCTTTTGACGGCATTTGAACAATTGAAAGCTATAGATGGAGTTTTAGAGACGAAAATCGAGGTAGCAGAGAACATGTTCAAATCAAATTAACTGTTGAATGTGATATTCGCACATAAATATGTTGAGACCACTTCATTTTGAAGTGGTCTTTTTTTATTAGCTTTTTAACATTTACAGGAACCTTAGACATATCACCTTTGTCAACGTCATCACTACTAGTCTATGTCTAATTCGCTGTCTTGATGCACATTATCCAAACGCTTAGTTGGTTGCACTCCTAATTCTCTGAAATGCTCTATTTGACGAACAATATTTCCTCGTCCACGGCTAAGCTTATTCATTGCTTGTTCGAAACTTCCTTGGGCACTGTCTAACGACTTTCCTACTTTCTCCATATCGTTAATAAAGCCCACGAATTTATCGTAAAGCTTTCCAGCTTGTTCGGCGATTTTCTGTGCATTCTGGTTTTGATATTCATATTGCCAAATATTGTTAATTGTCCTTAAAGCTACTAACAGATTAGTTGGACTTACCAGCATAATATTGTGGTTAAGGGCTAGGGTAACTAGTTCTGGTTCCTCCTCAACTGCTAATAAAAATGCAGGCTCGATGGGGATAAAAAGAAGTACATAATCTAGTGTCCTCAACCCTTTGAGATTTTGATAGTCTTTCGCGCCTAGCCCTTTGATATGTCCCTTAATAGAAGCTACATGCTGGGTGAGAAAATGTGCTTTTTGTGAGTCATCATCACAGTTATAAAAACGCTCGTAAGCGGCTAGGCTCACTTTCGAATCGATAATTACGTCTTTATCGTTGGGTAAATGAACGACGATGTCTGGCTGTAAACGCTTACCTTCTTCCGACTTTGCAGAGACTTGAGTTTCGAACTCGTGCCCCTCTCTTAACCCCGACTCTTTTAGTATACGTTCTAACACCACTTCGCCCCAGTTTCCCTGTTTTTTATTGTCACCTTTCAATGCGCTGGTTAATGCAGACGCTTCTTCGGTTATTTTACGATTGAGCTCTTTTAAGCTAAGAATTTCAGTTTTTAATGAGGCACGCTCTTGCCCTTCTCTTATGTGTTGCTCTGAAATTTGCCGCTTAAAACCTTCTAAGTCATTTTTAAATGGTGCCAGCACGGCTTCTATGTTTTGTTTTGTTTGAGTACTGTATCGCTGCTGTTTTTCTTCAAAAATTTTGTTGGCCAAGTTTTCAAACTGTGTATGCAACCGCTGCTCAGAGGCGGCCATGTTGGCAAGCTTTTCTTCATGACTTTCGTGCAGTGCTTCAATTCTTGATTGCTGCGCTTCATTCTGTGCTTTGACTTTAGCAAGGGTAATACGTTCTTCCTGAAGGGATTGATGAAGCGCTTGATTAGACTGCTCTAAGTACTCAACTTTTTCTGATTTCGCGCTCATTACAGCATATTCCTGCTTTAATTCTGTAAGGGCATCTTGCAGTGTTTTTGTCTCTGCAGTCTGTGCATTTAGCTGAGACTTTAATGATAAAGAACGAAGAAAGAAAAGAATACAAAGTGTGAAAATGAGTAACGTAAGTGCAAGTAACGTTGAAGCATGAGAAGTTAAAGATTCGATGGTCATAAAGCCTTTACACCGTATTGATTTGAAATATGTGTTAGTACGAGTATTTAAAACTCGAAAACACTGGCATTTTATACAGCACTATAAACAAAAACAGGTGCCAATGGCACCTGTTTTTATTATTCCGCGTTGACCTGTAAAACGCTGATATAAAGTGAAGCGTGTTTGCGCATCGCTCCATCAACGTCAGTCGTGTACTGCGGTAAGTGGCTTTATTTACTTAATGAAGCATCTAAATCTTCAATCTTTGCTTTCCAGATAGCGGGGCCATTCTTATGCGCGTTTGCACCTGTACTGTCTACCGCCACCGTTACCGGCATGTCTTCAACATCGAACTCGTAAATTGCTTCCATACCCAGTTCTTCAAAAGCAACAACACGAGACTTTTTAATTGCCTTAGACACTAAGTATGCAGCACCACCTACAGCCATGAGATACACCGCTTTGTGCTTCGCAATTGAATCTACCGTTGCTGGGCCGCGTTCTGCTTTACCAATCATGCCAATAAGGCCTGTTTTCTCAAGCATCATATCGGTAAATTTATCCATGCGGGTTGCAGTGGTTGGACCCGCCGGCCCAACTACTTCATCGCCAACAGCATCCACAGGACCTACGTAATAAATAAAGCGGTTTGTAAGATCAACGCCCTCAGGCAAACCTTCGCCGTTGTCCATCATCGTTTGAATGCGTTTATGCGCTGCATCGCGGCCGGTTAGCATCTTTCCTGAAAGCAGTACGGTTTCCCCTACTTTCCACTCCTGAATGTCTTCTTTAGTAACCTCATCGAGGTTTACGCGGCGTGTGTTCTCGCCAACTTCCCATGTTACTTCAGGCCAATCTTCTAGTTTTGGTGGCGTTAGTTCGGCAGGACCAGAGCCGTCAAGGTAGAAATGCGCATGACGCGTTGCCGCACAATTAGGGATCATCGCAACAGGTTTTGACGCCGCATGCGTAGGCAATGATTTTATTTTCACATCCACTACCGTGGTTAAACCACCTAGCCCTTGCGCACCTATCCCTAATTTATTTACGCGCTCGAAAATCTCCAGACGTAATTTTTCATCCGTTGTTTGGGGGCCACGCTCGATAAGCTCTTGAATATCCACCGGGTCCATAAGACTTTCTTTGGCAAGTACAGCTGCTTTTTCTGCAGTACCACCAATGCCTATTCCCAACATGCCAGGTGGACACCAGCCAGCGCCCATTGTTGGGAGCGTTTTGACCACCCAATCAGCAATGTCATCACTAGGGTTTAACATTACCATTTTAGATTTGTTTTCTGAGCCACCGCCCTTCGCTGCAATCATTACCTCGATTTTAGCACCGGGTACCATATCAATATGCACAACTGCTGGAGTATTGTCTTTGGTATTTTGTCTGGCTCCTGCGGGGTCGGATACAATAGACGCACGTAGAGGGTTATCGGGATTGGTGTAGGCACGTCTCGTACCCTCATCAACCATTTCCTGAACGGTCATGTCAGTTTTATCCCAAGAAACTTCCATTCCTACTTTAACAAAGCAAGTCACTATTCCCGTGTCTTGGCATAGAGGGCGTTTTCCTTCGGCCGACATGCGGGAGTTGATAAGAATTTGTGCCATAGCGTCTTTTGCCGCTTGGCTCTGCTCTTTGTTATAGGCCTCTTCAACTGCTTTTACATAATCTAATGGATGGTAGTAAGATATGAACTGCAGGGAATCTTCAATACTATCAATGAAGTCTTGTTGACGGATAACGGTCATGACATCCTCTTTTTATTTGGCTTTCGTGGTCTTAGCTAGCTAAAAAAGCGTATACTAGCGCATCTATTATCGTCGTACCATGCAAAAGCGCGTGCTGAGCGACAATTATCAATATTGGCTGCGCTTAATGCGCTAATGCAAGGCTGTCGGATATGCATTAGTAAGCTCAGTATAGAAACAACCTAATACTAATAACATTTATGTCTCTTATTGCCGGTATATCTAAAATTACAGTAACACCTTTAACAGAGAAACAGTTACGCCACGTTATTTCAAACGACACAGGTGAAAACGCTGCTTTTTTCCTTCAGTTGTTTAAGCGCATTGCCGAACTAGAGTGGTCTCTTCTATTTGACACCGCCGGCTCTGAAAAAAGCAATGGCCGTTTTAATATCATGGTATGGAACCCTGCGTTGGTCGTAACGGCTAAAGAGGGTCAAACAGAACTCATCGACATCCAGCAACAAAAGCGGTACGACTTAGATGAGAAGCCCTTTGAGGCATCTGAAAAATACTTACACGCTCACGTCGTAAAATTGAGAGCAACCATAGACGTAAAATTTGAGCATCTGCCATTCATTGTTGGTGTTGCGGGTATGGCGGGTTATGATGCTGGAAGGTTTTACGAAAGCTTGCCTAGCAAGGCGTTAAACGATTATACGACTCCCGATTTCGCCGCCGGTCTTTATTTAAATTCGTTTATTGAAGATACCAAAACTGGTACGTTTTATTATTGCTCTACAGACGACAGTACGTTTCCTGACATTTTAGATACGGAACTTGATAATACGCCAACCTCACCTGCATGTTCTAGTAATGGTGCTTCTGAAGCCATCTATGACAAAAAGACTTTTAATATTACAGAACCCTTCGCATCGAATTTATCTCAAGAGGAGTACGAGCGATGCATAGACGCTATTCATCGATACCTCAAGGCGGGAGATTGCTACCAGGTTAATATGGCGCAGCGGTTTACAGCGCGTTTTCAGGGTGACTTTTATAGCGCATATTGTCGATTGCGCAATGAGAATCAAGCTCCCTTCTCCGCATATTTCAAGCTGCCAGAAAGTGCGATAGCAAGTATATCGCCAGAGCGCTTTCTAAGCGTGAAAGAGGGTTTAGTAGAAACAAAACCTATCAAAGGAACCAGGCCTCGATACGCTGAAAAGCAGCGAGACGCTGAGAGTGCATATGCTCTACAGCATGCCGAGAAAGACCGCTCTGAGAATTTGATGATAGTAGATTTACTACGCAATGATATTTCAAAGCACTGTAAGGCGGGTTCGGTTAATGTACCCGCGTTATTTGCCTTGGAGAGCTATGAGGCTGTTCACCATTTAGTGAGTACGATAACCGGCGAATTAGCAGAGGGTAGCACGCCCCTTGACCTATTGGCTTCGTCATTTCCTGGCGGCTCTATAACCGGCGCACCCAAAATTAGAGCTATGGAAGTCATTGATGAGTTAGAGCCCCACCGCAGAAATATCTATTGTGGAAGCATTTTCTACATGGGGTGTCGTGAAGACATGGACTCTAGCATTTGTATTCGCACCGTTTTGGCAGAGGATGACAAGCTACATTGCTGGGCAGGCGGTGGTATTGTTTTAGACTCGCAAGCTGATGAAGAGTATCAAGAGACCCTCGATAAGGTATCAAAAATTGTGCCCGTATTGGCTAAATTTAACGAGAGGTATGAATGAAAAAAGCCGAGTTTCTCAATCAGTTTCACCATTTAAGGCTACCGCACAGTGAACCAGATTTTCCGTTAAAAAAAGCTGGGCGACCTGCAGCTGTGCTTATCCCACTGATTGATTACGGCACATCATTGCATGTACTTCTTACAGAGCGAGCGCATCACTTACGGCACCACCCTGGTCAAATTAGTTTTCCCGGGGGGGCTGTCGAAGACGCCGATAATTCGTTTTTTGACGCGGCTATGCGGGAAGCAGACGAAGAAATAGGCTTGCCGCCACACCACGTTGAAATTGTGGGGATGCTGCCTCGATACCGTACGGTAAGTGGGTATGAAATAGCGCCTGTTGTGGGTTTTGTAGAGCCAGGCTTTGAATTGAAATTAGACGCAAACGAGGTGGAAAGTGCTTTTGAAGTGCCCCTCGCCCATGTGTTAAATCGAAAAAATCATTTAATCCATAGAACTCATTTAGGTTCGCGTTCTTTCCCTATTTATTTCATACCTTGGCAAAAGCGAATGATTTGGGGCGCTACCGCAGCAATTATTCGCAACCTTTCCCATCATATACATCCATAAGTACTGTTATAGACTAGCCACTATCAATTTATCTTTACAGGCCATTAGCAAAACTAATCATATTATTAGCATTTCTGTATTGTAGTTAATGTTTGGTAGATGCATGATCTACACATTATTGATTAACGGCTTGAAGTTTATGATTAGTGTATTTGACATGTTTAGCGTTGGTATCGGTCCTTCTAGTTCACACACAGTAGGCCCCATGAAAGCAGGAGCAGAATTTGCCGGCGCACTTGCAAAGGATACTTCGCTCTTTGACAGTGTCGATAGCATTAAAGTTGAGCTGTTTGGGTCGTTAGGACAGACCGGAATTGGGCACGGTACAGGCAAAGCCGTTATTCTAGGGCTATTAGGACACACGCCAGAGCACGTAGATGTTGATAAAATTGACGCTATGCTTGAGCAAGTTCGCCTGTCAGAAACACTCTGCTTAAATGGCACAAAAGACATTAATTTTCCTAATAAAAACGCCATTGTTTTCCACAGAAGAAAAACGTTACCTAAACACGCTAACGCACTCACTTTCTTTGCTATGCGAAACGACACCGTAGTTGCACAACAAACGTATTACAGTATTGGCGGTGGTTTCATCATCAAAGATGAAGACTTTGACGAAACTAAAGCCCATGCTGCAACCCTACAAGCCTCAGTTCCCTACCCGTTTAAAACAGCCGAGGCACTGTTACACCTTTGTAAAACAAACGGGCTAAGTATTAGTTCGTTAATGCTCAACAATGAAGCCACTTTTCGGCCCAAACATGAAGTAAAACAGGCGCTGTACAATATTTGGCTTGTGATGAAAGCATGCATTCAAAGGGGTATAGAGAGCGAAGGCATTCTTCCGGGAGGACTCAAAGTTGTTCGCCGAGCTCCAGGCCTCTATCGCCGCTTGCAGACTGAGCACACAACCGATCCTATGCAAACAATGGATTGGGTTAACCTATTTGCACTCGCGGTTAATGAAGAAAATGCTGCTGGTGGGCGTGTTGTCACTGCACCAACAAATGGTGCGGCGGGAATTATTCCTGCTGTACTTCAGTATGTAGATAAATTTATTAGGCCAGTAGATGAAGAAGTCGCCAGTAGATTTCTGTTAACCGCCGGAGCTATAGGCATTCTGTATAAAGAAAATGCGTCTATCTCAGGTGCCGAGGTAGGTTGTCAAGGTGAGGTTGGCGTGGCTTGTTCAATGGCCGCGGGGGCTCTAGCAGAAATAATGGGCGGTACTGCATCCGCAGTTGAAAATGCCGCTGAAATTGGTATGGAGCATAATTTGGGTCTTACCTGCGATCCGGTGGGCGGCCTAGTACAAGTACCGTGTATCGAGCGCAACGCTATGGGGGCAATCAAGGCGATTAATGCCTCTAGACTTGCACTTCGCGGAACAGGAGAGCATAAAGTGTCGCTAGATAAAGTCATAAAAACCATGCGTGATACCGGCAACGATATGAAAACAAAATATAAAGAAACTGCACGGGGTGGACTCGCCGTCAACATCATTGAGTGCTGATAAAAAAAGAGGAGCTTGGGTGCTCCTCTTTTTCTCATTCATTTGTTTGCTGTTTCGCTTTGTTGATTCAAGTTACTGTTTCAGAGCCAACAGCAGTAACAAGTTCAATGCCAGCAGCGGTAACAAGCTTTGGACCTACTTCACAGGCAAAGTAACGCCTTTAAACATTTTTTCGACTTCTTCGTTATTCTTAAGCATCATGGCTTTTTCGACCTTGTCTTTCGTCAAATGCGGGGCAAAACGCTCTATAAAGTCGTACATGTAGCTTCGTAGAAATGATCCCTTTCTAAAGCCAATTTTGGTTGTGCTGTAATCAAACAAATGACTGGCGTCAATTTTAACTAAATCAGAGTCAAGTTCTTCATTGACTGCCATTGAAGCAATAACCCCAATTCCCACGCCCAGTCGAACATAGGTTTTAATCACATCTGCGTCTGTTGCTGTGAAAACAATTTTAGGTGTAAGCCCTGCTCTTTCGAACGCCTGGTCTAGTTCAGAGCGACCGGTAAACCCAAAGACATAGGTAACGAGCGGATATTTGGCAATGTCACTAATATCAATTGAGCCTTTCTTCGATAAGGGATGATCTTTATTAACGATAACGCTTCTATTCCAGTGATAGCACGGAAGCATAACCAAGTCGTTGTAGAGGTGAAGAGCCTCGGTGGCAATGGCAAAATCTGCTTCGCCTTTAGCAGCTAAATCGCTAATTTGCGAAGGCGTGCCCTGATGCATGTGCAACGATACCTTCGGGTATTTGGTCATAAACCCCTGAATAACGTCTGGGAGTGCATATCTCGCCTGCGTGTGTGTAGTGGCTATATTCAGCTTACCTTGATCAGGTAATGTGTGCTCCCTTGCGACGGCCTTAATACTCTCTACTTTCGCCAATATCTCACGAGCGATAGTAATCACATCGCCTCCAGCATCGGTAACATGCGTCAGGTGTTTGCCGCTTCGCCCAAAAATTTGCACACCAAGTTCATCTTCAAGCATACGAACTTGTTTACTTATGCCAGGCTGAGAAGTGTATAGACTCTCAGCTGTGGCAGACACATTCAGATTGTTATTGACGACTTCTACAATATAACGAAGTTGTTGTAATTTCATTCTTCACACCGCTGATTTGCTCTTTATATACACTATACTCCTATCCTTATAACCAAAACTACATTTTTTTAAAGGTTGATATTACTAATCGCCCATATTAGGCTTCAATTAAGCATCAAAATTAATAAAATTCAAAAACATGTGCTCAAAAGTACTCTTTTTATTCTACATTAAGAGTAGCGCTAAACTTTTGCATGAACTGAGAAACAATGACCTCAAATAGGCAAATATCTGCAAAAATTGATTTTTCTTCGGTACTAGCCGCAGCTGTACACGATATGAAGAATTCATTGTTTTTGCTTATTCAATCAATAGAATCACTAAGAGATACCCTGCCAAAAGAAAATACAGGTGCGAGAGAACAAGTAGCTAATGTTCACTACGAAGCGTCAAGACTTAACACCAACCTTGTACAGATTCTTTCACTCTACCGCTCAGAGTTAGAAAGTATTCCAATTAGTGCAGACGAATGTTTTATTGCCGATATAATTGAAGATGTGGTCGGCTCAAATAGATTTTACATAGAGCAAAAGAACATAACACTACACGTAAATGTACACAGCGATATAAGCTGGTACCTAGATAGTGAGCTTTTTTATTTGCTACTCAATGACGTTATTGTTAACGCGCTGAAATACGGCGCTTCACGTATTCAGGTTTGCGCCGATATTGTTAATGACTATCTTGTCATTAAAGTTGAAGATGATGGAAATGGCTATCCCGAAGAAATGCTAAATAAAAGTCACGCTACACTGGATAACTTTGAACTCAGTCAAGGTAGAACCGGATTAGGACTCTTCTTTGCAAAATTGATTGCTGATGCTCATTCTCACAATGATAAAGTGGGTGTAATATCATTATCTAATGGCGGTAGCTTTGGCGGAAGTGTATTTGAAGTGAAAATACCGTAGTATTATGTCGTGTGCGAGATTATCAACGAGTACGGTCTCTTCGCCGGTGTTTCCCATCCGGGAATTATAAAAAAGTAAACTGATGGAACTACACGCATGTACTTGATTATAATAATAATTTTAGTTGTTTTGTTGCTTATAGCCGCAATTTTTATCAATGCGGTTCAGCAAAATCGCCAGCGACTAGAAGCTGAGCGCAGAACGGAATTAGCTAAGCAGCGCACCGTCGTTGATGAAACCGAAAATGTACTTTCCGCTTGTATGCAAATGCCCATTTCCTCCCGGTTAATCGGGATACTTCACAAAAGAATGGCAAATGCACTACGAGTAATTGATAGTTTAGCTAGCACACGAGACATCAAGCAGCGCATTGAAAGTAGCGAGCAAGCGGCGGCTACTGCATTGGAAAATAATGTTGGTGACAACGCTGAATTTGCTTTACCCGATAATGATAAAACGATTATTCAGTACATTCAGGCAGTAAAGAAACTGAGAATTCTGCTTCGCTCAGAGCATAGCAAAGGGCAAATAGATACTAAGATGTTCTCTGAAGAGGACAAACAGCTAGAGCGTTTACAGTTAAAAGTGAATGTAGAAACACTTATTAAACGGGGTCGTACAGCGCAATCTACTAATATGCTCGGCTCGGCTCGTCAGTATTATGAAAAAGCTAAACTGGCACTAGAAAATCAAACCGTTCAAGATGAATATACGTCAAGTAAGCTTGCTACATTAAACTCATGGTTACATGAAATTCAGTCAGATCTTAAAAGTGTAAACGAAAAAGACAGGGCAAGAAAACAAGAAGAAGAAAGAGACGAGCTGGACGAACTGTTCGCCCCTAAAAAGAAATGGTAGCTGTTAGGTAGTAACATATTCATTGGGTCGGCGTTCGTTCATCATAATGTTCATATTGACTACTTTCATAATGGCTACTTTCATAATGGCTAACGGTAAGCTTCCATAACGTTTGCGCCGATACCGATAACCCTCTTCGTTCATTGCGTAACAACCCTACCCGCTTAAGTAACGGAGAATCGACAAATTCCAGTGCTTTAACTCCTAAAGCCTCCATCTGTGGCTTACATATTGAGGGCATGATTGAAATGCCTAACCCGCTTTTGATAAGCTTTCCCAATGTAGCCAACTGCCCTGTTTCAGCAACAATATTCGGCTCACCATACCGACATAACTCTGCTTCAGTCCACTTTCTCACTGCAGATCCCCTATTCATCATAACAAGCGGAAAAGCTAAACATTCCCTCCAGCTAGGCTTTTGATTGAAGCGAGCAGCCTGCGCCTTATTTGCAACGACAACGAATCGATCGGTAAATAAACTATCAAATATCAAACCGTCTTTATGTTCGGGTTCAAAGGTAAAGCCTATTTCCGCCCGTCCATTTCGAATTTCTTGAACAACTTGCTCCATCACCACATCGACAACGCGAAGATTGATATTAGGTGCTATGTGATGAAACTCACTAAGAAGACCAGGCAAGTGCGATTCTGCAAATGATGGCATTGCAGATATTGTTAATTGTCCTTTTGCCATAGCAAATAAATTTTGAATATCGGAAAAGGTATTATCCCAGTCTCTACTTAACCTAAGCGCATTAGGCAGCAGAATTTCGCCTTCCGGAGTTAGACTTACGTTACGCGTATTCCTCTCAAACAACTTACCTCCTAGTTCTTGCTCCATCTTTTTGATAGACGATGACAAAGCAGGCTGAGTAAGATGCAGCTTCGCTGCAGCTTCAGCAAATGTTGTGGAGTGCGCCACCTCGATAAATGCACGCAAGTGCCGGTAAGAAATATTCATTTTGATTAATAGATTTTAGTTATCAATTAAAAGATAAATTCAATTTTACATAACTAGCAACAGAACAGATACTATTTATTAACAAACCATTGGTGGAGATAAAAATGGCTGGATTTAATAAAGTAGTTGATACATACGAAGAGGCTCTAGCGGGCTTAACCGACTCAATGACGGTTATCGCTGGAGGATTCGGACTTTGCGGTATTCCAGAGGGCTTGATTGCACATATAAAGACGATGGGTGTGAAAGATTTAACCGTGGTGTCTAATAACTGTGGTGTAGATGGCTTTGGCCTAGGATTATTGCTTGAAGACAAACAAATCTCAAAAATGGTGTCTTCGTATGTTGGCGAAAATGCATTATTTGAGAAACAATTACTTAATGGAGAGCTTGAGGTAGAACTTACCCCTCAGGGAACACTTGCAGAGAAAATGCGCGCGGGTGGTGCTGGTATCCCGGCCTTTTACACTGCAACTGGTTACGGCACGCCGGTAGGTGAAGGTAAGGAAGTAAAGGAGTTTAACGGCAGACCTTATATTCTAGAACACGCTATTACCGGCGACTTTGCTATTGTCAAAGCGTGGAAGGCGGATAAATTTGGTAACTGCGTATTTAGACATACCGCGCAGAACTTCAATCCTATGGCGGCCACAGCGGGAAAAATTACTGTTGTAGAAGTTGAAGAAATTGTTGAGCCCGGCACGCTTTCGCCTAGTGAAATCCACACCCCAGGCATTTATGTAAACCGTATTATAAAAGGCGAGTTTGAGAAACGTATTGAGCGTCGCGTAGTAACAAAGGAGGCAGTGTAATGGCTTTAACAAGAGACCAAATAGCAATGCGTGTAGCCCAAGAGTTTAAAGACGGTGACTATGTTAACTTGGGTATAGGAATACCCACATTGGCTGCTAACTACGTTCCGGAAGATATTAGCGTTATGCTTCAATCGGAAAATGGTTTACTGGGAATGGGACGTTACCCCACGGAAGAAGAAGTTGATGCGGACATGATCAATGCCGGAAAAGAAACCGTTACGGCTATTACAGGCGCTTCAATTTTCAATAGCGCGGAAAGCTTTGCGATGATCCGCGGTGGTCACGTAGATTTTACCGTTCTTGGTGCTTTCGAGGTGGATGTATCTGGCAATATAGCGTCGTGGATGATTCCTGGGAAATTGGTTAAGGGCATGGGCGGTGCCATGGACCTAGTGGCTGGAGCTAAGAACATTATTGTTACCATGACTCATACTGATAAGCATGGGAACTCAAAGTTATTACCAGCGTGTACACTTCCACTCACAGGCGTGAATTGTATAACGCGTATCATCACTGATTTAGCTGTTCTTTCAGTAGAAGACGGCGCTTTTGTATTACAAGAGAAAGCACCTGGTGTTTCTGTTGATGAAATAAAAGAAAAAACAGCCGGTAAGCTTATTGTTCCTGACAATGTAGCTGAAATGTCTTTTTTTAAAAAACCTATAGGGGCCGTTGGGAAAAGACGGCCCTTATAAAAAGCGAGCTTCTCTATTGGCTTGCTTTCAAATCCTCCTGCTTTAAGGGATAATGCACCTGAAAATTAATATAGAGGCGTTATCTTGCTAGTTACTGACTTACCTGTTCACCATAAAATCATAGCGAAACTTGAAAGTAAGAGTATTACAACTCTTACCGAGATTCAGGAGCGCACAATGCTACCCAGTATTCAGGGTAAAGACATTATCGCCTCCTCAAAAACCGGCTCAGGTAAGACATTTGCATTTTTAGTTCCCGCTATTAATCGATTATTGTCTCAAAAAGCGTTGAGCCGACAAGATCCAAGAGCACTAATACTTGCACCAACAAGAGAACTGGCCAAACAGGTATTCATAGAAGCTAAATCTATGTGCAGTGGTTTGAGTTTATCTTGTGAACTTATAGTGGGTGGTGAAAATTTTAATGACCAAGTAAAAGGTTTGCGCCGCAACCCTCACATTATTGTGGGTACCGCTGGTCGTATTGCTGACCATCTTATCGGCAAAAGTATGTATCTGAACGGGCTAGAGCTGCTTATCTTTGATGAAGCCGACCGCATGTTAGATTTAGGGTTTGCTGCACAACTCAAGCTTATTAATAAATATGCCGACCACAGAAAACGCCAAACCATGCTGTTTTCCGCTACTCTCGATAATATTGAGTTGCAACATATGACAACTCAACTTACCCATGGGGCAGTTCGAGTTGCCGTTGGTAATGCTACTGGCGAGCATGGCGATATTGAGCAAACCTGTTTTTTTGCCGATAACGTGAGTAACAAAGACGAAATCTTGCGCTTCGAACTCAACAAACGCGAGTACAACCAGGCCATTGTATTTACCGCAACGCGAGAAGACACCGATAGAATTGCAGCAATTCTTAATGAAGACAATTTAGAAGCAGTCGCACTGCGTGGCGACTTAGCGCAAAACCAGCGCGCGTCAATAATGAGCAGTTTTTCTAGAGGCCAGCAAAGTGTATTAGTAACCACCGATTTAGCATCTAGAGGCTTAGATCTTTCAAAGGTTGGACTGGTTGTAAATTTCGACCTTCCTAAAAATTCAGATGAATACATACACCGTATTGGCAGAACGGGTCGCGCAGGACAGAAGGGTGAAGCCTTTTCACTAGTGGGTCCACGGGATTGGAATAGTTTTGAGTTGCTCAAAACTCACTTGCAGTACGCGTTAGAGTGTACGCCACACGATGAGTTTGATGCCAAATTTAAAGGTTTCTCAAAGAAAAAGAAGGCTTCTGCTAAAACGAAAGCTTCTGTGGAGACAAACCGAGATAATAATAAACCCGCTAGGCCAAAACCAGTGAGACGTGTCGACCCGATGCAGGGCGAAGATATTGGTATGGTACCGATAAAACGTAAGCCTCGTAATACGAGTGTAGAGCCTGATGACAGTGACGAATAGTTATCAACCCTCGTAGCTAAAAAGAGAAACAAATATCGAGTAGGGTGAGGCTTGCGCCTCATCCCTCTCACAGAACCGTACGTACGGGCCTCGTATACGGCTCCTGCATACTTCATATCACTTGCTCACTACCTGGGTTGGTTCAGGTTTATGGATAATCCAGAAAACCTTAACGAAAACAGGCTCTTTTCGATTCAACAACAGTTAATCCGAACATAGCCTTTTTAAAACTGTTTGAGAGGGATCACACTGTGAATTTAACTGCTATTATTATCGTTGCTATCTGTGCTTGGGCGCTTGTGAGTATTATTGAAACTGCAAAAGATAAAAGTAAAAAGAAGATTAATGACAAGGAGTTAGGTACGTACAAAGCAGAAATTGCCGAATTGAAAGAGCGAGTTTCTGTGTTAGAAAAAATAGTTACAGACGAAAAGTACGACCTGAAAAAGCAGTTTGCTGACCTAGAAAAAGACCGCGTTGCATAGAAAGCTAACAAACTTGCACTACACTATATTTTCAAACGCCGGCATTCACAAACGTCGGCTAATTGCTTTATTTTTAAACGAGGGCTGACTGCGCTACTTATCATCGAGGGCTAATTGCCCTCGAGAAGTTTGCGCTCTGCTCGCTCTACGCGTCTAGGCTTGCCCGCAATAACGAGCACATCGTGCGCCTGTAATACTGCGTTTTCATCGGGCTCTTTTACTTCTTTACCGTTTCTGCGCAATCCTTTCACCGTGACGCGCATTCGCGCAAAATCAATATCCTTTATGGGCTTGCCGATATATGCCGCGTGCTCAGATAATACAACAGCGTGAATAAACTCAAGTTTATCCTCTGTGCCATAAGTTATCTCTGTGGTTTCACCAGGGTAGAAACCGTGCATATGGTCGTAACGTCCTTTACGCTCTGCGCGCACTCGTTTTAGGATCCTAGACATAGGAACGCCGGCATAATGCAGCACTTGGGAAACGAGCATAAGGCTGCCCTCTTGCAACTCAGGCACAACTTGGTTTGCACCTGCAGAATAGAGACTGTCTAGCTGATAATCTCGCTTAGTTCTCACCATAACATCTGTTGTTGAAATAGTTCTTGCCTGCGTAATCACCTGCTTAGCTTTATCGACTTGGTCGAACGTAACTAACACTAATTTAGCTTGCTCAATAGCAGCACTAATTAAAATATCTTTCTGGCTGGCATCGCCAAACACGACAGGCTCACCGGCATTACGACTCTCGTGCACACGAACAGGGTCCATATCAATGGCCACAAATTTAATGCCTTCCATCTTCAACATTCTCGCGACTGATTGTCCGACACGCCCAAAGCCGCAAATAATAACGTGGTTACTCAGCGTATCATGCCTTGTGGGAGAGTCATCGTCAGTTAGCGTCATATCGCTTTTCACGATACGTTTCGCAATCACTACGCTGTTACTCATTAACCATGGCGTTAAAGCCATACTAATGACCCCCATACTTATAATAAGCGAGGACTGCTGAGTGGTTAGCACACCGTGGGTTGTCGCAAGGGCTGCAATAACAAAGCTGAATTCGCCAATTTGGCAGAGTTTAACGCCAGCAGACCAACCGTCGATAGGATCTGTTTTTACCAGCATTGACGCCACTCTAACTAATATGACTTTCACTAGCATCAATGCAAACACGCCAAAAACAATTTCGAATAGACTGTCCCACAACACGGTGAGATCGAGCTGCATACCAACCGTAACGAAGAACAAACCCATTAAGATATCTCTAAAGGGTCGAATATCCGCCTCTAGCTGATACTTGTATTGACTTTCTCCCAGCATCATTCCCGCTAAAAACGCACCCAGCGCCATTGATAGACCAAAATAATAGGTTAACCCACCTGCCAATAGCGCAATTAAAATAGTGGTTAGCACAAACAGTTCATCGGTTCGTGTTCTCGCCACCTCCCTGAACACCCAAGGAAGCACCCACTTACCCACCGACATCAGAAAAGCGATGACGAAAACGCCTTTAAGCAACGCTTCACCGAGCGCTAACGCGATGCTGACCTCTCCTGTTTGTGCCAGCAATGGAATAGCGATAAGAAATGGCACCACAGCAAGATCTTGGAAAAGCAAAATACTAATAGCGAGTTGCGTGCGCCTGTTATTCAGAATTCCCATTTCCGTGGCTTGCTTGATAACAATGGCTGTGGAACTTAACGCAAGTGTGCCCCCTACGATGACTGATGCGCTAAGGGATAAGCCAAAAAAATAGGGAATACACGTAAACACAGCAGTTGTAATAAACATTTGCCCTAAGCCCACACCAAAAACTAAGGAGCGCATAGCAAGCAATTTGGGTAAGGAGAACTCCAGACCCAGTGAAAATAGCAGAAAAACAATGCCGACTTCAGCAAGAAGATGCATCTGCTCGGGATGAGCAAAAACAGATAAGATTTGTGGCCCGGCGAGAACGCCCGCAAAAAGGTAAGCGAGAATTGGTGGTAAATGTACGCGCTTAAAGATGGCAACAGCACACACAGATATAAACATTAGAATAACTATATTTATAAAGCTCGTTCCCACGTTACCTCCGTTATTTGTTGTTAAATTTAAGAGCACAGCAGCGTCAAAAAAGAATTGGCACTTAGTTTGCTAATTCATAGTTAGATGTCTCGAATGACGACGTTTCAGAGCAATTAGGCTCTAGTTTATGACGATCTTTGCCGTCTTTGGCTACGCATGACGGCAAACCTAGCTTTTGTGTCAGTGATTTGACACACAACCGATGCAAAATATTGCGAAAAAGGGTACGCCGTGGAATTTTCAACGACAGTATACGATAGCACACACCATAGCAGCTTTTATCCAAGAGAGTCACAAGCACATGGACTTTCTGTTGCTGAGTTGACCTTGTTTATCAATCGGCTACTTTCAACGCTTGAGCTTGAAGAGCTTGGAACGTTATATTTTCAACAGCTCAATGCACTGCTTCCCGTTGCCGGTCTAAGTTTGACCGACTTCGACTCTCGTTGGGTGTTCGGTAATGCAAAAATATCTTCAACGCTCATCGATTTACCATTACAAGGCTCTGCGTCAAGCAGCGGCGAACAAGCTCACGCTTATTATTACATTAGCTCACCCCTATCCTTGTCGCAACGAGAAATTTTATTCCAACTACATGATTTATTTGGGAAACAAGCAAAACATGCGGTTTCACATTTGCGCATGAAAGGAATGGCAACGAAGGACGCACTAACGGGCTTGGGAAATCGTATCGCTTTTGAGCAGTCAATGATGAGGCAGCGCAGTTGGGCTCAGCGCAGAGACGAACCGTTTTCACTGTTGGTGCTCGACCTTGATAATTTCAAGCAAGTTAACGACAACTTCGGTCATAGTGAGGGAGATAGAGTTCTGGCTCATGTCGCTACACACTTGGTTAACGTATTGCGTGATGAGGACGAACCCTTTAGATTTGGCGGCGATGAATTCTGCTGTATTTTAGATTGTCAGACCGACCAACAGCTGTCGTGCGCAGCGGAACGCATTAAAACGAGCATCAGCAGCTCTGAGTATTTGGCCAAACTTGGCGTATCATGCAGCTTAGGCGGTGCCCTTTATCGTATAGGCGACAGTACCAACAGCATGTTCGACCGTGCCGATAGCGCATTGTATAAGGTTAAAAATTCAGGAAAGAATGATTATCAAGCGGCCTAACAAGAACAGATAAACATAAAGAGTATAAAAACTTAGGCTGAATAGTAATTATCGTTTTGGCTAGAGGCAATAATTTGCCGTTAAGGACGACATGTCTTTTTTGATGCTCTGTGCCAAGGCTTATTTTGCTTATCACCGCAAAAAACGCGTTCTATTTATGTTCTATGTGCACCTGCGTGTCGATACCAAGATTGTTTTTTAAATACATACACTCGCCGTGCACGATTAAAGCAACAGGCTCTTCCCCAACAAAAATAACAGGTACCCCCTCTCGCTCCCAACGAGGTATCTTCCAGACTTTAAACCAGTTTTTTAACTCTTTAGACACACCAGAGTGTTCTGGTTTAATTTTGAGGCTACGCATATCAGTCTTAAGTGATATTGTCGATTGGGCATCGTCAACCTTCACAGTCACCTCAAGCGAGAGCCACGGAAGAAGAACAGGCTTATTATTTTCAAAAGAGAGCGTTTTAGGAATGTCTAGGGTGCGCTTTGGTACCCAATATAAATCACCGTTCGAGCGCGCTACTTTGCCCCACTTAAACGTCATCTCAGGTGTAGCATCTTGCTTTGCGTTTAACATAGAGAGTAATTCTTCAAGCTGCGCTTTTGATGGCGCTAACTGCCCATTTTGCGTAAACCACAGTCGAATAACCGCCTTACGCCAGGATACAGATAACTCCGCTAACGCTGCACCATCGAGCTGTGTGGGTGATAACTGACAATGATTTAAATAACTTGCAGCAGCATCAGTAATTAAATGAGATTGCTCGGCGCACAGAAGCGCGCTGCGGCTCACGGTTTTTGCCAGTTCTGGCCAACGGGCAACTAAATGGGGAATGATGTCATTTCGCAGAAAGTTGCGCTCGAAACTTGTTTCAAAGTTAGACTCATCTTCAACCCAACTTAAACCTTCCTCTCGGGCAAAACTCACAATATCCTGCTTTTTTAGATTCAGCATTGGTCGTAAAACCAAGGTGTTATTTCGCCACTGGGCTTCTGCCATTCCCGCAAGTCCCTGCGGTCCTGCTCCTCGTTTAAGCTGCAGCAGCACGGTTTCTAGCTGATCTTCACTGTGTTGTCCAAGTAGCAAAACACCGCCAATTTGTTGGCAAACATTGAGCAAAGCATGATATCTCGCTTTTCTTGCTTCGGCCTCGATGCTTTTTCTCGCTGAAGTATCTACGTCGACTTTTTTAGAATGGAATTCAATGTCGTTTATTCGACACTGCAGGTCGCAATGCTTAGTCCAGGCATCTGCGTTATCACTAAGGCCGTGATGAACGTGCACTGCGTGTAAATCACAGTGATGCTTATCTCGGTATTCTAATGCGGCATGAAGGAGTACAGATGAATCCACTCCCCCGCTATACGCGATAACGAGGGGAGCATCTAATGGTTGGTTAGCCTCTAAAAGACTTGCAGCAATAGCATCACTAATCTGCACAATGACATTCGTCATTGTTGAGGGAACATCGTTTTCATACTTTGATTAGCAATAGCCAAATGACATAAGGCGCTGATAGCGCTCATCCAATAGCTTGCTGTTATCAAGTTCTTTAAGCTGGCTTAGCTGCTGCTTTAACACTGCTTTTAAGTTGGCGGCCATACCGTTATGGTCACGATGCGCGCCACCTAAAGGCTCTTCAACAATGCTGTTGATAAGCCCTAGTTCTTTTATCTGCGGTGCACTTACACCCATTGCCTCAGCAGCTAATGGTGCCTTTTCTGCGCTTTTCCACAAAATAGACGCACAGCCTTCGGGTGAAATAACCGAGTAGGTTGAGTATTGAAGCATGTTCACTCTGTCGCCGACACCAATAGCTAGCGCGCCGCCAGATCCACCTTCACCGATAACAGTACAAATGATCGGAACCGTTAACTCCGCCATCTCAAATAGGTTCTTAGCGATGGCTTCACTTTGACCGCGCTCTTCAGCGCCAACTCCCGGATACGCGCCCGGAGTATCGATAAAGGTAATAATAGGTAAATTAAAGCGCTCAGCCATTTTCATCAGGCGTAGTGCCTTGCGGTAACCTTCAGGCTTAGGCATACCAAAGTTGCGCCTGACTTTTTCGTTGGTATCTCGACCTTTCTGATGACCAATAACCATAACCGGTTGGCCGTCTAACATGGCCGGTCCGCCAACGATAGCTTTGTCGTCAGCAAAGGCTCTATCGCCCGCCAATTCATCAAATTCAGTGAAAATTCGCGGAATGTAATCTAGCGTGTAAGGACGCATTGGATGCCTGGCTAGTTGAGAAACCTGCCATGCCCCGAGGTCAGAAAAAATCTTTTTAGTCAGATCTGCGCTCTTGCCACGCAGCTTATTTATTTCTTCCTCAATACCTACGTCGAACTCACCACCTTGATTAACCAACCTTAGCTCTTCGATTTTTGCTTCTAATTCGGCTATGGGTTGCTCAAAGTCCAAAAACTGTATGCTCATTTTATGTCCTATTCTTTCTACGCTCGTTTATACAAACGCGAGATGTCCAATCTATCGAACTCTGACCATTAATGGTAGAGAATTGAAACGGCTTTTTCTCCCAAACATTGTTTGAGGTCGTGCAATAGTTGATCCTCCGGCGTTACATACCATTTAGCACCACATGCTAACGTTACCTCAGCATCTGGGTGTGTAACCGCCATTTGAACGGGACAACTGCCGCCATTAAATGCCTGTAGAATAGATTGCATCTGACTCATTTTTTTCGTTTCAAGCGTCTGGGTATCTACTTTTATCGCCAGCGCTTTCGCGTTTTTCTCTCGTGCCTGAACAATGTCCATAACATCACGGGCGGTGATTGTATTGCCCCCAGAGAAATCATCAAAGCTGACCTGTCCCTTTATGAGCAATATTTTGTCCGTTTCCAACACACTTTCGAACTGTTCGTAAGTATCGGGGAAAAAACGTACGTCCATTCTGGCACTCTTATCATCCAGTGTCACTATTGCCCACCGGCGTCCGCGCTTGTTTGTCATCACCCTAACACCAAGCACCAGACCAACGGCACTAGCCATTTGATCTTTATTTGTCGGTTTTAAATCCACAAGGCGACCATCGGTGTAATAACGGAGTTCATCGGCGTACTGATTTATTGGATGCCCAGTAAGGTATAAACCAAGAGTGTCTTTTTCACCCTCAAGCCAGACCTTCTCAGGCCACTCTGGTACATCGGCGAATGCCTGCTCTACCTCATCGGGCTCTGTGGTTAACAGCCCGAACATATCTGACTGACCGAAAGACTCAGCTTTCGCATGCTGCCCAGCAGCAGCAAGAGCCTCTGGCAGTGTTGCCATCAGCGTCGCTCTGTGCGGCCCTAAATTGTCCATTGCACCAGACAATACTAGCTTTTCTAAAACTCGTTTATTTACTTTCTTGGTGTCTATTTTTGCACAAAACTCGAACAGATCTTTAAACGCACCGTGACTATTTCGGGCCTCAATGATGGCCTCAATAGGACCTTCACCCACACCTTTAATAGCGCCAATTCCGTAAACAATGCGGCCTTTGCTATCTACCGTAAATTTGTATTTTCCGGCGTTAAGGTCTGGCGGTAAAATCTCAATACCCATGCGCTCGCATTCGTCAACTAGGGTCACTATTTTGTCTGTATTATCCATATCAGCAGACATAACAGCGGCCATAAACTCAGCCGGATAGTGTACTTTTAGCCATAAAGTTTGGTATGACACCAAAGCGTATGCCGCAGAGTGAGATTTGTTAAACCCGTAACCTGCAAACTTTTCAACCAAGTCGAAAATTTTCATGGCCAAGTCGGGGTCAATATTATTTCCCTTTGCCCCTTCAGCAAAAGCGCCTCGCTGCTTAGCCATTTCCTCTGGCTTTTTCTTACCCATTGCCCGACGAAGTAAGTCAGCGCCGCCAAGGGAATAGCCTGCCATTTCCTGGGCAATCTGCATCACCTGCTCTTGGTATAAAATAATGCCGTAGGTTGGCTCTAGAATTTCTTGCAAACACTCATGTTGATAATCTTTATCGGGATATGAAATAGCCTCCCGGCCGTGCTTACGATCGATAAAGTTATCTACCATGCCCGACTGCAGTGGGCCGGGGCGGAACAACGCCACCAGTGCAATGATATCTTCGAAACTGTCGGGTCTAAGGCGCTTGATTAGCTCTTTCATACCCCGTGATTCAAGCTGGAACACTGCGGTGGTTTCAGCATTTTGAAGAGTTCGAAAACTTTTAGGATCGGCGAGAGGTATAGCAGAAATGTTGATATCAATATTTTTGCCTTCTTTGACCATATCAATAGCCCACTGAATGATGGTCAGCGTTCTCAGTCCCAAGAAGTCAAACTTAACTAGCCCCGCAGTTTCAACATCATTTTTGTCAAACTGGGTGACAGGGTTGTTCCCCTCGTCATCGCAGTACAATGGTGAAAAGTCGGTGATGGTGGTGGGCGCAATAACAACACCACCGGCGTGCTTACCTGCGTTACGGGTAACACCTTCTAAAATACGCGCCATATCAATGAGGTCTTTTACCTCTTCATCTTGCTCGTATACTTGAGGTAATTGTGGCTCTGCTTTGAACGCTTTTTCTAGCGTCATACCGGGATCGGAAGGGATAAGCTTTGAAATTCTATCAACAAAACCATAGGGGTGACCTAGCACGCGGCCAACATCACGAACCACGGCTTTTGCCGCCATCGTTCCAAAGGTGATAATTTGTGATACTGCTTGGCGGCCATAAAGCTCAGCAACGTGATCGATAACCTCGTCTCGTCTGTCCATACAGAAGTCAACGTCGAAATCGGGCATAGATACACGTTCTGGGTTCAAAAATCGTTCGAAAAGCAAATCAAACTCAAGAGGGTCAAGATCGGTAATTTTTAACGCATAAGCCACTAACGAACCGGCACCTGAACCGCGACCTGGCCCAACGGGTATTCCGTTATCTTTACTCCATTGGATAAATTCCATCACGATGAGGAAGTAACCGGGAAAACCCATTTGGTTAATCACTTCAAGCTCTACGCGAAGACGGTCGTCATACTCTGGGCGCTTTTCTTTTCGCTCGTTTTCATCAGGGAACAAAAACTCAAGCCTGTCCTCAAGTCCTTCTTCAGAAACCTTGACCAAGAAGTCTTCGGTTGTCATGCCTCCAGTTGGAAACTGGGGCAAGAAATATTCGTTGAGACGAACCGTCACATTACAACGCTTTGCTATTTCAACGGTGTTTTCTATGGCTTCGGGAATATCGCTAAACAGCTCTATCATTTCATCTGCGGTACGAAGATATTGCTGCTCGCTATAGCGTTTAGGTCGGCGGGTATCATCTAACGTGTAGCCATCGTGAATACACACCCGAATTTCGTGCGCCTCGAAGCCCTCTTTATCGATAAAGCAAACTTCATTAGTCGCAACAACCGGTAAGTCTTGCTGTTGGGCAAATTCCACTGCTCGGTGTAAATAGTCTTCTTCGCCCGGGCGGCCAGTGCGCACTAACTCTAAATAGAAACGATCTTGAAAATGGGTTTTATAAAATTGCAAAGAAGAATCAAGCAGCTTGATGTTATTTTTGGTAAGCCCTACGCCAACATCGCCATGCAAACCACCAGATAACACGATAATACCTTCGCTATGTTCAGCAAGCCATTCTTGGTCAATCACCGCACGGTGGGAAAGATGACCGCGTAAATAGGCTTTAGAGATAAGAACGGTAATATTCTTATAGCCCTCATTATTCATAGCTAACAGTGTCAACCTGAATGGTTCGTCACCAAATACTTCGTTGGTTACCCAAAAATCGGTGCCAATTATGGGTTTGATACCGCGGGAGTGAGCTTCTGAGTAAAACTTCACCAAGCCACACATATTCATTTGATCGGTAATGGCCACCGCTGGCATCTCTAGCTCGGCAACCTTACTCAAAATAGGCTTAACCTTATTAAGCCCATCCATCATTGAATAGTCGCTGTGTACACGTAAATGAATAAATGGCGAAGACATGATTTTTTCTCTTTTATTTTGCGGCGCTTTATCTGTTTTACGAAACTAACTATTACCCGTAAGCATTGCCTTGACCGGCTTAAAGCTCTTACGATAACAATCTAACACACCAAATTCGGCTAACGCCGCAAAATGTGCTTTTGTAGGATAGCCTTTATGACCTGCAAAGTTATATTGAGGATAAGCTTCGTGAAGCGCCTGCATATCATTATCGCGCTCCACTTTCGCAATGATGGATGCAGCCGATATTTCTTGATGTAGGCCATCACCTTTTACAATCGCTTCTGATGAGTAGTTCCAATCAGGCAAGCGATTACCGTCCACTCGAACAAAATCAGGAGTAACTTGCAGTCCGTCTACTGCGCGAACCATAGCCAGCATAGTGGCGTGTAGAATATTAAGGTTGTCAATTTCAGCGGGGCTAGCTCGGCCAATATTCCAGTAAAGCGCTTTCTCTCGAATTTCTTGTGCTAGAGCAACGCGCTTTTTTTCACTTAGTTTTTTAGAATCGTTCAGGCCCTCAATAGGATTTGAAGGGTCAAGGATAACGGCTGCGGTGACAACATCACCCACCAGCGGACCGCGGCCTACCTCATCTACACCGGCTATTAATTTATCCAACTAACTCCTCCACTACCGCTTTTGCTGCTGTCTTATCAGCGTCACATTTTAGCGTATGGTGGAGTTCGGTGAAACGGGAAATAAGCGCTGAATTATCACTTTCGAAAAATTCAAGAAGCTGGCTGCACATATTCTCAGCATTTACCTGCTCTTGAAGAAGTTCAGGCACGATTTCATCGTTAGCCAATAGATTAGGTAAAGCAAAGTAAGGTGCTTTGTAAAGACGCTGCATTATTTTATGTGTAAGCGGGGCGAGTTTATAAGCAACCACCATAGGGCGTTTACACAGCATTGCCTCTAAGGTGGCTGTACCCGAAGCCAACAATATTACGTCGCTGGCAATCATGGCATTTCGTGACGTTGTGTTCGTAATATGGATAGGTAATCGCGCTAATGCATCATTAGTCTGTGATAAAAACGTTTCGATTTGCTCAAAGCGATGATCATTTGCTGCGGGTATCACAAATTGGATATTGGGGCGCTTTTTGTGGATAGCTTCAATCGTTTCTAGAAATACTGGAAGAAGCGTTTCTACCTCACCTCTTCGCGAGCCTGGCAACACAGCTAACACGGGTTTATCAAGCTCAAGATCCAGCGCTATTCTTGACTCTTTTTGGTTTGGCTCTATGGCAATGGAATCTGCCATTGTATGGCCTACAAAGGTATAAGGTACCTTATACTTGTCATACACTTTCTGTTCAAAAGGGAACAGTCCGAGAACGCGATTAGCAGCTTTTGCTATTTTGTGGATACGCTTTTCTCGCCATGCCCATACTGTAGGACTGACATAGTGAAGTGTTTTTACACCTCGAGCTTTCAACGCTTTTTCAACACGCAAATTAAAGTCTGGGGCATCTATCCCGACAAAAATATCCGGTGGGTATTGTTCAAAATGCGCAAGCAGCTGCTTTTTAACTTTTAGGATTGCGGGAAGGTGAGAAATAACTTCGACAAGCCCCATTACCGACAGGGTTTCCATGTCAAATAATGTCTTAAAGCCCTGGGCCTGCATATTTGGCCCGCCAATTCCCTCAATGATGGCATCAGGGTATTGGCGTTTCAGTTCAGCCACCATTCCGGCAGCGAGTACATCGCCAGAGGGCTCTCCGGCCACCATGCCGATACGTAATGGCTTGGTCATAATTATCGAATAATGCCCCGCTCGGCATGACGAAGAAAGTCAGCCATACGGGCTACGCTTTCGTGGTCTTTCGCTGGAGATTCAAGTGCCTCTATGGCTTCTTCGATAGTATTGCCTGCACGATAAATGACCTTATACGCACGTTTTATCGCCAGCACTTCATCTTTTTCAAAGCCTCTACGCTTGAGGCCTTCGGAGTTAATGCCCTGAGGAATGTTTTTGTGCCCACTCACCATCACAAAAGGAGGGACATCTCTTAAAATGATACCTCCAGCGCCTAGGAAAGCGTGAGCACCTATTTTGCAGAATTGATGAATACCCACTGCACCACCAACAATAACAAAATCGTCAATGTGCACATGACCTGCGATTGCACAATTGTTGGCAACAATAATATCGTCGCCTAACACACAATCGTGTGCGATATGGGCATTTACCATAAATAGGCCTCTAGAGCCTATTTTTGTAATACCTTCATCTTGAACCGTGCCGCGGTGAACAGTCACGCCCTCGCGAAACTCATTATTATCACCAATGATAAGTTCCGTGGGTTCGCCGGCATATTTTTTGTCTTGGCAATCTTCGCCAATAGACGAAAATTGGAAAAACTTATTGTTTTTGCCTATTCGCGTTTTACCGCGAACAACTACGTGTGATTTCAATATGCAACCATCACCAATGGTTACGTTATCGTCTACCACACAAAACGGGCCAATAGTGACATTTTCACCAATGGTTGCGCTATCTGAAATTACCGCAGTTGGATGGATCACGTTATGCTATCTCTCTCATCGCACACATAAATTCTGCACTGCAAACTAAGTCTCCCTCGACAGTTGCAGTACCTTTAAACTTCCAGATCCCTCTTCTTTCCTTCACTAATGCCACGTCAAACTCAAGCTTATCACCAGGCACAACAGGACGCTTAAAACGCGCATTATCTATTCCCGCGTATAAATACAAACTATCATTTTTCCCCATGGTTTTAAAACCGAGAACGCCAGCCGCTTGGGCCATTGCTTCTAAAATAAGTACGCCTGGAAAAATAGGCTGGCCAGGAAAATGCCCCGTAAAGCAAGGTTCATTTATTGTGATATTTTTATACGCTTTTATTGATTCACCGAGTACATAGTCGGTGACACGATCGACTAACAGAAAAGGATAACGATGAGGCAAAAGTGCCATTATTTCCTGTATTTCGATGGTATTAAGTGAATTGGCCAAAAACTTTCTCCTGTATTCAAGCATGACCTAGCAACTGATTTATGGTCAAACTCGCCGTAAAAACTAAATTCGGCGGCAACCATACGCTGTTAAACGCGAAAAACAAATCAGACCAACACCTTTCGGTTGTTGGTCTGATGAATTGTCACACACTACCAGCCGTGGCAATGTTTTAGTTAGCTTTGCTAACCTGTTCTAGAACTTGCTCAGATAAGTCGTGCTCTTCTTTTGCAAACGCAACAGCACCAGCATTAAGGACAAGGTCGTAACCCTGTTTAGCCGCTACTGAATCGATAGCCTGCTTGATAAGACCTAACAACTTGTTACGCTCTTCGTTGCTGCGACGCTGAATGTCCTGCTGAAGAGGCTGACCCTTTTTAGAAAGCTCTTCACGAACAGATAAGATCTTTTGTTCTAGTTCTTTTTTCTCTGAGTCGCTCATTGTTGCTGCATCGCGCTGAAGGCGTTCTGCGTAGAACTGACCGTCACGTTGAAGCTGATTAACTTCTTCAATTTGATCTTTAAACTCTAATTGAATTGCGTTTTGCAACTCTGCAGCCTGAGGCATAGCTTGGAAAATACCTTGCACGTCCACCACGGCCATTTTCTGTTCTGCCATTACTGACGTACTGACTAGTGCACTACTTAACATTGCACCTGCAACGATATGTTTAACCAACTGTTTCAAAGGGAACTCCTTTTTGTATCTTCTTGTTTGGGACACACGAAGTGCGAGCCCGCTTTTCTAATTAAAAAGTATTTAAAAAGTTTGACCGATGTTGAAGGTAAAGAATCTCGCATCATCACCGTCACGCTCTCGTATCATTCTAGAGAAGCTAAATACCATCGGCCCCATGGGTGATACCCACTGAACAGACACACCTGCTGCACTGCGATACAGAGTCCAATCAGAATAGTCCAATAGCTCACCACGCTGATTCGGGCTCACCTCTAACTGACTGAATCGGTCGAAATCGAACTCAGTATCCCATACGTTACCCACATCCACAAACAAACTTGTACGTACTGAGTTGTCCATATCAGCTTCAACAAATGGCGTCGGTACAATAAGCTCTATACCACCAAGTGCCATTGCGTTACCACCAAGGCTCTGTCGAGACCAAGATATCACTGCATCGGCAGGGTCGCTCGGGAATGTCTCGCCGTCTGGACCAACGATATTACCCGTTGATGATACTAGTAAACCTCTAGGCCCCACGGTATTATTTTCGAATCCACGCAGTGAATCTGCACCACCTGCGGTGAAGTTTTCGGTAAACGGGAGAATTTGCTCATTGCCGTCAATATCGCCATAACCGTTACCATAACCCAAACGAATTCGGGCAAGGAACGACCAGCGCTGATTACGTGATAGTGGGAAATACCACTTACCGTCAAACACAGACTTAAAATAGGTTACATCTGAATTTGGTGTTGTTGCACTAAACGAAGCGCGCTGTGATGAACCTGCAGTTGGAAACAAACCGCGGTTCAAAGTCACTCTACTCCAGCTTACGCTAGCTAAGTAGCTGTCGTATTTTACCGCCGCGTCAGGATCGTTGCCATCAGGGAACTGATTGTAAAAACGTTCGGTTTGCTCGTAAAATCCACGGTTGAAAAGCTCTACATTGCTGTATGTAAGACCAAAATTAATACGGTTTACTTCGTTAATTGGATAACCAATGTTTGCGCCTACAGACCAACGTTTCGAGTTGTACTGAATAACGTTAAAGTCGGAACCGTCAAATTCGCTGTACCCGATACTTCCACCTAAACTGATGCCGTCTATCGTGAAATAAGGGTCGTTATAGGTTATTTGCGCTGACTTCTGATAAGAAACTGTACTTAGGTTAAGGCCTACTCGTTTACCGGTACCTAGGAAGTTGTCCTGTTGAATACCCGCTTGCAGACTCAATTTCGTTCTGTCGCCGTAACCGATACCTGCGTTAAATGAGCCAGAGGGTTGTTCTTTAACGTTGAAGTTTACGTCTACTTTGTCTTCTGATCCCGGAATTCGAACTGTTTCAAATTCTACGTTTTCCATATAAGTAAGACGAGACAGCTGGCTTTTTGATACCTCAAGCTGACTATTAGATAACCAAGTACCTTCCATCTGACTCACATTTTGGCGAAGGACGTCATCGGCAGTAACTACGTTTCCATTAAATTTAATACGATTAACGTAAATACGCTTACCTGGATCAACGGACAGAGTCAGTTTTACCGTTTTGTCTTCATCATTGATATCAGGAACAGTAGTCACAGTAGGATACGCATAACCAAATCGGCCAAGGTACTTACTTATAAACTCTTCTGTGTAAGTCACTTCTGCTTGGTTATAAAGTTCACCAGGCGTAAGCGGTAGCACACGCTCTATGTATTCTTCGTGTCCGAGAACATCACCGACAAGCTCCACTTCGGAAATAGTGTACTGCTCGCCTTCTGTCACGTTCATGGCAACGTAAATGCCGCTTTTTTCTGGCGTCATGGACACCTGTGTAGAATCGACATTGAAACGCAAATAACCACGGTCGAGGTAATGGTTTCTCAACGACTCCATATCGCCCTGCAGCGTTTGCTGTTGATAGCGCGTTTCAGATAAAAAGTCCCACCATGGAGTATCGTATTGAAGTTCAAACGACTCCATTAACTCTTCATCGGAAAACAACTCATTACCAACAATATTGATTTGCTCAATTTCTGCCGCGTCGCCCTCTTCAAAAAGAAGCTTTAAATCGACGCGATTACGGGGCAATGGGGTAACAATAGCGGTTACATCAGCGTTGTATTTACCAATACTGTAGAAAAAATCTTTAAGCCCGTTTTCAATTGAAGTGAGTACCGTTTTATCGAGCGGTTCACCCACTCTCACACCGTTACCGTCTAGACTCTCTTGTAATTGTTCATCTTTAATATCATCGTTATCTTCAAAGATGATATTACTAATGGTTGGGCGCTCTGATACGCGAACAACAAGAGTATTACCATCTCGTAAAATTTCAACGTTTTCAAAGTGAGTGGAAGAATATAACGAACGGATAAGCTGTGTTACACGAAATGTATTTAGCTCATCACCTACCTGTACAGGTAGATAGGTTAACGCCGCACCAAGTGCTACACGCTGTAACCCTTCAACTCGAATATCTTGTACTACGAATTCACTGTCTTGCGCCGCAGCATTGGCAAAGCTAGCACTGGATAATACTAATCCGGCTGCTACTAACTGTTTTAACTTCATCTATTTTTCTTTTCCTGGCCGCGTTTCATATTTGCTGTTTTGTACTTCCTGACTCTCATCAGGTTATGCGAGCAATATCGTTAAAAATAGCGATACCCATAATCATAAACAGAAGCACGCCACCTATTCGGTAACCCCATTCCTGTACCGCTTCAGGCACAGGCTTGCCGGTGATCCATTCCACGATGAAAAACATCAAATGACCACCATCGAGCATAGGCAGGGGTAATAAATTTATAATGCCTAAATTTACGCTTATTAAGGCAAGAAAACTCAAGAAGTACGCAAGCCCGTAACCGGCACTTGTACCTGCTCCTTGAGCAATTGAGATAGGCCCACTTAAGTTTTTAACTGACACATCGCCAGTAAGTAACTTTCCTATCATTTCGACACTGAGTGTCATTAAGCGCCATGTTTTATCTAGCGCAATTCCTATAGCCTCTATAATGCCATACTGATGCGTAAACACATACCCCTCAGGCCAAGGCTCAAACGTTGGGCTTACACCGAGATACCCACTTTGCCCCTGTGCTGTATCGCGGCGCGCTATCGTGGCACGTAGGGTGCGTTGTTGTCCATCCCTTTCAATTGCAAGAGAAATAGTCTCACCGGGATTATCAACAATCACATCAACTAGCGCATTCCACGATGAAAGCTCATCGCCATTTAACCCAGTAATTTTATCACCTGGCAAAAGGCCGGCTTCTTGCGCTGCACTGCCCTCTCCAACAAAACCCACGGTTAATGTTGGGTCGGGTCGAAATGGCGTTAAACCCAAACTGCTTAGTGGAGACTCAATATCTGGATCAAAGTTCCAAGTAGTCAGGTTAAATGTCACTTCTTTTTCGCTATTTGATGCATTTCTGACCGTTACTACCGTATTCTCACCACCAATGTTGGAAACCATTTCCAAATTAACGGCTTCCCAATCTGGTGTGCGTCGGCCATCGATACTAATAATTTCATCGCCCGCTTTTACGCCTGCAATTTCCGCAATACTGTTATCTTCGACAGCTTTTACCACCGGCTTTACTGTCTCTAGCCCAACTAAGTACATAAGCCAAAGGGCAAAGAACGCAAATATAAAATTGACGCCAGGGCCAGCCGCAATAATAGCCATGCGCTGCAGCACCGGCTTGTGATTAAACGCTTTTTCTTCGAGTTCTGGAGGGACGTCGTCTATACGCCCATCGAGCATGCGCACGTATCCACCTAATGGGATCATGGCAATAACATACTCGGTACCTGATTTACCCTGCCTGCGCCAAATAGGCTTGCCAAAGCCAATTGAAAAACGTTCTACCTGTACACCGCATTTGCGTGCCACGTAAAAATGGCCCCACTCGTGTACGGCAACAAGAATACCGAGGGCAAGAATAAATGCGCCTAGGCTCCAAAAAAATGCTAGCACTGAAATTTACCTCTGATTAACTCGTTTGCTTTTACTCTTGCCAACGAGTCTTGTTCTAATAATTGCTGAATGGAGTTCATTTCTACCATCGACATCGCGTTAAGCGTTGCTTCATTAACCTTTGCGATGTCACAAAAACTAATATTTCCGTGCAAAAAGTGCTCTACAGCAACTTCGTTAGCCGCATTGAGACTAGTGGTGGCACATTGGCCAGCTTCACAGGCTGCTATGGCTAACTTCAAGTTTGGATAACGCTCATAACAAGGGGTTTTAAAGCTAAAATCAACAATCTCTTTAAAATTGAGCGGCTTGACGCCAGCCTCTATACGCTGAGGGTGAGCTAATCCATAGGCGATAGGTGTGCGCATGTCTGGATTTCCCATCTGAGCGATCACAGAGCCATCAACGTATTGCACCATGGAATGAATAATGCTCTGAGGGTGAATAACGACGTCGATATCTTTGGACTTAACGCCGAACAGCCAACATACTTCGATAAACTCAAGCCCTTTATTCATCATGGTGGCAGAGTCTATTGTAATCTTTCTCCCCATTGACCAATTGGGGTGAGTGCTGGCCTCGTCAACCGTGATGCTTCCAAACGTATCAAGCGCTCTTTCTCGGAAAGGGCCGCCCGACCCTGTAAGTAGAATTTTTTCAATACCTGAGTTACCTAAGTCGCCGTAGGTAAAATTGTGGGGTAAGCATTGAAAAATCGCGTTATGTTCACTGTCAATTGGCAGTATTTGAGCACCGCTTTTGTTCGCGGCGTCAATGAAGAGTGCGCCAGACATTACGAGCGCCTCTTTATTTGCCAGCAACACGCGCTTTCCTGCTTTCACCGCAGCCATAGTAGGTAGCAAGCCCGCGGCTCCCACAATCGCGGCCATAACTGAGTCAACTTCAGGAGCGCTTGAAACGTCTTCTAATGCCTGCTGTCCACACAGAATTTCAGCTTCAACTTGATACTGCTTTGCTAGCTCTAATGCCGCGCTGTAATGTGATGGGTCAGCAATAACCACATAGCGTGGGGAGCATTTGTTGGCCTGCTCCATAAGCAGCTTTAACTGATTGTTACCGGTAATGGCGAAAATACGGTACTTATCAGGATGACGATTAATTACATCAAGAGTATTGCAACCAATGGAGCCCGTGGCCCCTAAAACAGTGACTGTCCGCATTACGCCATCCAAGTAACATAACAAAACGCGAAGACAGGGAACGCAGCCGTAAGGCTGTCTATGCGGTCAAGCACACCGCCATGCCCAGGTAGAATTTTTCCACTATCTTTAATACCGGCACAGCGCTTGAGCATACTTTCGTTCAGGTCGCCAAGGGCAGACACTGCCACGGTAACTCCACCAATGGCTAAATGCAGCCAAATGCGAGAAGGCTCCACCTGATAGTGCAGCGCCGCGAATGCGATAATGGCAAACGATGCAGCAATTCCACCTAGTAGTCCCTCAAGGCTTTTCCCGGGTGATACATTCGGACGAAGCTTGTGTCGACCAAATTTCACGCCCACAAAAAAGGCGCCAATATCGGCTGCCCATACAATGCCAAGCACATAAAAAATAAGGGACGCGCCGTAGAAAGGGTCTACGTCGTGCAGACTTGTTCTCAGTGCTATCACTGCAACCCAAGTTGGAATAAGTGTTAACAACCCAAAAACAGTACGAACAACCCTACTGTCTCGCCAAAATTTGGAGTATTTAGGGTACGCTAACACCATAGCAAGCGAGGCCCCCCACCAAATCACTGCCACGCTAAGGATACTGGTATATAAACTATGTAACTGTCCCTGATACCAGATCACGCTAGCATCAACAACAAAAGAAAGCGCGATACATATAGCAAAAGCGCCAGCCATAAAAAGAAGCTTTTTAGGACGTTCACAAACGCCAGCCATGGCTGCCCATTCATAAGCGCCAATACCTACAACACCGGCAATAGCAATTTCGAACCAAAAAATAGGTAGGAACAATATGGCGTATAACGCTGTTGGCGCAAGAATTAATGCAGTTATTATTCGTTGTTTTAGCATAATTTGCCCTTGGCTGTGATAATCAGGATGAAGCCGACAATCTTCTGAATGAGGTTAATCATCAGAAACGATAACCTGTTCACCAGTAAGGCCAAAGCGACGTTGCCTAACGTTAAAATCGTCAACAGCACGTTGAAACTCGTCTTCATTAAAATCTGGCCAAAGAACATCGGTGAAGAAAAGCTCGGCATAAGCACATTGCCACAAAAGGAAATTGCTAATACGGTGCTCGCCACCAGTTCTAATAAGAAGGTCTAATTCGGGAAGGTTTGCGGTAGACGTGAACCGGGTAAACATGGCTTCGTCAATATCTTCTGCATCTATGTCGCCAGCTTTGACTTGATTTGCCAGCTGCTTAGTCGCATTTACAATGTCCCAGCGGCCGCCATAATTCGCTGCGATGTTAAGTATTAAATCCGCATTGTCTTGCGTCATCTCTTCAGCTTTGCGAATTTTTTCGACTAATTTAGGGTCAAAAGCACTTAAATCGCCAATAACTTGGAGGCGTACACCATTTTTATGAAGCCGCTTCGCTTCGCTATTTAACACAAGGTTAAACAACTCCATAAGTACGCTTACTTCTTCTTCCGGCCGTTTCCAGTTTTCACTTGAGAATGCGAATAAAGTAAGCGATTCAATGGCGTTTTTTCTCGCAAAGCGCACCACATTTCTTACAGATTCCACACCCGCTTTATGACCGAAAGTACGAATTTTCCCTTTCTTCTGCGCCCATCGACCATTGCCATCCATAATGATAGCAACGTGTTTAGGGCCAGCAACTGGTGCTGGCCCTATCACGCTAGTCTTTTTGGCTGCGTTTAAACGCTTTCCAATCATAATACTAACTTATACTTCCATTAATTCTTTTTCTTTGTCAGCCAGTAGACTGTCAACTTTCTTAATGATTTCGTTAGTGATCGACTGGATATTTTCTTCAGCTGCACGACTTTCGTCTTCGCTGATTTCTTTTTCTTTCAACAGCTCTTTGATATCGCTGTTTGCGTCGCGGCGAATATTGCGGATAGCAACCCGCCCACCTTCCGCTTCATTGCGAACTACGCGAATAAGATCTTTTCTTCGCTCTTCAGTTAGCGGCGGAAGTGGTATACGGATAGAACCGCCAGCGCTCATGGGGTTTAACCCAAGATCAGACTGCATGATAGCTTTTTCAACTGCTTGGATAGCTGATTTATCAAACACAGTTAAGGCAAGCGTACGGCTGTCTTCAGCAATTACATTAGCCACTTGCTTTAGCGGTGTATCTACACCGTAGTACGGCACCATAATACCATCTAGCAGGCTTGGGTGCGCGCGCCCCGTGCGAATTTTGCTAAATTGGCCTTTGAGCGCCACTACGCTTTTTTCCATACGCTCTTGCGCATCTAATTCAATTTCATCAATCACTGTTGTGTGTCCTATATGTCTTTACTTATCATTGCCAGCGTGGCTAATTACGGTGCCTTCTTTCTCGCCCATTACAACACGCTTAAGACAGCCGGGTTTGTTCATATTGAAAACGCGAATTGGAAGGCTGTGGTCACGAGCCAAAGTAAACGCTGACAAATCCATTACTTTTAGTTCCTTATCCAGCACTTCATTATAACTGAGGTGCTCGTACAGGGTAGCGTCTGGATTTTTAACCGGGTCGTCACTATAAACACCGTCGACTTTAGTCGCTTTTAATACGGCGTCTGCTTCAATTTCAATTCCGCGTAAGCACGCAGCGGAATCCGTTGTGAAAAATGGGTTTCCGGTGCCTGCTGAAAAAATAACGACTCTACCAGACTTCAGTAAGCTAATTGCTTCTGCCCAATTATACGCATCGCAAACGCCGTTTAAAGGAATTGCTGACATCATGCGTGCATTTACAAATGCTCTGTGTAGTGCATCTCGCATTGCCAAACCGTTCATCACAGTAGCTAGCATACCCATATGATCGCCTACTACGCGATTCATACCCGCTTTTGCTAAACCTTCGCCGCGAAATAAGTTACCGCCACCAATAACAAGGCCCACTTGAACACCAAGTTCAACCAACTCTTTAATTTCTTGTGCCATTCTATCTAGCACTTTGGGGTCTATGCCAAAGCCTTCTTCACCCATAAGGGCTTCACCGCTAAGTTTTAACAGAATGCGTCGATATGCTGATTTAGGTGTGATACTCATTATTCGATATGTCCTCGTAAACCCGGTTTGTGCTATGTATTTTAAATACATGCCTTAGCATGAAAAAACATAGAACAAATCGCGTTAGTTTTTTGAAAGGTTTATGCTTTCTTAACCCAGCGCCGCTTCAAAGCCGTATTTTCAAATGACTTGCAAAAACGTCACTCACACTAACGTGAAACCGCTGCAATAGAAAGAGATTCGGCTATAAAAAAGCACCCCCGAAGAGGTGCTTTTAGTTTATCTGACATTCTCTGAATGCAAAAGAAAAACGCTCAATTATTTCTTAGCGGCTTCCATTTGCGCAGCTACTTCTGCTGCAAAATCTTCAGTTTTCTTCTCGATACCTTCGCCTACTTCAAAACGCACGAAGTTGATAACGTCTGCACTGTTGTTCTTAAGAAGTTCAGCAACTGTGATCGACGGATCTTTAACAAAAGGTTGGCCAGTAAGACTCACTTCACCAGTGAACTTCTTCATACGACCTGCAACCATTTTCTCAGCGATGTCTGCTGGCTTACCAGACTGCATTGCGATATCGATTTGGATCTCTTTTTCTTTCTCAACAACTTCAGCCGGAACATTTTCAGGCTTAACATATTGAGGGCTTGCCGCTGCAACGTGCATAGAAACGTCTTTAGCTAGCTCTTCGTCGCCACCAGTAAGAATAGCGATAACGCCAATACGACCACCGTGAACATAAGCACCTAGTGTGTCACCTTCAACGTTGATAACGCGGCGAGGTGAAATGTTTTCACCAATTTTTGCTACAAGCGTGTCACGTGCATCGCTAACTTTTGAGCCGTTTAGTTCAGCGTCGTTAAGTGTTTCGATGTCGTTGATGTTGTTAGCAGAAGCTAATTCAAGTAGGTCATTACCAAACTTAAGGAAACTCTCGTCGCGAGCAACGAAGTCTGTTTCGCAGTTTAGTTCAAGCATAGTCGCGCGACCCGCTTCAACTTTCGTTAGGATTACACCTTCAGCTGCAATACGACCTGCTTTTTTAGCCGCTTTTGCTTGACCTGATTTACGCATGTTTTCAATGGCTAATTCAATGTCACCATCTGTCTCAACAAGCGCTTTTTTACAATCCAGCATACCTGCGCCAGTACGTTCGCGCAGTTCTTTAACTAGTGCTGCAGTCACTGCCATTTTTCAATTCCTCAGCAATAAATATAAATTCGTTAGGTAAAAGGGGCTAATCGCCCCTCTCAATACGTCTCGTAGCAAATTCGCTTCCAATTTAAATTGGCAGCGAGTGTACAGAATTACTCTGCTGCTTCTACGAAGTCGTCTTGCTCAGCTTGTACTTCAAGGTTGCTCTCGCGACCAGAATTAACAGCGTCTGCAGCAGCGTCCAAGTAAAGTTGGATAGCGCGGATAGCATCGTCGTTACCAGGGATGATGTAATCAACACCGTCTGGGTTAGAGTTAGTATCTACAACACCAACAACAGGGATACCAAGGTTACGTGCTTCTGTAACTGCAATGTGCTCATGGTCTGCATCAACAACAAAGATTACGTCTGGAAGACCGCCCATGTTTTTGATACCACCAAGGCTGTTCTCAAGCTTATCCATTTCGCGTTGAAGCATAAGCGCTTCTTTTTTGGTTAGCTTTTCAAACGTTCCGTCTTGGCTCTTTTGCTCAAGCTCTTTAAGACGCTTGATTGACTGGCGCACTGTTTTCCAGTTAGTCAACATACCGCCCAACCAACGCTTGTTTACGTAGAACTGGTCGCATTTTACAGCAGCATCTTTTATCGCATCACCAGCGGCACGTTTAGTACCAACAAAAAGGATTTTACCTTTTTTTGCTGAAACACTTGAGATGTAGTTCAAAGCGTTGTTAAACAGTGGAACTGTTTTTTCTAGGTTGATGATATGAACTTTGTTACGAGCACCAAAGATGTATGGTTTCATCTTTGGGTTCCAGTAACGAGTTTGGTGACCGAAATGCACACCGGCTTTCAGCATGTCACGCATAGAAACATTAGCCATTTTATTTTCCTCTTGGGGTTAGGCCTCCATATACCCCTTGTATCGATCCACCCTAGCGAAAAACGATAGTGTGGACACCCCGATAACAAGTGTCGGTATATGTGTGTTTTAATAAGAAATATACCCTCTACGACGACTTCGCTTTCACAAAAAAATACGAGCTTTCCGTCAGGGCGCGCGCTTTATACCATAAAGCTTTAGTGGTAACAAGTTTTCAGCCCTGCTTGCCTGTTGTTTGTCATTATTTTCTGAAAGACGGTTGAACGCATGTTTACTGCATATCCAATAGTGGTCATATTGGTGATATACTGCGTAAAACTGTTTATTAATCAAAAGACGATTATTGAGAGGCATTGTGGCAGCAATTATCAAATCCCCTGATGAAATCGAAAAAATGCGCGTTGCTGGTAAGCTAGCAGCCGAAGTTCTTACTATGATCACGCCCCATGTAAAAAAAGGCGTAACGACCGATCAGCTCAATACGCTTTGTCATGACTTTATTGTGAACGAACAAAAAGCGATACCTGCACCGCTAAACTATGGCAACCCACCTTTTCCTAAGTCAGTGTGTACTTCGGTGAACCATTGTATATGTCATGGTATTCCGTCTGACAAAAAGCTAAAAGATGGTGACATCATTAATATAGACGTAACTGTTATTAAGGACGGTTATCACGGCGACACATCAAAGATGTTTACTGTGGGCAAACCTACTATTCTGGCTGAGCGTCTTATTCGTGTAACGCAAGAATCGTTATACAAAGCCATCGAGCAAGTTAAACCTGGCATGCGTTTAGGTGATATTGGGCATATCTGCCAAACTCATGCAGAGGCGCATAACTATTCAATAGTTAGAGAATATTGCGGCCATGGTATTGGCTCCAGTTTTCACGAAGAACCACAAATTGTGCATTACGGCAAACCAGGAACAGGCGAAGAGTTAGTACCGGGTATGTGTTTTACTATCGAACCTATGGTCAATGCAGGTAAGCGCTATTCCAAAGTACTTCCAGACCAGTGGACTGTGGTAACGAAAGATAGAAGCTTAAGCGCTCAATGGGAACACACGCTGCTAGTCACTGAAGACGGCGTTGAGGTACTTACGTTGAGAGAAGAAGAAACATTACCTCGCGTTATTTCTCACAAATAGCTGTTACGCTTTCGAGCTATTTCAATAAAAGTTTCATACGAGTTAAGAGCTTGGCTATTGACGACAATAACCAAGCTTTTTTTCGAATCTATATTATCGCTTAATTAGCGCTTAGTTTTGGGCTTTGTCCCGTCCCTGTTTTTACTATTTTGTGCAGGTGAAATTGCCTTATGAAATAGCGTTTAGAGCTGCTCACTACCCACTTTTTTTCGATATTGCTCACGTGTCAAAAACGACGATTTAGACAATCATTCACCACGCTATAACGTTTTTCCATATTTATTCATAAATAGACCTAAAATATGCACCTAATCGATACTGCGATTTTGTGCTAAATCGTGATAAAGTTTATAGCGTTTACACTTAAGCAATCCAAAGGTGCAGTTTGACGCTCCAATCTCTAATCCAAGAAATAGACAGTATCAGTAGTGTTGATGACATTCCTAAAATCAAAACATGCGTTGAGAAAAACTACGCGTGGATTACAGACTCGTTTAATTCCGCTCCTGTCAATCAATTAGTTACAGGCAGAGCACAATTTGTCGATGCACTGCTTTGTCATTTGTGGCAACTGTTCGGCCTAAGTTCTATCAACGATTTATCGCTTTGTGCCGTCGGTGGATACGGTCGTGGTCATTTGCAGCCTTATTCTGATATCGATCTACTTATTGTTAGTAAGAAGAAGCTTAGCGCCGATGCACAAGACAAAGTCGGTCGCTTTATTACGCTGTTGTGGGACATCAAATTAGATGTTGGCCAGTCGGTGCGAACGATTAAAGAGACCGTCAAGCTCGCAAAAGATGATATTACCATCGCCACTAATTTGGTTGAAAGTCGCCTTCTATCCGGTAGCGAAGAAACCTTTGAGAAGCTTTGGGAAGAAGCGAATGGAAGAAATTCGTGGAGTAGTAAAGCGTTTTTCTCTGCTAAATACGAAGAACAGAAAAAACGACATGCCAAATTTAACGGCACTGCATACAACTTAGAACCCAACATAAAAGAGAATCCTGGTTGTCTTCGAGACATTCAATCTATTGGCTGGGTAGCTAAGAAACATTTTAAAGAATACGATGGTTGGAACTTGGTAGGTCATGGTTACTTCACTGAACAAGAACACAGTGAGCTCATCGCCTGCCGCATGCACCTTTGGAAAATGCGCTGTGCACTCCACTTGGTTGCCCAGCGAAGCGAAAACCGTCTATTATTCGATTATCAGCCAGATGTAGCGGAGATGATGGGCTACGGTGAAGAAGGTAAATCATCAGTAGAAAAGATGATGCGAGACTTCTTTCGCACTGTGGCTCGTGTAACAGAGCTCAACCAAATGCTGCTTCAGCGTTTTAAATACGACATGCTGAATCAAAGCGTTCAACACAGTGCCGTTATCAATGAAGACTTCGAGCTTCTTGATTACATGATTTCTCCTCGCCATGAGCGAGTGTTCTCGACTCCTGAAGCTATTCTCGATTTCTTACACCTGGTAACCAATACACCAGATGTTAAAGGCCTCAGCACCACGTGTATTCGTCAACTGCGCAATGCCCATAGGGAATTTGAAAGTACCTATTATGTCGAACGTCCAGCGTGTCGTGAGAAATTTATGATGCTGATGAAACAACCCGATTTTTTTAATTTTGGTTGGGACATAATGCATCAATATGGAATTATTCAGGCTTACTTACCTGAGTGGGACGCTATTGTGGGCATGATGCAGTTTGATTTGTTTCACGCTTACACTGTTGACGAGCACACCCATAGGCTTGTTAAGCATGTTAATTACTTTTTTTCGAAAGAGAATAAAGACTTTCCCCGATGTGGCCGAATTTGCCGACATCTCGATAAACCAGAAGTGTTGTATATCGCCGCTATTTTTCACGATATAGCGAAAGGCCGCAATGGCGATCACTCGAAACTTGGTGCCAAGGATGTAGCCACATTTTGCGAACTTCATAATGTTCCATCGTCCGATGCAGAGATGATTGCCTGGCTTGTTGAAAATCACTTGCTGATGTCTGTAGTCGCTCAGCGAAGAGATATTTACGATCCGGATGTCATCAGTGAGTTTGCCAGCGCAATACGAAGCCACAACCACTTGAACCTGCTCTATACATTAACGCTTGCAGATATTCGTGCCACCAATGATAACTTGTGGAATGACTGGAAAGCATCTTTGCTAAGAGAATTGTATCTCATGACGCAAAAGGCTTTAGATAACGGTCTTCAGTGTCAGGTGACGCTTAATGAACGAGTTGCCACGCACAAACATCAAGCGCGACAAATATTGCAAGAGCGGGCTATCAGCCCTGTTTCTGTAGACGCTCTCTGGGCGCGTTTGGACGATGACTACTTTGTACGTTTTAAGCCAACACAGGTGGCCTGGCATACAGAAGAAATTATAACGGCTCAGGAAGATTGGTTAACGCCAGATAACGACGCTTTATTAGTTAGAGCCAATGACAATAGCGCCAAGGGTGGAACGGAACTATTCGTTTATGGCAAAGACAGAAAGGCATTATTCGCACAGGTTGCCTCTGTACTAGATAGCAGAAATTGCTCTATCCACGATGCACACGTTACCGTTACACGAGACGGCTACGTATTCGACAGTATGATAGTGTTAGAAAATGACGGTACGCGTCTTTCATCTGAGTCTCGTATCATGTCGCTAGAAAAAGCCGTCTCTACCCAGTTAGAAAAACCTGGCCGCTCCCACGAAAATAAGCGAAAGCTACCCCGTCAGATGAGGCAATTAGACGTTCCTACCAAGGTGCGCTTTTTTAACTTAAACGACGAGGCGACGCTTGTTGAGCTTGAAGCACTAGACGCGCCCGGCATTTTAGCTAAAATTGGCCACGCGTTTGTTGACACCAACATGACATTAAAGCTTGCTAAAATAGCAACCATCGGCGAACGCGCCGAAGACATTTTTATCGTCAGCAACGAGGCTGGCACCGCATTAACCCAAGAACAACAAGTTAGCTTGAAAAAGCGTATCTTGTTTAAACTCGACCAACTTGAAGATATTACAATACCATGAATGAATTGAAAGCCATTATTGAAGACGCCTTCGAAAACCGCGATGCCATTAGCCCAAATGAAGCTCCTGACGAGGTAAGAAACGCCGTTGCAGAAGCAATTTCACTGCTAAACAGCGGTCAAGCTCGAGTCGCCGAGAAAATTGCAGGGGAATGGGTAGTTCACCAGTGGTTGAAAAAAGCTGTGTTGCTTTTTTTCCGACTTCACAACAACGAAATGATTGACGGCGCCGAGAGCAAGTATTTTGATAAAGTGCCATTAAAATACACCAACTACACAAATGAACAGTTTGTTGCAGATGGCGCCCGTATAGTGCCACCAGCTGCAGTTCGTACCGGTACATTTGTAGGCAAAAACGCAGTAGTAATGCCGTCTTATGTCAACATTGGCGCCTACGTTGACGAGGGTACTATGGTAGATACATGGGCAACTGTTGGCTCATGTGCACAAATCGGTAAAAACGTTCACCTTTCTGGTGGTGTAGGTATTGGTGGCGTACTAGAGCCATTACAAGCAAACCCTACCATCATAGAAGATAACTGCTTTATCGGCGCTCGCTCTGAAATTGTAGAAGGCGTTATTGTTGAAGAGGGCGCGGTTATCTCAATGGGTGTTTATATTGGTCAAAGTACGCGTATTTATGACCGTGAAACTGGAGAGATCCACTACGGACGCGTACCTGCAGGTTCGGTAGTGGTATCTGGAAACTTACCCAGTGCAGATGGTAAATACAGCCTTTACGCTGCCATAATCGTTAAGAAAGTAGATGCCAAAACCCGCGCTAAAGTAGGAATCAATGCCCTGTTGCGCGGCGTAGAGTAATTAAAACTGTTCTGAAAAATAAATAAAAAAGGGGCGCTAACATTCTTTAGCGCCCCTTTTTAATGCCTTTGCCTCAACAATTTATGACAAAAGTTTGTCTTTTATACTGTTTACCCAATCAACCACATCTTTCTCAGGCTCAAGGGTTTCCATTGCATCCACCTCTAGCATCTCAGACGCTGGCTTGCCCTGCAGCTCAACAAGAAGCGCTTGAAATTGTTTACCCGCACCACAGAAGCTCTCCCCATAGCTGCTATCGCCAAGGGCGGCAACAGCAAAGGGTTTGTCTTTCAGCAGGGGCGCGTCGTCCTTTAAGTCTGAAAAAACAAACTCAAGGTTAGGTGGAACATCCCCTTGCCCTGTTGTAGAGGTGATAATTAATATAGCGTCTGCATCAGTAAAATCTTCAACCGACGGGTCGCTTTCAAGCTCGCAATCTACGCCTTGTTCAGCTAAGTTTTCTTCTACCTGTTCAGCGACATGCTGCGCGTTCCCATACACTGTGCCCGCTATTATCTTCAATGTACTCATTACTACCCCTACTAACTGTTTTATAAACTTTGCTACAACGTTTTACGAAGGAACAACGCGAAAGTTTTCTAAACGACGTATAAACATCGCCATTTCATGATGAAAATCTGAAGATATTGTCACCCACTTTTGAGAAGTTGGATGATAGAACCCCATACCTGTACAGTTTAAGGCCAAATTATTAAAACTAAAGTGCGACTTAGCGAATTTATTCTGCTTTCCGTCGCCATGGGTCGTGTCACCTATAATAGGGTGTCGAATATGTGCTAAATGCCTACGTAATTGATGCTTTCTGCCCGTACTTGGTGATAATTTTACTAATGAATATCGCGCACTTTGATATTTTCCGACAGGCTGTGGTACTTCATAACAAGCTACAGATTCATACACTGTTGTCGCTATTTGCGGTGGCTGCTGTGGCCGCTTGTGCTTGTCTGCTATTTTGTCGTACTTGTATTTAAGTGCGTAATCAATGAATCCAGTATTATGCACAAACCCTCTCACCACAGCATGATAGGTCTTATGCACCTGTTTTTGCATCATCTGCTGTCCAAGTTCCCCCGCTAACTGACCATCGAAGGCAAATAGAAGAACGCCAGACGTAGGTCGGTCTAACCGATGTGCAGGAAAAACGCGCTTACCAATTTGGTCTCGCAAGGTTTGTACCGCGAATACTTTTTCGTGTTTATCTATTGGGCTTCTATGCACCAACATGCCAGGCGGCTTCTCAATAGCAACAATATCCTGGTCTTGATACAAAATTTTTAACGGATGAGGTGTTGCACTTATTTCAACGGAGCGACTGTTGGCAGACATGCCTTCTCTACTTTCGTCTTGGCCGGTATCTTTTTCTCCAAGCTTCTCTTGCGAGTCCTCTCTCATTGGGCCATTCCTTGCTCAACTCTCGCTGTCTGAACTAAACCATCTATAGCCGCTATCTGCTTAATGATAGGGGTTGACCTGTCTTCCAAATACAGCCGAGCCGCCGGCGTGATTTCCATCTCAGGCAGTGCGGCATCAGAATGAATTAGTTGCGACATTTTTGGAATAAATATAAAAGCTAGCCAGCTCTCAAAATCCATAGCATCAACCGCAAAAGGAACAGTGCTATTTAGCGCTTCATTAGAAGGACTAGTTGAAGGCCATACGCCCTCTTTTCTCATCGATAATGCCAATGCTTCAAGGGCAGTTAGAATAGCCTGTTTACCGGGTGTCATATGTCAGTTTCCAACGAGGTGTTTTTAAGTGAATTTTTTCTAACGAGCAGCATAAATTAGAGTAAGCCAAAGCGATCGGCCTTGTTAGGCACTTTTAAGAGTTATCAGTATACCAGCCTTCAAAAATTACTGTCACCGCAATGATTCTAGAGATAGACGCGTGACAGACAATAATTTATCTGTGATAAACTAATCGCTATTGATTTTGGGGCGGTGCTATTTTCTCGGCGCTGCTATCTGCTCGGCGCTGCTGTCTGCTCGATATTTGAGATCGAGGTGCAGGTCGGTGTGCTAGAACGTTATTATAGAGTTCATTTACAGAGCTTTAACGAGACCCCAGTGGTAATTTGCAGTATTTAGGATGTTTTGATGAGCGCAAACACAATTAATTCCATCAGCGAGTTTTTACTCCACGCTGGTACAGAATACAAGATATTTGATATCGGGCGAAGGCTAACTCTGACCGACAATCAAACATTCTTAGATATTGAGAATGGCAAAGCCTATGCGCCATTCCCTCGTCAGCAACACGCGTGGTTTGGAATTGTTTTTTGGAATAAAAACGCATCGTCAGAGCACTACATTTGGTTTGTTAAACTTCCTACAGATGAGCAAGGGTTGGTAGTTTCGGCAGCTCGAAATCACTTTCTTGATATAATTGTAGATGCATTAGGTCAGTCAATTTTAGAAGACACAGAAAAGGCCCAAAAGCTGCCGGACAACCCCTACTCTTTTGTGCCCAATCAATCCCTACTCGCCCAGTTCAACGCAGCGGTTAAACAAGCACTGTTACAACCATTGAGTGATGAAGCAAGGCAAGTAGAAGCCTATATTCAAGCGCCGCAGTTAGTAGATTGGCAGCGTTTGTCAATGCAAAGCGTTGCAGACTTTGCCTCTTCTTTACCAAAACACAGCAAGCAAGATATGTTAGAAAAAGCTGTTGCCAAAAACTCGACCTTATATTCTGAAGTATTTTTGAATACGCTCATGGAGATGCTCGAATATGTGCCTTTAAGCGCTACCATGAAAGAATTTATTACCACACGCTTTTTCAGCAGTAATCACACAAGTGAAGTTAATCTTGCCGCTTTACGTGCTCTATCTACTGGTTCATTTGACCAAGATGTGCACAGCGTCTTACAAAGAGTGCTCGAGAACGAGAGCTGTGCTCGCTTAGATATCCTGAGTGTCATCGCCGCTCGCCATTATGAACAAATGGATGACTCACTCCTTACATTGTTTTTAACACAGGCAGCCAAAGCAGATAATCAAAGCGAACATGCTGGCGCATTTTTTTCCGGTTTCTTTTCTGACTTGGTACAGATTCCAAAGTTACGTCGGCAAGTTTTATCACTTCTTCGTTCACCTGACAGGCCCGCAGAATTAGCCTCTGCATTCAACAAACTGTTTGCGCAAACGGGAAAATAATATGACGCTTTTAGAACTCGTGTTGTGGCTAAGTATCGCATTCGTAAGCTATCAATTTTGGCGAATAAGAGAAATCTCGGAAAAGACCAATACGTATTTAAGACAATACTGTGACAAACACCAGCTTCAGCTGTTAAGCGTCGCGAGGGTCAAAACACGAATTTCATTAAAGTACGGAAAACCAGATTGGAATAGTGTTTTTATGTTCGAGTTTTCCAGCAACGGAGAAGACAGATACAGTGGAGAAGTAGAATTGGTAGGAAGTCGAATTATGCGAACTGATTTGCCGCCGCATCGTGTTTAATGCAGGCCATTTTGCGTTCATATGTTTGAATCGGACATATCGAGTAGGGTGAGGCTTGCGCCTCATCCCTCTCACAGAACCGTACGTACGGGCCTCGTATACGGCTCCTGCATACTTCATATCACTTGCTAAGATAGATCCTATCAAACACAATGCTGATAGTCGGCTTGGTTTTACCCTCCACACCATTACTGGCTTTCATCGGCCTAGCCTTACTCACTACTACGGGTTCTATCTGGTAACCACGTTATGCCACCTCACACTCGCAACATTCTTGGATCACTCCTTGAACGATACGTCCAACCATTTGATTGGATCCAATGCCAGGCTTCCCCAGTTACTGTGCTGGTAACCACGTTATGGCTCCCTGTTAGAAATCCCACCCTCAAACACAAAACAGGACTGACTGAGTATCGGGCTTCACGCTATTTTGCACGCTTACCCTCCTGTCTTGCCGAATCAGGTTCACTTGCGTTGTGTACCTCTAACTTCCTATGGCTTCCTTCAGACCCTATCGTTGGCCAATAGCGCCCTTGCCATTCGGATTATCTTCCCCTCAGTCTGGGTGATTCAGGTTTCTTCCAACCTGACGGGTTTGCCAGCTTCGCTGGGCAAACAAAAAAGCCCCAACTCACGTTGGGGCTTTTCAATAGATTAACTTGGTTTCAATAGAATGTTACTTTACGCCTTGAAACCAGACGTTCAAATTAAACGTTTTGAACTGCTACATCTGGTGTAAACTTAGGCGCAACTGCCATGTCTTCTGACGGTGGAGCGAAGTCCGTAAGGTTAATACCCTCAACCGCTGCTTTGTACTCATCCATAGTTGGGAAACGACCTAGCACAGCAGAAAGTACTACTAGTGGCGTAGAGCCTAGTAGCGACTCACCTTTCTTCTCTTCAGAGTCAGCAACAACCCGACCTTGGAACAAGCGCGTAGAAGTAGCAATAACCGTATCACCAGGCTCTGCTTTTTCTTGGTTACCCATACATAAGTTACATCCTGGACGCTCTAGGTACATAATGTTGTCGTACTTAGTACGTGCAGACTCTTTAGGCTTAGCGTCGTCGAATTCGAAACCAGCATACTTAGCTAGGATTTCCCAGTCGCCCTCTGCTTTTAGCTCATCAACAATGTTGTACGTTGGTGGAGCAACAACAAGCGGTACATTAAACGACACACTGCCGTTTTGCTTTTCTAGGTTGCGAAGCATTTGCGCAATGATCTGCATGTCACCTTTGTGAACCATACAAGAACCAACAAACGCCAAATCTACAGCCTTACCGTCATAGTAAGAAACTGGGCGGATAACGTCATGGGTATAACGCTTAGACACGTCATCATTGTTTACGTCTGGGTCGGCAATCATTGGCTCTGCGATCTGGTCTAGATCAACAACCACTTCCGCGTAGTATTTCGCGTTATCGTCTGGTGCAAGTGCTGGCTCTTCACCAGACTTGATTTCAGCAATACGCTTATCCGCAAGGTCGATAAGACCTTGAAGCATATTCGCGTCGTTGTCCATGCCTTTGTCGATCATTATCTTGATGCGCGTTTTAGCAAGCTCAAGTGATGCAATCATGGTCTCATCGTTTGAAATACAGATTGATGCTTTCGCTTTCATCTCTGCAGTCCAGTCGGTAAACGTGAATGCTTGGTCGGCAAGCAAAGTACCAATTTGTACTTCGATAACACGGCCTTGGAACACGTTCTCACCGCCAAATTGCTTAAGCATTTGCGCTTGTGTTGCGTGTACCACATCACGGAAGTCCATGTGGCTCTTCATTTCGCCTTTAAAAGTTACTTTTACAGACTCTGGAATTGGCATTGCCGCTTCGCCTGTAGCAAGTGCTACCGCTACCGTTCCCGAGTCGGCACCAAAGGCTACCCCTTTAGACATACGAGTGTGCGAGTCACCACCGATGATGATGGCTCTGTCGTCTACAGTGATATCGTTAAGTACTTTGTGAATAACGTCTGTCATTGCGTGGTAAACGCCTTTAGGGTCACGAGCCGTGATAACGCCAAAGTTGTTCATGAAAGACATGAGTTTAGGAATGTTCGCTTGAGCTTTCTTATCCCATACCGATGCTGTGTGACAGCCCGATTGATATGCACCATCAACGAGTGGAGAAATGGTTGATGCCGCCATAGATTCTAGCTCTTGGCATGTCATCGGTCCGGTTGTATCTTGTGAACCTACAATATTTACCTTAACACGCACATCTGAACCAGCGTGAAGTGGTGTTTCTGATTTAACACCTACTGCATTGCGGTTAAAGATTTTTTCTACTGCTGTTAGGCCTTGCCCCTCATTAGACACTTCTTTAGACGGTGCATAAACTTGAGGGACATCTATACCTAAGGTTTTTGCAGCAAACGTTTGTAACTGCTTACCGAAAGTTACCGCGTAAGAACCACCCGCTTTCATGAATTCCATTTTTTGCGGCGTAAAGGCACCAGATACGTCAGCGACTTCCTCATCGCCTTTGAATAGCTTTTTAGCTTTAGTATCGATAGTCAATACAGTGCCTGTAGCCACTGAATAGGCTTCTTCAAGAACTGGGTCGCCATTGGCATCGCGAACCACTTCGCCGTTTTCATCAGTTTTCTTCACCCAATTTTTAAGGTCAAGACCGATACCGCCGGTTACATCTACCGTGGTTAAGAAGATAGGTGCAATACCGTTAGTACCCGCAACAACAGGTGCTTTGTTTACAAACGGAATGTAAGGGCTTGCTGGCTCGCCGGCCCACAGAGCTACGTTGTTCACACCAGACATACGTGAAGAACCTACGCCCATGGTACCTTTTTCAGCCACCAGCATCACTTTTGCGTCTGGGTGTTTTTTACCAAGTTCAACAATGTCTTGCTGTGCTTCAGGCGTGATCATGCACTTGCCGTGAAGTTCGCGGTCTGCACGAGAATGAGCTTGGTTGCCCGGAGAAAGCAAGTCGGTAGAAATATCACCTTCTGCAGCAACATAAGTCACTACATTAATTTTTTCTGGTACATCAGGCAATTTAGTGAAGAACTCTGCTTTTGCATAGCTCTCTAGAATTTCTTTGGCTATTGCGTTGCCTGCTTTATAAGACGCTTCTAAACGCTCAGTATCTGCTTCGTACAAGTAAACTTGTGTTTTCACAACTTCAGCAGCAGGTTTTGCTACTGCGTCATCATCAGAAAGCGCTAGGTCTAGCAATGCTTCAACAGAGGGGCCACCCTTCATGTGAGAAAGTAGTTCTAAAGCAAACTCAGGCGTGATCTCTTCAACGCTCTCTTCACCAAGCACAACCTCTTTCAAGAATTTTGCTTTAACTACCGCTGCACTGGTTGTGCCTGGCAGTGTGTTATAGATAAAGAATTTAAGAGAATCTTCACGATGCTCATTACCTGTATCTTTAATTTGAGCAATGATTTCTGATAGTAAATCAGCGCTATCGATGGGCTTAGGGTTTAAACCTAGTTCCGTTTTACGGGTCTCGATCTCTGCCAGATATTCTGAATACAAACTCATAGGGTTCTCTCGGTCATAGTTTTACGTGGGCGTAGTGTTAAGTCGGTCTTAGCTATACGCATATAAAATTGGGATGTATTTTAACTGATTTTTGCTCGTTACGTAATCTCTGTAAGAAAAGAGTGAAAGTGGTCATATTCTCACCAGTGTAGATAGCTGAAGTGAATAATAGCCATGCTTATTCTTGCCAAGAAAAAATTAAAGCAAATATTTTCAAACACTTAAAAATAAAACCTTAACGTTATTTTTGCGGCTCTAACAACGCTTTACCGTCAGTTAAATAAGTAATGGTGTTATATTTATGTCAGACATTTCCTATGGTTATGGTTGTACCAGTTCAAATTACAGACAAAAATAAGGACTTCATCTCAATGTTAAAGTTCAAATACTTCACATTTTTGTAGGAGATATTCTAATAAGTTTGGCTTGTTCTCCATCGGTTAACAGCAATATGTCGCCGTTAAGATCGATAGCCACATCTCTTAATCGTGTTTTGACTTTATCTGATAGCAATTGCTCAGTCATCTTTATCCCATCATTACTAATAACAAACGCACGCTGAGCTTTAAGCGCCGTTACAATAAATTTTTCGTTGAGTTGGGGGAATGCATTGCCTTGGTAAACCGCCATAGATGAAGGTGCAATAGATGGTGTCCAGTTTAAAAGCGGGTCTTCCATACCTGTATAGGTATTAAACGGAGATATTAGCGCGCCTGAATAATCTACGCCCAGCGTGACCACTGGCCAACCATAGTTTTTCCCTCTGCTTAACCGGTTTATCTCATCACCGCCGTCCGGACCATGTTCATTAAGATAAATAACGCCCTTTTCTGTTTTTACCAGCCCTTGGGGGTTGCGATGCCCCAAGCTAAAAATGAATGGGTGTTCGGGAAAAGGAGGGTTATCAAGGGGAGAGCCATTAATTGTAAAACCCAGTACTTTGCCCATATGGGAGTTCATTCGTTGCGCATCTTCACGGTAGTCAAACCCATCGCCAGACGTTACCAAGTAAGTATCATTTCCCAAACTGAGTAACTTTGCACCATAGTGAACAGGTGTGTCCTTTGCTTTGTTCACTTCAAATACAGGCTTGAGATCGGTGATGCCGTTTTCGGGAGAATAAAGGCCGGACAAGACTACCAGTTTATTGTTGTCATCAACCCCTTTAGAGTAAGACAGAAGTAATCTTGAGGTAACATCAAAAGCGTTTGTGGGAATAACGTCTAACCATCCCCCCTGCCCCTTTGTATACAACTCGGGAAATGTGATAGAAAAACGCTTTTGCTCATTCGATTTATTGATGAGAACTAATTCTCCATCTCGCTGAGCAATGAGTATGTTACCGTCTGGCATTACCTCAATTGACTTTGGGAATGCCAGATTTTCAACAACTACACCGATCGTATATTCATCATCTGACAGAAACGTTTCCAGCGTCTTTGCATTGATAGACGCGCTTATTAACACCATGAGACTTGCAAGGAGTAACGGTTTCAACGGTTTAAATACTTTCATTTCTACTCTCGTGTATTGTTTCTTTAGCAACACTATCATGCTATACCAGATTTACACGCCCTATGAATCAACCTTTTTGCGGTAATCTATGCGAGCTTTTTTACAACTTTGTTTTTTGCGCTTTTTTCCTGCTTGGTTTTTAGCTTTTATTCTTGCTAGTGTTTTTCATTCTCACTTCGTGCTTTTTGAGTTGGTTGCGCTCAATATCGATATCCCAATAACCAAGTGGGCATATATGGTTTTTGCTGATATGCGTGGTTTAGCCCTTACTTATGGAATGATTATCGCGGTTGCGCTGGCTATCAGCTTTTTCATTGCTCATCTCCTATTAAACTGGCTCAAAAAAACAGACAACTCCAGTGCTGGGCAAAGTAAGAGTAATGCGATTACCATATTGATGTTTGGTGTCGCCGGCGCCGTTGGTTTTTTCGTCATGCTAGTGGCTATGCAACCAATATTAAACGTCACTCTCATTGCAGGAGCTAGAACATGGATGGGCATAATAGCTCAGTGTTTTGCGGGCTTCGTATCTGGAATCTGCTTTGCCAAGCTGAGCTAAGTAGTAGTGATAGATCATTACTAATTACATTATCAAAATTTATACTCATTTATAAGCCAACAAACATGTAAATAAAAAGTTAACTTTGCTAATGTTAGGGTAATAAAAATACATGCCCTCATAGGAAAAGCAATATGATAACTTATCCAGAAAACGTAACCTGCTTAGCAGATTACATTGAAAGTGTATTAACGAAGTTTGCTGATAGACCTGCCTACACGGCATTAGGGCAAACTCTCACATTTGCTGACATCGATAAAAAATCAGCAGCGCTAGCTCGTTATCTTGTCCACGATGCGAAGCTTAAGCCCGGTTCTCGTGTGGCTATTCAACTTCCTAACCTTATTCAAAACCCTATTGCAGTTTACGCGGCACTGCGTGCGGGCCTTGTCGTTGTAAATACAAACCCGCTTTACACCGAACGTGAAATGAAACATCAATTCACTGACAGTGGTGCTACCGCTTTAATCATCCTTAGCGATTTACTGCCTAAGTTCGATGCGATAAAAAGTGATACTGAGATAACAACGGTCATAGCAACGTCGGCCACAGAGTTGCTCGATCCATCCAGTGCTCCCGCTATTGAAGGTACGATTTCACTTACCGATGCTGTCGAAAAAGGCACTACGCTTCCTGAGTTTGAACGCAAAAAAATAGAGCAAAACGACTTGGCCATGCTGCAATACACAGGCGGCACAACCGGTGTAAGCAAAGGCGCAGCATTGAGCCACAACAATGTGTTAGCCAACTGCATTCAAATGCTCGACCGCATTGGCCAACAATTTAAAGACGGTGAAGAAGTAGTTGTATGTCCGCTACCTCTTTACCATATTTATGCATTTACCGTTTGTATGATGGCGCTGTTCTCAAAGGGCAGTCAAATTGTGCTTATTCCCAACCCTCGTGATATAGACGGGTTTATTCAAACACTTAAACCTCATGCAATTACCGCCTTTGCTGGCATCAATACCCTATTCGTTGGTTTAGGACGTCACCCTGAATTCGCCAAACTCGACTTTTCCAAATTGCATTTAACCATGTCTGGCGGAACAGCACTTACGCAAGCGGCTGTTTCAATATGGAAAGGCGTTACAGGAAACACTATTACCGAAGGCTATGGGATTTCTGAAACCGCTCCCGTTGTCTCTTTCAATATTCCTGGGAAAGAGGAAATAGGTACCGTGGGCATGGCGCTAGAGGATACCGAGGTGGCCCTACTAGACAGTTATGATAAACCCGTTGCTGATGGCGAGTCTGGACAAATAGCGGTAAGAGGGCCCCAGGTCATGTTGGGCTACTGGCAAAGAGACGATGAAACAGCGAAAGTGATGACCAGCGACGGCTTTTTCAAAACCGGAGACATTGGCGTTCGCACAGAGTCTGGTGCTATCAAAATTGTTGACCGATTGAAAGACATGATTATTGTGTCTGGTTTTAATGTATACCCTAATGAAATTGAGGACATTCTTACCTCACACCCCGATGTAATGGAAGCGGCAGTAGTGGGCAAACCTGACGATAAGACAGGGGAAAGAGTATGCGCGTTCATTACGGTGAGTAATGAGGTTAACGTAGACGACGTCACCGCTTTCTGTAAGGAGCAGTTGACTAATTACAAAGTGCCCAAGTCTATTGAAATACTAGAAGAATTGCCTAAGTCCACCGTGGGCAAAATACTTCGCAGGGAGCTTAGGGACAAGTAGAAACTTAGCTTATTGAGCGGCGAATTAGTGGCAAAAAAATGAGCCGCCCTCCATTAGGGCGGTCTATTTTAAGCTTCTTTGTGTTGTAACCTTTTGTCGCTCTTTTGTTGCTCCCTATCCTCTGGGCAATAGTCCGCTCTTTCTAATGCAGCAACTAAAGAATAAGATGTTAAAGGTTGATGCTTAACGGGTTTATATCTATAAGTATTATATAGCTTATTAAACTGATCACATTGTATGTTGTCCGCCTCATTCTCATTTACTAGTTCCGACGAAGTTAGATCGCAAAAACATAAGATCGAGGAACTTGTCCCATCACTTATTATTGTCTATGCCTCTCCACTGTTTTTTGAAAATGATGATTGGTTTTTAGAGTTACGAGAGATCTCTCCCAACATTGTGGGTTGCAGTACCGCTGGTGAAATTAGTTCAGACCAAGTGCATGCAGACAGCATTGTGATTTTAACAATAAAGTTAGAGTACGGCAGCGATATAGCCATTCATACCTCGACATTAGCTAACATGCAGGCCTCTTTCGATACCGGCATGGCACTAAGTCAAAAAGTTAACCCCCAAGGTCTCAAAGGCGTTTATACACTAGCGCCTGGTCTTGCTGTAAATGGTTCAGCAGTGATTAACGGGTTAACCAGTTTATTGCCTTCACATGTAAAATTAAGTGGCGGGCTTGCTGGTGATAACGCTTCGTTCGGCAAAACCTTTGTCATCAGTCCAGAGGGAATTAGTGAAAATACCGTAGTGGCAGTGTGTTTTTACGGAGAAAACTTAACCTTTGGATATGGCGCATACGGCGGATGGCGCTCTTTCGGACCGTCAAGAAGTGTTACCAAAGCAAATGAAAACCTACTTTTTCAATTAGACGATGTACCGGCTCTTACTATTTATAAAGATTACCTCGGTGATTACGCTTCCGACTTGCCTGCAAATGGGCTGCTGTTTCCACTCGAAGTAGTTGGAAAAGACCAGAAGGGGACCGGACTTATTCGAACCATTTTGGGTATTGATGAAGACACCAACAGTTTGACTCTAGCCGGTGATGTGGTTGAGTCAGAATACGTTAGGCTGATGCACGCTTCTACTGATGATCTTATTGATGGAGCACAACTCGCGGTTGCCAATGCACTCTCTACCGCTGAGTCCACGTATTCCTCACCAGTAGTGAATAAGGCGCATCACAGCCTTGCTCTAGTAACCAGCTGCGTTGGAAGAAAGCTCGTTATGGGCGATAGAATTGAAGAAGAGCTAGAGTGTATTAAGGAACAGCTGCCACAAAATACGAATATCGCAGGCTTTTATTCCTATGGCGAAATATGTCCGTTCGACAATAAGTCTCAGAGCAAGCTATATAATCAAACCCTATCGATGACGTTAATTCAGGAAATCGCCCCTTGAACTCATTGCTTGCAAGGCAAATTAAGAAGGCATTTGGCTTAAAAAGTATTGAAGGGCTTGATGAATGGCTCTCTGCACTTGCTAATTCAGAAGCAAAGGAATTAAATGCCAAAGCGCTTCAAGAGGGCTTGGTTAATCTGTTAAAGCGTATCGAAGAAACGTATGAATTTCACGAACGAGATCTAACGCTTCGTGAAAGAAGCTTGCAAATTAGCTCTAAAGAGCTGCTTGCTGCGAATGAGAAGATAAGAAATAAATTAGCCGTACAGCAACAAGTTGTCGACACTCTTCGCTCTTCAGTTAACCTCTTGCTGGTTGACCAAAACAAGCCCCCCATAAAGGATGATTTAGCCAATATTTCTGCTCTTTCAGAAATGATGCTAGAACTCATCAACGAGCAAAAAACGGTTGAAAGGCAAGTCCAGCAAGCATTGGATGAAGCCGAGAGTGCAAACAGAGCAAAAAGCGAATTTTTAGCCACGATTAGTCATGAAATACGCACTCCAATGAATGCTGTGATTGGACTTACTCACCTCGCTCTTGATGCTGAAGACACTGACACAAAGCAAATGTACCTTGAAAAGGTGAAAAATAACGCGGCGTCTTTGCTTAGCCTTATCAATAATATTTTAGATTTGTCCAAGGTAGAGGCAGGTAAATTCGAAGTGGCCAACGAGACCTTTACCCTCGCAGGTACCATTGAAAAACTGGCGTATGTTTTTCAAACAAAGGCGAGCGAAAAACAAATTCAGTTGCTGTTTGATATTCAAATCGACCCCGCAATGAACTACCAAGGCGACTGCGAAAAAATCTATCAGGTATTACTCAATTTACTTAGCAATGCCCTCAAGTTTACTGCGTCAGGCACAATTGTGCTCACCCTTTCACAGCGACTCGACAAGGTTTTCTTTTGTGTGAGTGACACGGGCATGGGTATTAGCGAGGGCAATAAGGCCAAGCTTTTTGATGCCTTCGTGCAAGCTGATAATTCAATATCCCGCAAGTTTGGTGGCACCGGCCTGGGATTAACTATCTGCAAGAGCCTTGTTGAGCACATGGGTGGGCAATTAAAAGTAGACAGCGAGGAAGGAAAAGGAAGCGACTTCTATTTCTCTTTACCCATTTGCTGTAAACAAGAACTTAAGCAAACTGACTCACCCTCTACTGGTATTGCTAAAAAAATACTTTGCATCAAAAGCAGTGAAACGGTATCGAAGGGATGTGTTGTATTGCAAAGGACATTAAAGCGCTTAAGCATAGAGTGTGAGATTGTAGATCGCAATATTGAATTATTTCCAGAGGATGCAGAAGCGTCAGTTATTTTTCTACCCGATGATGATGAAGTGTGGCAACGTTTTATTAATCAATTGCGTTTAGGCGATTTTGAACACTTAAACCTGCGTTGTGTTGTCAGTCCTCGTTCAAAGCTGAGCGTCACACAAAAATTAAAAAATGCCAACATCGCAAACATCAGTGTTATCGAGCTTCCATTTACTGACAGCGATTTGATAACGGCACTGTCTCCAACCAAAATAAACAAAGATATTCAGCTTCATGATGGCTTAGAAAGCATCGAATGGCGTAGGAAACGCCTCTCTGGCAAACACGTTCTCGTGGTCGATGATGACGCAATAAGTGTTGAAATAAGCCAGCAAATATTGCGTAACGTTGGCATGGTAGTTTCCACCGCGTCTTCAGGTAATGAATCTTTAGCCTTGTGCGACGAACAACACTTTGATGCAATTCTTTTAGACTACCATCTTTCAGATATGTCGGGTCAAGAAGTAGCCCACGCGCTATCGCAAAAAGACCGATGGGCCACGCCCATTATTGCGCTGAGCGCAGATGAATCTTCTACTGCAGAAAAAAAAGCGCTAGCCGCTGGAATGTGTCAGTTTTTGCTTAAGCCTGCTGTTGCCGATGACATCATTCATGCCATCGACAAGCACATTCACTCTGGCTACACAGAAATTAAGCAACCGCCTAGCGACAGCCCATTTCTTGTTGCGCTAAGACAGTTTTACGACACTTACAAACATGCATCAATTGTGTCGAAGCTTTTGAGCATTTCGGCTATTAGTGAAAGCACATTATCAAAAGACCACGAATTAATTAGGCATATGTTGGAGGATTCGCAGAGTATTGGCGCGCTATCTCTTCATCAATTTTTGCTGGAAATAACAGACAAAAGCTTTAGCTCAAAAGATGAGTTAATTGACGCTATTGCAAAACTTTCGCAATGTCTGGATATCACGTTACGGCTCATTGCACATACATTAGAAAGTACTAACATGACTGAACAGTTGATAGAAGCTGACAAACAACCTCTTATAGAGAGTATCACTACACTCAAATCTTTATTAGAGACATTTGATGCACAGGCAATCAATCTTATCGAAGAAGTACGTCGCAATAATAGCGAGAATGAGTATGTGGATTATATAGACAGAATAGGGCAGTTTTGTGCTGTTTATGATTTTGAACGGGCTTATGAGCAAGCTGACAAACTATTGGAAGCACTAAGCAATGAACAGTGAATTACAAAGCCAGCGTAAACGATTTAGCGTGCTCATTGTAGATGATGAGCCAGCAAACATTGATTTGCTGCGCGGAATTTTAAGCCCGTATTACGACATCAAGGTAGCACCCTCTGGTATTGTTGCGCTGAAAATTGTTGAAAAGTTTACGCCCGATCTTATTTTGCTAGACGTAATGATGCCTGAGATGGATGGATTTGAAGTATGTCGCAGACTGAAATCAAATAAACATTATGCCAATATTCCCGTTATTTTCGTCACCGCTTTGGTGCAAGGCGCAGATGAAGAAAAGGGGTTTGCGCTCGGTGCCATTGATTACATTACCAAGCCTGTGTCGCCAAGCATCACATTGGCTAGAGTTAAAACCCATATTTCGCTTGCCCACCAGATGCGAACAACAGAGATGCTAGTTGAACAAAGAACAGCAGATTTACAAGCTAGCCAACAGAGCGCCATAACGATGCTTGCTGCGGCTGGACATTACAACGACAATGACACTGGGCACCATATATGGCGAATGGCTGCATACAGCAAGTGTCTTGCTTTAGCAAGTGGTTGGAGCTATGAAGACGCCAATCTACTTACACAGGCTGCCCCCATGCACGATACTGGCAAAATTGGCATACCCGATAGCATATTAAAGGCACCTAGAAAACTCACTGATGAGGAAATGGACATCATGCAAAGTCATGCATCCATTGGCTATAACATACTGTGTCAAAGTAAAACGCCCCTATTCGAACTTGCCGCTGAGATTGCTCTTAATCATCATGAAAAGTGGGACGGAACGGGCTACCCTAAAGGACTAAGGGGGGAAGCGATACCCGAAAGCGCAAGAATAGTAGCCATCGCCGATGTATTTGATGCGTTAACGATGAAGCGACCATACAAAAACGCATGGAGTGATAACGACGCATTTCAGTATATTGCCGAGGGAGCACATCAGCACTTTGACCCAAGATTAGTCGAAATTTTCTTAGGTATAAAAGAGCAGTTATTAGAAACAAAGCGCTATTGGAATGATTTAGAGAAGCAAGGCATTGTTCCATCACTTACAGCGTTTACCCCGACAATGTGAATAGCGTTTAGCAAACAAAAAGCCACACTAAAAAGTGTGGCTTTAAACGTTTCCAAAACTTAAATACTTCTACCCACACTTATGCAGACTTTCAAAACTCAAAGTTAGCTAGCACCAAGTTCAGCCGCAATAGCTTCAGCCTGACGCTTTTCGCCTTGTACAAACTGCTTCCATTGCTGCGCCATAGCGCGACTCTTTTGGTGTTTTTCAGCCTCTGCAAGCTGGTTAAGCGCAAGTGCGTACTGTTTTTTATTAAACAGCGCCATGCCTTTAACGAGGTACACTAAACCAGGATTTCTTAAATCGCCTTTTTCTAACGCTCTATCGACAGCGGCAATAGCATCGTCCCAACGCTCTTCGTTCAAAAGAATTTGAGCAAGTTGTGCATCAAGCTCACCATCATCAGCAAGGTTTGCCGCCTGCATCATGACAGGTATAGCTTTTTCTTGCTCTTTTGCTAACGACCAACTTTGACCTAAGAACTTGAGGTTACGAAGGTTCTTTTCCAACACACCTTCGTTCATCGCTTGCTCCATCAGCTTGGCCCCTTTGTAAGGCGCACGATGGTAGTAGTAAAGCTGCGCAAGATTAAAGATATCTGCCGACGATTCTATGAAGCCTCGTTGGTAGGCGGTTTCCATCATGGCTAGCTGCTTTCGCTCTTCGCCAAGTTCGCCGTACATGCCTGCTAATTGAATCCAATACTTTGGCTCGTCAAATAGCTTAACCATTTTTACCAGCACATCTTTTACCTTTTCAGGCTGCTTTAGCTCATAAAATACGGCCCGCTGAAGAATTAGCCAGCCCTCATCGGGCAGCATGCCTTCAGCTTCATGGTCGGCTATCGCCTGTGAAATCCAATCTGCAGCTAACTCATACTGCTGACTTTGGTAATAAGCCTGTGCTTTAATCACCTTATTTTTAGGTGGTATTGGGCCCGTATTCAACGACTCCCAGCGCTCAAGATACTTAATAGTCTCATCAAAATTACCCTGCATAAGGTTAAGCTGGGCAAGACTGAAAAGTGTCGTCATCTCAAACTTTTCTGGGATTGGTTGTTGCTCAACGACTTTAGCGAATGACTCAAGCGCTTTGTCGTAGTCTTCATCGTTGTAGTAGATGAAACCATAAAAGTTATACATCATGGCCTTTTCATAGGCGTTCATTGAATAACTTTTTTCCTCAACCTCTCCTAATATAGCAAGAGCCTCTTCCACATCACCAGACTCATCCGCTGCAGCCTGCGCGCGCGCCAGCTGCTCGTACACTTTGCCTCTTAGCGTTGGAACACGACGCGTTTTTTTCTCACTAGCCTTCTGCTCTTGAGCTACTGCTTCGGTTGCCAGTAGTAAACCTGGAATAGAAACAGTCGCTGAGGCGATAGTAAACGCGATAGCGCTAAACAATTTATTCGTCTGTTTTCTCATCTTGTTCTACTACCCGTCAATTTGGAACGTAATACGGTTTTGAATACCGGACACTTCTGTAGGCTCACCATTGACGACTCGCGGCTTGTATTTAAACTTCATTGCCGCATCTATTGCCGCTTGCTCGAACAACCCTTCTGGATTGGCTTCGATTACGATTGGGTCGCGCACCGCTCCCTGTTTCGTAACGGTGAACTCAACAATCACAAATCCTTCGATACCGCGCTGAAGTGCACGTCTTGGGTAAACCGGCGCAACCTTAACGATTGGCAAGTATTCCCCATCCCCAGATTCAAGGGCTAAGCCGCCATCTAGTGATATTTCGTCGCCTACTTCAGCACCAAAATCCATCGACGTACCTTCTGCATCAGGCGAAGGCGAATCCATTTGAGGCTGCTCCATTTGCGGTGGCGGCTGTTCCGGCTTAGGTGGCTTCTTAGGCTTGCGGTCTTTTTTCTCAACCTGTTCATCTTGCTTAACCCTTACAAAGTCAAGCACGCTTCCCTGAGGCGGCTCCGTTAGGGCGCTGCCACCCATCTTGATCAATGACTGCATCAAGAAGAACAGGCCTAACGTGATCGCAAGGGAAATAACAAATGCGATTATATATCGTGGCATGATTTATTGCTCTTGGGCTGCAATCGAGACATCAAATACACCTGCCGCACGCGAGGCGTCCATCACCTTGATCAAGGTTTCTGTTGTCGACTTTTTATCGGCCTGAATAACAACAGTTCCCTGCGGATTTTCCGCATGTAAACGCTCGATGTTGGCCTGCACAGCACGCACATCTATACGACGCTTGTTAATCCAAATTTCACCCTTATCAGAAATAGCGATGAGGATGTTCGCGCGATCTTTCTTAACCGCAGTCGCTGCTTCTGGGCGATTTACATCAATACCTGCTTCTTTAACAAAAGACGCAGTAACGATGAAAAAGATCAGCATGATAAATACAACGTCCAGCATGGGCGTCATGTCGATGGCTGCTTCTTCTTCATCGACCAAATTTTGAAAGTGCTGCTTCATAATAAATACCTTACCTTAATGCGCTGGCGCATTAACGTTGAATAATCAATGCATCCTCAAGATGCGTGCGTTCAGATTTCACCATACGATTTAACCAAGTAGCAGCGAAGACACCAGATAGTGCCCCAACCATTCCTGCCATTGTAGGAATAGTTGCCTTCGATACGCCCGAGGCCATAGAACGGGCATTACCCGAACCAGAGATAGCCATAACGTCGAACACTTCTATCATACCGGTTACTGTACCCATCAAACCCAACAGCGGACATAGCGCTACAAGTGCTTGGATAATTGGAATACTGCCATTTAGCCGTATAGTTAATTGCGAAATTGTTTTCTGACGTATTTGCTCAGCAACCCAAGATGAACGGTCGTTGCGCGCTTTCCACATTGCGACCGCATCTTTCTTTGCTTGCTTGTGCCAAACCAACAGATACATTGCACGCTCGAGGATCAAAAGCCACATAACGAATATCAGCAGACCGATGACCAGGAGAACCTGGCCACCTGTTTCTGTGAAATCGCGAATTGCTTCTAGAAACTCGATCATAATTAGCCTCGCTCAGAACGCTCTGCGATAACGCCAGATGCTTGTTCTTGAAGAATGTACACGATGTTTTTAGAACGTGTATTAAGCATGGCGTAAAGCAGCGTCATAGGAATTGCCACAACCAAACCAAGTACAGTTGTTACAAGCGCTGTTGAAATACCACCAGCCATAAGTTTCGGGTCACCTGTACCAAACAAGGTGATTGCTTGGAAGGTATTAATCATACCGGTTACCGTACCAAGTAGACCCATAAGCGGCGCCACTACTGAGATAATCTTGATAATAGTAAGGTTACGACCTAGCTTAGGTACTTCACCTAGAATTGCTTCAGTAAGGTGTAGCTCTAGCGCTTCTACGTCAGCATTCGGGTGCTCGTCACGAACTTTCAACACGCGACCAAGAGGGTTATTAGTATTAACTTCTTTGCTCTTAAGCTGTTTGTTCACTTTCATACGCGTTAGCGTAAGGGTTACTAGACGCTCAAGTGCAAGTAATAAGCCGAACGCACCAACGATAAGGATGATATATCCAACTACACCGCCCTGCTCAACACGCTCTTTCATATTAGGCGCTTGAACAAGAAGACCAAGAATAGAACCACCCGTTGGGTCGATACCAAACTGCACTAACTCGCCGCTTGACGCTTGAAGTTCTGCCGCTGAGTCGTTGTAACGATCAGCTGGCTGACGAATGAGTTCAGATACTGTGCCAGTAACACCGTTGTAATCTAGGTATTTACCGTCTGATACAAGGGCAAATGGACCTACACGAACCACAGGTTTATTCACTTTCTCACCACCAGCTTCTACAACGTCAGTTGTGAAGGTAGTGACTTTGCCAGATTCCGTCATTTCACGCTGCATTTCGAACCATACGCGCTCAATTTCTTCAATTGATGCTAGCTTCGAGCTTGAGCCCATGTCTTGAGCCATTTGGTCTAAAAATTCAGAACGACCAGGAATCTGCGCTGAAATAACCGAGTTATAGAATTTATTCTTTGTATCACCAGCAACTTGCTGTAATACACCAAACAGCTCTTTTAGTGAACCTAAGCGAGTATCTAATGCGCCATTAAGGTCGGCTAGTTTAAACTCGTTTTCTTCAAATTGCGTTTCAAGCTGCTCAGATTGAGCAAGCATTTGGTCGCGCTGCTCACGAGTCTCGCGAAGAATGCGGTCTTGCTCTGCGCGCTGCGCTTGGAAGTCGCGCTCACGCTGTTTGTTTTGCTGTGACTGTGCGAACTGACCTTCTTCTAACTGTTTAAGAAGTGCGTCTAAGTCCATAGCGCGGTCGTTTTGTGCCAAGGCACCTGCGCTGATGCTAAGGGCTACTAGACCAACAGCGATACGTTTTACTGTGTTAAACATTCTCATCAACCTCTTAGTCTGTAATTGCTACTGGCAGCATTAGCAAGTCTGGAGCAAGTTGCTTCTTCGCCATGCGCAGACCTTTTGTAATTTGTGTGCGGTAGCCGCTATCAAGCTCTTCCCACTGGCGAGTTTGTTTGTTCCAAACTCCCTGGCGGCTTGCATCACGCGTTTGATAAATTAGCGCAGTACGACCAAGGCGCAAAAACTCTACGTCGCGCTCTTGACCATCGATAGAATGGATACCGCTGTAAGCTTCCATAGTGCGGCCGTAATCCATCTCAACTTGGAATGCTTCCATTACGCGGCGGAATTTTTCAGAAGCAGCAACATCAGCTCTATCCATCATGGCACGTAAATCAGCTACGCGGTTAGCGCGCTCTTCTGGAAGAAATGGCATGTCTAGTTCAATGAACTGAGCTAAGCCGTCAATCATACGCATCATCAATGGTGTAATTTGACGCTCAACAACCGATACTTCATCGATAGCAGAGTTTAGATCCGCCATTTCTTGCTCTTGACTATTGATTTGCTTACGAAGCTGAGTGTTATAAACCTCAAGACCTTCGATTTCTTTCATCAATGTTTTGAACTGTTGAAGTTTGCTGTCAATTTGATCGGTAATGCCGTTGATCTTTTCCTGCGATTTCGCCGCAGACTCGTTTATTTTCGCTGCCTCATCGACAACGGGTTTTAAGACTTCATCGTCTTGTGCAAGCACTGGTGCGGCAGTAAGCACACCTGCAACAAGCAAGGCGTTGATAAGCTTCATACATTCAAACCTTTCAAATTAAAAGAAATCGGTAATTTCCGACTGTAAAAATCAGCCGGTAGGATAGGAGTTTTCCGTGACAGTTTTATTACAAAAGAATTTAAGTGCAATATCGAGTAGGGTGAGGCTTGCGCCTCATCCCTCTCACAGAACCGTACGTACGGGCCTCGTATACGGCTCCTGCATACTTCATATCACTTGCTAACGCCCTTGCCATTCGGATTATCTTCCCCTCAGTCAGGGTGATTCAGGTTTCTTTCAACCTGACGGGTTTGCCAGCTTCGCTGGGCAAACAAAAAAGGGAAAGTCATAAGACTTTCCCTTTTTCAGAATTTTGAGCATCCCTCTCCGCGGTCCCTTGCGATAAAAATCTTCCCGATCAGAATCCGTCTTCGCCCCTTTCCATCTTTTCTCACAATACCTTTTGTGAGCCACAAATCCCTTCGTGGGTCCCTTTCCTTTGTTCCCTCTAAACTGCAAATCCATTCTGCAGCGTTCCCCATTCCTAGGGCTGTCCTTGTCGGACTCCGCCGACATCCTTTCCATCAATCCTTATAAGCTACACATCCTGCTGTAGCGAGTGTCATCCCTGATACTTTCCTGATAAATTCCCTAATTTTACCTATCCCTGTCCGCTTGTCCTTTTCAAATACAAACAATAATCAATTGCTTGCCCACGTCCAACTGTGGTCCTTCTCTCTGCGTATATCCCTAAGTCCCTTACATCCTGTAAAAGCATCCTTCGCTTTTTCCATTTCCTTTTTCTTACTGCCCTGCAAGAATCTTATCCTTAAGTTGTCCTAGGTCATCCGTGTAAATCATCCTGACTCATCGTGTTTCCTTGTGACGAGATAAATAATATAGGCTTTGCATATTACTGCTATATGAAATTACAAAGTTTTAAGAAGTGATCGTTTGCTACTTTTGTATAAAAACAAAAAAATTATTATAAATCATTTGCTTTAGACTTTAGTCTAAAAAATTACTTCATAAAAAAAGGAGTAATGCTCACAAATTTTGTAGGAGATATCTTACATTCGTTTGAGCGATTATTGAGATAGGTGGATGCATACCAACCGCGAATACGGCTATTTAGAATCGCTTTTCTGTGTTGGTCGGAATAACTTATGTAGCTAGCGGTTTAGGACTCATTTAACAAGCTTTGGTATTATTTCTGAATCGGTTACACAACAGTTTCTGCCGTTGGCTTTAGCGGTATATAAGTGACTATCAGCTCTCTTGAGTGCTGATTTAAACTGTTCATTCTTTTCCACTTTAGTGTAACCAATACTCACAGTGACTGAGTATCCCTCTCTTAGAAATGAAAAGTCTTGTAAAGAAATGACATCTTGTATTCTTCCGGCTAATTGTTGCATACCAACCTTATCTGCGCCGTGAACAATGACTACAAACTCCTCTCCACCAAGCCTTCCAAGTGTTTCGTCTTTGCGAAGAGAGTTATTCACAGCTTGCGCTACAGATTTAAGTACCTTATCACCCGCGTCATGACCATAATTATCATTTACCGATTTAAAGTTATCGAGGTCCAACATCATCACACCCATATCGTAACCCAAGCGTCTAGAGCGTCTTAATTCCTCTTCTGATTTATTAAGCAGGGCAGATCTATTCGCAACTCCAGTCAAGCTATCTGTATAAGCAAGCTTCTCAAGCTTTAAATTGGCTTTTTTTAGTTCTTCCGTACGCTGTTCAACTAATATCTCGAGTTCTTGAGTACTTCGTTGGAGTGACTTACCGACGATGTTAATCTCATCTTTTAGCTCATCTATTTCATCGTTACTGGATTTGGAATTGGTGAACGCAAGAGGTGTAAAATTATCCTCTGCGGAATAGGACACCAGCCATCGATGAATGGCATCTATCCGGCTAATAATTAAACGATGAAACAGAATTAGTAGAATTCCGGATACCAAAAAGGTTTTGATTATCTGAGTAGTCAGTATTACGAAAAAGCTTTGCTTTATGTGATCATATAAATAGTTGGCATCTGATTGAATTTCTACCGTTCCCACCGGCATCGCTAAATTTGCAAAGACAAAAACGATAGGAAATTGACGACTTGCAACCGCAGCTGATGATGTCCGCTCGCCAGCCTCTATAATTTTAACCCCGTCTTGTTCTTTTATACTTACAGAAACATATCCAATCGCATCATAAGATAACATCCCGTCGATAATACTTTGTGCAGCTTCATTATTTATTTCAAAAACATTTCTTGCTAGTGCTTCGCTGTGAACGGTTTCTAATTCAGAAAGAAATTTTGAAAGCGCTTCTTTTTCATCTAGATAAGAAAGCAGCAGTTGAACGACGGTTAAGATAGATGTAATCACACACGTAATTAACAATATTTTTTTCAGTAGAGCAAACGACAGCCTACTATTAAAAAAGTTTCTTCCCGTCATTTATTGCAGTCCTTGCTTATTATTGCTGTCTATTGCTAACGCTGTACTTTTTATGAGCGTTACGAAAAATGTTATGTAAGTTGTTTAAAGTATGCCATGAGTTTGAATATTTCAATATGCGTATTGATGGAGGCACAACTCACCATCAACTAAAGCCACGTTCTACTTTGCTAATGCGAATTAACAATTTATTGTGGTCTCACTATAAAGTTCATTCCTGAGAGAACGTATGGCAACTCACTTCATTTTCACAAGAAAACAGCGCTCTTCCGCGCTACTGCTTGTTTTTAATGCTGGCGTGGCGCTTGTTTTATACGAAGCAGCACATCGATATCTTCCAATTTTAACAACCGATAACACTGCACTAAATGAACTTTTTGATGTGCTAGATATCGCCATTTGGTTTATTGAAGCTACTTTGCTTGGGTTGGCATTATGGTTTTGGTATGAAAATAAAGAGATTAGAGTTTGTGTGTCATCCACTAAACTGTCCTACTTCGACCCTACCTTCAGTGATATCAGTTGGCAGGTCAACATTGATGACATTATGGAGTTAAAGCAAATCAGTGACACAAGGCAAAATATTGCTAATTTCATTGAGTTGAAAAGTGGAGAGAAGAAGCAACTTATGTATCACAATTATCACGGCTTTAATCGACACGCTTTTTTCGAAGCACTTGCAGCAGCTAATCCAAGTATCATTCTTCCAGATAATCCAAATCGTTACAAAACACAAAGACCCGCATGGGCAAAACGAATCAGGAAAAAGTTTGGAAGAGATGAGTAACATTTAGCGCGGCAAACTGCCGCCAGTACCACGACAGGGTATCTTCGACAACGAGTACTGACCTTTGCGCCATTGAGTAACCACTTCATCCTTGTGGGCAGAATAGTTCAAAAAGCTGGGCTCGCATATCGGTTTTTACCCCCAGCCCTATGTATAAAACAAAAAGGCGTTACATCTAAATGAAATAAGGAGTACTAGCGCGGAACACTATTTGCCTCTGAACATGACCGCCCCATTGACGTGCGATAGAGACAAGTTGCCGACAACGCGGTATTTGTCGTCGCCGAAAAATGATTTGTGCTTCTCAACTGTTACAAACACCGCGGTTCCTTCACTCTTTTCATCATCCTCAACCACACTGTCGATGGCACCGAGCAATATGTGGCCTAAGCCATGCTCTTGGTAATCTGGATGGACAGCGATAAAGCTGAGCATATGAAAGTTCTTCGCCGGTACAAGTGTTCTTACCTTCTCTTCTTTTTCAAGCATTTGCTTGGTACCAAAGAGCCCAGCTGTTAGAAGCATGCGTAAACGCCAGTGCCAGTATCGCCCAGCTCCGAAAGCTGCATCGGGAGCAGTAAGACACGCCACAGCAATTAGGCGTTCTTGCTGAAATAAACCGATCATGGGTTGCTCAGCAACCCAGAACGCATTAATTTCTTCGCGTATAGCTGAGCGCAGCCTGCTTTCATAGCCTTCTTTTTCTGCTTGGAAGATATCTATAAACAGCGGGTCGTCAACATAGGCATTGTAAAGAATAGACGCCGCCACTTTTAAATCGTCAACTGAAAGGTAAATTGCTTTGACACTTTCAGTTGAAGGTACTAAAGCAACATCGTTCGATTCGATTTCCATAAGCAGGCCTCCATTTAGGCTAATTTAAGCAGGCTAATTTAAGAATCAGTCTGGAATATCATTATTATTCTACGACGTGAAAAGAATTATAAACCGCGGTCAAAAGCGCAAATGAATAACCCCTTCCGATAAATCTTTAACGACATTTACTAAATTATTACGCTGACCGACTGAATAATGATTAGCCTACGCGAAAACCAGCCAACTGTTAACCTTTTATTAACAAGTATACCCTATCTATGCTAGTTATCCGTGACGACTAACGCATTAAACTGTAAGCGCTGTCGCCCCACCCAACCAAATCACCATTTTTGAATACCAAAGGCGTGCATTCATCTTTCGTTGTGACGCCATCACCCATTGTTTTTTGCGTGCGATAATAAAGCACTCGATATGTACCATCTGCCTTTTCAAAAAGTTCATTGAAATCAGCTACTCCCATTTTTCTGAGAACTGACTCATAACCCACACCTGTTTCTAAATTTGCAATGTGTTTACGATTATTAAACTCTCTGTCTTCCCAATCACTACCATAGTGACTGTCTGATCCTCCCCCTACCGACACCACACAGCCAGAAAGCAAAAGAGAGGATGCAACTGCAACAGATAAAATGAGTGTTTTCATGTATATTCCTTAATTATTATTAGCATTTTTCCATCAGTTCGCCCAAGATCAACGATTGGGTGTATAAGTTATTTGTGACGAGTGAACGATGGTCTCAGGTTGATAACTATGAACTGATAATCAAAATTGACGCCAATATGTAAGACTTTGTTTTTGTTAAATTTTAAAAAGCGAAGGCATGCTAAAAACCGCAACAATTAGTAACTATCACAACTTATTAGTATTTTTCATTTATATTATTGTGCAGTAATAGAAGTCATTTTGACGATCAACCGCTGCGCAAAACTCTAGTTTTAAGGTATTAATCACTCAATTATGAGCAACAACATCAACCAACTTATTATTCTTTGCCATAAAATGTACGAAGATGGAAAAATACCTACTGTTGGAATTCTTCGTTCTAAAGCGCCTTTCAAAACATCCGTTACTGAAGCAATCGAGGCTATTAAGCGGTTTAACGCCAGCAAGCCAAGTACGAGCAATGTTGAGACAAAGTCAAATTCATCTGCTGAAAATGAGCGAGTATCCCTTGCAAACCGTGTCGATATTCTTGAACAAGAAGTAAGTGAACTGAAGACTGCGCTAGCTCGGATATTGCAGGCGCGCTAGCTCAATTATTACAAGAAAAGGGATAACTCTAATACCGGGCTTTATTTCAGACTTTATATTCAGCTATTATGAGTTTTGCGGTGGTGCGGGCTTTAATACGCTCAGAAACTCGGCTAATGAGGGCGCTAAAATTTCTTTTGGTTCCTGACCTACTTGTTCAAGCGCTACCTCACCGGTGCTATTGATAACAGTTAAAATAAAATCGTCTTCATCAGTCAGACCAAAGAACAAGGTAGGCTGCTGCGACAAACGTTGCTTCATCAATAAATGACCGATAAGGTTTTGCTGTAGCCGCTCAAAATCGTCTTCGTTCCACACCTGCAGCAATTCACATTTCCCCTGAGGCGCCTGGGCTATGAGGTTATTGCTAAAATAACGCGTAAAATAATTGCAGTAAGCCTCATCCAATTCGAGTTCGAGCGCCGCTGCTACATTATCAAAGGATACCGATACACTTTGTCGAACAGGCCTCCATTGAACGAGTTGCCCTTGACTTGCTTCGCTCTGGTAACAAGACGACGGCCAATCTTTATCGAAAGGAACAGCGAGACCACATTCGTTGGCATTTTCTACATAAGATGATACAAAATTGTCGAGTTCTTCAGACATTGAAAGAGCCATAATTCAATTACCTTCGTATTTTTGAGTTACACTATACGTAAAGATGGCTAAGTCAACTGTTAGCCCCGATATACCCATTAAAGTCCTAGAGTTTTTATGCCAACAGACAGCAAGCAAGAAAAAATTACGATATCCGCACCAGACAATTTATCTCTGGGCAAAACAGTAGACTACGAGTTTGAATACAATCCTGAGTTGTTGCAGGGAGTGCCTCGTAGTTTAAGTAGAGACACATTATCTCTTACTTCATCAACGCTTCCATTTGAAGGCATTGATACTTGGACTGGTTATGAGTTGTCTTGGCTTAATGCAAAAGGCAAACCGCAAGTTGCTATACTTGAATGCATGGTTCCAATCAGCTCAATGAACCTAATTGAATCAAAGTCATTTAAGCTGTATTTAAACAGTTTTAACCAAACTAAATTTGATAATAGCGATGATGTAAAACAGGTTCTTGTAAAAGATTTATCCGCCTGTGCCGGAGAACAAGTGGAAGTGAACCTGATTTTACCCAGTGCATTTGAGGACCTGAAATTTCGTGAGTTTAAAGGCACATTGCTAGATGATCTGGATATTGAAGTTGATAACTATGAACCTGACTCGAGCTATCTGCGCACTTCTATATCCACCGAAAAGCCGCAAGAAATTAGCGAAACCCTTGTATCTCACTTACTCAAGTCAAACTGTTTAATAACCAGCCAACCCGATTGGGCAAGCATTCAAATTAGGTACGAGGGAGCGCCAATAGATCATGAAGGTTTGCTTCGCTATCTCATAAGTTTTAGGCAGCACAATGAGTTTCACGAACAATGCGTCGAGCGCATTTATACCGACATCTACACGCAATGCAAACCAAAAAAACTCACTGTTTGTGCTCGATACACTCGAAGAGGCGGGTTAGACATTAACCCATTTCGCACCAATTTCGAGGCCCCCTATCCAAACGATAGGCAGGCTCGACAATAATCCTGTTATCGATGCCATACGGCCCTTAATAATCATAATTATCCCGTAACAAAAAAGAAGACGGTACACATGAAAGATAAACAGCTGCAGGCAATTAAAAAAAATAATGCACTTCTTTGCCAATTTATTGTGAAACTGTCCTCTTTCTACGAAGGCTTTTCAGATAGAGTTGATGGTGAGCTTCAAACCCTGAGAGGCCATCTCTCTGGAACACCCAATTTTAGCCTGGCGACAGTGAGTATTGGAAAGTTAAATACAGCCTTACAAAACCAGGATATTAGTCTTCGTAAATACAGTTTAGAGACTGTTTCATCTATAGAAGACGCAATGAAGCAGCTGCAGAAGATTGTGTTTGATGATGAAGACTTACGCAGGCTGGCTACACAAGAACTGATAAAGTTAAATCAGCCTGTGTCAGATATTTTTAGCATATATCGATTGTACGCCAGGGCCCTTCAGCTTCACCGTGTTGCATTAAACAAACAAGTAAAAGGGATTTTAAGCGAATCTAGCGCATGTTCTGAAACCAGTACGCCTGAAGAGAGCAAAGGCTCAATGGATGGCAGCAGTGAACGCAACATATCTGACAGTAAGCGTGGCAGTTCACACTTCTACCGTTCCATTTTTATAGAACTTAATCAGTTAGTTACTTCATATACTCAAAAAAAACCCAACGATAAACAGTTACTAGATATTAAGCATAGGCTCGATGAGGGCATGGCTGATGAGCAATTACTAGAAAGCTGCATTGTTATTCTTCGCATGATTGTACAAGATGCGATGACTGAAGCCAGTCTCACCGGTAAAGTTATTCAAGGCTTACACACTTCTTTAAGTAAGATAGGTGATGACGTTAACAAAAGCATTGCGGGGAGCCAGGCGCAATTTGAACAGCGTAATGAAAATAACGCAAAGCTTAAGTCTTACATTGACAATATTGAAGATGCCGTCTCAACAAGTGATTCATTTGATGCATTGAAAACGCAAACTCAATCTTGCGTTAAAGCATTATCTAAAACGCTAAGCGCAAGCCAAATAAGTGATAACGACGGTCAGGCGGCGTTAATCTCTTTGCTTTCATCAATGCAAGAACGAATTGATACTCTTCAGCAGCAAACAAACTCTTACCGTCGAAAATTGGCCGAGCAAGTAATACAAAGTAAAACCGATGCGCTTACTCGCCTACCCAATCGCCAAGCTTACAATGAAGAGCTTGAAAAAGCTTACCAGCTGTATAACGCAAACGGTGGAGAGCTCTCAATAGCCGTTATTGACATCGACTTCTTTAAATCTATCAACGATAAGTTTGGCCACTCTGCAGGTGACAAAACTCTGCAACTTGTAAGCCGAGTATTTAAACGCCATATAAAAGGTAATGAATTTTTAGCTAGGTGGGGAGGTGAAGAGTTTGTCATCCTTCTTCCCGATATTAATGAAGATAAGTTACGCCAGAGGTTAGAGCTTATTAGAAGTGACTTAGAGAATATGCAACTCAAGTTCAAGCAAGAGAGAGTTGTGATCACCGCATCGCTTGGCGGCACCTGCTTCATGGCAAAAGACAGCATTGATTCAGCGTTTGACAGGGCAGACAGACATCTTTACCAAGCCAAACACAACGGTCGTAATCAAGTTATTACCGACGTAAATGCCGATAAATAGGATGTAACGTGATAAAAAAAGTACAGCTAAACCCTTTAGGTTGGATGAGTCAGCTTTCACAAGCTGAGGTAGCACGCTTACAAGACGCTTCAGACAGCGAATTATTCTCCATGTTTCGAAATTGCTCACTAGCAGTGCTCAATAGTGGCGTAGATGAAGACAATTTTGAGACGTTATTTGCCCCTTATGAAAATTTCGACATTAAACTGATTCGCCGAGAGCGAGGGGTAAAAATAGAACTCATCAATCCCCCTGAAGTGGCATTTGTTGATGACAAATTGGTAAAAGGTGTGCACGAGCATCTATTTGCTGTACTTCGTGATCTGCTTTACATGGGAGATAAATACGATCTCTTGCATGAGCATGCTCCCTCAGACGGTGCTCAAATTACAGATATGGTATTTGACATGCTGCGCCATGCCAAAGCGCTTGAGGGGAATGACAATGTGAATACTATCGTGTGCTGGGGCGGCCACTCTATTAACCAAACGGAATACAAATACACTAAAGAAGTTGGCTATCAGCTTGGCTTAAGAGATATGGATATTTGCACCGGTTGTGGCCCTGGCGCGATGAAGGGACCAATGAAAGGTGCCGCCATTGGACATGCAAAACAAAGGAACAAAACCGGGAGATATATCGGTATATCTGAGCCCAGCATTATTGCCGCAGAGCCTCCCAACGCCATTGTTAATGAGCTCATCATTATGCCGGATATTGAGAAGCGCCTAGAGGCATTCGTCAGACTTGCCCATGGTATTGTCATTTTCCCCGGGGGCGTGGGTACAGCCGAAGAGTTGCTTTATTTACTGGGCATATTGATGAACGAGAGAAACGATCAGCAGCCAATACCCGTTATATTGACGGGCCCCGCCGGGAGTGAGGAATATTTTGAGGCAGTAGATAAATTTATTGCCGACACCTTGGGCAAAGAGGCTCAGAAGAAGTATCAAATTATAGTCAATGACCCAGAAGAGGTTGCCAGAGCTCTATGCAGCGGCCTTGAAAAAGTAAAAAGGTATCGCGGTGCTATGGGTGATGCTTTTAGTTTTAACTGGTCTTTAAAAATAGAGCGCGACTTTCAGCAGCCGTTTATTCCCACCCACAAAAGTATGTCCTCACTACAGCTGGATCATAATCAGGAGGGTAGCGATTTAGCCTCTAACTTGAGAAAAGCCTTTTCAGGTATTGTGGCAGGTAACGTGAAAGCTGAGGGCATAAAGCAGATTAAAAAACACGGGCCATTCGAGATAACCGGTGACAAAGCGCTAATGAGCAATATTGATGTGCTGCTAGAGTCTTTCGTAAAACAGCACAGAATGAAATTACCAGGCAGCGCTTATGAACCGTGCTACGTGGTTAAACAAAAGTAGCTTAAATAAAAAGATTTAAATAAAGTGACATTAGTAAGCTGGGTAAAATGTACTGCGTAAGAATCTGCCAACATTGCAACATACCGCAATATTGCTGTCGGCATTTTTACCGATAGAGTGCAGAAATTTATTCAAAGTAGAAGTTTTACAAGCGTGCTCTATCATTCAATTATGCTTAGGGTGCGTAGCAACTATAATCACTTATTATTCCTACGCATTTTAAGGTAGACTAAAACAAATAACAGAAATTGGGCTGCAGAAACTGAGGTTTTGCTAATTTTTATAACCAAGCGAACTCAATGCATTTTTCCCAAGGCTTATCAGATTAATATATTAAGAGACGAGAAGTAACGGTTATGAACACCAAAGTTATTCGGCTTATCTTTGCTGGCGTTGGACTTTACGCACTGTTTGTTTTTATGATCATTGCATTTTATCCCGACAAGCCCGAGAACATGGATTGGAAAGATCGAGAGGAATACAATCGTGTTCAAATTACTAAGTTAAAACTAGGCAGCACTCGCGAAGAAGTACTAGCACTTCTCGGCTCACCAGATCTTACAGAGGCCAAACGCCAAGGCGTTAATGCTATTCAAGTTATGTTTTTTAGAACTCAACATGTTCGCGCAGATGGCTTAACCACCCAAGATGAATGCACACCGCTACTTTTCGAAAACGACAAACTAATAGCGTGGGGAGATGGTGCCTATTCTAGCTATCAAGAAAGCTAGCATATAATGGCAGAGGCCAGCATACCAACCCCGCTTTCCAATTTATTGACCGCCCCAGATAGCGATGAAAGCGCTGAAGAAAAAGTTAATTTATGGCTGAAAAATGCAAAAGGTATTGTTGCCTTAGTTAATGAAGAGCCAGCCGTTGCTATTGCGACAATATCCATAAGTAGCACGTTACCATTCCAATTAAGTCACCTAATAAGTACTGCGATATTTGGCAAACTCAATCATTTTAACGATCATTATTTACAGCACATTATTGCGGCAGTTTATGCAACAAATTATCTTGCTAACACAAAAGCTCAAACTAGCTGTAAAAAAGCTATCACTCAATTTTTACGCTCAAAAGGGTTACTGCTGTGGCTTGACATAGTTCGTCTTCAGCGAGTTTTATTTACCACAAAAAGCAGCCATGCTCTCAGTCATATTAAGCTTAACAGTGCCCAGCGTTTATGTGTGCTTGCTAGTGTAGTAAGCAGTTGCAAGCAAGAACATCGCTCTGCGGTATTTTTGAGATGCATTCGGCTTATTCCGACACATCAGCGGAATTTAGTTAAGCCACTTATTGAACTGTTCGAGCGCCCCTTACCAGGAGCAAAAGTGTATGCCAACGGCATGCCGGCCACAGTTATAGATATAAAGCAGGGTCATAGCTATGTTTATATCCCAACCGCTAAAAATACAAAGGAAAAAAGAGACGCCCAAGTTAAAAACAGCAGTTCTAAAATCAGCGAGCCTCAAAATGCTTGGATAAAAAATGCATCAATTCGTGCGCCTTTTGAACAGCATATTGAGCTTGATGAGTTTATTGCTGTTTACTATAAAACCGCAGCGGATAGAGTTGCGACAGGAGGGCAAGGCTTTTTCCCTTCGACATATGGAATTCAGAAACCTCCGACACCTTTGTTACACATTATTGATGAACTGCAAAAAAGGGACATCGACATACCATCGCTTTGCGAAAAAATCGAGCGAGTGCCTTCTTTCAATAACTTTTTAGTTTATACGGCCAGCCAAGATAATCGCCTTAAACTACCAGTTAAGAGTATCAAACAAGCAGTACTCACTTATGGCACTGAGCGCGTGGGAGATATGCTTATTCAATTTGCTTTGATGGAACGGCTAACGCAGCACAAATATCCTCTTGTAGAAACATGTAAGCATTTCACCTTATTGGCGAGCGCATTTGCTAGTAAACTTTCATCGCTAACAAAAACAAAGTTTTCGCCACAATCTGCAGCGCTGACCATGACATTTGTATGCTCGCCACTTTTTACGCAGCCAGAACTAAAAGTGATGACCAGATTACAAATTCGAGAAACGGCGAAGTTCTCCATTAACACCACATTTAAAATAGCCTCCTCATCCACATGGCTTTCTATAGCGGGAGAACTGTCGGGAAACTGGCATCAGAGCTCTACTTGGCGTGCTTTGTTGCATCACTGCAATAAGACAAATGACAAAGTACCTAAATCATTAAGAAAGGAGCACGCCATAATATTGTCTGCGTTTTATCTTGCTAAAACCTGCCTTTTTAACGACTACAACGCGCTCAACGGCGTTGATAAAGAAATTGCCCCTTGGTTGTCTGTGCTTTCGCTTTCACCTTCAGATTTATCACGAATTATTGATGAACATCGGGAGCAATTTTACTGCCCTCTTCCCCACTGAAGATTCTAATTATGAACTTATAACTCACGCTCTTTATACAACAATGCTGTCTTACGCCATGGAGCGACAATAGTTATTACTCACACCGCTTAATTTATATTTACGAATGGCTATAACTTACGCCCTGTATCGTATAAAATACGCGAACTTTTGCACTGCTCAACATAAATAATCCCTACGTTTTTCAGTTTAATAATAGGCAGGCAAGCGATGGCGTGTTGTGCCAGCAGCAATAAAGCAGTGCAATAAAAACCTAACGATTTAGACAACAGAATTACCAGAGGATCTCTCATCATGACTCAGCAACACATTACCGTCATCCGCGGTGACGGCATTGGCCCAGACATCATAGATGCAACCACAAAAATTTTAGATAAAGTTGGCTGTGACTTCGTTTACGAGTATGCCGACGCAGGTTTAGTTGCATTAGAAGAGCATGGCGAGTTGTTACCACAAGAGACACTCGATCTTATCGCAAAAAATAAAGTGGCACTTAAAGGCCCTTTGACTACCCCAGTAGGCGAGGGATTTACTTCTATTAACGTTAGCCTTCGCAAACAGTTTAAGCTGTATGCAAACCTTCGCCCTGTTATTTCTTTTAAGGGCACCAAGGCACGCTATGAAGATATCGACATCATTACAGTACGTGAAAACACCCAAGGCATGTACTCTGGTCTTGGACAAGTGGTATCTGAAGACGGCAACGAAGCAGAAGCTATGAGTAAGATAACTCGCGAAGGTGCAGAGAAAATTGTTACTTTCGCCTACGAACTTGCTCGCCGTGAAGGTAGAAAGAAAGTAACTGCTGTTCATAAAGCAAACATCCTAAAATCGACATCTGGTCTGTTCCTTAAAGTAGCGCGCGAAGTTGGCGAGCGTTACCCTGACATTGAGTCGGCTGAAATGATTGTAGACAACTGCTGTATGCAGCTTGTAATGAACCCTCACCAATTCGACGTAATCGTAACGACCAACCTATTTGGCGACATTCTTTCTGACCTATGTGCAGGTCTCGTTGGCGGATTAGGTATGGCCCCAGGCGCGAATATTGGCGAAGACTGCGCTATTTTTGAGGCAGTTCATGGTTCGGCACCTGATATTGCAGGAAAAAATCTTGCAAACCCAACGTCAGTCATCTTGGCCGCTGCGCAAATGCTTGAGTACTTAAATATGAGTGACAAAGCTGAAAAAATTCGCACGGCGCTTAAAGACGTTATTGAAAGTGGCGACCGCACTACTCGCGACCTTGGCGGTGAAGCCGGTACTATTGAATTTACAGACGCTTTAATCGAGCGCCTATAAATTCTCACTGAATTAAAAATAGCGGGCATTGCCCGCTATTTTTTTACCCGTCACCACCTCCTCGTTTTAAGAAGGCAGTAAAACTGTACTAAAACTGGACTACCCCTCTGTCATTAATCTCGTAACATTCGTTGTTGTACACACAGCGTACAAAAGATATGCAAATGGTGCATATCGCTAAAAACAAGGAATGATGATGAAAAAACAACTCTCAAGCTTAATATTACTCGCCGCAATTGCTTTACAAACACCTTTAGCACAGGCAGAAGTCGCTAAAACTGATCCGGTTTCTTCTACAAGTAGCGTTTCAATAGGCAACAAAATAGATTTAAACCTCGCGACTTTAGCAGAACTGCAAACCCTGCCTGGTGTAGGCATATCAAAAGCGAAGGCGATTATTAGCTATCGTGAGCAGGTAGGGCCTTTTTTGGAAGTGGCGCAACTGACTGAAGTCAAAGGGATTGGTAGTAAGATGCTAGCGAAGATAAATGATTTAGTTGTGGTTAAATGAGACGTTTCGTTGACATAAAAAATGCGCCTTTTCATGGGCGCATTTTTATGTTTTAGAATCCAACTACTTTATTGTAGCTAAAAACTCTTTGAACTCTTCGCCTAATGAAGGGTGACGCAATGCGTACTCCACATTAGCCTTCATGTAGCCAAGTTTACTTCCGCAGTCGTGGCTTTTGCCTTTCATGTAGTAAGCATCAACCTGCTCTAAATTCATAAGGGCATCGATAGCATCGGTAAGCTGCACTTCCCCACCTGCACCAGGAGGGGTAAATTCGAGTAGATCCCAAATTTTCTCCGATAGCACATAACGACCCACAACAGCTAAATCTGATGGAGCTTCATCTAGAGGTGGTTTTTCTACCATTTTGTGAATCTTAGCAGATTCACCTTGAGTAATAGCTGCCCCATCAAGGTCTGCAATACCAAACTTAGATACATCTTCCTGCGCTACTTGCTCTACCATAACCTGACTAACTCTGCTCGTATTAAACTTAGCAACCATGTCGGCAAGATTGTCTTTTTTCGGATTGCAGGCAGCATCATCAATAATAACGTCAGGTAACACAACGGCGAAAGGCGCATCACCAATAAGGGGGCGAGCACACAAGACAGCATGCCCAAGACCGTTTGCTACGCCTTGACGGATGTGCATTATTGTTACGTCTTTGGGACAGATAGATTGAACTTCTTCAAGCAACTGTCTCTTAACCCGTGCTTCCAATGTAGCCTCAAGTTCGAAAGAGGTATCAAAGTGGTTTTCTATACTGTTCTTACTCGCGTGGGTAACAAGAATAATCTCTTTTAGCCCTGCAGCGACACATTCACTCACAACATATTGAATAAGTGGCTTATCTACAACGGGTAGCATTTCCTTTGGGATTGCTTTTGTTGCTGGAAGCATCCGCGTTCCTAGTCCTGCTACCGGAATAACAGCTTTTTTTACCTGGCTCATAGTCTCTATCCTTTTGTTCAAATTCCTCGACGCAATCGCTGCAAGTCCGTTTAGCGGATTTGCGTTTCGAAAAAATGCGTGCACTTTTCGAAACAATGCAATCGATGTTCCAATTAACTAACTTTGCGCATAGATGACCTTTCTACGAGCAAAGCTTTAAATTCTGTCTCTTTTAAGCACCATATTGGGGTTGTAATGGTATAACACGCACCAAGATGGTGAAAGGTAATATACTTACGTCTTTCCAGTAAACACTGACTTTTTTAACCTTTAATGATGACCGCCAAAAAATCTTAAAGTATTTTTAAAACTTTGAGCAAAAAGCGTAGCCCGACAATTCAAGCATATTACCTCGCTTACGATAAATGATTTTTCAGTAAGCTTGCTCAAAACTTGGTCGGTTGACACCTAAGCTTAGTTCTTTATACGCATAATCTTGTGTCTTATGCCTAGCTCTAGTATAAGAAGTTATCCGTATTCGGACCATTATCAAAGAGCCAACCGACAGAGAGCTCTACAATAACAACCATAAGCAATGTGGAATTAAAAAATAATTATGAAACCATCTATTGATACAAGCTTTTTTGGTCATCCAGGGGGCCTGAGAACGCTATTCTTCACTGAAATGTGGGAACGCATGAGTTACTACGGTATGCGTGCTCTGCTCGTACTATTTATGACCGCAAGTCTTCAAACCCAGGGGCTTGGGTTCACCGTAGCGACAGCAGGTGCTATTTATGGCTTATATACCGGTGCCGTTTACTTTCTTGGATTACCCGGTGGTTGGTTAGCTGACAGACTTATCGGCGGTAAGCAAGCTGTATGGTACGGCGGCCTAATTATCTTTGCAGGGCATGTTGTACTTGCTATTGATTTACAGAACCTATTCTTCGTTGGTCTTATCTTAGTGGCATCAGGTACTGGGCTATTAAAGCCTAATATTTCTGCCATGGTTGGGCAGCAATATGGTGAAAACGATGGTCGTCGCGACAGTGGCTATGCCCTTTATTATATGGGTATTAACATCGGTTCTTTAATTGCCTATCTCGTTACCGGTTATCTTCAAGAAAACTGGGGATGGCACTACGCCTTCGGTGCTGCCGCCGTAGGTATGGCGATTGGCCTTATTCAATATTATTTCTCAAATCGCACACTTTCTGCAGAATCAGTTGCACCTGCAAATGCCTATCAAGGCGTAGCGAGAAAGCGCGCTTGGACAGGCGTGCTTGTGGTTGTTGCAGCTGCCATTGCTGTAATCATTATGGCTCATATGGGAACTATAATTATTGAGCCCGTTGCCCTTGCACAAAAAGTCGCAATATTTTTCACCGCTATATTCTTTTTATACTTCGGCTTTATTTATTTTAAAGGTGAACTATCAGAGAACGAAAAAAGACGCATGTGGGCTCTTTTCCTTGTTTGTGTTGCCTCAGCGTGCTTTTGGTCTGGTTTTGAACAAGCAGGCTCTTCGCTTAATTTATTTGCCCAAAATTATACCGATCGTGTGTTGAGTGATGGTTCGTTCCTTACCTCTTGGTTTGGTATGTCTGCCATACCTACGGTTTGGTTCCAGCTATCAAATTCATTATTTATCATCATACTATCGCCATTTTTTGCCGCGCTTTGGATCAACCTTGCCAAGCGTATGATTGACCCGTCTTACACCATCAAATGTGCCGTGGGTATCATTATTATGGCTTCAGGCTTCTTAGTTATGTTTATGGCATCGCAGTATGCAGCACAAGGTCTCAAAGTAGCGCCTATGTGGTTGGTAACAACCTACTTTCTACATACAGTAGGCGAGCTATGCTTAAGCCCCGTGGCATTAAGCGCGGTAAGCAAGCTCTCGCCTAAGCGATTTGCAGGACAAATGATGGGTGTATTCGTACTTACCTATTCAATTGGTAACATCATTGCGGGTCTTCTTTCTGGTAATTTCGATCCGGAAAATGTCCAAGAAATGCCTAACCTCTACTTACAAATCGCCTTGTTTAGCATTGCAGTAGGGATTGTCATTGCGCTTCTAAGCGTTAAGTCACGCTTTTGGGAGAAAGCGGGCATTGAAAATAAAGCCGAAGTTTAAGACTAGGCTTGGTTTTGGTTACATAACCTTAGGTTAGCAGAACTTTGGGTTAAAACAGTTTTATGCTAACGCTGTTTTAACTACCTAAAGATTGCCCTACAATAACCGCCGTAACAGTTGTGTTTCGGCGGTTTTTTATTGAAAGTAAATTTTTACTGAGAGTACGTAATGACGTTTTATTTTTCTACACGCAACATCCCAGCATTGAAAGGTTTACCTTTAGCTGAACGAGCACGTTTGCTCGAGCAAGCCTCTAAGCGACTTTCTGTTCCTGAAAAAACACTGCTCAATGTTCTAAAATTACTCGTCATAGTACCGGTATTTGCATTTATCCTTCAAACAGCAACAAATTGGACGTCGCTACTGTGGGCATTTGTGGTATTTTTATTTTATCCACTGGTCATAAAACCTATACAGTATTCCTTATGTGCTAAATACATAGCGCAACCTTCAAACAAGGAGAATGAATGAAAACCATCTTAGTCACGGGCGGTGCAGGTTACATTGGTAGCCACACCGTTTTACAGTTGCTCGAACAAGATTATTCTGTTGTTGTACTCGACAACCTGTGTAACGCCAGCCCCGAGTCACTTAGACGTGTTGAGGGGCTTACCGGGAAGTCAGTAACTTTCGTGCAAGGCGATATTCGCGACACAGCAGTTTTAGATGATATTTTCAGCGAGCACAGTATTTTTGCCGTCATACACTTTGCTGGTTTAAAGGCTGTTGGAGAGTCTGTAGCCAAACCACTGTCTTATTATGAAAATAATGTTTATGGCACGCTCACTTTGTGTAAAGCCATGCAAAAACATGGTGTTAAGAATATAGTATTTAGTTCTTCTGCTACCGTATACGGAGATCCCGCTTCTTTGCCTCTAAGCGAGCATATGTCCACAGGGCATCCAACTAACCCCTACGGTATGTCAAAACTTATGGTTGAGCACATGCTCAGCGACCTGTATAGCTCAGATAACGAATGGAATATCGTATTACTGCGCTACTTCAACCCCGTAGGTGCGCACAAATCAGGGCAGATTGGAGAGGATCCTAATGGTATTCCTAACAATTTAATGCCTTACATATCGCAAGTAGCAACGGGCAAACTTCAGCAGTTAAGCGTGTTCGGCGATGACTATGACACCAAAGATGGCACCGGTGTGAGAGATTATATCCATGTTGTTGATTTGGCCAATGGTCATTTAAAAGCTCTTGACCGCTTATCGCTAAACATGGGCTTAGATAAATACAATTTAGGTACAGGCCAGGGTTATTCAGTGCTTGAAATGATAGCCGCCTTTGAAAAAGGGTCTGGTAAAACCGTTTCTTACAAAATTGCACCAAGACGCAGCGGAGATGTTGCCGCGTGCTATGCAGACCCTACTAAAGCTGCCAAAGAGCTTAACTGGCACGCTGAAAAAGGATTAGAAGATATGTGTGCCGATACATGGAATTGGCAGTCTCAAAACCCCATGGGTTATCCTAAGGACTGAGTTAGCTTTCGCTAAATGTTGAAAAAACCATGCTCTCGCATGGTTTTTTTCATTAACTATTACGTTTTTTCTCTCTACATTTTTTCTCTCTGCGTTTTTTCTCTCGGCGTTTTTAGCAAAGAGGCGTCAAAACACTAAAGCTTTGACCTCATTTATCAGTACTCAATTTGATCATTATCTGAAGATTGGCTTTTGTCATCCTTTGGATTTTTATCTTTCTTAATCTCTTTATCATCTTCGGGCTCGTCGCTTTGTTCTTCTTCATAATCAAAGTCTTCAAAGCTGGAGTCTTCTAACATGGCCTCGAAGTCAGCAAAATCATCAAGCTGCTGTTCATCAATGGCTTTATCGCCACTTTTACCATCGGTTACGCGAAACGCTAAGTTTTCAAAATAAGCGTTTTTAACGAAAGCATAGTCATCTACAGATTGCTCAAGTTGAGCCTCTTGGTCCATTAATTGAGCACGAGTCTCAACTAGAGAAACCACATAGCGAGCGATAAAAAAGTTGCTAGCGATAACCGCCATAGGATAAACCGTGCCATCAACAAATTGACCGGCAAAACTTCTCGGATCGTTGGGGCCTAACACAGGCAGCATGGCAAATGGACCTGTTTCTACGCCCCATGTTCCTAAGGTTTCTCCAAACTCCTCATCTTTTCGCGCTATGCCGATGTCTGTTGCGACGTCGATAGTACCAAACAAGCCAATGGTAGAGTTTAATAAAAAACGGGCTATGCTATCTAAACCGTCGTCTACCTTCCCTTGCAATACATTGTTCATAAAGTTAGCAGGCTCTTGTAAGTTCCTTGAGGCATTCAGCAATCCAGTTCTCGCAAACTGAGGCATGACGGTTACATAGCCAACAGTCAAAGGACGCACAAAATAGGCATCAAGAACTTCCCAATTAAAGTCCCACATTAAACGGTTTATCGGCTCCAACGGGTCGCGAGGGTCTGATGAATCTATTGCAGCGCTGTTTGATGCTACTTGAGATGTCTGTTCTGACGCATTATTAGATGCACATCCGCTTAGAAGGCTACTAACAACAAAAGCGCCAGCCACCAGATATCTGGTTATATCCATTACTACAATTCCTTATTTATGATAACTGTTAACTCAGGCGTCTGCCCTTCTAATACCTGCGCTGATGCACTACCCTGCCACTCGCCTTCTGAGACAGACACATCGCCATCGATAGAGAGTCTTGCGGTAACATTGACCTGTGAGAGAGAAGTAATATTGTATTGAGGCATCATTGCATTTTTATTGGTCAAAGTAACTGATGTAGGCAGTGTGCCTATCGGCATTTTCACTACGGCAGCGGGCATTCTATTTTCAGATAAAGCATCCTGAGCAAATACAATAAGAAAACCTTCCTTTGGAGCTGCTTGCTTTGCCGCCTCAGATAGTTCGATGTTAATTAAGAAGCCGGTCTCGCTTACCTGTTCAGATGCAGCAGTAGCTTCAGAGTTTGAACTGGCATCACTCAGTTTGGCAACTTCGTTTGCACGCCCCTCTAGTTCGTCTATGCGTGATGTCAATCGCTTCGTCATGTCGCTATCGGCAGGAAGCTTATCTTTTACCTGCTCGTAATAACGCTTGGTTTGTTCCACATCACCTACTTGAGCTGATACTACCGCCATCATTAATGCTAAATTATCATTACCGGGGGTATTTGCTAGTAGGCCGCTGAGTATAGACTGCGCCCGTTGAAGATTATTCACATCTCCAGTCGTCATAAGCGCCTGTGCGAGTGTGACTTTGTGTGCGCTATTTTTAGGAGCCAGCTTGGTCGCTTTATCGATAGCTTCAATTGCCTGTACTTCTTGACCAATACTGAGCAGAAGTCTTCCCAAATACATCCACCCTGTATCGTCCTGAGGGTCTTCACGAAGCCGCTGACGAATAGCTAATGCTAAATCAGCAATATCTTGTTGAGTCAGGTTGTTGGCATTGCCAGTAGCCAACTGCTCGCTTAGTTGAGGAAGAGCAGCAATGGCATCTGTAGAGCGCTTTACTTGCGACATTTGATTAACTTGAGAGTAGACAATACCACCGCAAATAAGCGCAATAACACCACCCACTAACAATACAAGAGGGGCCGTTCCTGTTTTTTTCGATTCAAATGCGCTTTCGTCGACTAGCGCTACTTTGAGTTCATCAACTGCTTGGCGCTTATCTATTTCGCTTATTAGCCCTTCTTTAACTTCCCGCTCCAGTTCAACAAGGCGTTGCCTAATAATTTGCGTATTACTTAAGCTATCTTGCTTTGCGTGTTTTTTGTTGCGTAAAAATGGAAAGGCAACAATTAAAAGAACAAGCGTAATCAGCCCAGAAACTATTAAATAAAACTCAGCCCAACTCATTCTTTATCTTGCTCCAACATTTCATCGGCTTTCGCTAATTTTGCTGCCATATCTTGTGGCGGTTGATTTGATTTTCGCTTAACAATAAATATCATGGCTATAAACACAAAAAGTACTGGAATTGCCCACAACCATAGGGTAGCAATAGTAACGGGGGGCTGATAATGAACGAAATCACCATACCGCGCCTTCATATAATCAATGACCTCAGCTTCAGTCTTACCCTGCTTTAGAAGGCTATACACTTTGCGCCGCATATCGTGTGCAATCATGGCGTCGCTATCAGCAATATTTTGGTTTTGACACATTGGGCAACGAAGCTCTGCGGTGAGCTCAAGAAAAACAGCGCGCTGCTCTGGCGTATCGAAGGAAAAATTGTCCTGTGCTGAGTAAGCTTTTCCAGTGAGTAAAAAAACTCCCACCGCGATGATTTTTAGCGCCGTGATAAAAAAGTGCTTCATTATTTCACCGCATCCCTTGTGCTATTCAAAGAGGCATCAATGCCATTATCGGCGCTTGCACTTTTTTCAGTGCCCGTTTTAAGCCCAGCAGTAGACGCTTCAGCGACCAATTTATTGTAAAGCGGCCCCACTTTGTTGCGCCAAACGCGTTCATTTATATCGCCGATATAATGCATGCGAATTACTCCATTTGTATCGATAACAAAGTGCTCAGGCGCCCCTGTTACGCCTAAATCCAATGAGGTATCACGATAAACATCAAATATATTAAATGCATAGGGGTTACCATAGCGACTCAACATCGATGTGACTTCTTGTTGAACACGATTTAAAGTTTTAGTTCCAAAGTCGGGGTCTAAATCTTGATCGAAATACAACCCTACTATGTGAACACCCTGCTCATTTTTTAATTGAGTAAGATAAGGCATCTCCACGGCACACGTAACGCACCAAACGCCCCATACATTTAACAGCGTCACCTTACCTTTAAGACTATCGGGAGTGTAGATAACATCAGGCTGCATCAAATCCGGTAACGAAAACTCAGGCAGCATTTTGTCTTGTACTTGTGAATCAAGCTCTCTTGGATCTGAGAATAATCCTTTGAATAGAAACACAGCCAAAAGCAAAAAAAGTACGAGAGGTATTACAACTAAACGGGCATTTTTCATAAAGGTCCACCACTTTTCTCATTAGCAGGCGTATTAGTAGCAGCGTTGTGTGAAGATGCCGATGAGTGCGAAGTACCCGCACTAGACACTTTTACATTTTTCAGCGCGTTTTTAACCTTTTGCACTTTTGCGATCCTATAGCGTTTATCGCTAATAGAAAAAACACCACCTAACGCCATCACGACCGCGCCTGCCCATAGCCAGACAACAAAAGGCTTGATGTAAATTCGAATTGCCCAGGCACCATTATCAAGAGGTTCTCCCATAGCGATAAACACATCTCGTGTTATCGTAGAATGAATTGCTGCTTCCGTCATTGGCATACGCTGAACGGTATAAAGTCGTTTCTCTGGCTCTAGCCTTACCACTTTTTCGCCATCCTTATAAACGTCAAAAACCCCTGCATCGGCATTGTAGTTTGGACCATCCGCGCGCTTAACATCAGTAAAGGTGAAGTCGTAATCACCTAAACTTACTGTTTCACCCACGTCCATCCTGATATCCCGCTCTAGCTCATAATTAGAGACAAGCGTTATACCAATAATAGAAATAGCAAAGCCAACATGGCCTAACACCATGCCCCAGTGGCTGGGTGTTAATTTCTTAAGTGAGTGAAGTGTGCCACTCTCATTGGGCATAGACGACACCCTTTGAATAACCTCTTGCACTGTCATAACCAATATCCAAAATACCAGCACCATTCCGAGCACGCCCATATAGGTTGGCGTGTCATAGGCAAAATTCACAAGCACGCCAGCGCTTAACGCAATACCTGATGAAATGAGAAGCTGTTTCTTTAAATCACCTGCCTTTTGATGCTTCCATCGAGTTAATGGCCCAAGGCCAAGCATAAGTACAAAAGGTACAATCAGAAGTGTAAACATTTGGTTGAAAAACGGCGCTCCAACGGAAATGCTACCTAAACCTAACTCTTTGTGAACTAGAGGAAATAATGTCCCTAGCAGCACAACAAGGGTAGCGGCGCACAAGAAGACATTGTTCCCCATGAGCAATACTTCGCGCGAAAACGCTTGGTATCGGCCCGGACTTTTAAGTGACGCAGCTCGCATGGCATACAGTAATAAGCCAAAGCCACTGAGCACAATAAGGATCCCCAAGATAAATAGGCCTCGAGTAGGATCGCTGGCAAAAGAATGCACCGATACAATCACCCCAGAACGCACTAAGAAGGTTCCCAGTAAACTCATGCTAAAAGCTGCTATCGCGAGCAACACTGTCCATGATTTAAATGCTTTTCGCTTTTCAGTTACAGCAAGAGAATGCATTAGTGCCGTTCCTACCAGCCAAGGCATGAATGAGGCATTTTCTACCGGGTCCCAAAACCACCAGCCTCCCCAGCCAAGTTCGTAATAGGCCCACCAGCTACCAAGGGCAATACCTACGGTAAGAAATGCCCAAGCCGCGATAACCCATGGCCGAGACCACCTGGCCCAGGTTGAATCTAACTGCCCTGATATTAGCGCTGATATAGCAAATGCAAACGCCACCGAAAACCCAACGTAGCCCATGTAAAGCATTGGAGGGTGAATGATCATGCCAAAGTCTTGCAGCAGCGGATTCAAATCCCGCCCATCAACAGGGAAAAATGGCAGCATGCTGTCAAAGGGATTTGATGTCAGCAGCATAAACAAATAAAACCCAATGCCGATCATTCCCAGCACAGAAAGAACTCGTGCGACCATCGCCAAAGGGATCCCTCGGCTAAAAATGGCTACAGCTACCGTCCATAAAGAAAGCATTAGCACCCATAATAAAAATGAGCCTTCATGGCCGCCCCACACAGCGGTAATTTTGTAATATATAGGCAGCTTGCTGTTTGAATGCTGTGCAACGTAGGCCACGCTGAAGTCATCGGTAACAAATGCGTACGTTAAACACACATAGGCAATAAGTGTAAAAACGAAGAGCCCGATGGCCAAAGGTTTCGCTGTTGCCATAAGAGTTTCATGTTGACGATGAGCTCCCCATAACGGATATACAGCCAATAAAATAGACAGTACTAAGGCTAATGTCAGGGCAATGTTACCAATTTCAGGGATCATTAATACAGCCCTCCGTTTTTACCTGCCGAACTGCTAGCCTCATTGGTCGCCGAGTTATAGCCTAAGTTCTCAGTTGGCTTAACGTGTTTAATCCCTTTCATTTTTTCAGCCAATTCCGGCGGCATATATTCTTCATCGTGTTTAGCGAGGACTTCTTGGGCGTTAATCTGTCTTTTTTCAGTGAGTACACCTGTAGCAACAATTCCCTGCCCCTCACGAAACAGATCCGGCAAAATTCCTGTAAATGTCACCGTAACAGTTGGCCCTGTATCTACCAAATCGAAACTTACGGCAAGGCTTTCAGGATCGCGACTTACGCTACCTGGCACTACCATTCCGCCTATCCGTAGGCGCTGACCTACCTGTGGTTTTTGTCCGTTTTTACCCTCAATGATTTCGCTTGGTGTGTAAAACAGGTCGATACTGTCATTCAATGCGTAAAGCATCAGCCCAATTGCACTGGCAACTAAAAGGCCGATTGTAGCGACTACAGCTAAACGCTGCTTACGTCTTGGGTTCATTCAACTATCTCACTTCGATATATAGAAAATGGAAAAATATTAATCACAATCCGCGTCTCGTCGACGCTACTGACTTAGTCGATTTTATTCTGCGCGCTTTTATGCGCTCTTTGAATACGCGCTCTGCGATCTCGCTCTTTGATCACTGTTCTAAGCAGTGTTTTTTGTTTGAGGTAGCTTTGCACCGCAATCACGGCCATAGCTCCAAAGGTAATAAAAAACGATATCCAAACGTAAAACGCGTAGCCGCCCATGGCGATAAAGCTAGCAAAGGAGTCAAACTGCATTTTTAAGCCTCCTTTTCTAATCGCTGTTGAGCGAGCGCTTGTACCCAAGGACGGTGTAGTTCTCGCAGTACAATTTCATTGCGTAATCGAATTGTTGTTACTGCACCTATAAAAAGAGCAAAGCCCAATAAGTTAATAAGTAGCGGCCAAAGCATTTCCGGTGCTATGGATGGGTTATCAAATTTACTTATCGTCGCTCCCTGGTGAAGCGTATTCCACCATTCAACGGAATAATGAATAATAGGGATATTGACAACGCCCACCAACGCCATGACACCTGCGGCCTTGCCAGCCTGCTGTTTGTCCTCAAAAGCGCCATACAAAGCAATTACGCCAATATACAAAAACAATAAAATTAGTTCAGAAGTCAATCGAGCGTCCCACACCCACCAAGCGCCCCACATAGGTTTACCCCATGCAGCTCCAGTAAAAAGTGCGACAAACGTCATTACAGCGCCAATAGGGGCTATGGCTATCATAGTCATATATGCGGTACGCCACTGCCATACCATACCTACGAGCGCGGCCACCGCCATAGCTACATACGTGCCCATGGACAAAATAGCGCTTGGCACGTGGATATAAATAATACGAAAGGAATCACCCTGCTGATAGTCTTGCGGAGCGAAAGCAAGCCCCCATACAGTTCCAACAACAAGACAAATACACGCACCAGCCCAAAACCAAGGCTGTAACGTTATGCAAAGCTGATAAGCTCGCTCAGTTTTTGCGTAAGGATGTAACCACTTCCACATCAGTTTTGACTCACTTTTAAAGAATACGCTATCGCAAAAGGCGCTATTGCAGCAGAGAGCAATAGCATGGCGGCAATAATAGCAATTTGCGGGTAATAAGGTAATTGCAGTGCGGCAGATTCCACAGCAGATGTGGCAAAAATTAGTAACGGAATAAAAACGGGAATTAGCAACAGAGCCAACAATACCCCACCTTTCTGCAGTCCTACTGTTAAACCAACCGCAATGGCGCCAATAAATGACAGCAAAGGCGTGCCTAGTAACAAAGTAATAATAAGCGCCACATACATATCAAATGTTAAATTTAAAAACATCGCCAATAGAGGTGAGAGCACAAGCATAGGAACAAAGCTCACTAACCAGTGTGCACATACTTTCACTGCGCTGATGCCAGCCAAAGACATACCAGAAAGCACGTATTGCTCCATGGTGCCATCTTGAAAATCATCGCGAAACATACGCTCCATTGCCATGAGCGAAGACAAAATCGCAGCAATCCACAGTACTCCAGCACCAATCCTCTGCAACGTATCTGGCGATGGGCTAACCCCTAGTGGAAACAAAGTAACTACCATCAGCAAAAACATGATCGGCTGAACCAGCTCCGCTTTTTGCTTAAACGCTATGTGCATATCTCTGACAAAAATGCCTTGGTATAACGACATTAAAATCGATACTCCAAATCGAATACTCTGTACCTGCCCGCTTCTTCAGACAAAGCTTGGTGAGAGGTCGTTATAACAACCCCACCGTTTTCAACATGATGTTTCATAAATTGTTCAAGTAGTGCTACGCCTTTTGTATCGAGGGCAGTAAAAGGCTCATCCAGAACCCACACACTCGCTTTTTTTAACCACAATCGAGAGAGTGCAACTCGACGTTGCTGTCCTGCTGATAGATAACGCACAGGAACATCTTCAAGCCCTACCAACCCTATGCGCGCTAACGTTTCATAAAGTGCATCGTCATTCACATTAGTACTGTGTTGCGCAAGCCAGAACTTCAAATTATCTATGGCAGACAGGCTGCCGTTTGTACCGCTTTTGTGGCCTAAATACACCAAGTTTGACAAATACGCAGATGCATTTACGGCAATGTCTACAGAATTAAATCGTACAGTCCCCGAGTCAGGTGCACTCAGTCCTGTTAAAATTCGCAGCAAACTTGTCTTACCCGCGCCATTTGGCCCTCGCAAGTAAAGAAGATCTCCGGCATCTACCGACAAAGAAATACCCTCGAACAAGGTTCTATCTCTTTTGATGCAAGTTATTTCACATGCTTCTAGCACTACTAAGCCAGCCTTAGTCACAAAATAGGTCTTTAAAAAATGGCCATAGTTTATCACAGGATGACTTTTTCGCAGTCGCGAATATCAATTAAATATGATTTACTTCAAAGGTATTTCTAATAAAAAATTAAGCTCTTAGCCCACTAAATATAGGTTTCACCTGTGCATTTAGGCGGATAAAAGTGAACAGATATAACTAGGGCGTGAGGTGGATGTATAGATGGATAAATACATGGCTAAAGTCATAGCTAAAATCATCACTAAACTCATCGCAAAAGATATCTAAAAAACTAAAGGCCTGCTTTAATATCATTAAGGAAAACGACCTTTAGGCCGATAGTTCAACTATGACGCAGCAACTCTCCAACATCCTTGCCAACATTATGCAAAGCGCCTCGAAAGCTTCTGTGCAAGATGCTACACGGAGCGCTTCGCCAAACGAGGTTCAGAATAGGACCACTAGCACAGCACCAAGTGCAGTGTTGAATCCTGCGCAAAGTAAAACGCTTACGCAAGCGGCTGCTCTAGATAACGCGGCTAAAGTAATGATTGCTAAACTACCTGAAAATATTCTTGCCATTAATTCACCTCAATTAAGTGCAAACATACGCTTACCAAACGGGCTATCTTTTCAATCGTCACAGCAAATTCAGTTACTTTCTCTGGGCTCGGTTCAAACTAGTTCTGCTCAAGCTAACTCAGCGCAAACCCGATCGATACAAGCAGCCTTAACTTCAACAGGCATTGTTTCGCAAGAAATTAATATTCCATTTGATAAACAAGGCCAACTTTTCAAAGCCATTGCCGAGACTTTAAAGAACGTGGACGGCACAGCTGTATCACTGAAAGCACAGGTGTTTGCGGTAACCAACAAAGAAATCTCGCTCAATGTAAATGGTGAAAAGCCACTTAAATTCCCAACGACGCAGTTAGACACAAAGTTATTATCCTCATTTCAAAGCCTTGTCGGTAAAAACGTGACATTAGCCATGAGTCGCACGCAAAGCGGTAATATTTCTCTAAGCCTATCTTCCAATCAGCCAGGTCTTAGCGGGCAGAATGGAAAAGGCATATCACTGGGAAATGTAGATATAAAAATGCAAAGCCAATTCGTTGAGAGCGCCCTCAAACAGGGCGCTGTGGCTATATCGCAAAACGATAGGACGCCCTCGGCATTAAAGGCTTTTATGCCCACACCTTTGGATGCGGGAAACAACGCATTAAAAACGGTTAGCTTGTTATCTTTGTCTGCTAAAAACAGTTCAAACGCTACGCTTACTGTACATACGGCTAGGAACAATGTGGTAACTACATTTACCATGCCGGAAAGCGCACTTTCAACGCCCCCTCTAGCAAAAGAACAAATACGCAATATTGAGATAAAGAAGCTTCCAGTGTCGCAACTTATAGGCTCGGAATCGTTCAAGGCAAATAACAGCGGTAGCACTGCCGCTTCTCAAGATGCCTCCTTTCAATATACTTCGCCCAGCAAAATACAGTTAGACAATCTCAAAGCATCGCCAGAAGTACTCAAAGCGTCGCCAGAAGTACTCAAAAGTAGTGAGGTGCATAAGGCTATTCAAGCACTTTCCAGGGTACTCCTCAATCAAACTGGAAATACAACCACCGCATTAGCCTCGCTTATTTCCATTGTTGAGGGCAATCCGAACTCGTTATCCAATACTCAAGTTGAAGCTTCAATAGCGGACAAACAATCACCGTCTGCGGCAATATCAAGATTAATACAGCACATAAAAGGTCTTGATGTAGGTACTGCTCCCACTGCATTATCTAAACTGCATCAAGCAGAACAAAAACAAAACCTTTTACAAACCTCAACAAATTACCCGAGTAGCGAAGCCGAGAAACCTATTTCTGTGAATAAGGAAGTTGATGGTGGAAAGGCATCTTTAGGCAGCATTGCGCAATTACTGAAATCTGAGGCAAAAAATGCTTCAGTAAGTCTGATAAACAACCTTTTACAGCAACTTTCAAATACAAATAGTAAACAGCAAACAACAGGGGCTGAACGCCTAAATGGTCTAAAAGAAGAAGCAAATACTCAAGTAGGTACAGGAACAAAAGCGATAGACGATAGCGGAAAGAGCAAAGCACCGAATGTTGTATCAACACCGGAGTCAACGCTGCCGCAACGGATACAAAACTTATTAAGCAGCCCTGCACTTTTGGCAACGCCGTCGACACTAGCTTCACCGGTTGCGGTATCGAGCTTTGTGCAAGGACTTGTTGCACTGGTGCAACTTGCGTTAGCTGGCAGGGCATTGCAACGACAACCCAGCTTAAAAGCACAGCTCGATGCACCTGATTCAATCGTTTCTAAAACGTTGGCAAGTGTGGGTGGAAACTCACAGCCAAGCAAAGTAAGTCAAGATTTGCATCAATTAGACAGTCGTCAGCAAATTCTCAGCCAGCTCAAAACGTTATTGGCAAATCATCAGCAAAGTAAATTGACACAAGCCGACGCGCGTATTCAAGGCCAAGATAGTTTTTACTATGTACTCCCCTCGCTCACCCAACATAATACGCCACCAGAGCTTCTCATTCAGCGCGAGCCTAAAAAGCAGCATGAACAACAAGAGAGTAAAGGGCAGCAGTCTCTGTGGAACGTTACCATGAAGTTGGATATAGGCACTGTTGGACAAGTACTTGCCAAGTCAAAAATAGACAAAGAGACAATTACCCTCGACTTATATGCCTCAAATGAAGTTATCTTGGCAAGAGTTGCCGACACATTGCCTTACCTCACTAAACGCTTGGAGGAACTTGGATTACAAGTAGAAAAGAGTAGTTTTCAGCGCGGGCATATTCCAGATACCCTCAATAGCCGTCCTCATCAAATTTTTGAGACTAGAGTATGAGTGCTAATTGCGAGAAGACAGTATGAGTACTGACAAACAGAACAAAGCTAAGCGGGCAATTGGTCTCAAATATGAAGGCGGAGACAAGAAAAACACCCCAAAAGTGGTAGCAAAGGGCTATGGCGACTTAGCCGAAGCGATAATTGCTATGGCTGAAGAGACAGGCATACTCATACATGAAGATCCCTATCTTAGCGAAGTGCTGGCTACATTGGATGTAGGTCAAGATATACCAGAATCCTTGTACTATGTTATCGCCGAACTGCTTGCCTATTCTTACGTGTTACAGGGGAAAATTCCTCCTGGTTGGGAAAGTATAATCAAGAGAATTGATTTTGAGGTTTAAACAGTACAAACAAAAACGCCACAATGTGTTTATAACAAATCTCTAAAACAACACGTGGCGTCTTTTTCTTTAACGTGATTTCACTTCGTTAACTTTCTCAATTACCTGCTATTACCTAAACAGTACTTTCTCTTTATTAAACCAATGAATACAAAACATTATTAATCCAATAGCGATGACTGCGGTAGAGGTAAAAATGCCAAACAATGCGAAGTAGTCCATCGTTCCTTTGAACAGCTCCTTCATAGCAAGTGCAACATTAGTCAGGGGCACCCAAACCCATGCTCCTTTTAACTCAACGCCCGGCATCATGGCAATTAGCACGGGGAAGATCACGACCATGATTAAAGACCCCATGTAACTTTGCGCCTCTTTAAACGAGCGTGCATATATCGATAGTGAGAGTAGGATCGCGGCAAACACAGCAACAACCGGCACGAGCATAAGAAAGATAAGTACAAAATCGACTATGCCTATCATCGACATAACTTCAACAACAAATTCAATTGCCATGCCCTGAGATAAAACAATACCCCAAATAGCCATGGAAGATACGGTGATGAGAGCAGTAATGATACCCGCGGCGCTTACCGTAAAGAACTTGCCAAGTACCAGTTTGTACCTGTCCATTGGTGAAATAAGCAGTGTTTCCAGCGTACCTCTTTCCTTTTCCCCTGCACCCAAATCAGCAGCGGGTGCCATAGCCCCCTGTAAGCACAAGATAAAAATGAAGTAAGGTAAGAAGCCGCCAATACGCTCGCCCCAAACCTCTCTATCATCAGCTACGTTTTGCTTTTCTATCGAAATAGGTTTTAGCAAAGCTTCTTGTTGCGCTTCATTTAACCCCAGCTCGGTAAATGCCGCTAGCTGAAATTCGTCCATATAAACGTCAATGATTTCGGCTACTCGCCCATAGACTTTGTTAAGCCCTGCATCATTTAAATAAAGCCCAATTTTATGCTGTCCCGATGCCAAAATATCTGCATCAAAAGTGTCAGGTATTACTAACACAAAGTCTAAAGTTTCGTTTTTGATAAACTTGGCATAATCACTCTCGCTCTCAAAAGCACCGTCAACACTTACCAATTCAAACTTTTCAGACGCCTCAGCAAAAGATTCTACAATGTCAGGCGCATATGCTTCACCAACGATGGCATATTTTAGAATTTCATTTTCCGCTTTTTCAGCGGCGTTACTCATAAAGAAAATGCCTACGCCGAAAATAGCAGGGAACAGTAAAAGCGGTAACAGAATCATAAAGATAATGGTTTTTTTATCCCGCAATAACTCTTTAAATTCCTTCTTAAAGATTAACCACATTGCTCTTCTCCTGTGATTCTGTTGACAGTGTTTTAAGGAAACTCTTATGCATTTGCCCATCAGACAGTGCGCTGAACGCAGCAAGTGAGTCATTAAATACAGTTTCGCCCTGATTGATGACGGTGACCTTGTCACACAGAGCTTGCACCTCATCTAAGTGATGGGTGGAGAAGATCACCGGTGTTCCCTTATCTTTCAATCGTTGAATAAACTCCATAACGGTACTGGTCGCCATAATGTCCAGGCCGGTAGTGGGCTCATCAAGTACTACAAGCGAGGGCTCGTGAATAACAGCACGTGCAATGGATACTTTTTGCTTCATACCTGATGAGAAATTCTCAGCGCGTCTTTCCAAAAAGCTCTGCATATCGAGCAAATCAGCCATTTCTTCTATACGCGCGTTAATGGTACTTTTCGACAAACCATGCAACTCACCAAAATAGCTGATATTTTCACGACCTGTTAATCTGCCGTACAGACCAGTAGAGCTTGATAAAAAGCCGATTTTCTTTCGTGCAACATTTGGATTTGCCAATACGTCTTGACCGTCTATCGTCACGCTTCCGCTATCAGGGCGTAGCGCTGTAGACAGCATGCGAAGTGTGGTTGTTTTTCCTGCGCCGTTAGGCCCTAGCAGTCCGAGTACCTCACCGCTTTGACAGGCAAATGATACATCTCTTACAGACTGGAAGTAGCGTCCTTTTAAGCGTGGGTCTTTTTTCTCTTGCTCGCTAAGCTTTTTGGGGTTTTCCACCTCAAAACGTTTAGCGAGACCAGTTATTTCAATCATGGATGCGTCCCTCTCCTCGTTTATTATTATTTTCTTCAACTATGCTTATCGAAATGTCGACTCACAGATTTCTATTTTGATGTAATACGAACTCGTTTTATTACTTTTATAGCGATGGCAACTACTTATACTAAACAGTAAAACTGCCGCCTCTACAAATCTATAGTCTTTGTTTTTTATTCTTAATTACAGAATTCATTTAATTTTTAGCTCACGCAAGATAACTACCAATAATAAGTGTTAGCAAATGTGTTATCTGAAAGCCGTTTTTCGTTTACTGGCCATATCGAGTAGGGTGAGGCTTGCGCCTCATCCCTCTCACAGAACCGTACGTACGGGCCTCGTATACGGCTCCTGCATACTTCATATCACTTGCTAAGTCGCCCTTGCCATTCGGATTATCTTCCCCTCAGTCAGGGTGATTCAGGTTTCTTTCAACCTGACGGGTTTGCCAGCTTCGCTGGGCAAACAAAAAACCCGCTTAAAGGCGGGTTTTTAAATGAATCTCATTGATAATAGTCAGTTTGGATAAAGTTCGTACTTACGACTCTTCGTTTACGTCTTCACTATTATCTACTGCAACCTTACTAGGCAAAAGCAATTCTCTTAACTTTGCTTCAATTTCATTTGAAACTTCAGGGTTGTTCTTCAAAAATTGCATGCTGTTTGCTTTACCCTGACCAATGCGATCAGAGTTGTAGCTATACCAAGCACCTGCTTTATCAATGAGCTTGTGCTTAACACCTAAATCAATCAATTCGCCATGCTTAGAAATACCTTCACCGTACTTGATGATAAACTCGGCTTGCTTGAAAGGAGGAGCAATCTTATTTTTAACAACTTTTACGCGAGTCTCGTTACCAACAACTTCATCGCCCTCTTTAACAGAACCAATTCTTCTGATATCCAAACGTACCGACGCATAGAACTTAAGTGCATTACCACCTGTCGTTGTTTCAGGGCTTCCGAACATAACACCAATCTTCATACGAATTTGGTTGATGAAAATCATCATTGTATTCGAGCGCTTCAAGTTACCTGTAATTTTACGCATGCTTTGCGACATCATTCTCGCCGCAAGACCAACGTGTGAATCACCGATATCGCCTTCAATCTCTGCCCGTGGTGTTAACGCTGCTACAGAGTCGACAACAATAACGTCTACAGCACCAGAGCGTGTCAGCATGTCACAAATCTCCAGCGCTTGTTCACCGGTGTCTGGCTGAGAAACCAGTAGCTCATCAATATTAACACCAAGCTTTTCTGCGTAAATTGGGTCAAGTGCGTGTTCTGCATCAACGAATGCACAAGTTTTGCCCTGACGCTGAGCTTCAGCAATAACTTCAAGTGTAAGCGTTGTTTTACCCGATGACTCAGGACCGTAAATCTCAACAATACGGCCTAGGGGCAATCCACCAGCACCAAGCGCAACGTCTAGCCCAAGCGAGCCCGTAGAAATGGTTTCTACATCCATTGTCTTGTTCTCGCCCAACTTCATAATTGAGCCTTTACCAAATTGCTTTTCAATTTGGGATAACGCTGCATCTAATGCTTTGCTTCTATTCTGATCTGTCATCTTAACTATGCCTATGCTTGATCTTTGGTGCGTCACATCTTTAATTATATGGACACGGGTGGGAGTGAGACCGCTGTTACTTGTTCTTACTCGCCTGTAATTTGTTATGCTGTTTAGCGATTACTTTACGCGCTTTATTTATTCCCAATAGGTTGCTACTTGCTTTTATGAACGCACTTTTAAATACGAATTTTTAAACAAGAACTTCTATAATCATACCCTAACAACTTCCACACACATTCTATACTGTACAAGCATACAGTTTCAACCAGTGTTTTAATTATTTTGTCTTGCAAAACGGTACAACACAAAAAGACATTTAACCGCTGTCTAGCTGATACTAAAACTTTTACAAACAAGCTTAATATTCATGTTTGCGGCTGCTCAACAGTTACACTTCGCTAAGCATTTTCAATGCATAATTGAGAGCAAACTCCACCGCTTGACCGCGAACATCATCTCTATTGCCACTGAATACTTGTTTTACTTGCTGTGCATGCGTACCGCATATAAAACCGAACCACACAGTGCCAACAGGCTTACTTTCACTACCGCCACCGGGCCCGGCGATGCCGCTAACCGTTATCACTAGTTCTGCACCGCTTCGCTTTTGAACACCCGCCGCCATTTCAGTTACAGTCTGTTGGGAGACAGCGCCATATTTTTCCAACGTTTCGCTTTTTACCGATAACTCACAGTTTTTAGCCGCGTTCGAATAAGTAACCCAAGACTGATTAAACCAGTCTGAACTGCCTGCAACACTAGTAAAAGCAAACGCAATTCCTCCACCTGTACACGACTCTGCAGTCGATGCCGTCCACTTTTTATCACGCAATACATCGCCAATAGCCATCACTTGAGTAGTTAACGCGCTATCAATCGTTAAAGATATGGTTTTTGTTTCGGAATCGGTTGAAAATGGCGTAGTCATGTCAATTTATCATCAGCGTGTTTGGTAGCGGAGAGTTTATCATTTATTTGTTACCATACGCATTAACACCGTAAACAAATCTATTGAGGTCGTTTTTTGGAATCACATACTCCTATGATGCGCCAATACCTTACGATTAAGGCGCAGCATCCGAATATTCTCTTGTTTTATCGCATGGGCGATTTTTATGAATTGTTTTTTGATGATGCCAAAAAAGCCGCAGAACTCCTCGACATTTCGTTAACTGCCAGAGGTAAATCTGGCGGCGACCCCATCCCAATGGCTGGGGTACCCTATCATGCGGTAGAAAGTTACCTTTCTCGCTTGGTTAAAATGGGGGAGTCGGTAGCGATATGTGAGCAGGTTGGCGATCCGGCTACCAGCAAAGGGCCAGTAGAGCGACAGGTCCAGCGTATTGTCACACCAGGTACGGTTACCGACGAAGCGCTTTTAGAAGAGCGGCGAGATAATATATTAGCCGCAGTGTGTGGCCACTCTATGCATTATGGCTTAGCCACGCTGGACGTTACTAGTGGGCGCTTTGTAGTATTTGAATGCGATAACGATGAAAATTTATTAGCGGAAATACAGCGGGTTAATCCAGCCGAACTGCTCTATCCAGAAGGCTTCGAGCAACTCTCACTCATTGAGAGCCGAAAAGGATTAAGAAGACGTCCTGAATGGGAATTTGATATTGATACCGCAGATGAGCAGCTTAATCTACAGTTTGGAACTAAAACCCTCGATGGTTTCGGACTTAAAGGTATCACCAAAGGCTTAGGCGCAGCGGGTTGCGTATTACAATATGTAAAAGACACCCAGCGAACCGCCCTACCTCATATTAGACAAATACAAACAGAACAGCAGGACAGCCGCGTTCAGCTAGATGCGGCTACCAGACGCAATCTAGAGCTCACCCATAACTTATCTGGCGGTCAAGAAAACACGCTTTTTAGTGTAATGGACACTACCACAACGGCCATGGGTAGTCGCCTGTTACAACGGGTTATCCACTCGCCGCTTACCGACCAACATGAGCTACAGAGTCGATTAGACGCCGTTGACGCCTTTATTGATGATAGCCCTGACGATATTCGCAGCGCCCTAAAACACATTGGTGATATCGAACGCATCATGGCACGCTTAGCTCTTCGCTCTGCACGGCCTAGAGATTTTGCCAGATTAAAAAACGCGTTTAACGCTTTACCTGATTTACACGACGCATTATCGCGCTATGAAACGGGGCAAATAAGGCAAATCAGCCAAACTGTCGGCACTTATCCCGAGCTGCAGACACTACTCAATCACGCCATTATTGATAACCCGCCGGTAATTATACGAGAAGGCGGCGTCATAGCACCTGGCTACAACGAAGAATTAGACGAATTGCGAGCCCTCTCTCAGGGTGCTACTGACTATCTTGAGGCAATGGAACGCCGAGAAAGAGAGCGTACTGGTATTTCTACCCTTAAAGTAGGATACAACCGAGTACATGGCTTTTTTATAGAAATTAGCCGCGCCAACAGCGCAAATGCACCATCGGAGTATATCCGTCGTCAAACGCTTAAAAATACCGAACGCTTTATTACCCCAGAACTAAAAGAGCACGAAGACAAGGTGCTTAGCAGTCAAGGCGCGGCGCTTGCACTTGAGAAAAAGCTGTACGAAGCACTATTTGATGAGTTTACGCCGCACTTAAATAACCTAATAGACAGTGCCGCGGCACTGGCAAAACTCGATGTTTTGTGTTGTTTCGCCGAACGGGCAATTGCTTTAGATTGGCACAGGCCAAGGCTCAGTAACGAGTGTGCACTTACTTATGAGGAAGGGCGCCATCCTGTTGTAGAAAATGTAATGAAAACACCATTCATCGCCAATCCACTGCAACTAGATACCGCTCGGCGAATGCTGATAATTACGGGCCCGAACATGGGTGGTAAATCTACTTACATGCGTCAAACAGCGCTTATTGCTCTGCTAGCGTGCATAGGTAGTTTCGTTCCAGCTCAGCAAGCGCATATAGGGAAATTAGATCGTATCTTCACCCGTATTGGTGCATCTGATGATCTTGCGTCAGGGCGCTCAACCTTCATGGTCGAGATGACAGAAACGGCCAATATTTTAAACAACGCTACAGAAAACTCTTTGGTGTTAATGGACGAAATTGGTCGCGGTACGAGTACTTACGATGGATTATCACTGGCGTGGGCATGTGCAAGTTACCTTGCTAAACAGCTTAATGCCTATACCCTTTTTGCTACCCATTACTTTGAACTAACCGAGCTGCCAGACACACAGCAAGGTGTGGTCAACGTGCATTTGGATGCTGTTGAGTTTGAAGATACTATCCGCTTTATGCACACGGTGTCAGAAGGAGCAGCAAGTAAGAGTTTCGGGCTACAGGTAGCCCAGTTAGCTGGTGTACCAAGAGCGGTTATTCAAGCGGCTCAACTTAAGCTAGCGGCATTAGAGTCTTCTCATATTATGACTCAAGGGGAAGAGAGTGCGCCCGATAAGGCAGCAAGTATATCGAAAGCTACATCAAAGGCTGCATCACAGGCTACATCAAACGCAAAGCCAAAAGGCCAAGCAGAATTGCTGTTTCCAGATAAACCCAACCCTGCTGTCGATGCTCTAGCGAACATATCTCCCGATGAACTCTCTCCGCGGCAAGCTCTCGACCTTATATACACCTTAAAGCGCTTAAGTCAGTCTTAGCCGCAAGGCCAAGTTTAGGTCACAACTGGCCTAAACTTGGTGTAAATCTGGCGTAAATTTGCACATCATGTGGGCAAATAGATTGTCTGTTTACATGGTTTTGCGTATACTATCGCCCCGTCCAAAGTGTAGATGGTTTCTTTCTGAAATCGGCCTATATTTACCATACAACCCTAACGTTCTAGGTTTCGCATGACACATTATATTTTCGTCACTGGTGGTGTAGTTTCATCGCTTGGAAAAGGTATTGCAGCAGCATCTCTGGCCGCAATTCTTGAAGCTCGCGGTCTCACCGTTACCATGTTAAAACTCGACCCTTACATCAACGTCGACCCGGGCACAATGAGCCCTATACAGCATGGTGAAGTATTTGTTACCGATGACGGTGCAGAGACAGACCTTGATCTTGGTCACTACGAGCGTTTTATTCGCACCCGTATGACTAAGCGTAATAACTTCACTACAGGTCGTGTTTACGAAGAAGTACTAAAACGTGAGCGTCGCGGCGATTACTTGGGGGCGACCATTCAGGTTATTCCGCACATTACTAACGAAATTAAGCGTCGCGTTATTGAAGGTGCTGAAGGTCATGACGTTGCCATCGTAGAAGTGGGCGGTACCGTAGGTGACATTGAGTCACAACCTTTCTTAGAAGCCATTCGTCAACTAGGTACTGAGGTGGGTCGCGAGCGTGCTATGTACATGCACTTAACACTTGTGCCTTATATGCCTGCGTCAGGTGAAGTGAAAACAAAACCCACTCAGCACTCGGTTAAAGAATTGCGCTCAATTGGTATTCAACCAGATATTCTTGTGTGTCGCTCTGTAGGTGCACTACCTACCAGCGAACGCTCTAAAATTGCGCTTTTCACCAACGTAGCAGACAAAGCGGTTATCTCGTTAAAAGATGTGGATAGTATTTATCGCATTCCAGCTGCGCTTAAAGCACAAGGCATGGACCAGCTTGTTGTCGATCGCTTCGGATTTGATTGCCCAGAAGCTGATTTAGTTGAATGGGAACAAGTACTTTACGCAGAGTCCAACCCAACTGCCGAAGTGAATATAGGCATGATTGGTAAATATGTTGAATTACCCGATGCTTATAAGTCGGTAAACGAAGCATTAAAGCATGCAGGCCTTAAAAATAGACTGACAGTCAACATTCACCATATCGACTCTCAAGATGTGGAGAGTAAAGGAACGCAAATACTTGAAAAGCTAGACGCTATCCTAGTGCCCGGCGGTTTTGGTGAACGCGGCATCGAAGGTAAAATTGCAGCAGCTCGCTACGCCCGAGAAAATAAAGTTCCATATTTAGGTATTTGCCTTGGGATGCAGGTTGCACTTATTGAGTTTGCTCGAAACGTTGCAGGCATGGCCAATGCCAACAGTACTGAATTCGACCCTGAAACTGCATATCCTGTAGTAGGTTTAATCACGGAGTGGTTAGACGCTGCTGGAACTACCGAAACACGCACTGAAACATCAGATCTTGGCGGTACAATGCGATTGGGCAGCCAGCTGTGCCATTTAATTGAAGGCACTAAAGTGCATGAGATCTATGGGAACGTTGAAATTTACGAGCGCCACCGTCACCGCTACGAAGTGAACAACAACTTACGCGATGAAATCGAAGCTGCAGGCCTTAAGGTAAGTGGTTTGTCCACTGACAAACGACTTGTAGAAGTTATAGAAATACCTGACCATCCTTGGTTTATCGCTGGTCAGTTCCATCCTGAATTTACTTCAACACCTCGCGATGGTCACCCATTGTTTAAGGGGTTTGTTGAAGCCGCGGGTAAATATCAAAAAGAAAATCACTAGTTTCTAATAAAGGGAACGCTTTCCCGTTGCGTTCCCACATCAAATGTTGAGGAAATAACATGGCGAAAATTAGTCGCATAATCGGACGTGAAATCTTAGATTCACGCGGTAATCCAACTGTAGAAGCAGACGTTTACTTAGAGTCTGGCGTAATGGGTCGTGCGGCTGCACCATCTGGCGCATCTACTGGTAGCCGCGAAGCATTAGAACTGCGCGACGGCGACAAGTCTCGTTACCTTGGTAAAGGTGTAACTAAAGCAGTAGCGGCTATTAACGACGCAATTGCTCCAGCGCTGCTAGGCAAAGACGCACTTGCACAGTCTGATATCGATCAGGTGATGATTGACTTAGACGGCACCGAAAACAAAGAGACTCTTGGCGCTAATGCTATTTTGGCTGTGTCTCTTGCAGTTGCAAAGGCAGCCGCGCTTGAAAAAGGCGTTGCACTTTATGAGCACATCGCTGACCTAAATGGTACGTCTGGCCAATACTCAATGCCGGTGCCTATGATGAACATCATCAATGGTGGCGAGCACGCAGACAACAACGTTGATATTCAAGAATTCATGGTTCAGCCAGTTGGCGCGAAAAGCTTTAAAGAAGCACTGCGTATGGGTGCTGAAATCTTCCACGCGCTTAAGAAAGTACTTTCAGCGAAAGGTCTTAACACCGCAGTAGGAGATGAAGGTGGTTTTGCACCTAACCTTAGCTCAAATGCAGAGGCACTTGCTGTTATCGTGCAAGCCGTTGAAAACGCTGGCTACAAAATGAATGAAGACATTACTCTTGCGCTAGATTGTGCCGCGTCTGAATTCTACAAAGACGGTAAGTATGTGTTGTCTGGTGAAGACAAGAGCTTCGATTCTGAAGCGTTTGGCGACTATTTAGCCGACCTTTCTTCACAATACCCTATTGTATCTATCGAAGATGGCTTAGATGAAAGCGACTGGGATGGCTGGGCGAGCTTAACGAAGAAGATTGGTGACAAAGTACAGCTTGTTGGCGATGACTTGTTCGTAACTAATACCAAAATTCTTAAGCGCGGTATCGATAACGGTATTGGTAACTCAATCCTTATCAAGTTCAACCAAATTGGCTCGCTAACAGAAACGCTTAATGCAATTAAGATGGCGAAAGACGCTGGCTTCACTGCTGTTATCTCTCACCGTTCTGGCGAAACTGAAGACGCGACAATTGCTGATTTAGCGGTAGGTACTGCTGCAGGTCAAATCAAAACTGGCTCTCTTTGCCGTTCTGACCGTGTCGCTAAGTACAACCAACTTCTACGTATCGAAGAAGCGCTTGGTAGTGCAGCAACCTATAAAGGCCTTTCTGAAATAAAAGGTCAGTAAAGCGTTGCCTAATATAGCTCAACGAGAGTAGACAGGCTCTACCTTTGAGAAGGCGTTAGTGCTACTTGTACTAACGCCTTTTTTGTTTTTAGTGCAACTGAGGGCAAATTTTAATTGGGCGCTGAGGGATGGTTATTCTCAAACAAAGACTAATTCTTGTTTCTAGAAGTGGCTAGCTTCTCATATTCTTGATACGGTTAGTGCAGAGACAGTCAAAACGCGATGTTAACGTGAGCACAAACAGTCATCCGCCAAAAACACAATCAGGTTTTTTTAACGACTTAGGCGAACTGGGTGGAAATCACGCACAGTTTTCTGAAGTGTGTACGGCGCTGTACGAAAGGGAGCTTTTGTTTATTGCACACAGCGGGATCACTAATGCGTCTATTCTTAAACGCCGAATCGGCGGATTACCTCATCACATTAGAAGCGTCGCTCGATATTTTGTCACTAACCCAACGCCTCTATCTACCGACACATACAACGGAAGCTGGTATGCCAAGCAGCCTAAAGCAGCACCTCGTTTACCTCAAGACACCGACGCAACTGCTCAGTGGTTTAGAAAACACGCAGATTATGGATTAATTGTTCCTGTATTGATAAAAACCATCGAAGGTATTCACCTTGAATTAGACGCTATCGACAAAACGATGTTGGTAGATGATGTCGTTCATTTGAATAAACACGGTTGGTTTACAGTTGATGGAATCAATCGGGGAAACAGTCAGGAAGCTGATCAAAGCGAGAAGCAGGCGAGCCCTCACGATGAAGACTCCTATAGAGAGTCACAACAAAAGGGACTTGAAAACCACGGCTCTTTTGATAGTAAAGTTCTTCTTAAACCAACGAAAACTATCATGGCGAGCGCCTGCTCAGGTCATGCTTGGAACTTCAAATCTCGAGTATCACCTCGTGCACTGTCTATTAGAGAGATGCGGCTGTCTACTCAAATAAACTGGAAGAACTTTACCTTATTAAAATAAAGGACTTGTCGACGCCGCTTCTTTCTACCTAAGCGACAGTAGCAATGCGCCCACGAACAAAAATATGAATAAAAATTCAAAAATAATAATTATTAATCCATTTAGCAACTTCCTCATACTAGTCAAAAAGAGTACAAACATACTAACCATGTCAAAAGTCAGACTCCTTATCTGCATTAGCAGCATTCAAACAGGCGTTTAAGACATGAAACCAGAGAGTCCCCACCACTAATTAGGACAGGCATCCTAATATAGGCATCAAGATCAACTATTTCATAAAAATATAATCATTATGGTAAACAATGGTTGACGTTTAAGGCTCACATGGTTAAATTGGCGCTATAAATTTTGGTCTGCAAAGATAACTGAAAAATGCGTATCCGTTTTCTTCTTACACTACTCCTGATGGCAGCTAGACTGCACGGGTAGATTGCGACCAGCGATTAATCACACAAAACCCGTGCACAGCACGGGTTTTTTTTTAACTATTCTATTGAGAGAGCGTCATGACAAATCAAGTGAAAATCTTTGATACCACATTGCGAGACGGTGAGCAGGCCTTGCCAGCAAGTCTAAGTGCCAAAGAGAAGTTACAGATTGCGCTGGCGCTCGAGCGATTGGGCGTAGACATCATAGAAGCAGGTTTTCCTGTGTCTTCACCTGGCGATTTCCAATCAGTACAAATGATTGCGAAAGAGATCAAAAACTCAGTAATTTGCGGCCTATCCCGCGCCCTTCCCGGTGATATCGATGCATGCGGCCAAGCCCTTAGCGTAGCTGAACAGTTTAGAATACATACCTTTATTGCCACATCGGAAATACACGTTGGTGCGAAATTACGCAAGTCTCATGATGATGTGGTAGACATGGCCGTAGCTGCGGTAAAGCATGCCCGTAAATACACCGATGACGTCGAGTTTTCATGTGAAGACGCTGGCAGAACGCATATCGACTACCTGTGCCGTATGGTAGAAGCCGCTATTACAGCCGGCGCCACCACGGTAAATATTCCTGATACTGTTGGCTACACAACGCCCACTGAGTTCGGCGGTATTATTCAGCAGCTGTTTAATCGAGTTCCTAATATCGATAAAGCCATTATCTCTGTGCATTGCCATAACGATTTGGGCCTAGCTGTTGCTAATTCTCTCGCCGCAGTAGAGCAAGGTGCTCGTCAGGTGGAGTGCACTATTAATGGTATTGGTGAGCGTGCGGGTAACGCATCGCTTGAAGAGATTGCAATGATCTTGCAAACCCGAAAAGGCTTGCTTGGTATTGATACCAATATTAACTCAACAGAAATCTCACGTACCTCGAAACTCGTCAGCCAGTTATGCAATATGCCAGTTCAATCTAACAAGGCTATTGTTGGGGCCAACGCCTTTAGTCACTCGTCAGGCATACATCAAGACGGTGTCTTAAAAGCGCAAAATACCTATGAAATTATGACACCTGAGAGTGTCGGTATTAACAAGAACAACCTTAACCTAACCTCTCGTTCGGGTCGCCATGTAATAAAACACAGGCTAACCGAGTTAGGTTACAAGCCTGAAGAGTTTGATTTAGAGGCCGTTTACGACGCATTTTTGAAACTGGCTGATAAGAAAGGACAGGTCTATGACTATGACCTTGAGGCACTGTTGTTTTTCGATAAACAAAAGCACGACCAAGCGCACTATCAGCTTCTTTACCTTCAAGCTAATTCAGGTAGAGAAATTATCCCTAGTGCTACCGTAAAGATGAAAGTAGGTGAGCAAGAGATTACGCAAGCATGTACAGGTAATGGACCAGTAGATGCAGCATTTAAAGCCATAATCTCTATTTTGGGTCATGAAGACTTAGAAATTGTCGACTTTAAACTAGACTCGAAGGGCGAAGGTGCAGATGCATTAGCGCAAGTCAGTGTTATTGCCACATATAAAGAGCGTCGGTTCCACGGTATCGGCTTAGCCACAGATATCGTAGAAGCCGGTGTAAAAGCATTGATATTCGTACTGAACAATACTTATCTGGCCGACCAGATTGATCAGCAAAAGAATCAACAAGAACGCGTTGTAGGAGAATAAATGAGCCAGTTTTCAATTGCCGTATTAGCCGGTGACGGTATCGGTCCAGAAGTTATGCAAGAGGCCAACAAGGTCTTAGATGCTGTAGAAAAGAAGTTTAGCATTACATTGAAGCGCACTGAGTTTCCCGTGGGTGGTTATGCTATCGATACCGAAGGCGAAGCGCTTCCAGCGAAAACGCTACTAGGTTGTGAACAAGCAGACGCGATTTTGTTTGGCAGTATAGGCGGGCCTAAGTGGGACACACTGCCACTTGAACAGCGTCCTGAACGCGCCGCGCTGCTTACTTTAAGAAGCCGCTTCGATTTATTCAGTAACCTGCGACCTGCCCGTATCTATCCTGGCCTTGAAGGTTTATCTCCACTTCGTGAAGACATCGCTAAGTCTGGCGTAGACGTATTGGTAGTGCGTGAACTTACTAGCGGAATATATTTTGGCCAACCCAAAGGTCGCGAAGGTGAAGGCGAAGAAGAGTTTGCCTACGACACCATGCGCTACAGCAAACGAGAAATTCGCCGCATCGCAGTGGCAGCGTTTGAAGCAGCGCAAAAGCGCCGCGGAAAAGTGACCTCAGTGGATAAAGCCAATGTACTGGTTACCAGTAGATTGTGGCGAGAAGTAGCAGAAGAAGTAGCAAAAGACTTTCCGGATGTAGAGCTAGATCATATCTACATCGACAATGCGACCATGCAAATAATGAAGAACCCCGCGCAATTTGACGTCATGCTGTGTTCAAACTTGTTTGGCGACATCGTATCTGATGAGTGCGCAATGATGACCGGCTCTATGGGGCTTTTACCTTCAGCTAGCATGAATGAAGAAGGATTTGGCTTATACGAGCCTGCAGGCGGTTCAGCGCCAGATATCGCGGGACAAGGTATTGCAAATCCCATCGCTCAAATTTTATCAGCAGCTATGATGTTGCGGTTCAGCATGAACCTAAATGACGCCGCAGATGCAATAGAAAAAGCAGTGGTAGCGACTCTTGAAAAAGGCGTACTTACCGGCGAGTTACTGCCTGAAGATAAAAGAGAACAAGCTTCAAGTACATCGCAAGTAGGCGATGAAATTGTTAAACAATTAATGGCGCAGGAGTAGAAATTCCACATGGCCAAGACCTTATATGACAAAGTATGGCAAGCACATATTGTTGACCAACTAGGCGATGACAGCCTAATTTATATCGATCGTCACCTAATTCACGAAGTAACTTCTCCGCAAGCTTTTGCTGGACTTAACGAAAAAGGCCGTAAAGTGCGACGCCCAGAAAAGACTGTTGGTACTATGGATCACAGCATTTCAACCCGTTCACTTGCGATTGATGCCTGCGGCCCAGATAACGCGCTACAACTTCACACTCTTGCAAAAAACTGTGAAGAGCACGGAATTCAGCTTTACCCTGTCGGCCATCAAAAGCAGGGTATTGTGCATGTAATGGGGCCGGAGTTAGGTCTCATTCAGCCTGGAATGACGGTAGTATGCGGAGACTCTCATACCGCTACACACGGAGCTTTTGGCGCTCTTGCTTTTGGAATTGGCACATCTCAAGTAGAGCATGTTTTAGCAACGCAAACCCTCAAACAAAGCCGCGCAAAAAGCATGCTTATTAATGTAAATGGCAAGCTTCCTGTGGGAATTACGGCGAAAGATATTATTCTTGCCATCATTGGCAAAATTGGCCATGCCGGCGCAACAGGGCATGTCATTGAATACGCTGGTGAAGCTATACGCAGTCTTACAATGGAAGAGCGTATGACCGTGTGTAATATGAGTATTGAAGCGGGTGCAAAAGCAGGTTTAATTGCGCCAGATGACATTACTTTTAATTACCTAAAAGATCGTGAATATGCGCCGAAAGACCAAGCATGGGATGATGCCCTAGCCTATTGGAAAACCTTATATACCGAAGAAGGCGCAAGCTTCGACACTTTTGTTGAATTAGAAGCTGCCGATATAGCACCACAGGTTACATGGGGAACCAACCCAGGCCAAGTAATTGGGGTTAATACGCCTGTTCCTGCACCTGAAGACTTTACCGACCCAATTGAAATAGAGAGCGCGAAAAAAGCGCTGAGCTACATGGGCTTAAAAGCTGGCGAAAAACTAGCTGACGTAGCAGTGAATCATGTTTTCATTGGCTCGTGTACCAATGGCCGTATAGAAGACTTGCGAGCTGCTGCTCACGTTGCCAAAAAAGGCAAAGTATCATCATCAGTTACCGCTATTGTGGTGCCGGGTTCTGGGGCAGTAAAACGCCAAGCTGAAGCTGAGGGTTTAGATAAGATTTTCGAAGAGGCTGGCTTTGAGTGGCGCTTACCTGGCTGTTCAATGTGTTTAGGTATGAACGATGACAAACTTGTTTCTGGCGATCGCTGTGCATCAACCAGCAACAGAAACTTTGAAGGACGCCAAGGTCGTGGTGCACGCACTCATTTAGTGAGCCCCGCAATGGCTGCGGCCGCAGCGATTAACGGCCACTTCGCCGATGTTAGAGACTATCAGGAGTAATACATGTTAGAGCAAGGTTTTACACACCACACGGGCATTGCAGCACCGTTAGACCAAGCCAATGTGGACACAGACCAAATTATTCCTAAGCAGTTTCTTACGGGTGTCACCCGTATAGGCTACGGCAAGCACCTTTTTCACGATTGGCGCTATTTGGATTTAAAAGAGCAAGAGCCTAATCCAGACTTCTCACTGAATAAGCCTGAACATAAAGGCGCTAGCATTTTACTCGCTAGGGAAAACTTTGGTTGCGGCTCTAGTAGAGAGCATGCCCCGTGGGCGCTTGCAGATTTTGGCTTCAAAGCTGTAATCGCAACAAGCTTCGCTGACATTTTTTATGGTAACTGCATCAACAACCAGTTGGTTCCAGTCGCTTTAACGAGCGAACAAATGGATGCGCTATTCGATGCGGTAAAAGCTGATGCTGCTATTACCATTACTGTCGATTTACCTGCACAAACCGTTAGTTTTGGCGATGTATCATTTAGCTTCGATATTGCCCCTCACCACAAAACTAACCTAATAAAAGGTCTTGATGCCATAGGTCAAACACTAGAATTAGCTGATGCCATCGATGCATTCGAGGCAAAGCAACCTAGTTGGTTATAGGCGTTTAGCATTACCTGCACTGTTGCTGAAGACTAAACTGGCCAGCTTGGCCTTAGACGCAACAAACTGATAGCAACAAACTGATAAAAGAAAAGCGAGCGTAATTTTATTACGCTCGCTTTTTTATGGTGACTGATCCGTCCTAACTTGTCACTGGTGTGCCGTCATCGTTGAATTTGGCAATATCAGCACCTGATGACTCCCACTCTTTTCGCTCTTCGTCAGTTGCTTTAGGCGAGAACCAGCCAACGTAAGCGTAAAATATTCCAATAAGCGGCGCTGTCCAGCATGCGAAAGCCAGCGGTATGTACAATAGGTTCTGCAAATTATCGCCAGAAATTCCAAGCCCTAGCGCCGAGATAACAAAAGCACCACCAGCGTTCCAAGGGATCATTGGCGACATAAGTGTTCCGCCCTCCTCAATGCCTCGGGAAAGATTAAGCGTTGAATACCCCATGCCGCGATAAACAGGAGAATACATACGTCCTGGTAGAGCAACAGACAAATAGGGGTCGCCGGCAACGAGATTAGTTGCAAACGCAGTTCCTACCGCTGCAACTTGAGTACCTGCGAACGTTTTTGCTTTACTTTTTATCGCATTAATAATGCTTCTCAAACAGCCTGTCGTCTCTAACGCCCCTCCAAACCCTAGTGCAATAAGCACCAATGAAATTGTCCACATCATCGACTGTATACCGCCGCGATTCAGCAAACTATCTATTTCGCTAATGTTTGTTTGAATTGAATATCCGTTGTTCGCATAATCAAAAACAGCTTGTAAGCTTTCACCTTGAGTAATCATGGCAAAAGCGGCACCTACTACAACCCCTGCAAACAAAGAAGGCAGCGGCGGAAATTTCTTTAATGCTAAGCCCATTACCACCAAAGCAGGCAGCAATGCCCATGCAGATATATAAAAGTTATCTTCCAGTGCGTTAGTTATGCCTTCAATTTTTTCAAAAGACACACTTTGAGCATCGATCACAAAAAAACCAACGGCAATATAAATAAGAAGAGCTATAACCATCGCAGGGATAGTGGTGGCCATCATATTTTTAATGTGGGAGAACACATCAGTGCCGGTAACCGCAGGGGCGAGATTAGTTGTATCGGAAAGAGGCGACACTTTGTCCCCAAAAAACGCACCAGATACCACGGCACCAGCTGTCCAATACATAGGTATGTCAAAGCCCTCGCCTATACCCATTAGCGCTAACCCAACAGTGCCCACACTCCCCCAACTCGTTCCTAAAGACACCGATACAACCGCACATATGATCATATCCGCTGCCAAGAAAATCTCGGGAGAAAGTGTTTTTAAGCCATAGTAGATAATGGTTGGAACCGTTCCGCTGGCAATCCAAATACCAATAATCATACCCACGGTAATAAGTACACTGACCGAAGGCAGTGCCACGTGAATAACTTTGAAAATGCCCGCGCGTATATCCTTCCAGCTAAGGCCGAGATAAATACCAACAAAGCTAGCCAAAGCCAACCCTATAGCAAGCGGGATATGAGGCTCAAAAACCCCAAAATAAAATATCTGAGTTCCCAAAATGAAAAGTGTTAGTACAACGGGCGTTAGTGCTAGTAATAAACCAGGCGTAACCTGTTGTTCATCTTTCATGCTAATTCCTTAAATGTTGAATCAAGGGCGTACTAAAATCACCCCTTACAAAAAAGCTAACCACTTTAAACTTTAGTCTATTTGCTACGTCAGGTTTTACAGAACAGATCGGGAACATGCATATGAACAAGTAGCTACAAATTTGCAAAGCCTCATTGCAAAAATACCAAAAGTGCCAAACTCGCTATTTAGATATGAATGACACAAGAAAACATTCAAATACATGAAGTATTATTTGGCATATTAAATCAAAGCACCCTATGCTACTTTAACTACGCTTGAAACTATCGAATTCAAAAATTGCAGTAAATGGAAAAACAAATGCTAGAACAAGTGCCTATCGATGAACTGAAGCCAGGAATGTATGTGACTCAAGTTCTCGAGCAGTCTGGTAACTTGCAAATACGCTCTAAAGGCGTTGTAAAATCGCAAAGCATCATACAAACATTGAAAAACAAGGGTATTTTATTGCTGGAGGTCGACTTAACAAAGTCAAAACACTTCAATGATAATAGTGCCGGCGATATAAACGCTAATACAGTCGAGCAAGCTGAGACTTCAGAAAGCGTAAGCGCGTCAAAGCCCAAACCTGTTGGCAAAGACTCCATCAGTGAAGCGAGCGAACTGTACGAAAATGCGCTTTCTATTCAAAGCAAGTTTATAACTGCGCTAAATAAAGGTGCAGTAACAGACTTGTCGCCAATGTCGTCCTTATCTCACAGTCTTATTGAAAGCGTATTTGATAACGGCGATGCACTTAGCTGCCTAACTCTTATAAAAGATGCTGACAACTATTTACTAGAGCACTCTATTAACTGCTCAATACTCACCGGTATTTTCTGCAAGTTTCTTGGCTACAATAGAGACACTATCGAACAAGCAAGCTTAGGTGCTCTGCTCATGGATATTGGTATGTCTTCAATACCAGCCGATGTGCGAAATGCCCAACTTCCGTTATCAGACGACGATTTTGCCGTGTTAAAAACCCACGTTGAAATAGGCACATCGTTAGTTGAACAATGCGGAGACATCTCAGATTTATCATTGCAGATTATCGAACAGCACCAAGAACGTATAGACGGCAGCGGCTACCCAAGAGGTCTAAGAGGAGATGAAATAACGGAGTTCGCCCGCATTGCTGCTATTATCGATAACTACGATGAAATGACATCAAACAACAATGCTCAGCCCAGTCTAACGCCAATTCAGGCGCTAAAACGCCTTTCAAGCTCTGACGGTCTCGACCAAGAACTTGTTAAACAATTTATTAAGTGCATCGGGGTCCATCCCGTGGGCTCTTTAGTAAAGCTGAAGAGTGGTAAATTGGGCATTGTAAGCAAGGTTAATCCAGCCGACCCGATAAGCCCGCATGTAATGACGTTCTACAGTTTAAAGGGCAACCATTTCAACGAAATCAAAAAAATCGATTTAAGCCATTACGATGATGAAGTGGTGTCGGGCGTAAAACCTGAAGAATTTAGTCTTAATCTTCCCAAATTTTTCAAAGAAGTATTTATTCATCAAGCCCCAAATTAAGAGAGACCTGTTGACTGCATCCCTAGCCTTTCATGCAGTCAACGCTCCCATTTAAACCCTACTATGGCGTCCTTACCAGTCAGTTAGCGCTGCCATGGTGAATATCTCATCTTCGAAAGCTAGCACTACGCGCTGCGCCTCAATATTGATTATTTGTACTTTATCAGCAATCCAGTCACCCTCAGAAAGTTGACGACCATTTACTCTTACCCAGCGATCACGAGGATTAGACGCATACATGTGCGCGCTAAAGTTCATAGTAGGTAAGCGAGTTAACAACCTAACCGGTAACTGATCTACGCGTAGTGTGTCATCACGAACTTTTACCTTTGTTTCAGGTTCAGCATTTGCGCTCGATGTTTTATCGTCTAGCGCTTCAACAGCTGCGTTGAACCTCGCCATAAGTTCGGGTGAAACTTCTATCTTTCCCGAGTCTTCTGATTCGTTTAATACCTTGCCTTCATATTCATTAGTAACATCTTTGCTAGTGCCATTGTCTGGCAACGGAGCTTGAGTGAGAAGCTCATTGTTCACTTCTGGGGTGCTAGAATTGCTAGAGGTCGTATTACTGGAGTTGGGGTTACTGGTGTTTCTATTAGCATTTGAAGCGGCAACTTGTGTTCCCGCAGGAGTTGATTCAGAAGCTTGCTCTATGCTGTTATATGTACTTTTATCTGTGCTTTTATCTGTAGTTGGCTCTGAAATTCGTTCAGTGCCCTGCCAGGGCATTTGACCACTATTATCAATAGCACCGTTTGAAGCACTGTCTCCTTCAGTTGAGTTAGCTGATGCCTCTTTCAAATCATCGCTTTTCTGAGCATTATTTACGTTAGCAACAGGCGATGTTGATGGCTCTGAAAACGATGCCGACAGTGCTGGCCACCAGTAGCTTTTCGTTGCAGCAGTGAACCCTAAAGCTAATCCTCCCACAATGACCACAGCGAAGGTTAAAGCTTGTTTTGCATATAGCGAAAACGACGATGGGAGACTTTCAACAGTAGGTAGAAACAAGCTGCGATTAAATTGATCATTCAATGATTTATCGAACCGCGCAGACGTGTCGTGCTGTCCGCGTAATAATGCCTGTGTCTGGGTTCGATGGTGAGTAGGTGTAGCAACCTCAACCGTCTGCTCTGGGTCAATCTCTACCTCTTGCACGCCCATTTCAGACAAACCTTGTACCATGGCGTCGCTTGAGACCAGCCCCGACTTACGAATTTTTACAGGGCCGTTTTGCTTGGTAATTTGAATTATTACCATGCCCGGCTTTACGTTCTCTATGGCAATAATGCTAGACATACAAACTCCCAATGCCATACCCGCACACAAGCGCTAGTACAAACGCACAAGCAAGATACCATCTGTTTTGCCCTCGTACCCTCTGGCTTACAACATCTTCTCCCAAGATTTGCTCGGCAGCGGCAAGAAAGATGGGCTTTTTAACCACAGCGTGCTGTTTTGTAAATGAGAGCGTTAGCGCCCTATCGCACAGCAAATTTATAACCCGAGGGATCCCTCCAGTTATTTGATGTACTGCACGCAACGTGCCCTTACTGAATATACTAATATCACCATCTGCCACGCTTAAACGGTGGGCAATATATGAACTAACTTCTGGTGCGGTAAGAGGCAATAAATGATACCGAGCGGTTATACGCTGCGCTAACTGACGCAACTCATTGCGTTTGAGAAGTTGTTGTAATTCCGGCTGACCAATCAATACAACTTTAAGTAATTTTTCTCTATTAGTCTCTAAGTTGGTTAGCAGTCTAAGTTGCTCTAAGACTTCGGGCAAAAGGTGCTGCGCTTCATCTACCATCAGTACAGTATTCATGCCAGACTGATGGTTCTCGGCTAGCTTAGATAAAATAAGGTCGGTGAAGTATTTAAGACTGGCCTTGTCAGAGGAATACGATAGCCCTAACTCGTCGCAAACCGTTGCCAACAACTCTAACGCTGACAGCGTGGGATTTAAAATCATCGCAACCTGAGTATTGTCGGGTAGCTGCTGTAATAGCTTTCGCGATACCGTTGTTTTACCTGTGCCCACTTCGCCAGTAAGCATAACAAACCCACCGCTTTCACGCAGTCCAAAGGTTAGGTGCGCAAGCGCCTCTTTGTGCCGAGGGCTCATGTACAGGTAATGGGGGTTGGGCGCTATCGAAAACGGGTTGTCATTTAACCCGAAGTAATTCAAATACATGGTATTCGCTAATTAATCAAAAAACGATGATTAAACTACCAGAGCAAGGCAGTAAGTAAAAGCGTCATTATGTGCAGCAACAAATTTATTTGTAACATTGGTATACTATCCACTGTTTCCTTTGATTTAGAAGAGCGCAAGTACATGCAAGTATATTTGGTTGGCGGTGCCGTAAGAGACGCACTTTTAGGACGGACCGTTACCGAACGAGATTATGTTGTGGTTGGGGCCACTGTTGAGGACATGCTAGCTAAAGGCTTTACTCAAGTAGGAAAAGATTTTCCTGTATTTTTGCACCCAAAAACAGGCGAAGAGTACGCTCTTGCGCGCACTGAGAGAAAATCTGGCGCCGGATATACAGGGTTTGTCTGCGACGCCTCCAAAGACGTGACGCTTGAAGACGACCTACGCCGTCGAGACTTCACTGTTAACGCCATGGCGCAGGACAACTTAGGCCACATTATAGACCCCTACCATGGCAAAGTTGATTTAGAAAAAAGATGTCTACGCCACGTATCAGAAGCGTTTAGTGAAGACCCCCTTAGGGTATTTCGAGGCGCCCGCTTCGCCGCCCGATATGCATACCTTGGCTTTCATATTGCCGATGAAACATTGGCGCTAATGTCGTCAATGTCGAAAAGCGGCGAATTAACAGCGCTCAGCGCAGAGCGAGTATGGCAAGAAACCAAACGAAGTCTTTTAGAGCGCTCACCCGAAGTGTATTTTTCAGTTTTAGTGAAAGTCGGTGCGTTAAATAGCTGGTTCTGCGAGTTAACGGACTTAATTGACGAAGCATTATCGTTACTGGCTAAAGCGCTAGAAACAAAAGATGACAATGCTCTTATTACTCGATTTACTTCACTATGTATTCCACTAGATGAGCAACAAGCCACTACATTGTGTAAACGCTTAAAAGTACAAAATCAGGTCTCTGAAATTGTTGAACTTGCCTGTAAGTATAAAAACCGATTGTTTACCAATAATATCGAAGCTGGAAATACTGACGCCGCTACACAAGAGGCAGAAGAATTGCTCTCGATTTTTAATGGTGCTGATGCATGGCGACGACCAGAGCGATTTGCAATGTTACTTGCGGCCATGTCACCGTCTGCCCAAGAAAAAGGAATAGACTGGACCAACAGGCAAGCGCTGATATCTCAAGCACTTTTTGCGGCTAATAATGTAAATGTTAAAGATATTATTGCCAGAGGGCATAAAGGGGCGGCTATCAAGGAAGCGTTGAATCAAGAAAAGCGAGTGGCAATTTGCAACGCCATTGAAAACCACACAAGGCAATAAAGCGCATAGGCAAACGCTCTATTTTTTAGCTCCCCCTGCTTTGTCACCCCATATATCTTCTAAACGGCTATCGCGACCGCAGCCCCAACGATATGTTGTGTAACGAATAGGGCTCTTTTTATAAAAATCTTGGTGATAGCTTTCATCGCCTTTGATGGGATAAAACTTAGATGTATTTAGAATGGGAGTGACAACCGTTTGATTAGGAAACATATCCATAACAGCTTTTTTAGACTGCTCTGCTAACTTGCGCTCTTTATCGTTGGCAACGAAAATCGCACTTCGATAACTAGGCCCTTTGTCACAAAACTGCCCTTTGTCGTCAAATGGGTCAATATTCACCCAGTAGTGGTCGAGAATATCTTGATATCTCAGTACACTGGTATCATAAGTTATCAATACCGCTTCGTAGTGGCCTTTATGGTCACCATTGTAGGTTGGGTTCTTTAACTTACCGCCCGTAAAGCCAGAAATTACATCGGTAACCCCCTCAAGCGTTTCAAAATCTTTCTCCATGCACCAAAAACATCCGCCAGCTAGTATGGCCTGCTCAGTGTTTTTTGCCATAGTGAATGGAACGGTAAGCAGTGCTGCACAGGTTATTACTATCGCTAATATATTTTTCATAAAATTATCTATTTACTCTTTTATTTAGGCCATTTAAAGACTGCACATTACTTACGAGGCTATAACATAGTGCGAGTTCATTAATGCTATTACGTTCATATTCTATTCGCGGTTTTCAAGCTTCTATTTTCTCGTTGCTTAAATTTACGGTTAAGCTTGTCGAGTAAGCTGCATTAGCCAATAAAACGTCCGAAGGCGTTACCATTAAGAGCCCGATTAAAAAGCGGCCTAGTTATTCGCAATTCTTGCAGAGTTTTTTTCTGCGTTTTCACCCATCAATGCTACAATACGCGCATTCATTATGAGCGTATTTTTACTATGACTTTCGAAGAACTCGAATTAGACGAAACTCTATGCCATGCAGTGGCAGAAATGGGGTACGAAACCCCTACCAGCATCCAAGAATTGGTTATCCCCCACGCTATGGACGGGAGAGACATTTTAGCCTCTGCTCCCACAGGTACGGGCAAAACTGCGGCGTTTCTTTTACCCGCCTGTCAGTTCTTGCTTGATTACCCCCGAAAACAGCCTGGCGCAACCCGTATTTTAATACTTACGCCAACACGGGAACTCGCACTGCAGGTTTATGAGCAAGCCAAAAGCATCACCAAACATACTCAATTGGTGTGCGGCGTTATTACCGGCGGCATTAATTACGGCACCGATAAAGAAACCCTCAGTCAGAACTTAGACATCTTGGTTGCTACACCTGGCCGTTTATTAGAGCATATTGAAAAAGAAACCGCCGACTGCCGTGATATCGAGTGCTTAATTCTTGATGAAGCTGATCGTATGCTTGATATGGGCTTTTCATCTGTCGTCAATCAAATAGCCACAGAAGCGCGCTGGCGTAAACAAAACCTCTTATTTTCTGCCACTCTTGAGGGTGCTGGAGTTAAAGCTTTCGCTAGAGACATTTTAAATAACCCAGAAGTAGTTGAAGCAAACCCTTCTCGTAAAGAAAAGAACAAAATACATCAGTGGTATCATTTAGCTGATGATCTTGCACACAAACAGGCGCTACTTGTGCATATCCTTAAAGAACAAGTTACTTCTGCCGTGGTTTTCGTTAAAACACGAGAACGCCTGCAAATGCTGAAAGACTTTCTTGCATCAAAAGATATCAACGTGTGCTGGCTTCAAGGCGAAATGCCTCAAGATAAACGCAATGCCGCAATGGCACGCTTTAAAAGTGGTGAAGTACCTATTTTGCTAGCCACCGATGTTGCGGCGCGGGGAATTGACGTACCAGATGTTAGCCATGTGATTAACTTCGACATGCCTCGAAAGGCCGATATATACGTACACCGAATTGGTCGAACAGGTAGAGCTGGCGCGAAAGGGACTGCAATTTCTCTTGTTGAAGCTCACGACTTTGCCATGATCCCAAAAGTGGTTCGCTATATGGATGAGCCAATGAAGGGGCGCGTTATATCTGAGTTGAGACCCAAGAACAAAACGCCAAAAATTGGTGCCAAAAAGAAAAAAGTAGCAGGCAAGACTAAGGCGAAGAGAAAAACAAAGCCTAAAACTAAGTCAAAAGCGAAGAAAGCACCATCAAGCGATAAACCTTCATAGCAGAAGGTCTCATGAGCGCTGAATTAAGTAATTACACTTAAAGCGCTCTGCTTTGTAAGGTCTAAAAGCCTTGAGCTTTGGTACAAAATCGACTGAGGAATTACTATGTCATTTCCCCAAAAAATTGTGTTGGCATCGGGTAACCAAGGAAAGGTTCGTGAGTTCACTGCGCTTTTCGCTGATTATGGCGTTGATGTAGTGGCGCAAAAGGAACTTGGCGTAGAAGATGTCCCTGAAACAGGCACTACCTTTGTAGAAAACGCTATTATTAAAGCTCGCCATGCAGCTGAAGTCACTGGTTTACCGGCAATAGCCGACGATTCAGGCTTAGTGGTAGATGCTCTAGGTGGTGCACCAGGCATTTATTCGTCTCGCTACGCAGGCGAAAATGCGAGCGACGGTGATAACATCGACAAGCTACTCGCCGCATTAGACGGCGAAGCAAACCGAAAGGCGCACTTTTTCTGCACGCTAGTATTTATGCAACATGCTGGCGATCCGGTTCCCTTAGTAAGCCAAGGTAAATGGCAAGGTGAAATATTGCAGGCTCGACAAGGTAATGGCGGTTTTGGTTACGACCCTATTTTCAATGTATCGTCTCATGGGCGCACCGCTGCAGAACTTGAAAACAGTGAAAAGAACCGCATCAGTCATCGCGGCAAAGCGCTGGCTATCTTGCTTGATAACATGAGAGCGGCCTTTGCGTAATCCTCCTCTTAGTTTATATGTTCATATTCCGTGGTGTGTTCAAAAATGCCCCTACTGCGATTTTAATTCACACGGGTTAAAGTCGGCCCTACCGGAAAAAGAATACGTTGCACACCTTCTAGACGACCTGGCAATAGATGCCAAGGCCGTAGGCGATAGACCTGTAGACACTGTTTTTATCGGTGGTGGCACGCCTAGCCTGTTCTCGGCACAAGCCATGGCAGATATTATTGAAGGCATAAAAAGCAGAGTTAATTTGGCATGCGATGCCGAAATTACCATGGAAGCTAACCCGGGCACGGTTGAAGCTGGAAAATTTGAAGGCTTTTATCAAGCCGGAGTTAACCGTATTTCTGTTGGTATTCAAAGTTTTCAGCCTCAACATTTGTCTATATTAGGGCGCATTCATAGTGAGAGCCAAGCGGTAAATGCGGTAGCGCAGGCACACAGCGCTGGGCTTCCTACCTTTAATCTTGACTTAATGCACGGCTTACCTCAGCAAAGCGTCGATAACGCCATGTCGGATTTAAATCGGGGTATTGACCTAAATCCTTATCACTTGTCTTGGTACCAATTAACTATTGAGCCAAACACCCCCTTTTACTCGCGCCCTCCAGAGCTTCCCGACGATGACATATTATGGGAAATACAGGAACAGGGGCACAGGGTATTAGAGGCCGCCGGCTACAAGCAGTATGAAATATCAGCCTATTCAAAAGAAGGGCACCAATGTAGACACAACCTCAACTACTGGCGTTTTGGTGATTACTTAGGTATTGGCTGCGGTGCCCATGGCAAAATAACGGATGTTGACACCGGCTCTATTCAAAGGTTAGTGAAGGTAAAACACCCTAGGGGTTACATGGAAATGAGCAGACCCTACATTGATAAGAAAAACACCGTGGAAGCAGGCGACCTTCCCTTCGAATTTTTTATGAACAGGTTTCGTTTGCTGGAGCCTTGTCCAATTGACGACTATAGGGCGCTAACTGGGCTAGATATTTCTGATGAAGTAAAATTCGCGCTCGAAGATGCTGCCCAAAAAGGGCTGCTTGATATTTCGTCTCAGCATTGGCAAGTAACATCTATGGGACGTCGCTACTTAAACACCTTACTTTCTTGCTTTGTATAATACGACAAGGCTTAATAAAACAAATGAGTAAATGAAACAGAGGTCCTAATTACTTTCTTCGTCTTGAGACGTAATAATATTGTAAGGTTCAAAAGCGGGTAAGCTTGCTCTCAAATTTTCTTCTGCAACATCTAAACGCTTGAGCTTTTCGCAAAACCACTCGGCTTTTTTACGCAAGGTTGTTGCTTTATCGCCAACATCCAAACGTTCGCCAACGGTATTCAACTGACGGGTTATTTCAGCCACTCTATCTTCGTTTACTTCGCCGTTTTCGGTATTTATTCCACTGATTGCAGATAAAATACCGCCTACAGACGTCGAGATCGCCTCTTCTAGCTGCGCTTCAATTTCGCTATCAACAAATTCGTCAACGCTTTCAAGGGATCCCGGGCCAATAAAATAATGATTACTGGCATGTCTAAACTTATCGCGTACTCTGCTTTGAACCCTAGACATGGCAGAATTCAAACGCTCGTAGCTATCGTGATCGCTTCCCACCAAACCTAAATACACATGCTCAATGGTGTCGATAGCCAGGTCAACCCCTTCTGTGGCCAGCACAATCATTTTGGGCACCACGTAATGTAAACCACTAGCGTATTCTTTTAACCACTCTCTTTGCTGTTTATCAAGGGTTTGCCAGCGTCCGCCGATAAAAAGTTGAGATTGCTCGTTTATTTGCACAACCGTTCGAGTTTTGTCCATAACTCGCAGCTGATCGCTATTTACTGCGATCCCATAGGCAAAATCGATATTACAGGTGTATTCAGCCTGAGTAGAAAAAGGCAGCCCCGCTAACAAGCAGAACAAGACTGAAAATTTGTGAAAACGCGGAAAAAATTTCATACCTCTATTGTGGCTAGCTTAAGGAAAAATAAAAAGCCGTGTTGAGTCTAACGTGCTAAAAATCAGGTTGAACTTGAACTAGCTCTCATAAAAAGAAAGCACTTAACAGGATATGTGCTGAATACGTGCTTCTTTTCAAATTAACTAGGGCGTGTTTGTCTTAAAACCCAATGCTCACTCATTTTCTCCGGTAAAGGTTCTTACCAAACGGACATAAATAAACCGGTCTTTCTCTTTAATAGAGTGGCTAGCGTTAAAGAACGCCACAACCCAAGCTCTATCAGGATCATCTGCAGAAGGTGTGGATGTCCAAAAGTCATCGGCGGGAGTTTCTGGAAAAAGCCCACTATTAACAGCTGGCCTAACGCAGTTTCGCTCGGTGATAGAAGCAAGCTCTTTCACATTCGGCAACCGCCAACCTAATAAATCGTTATCACTGGCTTCATGAGCAAGCTGAAGGGCTTGTTGCCAGGTGTACTTTGTCGCTTCGCCATCACACGTTGAACCATTCCATGTTTGTCCTTCCGAGCAGCGTCGCCAAACCAAATCTGTCGCAGTGTCGAGTAAAGATGAAGTAGTCACCGCGGTAAACCTATCACTGGGAGTGGTTTCCAAACCGCTTGAAAGGCATTCTTGGGCAATTGCAGCACTAGGAAAAATAAACGCCGAAGTTAATAGTGTGGCTAGCGCAGCACCAACCGCTGTTTTTTTATTGGTTATTCGATGAAGTGCCATATTATCTTCCTGCCCTTACTAAGCGTACCCTTGCTGCAGTTGATTTATTCAAAAAATTATCAACCCCCGAATCAAAGTCTAATGCCCATGCGTTCTGCGCATCATCACTATTTACCCCGTCAGCACTTGGCACAGAAGTCCAATACCACAGAGGCTGGTTGCTAAGTGCGCCGGTGTTGGGGAAATAGTCTGCATCAACAGCTACCACGTCTTTTAAGCCTAAATGCAGCAAAGAGAAAAGCTCCTCATGAGTTGGCATTCGCCAGTCAAAAAAGCCGCACAACCCTTGAGCATTCACCGCTGCCACATAAGCTTCTGTATTACAGTTTGCCAATGTGCAAGATGCTGCCAAACCGGCTTCATCACCCTCAAAGCCGCCGTTATCGTCTTGGCTATACCATGTGTAGGTAAAATTCTGATCTCGCAATAATCCGTCGTCTGTTTTAACTTCCCATACAAGGCCAGTTACGTTGTCTCTAACGCAAGACCATGTTTGCGCATCAGCGTCCTGCTCATCGCCGTTTGCGTTCAAGCGCGTGAAGTCAAAACCGGCTAGCCCTCGCCCTGCTTTTTCTATCAAACCATTTTTACCAACAATATCGGCCCCTCGCTGACCATCTTGGCCTGGAAATTCGTTTTGCTGTACCTTGGTAATTGCATTATTCGTGGCCTGATCCACAAATCCCGTGTCGTTTATAAGGGCTGTTGGCATAGGCTGCACTCGAACAGATATACTGTCTTCCACGCTATTGTTGTTAGCATCGGTTACTGTAAGCGTATAAGTCAGTACTGTAGGGCTCGATACTAAAGGCGCAATAGCAAAAGTAGAGAGTGCATTGCTATCATCTACCGCTCTTATGCTTACATCTGCGTTTGAAGACGAGGCCTCGTTGGTAAAAGAAGCATTACCGGCAGAAGAAAGTACGCTGCCAAATCGCTCCCACTGGTAGGTTAATGTATGGTCGCTTGCGATACTGGTGCTTGCCTGCCCATTAAGGATAATGACTTCACCGCTGAATACTCCTTGCGAAAATCCGGCATCGGCTACAGGCAGGGTTTGGGATTCAGATTGAATAGATAGTGAGACTGACGTTGTGTTGCTTGCGCCTTCGCTATCGGTTACCTCAAGCTGAAACTCTATTACTTGAGGATCGTTGGCAACAGGCGTGCTAATGCTAAGCGTAGAGGAGTGAGTATCAACGCCGGTGATTACATTGATTCCCGCGGTTTGCGACCATCTAAAGCTGGCAATTTCATCCCCTTGTGATGGAGCGTCGGCATCACTACTGCCCGAGCCATCAAGCACAATATCGACACCACCTGGAAATTGGTTTTCTGCTAAACCTTCCCATTGCGGAACAAAAATACTCGCCACTGGAGCTATATTAACTGGGGCAACAGTAATAATGGTAGAGTCGCTTCTCGTATTACCGCTCGTGTCATTCACAGATAGAGTTAGCGTGTAATTGGTGTCCTCGCTTACTGACGGAGCGACAAAACTTGCCGTAGAAACCGTGTTGTCTTCATGCGTAATATCCAAAGTAGGTGAAGAAGACCAGTTATAAGTGTAAGTACCGTCACCGCCGGTTACTTCGCCGCTTAATGAGTAAGTTACGCCCTCTGTAACTGTGGCATCGGGGCCTGCATTGACGGCAAGCCCAGTGCTATTTGGAGGACTATCGGAATCCCCACCGCCTCCACAACCACTTAAAATAAAAATAGCAGTGCACATGGCGAGAAATTGCGAGGAGCTGCTAGCTCGCGAAGACAAACGATTGAAAAAGGTAAAAGGCGTTACGTGCATATCAACTCCAACCGCACGGTAGCAAGAGTACCGTGCGCAAAAAACAGTATGTATATTAAGACCTAGGGAGAATAAGAAAGGTAGCTATGGCGGAAAAGCACTAAAGAGTTCGTTTTAACTCCTGCGCTTCTGACACCGATACCTGTAACGCTTCTAATTGCTTTTTCCCTACTGCCACATCGGTCATGTCGTAAATCATCATACTGATGTAATCCACGTTCCCCGTTGCCGAAGTTAACGGCGACAGCGTGATATTTTGATACATATATGACTCACTACCTGTAATCGGCCGGTAGTTAGGAAACTTAAACAAATATGGGCGTTGTTCCCATGTCATGAAAGCACGGGTTTTCAATTCAAATACTGGCTTAGCTTTTTTCATAAACCAGTCTTTTTTAATTGCGGGAAATAAATCAAACAGCGATTTTTCTCTTACCTCACTAGGCAAAAGTCCGCTGTGGCTTTCCATAAAACCATTCCACACTTGCACAGAAAAGTTTTTGTCTAATACTACAATACCAACATCCACAGTTTGCAGCATGTCCATCATCCAGTGGAATTCTAATAAATCATCTAAATTCTGACTCATTAAAAATCCTCCAATAGATGGGCAAGTTTAGAATTCATCATTTTCATCGATTCTTCAGTAAACAGCAAAATGAGGTCGCATTGTACGTCGTACCCTTCAAGTCCGTAACTTAGCTCTATGGCCAATGTACGCTTCCACTTAATTTGATTCATACTGATGATTTCTGTAATTGCTCGATGCTGGCCAAGAACAATTGGGTGACCTTGACTGAAGTTCACATCCATTTGATTTGCCAAGCCAGTAAGACAAGTACCAATTAAGATACTTGCTGCATCCATCAATAATTCTAACTGGAGCTGATCGTCTACCTCACCTTCTACATTAAGGATTTTAGCAACGTCATCGAAGCTTGAATCACTTAAAATGCACAGCGCCTCACCACTTATACCCGGCCCCAAAAAGCCTTGGCAAACAGCGGTCACCTCTTCATGACTCTCTATATCAGACAGCATCATGTGAAGTTCAGACACCTCAATAAGGTTAACGTTAGGTATGGGAAGTTCTACAAACACATCCATTGTTCGGGCTAGGTGATCGCCGGCCTGCCCCATAGCAATGTTGGTAATTTCTTGATAACAGTCGCGAATATCTGGGTCTAAAGGAGTAACTTCACGAACGGGTTCACTGTCGGCATGCAGTATATTGTGTTTATCCAACACATCTGCCAAGGCTTGGGGCTCGACAGGTTTGCGAATAAAGTCTAATGCGCCGAGAGATAACACCCTATCTTTCGCTTCAGGCTGAATATCGCCCGACACCACGATAACCTTTGTTTTTAAACCCTGTTGCTGAATGGCTTCTAACGTTCCATACCCGTCTAACACAGGCATGTTTAAATCGAGAAGGAGAAGATCGCCTTTACCAGCGGCAAGGGAAGCCAGCCCCTCTTGACCATTCTTTGCAAAGTGTACGGCAACGTCCCAATCTTGCGGGAGGCACTTTGCCACTTGCTTTCGTGCAACTAAAGAGTCATCACAAACGAGTACGGAAAACATTAAGCTTTAATACCACCTAATTTTGGAAACCAGTTTTCACCGACTTAGTTAACTTATTTACCCTATTAGGTAATTATCGGCAGGACAGCAGCAAACTGAAACGTACTTTCGTCCGCGCTTACATCATCGTCCATTCCTTTTGTCTATACACAGAATGATACGAAATGCTTCACTAAGAAATAGCACTTTTGGACAATATTGCCAAAGATAACGCTAAAAAATCTTATCAACCAGTTTACATCATAATACTGAAAATTAGTGGTAACACAAAGGCCGTAAAAATACCGTTTATGCATAGACCAAGCGTGGCCATTGCGGCAACGTCTTCTCCCATATGAATAGCTTTTGCAGTACCCACCGCATGGGCAACCGTTCCTAATGCAATCCCTTGAGCTACTGGGCTTGTCACATTGAACAACGTAAACATTGTGTTAGACAGCACAGCGCCGACAATACCCGTTACTATCACAAACACAGCTGCAAGTGGAGCTATGCCACCTATTTGCGCACTCGCCTCCATGGCAAGTGGCGTGGTAATAGATTTAGCTAACATAGTAAGTTGTAACGCTATAGGGGTGTTTAAAATATAAAGGGTAATCCAAGCCGTGAGAGGCGCAATAATGCCGCCAATCGCTATGCTGATAAACAGCCTCCACCCGTATTTTTTTAAACTTTGCCATTGCTTGAATATAGGTATTGCCAATGCCACCGTTACCGGGCCTAACAGCCAATGCAAAAAGGAAACGGATTGCTGGTAACGAGGAACGTTCACCTGCGTAAGCACTAGAAGAAGTGCCACTAATGCCGCAGTGACCACAAGGGGATGTAACGCAGGATGCCCACTAAAATAAACATTTACTTTAAGGCTAACAAAATAGCAAAGTAGCGTTACCGACACCCAAAACAAGCCACTTAATGTAAAAGTATTCGCTAACGCATCTATCATTTTAAGCTATCGCCGGTCTTTCGAGTCAGAGCGTATAACATTACCTTCCCCCATCAATTTACCGGCAAACCAGCCCGTTAGCCCAAGACACAATGCCGTAGTGCCCACAATAGCAACGAACAAGGCCACGCTATTTGATGTAATATCATTCCAGTAAAGACTCACGCCAAGCACTGCAGGTACAAATAATACCGACATATGCTTGAGAAAAGGCAAAGCAACTAGTGTGGTGGATTTTTCGAGGTTGGGAACAAAAAATAACACGGCTAACAAAATTACCAAGCCAAGCAAGGGACCGGGAATGGGCAAGCTCAGCTGATGAGATAAAAACATGCCGCAATAGTACGACAGTAAAATCATAACGCCGCCAATCATCCTACTTTTTACTTGCACCCTGTTCCCCTAGTGTTTACTTGTTTTTATGGCTACTTGGATACCTAGCTTGATATCAGGCAAAAAAAAGGCTGGATTCACCAGCCTGCCACTTTCAATCAGTCTTTGGAGATCAAAAGAAACTGTCTTGGTGGATTTTAATAAACATACTCGTACCAATTTTCGAATAGTCTATTTTGTATTCTTTTCCATTTAGCGTTTGTATAAACACCAATGTTTTTTCATCGCCAAAAACGTCACTCGTAGTTACATCGACAAGTTCCATGTCCATCATTTTGGCTTCACGCTTGTTATCAGGTACTTTTCCTTCGAATTGCTTTATACCTTTATAAGTAACGAGTATTGGTGGATTGTCATCACCATTTGTCACTAGTAAATCTAGCTTTCTAATTTTGTGAATGATGGTGTTTCGGCCACTTGTGATAAAGGCTTTTTCTGTCATTTTTGTCTCCGCGACAGCGCACCTGCTGTATAAGGCAATGCAATGTTAAATAATTATTATAAGTTTACCACTGTTTACACGCGTAGCACATAAGCAGTAATTTCATACTTTTGACTAAAGTATAAACATAAAAGCAAGAAAACAGGCAAATTATTGCGAAATTATCACCATTCATAAAATATTATATTCAGCTGCTATCTCATTAATATCAATTGAGCATTAACGCGATTTACTGCCACTTAATCCACGGGCGATTCACTAGGTTGTGTATTAGTTTGTCGCACGGGGCTGATTCAGGAGATGCAAACTTGCAATCCGGCGCTTCATTAATGTCTATTTGAGCAAATATATTCGACACAGAAATATCAATATCTAAATCGGTATCAAGCTGTGTCATGGGCAAAATAAATTCCACCCTATTGGTAAAAGCACACTTTTCGACCTTGTTGCTATCGTCGTTGGAAAACTCACACCCTGCATTACCTAAATGATAGGACCAAGTTGCTTTTTCATCATTGACTTTTGAAAGGTCTAACTTCAAAAACATATGCCCATTAAGTGCGTCTGCGAACATAGACTCATCATTCAAAGGTACTGGTTGAACATTAACGTCTGCATGATTTTGTTCAAACGGAAGGCCCATGGTAAACCGCAGGTTTGTTGATAGCTTTAATAACTCCTCAGAAACATCGAGCACAATTTTGCTATTTGCGTCGCTAGGCTCGCTACATGCAGAGTGAAATTTCAACAGCGCTGTTTGCGGTGTTTGCCAGTGGCTTTGCTTGAACTTTACTCGCTGCCACTTTCCATCTACTCGCACTTCAGGGTTGCTAAGATAAAAGCCAAAGTAGTCGATATTCCACCTATTATTGGCCGCGCTCAGTATAATTGGACAAGCGTCGGTCTCAACCCCAACCAAGTTAAAGGGAATTTCGCCAGCCTCTCGCCCTTTAAATTTGCTTATATCACAGCCGCTTAATGCCAACATAGTAGTTAGAAAAAGTGCAAGTGCATTGCTAGAGCGAAGGTATGTGTTCATGCGAGTCTGTTGTTCCTGTAAATGAGAGCGTAACAATGAGTAGACGGTATTGATGGGGTAAAGTTTAAAAAGCCTGCAAAATATTTCAATAGTACTCCCTTTGTGCACCTTTAACAGGAGGCGGTCAAGAAAGACTAGGTATAAAAAACCTAAAGCGGCAGTTTAGTTAGCAACTCTCAAGATTAACCCTAAGTACCTAGACTTAAGTAACTAGGCTTAAGCCCCTTGACTTAAATTTAGGATATTTTTATGCCGGCTCTTAGAATGTGAACAAAAATAAAGCAAACAATTCATAAAGCTATCGCCAAGGCGTGACAAGCCAAATAAAACTGCTTATACTTGCGGTCGCTTGGAATTGCGGATGCAGAGATTAGCTATAAAGCCTAAGTCAATAACCGTAATAACAACGCAGCGCAAGACAATCAGTTCAAAATGGCCCCATAGCTCAGTTGGTTAGAGCATCCGACTCATAATCGGCAGGTCCCCTGTTCAAGTCAGGGTGGGGCCACCATTTTTTCTAGCCTCAAGCGATAGTCATCACTAACACCACCTACGAAATTGCAGTTTTAGTCGGATAATTAGTTGGGTAAGTATAAGTTCTTAGTACAGCTCTATAATGGGATAAACTGAGGGAATGTGGTGGAATTTCGTTTTTTCACTTCTGCTTGAAAAGCTCTACATACCGTTCTGCATATAATAGTACATTGTTCGCTAAATCTTCATCATCTAGCATTTTTATCGGCAAATCTTCTAAGGCGGGTAAATCACCGAATTGAGGTGGTTTCTTTTCTAGCCATCGCCAGCACTTATTTCGATTAGGCTCTACGGTTAACAGTAATTCGAAAATGCGCTCTAAAATCTCTGGCTGCCCGAACCACCCAACAGGTTTGGTTGCTGCTTTTCGTCCACCTTGTACTATTCTCGGCAGCTGCGAAGCCTTTAATTCTTCCTCAAGTATATTCTTGCGTGTCCAATCCGCAAACTTATCAAGTTTCTCATTAGGCTTTCGAATGCTATCCATAGTTGGTATAACTAACCCTACCTTAACCCTATTCAAAGACTGAATTTTTTCCAAAGCGCTCGATAAGTCAGTATCGTTCGTTACGAACACTACTTGCTCTAAATTATCATCCGTCATTACATCAAAAAGTGACTCAACCGCAATGTTAACATCGGTTTGCTTTTCTTCCAGCTTCCAAACGTTGACGTATTCGCACTCATTCGGATGTTTATTTAAATTATTTTCATCGACTTTAAATGCACGAATTTGGTTTACCGAGTAGTAGCCTTTGATTATTTCAAAATTGACTTCTTGAGCATGAAACTTAAGCGCGCGATGATATGTCTGCTGGTCATTCAGGGAGTCAGGAGACATCGCAGCTTTACCAACAATATCAGCGGTAAAGTATTTTATGCTTATGTCACTATAATCGCTTACGCGCTGGGAGGAGGAAGGGAGTATATATTCTCGGAAGAGCTTAGCTAAATCCAACCACTTATATGGAGTACGCTTAAGACAACCGTAATATAAATTATATCCGTCAATATATACGCGTGTTCTCAAGCAAACTTCCTTATTTTTGATACAAAAAAACCGACACAAAGGTCGGCTTTTTTTCCCTATATCCAGGAGATATAAAATCTACACGTGGAAGTAGGGTTAGTTGTTATTTGTAAGTATACACACTTAAAGCACAGATCTGGTCATACCAGTAAACAGCAAAAGACCCTATTACATAGTTCTAAGTTTACATGATAACTGTACGAATAAATAGCCTTCAAATTAGGCCTCGTGTAGTCTCGTTGACTTAACAACTTCAAGCTTCGTCCCTATTCTTTTTAAAATTCTCCGCTTGTTCGAAAATTTCTTTATATACTTCATCACTGTCTACCGGTGGGTAGCCATGTTTTGCGAGCAGAATGATTAAATCTACCTTGAGTTCGGCCTTGATATCGTCTCGCTGACTCCAATCTGTGTATTTAGCTTTATCATCTACAACGGCTTTTACAGACTTGGCTAACTCAACCAGTTTTTCTTCTGGGTAGTTAAAGTCATATTTGGCTGCTAAGGCGAGTAGGATGTCGTAGAACGCTTTCTCTTCGAAATTGATACCCATGTCTTCGAACGAGTTCATTTCGTCTCTGAGGTCGTTATACATATTGATAATTTCATCAGAGAAATCTTCGAGTACGTTACTTACAAGTACATCATCTTCTTTGCGTTCATTGTATCGTTCTACCAACGATTTAAAACGCTCAGAGAAATCAAACGCTTTCGATTTATTTACCTTTTTGAATTCGCCCAAGGCTTTAGCCAACATTTGTTGAAGTAGCTGTATCTTGGTATTGGGCAGCTTTATCTTTTCAATTTTGGCGAGGTAATCGTCATCAAAGATGTCTACGCCATCTTGCCCCTGCCCAAGCTTGAAGATTTCCTCAACGCCATCGGCTTTTAAAGCCTCGGTAATCATCTCTCTAACCTTGGCATTCATCTGTGCGGTGTCGGGCGCATTACCTTTAGTGAGCTTGTAAACAATAGAGCGCACAGCAAGATAAAAATGTATACGGTCTCGCTCTGTTTGATTGAGCTTTTCACTCCCGCAGCAAACGTCGTATGCGGCCTTTAATCTTTTGACCAACCCCATGAAGCGGTGTTCAAGCTTTTTGGTTTGTAGTACGAATTCTGCAGCGTTATTCAGGCAATTTAACTGCGCTAAGGGTTTACCTGTGAAGTACTCAGTAGCATCGAATCCATGTGTAAGTTTCGCCAACAAGTCTAGATGGTCTTTTACCACTACTACCGACTGAGCGATATCTTCAAAGTTGGTTTCGTCGGTCTTGGCATATTGCGCCAGCGCTTTGTTCATCTGGCTTTTAATACCGATATAGTCAACCACTAAGCCTTTGTCTTTGCCTTCATACTTGCGATTAACACGGGATATTGTTTGAATAAGATTGTGGCGTTGTATGGGCTTATCGATGTAAATTGTATCTAGAAACGGCACATCGAAACCCGTCAACCACATGTCTACGACGATAGCGATTTTAAAGTTGGATTTTTCATTCTTGAATTGGCGATCTAGCTCTTTGCGATACTCTTTGTTTCCAAGTGCATCCCATAATACTTTGGGGTCATCTTTGCCACGGGTCATCACCATTTTAACCCGTTCCATCGGCTTAATTTTTTTCTTCTCTTGTTCTGTGAGCGTTGCGCCTGCCTCACACTCTAACACCTCAAACCACTCTGGTTTTATATCTTTGAGTGATTGATAGAATTGCCATGCAATCTCACGACTGCTGCATACAAACATTGCTTTGCCTTTAATGGTTGAGCCTTCTGACAATCGTTGCTTATAATGCGCTACAAAGTCTTTTGCCAAAGCCTCAATTCGGTCTGGGTCACCTAGAATCGATGTCATATTTGCAGAGGCTTTCTTGCTTTCTTCGATTTGGTGTTCGTTGCTACCGTCCTCGGCGCATTGTCGGTAATACGCTTCAATCTCTTCAAGCTTTGCATTATTCAATATAACTTTAGCAGCCCGACCTTCATACACGATGCGAACGGTGATTTCATCTTTCACTGACTCTGTCATGGTATAGCTGTCTACCACCTGCCCGAACACATCTAAAGTAGCGTCTACAGGCGTACCTGTGAAGCCCACATAAGTGGCGTTAGGTAAAGAGTCATGCAGATACTTTGCAAACCCGAACGTGCGCTTTACGCCCGCATCAGGCCCCTTCTCGACTATGCGAAGTTTTTGGTCAAGATTAGTCTGGCTGCGGTGGGCTTCATCCGAAATGCAAATCACATTACTTCGTTCGGTTAACAACTTAGTATCTTCGGTGAACTTGTGAATTGTAGTAAGAAACACACCACCACTATTACGGCCTTGAAGCTTTGCGCGCAAGTCCGAACGGCTCTCTACAGACTCTACGGTCTGGTCGCCAATATACCCTTTTGCATTGGTGAATTGCTGAGATAACTGGTCGTCCAAGTCGGTTCTGTCAGTAATAAGTACAATAGACGGGCTTTCGAACTCCACACTCTTCATCAATAAACGCGTTAGGAACTGCATAGTGAAGCTTTTACCGCATCCTGTTGCCCCAAAGTATGTACCGCCTTTACCATCGCCTATTGGCTTACGGTGCTCTTTGATGTTTTGGTATAGCTTTCTAGCGGCATAGTACTGCGGATAGCGGCAGACGATTTTCACTTCATGCTTCGAAGTATCAGGAAAGTAAACGAAGTTGCGTATAACATCGCGAAGCCGTGTTTTATCAAACAACCCTTCCAACATGGTGTGCAATGAACTGATACCTTCTTTTTCAATCGGCTCGTCACCCGTCACTTTACGCCACGTATAGTAGAAATCGTAAGGTGCGAATAAGCTCCCCATCATGTTATTCACGCCATCGCTAATTACGCATAGCGCGTTGTAGATAAACAACTGAGGAATATCCCTTCGATATCGTATCGTGAGCTGAACAAACGCATCGTGAATGCTCGCCTCTTCACCGCGAATCGCACTTTTAAACTCGAATACAACGATAGGTAATCCGTTGATATACAAAATACCGTCAGGAATTCGTAGCTCGCCCTCGGCACCTTCTATTTCAAGCTGATTAACGACTTTGTAGATATTATTGTCGTTATTCAGGGCAGTGGTAGTTTTGAAGTCTGAGCTTTGCTCAGCCACATTGCGTAGAGGGGCGTCATCAATATGCCTAGTGTTCGGTTGGCCGTTAGATATTACAGGCAGCAGCGACCCAACCACATTATCGTAATCAATAAGCTGAATATACAAGTCTTTCTGTGAGGCTTTACCTGCTTCGCTACTGGCTTCTCGTTTAAGTAAGAAACCATCGCTTAGCCACTTACAAAAGGTTTTATTGCTTTCGTATAGGTCACTAGCAGGCAGAAGCTCAATCTGACGTATTATGCTGTCGATTTCACCGCTGGTAATATTATCATCGCCATATCGCTTAGCTAAAAACTCACGCAGGTCATCTTTGATAATAACGTCGGTAGGCGCACGCGCGATCTGATTACCTGGCACATAAGGATATCCCTGCCCTTCTAGTAACTCGATGATTGCCGCTTCTAATTGCGCTTCGGTGAAATTCAGCATAGCTACACTCCTTGTAATTCACCCTCTTCATTGATACCGCTTTTTCCTGTCGGATTTAGTCGGATTTCGCCGGATATCAGCTTTGGAAGTAAAGAGTCTTTAACATGCATCAAACTAGAGGTTGTTGATCTTTGTATGAAAAGCAGCCGGCATAGCAACGAGGTATAATTGTTTCGCCAAAAATAATTAACCGTAATGTTGCTATGCCAAGACTCGGCTATAAGCTTTGTAAATTGTGCTGGGATCATGATCAACCCTCAATAACTGTATTCATATACAGTATAGCAACAATTTAGCAGAACATAGCCAATTGGAAAGTATTATGGAAATGGTAAAAGAGAATCAGATTAGAGAGCTTTCGATTGACGAAACCAACGCAGTAAATGAAGGTAACCCATAGGTATGGATGGCACTTGGATATGTAGGAAGAAAAACTCTAGATTCAGCTATGGGTATTTCTTGGGGGAGTGGGCAAACAAGTTAACACTGACGTTTGTGATTAACTTCTGAGGCGATGCACATGAATAAATACTTCTACCTCGCCTTGATAAGCACGATTGCAGGGATAGTTTCAAAAGTAGCAAGAGATATGAGTGTTGATAGCACTCCTGTCAATGTTCTTTTAGGCAGCGCCCCTTCATTTTTCTCTATTTTGGGCGTGCTATTTTTCTCGAAGGTAATGGTTGCCAAAGAAAAATATAGTTATAAATATCCTGCTTTTATTCTGCTTGGAACACTACTTTACGAGATCGAGCAAATTTGGAGCAACAGAGTTTTTGACGTATACGATATTCTAGCCCTGATTTTAGGGTATTTTCTATTTTTAATAATTACTGGGGCATCGGGAGTAGAGCTAAAAAAACAAGCATCTACAGAATAGTTTGGCTGATGTAGCGACAAAAGCAATCATGCTGGTCAATGCCGCGTTTAAACTGCATAAAAAAGCCCTACCTACCAAAGTTGATAGGGCCTTTATATAACGTACACTCTGAGAGAGCAGGCTTTACCTACTCACTCTTTAAGAGACTACTCATACAGCGCTTAGTTAACAAAACCTTCGTTGGCTCTTATCGTCAATGGATGGTAGCCAGGCTTTGCCTCTTCAAATGCTTTTTTCGCCAATGCTTTACCTTCGGGTGTTTGCGAAAGCGTGCGATAAAGCGGCTTAACCAGTTTGTTGCGACCAATGCTTACAAGGTAGGTGTATAAACGCTCGTATGCTGGCTTGTACTCATTGGCTACCGCAATCATCAGCCAGCTGTGGGCAATTTCGTTGTTTTGTGTTTCTGTTAGCGAGAACGCACTGTCTAATTCGACAAGCTGCGTGTCGGTCAACGACTCAGGCATGTTATTAAGGAAATACAACCACTCGTGCACAGTCCATTGCGCGGTTTCAATATCCGCTGCTTTTACGTCACCAGAAAGCCAAGCGCTTCGTGTATCATCGATTTTGGTAAAAGCATCAGACTCAGGCTTTGGTGCATCTTCTGGAATACCAGGCTCAAAAATCCACTGCTGAATACGCTCAGCATCTAGCTTTTCTGGATATTGCTTAAGTAGTGTCTCATCCAAATAGTCGATAAAGGTATCTGTAGTGATGCTTTTGAATGCAAAGTCTTCGAAGTACTGCATTAAAAATGCATCAAAATTCTCACGCCCAACTTTTTGCTCTAACTCTCGAAGGAAAAGCGCGCCTTTTTCGTAAGGGATATTTGAAAATACATCGTCAGGGTTACGACCACGTAAATCGATAGCAAGAATTTCATCGTTTTGTTCTAGTGAAGCGATATCGTTTCGCAAGTCTTGATAGCCTAGCATGGCCTCTTTTTTAAACCGCTCATGACCATAAATCATTTCCATGATGCGATAAGTTAAATAGGTGGTAAAGCCTTCGTTTAACCACAAATCACGCCACGTAGCGTTAGTGACGGTATTCCCAGACCAGCTATGAGCTAACTCATGGGCAATAAGAGATACTAGGCTCTTGTCACCCGCAATTACGGTTGGCGTGATAAACGACAGACGAGGGTTTTCCATGCCACCAAAGGGAAATGATGGGGGTAAAATTAATAGGTCGTATCTATCCCACTGATAAGGCCCGTAGGTCTCTTCAGTCACTTCAAGCATCGCCTCGGTGTCTTCAAACTCTTTTGCGGCACTTTCAAGAAGCGCAGGTTCGGCATACACCCCTGTTCTTTCTCCCATAGCCTTAAACTGCAAATCGCCAATGGCTAGAGCAATTAGGTAAGAAGGAATGGGTTGCGGCATGGTAAATGTGTATTCTCCATCGCGCTGCGTTTGCGGATCGTTTGCTGCGCTCATTACTGCCAATAGGCTTGGCGGTGTTTTAATGGTGGCCTCGTAAGTCACACGCACTTGTGGAGAATCTTGCAATGGTATAAAGCTTCGAGCGTGAACGGCCTGAGCTTGAGTAAATAAGAACGGATGCTTTTTACCTGCAGTTTGTGCTGGTGTGAGCCACTGAACGCCTGATGCATTCGGCGATGTGGCATAGTTCACCGTAACCTGATTGGCGTTCTCGGGTAACGAGATGGAAAGAGGCGTTCCTAGGTCAGCATCGGTTTCGCCTAAATCAAAAGGCACCGGCTCTCCATCAACACTAACACCTGAGATTTCAAGAGCTCTGGTATCAAGAACAAGTTGATTGTTGCCCGGAGCACTGCGCTCCACGCTTAAGGTTGCAGTACCTATTAATTGCTTTGTGTTGAAATTCGCAGTGAGGTCTAACGACAAATGCGTAACGCGTACTTCATCGGGATTAGAAAACGAGTGGTAATCTACACCCGAGGTCATAGCAGCGTCATTCACGTCTACTTTATTAGACATTTCAGACTTATCTAGGCTTTCGTTTGTTACAGCCGCCTTTGAATCTACGCTGCTTTTATTACTATTACTATTACTATTGCTGTTGTCGGTACACGCAAAAAGCGCGGGGACACAGATCAAAGTGGCAAGTAATCCACTTTTCTTCACAAATTGGTTCCCATTTGGTTTCATGTTGCTTCCTGTCTTTTATAATAATTCGTTCAACATCGTTATAGTAACAATTTGGCGCGAAAGGAGCGAAGGATAAACAAAGGGAATAAACCGGCTTGGTGAAAACGAAACAAGCAGCACCTGAATACCTTGCTTTAAAGTATTAGGTTTTCAGGCGCTAACTTATGAATTAAATGGTATTGCTACGCTTTACGCCAATGCAATATCTACTGCAATGTTTCCTCGGGTTGCATTTGAATAAGGGCAAACTTGATGTGCAGCGTCAACTAAGGCTTGGGCTTTTTCACGCTCCAGCTCGCCAAGATCTACAGTTAGTTTGACGGCAATAGCAAAGCCTTGTTCGATTGGGCCAATAGACACATCGCCCGTTACGTTTATATCGTCAGCTAGTTTAATTTTTTGCGAAGCCGCAACGTGTTTTAACGCTCCGATAAAACAGGCAGAGTACCCTGCTGCAAACATTTGCTCTGGGTTTGTGCCCTCACCACCTGCACCACCTAGCTCTTTCGGAGTCGAAAGTGCAAGCTCTAGTTTGCCATCGTCTGATTTCGCAGTACCTTCTCTGCCGCCTGTTGCTGTAGCCGTACCTGTATAAACAACCTGTTGTAATGTATGCATAATTTTCTCCTAATTCAAAGATAAAGGTGCAAAGTAAAATTTATTGCTCAAGCAAACACACGCGATTACTTTGCATGCAAAATAAAATAGCATTACGACGACTTGATAATCAAGTACTTTGCATACAAAATATATAAATTAAATGAGGAGTTTTGGTCGTGTCTGAATTATTGAAGCTAGAAAATCAACTTTGTCATCGCTTTTACACGCTGTCTAATGCGTTTACGCGTGCTTATCGACCACTGCTGCGAGAACTCGATATTACCTACCCGCAATATGTAACACTAATGGCGCTATGGGAAACCAATAACATCACAATTGCCGAGTTACTTGAGCGCACGGCTATCGACGGCGGTGCTATGACGCTTATTCTGAAGAAGCTTGAGGACAAGCAGTTTCTTAGTATTAAAAAAGATGAAAGCGACAAACGGGTTAAACGTGTGGTGCTCACCTCTAAAGGAATAGAGCAAAAACAAGTTGCTGAAAACGTACCCAAGCAAATGCTTTGCAAGTTACAAGGTATGAGTCAAGAGGAGAGTATTCAGCTGCGTCATTTATTAGATAAACTGAGTGGGTGTTTCGATAACAGCAGCGACTAGAGAGAAGCAAAACTCCTGTCCTCGCCGCTCGCTGTTATTCAATAACTAGAATTTCATGGAAAATAAAAGCTTAGCGTGCAGATGCATAATTAACGGCAGTCGCATCAGATTCTTGTGCATATTGCGTTAGGTGATGAGCTAACATATTTTCTACACGCTCTATCATCTGATCGCGCTTATAGTCCCAACCACGCTTATCGGCTTGTTTAGCTTGCGCAATGTAGTAATCCATACGGCTTTTGCGTAAAAGGTGCGTTTTTTTACTTAGATCAAACTCGACTCTTGTGTATGTCTTCTCAATTTTCGTTATGTTTCCATGATAGGGCTTTGCCGTATCTTCGGCGGTAGCGCGACTAACAAATGTGTCTCCGTTACCTAAAACTCCCACCAATACAATTAGTAACGACACTACAATTCCAGAAAAAAACCAACGTAAAAAAGACATATATTACTCCTTGGGTGCACTTTATCATTACCGTCCCGACAAACCCCTCGTCAGTAATGATGATCAAAACAATCAAATCTACGTTTTCCGTTGCAGCTTTCGCACCAAAAATAAACCTTTATAAAATCAGCAACATAAATAAAAACACAGTATTACGAATTCATTTATTGGAATTTTCTACACTCTACTCGGTAAATACGCGCTAAATACCCGCTTAAATGCATTAGCGCATTAAAGTGGCAGCTTTCACCAACAACAAATCAACCACACTTAATAATAAAAAGCGGTAACGTAAATATCATTTTGTTAGGCTCCTTTTCTGCTATCATTCTATTTCAGCGAACAAGTGTTCTCTGAAGTCTTTTTCAACCATTCTTTGCAGTGTTCAAAAAGATTAAACGGTTTCTTTAATCACCAGAGAGGAACAAAGGGTTCGATAGGAGGATTAATGTCAGCAGTAAAACATCAAATAGAACGCATACCTGCTAGAGCATATTCAATAATAGAAGAGTGGCTTAATAGTGTAAGTCATGGTGTGGGTTTAGTGGCCGCTATTGTTGGCCTCATATTTCTCCTCAATCGAGCAGACGACACCTTATCTCTCGTCACGGTTTCTATTTACGGCAGCACATTAATACTTATGTTCTTAAGCTCTACGCTTTATCACGCAATATCTCATCACAAGGCCAAAGAGTGGCTAAAGCTGTTCGACCACAGTGCAATATACTTATTGATAGCAGGTACTTACACACCGCTCTTATTGGTCTCTATTGGCGGCGTACTGGGCATTGTCATGACTACCCTAATATGGGCACTAGCGTTTGCTGGTGTTGCGTTTAAGCTGGTTGCGCAACATCGTTTTCCTAAGGTTTCGGTAATGACATACTTGCTTATGGGCTGGATAGCAATTGGCCTTATTTATCCGCTTTACGTAGCTTTACCGGGTGCAGGGCTTTGGCTACTCGTAGCAGGAGGGCTTTGTTTCAGCGTGGGTGTCTGTTTTTATGTGGCGAAAAAGGTAAAATACACACATGCAATATGGCATGTATTCGTAATTGGCGGGTGCGGTTGCCATTACTTTTCAATTTATTACTTTGTGGTGTAACACGCGCTGTGACTAAAAATGAATTTGCAAACGGCATTGAGGACAACGTCCCTCAGGCAATAGCTTGGTTTTCGCTAAAAGCAGGAAAAATATGCTTAGGTAAAAAACCTATAGCGAATGCATACGACAAACTGAAAATGCTAGGTGTAACCCACATTGCTACCGTTCAAACCGGCGAGGAAAATGCCCCGGAAGTGCGCGACGCTGCGTTAAATAGCGGGCTAGAGTGGCTTTGGGTGCCGTATTCTCACCCGTCTTCACCGTCGCTTACCGATGATGTTTACCTTCACCAGTATCTCAACGAGCTGTCAAAAATGCTCTCTGAATGTGCGAACATATATCTGCATTGCGACGGCTCTCAACATCGCTGCAGCCTTTTGTTTTACGCCTTGTGCCACTACTTAGGAATTCCCTCAAACAGCGCTTATAACGCATTACATAGCTTTGGGAGAAATGCCGCAAATGGACTGTCTCGAGCTGAACTTACATGGGCAGCAAAGCTTGGCCATGCTGCCCCTAAGCTATAATTTTCACACTGATAAAGCGCACTGCAATATTGCTACTCACGAAGCTTAAAGCTTTATGCGCAAGTTATTTAAGCATTGGAACAGGCAGTAATGGAGAAACAATCTCGCCAATACGACGAAATAGCTGCATACGTGTAGTGCCTGATCGCCATACTAACCCAATTTCTCTGAATCCTTTTTCTTCCGCAGGAAAACTTTTAAGTCCAGTGTGTTCCAAAATTGACTGGTTAATAGCTAACTCTGGTAAAAAGGTATAGCCCATTTTACTGTTAGCAAGCTGAACCAATGTATAAAGACTGCTTGCTGCAACACTGCTAATTTGGTCGCGATGCTGAAGATTACATGCACTAACCGCATGGTCGGTCATACAATGCTCTTGCTGAAGAAGAAAAATACTCTTCTTAGGAAGCGACGAAATGTCCACCGGATTTGGTAAAGCAGGCATCATATCTTCGTGCGCTATAAGGTGGAAAGGATCGTGACCAAGCACCATTTGCTTACATCCGGGTGTATCCATTGGAAGTGCAAGAATAAGTAAATCTAACCTTCCATCGGTAAGCTGCTGTAAAAGCTTTTCCGTGGTGTCTTCCTGCATTTCTAAATTAATGTCGGGAAGAAACGCTTTAAACGCTCCCATCATGCCTTCAAACAAAAACGGTGCAATGGTAGGAATAACACCTAACTTAAGCGTACCGCGCTGCCAGTTACCTGCATTTTGCGCGTACTCTACTAGTTCTCCCGCTTCCTGTAGCAGCACTTTGCTGCGCTCTACAATATCTATACCTAGTGATGTAAACACAAAGGTTTTGTGCTCTCTTTCTAGTAACTGGCTACCGAAGTGCTCTTCGAGATTTTGAATCGCCGTACTTAGAGTTGATTGGCTAACGTTGCAACGCTGAGCTGCTCGGTGAAAATGTTGTTCCTGATGCAGTGTGACAAGGTAGTGTAAATGTTTAAGATTTGGCCACTTCATGATCATCTCATAATAGATTGATAATATACTTTCTAATCTAGCATAAAGATTAACTTATCACACACCCAAACCTTTCAACTGCAACAAAAAGTTCTTAAACCTTTTGTGGCACAGCAGGCATTCTGAGGCTAGTATTATGGTGTGTTGCCACTTTTTAAAACATTGGAATTTGCACGGCAGCAACAGTGCTAACGAGGCTACTATGAAAGGACATTATAAGAATATTCTTTGCGTACTCAGTGACTCTCATCGCCAGGATGAGACTGTGGCGCAAGCAATTCATATTGCGAAAACCCATCAGGCTGAAATTACTATCATGCTTGCGCTAGAAGCCCTTCCCCCTAACGCCAACATGGTAATGGAATCTTTTTCGTATATAGAATCGCAACAGAATATGGAAACTCAAGCACAGCAATGGTTAAGCAAGCAGTCGAAAAGCTGGAGTCAGCAGTACCCAGTGAACACTGCGGTCGCTATAGGGGACCCATTGATCAATGTTGTTAGTCGTGTGGTGAACCATGATGTCGATCTTGTTATAAAACGCGCTGAAGAAAGCTTTTTAGACAGACTTTTTGGCAGCCTAGATATGCGCTTGCTGCGCAAATGCCCATGTCCTGTTTGGATAGTGGACCGCAAACCAAAAAGCCAATACAAAAACGTGGTGGCCGCCCTAGACTTGAATTACCACTACCCTGAACATGAAGCCGAGGTAAGGCGAGAACTCAACCGCGATGTATTGCGCCATGCAAGTCAAATTGCTCTCCTAGAATTCGCTCAGCTACACGTACTTCATGTATTCGACGCTATTCCAGAGAATATGACGAGAGATGGTTTTGTTACTGTAGATAACGAAAATATGGAAGACAATGTCGCCTCTTTTTTTGCCGAGCGTGATGCAGAGCTAACTCGACTGCTTGACGAACTAGAGAGTGACCTTGATGACCATGTTCTTGAATATTTAAAACCGCAAAAACATATTGTTCACGGCCACCCTAGACGTGATATCGCTGCCACTTCAACATCTGTTAACGCCGACGTGGTCATTATGGGTACAGTGGCGCGCGTGGGCATTCCGGGCTTTATAATAGGTAATACAGCCGAAGAAACTATGCATCAGCTTCAGTGTGCTGTGGTAGGCATAAAACCGGCGGGGTTTAAAACCCCCGTGTCAGTAGAAGAGTAAAAGGTTTTTCAAGGACCAAAAACAGAAAAGCCACGTTGTTGTAGATTACTAAAGCAACCAACATCAACGCGGCTCTTGGTCTCATTAAGGCGCTTTTTCTAAGCTACGCCGAATGACGCCTTTAAGATATAGAAGAATATAATTGAGAGCACGGCACCTGCGGGTAAGGTAACAATCCAAGAAACAACGATGTTTCTTACAATACCTAGGTTTAACGCAGACACACCTCTTGCTAAACCAACACCCAGTACGGCACCGACAAGAGTTTGCGTAGTAGATATAGGCAGACCGGTGCCTGAGGCAATAACAACCGTACAGGCCGCGGCTAATTCTGCCGCAAAACCTCGACTAGGAGTTAGATGCGTAATGCCTTGACCGATGGTTTTTATGACTCGATGACCAAATAATGCCAAACCGGCAACAATGCCTAAGCCGCCTAACGGCAAGATCCACACGGCTAATTTTGCATTAGCATTTATTTCGCCGCCACTGCTTACTACACTGACAACCGCAGCTAGCGGACCAATAGCGTTTGCAACGTCATTAGAGCCGTGTGCAAATGCCATACAGCAAGCCGTTACTACCATTAGTAACGCAAATACTTTTTCAACATTAGCAGCCTGTAAATCTGCATCTTCAGAACCGCTGAATTTCATACGGCCAATAAACCATTTACCAACAATACCTAGCGCAACAGCAATAGCCACAGCCAGTAAGTAACCGTTTACAGCACTCATCTCAAGACCAACGTGCTTGAGGCCTTTTTTGATGGTTACAAGAGACATAACAAAACCGGCAAGCGCCATGTAAAAAGGCACGTACCGCTTTGCGCTTTCGAAAGGAGAAGAAGTTTGGAAAATGAGCTTATGAGCACTCATAAAGATGAGGTAAGCAATAACACCAGAAATCGCGGGGGTTACCACCCAGCTACCAACAATGCCGCCTACTTTACCCCATGCAACGGCATCCATACTGACACCTGTTGCGGTAAATCCAATAATTGCACCAATAATAGAATGCGTTGTTGATACCGGCCAACCTAACCATGACGCTACAGCTAGCCAAATGCCGGCCGCTAACAATGAGGAAATCATGCCTAGCACTAGCAATTCAGGTATATCAATGAAAAAACTTGAGTCGATTATGCCTTTACGAATCGTAGAGGTAACTTCCCCTCCAGCTAGGTATGCCCCAGCAAACTCAAAAATCATCGCAATGAAAATTGCTTGTTTTATCGTTAATGCTTTTGACCCTACAGATGTTCCCATAGCATTGGCAACATCATTCGCTCCAATTCCCCACGCCATGACGAAACCTACGCCACCGGCAAGAAGAATTAAAATCAGGCCATAACTTTCAAAAAAATCCACGAATTATCGCTCCCGAGCTTTTGCGATTTGGGCTTCACGCTACATCACCGTGTAGCACTTTCTCTAGACCTACTTGGCTAGAGTGTGATGTTAAAGACAGGTTCTATAATGGCACAATGTTCGTTTTTTGCACGACCTGTCCTCGGCTCCGGCGCATGATAACGTAATCATCTTCGAAGCCATAGCGAAAATCATCGAATTTCTGCAAAAGTTTAAAACTGCGACGATAATTCAAACAAATATTTCATTTTTGTGACAGAAAGATTTCAATCAGCTCGCCATGCCACGTCTTTCGGGCGCTTTGGCAATTTTTCTAGTTGCTCGCTTTAGGTCAAATCTTCAATTTTTTGATGGATACTTTCAAGAGAAGTGTGGCGAACGTCGGTACCTCTGGTGAGATAAACAACATATTCGCACACGTTCTTGCATCTGTCCCCTATTCGCTCTAAAGAACGCAACGCCCAGAGCACATCTAGCCAGTCTTGCATGTCTTCAGTAATTTTTTCCATTTCGTGGGTGGTGTAGGTAATCAGCCTCTTATATTCACTATCAATTTGGTTGTCTTGACGGTAAACCTCAAGTGCGGCCGCTTCATCTTGACGAGCAAAGGCATCGAAGGTTCCACGCATCATATCGATTACACGCTCACCAATAAGCACCATGCTACTTTTTATTGTGTCAGATGATGGCAATTTGTTGCGGGTAACTAATTTGGCTATTCGTTCAATCTCATCACCCATACGTTCTATGTCAGTAATCGCCTTGGAGATCGTCATAATTAGGCGAAGATCACTTGCTGTAGGGTGGCGCTTCGCGATAATTCTTAAACACTCTTCGTCAATTTGAATTTCCATTGAGTTTATTTTCAGGTCATTCAACACGACTTTTTCGGCAAGTGCGGCATGATTGTGTTTAATGGCATAAAGCGTATCCACCATCTGCTGCTCAACCTCTCCCCCCATCGTTAGCACAGAGTTACGTAAATTCTCTAACTCAACGTTAAAGGTAGCGGAGATGTGCGTATTAAGAGCAACTTGGCGCATTGTGATATAACCCCATCAAAAATTTCGAACAAACCCAATAAATATACTCTATCAAGCAGCCTAACCATACCGACCAGTTATATAATCTTCGGTCTGCTTTTTCTCTGGCATGGTAAAAAGCGTGTCGCTGTCTGCATATTCTACCAACTTACCTTGATGAAAAAATGCAGTATAATCGCTCACGCGTGCCGCCTGCTGCATGTTGTGCGTAACAATAACAATAGTGCACTGCTTTTTGAGCGACTCCATCAACTCTTCAATAAACAAGGTGGTAAGAGGGTCGAGCGCAGAAGTTGGCTCATCGAGCAACAATACCTTAGGTTTAAGTGACAGCGCCCGAGCAATCACCAAGCGCTGCTGCTGCCCTCCAGATAGCGTCATTGCAGGGTCGAAAAGTCTATCTTTTACTTCATCCCACAATGCCGCCTGCCTCAATGCTTTTTCTACCGCATCGTCAAGATGCCGCCGTACTTTTACGCCTTGCAGTTTAAGCCCGTAACACACATTTTCGTAAATGCTCATAGGAAAGGGGTTGGGCCGTTGAAACACCATGCCTACCTTGGCGCGAAGTCGAGATACATTAACCTTTTTACTGTTAATATTTTTACCATCTATGATTACCTCACCGTTATAAGAACAGCCGTCGTACAAGTCATTAAGTCGATTAAAACAATTGATTAGCGTCGACTTTCCACAGCCGCTTTGTCCTATCAGCGCGGTTACCTTGTTTTCCGGAACACGCATGGTGATGTCTTTCAGCACATGTTTCTCGCCAAACCATAGGTTTAAGTCCTTTACATCTACTGCGGTTTGCTCGCTAGTTAGCTCACTGACAGGCTTTATATTATTTTTAAACAGCGTAAGCATGTTGACATTTACCCTTCTAAATAGCGTTTGCGCAAGCGCGTTCTTAATAACACGGCCAGAATATTAAGAACGAATACGACTACCAGCAATAATAAACATGCAGCAAACATCATAGAGGCACTTTTCGCGTCAGTCTGGCTATGGAATGCACTGTCATAAATTAACACGCCTAAATGCATAAACTGGCGATCTAGGTGTAAAAATGGAAACTCTCCGTCTATTGGCAGTGCGGGCGCAAACTTCACCGCACCAACCAACATTAAAGGAGCAACTTCACCAGCAGCTCGGGCAATAGCAAGTATTACACCGGTCATAATACCCGGCGACGCTATGGGCAAAATAGTGCGCACGATTGTTTCAATTTTGGTGGCGCCCAAAGCATAACTGCCCGCTTTAAGACCCTCAGGCACTCGCCGTAGGCCCTCTTCGGTAGCGACAATAACCACCGGCAGTGTGAGTATGGCCATGGTGAGTGCGGCCCAAAATATTCCCGGGCTTCCCATAGTAGGAGATGGAAGAGTATCGCTAAATAAGAGACTATCTATACTGCCACCTAGGGTATATACGAAAAAGCCGAGACCAAATACCCCATAAACAATGGATGGCACCCCCGCCATATTGCTTACGCTTACCCTGATGACTGTGGTCAATGCTGTGTTGGGGGCGTATTCACTTAAATAGATTGCCGCTAACACACCAAAGGGCGTTACTATTATGGTCATGATAAATACCATCAGCACTGTTCCAAATAACGCAGGAAACACGCCTCCCGAGGTATTTGCCTGCTTAGGTGATTCGGTTAAAAAAATGATGACTTCACTAATGGCAACCTGCCATTTTTCAAGCAGCGATAAACGGCCAACAAAGTCGACGCTTTGAATATTAGAAACCGGAATGATAAATGATTGCCCATCAGCAAATTTAACCGCCAGTTGATATTGCTCTCGTTGACGTTCAAGGTTTAGCACTTGCTGTTGATACTGATTGAATTCAGCAACCCGTTTTTCGCGTGCTGGTGCATCTGCAGCTACGTCTCGATTGTCAAAGCGAGAAAGTGCCTCATGAATAGGGGCAAGAAATTGTGTATTCAGCGTGGTAATTTTCTCAGAGAGAAGTGCTACTTTCTGCATAACTTGTGGCAGCTCTGACAGCTGATTGTTTGTCCCCTCTGGGGTGATAACATGATCGGGTATAGCAAGTACCTGCCTGCCGTCATTCAACTTTATTTGTGCGCTATCTTTGGCGAGTGCAATTCGCTCTACCCTTTCTCGCTCAACAAGTAATTGTGTACCGTAAGGGTTGTTCACATCTGCATATTTTAGCCGTATTTCTTTTTTCGCATCATCGTCGAATACATTGGCGAGCAGCGTTGTAGACTGCTGGCCGTTATCCGACTTTATCGATACGGCATAAATAGGCTCTGGCCAGAAATAGGCTCCGCCGCGAGCAGTTATCAGAACAAGTACGCTTATTAGCGCAATAACCAACAAACCGGTAAAAAAAGCGGTGAGACTGATAACGAGTGATTGACGCTGAACCGCGTTCAAGCCTAAGAAGGACGGTTTAACCATGCTTTTTCCTCGTCGCAAGCCTTTGACGCATTACCTCGGCAACCGTATTTACCACAAACGTGAATGCAAACAGTATGCAGGCAGTGAAAAAGAGAATTTGATAATGTGCGGAAGACACATCAGCCTCTGGTAGCTCTATGGCTAAATTGGCCGTGAGCGCGCGCAATCCCTCAATAAGGCCCCAACTGGAAATAGGGGTATTTCCCGTTACCATCAATACAATCATGGTTTCACCAAACGCTCGGCCAAAACCTAGCATAATGGCAGCGATAATACCGGGAAGTGCTACATGCAACACCACATGCATTAGAGTTTGTAGTCTCGTAGCACCTAAGGCAAACGACGCATTTTTTAAATCGTCTGGCACGCCGTTTATGGCGTCTTCAGCCAGAGAATAAATGGTTGGTGAAATAGCAATACCCAATGCAATCGCTACCACAATGGTAGTCTTGCCAATAGGGCTGTCAGACTCAGACGCTAGTACTGCAAACCCGTCAACACCCAACAAGGAGAAAATAAAATCAGGAGCCAATTCAACGCTGATAAACCCTAAAAATAAAGTGCCTACTAATGCGCATACCAACTCACTTCCGTGGCGCAGGCGCTTGGGAAGGTATTCAGCAACTCTTCGTTGAAATAAAGCCACAATAATAAGCGCAATAGGCACAAAAATAATGAAAAAAGCGACTGAGAATAAAAACTGCTCTGCCTTAGGCGATAACCAAATAGCGGCGATAAAGCCAATGAGCACGCTTGGGATCGCTTCCAACATCTCAATGGCAGGTTTAATCAAGTGTCGAAGTCTGGCTTTGGCAAAATAAGCAGTGTAAATGGCTGCGCCAATGGCAACGGGAATTGCAATAGCCAATGCCAATAATGACGCTTTCATACTGCCAATAATTAAGGGCGTTAAGCTAAATTTGGCCTCTTGATAGTCGGACGCGCTGGTAGTTTGCCATACGGTCGCCTGGGAGTCGTACCCCTCATACTGTTGCGGTTCAAACAACGACGACCATGTTGTAATTCCGCTTAAATACTTTCCTTGCCACGCGACAATACGATTGTCGCCTCGCCCTATTAGTGTATCGCCATGCCATGCAATATCCGACACCGTTTCATCACTTTTATAAGAGCGAATAACTTCTCCGGTTATGCGATTAAGCAGCAAAATCTTTTGCTTACTGGTCAGCACCGCCACAATGTTCATACTGGCATGTTCGGCCACATCATAAGTGTATTCATTGTTTTCTAGTGCAACACTGTAGGTATCCTGAAACACCAAGCCAGCTTGGGTTTTGCTAAGTACCCAGCGAGTGAGCGTGTTGGTTTCGCTGTTTTGTAAATAAAACGTGCGCTGTTTTGCTAGCGGGAATATGAAAGTTTGGTTGTTTTGATAGGGAATACCGGTAATCATTGCACTTGGCGCAGTTTCATTATCGGTCAGCCTATGCAGAAAGAACTTATCTCCCTTGTGTAAGATCATGCTTTCACTACCGGGCAGCAGCGTTACGTTATCTACATCAATAAACTGCTTATCAATTACTTTGGTGGGTGTTTTTCGATTTACCCAGCGCACAAAAACGCTTCCCTCATTTTCAATTTTCGCTGCAATCCATTGAGTAGACATGCTCATGCCCCATCCATCGTTTTTACGCCAGAGCTTTTTGGGTAGCGCAAATGTTAATGCACTTGATGGCCCGCTCTGCGTCACGCCTTTTCCAAGAAGTCTATTGGCAGAATAGGTTCGCACCGGAATAATTCGCACTTGCCCGGCAGCTGAAATATCTACAATGTAATCTTCGCCCATTACGGTCTGCGACGACAAGGTGTGCGAACATGGCTTTGTATAGTCTTGGGTATTGCGCAGCGCTTTATTAGAAAGCACTTTAAGGCCAATTCGGCAATTCTGTTTTTGAACTAGAAGGGGCTGGCCATTGAATATATCGCCTGTACTTATAATGACTTCGTCATTTGCCACTGACACCGTTGACACTTTTTCTAGCGTAGGGGTATAGGTAAGCGGCAAGGCTTGACTGAGAAGGTGAGAAACAAGAATAACCAGTGTCAGCAATACAAGACCACCAAAGCCGGTCACGAGAATGCGAGACCGTGTGTCGGTCCGCTGGCGTCTCTTATTTATGCTGTCGCTGTTAAAAGTCATTATTCTTTTTAGTGTTTTATGTATACAAACTCATCTATAACAACGAATTTGGAGTAAATTGCACTGGTGAGCAGTGTAAGTTTTGTTATGCTAATAGCAAGCGAAAATTTCGCGCGTAGCCTATGCTACCGAATCTATTACCAAATCTGCCTTTCGGTATGGTATTACCCTGTGAGAACACGTTCAAAGTATTTCTCAGCCAGTCATTAAGGAGCTTTACATGCAATCAATAGTCATCAATATCATGGGCAAAGACAAACCCGGATTAGTCGATGCATTAGCTAAGTGTATTTATACCCACAAGGGTAACTGGTTAGGCTCTAGCTTTGCACATATGGCGGGCATGTTCACTGGTTTTGTCGAAGTGCACGTAAACTCTGAAGAAAAACAGCCGCTGATCGACGCTATTGAGGCCCTTCCAGATATCACTGTTCAACATGTAGCGGCAGCAAGTTCTCAGGGAGACAATCACGTAAAATGTACGGTAGATGTTATGGGCAATGATAAACCCGGCATAGTTCAAGAACTGACGTCGGTATTGAATCAGTTCAACCTCAATATACTTACCTTTGCCTCACACTGCGAAAGTGCGCCTAACTGGGGCAGCTTAATGTTTAAAGCAAAAGCAGAAATAGCGGTGCCCGAAGGTTTCGACGATGGCGCTTTACAAGATGCGTTAGAAGCACTAGCAAATGACTTGGTTGTAGACATCACCACAACCCGCTAATGTCGCCAAAGGGCAAGTAGACTCCTTACATAAGGATAAGAGGCAGTTTGTCATCAAAATGTCACTCACTAATGACAGCCTTTGACCATTTTTGTACATGTGATTGAGAGATTATGGATAGCAACGTTTTATATTATCCCGCAGAGCTAAGTTGGTTAGCATTCAACGAGCGAGTGTTACAAGAAGCCGCCGATAAAAACACCCCCGCGGTAGAGCGTATACGCTTTTTAGGTATTTACTCAAACAACTTAGATGAGTTTTACCGCGTACGGGCAGCGGGCGTTAAGCGACAAATTACCATAGCGCAAAATGACGGTAATGAAGAAGAAGCAGAGCGTCAGATAAAGCTGATGGCCCAAATTCAACAGAAAGTGGTACAGCTTTCTGAGAAGTTCGATGAAATTCACAAAGACGTAGTGACAGAACTGGCTCGTTATAATATCTACATTTTGCGCAAAAACGACTTAAACGACTATCAGCAGCAGTGGGTACGCAACTTTTTTATCAACAAAGTTTTGCGACATATCGCGCCCATTATTATTGACAAGAAAACTGACTTGTTAAAGCGCCTCAACGGCACATCTGTATATCTTTACGTAGCGCTTAGACGTAAAGAGCGAAACACGCGATATGCGGTTATCCAAGTTCCCACTACCGAAATGTCGCGCTTCATGCTCATACCGCCTGAGAAGAGCAAGAAGAAAAAGCATATTATTATGCTAGACGACATGATTCAGCTTTGTCTTGAGGATATTTTCCGCGGCTTCATTAAGTACGATGAACTTGAGTCTTTCTCATTCAAAATGACGCGAGATGCAGAATATTCCATTAACGATGAGATAGACGAAAGCTACGTAGAAAAAATGTCAGAAAGCATGAAGCAGCGCCTCATTGCAGAACCGGTTCGCGTTATTTACGACACCGATATGCCTGATGACATGATGCAGGACTTGCGCAAGCGCTTAAAAATTACAAAGCTTGATACCATGCATGCTGCCGGGCACTATCGTAATTTTAAAGACTTTATCGGCTTCCCCAATGTAGGTCGCGAATACTTAGAACATACTCCGCTGCCGGCTATTGATAGCAAGGCGTTTTCTAAACACAACACTGTGTTTGATGCGATATCCGCAAACGATATTTTGCTGCACTACCCCTATCATCGGTTTTTGCATTTTACTGAGTTTTTACGTCAGGCAGCTTTCGACCCTAATGTTCGCACAATACGTATTAACATATACCGCGTGGCCAGTAACTCGCGCATCATCAACTCACTCATTGATGCTGTGGATAACGGTAAAAAAGTGACAGTAGTGGTAGAAATACGTGCCCGATTTGACGAAGAGGCGAATATAGAGTGGTCGAAACGAATGACCGAAGCGGGGATCCGGGTTGTACTGGGCGTACCAACACTAAAAATACACTCTAAGCTTTGCATTGTAAGCCGAGAGGAACGCGGTAGCTTAATTCACTATGCCCACTTTGGTACCGGTAACTTCAACGAGAAAACCGCAAAGATATATACCGACTATAGCTTGTTTACCCGCAACCAAGAACTTGCGGATGAAGGCGTGGCTGTATTCGATCTTATTCAATACCCATACCGCCGTTATAAATTTCAGCACCTGCAGATCTCGCCGCTTAACTCGAGGACTAAAATTCAGTCACTGATAAGACAAGAGATCCAGCATTTAAACCAAGGGCAGAACGCGCAAATAACCTTCAAAATTAATAACCTCGTTGATAAAGAGCTTATCGATGATTTATATCGCGCTAGCCAGTCGGGTGTAAAAATTCGCGGTATTGTTCGCGGTATGTGTTCGCTAAACCCCGGCATTAAAGGGGTTAGCGATAACATCGAAATTATCTCTATTGTCGACAGATTTTTAGAGCACCCCAGGGTTATGATTTTTGAAGGTGGCGGGGACAGAAAAGTATTTATTTCTTCTGCTGACTGGATGACACGAAATATGGATAACCGAATTGAAGTAGGTTGCCCGGTGTATGACCGCGAACTTCAGCAGCGCATTGTTGACATAATGGAGCTTCAGTTTAACGACACCTTGAAAGCACGGGTCATTGACACAGAGCAAACCAACCAGTACGTTCCAAGAGGGAATCGCAAAAAAGTGCGCTCTCAAGTGGAAATATATAACTACCTTAAACAACTTGAAGCTGACCTTTAGGATAACGTAAACATTAATGACCGAGCATGAATCCATCTTTAACGGTGTAACGTCCCGTGAAGTTAGCAAAGTAGCCGCTTTAGATATTGGCTCAAACAGTTTTCACCTGGTGGTGGCGAGAATTGTGGCCGATTCTGTTCAAATTCTTCATCGAGTGAAGCAAAAAGTACGGCTGGCCGACGGGCTCGACGATGATGATATTTTATCTGACGAGGCCATTGCCCGTGGCCTCTCCATACTTAAAGTGATTGCTGAAAGCTTAAAAGGCTTCGAACCTGACTCGGTGCGTATTGTTGCTACCCATACGCTGCGCAAAGCGCGTAACGCCAGGCACTTTATTAAAGCGGCAAAAGAAGTGCTTCCCTATCCTATCGAGGTTATCTCCGGCGTAGAAGAAGCTCGCTTAATTTACTCAGGTGTTGCGCACACTAATCATGCCGATGGACAGCAACTGGTTGTAGATATCGGTGGCGGCTCTACCGAGTTTGTTATTGGAAAAGGCTTCACCCCGTTGCTTTGCCGCAGTTTACAAATGGGATGCGTAAGCTACACACAAAGGTTCTTTTCAACAGGAGAACTTAAACGGAGCGCGTTTAACAAAGCGATCACCGCCGCCGCTCAAGAACTGGAGATGATTGACGCTAAATATCGTAAATTAGGGTGGGTGCAGTGTATTGGCACATCAGGCACTATCCGCTCGCTGTTTACGTTATGCCAGCGCGATAGAACCAATGAGCACGATGTGCCGGTTACGCTAAAGCGACTGCAAAACCTAATGGAACAATTCATTGAGGCAAAGCACGTTGAAAAGCTCGATTTCCCTAACTTGAGTGACGATCGTCGTATAGTCATCGCTGGCGGTATCGCTATCTTAATTGCGGTTTTCAAAGCATTAAAAATAGATACTTTAGTGTATTCCCCTGCGGCACTGCGCGAAGGTGTGCTTTATCAAATGGAAGATGAACTGCACCACGCCGATATTCGCGGTAGAACCGCGAGCAGTTTAGCTACCCGTTACGATGTAGATACCTCGCAGGCGACTATGGTGCTCAACACATCGTTAATGCTATTGAGCGAAGTGGAAAAAGCGTGGAAATTAAAAGGCCAAGACTTTAAAAATATGCTTGGTTGGGCAGCCCTACTTCACGAGGTAGGCATACAAATTAACTCTCGTGGCGTACAGCGTCACAGTGCTTATATTCTCGCTAACGTTGATATGCCCGGTTTTACTCAAGAGCAACAGCTTTTGTTGGCCACCCTGGTGCGCTTTCATCGCAAGAAAATACGCATTAGCGACCTGCCAAGTTTCAACCTTTTTGATAATAACGCGGTTAAACGCTTAATAGCGTTACTGAGATTAGGTGTACTTCTTAACCTTAAAAGACAAGAGCAATTTTTGCCGGAAATAGACTTTCAGGTCTCGCATTCTGAGCTTACGCTTAACTTCCCGAAAGGATGGTTAGAGGAAAAACCCATTTTATCTGCTGATTTAGCCAGTGAGAGCCAGCATTGGAAGGCGCTAGATTTAGAGCTATTAATTAATAGTTAGCGGGATTTTCTCTCTGCAGCGTTTGACACCTAGAGAGTAGCTAGCGAAAGTGCTAGCTACTTTCTGAACTTTAAGAAGTAAGTCAATTTGACGAGTAACAGACCAGTGTCGCTTGTGGCGCATATTGCCCTGAACACATTCCAGAAAAAATCATAGGCGCAAAACGAATAAACGTTTCGATACATTTTTCATTTCGATTTTACTTATCAGACTCGCTACACTGCTGTAACACCAAACTGCTATTATTCCAAACTAATGGCACTCCATTTTCTTTTACAAGGAATGTAAATGCGAATTCATTCGATAGACGCCATTCGAGGCCTAGCGATCCTCGGTATACTCTTTTTAAATATTACGTTTCACCAAAATTTTTACACTGGCTACGCGTTTTTCGAAGAACCGCTTTTATCTGATGATATCATTTCGCTAGTCAATGCCCTTTTCTTAGATGGAAGATTCCGTTCGTTATTTTGCTTACTCTTTGGTGCAGGCTTGGCTATTCAGTTTGAACACTGCCAATCGCGAAGATACGATTTTTTAACGTTTGCTAAGTCTCGATTAAAGTGGCTTTTTGTATTTGGACTGCTGCACGGCGTATTCATTTTTGGTGGCGATATTCTGCTGTATTACAGTATTTGTGCATTTTTAATTCTAAAGAATTTTTCCCTTAGCCAAGGCGAACTGAAGAAGAAAAGCCTCACTTACTTAGTAATTGGCAGTGTTATTATGCTTGTAGTTGGAGTGGTATCTGCCTATTTTTTCGACTTCGGCGGCGAACTTCCACTTAGGGCAAGTGAAGTGTACAGCGATGAAGTGGCGCAGTGGCAGAGCAGCTATTTATTTCAAATTGAAACACAAGTTACCTTTCAAGTAATAAGCATTATTGCCGCACCATTTACCATGTTTTGGCAATCTATGGGGCTTATGATGTTCGGCGCTTACCTTTATCGAAATGGCTTTTTCAACCAAGGCTTTTCTTCAGCGGCGTTTATAAAGATAGCCGCCATTGCAATAGTGACATCCATCGCTACTGCCCTTCCTTTGATGTTGATTGAGCAAATGACAGCAGACGTTACACCGATGCTGTCGAGTGCCTCCGCTATCTTCTGTGCGTTGGTTTACGCTCACTTGTTAGTTAAGGTAAAAAATACAGCAGCGTGGTGGTATCAGTCGCTAATTAACTGCGGAAAAGTCGCGTTTACGCTATACCTCACTCAATCAATTGCGATGGCGGTCCTCTTTCGAATAGTCATGCCCGCTTACTTCCCTGACTTTGCTTTTACAGTCACCTTGCTCGATTTGCTTATGATTACGTTAGCCTTTACTGCTATTCAGATAGTGCTGGCGAATGTAATAACGAAGCACTTCCGCCAAGGCCCTTTTGAAGCCATTTGGCGAAAGTTGTATTTGCACAGTTTTTACAAGAAACGTTCTAGAGAGAATCTGGCCTTGTAGCTTCGTCAGCACCGCTGTACTTTTTAAACCACGCTAAGATATTTTCTACCTTGCCAATCATTCGCGACGGTTTTGCGGCAATGCCATGAGACGATTCAGGTACCTTTACTAGTACCGTATCGACTTTCTGAATTTTAAGCGCTTGGTAAAACTGCTCAGTTTCAGACATAGGCGTACGTTTATCGTTCACCCCGGTAATAAGCATTGTAGGGGTTGTAACATTGCCAACTAGCGACAGTGGTGAGCGTTTCCAATAATGCTCTACATTGTCCCAAGGCTTGCCAGGAAACTGAAAAGGTATTTGATATAGCCCCGAGTCGGCAGTAAGTACTTTCGATAGCCAATTAATAACAGGCTTTGCTACTACTGCAGCTTTAAATCTGTCGGTGAGTCCAATTGCATAAGCCGATGCGATTCCACCTGCTGAACCACCTGTTATATACAGGCGCTCTGGGTCGGCAATTCCTTTTTCAATAAGCGCATCAACACCCGACATGTGATCGGCAAAGTCGTACTTCGAGCTGTATTTCCCTTGTAACAACAAGGCAAAACGTTCGCCATACCCCGTACTTCCGCGATGATTATCATAAAAAACAACATAGCCTTCTGCCGCCATTCTTTGTAGCTCTGCTGTAAATACCGGGCCATACGCTAAGTTTGGTCCACCGTGAATTTCTAGAATAAGCGGATAGGTTTTACTGCTGTCGTAATCTGGCGGAAGAATATACCAGCCCTGTATTTCCTCGCCGTCAATTGAGGAGCTGTAAACAATTTCTTTTACTTCACCTAACTGTTTATGTCCTAACACATCTTCATTAAGGTAAGTGAGCTGTCGCTCCTTTTTGTCAGATACATACAAGTCGGCGGGTCTGTCTGTAGCTCCTTTTGTGTATGCAACTATATCGTCGGAGGCGTGATAGGTAGCAAATACATAGGGACGCCCTAGGGTAGTTCCACCAAGTCCTTTTGCTTTCGTTTTTATTTTACCGCTTAAGGTTACACTGTTCACTTGCGCCAGCCCGCGAACAGACTGCTGAAAGTATAAGGTTTTGTTATCTTTCCATTGAATATTGCTGACCGAGTTATCTACATCTTCGGTAAGGTTTTTATGGTCGCTTCCGTCTGCGTTCATTACGTACAAATAGCTATTTTTGTACATCACTTTTTCATCGCTTCGACGTTCGTAAGCCACATACTTTCCGTTTGGTGACACAACGGGTGATGCTTCACGGCCTTTAAAATTGGTGACTTGCTCTATATTGCCACTCATATCTACCGTGTAGATATCTGCCTCAACTGGTTCGTATTCCCAGTTGTCACTTCTATTTGCCGAAAAGTAAATTTTCTCTGCATCGGGTGAAAAGCTTAGACTCCCCCTGTGATGATAATTACCAGAAGTTAATTGCCTTGCTGTGCCACCATCGGTGGGTACAACAAATATGTGCGTGTAAGCTGGCTCTAGTATGCCTTTTCCATCTGCCTGATATCGAGCTTTCGTAATATACTCAAAGCCTGGCGACCATTTAGCTCCCTTTGGCTTTTTAGGCATCTTAACGCTTAATGGCTTTTCATTTGCTTCAACACTCATAGTAAAAGCAATATATTTACCATCTGGTGACCACGTAATGGAACTAGGCGAAGAAGTAACATTAGTAACTAGTGCGGTCTGGCCGGTGTCCATCCAACGAATATAAAGCTGAGGCTTTCCATTTTCGTTCGATAAATATGCCAAACGTTTGCCGTCTGGTGACCAGCGGGGAGAATAAAAGTTATGACTCGCTGAAAGCAAAGGGCGATGACTACGCCCGTCGACAGTTGCTACCCATATATTTGAACGAGTGCTGTCTGACATAATATCGTTAGAACGTCGTACATAAGCCACCTCCTCACCATTGGGCGACACCTGCACTTCACTTACATACTCCAAGTTAAAAATATCTTCCGACGCAAAGTGATGGGCATTTTTTGCTGCAGATATATTTGTTGTAGCACTGGCATTATCACTGTGGCTTGTTGCTTTTACTGCAAAGCTACTACTTACGAATAGAGAACCGAGTAACGCCACTACAACACGGCTTTTTCTCGTTGGTTTTATGCTTTTTTTGCGATGTATCAGGAAGTCGTAATATGTCATCTTCGCCCTTTTCTTGTTGTTCGAATTTATAGGTCTGTAAACGTTTTATACTAGCGTAATCCAACTTGCTGACGAGAACGCATTTGCCAATATGCGGCGATTGACGCTATTTAATAGATAAAACGTACGTACCTCAAAGAGAAGATGCTATTTGTTATATATGATTGAGAGCTTTTAAATGTTGTCACAAATATGGAGCAACGTTTAACGCAGACACAAAAAAGGAGAGCACTGCTCTCCTTCTCTCATATACGTTTTTACATGCTAACGTAAGTGTAAAGCGCTCACGCTGCCTTAAACTAAGACTTTGACGCCTGATATATACCTTCAATAGCAGTATCTAGTGTTGCTTCAAACTCTTCTTCAGACTGCTTAGCAGACACGCCCTCAGTCAATGCACGAGAAAAGCTTGCTATCATGCCTTGGTTTTCAGCTAACTTGGCGTTTGCCTCGTCGCGGCTGTAGCCACCTGAAAGCGCAACCACTCTTAATACGCGAGGATGGTCGATTAGCTCTTTGTAAAAGTTTGCCTCGTTAGGTAACGTTAGCTTTAACATCACCTCTTGACCTTCACTTAACAGGTTAAGCTGCGTAAGAATTTCAAGTTTAAGCAGCGCCTCGGCTTCCGCCTTTTCTGGGCTATGAATGTCAACTTCCGGCTCTATGATAGGCACAAGCCCTGCAGCTAAGATTTGCTTACCTACTTCAAACTGCTGCTCTACAACTGCTTTAATACCTTGTTGATTAGCCAGCTTCACAACACTGCGCATTTTTGTACCAAATACGTCTTGTGCTACTGCCTTAGCAAGCAGAGCATCGAGTTCTGGCATAGGCTTCATTACCTGCACGCCATCACTTTCTTCCGCCAGTCCTTTGTCCACCTTCAAAAAAGGAATAACACGCTTTTTCTGCCATAAGTAGTGGGCCGTAGGCATGCCTTCAATTTCTCTATCAAGAGTGTTTTCAAACAGAATAGCGCCCAGAACACGCACGCCGTTAAACGGCTCGCTAGTAATAATGCGTGTGCGCATATCATGGACAAGGTTGAACATTTCTTCGTCTGAACTGTATTCAGACTCTTCAATGCCATAAAGGCGTAACGCTTTTGGTGTACTGCCGCCACTTTGATCTAGGGCTGCAATAAAGCCGACCTGTGTGTTGAGTTTATCCAGCATAGATTGCTGAGCTTGTGATGCCATTGCAACACTCCTTTTGTTTTATTCTGCCTTTACGACAGTTGTAGGGTTTATAGTTATTTCGCCAGCAAACGTCACTGTAAAGCTGGCTATATTATTTCCGGAAAAGTTGACTCCTTAAAAAGGCTATTTCCGAAAAGGAGCTTACACACACCATACTGTTTTTGCTGTTTTCAGTATATGTAAGCACCGGTAGCATACTATGTGCTATTTCTTTCGTTACTTCTTTAAGTAAGCTAATGAGGGCCTTTGGCTTAAACAGCTTACTTGAGGTAACGACAGCGCTTATTTATTTTTTTCTTCTAGTATAGCTACAGCAGGCAGTGTTTTTCCTTCAAGAAACTCAAGAAATGCACCACCGCCAGTTGATATGTAAGAGACCTTATCGGCAATCCCATACTTATCTACTGCTGCAAGTGTATCACCGCCCCCTGCAATAGAGAATGCGTCACTTGCTGCAATTGCTTCAGACAGGGCTTTCGTACCTGCGCTGAATTGTTCAAACTCAAATACACCCACTGGGCCATTCCACACAATTGTTCCTGCGTTTTTAATAATGCTTTCTAAGGCTTTTGATGAGTCTGGACCAATATCGAAAATCATATCTTCATCGCTTACTTCAGACACATGCTTTAATGTGGCCTCGGTATTTTCATCAAATGCTGCGCCTACTACTACATCTGTTGGTACGGGAATGTTTCCGCCGTTAGCCTGAGCGTCGTTCATCAACTGCGTGGCTTGTTCAGTTAGGTCCATCTCAACAAGAGACTTGCCTACATTGTGACCCTGTGCAGCAATAAAGGTATTTGCGATACCGCCACCTACAATTAACTGGTCTACTTTTTCAGCCAGAGTTTTTAGTACGGTTAGCTTGGTAGATACCTTTGAGCCACCCACAATCGCGACCATTGGGCGTTTAGGGTTATCTAACGCCTTGCCAAGCGCATCGAGTTCAGCGGCTAATAGTGGGCCTGCACATGCTTGCGTGGCGAATTTGGCTACGCCATGGGTAGACGCTTGTGCACGGTGAGCCGTACCAAACGCATCCATTACGAAAATATCGCATAGCGCTGCATATTGCTTAGCAAGGGTTTCATCATCTTTCTTTTCGCCTTTATTAAAGCGAACATTTTCCAAAATAACTAATTCACCTTCAGCAAGTTCTACGCCGTCTAGGTAGTCTTTAACTAACTTTACTGGAACGTCCAACGCTTCGTTAAGGTAATCAACCACAGGTTGCAATGAAAATTCTTCTGCAGGCTCGCCTTCTGTGGGACGGCCTAAATGCGACATCACCATAACGGCGGCACCAGCGTCTAACGCTGCTGTAATAGTGGGGATGGATGCTTTTATACGAGCATCTGAGGTTACTTTACCGTTCTTAACAGGTACGTTTAAATCTTGTCTAATGAGAACACGCTGACCGTTTAAGGCCATATCGTTCATACTTGGAATTGCCATCATATTTCCTATGTTAATTTAAAAATGTTGTCATTAATTAACGTGTGAAAGCTGCGCGGGTTGGTGCCACCAACCCTGGCAGCATTAAACGGTTTATTTTGCTTCAAACATCACTTTAGCTGTGTCGAGCATTCGGTTTGCAAAACCCCATTCGTTATCGCACCACACCAATGTTTTTACTAATTGCTTATGGCTTACGCGAGTTTGTGTTCCATCTACAATACACGAGTGTGGGTCGTGATTGAAATCTACTGATACAAGAGGCTCTTCCGTGTAATCTAAAATACCCTGCAAACGACCGTCTTTGGCATTGCGTAGAGCCTGGTTTACTTGCTCAATAGACACCTCGCTTTTCAAGCTAACGCTTAAGTCCATAGCAGTGACATTAATGGTTGGCACTCGTACCGCTATTGCCTCGAACTTGCCGGCAAACTTGGGCAAAATGCGCTCAATTCCCGCCGCTAAGCGCGTATCTACTGGAATAATAGATTGGCTAGCCGCCCGAGTTCTGCGCAAATCTTCATGGTAGGCATCGATAACCTGCTGGTCGTGCATAGACGCATGAATAGTGGTAATAGTGCCACTTTCCACCCCAAAAGCGGCATCGAGGGCCTGAATAACCGGAACGATACAATTTGTAGTGCACGAGCCATTAGAGACTAATTTATGGTCACTGGTTAAGGTATCTTCGTTGGTGCCAAAAATCACCGTGTTGTCTAAATCAGGAGAACCGGGAGATGAAAACAGCACTTTTTTCGCACCCGCATCGAGATGAGACTGCCCTGATGCTCGGTCGTCAAATTTGCCGGTACATTCAAGAACAATATCTACACCCAGCGCTTCCCAAGGCAGAGCACTAATGTCGGCTTCAGCAAGTAACTGAATGTCATCACCGGCTACCGTTAGCGTTTTATTTTCTAAGGCCACATCGAAACGAAACCGCCCGTGGGCGGTATCGTATTTGAGTAAATGTGCAATGCCCTCGGGCTTGGCAATGTCGTTAATGGCCACAACGTTAAACTCGTTATTACGCCCACTCTCGTAGAGTGCGCGTAATACGTTACGACCAATTCGACCAAACCCATTTATGGCAATATTTACCATTGGCTTTTATTTACCTCTTAAAGAGACAGCGCGGCCTCTACAACAGCATCGGTAGTGATACCAAAGTGTTTGAACAAGTCGCCCGCAGGTGCCGATTCGCCGAATGTATCCATACCGATAATTGCGCCATTAAGGCCAACATATTTGTACCAGCTGTCTTTCGACAATGCTTCAACTGCAACGCGCTTAGTCACTGAAGAAGGCAGTACACTCTCGCGATAGTCTTTAGACTGGCGATCGAATACGTCTGTTGATGGCATTGATACTACGCGCACCGATTTACCTTGTTCTCTTAACTTGTCTGCCGCTTCCACAGCAAGTTGAACTTCAGAGCCAGTGGCAATAAGAATAATCTCTGGAGCAGCATCACTATCGCTAAGTACGTAACCGCCTTTCGCGATGCTAGCAACTTGCTCTTGAGTACGCTCTTGCTGAGCTAACCCTTGACGCGTAAAGATAAGCGTTGTTGGCCCGTCAGTGCGCTCGATAGCTGCTTTCCAAGACACGGCAGATTCAACTTGGTCACAAGGACGCCAGTTATCTAGGTTTGGTGTAGAACGAAGCGCAACCACTTGTTCAACCGGCTGGTGAGTTGGACCATCTTCTCCTAAACCAATTGAATCGTGCGTGTACACAAATATAGCAGGCTGTTTCATCAGCGCTGCCATACGCACTGCGTTACGAGCGTACTCCATAAACATCAAGAATGTTGCGCCGTAAGCCTTGAAGCCGCCGTGTAGCGTGATGCCGTTCATCATGGCTGACATACCAAATTCACGTACGCCATAGTAGATGTAGTTACCCGATGCATCGTTCGCTTCTACGCCTTTACTGCCTTCCCAAATAGTTAGGTTAGAACCTGCAAGGTCAGCAGAGCCGCCTAGCAATTCAGGCAATAATGGACCGAATGCATTTAGCGCATTTTGAGATGCTTTACGAGACGCAATGTTCTGCGGGTTAGCTTGAAGATCTGCAATAATTGCATCAGCTTTCTCGCTGAAATCGGCCGGCAGTTCGCCGTTTACACGACGTTTAAATTCTGCGGCTAGCTCAGGGTAAGCGGCTTCATAAGCGGCAAATGTTTGGTTCCACTGTGACTCTGCTTCATTGCCCTTCGCTTTATTATCCCACTGAGCGTAGATGTCGTCAGGAATTTCAAACGCGCCGTGTTTCCAGCCTAACTTTTCACGGGTTGCAACAATTTCGTCGTCACCTAGTGGTGCACCGTGACAAGACTCTGTACCTTCTTTATTCGGCGAGCCAAACCCGATAGTTGTTTTACAACAAATAAGCGTAGGCTGAGCGCTGTTTGCTTGCGCTTTTTCAATAGCCGCTTTTACTTGCTCTGCGTCATGCCCATCTACGCCTTCAATAACTTCCCAGCCGTAGCTTTTAAAACGTGCTGGCGTGTCATCAGTAAACCAACCTTCTACTTCACCGTCGATAGAAATGCCGTTGTCATCCCAAAATGCGATAAGCTTACCTAGCCCCAATGTACCGGCAAGCGAGCATGTCTCGTGCGAAATACCTTCCATTAAGCAGCCATCGCCAAGAAATGCGTAAGTGTAATGATCGACTATATCGTGACCTTCGCGGTTAAACTGTGCAGCAAGTACTTTCTCTGCTAGCGCCATGCCCACAGCATTACTCACACCTTGGCCTAATGGGCCAGTGGTGGTTTCTACACCTGGTGCATAGCCATACTCAGGGTGACCAGGCGTTTTCGAATGGAGCTGGCGGAAGTTCTTCAATTCTTCAATTGGTAGTTCATAACCAGAGAGGTGAAGCAGTGAATATAAAAGCATTGAGCCGTGACCGTTCGATAACACGAAACGATCGCGGTTTGCCCATGAAGGGTTCTCTGGGTTGTGCGATAGAAAATCTTGCCACAATACCTGGGCAATATCGGCCATTCCCATAGGTGCACCTGGGTGACCTGATTTGGCTTGTTGAACAGCGTCCATACTTAATGCACGGATGGCATTGGCAAGTTCACGACGAGAGGGCATGTTGTCTCCTGATTATAATTCGTATCTAAGTGAGCGTGGAGGTAAGCCGCGCGTTCGGCCTAAGCTCTACTTTTATGTACTTTTGAATGTGGCGTTATTCTTACCCATGCCACCTCACAGTTCAATGGCTTTTCATTGCCAATAGCGAAACTAAATACAAAAAATGGTCTATTACGCAAAACGCACGTAAATGCACTACGCTAAAACACAATTTTGTACCTGATAACTCACTATTCTCAGTTTAGTAAAAACAATGAAGCTGATCGTAACGTGTCAAGAATTCGTAACGATGTATAGCAAAAAGACTTTTAGACGTCTAGAAGTAAAGACTGGTATTTGTAGTTTGTTTTAGTACAATACTCAAAATTTAGAATTTTAAATGCAAACGGAGCACATATGGCCACGAATCTATTCACCTCTGAATCGGTCTCTGAAGGACATCCGGATAAAATCGCTGACCAAATTTCTGATGCGGTTCTCGACGCTATTTTAGAGCAAGATTCACGGGCTCGCGTGGCCTGCGAAACCTATGTTAAAACAGGTATGGTTCTTGTTGGCGGTGAAGTGACCACTTCAGCATGGGTCGATATTGAAGAGATTACTCGCAATACCGTGAAAGAAATTGGTTACACCCATTCAGATATGGGTTTTGATGCCGATTCATGTGCAGTGCTTAACGCCATTGGAAAGCAATCTCCTGATATTAATCAGGGCGTAGACCGCGAGAGCTTGGAAGAGCAAGGTGCAGGCGACCAAGGTTTGATGTTTGGTTATGCAAGCGACGAAACAGACGTGCTTATGCCAGCACCTATTACCTATTCACATCGCTTGGTTCAAAAGCAGGCTGAGGTGCGTAAATCGGGTAAGTTAGACTGGCTTCGTCCTGACGCGAAAAGTCAGATTACTTTTAAGTATGAAAACGACAAGCCTGTGGGTATCGACGCAGTTGTGCTTTCTACTCAGCACTGCGACTCAGTGTCTACCGACACCGTACGCGAGGCGGTAATGGAAGAAATTATTAAACCAGTGCTTCCAAGCGAGTGGATTGATGGTAACACCCAATTCCACATTAACCCGACAGGTCGATTTGTTATTGGCGGCCCTATGGGCGACTGTGGGCTTACAGGCCGTAAAATTATTGTTGATACCTACGGCGGTATGGCACGTCACGGTGGTGGTGCATTTTCGGGTAAAGATCCATCGAAAGTTGACCGCAGCGCCGCTTACGCAGGCCGTTATGTAGCAAAGAACATCGTAGCTGCTGGGCTAGCAAAGCGCTGTGAAATTCAAATTTCTTACGCTATTGGCGTAGCGCAGCCTACATCAATTAGCATCGATACTTTTGGTACAGGTGTGGTTGATGAGAAAACATTGGTTGCGCTAGTGCGCGAGCATTTTGACCTTCGCCCATACGGCCTAATTAAGATGTTAGACCTAGAGCGTCCAATTTACCGTGCAACTGCGGCATATGGACACTTTGGCCGCGAAGCCTTCCCTTGGGAAGCGACGGACAAAGCTGAAGCGCTTAAAGCATCGGTTTAAATAGCACGTTAGTAATGTTCAAAATGCAGAAGCCTCCACGTCGGAGGCTTTTTGCATTAGTGCAAATTTTAATTATCGTATTTGTTTAATTTCCATTCACTTTTCTTCAGCTTATTTTTGTCTATGCTTAAAATAACAGTGGGTATGGAAAACTAAACATGCCTTCAAGCGTTGATAAAAATTTGCACGATGCCTTCTGTAATCACATTATGTGTAATGATGCGTTTTGCTAATAAACATGCTATATCTAAATTAAAATAAAAAAACGTTGCTTACTGCGTGGTAACAAGTTGTTTGTAAAAAGCAATGACTTTCATAGGCTAAGTGGAACACATGACAACAATACGCATCTTGCTTTTGTTACTGATATGCGGAGTTTACTTCACCGCTAGTAGCGCCTATGCAAGCAGCGTAGAGTCTAACTATGGCCCAATACACTTTCAAAGCGCCAAGGTAGCAAATTGGCAACTTAAAAGTCGCTTCAGACCCCATTCGATTACCGAAACTCATTACTACGACAGTAGCTTTACCTATCCTGCAGGTTCGCAAACCCTTGTCAGCGCAAAGCGCACATTTAATACGCGATTGCCACAACAGGTATATGCCACCTACAAAACAAACAATACGGCATTTCGACACTATGCCGAGTGGTTATATTTACCCACAGACATTGGCACCTTTACGCGATTAGGCTGGCTTCTTGGCGACAATAAGGGGCTTAATATGGCGGTGGAGCTAGAGCACAGGCAGGTGGGAGAAGAAGAAAATATGGGGTTGTCTCTTGGTGTTCACTACTTCTTCTAATGCACTTTTATCTCGCACTCTATTTTTGTCCTCTGTTTCTTAAATACTTACTTTCCCTGTAAAGAAGCCTCGTAAGTTTTAATAAAGGTTTGCTGTATAAGGAAAGCATCGGTGCTTGCACGGTGACGTTTCGTATCACACTGCTCCAACAAATCATCTTTTACTTCATGCCACAGACACATTTGGGTTTCATTTAAAATGTATTCCATAGCTCTGCAGGTAAATGTCATATCTATTTGTGCCGCAGAGAACAACTTAATTAGCCACGGATTGTCTACTACCCAACCATCGCTATACACAACCGTGTTACCCAAAAAGTGGTTGAGTTCTTGGCACACTTTTACGGGCTCTAAACCTCGTGTATGCAACATCTCTCTGGTAATGCCATGTAATGCCTCTGCTTTTTCATCCCAATGCATCCATGCGTCGTAGGGACGGATCAACTTGCACCACTTTGCACCATCATAGCGCACAACCCCTATTTCAATTGGATAACTCGCCGCACCAAAACCACTGGCTTCGATATCGACAATAGACGGGAGCCATTTTTTCTGCACTTGTTCTCCGCGTGAATAATCACTCACTAATCACTTACATCACATCGTAAATTGATACTGAAATCGCTTTCTGACTCGGCGATATATTCCAGTAAGGTGTAAATGCCAACACTCAATGTCGAATTTACTCCATCTTAATACCAGTTTTGATAGCAGAATCATGCCACTTTTCCTGTAACCGGTTTTCAATGTCACGAATTAGCCACTATTAGCCGTAAAATCTGAGTGTTCACGCCGCAAGGGAGGGGATATTTGGTAAATAGATAAGCGGCGCCAACCGCGTAAGTTTGAAAGGTGGAGTTGGCCGATAAGCCGGGTTCTGTCGTGGGCAACCATTCCTCTAGATCAGCAATCACTCACTGATTCAAGCAACCTACCCGATCCCCATGCGGGCCGCACGTTGAGGGATCCTATTTGGTCTTGCTCCGGGTGGAGTTTACCTCGCCACACTCTGTTACCAGAGGTGCGGTGCGCTCTTACCGCACCCTTTCAGCCTTACCGGCATGTAAACATGCTTAGGCGGTCTTCTCTCTGCTGCACTTGTCGTCGGCTCTCGCCGCCCAGACGTTATCTGGCACCCTGCCCTGTGGAGCCCGGACTTTCCTCCCCTTTCTTACGAAAGCGGCGATTGCCTGGCCAACTCCGCGGCGCATTCTACATGAAGCCCCCTTTAATAGCGAACAACTTACAGCATTAACGTTGATATTCGCACGGTAAAATGAATGCCTTCTAATCCAAAGATCATAAGACAGCATGTTTATTTGATAAAGATTGCGTTTTTCACTTAGACTGACCACTTTATTTTTCACAAGCGTAATCAGTAATGTTAACACTAGCTAAATCTACCTCTTTGCAAGCTATGGGCGTTTTATGCCTGCTTGCAGCCGCCTCTGCGCACGCCACTGTTGTTGAAGTACGAACCGCACTAGGCAACGTACAAATAAACCTCTTCGATGAAGAGACTCCTGAAACCGTCGAGAACTTTTTGGACTATGTAAACTCAGGGGCTTATGCAAATACAGTGGTACATCGTCTAGAGCCAGGCTTTGTAGCGCAAAGCGGCGGTTTTGTTTATAACGGTATGTTCCCTCTTGATAGCGTACCCACAGGAACGCCTGTTATTAATGAGCCAACGTTGTCTAACGTTCGCGGCACTATTGCAATGGCAAAGCTCGCCAGTTCACCAGATAGCGCCACATCACAATGGTTTATTAACTTATCTGACAACAGCGCAAACTTAGACGTGCAAAATGGTGGGTTTACCGTGTTCGGCCAAGTACTGGGAAATGGAATGGAAGTGTTTGATGCAATTGAAGCACTACCACGTTTTGATTTAGGCGGTGCGGCCTCGTCTATTCCACTGAGAGATTACACCAGCACCGATGCAAGTAACGAGGTTGAGATAACGGGCGACAACTTGGTGATTATTACTGATATTGTAGTGACAGATAGCGCAACGGTTACCAATCCAGATATTGTACCGGTTGAAAATACGCTGCTAGACGCGGGCTCACCTAATGTACCGGGTTCTAACAACAATTCGTCTGGCGGTGGAAGCTTAGGCTTTTTCCTGCTTAGCTTAGCGCTGGTATGTCGCTGCGTTAAGTTTAAGCGTTAATAAGCCTTTAGCCGGCTATAAGACGCCTTTAGAGACTATAGGAAGCCACCTTTAATCAAAAGGTGGCTTTTTTACTCATAAAATTAAAATCTATTTCTGTGGATTAATTAAATACTTCTCGCCGGTTTTTTTCGCATTGTATTGAGCAATTTTTTCAGGCTGCAATGCTTCTTCTAAGCTTAATATATCTGTGAAGTCGCTCTTAAACGTGGTGTTAATTTCATTTGCTACACGATGATGTAGCGCACCCACTTTTTCTGGGGCTAGCTTGCCTAAGAAGCGCATTAATAGCCATCCGCCAATTCCCCAAGTCATGCCGTAGGCACGGTTTAATATAGTAGGTGAAAAGTCTAGGCCGCCATAAATGTACACTTGTTTGTTGGCGTCTGAGCCATAGGTATTGAAACCTTCGGCGTCTTTGCTTCCAACCGCTTCCATTGCCGTTAGTATGTCGCTTACTAACTCGCCCCCACCAATGGCATCAAACGCCAATGTAGCACCGGTTTCTTCAATGGCTTTGTAGAGATCTTTTTTGAAACTATCGCTTGATGAGTTGCACACGTATTTCGCGCCAATCTCAGTGAGTAAATCAGCTTGAGACTGCTTACGTACTATATTGACCAAGGGCACGCCTTCGGCAATACAAATTTTGTTTAGCATAATACCTAAGTTAGAGGCCGCTGCTGTATGAACCAATGCACTATGACCTTCCATGCGCATGGTTTCTACCATACCCAATGCCGTTAGCGGGTTTACAAATGAAGACGCGGCTTGCTGTGGCGTAGTCTCTTCTTTATGAACAATGCACGCTTGAACCGGAACGCAGCAATACTGCGCAAAACATGCACCCGATAATACTGCTACTGTTTTACCTAACATAGACTGCGCCGCTTCACTTTCACCGGCAGCGACTACTACGCCAGCCCCTTCATTACCGATAGGCAGTGACATATCCAGGCGGGATTTTATACGAGGTAGTAAACCAGGGTGCACGGGTGCTGTTAACTGTCCCTTATTGGCATCGAAGGTGGCCTCATTTAAATTTGCTGGGCCAAACATGGGCCACATATCCGACGGATTGATAGGTGTGGCTTCAATTTTAACAACAACCTGGTGCGCTTTTGGCTCAGGAATATCAGAGTCAACGAGGTTAATTTCTAGCTGACCTTGTGAAGTGATTTTTGTTAGTAGCTGTTTTGATGTTGTCACAGTAATTCTTCTCCGTGTAATTATATAAAGTAATAGCGTTTGCCCAGAACCTTACGCTAGCACTAAGAAAAGCCTCATGCGAATAAATTAGGTGGATAGGCAATCATAAGAGTTTATCGGTACACGGTGCCGGCTGTTGTACTTATGCAGTCAGTTGTACTTATGCAGTCAGTTGTATTTATACAGTCAGTTGAACTTTACAAAAAGGCACTTTCGCCTATTTCTAAAACCACCAGCAACTTGTACCCATCACCAATAATCACTATTGTAGAGCGATTAGCATCCACTTAAAAAAAGGATTTACTCCATGAAAGCAGGTACTTACCTCTTAGGTATTTTTGCTTTGGCAACGGCGGTAACCGCATGTGCCCCTACTGCGCCTTCCTCTAACGATATCGCAAAAAAAGAAACGAAGGCCGAAGAAGCAGGTCTTAAAATCGATTACGAGAAATATCAATTAGACAACGGCTTAACGGTCATTTTGCACGAAGATAAGTCTGACCCTATTGTATCCCTTGCCACTGTGGTGCACGTAGGCTCAAACAGAGAAAAGCCCGGTAGAACAGGATTTGCCCACTTCTTTGAGCACATGGCCTTTAACGATTCTGAAAATGTACCTAAAGGCGCCAATCGAAAAATGATCCCTGAATTAGGTGGTAGTCGAAATGGAGGAACCTGGAGTGACGGTACTATTTACTACGAAGTGGTGCCAAAAGATGCGTTTGATAAACTGCTTTGGATAGACTCCGACCGTTTAGGCTTTATGATCAATACGGTTACCGAGCCTACCCTTGAGCGCGAAAAGCAGGTAGTAAAAAATGAAAAGCGCCAGCGTGTGGATAACCGCCCTTATGGCCATACCGATCACGTTATTCGCAAGGCGCTTTACCCTGAAGGACACCCTTACAGCTGGACGGTTATTGGCGACCTAGAAGACTTACAGGCGGCGACATTAGATGATGTAAAAGGCTTTTATAACGAGTTTTATACCCCATCGAACGTAACGCTAGTGATTGCCGGTGATATCGACATTGAAGCAACAAAAGAAAAAGTGGCTTATTGGTTTGGCGAAATTGATGCCGGTAAGTCGGTTGACCCAATAGAGCCAATGCCAGTGTCAATAGACAGCGATATTACACTGGTGCATGAAGATAATTTTGCTCGCCTTCCTGAAATTAGAATTACGCTGCCTACTGTTGAGCAATATCATCCCGACGCATACGCCCTTGATATGCTTGGTGAATTATTGGCAGGGTCTAAGGACACGCCGCTATACGAGTTATTGGTTACTGAAAAACAAGTGGCTCCTAATGTTTCTGCCTACCACTCTGCTCAAGAAGTTGCTGGAACATTTACATTGCGAGTACGGGCAAATTCAGGCCAGCCGTTAGATGAAGTACACGCACTCATTGAGCAAGGTTTAGAAACTTTTAAAAACAAAGGTGTTACCGATGCACAACTGACTCGCATACGCGCGAAAACTGAAACCGCGTTTTACGAGCAGTTTGAAAGCATTCTTAATAAGTCGCTACAGCTTGGAATATACAATGAGTATGCACAATCTCCTGATTTTTATAATACTGAAATTAAGCAAATAAATAGCGTCACTACCAAAGACATCATGCGTGTATTTAAGCAGTATGTGTTTAACAAGCCTGCCGTTATTACTAACTTCGTTCCTAAGGGCGAAGCTGAGCTTGCTATGGATAACGCAATTAAAGCCAATGTGGTTGAAGAGCAAATTATAGAAGGGGCAGAAAAAGAGTTTAACGAGTCGGATAGCGTGGTATTTAAGCGTACCGAAACTAAAAACGATCGCAGTGAACCTGCACTCACAGACTTACCTGCTATCAATGTTCCTGATGTGTGGCAACATACTACCGATCTGGGTATTCATGCTTATGGAATTGAAGATACAGAACTGCCGTTAGTGAATTTCAGCATGCGCTTTCCAGGCGGCCAGCTGTTAGACGCTAGCGGTAAAGAAGGCACATCAGCGCTTCTTGCCGATATGTTATTTGAGGGTACCGAAAAAAGAACGGCGGCAGAGTTTGAACAAGCGCTTGGTCTACTTGGCGCGTCCCTAAACGTAAACGCATCGAAGTACGATATTACGCTTCGAGGAAGTGTGCTAGCTAAAAACTACTCTCAAACAATGGCGTTGGTGTCAGAAATGCTAACTATGCCTGCGTTTAAACAGGCTGATTTCGATAGAATAAAACAGGCTCAAATAACAAATATCAAGCAGAGCTTGAGCAACCCCTCGCGCACTGCATTCAACGTTTTCTCTACCAAACTTTACGGTGATGAACATCCGCTAGGCATTGCCACGGGTGGAACGCTCACCAGTGTAGAAAGTATTACACTGGAAGATGTTGAAGCCTTTTACGCAACCAATATCAAGCCACAAGGCAGCCAATACCACAGTGTGGGTGCGGTAGATAAAGAATCAGTAGTGGCCGCGCTCTCCTCGTTCAGCGATTGGTCTGGCGCCACAGCTTCACTACCTAAGCTTAAACCTGCCACTACGTCTGCAGATAGCCGAGTATTCTTTATTGATATTCCAGATGCAAAACAATCCGTAATCTATATGGGTAAACTGCTGCCTAATGCACAAAATGACGATATCTATCCCATTGAATACGCGAACACATCACTCGGTGGCGGAATTAGCGGACGATTGGCGCAAACCTTGAGAATTGAGAAGGGATACACCTACGGCGCATACTCGTATGTAAGAGGAGGTCCTTACAATTCTGCATTTATCGCCAGCTCGCAGGTGAGAAGCAATGTCACTAAGGAATCGCTAGAGGAATTCAAACGCCTAGTGGGCGATTACAAAGATACGTTTAACGAGGAAGACCTTGCTGTTATGCAAAATATGGTCATAAAAGGTAACGCGAGAGCATTTGAAACCCTTGGTAGTAAACTTCGTATGCTTGAAGATATCAGTGAATATGCGCGCCCAGTTAATTACGTTGAAAAACAGCAGGAATACGCCCTTAACGCAAATTTAAGTGAAGTGCATAGAGTGATAGACACCTATATACAAGAGCCTGAAATGATTTACGTTGTCGCGGGCGACGGAGCCACGCAACGGGAAAAGGTGAAAGCTTTTTCAAAGGCATTAAACGCTAATTTTGTGGAACTCGATATTCATGGCAATACTTTGTAGCCTTGAATAACATCCCAATTCACAAGATTGGTTCTATTTACGATTGAAATATTTGAACCAAAAGCCCCGTCTGTTCTTTGTCACGATGGGGCTTTTTTAACTGTAAACGGCAAAAGTTTACATTTTGACACCTAAACCGTGTTTCCTTTTGCACATTCTTTTAGCAAACAGGGTAATTTTTGATAAACTCATCGCAGTATTTTTGAGAACACATAAACAGGAACCCCAAATGGCCGTATTCGGTACCGTATTCATGCCTGAAATGGCGCTTACCCGCTTTGAAAACGACGCATGGTCTGAGACAGAGTTTGTCAGTTCAGACGCTATACAAATGCATCCTGGCGCTCATGTTCTTCATTACTCGAGCACGTGTTTCGAGGGTCTTAAGGCGTTTAAGCACGAAGATGGTAGTATTAACATTTTTCGCATGGATAAAAACATCGAACGGTTTGCGCAAAGCAGTCGTCTACTTAACTTGCCAGAAATCGACAAAGCGCAAGTTGAGAAGATGATCCTAGATGTGGTAGCAAAATACAGCTCTGAAGTACCAGAGCCTCCTGGTTCAATGTACATCCGCCCAACGCATGTGGGTACTGAAGCGTCTATCGGTAAAGCAGCAGCGCCTTCGGCCACATCAATGCTATATGTTCTTTTATCACCCGTGGGTGATTATTTTGCTGGTGGCTTAAAGCCGCTGCGCTTGTTGCTAGATGAAACAGGTATGCGCTGTGCGCCGCACATGGGTATGGTAAAAAGCGGTGGCAATTACGCCAGTGCACTACCACCTATCCTAAAGGCCAGAGAAGAAGTTCAGGCAGACCAAATATTGTTTTGCCCCAATGGTGATGTTCAAGAGACTGGTGCAGCAAACTTCCTTCTTGTGGATGGTAACGAAATCATCACAAAAGCATTAGATTCAACATTTTTACACGGAGTTACCCGAGCAACCGTGCTGCAGTTAGCGAAGGATCACGGCATGACCGTAAGCGAAAGAGAGCTTACCGTTGCTGAATTGCTGGAAAGAGCGGCCAAACCTGGCACTGAAGCAGCTTTATCTGGCACAGCAGCCGTACTTACGCCAGTTGGAACACTTATTCATAATGAAAAAGAGTATCAAGTAGGTAACGGCGAGGCAGGCCCAATAACAATGAAGCTACGCCAAGCGCTGAACGATATTCAGTGGGGCAAAGCTGAAGATACGCATAATTGGTTAGTGAAAATCAAGTCGTAACACATCGCGTTTATTAGTGTTCGACTTTTAAAAGACTAGCCCGTAGCGGCTGTATTGTGACAGGTGTTAGGTGACGAATGGCGAGTTACCTAACTCCTTTTAGTAATACATTTTAATGCAACTGGAGGGTTTGTGGGCTTGCTTAATTCGGTTCTGATCCCTTTATTCGGAATAAAGCGCGACTTGATTTCTACCGCGGTTTTTAGCTTGATATAGCGCCCAATCTGAATGTTTGTATAAATCATCATACTTAGCGTGCTCCATACTTGCTGTAGCAACACCGATACTTACAGTAAGGTTAAGGCCTTTTGGACAGTCACTTGGTAGTGCCATTCCTTCAACGCGCTCTCTCAGGCTCTCGGCAAAGTCTACGGCGGCTTTAGGCTCTTTATTAAACGTCATAATAACGAACTCTTCACCACCAATGCGGGCAAAAATGTCAGCATTATCCTTGCCTTTACCGCACATAGACTGCAATGCGTTAGTTAGAGCGATTAATACTTTATCACCAGCGTCATGCCCGTAGGTATCGTTGATTTCCTTGAAGTAATCGATATCTATCAGTAAGAAAGCGCTTTGAATATTAGCCCCCTGCATACTAGTAAACTTACGTTCAAGATAGCGACGGTTTCCTATTCCGGTTAAATAGTCAGTTTCAGATGTATCGGCTAAAAGCTGATTAGCCTGTTCAAGTCTCAGCAACTTTTGCCTTCTCAGCATTAGTGTAAGAAACAATACAGCGCAAATAAGTGAGATAACGATGGCGGAAAAAAGGTAGAAAGACGCGTTGCGTGCCTCTCTTTCTCGCTGAATCAGATTTTCTTGCAGTTTAATTAATTCCCTTTCGCTTTTTATTTGCGCTTCTAGGGGTTCTAGGGATTTTCCCCTCTAAAAAGACATAATCCTCTGTAGACCACACCAATAAATGGCTGCGGAGGTGGGTTACTACTTATAAGTGTGGCAAAAATTCTTTGGTGTAACGCTTTCTTTCAGGCATCTCTTTCTCCAGTTAAGCTGATATTATACTCTTAACTGGACTGGTCAATTCAATTGGACCACGTCATCCTGCATATTTCACCCGCTCTTTATACTCGGAAATATGCTTACGAGTGAGGTCGGTCACTCGGGGTTGGTTAAGCTTTGGTTTTGTATCTGCCTGTGTATTCATTGCTATCCTTCCAATTCATCGAACCCATTAAATATGGCATTCGACACTTAAATTGAAATATAGCAGCTAATGAGATATTTTCTATTGACTTTACCAATAATATCAATCACTTATAGTAACAAATAAAATTCTAAAGTCAATTTGAACTCTAACCATAGTCGGCAGTTAAGCACCGATTTTGAATGCTTTGCACCAAAGAAAAATCGAACGATTCAAGTAACACAAAAAATGCGGATGTAAACAGCGGCATCGGATAAAACACTTAAATTACAAGGTTGTAAAACGGAGGACTTATGAAGATCACTGAGGAAAAGCTGAATCACTTTGCAAATTTTGTTGGTCAGTATGCAACCAAGAAGGAAGCTTTCAGACATTTTCAGCAAGAAGTAAATCAGCACATATTTTCAGATATGAAGAAAAATTTCTCAAAAGAAAAGCGCGATATAAATCAAAAATAATTACTAACAAGCAGGGCATCGAGCAATTTATTGCTCCCGTATTCCCTCAGGCTAGGACTTGTGAGAAAAGTTGTGACAAAAAAATAATGGCCCTAAAAGGGGTCGCAGCATACTTGAAATTGACCGAAAAAACAGTGTACAGGCTAGCTGCGGAGAAAAAACTACCGGGTTTTAAAGTTGGCGGACGTAGCGGAGGTATCTGATTTAGAAGCTTGAATAGTAAAACAAAAGGACAAAGGACGCGGAATTTCTAGCTTACTGAAATCAATCTTCATATTTTCTACTCATTCAAATACATCTCCGCCATGTCATCTAATCTGGCTTTTACTTCTTTCCAGTTTGGCATAACTTGGGTTAATAAACGCCAGAAGCGCTCGCTGTGGTTGTGTTCAGCAATGTGGCAAAGCTCATGTAGTATCACGTAATCAATGCATTCTTTCGGTGCCTTAACGAGGTGAGGGTTGAGCATCAAGTTGCCTTTAGTTGAGCAGCTTCCCCATTGCTTTTTCATTGCCATCACACGAAAAGAAGGAATGCCTGTTACCCAAGTGGCTTTCGGAAGTAGTTCGGCTAGTCGCTCACGAAAAATTGCATTTGCTTTATGTTGATACCACTTGTCGATTAACGGCTTAATTTTCACCAACCGATCATCAATATTTTTAACTTCTTCCCGCTTGATTGTTACGTTCAATTTGCCACGGCTAAGCTTCACATTGGGCACTTGCTTGGCATCATTGGTGATCTTTAATACATAGCGCTTACCTAAGTAAAACTGCGTTTCGCCACTCACGTAACGCTTGGGTAAAACGGTATCTTTTTGCTTAGCAAACTCATCAATGCTTTGCCAAATCCATCTGGCACGCTTATGCATGGCATCTTGAATAGCATCATCACTTGCATCATGTGGCACTGTAGCCACAACACGCTGATCAGGGTGAACCTTAATAATTACCTTGCGTGCTATTTTTTTAGCGTTATCAGCAGGCTTGGTTTTACGAATAACATCATAGTGAATGGTGTCGTTACCATAGGTAAACACACCTCGTTCACTGGTTGTAGTTCTGCTTTCTTTTGGGCAAATAGCGGCAGCAACGGCTCGTCTAGTCACGCTTGTTAGCCCCTTGCTAAGCCTAGTCGAGTGATCTTGAGCACTTCTTCAATCAGCTTTTGAGCGTTATCAAGGCCAAGTTCGCCAAATAACAGCGGCAACAACTTCATGTGTATGGCGTTTTCAATCTCCGCTGGATTGATGGAATACTCAGCAACAGCGGTGTTCACCACATCATCAATACTAAACGCCAACGCTACTAACTTGTCGTTATCGAGTTCCTTTTCAGTCAAGAATTCAGCATCAAATAGGTGTTTAAACAACCCAAAGTAGGCTTGGGCATATTTATTTAGCTTGCCAGAGTCATCTATAAAGTCATTGGGGACATCAGCGACTTTGCGGTCTTTCACTTCCTGTTCAAAATCTGCAAAAAGGATGTATTGCTTAACAGGCGCATCAAACATCGCTTTGGCGTCTTCAATCGCCTTTTTCAGCATCTTAGAAAAATATTCCTGTGCATAAGGATCATCTGCTAAGTCTTGCTCAATCATCTTAGTGATACGACCTGTGATTTTATCGGTCTGGTTACGAGCTTCGTCATCGCTCATATCCTGTGGCTTAACGTCTTTTCCTAAGTTACCAACTAAATAGGCACCGTCAGGCTCTTTAACTTCAATACCAGCAATATGCTTGTCTAGAAGGCTACGAATATCTTCTGCGTATTCATCATAATTAATGGTTTCGTCAGCATCTTCACGTACTTGTTTACGCAAATCGACAAAGGCTTTTAGGTCACGCTTGTACAAGTCTCGCTTGTTATCGAATGACTTATCTTCAAAGTAGGTTGCTGATTGCAACGCTACTTTCATACAGTTAGAAAATGCAGTTAGTGCTGAATAGAAGTCATCACGCTTTTTAAGATTAGTATCGACAAGCTTACCATCGACATCTTGCACCTTAGGCGCTAACGCTTGGCGAAGCGCTGGGCCATCTTGTTTGTTTTTAACGCCATCGAATATCTCCCATAAATCGCGGTGTAAACCCGGAAGCTTTTTGTATTCCGTATCCATGCGGTTATACAAACCTTTCAGATCATCAATATCAAAGCCGCCTTGGGTGCGTTCTGCAAGGTCTTGGTACTTCTCTATGGTGGTATCAAGCTCTTTTAAAATACCTCGATAATCGATTAAGTAACCAAACTGCTTTTTGCTGTGCAATCGGTTAACACGAGCAATGGCTTGAATTAGGTTGTGCTCTTTTAGTGGCTTATCGATATAAAGCACAGTGTTCTTTGGTTCGTCAAAGCCTGTTAGCAGCTTATCTACTACGATCATGATGTCAGGGCCATCATCTCTACCAAAGTCTTCAATAATGGCTTTGGTGTAGGTTTTTTCGTCCATTTTATTAACGTTAGCTTTCCACCAATTTTGCACAATGTCTTTGCTTTCCTGATCAACCGCCTCGTGACCCTCACGCGTATCTGGAGCCGACATCGCCACAACCGATGTAACCGTGCCTATTTTATCCAATGCCTTCTTATAACGAATAGCAGAGGCTTTGGAATCACAGGCTAACTGGCCTTTTAAGCCTTGTTGTTTAAAGTTTTGGAAGTGGTCGGCAATATCATAAGCAATCAGGTCAATTCGACCTTCAGTTTGGTAGATCTGACCTTTTTGCGAAAACTTCTTCTTTAAATCCGTTTTTTGTTTGTCAGTTAGTTTACTGGTGCTGCGTTCAAACCAAGCATCAATGGCTTTGTCGTTAACGTTCAGCTCTGGAATGCGTTCTTCGTATAACAGAGGGGTAACGGTTTTATCTTCAACCGCTTGCTGCATGGTGTAAGAGTGGATTATCTTACCGAATTTGTTTTCGGTCTTATCGTCTTTTAACAGTGGCGTACCAGTAAAGGCAATATAGGCCGCTTTAGGCAGCGTTTGCTGCATACGGATATTATTTTCACCGTTTTGGCTGCGGTGGCCTTCATCCACTAACACAATTATATTTGGGCTATCGTTGTAGCAGTCTTTTTGTTTAATAGCAGAACCAAACTTATTAATGATCGAGAAGATAACTCGCTCATTCCCTTTACCAATCTGTTCAGCTAAACGCTTACCAGTGGTCGCCATTGCATCTTTTTTATCTCGGTCAGTTAATACACCACCAGATGCAAAGGTTCTACTGAGTTGATCTTCCAAATCCACACGGTCTGTAACTATGATCACACGGCACTGAGCCAGCTCTTCTAGCCAAATAAGCGCTTTGGATAAAAACACCATAGTAAATGACTTGCCACTACCTGTAGTGTGCCAAATAACACCACCTTCACGAGCGCCAGTGTCATCGAAGGTGTTTATGCGTTCAATAAGTGCTTTTATGCCAAATACCTGCTGATATCGAGCAACTATCTTGCCTGCTTTTTTATCAAACAAAGTAAATAAGCGAGTCATATCCAATAGGCGCTCAGGACGCAGTAAGCTAACAATAAGCCTATCTTGATCGGTAACGGTTAAGTCACCTGCTGCAACCAAAGATAGGTAGTCATCTTTCGCTTTAGCTGGGCGATGATTAAATAGTCCACCTAATTGTTCATTGCTTAATTTGTGATTTTTCAACCTGACAAATTCCGCTTCAGGTATTTGCTCCTCTTTCCACTTCGCCCAGAACTTTTCAGGGGTGCCGCATGTCGCATATAAACCTTCATGCCCATTTACTGCTAATAACAATTGGCTATAGGCATACAAGTGAGGAATTTCAGCCTGACCTTGGTTACGAATGTGCTGAGAAATCGCTTCAGCGTTGGTCGATTTACCTTCTTTATTTGAATCCGGGCGTTTCGCCTCAATCACTACTAGCGGCAACCCATTCACAAAACACACAATATCTGGAATGCGATTACCAGTGCCTTCGGAATTTTGAACAACTAATTCTTCGGTAAAATGGAATTGGTTATTATCAAGATTGTGCCAATCAATAAGCTTAATGGTGGGGGAGGCTTTTTTACCTTCTATGAATTCGGTAACGCTCACGCCATACATTAGCGCATTGTAGATTTTCTCATTAGCCGCTTTTAACCCTAAGTTCATAGCAGGGATTAACTCATGCATGACCTTATCAATAGCTGCTTCTGATAACGAATGCTGCTTACCAGCAAACGAAAACGTTTGTTTCGCTAAGAAAGCACGCATGACGGGCAATAAAACAACCTGATGAGTGCTTTTCTTATCACTTGCTAGTGAATTGCCACGCAAGGCTTCACATTCACTTGGTGGAATAAAGGTATAGCCTAAATTGGTTAAGAGGGTAAGTGCAGGGATTTTTGCGCTGAATTCTTCTTGGAAGCTAACAGAACCATTCCTCATGAGTTGACTCCTTCTGTTTGAATGAATTTACAAACATGAGTCATAATTGCGTCTGTATTTAGCAAAACAATAATTACCATCACTATTAAGGAAATCCAAAAAGTTAGAGGTACTTTATCCCTAAAAAAGCCGAATTTCCTTTGTTCATCTATCCAAGCAATTTGCTGTTCCCAAAAGAATTTATAGTGAGCAAACCAAGTTGCAAACATAATGTGACTTGACGCACAGCTATTGTTATATCGCAGTTCAATGTCATTAAGTTTGTTCGCTATATCAGTAGTATTTGGAGATTGAGATTTTGCGTCCAACATTAAATGTTTAAGTTCATTGAACAGACCAGTTAATGCAATACCTTTTTCTTCGTATATCTTCTTATCCCCATTTTTCATGGAAATATAAAGTCCAATAAGTCCAAGTACTAAAAGCGTGCAAGACATGAATTTTGTCGAAAGGCTAGAGAACGCTAACGCATAAACACCAAAGGCCATTGAAAAAAAGCTAATTAAGCCGGGTAGTCTTTCTATCATTTCATAGCTAGCGAAATGTAGCTTAGCTGAGTAACCAACGTTATAAGCTGTTTCAGCAATGTGCTTTTTCAAGTTATTAATATCCATTCTTTCTCCTATTGAATCGGCACGTCAATTCTGTCTCTCGCCACTACCACACCGTTTTGAATGGCGTAACATTCAACAATATGCTCGCCATTAAAGTCTGTCTTTTCTTCTTTATTTCTAAAGCCTTTATCGATCACAATATCGCCACGGATACAATCACGCCTCTCAGCTTCCGTACCCCGATTCAAAACTTTCCACTTCAATATGAAATCTCCGGGCACATTGATATCAGCTACATAAAACTTCAATTTTTTCTTTGCTTGTAATTTTAATTTTCTAGCCAACATCGTTCTCAATAAAACTTCTCTAAATCCATTTTGTGACACTTCGCATTCAAGAGTTAAGTTGTATCTGATGTCTACACTGTAAGAATCCTCAATAAATTGCTCGGTATTTCTATAGTTATAAGCTGAGGATTTACTCTCTTGAATTACTGCGGCAGGGAATGGTCTTCCAAATATTTTTTTCCACTTTTTGTTAGCTGATGATGACTCACCAGCGTCTATAGCTTTTAACGAGTCTTCATATGCTATTTTCGCTTTTCGCTGAAAATTTGCTTTAACGTTTACTCTTTGGTTGCTACCAAGAGCCAGATAATAATCTTTAGTTGGCTCTTCAGATAAATACTTAAAAAAATCTCTGCACATCCAGTCATAGTATGCTGTAGATCGATTGTCATAATCAGATGAGGACTTAAGAAAATTGTACGCTAGTGTATCGATAAGTAGGCCGCCCATACCAACACCGCTCTTGTTTTTCCATGCTCTAGCCATTTTGCAAAGCTTACGTAGATTCTTATTCTTTTGATCCACGAACTCTTTCATAGCCTTTATTTCTTCACGAGGCTTTGTAATTTTCCAACTACCACTATTGTATGTGTCAGGGTACTTAAAGCTGCCATCGTCTTGCTCAAACACAGGTTGAACTTCGACCATAAAACCATTGTAGTTAACTTGAACTACCAGTCGGTCTTTTTTAACGGTGGTTCTAGGATATCTAGCGGAAATCGCATCTTTCGTATCATCTAACAACTTAGATTGTTTACCATCTTTGTAATCATTCCATTTTGAAGCTGGCATAATGTAAAGCATATCAAGGTCTGAAATGCCTTTTATACCAGTCCAGCGACCATATGAACCGACCTGTAAGCTATTTGCCGTTTTGGATTCGGTATCGCGAAATTTTTTATTTAACGCTGATGTTATTTCTTCGTACTTTGATGTAATAGAAGCAGCATTATCAATTTTTAAATTTGCTAAAAAATCGGTAAACATTTCAGTTGTTGTCATTGATATTCCCTTATCTAGATCTTAACTCTGCGCTTGCCTGTTAAAAGCTGCTGCATTAGCGCTTTTTTCTCTTGTTTTAAATCAGCAAGTTGTTGTTCTAATAGCTCTATTTCTTGATCAGCATTAGCCAATACAGAAGCTATCTTTTCTTGTTCAATTCTTTTCGGATAAGTTAATTTAAATTTATTTAAATCAGACTGATTGACAGAAGGAACAGCTCCGTCTTGAACAAATTTGGCGAAATCAATGGCTAACATTATCTGATACAAAAATTCTGTTGTGACAGAATCTAATGGTGTTGCAGCCATCATGTTGTTATCAATAATCGTTTCTCTCGTTAAGATTCTTCTTCGATTTAGTAACAAAGCCGCACCAACTTTGGCAAACACGACAGCCCCCTTAGGGAATCCCTTTGCTTTCATTTTTTTAGCAATATCTTTTGTCACCCAGTTATTCGCTTCGCAAATGAACTTTCCATTTCGTGGCAAGTTCATATCGCTCACTTTAATAAATGGAATTTCTCCAGTTGAGTTACCTTGATAAACCTCTTTAAACGCTGAACCACCTTTAAAAACACATAAATCACCCAAGTAACCATGAGTCCACTCACCCTCAATCGGTTTACCTGAATCATCAAGTAGTCGTTTCTTGCCTGTGAGCAGTTGTTGCATCAGGGCTTTTTTCTGCTGTTTGCTGTTGTCGATTAGGCGCTCAGTGGTACTAATCGCTTTATCCCACGTGGATAGGATTTTGGCGATTTTGCGTTGTTCGGGGAGGCTGTCAGGAACTAACAAGCTCTGACTCTCAAAAGTTGTCTTGTTTATGATAGGAACAGCTTGTGTGCCAGCAAGCTTAGCTATGAATACAGCTCGTAATTCCAACTGATAATATATAAAATCATCGTCAAATTTGTCATACGGAACGACTGCATTAATTTGTTGGTTTGTCGCAACTTCTGTAGCAGACATACCTAATTTTCCAATGGTAGAACCAATACAAGTAAATAAAGTTGACCCTGCTCTAATAGATCGAGCTTTCTTAAAGCCCTCAACCGTTAGTTTTTTTGTTGCAACAGAAATATGTTTTGAACCACCTAAGTCAGCCGGAGATACAAAAGGAATATTACCTCCATAATATTCTCTGATTTTAGTTGAAGGGGTATTCCCTGTTATAACTTTACTCGTGTCAGAAATTAACTTTAAACTCCATCCATTAGGCACCATAACCCAACTCCTTTAAGTAACCTTCCATTTCTGCTTCAAGGGTTTGCAGTTCACTTTTAAGCTGTATACGCTCAGTGCGCACTGCCACTAAATCAATCTCGGCTTCTTCTTCAAAGGTATCAACATAGCGCGGGATGTTGAGGTTAAAGTCGTTTTCTTTGATTTCATCAAAGCTGGCGAGGTAGGCGTATTTATCAACGCTTATCCGTTGCTTATAGGTATCGATGATTTTTTGAATATTATCGTCAGTTAATTGGTTTTGGTTTTTGCCTGATTTAAATTCACGACTGGCATCAATAAACAATACGTTTTTGTCTGTTTTGTGCTTTTTAAATATCAAAATCGCTGCTGGAATGCCTGTACCAAAGAACAACTTTTCTGGCAAACCAATCACGGTATCGAGCAAGTTTTCTTCAATTAGTTGTTGGCGGATTTTGCCTTCGCTTGATGCTCTAAATAACACACCATGCGGCACTACCACACCCATTCTTCCGCTTTCAGACTTAAGCGTTTCAATCATATGGCTGATAAACGCATAGTCGCCTTTGGTTTTTGGTGGAATACCTCGCCTAAAACGCCCATAAGGGTCGTTACTGGCATCATCATGGCCCCACTTATCTAATGAAAATGGCGGATTTGCCGTTACTACATCAAAGTGCAGTAAGCCGTTACCGTCTTTCTCTTTTAGTAGTGGGTTACGAATGGTGTCGCCCCATTCAATGCGGTGGTTATCTTCACCGTGAAGGAACATGTTCATTTTGGCTAATGCCCAAGTTGAACCTATCGCTTCTTGCCCAAATAAGGCGTATTTTTTTGAACCAGAGTTTTTACGTACCATAGCACCACATTTAAGAAGTAGTGAGCCACTTCCTGTACATGGGTCGCATATTTGGTCGCCTTCAACTGGCTCTAAGACGGTTGCTAAAAGGGTTGATACCTCTGGCGGGGTATAGTATTCACCAGCGGTAGCGCCACTGCCCGCGGCAAAGTGTTTGATCAGGTATTCATAGGCATTACCGATTATATCTAAACTGCCGACACGCTCTGAGCTTAAATCTAAAATGTCTTTGCCAAAGTCTTCTAACAAGTGGCGCAGCAAATCATTCTTTTGTTTTTCTTGGCCTAAGCGGTCGGTGTTAAAGCTGATATCTTGGAATACGTTTTTAAGCTTACTGCCGTTGGCTTCTTCTAGTGCGTGTAAGGCTTTATCAATGCGTTCACCATTGCCGGCTTCATAACGTTTTTCATATAAATCCCAGAAACTCGCGCCTTCCGGTAATACAAAGCGCTGCTTCGACATCATGGCGTGGATCAGCTCTGGATTATCGCCATATTGAGTTACCAGTTTGTTGTATTCGTCTTTATACACATCAGAGATGTACTTTAAGAACAGCATGGTCAGGATGAAGTCTTTGTAGGTATCGGCACTGATCACACCACGGAAGGTGTCACAAGCGGCCCATACTGCTTTGTTGATATCGTCCTGATTGATTTGGTTGGTTGTGGTCATATTTTTTAAGTCCTTATCATTAATTTTTAAATCTGTTTTGTTTTAGGCTCTCTTTCAAACGCATGAGCTTTCAAGTGCGTGAATAGCAATGGCTTCTAGTTGTTGCTGTCTATTTTCAATCAGCTTTTGTAATACTTTTTGCTCTCTAACAGCGCAGCGGTGCATTGCAGAGAGTTGTTTTTGTTTCTCAAACTTAAGCACCTTAATGGGCACATTCTCTAATACTTGCCTGCGAATACTTAGGTACATTGAACCCTCGGCAGTCGCTTTGAAATAACGCTGTGCAGGTTGTTGGTTAAGTTGCCAACACAAGAAATCGGGCACGATCACATCTTTAAACTCAGGCTTTAGACGCACCACAAAAAAGTGTGGTGAGCAGACTGTGCGCTCTAATACTTGTTCTACTAATACGCTGTAATGTTTTGCCCCTTTAGCGACAAATAACACATCACCATTTTGTAACCAGTCGGGCTGTTTTTTCGTATTTAATACGGTTTCAACCATAGTGTATTGATTGATCTCACCTGTTGGCTCGGTATCCCTTACCTGAACAACATTTACGTCACCATTGTCGTATTGCTTCACCGTGCCGCGAAAAGGGTGGCCTAAGCGGATATCGGCAATATCACTCAGACGCAGCTCTTCAGTAGCTTGGTGCATTTTTGCATTCATCAGCGTTAAGTCTTGGTTGTGTTCAGCCAATGGGTTCCTCTCAACTATTTCAGCCACATCAATTGATGTGAAATTTATATTGGCTGATATTACTCACGCGATCAATTGATTTTTGCAGTAATGAAATACTGCATTTTTAATAAGGATAATAATACAAACGCTAGATGGAACTAGGTGGGACAATTAAAAACAAAAAGCCCACTTTGAGAGTGGGCTTTTAAACTGTTTAAACAACTTATTTCCAATAAAAAACTTACATAAAGCCGTTAAACAACTTAATTACTGTGAACAATTAACTTGGCGTTATTGCGTTATGATAAACGTCTTGCACGTCGTCACAATCGTTCAACATGTCCATGAATTTTTCGAACATGGGCATATCTTCTTCGCTAATCTCTGTTTCAGTTTGCGGCATCCAGCTCATTTCGTCGGCAATAAAGCTAATATCTGGATACGCCTCTGTGAGTGCGGTTTTTACTTGGTAGAACTCTGTATGCGGCGCGTATACCGTTACTTTGCCGTCGTTTACTTCAACGTCGGTAACATCAACATCAGCTTCCATCAATACTTCTAAAATAGCATCTTCGTCGTCACCTTCAAACTGAAATACAGCTTGGTGATCGAACATATGTGATACCGCGCCTTGGGCACCTAGCTTTGCATTAGTTTTTGTGAAGCAGTTACGAACTTCAGTGATAGTACGGTTAGCATTATCTGAAAGACAGTCGACAATAACCATGCAGTTACCTGGTCCAAAACCTTCATAACGCATAGGTTGGAAATCTTCACCTACACCACCTGCAGCTTTGTCTATCGCCTTATCTATTACGTGGCCTGGAACTTGGTCTTTTTTAGCTTTATCCATAAGGCGGCGTAGTGAAAGGTTGGCGTCCGGATCCGTTCCGCCATTTTTCGCACAAACGTAAATCTCTTTACCGTACTTTGAGTAAACCTTGGTTTTCGCCCCAGCAGTTTTCGCCATGGCGTTTTTTCTTACTTCGAATGCTCTTCCCATCTTAAGATTCTCTTCCTCGCAATTTTAGTGCAACTTTGCGTATTTTATCGGGTTGATGCGCCTGCCATCACCAATCCACTACATTGGCTATCGGTATATGTTTATCGTCACATAAAGCGCAATAGTTATGTCATAATTCTACTTAGTTTACGCACAACAATACAGTGTTTATAGCGTTTTACTTTGCCCATCCCTCGCTACGGAAGGTGCTCAGTGGCTAGGTAGTCATGAGACTGCATTTCTTTTAGCCGGCTTAAACAGCGTCTAAATTCAAAGCTAAGCAAGCCTTCTGTGTACAGTTCTTCTAGGGCAACCTGTGCTGAGATGATCAGCTTTACATTGCGCTCGTAAAACTCATCAACCATGGCAATAAAGCGCCTTGCCACATCGTCAGTGCCCTGACCCATTTGTTCTACGTTCGCCAACAACACAGAGTGATAGCAGCGACTAAGCTCGATGTAATCGCTTTGGCTACGCGGGCCTTTACATAAACTTTCAAACTCAATCATTAATACGCCGTCTGCGTTTCGCATCGTCGGTATCTGGCGATTGTTTACTTCAATTACTTCATTCTCAGACCCTGGCTCTGGCGCAAGTTGAGTAAAATAATTGATGAGATTTTCCGTAGCTTGTTTATCTAATGGATAATGGTAAATTTCCGCCTGTTCAAGAGTACGTAAACGATAATCAATGCCGCTGTCTACGTTTACAACACGGGTATTTTGGTTAATTAAATCTATTGCTGGTAAAAATCTAGCCCGCTGCAGACCATTTTTATAAAGGTCATTAGGGATAATATTGGAAGTTGCCACCAGCACAATGCCATGACTAAACAATTCTTCCATGAGTGTTCCCAGTATCATGGCATCTGTAATATCGGAAACAAAAAACTCGTCAAAACAGATAACCCGAGCTTCTTTGGCAATTTTCAACGCAATTATTTTGAGTGGATCTTGCTCGTTCTTTAACTGCTTTAACTCATCGTGAATACGATACATAAAACGATGAAAGTGAACTCGCATTTTTTTATCAAACGGCAGACACTCAAAAAATGTATCTACCAAATACGTTTTTCCACGCCCTACGCCACCATAAAAATAAATGCCCTGAATACCCGGTGTTAAGTGCCCTTCCCCAAAGGCCGCTTTTAGCTTAACTCGCCACGTCATTTTTCTTTCGGGCTGAGTAAGTTCGTCGTATAAACGTTGAAGCTCTTTCACTGCCGTTTCTTGCGCAGCATCGTAATGAAAATCGGCTAACTGAAGATCTTGCTGATATTTTTCCCAAGGCGTCATCGCCAAAACCACTCCATCCGAATGTCAATAGTGGTGCACGCTGCACCGACCTGCTTGAATTTATTAATTATGACCTTAATTTTAATGAAAATCACGGTAGAATCACTCGCTCATAGAGAGCGCAACTCGTCATTATCACAATTAATGTAACGAACAATGCGCTTTTAAGGTTCGACCTTGCTATATTCAAGTTATGGTCGAAAGCAGCATTTACCTCGTATGAAAGGTCGTGCTGTGGGATGTAGATTGATTCGGAGAATATAATGGAATTGTTAGTATCTCTTGCGTTGTTAGTCGTTGGGGTAGTAATTGGCTTTTTTGTCGGCCGGTTTGCCCAATCGAAAAAAGGGGCGGGTAATGCTGCACAAACAGAAAAGCAAGTTAAAGAAATCCTTGCCCAGCAAGCGCAGCACCACATACATCAAACGCGTCAGAGCCTAGAGAGTATTGAAGGGCAATGCGATGTGCTCAAGCAACAGCTTGAAGAGTATGAAGCGCTACTTGAGCAAAATGGTGATGATAGTGACAGTAAGGTTCCTTTTTACGGGGAGCAAGCTACAACGTATTTACGTAACAACCTAAAAGGGTCTGATAAGTCTAGGGTTCAGCGGGTCTCAGATACGCAGCCTAAAGACTTTGCTAATTCAGGTTCTGGGCTGTTCGTCGGCGGTTCTGAGCAAAATACCGCAGAAAAACAGTAATTTCAGGAACTTTACGAAGGCCACAGACTCTTTTAGTGAAACCATGCTTTATCGCATATAACATTAAGGAGTGTAAGCGAACATGAAAATGTCTTTTCGCCAATGTCTTGTGGCGTCAGCCGTTGTTGTTAGTTCATTAGGCTTTACCGCTACCACACAGGCGGCGTTGCCTTTCTTTTCTGATAAAAAAGCAGAAGTACCCTCTTTAGCCCCCATGCTCGAAGAGGCCACTCCTGCTGTTGTGAGTATTGCTGTTGAAGGTACACAAACCTCTCGTCAGCGCATGCCCGAAATGTTTCGTTACTTTTTCGGCGCCCCTCCACAAGAGCAAGTTCAAGAGCGACCTTTTAAGGGCTTAGGCTCGGGTGTCATAATCGATGCGGATAAAGGCTACGTTGTTACCAACAATCACGTTGTTGATAATGCAGATGAAATTACCGTTAAGCTTACAGATGGTCGTGAGTTTGTCGCTAAAAAACTTGGCTCTGATGAGCAAAGCGATATTGCTCTGCTTAAAATAGCCCCTGACGATTTAAAAGCTCTGCCACTAGCAGATTCTGACGAAATAAGAGTGGGCGATTTCGTAGTAGCCATAGGTAATCCCTTTGGATTATCGCAAACCGTGACCTCTGGCATAGTGAGTGCGCTAGGCCGCTCAGGACTAAACATCGGTGGCTACGAAGATTTTATTCAAACCGATGCAGCCATTAACCGTGGTAACTCTGGTGGCGCACTAGTTAACCTTCACGGTGAACTGGTTGGTATTAATACCGCCATATTTGGCCCTAACGGCGGCAACGTAGGCATTGGGTTCGCCATTCCTGCGAATATGATGAAAAATCTTGTCGATCAAATTGCCGAATATGGTGAAGTACGTCGAGGCCTTCTTGGTATATTGGGTAGCGATATTGACGCGGGTCTTGCTGAGGCTATGAACGCTGAAATTAATCTCGGTGCTTTTGTGAATGAGGTTCAGCCAGAATCTGCCGCAGAGAAAGCGGGACTTCAAGCAGGCGACATTATTACTGCTATTAACGGAAGAAAGTTAAGCAGCTTCCAAGAGCTCCGCGCTAAAATAGCCAGTATGGGCGCAGGTGCAGAAGTTGAGCTAACGGTTATGCGTAAAGGCAAAGAGATGTCTGTAGACGTAACCTTAGATGATGCTACAGAAACTACGGTAACTGCTGCGCAAATTCACCCAGCATTGGAAGGTGCAACACTAACGAACGGCGCTGATGATTCTGGCAATGCTGGCGTTATAGTGTCTGACATTGAACGAGGGGCACCAGCGGCACGCATTGGTTTACAGGCTGATGATGTCATTATTGGCGTTAACCGCGTTCGTGTATCAAGTGTAGCTGATTTCAGGAATGCCCTTGATGAAGCAAAAGGCGTTATCGCACTTAATGTAAAACGGGGCAATTCAACGCTTTATCTGGTCATTAGACAGTAAAAGGCTACTAGAAAGAGTGGTATAATCCAAACTTGTTAGCAGCGCCTTCGGGCGCTGTTTTGTTTGTGGCATTGAAAAAACACAGATGACACAAAAAACAATCAGGATTACGGTAGTTTAATCAATAAAGTGATATCCTAATTTACTTAATCAATAATCATAAATAGCTGTGGGTAGTTTTCGCATGTATTGAAGTGCGAAGATGAACGATACGTATTGCTAACTAACAAATAAGTGTGACTCGTGACAAGCCGCTCAATAATTCGCTTTTTCATAAAATCTGTCGTTCTTGGCGCTGCTGTAGCGGCGCTATTGCTGTTATTTTTACCCGACTTGCGTCAGGGTAACGGATTTGCCAACGGGCTTTTCACCGAGCCCTCAGTAAGCGCAAGCAGAGAAAGTTATTTTGCCGCGCTAAGTCGCTCAGCGCCCGCCGTAGTCAACATCTATAGCGTGAGTATTGAAACAGACGCAGGCTTGTTTAGAAACCAACCCCGAGAGCGAGCGAGTTTAGGTTCTGGGGTTATCATGACCGAAAACGGGTACATTCTTACCTGTCATCATGTAGTGGAAAATGCAGATAGTATTTATGTAACCGTTCAAGATGGACGAGGACTTGAGGCACAAATAGTAGGTAACGATCCCCTCACTGACCTTGCTGTTTTAAAGGTAACCGCAGAAAACCTGAACATTATTCCTCAGGTTGCTGAGCCAGATACCCACGTAGGTGATGTGGTAATGGCAATAGGAAATCCCTTTGACCTAGGCCAGACAATTACCCAAGGCATTGTAAGCCGCGCAGGTCGTAATGGTTTGTCGAATTATGTCGACTTTATTCAAACCGACGCGGTGTTGAATCAAGGTAACTCTGGTGGTGCACTCGTAGACAGTAACGGCATATTACTTGGCATTACCAACGCGAACTTTCAGGTAAGAGATTCTCGCAACAGAGTACGAAATGTAGATGGAATTAATTTTGCGGTACCTTACGAATTAGCTAAACGCGTAATGGACGAAATTATCAGTAATGGTCGAGTAATCCGTGGGCAACTTGGCTTTATTGGCAGTGAGAGAAGAAACCTTGCGGGTATTCCTGGTATAGATGTTACTGCCGTTGCAAAGGGCAGTCCGGCAGATATTGCAGGATTGAGGCCTGGCGATATTATACTGTCTATTGATGGTGTAAGAGCAGAGAGCGCATCTAAAACACTGGATATGATTGCTGAAACTAAGCCGGGAACTAAGCTAGAAATAGAAGTTAGCCGCAACGACGAGCCGCTAACCCTAACCGCCATAGTGGCTGAACTTAGAACCAATCAGTAATGTGTTTGCTGAAAATCAGGTTTTTATTTAGCAATAAAAAAGCGCCGAGGCGCTTTTTTTTAGTTTAAATTTGCAGACCGCTTAAATCATAAAATGAGCTTGGAGTTGAAATTCTACTCTTTGCTACTCTTTTACTCTTTCAATGTTAGCGCCAAGAGCCCCTAGTTTCTCTTCAATTGCCTCATAACCTCTATCTAAATGATAGATTCGATTAACATGAGTTTCGCCCTCTGCGATAAGGCCTGCAATAACTAAGCTGGCTGATGCGCGCAAGTCGGTTGCCATCACGGGGGCGCCTTTAAGCTTGGAGCTACCTTTAGATACTGCGGAATTAGCTTCTAGCGCGATTTCAGCTCCCATGCGCTGTAGCTCAGGCACGTGCATAAATCGATTTTCGAAGATAGTTTCTGTAATTACGCCTGTACCTTCTGCAACGCAATTTAGGGTAACAAACTGCGCCTGCATATCCGTTGGAAAAGCGGGATGTGGCGCGGTTTTTACGCGCACGGCTTTAGGCTTTTGCCCTTTCATATCAAGCTCAATCCAATCATCACCTATGGTAATGTCTGCACCGGCCTGCTCCAGCTTATCAATTACTGCATCTAACGTTTCTGGCGCTGCGTGGGTACAGCGAATTTTACCGCCTGTCACGGCCGCAGCTACGAGAAATGTGCCCGTTTCTATGCGATCAGGCAACACAGCATAGTCGCAACCATTTAAGGTTTCGACACCCTCTACAGTAATTTTATCGCTACCTGCACCACTAATTTTAGCACCCATTTGAATTAGGCAGTTGGCAAGGTCCACAATCTCAGGCTCTCGCGCTGCGTTTTCTAATACAGTGGTACCGTTGGCAAGTGCAGCGGCCATTAGAAGATTTTCAGTTGCCCCTACGCTAACCATATCCATAAATATACGCGCACCTTTTAAGCGACCTTTCACTTCGGCACGAATGTAACCCTCTTCAACTTCAATAATTGCGCCCATTTTTTCAAGGCCAGTAAGATGAAGGTTTACAGGACGAGCACCAATGGCACAGCCACCGGGCAAGGATACATTTGCTTTACCTTGTTTCGCTAACAAAGGGCCAAGCACCAAGATAGATGCTCGCATAGTGCGCACAAGGTCGTAAGACGCCGTCACGCTCTCAAGCGTGCTCGCATCTATTAATACGTCGTTTGGCGATGGCTGTGCTACTTCAACGCCTAGCTCTCTCAATAGCGACGTCGTTGTATTAATATCACGAAGGCGGGGTACATTGGTGTAACGGCATGGAGAGTCTGTTAGAAGACTGGTCATCAGCAAAGGCAGTGCCGCATTTTTTGCACCAGAAATTCTCACTGTCCCCTGCAGGGCAGGACTCTTTTTAATTACAAGTTTATCCACGAAAAACGCCTATTACTGAGGAATATTAAACTGGCGCTCGCGCTCCCAGTCTTTCACTGAAAAAGTTTTGATTGAAATAGCGTGCATTGATCCATCGGCAATTTTGTCTGCAAGTGGCGCATAAACAGCCTGCTGACGCTTCACCCTGCTCATTTCATTAAATGAGTCGCTTACTGCAATAATATTAAAATGCGACCCCTCGGCCTTTACGTGAACCTCATGAAGGTCTAATGCTTCCTTCAGTATATTTTCTATCTCTGACAGTTCCATAATGTACTTCTTTATCTGGTTGATTGAGCGTTATTCTACCGCTAAAAAGCCATCAACATTGCTAATTTTAGCCAATTTAACTAGCTTTTCTGGCATGTGCTTAAACACCATGCTAACACCGTTTTGATTGGTATCCCTAACCGCATTGATTAGCCACGCCAATCCAGCGCTATCTACGCGCTCTACGTCATTTAAATTTACCGTGCAGGCTCCTGCGCCTTTAAGCGATTCACGCTGCTGAGCGGTGAGCTGTTGCCAAAAGTTTGTCGACAATGTCGACAAGGTATCGCGGTCTAAATGACCATGTACGTTTATGTCTGTGCTGTTGTCAACGTCGAAAAGGCTCACACAGACTCTCCGTCTATTTCAATTGGCTCACCTTGATTCAATTCAACAGGTTTACCAATTTTCTCACGCATTAGCGCAATAACGGCGTCAATACCGTCAGTACGTAAAATTGACTCGAACTCACTGCGCTTGCTGTTTAGCATACTTATGCCTTCAGCCACCATGTCATATGCTTTCCATTCGTTTGTTTTGCTGTCTTTGCGCACTTTGAAAGCAATTTTGATGTCTGGACGAGAAGGATCTTTTACAACCGCATGTACGGTAACCGACTTTTCTTTAGAAAAATCTGACTCAGGTTCAAAGATAACTTCTTGGTCATCGTAATACCCCATAGCAACGGCATAAGTCGTTACAAGATACTGACGGAATACGCTAATGTACTCGCCCATCTTTTCTTTGGGTACCGATTTAAAGTGCTTACCTAACACCATAAACGCTGCAAACTTGTAGTCGATATGAGGCACTAACTCTTCTTGCATAATAGTGCGAAGCATTTCAGGGTCGGCTTGTATCTCAGCTTGACTTGCCTTTATGCGCTCAAAAGTGGTGTTTGCCACGCCATGAACTAATTCATAGGGGTTCTGCTCGTTAACTTCCTGTGCATTTACCGCACTGTAAAACGACATTACAACCATGCTCAAAATGGCGATTAACTTTTTCAACGTGACTCTCCTAACGAACTGTCTGTATATGCAATGCATACTCACTATGCTTTACAGCAGACCCGACTAACTTAATATAAGTTTCATCAGGCCGATGATAAATTCTTAATATTGCTTCAATTAAGCGTTAACTAAAGTGACCGGTCGTTCTATTCATCGCTTCCGCGATTAAACAAGAATTGACCGATAAGATCTTCTAGCACTAGTGCTGATTTGGTGTCTTGTAAATAATCACCGTCCTCTAAATTGGCGACGCCGTCGAAGGAAAAACCCGGTTGAAAACCCACATATTGCTCACCCAACAAACCAGATGTAAGTATTGAAACTGAACTCGTTTCTGGAAAACCGTTGTATTGCTTGAGTATCGATAATTCAACCACGGGCGTGAAATCGTCTTTATCTAGCGTGATAGACGTTACACGTCCTACCGTTACGCCCCCCACTTTCACAGCAGAGCGAGCTTTCAAGCCACCAATATTGTCAAACTTCGCGTAAAGGGTGTAGCTGTCACCTTCTGTGGCAACAGACTGTTCGGCTACTTTCAATGCCAATAACAGTAATGCGCTAATAGTAAGGGCAACAAAGAACCCCACCATGACTTCCGTTTTATACTTATTCATTCTGTCCTCTACTCGATACCAAACATGAGGGCGGTTAACACGAAATCCAGCCCTAGTACTGCTAATGATGAATAGACCACTGTTTCAGTAGTCGCTTTGCTGATCCCTTCCGATGTAGGAACAGAATCGTAACCTTTAAATATGGCTATCCAGGTAACAACCAAGGCAAATACGACGCTTTTTATTACGCCATTTAACACGTCTTGGTTCCAATCTACTGTCGACTGCATAATCGACCAGTAGCTTCCTGAATCAACGCCAAGCCAATCAACGCCAACTAAATGTCCACCTAGGATACCAATAGCGCTGAAAATAATAGCCAACATCGGCATTGCCAGCATGCCAGCCCAAAAACGCGGAGCCACAATACGGCGCAGTGGATCCACTGCCATCATCTCAAGACTACTTAGTTGCTCTGTCGCCTTCATCAACCCAATTTCTGCCGTTAATGCAGAACCTGCGCGACCTGCAAACAATAGTGCAGTAACAACAGGACCCAACTCACGAAGCAAGGATAGCGCTACCATGGGCCCTAAGCTTCCTTCGGCGCCGTAGTCGACCAAGATGGTGTAGCCTTGCAGCGCCATTACCATGCCGATGAATAAACCAGACACCATGATAATAAGAAGAGACTGAACACCGACCACATAAAGTTGATGAATAATAAGCGGCACATTTTTCAGCCGTGGCACCGCTACTAATGCACCAAATAACATCAGTGTGGCTCGACCAATGGCCGCCACCTTAGTAATGGTTTTAGCACCTATAGACTGTAAGAATTTCATTTTCCCTCTCCCAAGAAACTCTTTTTCAGCTCTGGTGCAGGATAGTGAAAAGGAACAGGTCCGTCTGCTTTACCATTTAAGAACTGTTGTACAAGCTCAGAATCGCTATCTTTAATTTGCTGTGCGGTCCCCTCACCAATTACACGCTTATCGGCCAGTATGTAAATATAGTCTGCAATTGTGAGTACTTCTTTTACATCATGGGTAACAACAATGCTGGTAAGGTCCAGCGCATCGTTTAGCTCGCGAATTAACTTCACCAACACCCCCATAGATATGGGATCTTGGCCCGCAAATGGCTCGTCGTACATAATAAGGTCTGGGTCGAGGGCAATTGCTCTTGCCAGTGCAGCGCGTCGCGCCATGCCGCCAGAAAGCTCGCTAGGCATCAAGTCTGCAGCACCTCTTAGTCCTACTGCCTGTAGCTTTAAAGCGACAATAGTTGCGATGATATCATCCGATAAATCAGTATGTTCTTTAAGCGGGAACGCCACATTGTCAAACACCGTCATATCGGTAAACAATGCGCCACTTTGAAATAACATGCTCATTCGACGACGGGCTTTATAAAGCGCTTTTCTAGACATTGACACAATAGAATCTTTATCAAAAAGAATATCGCCCTCGTCTGGTATCAACTGCCCGCCAATAAGGCGAAGCAGGGTTGTTTTCCCTATCCCGCTTGGCCCCATGACGGCAGTAATTTTTCCTTTAGGCACGTTAAGGGTAATGCCGTCATAAATGACGCGTTCCCCTCTGCTAAAGGTCAGATTATCTATTTCAACTAAATGTTCCATAGTGTATTTTTGTCGACCCTCGACTGGGCGCTGCCGCTTTAAACTCGGAGTAAAGTGTCTTGGAAAGCAACGCAACTTTGTTATTGTGGAATTAAAGGCAGTACAAATTCCATGCCTTTGAACACACACTGACCTTCGTAAAGTCAGTAAGTTTAAAATTTTCAGTATTGTACGCTTTTTCCTACCCTGCGCCAAAGTCAAAAAGTTACAACTTATGTTCGATGAAGACGAATGATCCATAACGTAAGCTGAATATCATTAACGCAGGCTGAACATGTCTCTTTTTCATACAATCTCGTTCGAAAAGGCAAAATAAAAGCCTAGCGCCATAGGCAAATGGCACCGTTTTTGCGACAATCTTGCGAAATAGACTTTTAATTACAGGTTGTTGTGCTTCTAAACATTGTTATTTTCATCATCGGACTCATCGTTTTAAGTTGGAGTGCGGACCGATTTGTCTACGGTGCATCCGCGCTGGCGAAAAATATTGGCATTTCACCCATGATGATAGGATTGACTATTGTTGCCATGGGGTCTTCTGCACCTGAAATTGTGGTGTCTGCCATTGCCTCGATTAACGGTAAGATGAATACGGCAGTCGGAAATGCGCTAGGTTCAAATATAACCAATGTCGCACTGGTACTTGGAATAACCGCTCTAGTAAAACCACTTCTTGTTTCATCCACAACATTAAAGCGGGAACTGCCAGCATTGGTCGTGATCTCGTTAATTGCCATTGCCTTTATGTTCGACGGCGAACTCAAATCTTATGAAGGCGTTATTTTACTTGGCCTTTTCGTTTTCGTGTTAGCGATGATGGCGTGGCTTTCGCTGCAGGTAGACAAGGAAGACCCGCTCATTGCTGAGACGGCAGATGAAATTCCTAAAGGGGTATCAAACACCGCTGCCCTTGTGTGGATTGGTTTGGGCTTGGTGCTTTTACCGTTAAGTGCCCACTTCTTGGTTGACTCTGCTGTAGAGATTGCCCGTTATATGGGATTGTCTGATTTAGTCATCGGACTCACTATTATTGCATTTGGTACCAGCCTTCCCGAGCTTGCGGCAAGTATTGCCGGCGTACTTAAAGGTGAAGATGATCTAGCGCTAGGTAACATCATTGGCTCGAATATATTTAATCTACTCGCCGTACTTGGAATGCCAGGGCTTATTGCACCCGGCTTGTTAGACCCAGATGTGTACAATAGAGATATGTATGTGATGCTAGGGCTAACCTTGCTACTGTTTTTATTCAGCTTCGACCTCATCGGCAAACGTAAAATATCTCGCACTAACGGTGCAATTCTTTTAGCCTGTTTTGTGGGCTATCAATTTTGGCTGTTTGGATAATGACAAATAAACAACACCATTACATTGCTTCGGCAAAACGAGTTATCGATATTGAGGCTCGTGCAATTACCGATTTAGCACAACGACTAGACGACAGTTTTATCGATGCTTGTAACATGCTTTACAACTGCTTGGGTAAAGTTGTCGTTTGCGGCATGGGCAAGTCGGGACATATTGGAAACAAAATAGCTGCAACCCTAGCAAGCACTGGTACTCCAGCGTTTTTTATGCACCCTGGCGAAGCTAATCACGGTGACTTGGGCATGTTAAGCAAAAACGACGTGCTTTTAGCTATTTCTAATTCTGGTGAAACCAGCGAGTTAATAAATCTGCTGCCCGTGGTAAAACGGCTGGGTGTTAACGTGATAGCAATGACCAACAGTGAATCAAGCACACTAGGTCAACATGCTAATGTGGTGTTAAATATAAGCGTGGAACAAGAAGCCTGCTCCCTCGGTCTGGCTCCCACAAGCAGTACAACCGCTACACTGGTAATGGGCGACGCTCTAGCTGTAGCGTTGTTGGACAGAAAAGGTTTTACCTCTGATGATTTTGCGTTGTCACACCCGGGAGGCTCGTTAGGTAGAAAACTCTTGCTAAAAGTGAGCGACATTATGCTTACGGGCGATGACATACCGCTTACCAGTAACGGAGCAACAGTGGCGCAGGCACTGCTTGAAATATCCCGCAAAGGGCTCGGCATGACCGGTATTGTCGATGAGTCTGGCAAGCTAACCGGCGTTTTTACCGACGGAGATTTAAGGCGAATTCTAGATGCCCGGGTCGATTTACATGACGCTAAGGTCAGTGACGTGATGACAGTAGGCGGAAAAACCACAACACCAAACCAACTGGCTGTTGAAGCACTGAACGTAATGGAAAGCTTTAAAATTAGTGCGTTAATGGTGCTTGACGATGAGCACACTCCGGTTGGCGCATTTAATATGCACATGCTGCTAAAAGCGGGAGTTTTATAAATGGAAACCACGCCAACCCAAACGCTTTACACCATCATGCCATCGGTGTTATTCGATGCATTGTCAAACATCAAACTGCTGGTGTGTGACGTAGATGGGGTGTTTTCTGATGGCCGTATTTACCTAGGCAACGACGGTGAAGAATTGAAGGCATTCCACACCCGAGATGGCTATGGAGTTAAAGCGCTTGTTAGCCACGGCATTAATGTTGCCGTTATTACCGGCAGGCGCTCAGCCATTGTCGAAAACAGAATGAAAGCATTAAATGTAGCTCACATTATTCAAGGTGAAGAGAACAAGTTTGATGCATTGAAACATTTAATGAACAAGCTTGAGCTAGCGCCCGAAAATATCGCTGTTGTTGGTGATGATATGCCCGACACTGGTATGTACGAACTTGCCGAAGTGAAAATAGCGGTGGCAGATGCTCATCCCTATGTCAAAAATCAAGCTAACTGGATCACTACTTTGCCCGGCGGATTTGGCGCGGTTCGAGAAATATCTGACACACTATTACAAGCTAAAGGAATTGAAAACGGTATTTTTGGGGCCAGCGTATGAACGCATTCGGCTTTAACCGCCTTGGGTTGAGTATTTCTGCGCTTTTTATTCTCGCCATGCTGATGTATATCCCAACATGGATGGAAGAAGAACCTGTGCTAACCAGCTCAGAAGGGCTCGATGCCCTCAAGCCAGCCTATAAAGCAAAAAACTTAACCACAACCTTGTATAACAGTGAAGGTCAGCTGAATCACAAAGTGTTTGCTTCATCAATGGAGCATTATGACCAGTTGGGCTTTGTTTCTTTTGAGCAACCCAGCTATACATTGTACAGCAGCGATGCAGATTCCCCGTGGGTGGTAACTGCATTAGAAGGAACACTTTACAATAACGAGCTTATTCAGCTAGAAAATAAGGTCAATATTGAGAACCAAAGCCAGGATGACTTTGTCAAAACAATCACCACTGAATATATTCAAATTAATTTAGACAGTAAACAAATGACGTCAGACCAACCAGTAGAAATACGTGGCATGCAGTACGTTATTCAAAGCAATGGATTTAACGCAAACCTGCGTACACAAAAATATGAGCTTATTGACCATGTACATACAACGTATTCTCCTAGCAACTAGCGCTATATTTGTCTTATGCGCCGGCCCAGTGCTTGCCAACGAAAAGGACTTTAGCCTTCCTATCGAGATTGGCTCGAACTCTCAGTTTATAGATGGGAAAAATAAAACTGCTTTGTACAAAGACAATGTGCTTATTACCCAAGGCTCTTTAGTTATTGAAGCTGACGAAGTAGAAGTTATTGCCTCTGGAGGCAGTGGTCGTGAGATTTTTGTCGCGCGAGGTAAACCTGCTAGCTACTCGCAAAAACTAGAAGATGGAAATCCAGTATCGGCACAAGCTAACGAGATTCGTTACGAGGTTGCAAAGCGCACTATTTCACTGAGCGGCAACGCTGAATTACGGCAAGATAGCAGCCAAGTAAAGGGCGATAACATTACCTTTGATATGATAACTGAACAGTTATTAGCAACTGGCGGCAATCAAGAAGATGGTAAAGGTCGCGTTACCACGGTATTTACGCCAGAGTCTATTAGAAAAGTCAAAAAAGACGATTCGAATAGTGATGATGGCAGTGATAATGACACAGACAAAAGCAAAGACGGTAAAGGCAAGCAACAGTAATGGCTACTCTTAGTGCAAAAAACCTTGCTAAGGCATACAAATCCCGCCAAGTTGTGATTGATGTTAGTCTGTCAGTCTCTACAGGGCAGATTGTTGGGCTGTTAGGCCCAAATGGCGCGGGAAAAACGACAACGTTTTATATGATTGTCGGTCTGGTGCCGTCAGACAAAGGGCAGATATTAATAGACGATAAAGAATTAACGCATCAGCCCATGCACGAACGCGCTCGCGGTGGAATTGGTTATTTACCTCAAGAAGCGTCTATATTTAGAAAACTGACTGTGCATGAAAATATCATGGCTATTTTGCAAACCCGAAAGGATTTGAACTCTCAGCAACAGGAAGAAGAAGCTGACGCACTACTTGATGAATTCAATATCAACCATATACGTAATAGTGTGGGTATGAGCCTTTCCGGTGGAGAACGTCGCAGGGTAGAAATAGCAAGAGCACTTGCGGCTAAACCCGAATTTATTTTGCTCGATGAGCCCTTTGCTGGTGTTGATCCAATATCAGTTAATGATATAAAGAAGATAATACAGCACCTTCGCGACAGAGGAATAGGCATCCTCATCACCGACCACAATGTGAGAGAAACATTGGATGTCTGTGAAAAAGCGTACATTGTGAGTCATGGCGAACTTATTGCGCAAGGAACGGCGGAACAGGTTTTAAGTAATCAAAAAGTAAGGGATGTATACCTAGGCGAACAATTCAGGCTATAGTTATTATATGTAACCTAATTGTCATTTTTCTCAAGCGCTCTGGTACATTCACTGAAGAGCATAAATATAAGACGTAGATGAAACCATCTTTACAGTTAAAATTTAGTCAACAACTAACAATGACTCCCCAGCTGCAGCAAGCTATTAAGCTGCTTCAGCTGTCTACACTCGACCTTCAGCAAGAGATACAGGAGGCGTTAGACTCAAACCCTCTTTTAGAAGTTGAAGAAGGTAGCGACGAGCCTCAAGCTGAAAAAAACAACATCGATAATGATGATAGCGCTGGCGAGGCCACTGCTTCGGCATCTAGCGACACTATCGAATCTGGTGATGCTCTAGAAAAAAACGACCTTCCTGATGAACTGCCCATCGATAGTACGTGGGACGAATATTATTCTGCATCTTCCGCACCTGCCCCCGGCCCATCAAACAACGATGATGACCAAATTTTCCAGGGTGAAACCACAGAAGATATTCAAGCCCATTTATTATGGCAAATGCGTCTCACTCCTTTCTCTGATACCGACAGAGCGATTGCCATTGCCATTATCGACTCTATTGATGAATCGGGTTACCTCACGGCAACGTTAGACGAAATATTAGAAGCCGTTAATTTTGAAGATATTGAAACCGAAAATGTTGAAGAAGAGATAGAGTTAGACGAAGTGGAGTGCGTGCTAAAACGTATTCAAATGTTCGATCCCATTGGCTCTGGTTCGCGCACTCCACAGGAGTGTCTGATGGTTCAACTTCGTCAGTTTGCCGACGATACCCCTTGGTTGGAAGAGGCAAAAAGACTGATAGAGGACTATTCGGATTTGCTTAGCAGCAAAGACTACAGAACCTTAATGCGTAAGAGTCGTTTGAAAGAAGACGAACTTCGCGAGGCAATGCGTTTGCTTCAAACCTTGAATCCTCGCCCAGGTAGTGCTTTAGTTACTAAAGAGCCTGAGTATGTTATCCCCGATGTATCGGTAGCAAAGAAAAACGGTCGCTGGACTGTAGAACTGAATCCAGACAGCTTACCTAAACTGGGTGTAAACCAGCAGTATGCAGCGATGAGTAGAAAAGCGAAAAATAGTAGCGATTCACAGTTCATACGCTCTCATATGCAAGAAGCCAAATGGTTTATAAAAAGCTTAGAGTCGAGAAACGATACATTAATGAAAGTGGCTAACTGTATTGTTCAGCAACAAATGGGATTTTTTGAGCACGGCCCCGAAATGATGAAACCAATGGTTCTCAATGATGTCGCAGAAATGGTAGACATGCATGAATCGACAATTTCACGGGTTACTACTCAAAAATACATGCATACTCCACGAGGAATTTACGAGTTAAAATATTTTTTCTCCAGCCACGTGGCAACGGAATCAGGCGGCGAGTGTTCATCTACCGCTATCCGTGCGTTAATAAAGAAATTGGTTGCAGCAGAAACGCCTAGCAAACCATTAAGCGATAGCAAGATTGCTTTATTGTTGGCAGAGCAAGGCATAAAAGTCGCTCGGCGGACAATAGCAAAATACCGGGAGTCTTTATCGATACCCCCGTCTAACCAACGCAAAAGCCTTATTTAAAGGCGCTATATTAAAAGGAAGACGAAATATGCAAATCAACCTAACTGGTCATCATGTCGAAATCACCGACTCTTTGCGTAATTATGTCGATACGAAGTTCAGCAAACTTGAGCGGCACTTTGATCACATTTCTAATGTCCATGTCATCCTCAACGTAGAAAAAATAAATCAAAAAGCCGAAGCCACTATGCACCTTAGCGGTGCTGAAGTGTTTGCATCCTCAGAAAATACTGATATGTATGCAGCGATTGACAGCATGGTGGATAAGCTCGACCGGCAGGTAATCAAGCATAAGGAAAAACTGAAAAAACATTAATAGATAATTAAGCATGGACATTAAAGCCATCGTAAGCCTGGACCGCACCGAGTGTGCGGTTCAGTGCAATAGTAAGAAACGAATCTTAGAAATTATTTCTGATATAGCAGCGCAGGGTAATGAGAATATAGATCAAGTCACTGTGCTAAACAGTTTACTGGCTCGGGAGCGAGTAGGCAGTACAGGAATAGGCAACGGCATTGCGCTTCCACACGGCCGCTTGGCAGGATTAGAGCAAGTAATGGCGATTGTTGTAACCTGTATACCTGCAATCAACTTCGATGCTATTGATGAAAAGCCTGTCGACATATTTTTTGCGTTACTGGTACCTGAAGAACAAACTCAAGGCCATTTGCAAACGCTGGCTACTGTTGCAGGTAAACTTAATGATAAAGATACGGTGAAAGCCATACGCAGAGCCAAAACGAACGAAGATATCATCTCTGCTCTTGGCGTATAAATTGACGCAGCACGGAGAAGCATCGCGCTCTTTGTTGCTGCTCTTTTCTGGAATATGCGCTTAATTGAAAAATCATTTTTGAATTAGCTTTTGGCACATAAAAAAATTTTAGGGAGAATTATCGGTGAAGCTGATTATTATCAGTGGTCGTTCTGGCTCAGGGAAGTCAGTTGCGCTTAGGGCCCTAGAAGATTTGGGTTATTACTGCGTAGATAATATTCCCGTAAACCTGCTACCTACCCTCACCCACACGGTAGTAGACGAATATGAGCAGGTAGCCGTAAGCATAGATGTGCGAAACCTGCCTAAAAACCCTAACGATTTGGTAGAGATTTTAGACTACCTGCCCTCTTCCTGGTCTATGACCATCGTTTATATTGATGCCAGTGACGATGTGCTGGTGAAGCGTTTTAGCGAAACCCGTCGACTGCACCCTCTCGCTAAACTCAACAAGTCACTGTCGGAAGCTATAAAGGCAGAATCTAACTTACTTGCACCAATTGTTGAGCGCGCAGATCTGTATTTAGACACTGATAAATTAACGATTCACCAGCTTGCTGAAATTATTCGCGAGCGTATTTTAGGGAAGAAGAGCTCCCGTCTCGTTCTGGTATTCGAGTCTTTTGGATTTAAACACGGTATTCCTAAAGATGCCGACTATGTGTTTGATGCCCGTTTCCTTCCCAATCCTCATTGGGAGCCAGATCTTCGGCACCTAACCGGTGTCGATGCTCCGGTAGAGGTATTCCTTGGCTCACAACCCGTTGTAACCAAGTTTGTATGGCAAATACAAAATTTAATTACCACTTGGCTTCCTCACCTGGAAAGAAACAACCGAAGCTATGTCACGGTTGCTATAGGCTGTACCGGCGGTCAGCACCGTTCGGTTTATATTGCTCAAACGTTGTCAAAAACATTCAGCGAAATTCATCCCGACGTGCAAATACGTCATAGAGAATTAAATTAACAACCTGCGCATTAAGTAGAGAGCTAGACAAACTGTGACTATCGAAAAAACGCTAACAATCGTCAATAAACTTGGTCTGCATGCAAGAGCAGCAACTCAATTGGTACAGTTAGCAAATCAATTTGACGCAAAAATCATTCTCGAAAAAGGTGACAAACAAGCCGATGCTAGCAGCGTACTTGGCCTTATGATGCTAGAAAGCCATCAGGGTGAGCAGGTAAACGTGATTGTTGAGGGCAATGACGCTGAAGCCGCTCTGGCGGCCATTGAAAAGCTCATAGAGGGTCGATTTAACGAAGACGAATAACACTTTCCTGCTTTGTGCTTTTCTTGCTTAAATTTTTACAGCTGCTGTTATTATCGCCAAGCGCGTAAAAACGTATTTCAAATCAACGTATTTGTCATGACACCAACAGGGTAAGTACGCTATTCTATTAACACGCAACATAGTCTCTGTGTAGCCACCAAATTAGGTTTTCTTCGGGCATCTAGTAAGTTAGGAATTGCTCTTCATGGCAGAAGCTCTCGTTTCTAAATATGTACAAACTCAGCTGAGAACGCTTAACAACGCATTAAGCAACGGTCAGTTCGTGTCTGTAAGAAAGCTATTATTAGAGCTTCCCCCTTCCGATGTTGCCCATATTCTCGAGTCTAGCCCTAGTCGTACCCGCGACGAACTTTGGGAGTTAATCGATAGCGATTTTCACGGCGACATAATAGAAGAACTCTCCGATGATGTGCGTAATGGCATAATCACAAAAATGCTGCCGGCCAATGTGGTTGATGCGCTTGAGGAAATGGACACCGATGATTTAGCAGAGACGCTCAGTAGCTTACCTGAAACCGTTTTGCTCGACATTCTTGACTCGATGGACGCTCAAGACCGTTTGCGAGCCGAGCAAGCGTTGTCTTACGGTGAAGAGACCGCCGGGTTCATTATGAACACCGACACCATTACGTTGCGCCCAGATGTCACCATTGACGTTGTACTCAGGTACATTCGCCTGAAAGGGGAGCTTCCAGAAAATACCGATACCTTTTACGTGGTTAATCGAACCGATAATCTGGTGGGTATTGTCCCGGTTACTCGGCTATTAACCGCTGATACCAGCGACAAAGTATCGGACGTCATGGATGAGGAATCAGAAGCTATTCCAGTCAACATGCCAGATGATGAAGTAGCGAGTTTATTCGAACGCTACAATTGGCTTTCAGCCCCCGTTGTTGACGAAAAAAATCGTCTCGTGGGACGTATAACCATTGATGACGTTGTAGATATTATTCGTGAAGACGCAGAGCACTCTATGATGAGCATGGCCGGTCTTGACGACGACGAAGATACCTTTGCCCCTGTTATGCAAAGTACAAAAAGACGTTCGGTATGGTTAGCGGTAAATTTAGCCACAGCACTTTTGGCTGCCATGGTGAGCGACCTCTTCGAAGCGACACTAAGCGCCTTAGCAGTATTAGCCATACTCAATACCATCGTGCCCAGTATGGGGGGCGTGGCAGGAAACCAAACCTTAACGCTAGTTATACGCGGTATGGCCCTTGGCCATGTGAACGCCAGTAACTCACGCTGGTTAATAAGCAAAGAAATTGCCATTGGTGTGCTCAACGGCGTTATTTGGGCCGTGCTGATAGCTTCAGTAATTGCTCTGTGGAAACAAGATTACATGCTTGGGGTTATTATTGCGTTTGCTATGCTCGTTAACATGATAGCCGCCGCACTCGCTGGTGCTACTTTACCATTGGTAATGAAGCGCTTGAAGATAGACCCCGCTCTCGCCGGAAGCGTCATTTTAACCACCATTACAGATGTCGTGGGTATCTTTGCATTCTTGGGCACCGCAACCCTGTTTTTAATCTAGCCGCCCTATTTAAACGCCAATCGCCTCCCCCATCTGTTTCACATGGAGATATTTATGAAGGAAACATTATTCACTGTTTGCTTGCTCTTTACACAGTCGCTTATGGCTACCGGTGTTAATTACACGTCAACACCTATTCATATCGATGGCGTCTCTGAGAGCGCCTGGAACAATGCAACTTGGCATCCTATGCCCTATTTAATGGATGGAAGTCTTCCCTCTTCAGAGGCAGATTTTAACGGTCGCTATCGTTTATTATGGGATGAGAACTTTCTGTATTTGCAGGCAAATATTAGTGATGATGTGCTCGTTGATACCCAACCTAACCCAACAGTGAAATATTGGGACGACGATGCTCTTGAAGTGTTTATAGACAGCGACGCTTCTGGTGGTAATCATCAGTTTAACCACACTGCCTTTGCATACCATATTGGTCTAGATAACCAAGCGGCCGATTATGGGCCTGACAAAAAGGCGCATCTTTACACCGAACACTTGATTAGTCGGTGGCAGCGATCTGCGCAAGCGCCGTTTGACATTACCTGGGAAGTGGCGATAAAGCTCTATCCAAATAGCTATCAAGAAAACGGTGAAAATGTCCCTCTTACTCTGAGCGAAAAACAAGTTATTGGGTTTATGCTGGCCTACTGCGACAACGATGGTAGTGAAGTGCGCGAGCACTTTATGGGTTCACATGAAATAGAACCTGTAAAAGGTGATAAAAATCGCGGATATATTGATGCTGATGTATTTGGTGAAATTAAACTGCTGCCCAAAAGGTAACTTTTTATGGCTATTTGCATTCTAAGGTTGGAAATCAGCTTTTCTGTCAAAGTAATGAGGAAGCGCTGCTGGTTGGAATCTAAAGTATGAGGGGCGGCATTGTACGTGAAGCGGACCTTGGAGCAATGAACTTTCCATCTCAAAGACCAGTAGACTAACAACAAAACTATCTGCAATCTGGGCTACCAATCCCTGGCAAGGACGCCATTGTTAGCCATTAACATGCATACCTATAAACGACATCGGCCAGAGCAAACATTGCTATACCAATTGGTTGAGCAATATTATCCAGATTTTCTGGAGTACCTTTCCCATCAAGGAAAGACATTACCACTTCATGTAGATAAAGAGTTTGCAGAATTTCTAAAGTGTGGTCGGTTTGAGCATGGATTTCTCAGAGTCGTGTGTGACGACTGCAAACATGAGAAGCTGGTCGCGTTCAGTTGCAAACGTAGGGGCTTCTGCCCTATTTGCGGGGCAAGACGGATGGCAGAGAGTGCGAAGTTACTGGTTGACGACGTTCTTAACGGCTATCCCATACGTCAGTGGGTGTTGAGTCTACCTATCCCATTGAGGCTGCTACTTGCCAGATATCCCAAAGAGCTCAGCAAAGTCATGCAAATCATCCATCGCACGATTTCAACTGACATCATCCATCGAACAGGTTACTTGAAAAAGCAAGCCAAGACGGGTGCAGTAACGTACATTCAGCGTTTTGGAAGTGCGCTAAACTTGAATATACACTTCCATATGCTCTTCCTCGAGGGCGTTATTACAGAAGAGCGAGGGCAAACCAAATTCAAGCTCGTCAAAGCGCCGAGCCATAGCGATATGGAACAGATAGTTGACAACATCAGCCACCGCATTGCGGCCTATTTAGAGAAGGCCGGGCTCATTCAGCGTGATATGGACAATGCTTTTCTCGATTTTCCCATGGATGATGAAAATAGCTTATTGCCCTTGCAAGCGGCCTCGGTTAGTTATCGTATTGCTTGGGGCCAGATATGGGCAAAAAAGTATTTACCTTACAAACCTTGCCCGCCAAAGACAAACAACACTACGGACAATTAGCCCAGATAGGCGGTTTCAGTTTACATGCTGGCGTATTCGCAGACGGTCACCAAACCGATAAATTGGAACGCCTGTGCAGATACATCTCAAGACCAGCCATAAGTGAACAACGATTGAATCTTACAGATTCAGGTAAGGTGAGGTATAAACTAAAGACCCCTTACAATGACGGAACGACCCTCGTGTTCTTCTCTCCACGGAATTTTCTCGGCAAACTCGTTGCTTTGATACCACCACCTCGACTTAACCTCACGAGGTTTTATGGGGTATTTGCTCCCAATGCTATAGTTCGTGCCGAGGTGACTGCTTCACAACGTGGTAAGAATAGTCCTCGTTTAGCAGAACACCTGAAAGATTCAGAAAAGCCGTATCATTCCCGCAATATGTCTTGGTAATCCGGTCACCGGCGCAAAGACTGAAACGCGTATTCAACATCGACATTACCCAATGCGAGGTTTGCGAAAAATTTAACGTAAAGGTCATTGCTTGCATAACTGACGCGATCATTATCAATAAAATCTTGTCATATTTGGACAAGCACAATTTACCGGAAGCGAGCAATAATCCCCGTACGCCGCCACTTCGTGCGCCACCAAGCATTGACGCATTCTGCGACTATACCATTCAACGTGACTTCGACTTTAGTGCATGAACCACAAAAACCTACCATTACTTAAACACGCAAATTGTTGGGGTGAGGGCTTTCACATATCTTATTGCAGATTTCAGTACCAAAGACCAGTTAACTTGCCTGTCTTGATGACAACTACTCCACTGATTTCTGAAAAGTACCCGTTTGACACACGTTCAACTAGCCTTAAATACATCTGACACGGTGGGTAGTACATAGCGTTAATATTTCTTATACACACAAGCTGTCCTGACCATTCAGGCTAACACATCCGGCTTCCTTGCCGTGAGGATGCGCTCTGCGATGCAGATGTAAATCTGTTAGGTGCCTTGTTGGTAGCTCTGCCAGGCTTGCATTGAACCAATAAAAACATCCACGTTTTCAAAACCCTGTGCCAGCAGATAACTGGCTGCTACGGTGGCGCGCTTACCGCTGCCACAGGCCAGTGTATAATGGCGGGATTTATCGAGTTGGTGGCACATTTCCGGCAGATAGCCTAAGTAGATATGCTTTGCCTGGTCAAATTCGTTGTTTTCAACCTCTTCCTGTTTGCGAACATCCAGCAGTTGCCAGTTAGCACGTGGTGCTCTAATGCGCTCATCAACCTTATCTGCAGTAACGGCGTTCACCTGCTGACGATGGTAAGCCTCAATGGTATCTGGCTTTGGTACCATGGTCAGATAACCACTAATCTGCTGGTAGCCCATCCGCCACAGCTGTTCGGAGCTTTCGGTTGCCTGTTGATGGGAATCTGCCACCAGTGCGATAGGTGTGGAGTAGTCCAGAAACCAACCACCATAAGCGCTGAGTAAGCCGCCCGGCAAATTAAGACTGCCGGGATAGTGACAGTCTCGAAACTGGGCATGACTTCTTACATCAATGAGCACGCCGGGACGTTCTGCGCTTTTCTGCCAGGCTGACTGAGCATCCTGTGCCAGCTTCTGGCACGCCACTGGCGGTAAAGGCGTATCCATCCCGGTAACGTTAGACTGCTCCATTTTGCTAAAGTAGGGAGCAATATAATGATTCTCTTTTAACTTACGCTCTATAAAGGCTTTTTTAGAGGTACATTGATAGCCCGGGTTTTGCCGTTTCTCAATGCCTATGGTGGTAAACTCACGTTCTGCCATGCCTGAGCCACACACCGACCCTGCGCCATGAGCCGGGTACACAATAATGTCATCACCCAGGTTGGCCAGCGTTTGTAGGCTGTCATAAAGCTGGCCAGCCATTTTTTCCATTTCCTCGGGGTAGAAGTCTGTGCGACCGACTTCACTGACAAATAAGGTATCGCCGGTAAATACGCCGATAGGCTGACCGTCCTGTTCGTTGTCGATAGCCAACACACAAATACTGTCTTTAGTATGGCCGGGCGTTGCAATAACTTCGAGTGTCCATTTGCCAATCTCAAATTTATCGCCATTACCGGCCTTGCGGGCATATTCGATAGGCTCGTCAGCGTATTTACCATGGTAAATATCAGCACCGGTCTGGTTGGCCAGCGCTACCGCGCCAGAGATAAAGTCTTCATTGCGGTGGGTTTCGATGATGGTGGTGATCCGGCATTCATGCTTTCCGGCAAGGGTGAGATAATGCTGCGTATCTAACTGAGGATCAATCACACAGGCTTCACCATCGCTGCCAATCAGGTAGGAAAGGTGCGCAATGCCCGGTGTTTTAACAGATTCTACAAACATAGGTTAGCTCCACTTTGGGGTTGTGCCGCGCACAACGTGAATGTATTCACTTCACCCTAAGCTTTCAAATGTCACGCCGAATAAAAAGTTTATATAAAACAAGTAGTTACATTTTCTACCCACAAGGCTTCCCAGTAAATTAAGAAATATTCACTTAATCCTATGTAAAATTTACATGCTATTGCGGGATAAGCGTGCCCGTTGCAGACGCTGTTTGAGGTATTGCAGTCTGGGAAGCAAAATCAGCAAGGCTATTGCCCAGTAAATTAACGGTTCCTGCAGGCCGGTTTTGCGAGACCAGCTAAAGTGTAACAGGGCCAGTAAAACAACCAGGTAAATGGTGTTATGCAGGGATTGCCAGCGATTGGCGCAAAGCAGAAGTAGCTGTTCAATAATCTGTTGCGTCCGCAACTTGTCTTTAACTGCCCTTGGCTAACCAACAAATTCCCAACCAAGTTTTGCACAAAACGGAATTTTCGCCATTTTACATAATTTTCAATTTCCAACCTTAGAATGCAAATAGCCCTTTTTATTTCCGCCGGTTTGTAGCCCTCTTCTTTGCTCAGTATTTTGCTTGGTATTTAGCGCAGTGTTTAGCGCAGTATCTAGCGACACAAAAAAACCGCTGTATTGAAAATACAGCGGTTTTTTGAATATTTAAACCTAATCTTTTAGTAAGGATTACTTAATAACTTTAAGCGTAGGCTTACCTTTCTTTGGCGGTACAGGTGCATCACTAGCACCTACATCGTCAGCGTCGCTTAACGATGTTGGCCCTGTTTGCTCAACTTCGGTAGATTCAGACTCAGGCGCGTCTGAACGCGCTATGTCTTCCTCTGTAGCGAACACTGTACCTGCGCCATTTTCACGTGCATATATGGCTATGACAGCCTCACAAGGCATGCTTAAACGACGAGGTTGCCCACCAAAACGTGCCTGAAACGATAAACCGTTTACATCGAGGTTAAAACCTACGCATGCACTCGGCGAAACATTCAGAACAATTTGTCCATCTTTGACAAACTCTTGCGGTACCTCAACTAACTCGTTAGTTGCGTCTACCACAACGTAGGGTGTCATATCGTTATCTACTATCCATTCATAAAAAGCCCTAAGCAGATAGGGCTGGTTCGACGTCATAGATGTCATAATGGATTGTGGATCTCACGCTCTTGATCAGTCAGTGATGCTTTGAACGAGCTACGAGAGAAGATACGGTTCATGTATGTGTTGATTTCTTTACTTCCTGCGCCATTTAGCTCAATGCCAAGAGCAGGTAAACGCCACAATAGTGGTGCTAGATAGCAGTCTACAAGGCTAAACTCTTCGCTCATGAAGTAAGGCATTTCAGCAAAAACGGGTGCCAAAGAAAGTATAGCTTCGCGAAGTTCATTGCGAGAAGCTTCCACGTCACCTTCACCTCGGAAAACCCGAGCTGCAAGTGAATACCAGTCTTGCTCTATACGGTGCATCATCAATCGGCTTGTACCGCGTGAAACTGGGTATACAGGCATCAATGGTGGATGCGGAAAGCGCTCATCAAGGTATTCCATGATGATGTGAGACTTGTAAAGTACGAGTTCACGATCAACAAGAGTTGGTACCGTACCGTATGGGTTTAACTCCAACAGATCTTCAGACAAGTTACTAGGATCTGTGTAGCTGATCTCAACACCCACACCTTTTTCTGCCAACACAATACGAACCTGGTGGCTATAAATATCAATTGTGTCAGAGAACAACGTCATAATAGAACGTTTATTCGCGGCTACGGCCATTCAATTTCCTCCGTCGAGAAACAAGTTAAAGCTCACTGTTAACATGAGCGAATTACAAATGCCAAAAAAGGGGGCGAGATGCCCCCTTTTGGTATTATACATAAAACTGTGCGATTAGTGCACTTCTCGCCAGTATTCTTTCTTAAGTAAGTACACAAATACAAACAATACAGCAATGAAGATTAATACCCACTTACCAATTTTGTGTGACTCAAGTTTAGATGGCTCACCGGTGTACTCTAAGAAGTTCACGATATCGGCAACTGCTTGGTCGTATTCATCAGGAGACATTGAACCTGTGCCGTCTGACTTAATACCCACATAGCGTTTTACCATTTCACCATCAACCATCTGCTCCTCGTAGGTACGCGTTGGCGTACCTTGAAGAGGCTGCAGCACATGCGGCATACCCACTTCAGGGAACACGGTGTTGTTCACACCGAATGGACGACTTTCGTCAACATAAAAAGAGCGCAAGTACGTGTAAATCCAGTCTTCACCACGAACACGTGCTACAAGAGTAAGATCGGGCGGAGCCGCACCGAACCATTGGGCTGATGCATCTTCAGGCATAGCGCGAGTCATATAGTCTGAAACTTTATCACCCGTGAACTGCAGATACTCTTCGCCAAGCTCATCAGGAATACCTAAATCGTTAAACGAACGCTGATAGCGTTGATATTTCATTGAGTGACAGCCTGAACAAAAGTTCATGAACAACTGTGCACCGCGCTGCAACGACGCCTTATCTGACAAATCAATCGGCGCTTCGTCTAGGTGCACATTCCCACCTGCTGCTAACGCAACACCAGGTAGGAAAAATGCTAAAAAGCACATCATCTTTTTCATTTAGGAATCCTCTCTGGCACAGGTTTGGTATTTTCGTTTTTGCTGTACAAGAACAATGCAATGAAGAAACCAAAGTACATAACGGTTGCTACTTGAGATGCAATAATTTTCCAGTTCTCTTGTGGTGTACCACCTAGGTAGCCCAAGAAGATGAACACAATTGCAAATACAATCAGGTTCACTTTGTGAAGGCCACAGCGATAGCGCCATGATTTAACGCGACCTCTGTCTACCCAAGGCATTGCGAATAATGCTGCAATAGCACCAAACATGGCAAGTACACCGAATAGCTTGTCTGGAACAGCTTTCAGAATTGCGTAGAACGGAGTGAAGTACCAAACAGGGAAAATATACTCAGGTGTCTTCAGCGGGTTAGCAATTTCAAAATTTGGATGCTCCAAGAACTTACCACCCATTTCTGGTGCAAAGAATAAAACGTATGTAAACAATGCGAGGAACACACAGAACGCCACAAGGTCTTTGAGAACAATGTGCGGGAAGAACGGCAATACGTCGTCAGCAATATCATACTTGCTTGTGTAGTACTCGTGAATTTCATACTTAGTCTTTTCAGACTCTGGCAACGAGCCCTTCTTGTGCTTTATTGCCACACCGTCAGGGTTGTTTGAGCCCACTTCGTGAAGTGCAATGATATGAAGAAATACAAGAATTACGATAACTAATGGCAATGCAATTACGTGTAGTGCGAAGAAACGGTTAAGCGTAGCACCAGAAATAACGTAGTCACCCTGTAGCCATATTACCAAGTCTGGACCTACTACCGGAATAGCACCAAATAGTGAAACGATAACCTGCGCCCCCCAGTAAGACATCTGTCCCCATGGTAGCACGTAGCCCATGAAAGCCTCAGCCATAAGTGCTAGGTAGATAAACATACCGAACACCCATAAAAGCTCACGAGGCTTTTGATAAGAACCATAAATCATGCCGCGGAACATGTGCATATACACAACAATAAAGAACGCCGACGCGCCTGTACTGTGCATGTAACGAATGACCCAACCGTAGTCGATTTCGCGCATGATGTATTCAACAGAAGCGAAAGCGCCCTCTGCTGATGGTACAAAATTCATGGTTAGCCAAATACCAGTAATTATTTGGTTTACCAAAACAATTGTTGCTAAAAACCCGAACACATACCAAAAATTCATGTTCTTTGGCGCTGGGTATTGAATGGCGTGCATATTTGCAACGCGTCCCACTGGGAGACGGTCTTCAATCCAACCTAGAAAAGCATTCATATCATTAAGCCTCCGCTTCTGAACCAATGATGACATTTGTATCATCAACGAACTGATAAGGCGGCACTACTAGGTTTAATGGTGCCGGTACGTTTTGAAATACACGTCCTGCCATATCAAACTTAGAACCGTGGCACGGGCAGAAGAAGCCTTCAGGTACACCTTCAACGTACTCTGCAAACGCACCATCTTTTAGATGCTGTGGAGAGCATCCAAGGTGAGTACAAATACCTACTAATATTAGGTACTCTTCTTTCAACGAGCGGAAGCGGTTTTGCGCAAACGCTGGCTGCTGCTCTGCTTCTGAGTTTGGATCCTTAAGCTGATCTTCGTGCCCACCTAGCGCCTCTAATAGCTCAGGGGTACGGCGTACAATCCATACAGGCTTGCTTCGCCACATAACACGTACTAACTGTCCAGGCTCAATCCCGCTGATATCAACTTCAACGTCAGCACCAGCAGCTTTCGCTTTGGCACTCGGATTCCAGGACGCAATAAAAGGCACTGCAGCACCAACGACACCTACACCACCAACAACCGACGTGGCAACGGTCAAAAACCGACGACGAGTGTTGTTTTCAGGCTGATTTTCGTTTTGTGCAGACTTTGTTGCATCTACAGATACATTGCTCATCCACATTTCTCCAGGTTTGGATAATTATGATGCCATCTTACAGGCTTATACTGGTTTTATCTCGCCTGTATTACCGCATCATATGGCTTGTCGTGATAGCGAAAGCACAGTTTTTAGCAACTGATTGGCGAAACCACGAAAGTTATTAAATTTTTCGATTGCAAATGATAAAAGAAAAGCCCTTATAAACACAAGGTTTTACTGGAATTTAGACATAAATTTAATTCTCCGTTTTCTTAAGTAAGACGTCTCATAGTCGCCTAAAATCAGAGCATTGGTTACCTTTGAGGTTGAAAACAGAATGAAATTAAACCTTTTTTATCTTGGGCAGTGTTTAAAGCACTTTTTGTCGAGCAATATCGAGTAGGGTGAGGCTTGCGCCTCATCCCTCTCACAGAACCGTACGTACGGGCCTCGTATACGGCTCCTGCATACTTCATATCACTTGCTAACACTGATTCCTGAAAAGTACCCATTTGACACACGTGCAACTGGCCTTAAATACAGCTGACACAGTGGGTAGTACATAGCGTTAATATTTCTTATACTCCGCGAGTGCATTTACTGAAGTTATCATCGTGGATGAAAATCTTGCACCTTTCGTGGATATCGAAGTGAAACAAGCAGGTGTTCCAGTTAACGTTATCGACCCAGACAACGGCACGGTCTCGTTAATCGCAACGGTTAACGATGTTAACAAAGATGATAGCCATAACATTGAGTGGTTCTCAACAGATAGTGCTTTTGCTGATCTAAATGGGGAGTTCGTCTATAGCTTCGAGCCAAACACACTTAATGAAGGTATTTATCAGTTAGATGTTATTGTTACTGAAAGTAATACACAAGAGCAGTTAACTACTTATCAATCTATTCAATTAGTGATTGAGAATGCTATCGATCTTTCTTCAATTATTGACAGTGATAATGACGGTACTGTTGATGCTGAGGAGGGGCTTGCTGATAGCGATGGTGATGGCATAGCGGATTACCTTGATAATGATGACAACACTAGCCGAATTCCTAGTAGTCAAAATAGTTATCCAATCGAAACTAATCCAGAGTTAACACTTGTCGTAGGTTCTTACGTGCAAGCGATAAATGGCTTAGAAAGTGAATATACTGCACTGACAGAAGAGGAAATTGCTGCAGTATTAAATGATGGCGACGCTGACATTATCGATGATGATTATCAAGCGTATTCACCACTATTTAATTTTATTTTAGAAGGTATCTTACGTCATGGAGAGTCTGCAGCGATAGTCATTCCATTATCGCAAGGGGAGAGCATTCCAGCAGATGCGGTATACCGAAAGTATAACTCTCGTGATGGTTGGTATGACTTTATTGAAGATGAACGTAATATTGTTCGTTCTGCGCCATTTAATAGTAATGGTACTTGTCCAGCAGCTCAGGACTCGAGTTATAGCCTGGGCTTAACCGTAGGTGATAACTGTATCGAGTTAACGATAGAAGATGGTGGCCCTAACGATGCTGACTTGTTAATTAATGGCAGCATTGAAGATCCGGGGGCTTTAAAAGTTAAGCCAACATCGATAAATCATGCACCGGAGATCAAGCTCTCAGATTATTCAACGCAAATTAAATCAGGTGAATCGATAGAGTTACAAGCAGTAGCAACCGACAGTGATGGAGACTCGCTAACTTATACCTGGAGTCAACTCAGCGGTGCAGCAGTTAGTTTTAGTAACACTAACTCAGCGACGGTGATGATTACAGCACCGATTTTAACTGCAGATGAGACGGTTGAAATAGAAGTAGTCGTAAGTGATGGACAGCTTTCATCTAATGCTGTCGCGACAGTCCTTATCAATAGGGAAGTAAAAGAAGTCGTTGAAAAAGAAAATGACAAAGCGTTAGAAAAAGATACTCAAAATAGTGGTGGCGCCGTTAACTGGCTGCTGTTACTCGGGCTTATGCTCATTTTATCTAAAAGAGCAAATATGCTTCGCTTACACAGTTTTATTAAATAGTTATCTCCGGGAGTCGTTCGGAATGAAGAGTTCAATAGTAAAGTCAAACACTAAAAGTCACCGTTTCATCTTAAAAAGCTCAGTAATTGCCATGCTGTGTGCAATATCGACATCGGCGATGGCAGAAAACACAAAGCTTGGCACTAACGCAGGTGCAGCGCTCACCTCCGGTGATGAAAACACCCTAATTGGTGTTGATGCAGGTGCCGCTTTAACTACCCAAGGCCAAAGTACTTTTGTTGGTCAAAGTGCTGGTGCAGCTAATACTACAGGCCAATTTAACAGCTTCTTCGGTTACCAAGCGGGTATGGCTAACACGATAGGCCACCACAATAGCTTTTTCGGTTATCAAGCAGGGAAGTCTAATATTAATGGAGCTAGTAACACTGCTATTGGTTATCAAGCAGGTACTGCTAGCACCACAGGGTTTGGTGGCACTTATATTGGTTCACGAGCAGGTTATGCAATAACAACCGAAAACAAAAATACTTTTATCGGCGAAGAAGCCGGTTATCAACACACAGGAGGTCAAGGTAATACGAGTATTGGTTATGGCTCCATGTACGACGCTCAAGGAGGTAATTATAATACGGCAATGGGAACAGGCGCAGGTTATAGTTTAGGAAAGCCAAACAGTATAGCAGGAGAGTTATATAACGGTTCACGAAATACAGTAATAGGAACGGCAGCTGGTGGTGATATTGGCGGTGGTAATGCTAATACCATGATTGGTGATAATGCCGGACCAAATACAGAAAGTGCCGATTTTAATACCTTTGTCGGTTTTCAAGCGGGATTTGATAATAACCGAACAAACTCAATCACTAACGCTAACCGTAATACCGCTTTAGGTGCCTATGCCGGATATACCAACCGTGAAGGTGAAGATAATATTTGGATCGGTACCTTGGCTGACTCAGCAGATTGGACATTTTATCATGATAATGAAGTCGAGTTTGTATCTACGCATGGTAGTGATTGGTATGTTACTTATAACGACTTAGACGGTACCGCACGGGCTAATAATAGTACTAATGTAAGCCGCACTACAGTATTAGGAAACCAAGCGACAGTTATTGCCAACGATGGTGTTGCTGTCGGTTATTCAAGTCGTATTGCGCAAGTAGGTTCAATTGCCATTGGTACCAATGCCACTAATGCTAATACCAACAGTATCGTCTTAGGTTATAACGGCACCAGCCATTCAGATAACGCTGTGTTATTAGGTAATAGCACCACTACTTTATGGTCAGCTCAAACTGATGCAACGACAACTTTAGGTAATGCGAGCTATCGTTTTACTGATGTCTTTTCGAATAAAGTCTCTGTTAATGCTGCAACCGGTAATGGCGCGCAAATTGATTTATTTGCCGATGCAGGCGCTGCCGACGACGATAAGTGGACAATAACTGCTGCCAATGGTGGCGATTTTGCTATTTCATCATTTTCGACTGGTTCAGATGTTAATTTATTGAGCATAGATAATACTGGTAACGCGACTATCGCAGGTAACTTATCGTTAAATTCAGATCGACGCTTAAAAACTGATATTCAGTCAATTAATGGCGCATTAGAGACTATAGATAAACTAGATGGTAAGCGATATCACTGGAAGCCTGAGTTACAAAAAGGCAATGAGCAACAAGTCGGTTTAATTGCGCAAGAAGTTGAAGCGGTTTTACCTGAATTGGTTAGCGAAAATGACAAAGGCATTAAGTCAGTTAACTATGTTGCACTTGTGCCTGTGTTAATTAATGCGGTAAAAGAGCAACAAGCACAAATTGCAGCGCAACAAAAACAAATTGAAGCGCTGATGAGGCTAGTACAAAAATAAATTTAATCTACTAAGAAATCGCTTCAATCTAATCCATCGCTAGAGCTAGAGTCAAAAACTAACGCAGGCGAAGTGATTGAAGCGGTGTTTTGCCAAACGATCCAAAGCAGTTACCTGTTTGTTTGGTACAACAACAGGTAGGCTGTTTAGTTTTGGGTATTATCAGTTATCCATTGTTTAACAGGCTCTACCCAAACAGGTAATGGATTATAAAATGCGCCGTGCGATTTACCTGTGCTTATCGATATTTCATTAAAAGACGCCACATCGTCACTTCTATCTATCAGAAATTGGCACGAGCCAACTTGATCAGAGGTCTCATAAATCGACTTTACATGCCCATATACTTTTACCTGAGTATGTTTTTTTATTAAGCCCGCGCAACCCGCTAAGATAATAGTATTTATCTCGCTTAACTTAAGTTCATTTGTAGTTAATATAGATAATGCACCGCCACGAGAAAAACCTAATAAGGTAATATTACTTGGTTTAACGTCTGCAGCGATTAATTTAGCGACATCTTTTGCCAGCTTTTTAGCAAATTGAAATGGCTCGGTATGCTTTGCTCTGTGGTAAGCGATTAAATGGTAGTTATCATCAGCTAGGACTTTTTTAATCTCAGGAAAATCATAGATGCCCCATTCTGGGTGCTTTGGTTTGGCATTTGTCCCTTCAACAATATAACCGTGAGAATAAAATACGTATTTTTGATTGGCATCGATAGTTTCTGGAAAAGACTCATATATTTCTCCAGCGTTTGCAGCGTATGAATAACTTAAAGTAATAAGCGTTAAAGGTAGTGAAAACAAGCACGTTTTAATAAAAGGTTTTAGCATAGCTGATAGCGGTAAATTTATAGATGAAGAGGTATTTGAAGATATTGATAAAAGCATTTTAATGTATTGACCAATAAGAGGTTTTTATAAATTTATAGTTTTGAAGATTATAAAGAAGTCTCATGTTTATCGCACGAGATCTTTTGGTCGAATAAAGGATGTTAATGTAAACCTTTGTGTCATTAAGTCGCGCCACTTAAACGGCATACTGGTATTGAGCGCGACATAGCCACAGGTAGGAATATTGGCGAGTGTGCTATTGCTAACTCTGTTACAAAATTCAGTGAAGGCAGGATTGTGACCAACTATGACAAGTTCATCTATAGAATCATGTAAACCTAAACAAAACCTGAAAAGGTCATTCGAATCAAATGTATATAAATCAGGTACAGTGCACCAATTAATGGTGGTGTTATCTAATGCTTTATTGATTATGGTAATAGTAAGCTGGGCGCGTTTAGCTGGGCTAACATACACGTTTTCAAAATAACAACCTGCATTTAAAATAGCTGGCGCCATCAATTCACACGACTTTACGCCTCGCCGGTTAAGCGGTCTGTCAAAATCAGTTAGAGAACCGTCTTTCCAACTTGATTTAGCGTGTCTGATAAGGTGAATTTTCTTGCCCATTATATTTTGATGTTCATCAACATAGGTTAAGGTATAGCCTGTTATTAAATAGACGAAAATAACGATATACTTTAAGCTTAATTAAAGTTACTCAAATAATAAAAACAAGGTCAGCATGGACGTTAATTATTCAACAATTGATTCGGTACTTTTTGTCTGTATGGGCAATATATGCCGCTCTCCAACAGCAGAAGCTGTATTTCGACATAAAGCGGCACAACAATGCAAACAAGTTAATATTGATTCGGCGGGGACTATTGGTGCTCATGCTCGAGAAAAGCCTGATCATCGTTCTGTTAAAGTCGGTCAAAGTGCAGGGTACTCATTTGATGGTATTAAAGCGCGCAAAGTAACGGTAAATGACTTTGAACACTTTGATTTAATTTTAGCGATGGATGAGAATAACTATAACGATTTAATCGATCTTGCCCCCCAAGAAAGTGCACATAAAGTGAAGTTGTTTCTTGATTTCGCGGAAAATTTTGATGAAAGAGAAGTTCCTGACCCATACTACGGCGGTGCAGGTGGCTTTAAATATGTGCTTGAGCTTGTTGAAGATGCGAGTGAAGGCTTATTAGCTAAAATGCGGTAATTAAAAAGCTGCACACATACACACTTATGCGCAACTTTCTATCGTTAGTAGTTTAGACATTGCGCGAATCATATGCCCAATGCAATAGCGCTTGTCGCTGCTTGCGCCTGCAGCTGTGATCAAATGGCTCACAAAATTTGATCACAGCGCTTAAATGTCGGCGAAAGTTCTTCCAACGTTTTATCTGACGTAAATCCTCTTTCTCTAATCGTCTTCCTTGGTAATAACGGCAGTACCACTGAAACCAACCTCGTGGGTCTTGGTGGTAAATCCAACCTTTTTTACGCCACTCGCTTAATGGTTGTGATGCATCAACGCGAAAATAGTTTAAGGTTATATCCTTATGGCTTGGGCTAAGTAGGGCATTTTCAAACCAGTCAGTTGGAAATTCTTCTTGGCAGTCAGTAAGGTATTTACCACCAAATACACCCAATTCGAGCATTTCTTTTGGTGTTAGTTGTGGCTTAAATTCAGGATGGAAATCTTGGCCGACTTGTGCCGTTAAGGTGTAACGATAATTTTGCTGCATTTGATCGTTTACAACGATAGTGGTCATTTAACGCTCTATATTTATCTAGTATTTGAAAGACATACGAAATAAAAAGACGATAGGTTTACTCTGGAATTGGTAATTGATGCGCACGTAAAAAACTTAACTTATCCCAATAACCGCGCTGTAACTTAATTAATCCATCGTTAAAATGAAAGAAGCCACAACCACGCAAGCCTATTGGATCTTTCCATTCTAAAATCGCGACATTACCGTCTTCGAAGATGTTTTCAATAATACAAACCATTTCTGCTTGGGCAAATTCTTCTTTAAACATCTCATAAATTGCTTTCTTTCCAATGACTGGTTCATTGGCAACCTGATGATTAATTGCATCAGTGGTGTAAAACTCAGCAAGTGTTGAGGCATCTCCTTGATTAAAAATATCCACCCAGCGTTTGATTATGTCGCTTGGCGTGTTATTTGTTTTGTTTACCGTAGTCATTGTCTTACCTGGTAAAGCCTTTGCCTATCAATATTTTTGCTTATTAACGTTGATAATACCCTTGTTGAAAACGTTACTAGCTAATTTTCTATTATGCGTTGTTTAGTACCTGCGAAGTTTTCATATACCTTTTGATGTGCTTTGCGTGAAAACTCATCTTTTCTGTCGTCATAATTTTTAATCCAATCAATTAACAGCGACAAATTGGCATCTTGTGCTTCTTTTGACGGGTATTTATGTGGTTCCCAAGGTCGTTGCTTAGCGTTTTCGACACAAAGCGAAGCCGGTAAATCAAGAAATACTAGCTCTGTTGCATCATCGAGCACGAGTTCAACAAGGTCACTATAACAACCTTCAATTACCCATGAATAGTGCTTTGATAGAAAGTCATCAATTGTGTCTTTTGACTCATTAATGGGTTTACGGGTTGGAGGTGTGGTAGCTTGCCAAGCTAATGTATCTAAGTCCAAATGTTCACAGCCAACATCCGTAACCATTTTCTTTGCTAAGGTCGACTTGCCTGAACCAGAATTTCCGATAATAACGACTTTTTTAAGGGATTCGTTTTTAAAGTTTGCTTCTAAGCCGATTCCTGCAGGAGAATTAAAAAATACCTGAGTACAATTAACATCTGATAAATAGGTTACGTCAAATTGTATGTTTTGTGCTTGTAGCTTTTTGACAAAGTCAGCGACACCTGTTAATTGGAATGCAATATGATCAATGTACGCATTTTTAGTATTTGGAACGTGCTTGTCACTTTCTGTTAAATGAATTACTGCTTGGTCTTTCGCATATAGCCAATAACCGTGTTTTTTAAAATTCGGACGTTCGCCTAAAGTTAAGTCAAATACTTCACAGAGGTAGTCTTTTTCCTTAGCCAATACATCGGCTGGCGCACTAATGTTGATATGATCAAATTTCATTATTTTTGTCGCTACTTGTAATTTCTATTAAATAGTTAGTCTGATAAACAGTTAATTTCGTTTTTAATTTATTATCTATTGCCACACTTTAATATAAATCAAGGGTTAAACTTCTTAAGAGATTAATCATCGGTTTAGCTTATTTTAATGGCGTGTTCTGCTAATTCTGTGGCGTACATTGTCAAATCAATGGCGTAAACAGTCGATGTTGCCGCCCCTATATTCCAATAATCTAATTCAGAAATTCGATAAGTGTAGCTGATATAAAGATTCTTAAGAATCACTTCTACGATAAATAGCTACATAAAAACAACTGTATAGCAAGTAATTGGGGTAAAGTTATGAGTAACTATGGGTTATTAATAAATGGTGAATTAGTTAAGAGTGATATGACACTAGATGTCATTAACCCTGCAACAGAAGAAGTATTTACTCAAGTGCCGCGTGCTGATGAAGCTATGCTTGATCAAGCGGTAGCTGGCGCAAAAGTGGCGGCAGCTAAATGGGCGTTAACTGATATCGATGAGCGCAAGGCGTTAATACATAAGATTGCAGATGCGATTAATGCCAATATTGAGCCTTTAGCCAAAGCATTAACGCAAGAGCAAGGTAAGCCGTTAGCAGCAGCAACCATGGAAGTGCAATATGCTGAGATTTTTTGTCGTTACTTCACTTCTCTTAACTTAGAAAATGAAGTGTTAGTCGATGATGAAAATCAGCGCGTAGAAGTACAACGTACGCCGTTAGGTGTTGTTGCAGGCATATTACCTTGGAACTTTCCGTTATTAATCGGTATATACAAAATAGCGCCGTCTATTTTAGCGGGTAACAGTATTATTCTTAAACCGGCTCCTACCACGCCAGTTGTTTCGGTAATGTTAGGTGAAATTCTTAAAGATGTAGTACCAGCAGGCTTAGTTAACATTCTTGTTGATGATAATGATCTTGGACCTAAAATTACCAGCCACCCTGGTATTGATAAAATCTCTTTCACAGGCTCAACACCAACTGGTAAGGCGATCATGTCAAGTGCTGCGAGTACATTAAAACGCATCACATTGGAGCTTGGTGGAAATGACGCGGCGATTGCTTTAGATGATATTGACGTAAAAGCGGCCGCTCAAGGTATCTTTAATACTGCCTTTATTAATAGCGGCCAAGTATGTATCGCGTTAAAACGCTTGTACGCACATGAGTCGATTTACGATGAGCTATGTGAAGAGATCGCAAGTCTTGCTCGACAGGCAGTTGTGGGTAATGGCTTAGACGAGGCCACTCAATTTGGCCCAGTACAAAACAAGATGCAATATGCCAAAGTATGTGATTACTTAGAAGACGCCAAAGCGAACGGTAATGTTATTGCAGGTGGTGAGCCATTAGACCAAAAAGGTTACTTTGTACCATTAACTGTTGTTAAAGATATTAGTGACGGTACCCGAGTAGTTGATGAAGAACCATTTGGCCCAATTTTACCTATCGTAAAATACTCAGAACTAGACGATGCAATCGCTCGAGCTAATAATTCTGAATTTGGTTTAGGTGGCTCTGTGTGGTCTTCTGATATCGATAGAGCGTCAAAAGTGGCAAGCCAAATGGAAAGTGGTACGGTTTGGATTAACCAGCACTGTGCGTTTGCTCCTAATATTCCATTCCCTACATCTAAACAATCAGGTATTGGTGTTGAGTTTGCTCAAGAGGGCTTAAACGAATTCACTAATATGAAAGTAGTCAATATCAATAAAGCGGGATAGTTGCTTGTTTTCCGGCTGTTTAACTTTTGGTAGTGCTTAATAAACAGCCGGCTTTTTCTTTCCGTTATATTTCAAACACACTAGGAGTAAACCGTGCTAGTTAATCGATTAAAAAAATCACTGACCGCAACTGCTTGCTCAGTCGCTTTGCTTACCTGTGGTGCAAGTGTATATAGCACTGAAGTTGTCGCAAGTGAAAGCTTATTGCAGCAACATTGCTCAGGCTGTCATATTGAACAAAGTCAAGATCCGCTAACATTAAGCCGTATCAGCTATCAACGAAAAACACCAGAAGGTTGGTTAATGACCATTGCTCGTATGCAAACTACCCATGGTTTGAAAATTGATGGTGAGACAAGGGCAAGTCTCGTTGAATATTTAGCCAATACTCAAGGTTTAACACCTTCTGAGTCAGCACCATATCGTTATATTTTAGAAAGACGACTAAACCACATTGAAAATAAACAACCTGAGCTTGAACAAATGTGTGCTCGTTGTCACTCAGAAGCACGAGTCGGTTTGCAACGCAGAGATAAAAAAGATTGGGAACATCTAGTTAACTTTCATCTGGGGCAATGGCCGAGTACCGAATATTCAGCCATGGGACGTGATAGAAAGTGGTTTGAAATCGCGATTAATGAAACGGTACCATTTTTAGCTAACAAATATGCTTTAAATACGCAAGACTGGGTGAAGTGGCAAGACAAGAGTAAAGTTTCTCCTGGTGGCAATTGGCGCATTACTGGCCATATGCCAAGTAAAGGGGCGTTCCAAGGAACGGTTGCTTTAAAAGATAAGGGCAATAACCAGTATGCTATGACTTTTACCGGTACTTTTGATGATGGTGAGTCGTTATCAGGTACGGGAAGTGTATTAGTTTACAGTGGTTATGAATGGCGTGGCTCGCTAACAGTTGGTGATAAGCAGTATCGTCAAGTGTTCGCGTTAAACGAGGCGGGCGATAGCTTATCTGGCCGTATGTTTTTAAATGGTCATGAAGATATTGGTGTTGATATCTCAGGTCATCGAAGTGATAAGGCATCGATTTTATCGCTAAGCCCTACTTACATTAAAGCTGGCGAGACACTGCAAGTGTCAATTCGTGGCTCTCAATTATCTGGTGATGTTACTTTTTCTAACGGCTTAACGGTTGTTTCTGAAGTTTCCCGCACGGCAGATGAAATTATCGTACAGGTAAAAGCACCTAAGATGGATGCATCTGCCATGAGCAGTACAGTTAACGTTGGCAAGCAGTCACTTGATAATGCCTTAGTTGCCTATCAACAAGTCGATCAAATCAAAGTTAGCCCAGCTTATGCCGTAGCTCGCGTTGGTGAAGGGGGCGGCAGTCAACCTAAAGTGACCGCATCGTTTGAGGCCAAAGCATTTGCCGCTGGTCAAGATGGTGAAGTGGGCACCGATGATGATGTCTACATTGGCTTATTCCCAGCAAGCTGGAGTGTCAAACCATTTGATGCTCAATCAGAAGCGGATGAAGATGTAAAGTTTGCTGGTGTTATTAACCCTGAAACGGGGGTCTTCACACCAGGCGATGCCGGGCCTAACCCTGATAGAAAATACGGAACTAACAATGCAGGGCGCTTAGCTGTCGTGGCTAAATTACAAGACGGTAAAAACATCTTAGAAGGGCAAGGGGAGCTGATTGTTACCGTACAACGTTGGAATAATCCGCCAATTAAATAGCGGCATCAGGTACTCGTAATGACCAAAGTTCTAAAAAAAGTTCCAACTAATTCACGCACTATAGCAGTGAATGATAAGCAGATGATGTTTCATGTGCCGACAACTAGCTTGTTTGAATTGGATGAATTATCGGCTCAGCTGATTGAAGCGGCAGATAGTGAAAGTGGCTTATCTGTAGATAAACTAACGCAAAGCTTATCAGCTCAAACGGCAAAAGATATTGATGATACGGTTGAACAATTAATTCAACTTAAAGTGGTTGCTTCAAATGATGCTGGCGTTCAGGCGTTTGAGCCTGATAACCCTGAAGTTACTCAGCTTGAAAATATCCCATTAACCACTTTAGTGCTTAATGTAAATACAGGTTGTAATCTCAGTTGTAGCTATTGCTATAAAGAAGACTTAGATACCCCGGCTAACGGGCAAAAAATGAGCTTTGATACCGCGAAAAAGTCCATTGAAATGATGTTAGCAGAATCGCCTGATCAGCCAAGGTACAACATCGTATTTTTTGGCGGGGAGCCGTTAAGCAATATGCCATTAATTCGCGAAGTGGTTGAATATGCACAAGCACGCTTTGCCGAGCTTAATGTGCCGATTGATTTTTCATTAACCACCAATGCTACTTTGTTAAATGAAGAGATTATCGAATTCTTCCAAAAACATAAATTTGGCATTGCGGTAAGTATCGACGGCCCTAAAGCCATTCATGATAAGAACCGCATTACCGTTAATGGTAATGGAACTTATAAAGCGGTGACTCGAAAAATTGAATTACTGATGAAAGGCTATAACGCCAGACCTATTGGTGCTCGTGTTACGTTAACCAAAGGGGTGACTGATATTGAAGAAATTTGGCAACACCTGTTTCATGAGCTTGGCTTTGCAGAGGTTGGCTTTGCGCCAGTCACCTCAGGTGATATCAGTGAATACAACTTATCTGAAGATGAGCTTAAAGCGGTATTTGCCAGTATGATAAAAGTCGGTCGTCATTATATTGATGAAGCAAAGGCTGGACGCAATATTGGCTTTTCTAACATGCACCAGCTGATGACGGATATTCACGAAGGCACAAAAAAAGCACTACCGTGTGGTGCGGGTATTGGCATGGTGGCAATTGACCATAGTGGCGGCGTTAATTTATGTCACCGCTTTACTGGCTCAGATCTGCCAGCCTTTGGCTCTGTTATTGACGGTATCGATAGCGAGGGCTTGGCTGGCTTTATTGAAACGCGTATGGATAGAACCAACACGGGTTGCAGTACTTGTTGGATCCGCAATATGTGCTCTGGTGGTTGTTATCACGAAAGCTATGCTCGATATAACGACCCACAAAACCCGACTTATCACTATTGTGATCTTATGCGTGACTGGGTTGAGTTTGGCTTAAAAGCCTATGCTGAAATCAATGCGGCAAACCCAACATTTATGGATACATTTATCACCCCTCGTCGAGGACACTAACAATGAAACATCTAAAACCACTGAATAAAAAAGCAGAATTATTAGACTCTGCAATGGATAAAAACAAGAGTGAAAATCAGGTTAAGGGCGATGACGCTACCGTTGAAGAAGTTGTTGCTATGCAATCGGTTGTCGGTTGTACAGGCACAACTGATCCAGGCTGGGAGGTTGACGTTTTTGGTGGCGTCGCAGGGTTATGTCAACCAATGGAGTCAGACTTATATGGTTGTGCCGATCCTTGCTGGTGGCCGGCGCAAGTTCCTGATGTCATGAATACTTATCCTGACTGGACTAAGGGTGCCGACTCTGCGGGTGATGACTGGCGAAAACTAGGCGATGTCTTTCCAAAAGATGATAAAAAGTAGGCGAGATACCATGATTAGCTTTTCAAATAAATTACGCCAATTGTCCGTAGCTAGCTCGTTAGCTCTTTTACTTGTTGCTTGCGGCAGTGAGCAAGTCGCTGAAACTAGTGATACTAAGAAAGTAGCATCTGAAAACAGCGCTGAAAAAAGTGATTATATGGTGGTGGTTAACCGCCCTAATAATATGCACTTTGTAGATTTGAGCACCGACGAAATCGTGCGCACTTGTCAGTTACCCGATGCAGTTTTACCGGGTACTGTGGTGATGTCGCCGGATAATTTAACCGCTTATGTCCTTGCAGGGCGCTTTGATCGCATATTAGGTGTTGATGTCAATAATTGTGATCTCACTTTCGATGCTAAATTTTCTTACGATAATGTCCGTATCAAAAGTATTGGCTCATTAGCGGTAAGTACCGATGGTGAAGAAATTTACACCATCCATAATCCAACCAAGTTACATAGTGATCACTACGAGGTATTAGCGAGTCAATTTGCTGTTTACAACGCGAAAGATGGTATTGACGCTAAGCCAACCCGTACGTTTGATGTACCTCGACAAATTAACATTATGGCAGCTGCTGACGATGGCAGAGTGTATTTATCTGGCGCGGATGTTTTTGTTATCGACCCGAAAACGGGTCAAGTAGATACCGCTATTGCCAGTCACTCTCATAATCGCAGCAATTACGGTCAACCAGATGTGTTAACCGTATGGCCACTGGGTAAAGTGAATAATGAATTTGTCCGTATGTATACCGTGCCTAAATTTACTGATGAAACTCAAAACATGGATACTGCCACATTTATGTGGGGCTATGAAAAAGTGGATTTAGCAACCGGTGAAACTGAAGTAAAAGACTTTGGCGTTCTCGAGCAAATCTTTTTTACCGGCATGGCAAGGCCACAGCATCCTGATGAATTTTATGCGGTATTAACGCAGTTAAAACGCCATAAAGTGTCTGATTTAAGTGTTATCAAAGAAATTGATCTAGAGCGTACTTATTATGTTATTAATTTCTCAACTGATGGTTCTAAGCTCTATTTAGGCGGCACGTATAATGATATCGCTGTTTATGACGCAGAATCATTAACTAAGTTAAACAATATTGTGTTACCAGGTGGCGATATGTCACTGGGTACCTTCCAAGTTTTCTCATTACCACGCGATAAAGTGGTGTATTAAATTAAAAGTAAAGTGTATGAGGCTAAAACTTGTTTATTAGCCTCTTTAGAGTTAGGTGTTCTTAATGGATATTTTTGAAAGAGATTTAGATTTAAATCAGGCGAACTATCAGCCACTATCGCCAATTGGCTTTTTAGAAAGAAGTGCAATGATTTACCCTGATAAAGTGGCAATCATCCATGGTGAACGAAAAATCACCTACCGTGAATATTTAGCTAATGCTAAGCGCTTGGCGTCGGCTTTATCAGCGAAAGGCATTAAAAAAGGCTCAACCGTGTCAATTATGGCGACCAATATTCCGGCATTTTTAGACGCAAACTTTGGTGTCCCGATGACAGGTGCAACACTCAATGCATTAAATACGCGTCTTGATGCCGAAGGTATTGCATTTATATTAGACCATGCTGAAACCGATATTTTGATCATGGATACCTGTTTTTCACCTATCGTTAAGAAAGCATTAACGCTTGCGAAAAATAAACCTTTGGTGATTGACGTTGACGATCCGATGAATACCTCTGGTGGCGAGCGTATCGGTGAGATTGAATATGAAGACTTTATTGCATCGGGTGACCCACAGTATAACGAAGTACATATTCACGATGAATGGCAAGCCATTGCTCTGAACTATACGTCTGGCACAACCGGTGATCCGAAAGGCGTTGTATACTCACATCGAGGCGCTTATTTAACCTCTATGGGTAACGTAGCTATGTGGCCTATGGATGAAGATTCTGCTTACTTATGGACACTTCCAATGTTTCACTGTAACGGCTGGTGTTTCCCTTGGTCTGTTACGGCACGCGCGGCAACTCATGTTTGTTTACGTCAGTTTGATGTGGAAACCGTAGCAAATCTGATGGCTGAGCATAATGTTACCCACTTTTGTGGTGCGGCGATTATTCTTAACGCGATTGTTAATGCCCCTGATGCCGTTAAAGCAAAAATTCCTAAAGCGATTAAAGTGATTACTGGTGGTGCGCCACCACCAGCAACAGTACTTGAAGGCATGGATAGCTTAGGTTTTGAAGTTACTCACGTTTATGGCTTAACGGAAGTATATGGCCCAAGTGTTATTTGTCAGTGGAAAAAAGAGTGGAATGATCAACCCGCAGCAGAGCGTGCACGCTTAAAAGCTCGTCAAGGGGTTAGATACGTTACACAAGAAAATGTTGAAGTGCTTGATCCTGAGACGTTAGAAAGTGTGCCAGCAGATGGTGAAACTATTGGCGAAATTATGTTTCGTGGTAACCAAACCATGAAGGGGTATTTGAAAAACCCAGATACTACGGCAAATTCGTTTGAAGGCGGTTGGTTCCATTCTGGCGATTTAGCGGTTAAACATCCCGACGGTTACATTGAAATTAAAGATCGCTCAAAAGATATTATTATCTCAGGTGGTGAGAATATCTCATCTGTAGAATTAGAAGGGGTAATTTATCAACACCCGGCGGTATTAGAAGCGGCAGTGGTTGCTAAGCCTGATGATAAATGGGGTGAAACACCTTGTGCTTTCATTGAGCTAAAACCTGGGCAAGAAGCAACAGAACAAGACATTATTGATTTTTGTCGCGACAATATTGCCCACTTTAAGTGTCCTAAAACTGTGATCTTTGGCGCATTGCCGAAAACTTCAACTGGTAAAATCCAAAAGTTCTTATTACGAGAACGCGCAAAAGCTTAGCTAGAATAGGTAACTGGCGTTAACCGTTAACGCTAGTTACCTCGTTCTCACTTACTCTTCAAACATTATACAAATGTGATCGCTATGTCTAAAAGTACTGAAATTGCAGTTGCAATCACCCGAGAAGAAGCGGTTAGTCAATTGTTAGCCTCTGGCAACGAGCCGACATTAGCTGATTGCATTAAGGTGTTTAATTGGCAAGAATTTCCCGAGAAGCACTTCTCAACAGAGCAAAAAGTCACTCGTATTTATTTTGGTGGTGAATTTTGTGATCGTTTACTGCCAGATAAAAAAATTATGCAACGAGTGCTTAATTTAATTGAGCAACATCAGTTATCGTTAAGCCTATTAACCCCTTTGCTTTCTGATTCCGCATTAGCACGCCTTAAACAAGTTTTCGCTATTTTACCCAAAGGGACTGAAGTGGTGGTCAATGACTGGGGTACGTTAAATATATTAAGGCGAGAGTATAAACATTTAACGCCAATTATTGGTCGTCAACTTTGCAAAATGATCAAAGATCCACGGCTACCTTCTGAGCAGTGGACTAAGCTTTACCCCCATGGCGTGCAATCGGGGCCGTTTCATCAGCTTTTAAAACGTTTCGATATTGAGCGTATTGAAATGGATGTACCACCGTTTGCCAAGGTGGTTGACTTTGAGAGTGAGGATAAATCGGTATCGGCACATTTTCCTTATGGTTTTTCGGTCAAAGGTAGAATGTGTAAAATTGGTGCCATGGAAATAGAAACTCACCGTAAATTTGGTCCAGGTCATGGCTGTAATAAAGAATGCTTGACTTATTCTGCGAAAGTGAGTCGCGGTTGTTCGTCGTCAACTCAAGATGAACAAGCGGTTAATGTGACAGCTAGTCAATCATCCAAACAACCATTAACACAAACGCCGAAAGCACCTGACTTACGAACTTTCCAGCAAGGCAATACCATGTTTTATCGCCACACTGAAGAAATGACGGAAACATTGGCACAAGCGGTGGCGCAAAATAAAGTTAACCGTATGATTTTTGAAGGAGACTGGCATGAAGATTACCGCCCCCATTAGTCGCGTTGAAGAAATCGAAATATTAGCAGCAGCGGGTGCTGACGAATTTTACTGCAGTGTTGTTCCAGAGTCCTGGACCAGTACCTTTAAAACCTCCGCAGTGAGTCGCCGAGCGTTTGGTAATTTACCGGAATTTAGTGATTTAGAAAAAGCAGTAACTGAAGCGCATCGATTAGGTAAACAATTGCATCTGGTGATGAATTCTCAACACTATACGGGTGAGCAACTGGCTTGCTTATTAGACCTTGCAAGGCTATTTGATGAGATGCAAGGTGATTCAGTGATTGTCGGTGATGAAACCTTATTAGCACTTTTAGGTAGCCATGATTTTAATTTTCAAATTCATGTCAGCTCGATTGCCAGTTGCCGCAATAGTGAGTCAGCGAGCTTTCATCAAGCATTGGGTGCTGATCGTATAATTTTCCCACGCGATATGAAAATTAGTGAAATGGAAAGCATGGTCGCTGCTAATCCATCACTAGAATTTGAAGCTTTTATGCTAAACGATGGCTGTGTGTATGAAGAAGGCTCGTGTCACACCATACATTTACCGGGTAAGTTAGGTGGCGCTATTTGTATTGATAACTATCAATCTAATGATCAACGTATCGATGGCAAACCGTTAAGCGATGCCGAGAAAAAAGCGTTTGAAATAAACGATAAAGATTACCAAAAATGGTTGTGGTATCGCTTTGGTAATGGCTTTTCTGTTAGTCCTAATGGTATGCCATACGGGCCTTGTGGTTTATGTGCTTTACCACGATTTTTAGCCAGCTCTGTCACCTCGGTAAAAATAGCTGGTCGTGACGCGCCAACTGAACGTAAATTAAAAAGTGTGCAAATGGTTAATGCGGTGCGAGAAACATTAATCGAGCAGGGTGGTGATGCGGCAAAAGCGCTAGCCCGTGGCATGCGAGAGCAACCTGAGCATTGTCAAACCGGTTATATGTGTTATTACCCAGAAGTACGTATGAAGCCAGATGCGAAAACGTTGCAGAAAACACAAAATGCAATTGAAGTGGTTGACTTAAGTTAACCTAGTATATTTTGATGTCTAATCTAGCTTCTTTTGTTAGCGAAAATCGTACTATAGAACAGCATTCAGCATTTGCATGGTTATTTCGCTTTGTCACGCCCCATAACAAACGAGTCTTTGGTTTATTTTGCTTATCACTCGTTGCTTCCTCATTAGCGCTTTTACAACCATACCTAACTAAGCAAGTGATTGACGAAGGCTTGATCGCTAAACAATTTGATCTACTGCTACAGTTTTCGTTAATGCTACTTAGCTTAGGTGTTTTTTCTACCTTATTGTCTGGCGTTTCTCGGTATTTTCATACGCAAATCTCAGGCAATATTTTATTTGATCTTCGTGAGAGTGTTTATCAGCATTTGCAAACATTATCACCGAGTTTTTACGGTAGGCAGCGGGTCGGTGATATTTTGTCGCGCTTAGATGGTGATATTGCTGAAATTCAACGCTTTGCTCTTGATGGCTTATTTTCGTTAGTTAGCGCGGTGATTGGTCTTGTTGGCTCGATTGTCTTTTTGTTTTATTTAAATTCATCATTGGCGCTTATTGCCTTTGTTTTATTACCACTAGAGTGGGGCTGGCTTAAATTTATGCGCCCTAAGGTGGAAATTAAAACTCGTAAGATGCGCGAGCGGGCAGCAGATATTTCTTCGTTTTTAATTGAAACTTTACCGGCAATGAAGTTTATTCAAACGGTATCGGCAGAAGCACGTGAGGCAAAACGCTTACAAGGCCTAAACCATAACTACCTTAATACCTTATTAGGGCTGCAAGTTACAGAGTTTGCAACAAGCTCAGTACCGACAATACTGACAACACTAAGCCGTACTTTAGTATTTATTATTGGCGGTTATTGGGTGATTAACGATCAAATGGCGTTAGGTTCGCTTATCGCGTTTTCTGCTTATTTAGGCATGGCGGTAGGTCCAGTACATACGCTATTAGGCTTATATGTTGCGATTAAACGTGTTCGAGTCAGCTTAGACCGCGTACAAGAATTAACGTTAACAAAAGCAGATGTCGAGCCAGCTCAATCAAAAGAACAACCGTTAATTATTGAGGGTAATATTAGCGCTCATTCATTGGCTTTTTCTTACCCTAATAGCAATCAAGTAGTATTTAGTGACGCAACTTTTACGATTCCATCAGGGGCAAAAGTGGGTGTGTTTGGACCATCTGGCATAGGTAAAAGTACTCTTGTCGATTTACTGTTAAGACATTTTGAGCCAACTGATGGCAAGATTGAAATTGATGGTGTTGATTTAACCAAGTTAGATTTAGCCAGTTGGCGAAAACAAGTAGCGCATGTTGCCCAAGAATTGGTGCTATTTCGTGGAACGCTGCGAGAAAACATTCGCTATGCGGCACCTAATGCAACAGATGAACAAGTGAACCAAGCAGTAGAGCAAGCCGAATTAACAGGCTTTATTTCACAATTACCGCAAGGGTTAGATACAGTTATTGGTGAGCGAGGGGCAAGGCTTTCTGGCGGGCAAAAACAGCGTATTGCGCTTGCTAGAGCACTCTTGCAACAACCAAGCATACTCATCTTAGATGAAGCGACTTCAGCTGTAGATAGTCAACAAGAACACAAATTGATGACCGTTATTGATAAGTTATTTGCTAATAAAACTCGACTGATTGTTAGTCATCGAGAGCAACCGATTCAAGATGCAGATTATTTATTAACGATTGTCGATGGCACGATTGAATTTCGCAGTGGAGTAAAGCAGTAATATGTTAATAGGGGTGATTGACTCTGGCTTTTTGGGGTCAGATGTAAATGACGGTAAAGACAATAACCTATATCAGCAACAGGGTTTTTACCTTGAAAATGACCAGGTTGAAGCTAAGCCAACCACAGGTGATATGCTAGGTCATGGTACTGTCATTACAGAATCTATCTTAACGCAAGTTCCTGATGCACAAATTGCCATGGCGCAAGTGTTTCATCAAAGACTGGTAACAACACCGCTACAAATTGTTGCTGCGATTGATTGGCTAATCAGTCTCAATGTTTCTGTCATTAATATGAGCTTTGGCTTACCTAATGATCGACAACTATTACATGAGGCGGTAAAGCGAGCTAGAGACAACAACATCATAGTCGTTGCGTCGTCCCCTGCGCGTGGAAATTTAGTTTTTCCGGCAGCTTATCCAGAAGTGGTCAGTGCGACAGGTGATGCCCGCTGTCAGCCTGATGAGTTTTCATGGCTTAATACTAAACAAGCGGATTTTGCTGCTTGTGTCCGTTCTTCTAATCCTAACGTTATTGGTGCAAGTGTTGGTTGTGCCAATGTCGCAGGGCATATCGCCCGTTATGTAAAACAAGCGAGTGTAATTGATTTAACTCAGATGACAGAATGGCTTAAAGAGCATGCCAAATACTGGGGTTTAGAAGATAGAGTTGAGCTTCGAAGAAAAAGCACAAAACCATTGAATAAGACGATGATTTTTTAGTCGTTAGAAATAATTATAAAAACAAGCAAGCTAGGGGGAAGGATGAGTACTAATGTCAGTGCTTTAGAGACAATTCACCAAGAGCCAATGGCAAAGAGACAATGGCTGATTGTTGCTTTGTGTATCGGGATATTAGCATTAGATGGCTATGATGTTTTATCTATCGCTTTCGCCGCGCCCGGCATGACCGCTGAATGGGGCTTATCTAAAACCGTTCTTGGTATTATCTTACCACTAGAGCTAGTCGGTATGGCGTTTGGTTCAATTATTCTAGGTAGCGTAGCAGATAGCCATGGTCGTAGGCCGACTATGCTGATTGGCTTAGTTATTTTAACTATTGGCATGGAAGTGGCTGCACTTGCCCCTAATATTTGGGTGTTAGGTGTAGCCCGGGTATTTACCGGTATTGGTATAGGTGGCTTACTAGCTGCGGCAACTGCGACGACATCGGATTATTGTAATAATAAAAACCGCGCTTTAGCGGTAACCTTAGTTGCCGGTGGCTTTGCCTTTGGCATTTATGCCGGTGGCTTTGCCTTTGGCATTTATGCCGGTGCGACATTTTTAGCGCCACTACTTAAGCAATACGACTGGCGCGTGACATTTCATTTAGGGGCAGCTCTAAGTCTTGTTTTTATTCCGCTTGTTTATTTTTGGGTTCCTGAAACCATTAGCTTTTTAGAACGAAAACGCCCAACAGGGGCATTGCAACGTATTCAACAGATTATGGTAAAGTTAGGGCATAGTGCACCTGAGACGTTGCAAGAAATTAGTGAAAAAAAAGGAGAACCAGAAGGGACTAAAAACTTATTTAAAGGGACTATGGTAGCCACTACTTGTATATTGATTTTTGCCTACTTTGGTAATGTCGGTACGTATTATTATTTTGTCAAATGGCTACCAACCATAGTTTCTGATCTAGGACATAACGCCTCAAACGCAACTAAGGTCTTAGGAGTTATCAGTCTTGGCGGTGTACTTGGCTCTGTTGGTATCAGTGTTGTTGCTCGTTTTGCTCCAATAAAAATATTAATGATTTTTTGTTTAATTACTGCAGCAATTGGCGTTGCCTTATTTCCGTATTTTACTGAAACATTGGAGTCGATGAAGGTGATTGGTTTTATCACCGGTGCGTTAATTTTTGCCGCAATTTCCGGTTTCTTTGGCTTATTTGCTTCATCATTTCCGTCTTCGCTATTAGGCTCTGGGTCTGGCTTAGTGCTAGGTATTGGTCGAGGCGGGGCAGTATTAGGGCCGATGCTCCCTGGCTTTTTATTTGCCGCTAACTTACCTTTGACAATGGTGGCGTTAATAATGGCAACTGGTTCATTTATCGCAGGTGTTACCATTTTATTTCTTAAACAAAAAGCAGCTTGAACAATGCTTTAAATTTATTGTACCAAGGTGTTTTTGAAATTTTTATCACCAGTTGCTATGTCATTTACAACTGGTGATAAGAATAAGGATTAAAGTTAAGAAAAGCGTTTAATTCTTTTTAGTGTTAGGTGGGATATAAGGGTCTTTAGTTCCAGGCTTAATTGGTGGGTATTGTGCAAATGAGCGTTTATGCTCCGCTAGTAATTTATGAGCAGCTTTAGGCACCCAACTGTTTGAAAGGATGACATTGTCCCTTTCTTGTGGATCGCTTAACAAATTATAAAGTCTTGGCAGTTCATAGGTGCGTACTTCGGTAAAAGCCGTTTCTTGCTCCTTTAAGTGAATTTTCCAATTTTTCCATTTTACGCCATATATTTCATTACCCATGTAAACAATAAAGCCATCACGACCTGATTTTTTTTCTTTGCCAGTAAAAAAGTCAGTCATGTTAATGCCATCAATGGCTCTGTCTTGAGGGATTTGTTCACCGGCTAGGTGAGTTAATGTTGGGAAAATATCCATTGCATGAACAATTTCGTCACTGACACGACCGGGCTTTATTTTTTCAGGCCAGCGCATGGCAAAGGGCACGCGTAATGCGCCTTCAAAACCAGTAAATAAAGTGCCGCGCCAAGGTCCTGCTGAGCCATGAAATGCGTTTTCAACGGTTAGCGTATTGTTACCGTAGCTAGTAGCTTCAGGGCCATTATCCGCGGTAAAGATAACAATGGTATTGTCTTTGATGTCTAAATCATCAATTGTTTTTAGTATTTGTCCTGTGTAATTATCAATTTGGGTTAACATATCTGCCCATTGCCCTTTACCTGACACTCCTCTAAAATCTGGATGAGTCATGGTCGGAAAGTGAGTCGCAGTATAGGGAATAAAAGCAAAGAATGGTTGCTGCTTTTTAGCTTTTCGGGTGATGAATTCGATGGCTTTATCGGTAATATCTTTGTCGATAATAGGTCGATAATCTAGTCGGTAGGGGCGTACCTTTTTGGGTATTTGCCCTTTAAGCCCTGACATTACATAGGTTTCAGATACACCACTGTCGGCAAACCCTTGCTGGGTAAAGTAAACGGATTCATCACTAGAATTCGGGATACCAAACCATTCATCAAAACCTTGATCTGTTGGAAACCTGCCTGGTGTACGACCTAAATGCCATTTACCAAAAATACCTGTGGTATAACCGGCGTTTGAAAGCGTTTCTGCTAAGGTGACTTCCCAGTTAACCAGACCGTAGATATTATTACCGATCGGCACTTTACTATTACCACTTCTAAAGGCATAGCGTCCAGTCATCAGTGCTGAGCGAGAAGGCGTACATTGAACTTCAACATTGAAGTTAGTTAAACGCAAGCCTTCATTGGCAATTGTATCTAGGTTTGGTGTTGCCGCCCCACGCACAATACCGCCGCCATTAAAGCCCGGCTCTCCCCAGCCAAAATTATCCAGAAATACAAGTACGATATTAGGTTTATTTTGTGACATAGCTTTAATGGATGTTAGCGACAACATCAACACTAAAATAAGCTTAAAAAGCCTCATATAATTAGCTCCTTTGATTGTTTGAAGTTACCTTACTCTCTATTAAAGAAAATGATATTGATAATATACGCCATGTAGTTGTTAATTTACGCCACTTTAGCTGTTTGTAATGGCGCGTATTGTCAATGGTATGGCGTGTAAAGGTAATGTTTATTCGCTTTTATTATTTAAGCTGTCAGGCATGTATTTTTAATGAGAACAAATCATGTCAATTACTGTTTTTACCAAGCCAAAATCTATTTTATCGATTGTTGTGGCTTTAGTTTTTATCTTTGATGCTAATCTTATTATGCAATTATTTGGTATGTCTTTAGATGACGCAGGTATTATGATGACGCGCATTTTAGGCGGGGCATACTTAGGTTTAGGTATTAGCTTCTGGTTTATCAACGGGCCTGATGATATTGATAAAAAGTCAGCTTACCTGTACGGCTTTAGTGAAGGGATTGCATCTCTTGCTTGTCTAGCGGGAACACTAAATGGTGCGATGAATGCTGCCGGCTGGATATTTGTTGTCGGATATTTAGCGTTTTCTTTGTGCTTTTTCTGGGTAGCAACTAAAGCACAAGGTTAATTTTTTATCAGATTAAAGCTCCACTCTTATTAAAAATAGCGATTGGAGCTATAATCTATATCAACGTATTTTTCTCTAAATTGAATCGGCGTATAACCTGTTTTTTTCTTAAACATGCGATCAAATGAGCTAGTTTCAGAAAAGCCCATTTGAATAGCAATTTCATAAATACTTGTATGGGTTTTACATAACGCAGTTTTCGCTAATTCTTCTATGACGTCAGCTTTAATTTCTCTTAAACTGGTATTGATACTAGAAAGGTGCCTAACTAAGGTTCTTTGGGATACATTTAACTGCCTTGCGATATTAACTGAATTACAGTTTCCGCTAGCAAGTGATGAAGCAATACAAGCCCGTACCTTACTAAATAAATCGTTAGTCCTATTATTGTAGTTACTTAGCATTTGGTGAATTTCAGCTTTCATTAACTCCAATAGCTCAGGATCAGTTTCATTGATTACCGTTTTTAAGAGTTTGGTTTCAAAAAATATACTATTGGTAGGTTGATCAAATTTAATATTTTCACCGTACTCTTCATAGAGTCTAGACATATCATCAGGCTTTGAATAAGAGACATTAACTCTATTCGGACGCCAATCGCTGCCGCTACACTCTTTAATCATATCGACGAACATTTTTAATGTATAGTCAACGTCAATGCGTGTTCCTGCTTTTGTTGGAACCAAAATATTATACTTTATCTCACTTTCGATAGTGCCTACATTTAAATGCAAGTCTATAGCTGTAGTCATTAAAGACTGGTATTGAATCAGGGTATCGATAAAATCTTTAAAGGTTGGGGTTTGATAAGCAATTAATGTCACCGGGCCTAAATCACCAGGTTGAGCGTTGCTTGATAAATCAAAACCGAGGTTCGGGTTATTCTCTGCCTTACCTAAAAAGTCTAATAAAATTAATACATTTGGATATGGCATCAGTTTTAGGTTAGAGGTTGGAGACTTTTTATCAAGTCCAGCACCCTCTAATATTTGTGTCTTTGTATAGCCTTTCTCAAGCATATAGTCACTCAGCCACTCAGCCGGCAAAACCGGCTTTTGATAATTACTCACAATATATCCTTTGTATCATTTCAATCAGTTCATTTAATAGGCATAATTTTTATAAGGCTTTTATTAATAAAAATAAACTATATTGTTCTTAAATGGCTTAAAAGGTCAATCGTAAGGCGTAATATGTCTATTTGGTGGCGTGTTACGGTAATTTTTTGGCGTTAATAGTCAACAGGTATATCTATTTTTTCATTTAGTCTTGGTCTCGATAATAAAAATTACATTTTAATTTAGGTCTGCTAAATAAAACGGGAAAGTGACATGAACAAACAATTTTACCTCTCAGCGGTTGCAGCAGCCGTATCACTAGCAACAACAGTTCAGGCGGCAGAGATAGAAACAATCGAAGTGACAGCTACAAAACGTGTAGAAAACGCACAATCTATACCTGTTTCTGTCTCAGCATTAAGTGCTGATGAACTTAAAAATCTAAAAATACGAGATACCACAGAGATTTCAGCACAAGTCCCAAATATGCAAATTTCTACACCCGGTGGAGATAGTTATCCTGTAATATCGATACGTGGTATCTCAATGGATGATTACAGTATTAACCAATCGAGCTCAGTTGCCATTTATGTCGATGAAGTCTACAAAGGCAACCCTTCTCTACAAAGTGGTCAAATGTTCGATCTACAAAGAATTGAGGTGTTAAGAGGGCCACAAGGTACATTATTTGGTAAAAACTCTACCGGTGGTTTAGTTAACTTTATTACTAAAGGACCATCTTGGGATACAGGTGGCTATTTAACAGCGGGTATTGGTAACAATAATCGTAAAGAAGTAAAAGGCGCGTACGAAACTGAATTATCAGATAAATTAGCGGTACGTGTTGCCGGTACTTTTACTGAAATGGACGGTTGGAAGAAAAACTCATTCCCAGGTGCAGCAGACAGTAATGCGATAGATGAGTGGGCAGCTAGAGCAACCTTCAATTATTTGCCCACTGATGATGTAGATATCACGCTAAAAGTTGCAGCAAGTAAGGCAAATCCGTACAACTACGCATATACCAATATTCCGGGTGAAGCAGGTTATGGCGCAGGGTATTATGAACTATTTAATAACGCTGAAGTTGGTTTGCCTGCGTTATTTGGTGTAACACCACCTGAAGGGGCTCCACAAAATTCTTACTTTGTACCCGAAGGGCAAGATTTCGATGAAATTCAAGAAGACCATGTATTAAAACGTGAAATTGAAAATAGTAGCGCATCACTAAATATTGTTTGGGATGTAAGTGATGAATACAGCTTAACGTCAATCACTTCTTTTGATAGTGGCGATATTACTATTCCAGAAGGTGATGGCTCTCCGAATCAGGTCAATAGTGTGGTAGTTTCAGGCGATACCACCCAGTTTACTCAAGATTTACGCTTAACTAGCAACTTAGATGGACCATTTAATTACATTGTTGGTGCATTCGTATCAAAAGAAGAAATTGATGCACCGACAAGCCTTAGTTTATTTCAAGATTTAGATTTAAATGTTGATGGTAACTTAGATTACCTTGATTGTTACGATCCTCTCGCTGCGGCATTCGGTTTAGAGATGTCGCCAAATGGTCAACAAGTTGAAGAGGCTTTATTAACGGAAGGAGCAAGCTTAGGCTTATTTGCTAGTTTAGGTTGTAGTTTACAAAATGACTATACCCAAGAAAAAACGAGCTTAGGTTTATATTTTGATGGTAGCTATGACTTAACTAAAGATACCAAGCTTCGATTTGGTGCTCGCTCAACAAATGATGTTATTGAGTTATCTAATTTCAACGCAGGCTACTACGGCAGTGACGGTACTTTAGTTGTGCCAACTATCGCCCAAGAGCTATTGCCAGAAGATGAAATTGATGAGAATGAATGGTCAGGCAAGGTAAGTGTTGATCATATCTTGTCAACAGGTGATCTGGTGTATGTAAGTTACAATCGAGGTTATCGCTCTGGTGCCTTTAACGGTCAGTCATTTAACGACCCATCAGAAGCTGCGCCAGTAGATCCTGAAATCTTAGATGCCTTTGAGCTTGGTTTTAAAGCGGACTTTTTAAGTCGTCAACTTAGAATTAATGGTGCAGCTTTCTATTACGACTACGAAGGACAGCAGTTTATTAATGTTGATCCAAACACAGCGGCGCAAACGTTACAAAATATCGATAGCTCAACCATTAAAGGTTTAGAGTTTGATATTACCGCAGCGTTAACAGACGATTTAATGCTAAGAGCGGGCTTTGGTTACTTAGATACTGAAGTTGATGGCGGTGTTATTAGTGGTGTTGATGTATCTGGTAATCAGTTAACACAAAGCCCTGAATACAACGCCAATATTGGTTTAGATTATAACCAAACACTGGGCGATTCTGGCTCTATTAATTGGCATGTCGATGGGACTTGGTCTGATAAATACTATTTTGATATTCACAATACAGAAGCTATTGCTCAAGATGCGTATGCAGTTGTAAATGCTAGAGTGACATGGACATCACCTGATGAAGGTTATGAGATTGCCATTTGGGGTAAAAACTTAACTGATGAAGAGTATCTTACTAAAGCATTCGACTTAAGTGGCTTTGGCGGCGTAATGGCCCATTACGGGCAACCAGTAAGTTATGGTGCTGAGCTAACTGTAAACTTTTAAAAGATAAGGAGTTAGCATTTAAGCTAACTCCTTTATTTCATTAAATATTAATTTTACCAGTCGTAATCATCCTTTTATCTAAATTACTAAATAGGATGTAGTAGTTACCTATTTATGTAATTGCTAGATATCTATCTTTCCAATAAACATTTTATACGTTTAGTGATTGCAGATTGTTTTTAGAAGGTGTTACAGATTAATGAATCAAATTCGGAGCAAACCTTATGTCAAAAAATGATGACGTAAATAACTTAAACAGAAGAAAGTTTTTAAAGAGCGCGGCAACCATAGGTGCAACGACCGTAGTTGCTGCGGGTACTGCGTTATCAACAACGGCCAATGCACACGATGCTAAACCAAGTTCATCTAATTCAGAGTTTGATTATGATGTAGTAGTGATTGGTGGCGGTTATGCAGGGGTTACAGCCGCAAGAGATGCGAAAAAGAACGGCCAAAGCGTACTCGTATTAGAAGCTCGTAATCGTTTAGGTGGACGTACTTTCGCTAGTGAACTCGATGGCGACCCTGTTGAGTTAGGTGGTCTTTGGGTACATAACACACAGCCATTTGTTTGGGCTGAAATTGAGCGTTATGGCATGAAAATCAAAGAAACACCGGGTGCAGCGGCAGAGGCAATGTTTGTTGTTGAAGAAAATGGTAAGCGTAATGCGTTAACCCTTGAGCAGTTCGGTGAAATTATTGCCGGTTGGGAAAAGTACAATGCTAGAGCACGTGAAATTGTTCCTCGCCCGTACGATATCCTTTATAACAAAGAAGCTGCACTTGCTGCTGACAAAGTTAACGCTATTGATTTTCTCGATCAAAATGGTTTTACGCCACTGCAACATGCTTTTAATAAATGCATGATAGAAGTTGTCGGTCATCGTTCTCCGATGGAAATGTCTTATATTGATGTGATGCGTTATCACTTAGTCGGTGGTGGCTGTTTTGCTACCTTTATGGATTCAACAACACGCTTTAAATTAGCCGATGGCACTAATAGCTTAATTGAAAAAATGATAGATGATGGTAAACCAGAAGTGCGTTTATCGACACCAGTTAAGTCTGTTCAAGACAAAGGTAATAAAGTTGTCGTAACAACAGTCCGTAATGAAAAAATCACTTGCGGCAGTGTTATTAGCACCTTACCAATGAATAGCATTACGCAAGTAGCTTTTGAACCAGCACTCCCTAAAGCGGTGCACCAAGTAGCAAAAGAGCGTGCCCCAGGCAGTGGTGTTAAGCTGTATATTAAAGTTAAAGGCGATATCGGTAATGTTGCGTCACTTGCGCCAAGTCGAGCGATTAACTTTGCTATGACTTACCAACAAGCGAAAGATTACACCATCTTAGTTGCCTTTGGTAATGATCCAGAAAAATTAGATATCTACGATGACGAGGCTATAGAAGAAGCGTTATCACTACTTATTCCTGACGTTAAAGTACAAAGCACTATGGCATATGATTGGAATAACGATCCATATTCAATGGGGACTTGGGGTATTTATCAAACTGGTTGGTTAAATAAATACTACCAAGATTTACAAAAAGAGCAGGGACGTGTTTTCTTTGCCTCAGGGGATCATGGCGAAGGCTGGCGTGGCACTATTGATGGTGCTATCGCCGCTGGCGCAAGAGCTGCACGAAAAGTTAACGACTTATTAAACAGTTAGTGTTAAGCCGGTAGAGGAAAAACAATGCAGTTATTTAATAAATCCAGCTTGTTAGCAACGGCTCAAAAAGCCTATAAACAGCAATCAAAGTTTTCTTTGCTGACCGTTACGCTGTTATTTTCAAGTGTTACTAGTGCGCAAAACTGTGATTTACAGCAAGCTAAAAAGCAGTTTAACAAATGTATCGCATGCCATGATGTGAAAGAGGGGGTCCATAAAATGGGACCATCTCTTCACCAAGTTATCGATAGAAAGGCGGGTACTCAGCCAGGTTTTTATTACTCAGAAGCAATGAAAAATAGTGATATTACTTGGACCAAAGAAAACTTATCGCAATTTCTTAAAAAACCAAAAGACATGGTTAAAGGCACAACAATGCCCTTTAGCGGCATTAAAAAACAGGCACAAAGAGATGCCATTATTTGCTATTTAGGACAACAGTAAATCATTAAAGGTAAATATTTTGGCAGTATTAACTCAAAGTTATATGACAGGGGAAAGCTCTGGACAATTGCTTTATCAAACAATTGGTCATTGCTTTGATGAGGTCGTTAATCAATATCCTGAAAATGAAGCGCTCGTTGTTTTACATCAAGGTATTCGTTGGACATATCAGGAGCTTAAAACACAAGTTTAACGCCTTGCAACAGGCTTGCTTGCATAAGGTATAGAAAAAGGTGATCGCGTAGCTATTTGGGGTCCAGATAGCTACGAATGGGTACTGACTCAATTAGCAACAGCTAAAATTGGCGCTATTATGGTGTGTATTAACCCAGCATATCGCCTACACGAATTAGAGTACGCACTAAATAAGGTGGAATGTAAGGCGATCATTACCGCAGAATCTTTTAAAAGTTCTCGGTATTTGGATATGTTAAATGAATTAGCTCCTGAGCTTAAAACTTGCCAACGGGGTCAGTTAACAGCGGTTAAACTTCCTCATTTAACTACTGTAATACGAATGGGCACCGAGCAATGTTCAGGTATGTTCAATTTTGAACAAGTTTGTGGAAAAGGAGAGCAAAAGCACTATCAATTTCTTGAACAGTTAGGTTCTGAATTACAGCCTGATGATGCGATTAATATCCAGTTTACTTCTGGTACTACAGGCTATCCTAAGGGGGCAACCTTAAGCCATAATAATATTTAAAATAACGGCAATAACACGGCTAATGGTATGGAGTTTAGTTATAAAGACAGACTGTGTATCCCTGTACCTCTATATCATTGCTTTGGTATGGTGTTAGGTGTGTTGGCCTGTATTACTAAAGGCGCAACTATGGTGTTTCCTAATGATGCTTTTGATCCAAAGTCGACACTAGAAGCTGTTCATAAAGAGCGTTGTACTGCGCTTCATGGTGTGCCAACCATGTTTGTGATGGAATTAGAACATCCTAATTTTGAACAATATGATTTAACCTCATTAAGAACAGGCGTTATTGCGGGTGCGCCATGTGCAGAAGAGTTAATGAACAACATCATTAATAAAATGCATATGGAAAACGTATTAATTGGTTACGGTCAAACAGAGTTAAGCCCATTAAATCATATGACTTTACCAAATGATAGTTTGAAAAATCGAACACAAACAGTAGGCCGAGCTATTCCCTATGTGGAAATTAAAATTGTTGATGGCGATGGAAAAGTTGTGCCTATCGGTGAGCAAGGTGAAATTTGTACCCGTGGTTATTCGGTAATGTCTCATTATTGGAACGATGAAGAGAAAACAGCAGAAACGATTAAAAATGGCTGGCTGTATTCAGGTGATTTGGGCACTATGGATAAACATGGCTATGTTCGTATTACAGGACGCATAAAAGACATGGTAATTCGTGGTGGTGAAAATATTTATCCACGAGAAGTAGAGGAGTTTCTTTATACACACCCTAAAATTTCTGAAGTTCAAGTGTTTGGCGTACCAGATGATAAAATGGGAGAAGAAGTGTGTGCTTGGGTACAAATCAAAGATGGCGAACAGCTGACAGAGGACGAAGTTAAAGACTTCTGTCAAGGGCAGATTACTCACTTTAAAATTCCAGGTTATGTGCGCTTTGTCAGTGAATATCCGATGACGGTTACCGGTAAAATCCGCAAAATTGAAATGCGAGAAATGATGGTTAAAGAACTAGCTAGCTAAGTAGCTAGTTTTAGGGCGTGTTGATCTTTCGAGATTAAATTTTGTTCTTTTTAAAAGCGATTTAATCGCGGCGTAGCGAGCAATGTATAGTTATTCTATATGCGAGAGCTACAACAAAGAGTAAATCGCTTTTAAATGAATCCAAATGACAACGTTTGTTTGGCATTTCTACTAGGTTTTCACCTTTTAATGTGGAATAACCACACGGCAAAGGCTCTGCCTTGTATAAATACCAAACAAACAGTTGCAAAAGTAACCCTGAAAGATCAACACGCCCTAGTAACTTTTAAAAAATGCCTCAGCACTTAGTTAAGTGTTGAGGCATTTTTATTGGCTAAAGCTTTAACGCAATCAATAACGTTGTGAAGGTTTATATTGAACAATCGGATTTGTTCACTTAATTACGTATTAGATCACTCATCGGTTTTATTCTGTCTAGCTTTTGCTTATTCATAAATTCATCAAAACTAATTGCTAGTTGCTCGCTTTGTTTGAGCACGTGTTGCCAATTCTTTATACGTTGTTCAGTTTCAATATCGGAAAAATCAGTTCTATCTGGAATTTTCTGATTAGGCAGTGATTGTATAAACGCTTTTGAAGGGCAGATAACGACCGTATTTTGATAATTTTCTTGGTGTACGCTTCGCTTTAAGTTTTTATCAAACCATCCTGCTTTTATATTGGCGCTAAAGTGAGGGTATAGCGTTAACCCTGGGTTATGAACTTTGATATCAAAGTGATAGTCAATGATGCCTCCGTCTCGATACATGCCATTTGGCGATCCTGGGATGTTTTCAATACCTGACATGACTAAGGGTATAGAACCTGAAGCCAATAGCGCTCCACGAAGGTTATCTTGTGTTAAATATTCTATTTGTGTGGTAAAGCCGGAAGGATCTGATATGGCTAAATCACTTGATTGTGGTTGATAGATAAAGCGCTGGTACTGACCTGATAATAGGCGTCGTGAAATTTTATTTTTAATAAAGCTGCTGGTTAGCCCTAGTATTTGTAATGCTTTATTTTCTCTTGCAACTAAACCACGGCACTTGGCAACGATAAAGTGTGATCTAAACACTGGGTTATGGATAATTTCTTTAACGCCATTATCACCTAATGAGTAATCAAGCATTTCCTGAGCAGATACTGAAATCTCACTTGCAGTTGGTTTGGTTGTGGCATAGCGCGCTTGTGAATAGTTTTCAGCAAGACGAGATATTGCAGCAACCGGATCATTTTGACCAAAACATGCGGCTCTAAACGCGCCTGCGCTAGAGCCAATAATATTAAGAGGATTTGTTCTCGAGTTAAAAAATTCGCCAAAAACGTATTTGTCTAAACCAAATAATGTGAACCATTTCGGACCACCACTAGCGCCAAGAAAGGTGTTGAATAGTTCTTGGCTAAACCCACGTTCTTGAATTGTTTTTAACGCGGTGTCTCCGGCGTAAATCTCTAACATAAATTTCAGTTTTATTTATTCAACAATACGTTATGCAAGCTTTTTACACGATTACTTACTGTAGTGTCTAGCTAAGTTTCTACCTAATTGCATCATGTGTACTTGATCTGGTCCATCTGCTAGTCGCAAAGTGCGTTGTCCTGCAAATTGATGTGCTAAGAAAGTATCTTGGCTTACTCCTACCGCGCCGTGTATTTGAATTGCTCTATCAAGGACATCAAGCGCTACATTTGGGGCTACAATTTTAATCATTGCAATAAGGTCTTTTGCCGCTTTATTTCCCACAGTATCCATTTTTTGTGCCGCTTTAAGCGTTAACAAACGTGCTTGTTCAATTTGACACGCCGATTTAGCGATATCTTCACGAACAGATTGTTGTTTTATCATCGATTGACCGAACACTACTCGGTTGCTTGCTCGTTGGCACATTAGCTCGAGTGCGCGTTGTGCAGCGCCAATTGATCGCATACAGTGATGAATACGTCCAGGACCTAATCGTCCTTGTGCGATTTCAAAGCCGCGACCTTCACCTGCGATGATATTATCAACGGGTACCCGCACATTATCAAAAATCACTTCTGCATGTCCTTCAGGGGAGTCGTCATAACCAAATACTTTCATTGGACGAGTGATGTTAACACCTGGTGTATTGATAGGAACGAGGATTTGCGATTGTTGTATGTGGCGGTTTTCATTGTCAGGGTCTGTTTTACCCATGACGATTAAAATTTTGCATTGTTCTCGACATGCGCCGCTAATATAGAATTTTTTGCCAGAGATAACGTACTCATCACCATCTCGAATAATTCGAGTTTCTATATTTGTTGCATCACTTGAAGCGACATCAGGCTCTGTCATGGCAAATGCCGATCTAATATCGCCGCTTAGTAGTGGCTCTAACCATTGTTGTTTTTGTTGTTCACTGCCGTATTTAGCTAATACTTCCATATTGCCCGTGTCAGGTGCACTGCAATTAAATACTTCCGGTGCCCAATATACTTTACCCATAATCTCAGCTAAAGGCGCGTACTCTAGATTTGTTAATCCTGGGCTATAGTCTCCGTAAGATAGAGGTAAGAATAAATTCCATAACTTTGCTTTTTTTGCTTTGGCTTTTAACTCTTCCATTATGGCTGGGGTTGTCCAAGGATTTTGCTCAACTTGTTGCTGATATAACGCCTCATTCGGGTAAACATGCTCATCCATAAAAGCAGTTAACGTTGCCATTAATTGTTTTACTTTATCGCTATATTCAAAATCCATGATTATTCCTGTAGTTATTTGTCTTTTAACTTATGTATATGGACATGCTATTTGTGCTACGTTAATTACACAAATGAATATTAGTTATCTGTTAGTTGACGTGGTCAACCAAAATTGACCAACCCAGTTAAGCTACTTTTTTCAATTTCTTCATGTCCGCCTCATATTGATTTGGACTTCTGTAATCTAGATACGAATGCAACCGTTCAGGATTATAAAATGTTGTGATGTATCGCAGCATATCCTGCTGTGCTTCATAACGAGTTTGGTATTGCTTCCAATGCACCAGTTCTTGCTTCAAGCTACCGAAGAAACTCTCAACAACACTATTATCCCAACAATCACCTTTTCGACTCATACTGCCAACAAATTGGTGTCCTTTAAGCAAGCGCCGATAGTCTGCACTCGCATATTGGCTGCCGCGATCTGAATGGACAACCAATCCGGCTTTTGGATTCCGCTGCCATATCGCCATCGTTAGCGCATCACATACTAATTTAGCTTTCATTCTTGAACCCATACTCCAGCCAACGACTTTCCTTGAGTAAAGATCAATAACAACGGCCAAATATAACCAGCCTTCTTGTGTCCAGATATAAGTAATATCCTGCACATAAGCTAGATTGGGTGCATCAACATCAAATTGTCTGTCGAGCACATTGTCAAATATTGGTAACGTGTGGTTGCTGTTTGTCGTGACCTTATATTTTTTCTTGTAGCGAACTTGCACGCCTGCTTCTTTCATCAGTCGGCGTGTAAGACGCCTACCAATAGGATAGCCCAAACAATTCAGTGCTTTTTGCATCCGTCGACTGCCATAACTATGCTCACTGGCTTTGGCAATCTTGTGCATCCATTCTACTATTTCTTTTCGCTTGTCATCATCCGTTGTAGGTTGATGTTGAGTTTTCATATATCTATAAAACCCATTGCGCTTTACGCCTAGTAACCGGCACAACCGATCAACAGGATAGGTATTCTTTCGCTCGGCGATAAACGCGTATTTCACTTCATTTCTTTGGCGAAGAATACAGATGCTTCCTTTAGGATGCGTTTGTCCATTTCAAGCTGTTTCACCTGTGCTTTCAGCTTTCTGATTTCTGCCTGCTCTGGCGTCAGTTTACCGTTTCCTCTGAACGCATGGCCGTCATCATCTTGTTGAAACTCTTTGACCCAGCGGCCAATGATTTGCTGACTCACATCCAACATTTTTGCGACTTCAGAGCGCGTGTGACCTTGGTCTAGCACCAGGCTCACAGCATCCAGTTTAAATTCTTTCGTATACCGCTTTCTTCCGGCCATTTACTTTCTCCAGCTAACGCCCTTGCCATTCGGATTATCTTCCCCTCAGTCAGGGTGATTCAGGTTTCTTTCAACCTGACGGGTTTGCCAGCTTCGCTGGGCAAACAAAAAACCCGGCATAGCCGGGCTTTTGCAATACAAAAAACGTCGATTAACGTTTTGAGAATTGTGGACGCTTACGCGCTTTGTGTAGACCCACTTTCTTACGTTCAACCTGACGAGCGTCACGTGTAACGAAGCCAGCTTTACGAAGTGCTGGACGTAGCGCTTCATCATACTCCATAAGAGCACGAGTGATGCCGTGGCGAATTGCGCCAGCTTGACCATTTGAACCACCACCTTTTACAGTGACGTATAGGTCGAACTTTTCTAGCATTTCTACAAGTTCTAGTGGTTGACGAACAACCATACACTCTGTTTCGCGACCAAAGTACTCGTCAAGAGCACGTTTGTTTACCTGAATGCTACCTGTGCCTGGACGCAGGAAAACACGAGCGGTAGAACTTTTGCGGCGGCCGGTGCCGTAGTATTGAGTATCTGCCATGTCGATTTCCCCTTAGATGTCCAAAACTTGTGGTTGCTGTGCTGCATGATTGTGCTCTGCACCAGCGTAAACTTTCATTTTGCGGAACATTGCACGGCCTAGAGGACCTTTTGGCAGCATTCCTTTAACTGCTTTTTCGATAACCATTTCTGGTTTGAAAGCTAGCAGTTTTTCAAAGTTCGTTTCTTTTAGACCACCTGGATAGCCGCTGTGCGCATAGTACATTTTGTTCAATGCTTTACGGCCAGTAACCGTAATTTTGTCAGCATTAACAACAATAATGTAGTCACCAGTGTCCACGTGAGGCGTGTACTCTGGCTTGTGCTTGCCGCGAAGGCGCAATGCGATTTCTGAAGCCAAACGGCCTAGAGTTTTGTCTGTGGCGTCTACCACGTACCAGTCACGTTGTACCGTTTCTGGCTTTGCAACAAAAGTTTTCATTTAAATATCACCCGAATAATATCGTCGTTACTGATTTCTGAACACCAGAAATCACCATAAAATCAACTCGTAGACCCCTTCGAGTCTGCTGATTCTTCCACCTTCCCAAAGGTGGGCGTAACTGGGCAGGGCGCGAATTATACAGATTTTATAGCAAATGCGAACCCCCTACCGTGAAAAAATGCACAGTTTTTCTGCATCAAACCATGACTTTTGCAAAAACATAAGATAATGTCTATCTGCTCTAAATTTATACAACTCGAACTTAGTTGCCAGTACCCAAATAAAACAAATAAAACAAATAAAAAAATAATAATGAATATCGCCATCAAAGCATTTTTACTACTAAGCATCGCTGCAAGCACTGCTTTAACTAACGCGGCTATCGCATCTTCGTCGGCTGCTAATACAGTAGTTCTAACCCGCGCGTTCGCTGATGATACTTACGGGGAATACCAAATAACGGTATTAAAAAGAGCACTTGACGTAACCCCTGAATACGGAGATACCACACTAAAATTGCATCCGCAGCCCATGTCGCAGAGCAGGCAAATGCGCACTCTACTCAATGGCAAAGCGGATGTTATGTGGAGCGTTACAAGCCAGTCGCGAGAAGAAAAACTCATACCTGTGCGTTTACCACTTCTTAGAGGCTATTCTGGGCATCGCGTTTTTGTGGTCAACCCTGCTAAGCAAACCGAGTTTCAGCGCGCAACCTCCCTTGATGAGCTTAAACAAAAACAATTTGTTCAAGGTGCTGACTGGCCTGATTTTACGATACTTGAGGCCAACGGATTTGGTGTAATAGGCGAAACTTGGAGCACATGGTTTACATCTATGTACTTGCTAGTAGAACGTGATGTTGTTGACGGATTCCCGCGTAACGTCATTGAAATTCACGATGGTATACGCCGGCTAAACAGCAAAAAACTCACCATTGAGGGCCGTCATCTACTTTCTTACCCTAACTATGAGTATTTTTTTGTCCGTGGAGACAGACAAGCCTTAGCGGACAGGATACGTCTTGGGCTTATCAGATTAATTAAGTCTGGCGAACTAGCACAAATATTCAATAGCATTGAGACACACCAGTTAGCCAACGAGATCGTTAACGATACCAATAGGCTTGTGCACAAGTTAAATAATCCTCTTATTTCTTATCGGCTCAATTATGCCGACTGGATTAATACACCCGAGCTTGCCGTAAAAGCAATGGAAAAAGAGATAGGCTATATGTCTCTAGCAATAGATAGTAGTGATTAGTATATATAACCGTTTTTCAGTTCCAAAACACCCCTGTTGCTTTCATGATACCTAAAACAAAAAAAGGAACGCTCATGCCCAAAATACCACGCTCTTCAACTCAAGATTACTCCGCAGCCATGAGCGAACAGCGACGAGATTTTATTGAAACGCAAACCAAAGCGTCACTTTCTAACGTGGGTCACTTCTCAATTTCGCCAGAATCACTTGCTGGAAACATAGAAAACTTCACTGGCGTAGCCCAAGTTCCTATTGGATTCGCCGGTCCTATGTTAGTGAACGGAGAGACGGCAGAGGGTGAATTTTATGTTCCTATGGCCACTACAGAAGGTACATTGGTGGCTAGTTACAGCAGAGGTATGCGCTTAACGCGAGAAGCTGGAGGAATTACAACAACTGTTATTGATGACGCTATGCAGCGCGCTCCTATGTTTGCATTTGCAGACGCAAGAGAAGCATTAGCATTTGGAAAGTGGGTTATTCAGCACTTTGATACCATCAAGCAGGCTAGCGAAGAAACGACGAAAGTTGGCCAGTTAAGGGATATCGAGCAGCATGCGGTTTCGAAACTACGCTGGCTTCGCTTTAATTTTACCTGTGGCGATGCGGCAGGTCAGAACATGGTTAGCAGGGCAACCAAAGCGGGCTGCGATTGGATACTGGAGAACTACCCCGGCAAGGTAGAACACTTTGTATTAGCAGCCAATATGGACACAGATAAAAAGCACTCTCATTTAAATTCTTTGCATACCCGAGGGAAACGAGTAGTTGCTGAAATTACATTACCTAAGCAATTAATGACAGATATTATGCACTGTCCACCGGAAGCACTTTTTAAACAACGCCAGTACTCAAACATGGGCGCGTTTATGGCAGGTAGTGTTAATAACGGCGCCCACTTTGCCAATGGCATTACCGCAATGTTCATTGCCTGCGGCCAGGATGTCGCCAATGTTGCAGAGTCTTCTGCTGGCTTTACCTATGCAGAAATTTTGCCTAATGGTGATTACTATTTCTCAGTCACCATTCCTTCTCTTATCGTTGCTACCTACGGCGGGGGAACTGGTTTAGCTACTCAGCACGAATGCCTAGAAGTGTTAGGTTGTACAGGGAAGGGGAAAGTGAATAAATTTGCGGAGATAGTTGCGGCGACGGTGTTATGTGGAGAGCTTTCACTCGGATCAGCAGTTGTTGCTGACGAATGGGTTTCTAGCCATGAAAAGTTGGGCAGAAACCGATAAATACTGAATCTCAGGCCTGACTATATGGTGGCAGTGCCTAGGCTTGCAGTGCTTAAATTAGGCTCTGAGCACTAAACTTTGATTGAATCTGGCCGGGTTATAACAAAATAGGCGCCTATACCCATAAATAAAGCTACACCTCCATGGGCATAAATAGGCGCATTCACAAAAACACAGAAAGCGATAAAACTAAGTAGCATGCTGCAACAGGCAATGCACTTAGTGCGTTTTGATATGGCCCCATTTTTTTGCCATGCGCTTAATGTAGCGCCGTACTTTGGATGATTTAGCAGCCACTGCTCAAGTTTTGGCGATGAGCGTGTAAAGCAGTAAAGCGCGCCTATAAGAAACACAGTAGTGGGCATTACGGGAAGAAAAGCACCAATAATGCCTAGTAGCGTAAAAAATACGCCAAGCGCAGTAAAAACTGGCTTACTTATTTTATCTACGATGCTAATGCTCACTAACACCCCTTAAAACAGTACAAATTAGCAATTGATACAGCACTAAAGACAATCTGCACTGCAATAAATAGCAGGACCTGAGAGATAAGCTCTAGACTGGCTTTAACTGTTGTTATTTATTAGCGTAGCACGAGATTTAAAATACAGGTATGTAATTAACTTTTTTCTCTCGCCTTTGCTTTACACCACAGCGCTTCTAGCTCGGCTAATGATAGTTCTTCTAGAGATTGATGCCTATCTAAGGCTAATGCTTCAACTGCACTAAAGCGGTTAGCAAACTTTTGGCTTGCTTTTCGCAAAGCAGTGTCTGCATCAACATTGCAGTGCCTCGCTAAATTCACCATTGCAAAAAGTGCGTCGCCAATTTCTTCTTCTATGGCAGCTTTGCTGCGCGTTTCAGCTTCTAGCTCTTGGCGTATTTCACCCACTTCTTCTTCAACCTTGTCTAACACAGGAAGTGTATTAGGCCAGTCAAAACCTACTTTGGCGCACTTTTTCTGCAGCTTTTGCGCGTACATGAGTGCGGGCAAACCTGTTGGCACATCGTCAAGAAGCCCTGATGCATTATTTGCTCTTTTCTCTGCTTTTTCTTGCGCTTTAATTGCATCCCACTGAAGCGCTAGTTCATCCTGAGAAAGCGCCGAGGCAATTGTCTTTGAGAATACGTGAGGATGCCGGCGAACCAGCTTGTCACTTATGGCGTTAGCCACATCGTTGAAATCAAATTCGCCTTCTTCCTGAGCAATATGAGCATAAAATACAATTTGAAATAGAAGGTCGCCAAGTTCATCACGAATATCGTCGCTATTGCCTTTAGCAATGGCATCGACAACTTCGTAGGCCTCTTCAATGGTAAAGCGGGTTAACGATTGCATTGTTTGCTCTTGATCCCAAGGGCAACCATTTTCCTTATCGCGCAACGATTCCATGATAGAGAGCAAGCGATTTAAGCCAGACAAACTAGTTTTGTTTTCTTCTGGCATCTGTTACTCCTTTAAGCTGGCGTAAGCGCGTAATCACTTTTGAAAGCGTGTCTAAATCTATCACTTCTATTGAGATTGTAATTAACGCAGTTTGCCTATTCTTATCGCTCAAACTATTTACGCCCAGTAGCGGGACATTTTCGTTAGCCAGAACCGTTGTAATGTCTCTCAGTAGCCCTGTTCTATCGTGACAGTAAATATCAATAGCCGCCTCAAAGCCTACTTTTAACTCTTGCGACCAGTTAACTTCTATTTGACGTTCGGGGTGCTGTATCAACAAATGCTGTAGCTGATCACAACTTTCCTTGTGCACACTTACGCCACGACCTTGCGTTATGTAGCCCATGATAGGCTCACCAGGCACCGGCTTGCAGCAATTTGCCAACTGACTCATTAAGTGGCCTACGCCCTGCACCACAACCGCATCTTTCTTGCCTGTGCCTGCGGCGGTTTTACGGGTTTTAACCTTAGGACTTATTTCTGGCTCAGGCTGAATAGGCTCTTGTAAATGGTGTATAAAATTAACCACCTGCATAACACGAACGTCGCCACCGCCTACCGCTGTATACAAGTCGTCTTTAGTTTGCAGGTTAAATTTCTCACAGGCTTCGCTGGGTATTTTTAAAGGCAAGCGCGCCCTGTGAAGCTCTCGCTCTAATAACTCTTTTCCGGCGGCGAGGTTCTTTTCCCTATCCTGCTTTTTAAAATACGAGTGAATGGTGGCTCTAGCGCGAGTAGAATGAACGTATCCCAAGCCTGGGTGCATCCAATCTCGACTAGGGTTGAGTTCTTTGCCTGTTAGCACTTCTACTTGATCGCCACTTTGAAGCAAGTAGGTAAAGGGGACGATCCTGCCATTTATTTTTGCACCATTGCAGCGATGACCTACATTACTGTGAATGTAATAGGCAAAATCGAGAGGAGTTGACCCCTGCGGCAAATCGATCACATCGCCCTTCGGCGTAAATACATACACCCTATCGTCGAAGACTTGGCTTCGCAGCTCCTCAACTAAGTCACCAGATTCAGCCACCTCTTCTTGCCACGCCAGAATGCGGCGTAACCAGTTTATTCTTTCATCGTAACCTGACTGTTTACCTGCGCTGCCCTCTTTGTATTTCCAGTGGGCAGCCACACCTAGCTCTGCATCTTGATGCATTTGCTGCGTACGAATTTGAATTTCTATGGCCTTTCCTTCTGGCCCTAACACCACCGTATGTATAGATTGATAGCCATTGGGTTTTGGTGTTGCTATGTAATCATCGAATTCATTGGGTAAGTGCTTGTAATTAGCGTGAACAGTGCCTAACGCGGCGTAGCAGTCTTGTAGCCTCTCGGCAATAATTCGAACCGCTCGAATATCAAACAACTGCTCAAAAGTAAGCCGCTTTTTCTGCATTTTTTTCCAAATGCTGAAAATATGTTTTGGTCGGCCATATACCTCAGCGCGAATGTTCTCGTTATTCAGTATTTGCTGTAAGTCGCCCACAATAGCATCGATATAGTCGGCCCGCTCTTTGCGCTTACCATCTAACTGCTTTGCTATTTGCTTGTAAGTTACCGGGTGAAGATAACGGAAAGCGAGATCTTCAAGCTCCCATTTTAACTGTCCTATACCCAAACGATTAGCCAATGGCGCATAAATGCTGGAACACTCTCTGGCAACCATTACCCGAGTTTCTTCATCGGCCAGCTTTGCTTGCTGCAGTGCGCATATTCGCTCGGCCATTTTAATTACCACAGCTCGCACGTCTTCAACCATAGCCAGCAACATTCTACGAATGCTGTCTGTATGTTGCTCATCACTGGCGTCTGAATGCTCTTTGCTACTTATTTTGCGTGCATGAAGCGACTTTATCGCATCCATTCTGCGAACGCCGATAATAAGATCTTTTATCTCTGCGCCAAACTCATCGCAAATATCGTCTTCATTTAATGCGTGCTGTTCGCAATAAGGAAACACCAGTGCAGCTTGAAGAGTGACGTCGTCCATATTGAGCTGGCAGAGTATTTCTACCATCTCTTGGCCCACCAGCAAGCGCTCTGGCATGGCAGAGACCGCGCTTAATTTTTCTTTGGTATGCTCTTGAATCGCTAAGCTATCCAGCCATACTTCAAAGGGAGGCCTTTTTGCCTCATGTACCTTTCTTGTTGATACCATGTCCGTAACCCACTGCCACTGCTAACGTGTGAAAAGAGCCATCATTTCCATGTGATGGGTAAAAGGAAACATCTCTACTGCTCCCGCCTTTTTCATTTGATATCCTCCTTGTATCAATACCGCAGCATCTCTTGCAAACGTACTAGGGTTGCAAGAAACGTACACTATTGACTTCGGCTTGGCATTAACTAGCGCCTGACAAACGGTTAACGCCCCCTCTCTTGAGGGATCTAAAAGTACTTTGTCGAAGCCATGGCCTAGCGCACTTTCTACATCTGCTTTATTACTCAAATCAAGATGCCGCCACTGAACACTATCAACGCCCTGCTTGTGAGCATTTTCTTGTGCCCGTTGCACCATTTCTGCCACCCCTTCCACGGCCTGAACAATTGCGCCGCGTTTTGCCAGTGATAACGTAAAGTTACCAAGACCGCTGAACCAGTCGGCTATTCGCTCTTGCGGCTGAGGGTCGAGCCAAGCCAGTGCCTGTTCAATCATCTTATTATTAACTTGATTGTTTACCTGTACAAAATCATTGGGTGCTGGACTTAACGTGTAGCCATCGTAACTGTTTATCACTAAGGGGGCTACAAGGTGAATAAGGTTGAATCGCCCTTTTTTATTTTCAAGAGCGATATTCACGCTGTGTTTTTCACCAAACAATACCAACGCACTATACAATTCTGGGCTAAGTGCTTTGGTGTGTTTAATTGTCACCTGAGACACATTATCACCCGCTAGCAAACTGATGTGACCGATATGCATGCTGCTTTCGCAAGAAGATACCAATTCCCGTAGCGGTGCAATGAGCTTGCTAAGTTCCGTCACCAATACAGGGCAAGATTCTACATCTACAATGTCATTGCTTGATTGAGCGCGAAACCCAAGTTTGACATCGCTCTCACGTCTAGCATCTATAGCCAAACGCGCCTTGCGACGGTAGGCGGGCTTATCCCCCTCAAGAGGCCTCTGCCAAACGCTTTTTTCCATGCCAAGCTGGTGTTCCAGCATTGTTCTGAGTGCATCATCTCGTTGAGACAGTGCGGCGCTTTGCTCAATGTGCTGCAGCTGGCAGCCACCACATTGATTAAAAACAGGGCAAAAGGGTTCAACTCTACTTTCACTCGGCTGGGCAATTGAAATTGCCTTTCCGCTTATCACATTTTTTTTGGCCTGGGTAATAGCGATGTGGCATAACTCTCCCGGCAGCGCCCCCTCAACAAAATGAACGGGTGTAGTGCGCGCCACGCCCTGTCCCATCCAATCTAATCTGTCTATTAATACTTCTAACTGATTCTTATCAGTGGACGTATCTTGGGTTTTGTTTTTATTGCTAAAACGAAGATTGGCAACTTGTTCATTAGCACTGGTTTTTCGTTTAAGCGTTGGAGATTTAAAACGCCCACTTTTGCGACTACCTTTTGAGGGCTTATTAAACTGTGACAAGGGAACTCCGGTGAGAAAGTAATTTATGTTTTATATTGATTCTAGAATAACTGTGGCAACGGCATAGTGCTGCTCGTCTGAAATACTGATCACACTGTTTGAAATATGACGTAACTCACACTGCTTAGCAAACTCACCACTGAACGTTAACGCTGGCGCACCAAGGTCATTATTTTGAACTTCGATATGTTGCCAACTAATGCCATTGCCAATACCTGTGCCTAACGCTTTCACCGCCGCTTCTTTAGCCGCAAATCGCTTTGCAAGAAACCGGTTTGGCTGTTTATGCTGTTGAAATTGCTCTAGCTCGTTATCAGTTAAAATGCGCTTTGCGAGTCGTTGCATGGCTCCGTCATTTTTACCTAACCGCGCAATTTCAACGATATCTGTTCCTAGGCCTACAATAGCCATGATGAGCTCCCTCTTTTACGGACTCAAAGTGCTACCCCAAAAGCTAGCACTTTACACATTCTTTCTATAGCCCCGCTCTGGCTTCCAGCATAAGTTTACGCATATCGGCAACAGCAGTATGTAAGCCATCAAATGCAGCTCGAGCTATGATCGCGTGACCAATATTGAGCTCAATTAACTGCTTAATTGCCGCAATAGGTTTTACGTTGTGATAATGCAAACCGTGTCCAGCATTTACTTTTAGCCCTAAGCTGTCTGCGTACTCTATCCCTTCAACTAAGCGAGCGAGCTCTTCGGCTTGCTGCTTCTCGTTAGTAGCGTCCGCATACTGTCCAGTATGAATTTCAATATAAGGCGCTTTGCACGCTACCGTGGCATCAATTTGAGTTTTATCTGCATCGATAAACAACGACACCTGTATATCTGCAGCGGCTAGGCGCTCACAAGCAGCTTTCATTACATCAAGGTTTCCCGCAACGTCTAACCCACCTTCGGTGGTAAGCTCTTCACGCTTCTCTGGTACTAAACAGCAAAATACAGGCTTAACCTCTTCGGCAATAGCGAGCATCTCATCGGTTACCGCCATTTCTAAATTCAGGCGAGTATTAATAGTTTGAGCCAGAATACGAACGTCCCTATCTTTAATATGACGACGATCCTCTCGCAAGTGCACAGTTATACCATCTGCCCCAGCTCGCTCTGCAATGTCCGCGGCATGCACAGGATCTGGATAGTGTGTACCACGCGCATTTCTTAGTGTTGCAATATGGTCAATGTTGACGCCTAACAAAATTGAGCTCATAAACCCGCCTTATAAGTAAAATAATCAGATGGAGTGTATCAAATTTTTACGGCATGTGAGGTTGCTAACAGCTTGTGTTAAAGGAAAATAATTTCTTTTACCCGTGCTCTTTTCGACATGAACTTCGAACTGACAGCGGTTTTACGTCGCCAGTTTTTGCCGATTTAGTTAGCTATTTAGTCACAGCTGTAATTACCGCTTAGGTGAAATTCTACTGAACAACTCTCTACTTTTTAGCGGTTTATCACCAATAAGGGGGCGCAGTAAGTCACGACAAAGCACTTTGGCAACACGTTTACTCAAGGGTGTAAATTCACCATGCGCCAGTGCCAGTAACGCCTCGCCAGGGAAGCCTCGCAAATGAGTAATGTCTTCAGAAATAACCACAAATCCAACCTCTGGCTCGAAGTTATACAAGCGCCCTGCCTCGATAGGAAGCTCGTATTCAACGTCAAGGGTAAAATCGGGTAACAGGCCCATTTCATCAAGAAGCGCAAATTCAAATTGCCGCAGCGTAACCTCAACATCTACGGCATCACTCAGCGATGCCAGTGCTTGCTGGTAAGCATCAAACACTAAGTCGCTCGCCAACCCAGCGGGCATTATCCGATTGCATAGCTCATTGACATACATGGCACAAAACAAAGCCGTGCCGGGAAGAATAATGGAAGGCGCTGTACTTTCGACGTGACGCAAATTTTTAAGCTCTGACTTACCGCTTAGCTGCAGGCGCAATGCTTGAAAGGGTTGAAGCAGGCTTTTTTTATCTGACTTACTGTTTTTAACACCCTTTGCAACGGCGCTGACCCTGCCTTCTTCTAGGGTAAAAAAATCGACAATGTAACTGGTCTCTCTGTAAGGGCGACGGTGAAGCACATAAGCTGTAAGCCAGTCAGTATTCATTATTATTAGGCCTCGTTAGCTGCGCTTTATCCGAACCACCTTCATGGTTTCAAATTCGATACCAGCCACCTCTTCTATGTGCCGATAATAAGTAATATTCACTCTCGCACCAACAAGGCTTTGATATTTTTGTTTGCGTCGATAGATAAAGGGAACGTCTATACCTTCAAGCATTATGGTATGGCGCAACCACTCTCCGTCTTTCTCTTCGCGCTGCACGTGAGAAACAACTTTGGCATTGTCGGTCTGATTTAGCTGGCTGTGTTTTGCAATGAGCTTTTCTTTTTCGCTTTTCACCTGCTATTAATCCTTTACTTTAAAACCATATCGCAAAACGTTTTGGTGCAAATCATACCGCTTTTATCTGCTCAACAATTAACTGCACAGACTCTTGGCCCCTGAAAACATTAATATCAAGTCTATAGGCTAATTGAACACTTTTCACCATAGCGTCAGGCCACTTTTTGATATCTACATTAAATGCAATGGCATCAATCTCGTTACCATGAGCAGGCTTTACCACCATTTTAAGGTGTTTTTGCCCCACTATACGCTGATCAACGATTTCAAACTCGCCATCAAACAGTGGAGACTCAAAGCCTTGACCAAACGGTCCCGATTGACGCAGCAAATGAGCAAAGGACAGTGACAGCTCCTCACTACTTAAATCACCATCAGACAGTAATGCATGGGCGGTTTCCATTTTCGCCATGTGGGCCTTAGTCACCTCACTGAAAGCCTTTTCAAATTCAGCAAGCTTTTCCACACCAAGGCTCAAGCCCGCAGCCATGGCATGACCACCAAACTTATCAATAACGCCGGGGTAGCGGGTGTTTACCTCATCTAGAACATCGCGAATGTGTACGCCAGGAATAGAGCGTGCAGACCCTTTTATCACCTCATCATCTTGATGCGCAAAGGCAATGACAGGCTTTAAATATTTCTCTTTAAGTCGCCCCGCTACAATACCGATAACCCCCTGATGAAAATCGGCTCGATACACCACCAGCGCAGCAGGTATATCGCCCTCATCAATAGACATTTTTTCAAGCGCCTGTTCGGCTTGTTCTTTCATACCCGCTTCTATTTCTCGGCGCTCTTTATTAAGTGCATCAAGCTCTGCGGCTATCATGCGGGCTTGAATTTTGTCATCTTCCAATAAGCAAGCGATACCTTGGGACATATCATCAAGTCGTCCGGCAGCGTTAAGGCGAGGACCAACCACAAACCCTAAATCGGTGGATGTAAGATGGGCACATTCTCTATTCGCCACTTCAACTAGCGCCTTGATACCCGGTCTGCATTTTCCCGCTCGAATACGCTGCAACCCTTGATGAACCAAAATACGATTGTTTCTATCCAGCACTACCACATCGGCTACCGTGCCTACGGCCACAATGTCGAGTAGTGAGGCTAGATTCGGTGGTGGAATGGCCGTTTCCTGAAAATAGCCTCGCTGCTGTAGTTCTGCTTTAATCGCCAGCATGATATAGAAAGCAACGCCAACCCCGGCCACATTTTTAGAGGGGAAATTACAGCCAGGCTGGTTGGGATTGACAATAGCGTCGGCAATTGGAAGAGATTCACCAGGTAGATGGTGGTCGGTAACGACAACCTGCAAGCCCTGCGCTTTAGCATGCGCCACACCTTCAAGGCAAGAAATGCCATTATCGACAGTAACGATAACATCTGCCCCATTTTCTATTGCAACATCCACTATCGGCACGCTAAGCCCATACCCAAAGTCAAAACGATTTGGCACTAGATAATCAATGTTGTTGAAGCCCATTGCGCGCATAGAAAGCAGACATACCGCAATACTGGTTGCTCCATCTGCATCAAAATCGCCGACGATAATAATACGTTTATTTTGCTGTATGGCATTAGCAAGAAGAGATGCCGCTGCAGTCATCCCCTTTAGCTCATTGTAATGCAATAACCCCTTAAGACCATGCTCAAGTTCATCCGGGTGCTGAACATTTCGACCTCTATAAATTCTATCGATAACGGGGTGTAACTGTGAACTCAACATCGCACCGCTAACTTCGCGGCGCACAATAGGCAATATCATGAGGGACCGTTTTTTAATAAAAGGTTATGCTTAACGCGCAATTCTAACGCACTGGTCGAAATGGGTACAAGACGCGCGGCGCTCATTTCAGCAAGTCAGGGGGTGTCTGCTTAGGGCGTGAAGGGTGTGCATAAATTTACGCACACCCAATTATTTATATCATTCTCTATTGTTTAGGCTGAACGATAGAGTTTAATTACCCGGCTTGATTTAACACGTCAACAATTGCGTCTGCCGGCTGATAGCCAGGGATCACCGAGCCATCAGGTAAGATTATGTTTGGCGTTCCTCTTACCCCTAGCTTTTGACCTAACATGTACTGCTCCGCCACCTTGTTATTGCAAGATGCAGAGTCAACAGATTCACCAGCTTTAGCGTTAGTAAGTGCCCGCTGAGGGTTAGCAGCACACCACACCGAAACCATTTCTTCATAGTTTTCGCTGTTTAGGCCTGCACGAGGAAAAGCCAGGTAATTTACGGTGATACCCTTGTCATTCAACTCGCCAATTTCATTGTGCAGTTTACGGCAATAACCGCAAGAAATATCGGTAAACACTGAAATTACGTGTTTCTCGTTTTTAGCTTTAAACGTAATTGCTGAAGGCGCCATTTTTTTAACTCCTTCTAACCTTAACGCTGTCATGGCAACTTCGGTTTCGTTTCGCATGCCTTCATCGATATTTAAAACAACAGCTTGTAAAAGAAACTGGCCATCGTCGCTAATGTAGAAAAAACCGCGATCGGTAGAAACCTGCACCAAACCAGGTACCGGAGAATCGGCCACCGACTCAACCTCTAAGCCAAGCACCGTATTGAGCTTCTGTTGAATTGCAGCATCGTCTGCGGCATGGGTGAAACTGCTTACCATGAGTGCCGCTAAGGCAAAACTATTTGCTGCAATCTGTTTTACTACTTTCACTTTAAAATACTCCACATTGGCTAGCCAATTTTTCATTTAACGTTGCGCGTTTTACTCTTTACTTAGAAAGAGAGAGCTGAGAAAACACGATTTCGTTTCATCTCTGAGGTAACTTTGTTTTTCAGCGCGGATGCAATGGTTGAAGACTAACATACACAAGAGAAGTTAAGGTAGGCATAGGCAACCGTTTGTCGCTACTTTTACCTCTTTTACAGTTTTTGCAGCTTTTACAAAAAAGATTAACCTCGAGGGTGGTGGCTATGGATGAGCGTTTGTAATCGCTCAGTCGCCACATGGGTATAAATTTGTGTTGTTGATAAATCACTGTGCCCCAATAGCATTTGTACTACCCTGAGATCTGCACCGTGATTTAACAAATGAGTTGCAAATGCATGGCGCAATGTGTGGGGCGATAGATGCTGCTCTATACCAGCTTTTACAGCATAATATTTAATGCGATGCCAAAATGTTTGTCTTGTCATCTTTTGCCCACGCCGGCTTAAAAACACCACATCCGATTGTTTATTTGCCAAAATTGGTCTTGCAGTTTTGATGTAGGTTATGAGCCACTCAATTGCTTCTTCACCTAGCGGTACTAGTCGCTCCTTATCACCCTTCCCCACAACTCTTACTACACCTTGCTGCAAACTGATTTGATCCATGGTAAGCCCAATTAATTCGCTTATTCGAAGCCCAGTGGCATACAGCACTTCAAGCATGCTTTTGTCACGACACTCGATGGGATCGTCAGTTAACGGTGCGGCCAACAAATCTTCTACCTGCTGCTCACTTAACGACGTCGGCAGTGCTTTTAACGTTTTAGGGTTAGAAAGCGTAGAAACCGGGCTATCTACTCTTATTTGTTTTGCAATCAGATAAACAAAAAACGACCGAATGGCGCTCAGCGCGCGTTGGGTACTTCTACTAGACAGCCCTTTTTCATAGCGGTATGCGAGGTAATCTTGCAATTGCTCAGTGGTTAAAATAGATAGGTCTTTTACGCCCTGATTATTGGCATAAATCGCCAACTTATTTAAATCGGTTCGGTAGCTTTGCTGCGTGTGCTCCGATAGCCCCTTCTCCAACCACAGCATCTCTATAAAACCGTCAATATGCGACTGACTTGCAGCTGGTACGTAAGTGAGTTCACGGGTTTTGTTGGTCATTTAAAAGCCACGACGCTGTTTAATTAACTCATACGCTGATTGAATATCTTGCGCCTTCTTTTTTGCTATCTCCATGGCTTGCTCTGGCAACCCTTTTGAAACTAGTTTATCAGGGTGATGCTCTGACATCCGTTTGCGATAAGCACGTTTAATCACTTTCTCATCATCGGATGCGTCAACACCGAGAATACGATAGGCATCGTCGAGGGTTTGCTGAGCAGAATAAGTCTGTTGCTGGCCTGAATGCTGGCGTTTGCGGTTACTGTTTGTCTGCCCTTGCTGACCTTGACGCTGACGAAAACGAATTTCGGCTTCATACATAGAGATTAAGTAGTCAAGGTCGCGACGCCTAAAACCTAGTGGCTTAGCCACTTTTTCTAAGACAGCATATTCTTCTTGCGACAATTGCCCGTCTGCAAATGCGGCTTGTATCAATATTTCTAAAAATACTTGCAGTATATCTCGTCTGCCATGACTGGCATCATAAAAGCCTTTAAGCATATCGTTGAGCGGAAAATCTCGTGCTTTGCCCTCTCTAAACGCATCTTGAGCCTCACTGCGGGCGTCGCCAGACAACCGCATATCGTCCATTAACGCAGTGGCAATCTGAATTTCTCTGTCAGTTACCTTCCCATCAGATTTGGCAAGGTGGCCTAACGCGCTAAAAAGACTATGAAAAAATATCGCCTGCTGCTTAAGAGAGTTCTTATCACTGAAAAACCGCCCAAAACCACCCATGTGATTAAAATCTTGGCTGTACGCTTTATCAAAGAAATGACCAACCACAAGCCCTAATATCGCACCGGGAATCTTTAAAAACATGAAACCGAAAAGGGCTCCGAGAACCTTACCCCAAAAAGACATTAAATTTTTCTCTCCCGTAATGCAGCGAATGCAAGCGCTTATACCCTCGCTACTGCTCTAATTTGTCACCGTACAGTGGAATAACTATACCAAAGACCTACACACATTGAAGTAGTAATGTTTCGAGCGTTCTCAAGCCTATTGAGGTCATAGCAGAGGTAAATGTCCAAATCAGCTCAAAATATCTACTATTTCGCTGTTTTTTTTGTCCAACGGTTGGTAATTGTTACAGAAGTGCTTAGAATTGACCGGTTGTCGTCAATATACAAATGTTGGTTGCCTCAAGCGCAGGCTCGTCGCGTTTTTTTAACATCTGCTGCCAACAGTTTTTAACAACACGACACCGAACTTAAAAAGACCTTTGGCGTCTTACACGGGGTTTAACGCATCATATTTTTTAACAGGCCGCCTTTTTACGCATGAAAAACACCTGCGCCTTGCTAGTTTGCGCGACACTTTTGCCTGTCGTCGCTTCCGCACAGGATACAACCGTATCTCAACCCGCTCCCGCTATAGAGCCAATGGCGTTTTGTGGTGTAGAGCCCGTGGCGTTCAGCAGCAAACAACTGATGCAAAAAGGCCACATAAAAGTTGAAGCTAACCGCACTGAGATTATTGAGAATAAAGTTGCCCTGTTTTCTGGCAACGTAGACATTACCTCAGACGCAGCAGTGATAAGTGCATCTCAAGCTCAAGTAAACAGCGGCGGTAAAGATTTAATAGCCAAAGGCGACGTTACCTATCAAGACGAATCCCTGAAAGTGCAAAGCGATACCGTTTCTTTGCGTTCTGAAGAAGAGCGTTTAGAGATGACAAACACAAAGTATCAACTCACTGGCTTTGTGGGACAAGGTGCTGCGAAAGATATCCTATTAGATACCAACACAGGTATTGTTCTAAATGAAGTAAGCTTTACCACTTGCCCACAAGGTAGCGAAGACTGGTTAATTAGGGCTAGTGAAATCAGTTTAGAAAAAGGCACTGCGTGGGGCCAAGCCAAACACACCCGTTTCTATATTGCTGATGTGCCTGTTTTTTATCTGCCGTATTTTGCATTTCCTGTAAGTAATGAACGTCAAACAGGATTACTTTTTCCCGAGCTAACCAGCTCGAGTAGAACTGGGGTCGACTATACTCAGCCATTTTATTGGAATATTGCCCCAAACTACGACATGACCATCTCACCAAGGTTAATGACTCGGCGAGGCTTACAACTCAATACCGAGTTTCGCTATTTAACCGAAAAAAGTGAGGGAATGGCTTATGTTGAATATCTTCCAAGCGACAGCGATATAAGCGGTAATCCAGACCGATATTTTTATCGTTTAGAGCATCAGGGCCTAATAGGCGAGAACTGGCTATTGAATATCGATTTCAATGGTCTAAGTGACGACAACTACCTTCTCGACCTTGGTTCAGACTATTACAGCCGCGCAGATACGCATTTATATCGCAGCGTGGGGTTAAGTTATTATTCTGAGAATTTGTCAGTCAATGTACAGGTAAAAGACTTCGAAGTACTAGGCGACACCGCAGATAGCTACCGAGCAGTACCTCAAATAAAGCTCAACTATAACACTGCGCTAGGGCGCTATTTTGAGTTCAGCATTGATTCAGAGCTAGCCCACTTTGACAACACGTTAACAACCGCCCCTACTGCCACTCGTTTTCACGTAGCGCCAACGCTCGCCTTGCCGCTACGTGCAGCATGGGGAGAAGTAGTAGCAGAGACAACACTATTTCAAACCGTTTACCGCCAGGACAATGTAGCGGGAACCGAGCTTGAAGAGGATGTCGAGCGTAGCCTAGGCCAAGCAAGACTTTACGGCGCTTTATACTTTGAAAGAGATACTTCGTGGTTTGATGACGAGCTTTCGATGACTTTTGAACCAAAGGTACAGTATTTATACACCTCTTATGAAGATCAAACCGCTATCGGTCTATACGATTCAACCGCACTACTTACAGATGTTGAAGGTCTTTTTCGGGGACAGGAATTTACCGGCCTTGACCGTATTAACGATAATAATCAAATCACTGTCGGCGCAACCACGCGAATGTTAGATAAAAACAATAGGGAACAATTTGTTCTAAGTGTGGGTCAGATATTTTATCTTGAAGATAATAAAGTAATAGCAGCAAATAAAGACCAAGATCGTTCAGCTTTAGCCGCCGAGTTAGATTGGCGTTTTGATCAAAACTGGTACTTTCACTCCGATGTACAAGTAACCACCGATACCGACAAGGTTGATTTAAGCAGTGTGGGCATCGAATATCGAAAAGATGCGTCTCGCTTTCTTCAACTCAGCCACCGGTATGTACGCAACTTAAGTGGTGAAACTATTGATCAAATAGGTCTATCGGCGAATTGGCCTATCACTAAGAACTGGCAATGGGTTGGCAGAACTTATCGGGATCTTGAGAGAAATCGCAGTGTTGAAACCTATGCAGGCATTCAATACGAGTCTTGCTGTTGGGCAGTGCGTCTCGTAGCACAGCGAACGCTCAACAACCGATTCAACGATAGCGGCGAACAAACCACTGATGATTTCGATTCAGGGGTTTCACTACAGTTTATATTCAAAGGAATTGGCTCGATGGCGAGCCGAAGAAGCATGCTGGAAGACGGTATGTTTGGCTATCGACAGCCTTATAGTTTAAATTAACCCGTAATTACGCATACAAAAGTGTGTGTTAATGCAATTAACCAATAATAAAGAGTGTGTATGAAGTTCATTATCCGTGCATTGATGTTAGGTGCAATACTCTCATTTAGCAGTGTGGCACAAGAGGTCATGCTTGATCGCGTTGCCGTGATCGTAGACCAAGGGGTGATACTAGAAAGCGAAATTAACGCACTAGTAAAAGAAGTTAAGCGTAATGCTGAGGCGAATAATCAAGAGCTACCGTCAGATCGGGCGCTGAGAACGCAGGCTATTGAGCGTTTAATTACAAAAAATCTTCAGCTTCAAATGGCTGAGCGTATGGGTATTCAAATAAGTGACCCTCAACTAGAGCAAACCATTGGCAACATTGCTGCCAATCAAAACGCCACGATGGAGCAGCTTCGAGCTTCGCTTATTGCAGAAGGCATCTCCTACGACGACTATCGTGAAGATATCCGTGAAGAAATTATCATGGGCGAAGTAAGACGCGCCAATGTGCGCCGTCGTGTATACATCACCCCACAAGAAATTGACACTTTAATGGGCTTAATTGAACAGCAAGGTGCAGAACAAGCTGAATATCGTTTAGGCCACATTCTTATTGGTTTCCCTGCCGATCCAACAGATGAAGATATCCAGGCAGCTCGTGAAAGAGCAGATAAAGTTATCTCACTATTGGAGTCTGGCTCAGATTTCACCAAAATTGCTATCGCATCATCGTCGGGTAATGAAGCCCTTGAAGGTGGTGATATGGGCTGGCTAAACATCAACGCTATGCCTACACTTTTTGCCGAAGCGGTGCAAAATGAAGATGTCGACTCTCTAGTAGGCCCAATACGCAGTGGCGCTGGTTTTCATATTCTTAAAGTAATCGATACCCGCGGTATTGAAAAAGTGACGGTGCAAGAAGTGAAATCCCGTCATATTCTTGTTAAGCCTTCAATTATTTTAAGTGAAGACAAGGCAAAGGCCATGCTTGCTGGTTTTAAAGAGGATGTAAAAGCTGGCGAAGCTGACTTTGAAGAGTTGGCTAAAGAATATTCTGAAGATCCTGGCTCTGCACTTCGCGGTGGCGATCTTGGATGGTCTAACCCAGATAATTATGTGCCTGCATTTAAAGACGCATTAGCGCAGTTAGAACCAGGTGAGTTTAGTGAGCCGGTTCGCTCTGTGCACGGTTGGCACTTAATTCAGCTTATCGACCGCCGTGTGGATGATGCAACAGATAAACGCAAAGAAGAAAAAGCATACCAGCTGATCTTTAACAGGAAGTTTGCAGAAGAAACAGAAAACTGGCTTCGTGAAATGCGTGATGCAGCGTATGTTGAAGTTATTGAGTCCTAAAACTATAAGTCATTCATGAGCAGACCAATTAAAATAGCAGTAACGCCGGGAGAGCCGGCGGGCATCGGGCCAGATTTGATCATCAAACTGGCTCAGGAGGCATGGCAAGCGCAGCTTGTCGTGTTTGCCGACAGCGATATGCTAATGGCACGAGCCAAAGATTTAGACCTTCCGTTAACGCTTATTGACTACGACCCGGCTATTGAGGACATTCAAGCGCCGGGTTCACTGTTTATCAAACATATTAGTAAATCAGCAGATGTAGTGGCTGGAACCCTTGACAGTGAAAACGGGCTTTACGTAGTAGAGACACTTCGCGAAGCATGCCAAGCCAACATAGACGGTGACTTTGATGCTGTGGTAACCGGTCCAGTGCACAAGGGCATTATTAACCAAGCGGGCGTTTCATTTAGCGGCCACACAGAGTTTTTTGCCTATCAATCAAATACCATTGATGTTGTGATGTTACTGGCAACAGAGGGGCTAAATGTGGCGCTGGCTACCACGCATATTCCATTGGAATATGTTGCCAAGGCAATCACCGGCACACGCCTTCATAAAGTCATTCATATTATTCACACAGATTTGAAACTGAAATTTGGAATTAAAAAGCCAAGAATTTACGTTTGTGGGCTTAATCCCCACGCCGGAGAAGACGGCCATATTGGCACTGAAGAAATTAATACCATAACACCGGCACTCAATGAACTTCGTGAAGAAGGCCTCGATATTATTGGTCCCCTTCCTGCAGACACTATTTTTCAGCCTAAATATCTTGAAGATGCTGACGTAGTATTAGCCATGTATCACGATCAAGGCTTGCCTGTGTTAAAGTATAAAGGGTTCGGCGCATCGGTAAACATAACGTTAGGTTTACCTTTCATCCGTACGTCTGTTGACCACGGTACTGCTCTCGATTTAGCAGGAACAGGCAACGCAGACGCCGGCAGTTTCAGAAAAGCATTGGAAAAAGCCATTGAGCTTGCGCAGCATCAACAATGAGTAAAACACATTTAGGCCATACGGCACGAAAACGCTTTGGGCAAAACTTTCTACACGACGATTATGTCATCGGGAAAATTGTAGCGGCAATTGGGCCTAAAAGCGGACAGAACTTAGTAGAAATTGGTCCAGGTTTAGGCGCATTAACTGATCCAGTTTGCGATGAAGTTGACCGACTTACCGTAATTGAGCTAGACCGTGACCTAGCCAAACGACTTCGCCACCACCCGTTTAACGGTGAAAAACTCAACGTTATCGAACAAGACGCGATGACGATGGACTTCACTGCGCTTGCCAAAGAGATGCCCGATTGTGATGGCAAGCTTCGCGTTTTCGGAAACTTACCCTACAACATATCTACACCTTTGATGTTCCATCTATTTGATCACGCATCTAGCATTGAAGATATGCACTTTATGCTTCAAAAAGAAGTAGTGAACAGGCTTGCCGCGGGCCTTGGCTCAAAGAGCTATGGCAGACTTTCGGTAATGGCGCAATACTACTGCCACGTTATCCCAGTATTAAATGTGCCTCCTGGAGCATTTAAGCCACCTCCAAAAGTAGATTCGGCAGTAGTAAAACTCGTTCCCCATAGCGTTCCTCCTGTGCAGGTAGAGTCGTTAAGCACACTTGAAAGAGTATGCGCTCAGGCCTTTAATCAGCGCAGAAAAACAATTCGAAACTCTCTGAAAGATTGTTTGGATGAGGAAGAAATCAGTGCGCTTGGTCTCAACCCCAAGTGTCGAGCAGAGACACTTTCTTTGACTGATTTTGCTACTTTAGCCAATGCGGTCTCAAACAAAGAATATAACCAAGAGTCTTAGTTTCTTTCTATGCATGAATTAGACATTCAAGTGCGAGTGAAAACTCGCCACTTGCCCGAGCATCTACCCTCAGATTCAGAGCAATTCGCATTTGCTTATCATATTATTATCAAAAATGAGAGTAACGAGACCGTGCAGCTAATTAATCGCTACTGGCGAATTACTGATGCCAACGGAAAGACATCGGAAGTTCAAGGTGCCGGTGTCGTAGGAAAGCAGCCGATACTAAAAGCAAGTGAAAGTTTTGAGTACACCAGCGGTGCCGTCATTGACACGCCCGTTGGTAATATGGAAGGCTACTATGAAATGGAACGAGAGAATGGCGATCGATTCAAAGTACCTATTGACGTGTTTCGACTTGCTGTTCCCCATATACTTCACTAAAGGCCAATAATGTCTAAAGGCAACACCTATTTCATTGGGGACATACAAGGCTGTTATAGCGGCTTAAGACAAATTCTCGACAAAGTAAATTTTGACCCTGCGCAGGATAAACTCTATGCGGTGGGTGACTTAGTAGCGCGTGGTGAAGACTCATTAAGCACGCTGCGCTTTCTTAAGTCTCTTGGTAAAAGCTTCTCAAGCGTTCTTGGCAATCACGACCTTCATTTTTTGGCAACGCTTAACGGTATCCATAAACCCAAAAAAGCAGATAACCTAGAGCCGTTATTAAACGCAAATGATGTTCATGAGTTAGAGACTTGGTTACGCCAGTTTCCACTTGCCCTTCGACTAAACAAGAAAACCCTAATTGTGCATGCAGGCCTCTACCCCTTGTGGTCAATCAAAGATGTAGTGGCGTTAAGCGATGAAGTGTCGGACATTTTAAAAGGGCCAGACTACGTTGCGTTGTTAAACACTATGTATGGCAATACACCAGTAAAGTGGAATTCCAACCTCAGCGAAGAAGAACGACGCAGATTTACCGTCAATGCTTGCACACGAATGCGATTTGTATCGCAAGATGGTGAGCTTAACTTTGAAAACAAATCACACCCCGACAGCGCGACAGATGAAATAAAGCCTTGGTTTGAGGTAAGTAATAGTAAACTAAAACCCAAACACCGCGTTATTTTTGGTCATTGGGCTGCGCTTGCCGGAGAAACTGACTCATCACAGTTTATTGGCCTCGATACCGGATACGTTTGGGGGCAAACCCTTACCCTTCTCAACGACACCACCGGCGAGTTGATCACACTTTCTGCCTGAACATTGCGGGCCCCACTGGTATGACCAGAAAAATAAATTAATGTTTTCTCCAATACGGGTAAACATTAAGTAATTGTAGTCGATACATTTATTTGAAAGCGACGGGATAAAACCGAGATTAGAATGCACTGCGAGCTATTCTACCTCTGAAACAATGAGGTATATTTTGTGCGGTTTGCGAGGTAATATTGCAAGCTACTGACGGTTTATCTTGGCCGCTAAAAACGTACGTGAAGGCCAACAAATCCTAATATCGTGGAAATAAAAACTAAAACACTCATCCAGGAGTTCCGATGAAAATAACCGTAGCCACTCGCGTAATCGGTGGGTTTATAGCGATCAGTGCTCTTCTTGTCGTTGTTAGCGTTGTATCACTCATTAACCTTAATTCCATAGGTTCAGCAACAGAAGAAGTGAACGATGTCGCTTTGCCAAGTGTTGCAGGAAGTAACGCGCTAAAGGCCAGTTTCCTGAACATGGGCCGCCTTACCTTCGAAAGCTACATTGAAGAGGAACTGTCTGGTCTATCGGAAAAGCGCACGGCCTTTAATGCAGCGAAAGACTCATTCGACTCAGAATACAACCGGCTAGCGCAGGCCGTTAATAAAGATTCTGAGTTGAAAGGCTCACTTAACTCGGTTCGTGAAGCCTATGAGTCCTATACTCAAAACGTCGACAATATGTACGACAATCACAAACAATATCTAGATTTACGCAACACCATTGCAGACCGCCTTGGCGATGCCGAAGACAACGCTGACGATGCATCTACATACCTACTCGATTTTTCAGATTTAGAGTCTGTTCAGCGTATTCCTGAATTACGTCGAGCCTCTGAAATTGGTGGCGAACTGGAAACTTCATTATTGTCGCTGCTTACAGTGTCTTACGAATATATAAAAACGCAAACGCTGCAGCGCTCGCAAACCCTAGGTAACGAGGTTGACCTAGTAGTTGATAAAGTGGTTACTCAGCTAAGTGAAATGAATGATGCCGCAGATGGCAAAGACACTTCAGGTACGCTTAACGATATTAACGACTTAGTTAATGATGCAGTCAATGCAATTAAAGCAAGCGATGGCGTTATGCAATTACACGTTAACCGCCTAGAACGTAGAAATGATGCCGAGCGTGCACTCAATGCGTCTGATGCCAATATTAATCAGGGCATATTGGAATTAGGTCGCTTGCTTACGCTTGCAGATAAAAAAGCCAGTGACATTGAAACGCAAGTTAACTCTGCCATTACAACGGGTAATACCTTCGTTATCGTGGTTGTTCTGGCTTCTATTGCCGTTGCTGCTTTTATTGGCTATATCACTGTACGCGCCATTACCCTGCCATTACACAGAGTAAACGAGTTATTGACGGTAGCCTCTTCTGGAGACTTAACCCACCGCCTCGATGACTCGGCCGAAGACGAGTTTGGTCTTTTGGCGAGAAACTGCAATACGCTAATTGGAAGTCTTAAAGAGCTTATCACCGGTATTAATGTTCGCGCAGAACAATTAGCTGCAGCGTCGGAGCAAACCTCTGCGGTAACGGCGCAAACCACACACTCAATTCAAGATCAGAAGTCGCAGATTGGACAGGTCGCTACTGCCACTACCGAAATGCACTCAACGTCTCAGATGGTGGTACAAAACGCTGAAGATACCCTAAGTCAAATTCGTCATGCCGATAAAGAAGCTGAAAATGTTCGTCAAATCTCTCTCGAGAACAAGAACACGATTGAGATACTTGCCAAAGACGTTCAAGACGCAGCTGATGTTATCAACAAGCTACACCAGGACAGTGCAAGCATTGGTGGCATTCTAGATGTTATTCGCGGCGTAGCCGACCAAACCAACCTATTGGCGCTTAATGCCGCAATTGAGGCGGCACGAGCTGGAGAGCAAGGTAGAGGATTTGCCGTAGTTGCTGACGAAGTACGCACACTTGCAAGTAGAACACAGCAATCTACTCAGGAAATCAACGCCATGATCGAGGTACTTCAAGCAGGAGCAGAACGTGCGGTTTCGGTAATGAATCAAGGTAAAGAACAAACCGCAGCTTGCGTATCGCAAACAGAAAAAGCCACGCAAGCGCTGGATATTATTTCTGATGCCGTACACAAAGCTCACGATGTAAGCTCTCAAATTGAGCAGTCTGCTCGAGAGCAAAACACAGTTTCTCAAGAGATCAGTCAGAAGTTAGAGACTATTGTAGGCATTGCTGAAGAGACAACTGCAGGAGCTCAACAAACGTCAGACTCTAGCCACGAAGTTGCAAGGCTTGCTGACGAGCTTCAACAATCAATACGTCAATTTAAGGTGTAGGTAAGCTAGCGCCGGCTAAATCTAAGATTTGGCTATCGCGTTTAAATTGACAAAAATGATGAAACGGCCCTTAGCGTTTGCGCAAGGGCCTTTTTTTATTTTCTAATTTTTTACTTTGTATTTTTAACTTTCTGGGCGTTAAATGACCAAATAATCGGGTAATAACGTAGTAATTTAAAATATAAAAATAGTGGTTAATGATGAAAATAGTCACAATGAGAGGTTCATTACTTCTTGTATTCACTTCAATATGCGGATTACTTATGACGAGCTTTTCTGCCGATGTTAATGCCAATGCCGATAAAGTCTATTACAAAGATAATGAGACCATTGCCTATGACACTGTTGCGTCTTTAAGCGACGATGTAGAAATTCGAAGCTATCCAACTGCATTGGCTGTTATGTCAAAAGGAAGCAGCGACAACGGAGCATTTAGGCTACTGTTTAACTATATTTCAGGAGAGAACAAAACCCAGAGTGAAATAGCAATGACTTCGCCCGTGGAAATGGGGAACAACTCAGCGCAAAGTGCTGAAATATCGATGACATCTCCTGTTGAGGTTACATCATCAAACACCATGATGTTTTTTCTTCCCAGCAAATACACGGCAGACAGCGCCCCAGTACCAACACATGCCAACGTGCAACTTGTTGAAGTTCCAGCGAGAAAAGTAGCCGTGATACGCTATTCAGGATTTAATAACGACGACAAACGTAATGCCTATACTGAAACGCTAATGAGCACATTGGAGGAAAATAATTACAAGGTTATCGGCAAGCCTAGCTATTTGGGCTACGACTCTCCCTTTACACTACCTTGGAATAAGCGGCACGAAGTCGTTATACCTGTGGAATAGCTATTTCCCGCAGACTCGTGTATTTCACTTAAATGGATGCGTGTTTTACATAAGAAAACGGCCAATTAAGAATGGCCGTTTTCGTTTATTTTAGAGGTCTGAGCGGTAAAGTCGCGAATCATTACCGCTTAAACAGGGCTACTCAAACAACGCTTTATGAAGCTTTCTCACCACATCGTCACTGTTACTTTCGTTAACCAGGAACGACAGGTTGTGAGGGTTCGCACCAAAACAAATCATGCGCAGATTAAAGTCTGATACCGCTGCCAAAATCTTGCTCGACACGCCTACTGCGGTTTGCATGTTATTACCAACTACAGTAACGAGGTCATACCCTTTTTCCACAGTAACGTCACAGATAGTTTCTAGCTCGGCAATAGTCTCTTTATTTAGTCGCTGAGCTACCGAGTTTGCTGGATTATCAAGGGTAAAAGATACTGATATCTCGGACGTAGTAACCAGATCCACACTGAGTTTATGTTTGGCAATAATAGCGAATACCTGTTGAAGGAAACCCTGCGCGTACATCATCTTCGGCGTTTTAACTGTTACCATAACCTGTTCTTTACGACGGGTTATAGCACGGTATGGCGGCTCGTGCTCACAATCGCGAACAATCCAAGTGCCACCTTTCTCTGGCTCTTTGCTGGAGCCAACAAACACTTTAATATTTTTACGTAGTGCAGGCTCCATCGTTGCCGGGTGAAGTACTTTAGCCCCAAAGGTTGCCATTTCAGCGGCTTCTTCAAAGCTAAGCTCAGGCAATGGTCTTGCTGCATCGGTAATTCTTGGGTCAGTAGTATAAACGCCAATCACATCGGTCCAAATCTCACAGGCCTCTGCATTTAAGGCTTCTGCCAATAAAGCGGCCGTAAAGTCTGAACCGCCGCGCCCCAAGGTAGTTGTATTTCCGTTCTCATCAGCGCCAACAAAACCTTGAGTTACCACAATAGCATTCTCAATTTCCGGTGCTAACAACTGGCTTGCCAATGTTTCAATTTGTTCAACTTGCGGAGCTGCTTCACCAAACTCGCTATCGGTTCGCAATACTTTACGCACGTCAAAGTTAATAGTGCTCACGCCCTGCTCTGCTAAAACCGACGAGAACATAAGAGAAGATATTCGCTCCCCCATAGACAGCAGTTGGTCTTTTAAATCGTTACGATGAAGAATTTCTTCATGAAACGCTAAAGCGCGAACTTCGTCGAGAAGGTCATTAAGTTTGGGTTCTATAGAAGCTTTATCAGCAAGTTTGTCGAGTATCGCCAGCTCAATGTTGGTAATAGCTTGGCAGGTATCATCTATTTGCTGCTGTGTCATGGGCGTATGCGCAAGACTTACAAGGTGATTTGTTATTCCAGCAGATGCACTTACTACAACGATGCGCGTGTTTTTGTTACCGGCAACAATTCGGGCGCAGTTTTGCATTACTTCATAATTGGCAACACTGGTTCCGCCGAACTTAGCTATCGATAAGGCATTTGTCACTTTAATTAACTCCAGATCTACACCAGCTATTCACTGGCTTTACTGCGCACTTAGATGCGCAGCTTAACGATGAATTATTAATTGGTCACCAACCCGAATATTGTGATTGGCAAACCACCCTTGGTTCATTTCCAGTGCGTACAGTACCTTTTTCGATGAGCCTACAGATTCGAGGCTATGAGGCATCAAAGATTTTATGTCAGTAATTACACCGTTTCTGTCGATAAATGCTACATCTAAGGGTATGAACGTGTTCTTCATCCACATACCAGCATACTTAGCGGTATCAAAGGTAAAAAACATGCCGCAATCTTCACATAATTCCTTCCTAAACATAAGCCCCTGGGCACGCTGTTCAAAGGTTTTTGCGTACTCAACGTCGTATTTTTTATCACCCATGGTGATTGAGATACGATCAAAGCTAACCTTGTTCATTTGAGCGACAGGGTCCACTTGCGCCTGCACGCAGCCAGCAGATAAACAAAGAACCATTAATACAAAGAGAAGCTTGTCCATTAGACATTCCTGTAAGCTAATAAAGCTAATTATTTGGTGAGTAGTTTATACATTAATGTTGGTAACATCCAATGATGCTGCTATCTAGAAGAAACCTTTCTTATGGTCATGTTAATCACTGAGCATTGCAGCGAATTTGTCTTTGGATAAAAACGCAAATAAAGTAAACGTAACACTGCGTATTTAGCTGAAGGAGAGGCATTCCCTATACTGAGCCATCTTTTACTCTAACTCATTTTCTATAATATGGTGATACTCACGAATTCGCTGAACGTACCGCACTGGCTCAGTACCCCGAGCGTAACCATAGCGTAAATCTTTGTAATATCGCCTGTCGCTAAGTAAAGGCAATACTTGTTTCATGTCAGCCCATTTATGGGGGTTCAAATTAAGTTGACGCGCCAGCGTTTGCGCATCGTGTAAATGCGCTCGACCTACGTTATATGCAGCGAGTGCAAGCCAGGTGCGATCGGGCTCTTCAACTTCATCGACAAATCTATGGGTTCTTATTTTAGAGAGGTAACGCGCCCCACCAAATATACTCTGCTTAGGATCTAACCTGTTGCTTACACCCACCTCTTTGGCGGTTTTTTGGGTAAGCATCATTATGCCCCGAACCCCAGTAGGACTGACGGCGTCGGCAAGCCAATGAGACTCTTGATAAGCTTGAGCTGCCAGTAAGTGAAAGGGTAAATTATATTTCTTGGCAGCATCGCTAAAATACTGTCGAAACTCAGGAAATCGTTCGTCTACACGTCGAATAAACGTACGAGTATCTACATAATCAAACACTTCAAAAAAACCATAATATTGATCGAGCGTGCTGTCTAAACGACCCGTTTCTTGGTAATCGAGAAACCACTCATTTACCGCCTCGGCCAGTGCTCTGCTCGAAGTATTTAGCATCCAAGCCAAGTTTTCACTTCTAGCAAGGTTAAACGGCGCAATTAACTCAGGAAAATATCGACGATTGAGATCCACAATGTTCGAGTCAGCTATACTGTAATCTATTTCTCGCTGCCATACTTTATAGAGGATTTGCTCGGTGGTTAAACTGGCACTTTCCACCCAGCTCAGATTTGGATACTGCATCTGAAGTGTTTTAAGCCGTTAGCTATAAGCGGTTCCCGCTGCCACCATAATATCGAGCCCTATAAGCTCCTCTATTGATTCTGGCTGAACATTATCCCGCCGACAAACCACCTGCTGCGTAATATCTTGATAGCTGGGGCCAAACATAAACTCAGCTGCTCGAGATTTGGTTTGGGTGAGTCCTGCAGCCGCAATATGTCCCTCTTTATTTTTTAGTGCTGAAATGACAGCCTATATAGAATTTTTCTCAATAACCTCTAGCTCAACTCCTAGGAAAGAGGCAAACGAGTCAGCCATGTCAAATTCAGGCCCTCGAGGCATAACGTCACGGCCTATGAAATAGGTAGTAGGGGCATTTCGCGTAATAACTTTTAATACACCCGCCGCCTTAATTTGCAAAAGGAGTTCGTCCTCAGATTGGGCTTTTGCCATTGGTTCAATAGCTTGGTTAGCACGCTCTGAGTTATCGCATGCTGCAAGTAAAAATAAGCCACCTACGATGAACAACGTTTTCCATAAGCACCTCATAACGACTACCTTATCTATTGAGTCTTAAGCCTCAAAAGGCAACTTTGGCCATTTGAAACACAGTGGATAAATATAACCGTATAGTAGGTAATCACCTTTTGCAATCTAACCGCTTGATGTAAAAACAATTACTAAAGCGCGATTAGGTACTGACCGGTTCGCTGCTTGTCTATTACCACAAAGCTTTGGTTTAGTGCCCCGTGCCAAACTGACGTTAGTTATTATTCATCACGATGTTTTTTATTGCTGTGTTTCTTGCGCTGTTTTCTTCGGTACTGTTTCGGTAGATGCGCGGATATTGTGCTGTAAATCTTTTTGCGGCCTAACATGCATGAAACTGGCGAAGCGAGGCTTGCCTGTTCCTGTGTAACCGTAATATTTGTAAGTTACCCATTGCCCGATATGGGGCGGATGCAAACGCTCTTCGTTTGAAAACCCTGTCCCAAGTTTGAACTGAATTCCTTCTGCCGTTTGAACGAGAAGAGAGCCCAACATACTTTTAAACTTACCCTTTCCCTTGATGTGGGCGATCACCTTCGCCTCGCTGTCTTCATGCTTTTTTAGCTTGAGTAAATGAGAACTGCGGCCATGTGTATATCGCGCATGACGATAGTGAAGCATCAGCCCTTCTCCACCCGTATCCGTAATCTTGTTCAATGCTGCTTTTAAAGTTTCATGGGTATCAAGACCATATTGAGGGATAGCCATTAGCGCAGAGCTTTTTGTTTTAGCAATAATGCGCTTTATTTCGTCCACTCTTTTCTCAAACGTTTGTTTTGACTGCGGCATATCAAACACCATAAATGTGATTGTTCGCCACCGTTCGTCAGGAGTATCTGAAAGCACTATTGAGGCAGTTTCTTCAAATTTGCCACGGGCCAACCACAACTCGCCGTCTAACATTTTTCTCGGCCAAGACTGTGTAAACCATTCTGGCGCACTAATAGCATGGCCGGTTCGGGTAAGAAGCTCTTCGCCTGTCCATCTTGCGCGAATTCCATCAAGCTTTTCGCTAACCAAATAATCGCTAATCTTTACCGATTGATGAGATACTGTGTAGCGACTTGCTAACTGCTGAGGGTTATTGAGCATTCCAGCGCTAGAAACATCACATAGAAGCAAAGACAGCACGGCTATCCAAATCAATACCATCTTGTTTGTTTTCACAATACCCATTCCATAAACCGTTTTGTTAAGTAGAGTGTATGGATATAGGTAAATAAATATACTGGGCCTTAGTTCGGTTTTAAGGTTCAAATTAAAAGAGCATGTCGCCAGTGCAAGTGAAAGCAGACACGCATTGCAACGGCACGATAAAGAAATTAGTGCTATATGTTCTATATAGCGTACTAACCATTTGCTAATCGCTAGGGTCTGTTGATCTTTGCTGTACATATTTCACTCAGCAGTACATGGGTAGCCACATCATTGAAAATGCCAGTGATACCATGCTGGCATAATACGCCCTTGCCATTCGGATTATCTTCCCCTCAGTCAGGGTGATTCAGGTTTCTTTCAACCTGACGGGTTTGCCAGCTTCGCTGGGCAAACAAAAAAGGGGCTTACGCCCCTTTGTTATCCTAGAATTCGTAGGTGTATCTCACACTTACGTCAACGCCTTCTTGTTGGCGAAATATCGGTAGGTTTTCCTGCAGTACTTCCTTTTGCTCATCAAATATATTTCGAACTGCAAAACGTATCTGAGAGTTAAAATCTGGGAAATAAGTATAGGTTAAATCCAACGAGTGGAAAGTTTCTTCCTCAGCATCAGCGTTGCCACGTGTTCCAGGAACAATAATTCGCGGACCAAAGGCATTATACGCCAATGTAGCTGTGTGCTCACCGTTATCAGAATCCCAACCAAGTTGTAAATTCACAACCCATTCACTGTGACCCACCAAGCGACGCTCGTTATTAGTTACAATATTAGAAGCACTTGTGGCGTCTAGCGCATCTAGTACTTGGCTTTCAAACAATGAAATCTCATCGTCATCAATAGCACCAATGGTCACGTTAGAATCTGACAGCGTGAAGTTTCCGGATAAAAAGAAGTTATCAAATTTCTCGCCAAGGGTGTTAAGCCCCTGAAGGAAATCAACCTCTACGCCGTACAACTCGCCCTGCTCAGCGTTGGCTGTAAGCAAGTTAGGTGCGGCACCACCAACTGTTCCTAATTCAATAAGTTCGATAGGATTAGTAATGTCTTTGTAGAACAACGCTACAGAGACGTTATCGCCACCATCTCGATACCACTCCCAACGCAAGTCAGCATTGTCAAGCTTTGAGCTTTGTAACAAAGGCGAACCACGGACCAGGAACTGTGTGATTGGGTCGATAAAGAAACTTGAGCTTACATCACGTAAATCTGGACGGATAGTAGATTGACTGATGTTGAAACGGAACTGCATTTCATCGTCAAGAATATAAGTTAAACCCAACGCAGGAAAGAAATCGTCTTCTTGGAAGGTAAAGTCGATTAAATCCTCTACAGACTCTGAAAATTGATTAGAGTGTGCAGTAAATGGTACTGATACTTGACGAAAGTCTTCGTAACGGAAACCACCGCTTACACGCCACTTTTGGTCAATAAACGCATCTGCCATTAGGTAATAAGCGTCTAGCTTCATACCTGCCGAGAACTCGTCACCGTCGGCCATACCAGAAAGGAATAAACCTTGACCTGAACCGCTGCGATAGAAATCTGGATTATTAATTCGCTCTTGCGAAAAAATCTCATCAATTCTGTCGCCGCGCGATAACTCTTGGTCTAACGAGCGATGCGTAACCTCAATAGGAATGTTAGTAGCTTTACGACCTTTATTATAAAAATCAGCACCTGCTTTGAGGTCAATCTCAGCACTGCCAATGGTAAACGGGTAGCTTGCTGCCCAACCCCAATTATCCGCTACGTCTCGCAAGTCTTGCCATTCAAGATTTACACTGGTAGCCGATACATTTTGCAATTGCTTCTGAACAACATTACCGTCTTCAATCGTCAGCTCAAATATCAAGTCTAGATTACCTGGAGAGTAACGACGCGCCCGGCTGGTGCCAACGTACCAATCGAACGTCGCGAAATTGTACTCAGGAAAAGTGTGCTCGCCTTTCAACTGTGTTGAAGACATGCGACGTTCTTCATAGACAATATCTACGCGCTCAAATTCTCTTACACCGGCAACAGTTTCGTTTACGTCGGTAAAATCACGCTGTCTCAAACGGTCGCTCATATCATGAAGCAATACATTGTTTAGAGAGAACCGGTGATTATTGCTATATTCGTAACCAAAGTTCAGCATGCCACTCCAAGTGACTGCTTGCTCAGTCTGAACACCGTCAAAAAACTGAGCAAAACACTTGGTTCCGCTCACTTGTTCCTCAGGTAACTCAGAACACCCAACTGTACCCATATTGGCGCCGATCGTTTGGTCTTTTACATTCCATTCATTACGATAGAAAACCGATGACAGGAAGCCAAACTTGCCGTATTCAGTCTCATAGGAATTACCTAATGTTGCACGGGCTGTGGTATCGGGATCAACACTGATTTGGTCCGGACCAATATCCCAGTTGATGTCCGACAGCATTTCCTGACGGTCTTCCAAGGTTACAGGAAACGACAAACTACCCTCGATACCAGCGCTTGACTGCGCAGCATCTAGACGGCTGCTAATGCTTGTTGGTAGCGCGCGAGTTCCATCGTCACGCCCAGTCCAATCATCGCTTCCACCGTCGTAAAAAAAGCCATCGTCAAAGTTATTTGTATTGGTACCAAAACCACCAGAAAGCCTGAATATAAACTCCGATGGGATTGATTTCGTTCGAATATCAACGTTACCACCACCAAAGTGTGCAGGCATGTCAGGAGAAAACGACTTCTGTACACTTAAGCTTTCGATTATATCCGAGGGGAATAAATCGAGAGGAACTACTGAACGTGTAGGGTCCGGACTTGGAACGTACATACCGTTTAGCTGTGTGCTTGAATAACGCTCACCCAAACCGCGAATGTAAATGAACTTGCCATCTACCAGTGTCAAACCTGTAACACGTCGAAGTGCAGCACCAGCATCGCCATCACCCGTACGAGCTATCTGCTCAGCACCCAGGATATCTGCAACAAACGCTTGGTTTTTACGCTCTTGCATTACTGCGGTAGCAGTACCTTTTAGGCGCGAGGCCGTTGCAACAACTTCTTCTATAACTTCGTCTTCAGATGCTTCAGCTTCCTGAGCTAGAGCAAGAGACGGTGCGGTTGTGCCAAGCGCTAAGGCGGCGCAAACTGCCATACCAAGGCGAGACGGCCTCGATAGTAAGCGGGAAATATCACTCATTATTAAACTCCGAAAATCTAGAACAACACGTGCTTTAACGCATAAAACGTGGCGCTCTTAAAGAGCGCCACATTGCGTCGTGCGATTTATGTGACTATTCCAGACCTACAGTAACCCACCCTTCAGTCCAGTCGTTTTCTTCGCCTACCGCGCCAACAAAGTCAACACTGTCGAAAAAGCTGTTGATTTCTTGAACGTCAGTTGCACCCTCTAGAAGAACCGAACCTGCCGCAGGCTGATAACCGTTTGTAGCTAGTCCTAGACCATCTGGAGCAACAACTCTGTTTGAAGCTTCACCTGTGAACCAGTCACGAGAGAAGTCCGTTCCAAAGTTATTAGCTTCAGAGCATGCAATCACTGAACTCTGCATTGATAGGGTTCCGTCGGTAGCAAGAGCTTCAGACTCCGCACCATTTACACGAAGGCAGTTAGCAAAGTTCTCAGGGCCAGTAACTAGCACGTTGTAAAGTGAACCTGCAGTACCTGCGCGCAGACGAACACCATTGTTTGTATTGTCACCAATAACAGTTAGGTTAGCCACGGTGGGGTTAGTAAGTGGTCTTGCAGCAGCATCAAACTCACTGTTATCCGCTTCTATACCGTTGTCACCAGCAGCTTCGTCTTGCTTGATAAGTACATATTGGATGTTACCTGTCCAGCCAAATGACCAGTCAAGGCTATCATCACCGTTTGCAGTTAGCACTACGTGCTTAACGCTTACTGTGCCGCCGAAGAACTCAAGACCATCATCTAGGTTTTTGTGAACCTGGATATAATCTATTGCAGTACCAGAACCTACACCCGCTAGCGTGATGCCGTTAAGCTCGTCGCCATTACCTAGTGTACGTCCAGCGTGCTTCACTACTACGTAGTTAATAGTACCTGAATTATCGTCAGCAACGTTGCCGCCAAACTGACCGGCATCACCTTCTGCAGCTACACCACAGTTTGCTAGTTCATCTTCGGTCGTATCACCAACTTGATCACCACAGCTGTTCGCTGGAGCGCGCCCTAGAACAACTAGGCCACCCCACTGACCAATGTCAGTCTCTTCACCAGTTACATCTTGGATAGAAGTCATAACGATAGGTGCAGCAGCTGTACCTAAAGCCTGAACTTTAGAACCACGGCGAACCACTAGGAAGTCTTCGCCACGTTGACCAATAATTGTTGTACCTTGCTCAATCCATAGCGTTGCAGGGTCAACATTGTCGTTACCTACCGCTGTACGACCATTTAGTACCCAGTGTGCATCGTTAGTTAGTGTAACGTCCGCAGTGAACGTGCTGTCAGCGTTAAGCAAATAAACTGGCTTGTCAGTTATTTGTGGGAAATCAGCTGAAACATCCGTCGCCAAACCTTGGTCGAAAGCGTTTTGAAGATTGGTTGGGAAGTTACCTGGTAGGAATGCCCAGCCTTCAGTCCAATCGTTTTCGCCATCGAATGCGCCTTGATAATCAGTTGGAACGAAGAAACCGTTAGTTTCTGATAGGTCAAGACCTGTTCCAAGAAGCGGAGAACCGTCTAGTGGTGTTCTGCCGTCTACGCTTAAACGTAGCGCGTTTGCTGTGCTTACCGAGTTGCTGTCTTGGCCAGTAAACCAGTTGCGAGTAAAATCGTTGCCGAAGTTTGTCGCTTCTGTACATGCTACTGTTGAGTGAGTCATTGTTAGCTCGCCAGATGTGGCAAGTGCTTCAGACTCTGCACCGTTAACACGCAAGCAGTTTTGATAACCTTCAGGGCCAGTCACTACTAGGTTGTGAATCTTACCTGCAGTACCTGCACGAAGGCGTACGCCGTTGTTTGTGTTATCACCCACAATAGTCATGTTTGCGATAGTTGGGTTAGTAAGAGGGCGTGCGCCAGCATCAAATTCACTGTTATCAGCTTCGATGCCATTGTCGCCAGCTTCTTCGTTCTGACGAACGTAAACAAACTGTGCATTACCTGTCCAACCGAAAGACCAATCTAAGCTGTCATCGCCATTATCAGTCAATACAACATAACGAACGCTTACTGTACCGCCGAAGAATTCAAGGCCGTCGTCCAAGTTTTTGTGTACTTGGATGTGGTTTACGTTAGTGCTTGAACCAACACCAGCAAGCGTAATACCGTTTAGCTCATCACCGTTACCTAGCGTACGCCCTGCGTGCTTAACTACAACGTATTGAATAGTACCTGAATCGTCAGTAGGAACGTTTCCACCGAACTGGCCTGCGTCACCTTCTGCAGCAACACCACAGTTCGCTAGCTCATCTTCTGTAGTCTCACCCACCTGGTCACCACAGCTGTTTGCTGGAGCACGACCAAGAACAACCAAACCACCCCACTGACCGATATCAGTTTCTTCACCGGTAACATCTTGGATAGACGTCATTGTGATTGGAGCATTTTCTAGACCAAGCGCTTCGATTTTAGAACCACGACGTACCACTAGGAAATCTTCACCAGCCTGACCGATGATAGTTGTTCCATTTTCGATGAATAATGTCGCGCTATCTACGTTATCACCACCAACAGCAGTACGGCCACTTAGTACCCAGTGTGCGTCGTTGGTGAAGGTAACGTCTGATGTGAACGTAACGTCTGTGTCTAACAAGTAAACTGGCTTGTCAGTGATCTGAGGGAACTGCGAAGAAACGTCTACCGCTAGGCCCTGGTCAAATGCATTTTGAACGTCAGTTGGGAAACCACCATTGATACCAACTGTCCAACCTGTCATCCAGTTGTTTTGACCGTCGAATGCACCAACATATTGTGCATCTTCGAACTCTGGCTCGATATCGCGAGGATCTACACCACTAGTTAACAAAACAGAATCAGCAAGTGGTGCATAACCGTTTGCCGCAAGGTTTAACTGTGCAGTAGGTAGCACTTGGTTGCCGTCTTGAGCTAGGAACCATTCTTCAGTTGAAACACCACCAATATCGCCAGATGTGAACTGCTCTGCGTCGTCAGCACATGAAACTATGCTTCCTGTAATAGCAAGTTCGCCACTTTCTGCATTGGCAACACTTTCGTCACCGTTTACGCGTAGGCAATTGCTGTAACCTTCTGGGCCAACAACAAGTAAGTTACTGATTTTACCCGCTGTACCTGCACGCAGACGCACACCGTTTGTCTCAGGTGCACCGACTACAGTTACATTAGAGATGCGTGGATTAGTAAGAGGACGCGCTGCGGCATCAAATTCACTGTTATCTGCTTCAAACGCATTGTCGCCAGCAGCAGCGTCTTGTTGGATATATATATATTGTGCGTGACCAGTCCAGCCGAAAGACCAATCTAGGCTGTCGTCACCGTTTGCAGTCAGTACAACGTGGCTTACGTTTACAGTACCACCGAAGAATTCTAGACCATCATCAAGGTTTTGGTGTACTTGAATATATTCCACTGTGGTCTCAGAACCCACACCAGCTAGCGTAATACCATTAAGCTCGTCACCATTACCTAATGTACGACCAGCGTGCTTAACTACAACATAGCGAATTGAACCAGAATCGTCATCAGCAATGTTCCCACCGAATTGACCCGCGTCACCTTCTGCAGCTACACCACAGTTAGCAAGTTCGTCTTCTGTTGTTTCGCCAACTTGGTCGCCACAGCTGTTAGCAGGAGCACGACCAAGAACAACTAAACCGCCCCACTGACCAATATCTGTCTCTTGACCTGTTACATCTTGAACCGATGTAAATACGATAGGTGCATCAGCACGGCCTTCAGCTTCAATCTGTGAACCACGACGAACTACTAAGAAATCTTCACCAGATTCACCGATGATAGTAGTGCCGGCTTCAATAGTAAGTACTGCAGAGTCTACGTTATCGCCGCCAACTGCTGTACGACCTTGTAAAACCCAATGTGCATCAGCTGTGAAAGTAACGTCTTCTACAAAAGTAGTTCCTTCATTAAGACGATAAACTGGCTTGTCAGTAATTGAAGGGAACTCTGCAGAAACATCTGTTGCCAGACCTTGAGTGAACGGGTTGTTCGCATCAGTTGGAGTAGGTGTTGGTGTTGGAGTAGGTGTTGGTGTAGGTGTTGGAGCTGGGTTGTTAACAACAGAAGAGTTATCAGAATTGTCGATAACGTCGCCTTCGCTGATGTTAATGTCGCCACCACAACCAGCCAACACAAGTGCCGCTGCTACTGCAGATATTTTGAAGCTTTGCTTGATAAACATTAATTTCTCCGCTGGAAATAAGATCTTGTACTAATCAGCGGAGAAGGTTACCTAAGATTAATGACACTTTTGTTACACTATGACAGTGTAACAAAAGGTTCATTTGGTGGCAGGTAGACGGCACCATTGGGTAATTACATACTTCTCACCTGCCTCTACCGGATGTGCTTGGTGCAGGCTTTTCGGGTTTACTATGCCGTTTTTGTGTACGTTGCACCATACACGTCCAACTACGCTGCCCCCTGCGGCCAGCAAACTTGCTGTATTCAGACGAACCCGGCTCAAAGTAGTCGGTATGCTGTTTAAACTCTTGGTCTATATCGTAGTGTTGAGCCTGAATGGGCTCAGACGTATCGTGCACTTTTCCCATTAATGATTTTAATTTATCACTCAAACGTTCTGCCAAACCGGCTTCAAGGCTGGCGAAGTCACATGTGCTTGAAGTGCGATATTGCTGAGGTTTGTCGCTACTCACTGTGGTAATGGTGGAAGGCCTCAATCCCTTTTTTATGCTGCTAACGGCCGCTTCACACAAATCTGAGTCAAAGCCACCTGTTAGCTTATAGACACAAAAATCACTATCACCAAAGGTTTCATAATCAACTGTTTCAGAGGTTCTTATATTAGAACAATGCGAATCATCACTTTTATCATCACCGAGAAAAGCCGGTAGTGGTACAGACACTCTATACTTATTAGCTAACTTTTGTGTTTGCTGCGCCGATAAATTCGCCCCCAATAAAGGCACAATTTGCTCATGCACAAAACCGTGCTTTATTAAGGTTAAATAAAGTTCTTTTCCACTTACACCTTTAAGTGTGTTTTCTAACACCCAGCGCTTCCACGTACTATTCACTCACAACTCCAACGCTTTGGACATTATCTTCTAAAAGCCGGCGCTGCCTAAGCAATACATCTTCTCGAATAGGAAAGTACCCATCTCTTAATACTTGGTTTTGTCCTTCTTTCGACAATATGTAGCGAATAAACTCGCGCTCAAGAGTGGGCAGCGGCTCGCCGGGCTTTTTATTGATCACCAAATATAAGAAACGGGCGAAAGGGTAAGTTTCGTTTCTAACTGTATCAATAGAAAGCGGTATTAAATTATCAAGAGAGTCGCCTAATGCCAGAGCACGAACGCCCGCAGTTTTGTATCCATAAGCTGCATAGCCGATTGCCCCCGTGCCACTGGCTACAGATAACACCACTGAGGCTGACCCTGGCTGTTCGTTCACGGTATTTTTAAAATCGCCGTCGCACAGGGCTGAGACCTTAAACAGACCATAAGTTCCCGATACGGAATTACGGCCATATAGTCGAATTGGAGACTGATAACCGCTCTCGTTGACGCCTAACTGCGACCATCGATTGATATGCTCATTGGCACCGCAGTACAAGGTACGTGAAAAAATGGCGTCCACATGTTCTAACGTCATTCCCTCTAGCGGATTCCGTCTATCTACAAAAATGGCAATGGCGTCCATGGCCACCTTTAATACGGTAGGGGGATAGCCGTGCACGTTGATAAAATCGCGAATTTCACTGGGCTTAAGCGCTCTACTCATAGGCCCTATGGTAGCGGTGCCTTCAATAAGGGCTGGCGGTGCGGTTGATGAACCCGAGGCTTGAATTTGAAAACCTACCTGCGGATAGAGAGTTTTGAACTCTTGCGACCAAAAGGTCATTAAGTTAGCTAGGGTATCGGAACCCACCGATGATAGTTTACCTGCTACGCCAGGCACACGCTCATAAGAAGGCACTTTGGAAGCAGAGCTATTCGAAAGAGCGTCCGCTTCCTGTATCGCGCTAACTGACTGCGTAGCAAGCAGTGAACATAAGCCTATTGCTACTCTTCTTAAGAGCCGTAATTTCATATGTTCAATACCCCTTTAGGTGGCGCACTTTTAAGATTGTTCAGCAATAAGTTCGTTATCCAATTCGAATGAAAAATTGCTGCCCTTTCCTACTGTGCTGCTAATGTCCAAAGATGAATTATGGTGGCTTAGCACATGTTTCACAATAGAAAGACCTAATCCAGAGCCGCCTGTTTTTCGAGACCGTGCTTTATCCACGCGGTAAAAACGCTCGGTTAGTCTGTTCAGGTGAGCTTGCTCTATGCCTTCGCCATTATCTACGACAGAAAAACAGGCTCCCGATGGCTTACGGCTCCAGTAAACGTTAATCTCTCCGCCTGCTGGCGTGTAATGCACCGCATTAAATACCAAGTTAGAGCACGCGCTTCGCAACTCTGTCTCAACACCGTAAACCGATAACTCTTTGTCTACATGGAATGTGATGGTGTGACCTTTATCTTTATTTAGTGCCTGCGCCTCACGTTCTATTAGCGACAGCATTGAACCCACGTTGACTACATTTTCATAAACCCGTTCTGAACTTGCTTCAATTCTTGATAACACCAACAGGTCTTCTATCAAATTTTGCATGCGATGGGTTTGTGTCGCCATTTCGCTCATGGCCTTTTTAACGAAAGGGTCCGCGCCTTCCGCTTCAGGCATAATTTCTAAATAGCCGTTTATAACAGTTAAAGGCGTTCGTAACTCATGAGACACGTTTGCAACAAAATCTTTTCGCATCGCCTCTAGCTGAGATACTCGCGTAATATCTCGAGCGATGAGCAGCAGGTGCTCTTCCCCGTAAGGCATAATGCGGTATTCAAAGGTTTTATTAGGATTTGTGGGCGACGGTACTTCAATGGGGTATTTGTAATTTCCCGCATGAAAATACTGAATAAACTCTGGGTGCCTGAGTAAATTGTCGAGGCGGCGCCCAGCGTCTTTTGGCCACTTTAAACCTAACTCTAGTCGCGCTAACCGGTTACACCATAGAATACATGCTTTAGAATCAACCACCACTGCGGCGTCGGGCAATGCTTCCGACCCTTCCCTGAAACGCTTAACGAGCTCGCCGAGTTCTTTTCGCTTGTTTCGATTTCTTCGCTGCAGGTAATAAATACCTTCATAGATATGTTCCCACACGCCACGGACTGTAGGCGGAGACATTTTTCTACTGTGCCAAAGCCAACGATTTAACTTATACAAATGCCAATAGTTGAAAATAAGTAATACGACAGCTCCAAGTGCCACAGCAAACAGCATATCGTCTAACAGCCATCCGCCTAGCGCAAAAAGCACTAAGAAGATCAGCAAACGAATGGTGCTTCTAAACCATGAAAAGGGGTAATACATATTGGAACTCGTGTTACAGAAATTGAGGGACACGCCGCTGCGTAGCAACGTGCCCAGAATGTCGAGCGCTAGGCCTTACCAGAAAAACGATACCCCGCACCGCGAACTGTTTGGATCATAGCATCGTGACCATGCTTAGAGATAGCTTTACGCAAACGACGTATGTGCACATCAACCGTTCTGTCTTCAACGTAAACATTAGTACCCCATACGTTATCAAGCAGCAGTTCTCGGCTATAAACCCGCTCTGGGTGAGTCATAAAAAAGTGTAGCAGCTTAAACTCTGTTGGGCCCATATCTAGAGGTTCATCGTTGGCAGTAACACGGTGAGATACTGGCTCAAGCTTTAGACCGTTGAATTCGATTGGCTCTTCATTTGATGTTGGCGTAACTCGTCGCATAACGGCTTTTATACGTGCAACCAACTCTTTAGGTGAAAACGGCTTGGTAATATAGTCGTCTGCACCGGCGTCTAGACCGCGAATTTTATCTTCTTCTTCGCCACGTGCCGTAAGCATAATGACTGGGATATCGCGAGTGAATTCGTGCTGCTTCAAGCTTTTTGCTAACTGAACACCGCTGCCACCAGGTAGCATCCAATCTAGCAAGATAAGATCAGGATATGGCTCGCATACTTTCTCTTTAGCAATATCAAAATCTTCTGCTTCAATAACAGTAAAACTCGACTGTTCTAAAACGAATTTTAGCATTTCACGAATAGGGGCTTCGTCTTCAACCACCAATATAGTGCGAGACATAGTTGTCTTCCTGGTCATTTTTAATTTTCGCTATTATTAATGTGGTCTATGACAGTTTTATTAAAACGATTACATTTGTGTGTCAAGTTTTACATATATCCTACTATGTATATAGTTTGAGCTGATAATCTTGTTAATTAATAGAATTTTGCATATTCTTAGCAAACAAAACTGCACTAATCTATAACGCTAAATCAGATTAAGGATACGCGTGTAGTTAGGGTTTATTTTAGTCAGAGCTCGATTTTAGACAGGGGTAAGTTAGTCGATGGCTGCGGTGAAAACAGGGTTATCAAGGAAGCTGTTAACAAGAGTACTCTCAGTATATTTTGCCCTCACACTTATTGTGACCGTAGGCCAAATATTTACCGAATATCTCAGTACTAAAAATCATGTCGAGCAAGAACTACAAACACTCAAAAACACCTTTTCATCTAGCTTAACCCGCGCCATGTGGGAGATTAATGAAGAGCAAGTCCGCGCTATAGCCGAAGGGCTTATGTCAATTCCAATCGTAGAAGGCCTTCAAGTAAGGGGCGAAAACGGTAATTTCATTACACAGCAAGGTATTAGAAGAACCCGCTCTCCTAACCCCGTAGAACGCGAACTTATTGAAGACCACTCGGGCGGTGTTTTCAGTTACAGTTTCCCCCTTGTATTTAAATTCGCTGGACGCGAGTCAACCGTCGGCGATGTCACTTTATATTCAAGCTTCGATACTATTTTCAGCCGTATAGAAGTGGGTGTATTTTTCTTGATTGGCAATGCCATGGTCAAAACCACTTTTCTGGTCTTTCTCTTTATGACCGCATTTCGCACTATGCTGTCTGAACCTCTGCAAAACATTACCGAACAAATGGGTAACTTCGACCCGCTTCATCCGGAAGAAAGTAAGCTTACCTTAAAAGTTGAAGACGACAACGAACTGCTGCAGTTAAGAGATTCCTATAACGGCGTAATTGATGACTTAATCGCATCGAATGAAAAACTGAAAAACGCACAAAAAGAGCTTACCGAAGCCAACGCAAAACTCGATGATCAAAACCTTGTGTTAGAACAAGAAGTCGCAAAGAAAACAGCCTCACTTTCGCAAATAATGTTAGATTTAGAGCAGCAAAAAGACGAGCTGATATCCCACCAGCGCGAGTTGCGGCAAGAGAATAAAAACCGTCAATATATAGAAAGCGAGTTGCGTAAGAAAAATGATGAGCTTGCTGGGTCAATGGAAACGCTCCATCAAGCGCAGGCACAGCTAATAGAATCGGAAAGGATGGCCTCTCTTGGGGGCCTAGTAGCCGGTATCACTCACGATATAAACACCCCACTTGGCGTGAGCGTTACCGCGGCAAGCTTTCTTCAAGAAAGGCTTAACAATTTAAAACAAGACTTTTCAGACAATAGCTTAACCAGTAAAAGCATGGCCAGCTTTATTGACGAAGCTGATCAAACCGCCCTTTTGCTTTTAAATAATCTAGAACGAGCTTCCGACCTTATCGCTAGCTTTAAGCAGGTAGCTGTAGATCAGACCAGTGAAACCGAGCGCGATTTTGTGTTGTGCGAGTATATTGAAGAAATCTTACAATCACTGAAACCAAGTTTTAAGCACACGCAGCACAATATATCCCTGAGCTGCCCTAAAGACTTGGTGGTCACTTGTGCCCCGGGCGCAATAGCGCAAATCGTGACTAACCTTATCGTTAATTCACTGAATCACGGTTTCGAAGACAAAACATCTGGAAACATCTCACTGAATGTTGAGGTTGTAGACGGTCAAGTGGTTATGCACTACGAAGATGATGGAAAAGGCTTAGCCAAGGAAGAACTATCGCAACTGTTTGATGCATTTTTTACTACAAAACGCGGTTCCGGTGGCAGCGGTTTAGGTACGCACATTGTGTACAACTTAGTTACTCAATCGCTTCAAGGCAAAATTGACGCTCAAAGCGAACCAGGGAAAGGGCTTAGCTACACCATAAGCTTTCCCATTTCCCAACATTAAAGCCACGGCTTTAAAACGACAACGCTAAACATATTTCCAATTGCGCGGCGCGAGATAGGTTGGTACGCTTGCGCCCCGTTTTCTTCAATGAGATTTCCCCTTCTATGTGGTTTAAAAATATAAAAGCATTTCAACTAACACAGCCACTGTCGCTAAACGATGAAGACTTAGAACGTATGCTCAGCGAGCATGCTTTTCGCCCTTGCGGCAGTCAAGACTTAGCCACTATGGGGTTTGCATCACCCTTTTCTCAAGCTGGTAAGTCGGGCACCATGTTTCACTGCGTTCAACAGCGTTATTGGATAACTCTTAAAAAGCAGGAAAAGATTTTACCCGCTGCCGTGGTGAATGCCGAGCTCGAAGAAATGGTTGCCAAAATAGAAATGGAAACCGGCTCACCGGTAGGTAAAAAAGCCAAATCAGATCTCAAGCAGGAAATTCAAACTCGATTACTGCCCCAAGCATTTACTAAAAACAGCTATACGCACGGTTTTATTTCTCTTCCCGATAACCTAGTGGCTGTTGATGCATCATCAGATGGCAAAGCAGAAGCATTTTTAGCCATGGTTCGCAAAGCGATAGGCTCTTTGCCAGTGGTGCCATTTACTCGTCATAGCCTTCAAAGTGAATTAACTCACTGGGTAACAGACGCAACGCCAGAGAATATAGAACTGCTTGAAGAAGCCGAATTAAAGTCTACTGACGATACTGGCAGCGTTATACGCTGTAAAAATCAGCCTCTTGATAGCGATGAAATTAGTCTGCATTTATCTGGCGGAAAACTGGTGCAAAAGGTGGCCTTCGAATATGCTGAAAGTCTCTCGGCTATTATGTGTGAAGATGGCGCGCTTAAGCGTATAAAGTTTACCGACCGCATTAAAGAAGAAACTGAAGACGTTCCTAAAGATCAGGTTGAAGCTCGTCTAGATGCTGAATTCGCCCTGATGTCAGCGGAAATTACGACGCTACTCAACTTCCTTAGAGATACATTAAAACTTAACGATACGGATATTTAGACTAGTTCAACGTTATAAATTCCTGAACACTCCCCTGACACAAAAAAAGCACGTATGTTTTTCTACATATCGTGCTTTTTTTACCTGTTATTCATACCACTAAGGTGCTCAGAACATGGGCTCTGAGCGTTTTCTAGTTACATAAATATTTGTTTTGCCGCACTCGATAGATCATTAAACTCATCTGAGTGCAAAATACTTATGTCTTCAACAATGTTTCGCTGGACAGCAAGATTCATAATCGCATCTTTCTGGCTGCCAATGGCGCCAGAGAGCGCTGCACCTACGCGAACAAAATCGATGTAGCCTACATTTTCCGGAATGAAGCTTAAGTCTTTCCAATACTGCGCAATGTTCACAAAGGCTTCGTCAAATTCCCACTCTTTCATAATGCTAGCACCAATGCGGCCCGACAGCTTATCTATAGCAACATCAAGAAAAGACGGGTTTGCAAACACTTCTGGATGGCGCTCAGCTTCAGTAAGAACCGGCAATACCCCGATATTGTGTACCAAGGCTGCCAGCGTCATAGTATCTATGCTCATTTCGCGCTTTTTAGTTCTCGCTATATACAGCTGCAGTACCGCCATTGAGTTAGCAACAATATTCACGGTAGACGCCCACTCTTTTTGGAGATAGCGGGTTACTATATCGTTTTTTGAAACGAACAATTGTTCCATCGCAAGAGCGGTAGAAATATTCTTTATTTGGCGCAAACCAATTCTGGTCACCGCTTGGTTAATTGAGGTCACTTTTACACTGCGCCCCATGTAGGCACTGTTCGCTATTTTGATCATACGAGCGCCTAGGGACGGATCTTGCCCCACCACATCGGCCATCGCATTTAAATTTATATCCGGGTTATCCGCCGCTTTTCTCACTTTTAACGCAATTGCAGGTAGCGTTGGAAGTACAAGCGTATCGTTATTAATTTTTTCAACCAAAATTGTTGAGAGCGCGTTCTGTGTAGACATAGTTCTACCCTTAGAAAATTCTATATGGCTTTTACAAGCCACTCATTTAATTACATATTGATACTACTCACGCATGTTGCCGCCCAATCTTGCTGTTAAGCAACCAGACGAAGCGTGCAACCGTCACAATGAATACAGCATCCCTTTGTATTTTCGGTGGGACTAACCAAATAATATGATATAACTTTAACCATACTATCTTAGTGATTCAGTTTCGACCAACGAAATATTGTTAGCCGCATTACATTCGAAAGAAAGTATAGACAAGTCACTGAAAAGCACTATTGATATCAAACAACTAAGTGAATACTTTTTGCAAAATCAAAAATATAGCTTTTAAATTATAAATAAAAAACAGTAAGAGTTACTTATGATAAAAACCAAAATTTCAACGCTTTCTCCTATAGCAGTGGCTCTCGCAGGCGCCCTTATGCTAGGAGCATGCAGCAAAGCAACAGATACAGCTCCTTCAACAACTGTAGCTGATGAACAATCTTCACAACAGACACTGATTGTGGATGAATCTCGCCTGTCTATCTATCACCCAGTCGACCTTACCGCTGACTTAAGCCATCTTAACGAGAATCAGCACAAGATGCTGTCACTGCTTATTGATGCCTCGAAAATAATGGATGACTTGTTTTGGCAACAAGCATTTTTTGGCGACAAAGACAGTTTTTTAAATGGGATTGAAAGTGATGAAGTGCGACATTTTGCCACTATCAATTACGGTCCTTGGGACCGTTTAAACGGCGATGCTGCATTTCTCAGTGGTTATGAAGAAAAGCCTCAAGGCGCGGAATTTTATCCTCACGATATGGATAAAGCTGAATTCGCCACCGCTAATTTTAGCGACAAGCAAGGGCTGTACTCATTAGTTAAACGCGATGAAACGGGCAGCCTGTATTCTCAACCGTACTCTCAAGCCTTTAAAAGTGAATTAATGAAGGCGTCTGAATTACTCGTTCAAGCCTCTGAGTTGGCTGAAGACGAGAGCTTTAAAGCGTACCTTAAACTTCGTGCAGATGCCCTTTTAAGCGATGATTACCTTGCTTCAGATATGGCATGGATGGACATGAAGACCAACCCTATCGAGCTTGTTATCGGCCCTATTGAGTCGTACGAAGATCAGTTATTCGGCTATCGTGCCGCGTTCGAAGCCTATGTACTGATTAAAGATTTGGCGTGGAGCGAAAAACTTGCTAAATATGCCGCATTTTTACCAGAGTTACAGCAAGGTCTTCCGGTAGCTGAAGCTTACAAAGCTGAAGTGCCTGGGTCGGACGCAGACCTCAATGCATACGATGTTATTTACTACGCTGGCCATTCCAATGCCGGTAGTAAGACTATTGCGATTAACTTGCCAAATGACGAGCGCGTTCAGCTTGAGAAAGGAACCCGAAGACTGCAACTTAAAAATGCGATGCAGGCCAAGTTCGACAATATTCTTGTCCCCATTGCTGAAACGTTAATTGTACCTGAGCAACGCAAACACATTACATTTGACGCATTTTTCGCTAACACCATGTTTCATGAAGTTGCTCACGGATTAGGTATAAAAAATACACTAGACGGCACTAGCACCGTGCGTCAGGCATTGAAAGAACATGCATCGGCTTTAGAAGAAGGCAAAGCAGATATCCTTGGCCTTTATATGGTGCAAAGCCTACTAGAAAAAGGGGAAATAGCAGAGGGTTCTCTGGAAGACTACTACGTTACCTTTATGGCCGGCATATTCCGCTCAGTTCGCTTTGGCGCAAGCTCAGCGCACGGAAAAGCCAACATGATACGGTTTAACTTCTTTGCACAGCAGGGCGCATTTGAGAAAACCGAAGATGGGTACTACCGAGTAAATATGATGAAGATGGGTGCTGCTGTTGAAGCGCTTTCTGAGTTAATTTTGACATTGCAAGGTGACGGCGACTATGACGGTGTTGTTGAATTGGTCGAGACGATGGGTGTTATTAAACCCGACCTAAATAGTGATTTGGCGCGTTTGAGTGACGCCAACATTCCTGTCGACATCCATTTTAATCAAGGTAAAAAGGTACTTGGGCTAACTGATTAGCCGGTATTAATAAGCCCCCAGCCGTTGACTGTCTCAATGGCTGGGGGCTTTCAACTTTCATCACCTTGAATTTGCACCTACATGAGCACCTGCATTAGCACCTACACTAAAACCCACCTAACTAGTGTGGCGTAACAACAGCTACTCTACGTGCTTTTTCATATCTTCAGTATAAGGCGGCCAACCTAGTGGCTTTCCAGCTAAAACATGTAAGTGGATATGGTAAACCGTTTGGCCGCCAAATTCGTTACAGTTCATCACTGTTCTAAAGCCCTGCTCCGCCACTCCCAAGTCGTTTGCCACTTTTGCTGCAACCAAAGACAGGTGCCCAACAATCTCTCTGTCCTCATTTTGGATATCATTTACCGTTGCAATGGGCTTTTTAGGAATAACAAGGAAGTGAACTGGAGCCTGAGGATTAATATCTTTAAACGCCAGAGCCATATCGTCTTCATAGAGGATATCAGCGGGAATTTCTTTATTAATAATTTTAGTAAAAATAGTTTCTGACATACCTGTTGTTCCTTTTTTATTAACTTGGCTTTTTCGGGGCGTTAGTTTTTAAGCAAAAACAAACCACAATAATATCGTGCCCAGTGCAAGACGATAGAGCACAAATGGCAACATGCCAATTCGCGAAATCCAGCTTAAAAACAAATAGATACAGATGTAAGCGCTAATAAATGAGAATATAGCGCCATACATGAGCGCTTGCCAATCTACTGCTTCGTTCGCTTCGATAAGATCATAAGTAGCCAGTAAGCCAGCACCTAATATTACCGGAATAGACAATAAGAAAGAAAAGCGCGCACAGGCCTCTCTTTTCAACCCCAGCATAAGGCCCGCGGTCATGGTAATACCTGAACGGGAAGTTCCAGGTATTAGCGCCAGCACTTGAGCCAAACCAATCCAAACCGCCTGTTTCATAGTGAGTTTATCAAGCTCTTGTGTTCGCTTTGCCGTTGCATCGGCGTACCACAACACAAGACCGAAAATAATGGTGGTACCAGCAATGACTAGCGCCGTGCGTGCATTATCCTCAATCCAGCCTTTCATTAGAAAACCCACAATTACAGCAGGAACAGTAGCTATAATTACATACCAAGCTAGCTTACTGTCTGTCGATTGTTGTTTACTGAACCCCTGAGTGCACCACGCCACCGTCATTTGTGCTATCTCCTGACGAAAATAGATCATAACCGCCAAAAGACTCCCCACATGAACCGCAACATCAAATGCCAAACCTTGGCTTACCCAACCAAATAACTCTGCCGGCAATAACAAGTGGCCAGAACTACTAATAGGAAGAAACTCCGTTACTCCTTGGATAATAGCCAGAATTATAATTTCAAAAAGTGTCATTCCTTTGTTTAACTCCAGGTAAATTCAATAGGCCAGAGGCGCTGTTTTTGTTTATCAAAAGACGCCCACATTTGGGCATAAGTTTTCTTTGTTTCAGGATGAAAATGGTTGGGCATAAGTTCTGCTAAAGGCCAAAGTACAAAGGCATTGTGACAAATCTCTTCTCGTGGCAGAACCACCGGTGAGCGAGTTACCACATCATCATAGGTCAGCAAATCGAGATCTAGCGTTCGCGCGCAAAACTTTTTATCAGTATGAACTCGCCCATTGTCTCGCTCAATTTGTTTTAACGCATCGCACACCGCATCAATACTGAGGGACGTTGAAGCACGAGCAACTAAATTGTAAAAGGGGCTACCATTAAAACCAACAGCCTCGCTCTCATACACGGAGGATAGGGCTACATCAGTAAAGTGCGCTTTTAGCGCAATTACCGACTGCCGAGTGTAATGTTCGCGCTCAATATTAGAACCAATACTAATTAAAATAGTGTGTTGTGACATTAATTACGCTCTCGCGAGAGCGCTACAGCCACGGTTTGCGCATTTGGTAATATATTCGGTTTTACAATTTTTACCGTTATTGCAGCTACATTAAAGGTTTCGAGCACAGCGGACATCACTGCGTTGCCAAAGGCTTCTAATAATTCAAATTCGCTGCGTTTACCCACTTCAACAATACACTCTGCCACTTTGGCATAATCGATGGTGTCGTTTACGTTGTCGCTGCGCATTGCCGCGTTTAGGTCAGCAGTTAGTGTTACATCTAATAACAGCGACGTTTGCTGCGTACGCTCCCAATCGTAAACACCAATTAACGTTTCAACCGTTAATCCAGCTATATAAATTTTACCCATGAATTTTGTCAACTTATGTTGTTACTGGTCTTACTACTGCGAAATAAGCGACATTTACGTCGCTCAAAGGTGGTATATCGTATTTGGATGAAGTAGCGTTATGCTGATACAAGGCTAACCGCAGTAAACGTGGCACAACTATACCTTTGTATAGCAACATGGGGCAACTGAGGTTTTCGTTTTTAATCAAGGTTTAGGTGAATTCATTTTTTACATTGCCCATTGTTTTATTAACTCAATTAGCAAAGAACAACATTCAATAGAGCGATAATTTTATACCTATGATATCCCTAACCGTGTTAATGATTGCAGTAGCCTACCTTTTTGGTTCGCTCTCTAGTGCGGTTGTAATTAGTCAGGCGTTTAACTTACCCGATCCGAGAACAGCAGGTTCTAAAAATCCGGGAGCCACCAATGTCTATCGATTAGGGGGGAGAATTCCTGCTCTGCTGGTATTGGTTATGGATATTTTAAAAGGCACTACTCCGGTTTACGGCAGCTACTTTTTGGGTATTGAGCCACTGGGGTTAGGATTAATTGCTATTGCGGCCTGCCTAGGCCATATTTTTCCACTGTATTTTGGGTTTGAAGGCGGTAAGGCCGTGGCGACAGCCTTTGGCGCCATGCTGCCAATTGGATTAGATCTTGCGGGCTTTTTGATAGTAAGTTGGATAGCGGTGGTTTTTCTAACCGGCTACTCATCTCTTGGGGCGCTTATCGCAGTAAGTCTAGCACCTATTTTCACTTGGTTCGTAAAGCCTTTATATACAGTGCCCGTTGCCATGCTTTCAATTCTTATTGTGGTGCGTCATAAAGACAATATTTCACGATTACTCAGCGGCACAGAAAGCAAGGTGTGGGACAAAGGTAATATCAAAGAGTAGTCGGTATTTAGTATTCGGGTATTCCGGTATTCAATTGTTCCCGTTTAGCTCTTGACTACTTGATTAGCTCTCTATAACTGCTTTTCTATAATTGCTTCTCTGCAAGTGCTTCGGATAACACTTTAAGTTCGCCATCAACAGGCGTAAAAACGTCAATCCCCATAACTTCAGCCATTGCTGGATAGACTTCTAAATTGCTGAATGTAGGCAGCATAATGCCCTTTTTAAAAGCCGGGCCAGTAGCAATAAAGGCAGCTCCCATGTCATCAAGTGTATTGAGGTAACCATGCCCACCTTTACTGATATGACCTGATGGCGTGTCGATAAACCGCGATGGTGGAGCAATTTCTAACACGATATCTCCAGTACGGTTGTTTTTTTCAAAGTACCTTTCTTGACGTTGCTTGTCAGTTAGTACGATAAACCGTCCTTTCGCTATTGATGACAGACGTGATGATTCCCCTGCTATATCTTCCTCGCTCACTTTTTCTCGTGCGTAAATATGTACCTGAGCGCCCTCACTTTCCACCAAAAAGTGGTCTGGGATAGATAGCGTTGATACCGCAATCACTTGTTCAGCATCAACGTTTGTCATGCCGTGATCTGAAACCACCACTAGGTTTACATTAATATCGAGAGCCTGAATACGCTCATAAAGCTGGCCAATCAATTCATCTACACGCTGAACGGCTGCAGTGGTTCTTTCTGAATATGGACCTTCATCGTGCCCCACCGTATCGGTAAGAGAAAAGTAGCCCGCGATAAAACGAGGCCGAGAGACTTCGGGCATACTCAGCCACTGAATAATTTGGTCAACTCGCTGTTGGTAGTCTGCATATTTCGAATAATGGAAGTGATAAGTAGGCAATGAGCCACTAATACGGGCATCAGACTCTGGCCAAAAAAATGTAGCAGCTTTAAATCCGTTTAATTCAACCAAATTCCACAAGGGCGTTGCAGTAATCCAGGTGCTATCCGATTGCCCGCTTCCCATTTTATAGTGCGCGTATCCGTCTTTAGTTGGACGCGACTTGTCAAAAAATCGATTGTTTACAATGCCATGATTTTTGGGGTGCAGGCCCGTCACTAACGAGATGTGATTGGGGAAAGTATTGGCAGGATAAACTGGCGTCATACTCTTAGCACGGACGCCCTCTTTTGCAATTTTCGCTAAATGTTTAGCCTTGTGAAGTTCGATGTAATCGTGCCTGAAGCCATCTAGGGAAATCATAACAACATGCTGCTGTGACGAGTCTGGCGAACTAAGCTCTGATTTCGCTGACGAGGGCAACAACAATGCAGAAGCTTGCAAATGACCGCCTACAACCAAACACGTAAGAAAGGTGAATATAGATGTAGGCATTGCCCTGAACTTAAACATTTTTTGAGTCCTTGTTATTAAAAAATTAAGCGCAGTAGATAGTCTAAACGGCCGTTAAGGTATCTAGCGGCCATCTTGGTTTAGCCTGCGAACTAAGGTCAAGTATCTCGCCCGCCTTCAACCTTTGCATACCCGCGTAAGCTATCATGGCGCCATTGTCGGTGCAGTATGCCAAACCCGGATAAAAAACCTCACCGCTGAGCTCGCTCATCAATGACTTCATTTTGTCTCTTAACATATGATTAGCGCTCACCCCGCCAGCAATCACTAAGCGATTCATGCCCGTTTGCTCTAAAGCGCGTTTGCATTTAATGATTAAAGTGTCGACAACTGCCTCTTGAAAAGCATAAGCAATATTCGCCTTCGTGGCTTGTGAGTCATCTGCGGCTCGAATGGTATTCGCGGCAAAAGTTTTAAGACCGCTAAAGCTAAAGTCTAGACCAGGTTTATCTGTCATTGGACGAGGAAATTTGTAATGACCCGGCTCCCCTTTTTCCGCAAGCTTAGCTAGCAAAGGACCGCCAGGGTAATCTAAGCCCAGCAACTTTGCTGTTTTATCAAACGCCTCACCGGCCGCATCGTCTACAGATTCGCCGAGCACTTCATACTTCCCGATTCCCTCTACCTTGACTAACATTGAATGACCACCAGAAACCAATAAAGCGATAAACGGAAATTCTGGGGCATTTTCTTCTAACATAGGTGCAAGTAAGTGTCCTTCCATGTGGTGGACACCTACCGCAGGAACTTGCCATGCATACGCCAAGGAACGTCCTACCGACGAACCAACAAGTAGTGCGCCTATAAGGCCTGGACCTTGAGTAAACGCAACACCATCAATATCCCGTGGCGTTGTGTTTGCGTCTACAAGGGCTTTTTCGATAAGAGGAATGATTTTACGAACATGATCTCGCGATGCTAACTCTGGAACCACGCCACCATAGTCTGCATGCAGCTTAACTTGGCTATAAAGCTCATGTGACAATAAACCTTGCTCATCATCGTAAACAGCTATGCCGGTTTCGTCACACGATGTCTCAATTCCTAAAATTCGCATTAAGCGCTCACCTTCTTAAAACAAAAACAAATAATTTTACTGGCGATCTTCGGCGATCATCTTTATGATCCACCCGTGATTATCTTTCTAACCCGAAATTCCGACCCCTTACACGCTTTAAAAAGGCAGCGTTAGGGCCTGAATGTTAGTGGCCTATACATCTTAGGCGCAGAGTTTACCTGTAAACCAACATTCATGGAATGCTAGCAAAGGAGTAAATGCACGATATTGGCTAATTTTTAGCAATTCATCCTTTACTTTCTTCGCAGAAATGATTAGAATTTCGCACCATTTTTAACCCGGGTGGCCTTTTTAGCGCACAATTTTACCCGGATATACACAGTAAAGTTTTGAGGTGAGTGTTTAAATGCCTATCGTTAAAGTTAGAGAAAACGAGCCGTTTGATGTGGCGCTGCGTCGTTTTAAGCGTTCTTGTGAAAAAGCAGGTGTTCTATCTGAAGTTCGTCGTCGTGAATTCTTCGAAAAACCTACGTGGGAACGCAAGCGCAAGAAAGCTGCCGCTAAAAAGCGTCATCTTAAGAAGCTAGCTCGTGAAAACGCACGTCGCGTAAAACTCTACTAAAACAGGGTTATTTACGAGTCTGAAAGGTGTTGCAATTGCAGCACCTTTCGCGTTTCTGAGGCTTGATTGTTTAAAGCTCCTTTATATTAGAAGAGTCATATTAGAAGAGTCATATTAGAAACGCCGCTTTGTATTAGAAACAGTTCTGTTGCTAATATTGCCTTATTCAAAATACAACTCTATTTCAGTCTATCCCTAATATCTAGTAGTTCCTACCTTGTGATGTCTTAGGCATTTAAAGTTCTATTTGCTCTGTTCTCTTTTTAGTATCTCTTCTATTTTCTTTAATCTATTTCTTTATTTTGCAGTGTCTTTACTACTTGTTTTGCTATGACCTTTAAACAGCGCCTATAGGTATGACCTTTAAGTACGTCGCTTAGTAAGTACGCAGCTTGGTAAGTAAACCGATTAGTAAGTATGCCGCTTGGCAAGTACGCCGCTTAGCTAGCTAAGAACGAATATAAATGTAAGATAGGCACTATCGTTTGATAACGCTTCCATTTATTATTCTATTCATTATGCTTGTAGCAATATAATCAAATAGACACGACGGAACACATTATGGCACTTATTGACGATTTAAAATCGGCTCAAAAAGACGCAATGCGCGCAAAAGAGAAGCTTCGCTTAGGCACTATTAGAATGGCTCTAGCTGCCATTAAACAAAAAGAAATAGATGAGCAGATTACGCTGGACGACGCCACTATTTTAGCGGTACTTACAAAAATGGTTAAACAGCGTCAAGATGCCGCGGCTCAATTTGACGCTGCAGACCGCAGAGAGCTTGCAGATAAAGAGCGCGAAGAAATTACTTACATCGAGGACTTCTTACCTCAGCCTTTGACCGACGACGAGCTTAATGCATTGATAGACGACGCCATGGCCTCAACTGGTGCCTCTGGCATGCAGGATATGGGCAAAGTAATGGGTGTACTCAAACCTAAGGTACAGGGCCGCGCAGACATGGGCGCTCTGAGTGGGAAAATTAAGGCGCGTTTAAACGCCTAAGCTTGTCGCTAACAGCCCGTTGATATCAGCGGTTGAAAATGATCGCTAAAATTACCGCGTTGAATTTTACAACGCGGTAATACGTTCTCATTACTATCTATCCCTGTTAAAGTAACCATCGTTTAATTGACACGAATCCCTCATGGCCGGAAAAATACCTCGCGACTTTATTGATGACCTACTATCTCGTACTGATGTAGTCGAGATTGTAGATAGTAGAGTTAAATTAAAAAAAGCTGGCAAAAATTATCAGGCTTGCTGCCCTTTTCACAATGAAAAGTCGCCATCTTTTACGGTCAGTCAAGACAAGCAGTTTTACCATTGTTTCGGTTGCGGGGCCCATGGCAACGCCATTTCATTTATTATGGAGTTTGACCGACTCGAATTTGTCGAAGCCATCGAAGATCTCGCTCGTTATCACGGCTTAGAAGTGCCTCGCGAAAAAGGCAGCCGCCCGGCAATGAGCGAAGAAAAAAAGCAGCAGCTGCAAGATGACTATTCCCTCATGGAACAAGTCACACGTTTTTTTCAACATCAACTACGCCAAAACGGAAACAGCAAGAAGGCAATCGATTATCTTAAAAACCGCGGTCTAAGCGGTGACATTGTGAAGCAATGGGAAATAGGATACGCACCTGATGGGTGGAGTACGCTTCTCGACACGTTTGGTAAAAGCCCGCAACAGATCAAACAGTTAATCGACTTGAGATTAGTCAATCAGAATGACCAAGGCCGCACATACGATTTCTTTCGCGACCGGATAATGTTTCCAATAAGGGATAAGAGGGGGCGAGTTGTTGGCTTTGGTGGGCGCGTATTAGAGGATGGCGGCCCCAAATATCTTAACTCACCCGAAACCCGAATATTTCACAAAGGTAACGAGCTTTTTGGATTTTATTCTGCTCGTCAGCAAAATCGGCAGTTAGACACTGTCGTTGTGGTTGAGGGTTACATGGATGTTGTCGCTCTAAGTCAATTTGACATCAACATTGCTACCGCTGCACTTGGTACAGCCACGACACTAGAGCATATTCAGATGCTAGTGCGCGCAACCCCTCATATTGTTTGCTGTTACGACGGCGACCGCGCTGGACGCGAGGCTGCTTGGCGGGCATTAGAAAATGCGTTACCCGCCTTGAAAGACGGTGTACGTCTGTCATTTTTATTTCTTCCCGACGGTGAAGACCCAGACACCATGGTTCGTCAAATAGGTAAAGATGCATTCTTAGACATGCTAAATGGCGCTATGCCTTTGTCTCGATTCTTTTTTGAAAACCTACTTAAAAGCCATAACGTTGGTACTGCCGAAGGTAAAATTGCGCTGAAAAAAGCGGCCATGCCGCTTATCGAGTCGACTTTAGGGGCTGAGCAAAAAAACATGCTGCTTGAAGAGCTCGCCAAACACACCGGAGAGTTCGATAGGTTTAAACTACAGCAAGACATTTCTAAAGCGAACCAAGGAAATAAAAAAGCGTACTCTCCCAATCTCACACAGGTAAATAAACCCAAGTTATCACCGCTGAGAATGCTCATCCGTTTACTTTTAGACGCCCCTCAGCTGGCGACAAAATGCAACGATGTACAAATAGAAATATTTGCTGGAAGCAATGCTGCTGGCATGGATTTGCTTCAAGATGTACATGCCTATTGTGTAGCAAACCCAAATGCAAAAACAAGCCAGCTTGTTGAAAACTTCCGCGAGCACCCCCACTCTACTACTATCGCAAAGCTTTTATTACAAGAGCATTTGGTAAAGGATGAAGACGCAGAACGCGTTTACAGCGATAGCTTTGCTCGCTTGCTCGACGCCCATTTAGAGAGCCGTATAGAAACACTGATTTCGCGCTCCAGAGTACAAACACTCAGTAGGGCAGAGAAAGAAGAGTTAACGCTATTGATGAAAGAGCGACAAAATAGCTAGAAAACTATAAGTGCACTTTTACTCGTAATTTTCTGCTGGCTTGCGTTTAGGCTACGTATTAATAAACGTATTGCCGAACGCACTCGTAAACACGGGAGTTGCAAATAACCGTTGTTTAAAAAATCAGCCGACATTCTGGTAAAACCACTGCAAATTCTGCTATACTGGCTAATTCGCTGCGTTCGGTGGTTATTTGCGTTTTTTGTAGGAAATATCACAAAAAAACAGTCAAAAACCTGAACAAAAAAGCAGCAATGTGAGTAACCAATATATAGCCGATAACACGAGCAGAACCAAACTCGGGCGGATGCGCATCGCATACTAAGCGTCGCATTGGGCAGATACGGCATTGATACGAACACCAGTACTCCAGCAGACAAGATGAACCATACGGTTATTTATATTGTCTTGTCTATTGCAAACTAATTGAATGTGAGAAGTGTAGGTTATATGGCGCAAAGCAAGCAGTCTCAGATTAAGCTCCTGATTGCAAAAGGTAAAGAGCAAGGTTATTTGACCTTTGCAGAAGTTAACGACCACCTGCCGCAAGATATTGTCGATTCTGATCAAATCGAAGACATTATCCGCATGATTAACGACATGGGAATTCAAGTATCTGAATCAGCTCCTGATGCAGATGAACTTCTCATGCAAGAGGCAAATGCAGACGAAGACGCAGCAGAGGCTGCCGCTCAAGCACTTGCCACAGTAGAAAGTGAAATAGGCCGCACCACAGATCCAGTGCGCATGTACATGCGTGAAATGGGTACGGTTGAACTATTAACACGTGAAGGCGAAATTGAAATTGCCAAGCGTATTGAAGATGGCATTAATCAGGTTCAGTGTTCTGTTGCAGAATACCCAGAAGCCATTACATACTTGCTCGATCAATGGGACCTCTACGAAGCAGAAGAAATTCGCCTAAGCGATATTATCTCTGGTTTTGTTGACCCGGATGACGATCAAGACCTCGCCCCAACCGCAACGCACATCGGTTCTGACCTTTCAGAAGAAGAGTTAGAAGACGAAGATGATGATAGCGATGATGAGGACGAGGAAGAAGAAGACACTGGCGTAGATCCTGAACTTGCAAGAGAACGCTTTGACGAACTTCGCACTCAGTACATCAAAACTCGTGATGTAATTGAAAAGAAAGGTCGTTCGCATGCAGAAGCACGCAAGCAAATCAACGCACTAAGCGACATCTTCAAAGAATTCAGACTTGTTCCAAAGCAATTTGATCGCATGGTGAAAAACATGCGTCACATGATGGACAAAGTGCGCATTCAAGAACGTCTCGTTATGAAGTTCTGCGTAGTGAATGCAAAGATGCCGAAGAAAGACTTTATAAAAGCTTTCTCCGGCAACGAAACATCGACAGCATGGCTTTTTGAAGCAGTTAAATCTGGTGCTCCGTACTCCGATGAGCTAGCGATACACCAAGAAGAAGTTGAACGCTGCATAAGCAAGATGAATCAGGTTGAACAAGAAACCGGTCTAGTTATCGCAGACATTAAAGACATTAACCGTCGTATGTCTATTGGTGAAGCGAAAGCCCGCCGTGCGAAGAAGGAAATGGTGGAAGCTAACCTTCGTCTTGTTATTTCAATTGCTAAGAAATATACCAATCGCGGACTTCAGTTCCTCGACCTTATTCAAGAAGGTAACATTGGTCTTATGAAAGCAGTTGATAAATTTGAATACCGCCGTGGGTATAAGTTCTCAACTTATGCAACGTGGTGGATTCGCCAGGCTATTACTCGCTCAATTGCAGACCAAGCACGTACTATACGTATACCGGTTCACATGATTGAGACGATTAACAAGCTAAACCGTATTTCTCGCCAAATGCTGCAAGAGATGGGACGCGAGCCAACACCAGAGGAACTATCGGAGCGCATGTTAATGCCTGAAGATAAGATTCGAAAAGTGCTTAAAATCGCTAAAGAGCCTATTTCAATGGAGACGCCGATTGGTGACGATGAAGATTCACATCTTGGTGACTTTATTGAGGACAGCACGATTGTGCAGCCTCTAGACTCGGCAACCGGTGGAAGCTTAAAAGGTGCAACTCAAGAGGTGTTAGCGGGTCTTACAGCTCGTGAAGCTAAGGTTTTGCGTATGCGTTTTGGTATCGACATGAATACTGACCATACGCTTGAAGAAGTAGGCAAGCAATTTGACGTTACCCGTGAGCGTATTCGTCAGATTGAGGCGAAAGCATTGCGTAAACTTCGTCACCCAAGTCGCTCTGAACAGCTTCGTAGCTTTTTAGACGAGTAGCCTCAAGAGAAACAGCAATCAAATATTGCTAAAGTAAATAAACAGAATCCTCGGCGTTTGCCGGGGATTTTTTATTTGCGCAGTTATTTATATATGTTTACGTCTTTCTTTGCGTATTTGTATGTTGAAATACCCCTTCGTGAATGCCTTCGTACTGCTTGGTAAATCGAATCCTCAACCAAAAGTTAGACATTAAAAAACCTCCAACAGGAGGTTTTTATGAAACTAGATACGTCTTAAACACGGAATTGTTTAGCAATCGATTCTAAGTGCTGAGCCAAGTTTGCAAGCTCGTTACACATACTGCCAAGCTCGCCGGAGCGACTGGACGTTTGCTCTGTACGCTCATGAATTTCATCAACATGACGCACGATGTCGATAGCCACTGTACGTTGGTCTTCAGTATTTTTGGCAATTTGCTCGTTCATATTATTAATACGACCGATTGTGCTAGTAATAGTCTCTAGGCTTATACCCGCCTTGTTCGCGGTTTCTACGCTATTTGATGCTTGCTCTGTTCCTTTCGCCATTACTTGCACGGCCGATTTAGCCGCATTCTGCAGCTGCTCAATAGTGTTTTGAATTTCTTCGGTAGATTGCTGCGTTCTTGAAGCAAGAGTACGTACCTCATCAGCAACAACCGCAAAACCACGACCTTGCTCGCCTGCCCTAGCAGCCTCAATAGCCGCATTCAGCGCTAGCAAATTAGTTTGTTCTGCTATGCCTTTAATAACGTCTAAAACCGACCCGACTTTGTTTGAATCAGATTCTAAGCGCGCAATGACATCTGCCGTTTCTCTAACGTTGTCCGCTAAGTGCTGAATACTGGTCACTGTTTGTTGAACAATTTGACGTCCTTCACTAGCTGCATCAGTCGCTTCGTTTGCATCGTTTGCCGCTTGGGCCGCGCTTTGCGCTACACCATCTACAGAACCGCTCATCGTATCAACTGCTTGTTTCGCGTTAGTCGCTGAGCGTTGTTGCACATCAATGGTACGCTGCGTTTCTTCAGTCACACCGCGTAGGTTTTGGGCTAAATTAGACAGAGGCAGACTTGCTTCAACCACGTCTTTTACGACGCCTTGAAGTTTGTCCATGAATTGATTGAACCAATAAACAAGGTCGCCAATTTCATCTTCGCTTTTTGTTTCTATGCGAACGGTTAAGTCACCGTTTTCTTGCGCTATATCTTTAAGTGAGCGCACCACATCATCAATACTCTTCTTGATACCGCGAACGATGGGAACTGCTGTGGCAAACAAGAGAATTGTTACTACTATCGCTAAGATAATGCCCGTACTAATTAGCGAAGTGTTAGCAGAGTCAGTGTTTTTGAATGCTGTTTCAAAAGCATTCTGTTGATCGTCTCTAAAGCGAGTCATTGCAGCAATTACGCCATCGTACGACTCGTTCATCTGACTAGACAGTTGTCCAATTCGGCTGAAATCGGCAGTTCCATTTACCATAGACTGAGATACATCAAACGCAACTTTGAAATAGTCGTCAAAGCCCTCTGAAATTTTAGCCATATCCGAACGAAATTCGGGCTGATGCCCCCAATTTGGTTCATGCCTGATTTAGCCTCTTTTGCCAACGTTTGAGCTGCTGTTAGCGTATCTTGGTCGCCCGTTGTCACTGCGCTAGATAAGGTATCTCTTACCTTTTGCATTTCGACAAGGGTTGAGGCTGATAATTGAAGTGCTGGGAACTGTACTTTTTGTACTTTTTCTAGAATTGCGTCGTTGTTTAATGCAGTGTAAATAGTGATTAATAGATAAATAACAAAGCTCAAAACCGCAATCCCTGGTATCAGGAAAATTTTTGACGCTATCGGCATTTTTTTAAGAAAACTCATTTGCTATCTCTCTATTTTTATTCATCGTCCAACAATAGTTAGGTAACCACTAACACGACGCTTCTAATGTTATTTATCTACTGCATTTTTGAATACTTTAGCAAATACTCCAACGAATACTTAAATAAAGCCTTAAAAACTTTGACAAATAATTGGGGCTCAGCAAAAAAGTCTGAGCCCCACTAGCGTTTTAGAATGTGTAGTTTACGCCAACTTTAAGCAAGGTTGCATCGTTCAAGTCATTTAAGTCATCGCTGTACCAGGTTACATCGGCTTTTACCGCAAGACCTGGCTCGACATCGTAACGTAGGCCTGCTGTTACTGCTGACACGTCTAGGTTTTGCTGAGCAGCAATACCACTTGCTGCTTGATAGATACCAGACCAGGTAGCATCTGTAACAGCATCACCAGAGGAAATTGTTGGTGGAAGTGCTGCAACTAAACCAAGCTGCGCACCGTTGTCCGCCTCTTCAACTTCATAAGTGATATGCGGAGTGAATTTACCAAAGCGTAAACCAGCAGTCACATACCATGCTTTGTTGTCGGCAATAACAGAACCATCAACTTCTGTTTGCGTGTATTCTGCACCCACAAACCAATCGTACTTATCAACACCAACGGCTACTTCAAAGAAAGTACCGGTGTCTTCTTCTACGCGTAAACCAGTCGCTAACGCTGATGCACCAGGAACAAAAGCACCAAATTGACCCGCGCCGTCAACAAACGCATCAAATTCTGGGTTTGCAGCACTTGTTTTACCAGTTGCTATTAAAGTACGAGCACTAAACCAATCTCTTGTTGCTTCAAAAGATAACGCCAAAACGTTATCTAGGGTTAACGCAGCAGGAGTTCCAGAAATAGTGGTGTCTGCTTGAGCACGACCTGTAGTGAACTGTGCGCCATACTCCCAATCGCCTGCATAGTTGGCATAGTCAACTCTTACACCATCAATGTTGTTAAAGTCGATACCGTAAACAGCGTCTGGTGGCGTTAACCAGTGATAAGAGTAACCCACATCTAAAGATGCAGAGTATTTGAATAACGGCAAACGGATTCGGCCAGCACTAATACTAGTAGTATTAGATAAGCTATATGTCATGTAGGCCCATTCGAAATCAGCGTTGTAATCGTCTCTACCCCGCCCTACAACTTGTGCTGTGGCAGACAGTTTATCGCTAATTTCACCGCGAACTTGCAAACCAAATACACTTGCTGGGTCGAAGCTAACGTCGCTGTTGTAATCATAAACCGATTCGTCGTCATCCAGTGTCATACCAGCGATAAGGTTGGCAAAACCGTTAATTTGAACGTCTGCTATAGCGGGAGCGGCCAAAAGACTAGCCATTGAGAAGATAGCAAGTTTTGTTTCATGCTTGTTCCTTTAAATTCAGTGTAATTCGGTAAAATTAAAACGTGGCTACAACGCGTACGCTGTCATTCACAGCACCAGCATCAACGTAGCCTATGGCGCCAGGATTTCCCGCCTCAGTGGAGAGCACTTCTGCATCGCTACCAAGCGATTTTGGCGGTTGGCCTTTCCCTGTAAATACAAGCTTCGACCAAAACGCTGTTAATTGTGATGCCGTTTTATTGAGAACTTTACCGTTAAATTCGTCGGTAACTGCGTTACCTTCCGCTAGCGCTACAGGCTCAGCGCGAGTTCCGTTAGGAAATGCTTTGGCTTTGTTTAAGAACAATCTACTGATCGTTGCTTTGTCTAACGAATCGCCATTACTTGGATGAACAACAACCGCTACATCTGCGAATGCCATATTGCAGCAAAGGCTCGCTGCGAGTATCCATTTTTTCATAATTATCCTCTTAACTTTGTCGCGGTGATATATCACCGCTTCAATTATGCTTAGCCCACGTTTTGCTCGTGTGGCAAAACCAGTGCTGGGTAAAACAAAGCGCAATCGTAGCTTCAATTACACAATTGCCTAAGTATTGGTCACAAATGGTAATATCGCCAACAAAGCTACTAAGTTTTTAGATTCGAAAAATGAAGAACTTACGTTTGAAGGCTTGTGATGGCGCGCAGTTTAATGCGCGAGAGATTTTAAACAACTAGACGAATGACTAATAGCGCTACTTAGTGGTTGGATCAGTGTTTAAAAAAATAAAAGAAAGAATACGATTAAAAATTTAAACTATAAAAATCAGATAATTAACTAAAACCAGCTATTTTAATAGGGCATCAAAACCCATATGGAAGTATGAAAAAACATACCAAAAGCCTAGCTGACGTATAATGCACTATACGAATACTTCTGACATATTAAATGTAAGCGGGATATCAAGCTGGCAACAAGCACTTAAACTACATCCCACTTAATCATCACCTAGCACACTCGACTCAGCTAACTCAGCAAGCAAATCGACAGGAAACTATTCAACATCACCCTTTTTGTATGGAATCTCTTTGTGCAACCGTTCTATCTCTTGAGTGCGCTTAAGCGGTGAACTTGTATTTCTGGCAAGCCAACTGTAAGCCGTTGGTACAACGTACAAGGTCATGAAGGCCGATACTAAGACGCCTGAGAATATCACCATACCTATTACCATTCGGCTTTCTGCGCCAGGCCCGGTGGCAAGAACCAGAGGTAGCGCACTAAACACCGTAGTAAAACCTGTCATTACGATAGGACGAAGCCTTTGGGTAGCCGCTCTTTTTAGGGCCTCTTCAAAGGCCATGCCGCTATCGCGAAGTTGGTTCGCAAATTCAACAATTAAAATACCGTTCTTCGCAGCTAGCCCAATAAGCATGACTAACCCAATCTGACTATATATGTTTATCGTCATGCCCGAGAAAAACAGCCCAATATAAGCACCTACAAGAGCCAGAGGCACCGTAAGCATAATAACGAGAGGATGCACCCAACTTTCAAATTGTGCGGCCAAAATAAGATAGGTGATTGCTAATGCAAGCATGAAAACATAAATAAAGGAACTACCGGCTTCTTGATAGAGCTGTGACTCGCCTTTGTAGTCAATGGATACGGTGTCAGGAAGCTCTGTACGAACAATGTCTTCTAAATAAGTCAGTGCCTGACCTAGCGTGTAACCCTCGGCTAAGTTTGCCGATATAGTAACAGCGCGCATTCGGTTATAACGGTTTAGACGAGACGAAGTAGCCTGCTCCTCAAAAGTCAGTAAGTTATCCATAGGAACCAATTCGCCGGTTCTTGACGAACGCACATAGAGGTTTTCTATGCTGTTTGGGCTTCTAAAGTCGTCTTCAATACCTTCTAAAATAACATCGTATTCCTCTCCTCTATCTAGGAAAGTAGATACTCTGCGCTGACCCAGCATAACTTCTAAGGTGCCACCGATATCACTAATAGAAACACCGAGATCTGCGGCTCTATCGCGGTTAATGTTAACTAGCAACTGAGGTGACGTTTCTTTGTAATCTGAATCTAATCGAATAAGCCCGGGGTTTTCAGCGGCTTTTTCAAGTACCGTATCTCGCCATGCAACAAGGTTTTCATAGGTATCGCCTTTTAAAACAAATTGCACTGGTCTTCCGAACCCGCCCCCAGATACACCACTTCGCATAATCGAAAAGGCTCTTACATCAGGTACCGTAGTTAATTTTTCGCTTAACTCATCCATAAGTTCAAAGGTGCTGAAATCTCTTACATCCCAATCTGCTGAACCTACAATGGCAATACCTGCATTGCCACCAAAGCCCGGTGTTCTTACTAGCAAACGATTAATTTTACCGTTTTCCCGATAGGGCATTAAGATATCTTCAATTTGCTTTAGGTTTTCAGCATTACTTTTAAAACTCGCCCCCTCCTGCGCATTCATAAGAATAAAAAAGTTACCCCTATCTTCTTTTGGTACAAACTCGCTGGGCACTTTTTCTGAAAATTGAATAATAGCGATGACTGCAAAAACGAGTAACAGCAACATTAATATTGGCTGATGTAAGGTTTTCCCCAAACTTTGAAAATAACGGTTTTCGAGCGCCGAGAAACGCTTATCCATCCAACTTCCGAAACCAGATGCTCGCTCACGCTTTTTAAGTATTTTCGACGCCATCATAGGTGTTAGCGTTAGGGCAGTGAAACTGGAAAATGCCACAGCGGCAGCAATGGCCAATGCAAATTCAGTGAATAAACGTCCAATGTTCCCCTCCAAAAACACAAGAGGTACAAATACCGAAATCAGCACCAATGTAGTAGCAATAACGGCGAAACCAACTTCTTTGGCCCCCCGATAAGCAGCTAAAATAGGGGGCTCGCCCAACTCAATTCTGCGATAGATGTTTTCTAACACCACAATAGCATCGTCTACTACTAGTCCTATGGCCAGCACCATGGCCAGTAGTGTTAAGAGGTTGATTGAAAACCCAAGGGCATACATAACAATGAATGCAGCAATAAGAGATACCGGAACGGTGACCGCAGGAATAAAGGTAGCGCGAACATTCCCCAGAAATAGATAAATCACTACCACCACCATAAGCATAGCAATGGCAAGGGTTTCATAAACCTCATCAATAGAGGCCTCAATGAAAACCGAGGAGTCGTAGCTAGGTACAATAAAAATGTTATCTGGCAGAGATGCCTCTATTTTTGCTATTTGTGCCTTTGCCGCACGTGCTACTTCAAGGGTATTCGATTTAGATTGCTTGATAATGCCAAGACCAATCATGTTTACGCCGTCGCCGCGAAACTCGGTCTCATCATCTTCTGCAGTTAACTCAACATTGGCTATTTCGCCTAGTCGCACCAGATAGCCGTTATCGCCTACCGCCACAGTGAGGGCAGCAAAATCTTCAGGGGTTAAAAAGGTTCGGGCTACCCTTACTTCAAAATCACGGTCGACAGACTCAACTTCGCCGGCGGGCAGTTCAACGTTTTCTGCGCGAATAACTTGCTCTACATCGCTAACGGTGATGCCCCGGGCAGACATAGCGGTTCTATCTAAAAACACTTTCATGGCATAGCGGCGACCACCGCCAATTTGCACCCGCGCAACGCCATCAACAATGGAAAGCCTATCAACGAGGAAGCGCTCTGCGTAGTCGGTCAATTCCATTGTGTTTAGGTTTGTACTTCTCAGGTTGTACCACACCACGGCGCTCTCATCGGAGTTAGCCTTTGACACTTCAGGCGGATCTGCTTGGTCCGGTAGATTATTTAATGCGCGACTCACGCGCTCCCTTACATCATTGGCCGCAGCATCAATATCGCGAGAAAGCTTAAATTCAATTGTGATGTCAGAACGACCGTTGCGCGAAGTAGAGGTAACGTTTTTTATACCCTCTATACCCGATATACGGTCTTCTAGAAGTTGGGTTATTCGAGTTTCAACAATATTTGCCGATGCACCAGCATAGGTGGTATTCACCGACACTATGGGTGGATCGATATCGGGGTATTCACGAAGTGACAGCATAGAAATAGCAACAACGCCAAATATCACTAACAGTAAATTGATAACCGTTGCAAAAACGGGGCGTTTAACTGAAACGTCAGACAATAACATGGTGCGCGCCCTATCGATTAAGTACGTTGACTGGAGATTGGTCACGCACACGCAGCGTACCTTCGGTAATAACTTCATCGCCTTCACTTACACCTTTGATTATCTGGACTATACCTGGCTTTCTCTCCCCAATAACCACTTCTGTTTGGTGCGCCACATCGTCTTTAACCACATAAACAAATTGCTTATCTTGTACGGGAACCAGTGCTTTTTCTGGAAGAACGAGGGTGTTTAAAACACGCTTTTCTACTGTAACGGTTAGCAGCATACCTGGGCGTAAACGGTTGTCTTTATTCTTTATGACTGCTCGCACATTAATGGCGCGGATCACGGGGTCTAATCTGGTGTCGACATTACTAATAACGCCTTCGAACTCTACGCCTGGATAAGCAATTGAAATTGCAGTTAACCGCTGGCCTGCTGCAACACTCGCTAAATGCGTTTCTGCAACACTAAAGTCAACTTTTACCACGCTGATGTCGTCTAGCGTAGTAATAGTATTTCCAGGCTGGATAAGTGAGCCTTTACTGATCATTCTATTGCCAAGCAAACCACTAAAAGGAGCGCGAACCTGCAAGTCGTCTAACTGTGCTTTTGCGATATCTAGCTGAGCTTCCAACGCTTTTACGCGGGCTTGTTGTTCGTCTAAAAGCTGCTCAGAGGTAGCATTGGTTTGGCGTAAATCAGCTATTCGGGTGAATTGTCTTTTTGCTTCAACAATATTGGCCTTGAGTTCTTCAACACGCGCGAGTTCTTCCGAGTTATTAAGCTGAACAAGTACTGTGCCTGCGTCAACTTTATCACCGTCTTCAAAGTTGATACTGGCTATCGTTTCTGTAACTTGGGCAGTGATGTTTACCGATTCGTTCGCCACCGCGGTACCTAGCGACTCTATGGTAATGGGCAATGCTTGTGTACTCGCCAATGCCGTTTTGACCGGCGTAGCCTTTGCTGCATTTTGTTGTTCAGCACTTTCTTCGGGTAAATTAAGATAGACAACAATGCCGGCCAGCAGGGCAACACCAATGAGTAGTGGAGATAAAGAAAATCGTGAAGACATAACCTTTCCTTTAGGTAAAATAACGCCTTGTGATAAAGTAGTTTGCGAAGTGGTTGCCAATTTTAGTAAAAAGCACTCTATTCACATTCGGCTACGCATCTCAAACACCTTCTCCAATATGCACCCTGGGCACGTTTTGGTGCAAGGCGCGAGCGGTGGTTTTGTGGCGCTATTACTTGTTTTTATTTTAATAAGGGTATTCTACCTTTTTCGATGACTTTCTATTTTCGCTTATCAGCTATTTTGGCACTTTTAACGCTTTTTGCCTGCTCGGACTCTACTCCTAGCCAACCCGCTTGTAGACAATCAACGCAATTGAGTACTGAAACTGCCCAACCGCAAAATAATACCGTCAACTCAAAAGCCGCAGCCTGCCTTGTGAAAATTCAAAATAAAGTGTTACTTATTAGGCATCGGCTAACCGGCAAACTTGATTTTCCTGGAGGTGGGGTCGATAAGGATGAATCTTTGTCTTGTGCCGCTCACAGAGAAACCTGGGAAGAAACCGGTTTTAATGTTTTTGTTCGCAAACACTTGCTCACAACCCGGCGGGGTCTCTCGGTATTTGCCTGCGACCTAGATGCAGGAGTTGGCGCTTTTCCCGATAATTTTTCACCACCGGCATGGGCTAAAATTGAGGTAACGGCTGTAGAAAAAGTTGACCCCTTTGTTATAGAACATAACGCAATGCGATTCCCAGACGATTTAGTTTCACTTAGAGATGGTTTTATTGCATTTACGCCACAGTAAACGGGCAAAAATCGGTATTAGCATATCTTTGCGCTGAATATATGTCAGCTGTATGTATCAAAACGGCCATATATGCTTGTGATTCAAAATCCAAAGAAGTTCTGGCTTTTGATAAATAGCCTGAACTGGTAATCTTTGCGGTACGGTTAAAGCGATTCTATGGCTGTGCCTTGTATTTGTAATTCACATTCGCTTTCAACGCCCTGCACTACTTTTTCTACCAAGTGCAGGGATAAGATTATCCAAGGAGTAAAGCGTGTTTTCACTACCGCCTCAAAGTCTTAAAAATTCTGTTTCAGAACAAGAATGGCAAACCCGAGTGGATCTTGCAGCCTGCTATCGCCTGGTAGCAGATATGCGCTGGGGCGACCTCATTTACACGCATATTTCAGCCAAAGTGCCGGGAACAGAACATTACTTGGTGAATGCGTTTGGTTTAGGCTTCGACGAGGTGACGGCTTCTAATCTCGTTAAAGTAGACCTAGACGGTAACATTCTCGATGATACACCTTATGGAATAAACCCTGCGGGCTTCACTATTCATAGCGCTATTCATGAAGTGCGTCACGATGCAAAATGCGTAATTCATTTGCATACATTGGCCACCATTTCAGTTGCCTCGGTGAAAGGTGGCTTAAAACCATGGAGCCAGTATTCTTTATTTTCTCTTCCATCGCTGTCCTATCACAAATATGAAGGACTGGCTGTTGATGCCCAAGAAAGAAAGCGTCTGCAAGAGGATTTAGGCGATACTAACCATATGTTATTGCCCAATCATGGCGGCCTTACTCTAGGCCCCACCGTAGGTGACGCGTTTATGCGATTTTATGATTTACAAAGAGCATGTGAAATTCAACTTGCGCTGATGCAGTCTAATGAAGAAGTGATTGAGATCCCTCAACCCATTATCGACGGTATATATGAGCAAGCAAGCATTGTTCACAGCGGAGAGACGGGTGGCCAAAAAGCATGGCCAGCGATGCTTAGAAAAGCCTATAAATTAGATCCAAGCTTCTGTGAATAATGCGTCTTTGTGATTACAAGGCTATTTCTCATCACAAAAAGCTACCTTGTTATCACAAAATAACAGGCAGGGAAAAGGCGAGGCAGTTAAAAAAGTACGAGTTGGCGCTCTAACATTTAAGATAGGTTTCCGTAGGGAAATCCTCAAAATTGACTTAAAACACGGAATTGAACATAAACTATGAAAGTGACCAAAGTAGAAATATTCGACATTCAATGTCCAAAACGCCCTCAGTGGAACCCTGTATTTGTAAGAGTTTATACCGACGAAGGAATCACCGGTGTGGGTGAAGCGGGTCTTGCTTACGACTGGGGACACAGCGCTGCTGCACACATGGTAAAAGAAATTGCTGAGGCATTGCTCATTGGCTTTAATCCTTTTCAAACCGAACTATTATGGTCTCGCATGCTACGTGAAGGTTTCTGGGGATTAGGCGGCGGCCCTGTTTTTTATTCTGCAATGAGTGCCATAGATACCGCGCTTTGGGATATCAAAGGGAAAGCACTAGGCTTACCGGTATACGAACTACTAGGCGGAAAAACAAACGGCAAACTGCGTAGCTATGCCAGTCAGTTACAGTTTGACTGGGATAAGGAAGTTACAAAACTGAATGACCCTGCCGATTATGCTCGCGCGACAGAGAAAGCGCTTAAAGACGGCTACGATGCGGTTAAAGTCGACCCTATTGTTTATGACAAAGATGGCAACACCCATTTCGACAGAACTAAGTTGTTTACTAAGCCAGAACTCAAGCTATTTAGAGCTCGCCTGCAGGCAATGCGCGATGTTATGGGCGACGATGGCGATATTATCTTTGAGTGCCATAGCTTACTAGGCGCTTCTACCGCCATTCAGCTAGGTAGTATTGTAGAGGATATTGGTTGCTTGTATTACGAAGAGCCTGTGAACTACTTAAACTCAAAGCTTCACGATAAAGTTGCCAAGAACGTAAATGTGCCTATTGCTGGCGGTGAGCGTTTGTACCACCGCTGGGATGTTCGCCCTTATCTTGAAGATCAGTCTATTGACGTACTGCAACCAGATGTCGGTCTTTGTGGCGGCTTCACCGAAGCGAAAAAGGTGTGCGATTATGCTGACATTTACGATGTGCGTATTCAGGCCCATGTTTGTGGCGGCCCGGTAGCAACCGCTGCCAGCTTACATCTTGAGACCGCAATACCGAACTTTTTAATTCACGAGCATCACACCTACGCCATAAAAGAGTGGAATAGAGAGTTGTGTATTCAAGATCCTCAGCCAGTGAACGGATTCATTGAAGCACCAGACACGCCAGGGATCGGAATCGATTTGAATGATGAAGTTGTGTATCGCTCACCACATATGACGGTTACCGAGCTAAAATAGTTATTACCTTTAAAACAGGCATCTTAAAAGCGAAGTGGTACATTGCGTTGCCACTTTGCTTTCAATTCACCGGCTCTTATTAGCGCGTGTTATTCTTCAAAATCTTGCGGAGTAAATTTGTACCAGCGATAAGCATTGCTATATCGTAACTGCTCGGCTGTTTGGCGATCGAAGCGCTTTAATAACCTGTCGTAGCCACGAAGAAGCTCTGAATAAGGCATTCTTAAGTTACATAGCGGAAAATTACTTGCCAACATAAGCTTACTTAAAGGTACACTTTCGATAACATCACAAAGTACCCCATGCGCATACTGCCACGACCACTGTCTCTCCTGCATCTCCATACCAGAAAATTTAAATGCCAACTTGTTGTGCTGCCCAAGCTCTCGCAAATGATGCTGCCAATGTTTATAAGCCAGATTGGCTCTGCTAGAGGGCGCAATTCCAACATGATTTACCATAACTGTGAGGTGTGGAACTTGCTCAAGTACTTTAACTAATGCACTGACGCTTGCCGTGTCGGTTAAATCTAACTGAGCATCAAAAGAAAGCTGGTGCTGCGCCATGTATTTAAGTGTGTGTAAAGCTTTTGGCGAACGCAAAATGGTTTGTGCACCGTCATCGAGAATATGGCGTAACCCGACTACGGAGTGAAAGCGGACCAGCCTATTGATATCTGCTTGCGCTGAGTTTGCGGTTAAATGAATATTGGCAACGCTGCGAAATGGCCCTTTGCAGTACTGCTCTAAAAATTGTACTTCCCGCCAAGGATGATGGTTATCAAACCCAGCTTCTATATGCACAAACCCTGCGAGCAGGTTTCGGTTTCCTTCGTACAGGTGAGGCTCTAAGGTAGTTTGATTTATTACTGCCTTGTCGCTCCAGAACGGCGGGTTTTCAGGCTTTAGCCATGCATAATGTCCGTGGGCTAGTGCAAAAAGGTGGATGTGTGGATCAATCCATTTCATATCTTCTTCCCCTCTTTTCATACTCAGCCTCACAGCATTATGATGATTCATATTCACTACTGCGCTGTATAACCGCCATCAACCGCATACAGGCTGCCTGTAATAAAGGATGCTTTGTCACTGCATAAAAAATAGGTGAGTTCTGCAACATCCTCTGGCTGCCCAAGCCTACCTAATGGCTGTGCTGACGCTTCTTCAGCAACCACTTCCTCTTTATTTGCACCAGATTTCGCCACATAGTTATCGATAGCGTTATGAAACAGAGGCGTTTCCACCGTACCTGGGCACACAGCATTCACACGTATTTTACATGATGCGTAATCAAGCGCCGTTGTTTTAGCCATAGACGCTAATGCAGATTTTGTTAAGCCATACGCGAAAGAGTTTTGCTTACCTACAAAGGATTGATCTGACCCCATTACCACAATAGCGCCAGATTGCTGCAACTTCATCACCGGCAATGTGTATTTAATTGCGGCGTAAGCGCCTTTTATATTTAAATTAATCACGCTGTCTAGAAGGGCTTCATCGGTTTCTTCTATAGTGGCAGATACGTGCTTACCTGCATTACACACTAGTGAATCAATTCGTTCATATTTGCTGGCAACAGAAGATAACGCAGTTTCAACATCACTAACCTTGCTAACATCACAACTTACCCATTCACAATGAGCTGGCGTGATATCAAAAGGCCTGATGTCTAAATTGACCACGCGATAACCGTTTTCGGCAAAGGTTTTACATACCGCAAGGCCAATTCCCAAGCTGCCTCCCGTTACTACGCATACTGGACTATTATTACTCATACGCTTTTTACGCCTTAACTATGTCGCCTTATTTAGGGCGTTAGCATGCCAGTGAGATGGATAAATGCAAGAAAAAGCCAAGTGGTATAAATAATATTTATTATTAACTTTCGATTAACGGACTACTCTGACCACTTGTTTTATGGCTATAATAGCGAGATTAAAACACTTGTTTGAAAAAGGAGTCATCCATGCCTCTACACCACGCCCCTACCGCTGATTTTCAGTTTCTTTTAAAAGAATGGCTTGGACTTGATGCTCATTACCAAAAGCTAGGTATTAGCGATTTCGATAGTGACTTGGCGAATGAAATTATTTCCCAAGGCGCCAAATTTGCCTTGGACGTTATTGCTCCGCTTAACCGCGAAGGCGACGAAGAAGGCTGTAAACTTGAAAATGGCAAGGTCACTACCCCTAAAGGCTTTGCAGACGCTTACCAAGAGTATGTTGCGAATGGCTGGAACGCCATGCTTGGCTCTGCAGAATACGACGGTCAAGATTTACCTTACACAATGGCAGTGCCGGTGCATGAAATGCTAAACGCGGCCAACTTGAGCTGGCGCTTAACAACCATGCTTACCGAAAGTGCCACGCTGGCAGTAACAAAGCATGCGAGCAAAGAGTTAAAAGATAAGTATTTAGCCAAGCTAATTAGCGGTGAGTGGACAGGCACAATGAACCTCACCGAGCCTCACGCGGGAACCGACTTAAGCTTGTTAAGCACAAAGGCGCTTCCGCAAGAAGACGGTAGCTTTAAAATTACAGGTAATAAGATCTTTATTACCGGCGGCGACCACGACTGGAGCTCTAATGTCATTCACTTAGTACTGGCTCGCTTACCTGATGCACCAAAAGGTGTTAAAGGAATAAGCTTGTTTCTAGTACCTAAATTTTTGCCCGATGCCAGCAATGAGCCGGGCGAAGCGAATAGTCTTTCAGTGGGTAGCATTGAACACAAGATGGGGATTAAGGCTAGCCCAACATGTGTAATGAATTTTGACGGCGCCACCGGCTGGTTAGTTGGCGAGGAAAACAAAGGCTTGACATGTATGTTCACTATGATGAACGACGCACGATTCCAAGTTGGCCTGCAAGGGTTGGGGGCAGCTGAAGCATCGTACCAAGGTGCACTAACATATGCCCGCGAGCGCGTGCAGTCTCGTGCACCTCAAGGTATTCAAAACCCAGACGGCAAAGCCGACCCAATCGTGTTTCAGCCAGATGTGGCTCGAATGCTGTTAACACAGAAATCGCTTATTGAGGGCTGTCGTGCCCTGTCGCTTTTCTACGCTAAGTTTATGGACATTGAAAAGCACACCGACGGCGAAGAACAGAAAAACGCAGAGAATGTGCTTCAATACCTAACGCCTATCTGTAAAGCTTTCATGACTGATATGGGCCTTGAAACTACAAACCTTGGTGTTCAAATCTTTGGTGGCCATGGGTTTATACGCGAGTGGGGCATGGAGCAGCTTGTGCGCGATGTTCGTATTGCTATGCTTTATGAAGGAACAAACGGCATTCAAGCGCTCGACCTTATTGGACGTAAACTTACTCGCGACGGCGGACAAATGCTAGAGTCTACCTACAACGCGTTTAACGCACTCGTAGCAGACATCGAAAACGCAGAAGACAAAGGCCTAGCTCAAGGACTATTGGATGACTGGCGCGCCTCTTCTGCTGACTGTTTGGGCATGGATGCGACTACAGCTGCATCAGCGGCCTGTGACTTCCTTAACTACAGCGCTTACTCTCTACTTGGTGTGTTGTGGTACAGCATGGCAGATAAAGCCCAGCGCGGAGAGAATGCAGTACTTGCGGCATCAAAGGTAAAAACACGGGATTTTTATATGGAGCGTATTTTACCTCGTCGTGATGCTCACAAAGTAGCCTATACAGCAGGACCAGAAAGTACGTTAGCCGTCAGCGGTGATGAGTTCGATTATCTATAATCGCTGAACTAACTGTGCTTTAAATCAGTTTTTTGCACCAATAAAAAAGGCCGCGTTGTTTAGCTAAAGCAACGCGGCCTCTTTGTTTATGCTTTCTTTTACTTTTCTTTTTCTACAAACGTGTCGTCAAACCAGTCATCAAGCATGGCTTTTTCATAAAACAGATTTTCATTTCTATTATTGCGAGTATTGGTGTCCATGAACCCCATGTCTTTAAGGCTAAATTCCTCTTCGCTTTTAATTACTTCACCATCGCTATCGGTAAGTGAATAGCTAAACGTCATGCGTGGAATATCAACACGCTGTATCACGCGCACGTCTTGCCCCATGTTATTACCAAAGCCAACAAACTGACTGGGCCATACCTGCCCTGCCAAATCGATATTCGTCACTACCATTGTCAAAGTTTGTGATTCAGGTAACGTCGCAGCTAACTCCACGAGATGCGATTCCAATTCCTCAAGAGTGCGCTCGCGAAAACGAACACGAGACTCGTTTGATGGCCTAACGTCGGTATAAGACTTTGGTTCTTCCCATGTTATTTTTAATTCAGCCGCGTGAGCAGGCGTCATGGTGGTAAAAACTAAGGCGCTGCTGAACAGTGCTGAATAGATAAGGGTTGCTGAAATAGGTAACTTATTCACGTTTACTCTCCTCGTTAAGGTCTTCTCGCAAACGTTTTTCGGCCTGTTGTCGCTTTACTGTGGCTTTCTCATCAGAGAAGACTGCATGATGGTATGGCACAGCTGAGCACGTTTAGTTCCCGAAAAGTTGGGGTTTATGTCGTCTTTTTCACAGTATGTTGCGTAAAAACGTTTAACACTGTCTGTGGATACGGTTATTTGTTCGACATAGTTTTGTTGGTAAGGTTTTAATGGCTTTAGCTGCTGCAGTATATCGTTGCGCAAACCGCTCAACGCGCGCTGCTCTGGCAAAGTAGACATAGAAATAAACCAGTCGGAAACAGAATGCTGAATATCTTCAAATAAATACTGCACGAAAGGCGATCGTAAGATTAATACGAGCACAATAATTTCAGCAGTAATAATGAAAAAACGTAACATAATGTCTTACATAGCCTTTCTAAAATAACCGTAATTGAATAGCTAATATAATCGCCAGCCTGTTTAATCATTCCTTTAACGTGCGCTTATACATAGCAAAACATCTAGCTATATATAGGATTTGCGGCAAGCGTGGTTCATTGTATTCCGCTTTGATGTATGTAATTACATAGCTAAGTCTTGTTGAAATTTACGGCTAAAAAGCCACTAAAAGTTCAACTATTCGGTGATATTACACCATGTTCTCTACATTTAAGAACACTAATAGTAATACATCAGTATGGAAAACAACCATATGTATATGAAATTTATCTTAGCTTGCCCAGCAAGCATGCTCAGATGGCTGCTGATCATACTGCACCGCAATTCTCATTAAATAAGCCTCACTCATTAAACAAACTTATTAAGAAAACTTATTAAGAAAACTTTAATGCTATGCCCCACACAGCATATAGCTGTTTGGTATTTTACTAACTACGCTTTAGGGCGTGTTGACCCTATTTTTGACTTATTTTAACGAAGGCATATTTTTCAATGAACATTTCTGAACTTTCAGTATTGACTGAAAGTTCAAAAGGACCGATCATAATGAGTATTCTTGATCTACATTAATTATGACATTCTTCTTGCTGTTATACTGCTTATGTCACTTAAAGATGTTAGCTAAGGTTATTTTATGAATGAACAGATACCGGTTAAAAACGTAACACCGGTAAAGGTCCACAAGCCAAAAGGTGAAGGTCAGGGGAAGCGTCACGATTCCCGCAGTCGTATTTATGTGCGTGCTGTGAAAGGCCCTTTAGAATCGTTTCGTCGCTTTTTTGGGCTTATCTTTCTTGGCCTGTTTGCCATTATCCCTTGGCTTCAATACAACGGTCAACAAGCTGTCTTGCTCGATATTGGCGAACAGCGGTTTACCATATTCTCGTTAACTCTGTGGCCGCAAGACCTGACTCTGTTGGCCTATATTTTTATTGTGTCAGCCTTTGCTCTCTTCTTTGTTACTACCTTTGCTGGGCGGGTATGGTGCGGTTTTATGTGCCCGCAAACTACTTGGGTGTATATCTACACTTGGTTTGAAGAAAAATTTGAAGGCCCGCGCAACAAACGCATGAAGCTTGATGAAAGGCCGATGGATGCCGATAAGTTTATGCGTAAAACTGCTAAACACACTGCATGGGTTGTTGTTGCACTGTTAACCGCACTGACTTTTGTGGGATACTTTACGCCTATCGGCGCACTCTTTATCGACTTCTTCACTTTCAATGTAGGATTCTGGGCTGGCTTTTCAGTTATCTTTTTTGCTGTTTGTACCTACGGTAATGCGGGCTATATGCGAGAAATCATGTGTACCCATATTTGTCCGTATGCGCGCTTTCAGTCAGCGATGTTCGATAAAGATACCTTTACCGTATCTTACGATGCCACCCGAGGTGAAAAACGAGGCCCTCGCCCACGCAAACTCAGTCATGAAGACGTTAAACAGAAAGGGCTTGGCGACTGCATAGACTGCAACTTATGTGTACAAGTTTGTCCTACCGGTATCGATATTCGCAATGGTTTACAATACGAGTGCATTAACTGCGGTGCTTGCGTTGATGCATGTAACGGCGTTATGGAAAAGATGAATTACCCCAAAGGCTTAATTAGCTTTACCTCAGAACATGAGCTATCTGGTGGTAAAACGAATATTATTCGACCTAAGCTGGTGGGTTACTTTGTTGTACTCGTCATCATGATCGGACTTCTATTTGCCAATATCTACACCCGTAGTCCTGTTGAAGTTGATATTATTCGCGACAGAAACTCTCTATACCGCGAAACCAATGAAGGGCTTATTGAAAACGTATATACCATTAAGGTGTTGAACAAAACTCAACAGCGTCAAAGCTATACGGTTGAAATAAAAGGGCTACCCGATTATCAATATATTGGTAAACAAGAGTTTGAGGTAGAGGGTAGCGCGGTTTACTCAACACCGATATCGGTTGCAACAGACGCCTATAATCTGGAAGATACTGTCACTGACATATTCATCAGTGTTACTGTTACCGTAAATGGTGAGACGGTAACCGTTGATGAGCCAACTAAGTTTCTTTATCGATGACAGATTTCTCCTTCTCGGGCTTAAGCCCAGATACGATATTAGATGCCCTGGAAACCCAGGGCATTTTTCTTCAAAGCGGACTACTCGCGCTTAACAGTTATGAAAACAGGGTTTATCAGTTTATTGCTGAAGACGGCAAGCGCTACGTTGTGAAGTTTTACAGGCCAGGTCGCTGGACTGACGAACAAATTCAAGAAGAGCACAGTTTTGCTAAAGAGCTGGCTGACAATGAAATTCCCATTGTCGCCCCCATGGCACTAAATGAGAACACATTGCATCATCATAAAGTTGTTGATACCGACTACCGCTTTGCCCTTTTTCCCTCAGTGGGAGGCCGACAGTTTGAAAATGACAATTTAGATCAGCTGGAATGGATGGGGCGCTTTATCGGCCGAATACATCTAACAGCGCAGGCCACGCCATTCACTTCACGCCCCGCTATTGATGTAGAGAGCTATTTATTAGAGCCGCAAAAAATTCTTGAGCAGAGCGAGTTATTGCCAGAGGGTTTAAAAACCGCTTTTTTCGCTATTCTTAACCCTGTTATTGAAGCTACACAAAAAGCGTATAAAAACGTTTCTTCGCCTATACGTCTTCATGGTGATTGCCACCCGGGCAATATTTTATGGCGAGATGGACCTACTTTTGTCGATTTAGATGACTGCAGAATGGGGCCTGCCATCCAAGATTTGTGGATGATGCTAAGCGGCGACAGACAACAGCAGCTATTGCAACTTGACACATTAGTTGAAGCTTATGAAGAATTTCAGCCCTTCAATAAAGCAGAACTCTCGCTTATAGAGCCATTAAGAGCCATGCGAATGGTTCATTACATGGCATGGCTATCTCGCCGTTGGTCAGATCCGGCCTTTCCCCGCGCCTTTCCATGGTTTGCTGAAGATAAATATTGGGAAGGGCAAATATTAGCCTTGAAAGAACAAATGTCTGCACTTCAAGAGCCCCCGCTTAAGCTTGGAATGTAATCCCATAACGTGTTCACTAAAGGCTCTTTCTGCCGTTCCACGTCAGAATATAGCAGCTTGGAGTATATAAAGTCTTAAATAAAGGCTATATACTCCCCCCCGCGTAGGTGCCCATGAACCGGTGTCAGTTGGTTAACATCAACAAGATGCCAGTGATTGTGTTAAACGGGAAATCAGTGTGATGCTGATGCTGCCCCCGCAACGGTAATCTCAATACTCAACGAGTATGTCTTTTCAAACGCCACTGTCTATAACGTAAGTGCTATGCTTGCTGATTAGATGGGAAGGCAAAAGAGTTACAGCTCCTCAGATATTTTTTTATGCTAGTGATTTTATTAGTTTGATTAAAGATATTTGATTTCAATTATGTGAGCGACTAACGAGAGAGCCCGGATACCGGCCTGTGCTTCACGGCTTAGGTAATGCTTTGCATTGCCTCTCGCTTCCGCTAAATCATGTACTCGGGTGGAGTACATAAGAGATTATTTTTGATTATGGACGTATCTTTTACACACACTGCAATTACTAAAGCTGCAGCAAGCGCAGCGCTACTTGCTTTTATTTCTTCAACACCAACATTTGCACAATCTATTGCTGACGATATAGAAACACTGACTGTCACCGGCACCCGATTACCCATAGAACTGACCAAACTTCCAGCGGCAGTATCGGTTTTAACTGAAAGCGATATTAAAGCATCGGGAGCCCTGCAACTTACCGAACTTATTCGCGGGTTACCCGGTGTAAGCTTGTCTCAATCTGGTAGCCCAGGAGGCCTCACAGAAGTTAGGGTGCGAGGTAGCGAAACAAACCACTTATTAGTGCTAATAGATGGCGTTATTGCCAATGATATTGGTCAAGGAAGCCTAATTGACCTTGCGCATTTAACTGCCGCAAACGTGACTCGAATTGAGCTTTTAAAAGGCCCGCAAAGTGCCCGCTGGGGAAGTGGTGCTATTGGCGGCGTTTTAAGCATCACTACCAAAGCCGGGCAGACGCAGCAACCTTCGAAAAACGTAAGCATGTCGGCAAGTGCGGGTACGCAAAGCACTTATAAAGGCAGTGTTAACACTGCATCGCAGCATAATGACTTTGGCCTTAACGCCTACGCCGGCTACTTGCAAACAGACGGCGACAACATTTCTCGTGTCGGCAATGAAGACGATGGTTACAACAACCTTACAGCGGGACTTAATGTTAGTTTTGAAGCCTCTAGCGAACACTTACTTAACGCGTATCTTCGCGCGGTAGATTATCAGAACGACTACGATGCTACCGACTTCCTCAGCACCGGCCTGCCGGCAGATTCAGATAATGTCACACGAGGCTTTCAAGTTAGTTCAAAGCTTAAGTGGGAGTATCAGCCCCACGATTCGGATTACAACTCAGCGCTTACTGCACAGTATCGAAAGGATAAGAATGATAATACAGCATCAGGTGACGATGTTGGGGGAACTACGGGAGAACGCGTAGAATTCAATTGGACCCATTTTTACAGACTCGATAACTGGAACGTGGCGGCGGGGGCTGAATATTTACAGCGGTTATTTTCTCAGCGCGGTCCTGTGGTATTTGGCGACCCTAATCAAGCGCAGCGAGATAAAACGTACAGTGCATTTGGGGAAGCAAGCGGGAACCTTGGTGATAATGTATTCACTTCTGTAAGTGCTCGATTCGACAACAACAGTGAGTTTGACAATGCGTCAAGCTATCGCGCCGGATTGACTTGGCAAGTCCACAATAACGTCTCTGTTTTCACCAGTTACGGAAAGGCGGTTAAAACTCCCACTTTCACAGAGCGATTCGGATTTACGCCCGCCAGCTTTATCGGCAATGCTGACCTGATGCCTGAAAAAAGTGAAGAAATCGAGGTCGGTATCAAGACACGCTGGGAAACACTCTCGACACAGGTAAGCATATATAGCACCCAGCTTGAAGATGAAATAAACGGCTTCGTTTTCGACCCGGCCGCTGGCGCATTTACCGCGGATAACATTGACGGTGAAAGCCTACGAGACGGTGTAGACGCAGAGTTTAATTGGCGCGGGGAAATGGTGATTGTTACGGGCTCATACAGTTACCTTAATGCGCAGCAAGATGTTGATGCTGTAAATACAACTGAGCTTCGTCGCGCCCGTCATCAAGGAGCTTTAACGGTTTCCTCCGATTTTGGGCTTGATAAATTCAGTTTTTATACGAAATTGGCTTATACAGGGACGCGGTTTGATACATTCTTTCCGCCCTTCCCCGCACCTTCACAAACGCTTGCACTTTCGGCTTATACACTTACTAACGTTAATGTAAGCTACCGTATTAGTAATGAATGGCAGTTGTCATTGAAGGTGAATAACCTATTTGATACTGAATTCGAAGATATTATTGGGTATGTGGGTCAGGAACGTCGTGCTTTGGTAACCGTAAACTACACACCTTAACGAAGTACGTAGCTTAACTGTTGATATCGGCGCTTACACCACCTATTAGTAAGCGTCCTAAACTTCACTTTATGCTTGTTCATCAAGGGTTAAGTTTTAACTGATATTATTTCGTTGTATTTTTTCGCTTGCTGGTCGTTGAAACTAGGGCACGCTCTAGTTAACGCATAAAGCCTGTGATAATCTTTTGATAGTTTATATTTTTAATACAAAGGAACTTATTCCATGAAAAAGTTTGCAGTAATGTTTGTCATGGCAATGCTTTTGCCGTTAGCGGCTTGTGCTCAAGAGCCAGCCACAAAATGGAAAGAAGGTACGCATTATAAAGTCATTAATGATGAAGCCACTGATAAGCCAGTTATTACTGAATACTTCTCTTTTTGGTGTCCGCACTGCTTTCAATTTGAGCCAATTGTTGAACAAATAAAGCAAAAGAAAAGTGACGGTACTTCGTTTAACAAAGTACACGTGAACTTCATGCGTTTCACTGGCCCTGATGTTCAAGACGCGGCAACGAAAGCCATGCTTATTGGCCGAGCTATGAAACAAGAAAATGCAATGAATGGTGCTATTTTCAACTACATTCATAAGCAAAAAGCATCTATAACCAACTTGAAAGACTTGCGTAATATCTTTGTTGTAAACGGCGCCGACGGCGAAGAGTTCGACAAACTTGCAAAAAGCTTTGGTGTAAACAGCATGTTGCGTAAAAACCAGCAGCAAATCGACGAAAACCGCGAACACTTAACCGGCGTTCCAAGCTTTATTATCAATGGCAAGTATCAACCTACGTTCACATCTGACATGTCTTTTGATGATATTGCAGATTTGATTGTGTGGTTATCTGAACAGAAATAATTTTTCTTAATCGTTGTGCGGTATGTAAAACCGCGCAAGACGAAAGACAAAATGAGCGCCGTAACAGCGCTCATTTTTTTTATTGGCTTATGGTTTACTGAACCGGTTTTCACTAAATAAGAGACGTTATGACACCCGTAGATTCGTTTGCAGACTTTATCTGTGAACTTGACAAGTTGAAGGCGGTAAAACGGAAAATCACCCTACCTGCTGATAACAACCGAGAAGAAAACTCTGCCGAGCATAGCTGGCATGTGGCTCTAATGGCCTCGATGTTAAGCCAATATGCAGCAAAACCTATCGACATCCAGCGAGTGATACAAATGATCCTCATTCACGATGTGGTGGAAATAGATGCTGGCGATATGTTTGCCTTTAACACTCAGCAGGATCACGCGGCTCAGGCTGAAAAAGAAATGGCAGCGGCAAAACGGATATTTGGCCTTCTTCCCCCACCGTTTGATGAAACTATGCTGCAGCTGTGGCTAGAATTTGAAGACGCAGCTACGCCAGACGCTGAGTTTGCGAAGGCTATGGATAGGGTGCTCCCCGTGTTTCAAAATATGAATGCCAAAGGTGGCAGCTGGGCAACCCATAAGATCTCGCGTCAGCAAATAGAAAAGCGCAATGCTCACCTGAAAACCTGTGCACCTGCCCTCTGGAATTATGTCAATCAGCAACTGGACATCGCCGTCGAAAATGCGTGGCTGGTTGACTCAACTACACGTTAATTTTAAAAGACGTGTTCCAATGCATGCTGTTGCTTTAAACACTAAACGGCAGGTTGGCTTTATCACGCTCATGCCAAAGTATGTTGGCTTGCTCAATGGCATCTTTTACCTCAATGCTGCGGAGCAAAACTAAGTAGCTTGCCAATGAGCTAACAATAGCTTGCTCTCCATAATCACTGTTTGCCTTGCCATGCCACACGTCTAGCATATCGCTAACTGCCATGGTTTTGTCTTTTAGCGCCCAGCGCTTAGCGATAACGGGCAACTGATATTCTTCCGTTTTACCATTTCGAGTAACAAACAACTCTGTTTCACGCTCGCCATTGACTTCAGGGTCGCCGCCATCACCGCGAAAGCACAGGGCATCTATGTTCTCGTAATTTTCGTTCACCCTACAATGTTTGTGATCGAGGTGCATATGGTAAACCCCTTGAACACAGAATTTGGCGCCAGTGGGATTTAACAAGCGGGCCAGTGTGTTCGCGCAAGAGCGTAACCCAAACACCTCTCGCAACTTAATAATACTGTTAAGAGCAGGCAGCAGATATGATAAGTCTAAATAGGTCGCTCCCTGTGCATCGAGTTGCTGTTTTGCCTGGCTGATACTGTGTACCTCAGGCAAGCCTAGTAAGGGTAACGCTGCACTGGCATACAAACGGCCTGAACCAGGTTCATGAGCACCGTGCAGCATTACTCGCATTCCATTTTTAACAAGCACTGCAACGGCAAGTAAATACCACGGGAGCTGACGGCGTTTTCCAGCGTAACAGCCAATATCTAGCACTGGAGCCAGAGTTTTTACTTCAGGCTCGATAAGCTCTCTGCACGCATCCACAAAGCCAATGACTTCTTCAGGCGTTTCTTCCCGAGTACGCAGTAACATTAAAAAAGCGCCGCGCTGATCGCCGGTGACTTTATCTGCAAGCACCATTTTCATGGCGTGATACGCCTCTTCGCGAGTAAGGCTTCGACCGCCCCGCTGGCCTTTTCCAATAATTTTAATGTAGTCACTAAAAGGTAGCTGCATGGTGTTTTAATTGAATCTCGATAGCGTACACAGTGAAAAGAGAATATCATTTTTTGCCCTTAATAAACCAATTTTAGCCTCTGACAACAATCTGTATAACCTCCAAACACCGTTATCTGTCTGTGGACGAATTACTATAAATAGCTTTAGCAAAATATATTTCCGCCGATACAGCTATATTACCGGCATAAAGGGCGTTAGACATGAACTACAAAAGATATTTTGACGGAAAGCAGCGCTTGACCAAGCAAGCTTTGGTAAACCTAAACACATTGAGCGCTATGTTTAGAGGCCGCTCTTTTGACTTAGAAGCGGTGAATGAATACAACCGCTGGACAAACCGATTCAACCGAGCCACTACTCGAGCGGAGCAAGAGCGGGCCCTCGATGAAAGGCAGCGCTTCATGTTAAAAGTCATACATGCGCCACGACAGGCAGCATAAGCTTACCTGTGCTGTGTCTCACCAGTGCTTTAAGCGCAATTTGAGCGTTTAACGGTACGCCCACCTAACCGAAAAAGTTAAAGCAAATCTTGTTGCCGTCAAAGTCTCTTACATAAGCAGCATAAAACTTTCCTGGTACTCGTTGTCCTGGCGCGCCGTCGCATGTTGCACCAAGAGACAATGCTTTTTCATGCATTCTGTCTACTTTTTGCTTATTTCCAGGTGCGATAGAGAACATGTTGCCGTTTCCTGGTGACGGCTCTTTCTCATCCCATGGAATACACACTGCAACCATGGGCTCTTTCATCGATTTGCCGATGTATTTAATTCTATCCATATTTACCAGACGCTTAACGCCAAAATCTTCCAGCAAAGATTCATAGAATGACGCTGACTTTTCAATATCGCTCACGCCTAGCGTAATGTAATTAATCATAAAACCTTCCTTAACAAAAAAGTAATTAGTGATATGAGCTACGGCGGCAAAATGGATATTGTTCAGTGAGGAATATTTAATAAAAAACCGCACGCGTTTGCACGGGTGCGGTTTTGTGTTTTTCACTTAGCTCTTATATGTCTCTGATGTGTCTCTTGCGTCAACATCAGCGCCAGCGAATGCCTTTGTGCAATTAATCAAATATGTTGATAAGAACCTTAGGCTAGCTTGTCTGTCGCAACGCGATAACGAGGGTCTTCGTTCACGTTAATCTCTACAAACTTATCGGCCTTGCGCAACAAGCTTCTGCACTCGTCACTGATATGACGTATATGAAGCTTTTTACCTTGTTCAAGATACTTGTCTGCAAGAGTGTCTAGCGCGTCGATACCCGATGAATCCCAGATACGAGACTCTTTGAAATCGATAACCACATCTTCCGGGTCGTTTGCGATATCAAATAAGTCTTTAAAGTGAGTGACCGAGCCAAAGAAAAGCGGCCCCTCTAACTCGTAAACCTTCCAGTCGTCGCCATCAATATGTGTTTTCACCGCAATGTGACGGGCGTGCTTCCAAGCAAATACTAAGGCAGATACGATAACACCTACCACTACCGCAATGGCCAAGTCGGCTATCACCGTCACGCCGGTAACTAAGAAAAGCACAAATGCATCTTCTTTGTTAACACCACGTACAATGCGGAACGATGCCCATTCGAAGGTAGCAATAACTACCACAAACATAACACCTACAAGAGCTGCCAATGGAATCATTTCAATAAGCGGCGCTGCAAATAGAATAAATCCAAGAAGCACTAATGCTGCGCTTATTCCGGATAAACGACCGCGGCCGCCAGAATTAATGTTAATCATGCTTTGACCAATCATGGCGCAACCGCCCATGCCGCCAAAGAAACCGTTAACGGTGTTAGCAACGCCTTGCCCGACACACTCTTTATTGCCGCGGCCACGGGTATCGGTCATTTCGTCAATAAGCGATAGAGTAAGCAGTGATTCGATAAGACCAACCAAGCATAAAATGATAGACGTTGGCAGCACAATCATTACCGTTTCCCAAGTGAAAGGCACCATTGGAATAGCAAAGGTTGGCAACTCGCCCGCCAAGGTGGCACTGTCTTTTTGATCAGCCGGTAGTAAGTCTCTTACGAAGTCAATAACCGTACGCGCTTCTAAATCTAAACCGTGCACTAAAGCGGTGACCGTTACAATAGCCACCAAAGACGCAGGTACGGCCTTGGTAAGCTTTGGCAGCAAATAAATAATCGCCATGGTGAGGCCTACAAGACCCAACATCCAGTACAGCATTGAACCCTGCATCCACTGCAGCTCGCCAAGTGAGTTAACCACTTTAAACTGTCCAAGTTGAGCTAGGAAAATAACGATAGCAAGCCCGTTCACAAAGCCCAGCATCACCGGATAAGGCACCAAGCGTATAAACTTACCGAGCTTAAACACGCCGCAGAGTATTTGCAGCAGCCCTGCTAGGATAACGGCTGCAAAAAGGTATTGCACACCATGCTGCGCAACAAGTGCAACCATAACAACGGCCATAGCCCCGGTTGCACCTGAAATCATACCTGGTCTACCGCCAATGGCAGAGGTAATCAGCCCCATCATAAATGCAGCGTATAGACCAATCATAGGCTCTACACCGGCAACAAAGGCAAAGGCTACCGCTTCGGGGACGAGCGCTAAGGCAACGGTTATACCCGAAAGCACGTCATTTTTTACGTTGCTATCTTTACTGGTTATTAAATCGAACATGTTCTCTCAGAGTGTAAGACGTTTAAAACACAACCCCTTGTAACTGCACTTGTGTGTACACCTAAGGGCTTGCTGGAAATTTGCTGGCGATTCTATCACCATTGTAGCTTAAAATCTTTTAATAGAATGTTAACCGTACTGCTCCCTCTTTCGAGCTTTCTCTTCTAGTCAATTGCTTATACCTTAGCCAGCGTAGTGAACTATTTGCCTAACTTGCTGACAAAACATCGCGAACATGGCATCGTGTAATAGGCGCACTGATTGGCACAGACGCGTCAATAACATTTGAATTCTCAGCACTTATTTCTACAAACAACTAGGAGTTAATGTGGTTCCCTATATCCTTACTATTTTATGTGTTTTAGTCGCAGGAGCGATACATTGGGTTTCTCCAAAGGCGTACTGGAAAGCAACAATGGTTTCTACCGGTGTTATTTTGCTTTTCTCTGTAGCCGCCCTTTTTATCTTTCAAGCCTCTGGAATGTTAGTAAGTGAACAAACGGGGGAAAGCGCCGACTTCTCAGGACAGCTATTAACCATTACCGTACTTATCGCCTTTTTCGGTTTACTTATTTCACTGTTTGTAGGCTGGTTTTTGCGGGTGGTAAGAAACTAAGCCTGTGGCGCGACCACTTTAAGCTGTGGCCAAATGTCACACCACTTTTTGTCTGTTACCCGTTTATTGAAAATCTCGTACCGAGGAAGTTTAGGGTTAATACTAATCTGCCCCTTAAAGTTATGTGCAAGACCAAAAGGCGCCAAAATATCGAATTGGTTTACGGTCGATAGCGCTATTGCAACGCAGGTTTCTCTCTCTATCCAATAGGAGATGGCATCCTCACAGTCTTTATACGGGGCATGATCATGCAAAACGTGCATACGAGCTTGATTCTTAACTTGCCAATTTACACCGGGCAACAAGGCATTAAGTTGCTCTTGGAAGGCTAAATCTTGTTCGCGTTCTCTGTTTACAGAATCGCTTGGGTTCAAAGTGTGGCTTATGTTTGAAACAAAGCTTGTGTTTAAAACGTGAGCATCGAAATAAATAACATCAACATCGTTCAGGGGTGTAGAAGTTTTTTTGCCATGTAAATCATCCCATATGGCGTTTCGCAGAAATCCTGCTCCAATATACCCCTGCGGCAAAGCCAGCTGCTCAAGCGCCTGCAAGCATTCCATACGAAACGCATCGCCCTCAATAAGATGACAAACCCTTTGGTAATATTGCGAACTGCTCATATTTATCGAACTGCTCATAATTGTAATGTGCACTTCATCATTTCAATGACTCAATTACTGTTCTTTTGGCTGCACGGGTTCTATTTTACTGATGTGAAGCTTTTGCTTCCATTTAATAATATACAGGCAAATAGCAACCACGCTGCCACCCGCGAACCAGCCACCTAACACATCACTAGGCCAGTGAACGCCTAGCATGACCCTTGATAGCCCAATAGCAAAAACTAAAAATGCGGCAGCAAAATAGGTAAAGGCATTTACCTTGCGATGGGAAGAAAAGTGACACAATAAGTAGGCAAGATAAAAGTAAACTAGCGTAGATAGCGTAGCATGAGCCGAGGGAAAGCTTTGAGTGTAAACATCTACGTTGTGCTGACTCAGTGGCGGGCGTGGTCTATCTATACCTGCTTTTAAGGCAAACGCTATACACAAACCTAGTAATACAGCCAGCGCAAACGTATAGGCTTTATTTCGCTGCTTATGCATTGCTAAACCAACCACTACCACGACAGCAACAAATAACAACACCGTATTACTTCCAAGTGCAGTGATATCTCTTAGCACATCAGCGACCCATTTAGGCGCGTCAGTATTCAGCTGTAAGCTAGCGTATAACGCCTCATCCATCGACTGACTCACACCGAGATGCACGAAAAGCATCACCAACACAAAACAGGTGCCTAACAAAATAACCTGCACAGACGGTGTTTTTAGCATATCGATATAATGACCAACTTCACTGTTTTGTTTCATTGCTTACTTCCATTTATTTTGAAAAGGATGACTGCAAAAGGTCCTTTCACCGAAAAAGACTGACACCGAGAAGAACTGGCACTAATACAGCCGGTCTCACATGTGTCGGCATTTTCTTATCTAATTTAATTATCTAATTTACTGCCGCCTAAACAATTTGGAGATGATAGCGCTTCGCCACCTCGCTTTATCCATTCTTCTTGCGTGTAAGTATGCAATGCTAGAGCATGTACCGGCCCTTCCAGCGCTTCTGCAGCCAATGCATTTATTTCTCTGTGCCGAGCAATTAGACGTTTTCCTTCAAAAGTATCGCTTACTACTGTTACCTTAAAATGACTTTGTGCTCCTTCAGGAACATTGTGCATGAAGCTTTCGTCTACCACCTCTAAATAGCTTGGTGATATCGCTTCGGTGATAGTCAACTCTAAAAAGGCTTTTACCTGCATAACTGACAAACCCTGTGAAAAAAATTACATTGAATTGGAGACGATTAACCGCCTAAACGTAAGGTTAATTCTACCATCTATTGGTTTTACCGTCTTCGCGATACCGTGTAAATAATGACTCTGCGTCGCTCCTGCCATAACTAGTAAGCTACCGTGCTCTAAAACATGCGTGTGGCGTACTTTCGTTTCTCTATGTTTAAAGATGAAAGGTCTGGCTTCGCCCAAAGTAATAGACGCAATGATTGGGTTAGGCCCTAGCTCTGGCTCGTCGTCAGCGTGCAGACTCATACTGTCTTGACCATGGCGGTACCAGTTGGCAAGCACGCTATTAAAACGCGTTTTACACACATGGTTGCAGCGGTTTCGAACATCAGTGAGTGTAGATGTCCAGGGATTTGGCGGCATAGTAAGCCCAGAATAAGTATATGTGCACTCCGGATCACCATGCCAGCTTTGCAACCGTGGTATGGGAATAGTCTTGCCAAACATACGCAGAGAATCTTGCTGCCACGGCAATTCGTTCTGCAGTGCCTTAAAGAAAGCGTCTGCAGTATCTGGGTTTAAAAACGCCGGATAGTAGATTACATCGGCTTCAGGCAGAGGCAAACGCATCGCTTTTTTTGGCCTTTCAGCGTTGTCTAATTGCTCGAATAGCGAAAACTGCCTATCACCGCCTGTGGTATTGCTTGGTGGCATAAATCTATTTGACTTCCGTTTAAGGCAAGTTGGCCTTCTTATGAAGGCATAAATGCATGAGTGAATTACATTCGCGATGTCTGTATTTACGCAGATTGACGTAATCTGATCATGCTCTTTTGGTTCACGAAATGGTATTCTTTAGCCATTACTAATTCAAAAGCACGGTATACATTACTGGATCATCGCTGCTTTTGTTATCAGAGCTTTTTGAATGAATACAGAATTTATCTTTGCAGATCGCAATTTGTCGCTAATTCGTTACCCTGAGAAACACCAGCATGTCAGTTTGCAGGCATGGGATAGCGCCGATGAGTTACTTATCGATCACGTAGAATCATTGCTGAACGACAATGTTATTTCACCAGATTCAGATAATACTGGGCTAATGATTTTTAACGATGACTTTGGCGCACTTGGCTGCTGGTTTGAACATCTTAATCCAACCTGGGTATCAGACTCTTATATTTCTCGTCGCTCTTTACAAGAAAACTTAATGAGAAATGCGCTTAGTTCAGAGCAAACTAAAGACGTTAATTTTATCACCAGTGTAGATAGCTTAACCTTCTCTCCCGCCGTTTCGCCCTCTATCGTAATGATCAAAGTGCCGCGCGCGCTAGCCTTGCTTGAGCAGCAATTAATTGACTTAAAGCGCTATATTTCTGCCGACACACAAATTATTGCCGGCGGCAAAGCCAAGGCTATCACCAAATCGGTACTGGCTTTGTTTGAAACATATATTGGCCCCACCAGCACGTCGCTAGCTAAAAAGAAATCGCGCTTGGTATTTTGTCGCCCCGATTTGGATATTCCTCAGTACCCCTCCCCCTACCCCACTAGATGGGAATGTAAAGGCACTACCGGCGCTAAAATGACTTTGGACAATGAAGCCAACGTTTTTTCTCGCCAGTCGTTAGATATTGGTGCTCGAATTATGATGAAGCACATGACCGTAAGTAGTAACGATACTGTGGTTGATTTAGGCTGTGGAAACGGTGTTTTGGGCATAAACGCATTAACCTTAGCGCCAGACTGTAAGGTGATTTTTACCGACGAGTCTTACATGGCACTAGAAAGTGCCCGTCAAAATGTGCTGAATAATCATCCAGACAAAATAGACCAATGCACCTTTATTGCTACCAACTGTTTGGAAAGTCTGCTTACCGAACCCAACACACCAGCCATTACAAAGATTTTATGCAATCCGCCTTTTCATCAGCAAAATGTGATCACCGACCATATTGCATGGCAAATGTTTATTGATTCTCGAGATTTACTGGTAAGAGGCGGACACTTAGTTGTGGTCGGGAACCGTCACCTCGATTATCACATAAAACTCAAAAAACTCTTCGGCGGCGTTGATATACTTGCCAGCGACAAAAAATTCGTTATTTTTAGCACCGCAAAGCAATAATTTTACTTTAAGGATTTCTTATGCGAGAGACTGTGAAAAAAATCTTCTCCAGCCTTCTTTTAGCCTGTGTTTTTCTTGGTACTAGCCCCATTGCCACAGCTAAAAAAGACGATGGCTCACAAATACAGCCAGACAACTATTACCCGCGGGTGAAAATAGAAACTACCATGGGTGATATTGTGGTGGAGTTAGATAGAAGAAGAGCTCCCATTACCGTGAATAACTTTTTACGCTACGTAGACAAACGGGCGTATAACGACACCATCTTTCATCGCATTGTTCCTGGGTTTGTTGTGCAGGGGGGAGGATATACCACTGACTTTAACGGCAAGTCGAATTTTCCTGATATCTTCAATGAATCGGGTAATGGCCTTACTAACGATTTACATACCATCGCCATGGCTCGTCAAAATGGACCGCATACAGCGAATAGGCAGTTCTTTTTTAACGTTAATGACAATGAAAGCCTAAACCCGGGAAGAGATTGGGGCTATGCGGTTTTTGGCTTAATTGTAGAAGGTTCGGATATCGTCGATGCTATGTCTGAAGTGGAAACAGAGTACTCAATTCGCTTAAACGCCAACAACGTGCCTATTGAGCCCATTGTTATCAAAAAAGTGACCGTGCTACCGCCGCTTTAGGCGCACTTTTTTTGCATTAAACGCACTGCTCTAACCGCATTATTTTAACCGCGAATAATGCTGGTTTGCGGTAATCTTAAAAATACCTACACCACCGCCTTGGTTATGCAACTTCCCAAGGCTGGTGGCGTGTGAAGCGTTAGTTATCAAATTCCCGTCAAATTCCCGTAAAAACGGTATTCATTAGATACACGCCAATTGATAGACACACCAAGCCTAGCGTGACCATGGGTACCATCATTGTCGCAACAACTTTTGCCGTTTCTTTACTCGTATCGTTTTTCTGTTTAGTCATGTCTTAGCCCTCACGAATTAGGCTTTAATTGTACGCGATCACGACCTTTCGCTTTAAGCGCTAAACCGCTGATTTTGAGACAATAATTTTTAACTTTTGTTTATGAAATGTTAAAGGTAATCGGCTAGTTTTGTCTGACAAGTGTTCATTGCTGCCATTAAGCCTACAGGAAAGTTGTTATTCTATTAATTGCCCATAAATCTGATTAATGAATTCTACGTCACTCAAAAACAGCATATTAATCACCGCATTTGCCGTTGGTTTCATTTGGTGCTTTAAAGCTTTTGAACTCAACTTTAACGTCGACCTGAGTTGGCTTGGGGTTTATCCTTTAGCCCTGCATGGCTTGATTGGAGTCATAACAGCGCCTCTCATTCACGGCTCATTAGAGCACATTTTCAACAATACGCTGCCTATGTTAGTACTTGGCTCATTTCTCATCTACGGTTATCCGAAAACACGTTGGCGTGTGTTAACAACAGTGTGGTTACTATCTGGTATTGGTGTATGGTTTTTTGGGCGCGAAAGCTATCATATTGGCGCTAGCGGTTTAACTCATGGTGTGTTTTTTTATTTATTCGTGGTGAGTATATTCCGCCGAGATAAACGTTCAGTCGTGCTTATGATGGTTGCTTTTTTCATGTACGGTGGAATGACGATGAGCATATTTCCTCGCCAAGAGGAGATTTCGTTCGAATACCATTTATTCGGTGCTTTGGCTGGTGTTCTTTGTGCCTGTTTATGGCATTCGCTCGATCCAAAACCGACAGTTAAGGCATATTCTTGGGAAGTAGAACCTAAATCGGAAGACCCTGTTATAGGTGACCAGTGGCGTCTTGATGGGCAAGCTGAAGAAAATGAAGGGCGTAGACACACTGCTCCGAATGAAAAGGAAAAACATGAATGACCAACGTTAAACCTAATACATTTGAATTACTGCTAAGAGTTCGATACGCCGAATGCGACCCTCAAAACGTTGTATTTAATGCGAGATATGCAGACTACGCAGATTTAGCCGCCACTGAATTTATGCGAGCGCTAATAGGTGGGTATCAAGCATTAACAAACCAAGGCTTAGATAATCAGGTCGTCAATCTCAATATATCATGGCAAAACTCAGCGAGATTCGACGACATTTTGTGCTTGTCGGTGCATGTCAGTAAGGTTGGCAATACGTCTTTTACAATGCAAATTGACATGCTGAATTGGCAAACTAAATACGCTGTCGCATCGGCTGAAATTGTCTATGTGATGGTCGATTCACTGACATTTGAGAAGAAACCCGTACCCAATGAATTTAAAGAAACGTTATTAAAAGGGGCCCCTGGAAAAACGATGAACCTAGCAGGCATTGAGCTTTAATAGCGAAAAGAACCCAGCTAGCAGATTTACACTCTACGATACAGCAGCGCTGTATCAGCACCTTTCAATTACGTGTTTCGTCTTGAAGCATCACCTGTTAAGCTTAAAAACATTAGTTCACATAGATAATTGCTGAGTGAGTAATTATCTATGCGAACTGACATAAAATGCTAGCTAGGGAGGGCTGTCTATTCAATGATGTTTATTCAATATGCCTCTCCAATGTATTAATTATTTGAAAGAGGTCTCATGAAAGCAGGTTACTGGATAGTTATAATTGTTGTCACATCCGCGATAGCTTTCACCATTGGGCGTGGTATCGGGAGTAGTACAGGGCAAGAAGTAACGCCAAACACAAATGAGGGCGTTAATGTAAATAGCACGTCAAACAACCAAAAGTCGTCATCTAATAAAGCGATGACAAGTTATGTCGACAACAATATCGCAGACAACTCGCCGTCAAAGTCATCCCAAAGTTCCCCTAGGTCAATGGAAGATATTGTAGTAGAGGTGGGCGAGTTGTTAGCAAAGATAGAAGAAAGCCCAAGAAAAGCAACATCAATTGTTAGACTAATTGCATTCTTAGAAAAGCTAACTATCGAAGAGCTGTTAACGTTAGCCCCGTTATTCGAAAACAGCAGTGAGTCACAACGAAGTCAGCTAATTAGTATGATTACTACGCAAATAATTGAGAAAGACCCCGGCCAAGCACTAGCATTTGCACAACGTTACAACCCCATGCCAGACTTTCCAATGTACTTACCATTGATAAAGGCACAAGTTGCTGAAAAAAGACCTGATCTCGGATTTGAATATTTAAATCAAATACTTAATCTTGCACCTGAAGACATCGATTTAAACGCTCACTCCGCTTTGCTCAATGTGCTGGCGAAAGAAGACTTAACGCTATTAATTGACACCCTCGCACAATTTAAAGAAATGGGGGCCGACCTTGAGAATAGTTTTAATTTGATGGGCTATGAGTTGGAAACAAGTGAAGAATATCTAAATCTATTTAATGAACTTAGACGCTTGGATGATATGTCGATACTGCATTCGGTAATGATTAATTGGGCAAAAACCTCACCCACTGATGTGCTTGAACGCTTAAATCAAATTGAAGATAACGCAGAACGCAAAGAATTAAGTAGAACTGTTTTTTACAGTTGGATGCGTAATTCACCGGAAATCGCTGCTGATTATTTTTTAGCGGAAGCGGCAAATAAAGTGGAAATACTTAAAGATATCATGCGGGCATGGCCAGAAGACCGAGCCTCTGATGCATTAGTATGGATATCATCGCAAAGTAATATTGATGCTAATCGCTATAAAATTGACTACTTGCAAAGTTTAAGTTATCTAAAGCCAAATTTTGTACTGGCTAATTTAACTAGCATCAATTTAGACAAAGACGAAGAAGTAGCGTTCCACCGCAATTTATACAATAGTTTTAAGCGCAAAAGTAGCAAAGACGCTGCACAGTTCCTAAATACCACTCCGTTTAAAGATGAGATACTCGGTATAGCAACAGAACAAGAAAACTCTGATGAAAACAGAGTCGCTAAGATTAACCAAGTCTTTAATAAATATTTTGATTTCAAATACAAGAAAGCGTTTGCGCTGGCCTTAGGTGCCAATGGTACCTACGCATACTCTTATGTGGTGAATAAACCGTCTCAAAATGAAGCGAACCAGCTCGCACTTAGTCGATGTGAAAAGTATCGCTACAGACATAACGTTGATAATGCGTGTGAAATTTATGCTGAAGGCGATGTGAAAATGTTTAATTTGATGCCATGAGAGCGCATTTGCGTTAAAGCGACAGCCAATAGAGCGCTTGAACGGGGTATGACTTGTCGAAATACCATCCCTGTTTTTCATACCCTAATTTAGTCAGCAGTGCTTGAGAGCGAGTGTTATCTGGATGGGTCATTCCCGTGAGAAAGCTGTAACCTTGGTTCCTTGCCCACTGTATAACCAGCTCGCAAGCTTCTTGGCAAATACCTCGCCCGCGTGCCTCGGGCAGTAATGCAAACCCCAAATCTGGGCACGTAAAAGCGAAGCGATTAAACAGCCCGCATACTCCCAGTGGCAAATCAGTCTCTATATCCTCAATGGCTAATAGCCCATATCCCCACTCTTCGCGCTGCGCGTTGGTGCGGGCAATGTAGTCACAGGCATCTTCCTGGGTATTCACGCCGCGACTGCCAATAAACTTCACCCACTGGGGATCTTGTTGTAGCGCCAACACCCATTCTTGATCTTGATAACTCAAAGGCCGCAACCGTACACGCAAGCCATGAAAATTAATATTCATATTGTTGGAACGCCATTTAGCTAGTTTTCACGCTGTTCACACTTCGCTTTATCAAACTTACTGCACTCATAACTTACTACGCTCAGAACTTACTACATTAAAAAGCGTATTGGGACTATTTACTTTACGAACTACAACTACTGACTAAGCGTTGCGGCTAGCACTGCGTCTATTTTTTCATGCATATCAGCGCTAACCTTGGCAGCTCTTGGATATTTTGGCAATGCTCTGTCATTAATTCTAGGGTGATCCCACATTGAGGTGTGAACAACAAAATCTCGCGCCGCTTTTTCACCCGCGTGTTCAATGCAGCCAGCTAGACAAGTATCAATATAGGTTTGGCTTACTGGAAACGCCTCGGTAGCTGGGCTGCACTCAAGTGTTTCGCATACCCATAAATGATAGGCACTAAGCACCTCATACAATTCGTCAAGCTGGGCGCCTGCTTTTAGGTTTTGCGAGTGTGTAGCTAGGTCAAATGTAATTTGGTCTGCTGACACTTGGGTAAAGCGATAGTCCTTTTCTCTTTCTTGTAATGCTGGGTTTAATTGGGTGGGTATTAGTTGGGCATTGAGCTTTTTGCTGCTGTTTTTTATCGCACCCACATAGGTTTGCTGCTCTTGAATACTTCTAGTTACCCACGCGCGTTCAAAACCGCTTACCATTACTGGAATACCCAAAGTATTTATCTGTGAATAACGCTCTCTGCTATCTCGGCTTAGTAAACTTCCGTATCCAGGCACAATGTGTGACTCATCAAGTTTATTCAAATATTCAACAATGTCACTGACTGACGGAGCATTCGGGTAATTCAAGCTATCTCCTATAAAACAAAGCTTGGACCATAGAAGTAGTCTACAATTTCACAGCGGTATTTACTGCGCCAAATTGATTAATACCCATTAATAAGCCAGTAGCGGGAAGAAGTTCAGCAGTGAAGATCATTACTTTTAAGAGCATTACTTTTAAGAGCTTTGCAGATTACGCCACATTAAAGAAAAAAGGCGATAACCATCGCTGGTATCGCCTTGTTTTTCTGCTGTCGGTTAATACGCTATTTAGAAAACAGCCCTTACGCCGAAGGTTAGGTTTCTACCCGGAAGTGGTGCCTGATCCTTAAGGAAGGATGTATGAACACGTGCTTCTTCGTCAGTTAAGTTGTCGCCTCTTGCAAACACAACCCAATCTACGCCATCACCTGCAAACTCATATTGAACGCTCGCGTTAAGCAATGTGTAGCCTTCCGTTGATGTTTCAAAAGATGCTGTATCGTTTTGGTCGTCTACCCATGTAAAACCGGCATCGGCACTTAAGCCGCCGCTCACGTAGCTTAACTCTCCACCAATTCTCATAGGAGGTGTACGCGGTAGATTATCGTCTTCAATTTCTGCACGAATGTAGTCGGTAAATACCGTTACACGAAATTCGTCATTTAAATCGAAGTACGCTTGCGCTTCTACACCCCAAATATCCGCATCGGCTTGCTGGAAGTAATAAACAGGCAATCCTTCGTCGCTGTGCGACTCGTGGCCTGCAAGTGCAATTAAACCCGTGTTGGTTTGAAAAATGTAATTGTCGGCCTGGTTGTAAAACAATGAAACACTGTAGCCCCAATCACCAGTAAACTTGCGGAATGTCACATCAAGGTTAGTACTAACTTCTTCAGAAGCACCCCTTAAGTTCTCATCAATATGGCCCTCTTCGTCCATATCAAACACCAAACCTACCTCATAGCTCTCTGTAGCTAAATGCTGACCCGCGGAGAACAGCTCTTGTTGACTTGGCGCTCGCTCACTGCGAGATAAGGTTACCGCCACCGATTGGCCATCGGTATATTCCCAATTAGCCCCTGCAGATAGTGACACTGCGGAAAAGTCATACTCGGGGAATGAAAATGCTACCCCATGGGCTTCGTGTTCTTCGTCGTGCTCTTCATGAAGTACTTCCAACTCTACCTCACTATTGGCCACATCAATGGTGGTCGACTCAAGACGTCCGCCTATTTCAAAAGTAACATTACCCACTTTTTTCTGCTCTATCAGGTAGAGTGAAAAGCTGTCAGTCACATTTGCCGGCGTAAATGCCTCTTCACCCACGGCGTTGTAATCACTTTTGGTATATTGCATGCCGAATACACCATGCCATCCTGCTACTTCTTCGTGATAGGCCGACAGACGAATATCAGTGGACTCATTGGTGAACACGGTACCCTGTTCGCCATCTTCAATTTCAGCATGTTCATAATCGGTATACGCTGCAGCAAATTTTAAATTTGAGATACCCTCAACAGGTGAGTACCACTCACCTGCTGCTTGATAACGGGTCATATCAACATCAAGCAACACACCTTCTTCGGCCATGTGCTCTTCGTCGTGCTCTTCGTCATGAGCACCTTCGTCATGTTCATCGCCTTGGCCGTGGCTAGGCCCAGGCACGCCATACTCGTTATCTAGTTGTTCAACAGCGAAACCAAAATAGCCTTCGTCAGCAACGTATGACAAACCTGCAACTATATTCGTGGTTTCCATGGCACTGCTTTCTAGTTCGCCACGTTCTTCATCTTCATCAGGCTCTACCGATGCAAAGCCAGGAATGTCTGCATTGTCGGTATCGCGAAGAAAGCCGTCTAGATGCCATACAAAGTTGCCTTGCCCGCCGGTAATATCACCTCGAGTGTATTTACCCTCGTTAACGGTGCTGTAACTCATTTCAGCTTCACCTTCCACACCATCAACTTGATATTGTGGAATACGTTTATCAACAACGTTCACCACCCCACCAATGGCACCACTACCGTATTGGAGCGTAGCCGGACCGCGAAGTACTTCTACTTGTGTTGCACTTGCCATCGTAGTTGCTACGTTATGGTCTGGACTAACACGAGATACATCCGATACGTCTAAGCCGTTTTGCACAATTTTTACGCGAGGACCATCGTTACCACGAATAATAGGGCTACTTGATACCGGTCCAAAATACGTACTGTGAACTCCCGGAGTGTTTTTTAAGGTTTCACCTAACGTTGGCGCTTCAATTTTACGAAGCTTATCTGCACTAATTACCGTTACTGGTGTTACTGATTCTAAAACTGAAGACTGCAGCGCTGTAGCAGTTACCACAATGTTTTCAACCGATGCAGGCTGCAACACAAAGTCGACTTTCTGATCGCTAGAAACATCGCCAAGATCGTTGTCGCCGTGAATATAATTACTGGAATAAACATGCAAATGAATATGAGGTTTTTGTACGTCATTAAACCGATAAACGCCGTTTTCATCGGTGAATGCAACATAACGTGTGCCTTCAATCTTCACCTCCGCTCCTTCAACGGGTTTACCAGAAACATCCGTTACCTTTCCGGTTACTGTAGTTGCTAACACTGGGGCACTTAAAAGCCCAGCAATTGTCATACTTAACAACGAGCGCATTCTCATGAATTTCCTCTGAAATGTGAGTTTACTTACAATGTGATGTTATAACATTTTTAAGCATGCAGAGTTCAAAGTCAACCGCGGCGAAGTATTACTTTATTTTCATCAGCTGAGATATGCCGAGATATGTGCGGAAGGGTTTACGTTTTTAGGAGCCACGCTAGCGCAATAAGAGTTAGCGCAACTGATTTATCAGGTTGGGCTTATTGAGTTGGGTTTATCAAATTGGGCTTGCGCAGTTGTACTTACTAACTTGGCTTATTAGGCTCGGCTTACGGGGAAGTTGATAACGTCTTGAATATGCTTGGCGTCAACTTTAAGCATTAAAAGTCGGTCTATGCCCATGGCTACACCAGCACACTGAGGTAAGCCTGAGTCTAGTGCAGCTAAAAAGTTCTCATCAATAGGCTTTGTCGGTAGACCAGCACAAGCGCGCTTTTTATTATCTTGCTCAAACCTGCTTCGCTGTTCTTCAGGCTCGCTGAGTTCATGGAACCCATTGGCTAATTCAATTCCTTTGAAATAAACCTCAAAGCGCTCGGCTACGCGACTATCTTCACGGCTTAGTTTTGCCAGTGCAGCTTGAGAAGCGGGGAAATGATAAATAAAACATGGGGTCTTATTGCCAATTTTAGGCTCGATGCAATAGGAAAACAAAAGTTGTAGCTTACTGTCGATGGATAGGGTTTCAACATCGTCAATGTCGATGCAACATTCTTGCATTTTGTGATTCAGTTCTTCGTTTGAGCACGTAAGCGGATCTAACGCCAAATGCTGTATAAAAGCCTGCTGGTAGGTTAACCACTCGCCTTTTTCTGTTCCTAAAACCGCTTGCAAAAGTTCGTCAACTTCTTGCATTAGCGCTAAGTGATCGTACCCAGGCTGGTACCATTCAAGCATTGTGAATTCTGGATTGTGCCAACGACCGGCATCTTCATGGCGGAATGCCTTGCCTATTTGGTATATGGCACCACTTTGTGCGCATAACAGTCGTTTCATCGCATATTCGGGAGACGTTTGTAAATATAACGACTGAGGTTTTCCCTGTGAACCAAACAGAAACTGAGTTTCAAAAGCCTCTAAATGCTCATCGGTCACTGTGCCTGCCGATAAAATGGGAGTTTCAACTTCTAGTACGTGTTTACGGTCAAAGAAATCTCGAATAGTGCTAAGCAAATTTGCTCTAGCCACTCTCGTGCTATGGGTGGTGGTGGGTTGCCATGGCTGCATATTTAGGCCGACGCTGTTATGAAGAAATGAAAGCTGTTTTTAGCGCGTTATTGAAAGCGATAAATAAAAACCGGTACATTCACGTACCGGTTTTACCCATTTTTTCGCAAAAAATAAGCGAACAAATTGTCGAGTTATTTTTGGACTCGAGATACATACTCACCAGAACGCGTATCTACGCGGATAACTTCACCAGTTTGTACGAACAAAGGCACGCGAACTACTGCTCCGGTACTCAGTGTGGCTGGCTTTCCGCCAGTACCTGCTGTATCGCCTTTTAAGCCAGGGTCGGTTTCAGTAATTTCCAACTCAACGAAGTTAGGCGGAGTTACTGTAATTGGCGCACCGTTCCACAAGGTGATAGTGCAAACGTCGTTTTCCACTAACCATTTTACATTTTCACCTACCGCTTTTTCGTCAGCCGCGATTTGTTCGAATGTATCGTTGTTCATAAAGTGGTAGAATTCACCGTCGGTGTAAAGGTAGGCAAGCTCGGTGTCCATAACGTCTGCGCCCTCTACTGATTCACCAGAGCGGAACGTTTTTTCTAAAACTTTACCTGAAATAAGCTTACGAATTTTTACGCGGTTGAACGCTTGCCCTTTACCAGGCTTTACATATTCGTTTTCTAAAATGTTGCAAGGTTCGCCATCCAGCATGATTTTCAGGCCGCCTTTGAACTCGTTAGTGCTGTAATTAGCCATAATTCCTCTGTCCAAACATAAGGTACAAAAAGTTTCGTGGAACAAATAATACCTAAAAAAGCGATTTCTGTAGAGCATAACTGGCAAAAAGATCTATCGAACAGCTTTACCGACCCAGTAAAGCTTATTCATCACTTGAATTTAGATGCAGAAAAATACCACCAGCACGCCAAAGCCAGACGTTTGTTTCCCATGCGAGTTCCTCAACATTTTGTTGAATTAATGGAAAAAGGAAACCCTAACGACCCTCTGCTTTTGCAAGTTATGCCCTTAAGCGACGAGTTTTTAACGTCGCCGGATTACAGTGAAGATCCTCTTGATGAACACGACACCGCAGGGAAAGGGCTGCTGCATAAATACGACTCACGAGTTTTACTGATGGTTCGTACCGGTTGCGCTGTGAATTGTCGATATTGTTTTAGACGTCACTTTCCCTATGCAGAAAACGCGGTCAATAAATCACAATGGAAAGATGCTTTATCTTATATAGCCAGCGACTCCTCAATTAACGAAGTTATATTTTCCGGAGGCGATCCATTAATGGCTAAAGACGAACATTTAGCGTGGCTAGCCTCTGAAATAGCGGCGATTGACCATGTAAAGCGCCTTCGTATTCACACTCGGCTACCGGTGGTATTGCCTAACCGTTTGTGTCAGGAATTTGAAGACTGGTTTACCGCCTTACCCTTGCAAACGGTATTGGTGCTTCATGCAAATCACGAAAAAGAAATATCATTTGAGCTTGAAGAAGCACTTAATAGGCTAAGGAGAAAAGGAGTTACCTTACTCAATCAATCAGTGTTGTTGAAAGGCATTAATGACAGTGCGGATGCCATTTGCGAACTCAGTGAGAGGCTTTTTGCAGCTGGCGTACTGCCTTACTACCTACATGTATTAGACAAGGTACAGGGAGCAAGTCACTTTTTTGTCAGTGACGATGATGGCAGAGCGATAATGAAAGAAGCGATAAAGCGTCTGCCGGGATTCTTAGTGCCCAAACTCGTGAGAGAAATTGGGGGACAACCCGGCAAAACGCCTATCGACTTACACTTGCATCCCTAACCTATGCGAAGGTATCGATGTTGGCGCCCAACGCAGGGTTTGCAGAAGATGCTTTTGGTACGTCAGAAGCTGATTCTAGCAACTGAAGCGACGCTTGACCCTCTTGCTCTTGCTGGCTTTTTGCCAACTTAAGAGAGGCCAACTCAAGCGAAGCACCGGACGCTGCAGAGGCATTTGCACCTTGTAGTTCCATACCGTTTTCCTTTGTTGCTTGTAGCAAAGTGAAAAAATGGGCAAAATTGCCCACCTCAAAGGTTATCGGCCATATGCGCAGAAACTTTAACCAATTTTTAAATCACACTCTATGTAGTCACAAATTTAAGGCGTTCTCATGCAAGAAATGCACAATGTACATCAACAACTTCAAGAGACCATGCAAACGCTTTATCGAAAAGCCGTAGATGCTGACAAAGCACTAGATGAACTTCAGCGAGACCAGAAAGGCAAGTTTTCAGCTGTATTTGCAGCTGATAGTGGCTTCTCTACCTCGGCAAAACGCTTTGTTCCTTACGTTGAAGAAATTGCTTTAGACTGGCAAGCGATGAAAGACATGGACGAGGAGCAAACCAAAGCAGCTCTTGCTCCGCTGGTAAAAAAGATTGAGCTAGCTCTTTTAACCATAACCCAGTTTCAACAAAGCCTGGCTACTAAGTCTTAAGCTTTACCCACTGGTGAACGAAAGGCCTAAGCAGCATGTTACTTCATTAAGCCACTAACGCTTATATAAAGGAATTTCCACTATCCGCTGCTTAAGCCTTGCAACTTCATTCAGGTAAGCATGGCTGTCTACACGACCGTATTGCTCGGTGAACGCCTGCTTGCTAAGCCCTTCCGGTATATCATCAATAGCTGGGATAATGTCGACTTCAGAGCGAATTCGGGCTAGCGTGTTTTGCACATCTTCTGCGCGATGCAGCGTGGTCGCTGTTTTAGCCAGTTCGGTACCAGACATATCCGCCACTAGGTCAACAAAGCTATAGCCAGAACCACCAATACCTCTATCCATAAGCTCTTTGAATTCGCCAATAGCAAATGACATACTTTGCTCTGACAGCAGCTCCAAGGCCGCAGAAATAATATAATGACGAGCAAGGTCGTTGCGATTGTGCAGCACCGCACCGGCACGAGGCCTCAGAGCCTTGTCTTTATCAGGCTGAATATCGCCGACTAAATTTCCTACCCTGTGGTGACCAACATAGGCTGCCAAGGCAAGTATTACTGCTTTGTTATGCAACACGGCTTGCTGCGGAGAATTGCTTTGCTCGCGGGCACGAGCCATTCCCTCACGTAAATATTCGATAAGTGAAACAGGCGTATTAGAAAGAGCAATTTCGCGCCCAGAAATGTAACGTAAATAATAAGCGGTAAGCGTTTGAAGCTCGGTTTCTTCATCTACCGATAAGTTCGATGCTACCGTGTTTAATTCGTTAAGGAAGGTATCTAACCGACCAATATCGAGGGTGAGCTCGCCCCGTCGCATAGACACTTTTTCTACGCGACTAAGCGCTAATGTGGCAATTTCTGAGTTCGTATAATTGTTTACTGCATATTCAATTACGTTAAGTAAGAAGCGACCTGGAATTGACAAACTGCCAACTTGAACGTGCTCAATGCGCAAATTGTCGCCGGGAAGAACTAAAGCCGACACATTAAAAAAATAACCAGTATCTTTGATCGCATAGGTTAGGTTTGCCGTGCCGCCCGTGGAAGTGATATTTACTTGGCCTTTGAAATCGGGAAGCCCCCGCTGTAATACGCCAACAAGACTCTCTACTTGTGTTTCACTTAGCACAACTTGGTGCCCCTCTTCCCGTCGAGAAAAGGCGCGTTTAAGCTGACTTAATAAGACTTGAACGCTATCGGCGCCATCAAGCTGGCTCGATGCGCTGCTCGTGACTAAAGGAGTCGATTGAATGGCCATTGCGGTAAGCGTGATAGCACTAACGAGAGATAAAAACGCGATTACAACTAACGCGATAGAGAACCATTTGATGATGCGCAATATCATATGTGTTGAGATGAACCTTTATTTGTAATGATATATGAACTGATTAGAAGATCGCCGAATGTTTGAAGTTTTAAACGCTTATTATGGCTAACTTAGGCGTCTATTTTTTGCGCATTTGTCTCGCTTTGCTCTCGCTTTTCTTTCTTTAATTACGCAAATTTGTAGCGCTTTCTTTTGTAGAACCAAAAAGTAATAATCTCTGTTTTGATCATTGTTTGTTTTAGACACACTTATTTTTCAACAAACACCTCCAAGGGGTAACAACCAAAAGCGAGTGAAGAATAGCGCAATAAAATTAATAATACACTGTTTCGAAACAGTATGTTACCTAACAGGCTTCGCTGTCTACGTTTATTGATGATATCAAGCGAATGCGAAACAGGCAGAAATACAAAAAGAGGCCGACGTAATCACGCCGCCCTCTCATCTCATTGACTCATTTGCCCACTAACGTCTTCGCTATAAGTAGCAATGACGGTGCATAAATAGCACTTGATAAATAGCTAATTAGTAAAGAGAAAGCACCGATACCGATTCAGGCGCCGTGAATGACACACTGTAATCTGGTGCCACATCACCTGAATTCGCATTCAGAATATTGTCAAAACGCAACACCGCGCCATTTGACTTTTCAGCCACATAAACATGCCCATTGCTTAGCATCAGGTCAACAGGGTTACCTAATAGAGAAGCTGGACCAGCAATATTGACGGTAACGTCTGTTTGTCCCTGAGCAGTTTTAGCACCAGGTATCACGTAAATCTTACCGTCTGTAGCATCAGCAGCACTACCCACATCCGATACCACCAGGCTGTCGCTTTGACTATCGTAATCGATACCGTGCAGATTTGTTGGTGCAGCAAATGCTACGCCTCCGCTAGTAGGAACGATTAAACGATCTTCACCAGTGATAACAGACTCGCCGCTATCTAGGCGCCTTACCACTTCTTCAAATACAGCAACCGTACCATTGGTTAATGCCATATATGCGCTATCTGTTGCTGGGTCGTAGTCGACATCCCAAGGACGAGCACCGTTTGCCGCTTCAAGCGTTAACAGCGGCGCCATATTACCCGACGCACATGGAGAGAACACTCTAACTGCCGGTGTATTTTCATTAACATCAGCAACAAATACCAAGCCGTCATCAGTTGATATATCTAATCCCTTTGGCGCTATTAAGCCTGTATCAGCACCTACAATCATGTGGTCATAACTGTCGCTGTAAGTCATACCATCGCGAGATGACGACAGTCTATTCACCACTAGCAGGCCACCTGTTGACGTATCTGGATTATCAAATGTGATAACGCCATCGCCGAAAGCAGTATAGGCAGCACTTTCAATACTCATCCCACTATCGAAGCTTTTTAGCTGACTTGAAAGCAGTGCACTAAACTGAGTCACTGCACCTGTGCTATCACCTGCTGTGCTTGGGTTACTCGATACAGACAGCCCCGCAATAGGCATAGTTGTAATACCATCGTCAGAAGAATCTACCCGTGAAGTTATCTCCTGCACCTCTGCAATAGACTCAGGCTTAATGGACGGTGTTGATAACGTGGGCGCTATGTCTCCACTATCACCGTTAAAGATGTTTGAGAATACAAGGATAGCGTCATTCGACTTTTCTGCAACGCGAAGGTCTGAACCAGATAAGGTTATATCAACCGGGTTACCAAGCTGTGTGCTTGCGCCACCTACCACGCGAGTGGGTTCGACCGCACCAGAAGCCGAGGCGGCATTTTCAATAACGAAAAGTTGTCCATCGTCGGCAATACTTGCATCGCCAACATCTGAAAGCACTAAGCGGTCCGACATTGGTTCGTACACGATACCGTGAAGGTTTACAGAAATCTGATTGCCATCAGCGTCCGATGGAGTAATGACACGGGTTACCGTAGGCGCAAAGTCAGAGGCAGTTACATCGTCGTATACCGCTACAGTACCGTCGGTCAAAGCCACAAAAAGTCTGTCTGCCGCTTCATCAAAAGCAAGATCCCAAGGTGGCGCAGAGGTAACCAATTCGGCAATGGGCGCTACATTGCCCGCCGCTTGTCCACTAAATACTGTTACTCGCTGACCGTTGAAATCAGCAGCCATGATAAGACCGGCTTCTTCGGCAAATACAATTCCTTTAGGATTCACTAATCCCGAAGCTGACCCGGTAATATCGTGACCAAAATTGGCATTGTAGTCATCGTTAGCTGAAAAAGAACAAAATGAACGAATAAGAGGTAAGTCACTATCGCCAGCTTGAATAAAGGTGTTGCTCTGGCTTAGTACCAGACCTTCATTAGCACCGGTAGATAAGGTATCGAGAACGTTGGCGTTTTGATCGACCACCGATACCGTGTTGCGATTGCTATCGCCGTTGTTGGCTACTAAAAAAGTAGCGGAAGGAAAACCTGGGCTTCCATCTTGTCCTGGTGCACCGACTTGTCCGTCTGCGCCGTCAGCTCCGTCTACGCCATTTACACCGTCAACGCCATCGTCACCGTTACAGGCTGAAAGAGAAAAAACAATTGCTGTTGCTAGTAGAGATAACTTGATGTTGCGTTGTGATGTTTTTGATAAATCCATCATCGTCTCCGTTTTCTTTTTGATAGAAGTGACGCGATACAACTTACGTCCTGTTCAAAAAGCCAAACGCATGAGACGTTAAACTAGATGCAAAGAATTAAAATTTTTTAAAAAATGTTTTTTCTCTGTTTTTCTTTTTGCGCCTTGAATGTGCTGCGCCTGTTTAAAGCACAACCTCAGCCATATTCCCTTTACTCTCTAGCCAAGTTTTGCGATCGCCAGAACGCTTTTTAGCCAGCAGCATATCCATTAACTCCATCATATCTTCAGCATCTTCAATAGTTAGCTGAACCAAACGGCGAGTATTTGGATCCATAGTGGTTTCACGAAGCTGTAGAGGATTCATTTCACCAAGACCTTTAAAGCGCTGCACGTTCACCTTACCCCGTTTTTTCTCTGCCTCTATGCGGTCAAGAATGCCCTGCTTTTCACTTTCATCTAACGCATAAAATACTTCTTTGCCAACATCTATTCTAAATAGTGGTGGCATTGCCACATACACATGGCCTTCGTTAACAAGGGTTCTAAAGTGGCGAACAAACAAAGCACACAATAGGGTAGCAATGTGCAAACCATCCGAGTCAGCATCGGCGAGAATACAAATTTTGCCATACCGCAAACCAGACAAGTCGGTAGAATCTGGATCAATGCCTAACGCTACCGAGATATCGTGGATTTCCTGTGAGGCCAGAACTTGAGAAGAGTCTACTTCCCAGCTGTTAAGAATTTTACCTCTAAGGGGCATAATAGCTTGAAACTCTCTGTCTCTAGCTTGTTTAGCTGAGCCACCCGCCGAGTCACCTTCCACCAAGAACAGCTCTGAATAGCTAATATCTTGCGAGGAGCAGTCGGTGAGTTTTCCGGGTAAGGCCGGGCCCTGCGTTACTTTTTTACGGGCAACTTTTTTGGTTTGACGCAGTCGGCGCTGAGCATTGTTTATACACATTTCGGCCAGTGCTTCGGCTATTTCAGTATGCTGATTTAACCATAGACTGAAAGCGTCTTTTACCACGCCTGATACAAACGCACTCGACTGACGAGAGGACAAACGCTCTTTAGTTTGACCAGCAAATTGTGGGTCCTGCATTTTGGTAGATAGAATGTAGGCACACCTATCCCAAATATCGTCGGGAGAAAGTTTAACGCCTCGAGGCATTAAGTTTCTAAACTCACAAAATTCACGCATAGACTCTAACAGGCCTTGGCGCATACCATTTACGTGCGTACCGCCCTGAGCTGTGGGAATGAGGTTTACATAGCTTTCCGTAACCAACTCACCGCCCTCAGGCAACCACATTACGGCCCAGTCTGCGCCTTCAGTATTTCCGCTAAAGCTTCCCACAAACGGGGTATCTACCGGTAGGGTTTCGTATTCTGCTACCGCTTGATACAAATAATCTTTCAAACCATCTTCGTAGTACCATTCCTGGCTTTCTTTTGAAATTTTGTTGTCAAAGCGAATGCGCAAGCCTGGGCTTAGCACGGCTTTTGCCCGCAAATTATGCAGCAGCCTGCTTACCGAGAACTTGGCAGAATCAAAGTATTGAGGGTCTGGCCAAAAATGAACACGGGTACCCGTATTGCGTTTGCCACAACTGTCTATAACTTGAAGATCTTCGACTTTGTCGCCGTTTTCAAAGGCAATTTGGTACACATTACTGTCGCGGCGAATAGTGACTTCCACACGGTGGGACAATGCGTTAACCACAGAAATACCCACGCCGTGTAGACCACCGGAAAATGCATAATTCTTATTTGAAAACTTGCCACCAGCATGCAGCTTACACAATATAAGCTCCACCCCGGAAATACCTTCCTCGGGATGAATATCTACAGGCATTCCACGGCCATCATCAATGACTTCTAACGACTGGTCTTCGTGCAGTATTACTTTAATATTCGATGCGTGACCGGCCAGCGCCTCATCCACACTATTATCGATAACCTCTTGCCCCAAGTGATTCGGGCGGGTGGTATCGGTGTACATACCCGGGCGGCGTTTTACTGGGTCGAGGCCATTGAGAACCTCGATAGCGTCTGAATTATATTGATTTGACATAGTTATGGTTATTATTCAAGCCAGAAACATGAGTAAACGTACGCAGAGTTCTCCTGCAACGCAAGGTAAAAAGATGTTATCAGGGCGATTTAACCCTGGCAATTCAATCCTGCCAATTCAATCCTGCAGTTTCAATAGTAGCTGCGTAATAGGCTATTGCCTTTTTGCCACCCGCAGACACAGTTTAATCAAGCAGAAACTCGGCTATGGCCGGCAAATGATTTTCATAGCCTACAAAACTGTGATCGCCCCCCTCCTCTATCACTAAATCACTTAGCGCATATTTAGCCGCAGCCAAGCGATAGTCGAGGGTTTCATCATTAGTTTGGAGAAGCACCTTATACGCTTTGTCATTATTGAGTGCATCAGTATCAAGGGCTTTTATAATATCAATATCCGTGAGCTCAATACTAAATTTCTCACCACTATACGGATTCACATGGGGGCCAATAAATTGTTGCAGCAACTCGTAAGGGCGTACGGCGGGGTTAATGAGTACCGCTTTACCTGAGTATTTTTCGATAAGAAATGTTGATAAGTACCCCCCCATAGAACTACCAATAACCTTAAGCCCTCCTTCAAGCAACTCAGGATTGTTCTCAATGAGTTCTACTAACTGGGCCTCTACTTTACTGGGGAAATTCGATAGTTCAGGTATGTGCAGAGTATCCTCAGGATGGTGCTTGGCAAAATAGTTTTTCGTTGCCTGTGCTTTCACGGAGGTTGGCGAACTTAGAAAACCGTGAAGATATAAAAGATGGTGCATGTGGAATCTCTGTAATTGCTATTGTTAGTTTATTCTTTTAACCGTCACTTCTGCATGACCATTATCGTGAAGTTCTATGACTTGGTAACCCGGCGGTTCATTGCTTACGGCAAAGTCTGGCTGCATCTCCCATTGCCAACAGGTAGACGGACAGCCGTAGCTGTTTATGCGACGTTTACCTACACATTGACGCAAGCTTGAATGCACATGACCGTGTATCACGTTCGCAATACCCTTCACATCCTCTAACCATTGAATAAAGTCCTCTGCGTTTACTAAATTATGTTTATCCATCCAACTGTTTGAAGGCAAAATATGATGGTGTAAAGCTAGCAGATGGTACTTATGAGCATTTTGGGTAACGCCAGAGTGAACTTGCTCTACATGCGCAAAGTCTATTTCTCCCTGCGCACCTACTGCATTTACTTTTGGCCTTGTATCTAAACCGTGAATGCACCAATCCCCCAGTTCAAGTGGTGAGTTAGCATCTAACCTTTGGTTTTTGAAGGTCCAGTCGAAGTGGGAATTGTTATCGTGATTTCCAGGTATAACATACCAAGGAATGTCGACATACTTTTCCATAAGTTGTAGGAAATGGTCGTAGCTGCCCTGCGAATCATCACCACTAATGTCGCCGGTGATAAGCATACAATCAGCATGTGTATCCAGTGAGATAAGCACCTGCTCTAGAGAGTAGTAAGGCGCCAGATTTGCGTATCCTTTTCTCTCTTTTTCTCTTAGCAAGTGACAATCGCTAATCTGTATTATCGTTTTCACGCTTCAGATGTGACTCGCGGCGTTTGCTGTAGACAGAAGTTAAGCCACTCAGCAAGAAATATATTCACCATCTGTTTCTCGTTTCGATGGCGCATTTTGAGGTTCGGATACTCATAGGAAGGCTCTAGCGCTCCCGTATTTTGGCTGTTAATCACTTCAGCCAGTCTGGCATCGTGGTACAAGCGCACTGTCATTGACGGGGTTAGGTAATCCGGCATGTCCTTTGTGGTTTGCTTGATACTTAACGAGCTGGTGTAGCGAGATGACTCAACAATTTTTATTTCATACGCTAAATGTTTTCCAATAGAGAAGCGGTAGCTTAAATCTTCCGTGTCGCAATCGGGCAAAATACGCAAAAGGTGCGCATAATTCACCTCACACACAGCCTGCATGGTAGGTAAGTGAGGTATGTATTTTCGCGGTGTACGATAAGTCACGGTGTTTTCCACTGCTCCAAAAGTTGAGTTTTATGCATAAAAAACCATTGTAGCGCAATTAAGGCCGCTGCGTTGTCTATGCGACCATTTTCCAGCCATTCAAGGGCTGTATTTTCTTTCACGCGATGCACCTTGATATCTTCAGACTCAGTTTCTAAGCCGTGTATACCATGCGCCTTAGTCGCATCTGTCTTCGCTATAAAAATATGTAATCTTTCTGTTGTACCACCTGGGCTCGACAGATAACTTAACGCTTTTGTCAGCTGTTCTAGCTCAATGCCTGCTTCTTCCATGGATTCTCGGTGGCAAACATTTTCTTCTGTTTCGCCTTCGTCAATCATGCCAGCAATAATTTCTATTAACCAAGGGCTTGAAGATGTAGGTAATGCCCCAATTCTCACTTGCTCAATAAGTACAAACTCTTGCGTTATTGGGTCGTAAGGCAATACACCAACGGCATGGCCGCGCTCAAATATTTCGCGACTAACCGAGTCACTCCATTCACCGTTAAAGCATTTATGACGAAAAATGTATCGATTCATGGTGAAAAAACCGCGGTAAACAGGACTAACTTCGGTAATTTCAACGTCATTTGAGGTAAACGAAAGGATTTCTTTGCTCATTTGCTGACACTTATGGTTCAAATAGATTTATCATGTAGTCTACATTTGCACACTTCACATGTATACGCGTGATAAACGCCGTATTTTAAATGTACAAATAACAGAAAACTCAAGTTACAAGTCGTTTATATAAAAATAATGAGCGTGGGTAGATCACATATTCTGTTACAGTTAAAGCAATACTGTTACGAGTATGGACTTTCGGTTTGTGGTTGATTTTTCATACACTTGGTTTTAACAGGTCGGTGCGATACTTTACAGTGAACACAGTAAGCCGACACAACTCGAACACTACAGGAAGACGTAAGCATGAAACGAACACTTCTATCGCTGGTAATCGGCATGTCGATAACCACGGGCGCGATCGCTGATGACCTAATGCAGGTTTATCAACAAGCACTCGCCAACGACCCGCTGGTAAACCAAGCGAAAGCGCAACGCAATGCAGCGTTCGAAGGAATAAGCATTAGCAGAGCTAATCTTCTTCCTCAAATTTCAGGCTCAGTAGCCTACAACACCTCAACCTCTGAGCGTGCACAATACTTAGGTTCGAACGCCGAAGATTTACAAATTGTTGTATTTGAAACCGGCGTGGATAGCTATAGCTATGGTCTACAAATGTCGATGTCGCTTTACGACCATGCAAACTGGCTTGGCTTAAACCGCGCTGAAAAAGTAGCGGAACAAAGTGATGCACAGCTTGCCTCCAGTATTCAAGACGTTATTGTACGCACAGTCACCGCTTATTTTGACGTGCTTCGCGCCAGAGATAATGTTGAATTTGTTGGTGCTGAAAAACGCGCTATTGAACGTCAGTTAGAACAAACTCGTCAGCGTTTTGAAGTAGGGCTTACCGCCATTACTGACGTACACGAGGCGCAAGCTAATTTCGATCGCACAGTGGCACAAGAAATTCAGGCTAAAAACGAGCTTGAATTTGCCCTAGAAGCTCTTCGCGTTATTACTGGTAAATACCACGACAAGCTGTTTGGCCTGAATACAGAGAGTTTTTCTGCCTCCATGCCAACGCCGGCAGACGTGACTACTTGGTTAGAAACGGCTGAAGAGAAAAACCTTGCGTTGCTTGTAAATCGCTTCGCTATGGATATTGCAAAAGAAGACATTTCTATTGCGCGCTCAGGGCACCTTCCAACGCTCTCGCTATCAGCGAACGCCACAAGAAGTAAAGATGACATTGAATACCTGGTAGTGCAGTTTGAAACGCCGTACTTAAACAGCCAATCTATCAATGTGTCGCTTAACGTACCTATTTACCAAGGCTCACGAGTGACCTCTCAAACAGACCAGGCTAAATTTAACTACGTTGCAGCGAGTCAAGCGACAGAGCAGACTTACCGTCAAACCGTGCAGTCGGTGCGCAGTTCATTCAACAACGTAAAAGCAGCCATATCTACTATTCGTGCCTTAGAGCAGTCTGTTGTTTCAGCAGATAGCGCATTAAAAGCTACAGAAGCTGGGTTTGATGTAGGTACACGTACGGTTGTTGACGTACTAGACAGTACTCGTAACTTGTTTGATGCACAGCGTAACTTGGCTGGCGCACGCTACGATTTTGTACAGTCAGTCATTACGCTCAAGCAGGCAGCTGGAACGTTAACAGCAGAAGATGTAGAAATGATTAACCGCGGCCTAAAGCCGGTGGATATGTCATCAGATAGCTAATATAGCTAATGCTGTAACGAGCAGAACCTAAAGGGCAGCATTTTTTGCTGCCCTTTTTTAATGCCCCTAATGTCTCCTCAAATACTATGTGGCAGGTTGATTTTGCTTGCATAGCACCTATCTCATCATCCATCATACTGCCGCTTCAGCTGCAGCCTAATTAGCCGTGCTATTAAGCAGCTGTGCTAGTACCCGACCTGAACGTCCTTAATCATTGTTCGATATAGAGTGATTTAAAAAGATGCAAGCTTCTGCACTACAGAATAAATTTGAACGCATTCGAGCCAATAAATGGTTTGAGATATTTGTGGTAAGCGTCATTGTGGTTTCTGCGCTGCTCGTTGGCGCAAAAACTTATGAATTACCCAACGGTATGGTCTCGCTTACGGTCTTTCTAGACTGGTTTATTAGCGCTTTCTTTCTTACCGAAATATCTATTCGCTTTCTGGCAGAAAAGCGAAAACTGCACTTTTTTAAAAGCTTTTGGAATTGGTTCGATACGCTGATTGTGGTGATAAGTCTTATTCCCGCTGATGACGCAGAGCTTGCACTTATTGCACGTTTAGTCAGGGTGTTTAGGGTACTTAGGATGATATCCATCATTCCAGAGCTGCGCATTTTGCTGGTGTCTCTGGTAAAAGCGCTACCTCAGCTTGGCTACGTTATGCTGCTTATGTTTATCATTTTTTATATTTACGCAGCTGTTGGCAGTACGTTATTTGAAAACATTAACCCTGTTTTATGGGGTGATATTACGATATCCATGCTCACGTTGTTTAGAGTAATGACGTTTGAAGATTGGACTGATGTAATGTACGAAACGCAAGAGGAATACCCGCTAAGCTGGATATACTATCTTACGTTTATCTTCTTCACGGCCTTCGCATTTCTTAACATGGTCATTGGTATCGTAGTAAACGTAATGGAGCGTGAGAACGAAAAAGCACGGGCAGAAAAACAAGCAGAGCTGCTCGCCGAGCTAAAAGCTCAGGGTAATGTAGAACCAACACTAAGAGATGTAATGGCCGAACTTAATGATATAAAAGCGCGGTTAAATCGCTCGGAATAATAGCCATTATTCGCTAATGATTCGGTTAAAAATAAAAAGCCACTTCAACTGAAGTGGCTTTTTACGCGTTACAGAAATAGCAGTGCTTATACTTTTCTGCCCATCTTAGCCATTGCTGGCAATACCAAGCGCTTTTCTCAGCTCAGCTGCTTTTTGCTTTAAGTCGTCACGTGTGAACTCACGCGCTTGCAATCTGCGCTTAGCTAAGGCCGTTTTATCCAGCTCCACAAGAAGCTCCACATGGTTCAGATACACCTCTTCATTAGGAATATCGCGGGTGGCTATTTCTTCATATAACGAAAAGGCTGCTTCATTATCGCCTTTTGCTATATAAATTTGTGCCAGCGTATCTACGGCATCGGCATTATCGCTACGTAAGGCTACAGCTCGTTTAGCTAACGTTTCGGCCTGTACTAAGTTATTATCTTCGAAAGCTAAATACGCCAAGTTATTCAGGGCGACAAAGTTATCCGGCGTTTGCGTCAAAATGGCTTCATACGTTGCTAGTGCCGCCGCTCTATCTTGGCGAATCTGGCGCTCGGCTAACAGCATACTGCTCGATACGTCTTTACTGTTTTCAGCTACATGTTTTTCTAGAAACTTAAATGCCTGCTCGGCCTTACCCGACATTTCATACGCTGCTACCAGCAGCAGCGCGTTGTCTGAGTTAGACGTAGCATCATAAGCTGCCTCTGCATGCTCTACCGCTTCAGCAGGTGCATTATCAATAAGGTGTAAGCGCGCAATAATGCCGCGTACAAACGGCAGCTCTTTTACGCTATCTGCGCTGTTATTAATAATGCTCCACGCTGGCTTGCTTTGACCAATGCGGCTATGAAAGTAGGCTTTCAATAGACTAATTTGCGCATCTGGACGCTTGTCTAATACTCTGCTTGTTAGCGCCACGCCTTGGGTAAACTGCTTTTGCGAGTCGAGAATAAGCAGCTTGCCTAACACCGCACTTTTGTCTTGTGGATAGAATGACAACCAGCGATCAAAAAAGGTTTCTGCATTTTTCACGTTGTTAGCTGCAATCAGTGCCTGACCTTTAATATTCCAAAACGCCATGGGCGTTTCTTTATCCCCTTCAACGTCAGCCAGCAGCGCTACTGTTTTATCAATGGCGTTGTCAAAGGCATATAGCCTAGCCAATAACAAGCGCATTTCGATGGCATCTGGAGCACTATCTAGCTGCGCCTCAACGTGACTTACCACCGGTGCCACTGCATCGTTTTGTGCAGCAAGCGCATACCACATAGTAAGTGCTCTAATATCGTTTGGATTTTCATCGATAAAGGCGCGTATAAACGCAGTAGCAGACTCGTTGTCATCTTGTGCAATAAGCAGCTGCGTACGGGCATAAACAAGCTCATTCTCTGCACCTTCACGAGTACTGGCGTCGTCAAAATAAGCGGCCGCTTTGTCAAACTCGCCCTGCGCTGTAGCAATGGCACCTAAGTAAACAAGAGGTGTAGCATCGTTTGGAGACTGCTCAAGCCAATTACTAGAGGCATCTTTGGCTTTATCGAGCTGCTTGGTAGCAATATAGGCACGAACCAAGGTGCTTTGCGTGGTTGCCGATTCAGGCGCCTGATTTACTGCCTCTTCTAAATTCACCAGCCCAGCTACATCGTTAAGCGACAGCTGAAGTACGCCTAAACGCGCAAGATCCTCGGCAGACGTACTGATTTCTTCTGAACGCTCGACCATTTGCTTAGCGCCCACGACGTTACCGTCTATTAGCAATTGATAACTTGCCTTTGAAAACAGAGCCGCATCGGATGCCGCTTCACCTTCCACCCGCTCTAAAATTTCGAGTGCGTTATCGTTTTCACCGAGTTGCAGCATGCTGTCTGCCAGCATACGAAGGCCTGGATGATTATCGGGTAAACTAGACGCAATCATAGTGAGATGACGTTGAGCCGACTCAAAATCTTGTATTTGATAGGCACTAAACCCCGCAATTAAACGAACAACTTGGTCACTTCTGCCATTTTGTACCGCAATTTCTAATCGCTCTAGCGCCTGGGCATAATTGCCTTTGGCAGACTCAATAATTCCCTTGAACGTGTTTAGCAATGGGTGTGTATCATTAAGCGCCAACAGCTCCTCTACAATAGGTTCGGCGGTGTCAAGGGCTCGCAGTTCAATCAGTAATGCGGCATAAGCAAACTTACTTGCCGTATCGTTTGGATAACTTTTTATATAGTCCCCATAAACTACCGCGGCCTTCTCAGGCGTACCGTTTTGTAAATACAGTTTGGCAAGCTGCTGCAAAACATCTTTATTGGTTGGAGCTTGCTCTCGCAGTGCTTCTGTTGCCGCAATGGCAGCTTCTGCATCGTTGTTTAAAACAAACACATAGCTGTCGATTAAGCCTTTATACACCGAGCTGGTGTCAAGTGTGGTTAAGTCGGCAATAAGTGCTTCTGCTTCTTCGCGCTTATCTAACTGCATGAGCGCCTGCAGTTTATAAAAGCCCACCTCTGCCGATTCAACCTCTGTCATTCCCTGAGCGCGATAATCCACTTCAGACAGCGCGTTTTCGGCTCCCGACTGCTGGTAGGCTTTTGATAGAAGAGGAATAACTTCACCTGCGGCATAGCCTAACTCCAGCGCCTTATTCAATTCTTTTTCTGCCGCAACAAAATTGTTTGTTTCTAAATACAGCTTTCCAAGCTCGAATCTAGGCTCTGGGGCATTTGGAGATTTCTGTATTGCGTTCTTATATTCAACTACTGCTGCGTCGGGCTGCTGCTCTGAGACATAATTACGGGCGTCGGCTAAATGACTTTCCATAGATTTTTCGCTGCACCCAGACAAAAGAGCTGTTAGTAGCAACACTGCCACCGTAGAGCGTTTAAAGATTTTATTTGAATTGTTCTTACTCATTGTAATTCCCTGCTCTGTCTCGAAAATTTTGACTTCTATTTAGCGACTAAGTGTAAGCCACTCCCAAAAACTGGTTATTATTTCAGCATTATTGTGCAATTTCATGGCAACCTGCCCATTATTCGAATATAATACGTTTTTTAGCAATACTGCAGGCACACTTCAACGTTTTTAGGCGTTACTCACGTATGCCGCACCCTCCTTACTTTTAACATCAGGACCCTTAATGACAACAACTGTCGACATGACATTTAAAGACCTAAATTTACCAGAACCTATCTTACAAGCCCTTGAAAAAGTTGGCTACGAGAAACCGTCACCTATCCAAGCTGAGAGTATTCCACTTTTGCTTGAAGGTCACGATTTACTCGGTCAGGCACAGACAGGGACAGGAAAAACCGCTGCGTTTGCCCTGCCCATGTTGGCAAATATCGATCCTGAACAACGTAAGCCGCAATTACTGGTATTAGCCCCAACTCGTGAATTAGCAATTCAGGTTGCAGAGGCATTTCAGGTTTATGCGAGCTTTAGTCAAAAAATTAAAGTACTTCCAGTATATGGCGGTCAATCTTACGATAACCAAATTCGTCAGCTAAAACGCGGCGTTCAGGTTGTGGTAGGTACACCAGGCCGTATCATTGACCATATTAAGCGCAAAACATTGGATTTAAGCGAACTTAAATTCCTTGTGCTTGACGAAGCTGATGAAATGCTTCGCATGGGCTTTATTGATGATGTAGAGCTTATTCTAAGCCATGCACCAGCTGAACGTCAGACGGCGTTATTCTCAGCAACAATGCCTGGTCCAATTAAGAAGATAACACAGCGTTATCTTAACGATCCTAAGCACGTAAAAATTGCGTCTAAGGTAAGTACTGCCAGCACCATTCGTCAGCGCTACTGCCAAATTGCACCTCATCACAAGCTTGAGGCACTAACGCGTATTATGGAAGTCGAAAAATTCGACGGCATGATCATTTTCGTTAGAACTAAAACGGCAACGGTAGAACTAGCAGACAAGCTTTCAGCACGCGGATTTGATGTAGAACCGCTAAATGGTGATATCCCACAATCTGCCCGTGAGCGCACGGTTGATAAGCTTAAGCAAGGTAATATCGACATTTTAGTAGCAACAGATGTTGTTGCACGTGGTCTTGACGTTGAGCGTGTGAGTCACGTTATCAACTACGACATACCCTATGACAGTGAGTCGTATGTTCACCGTATTGGTCGTACAGGCCGTGCCGGTCGTCAGGGTGATGCAATACTGTTTATTTCTCACCGCGAAAAGCGTTTGTTATTCTCAATTGAGAAAACAACTAAGCAGGCTATTGAAGCAATGCCTATTCCTTCAATTAGCGAAATAAACCAGACCCGTTTGACGCGCTTTAAGCAGTCGGTAATGGAGGCAACGCAAGACGATAGTATTGAATCTTTGATGCCAATTGTCGAAATGATCAAAGATGAGAACGAAGCTTCTCCAGAAGTACTTCTTGCAGCAATGATCAAAATTGCTCAAGGCGACGAGCCATTGATGCTTAAAGAAGGCGATCGTCCAGACCTTAACAGCAAGCCGCCTCGCGATAGTCGTGAGCGCAATGACCGTGGTGGCCGTGAGAGCAGAGATAGAAAGCCAAGAGCGCCTCGTGGCAATCGCAAACCAGACGAAGGTATGCAGCGTTTTCGCATTGAAGTTGGCCATGTGCACGGTGCTAAGCCGGGTAACATCGTTGGCGCCATTGCAAACGAAGCTAACATTAACTCGAAGAACATTGGTGCTATCGAGATATATGACAACTTCAGCACGGTAGATTTGCCTGAGGGTATGCCGAAGGAAACTCACTCTACGCTTCAAGCAACTCGTGTTGCAGGTCAGCGCTTAAACCTGCGTGAATGGTCGGATACACCACCACCAAAACGTGAAAATCGCGGTGAAAGACCAAATCGAGCACCTCGAGAAGATCGCGGTAATCGTGATAACCGTAAGCGTAAGAACTAAAAAACAACTGTAAACGCCTTTATATATCAATATGTAATATGAAGGCTGTTTTCGTTGTTTCTAAAAAAGAAGAATTGGCGCAAAATAGCGTCAGTTCTTTTTTTTTATGTGCTCCCTATGGATTACTTTCCCTTATTTTTAGACGCTCGCTCGCTTAACTGCCTTATTGTAGGTGCAGGTGAAGTGGGGGCTCGAAAGCTCGAGCTTATTATGAAGACCCCCGCCACCATTACCGTGGTGGCCCCTTGGGTGTGTGATACGGTAAAAGCGTTGGCGAAAAACGATAAAGTTACTCTTATCGAAAGAGAATTTATCGATAGCGATTTAGCACATAAAGACATGGTGTTTATTGCTACCGATAAACCTGAAGTTAACCAATATATTCACGATTTAGGTCGCGCCCAAAAAGTGTTGGTAAACGTTGTAGACAATACGCCGTTATGCCAATTTATTACGCCTTCTATTGTCGATCGTTCCCCTATTATTATTGCTATGAGCAGCGGTGGCGTGGCCCCTGTATTGCTCCGCTATTTACGTCAGAAGCTAGAAACCGTACTGCCTGCCAACCTCAGCAGGCTTGGCGCATTCTCTGAGAAGTTTAGAGATAAAGTAAAACAGGCACTCGACGGTGTGACTGCCAGACGCTACTTCTGGGAAGATGTACTCGACGGTGACATTGCTGAGATGGTTGAAAAAGGGCAAGACGAGAAAGCAGACAAAGCTTTCGACATAGCCCTCCAAGCGGCGGCAGAAAACAAAGAAGTCAAAGGGCAAGTGTATCTTGTGGGTGCAGGTCCAGGCGACCCAGATCTACTCACCTTTCGCGCATTGCGCTTAATGCAAAAAGCCGACGTGGTTGTTTACGACCGCTTGGTCTCCCCTCAAATTTTAGAATTAGTGCGACGGGATGCCGAAAAGATTTATGTGGGTAAAGCCATGAGTAACCACACACTGCCTCAAGATGATATTAATCAGCTCATGGTTGATGAAGCGAAAAAAGGAAATCGCGTTGTAAGGTTAAAAGGCGGAGACCCGTTTATTTTTGGACGAGGCGGCGAAGAAATTCAAACTCTCATTCAGCACGGTATTGAATTTCAGGTGGTACCTGGCATTACCGCCGCCAGTGGCGCATCAAGCTATGCGGGAATACCGCTTACTCACCGCGACCACGCTCAATCGGTAGTGTTTGCTACAGGTCACTTGCGAAACGGTACCATCGATTTAAATTGGTCCGCATTAGCACACCAAAATCAAACGGCTGTTTTTTACATGGGGCTTACTGGTCTGCCGGTAATCTGCGAAAAGCTCATTCAGCACGGCTTACCAGAAACCACACCCATTGCACTAGTACAGCAAGCTACCACAGATGCTCAGAGAGTACTTATCGGTACACTATCCGATATATGCGAGAAGCAAGAAAAGGCGCAGCTTAAGCCGCCCACCTTGGTGATAGTTGGTACCGTTGTAAGTTTGCATAATGAGTTAAACTGGTTTCAACAGTAGCTAAGCTAAATTCTACCTTGAATATTTTTATACAAAGAACATACTCAAACGGCAGGGAAGAGAGCTTTCCTGCTCAGTAAATTGGCTTTGTATAGAAAAATGTTGGTAAACCACTATGCGCGAACGCACCGCCGTTAAACTATCACGAGGGCTTGTGACATCATTGGCTGCATTGGTCATAGCTGTGGCAACAAGCTTGTGCATCAATGTTAAGGTTAGTGCAGAACAACTCAACTTTGCCACTTCCAATAACGGCGATAGCGTTACATTCAACTACCAATGGACAGATAGCAAGCAAGTGGTTCATTCGGTGAGTTTTGAGTTGCCACGAGAGACAATTAAACAAAACCCCACGCTTCAACCGAATTACAAACCTAAAATAGCCCAGCGCTATGTCATGGTGGCGCTATTAAAAGAATCTCAAAAGCTTAACCCTAAAGAGGCCAAAGTAAGTCTTAAACGTCAGCAGGACGGTATTGATATTAAGGTTACGTCACCAAGCGAGGAAAAGGCAGCCGAGGTGCTAGAGAGCCTTCAAACCGTGCAGCAAACTGCATTTAACACCTATTTAGATGAACATTACTACACTCGCTTCTCCACAATCTTTAATCAGCGCGCGGTAAAACCCGATCACCTTCGTTATATAAATGAGTCGGTTAAACCTATGGTGCCAGTATCTCAGGCGTTTTATGAAAAATTAGCCCCTCAATCTAATTCGCGAGATTACTTTGCCCTGCTGCTAAGTTGGATCCAAAGTATTCCCTACAATGCCATGGAAGATAGAGTTGCAAGCAACGGTTCCGGGTTTGTTCCGCCGATAGGTTTATTGCTTCAAAACAGTGGTGACTGCGATAGTAAAGCCGTTTTGGCATCTTCTATGGTGAGAGCGTTTTTACCCACCACAAATATGATCATTGTTTTCCTCCCCAACCACGCGCTTTTAGGCGTGGCTCTAACGCCAATGGTCGACGATGAAACTATTGAGTTCGAAGGTAAGAAATACGTGCTTTACGACCCCACTGGCCCTGCGCAAATCCCCTTTGGTCAGGTATCAGAGAGTACAAAGCAATTTATTGATACGGGAAGGTTTCAAATTGAGCTGGTAAAATAAAGAAAGCCCGCAATGGTCACATAAATAGCGACCATTGAGGGAAATACTTAACGCTATCGGTCGAAAGAACTTATAAATTTTCCTCGGCGAAGCTTGCTAGACGACTTCTTACCACGCCATCTAAGTTGATAGTGGCACTGCCTGAGAAGTCTTTAAACTTCTCAACCAAATACGTTAACCCCGAAGTAACGGCACTAAGATAGTTGCTGTCTATCTGCGCTAAGTTGCCCCCTACGATAAGTTTGGTACCTTCGCCACAGCGGGTAATTATGGTTTTCAGCTGAGATGCCGTTAAGTTTTGCGATTCATCAAGTATAACGATAGCGTTTTGAATACTGCGACCACGCATAAAATTCACCGATTTATACTGAATGTTCGCTTTTTCCATAATGTAATTCATCGAGCCCTTTGTATTTTCATCGTGCTTGTGGAGCACTTCCAAAGAATCAGTGATAGCCGCCAGCCAGGGCAGCATTTTTTCTTCCTCCGTACCGGGTAAAAAGCCAATCGATTCCGCAATTTCTGGCGTGCTGCGGGTTACAATTATCTTGTCGTACATGTTGCGCTCTACCACCATTTCAAGAGCGGCAGCCAACGCTAACAGGGTTTTACCACTTCCAGCAGGGCCAGTAAGAATAACCATATCAATATGAGGGTCTAACAAGGCGTGTAATGCCATACCCTGACCGATATTTTTAGGAGTAATGCCCCACGCATGTCGGCTCATAAGTCGCTCGTAACCTAAATCGAGCACTTCTATATTGTCGCCAGATATCTCTTCAACAAGCCCGGCAAACTCCTTGCTGTCATCAAGCAAGAATTCATTAATGTAAGCCTCGGGCAGTATAGACTTGGGCACCGTGTGTATGGTGTCTCGGCCCTCTGTGCGGCTATCCACACTTTTCACATTATCCCAAAAGTTGCCCTCGAAGGTATGAAACCCTCGGGATAAATATTTAATATCGGTGATTAGCTGATCGGTACGGTAGTCTTCGACATGAGCAAGGCCAGCGCCCTTCGCTTTTAAACGCATATTCAAATCTTTTGTAACCAGCACTACCTTTTGAGGAGCGAAGGTTTTTTGAATATGTAGCGCAACATTGATAATACGATTGTCGTTTTCATTGCTGGTAAAAACCTGCTGCGCTTCGACCATATTTAAGTCAGCAAAAATAGATAACTTCCCAGAAGGCGCTGTATCTCCTGCGCCTAATCCTTCCATTGATACGCCTGCCAGCATCTCTTCTGGTGTGGCATCGTGAAGAAGGTCTTCCATGGAGCGAATTGACACTCGAGCGTCGCGAGCAACGTCTTTTTTGCTGTCTTTAATATAATCGAGTTCCTCTAGCACCGTCATTGGAATGACAACGTCGTGTTCTTTAAAAGAGAGAAAAGCATGAGGTTCGTGAAGCAAAATGTTGGTATCGAGGACGTATATTTTTGTATCGGTGGCGTTTTTTCTTGGCATCCTTTACTCCGTAAAATATGGCCAAGCCAGCCAATGAAAACCATGGCCAGCAAGCTACAGTTCCACCACTAGAAGGATGTCGTTCGAAACAGGACCATCCCCCTAATCGCGTCGACTGAGAAGCAGTCAAAAATAAACTGCCTCGCGCGTTTTAGCACGGCTAGAACAAAATCGTGCAAACGCTTAATTCCACCATAATCTAGAAATCGAGAATTCGCACTGTTTTTATATTTTTTTCTCCATTTAGTTGCGATATGAGCCCTTGTAAGAATTGGCGATATAGAAAAATAACTGTGCATTTTTAATCTTTACAGTGCCGGTAAACGTTTCAACACACACGTAATTGAACAAAAAATTGGCTTACAGAAACTGTGCTGAACAAGCTTATAGCAAAAGCGCAGTGGGAAAACATCCAGATAAAAAACGAATAGCGTTAACTGGTGATAATCAGCCCGCCTCAGCCTATAAGCAGGACAGGATGTGAACTTGAAATGGAATTGATTTATGTTGACGATAACTTACCCGGCATTACTAGGAAGCGTAAAAACGATACGTGGCTTTATTTCGATCCGGTTGGCAACAGAATAACAGATGACAAGATTATCCATCGATTAAACGCATTGGCGCTACCTCCCGCTTATAAAGACGCTTGGTTTTGCCCAGAGGAAAACGGCCACATTCTTGCCACAGGCATCGACAGTAAAGGCCGTAAACAATACCGTTATCACCCAGAGTTTAGAGCACAACAAGAAGAGAAAAAATACGAGGCTTGCGCGGTATTTGGTAACAAGCTTCCCTTGTTAAGAGCTCGCCTGATATCTGATCTGCAGGGAGATGAACTTACCGTTGAGCGCACAGTAGCGGCAATTGTCAGGCTCATGGACTTAGGTGCGCTTAGGGTTGGCAATGAACGCAATGTAAAACTCAATAAGAGTTTTGGCGCCACTACGTTGCGAAACCGTCACGCCAAGCTTACTGGTAAAAATATCCAGCTTAGGTATCGTGCAAAATCGGGTAAGGAGCGAGAGGTAAATATAACGGATAGAGTGCTAAGCCAAGTGATTAAAGCGCTTCAAGACCTTCCCGGTCAGCACCTTTTCCAATACATCAGTAATGGCGAGCGAATCAATGTTACCTCCAGTGAAGTGAATAACTATATTCAGCGCATTATGGGAGAAGAGTTTAGCGCCAAACACTTTAGAACGTGGCGAGCAAGCACAATTGCATTTGAGCAACTCGCGAAAGCTAGGGGAAACCTTACGTTAACGGTTATGCTCGATAGCGTCGCTAAGCAACTAGGCAACACGCCCTCTATCGCCCGTAAATCTTATGTTCACCCTGCGCTAATTGATTTATGTAAAAAAGATGAGGAAACTCAAAGGGCATGGCGACAGTCTCTCTCTTTACCTAGAAAAACGAAATACTTAAGCCGCTATGAACGCGGGCTTCTCGCATTTTTAAAAGAATGACTCAAAATTGCGCGATATTTTCTTCATTTACCGAAAATTTCGTGCAGCAGTGATCAACACACCCTAGTATTAATGACTTATCACAACGCAATGCGTACAATACCGCCCCCGCAAAAAAGGTTGGTGATTTATGAGTTCAGACAGTCAATTTTCTATTGGTCAGCGTTGGTTAAGCAACACGGAAACCGAATTGGGATTAGGCGCCATTATTGGCGTTGATTTTCGTTCAGTTGAAGTTTTGTACCCAGCAACTGGCGAAGCGCGCATGTATACCAAACAAGAAGCGCCTTTAACACGACTCATATTTGATATTGGCGATACCGTTAAGAGCCAAGACGGCTGGGAAATGACAGTAACTGAAAAGGAAGAGAGCCAAGGGGTATTCATTTATCACGGCTTACGAGAAGACACCAAGGCTCAGTCTCGACTTCCTGAAACTATGCTCGACCATCATATTCGCCTTAACCAACCTGAAAAGCGCTTGTTTAGTCAACAACTAGACCACCCCAAATGGTTTGATTTACGAGAAAGCGCCTTACGCTATCAGTATGACTATCAGCGTTCGACTACAATTGGCGTAGCTGGCGCGCGTATTTCACTTATTCCACATCAATTACATATTGCTTCTGAAGTGGGTAGCCGTCATGCGCCGCGAGTGCTGCTTGCCGATGAGGTGGGGCTGGGTAAAACCATTGAAGCTGCGCTTATTATCCATCAGCAAATAAAAACTGGACGAGCATCTCGTATTCTAATTTTAGTGCCAGATTCGCTAATGCATCAGTGGCTAGTAGAAATGTTGCGCCGTGTTAACTTGGCGTTTGCTATCTTTGACGAAAGCCGCTGCGAAGCCTTAGATGAAGAAGGTATTAATCCCTTCGACAGTGAACAGCTAGTATTGTGTAGTATCGACTTCTTAAGCAAAAGTGAAAAACGTCAGCAGCAGGTTGAAGATGCGACTTGGGATTTGATGGTTGTAGATGAGGCGCATCACCTTTCATGGTCTCAAGAAGCACCGTCTCAAGAATATCTTTGCGTAGAAGCACTCGCTAATAAGACACCAGGTGTATTGCTGCTTACGGCCACACCAGACCAATTAGGTCACGAAAGTCACTTTGCCAGACTGCGTCTATTAGATCCTGCGCGCTTTCACAGTTATGAGAGCTTTTTAACTGAAGAGTCTCAATATAGCCAGCTTGCTGATGCCGTAGCTCCACTTCTTTCAGATGCCGAGCCAAATGAGAAACAGCGTACAACGCTATGCAATTTTGCGCCTGAGGTTATGGAGCATGCGGGTGACTTATCCACCTCACAAAACAGGCACGCCTTACTGCACCAGCTTATCGACTGTCACGGTACAGGACGTATGCTGTTTAGAAACCGTAGAGCGAATATCGAAGGTTTTCCCGAGCGTAAACTTTCGGCGTACGAACTTGCCTTACCACAAGAGTATGAAGCCGCCGTTGAAAGCGATGACTTGCTGGTAGCTCTTTATCCGGAGCGCACGCCTTGTGTAGTGAACAGTTGGACCAAGCTAGACCCTCGCGTGAACTGGCTGATGGACTTCATGCAGGACATAAAACCAGAAAAGATATTGCTGATTTGCGCCAGCGCTCGCACTGCGCAAGAGCTAGGAGAAGTCATTCGCACGCAAACCGGCATACGACACAGTGTATTTCACGAAGGCATGAGTATTGTTGAGCGCGACAAAGCGGCGCACTACTTTGCCGACGAGGAAGAAGGCGCACAAATTTTGCTGTGTAGTGAGATAGGCAGCGAAGGGCGTAATTTCCAATTTGCCCATCATCTTGTTTTGTTTGACTTGCCTATTACACCAGACTTGCTTGAGCAGCGTATAGGTCGCTTAGATAGAATCGGACAAACTCACACAGTGAATATCCACGTGCCTTACCTGGCAAAAAGTGCTCAGCATGTGTTGCTAGATTGGTATCACGAAGGCTTAAACGCGTTTGAAAAAACCTGCCCCACAGGCTCTGGCGTGTTTGACGATGTGAAACCACTATTAATGAAAGCATGTTTGCACCCTAGCGACATGACGGTACGCGACGAGCTCATTAATTTGAGCGTAACGCTAAACAGCCAGCTGGTTGCTCAACTTGAGGCGGGCAGAGATAGGTTGCTAGAGCTTAATGCATCTGGTGAAGGCCGTGTCGAGCAGTTACTCGAAGATATTATCGCACTTGATAGCGACCAGGATTTATCACGATTCATGGGGCGTGTGTTCGACGCTATTGGTGTTCAGCAAGATGAAAAAGGCAACGACTGCTTTATTTTAATGCCAACGGAACAAATGGTGAGTCAGCTACCAGGCTTAGATCCTGAAGGCATGACAGTAACGTACAAGCGACGTGTGGCAACAACGTTGGAAAATGTACAATTTTTGAGCTGGGATCACCCGTTAGTTCATACCGCCATTGATGCCGTGCTTACTGACGTACACGGCAAAAGCAGCATGGCCTTTATTGCAGACCCTGAGCTTCCCAAAGGGGCATATTGGATAGAGGCATTGTTTGTTCTTCATGCTCAAGCGCCAAAAGCATTGCAGCTCGGTCGATTTTTACCGCAAACGCCGGTAAGAGTGTGTCTTGATGCACAAGGCAATGCCGTAGATTTAACATTTGATGTTAAGCGTAAGGTCAATCGTAAGATTTCAGCTCAGCTGCTCAAGGCGCTACAACAACCTCTTAGCATTGCGATTGAGAAAACCCGCACGCTAGCTCATCAGCAAGCTAACCAAAAATTACACGACGCGCTCAATACTATGCATACAACGCTCAATGATGAAATTCAGCGGTTAAAAGACTTACAAAAGCGCAACCCGGCTGTACGCGACAGCGAAATTGAGTTTATTGAACAGCAAATGAACGCCCTTGATAAAGTGATACAGGGCGCAGATGTGCAGTTTGATGCTATTAGAATTATAGTGAATAACCCGTAATGGCCAATCCAGCGTTCGTCTATAACCCACCATATCACCCCTATCTCAATTTTTTGTATAGAGATGATTTTATGGTGGTGGCACTAAAACCCAGCGGATTACTGAGTGTACCTGGCAGGCTTGAAGCCCACAAAGACGCACTCATTACCCGCGTTAATAAAGTTCTGCCTACTGCGACTGTAGTGCATAGGCTCGACATGGCTACGTCGGGCATTATGGTTATGGCGCTCACAAAATTCAGCCATCGCGCTATTAGCAAGCAATTTGAGCTACGGGAAACGAAGAAGCGCTACTTCGCCCGGGTCTACGGGCACGTTGAAAAAGACAGTGGCGAAATAGATTTGCCCCTAATTGTTGATTACCCTAACAGGCCCAAACAAAAGGTTGATCACGAGTACGGCAAACCTTCAGTAACTCACTATGATGTAATAACGCGTTCTACAGACAGCGAAAATCGCCCGTTTACGCTAGTGGCACTTCGCCCCATTACGGGTCGCTCTCATCAGCTCAGGGTGCATATGCTATCTCTTGGCCATCCAATACTTGGAGACCGTCTTTATGCCCATGACAGGGCATTGTCGATGGCAAACCGTTTACAGCTGCATGCAGAAAGTTTAAGCCTGAAACACCCAAAGTCGAACAACTGGCTGAATTTTCAAAGCACCATCCCATTTAGCGACTTTAAACCGACGCCGCTTACTACTTTTGCCTCGGTGCACCTCGCCAAATAACTCATGAACGCAAACATCAGAAAGCGAAATGGCTGAAACGCTGCAGCCCACAGATTTGATAAACTTTACCGAGTAGCTGCCGATATACTATTACCCATTCAGTAAGTATTGAAGACATACTAGCTGATACCGAAAGTTCTCGACAAGTAAGCTGAATTTAAAGGTTCCAAAGTTATGCAAAGGTGCACTGCTATCATGTTGTCTCTGCTAGCGCTAGGCGCAATGCCTTTTGCTGCCTGCGCAGACTACTTTACTGATATCAGTCATGGCTTTGCACTAGGCGAAGTACAAGAACTTATGGTTGGCGAGCAAGTCGCACCAATTATTGAAGTTGAATCGCAAACGCCGCTTTCTCAAGGCGTGGCAATTATTCTTGTTGAGCCATTTTTGTCTAATTTTTCGCTGGCACAAAGCAAAGAGCTGGCAGATTACCTTTCACAGAAAGGCTGGCGTGTAGTAATCAGCCCGTTTAATATGAGTATGATGCCATTGTCTGAAGATACGGCCAGTGAAACAACTGGCGCGTCCTCATCGGCCACAGATCCCTCGGACGCTGCATCAAGCACGTCGAATAAGGAGGATAGCTCTGTCTCAGATAGCGTTTCAATTCACCCTCGAAGCACAAATTTAACCCAATATTTCGATTTTGACGACACCACTCAGCAGCTTTCAACCCAGCTATTAGCGCTCAACAACAAGCTTCAGAACGTGCAAGGCTATCGCTTAGTAATTGCTCAAGGAATGATTGCTGCAGCGTTTTTAGACGCTACTAGTAAAAATAGCGACTTTGAACCCGATAGCTTTATCAGCATTTCTCCGTACTGGCCTCAACATACTGTTAACAAAGGTATAAGTAAGCTTATAGCCGCCAGCACGTTCCCGGTTTTAGACCTTTCTATAGAAGGGCTTAGTGACTGGGAGAGCAATACCGTTGTCATGCGCAGAAATCGTGCAAAAACTAGCCTAAAGCTACATTACCGACAAATAATCCTCCCTTCATCCAACTCAGTCTTTAGTCTAAATAAAAATCAAAAAACCCCACACATTCAATTGGTTGCAAATAACACCATTGGCTGGACACGCTATTTAGGCTGGTAATTTTTTGCATTCACCATTAGTCTAAATTGATACGCAGATCAATTACCTATCGGTATCTCCGCAAAAAGTAACTCGAGTTTAAGAGCAGTCGCAATGTTATGAACTATAATACGCTCAGTAGTAAGAAAACGGTTGGGGTCTTATGACTGTGACAGAATTTGTTGATAGCAAGTCAAAACAGTTGTGTTTTTATCTAAAAGCTTTTTGGAACGAAGGCTTGCCGGTAGAAGAGCTCGAATTGTTTTTTTGGGACTGCATGGAAGAATGGGGGCAAGTCGACTGTACTCTCACACAACCTTACACCGAAAAAGAGCGCGTATTCTGGCACGTGCTGCATCAAATTCATTACTGGAATGACGACAAACTTAAAAGTGACCAGATATTGATTGATGAACTCACTCATTGTGTCAGCTTTTTAGAAAACACTGGAAAGTGCCCTATAGACTGCGTTGGAATACGACCTTAACCCCTACTCTTTTATCGCCATCAATGAGTCCATAGCACACCTTGTTGTAGTTTGGGCCTCTTTAAACTCGTAAATTCCATATCCTCAGTTACTTGCAAAAAGTAGTAACCTCAAAAACCCTTTATCTGAAGCTTTTTTGTAGAAAAACACTGCCACCCATAAAAAGTGCTGACGCTGTTTTCAGCTTTCTGACAGAGGTCATTGGTTGTACGTGTTGCCATTTTCCCCTTTACATGGCTCAATACACAACTTGACTCTCTGATGGGCAATATTTTGCTAGGCGCTATAAAAACATATAACGACAAACGCTTTTTAAGCATTTTTTGCTTTGGTATTGCAAGTGGTTTTCCATGGATAATGATAGGCTCTGTGCTGTCAGCCTGGCTAAAAGACGACGGTCTGTCTCGCTCGGCCATTGGGTTATTCGGCATTATCTTTGCCACTTACTCAATCAACTTCTTGTGGTCTCCACTGGTGGATAGACTAAAACCACCGATTTTAGGCCAGCGAAAAGGCTGGATTTTTTCCATGCAGATTGGCATCGTTGCATGCTGCATAGCCATGTCTCAACTCACCACTTCGTCTCATCTTTTTTACATCGCGCTTGTAGGGCTTTTCACTGCCATTTTTTCAGCCACTCAAGATATTGCTATTGATGGCTTTCGCATAGACTGCATTGCCGAAGATGATAAAGACGGTATGTCTGCAGCCTCTTCCGTAGCAACCGCAGGTTGGTGGACAGGCTATGGCGGCTTGGGTGCTATTCCTTTTTTCCTTGCAGATCTGACTGATTGGAGTTGGGCCAACATTTATTTGTTGCTAGGGGTATTAATGGGCGTGCTTGCTATAGCTACGTTACTGGCCAGAGAGCCGGATATCGACAGAGATGCACTTTTTGACCGCATAGATTCTAATGGAACAGGCACTGGCTCTGTAGACTCTAAGGCCGGCGTCAAAGATAAAATTTCACGCTGGTTAAAGAGCACATTAGTAAGCCCATTTTCTGAGTTTTTTGCTCGAAATGGAGTGAAACTAGCGCTTTCCTTCTTATTATTTATTTTTCTCTTCAAAATAGGTGAAGCCTTTCTCGGGCGCATGAGCATTGTTTTTTATAAAGAAATTGGCTTCACCAACAGTGATATTGCTACCTACTCAAAACTACTGAATTGGTGGGTAACTATTGTATTTTCGCTGTTAGGGGGAATTGTAAACATTCGCTATGGCATTTATCGCGGATTAATGGTGGCTGGCATCGCTATGGCAGCGTCTAATTTACTTTTTGCAGTAATAGCACAAACAGGCCCTTCCACCTCATTACTGGCCTTCACCGTGATTGTAGACGGTTTTACGGGGGCTTGGAGCACGGTAGCCATGGTGGCGTTTATATCGCTACTGTGTAATCGCGCCTTTAGCGCCACGCAATACGCCCTAATGGCATCTTTAAGTGTGGCAGGAAGGACATTTGTCGCCTCTAGCAGCGGAATAGTTGTGGACAGTTTGAACGGAAATTGGAGTCTGTTTTTTATACTCACGGCGGTAATGGTGATACCAAGCTTGGTGTTCCTCTACAGCATTCGAGAGCATATTAAAAACGTGCAAAATCCGTTAGCGCCGAGAACATGACGGCCATAGTATTACACTTATTCTAACTCAACCTCGTGAACGCAATACTGGTTACGCCCACTCTCTTTGGCACGATATAGCGCTTGGTCGGCTTGTTCTAACCAAACCATAGGGCTATCCAGGCTTTGCTCAAACTGTGCAAGCCCCAAACTAACAGTGAAGGTAATGGTTTGCCCATCGTGCTCTACTTCAAGGAGTTCGGCCAGCCCTCGTATTCGCTCGGCAACACGCGTGGCGTTTTCAAGCGTAGAATCGGTAAGTATGATGGCGAATTCTTCGCCGCCGTAACGCCCTGCAAGATCAGTTTCCCTTACGCAGCGCTTGATAAGCGCGGCCAGCATTTTAATGACCTTATCCCCCGCTTGGTGACCGTAGGTATCGTTGACCCGTTTGAAATGGTCGATATCTAACATCATTGCGGTACTGGGCTTGTTTCTGCGTTTTGAGAGCTTATAAAGCTCTTCAAACCGCTCTTGCCAATAGCGTCTGTTGTACAGACCGGTTAACCCATCTACCCTACTGGTAATTTTAAGCTCTTCATTAAGCTCTGCCATGCCGCGCTTGCCTAGCGCTTGCTCTGTCACGTCGTAAACCAGAATGCAGAAATTTTCTACACTGCCGCTATCGCCCACAAGAGGAAACATGGTCACGTTTTGGTACATATGCGACGCGGCGCTGGTCACCGGTCTGCTACTTCCAAACTTGAATAAATACGGACGCTGCTCCCAAATAATAAAGACAGGGCTTTTAAGACTGAAGACCGGGTCTACTTTTGCCGTTAGCCACTGCTTATCTATTTCAGGAAAGTGTTCAAATAATGAGGTGCCCAACAGCGACGATGCTCGTTTACCGCTGTGGTTAGCCATAAACTTATTCCACACCTCAACTTCGAACTGCTGGTTTAAAATGACAATACCGACTTCGATAGAGTCTAGTAATTCATCAACAACATTAGGCGTGGAAGAAAGAGTAACACTGCTATGCATCGCTATTGACGCTCCCTGTCGGTGTTCATTAATCGCGCGTAAATTTGATTCATTGCATTGCCGGGAAACAACAGCAACAAATCAAAAGAGATGTCCTTGACTTTTATGGCATAGCCAATTTCAACGGCCATAACTTTGCCCCATTGATGCACATTCTCACTTAGAAGCGTGGAAAGGCCTTGGTGTTGCCCTAATAATACGGGGTGAGTATGACTGAATGCCACCGCCAACTGCTCTGACAAACCATTTAAGCAAGCACCAATGAGAATATTAGACACATCCATCAGTGCCTCAAGCTCTAGATTTTCAGATGATGCGGAGGGCGCGTATTTAAGTAATTCAACGATATTCTGTGATTTTGTATCGTTAAAAATAACCAAGGCTTCACCGCTTATTCCTTCACTAACAAAGCCCTTAGAGACTGCAGAAACACGATCGTTTCTGTTGATATCTGCAACAGCCATTGAGAGCTCATTGCTCTCTATTAAGTTAACATTAGGAATAGGTAAATCGATAAACTCACCTAATAACTTGGCAAGGTTTTCACCTGCGCGCCCCATGGCGACATTCACCATCTCGCGATAGGCGTCTAACTTTTCTTCTTCGGTGACCGCGTCTTCGCTATTCCCAATGGCGTTCCCAATGGCATTGCCAGCGGCTGGCGTAGCACTACTTTGTTGGCTAGTGCCCCCCGTTGCCAAGCTGGCACCGCTATAAATGCCGTAGGAAGTTAAAATGTGCATGAGCTTGGCATTGTCTATGGGCTTGCGAATAAAATCGATAGCGCCGAGCGACAGCATACGCTCACGCGCTTTCTCTTGCACATCGCCAGATACCACAATGACTAGACACGGAAGATCTTCTTTGCGAATCACCTCCATAGTCTCATATCCATCCATTACCGGCATATTCAAGTCTAAAAAGACAATGTCGCCCTTTCCTTCTCGAATTTGGCTAAGCGCGTCTTGTCCATGCTCTGCAAAAGATACCTCTACATCCCAACCGTCTGGAATACTGCGCGCCATTTGACGCCGAGCAAACCCGGAATCATCGCAGATCAAAATGGGAGTACTCATTATATCTCCTCAGATAGCGACAGGGGCTTTTATATGTGGGTGAGACTGATAGTTTTTAAGCTCAAAGTCTTCGTATTTAAACTCAAAAATATCTTTCACTTCTGGGTTAATTTCCATCGTTGGCCGTGCAAATGGTTCACGGCTAAGCTGAAGCTCTACTTGTTCGAGGTGATTAGAATACAAATGTGCATCGCCAAGGGTATGAATAAAATCACCGGGCTCTAGGTCGCACACTTGAGCAATCATCATGGTAAGCAGTGCGTAACTAGCAATATTAAATGGTTTTGTGACATTGGGGGGGTAAACCTAAAATCGTTTCGCACAGAACTGCAAGAAAATAGTTTAAGACTCATGATTATATACAAAACTAAAATACCAACCATCAAATTTTTTACTTGCTATAAGAGGCATATCAAAAGACGTATTTTCTGCCGATGAAATAATGTTATTGTAAGCATGAACTTTTTTATCAAATGTTTTTGGTGAATCAATTTGATAAGTGTAGGAATATTTTTTCCCCATACCAGCAAAACCTTCCGCATATACTAACACTTCCAAAATGCATTGAGAGTCTTTCCCTGATCTATAATCAACATATTTTCCAGATACCTTATTTAGCAAAACATCCAATTCAACTATACTTTCCTGCCCGGTTTTTCTTGGTGTGTATCTTTTAAATGTATCAGACTTGTCTAATTTGCAAGCCATTTCTGTCAGCTCACTAAACACTTCAGAATTGACTTGATAATTTTTTACTAGCCCCTCAAACGTTGGCCTATCCGAGCACGAAAACATAAAGATCGAAAACAGTAATAAAGAAAAAAGTCTCATTTTGAATGTTACTCCTATTTAGTAGAATACAAGGAAAGCCTAGCGGCAGAAAATAATTTCTACTACTAGGCTAATAAGTTAAGGAATAGCCTTATTCAATCCAACAATAAGTTGGGTAACCTTCTTGCACAAAGCACCATTCTTCTCCACCATCAAAAGGCGGCACTAAATAGCCTCCATCCCCGCCAGAGCTGCCTGAACCTCCACCTAAGTTTCCGCTTCCTCCACCAGAGCCAGCAGTCCCCCCCGGTAAGTTTGATATAGTCTGCTCATCTAAACATGAAATTGAAGACTGATTGTTTATGTCTTTCATAAAAACTTCTTTGTAATATCGTACACCTCTTAGCGTTTGTTCAGCATCCCCGGGAGCGTCTCCAGTATTCGTCAGAAACGCTTTAACTCCTGATGGAAATGATTTCCAGCCTTTACCATTTACTTGTTGGTAAAAAGCTGCCCCACGTAACAGAATAGATTCAGATAATCCAAGAGCTGAGCCAATAGCTCCATATAGAAAATTACCCATCTCTGCCGTAAGCGGTCAAAATAGACCGCTCTTTTATTCTTAAGCTAAGCCCCTAAAATCTAATCATTGATTAATATAGGAGAAAATATCAATGACTAGACGAAGCTTCTGTGTTGGTTTTTTTTGGCGAAAGATCTGATCACCAAATGCCATGAATGTTCCCTAACTCTTTGACTTTATTTTACTATTCGTGGGGATAGCTCAGGATTTAATTCAAGGACTACCATATTGCACAACTGTCTAATATTCAACCAGTTTTCATGGGTTTTTGGTTTACCTGTAAATGTTTGGGTAAAGTTCTTATTAAAGCCCGTATTCAAGCCAAGTCCTTTTTTACGTATTTCTCTAAAAGTTCCGTAAGTTTTTCCTCAATATGATCACCATTTAAAATAGCTTCAAATAGCTCACTAGCCATCTCAATCTGAGACAATTGTTTTTTGCGTGTTTGAACTTTAACCTCCAAATCACGTAGTAATTCGATATTATTCATTTTGGCTGCTAATCCTTCACTTCGAGATAGTGCCAAATAGTGCCGAAGGGATTGAGGATTTGAATGACCCGCTTTTTCAGCAGCCTTTATCAATACATCTTGAGCAGACTTTGGTTGCCCCCGATCATCAAAACCATCAAAAGCAGCAACAATATCCGTTAAACCTTTTGCCCTAACGCGATGGCCTGTTCCTGAAACCCCTGCCTTTTTCATTAAGCCTGAAAGCCTTCGAGAAATATATTGTTTATTCAACGGTTTTCCTGTTGTAGAGGCAAGGAAAAGTTCATCGGGTTCTTTGTAAAATTTATTTCGCTTTTTCGCAGCGCTAACCGCATCTGAACGCTCATTTTCAATGTATTCGCGAATTAACTCCATTGTTTCTGGTAGGAACTCCAGATCGCGATCTATTTTTCTTTTACCTGTCACTTCAACGTAGAAGAGCTTATTTTCGGCCTGATATTCTTCTATTTCATCCCAGTCAGGTACATCAGAGACTTTGATTTGCAAGGCTTCCATTCTTCTTGCTGAGCGTTCATAGATTGTAAAAATTAAGGAATCTCGCGTCCCAACCACATCTGATTCCTCAATCGTAACTGCATGCAGAAGTTCTAGATCATCATTTGTCGGAGTCGGTTTCGCTTTAGACGTTGACGATGGTATATGGGGCCACTTCCAACTAGTTTTGGTTTTCTCAGCAGAGATTGCGTACTCTTTGTCGTCATCATAAATGGCGACATGATGGCGAATAACTTTATTGCGTTCAGCCCATAAGTAAAAATCAAATACAGTGCGTAATACACCTGCGACATAGCTGTCTTTATTGCCACTCATTATTTTAGCATCACGAAACTCAACCAAATGACCGTCAGACACATTTTGCCATGATAATCCCTTACCTTTTTCATCAATAAACCTTAAGAAGGTTTGTAGTTGATCTGCATAAGTGGTTACGGATGTGATTTGATCGGTATCTTTTATCGCCTTAAAAATAAGATAATTGCTTACCGCTTCGATAACCCCATTGGCATCGAAAAAAACAGGAACACCGCTATATGATGATTTGCTAAATGCCCCTTGTAAAATGCAGTTTTCATCGGTTGTTTTATAAAAGATCATTAGGCGCTCTTACTTAGCTGATTAAGCCGTAATCTATCGAGGTGATGGTTAAGTCCAACAATTCGCTGTTCAACTGTTGGTGGTTTATTGACCGCTCGTTTAATTAGCTCAACATTCCCTATAAACACCACCTGTTCAACACCTCTGGTTAGTGCAGTATAAACCCATGTTCGATCAATCATTTTTCCATTGATTACTGGAATGATAACTCTACGAAATTGTGAACCTTGTGCTTTATGGCAGGTGATTGCATACCCCCACTGTAAAGTATCGATATCATTTTCATCTAGCAACACTTCTTCGTTGTCAAACGCAACGGAGATAATAGAAAGAGGTAAATTTGCTCGTTGTGCATCTTCTATTTCACGAATTGTTGCTAACCGAGTAATCCTCCCCAAAGAGCCGTTCATTATATCCTTTTCCCAGTTGTTTACGGTTGCCATAACCATATCCCCCACCATTAGCCCTGTTGGTTCTGGTGCGGCATTTCCACGGTTTAAACAAACTTGCTGATTATCACCTACATACTTATTTGATAGTTTTCGGTTTATACCAAGAGTTCCCCAATCGCAATCCTTTGTTGTTGGGCATATAATTTTCACATCTGCTTGTTCATCAGTACCGCCTAGCTCATCTAAGATTTTCTCGATTTGTCCAAAAATATTTTCAGCATCTGCGCTAACAACTGTAACACCTGTAGCTTTCCCACAATAAGTAGGTAACTCAGTCCAAACACCTTCTCTAACGCTCTGTGAGACCATTGGAATGCCTGTGCTCTCATCTTGCCTCCAAACCTTGGTTAGCCTTGTTACTGGCTCGCTCAACTCGTCTGACAGCACATGAAAGACTTTCCCTGCACCAACGGGTGGTAATTGAGCGGCATCTCCAACTAAGATAATTTTTTGAGAGGGTTTAATACGCTTAAATACTCTGACCAATGAATACAAATCGACCATAGAACATTCATCAATGATGATATGTGTAGCAGATTGAAGTTTGTCTTGATCTAGCTTGTTGAGGAAACCAGCAATAGTAATTGCATCTTCCCCTGTTGTTTCCTGCATTCGTTTAGCAGCTCGGCCAGCAAGTGCCATTTGAATTGCCTGACCACCAGAATGATTTAACACATAAAGCAGTGCCTCTAGTACACTTGTTTTACCAACTCCTGCACCACCTGTTATCACTGACAATGGCTTTGATAAACCATAGTAGACAGCTTGGGTTTGTTCACTAGTTAAAGGGTAGTTAGCTTGCTGCCACGTAGTTAAGTATGTTTGAATACTACCGTCCATTCGCTCTTCTTGGGTGATAGTTCGATTATATATTTCATCTGCAATAAAGCTCTCCTGAAGCGATGCGCCACGACTCTGATAAAGGTCAGGGTTCAACATTACAAAGCCGCCATTTACGTAAACCTGTTTTAGCGCCAGTTTTGCTAAATCACTACCAATGAGCTTGGAAACTGACTTAAGTAAAGTTTCTGCATCTAAAGCAGTATTGCCATCGTCAGTATATGCCGCGAATAGCACTTCTGTTACTGCTGCATGAAGCCTTCGTGGATCATCATGCTTTATTACAAATTGCTCAGTTGCAATCTTATCAATCTTCTTCCATGTCACTGCGAAAGCAATAAGTCTGTAAGGGTCAGCTTCAAGTTTATCTACTGCGTCATTGCTATATGCAGCTATAAGTTTTCGCCCAAGCCATACAGGTAAACGATAAAGTTCTAGCCATTCAACCAACTTGCCTTTTTTATCATGATGCCACCCTTGGATAAGGGTATGAGCTTTGTCTTCTGTAAGTTCTTCAACTTGTGATAATGCTTTAAAATTTTTTTCATCCAAGAGTCGGTAAATGTCTTGACCAAAGGCTTTATACAGAGCTGTTGCGGTTTTGACTCCAATATTGGCAAATGTTTCGTTGAAGGTGATATATGAAATGAAGTTTTCACCTTTCGGCTGATGTTCAACGATACTGGTAGCTTTAATTTGCTCTTCGACTTCTCCTGTATGCTTGTTGATATACTCACCATGTTGGCGAGCTTTTACCTTAAAGCGCTGACCTTGGTATAGGCGAAAGTCTTCACCTGCCAATTTCCCCGTTAGGAGTACATTAACTTGTTTGTCTGAGTGCAGTCCCTCATTATCAAGAACAATAGCTTTAAAAACACAACCATTATCACTTTTATAACGAACACGTTTTACTTCAACGTCTACAACAACGTTTACCACGGCAAACGCCCTTGTGCTGCAAGTTCATCATCGGCATCAACCCAGCCATATTCATACAACTTAGCCTTGAAACGACCGTTATCCTCAAGCAATTGCGCATTGCGTTGCTCTAATCTTGATACCCTTTGCAACAATTGCTTTGTTTCATGATTCTTAACTCCGGGCGAAGGTTTAACATTAATTTTTAATCCATTAGCTCTGAGTTTTTTTTCATATTCAGCAATAACTTTAATAGCATGATCATTTTGTGATACCCAATTTGCGCCACAACCTAGGGTTTCGCGTATCCACGTACGATTAATTCTTCCATTGACTATCTCGATGTTGTCATTTTCAAAAGAAGATTTAAGTAATTCGTCCAAACTGGATTCTAAGTTCTTCCGCTTACTTTGGTTGTCAGTTCGCATTATTACCACCTTTAACAAACTCAACTTTAGTTACTTTAGACGCCTTTCTATTCTCGTATTGCGCTAATTTTTTACGCAGTAAAATGATTTCATCACGTGCTATTTGTAATTCACTTAACGTTTCATCTAGTTCTTCAGTTAAACCTTCAACTTTGCTGTTAATTAGTATTAACTCTTCTTTTAATCGCTTAGTTTCTTGGGAATATTGCACATATTGGTTTGCTGCATTGGTCAATGACTCATTGAGTTCTTTGTTTTTCGCTTTTAATTCAGTTAATTTTTGTTCTTTTGGCTTTTTAGGTAGTTTCTTTTGTTTTTTTAGTGTCTCTAAGCAATTTGCAATCTTTTTAACTTTGCGACCATGCTCTTTATGCGAAGTGACAAATGAACTTGGGCTGCCTATTTTCTCAATGCCCAATTCATCACAAACCCAATTACGCACCTTTGTTAGACTGGTAGGTATTTCAAGTTCGGTATGAGCACCTATAATTTTTTCATTCAATACTCTAAGACGAAGCTCAATTTGCTCAGCCAACTTTTTCGCTTTATCTTCATTGCTTTCTGGACTATTCATTTGGCACCTCAAAAGGAGAGCTTGCATTAGCTTTTGTTAATAATTCTTGTAATGAAACAATTTGAACTCCAGTAATTTCATCAAGAACAGAGCCTTTCTCACAAAACGATTTAGTTTTTTCTCTTGCCTTAATATCATCAGAAATAGCACCTGAAAAACGATCTGTATAAGCTGCAAAAGGGCAACCGCCACACGTTTCGACAGAGCCTTTTGCAATATTAGGTTCACCTTTATCATTGGCACAATTTGAGTGCTTTCTTAGTACGGTTTTTTTAGGGCAAACACAAATAGTTCCCCAAACCTGTTGGGTAAATTCGGCTCCAACACGTTTCATATAACGCATTAGTTTTTCAACAACTCGCTCACGCTCAACAACATCAACTTTGCCACGAAAATGTGTTAACCAATCTGATAATTTTCGCTTGATTTTGTCACCGCTTTTGCCTCCTATGATTGCCTTACCAGACGCTACTCTTCGTAAGAAACTGGCGGTCCATCCTTCACCAATCTCTTTCATTTCCTTCATGAATTTTTCATCGGTAATATATCGTTTGGTCATTTCGATATTAAAGTGACGTAGATGATGCGACAGTGCGCCAATATATGCACCCTCAAAACGATAGTAATAGAGCAAAGCAAACATTCTACGAAATTGATGAAATGAAAACTTCCACTCATGAGATGAATCTTTGCTTACAAAAGAAGTGTAAAAATCTTGAAGGCTACTTCTCACTTGTTGATCGTTTAATTTAACGACTTCACCTTCTCTGGAAACGTATTGCCATAATGTATCGTTGTCAGATAAACCTCTTGCTTTTTCGCTGAGCTTTTCAAGTATATTAATGGCTTTTTTAACTAACACTGGAACTGGGCACAAGTCATACCGCTGACTTGTTTTTTCAATGTAAATAGTTAGCCAATAAGCACCATCACCTCTTTCTTCATCGATACATTGATATCCGAGATCGAAAATCTCTTCCTTTCGCCTTGCTGTTAGTGAAGCGATAACTGTAAAGCATGCAGAAGCAAGATAACGAACAACACCTTCTAGAGTTGCAACTCCATTATTGCTCTGTTTTCCATCCCTGATATTGAGGTTTAAGCCTTTATTTGATAACCGCTTTATTGCGATTTCTGCATCAGCACCTGAGGCATATAAATCAAGAATCTCATCACCGTAGTTAAGCACCCAATTTGCACTTTCTCTCATCATTGCAAAAGCAACTTTAGGAGGTATAGTTTTGGTTCTCTTACTTGCTGTTCCAAGTCTACTAGCGGCTTTCGATGCCCCCTCAGGGAATGGATTTTTAGGGAATGGTTCACTTTTAAAGTAATGTTGCCAGCTCCAAATTTCCTCCAGTGGCATCAATTTTCTGTGTAAATCCTGAATTGTGACAATATTAGGGATAAGGTCTAATTCCTCTAATACGTCCTGAACAGTAAGCTTTTCCAGTTCAATGCCTTCAAAATCCTTTTTTAACTGACTCTCATACCAATCAAGAATTCTAGTGGTGTATGTAAAGTTTCTAATTGGCAAACCATTAACACCAACCAGCTTATATATTTCACCTCGTTTAAGGGTGTTGGCTTGCCTGAATGGTAACTTACGTCCTTCAAGCAAATGTTTTTTGATAGCGTTAAATACTTTTTCAGGAATGCTAAGGGAAAACTCTGCGCCAAAAGCAGCATCATTTGCGAACTTTTCAAGATGAGTTTTAGTTATTTTTGCTAACGACCTGATTTTGTATTGACTTAACCAACAAATAAACGATAACAGCGACCTTATCCGCTGCGCATGGACTGAAGCGCCTATAACGGGGTTGTGTAACCGAAAAACCTCTACATACTCAATTACTAAGTTGTAAAATTCCTTATTTCGCTTATCCGTTAACTTACTACCATCAAGTAGTTTAATATCAAACTCAACACTTGATTTACCGCGATTGTCACCAACTGTATCTGTTATTTCGATTGTATTTTCCGCAATCGAAATATTACTAAGCCAAGGCCAGCTTTCCCTATTACTTTTGAACTTCTCCTCAGCATCAGAAGCCTGAAAAACATCTAATAAAGCTAAATTACTCATTACCAAGGCTCCGGCATTGTAAAGTCACTATTACTCATTTTCTGATTAGCAATTGCAGTGGCTTGTTTCTTGATAAGGCTAAGCTTGCCTCGTGTCATTTTCTCATCTAAAACCACAGTGAATAATGCCTGCCAAGGCACCCAAACATCACTCCACCTATTCATATTCTTGGCAGTAAACGCGGTTTCACTGTTGTCTAATGCTGTCTTCCAAATAATCATGTCAGAAATAGATATAGGATCAGCACTTACTAGCATACGGTCATGCTTGCACTTAACGCAGTTTTCTACTTCATCGCATTTAACCCTTTCACCTGATTCGGTCACAATTTCTCTATCTTTACAAAAAACACCCCAGCCTGTTTTTTCAACTTTTTGCTTCTTTTCATTCCATTCTTTTTGAGTCATGTTCAGTTTTTTATGCGCATCTTCATCATCATAAACCATGACCACTTCAATCGTTTGCTGGAACTCCAGCATATCTTTTTCCATTTGAATACGGTGGGGAAGTTTATTGGTATAGCCTTCTGTAGTTGCACCTGATTCATGTTGAGCAATAAGTTGTGCAACGCCAAGATTCGCAGGATCTTTTAATTGAACATTCAACAAAACCGTTGGCCTAAGCATTGAAGGAACAAGTCTAAATTGCTTTAAATAACTAGAATGATTGCAAATAGCTTTAAACTCATCTCTAAAAGCAAACTCTGTTAGTGGTTGAACAGCCCCTTTTTGATAATATTGCAGCGTATCGTCATCTGATTCAGGTTGTGCTGAACAAATATACTCAAGCGCATTAACAGCACTTACACATTCTACGTTATCGCTTTTGACCGCCAGATCATCATAGATAGGCTTGCCAAACGATCTGTCCTTTTTACCGACTACCTTTTTATGTTGAGCAATGCCTGATTTACGAACACAATCATTAGGTAATGTTAGGGCGACAGCAACGTTAGCTCCGCTTTCACAAAGGTATAATGTTAATGCAGAGCTAATAGCCTTGCGGGTAGGAACTAGATAAGAAGCAACTCGTTCAATACCACCAAAGAGTTGATATTTTTTGTTCCACATTTGCATATTAGTGGTAGCTATATTTGGAGGACAGGCTTTGTAAACTGTTTTAATAATTTTAAGTAGGTTAGCAAGAGTAAGTTGCTTATTGTCGATAGGAAATATGTCTTTGATGTATTGAGACCATTGAAAGGAACTAATCGATACTCTTTTTTCCAACATTAAGCGAAATTCATCACAATCGACAGTTGCCAAATCGAGTAACTCAACTCCTTCTTTGTGCAGCACTTGCCACTGTTTAAAAACGTTACTCGCCTGAATTCGTATTTCTAACAATCGTGATTCCGTGATCTCCTGCATAGCTTCAGAAAGGTCATCAGGCAGGTCAGGCTTATTAACTTTTTCAAACATTAACGTTTCTAGAAAGGCTTTCGTATCCTTACCTTGACTTATTTCGATGCCACGATATTTTGCTGCATCTGTTAATATTTCCTCTACTCGCTCTAACTCATCCTTTTTGATGCTAGCTTCAAGTATCGACTGCCTGTGGCTTTTGTCTTTATTGACTCTACCTTTGGTTAGAAAGGTGTATTTAGGAAGAACTCTTGCGTCACCAAATTGAGTAATGATAAATGTGTTTAAGTTAGCACTAGGGTTTTCAAGTAATAGCGCTGCCCGATATGCCATACAAGCTCTACCAAAATCAGCTTGATTAACTTTTTTATTGTCGCGTAATGAATCAGCAACGTTCCTGTCTATATTTTTTGGATTGGCTAACCATTCGAAAAAATGAAGAATACGTAAATACTTATTTTTTACTGAGCCTGTTGCAGCTTTGTTAGTGACTGCAATAAATGCGGTGCCAATTTTTTCGGCCAATTCGAGACTGTATAATTCGATGAGCGAAGAAAAAGAATATACTCTACCATGCACTTCAGAGTATGGTGTTGCGCCTAAATTGAGTGTAGCTGCACCATAAACATTGAATGATTTTCTAGTTACACCCCGTAGCTGAGTTTGATGGAGCGTTTGTGTACGTTCATCGATCAATTTCATCAGGTTCGGACTAGTTCTGATGGTGTTTTTTGCAATATCTAGCTCTTGTGCTAACCATTTTATACTGATCACTCTTGATGAAGAATCCAGTACTAGTTCTTTGTTTTCGAGTATTTCTGACAAAGCATCCTTGTATTTGTCTCCTGCATACTGCGAATAGTCTTGTTGACTGATGAGTTCATCATATTCTTTGAACAACTCTTTTAATTTAGGAGCACGTGTTTCAGCTACACTAGTGCTTTGATTAGCCGCTAAACCAAACTCCGTCATTACTGATTTACGATTTAACTTTCCACGCTCATTGATAGGTAACTTTTGATTCTTGTTCAACTCTTCTAAATACTTTCTAATATCAGGAACTTTTCGCTCCCAAACCGTCCCCGTAATACCTTGTTCATAAAGCTTTTCATCAAACTCATTGAGCATGTCGCGTGCCCACTGCCATGACTCGGTTTTACCTACAAGAGAATTCGTGGGAAATTTAAACTTTCTTTCAAAAGCTCGGAACGATATTCGCCCAGACCTATCTCCTTGAGGGGCAACTGGCAAGCCATCAATATCACCTTTAAGCTTATCTAGTAGTTTTTTAAATCGCTTTGGAGTGCCATATTCAAAGTTCACCCCTGTAATATTACCGCCTTCTTTTGCGATCAAATCCTTTTCAAAATCATCAACAACATTTTTACACCACTGATATTTATCAAAACCGTGATAGTTAGATAAAGAGCAATGTTGAAAGCCATATGTTTTTTCAATCAGCGAGCGGGCTATTTTGCCTTTGTGTGTAGGTAACTCTTTCTGGCTGAGCAACTCCTGAAGGAATGATTTTAATTTCTCAGGAGTGTTATATGTTTCAAGCCCAGCCATAAATTGAGTTCACCTTATACCGCTACTGGTGCAGGTATTGCAGGGTGAGGGTCATATCCGTCAAGTTCGAAATCATCAATCGTATAATCAAATAATGAATCTGGCTTACGCTTTATAATTAATTTAGGAAATGCTTTTGGCTCCCGTGATAATTGCTTTTTAGCTTGCTCAATATGATTCATATATAAATGCACATCCATACCAAACCAAACAATTTCACCAACATCATAGCCAGTTTGCTCCGCAAGGAGCGTGGTAATTAAGGCCAAATTTGCAACATTAAATGCAAGCCCAAGGTAAGAATCACAAGAACGTTGCACCATACCACCAGAGAGTTTATTGGTATTTGGATCAACATAAAATTGATAATGCTTATGACAGGGTGGAAGAGCCATTTGATCAAGTTCACCGACATTCCAGCCGTCAAATATGATGCGTCTCGATGATGGATTGTTCTTCAGTAAATCAATTACCTGAGAGACTTGATCAATTTCTTGCCCATCTTCAGTTTTCCATCTACGCCACTGTTTACCATATACTGGCCCAAGATCACCCCATTGCTGAGCAAAATCATCGTTAGCAATGATACGCTGCTCGAACTCTTCCATCGTAATTGATTTATCTGCACTACCTTCAGGCTGAGCATCAATAAATTTTTTGTAAGGCCAATCACTCCAAATATGAACGTTTTGCTCAACCAATTCTTTGATATTGTGGCCACCAGAAAGCATCCATAGCATCTCTTTAAATGCTGTTTTCCAGTATACACGCTTTGTCGTAAATACAGGAAATCCTTCAGATAAATCAAATCGCATGGTATGCCCAAAAATGGCTTTTGTACCTACGCCAGTTCGATCAACTCTTTCGCTGCCTGTTTCTAATAACAAGGTCAGTAAATCTAAATATTGTTTTTCGGGGTGTATATTCATTAAGTTGCCTTTTTAAAATTTTGTTATTGATACAGGTTATCGTAACTTGTGCATTGTTTGCCATTTCATCTAAAAATTATTCCCTATATCAAAGTAATTAGTTCGCATTTATGTGTGTTTTGGACTATCAAACCAGCTCTTAAAAATCGTAGATAACGATTCACATAGGATATAATTTTAATAATAGTACAATTTCTATATATATCAATGTAAAAGATCACCCATTCGTGCGTGAGTATCGTTTTTATTATCACAAAAAAATACCACACCTAGGAAGATGTCGCCGCTGCGCTGGTAAAGTTGGCAGCTTAATTTGCCATCAAGCACATAAAACTGAAACATGGTATGACAAGGCGGAAGCGCCTGCTTCCCCATTGCAGCGTTTTCTTTCGGCGAGTATTGCGTATCGGGTAATGCAGCAGGGTTCCAGCCACTTACTATGAGTCGTCTGGAATCTGGGTTATCTTTTATTTGCTGAATTACATCAGATATTTGGTCAATGGTAGTGCCATCACCACGCTCCCAACTGCGCCATTGCTTGCCGTAAACCGGACCAAGCTCGCCATCTTCTGTTGCCCACTCATCCCAAATTCGCACGCCGTGCTCTTTTAAGTAAGCGATATTAGTTTCGCCTTTGAGGAACCACAAGAGTTCGTGAATGATTGACTTTAAATGACACTTTTTGGTGGTAACAAGAGGAAATCCTTCCTGCAGATTAAACCGCATTTGATAACCAAATACGCTTAACGTACCAGTTCCGGTACGGTCTTCTTTCTTCACACCTGTATCGCGTACATGGCGCATGAGAGCGAGATATTCTTTCATTGATTCTTATATCTTCTACGTTTTAACACTATTTTTCGTGCCCATATAAGCACGTACAATTAATCCTACGCCCAAAGCAATCATGGGTAGGCAAAGAAGCTGCCCTTGGCTAAGCCCCATTTGGTAAAGCCCTATATGTGCATCGGGCTCTCTGAAAAATTCCACTATAAAACGAAAACTACCATAGCCCAGCAAAAACAGGCCGCTTACTGCACCAACAGGGCGTTTTTTCGCTGAGTACAGCCATAAAATAATGAAAAGAAGCACACCCTCTAAGGCAAATTCATACAGCTGTGATGGGTGTCTGGGAACATTACCCGCATTCGGGAATATTACCGCCCATGGTACATCAGTGGTTCTACCCCATAGTTCTGCATTTAAAAAGTTACCAATACGACCCGCTCCCAAACCAATGGGCACTAGCGGTGCGACAAAGTCGCCTAACTCTAAAAAGGTAGCCTTCATGCGTTTGGCCTGCCAAGCTAGTGCCACAAGCACACCAATTAAACCGCCATGGAACGACATTCCACCTGCCCAAATCTTAAAGAGATACAGCGGGTTGTCTACAAACATACCAAATTGATAGAAGAAAACGTAGCCTACTCGGCCACCTAATATCACGCCTACAAAACTCCAAAACAATAGGTCGCTTAATTGGTCTTTATTCCACGGCGTTTGCGACAAGCGTTTTTGTGCAAGTAAAAACGCTGCGATAAATCCAACGAGATACATTAATCCGTACCAGCGTACGCTTAATGGTCCCAAACTAAAAATAACGGGATCGATACTGGGGAATACCAGGTAACTGCTCTGTTCCATTATATTATTCAATTCCTAAAATCATTCGAATACTTACCAGCACTAATAAGCAGGCAAGCATAGCTTTTAAAATACGCACGTTTACTTTTTGCCCGAGTTTAGCACCGATGTTTGCGGTAATCATAGAGGTAGCAATGATACCTGCTGCCGCAGGTAAATACACATAACCTAAACTGTACGCAGGTACATCTGGGGCGTTCCAACCGGCAATAATAAAACTCGACGTGCCAAATATTGCGATTACCAGCCCACAAAATGCCGCACAGCCTATTGCCGCACGGGCATTGACTCGAAACCACACAAGTGCAGGCACAAGTAAAGCGCCGCCGCCAATACCCATTAGCGCACTTATTATACCCGTACCACTTCCTACGCAACTGAGCACTGCTCTGCTAGCCTGGTTATCAGACTGCTTTTGCTTGCCGAATATCATCTGTGCCGCGATAAGAATAACTAATACGGCAAAAATATCTTTTAATAATTCGCCAGAAATATGACTCGCAATTTGTGCACCAATAATAGCGCCCACTGCAATCCCCATTCCTGTATACAGCACAATATTTTTTTGAATATTGCCTAACCGATAATGCGCATATGCGGATGACATACTTGTAAACACAATAGTAGAAAGCGACGTAGCTATTGCTACCGGCATTACGGTTTCTGTGGTCATACCGAGTAAGTGAACAAGCAGGTATGACAACACGGGAACGATAATCAAGCCGCCGCCAATACCCAGCATTCCCGCCAAAATACCTACAACTGAACCTAGAAGCACACAACTTAGAAGAATGACAACGACAGGTTCCATTCATTATCCTTTAAATATTTATCATCGGTGAGGGTAGCATAGTTACTATGACGTGGGGCAAAACACTGACGGCAATCAACCATCTTTTTCTATAACAAAACTTAGGTTATTTTTATTACGACCCAGCGCGAATTAACCCAGCTAGCGATTTTCTTTCAAGGTATTCGTTCAGATGAGTAAATACCTCTTGCTGCGAAGATGAAGTAAGCGAAAGAGAGAGCAATTGCTTACATTCTTCTAGCGTGACTTTGCGTAACAACCAGTTAATTTTACGAAGGTTAAAGCCATTCATACTTAAACGACGGTATCCCATACCCATAAGCAAAAGTGCTCCCGCAGGCTCGCCCGCTATCTCGCCGCAAATAGTAACGGGAGTGCGGTTAACATTCGCTTTTTGCACTATATCGTAAAGTGCGCCCAATACGGCTGGATGATAGCTATTGTATAAACTCGCCACCCGCGCATTGTTTCTATCAACGGCCAATAAATATTGTGTGAGGTCATTACTACCTACCGAGAAAAAGTCCACATGCTTTGCAAGTTGTGGCAGCTGATAGAGTACCGAAGGCACTTCAAGCATTATTCCAAGTTTGGGGCGTACTATGTTGTGGAGCCCTTCTTCTGCCTCTTCCGATATTTCTAAAAATGCCTGATTAATGAGTTGCTTGGCCTCAATTACTTCCGAAACCGTAGAAATCATAGGAAGCATAATTTGGAGGTTATTAAGCCCTATGTTAGCTCGCAGCATAGCGCGGATTTGAACCAGGAATATTTCAGGGTGGTCAAGGGTAAGTCGCACTCCACGCCATCCAAGAAATGGATTTTCCTCATTAATAGGGAAATAAGGCAGTGGCTTATCGCCACCCACATCAAGGGTTCTCATGGTTATTGGTAAATCTGGGGCAGCTTCTAATATCTGGCGATACAAAGTGACCTGCTCTTGCTCAGAAGGAAACCTTTCTCTAAGCATAAAAGGAATTTCAGTTCGGTATAAACCTACTCCAGCACCAATTTGCTGCGCGTCAAGCTCTACTTCAGCTGAGAGCCCAGCATTAATATAAAGCGACATTCGACAGCCATCAATTGTCTCGCAAGGCTTGTCAGCCTCCGCCTCAATTTTTTCAGCAATGGCCGACTCTTCTTCTATCAGCTGAATAAACTCAGCTTTAACGGGTCGAGCTGGCGATATTATCACCTCGCCAGAATAGCCATCGAGCAGAATTTCTTTGTCTTCTAGCAGAGCAGGCGACACACTCTGACAACCCATAACGGCTGGAACACCCATGGCTCTAGCCAAAATAGCGGCATGGGAGTTGTTAGAACCACGCACTGAAATAATACCCTGAAGCTTATCTCGCGGGCATTCAGCCAACATAGTCGCTGAAACTTCATCAGCAACGAGAATACAGGGTTCGGTTACCGACTTTTCAGCTAACTTGTGCCCGTTTTGCTCGCTCAAAATGTTAGCGAGTATGCGGTCAGACAAGTCTATAATATCAATGGCCCGCTCCTGCATATACGGGTCTTCCATAGCTCTGAAGCGAGCTGCGTAGCTTTCCACTACCATTTTTAATGATGACGCCGCATCCCACCCCTGACGGATTTTTTCTTCTACTTCACGTCCCAAGCTGTTGGCATCTAAAAGGTGATGATAAAGCTGAAATATTGACTTCACGTCGTCGGGAATGCCATCGTCTAAACGCTGAGACAAGGTGTCTACATGGCCTCGAGTGACTTCTACGCCTTTGCGATAAAGAGCGATTTGATCGGCCGGTGAGCGAGTTCGCTTTACCACCCAGTTTTTTAAATTAATTGACTTATCGGGTGAGAAACCTTTGCCGATGGCAAGCCCTGGAGACCCAGCGATGCCGCGCACGTTTTTCTGCTGGTCGACATGACCAGCAGTATGAGAAAGTGTTAACGCTCCTCGAATGTCCGCATTAGTAATTTCAAGAGCTAACTGAGCTGCTAAGGTAACTAGGAACGCTTCTTCATCTTCGCTGAAGCGCCTAAGATCAGTTTGCTGCAGCGTGATAACCCCAAGAACGCGACGCTGATTGGTAATAGGGGTACCAAGAAACGCGTTGTAATTGTCTTCTCTTACTTCGGGATAATGTTTAAAACGGGGATGGTGTTGCGCGTTTGCAATGTTAAGAGGCTCTTCCCGCTGACCAACTAAACCAATCAGTCCCTCGGTAAAGCCTATGCGAACATGTTCTACCGCGTCGGGATGCAATCCATCTGTCGCCTTTAATACGAACGCTTGGGCGTCATTATCGGCAAGGTATATTGAGCATGAGTCAACATTTAAGGTTTGCTTTACTCTGGACGCAAGACGAAACAAAGCGGTATCGAGTGCAGGAATTTGATTCATTTCCTGCACAATACGCTTTAACGTGTTTAACATTGCGCCTGAGCTATTAGGGGTATTCAACGGTTACTCCTGATTCCTTACCCGCGCCTGCGTTTTTTACCGCGTTTAGTTGAAGCGTTCCCCTGACGTTGAGGACTTCGCTGCTGCGCCGACATGACCACTGGGGAAAATTCCTTCATCACCCTGCGATAAACGTCACGTTTAAACGAAACAACATTTCTAATTGGGTACCAATAACTTACCCATCGCCAGTCATCAAATTCTGGGTGGCCTGTTTTTAACACATTTACATCGCGATCCTGACAATCGAGTTGCAAAAGAAACCACTTTTGTTTTTGTCCTATACAAACAGGATTACTACCTTGTCGAATAAGTCGCTTTGGTAGCTTATATCTAAGCCAATTACGGGTAACACTTAAAATAGTGACATCTTTTGATGTCAAACCTACTTCTTCGTGTAGCTCGCGGAACATGGCTTGCTCGGCAGTTTCCCCTTCATCAATTCCGCCTTGAGGGAACTGCCATGAATGTTGGCCATAACGTCTTGCCCAAAATATTTGTCCCATTTTGTTGCAAATCACTATACCCACATTCGCACGGAATCCATCGGCATCTATCACATAGACTCCCGGGCACACAATACTGGTAATATGTTTTCATTCTTCCACAAACTATGCTCCAATCATAGTGTTAATATTCAATGGCTAAGTTCAAACAGGAATTTTACGATAACAATGCAGCCTCCCCAGTCACCGCCAAGCACTCCAGACGAGTTACTAAGCCGCTGCCATGCTATAGCAGGTCTCTCTCTTGGTGAGTTGGCTTCTATGGCAAATGTGGCAATACCTGCAAACCTGCAGCGTCACAAGGGCTGGCCAGGCATGCTTATTGAAAAGTGGCTAGGTGCTAGCGCCGGCTCCAAACCTCAACAAGATTTCCCAGAGCTGGGTATCGAACTTAAAACCATTCCCATTGATGCATCGTTTGCTCCCCTTGAAACCACTTATGTGTGTTTTGCGCCATTGCTAATGCAGCCAGGCATTACTTGGACAACAAGTAACGTACGCAACAAACTACAGCAGGTATTGTGGCTTCCTATCGAGGGTGATAGGCGTATTCCCCTCGCTGATAGACGGGTTGCTACTGGGTTTTATTGGCGCCCAAGTGAGGAAGAAGACGCCCTGCTACGACAAGACTGGGAAGAGTTAACAGAAAAAATAGTGACCGGGCATGTCGAGTCCATTACCTCAAGGCAAGGCACTGCGCTGCACATTCGCCCGAAGGCCGCAAACGGACGCGTGCTAACAGAAGCCCGTGGACCTGAGGGTGAAAAGCTGCAAACCCGTCCGAGAGGTTTTTACCTGCGCAAAACCTTCACCCATCATATTCTCAATACCGCTTTTGGTCACTAATTCAGCAAACCGTTGCTATTCGCCGCTGCCATTTTTAAGCAAGTGCTTAACTAGGTAGTCGCTTAAAAACTTCTCAGAGTTTAAACCCAGCCGCTTTGCCACTGATGCAACCTTGGTGTCGGTTCACAACAGCACTTTTTTGGCGTACTCCAAACGGAAATGGTAAATAAACCGTCGGAAGCTTTTTTTATCAGACACGCGAAGTGCTATCGCTAACGAGGTTGGGTCGAGGTCTGCACTTCGACAAAACTCAGCGATGGTGAGGCCTCTTTCTTTATACGCTTTACTATCGATGGTGTGACGCTCGGCTTTTGAAATAATACTGCTTATTTCATAGGGTGTTGCTTTTCCTTCTTCTAACCTCTCATGTTCAAAGGGAGATGGAGACGTGTTTCTAACAAATAAAAGGGACGTTAATACAATAAGCAACCCAGTGCCCAACATTAAATGGTGATAACTCTCCCACCCCGCTAGACGGAAAAACCCAAACGTAGCTGCCGTTACAAGCAAAATACTCATAAAAGCAATGCCTACAAGCATGCCCATAAAGCCCGCAAGGCGAGCTATTTTAAATTCTCGAATATCCACGGCCTGTTCAGGTAGATGCCTGTGATAACTTTGAATATGCTCGGTAATAAGAATACCAATGAGCAATACGCTAAAGCCGGTGAGTAGCGGCGCAACGTAAGCCGGCCATAAAAATAGAGGCTCTCCTATTGGCGATTCAGACAACCATTGCATTCTTTGTGATGTGGGAATTAGCAGCACCGCTATTTGGAATAACGCCGTAATAATGAACGGCAGCCATAAACGCCGTCTCGCGGTAGGTTGTTCATACAACAAGGGCTTAATAGCCCTATAACAGCAAGTAATAGCCAAGACTGCGAAGATATCGGATAGGCCGTAGACTACCGCAAAGTCCGGCTCTCCACTTAAACGGATCCATTCATCAGCCATAAATAAAGGCCAGCATAGCAGTGCTGCGCATAACCACCCGCTCTTGCTTTCGCCTTTGTTCGATTTAATGAAGTACACAAGACCAATTAGATAGACGGTAAGTAGCAGTAACAAACCGTAATCTTGCACTGAAAAATACATCGCTATCACCTGTCCATGTGAATTTGAAAGAGAAAAGTCATGATGATACGTCTACGCTCTCTACCAGTAAACATCGCGCTGCATCGCCACTTTTCGAGTCCGCTCCATAATAATAATCAGCGTTGTCAGCTTTTGAGCTGTCCATTTGCGCAGCTCATCCTCTGTTTCTATTTCGGCATCATCTATAGATTTGTGCAACATTAGAAGCGCGTTAAGCTCATCAATACCCGTGAGAAGATCAAGCCACGGCGCTCTGAAATTGCCCCGTTCTTCTACAAATAAATCGCCAAGTAGAAAACCACTCCATAAGGTTTGCCTAAGCAGTACTTCTATGGCTGAGTAGTTTGCAGGCCCCATGTTTTTATTAAGAGGCATACTTTGTTGAACAGTTTGCCATCCCTGTGAGAGCCAGCCCTTCGCATGGTCTGAAACTTTATGATCGTAGCCCGTTGAGCAAGCTTGCCACGGCTTTCTCTGTACAAGGCGAATGGCTTCTATCTTTATATCGGTCGCTTCGTTATTGAAAAATAACTGCTTTGGCTGATGAGCGTGCATTAAGCCTGTTTTTCGCCCCTGCAAATAGCTGACAATGGCAGGGTGCTTACTTAGTGTTTTGCTAAACAAACTTTTCTTTGAGAGCAGATAGCGAAGGCTTTGAAGGTCGTCTTGCCATCCCCATTGCTGCGCGTAGGCGATAAGCTTTTTATGCAGACGAAGTAATTCTGGGCACTGCAGCACCGGCAAATAAAGCGACACGCTTTGCAGTAATAGCTGAATACTTTTTGCTACTTCTGCCAGCATTTTAATACTTCCGCTTTCGCAAAACACATGCTCGTGATGCTGCCAATGGGCTAATGCAATTTGAACGGCCTGACAAAATGCTTCTTCGGTGGAAATGCTCTCTTTTAAAGCAAGAAAGTTAGGCAATGGACGAATTTTAGCATTAAAGCCGTGAAGCAGCTGATAACCCTGCGCAGCTTTAGAAACATCGCTTAATCTCACTTCCATGTTGTCATTAATCAACAAGGCAAGAACAAACAGGCTGTCTACTTCGCCGTCAATAAGCTCAAGCTCAATTTCATTAATTGGCGAGCTAGCTTTGTCTGTGATGGCTTCGCCGCAATCTAGGACAATCTCCACCTTGCTGCCGTTTACCTCAACCACATACGCATTACGAGTGAAATGTGTACTGAACTGGCGTGTAAGACTACTGTTTTTGCTGCCTACGTCCCAGTCTTGAGGCCATACAGAGGCATCGAATAACGTCAAATCTGGCGTGGGTGTTTGTAAGTCGACATTGTATTCTGACCGCGTATGCAAACCTCCACTCACAACACCGTTGGTTTTCAGGGTTTGTTCATACCGACCATCATTCCCTCTTACTCGAAAACCCATCTTGTTTTGTTGAAAGTCGAATTTTTCGGTGTCGTAATAGTCATTTTCCAAACGCATTTGTTGGTGCGAAACAACCGTTACTTTTTGCTTATCAAACAGCGGGATCAAACGCTCGGAAAAGCGCTGCTGTGCATTCTCACCGGTCACAAATTTTAATTCTATTTCTGACATTGTTTTATTTCAGACATATTAGCTCTATGTAAAAGTAGTAGCTTTGGTTACACATCACGGCAAAATTAAAAAAACGCCGCTCTAATCGAAAAACGGTATTCATATTAGAATACGGGTGTGAAGGCACTTCTGAAGTACTGACACCTTACCCTTGTCGCTTGTTTTTGGCAATAACAGTAATGTGTTCTATTAGGTTGTGTATTGCCCTATACCCTGCCAACAATAGCGTAAATTACTGCTATTAAGTGCTGTATGACGGAACAAACTTGCCTTTATGTCGGTCAACCAATACCATCTTTATGATTTAAACGAGCAATTGGAATTTATATGATTCGAAAGTGGTTAGCCGTTGCCCTTTTCACGTACTCTTTTCAGGCAGTTGCACTGCAGGATATCGCTGATTTGGAAGCATCATCATCTCATTACATAAAAGATGATTTGTTCATTTTTATGCATACGGGACCTAGCAGGAACTACCGTATACTTGGCTCTATTGAAGCGGGTACGCCAATTACGGTGTTAACGCAAAATGACGAGACCGAATTCACCCAAATTACCGATAATGACGGACGTGAAGGTTGGGTAGAAAGTAAATTTATATCAAATACAATGTCGCGGGCTGAGCAATTGCCCAAGATTCGTGAGCAACTTGCGGAAAGTCAAAGTGCGTTACAAGCCTCTCAGTCAGAAAGCGCTCGGCTGCGCCAGCAATTGAATGACGCACGTCAGCAGATAACCCAGCTGTCTACTGAGAACGAATCGCAGGCTACAGCAATCGTAAAGTTAACGAGTAAAGTAGAAAGCGCCAATAAGGACGAATTAGTGACTTGGTTTACCCGAGGAGGCTTAGTGGCTGGCGGCGGTATTTTACTTGGTGTGTTACTTACCTACTTCCCTAAGAGAAGACGTCGCAGCAGCGAGTGGATGTAAGCGGCTGCAGTCGTCAAGCAATGTGGACAAGCAATTAAGCATAAAAACGCCAGCGTTCAAGCTGGCGTTTTTGTCTCTTAGTGTCTAAAGACTATTCGTCATCTTCAACCATGGTCATCAACGATGTGTTACCGCCAGACGCTGTGGTGTCGATACTTATCGCTTTCTCTGTGACCAAACGCTGAATAAGGTGGTCATTATATTCAGCACTGATAACTGGCAATATAGCGCCCTCTCTTGACGAAAGCATGGCCGTGATACGTGCCGTACGCTCTGTGCTTGAGTCTACTACTACGCCAGACAAGTCTTCATCCATCAACAAGCTATCTAAATGAGCAAGGCGTGCCACTTGGAATAAACCTTTCGGGGCACCTGTTGCTTCAAACTTGTTCTGAATTTCTACGGCTTCATCGTAGAAGATTTTAGATACAACAGAAACAACGGGGTTACCAGTTGAAAGTGCCGTTACAATCGACAGTAACCAATACTCAAAGGTAACTTCCTTATCCGCAAAACAAACCAATATTCCTCGAGGCTCGAGGTAAAGCTTGTTCGACTCACCCGTTGGTCCCGGCAGCACCTGAGGTTTGGCCAATTTACGCTCAATGCTGGTTAACTGCTGACGCGCTGTGGCAAGAGTGCGGTTTAAATCGTCTGCAAGCTCATCAACAATGTCCACCTTGGCAATTTTCGCTAGCAGCTGACGCACCATTGAAATACGATCATTCAACGCAGTATGTCGCCACTGTGTTTCCACCGCTTTCGCCTTGTCCATCATAACCTGGGCACGCTCAGCAATTTTTTCATCACCCACAAGCGCTTCATCGGTTCCGTCAACATCATCTATGTGTGATGGTTTAGGCGTTGCACGCTCCATGAGGAGTCTCGGTAGATAGTTTGGACCACCTGCTTTTGGACCCGTACCAGATAGACCTCGGCCACCAAATGGCTGAACACCAACAATAGCGCCAATCATATTCCGGTTAATGTACACGTTACCCGCACGGCTCTTCGCAGCTAGCTCATTGGCACGCTCTTCTATGCGCGAGTGAATGCCCATGGTAAGCCCGTAACCTGTACCGTTTATTTGCTCTAGTACGTTATCTAACTCTTTAGCTTTGAAGCGCACCATGTGAACCACTGGCCCAAACACTTCTTTTTCAAGCACATCAATATTGTCGATTTCGTAAAGCGTTGGTGGGAAGAAAGTACCATTTTCTGCATTTGCCGGCATTTCATTGCGATGCAGTACTTTACTCTTACCTTCCATAAACGATGCGTGGTCAGTAAGGCTCTTCAGTGCTTTCTCGTCAATAACAGGACCTACATCAGTAGACAACTGCGTTGGCTCACCTACGGTAAGTTCTTTCATAGCGCCAATTAACATTTCGGTTAGCTCATCGGCAATCTCTTCTTGTACAAATAGAACTCTTAACGCCGAGCAGCGCTGTCCGGCGCTTTGGAAGCCCGAGTGAATAACGTCGTCTACCACCTGCTCTGGAAGCGCGGTAGAATCCACAATCATGCAGTTTTGGCCGCCGGTCTCTGCAATGAGTGGTACCTGTTCGCCACCACGCTCTGCTAGCATTTGCGAGATTAAGGTGCCGGTTTGAGTAGAGCCGGTGAACATAACTGCCTTCACACGCTCGTCAGGAAGCAAGGTGTCACCTACTTCTTTTCCGGGTGAAATAATCAATTTAAGGGCGTCTTCTGGCAAACCAACAGAGTGCATTATATCTACAGCGCGCTTCGCAACCATACTTGTTTGCTCAGCAGGCTTAGCAATAACAGTGTTACCTGTTACTAATGCAGCAGCAACCTGACCTAGGAATATAGCTAGTGGAAAGTTCCACGGACTAATACACAGCACCACACCCCGTGGCACAAGTCGTTGGTCTTCTGCTAACTCTTTGCCTCTTACCGCATAATAACGGCAAAAATCTACTGCTTCACGCACTTCATCAATACTGTCTTGCGCAACTTTGCCCGCTTCACGCATACAAATAGCAATAAGCTCTGCCATGTGACGTTCTAACGCGTCGGCCGTGCGCTCTAGAATTTCAGCGCGCTCTTCCACATCCATCTTCGACCACGCATCGAAGCCAGCGTTTGTTTCATCAAGCGCTTTGAGCATGTCCTCACGCTTAGCGTAATAGTGGTAGCCTACGATATCGTTTTTATCAGCTGGACTTACAACTGGCGTTGCGCCTTCAGGAACACCGTCGGTAACTTTGTAATAGTCTTGCCAGCGTTCTAACTCGTGCTTAAGCGCCGTAACCGCGTTAGTGTCGGTAAGATCTAAACCTCGAGAGTTGTCGCGCTCTGGTGCGTACAGCCCTCGCGGCGTTTTAATCAGCTTGTTGTAACGAACCTTCAATCGCTGAGTTTTTTCCACTGGATCCTCAAGTAGGGTTTCCACTGGCTTTTCATCGTCAACAATAGCGTTTACAAACGATGAATTAGCGCCATTTTCTAATAGCCTGCGCACAAGATAGGCCAGCAAGTCTTCGTGTTCGCCAACTGGGGCGTAAACGCGACATTGAATTTTGTCATCCCTCACCACTTGGTCGTAAAGGGTATCGCCCATTCCGTGAAGGCACTGGAACTCGAACCCTTCTTTGTCGTCGCCAGCTAGCTCAACAATAACCGATGCAGTGTAAGCGTTGTGGGTGGCGAACTGTGGATACAGGGTGTCGCGATATTCAAGCAGTCTGTTAGCGCATGCATGATAAGACACGTCTGTTGATGACTTACGAGTGAATACGGGGAACTCTTCTAAACCAGCTTGCTGTGTGAGCTTGATCTCAGTATCCCAATAGGCGCCTTTCACTAAGCGAACCATAAGAGGACGGCCTACTTCTAGAGTAAGTACTCGCAAGTGCTCAATTACGTGAATAGCTCGCTTTTGGTAGGCTTGTACCGCAAGACCGAATCCAGTCCAGCCGTCTAGATCTTTATCGCGGAAAACAGCTTCAATGATATCAATAGACAGTTCAAGACGATCAGCTTCTTCAGCATCTACTGTAAGGCCGATATCGTGCTCTTTTGCCATCATACACAGCGCTTTCAAACGCGGTGGAATTTCTTCCATGGCGCGCTCGCGATGAGAAAATTCAAAACGAGGATGTATAGCCGACAGCTTTACTGAGATACCCGGCGAACGTTTAGGGCCTCGGCCGTTTGCGGCTTTGCCGATAACTTTTATCGCTTTTACATACGAATCGTAGTAACGGTCTGAATCTTTCATAGTACGAGCGGCTTCACCAAGCATATCGTATGAGTATACATAGCCCTTGGTTTCTTTCTCTTTCGCTCTCTCTACTGCGTCCTCAATGGTTTCGCCCATAACAAACTGACGACCCATAACTCGCATAGCAATGTTCATAGCTCTACGAATAACCGGCTCACCTAAACGACCCAGTGTCTTTTTCAACAAACCAAATTGTTCAGTTTTGCGCTTGTCTGCATAGTTCACCATATTTCCGGTGAACAGAAGGCCCCATGCAGATGCATTCACAAATAACGAATCTGAGTTGCCTAAGTGTGGTGTCCACTGCCCTTTAGACAGCTTGTCGCGAATCAACTCATCTTGCGTCGCTCTATCTGGCACACGCAGTAAGGCCTCGGCTAAGCACATCAATACAACACCTTCCGCAGTAGAAAGTGAATATTCATTAAGCAGTGCGTCAACGCCACCATGACCCTGTTGTTCACGGCGAATTTGCAGCACCATTTTCCTTGCTCGTTCCCACGCCCTACTTCTTGCACGAGGGTTTACCTCTGCAATGGGTAAAATTTGATCGACGGCTACCGACTCGCTGATGCGGTAGTAGTCTCGGATACGCTGACGTAGTGGCGAAGTTGTATGGAGTGTATCGTTTATGAGCATTGCAACCCTTTCGTAGAAATAGCTGTAACAAAAAAAGCGTTTCCGCCGTAAAAATAACGCCTACGGTTACATGGAAATCGCAAGAAAACAAGTGAAGTCGAATCTTCACGTTTGCACCTTTATACAGTTTAAACTTCGCACTGCTAAATGAAGATCAAGCTGTCTGGCAAGTAGCGCCGATAATAGCACAATATAAATCGCCGCAAAGCCTTTCCAGTCATGACTTTCAGCTGTTTACTACCGAGCCAAACTGTTAACGTGAAATTCACATAAAAGACGCAGATTACGATTCTTTAAAACGCATTTTTTTATTAAGAGTAATAGGTCATAAAAAAACGACTACAATTAAATGTCGCTGTTAAAAAAGTATCGCTGTATTTGATAAAAGGAGACTAGGCAGTTTGAAACTTGCGCCCACGTTTAACCTTATGACAAACGCCTAAAATAACGATTAAATGGTAAATGTATTATGTGGTTAAGAAATTTTAGCTTGTACCAACGCCTTGGAATAATTGTCGCGCTGATAGCACTTCTTTTTATAGTGCTTACTGGCATAATTTTAAACCGGCATTACCAAGCTCTTAAAGATAAGTCGTATAGCGAAAACAAACATCTTGTTGAAGTTGTGCATACCATGTTGCAAAGCTTTGACGCCATAGAGGGAATTTCGGAGTCTGAGGCAAAAGAAAAAGCACTGGCCGCTGTAAAAACACTTAGGTACGACGAAGGAAACTATTTTTGGATCCAAGATTCAACGCCGACTATGGTAATGCACCCTCTTAAACCCGCATTAGATGGCCGTGATTTGCGTACTTTTAAAGACGGTAATGGAAAAGCTTTTTTCGTCGACATGGCAAATGAAGTGAAAGCCCAAGGAGATGGCTTTGTTGACTATGTGTGGCCCCTTCCCGGCGAAGATGAACCCACGGAAAAAATTTCTTACGTTAAAGAGTATTCGCCATGGGGATGGACTATAGGTTCAGGTATTTATCTCACCAACCTTAACGCTGAATATGCTCACCTGCGTAATCTTATAATTGTGTTTTGTGTCATCAGTGTAATTTTAGTGGTAGCACTGATTTACATCATTGGCGGCAGTATTGTTAAGCCGGTACAAGAAATTGCAGAAAGAATGAAAGACATCTCTCAAGGTGAAGGCGATTTAACCCGCTTTTTGCCTGAAAGTGGTCAAGACGAAGTCACCCGAGTGGCTCGTTACTTCAATCAATATACCGACAAAATGCGCCAGTCTTTAATTGGTATAAGAGACAATATTTCGCAGTTAAACGAGCAAGCTGAGCGTGTTCAAAATTCTAGCGACAGCAGTAACAAACAAGCACAAACGCAGAATGAAAATATGATGCAAGTGGCCGCAGCCATGGAGGAAATGACGACACAAATAAGAGACGTGAGCTCTAACACCGACTCTGCAGAGAAAAGTACCAGTAGCGCTAGAAGCAACGTTCAAAACGGTGCGTCTGTGGTGAAAAGCACCGTAACCGATATTCACTCACTAACGGCGGACATTGAGAGCGTATCAACGGTAGTTACCGAGCTTGCCGCCCAAACCGAGAGCATTGGTGCAGTACTTGACGTTATTCGAGGCATTGCAGATCAAACTAACTTATTAGCATTAAATGCTGCCATAGAGGCTGCGCGCGCTGGTGAACAAGGTAGAGGCTTTGCGGTGGTTGCAGATGAGGTGCGTACTTTAGCGAGCAGAACCGGGCAAAGTACTGATGAAATTCAAGCTATGATTGAAAAATTACAGCACCACGCAAAAAGTGCCGTAGATGCTGTAACAGTGAGTCAATCTGCTTCAACGAAAACAGTAGAACGTGCAGCTCAAGCTAATGACAACTTGCAAGAGGCGGACAGGCTTATGACAGATATTGCCAATATGAGTAGCCAGATAGCTAGGGCGACGGAACAACAGGCCGAAGCCGCCAACGAAGCAAACATGCGAATAAACGCATTGTCTGGAGCCGCAGACAATAGTCTGCGAACGGCAGATGAATTAGCGGCATCTAGTCAAGCGCTGCGCGCAAGTTGCTTAGCGATTATGGACATTGCTAATCGCTTTAAGTTGTAAAGTCACAGCCGAACTAGCTGAGGGGCAGCAGAGATCGTTGATTTGCTCAGCCCCTCTTTTTAGCGAAATACGGCTTCAACATTGATAACACTTATGTATGGAACTGTTCTTGGTAGTACATTACACTGAATGGACGAGGTTATCCTCGCCAGTAAAGTAGAATCAAGGAGAGAGATATGAGTAGTAACGCTAAGGGCAAACCTATATTACTTTGGGTTGTCGGTTTTTTTGTCGCCATTTTTGCCATTTACTTTTTGTTCGCCAATACAATCATAAAAGCAGTGTTGGAATCTAAGCTTGGTGAGTCTTACGGCGCCGAAGTAAACATTGAACGCTTTGATCATTCTCTTTTCCCCACCACGGTAACTTTAGAAGGTATAGCCCTTACAAATCCTACTAAGCCCTCGCACAATCAAGTGTTCGTTGGCAATGCAAACGCCGACGTTGAGCTTGCGCCACTGCTCAGTGATAAAGTTATTGTTAACAACCTCAATCTTCTTGAAGTGCAGTTTGATACCGAGCGGAATGCGCCTGGCGAAGTATACAGAGTACCCGAGCGCTCTCTTTCTTTTGATGAAATAAAATCGAAAGCAAAAGACGCAGTACCATCTGTTGATGAATTACTAGAACGAAACCCGTTAAAAACTATGGCCGCTGTGGAAGATGCGAAAGCCGCTTATGAAACGTACGGTAAAGGGTTAAAAGAAGACTATGAGTCGCTCCCAGACAAATCGCGGATTGACTATTACAAAACCCAAATCGCTCAGCTACAAGAAACCGATTACAAAGATCCACAAGCTCTAGTTCAGGCAAAGTCTGCATTTGAAAAACTGAAAGAGGAAATGCAGGCCGATCGCGCGTTAATATCAGGCTTCACCGATAAAGCATCACAAGCAAGAGATGCATTGAGTGACAGCGTAGAAGCATTGAAGAATGCGCCGCAGCAAGACTATGCGCTGCTAAAAGGTGTTATAGCCGGAGATCAGGCAGCACTATCTCAGGTCACCTATTTTGTATTTGGCGATAAAGCTGCTGAGTACACAGAGTATTTAATGGCAGCGATGCAAATTGTTATGCCACTTATTCAGGGCGAAGAAAAAAGCGAAGCTCCTGCAGATATCCCTTCTATATTGGTGAAAGAAGCTAATGTTTCTGTACTTTGGCAAAACGAATCTATTAAAAGTAAATGGAACAATATAACCAACGTACATGAGGTGTTCGGAAACCCAACTACCTTCACTATTGAGGCGGCGGGTGAACTTCTGAAATCGTTTACGTCTAGCGGTGAATTCTTTATTGACGGTGACGGCGTAGATGCAAGTCAAAAGTGGTCGCTTGCCGGTGTAAATATGTCGAATATACCTTTATCAGGTAATGAGTCATTAACAGCGGTGCTGACTTCAGCGCTTATGCAAACTACTGGTTCTATGCAGGTAACCGACAACAAGCTAGCTGGCAGCGGAAAAGTGAACCTTCAACAGCTCGTTATGCAAGCTGCGGGAGAAAGTGATACCACCAAAGCTATTGCGCAAGCGTTAGAATCGCTATCAAGTTTAAATATGGATATGTTGCTTGATGGTACGCTCGCTAACCCAGACTTTTCCATTAAATCTGACCTGGATAACCAACTCGCACAAATGGCGCTATCTGGACTGACTGCGTCGCAGCAAGATAAGTTAGATGAATTAAATCAGAAATTAAATGCCATGGTTGGAGACGAACAGTCGTTACTTACTAATGAGCTGGGCGATATTGGCAGTATGCTCAGTGCGGCTCAGGGTGACAGCAATGCGCTTCAAGAATTGCTAAAATCGCAGTTAAGCAACGTGGTTGAAGAACAAAAAAATAAATTGTTCGATAAATTAAAAAGTAAGTTTGGCAAAGAAGAATAAAGCGTCTTTGACTCAAACTTGGTAATCGGCATAATAGCAAAGCGCAGGCAAACGCCTGCGCTTTCTTTGCGCTCAATGAACGGTTAGGTGAATGTGTGTTAAAAGGTAAATGGCTTCCCATTTTGCTGTTACTATTTTTTGGACTGCTGCAATACCGACTTTGGTTTGGTAAAAACAGCATTCCCGATTACTACAGCCGGAAAGCGGAAGTACAGACACAAGCCCTACAAAACGCCAATTTAGCTCAACGCAATGCTTTGCTAAACGCTGATATTAACGATTTAAAAATTGGTTTAGAGGCAATTGAAGAAAGAGCACGTAACGAGCTGGGATTAATTAAGCAGGGAGAAACTTTTTACCGAATTCTTCCTGCAGATTCGAAATGAAAACAATGACAATGCCTCGTGTTATAGCGGTAATTCCCGCCGCAGGGGTTGGCAGCAGAATGCAGGCTGACCGCCCAAAGCAGTACCTTACCATTGCAGGTAAAACAATATTAGAACACACCCTAGACGCTCTATTGACTCACCCAAGCATTCACAGCGTGGTACTTGCTGTTAGTCCCGATGATATTTATTTTTCCAACTTAGATATTAAAGAGAACAAGCGGGTTGATGTAGTTCATGGAGGAAAAGAGCGCGCTGACAGTGTGTTAAATGGAATAATGCACTTGCAACATGATGACTGGGCCCTTGTACACGATGCAGCTCGCCCCTGTGTATCGCATAAAGACATTACTGCGTTACTAAGTCTCATTGGCGATAACACCGTTACAGGCGGAATTCTTGCCACGCCGGTACGTGACACAATGAAAAGAGCAGCGATAAGCGAAGATATCCCACACCAAAATCAGCTCAATGTGATATCTCACACTGAAAGTAGAACCAATTTGTGGCATGCTCTTACTCCACAACTGTTTCCCGCACAATTATTACGCGAGGCCTTACAAAAAGGGCTTTCAGATGGCGTCAACATTACTGATGAAGCATCGGCTGTAGAATACGCGGGATACAAAGTGGGTATGGTTAACGGCAGCCCTGCTAATATTAAAATTACGCACCCTGCAGACCTGCCCCTTGCAGAATTCTATCTTCAACAACAATTAGAGGCGCGAGTTGCATGCGAATAGGACACGGATTTGACGTTCACAAGTTTGGGGGTGAAGGCCCTATCGTTGTTGGCGGTGTCAAAATTGAGCACAGCGAAGGACTCATTGCGCATTCCGATGGCGATGTATTATTGCACGCACTGTGCGACGCAATTCTGGGTGCTGCAGCACTGGGGGATATTGGTAAGCACTTCCCCGACACAGATGATAATTATGCTGGTGCCGACAGCAGAGTTTTGCTTAGAAATGTAGTTAGCGTAGCAAGAGCGAAAGGCTACAAGCTCGTCAATGCCGATATGACTATTGTGGCGCAAGCGCCAAAGATGGCGCCTCACATTGACAAAATGCGCGCATATATTGCACAAGATTGCGATGTTCAAATTGACGATATCAATGTAAAAGCCACCACAACCGAAAAGCTTGGATATACAGGCAGAAAAGAAGGGATTGCATCACACGCTGTGGTGTTGTTAGAAAAAGCATGAAGCCATTACACACCGATCACTGGCAATACTATTTTGCCAAGCCTGTCTCTACCGGCATTTTTAAATTTCAAGCTGACGATTTTCAGGTAGTAGAAGACTTAGGCTACGAGCCCTGCGGAGAGGGTGAGCATCAATTCGTTTTTATCGAAAAAACAAATACCAATACTGCCTTTGTTGCAGAGCAGCTAGCAAAATTTGTCGGCCTTCCTCTGCGGCAAATAAGCTATGCAGGTAGAAAAGATAAATACGCAGTTACCCAGCAATGGTTTGGCATACACGCTCCAGGAGTAGATGATTTCGACTTTAGCGATTGGCAACTTGATGGTGTCAAAGTCATAAAAAAAACTCGACATAATAAGAAGTTACGTACTGGGCAACTCAAAGGTAATCACTTTACCATCACGCTACGCCAGGTTGTGCATCCAGAAGCGATTATCGAACGCCTAGAACAGATAGCTATTCATGGTGTACCCAATTATTATGGTGAACAGCGCTTTGGCGTTATGCGTTTGAATGACATGGGCGAAGTGCAGCGAGGTGGAAACCTGGTTATGGCTGAGCGCATGGTAAATGGCGAAACGATACGCCACAGAAACAAGCGGTCTATGGCACTGTCCGCTCTTCGCAGCTGGCTTTTTAATGAAGTACTTTCTCATCGAATGGAACAGAACACCTTCGACACCGTGCTTCTTGGCGACGCACTTGTATTAACCGGCTCAAACAGCTTCTTCATTAATCGGGAAAATGAGCAAGAAAGTCAGTCTCGCTATGAAGACAAAGATGTATGCCCGTCTGCTCCACTGTGGGGTAAAGGACAATTAGCTACCGAGGCTAAGGCAGCGGAAATTGAAAATGCTGTCGCTAATGAGCACCCTGAGGTCACCACCTTTCTAAGGGAAAATGGGTTTGAACAGGAGCGTCGCGCCATAAAAATTTGGCCTAAAGAATTAACATGGCAGAGTAAGGGAGATTCGTTTACGATTTCTTTTAGTTTGCCAACGGGATGCTTTGCTACATCCGTATTGCGCGAATGCGTGGAAACACTGTCTCCGATTAACCGCGTTTAAGCAGACAAACATTTATAAATAAAAAGCGTGGCTAACACTAACAATATAGGAAAGTACGCAAGATCATGAGAGCTTCTAGAAAAGGAGACGCATTAGCGCAGCTGCTTTATAACGAGGGAATACGTTCACAAGCTGTGTTAAATGCCATTGCTGGTACGCCGAGGGAGGCTTTTCTTCCAGACGCATTAAAACACAAAGCCTATCAAAATACGGCATTGCCCATTGGCCAAGGCCAAACAATTTCGCAACCTTACATAGTGGCGAAAATGACCGAGCTTTTGCTAGAGAGCCCAAATAAGCCTGAAAAAGTGCTGGAAATTGGCACGGGCTCAGGTTACCAAACCGCGATCCTGGCGCAGCTTTTTACGCAAGTATTTAGCGTTGAACGCATAAAATCGTTGCAGTTTCACGCTAAGCGTCGCATGAATCAGCTAGATTTACATAACATTGCTATGAAGCATGGCGATGGCTGGAAAGGCTGGGAGTCGAAAGGATTATACGACGCCATTATTGTAACCGCTGCAGCAGCGAGCTTGCCCCAATCTTTATGCGAACAATTAAAAGAAGGTGGCAGACTCATTATTCCAGTTGGAAACGAGCAACAGTCGCTGCTATGCATTGATAGAGTGGAAAGCGAGCTGCAAACTAAGACTATTGAATCTGTACGTTTTGTCCCTCTCGTTGCTGGAGAATTAATGTGAAGCTTTTTGGGCCTCTCTATGACATGGCAATTCGCTGGGCAAAGCATAAACATGCCGCAAAATATTTAGGCGGGCTAAGTTTTTCAGAGTCTGTTTTCTTTCCTATTCCCCCTGACGTTATGCTAGCGCCTATGGCGCTGTCTCAACCCTTACTTGCATGGCGGTTTGCATTAATCGTCACTGTAGCATCTATTTTTGGAGGCATCGCGGGCTACTGGTTAGGTTTTTTCGCATTCGAAGCGTGGTTAGCTCCCCTTATTGAATCTTGGGGCTATACACACAAAATTGAAACTGCCACAGGTTGGTTCGAAACCTACGGTGTTTGGATTGTTTTCTTAGCGGGTTTCTCCCCTATACCGTATAAAATATTCACCGTAAGCGCGGGTTTTTTACAAATGGCATTTTTCCCCTTTGTGATTGCTTCAGCAGTAGGACGGGGTGCCCGCTTCTTTTTAGTGGCGGCGTTAATGCGTTGGGGAGGCGCGCCCATGGAGCAAAAATTACGTCAATATGTTGAGGTACTAGGATGGTCTGTTGTGGCGATTGCTGTTATCGCGTACTTAATATTGCGATAAAATGAAAAACAGCACTTTTAGATGCTTTTTCATTTACTTATTTTTAACAATATTGGCTGGATGTGCAGGTAGACAGGCACCTGCTCCGGTTGTTCTTCTCAACAGCCAAGTTGAGAGTGGTAGTGAAGAATACACTGCTAGTACCTACGTAGTAAGACCTGGAGACACGCTTTACGCCGTTGCCTGGTTTACAGGAAATGACTATCGTGATATTGCAGAATTTAACAAAATTTCAAAGCCTTATACCATATTTCCGGGTCAAGAATTACGTTTAACTGCACCTATCGTAAAAACCCCTACCCGCCATAAAACTACCAACAAGACCACTCGGTCTACACATCCGACCTCACAACCATTAGACAAAAGATCCATTGACCCACCTAATCCTCAAGCGTATGTTGATCGTAAAGAAAATGTTAAACCACAAAATGTTACAAGCGTCAAGAAACCGGTAACAAGTGTCAAAAAGACATCACCGAAAGGGTTTCCAGATAGAGTTAAGACGTGGATGTGGCCTGCTGAAGGCGAGGTTGTTGATACCTTTAGCAAAGCTGAGTCTGGTAACAAGGGGATTGACATTGCTGGTGCAAGAGGCAGTAATGTGGTTGCAGCAGCAGACGGTAAAGTTGTCTACGCCGGTAGTGCATTAAGAGGTTACGGTAAGCTTGTTATAGTGAAGCACACCGACACTTTTCTCAGTGCATATGCATATAACGACTCCATTTTGGTAAAAGAACGAGAATGGGTGTATGCTGGTCAAAAAATAGCCACCATGGGCAGTAGCGGCACAGATTCGGTAAAACTTCATTTTGAAGTTAGGTATCGCGGTAAGTCACTAGATCCGCTGCGATACCTGCCAAAGAAGTAACAATATAAAAAAAATAAATAATAATAAGAAAGCGACAAAGGAGAAACGTCATAAGGTAACCTTTAAGCAGGAGATTCACCATGGGTAAGTCAAATAAAGCCTTAGAATCAAAATCTCAAGATGACTTGGAAGTCATTGATATACCAGATGAAGTTAAAATAGAAGATGCAGTATCCGATGATATTGAAGCGGAAAGTGACACTGCAGTTTTTAACCAAAACGAGCAACCAAAAAATTTAGATGCCACTCAATTATACCTAGGCGAGATAGGCTTCTCTCCACTGCTCACTGCAGAAGAAGAAGTATACTTTGCCAGACGGTCTCTCAAAGGCTGTGAAGCCTCTAGAAAGCGTATGATTGTTAGTAATCTTCGCCTTGTAGTAAAAATCGCAAGACGATACAACAACCGTGGCCTGGCCCTCCTTGATCTTATTGAGGAAGGAAACTTAGGTCTTATTCGCGCTGTCGAAAAGTTCGACCCAGAGCGAGGCTTCCGTTTTTCAACTTATGCTACGTGGTGGATTAGACAAACCATCGAACGGGCCATAATGAATCAAACGCGCACTATTCGACTGCCTATCCATGTTGTCAAAGAGTTGAATGTTTACTTACGTGCATCTCGTGAACTGTCTCAAAAACTTGACCATGAGCCTACTGCAGAAGAAATTGCAATGGCACTAGACAAGCCTGTTGAAGACGTTACAAAGATGCTACGTCTAAACGAGCGTATTACTTCAGTAGACACCCCGATAGGCGGAGAAAGTGACAAAGCGCTGCTAGATATTATTGCTGATGAAAAAGAATATAGTCCTGAAGAGACACTTCAAGACAACGACATCAAAGGCAATATAGTTACTTGGCTTGAAGAGCTAAACCCTAAGCAACGAGAAGTACTTGCTCGTCGATTTGGGCTATTAGGCTATGAGCCATCAACACTTGAAGATGTGGGTGCAGAAATTGGGTTAACCAGAGAACGCGTTCGTCAAATTCAAGTAGAAGCTCTGCGCAGACTGCGTGATATGTTGAGCCATCAAGGGCTTTCGCTAGAAAGTTTATTCGATCAAATGAAATAGATATAAATTGGTGTAATAGAAACCAACTATACAGGGCAGCGTAGTATTTACGCTGCCCTGTTTTTTTGTGGGCTGCTTCAACTCTTCAATATCACGCAGACCGGCGCTGAAAAGTTACAAAGGTATAAGCATATTTATTTTTTTCGTCGGGCGCATGGGCTTCCCGTTCAGTTTCAACCCAATCTCCCTGAGACCGAAAATCTGGAAACTGGGTGTCTCCAGCAACTTTAAGATCGATAAAAGTGAGATACAGAGTATTAGCTAAAGGCAATAAGGCGTTGTAGATAGTACCACCACCTATTATCATTACTTCATCATTGCTTCCACACTGTGCTTTAGCTGCTTCTAAGGCTTCAGCCTGAGTATGCACTACCGTTGCATCTTCAAGTGTATAATCTTTATTACTTGTCAGAACTATATTTGGTCGCCCCGGTAAAGCACGGCCAATAGATTCATAGGTTTTTCTACCCATTATGACCGCTTTGCCCATTGTAACAGCCTTAAAATGTTTCAAGTCTGCTGGTAAATGCCATGGCATGTCGTTATCTGCACCGATAACTCGGTTTTCGGCCATTGCGGCAATCATTGATATCTTCATCTTATTCTCACTACAAACACGGTTAGTGGATATTACATACAAAAAAGCACGACATAAATCGTGCTTCTATTGAATTTATTTTTAAGCTTTAGCGACGATATTCAACATCAACGTCGTAGTCGTCTTCATCCCAGTCCTCATCATCGTCTAAATCGTCCATGAGATCATCATGAGCATCTAACGTGTTGCGATGGTATGTATCCCATTTGAACTCTACTTCTTTCTTCTCTTCCTCTTGCTCAGCTTCCGCAGGAAGAGTTTCAATGAAGTTCATTACATCGTTGCAAAGCGGATCGAGGTTAATTTTCTGGAACGCAGAAATTTGATAAACAGGGCCTTCCCAGCCTAGCGCATCAACAACTTGCTGACACCTTTCTTGCGCTTCTTCCTCAAGCAGCAAGTCTACTTTGTTAAAAACAAGCCAGCGGGGCTTCTCAGCAAGCTTAGGGCTGTATTTTTCAAGCTCTTGTACTATTGCTTTAGCGTTTTGTGCTGGGTCACTCTCATCTACTGGATAGATATCAACCACGTGTAGCAAAATACGGCAGCGCTCTAAGTGTTTTAAGAATTGAATACCTAAGCCAGCACCTTCTGCAGCGCCCTCGATAAGACCGGGTATGTCGGCTACAACAAAGCTTCGCTGAGAGTCTTGACGTACCACACCTAAATTAGGCACTAAGGTAGTAAACGGGTAATCGGCTACTTTCGGCTTGGCAGCTGAGACTGAGCGAATAAAAGTAGATTTACCCGCATTTGGCATACCTAATAGGCCAACGTCTGCTAGCAACATAAGCTCAAGCTTAAGGTTGCGAATTTCCCCCGGTGTGCCATTCGTCTTTTGTCGTGGCGCACGGTTGGTGCTGCTTTTAAAACGCGCATTACCTAAGCCGTGAAACCCACCCTGGGCAACCTTAAGCTTTTGTCCGTGACGGGTAAGATCGCCAAGAACTTCTCCTGTATCACAATCTGTTGCGCGAGTACCAATTGGAACACTAACTTCTAAATCTTGTCCCTTGCGCCCAATGCAGTTAGCACCTTGACCGTTTTTACCGCGCTCTGCACGGTGAAAACGTTCGAAACGATAGTCGATTAATGTATTTAGGTTTTCATCAGCAACAAGAAATACGCTGCCGCCGTCACCACCGTCGCCACCGTCTGGTCCGCCTTTAGGTACGTACTTTTCCCTTCTAAAGCCAATTACGCCGTTGCCGCCATCTCCGGCTTCAACACGAATTTCAGCTTCATCTACAAATTTCATTTATCACTCCGGGCAACTTTGCCTTGGGTTGTTACTAATTCTAAGAACCCTAAGTTTACACCACAATAAGCGCTTTCGCGTAACGGTATGCTTAAGGATTTAAAAACATTCGACCTGTGTCTCTTTAATAAAGACGCGCTTTCAATACGCACTTTCGTATACAACGTCAAAAAATAAGGTCTCATATCGAGTAGGGTGAGGCTTGCGCCTCATCCCTCTCACAGAACCGTACGTACGGGCCTCGTATACGGCTCCTGCATACTTCATATCACTTGCTAACAACGCCCTTGCCATTCGGATTATCTTCCCCTCAGTCAGGGTGATTCAGGTTTCTTTCAACCTGACGGGTTTGCCAGCTTCGCTGGGCAAACAAAACAAAAAACCCCGCAAACGCGGGGTTTTTGAAAGCTTTCTTGGCTAGTTAGCGCAATGCTTACTCGCCTACGATGCTTACAAACTTACGGTTCTTCGGTCCTTTAACATCGAACTGAACTTTACCGTCTTTAAGTGCAAACAACGTGTGGTCTTTACCGATACCCATGTTGTCACCAGCGTGGAAACGTGTACCACGTTGACGAACAATGATGTTACCAGCAAGAACAGATTCACCACCAAAGCGCTTAACACCTAGGCGTTTACTCTCTGAATCACGACCGTTTTTGGTACTACCACCAGCTTTTTTGTGTGCCATGTGTTCGTGCTCCTCTTATGCGTTGATACCAGTGATTTTCACTTCCGTGAACCACTGACGGTGACCAGCTTGCTTGCGCGAGTGCTTACGACGACGGAACTTAACGATAGTTACTTTATCGCCACGACCGTGTGTTACCACTTCTGCAGTCACCTTACCACCAGCAACGTTTGGTGTGCCGATTTTTACGTCGTCACCGTTGCTTACCATTAAAACTTTGTCAAATTCAACCGTTTCGCCTGGGGCTACTTCGATTTTTTCAAGACGAACGGTTTGGCCTTCGGCCACACGGTGTTGTTTACCGCCACTTTGGAAAACCGCGTACATAGTTAACTCCGCTCTGCGTCCACTGACGCGTCAATTCAAAAAACAGGGCGCAAATTCTACGTGAAACATCTGTAAATCACAAGCCCGATTCGTAGAAAAAATGATTATTTTTCCAACATGGAGCGAATTATGCCTCAATTGCTTATTTGATGCAGCTTACAATCGCGTAAATATGGATAAAATTTAAAAAAATTGTGCGTTACATCATTAAAAATCTACTTTCTTCACCAAGTGAAGGTAGTCAATTTTGGTGCTGAAAACACAAATTTCGAATATCTAACTTAAAATTGATCATTTTGATCTTCGTGCTTATTACTTTGCCTGCATGACAACCTACATGGACAACGCGATCCCTTTTTACAAAGCTACGATCCGAGAAAAATAGTGGTTACATTTCTTACAAACACGGCTAAGTCTGGAGCAAAACGCACAACGCAGAGAAAAATGCTTAAAGCAGAATTCACAAAGTATCAAAAATAACGGCTTTAACAAAAATTGTAGTATTAGAGGCCAAATGTCTAACTCTTCTCGTTTTTCTGATATTTTCTTTGCCCCTTTTTCTATTTTCTCCCCTTATTCACTGCTTTTTTCTCTCTGTTTTCTGTTCTTTACTCTCTATTGGCAGCCTAGCATTCATCAGCGAAGTTTTTTAAAACGGTATGCTAACGGTTTGTTCTATTGGCTAAATAGCTGTAGTAAATACAGAGGCGCAAAGTTCTAACATGCTTAAGGAGCAATTTTTGACGGGTATATCAATGATTACATTTCAATTGCGTTAAACTGTCATTTTTTAAGACAATTTGGTGGATAGTGCGAGCCATTAAGGTACAATCGCCATCAATATAGTACCAATTGTAAGAGTAAGTATTTATTGCCATGCCTATGGATATAGACCAAATTCGCGCACTGTCGAACGACGATATGCAAGCGGTTAATGCGCTGATTCAACAACAAGTAGATTCTGACGTAGCACTAATTAACCAGCTTGGCTTTTATATCGTAAATAGTGGCGGTAAACGCTTACGTCCTCTTCTTACCGTGCTAAGCGCACAAGCAATGGGCATTCAAAACAACGACCATCACACGTTGGCCGCCATTGTTGAATTTATACATACCGCTACTTTGCTGCACGACGATGTTGTTGACGAGTCGACCATGCGCAGAGGGCGTGAAACGGCAAATGCCGTGTTCGGAAACCAAGCGTCAGTGCTCGTGGGTGACTTCTTATATACCCGTTCTTTCCAGATGATGGTAAGCCTTAAGCGTATGCGAGTTATGTCGATTCTGTCTGAGGCAACTAATCAGATTGCCGAAGGTGAAGTACTGCAGCTAATGAATTGTAACGACGCGAACACCACAGAATCTCGTTACTTCGACGTGATCTATGGCAAAACTGCGCGTTTGTTTGAAGCGGCAACGCAACTTGCGGCGGTTTTAACTGACCAGAGCGAAACGATAGAACACGCCATGCAAGAGTACGGTAAGCATCTTGGTACCGCGTTTCAATTAGCTGATGACTTGCTTGATTACATGGCTGATAGCGAAGAAATGGGCAAAAATGCGGGCGACGACCTTGCTGAGGGTAAACCCACGCTGCCACTGTTATACGCCATGTGGCATGCGGAAAACGAAGACGATAAAACGCTCATTCGCGAGGCTATTGAACAGAGTAACGGTTTGCCACACCTAACAAAAATACAAGGCATAATGGAAGCTACAGGTGCGCTGGACTACACCAGACAATGCGCACATAACGAAGTAAAAATGGCAATAGACAGCCTTGCGCCTATTCCAGACTCTGACTATAAAGAAGCGCTAATCTCTCTAGCTCACATTTCAGTAGAGCGCACCAGCTAAAAAGCTGGTGCCGTTTAAAGGCAACGCAGCTCTCGATGCTAACTCTCCAGTATGTAGCCCACTACCCCCACTAAAAACCCTAGTATTCCTCCTAGTGGCGGTAGCCAGTGGTTTTCCATTCGTATTTGCGGTGCAATATCTTGAAAAACAGAATATAAGATCCCGCCTGCAGCGAAGAGCATAATGCCGCTAGTAATAACCGGAAATTGAGATAAAAAGAAATAGCCAATTAAACTGAAAATTGGCCCTAATAACGCCATTAATACAAAAATGATAATCAGCTTATTGCTGCGCTTTTTATTTTTCGGCAGCATTTCTCGGTAAGCGTTAAAACCTTCAGGTAAGTTTTGTACCGCAATTAGCGCCCCCAAAAGCAACGTAGATCCGCCAAGCGCTGCTGTTGCTCCCAATGCAATAGACTCGGGCACAAAGTCGCTCAGCATAGCTGCAAGCTGACTACCAGCAGTTTTCTTTTTTGCCAAAAAGATATCGAGTGACATAAAAGCTAGTGAGCCACTTACAAAACAGGCTACTACCCCAAACACTGATAAATCCATTGCCCCTTTAGGCACTAATACCAACCCAACCGCTGATATCAAGGCTCCCGCTCCCAACGCCAAAATACCGTGTCTCAACTCTTGCTCCAACCACTGTGGTTGAATACTCTTGCGCGTTGAAAGCATGGCGCCGGCAGGCATAGCTAAACCTGCAATAGTAGCAACAAGAAGTAAATTGATAACGCTTGAATCAAACATAGTGCTGCCCTTCCGTTGTGCAAACATTATATGCGAAGGCTAACCGTTTTTTATCAAAATACGTTAGCGGCTTCAGGAAGCTCGTAAAACGAAGCTGTATAACAAAGCTATAAAATAAACTAAAAAGAGCAGCGTATAACTGCTCTTGTGTTTTTATAACCATTTCGACATTCTTGCAAATACCCAATGAAACTATAAAGGCAATTAGTTAAGCCCTAGGTCGCGGGTCATATTTTCGTTTTTGTCACGATGAACAATTATATTGTCCTCTATGCGGATCCCGCCGAATGGTTTGTAGGCTTCTACCGTGTTCCAATTGATGTATTTCGAGGCTGGCGTTGCTTTTAAGTCTCGCAGTAAACTCTCGATAAAATATAGTCCGGGCTCGATAGTGAACACCTGTCGCGGCTCTACCACTCGTGTACAACGAAGAAAAGGATGATCTTCTGGCGCAGTCTTAGGCGTGCCTCTGTCATCATTAACTAAGCCACCAACATCGTGTACCTGCAACCCAAGAAAATGACCTATTCCATGAGGGAAGAAAGTGCGAGTTATCCCCATCTCAACAATTTCTTGAGGCGTTAGGTTAACAACCCCGGTGTCATGAAGAATTTGCGCAATTCCATCATGAGCGAGCAAATGAATATCGGTGTATGCCACACCTGGCTTCAAATTATCAGCAAGGGTAAGGGTTACCTTATCTACTGCTTTAATAAGATCTGCAAATAACGATGATTGTTGACTGTAGGTTCTCGTTATATCGGCGGCATAGCCGTTGTAGGTAGCACCTGCATCAATAAGAAAAGAGCGTGAAGTGCTAGGAGCAATATTGTCACACTGCATGTAATGCAAAATAGATGCGTGCTCATTTAACGCCACAATACTGGTGTAGGGAACATCGTTGTCGCCCTGTCTGCAAGCGGTTGCATAGGCTAAATTGATATCGAACTCGCTTTTCCCTTCTCTAAAAGCCTGTTCTGCCGCGCGATGACCTGCAACGGCCAGCTTATTTGCCTCACGCATGCAGTCGAGTTCGTAGTCTGTTTTGTAAGCACGCTGATAGTGCAAATAGTGTAGTACTCTATCTGGGTTTACATTGTCGAACCCGAGCGCTTTAGCAACTTCAATATACTCGCCAATATAGGCCATGCGCGACTTATCGTAAGGAAGGTGTTTTTCAACTGCATCAGCTTGTTTAAGCAGGATGATATTAAAACTGTCTGTCCAGAAATCGTTAGGCTCTGGTGGTACTTTGTGCCAAAAGTCTTCAGGACGATAAAAGATAAGTGTGGGCTTGTCTTCGCCGTTGACTACCAGCCAACAGTTGGGGTTGTCGATGACCGGCACCCACGCTTTGAATTGCGGGTTCACCTTAAAAGGATAGTGATTGTCATCTAAAAATAGTCGTTTTCCCTGACCCGAATGAATAACCAAGCCATCGAGCCCTTCACGCTGCAAAGCCTCGCGAGTTCTCGCCTGTAATTCTTCTATATGCTGTTCGTAGGTTGCTTTATGGTGCGACATAGCCCCTCTTATCTTTCTCGTTAATTGTTCTATTTGCGTTGCTTTTCTATTTGTACTTTCCACTCGACGTTAAGTATAACATGAGCCGTTGCGCATATTTATCCTGCCACGATAAACTGCAGTTTTGAGATGCCAACTTGCTTAAAATCTCTCTGCATTGATGGCTCTCAAAGTACTTATTTTTGAATCTCAAATTTCTAATATGCACATAAAACACGCCTATTACTCACCTTAAATAAGCGTCAACTCGCAGTAAATTAAGTGCTATTTTAAATGATACTAACTAGGCTACTTTGGTGCCAACTGCACTATGCCTGTTACAGGGTGTGTACTTACAGCCTCTGCCGAGGGGATCAGATCGGAAGTAAGTTGGGGAAATATATTATTATTACCCCCTAATTGTTGTTCGTATATATGTTGATATGCCATTACAGCTTTCACATAAGCTCGGGTTTCTTTGTAAGGTATATTCTCAATCCAAATATCGACAGGAAGGGCTTCATTTTCTGGTAGCCATTCCAGCACTTTTCTCCAACCAGCATTGTAAGATGCAGAAACCAACACCGGATTGTTATTCAGTTTATCCATAAGGTAACGAAGGTACTGGACGCCAAATTCAACGTTTTCGTTAACATTGAAAAGTTGGCTTTGACTCACTTTGGTTTGCGCAACGTATTTTGCAGTACCTGGCATAAGCTGCATTAACCCCGCCGCGCCTACCGGTGAAATGGCATCGCTTCTAAATGAGCTTTCTCTTCGAGCAATGGCCATTGCGAAAGAGGTAGGAATATTATGCAGCTGCGCTTTTTCACTAAATACCTCGTTAAACGCAAGTGGGAAGCGTCTTCCTACATCGTCCCTGTAGCCACTGCGAGCAAAGCTACTGATTGCTTGGTCGTAAAGCCCCCATTCATAGGCCAAAATTCCCGCGTCGGTAACCTGTTCATTCGGAATATGCGTGAGTAAGTAGTACCACTCCCTCCTCGCCTCGGTAGCACGGTTTAAACGAAAAAACTCAACCGCCCTAAGTGTGGCTGGTGTGGTTGCTAACTTCGCGATTGTGGCAACATCTTTGGGTGCAGGGTTATTTTTAAGAGAAGGAAAGGCGTTAATACGAGCACTTGCCATAAAACCATAGTAGTGGCGCTCTTGTGCTAACTGACGATACAACACGGTGGCCTGCATAGGTTGGCCAGTTTGTTCTAGCGCCCTGGCCAACCAATAACGATAGTTTGCTTTGTTTTTCAGAGACACGGGCGCCTGCTCGATAATGCGAATGACCTCATCGAACTGCTGTGTGCGCAACAGGTGAGAAACATGCCATAGCTTTATATCGTCACTGGCACCCGGTATGTCGGCGTATTCTAACCACTCATGCGCCTGCGGAAGCTTTTCAAGGGTAAAGCTAAGTGCAATAGCTCGATTGATAGCGTGGCGCTGTGCATCAGAAAATACGCCTTGGCGCTGATATCTTTGATAAACCTTTTCTGCCAAAGCGGGCTTTTGCCAGGCCAATTTTTCAAGAGCCCAAACCATTGCTTCTACTTCACTTGGTTTGTTTTTTAACGGGAATAACCCTCTTTTCTGCACATTGCTAACGTTGCGAGTAACGGCTAACCAGATATCTGCAATATATTGATATTTAGCGGGTAACTGGCGCTTTAGGTAGTGAATAATACGGCGATTCTTTTCTTTCGCTGCAATTTCAATGCGCTTTATCACCATGGTAGATGTCATTAGGCCAGCTTTCTTCCACTTAGAGAAAAGCGGGTCGCACTCATCGGGTTGAGACTGCCCGCTTAGCCACAGCGCATCAACCTCTCGCAGTACTTTAGCCACTGGCTCTGCTCCTTGCAGGCGGTAGTTAAGTGCAACACAAGTGAGCCTTGCCCCCATTCCGCTGCGGTAGCTATCTAAAAATGCGTTTCGGTGATTATGCTTCGCCAAATAACTAAGCCATTTGTAACGTAACCCATAGCTCACAGGCTGACCGCGGTAGTCCTCTAAAAATTGATTCACTTCGCGCTTAGTAGCAATTGACATTGTGCGCTCTAATTTCAAACGCAAAAGGTAGGGGTATAGTGGGTAGTCGGCTAACGCATATATTTCACCATCAAAGTCATTCACGCGACGTCGAGAATAAGTGCGTAACTTCTCTTCTAAATTAAGAAAATGCTGACGCTCCTGTGCATATTCATCTTGAGGAAGCGTTAATGTATGGCCTGGAAGTGGCTGAGCGACGGTATGGGGTATTACCACTACTGAGAATAATAGATAAACTAACAATGCTGGTGCATGTTTAGATAAATGAATGGCTTTAGACACAAAAAGTCTCCTACCCTTTATTGAATTCAAACTGGCCGATGACTTACTCGACCGCCTGAATTGCTTATTGTATATCGCCAATATAGACGACATATTTTGCTGTTTAGGCTCTCACAATGTGAACGTACAGCTTGGCTCCGTGCCAATGAAGATGTTGTGTCGACCGCTATAAACTGTGTACTAATACGGTAGTGAAACTCTAACCGTTAGATATGCGTTACAGCTAAAACAGCCTTATTGCTTATTATTCGTATATTGGATTGGCGCTTTGCGCTAATAATGCTCATTATACAACCACCAATACCGAAATGAAGCTTGAATTCGATATTTGCACTTGAATTTAAGTCATCGGACCACTACCTTAGACAAATTGAAACGCTTGTTTGATTTTTTGTTGAAATTTTGTGTGGCTTTGTAAAGAATCTAGCCACCCTAACGCGTTAGTGAATGCATACGACCCTACAAATTAGTTGGATTACTTCACTAACATCCTGGCCAATGCCGAAGGAGATGATAATGATATACACAGGCAAAAGTCTTTCCGTCAGCCTGTTAGATGACGGCTTTGCTGAGCTGGTATTCGACGCCGAAGGTTCAGTAAACAAGTTCGACCGCCAAACAGTGAGCGAACTTGACGAAGCAACCCAAGCCCTACTTGCTAAAGGCGATGTAAAAGGCTTATTAGTACGCAGTGCAAAACCTGCATTTATCGTAGGTGCAGATATCACCGAGTTCACTGGTCTTTTCACTATGGACGATGCTGAAGTACTACAGTGGGTTGCCAATACTTCTCAAGTATTCGACCGCTTCGAAGACTTACCTTTTCCTACTATAGCTGCAGTTAACGGCTTTGCCCTAGGCGGTGGTTGTGAAATGACATTGGCATGTGACATGCGTATTGCAGACACCACAGCGGCTATTGGCTTACCAGAAGTTAAACTAGGCCTTATGCCTGGATTTGGTGGTACGGTTCGCCTACCTCGCCTAATTGGTGCAGATAACGCCCTTGAGTGGATGACCACTGGTCGCGACAGAAAAGGTGCAAAAGCCCTTGCTGAAGGCGCAGTTGATGCAGTAGTAGCACCAGAAGCACTTATTGAAGGTGCGCTTTCAATGGTGAAAGACGCAGCTGACGGTAAGCTTGACTGGCAAGCACGTCGTGCGGTTAAGAAAGCTCCACTACAGCTAAACAAAAACGAAGCTATGATGAGCTTCTCTACTGCTCAAGCCATGGTATTTGCACAAGCTGGTAAACATTACCCAGCACCGCACAAAATGGTTGAGACAGTACAAAAAGCAGCGGGTCTAGACCGTGACGGCGCACTTAAGCTTGAAAACGAAGGCTTTGTAGCGCTAGCGAAAACCGACGCTGCGAAAGCACAAATTGGTATCTTCCTTGCCGACCAGCTAGTTAAGAGCAAAGGTAAGAAGCAAGCGAAAGCGGCAACTAAGCAGTCTAAGCTTAACGCTGTACTAGGTGCAGGCATCATGGGTGGCGGTATTGCATACCAAAGCGCTGTGAAAGGCACACCGGTAGTCATGAAAGACATTAACCAAGGTGCACTAGACCTTGGCCTTTCAGAAGCAGCGAAAATTCTTGGCAAAGGTATGAAGCGCGGTAAAGTTGATGCGACTAAAATGGCGCAAACGCTTAACGCGATTACACCTACCCTTGAGTACAGCACACTTAAAGATGCAGACCTTGTAATTGAAGCGGTTGTAGAAAACCCGAAAGTGAAAGGTATTGTACTTAAAGAAGTAGAAGACAATGTAGCAGACGACGCTATCATCACTTCAAACACTTCGACTATCTCTATCAACCAGCTAGCTGAAAGCTTAGACAAGCCTGAGCGCTTCTGTGGTATGCACTTCTTCAACCCAGTGCATCGCATGCCGCTTGTTGAGATTATTCGTGGCGAAAAAACGTCAGAAGAGACCATCAATGCAGTAGTAGCCGCTACCCTTAAAATGGGCAAAACCCCTATTGTGGTTAACGACTGCCCAGGGTTCTTAGTAAACCGCGTATTGTTCCCATACTTTGCGGGCTTCAGTAAGCTACTTATCGACGGCGCAGACTTTGTTGCGGTTGATAAAGTAATGGAAAAAATCTTCGGCTGGCCAATGGGCCCAGCTTACCTAATGGACGTTGTAGGTATCGACACGGGCGACCACGCAGCAGACGTTATGGCAGCAGGTATTCCAGAGCGTATGGCTCGCCTAGACAACGACCCTGTAACCTTGTTCTACAAAGAAGAGCGTTTAGGTCAGAAGAACGGTAAAGGTTTCTACAACTACGGTGTTGATAAGCGCGGTAAGCCGTCTAAAACACCTGCTGAAGAAGCATACGCACTAATGGCGCCGCACGTAGCTGACAAGACAGACTTTGAAGCAGACGACATTATTGCACGCCTCATGATCCCTATGGCAAACGAAGCAATTCGCTGCCTAGAAGAAGGCATTGTAGATAGCGCAGCTGAAGCAGATATGGCGCTACTTTACGGCTTAGGTTTCCCTCCATTCCGCGGTGGTATTTTCCGTTGGATTGAAACCATTGGCTTGGCGAACTTCGTTGCTATGGCAGACAAGTACGCTGAACTTGGTCCAATTTATCAGATCTCAGACGGCGTTCGTGAAATGGCCGCTGCTGGTAAATCCTATTTCGCATAAGACCCGGAGGAAAATCTAATGAAAGAAGTGGTCGTAATCGATTGCGTACGTACCCCTATGGGTCGTTCAAAAAACGGTGTTTTCAGAAATGTGCGTGCAGAAGACCTATCTGCAGCGCTAATGACCGCGCTACTAGAGCGTAACCCTGGCGTAAACCCAGCGGAAATTGAAGACATCATTTGGGGCTGTGTTCAGCAAACTAAAGAACAAGGCTTCAACGTTGCACGTAACGCGCAACTATTAACACAAATTCCACGCACAACTGGCGCGGTAACGGTAAACCGTTTATGTGGTTCATCAATGCAGGCCCTTCACGATGCAACAAGCGGCATCATGAGCGGCCGTGGTGACATTTACATGATTGGTGGTGTTGAGCACATGGGTCACGTACCGATGAACTACAACATAGACTTCCACCCAGGCCTTGCTAAATACACAGCAAAAGCGTCGGGTATGATGGGTATGACAGCTGAGCTGCTTGGCCGCCAAAACGGTATTACTCGTGAGCAACAAGATGCCTTTGGCGCGCGCTCGCACCAGCTAGCGCACAAAGCACACCTTGAAGGCCGCTGGGCTAACGAGATTGTGCCTGTTGAAGGTCACGATGAAAACGGCGTATTAAAGCTTATTGACTATGATGAAGTTGTACGCCCAGAAAGCACTGCTGAGAGCATGGCGGCACTTCGCCCAGTGTTTGACCCAGTAAACGGCACGGTTACTGCGGGTACGTCTTCTGCGCTGTCTGACGGTGCATCGGCTATGGTGCTTATGTCGGCAGACCGTGCGAAAGAGCTTGGCCTAACACCACGTGCGAAAATTCGCTCGATGGCTGTGGCTGGTTGTGATGCAGCAATTATGGGTTACGGCCCAGTGCCAGCCACACAAAAAGCCCTTAAGCGCGCAGGCCTTACTATGGACGACATTGAACTTGCTGAGTTTAACGAAGCGTTTGCAGCACAGGCCCTCTCGTGCATTAAGCAACTAGGTTGGATGGACCACCTTGATACTAAGATTAATCTTAACGGTGGTGCAATTGCACTTGGTCACCCACTAGGTTGTTCTGGTTCACGTATCTCAGGTACGCTTATCAATCTAATGGAATCACAAGACGTAAGCCTAGGCTTAGCAACAATGTGTATTGGTTTAGGCCAAGGTATTGCTACTGTATTTGAGCGTGTGTAAGCGTTTAAATAAAAGCTTGAATTAGCGCTTGAACAGATAAGTTTTGAAAAGGGCCTTCGGGCCCTTTTTTGTTTCTTTGACGATAAAGCTTAAAACGCTAAATTAGAAAGCGGACTGACTACCCCATTTGCTCCTTGCTGAAGTATGTGTGTATATATTTGAGTAGTTCTAACATCGGCATGCCCTAATTGGTCTTGCACCGTTCTAATGTCTGCACCTGATTGCAACAAATGCGTGGCAAATGAATGACGCAGTGTGTGAGGTGTAACATGCTTAATTATTCCAGCATCAGATGAAGCCCGACTTACAGCCCGCTGTATTTGCTTCTCATCGATGTGGTGTCGTCGTAACAATTTGCTTTCTGGGTCAATACTTAGTTTTGATGCGGGGAATAAATACTGCCATTCCAGCGTTTTATTACGCTGTTGATATTTTTTCCTCAACCCATGTGGAATCCAAGCTCCAGCAAAGTCTGATACCATCAAATCTCGTTGCAAAAGCTTTTCACTTTCACTGATATGGTTCTTCAAAAGTGGAATTAGTGATTCTGATAACGTAACTACACGGTGCTTTCCACCTTTTCCAAACCAAATCCGCACACACTTATAATCAAAATCTATATCTCCCGTTCTAAGACGAACGCACTCCATTAATCGAAGACCACTTCCATAAAGAAGCGCTACCGCCAAATAATGATGGGTAGGCACTCTTCCAAGTAATGTCTTTACTTCTAACCGAGTAAGCACCACCGGCAGTTTTCTTTCTCTGCCGCTCCCCACAAAATTCATGTCGGAAGGTAACGGCTGATCTAAATATTTATTGTAAAGAAAAACTAAAGCATTTAGCGCGGTAGCTTGTGTAGCGCGAGCATTTTTACGCTTAATAGATAAATGCGTAAGGTATGCTTCAACGTGCAGAACATCGAGGTCTTTCGGGTGCTGGAATTTGTAAAAGCGAATGTAATCTGAAATCCAGTTTATATAGGTTTGTATAGTGCGTTTTGCATAGCGTTTGAGCATCATGTGCTCGTATAGGGATTTAATAAACTGAGACTTCATGTTCGACTCCGAAATAAAAGAAGTCTATTTAAAAAATCACAAAGAAATAACTGAATTTAGTACCTGTTTTATTGCAAAGCTATTCACGAAATACCCCAAATTCACCTGCAACCCGATTTGGTATTTTTAGCTTTTGAGCAAAATACACCAAAAACGTATTTTACTAATTCTAACGATAGGTTATGGTTTAACCATATTTAAAACCTAACGGACAAAAACCCCGTTCTGGTTCGTTAAATCGCCCCGTTTAGGGAACGATTAAATTGTTATGCCCTTTTCATTCCACTTAAAACGTCAAGCTGTCTAGCGTGCTCTTGTCTTTGGTCGCTCTGCCCCTGCCACCCAGCAACACAGCAAGCTATAAGCTCATCCCTTGTCATTTCTTCAATAGGCACACCGAAAAACAACGAGCCTTTTGCTTTCTCTAAATTACTTTCTACAAAACTTTTAGGTATAGCCATAATCTTTGCCCTCCAAAGGCATAACAAATATATCAAGCGGATTGCTTACGCAACGCGCTTATAAAGGGGTTATAAGGCGTCAGCCTAAACTCCGTTTGGCTTTATAAAAATCCCAGTACAACTACCCTCACCTGTTTTCATTAACATCGCTCTAGCTTGTGGTAGGTGAAAATCCGCCGCTTTCAATTCAAAGGTGGTGTAATAGGCGCTTTATCGCCAAGTGCTTATTTTAAGTCAGTAAGCGCCATTACACTCGATAGCTCGGATGGCGGCTAGCTTCTGTCAAATCAAAAACATCGCTGCACAGTCGTTTTTCTTGTTTGTGTTAACAATCAATCGTATGCTGGCTTCAACAGTTTTTAAAAAGACCAAAGGAACTGGCTCTGCTTATAACAAGGCGCTTAAGACCACTCCCTTCGGTCGCTCGGACGCATTTACGCGGGGCGGCTTCGCCATTATGCCCCACGCAACTGCGCCGCTTAGCTTAATGTTAGGCGTCATTTACTTACAGCACTAAAAAGTGGGTTCAACCGTGACATTCCAGCATCAAGGTTGTTTCTCTAGGCTGTCTTTACGGCTTACTTTTTTCGGTTGTTTCAACGGCTTTAGCAACGCGCTTTTCATCAACATCGCAACGCCAACATTCAACATCACCAGCTTTCTAAACTCGCTCTTTTATCCACCAATGCCGTTAACATCTGGCTTTTCGCACAGGGTTGTTTTATCTTAAATTCAATAATTTAAACAAGCTGGCTAATTGGTTAGTGGTGGCAGCAAAGCTGCGTACTTTCAGTTGTACGCCTAACAAAACGCTCAAGCCACTCCCTCCGGTCGCTGGGACGCTAACATGTGGGCTGACTCACTTCGTTCGGATTTTAGCCCACATGCTAGCGCCCCTTAGCTTAAAGTTAGGCGTCATTTACTTACAGCACTAAAAAGTGGGTTCAACCGTGACATTCCAGCATCAAGGTTGTTTCGCTAGGTTGTCTTTACGGCTTACTTTTCGGTAGTTTCAACGGCATTAGCAACGCGCTTTTCCTCAGTATCGTAACGCCAACATCCAACATCACCAGCTTTCTAAACTCGCTCTTTTATCCAGCATTAACGTTAACATCTGGCATTTCGCACAGGGTTGTTTTATCTTAAATTCAACAATTTAAACACGCGGTCTAATTGGCTAGTGGTGGCAGCAAAGCTGCGTACTTTCAGTTGTACGCCTAACAATACGCTGTTGGCACTCCCTTCGGTCGCTGGGACGCTAACATGGGGCCGCTTCGCGATTATAGCCCCATGCTAGCGCCCCAAAGCTTAGTGTTAGGCGTCATTTACTTACAGCATAAAAAGGTGGGTTTAACCGTGACATTACAGCATCAAGGTTGTTTCGCTAGGTTGTCTTTACAGCTTGCTTTTTCTGTAGTTTCGACGGCTTTAGCAACGCGCTTTTTATCAAAAAAAGCAACGCCAACATTTAACATCATCCGTATTCTAAACTCGCTCTTTTATCCAGCATTACCGTTAACATCTGGCTTTTCGCACAGGGTTGTTTTATCTTAAATTCAATAATTTAAACACGCGATCTAATTGGCTAGTGGTAGCAGCAAAGCTGCGTACATTTCGGTGTACGCCTAACAAAACGCTGTTGGCACTCCCTTCGGTCGCTGGGACGCTAACACGGGGCCGCTTCGCGATTATAGCCCCATGTTAGCGCCCCAAAGCTTAGTGTTAGGCGTCATTTACTTACAGCATTAAAATGTGGGTTCAAACGTGACATTCCAGCATCAAGGTTGTTTCGCTAGGTCGTGTTCGCGGCTAGCTTTCTCGGTTGTTTCAACGGCTTTAGCAACGGGCTTTTCATCAACATCGCAACGCCAACATTCAACATCACCAGCTTTCTAAACTCGCTCTTTTATCCAGCAATGCCGTTAACATCTGGCTTTTCGCACAGGGTTGTTTTATCTTATTTTCAATAATTTAAACAAGCTGGCTAATCGGCTAGTGGTGGCAGCAAAGCTGCGTACTTTCAGTTGTACGCCTAACAAAACGCTCAAGCCACTCCCTTCGGTCGCTGGGACGCTAACATGTAGGCTGACTCACTTCGTTCGGATTTTAGCCCACATGCTAGCGCCCCTTAGCTTAAAGTTATACCTTCTTATGAATTATTTGAATTTATTGGTTTTAATTCTTGGTTTAAGCGCATGCTCCTATGGTGAAGTAGAAGCCCCGTCCTTAAATTTTGATTACGCAAAAGAGCCAATTAAATTCGTCGAGTATGTTAATGGAAACTGGGATAAAGTTTGTTTTCTCGGCCCTTACTCCAATAATGAAGCTGCAAGTGAATTGCTCGGCTTTGAATGGCCATTAGAATCATTAACGTCAGTGTGGATTAATGACGGAGTAACCTTATTGGTATTCGTTGAAAATGAGTCAGTGCTATCTTACTACGAGGTTTCTAGAGCACCATATGATTTCAACGTTTTTTCAAATTCTTGTGTTAGCCGTGCTTTAAGCTCATTTATAAAAAGCGGTTCCAAGGTTGTAGAAACACAGGTATAACAAACAAATTAAGTTCGCCCGCTGGCGCAGGCTGGGACGCAAACACATGGGCGGCTTCGCCATTATCGCCCACGTGTCTGCGCCCCTTATTTGGAAGTTATGTGCTAATGAATATTCGAACATTTTTAGTTTTAATTTTACTTGGCGGCTGTTCAAGCATAGACAACAAGATTGGCTATGGAGTGAACTTCGAAGTACCAATTGAGGCAGCATGTCTTGTAAGTGTGGTAGCAGAATATGAGCCTTTTAGTCCTGTTACAGTTCTGAATTCATCTCTGGAATTCACACATTTTGAAAACAGTATTATCTTAAGTCTTCATTCTCAAAACTTAATCGGCGGTTATCAGCTAACCATAGACGGCATGTTTCTGGGCAAGAGTTACCAGCAGTTTGTTCAAGAGGCTGAGCAAACCTCTAAAATGGTTCAACGTATCATAAATCAGGGTTGTTCAAAGTGAACGCACATAACAAAAAAATAAAGTCGCCTGCTGCGCAGGCTGGGACGCATACACGTGGGCTGCTTCGCATTTTAGCCCACGCGCCTGCGCCCCTTATTTAAAAGTTAGATTCTTTGGAAACTTATTTATTCTGAACAGCAAAAGGACTTACATGGTTTCTCTTCGAGACTTCACGGAAAATGATGTCGATAGCATTGTTACTATTTTAAATAACGACTCCGTTACACAGTTTCTGTCTACTAAAATCCCTACTCCGTACACGCTAGAAGACGCCAAATGGTGGGTAAGCGAAGGAAGTAAAGGCGATTTAATTAAAGCCATATCAGTTAATGGTCAATTGGCCGGCTGTATTGGCGTTACCCGTGGGGATTTCGAATATCAAAAGTCTGGAGAAATCGGATATTGGATTGCACAAAAGTTCTGGCGTAAAGGTGTCGCGTCTTCAGCTTTAGACCAAATGTCAGAATACGTTTTTTCAAACACCGATATTGTTCGCCTTTTTGCCTCTGTTTTTTCTAGCAATGCTGCATCAATGGGCTTACTTTTAAAATATGGCTTTACTCAAGAAGCAATATTGCAAAAGGCCATATTTAAGAACGGACAGTTCTACGATAATCATATCTTCGCTAAACTGAGGTCGTTTTAGAGTGCGAGAAAAATCTAATCGGGTAGCCGGAGGTATCTAGCCTCCAGCCCCCACAACACCCTGCATGCGGCTCCGCACAGGGCGTTTCATTTAGGATAGTGAAGCGCAACCCACTAGTAGTTCGCGTTGAATAACAGTGTGTTAAACAACGGTGATCTTCCTACAGAGGACTTTCACCTCATTAGTTCATGCCCATGCTGGGCGTACACAAAACGCTGTTGGCACTCCCTTCGGTCGCTGGGACGCTAACACGTGGGCTGGCTCGCTTCGCTCGGATTTTAGCCCACGTGCTAGCGCCCCAAAGCTTAGCGTTACGTACTCTTGAGTAAAAATTAGCCCAACTGACATTTTAACGCTATAATGTTTTAATGTTACATAAATGGAGGCTTATTCATGAGTACTTTATCAAAACGATCTACCGTCTACTTCGAACCAGCAATTCATAATGCTTTGAAACTGCGGGCGGCATCATCAGATACCTCAATATCAGAACTGATTGATGAAGCAGTAAGACTCCTTATGAAAGAAGATCAAGAAGATTTGGCTGCGGTAAGACAAAGGGCCAAAGAGCCCGAAATCTCCTATGAGGACTTGCTAAACACTTTGGAAGCTGATGGAAAAATATAGCGTCACTTTCAAGAAGTCAGTAGCAAAAGATTTTAGGGCAATTCCCAAGTCGGACGTTAAAAAGATCCTCGCCAAAATTGACTTATTAGCTGAAAACCCACGAAGGGATGGAGCAATTAAACTTAGTGGACTCGACTTGTATCGTATCCGACAAGGTCTTTATAGAATAATTTATGAAATCCGAGAAAACGAGCTTGTTGTACAGGTGATAAAAGTCGGGCATCGCTCCGATGTTTATAGACGTACCTAATAACCCAATTAACACACTCACTGCGTTCGCTGGGACGCATACACGCGGCGCGGCTTCGCCATTATGCCCCACATGTCTGCGCCCGTTATTGGAAAGTTAGCTGCCAAAGTGTGAATCAAGCTTATCTAGAAGTTCCAAACCTTTCTTTTTGTCTCCAGTAGCAGCAATCGCCTTAAATCTTACCTCAGTATCAAATTCAGCTATCGCTTGCGTAGACAATTCTTCTATCAATTTATTTAAGCTCAACTTTTTATGCGCAGCCAAAGCCTTCAATCGATTATGCTTATCGTCTGGTAGACGTACAGTTAAAGTGGACATATTAAACTCCTCTCAAATAATCTTCAGGCGCTAACACTTTCAAACCAGCAAATTGTAATTCCGCATTTTTCAGGTCTTTTAGGTTATTCGTAATAATGCTCTCGGCATTTCCTGCCACTGCAAGCTCTATAAGAAAGTTATCGCCTTCATCTTTTAAATTTGGCCGCCACAAATAATGTATCTGAACCCATTCGCAAACACTAAAAAATGCTGCTAGCAACTCGCTCACTTCGCCCTCGGTAAGCGGGCACAATTCTTTAATTTTGTCTCGCTTGCTTACTGCTTCGTACTCCAAGAATAAGGTCGTGCTAATCAGCGGCTTTAAATCCCCCATCAAGCATTGCCTTATCACTTCTCGGGCGGGGCCTGTTTTGCCAATCAGAGCGCTAATAAGTACACTGGTGTCAATAACTACTTTATTCATACTTTATATGCTAGCGTATATGCTATCACTTTTCAATTTGACAATGGCAGCTAACAACCCAATCAACATACTCACTGCGTTCGCTGGAACGCATACACGCGGGGCGGCTTCGCCATTATGCCCCACATGTCTGCGCCCGTTATTGGAAAGTTATCTTCTCGTTGGCATTCCCGCACTTTTCATATAACCTTTCAGCATTCCAACAGTATTAAAAATTGGGCCATATCGCTTTTTCTTTTACAGTAACGAAAATGGTGATCCGGCCCACATTCATATTCAACGCGAAAGAATGCCAGCTAAATTCTGGCTTCGTCCTGTCGCGTTAGCAAGTTCAACTCGCTTTGCTCCAAAAGAACTTAGAACTTTGGGAAAGCTTGTTGTCGAAAATAGAGATGCTTTTTTGGAGGCTTGGAATGGCTACTTTAGCAGTTGAACATCACCCACAAGCTGTGTCGTTGTCTTTCGACGAAAGTTCTTTAATTGTCGAGCTAATCGACGGTAGAACTATTTCTGTTCCTTTATCCTGGTTTCCTAGCCTTTCTCAAGCTAGCTCATCTCAATTGCAGGATTGGGAATTGTTAGGTGATGGTGAAGGTATTCACTGGCCGCAGCTTGATGAGGATCTAAGTGTAACCGGTCTACTTATCGGCAATCGCAGCAGAAGATAACAATCAAATGTTGGGGACACACACGTGGGCTCTGCTTCGCAGTATAGCCCACGTGTTTGTGCCGCCAAATTAGGGCGTTAGGCGCCAAAGCGTAATGGATTTACATCCATACTTTTATGAAGAATTCTTATAATCAGAATTTCCTGGCTACCAGTTTGCTTGTAGAAAATAACGTGACTACCTTGCGAAAACTTTCTGTATCCGTCTCTTATTTCGTCGCAGCTTTTACCGATATCAGGATTTTCAGACAACATCCAAAATGAATCGTCGAACTGTTTTAGGTACACATTACGCTGTTCCCGCCCCCATTTCCGTTGCGTAAATAACGCCATATCTTTTAAATCGGATTTTGCGAGTACAGTTAACTTAAATGGTTTCACTCTTTTAATTCACCATCTAGTTCTGATATCAAGTTCTCAAGGTCGTATTCAGCCTCGCCGCTTTCTTCACCTGCTACAAGTAATTGACGCAAAGTGTTTAATTTGGTCTCCTGTGTTTCTAGCAAGCGAAGAGCTGATCGAATTACTTCGCTCGCTGAACCATATCGACCAGTTTGAATTTGGCTAGCAATAAAGCCATCAAAATGGTCACCAAGGGTAATGCTGGTATTTTTAGCCATTTACTTTCTCCAAGTACCAATATATACCTAATTATGGTATTTGCGCACTGTAAGTCAATAGCGCATAACAAACGCATTAACACTCGCTGCGCTCGCTAGGGACAAAAACACGTAGGCTCCCTGCGCTTCGCTTGGTATTGTAGCTTACGTATTTTTGCCTGTTATGCGGGCCGTTATACGCAATTGGTCAGAATAACTTTTTAACGTCGCGGTAAAAGTTTTCATGAGAACCAAGAGCTATTAATTCAAGTATTACAGTGCCGTCCTCGTAGCTGTAACCTAGTAAGGTTAACTGTTTGGCCATCTTGAATTTGTACACGCGAAGAAAGGCTAGGTCGCCTTTTTTCTGCTCACCTAGAAGAGGATCGGCCATTAGTTCCTTAACGGCTTTATCCAAGTCTTTTTTCTGATTCTGATGTAACTTCTTTACTGCTCTCTTAAAATTAGCTGTCTGTAAAACATTGGTAATCTTAGCCAAAATCGTAAGGCTCCAATTTTCCAGCCTCTTTTTCAGCTTTAGAAATAATTGCCTGTTTCACAAATTCGTATGGCAATTCGGGATTATCTTCCATCATTTCACCTATCTTTGCCCAATGCTCAATCTGTTTTGGCATAGTTCGATTTAGTGCTTTGCCCATAATGGTAGCTTTCTCAACTAGATCTTGGTCTAGTCTTACGCTCGCGGTTGCCATAATATGTCTCCTAATAGTTCATTACCACATTGTAGCAATGCGCTACAACTGTGGCAAATTGCATATACCAAACGCATCAACACTCGCTGCGCTCGCTAGGGACAAAAGCACGTAGGCTCCCCGCGCTTCGCTTGGTATTCTAGCCTACGTATTTTTGCCCGTTATGCGGGCGTCTATACGGTTACCAAACATGGAGGTATATCATGAAAAATAAGTTTTTGGTTATTCTGTTTTCTTTTTTATTTACTTTTTGTCTGAAGGGGTTTGCACATGAGAATAGCTCAACAAAAGTAGCCCTTATACTAGGAGATACAATACACGGGACTGATCTGGAAATAGATCAGAGAGCTTTAAAGGGATATAAGCGCTCTTATCCTGATTTATCAGAAACGCAGATAATTGATAAAGTGAGAGCGGACAAATTAACTTCAATAATATGGGAACGAATTTTTCAAAAATTGTCGAATGAACATGATTTAGAACCAACAATCAAAGAAGTAAGAAGTTTTGCTGAATTTATTCGTCGTTCTAGTCCAAAGTCATCACCTGAGGAATTAACTTCGGAAATGGAAGAGGTTTCACTCGAGGTATATAAAAACTTCGTTAGAACTTACAAAATTAGTAAGTATCTGTATGAAACGTATGGAGGCACAGTTATTTTCCAACAGGGAAACCCTCAAGAACCTGTAGGTGCGTATCGCAAACTTTTAGAAGAGTATCAAGCCCAAGGGCATTTTAAAATATATAACCCAAAATATGAAAAAGCTTTTTGGGGGTATTATTTAAGAGAACATCCAATGGTTATTCCAGAAGACAAGGTCGATTTTTCTCAACCATGGTGGGGAAAATCAAAAGTTAATTAGTGTATAAACCGTATAACAAGCTGTTTAACAAGGACAAAAAAACGTTGGCTTTTGCTCCTTCGCCGCCATTTAAGCCAACTATTTTTTGCCTGTTAACAGGGCGTTATATTCCAGTGATAGCGAAGTCTATTGCATCTATCAGCAGTGCTCTGGATTGCTCCAACGAACCAATGCGATCGTGGAGCACGTCTTCGGGTATAGAACTAAGTTGTTGTGCTAGAAATAAATATGTTGTGTCCTCGAATTCTATTTCCGGCGTCAGCTTCTTCATGTAGAAACTGTTTTTAGTATTACTAGTTGTTAACGGTACAACCAGCCTTGTTGCCAATTGGTCGATTACAGAATTTTGAACATCAACAAGAAAAGGGTAAGCTTTGCTAGTTTTTTTGCTTGGGTTTCTGTAAACATCAAATTGCGCCATTAGAAGTTCCTGTACTCATCACCTATACAACCGTTCTCAGCAACAAACTCGTTGTATGCAGCTATGGCAGCTTTGTTTTCTTTTTTCCATTTCTCTGCTTCAATACTTTTTAGCTTGTCTCTGAGTGCTTGCTCTAATGTCGCAGAAAGGTTAACTTTTAAACTTCGAGCTTTTTGCAATAAGTCGCTATTTAAGCTTAGATTTGTCGCTTTCTTGGGGGCATGGACGTCATATAAATCTTGCATTTTATCACTCCAACTAATCTCACCATTAAGTATACGCATACAAATGCGCATTGCAAAGCATGGTTGGAATATAACAAACGCATTAACACTCGCTGCGCTCGCTAGGGACAAAAACACGTAGGCTCCCTGCGCTTCGCTTAGTATTGTAGCCTACGTACCTTTGCCCGTGATGCGGGTGTTGGTATGACTCCCTCTGTCAACCCTAAACGAGTGCTTTCCTGACACTCTTTCAGCCCATAATTAGTTGTCTTTATCACTCAAAATAAATGAGCTAACGCACCGGATGAGGCAGTAATGTCGTCGGTTATCATGCTGGTATTCGTGGATTATTCATTAATTACAATGAACAGCGCCTACCTTACTCACTCCGCCGTGGTCACCTTCTCATCAGTCTAGGCTCGTGGATCAATAACCGTTAAGTTATCGCCCGTAGGTTGTGCCACATTCCGCGGCCTGATCCGAATGCGTTAGCTCAAACTCGTTTATCATGCAGGTACTCGGCTCAGTCTTAGTTTTGGATTAACCGGCGTGAGTACCACTTCCTTTGCAATGACCCATATGTAAGCCGCCATTTCCCTGGCAATCGCCGTAATGATTAAATTGTAGTGTTTACCTTTTTTACTCATACGCTGATAGCGTTTGCACAGACGCAGTTGGGCCTTCCAGGCAATATCGACGATGTCTTTGGGTAAGCCTTCCTGTCTTAACTGTAATTCGGTAGAGACTTTTGCCGGATAACGATAGCTGTGCGCACCTTCAATCAGTAAACGCCGTGCTCGGCCATTCCCCGCTTTAGTAATAGCACCTAAGTGCCGCTTTCCGCCTGATGATTGTTCGCTGGGGACTAAACCTAAATACGCCATGAGTTTTCTTGGATGGTCGAAACGGTGTAAATCACCGAGCTCTGCCACCACACCAACAGCAACGAGCAATCGAACGCCTCGCATCGCCTGAACGGCTTTCACTACGGGATAATAGCGCCATTGGTGCACATGATGGGTTAACTCATTGTCGAGCCTTTCCAGTCGCCGGATACGTTCCTCAATGGTTTGCAGTTGTTCCTGCAAGACAATTTGCTGGGCTGGGTGAGGCAATATCAGTTCGGTGAGCCAGCGAAGGTGTTTCTTCGACCAGTTGGCAGTGCCTTCATAACGTATGTTGTTGCGAAGTAATAAGGCTTTGAGTTGATACTTGGCTTCTTTTAAATCCTTCATTGCCGCTTCACGAGCACGTGATAAATCACGAACCGCTTCATCTTCTGGCTCAGGCACATAGATAGGCGTGAGATCTTCGGACTTTAATGATTTAACGAGTTTAAGCGCGTCTCGGCGGTCGGTTTTAATTCGCTCTCCAGGCTTTTTAGGGATAAGAGATGGCGCCACGACGTAGCAACAATGTCCCAAGCTCGTAATCAGCCGATAAATCCAATAACCACACGGTCCAGCTTCATATACAACGTGAAGTGTTGCGCCAGGATACTTCGATTCAAATTGGCGAATTAGCTTTTTGACACTGACCTTAGACGAGGGAATACGCCCATAATGAACAGGCACAGCCCCACGCTGTTCTTCACAATAAGCTACCTCATGAAACTCTTTATGCGTATCCAACCCGATAAAAATCATGCTATGTTTGTTCATGCTAGCCTCCAAATGATTTAGTCTTAAGCAAACTAATTATGGCACTGGCTTTCAGCTAACCCACGAAAATGCGGAGGCTAGCATTTCACAGGGAGTCATTGTGTCTGGTTGCCCACAGAAAATTTTGGTTTTGGTGTAAAACTCGAAGAATGTGAATGACTTGGCATATGTTTGTTGATTGAAAAAAGTGCTCACAAATCGATTTAAACGCCTACTAATGCGCAGGTCGATTAAGACGCTTCATAACAAGGAAAAACTGTGAAAATTTACGGAGATATTCAATCTGGAAACTGCTACAAAATCAAATTGCTATGCTCATTACTAGCAATCGAGCACGAATGGATTCATATCGACATAATAGACGGTGATACATCGAATACGGAGTTTTTAGAGAAGAACCCTAATGGAAAAATTCCTCTCCTTGAGTTAGACAATGGCAAATGCCTGTCAGAATCCAATGCTATATTAAATTATCTGGCAGCGGGTAGTGAGCTGCTTCCAACAGATACTTTTGAGCTTGCAAAAGTACAGCAGTGGCAGTTTTTCGAGCAATACAGTCACGAACCATATATAGCGGTTGCGCGCTTTATCGCCAAGTACCTTGGCTTGCCCAAAGAGCGTAAAGAAGAATATGACGCTAAACAGGCTGGAGGGCATAAAGCACTGGCAGTGATGGAGCAACAACTTTCAACTACGCCATATCTAGCAGGTGAGTTGCTAACTACAGCAGATATAAGTTTATACGGTTACACTCATGTTGCACATGAAGGTGGCTTTAATCTAAAAGAGTATCCGTCAGTCTTAGCATGGATTAACAGAATACAAAAAAATCAGCATTACATTGGAATGCTATAATATTTGGCGTTGAAAAAGTTGCTGCACAAAAAAAACAGCTTATTGGCTCTCGCCCTTTTCGAGCGAGTATAACGTCACATACTCACCAGCATCGCAGACGAATTATGTCAGTCAGAATAGTAGCTGTATGCAAGCCAAAGGACGGAAAACAAGCTGAACGTGAAGCCCTTGTAGAATCACATCTTCCGACTCTTAGCGCCGAAAGTTTGGTTAACCGTTAGGCTAATTCGATGAGTATTGGCCCTTAACTCCTAAACAAAATAAAAGGATTTTTACATTGAAATTTCTATGGTTAATAACTTTATCCATCCCTTTTCTTTTCAGTTGTGTTGTTGTTCCTTAAACAGATACCTCAAACGTAACTAGATGTGAAATTTCATCAGATCGAAAAACGCTCAAAATGATTAACGGGTTTGAAGATACCAACACTTTTTATTCTATTAGTGGACTAGTACTCATTCCGCTATCTGGTATTGTTTCTGGTACCTATGTGGCGATAAACAATGTGTACCACCTAGGTGAAGAAAAAATTGTTTGTGGCGCTAATGATGGTAAGAATGAAGAAACGCGGTAACAATGAAAGTAAGCTCGCGTTATAGCTTACTTCCAATTTTAGGGTTTTCGATATGTTTGGCGCATTTTCTAAGAATATTGCTGGTAGCGTAAGTGCAGAGTTACGGCTTTCTAAAGAAAGAGAAAAAGATGGGCTTATTTCTCACTCTTTTCGTCATTTAGAAAATGCTCATGTGCTGGGTCAAGAGTCTACAAAGTGGCATGTAAAAGTGCACTTTTTAATGCTGCTATGGGCTATTCGGCAAAGGAATACTAAAGAGTGTTTAGGCCAAGTTCTTCGTATTATTGGTGCTTTTAGCAAAACGGCCATTGGGCTGATTCCTCATGGTAATACAGGTGGGTCGAACATTAGCCCATTTAAAACGCTTCCAATAAAAGCCGAGCACCAAATGCTTATCAATAATGCCAAACGCGCCGAAACCTAGAGAGCTATTCCATCTAAAAGCAAATTGCTGCGAGTTAACACCATGTATTTTTTATTAACCTACGAAGTAACTTCTAACTACGAACAAGCACGAGCCCCCTATCGTGAACAACATTTAGCACTGGCGAAGGCCGCTGCTGATGCTGGCGAGCTGTGTTTGGGCGGTGCTGTTGCTGACCCTGCAGACTCGGCAATATTAGTGTTTAAAGGGAGTTCAAAAGACGTAGCCGAGAAATTCGCACTCAACGATCCCTACGTTATCAATGGCGTAGTGACAAGGTGGGCGGTAAGGCAATGGAATGTAGTTATCGGCGCTTATACAGACATAACAACATCGCCATGAAGATAGTTTTAGTGCGACACGGAAGGCCAGCAAACTCTCAAAACCTTCGTTTAAACAGTGCCGGCTTCGCCAACTGGGTTAAAAATTACAATCATTCGTTGGTCGCCTCCGATAGTCGGCCTGCGTTTTCATTTAATGATATGTTTACCAACTACTATATTGTATCGAGCGACTTGCCTCGCGCCATACATAGCTGCAAAATTGCATTTAATAGGCCACCCGCAGTCACCTCCGCTTTGTTTCGTGAAATGGATATTCCACGCTTTAAACTGCCATTCACGTTAAACGCATGGACTTGGGTTTATTTAAATCGTGCGCTGTGGACCATAGGAAAGTCTGGCCCTTTTGAATCTTATACCAAGGCAAAAAGTCGAGCAGAAAGCGCCGCTGTCACACTCATTGATATTGCAAAAAAAGAAAGCAACGTTATTGTTTTTGCTCATGGCTATCTTAATTTGCACATGCGAAAGCATTTTCGGGCCTACGGGCTTAAACAGACAAGCAAATCTAGTGCATATTGGGGCGTAACCATGTTTGAAAGCTAACTTTCAGGTCATTTTACGGAAAGGGCTGAAATACTCGGTTACGTTTTTGAAGCCGTAGTTCTTGCAAAGAGCACTGTATTAAACCCATACTAAGTTTTTATTATACTCAATCTCTTGAATAATCCTTGGAGGGTGTTAATGCCAAAACTTCTCCGTATTACTTTATCGTTTTTGCTGCTATTTGCTGCGCTAGCGTCATATAGCGCAGGCTTTGATAGCGGGCTTTTTATTTTTATTCTACTGGGCTTTTTGTTAGAGGCCGGTTTTTGGTTCGGACTCTTTTCTATTAAGCGAACCAAAACAAAACAATCGGATTGATTCACACTGCCAAACTGTTGAAAAAACAACCAGCCCGTTTTATTCTCTTTAAAACGGGCGAACTCGCTAGAGCTGTTGTTTAATGTTATCGCCTTGCCTACCTACTCACATGGACGTTTTGCAATGACCAAGATTTTTACGATTGGCGATAGTATCTCTCAAGGTTTTATGTCGGGAAGCGCCGCCAACACTAGACTGAGTTACAGTACACTCCTAGCCGAAGCCTTGGGTGAAACTAACTATCGCTACTACCGTTGGGATGAGCGCTATAAAACAAAAATTGATTTAGAGCGTATTTTTCGTGCATTGGAAAGAAAGTTTGGTTCGAATATTCGAGGACTGGAATGGCTCAATGCTTTTTCAGTTATTAATGGCGTTTTAGATCAAGCCGAAGATTATTATGAACGCGGCGAAGGTATGCCTGGTCTTCCGGTGGGTAGCCCTTTTGACAGTACTGGGTTTCATAACGTTGCTGTAGAGGGCATGGATGTAGGTGATGCATTTATGGTAACGCCGCAATCTTGCCTTGATGCAATAGCAAAGGGAGATGCATCTGGCGATGGCTACCTTCACGCTGTGGGCAATCCGTTTTCCAGAAACGCTTATCGTATTCTCAACCCACTTGGCGATAAGGGAATGGCTGAGTTTGGCAACTTTACCGCCGTTGATTGGTTGAAGCGCTGCGCTAAAGAAGAAGGCGTAGAAAACCTCTTTTTATGGCTAGGCGCAAATAATGCCCTTGGTACTGTATTAAGCCTAAGTATTCAGCAAACTCCTAACGATCCTGAGCGAGTGTTAAAGGCGTCTCGTGAAGAGCGCAGTAAATGGAACCTGTGGCATCCCAACGACTTTAAAGCAGAATACACCGCATTGTTAGACAAGGTGGTAGATGCAATGCAAGAAAACAAGGAAGCTGATTGGAAAGTTTTTGTGGGGACAGTCCCCTTGGTAACCATAGCCCCTATTGCTAAAGGCATGGGCGAAAAAAGAGTGATTACCGACCCTTCTCGGCCTGAAAAAAAAGCACTATATTACGAGTTCTACTCTTACTTTCCTCTATCCGATTCAGCTGCAAAAGATTGTGGTAAATATCTCCCCTTTAGAGATGCACTGTTTATTGACAAAACCATTGTTGAATTTAACCGCATTATTACCACGCTTGTTGCAAAGAAGAATAAGGATTTAGGGCGTGAGCATTTTCACATTGTCGATATCGGTAGAGATCTCACCGATATGGCTTGGAAGCGAAACTTTGGCGAGCCTTCATACCCGTTCCCTGAAGCGTTACAGTTTATTTATCCGCCCATAGATACCAAATATTACGATACATCGCCTGACGGGGATATCGCGTCGGGGGGCATTTTCAGTTTAGATGGCGTACACCCCACTGCCATTGGCCAGGGCATTATTGCTGAAGAGTTTCTAAAAGCAGTTAAAGAAGCCCGCCCCGAGGAGAATGTTAAATCGCTAGATTGGCAAAAAATAATCGCCAGCGATTCATTGCGAGCCAAACCAATAACTCTGATGCGAGAGCTATATGAGCACGATAAATTGGTGAAATTTATTTGCTCGGTTGGGGATATTATTAATCTTAAGGACTAGGACCTGTTGCCATTATCGGCATTTCGTTTAACCAGTGACGCCATGGCTTTTAAGCCAGCCATTTCCACCATACAAACACGAGAAGAAAACCAAACAAGTACAGTAAGCCTAAATAGCTAACGGCGGTAACCCATGTACTCGGCGCTGCATTGGGATGCAGTTGACTGCGGGCAACCAACCTGTGATTAAGCCATGCAAATACAGGGGTTGTAGTAAAGGCCAGCGTCATGGCAAAGCCAAGCATGGCGAGTAATGCAGATTTAAAAAACAATACAATAACAAAGCTGACGGCAGCCATAACAAGTAGCACTCCAGTAACTAACCTGTTGCTCACGGCAGTCTTAGTAGGCGCATTGGGTTGAGACAAATCATTTTTGCCTGATAGCAACGACATACCTTCAGCAACAACTCGCGCATAGCCGTCGTAAACAGTCAGTGCTGAACCAAAAATACACAAAAAAGCCACCAGTGCGATAAGCCAATGCGCCCACTCGCCTATAGTGGTGGAATACATGCTAATTAGCTGATGAGAAAAACCTATACCGCTTGTTGCTAAGTTTTCCCCGCTAGAATGTAGTACCAACGCCCCTAAACCGAGAAACAAGATGGCAAGAAGCACTGTTACTGAGTATCCAAGGTTAAAATCGAACAGCGCGTTTTTAGGAGTAACTGTTTTATCTTTGCATTGTCGCTTAAGCCATAACGACGTTATTGATGATATTTCAATGGGAGCGGGCATCCACCCCATAGTAACCACTAAAAAACCTAGTGTCGCTAGAGTCCACGGTGAAGGTGAAGGTTCAGCGGGCTCTCCTAAATCGGTATTGGTATAGCGCAGTAAGGCGACGATAAAAACTGCAATAGTAGCTACCACCAGCACGCCCATGATGGCTTTAGCGATATTGTCTAATCCCTCAAAATGCCCCGCTAGTAAAATAACTAAAATAAGACTAAGTACTATAGAAGACGATGTCGTAATGGAGATGTCGAAGGGCATAAAGTACGAGAGCAAACTTGCTGCAAAGAGTAAAAGCGCGGCGGCATTAACCACACAAGCAATCATATTTAAACACATTGCTGACGCTAGATACCGCTTCCCCATACTCAAATAGCCTTGCTGTAGAGTATTTTGGGTACTAATGGTGTAACTAACCCCCGCTCTGAAAAAGGGGTATTTGAGAATGTTCACTACTAGGATAAGAATAGCCAGCTGCCAACCAAATTTTGCCCCAGCTTGCGTTGAAGCCACTAGGTGACTTCCGCCTACGGCCGCTGTTGCCATCAATACTCCAGGCCCTAAAAGCGATAGCAGTGCGCGAATGCGAGACATTAACAACATATAAAACGGAATACTCTAAGCATTAAATTAAAATTAATGGGCAAAGATAACAGGTAAATTAAAAGCTATACATAGCGCCCGTGAATAAAAAAGCACTGTTATCGCGATAGTCACCGCGCTCAAACCCCTGCCCTTTAAATAAGTAGGCACCGCCAATTGCTAAGCGTAAATTGGGCTGCACATTATAACGCCAGCGCGCTTCTAGTTGGTGACCAATGAAGTCATCTACATTCACTGGCGCTTTTTGATACCACAGAGCTTTATAACCTAGTAGCACATGATGAGCCGAACTCGGTTTGCTTATACTTCTTAATCCTACTGTTTTAAGGTTTCGTCTTGGCATGGCCTGATAAACATCGGTTGGGCCGAAGTCGAAGCGTCTTACCCCGAACAGACTGTCGAAGTTCTCAATGGTGTCATCCGACGCATTATTGTCTCCACTGATGTAGTCGAATTCTGCACGCACAAAGGTATTAGCGCTAACCTTTTTACCTAAGTAACCAAACAACATATAAGCTCGAACATCTTTGTCTAATGAGTCATTTACGGCGTTGGTTTCTCTCGCTGTTCCAGTTTGCCCTACTAGCTCAACATTTCCTTTCCAGCCATTTTCAAACGCTTTGGTGTAGTCGATAGAAAGGGTGTAAAGGTCTCTATTTGTCGTCGCTAACTCTTGTCCGTCGTCCTCTTTTAGCCAATAGCTCTGCAGCTTCAAGTTATTGTCGGGAGAAGTAATATATGCCCCAAACATACGTCTTTCACTAAAGCTTTTATCGAAGGCTCTTTCGTTACTGTCGATACTTTCCGCGTCGTTTGGAAATCGCGATACCGGCTGAATATAAAGCCCGCTAATATTCCAGTTTGAAAACGTGGCATCTACCACTATGCCATCGTAACTATTGGTTGCATTGCGATAGATGGTTTTTGCTAACAGACGTCGACTGCCATAGTCTAACTCCATACGCCCAACCTTTACCGCGTTAATATAAGATGAAGAAGTAGGCGTATACGATACAAATAGCTGAACTGGCTCAAGTGTGTTTACTTGGTTCGCTTTTAAGGTAGGGTCGTTATCATCAAGAAAAGCGCGAGAATCTCTCAGATCTAAAGTCGCGCTAACATTGTTATAACTTACCTGAGTATTCAAAATGACCCGTGTAGAAATACGCTCGTTATTTTGCTCTCGCTGTTCCCGTGTTGTGGGGAAAATAGGGTTGTGCAAAGATTCATAACGCACCCGAAATGAGCCAAAAAAATCGACATGTAATTGGTTATCAAAACTTTTCTTAGCGTTCCCTTTCAAACTGTTATGTGATTGAGACTTATCCGTTTCAGAGGCACTTGCAGTCAAAGTGAAGGTGATGGTAAAGATGAAGAATGCAAAAAGTGATACTAATAGCAGCGTTAATAGTGGCTGTGAAATAAAAGTCAGCGATGACAATACAGCTCGAGTAGAAAAATAAGGTAAAAAGCAACGTTGTGCGAGCATTAACTGCCCGAATAGCTTTAGCAGAAATGATAAACGGCAATTATACGCAATGCGCGTTTTAGCGCACTATTTGTGTGCTGCAAAACTATAATGATGAAACAGTCATTATATGTTTTTGATATAAGCGGCGGTGTTTCTATCGTCTTTCCAACACCGCCAACTACATTGTATAAGTTAAAAAGCGAGGGCAAGCCTGGTCTTTAACGTCTATCGTAATTCACCTTCTTTTGAGGGTGTTGATAGTAACCTTCTTTTAATAGGCGCTTAAATCTTGTCAACTTGCCTTCTAACGTCAGCTCTTCTATGCCTTTATTAAAAAGCGACAGAATTAACTGACTATCGGGCTTTCCTTTAGGCACTAAAAGATGAGTGGTTACAGTTGATATAAACGGCGTAATGCGCGCCACTTCATCCCGTTCCGCATCTGTGAACTCGCGCTCAAGTAAATACCAGCCTGTCAGCTCATCTATGGGAAATATATCAATATCTCCGTTAACTAATGCTTCTAGGTTTTCTTTATCTGTGGTTCGTTTTACAACATTTTTGTTGTTTTTAACGAAAGAGGCTAGCTCATCGTTGTAGAGATATCCCTCGGTAATGCCCATTTTCAAATCTGCAATATCGCTTAGCTTAGACCACTGTCGGTTTTCATATTTACTATTTACATAAAATATTAAACTTTCGGCACTTATTGGTTTGCTATGGAAAAACTCATCCTCTCTAGAGCGGATAAAATTGCCGTATGATAGCGCGTCAAACTCACCTGCGAGCGTGGCTTCTAAGGCTTTTTCCCACGGCATGGCCACATATTTCACTTCAACGCCGGTTTCTAACAGCGCATCGGTGATGATGTGGTTTATATAACCGTCATGTTGTAAATCGCTAGAGGTATAGGGTGCATACTCTGTTGTTGCAATTCTTAGTTTCAGCCACGCATGACCATGGCTTAACGATGGCACTAAGGCCAATAAAAAGATAATGGTGCTAACTATTCTCATGATAATTCCTCTTCGACCTTAGAAATAAATTCCAAGATTTATATTGAGTCTGTGCGTAGTGTCTTGAAGGCCGCCTATGTCGAGGCCAATGCCCGGACCACCTGAAAACCACATGTTCTTACCGCGAATACTATCGACATACATAAACAGCTTGTCCCAGCCTAAGCTGCAGCCGTTCACCCATTGAGAGGAGTTTTTGCCCGACGCATCCTCACCTTTCGCAAGGCTGAATTCTGAATAACAGGTAAGCGATTCAATGTGGTCAAAGTCGTACGGCACCGAATAAATAAGGTTAGCAGAATAAGTTTGTCCATTGGCTGCAGCAAGAAACGGAAAGGTAAACGAAGAAAGGGCGAGACGATCGTCGGCCTGCCCTTCTGGAGCCTCAAGATTGTATTCGTAATCGATATACTGAAGCTCAACCTTAATGTCGTTTTGCGTATGGCGCATATGCACAGCAAATGCATTCATATCACCGCTTCGCGATGTATCTAAGTTGAGAATATTGCCATACTGATAAGAGGCACCAATTTCCGTTGTCCCCCCCTAATAAAACGCCCGGTGTAATTAGCGCGAACGTTATACTGGCCATCCTCGGAGTTTCTGAACTCGCCGTCGTCGGCCACATCAAAAGAGTAACGGGCAAATTTTGCGGCATCGTTGTACTCATCATTCATAAAGTAGGCAGCTTGGAAATCCCAATTGCCTCGCTGATGATTAATTTTAACGCCGGCGTCGTAGTCGTCCTCAAAACCGAGGTAGTAGTTTACTGAAAACCAAAAACTATTACTGGCAAATGGCTGCAGGCCAAAAGGCGTTTGCGTGATCCCGCCGGTAATTTCGGTTCTTTCGTTAAAGTGGTAGGTTAAATCGGCAAAGCGAACCGTATTAAAATCGACATTTTCATACCAACGATATTCGGCTTTATAGCTAAATTGATCAGATTCTCCAGCTACACCTAGCTTGAAAGATTCAAACTCAAAGCCATCTCTAAAATCTGGAATAAGCCAATCTTGGTGTCCGTAGTTAACTCGCGCATGACCGGATAAAGTAAAAGGCAACTCGTCGGCCAATACAAGCCCACTGCTAGTGGCCACGCTACTAATAATAAGCAATAGCGATAGGGAAAGTTTTTTCATTGAAGTTCCTACACTTAGTGTTGGCGAAACAGTAAAGAAGAAGGCTTATGACTGGTATTTTATTACCTAGCTTTCAAAAAAATGGTTCTACGACTAAAGGATAAGACTATGGTATCAGTAACCTTACAAAATTATAACCTAACAACATAAACATTCCTTATGCTAACTGGCTATTGCGCTGGGTTGTAGTCAATATTTTGCCAGTTGGTTTGGCTGCTAGATGCGGTTATAAATACCCGACGTTCAAGCACTTCCTTACATCTCTTTAGCCGTGTTATGTTTAAACGCGAGTTAGGCATTTATTTTTTATCAATATTTTTACGCACTTTTATTAGGTTATGGTGTCTCACACTTCTCAACGTAGCCTGCTTACGCATAATGAAAGAGGTAACATATGCATGCGATGAAACGTTCAATACTTGCTGATATTGCTGCTATAGCTGCTATTGCACTATTAATAGCCATCACCTTTTATTGGATTGAAGCGCGCAGAGAAGTCATTATTTTTTGTGATAAGTTTTCTCCTGGTATATCGAAAGCAAGCGTTGAGAGGTATTTAAATACCGCAGAGTTACTTTCTTACCGCACAGAATTTGTGGCTAATGGCAGCAAAATTGAGGCCTACAGCCCGCTACACCTTGGCATAATGCAATGCAGAATAAGCTTTAACAAACAAGATATTGTGTTGAGTGCAGTGGTTGATTAATACTTTCATGTTACAAAATGGTGCAACATTTACACCCGCGCAACACGCTGTTTACCCAATAGATAAGAGTCGTAAAGGCATGCATACCATCTGCCTTTTTAGCACGTTCTAGATAACTCCTTCCCTCTATATTCCACTGTGCTGTAAACGTACAATTACGTTGTGTATTCTTAACGCAAGTTCCTTATCATGCAAAAACCAGATCACAGTGTCATCGAAGATGTATTTGCCTTAGTTAGCGCGGGTTTGTTTGTTGCGTTTGGCGTATTCTTGTTTCAATCTCAAGATCTTATGGTGGGCGGCGCTGCAGGGTTAGCCCTGTTAGGTACGTATGCGATAGATATTGATTTTGGCGTACTCTTTTTCTTAATCAATATCCCCTTTTACGCACTTGCTTGGACACAAATTAGCAAGCGATTCACAATCAATACCTTTATTTCTGTTACTACCGTATCGGTGTTAACAGAACAAATTCCTGCGTTTGTGGACATAAGCCATGTAAACCCCATTTTTGCAGCGGTATTTGGCGGCATTTTAATTGGTGTAGGCATGCTGATGATGTTCAGACACAGTTCTAGTTTGGGCGGCATTGGCATTATGGCGTTCTTTTTACAGCAGCGTTTTAATATAAGAGCCGGATTCTTTCAATTAACTGTAGATAGCATGATTCTTTTATGTGCGCTGCAGTTTATAGAATGGCATCTTGTATTGATTTCCATCTTAGCTGCATTCTGCTTGAATATGGTGATATCGCTTAATCATCGCCCAGAACGCTATTTACCAGCGTCGCAGAACAAAAACCAAGCAAACGATAGCGAGAACGAAAGCAGTGATACGTTTGATGACAATAACGACGATAGCATTGACGCAAACCTTCACCCGCAAAATAGCTAACTTTAAAGTCGCTATCGCACATAGCGGTTGAACAATGTGAGCAATAAAAAAGCCCAGATCATTATGCATCTGGGCTTTTGTGAGTTACTTATTTGTATCCTTTCTTACCGCGTAAAGCGATACCACCTGCTATTGCTTTTTCTGCACAGGTTTAGACGGCCGGCTTACCACGCCACGATTTACTCTTGGTCTTGAAAACGACGTACGCATACAAACCTCACTTAGTGTAAGTGCAGCGCTGCTGAGAATGAAACATTCACCTCACACGTTGCTGCCACTAAACAGTATAGGCTCAACTTGGGCTAAAACGCCTCATTCTTTTGTCGAATAGATGTTAATAACAATTTATGAAGTCAGGAGTTCAGAGAGCGACTTCAATGTCACCAAATTAACTGTTATTGATATCTGACGATGCGGGGGACACGGCTAGATATGCGAGTCATAAGTTCATAGTCGATGGTGCCTGCATGCTGTGCCACTTCACTTATGGAAATATTTTCTCCCCAAAGCTCCACCACATCGCCAACGCTAACGTTGTTAATATGGGTTACGTCTATGGTTATCATATCCATAGATACCCGCCCCACTAAAGAAGCGCGCTGACCTCTTATTAAAACTGGTGTGCCATTGGGGCAATGTCTTGGGTAGCCGTCGGCATAACCTATTGCCACGGTAGCTATTTTTGATGGCTTTGTTGCGCGCCATGTTTGACCATAACCTACACTCTCATTAGCAGGTATATCGCGCAGAGCAATTACGCTAGAACGCAGTGTCATTGCCGGAAGTAAGTGCTGCAGATGCGCGCTATCTGGAGATTCGCTAGGTTCAGCAGTAGTGACTTTACCACCGTAAATTCCTATTCCAAGTCGGTTCCATTGAGCCCGCGTGGATGGCCAGTTCACACTAGCGGGAGAGTTAGCGAGACTCACTGGCATAGATAACGACGCAACACTTTTTTTAAACGCAGACATTTGAGTTTGAGTAAAGTCATTGTCGGGGTCATCAGCACTGGCAAAGTGAGTCACCAATGTGGTTTCTTTCGTAATTAATACTTGGTGCTGCTCAACTATCTGAGCAATGTGTTCTAGCGGAAACCCTAATCGATGCATACCGCTGTCTACCTTAAGCCAAATGTGAGGGCGTTTATGCGCTTCACATTTTTGCATCCATTGCAGTTGCTCAGTGCAATGCATTACCAAAATGCAGTTATACTGCCATGCCATTTCACATTCTTTGGCTTGGTGAGCACCTTCAAGAACGACAATTGGTGCTGTTATTCCGGCTTCACGAAGTGCTACCGCTTCTTCCATAATGGCAACGGCAAACCGAGAAGATACGTGCTGAAGTATGCGCGCCACATTCACGGCTCCATGACCATACGCATCGGCTTTTATCACAGCCATTGACTGACTTTGCTTTGCCGTATAAGCCAAGGTTTTAAAGTTTTGCAGTAGTGCATCTGCATGAATAATGGCTTGAGTTTGACGACTCACAATAAAACACTCACAGCAAGAGTAATCCTTTTATAAAACAAACCACCTAATTGTATCATGAGATCAACGTCACCGTATTTGTCTTTGTGCCTAGGAAAAGCAAACGTATTGATAGGCGCTAAGAATAGCGAACAAACGTTTCGTCCAAATGCGATTGCCGTTATGCTTAACACGACGTAATCAACTGTTTAAAAGAGTTTTCTGCATGACACCGCGACCGCCTGTATCTTCTCACTCACTACTTAACGACTTGGAACGCATTGTGTCTGAAGGGCGAAACCCCGACACACTCGAACTCGATACCCTCTCCACCGTTGACGTGCTATCAAAAATTAACGCGGAAGATGCAAAAGTTGCGGCAAGCGTGGCAACTCAAATTCCTGCTATTGCACAAGCGGTAGATGCTGCTACGAAAAGCATTAAGGCTGGCGGCCGGCTCATTTATATCGGCGCTGGAACCAGCGGCAGACTGGGAATTCTAGATGCCGTTGAATGTCGCCCCACTTTTAGTGTGCCAGACTCATTGGTATTGGGCATTATTGCTGGCGGAGATAAGGCCATCGTGCATGCCGTTGAGGGCGCAGAGGATGATCGTGCGGCGGGCAAAACCGACCTATTGGCAATTTCACTAACAGCAAACGATACAGTAATAGGTATTTCCGCCAGTGGCCGTACGCCCTATGTAAGCGGTGCTTTAAGTTATGCAGCCAGCATTGGCTGTTCAACAGCAGCCATTGCATGCAGCCCAGATGCTGCAATATTTGAACCTGCGGCAATTTCTATCTGCCCGGTGGTGGGGCCTGAAGCACTAAGTGGCAGTACGCGAATGAAATCGGGTACTGCACAAAAAATGATTTTGAATATGATTAGTACCACTACCATGGTGAAGCTGGGTAAAACATACGAAAACCTAATGGTGGATGTGAACGCAACCAACGAAAAGCTCAAAGCGCGGGCTTGCCGTATTGTCATGCAGGCTACTGAGTGTGATGAGAATACCGCCATACAGGCACTTAACGCCTGTGATAACAAAGCAAAAGTGGCCATTCTAATGGTGCTTACCGGCAATGATGCCGAACAGGCAACTAAAATTTTAACCAAACACCAAGGTTACTTAAGGGAGGCTGTAAGCAGTGAAAATGAAGCGAAGCGCTAACTTGGTTTCTTGGGGTTTCGTATTCTGGATCATAGCGACCTGGCTTTCTGTCTCTAATGCTTCCCACGCTGAAAGTCTCAATACTGATGCGAGTAATGCCAATGCCAATGCCAATGCCAATGCCAAGACTACTTACCAAGAGAATGCTCATTTCAACTATGACTATTTCACTTATAACAACCATGACCTAAATGTAGGTGCAGAGCAGTTCGATAAATACCTTTCGCTATTGGCGGGTAAACGCGTGAGCCTAGTGGTAAATCAAAGCTCAGTGGTTAATTATCGCTCACATGAAACTCAACATTTGTTAGACGCCTTACTTGCTCGCAGCATCAATGTTGTAAGCATTATGTCGCCCGAACACGGGTTTCGAGGAAACAAAAGCGCAGGTGAAAAGGTAAGTAGTGAAGTAGATGCTAAAACCGGCCTGCCCATTCACTCTCTTTACGGAGCTTTGAAAAAACCTTCGCCAGACATGCTTAAAAATGTCGATATATTGGTTTTTGATATTCAAGATGTAGGCGTACGTTTTTATACTTATTTGAGTACGCTGCATTACGTTATTGAAGCAGCCTTCGAACATAATATCGATGTTATTGTACTCGACAGGCCTAACCCCAACATTGCCCATATTGATGGGCCAATTTTAGAACCGAAGTTTAGCTCTTTCATTGGCATGCATCCTATTCCTGTTTTACACGGCATGACGTTAGGAGAGCTTGCGAGAATGATAGTGGGTGAAAAATGGCTGGATACACATTCCCGCGCTGAACTTTCCGTTATCCCCGTGGCAAATTATACCAGAAGCACTTCCTACTCTCTTCCTATTGCACCTAGCCCTAATCTGCCTAATGACAATGCCATACGCTTGTACCCGACCCTATGCTTTTTTGAAGGCACCGCAGTAAGTATAGGTAGAGGTACTGATGTGCCCTTTCAGCTCATCGGTCACCCAGAAGTGAAATTAGGCGAGCATAAAATTGAGGTTAAACCCAATGCGGGAGCAAACAAACCGAAGCATAACGGCAAGACCATTTATGCCAATATCTTGAACGAAAACGATGTCGCATCAGCTAGCATTTCCGGCTTGAAATTACAGCCTTTGATAGACGTTTATCGCAAGATGAATGAGGCGCAAAAAACGTTTTTCACGCGCCCAGATTTCTTTGACAAACTTGCCGGAAATTCTTCACTTAGAAAGGCCATAATAATGGGCATCACTGCCAGCGAAATTAAAGCGTCTTGGCAGGCCGAATTGTCGCAATTTGAAAAACAGCGTGCCCCGTATCTTATTTATCCTTACAACGCTGCGAGCGATTAATATTTTGTGACCATGGGTATTACAAAAGGGCAAATGAATACAGGAGATAAGTCACTTAGGTCACATGTAAGTGAGCGCATACTTACAAAAAAATAAAAACAAAAACATGTAAAATATGAATTTTAATCGATAGTAAGCACTCACAACCAACTAAGCTTTTGGAAATTTTTCGTTCAGAAGAGCGAGCAAAAAAAGGGGTTTTAAGCGAGATAAAAACCTGGTGTGCAAGTACTTACTTCATTCGGTTTTATTTTTAATTTTGCTACTTCCATGTTACCGGCGACTGACCTTTCGCTTCTAATTTTCCAACCAAAACTTTTATCAGAGTGTGCAAGCTTTGACTGGAAATTCGAGTGTCTGTCTCTCTATTTTTTTCTTTATTTGAGGGTCTGTCTTTTCCATCGGCTTCTTCAGAAATAGTAATAGCGTAGTCGTAAGTGGCGATACCTATATCTGCAAATTCCATTGCAGCTTTTGCACTGTAGGGCATTCTCAGTGCAGCAAAAACTACTGGCTTACTGAGAGACTTTGCTGTTTGCATAGCCTGTATTGAGAAGGCTTTAATATCAGACTCATTGGCCCTTTGCTTAAGTAAAGACGGTTGATCTGCACCGCCAAGTTCATAGTTAGCGTGTAATGGTGTGATGTCGCCTATCACCATTAAATCGGTTTGCGCTATAAGTCGCTTAGTTAACGCCTTATTCGGCAATACGGTGAGCGGTAAGCAAGCATATTCTGCATCTGGGCGGCTGTCATATAGCGCCTTTTCGAAAGCTAAGCAGCGTGCCGCATCTGGCATAAGTGCTAACCACTTACTTTTATTCACTGGTAGTTTGTCTTTTCCAAAAAGTACCGTGACAGACGCCTCAGAAAGCGCTTTCTCGATTTGTTTTCCCTTTATAAACAAGGTGCTATTGCTCTTAGCCAATTGCTTAGATTTGTTAGTATTTGGCCCCGTTTCAGACAAGCCTTCACGGTTTGCCCCAACCTCTTGCAGCCACCACGACTTAGGCTTGCTTATAAAGCGCGCTAGTTGACTGTGTTGCTTCATTCTTAATATGCGCTGATAGGAAGCCTTTAAGTCTTTTACTTTCTCACCGCTCTCCATTGTTTGTATAGCAATGCGTTCTATCATCGCGCTGAACGCTTCTATGTCTTTACCATTGCGAATGGTGTAGGGCATAAGCGCAATGTCAGCACCGGCGTCAAATGCTCGTAAAACAGCGTCCTCTTCTGTGAAGAATTGAGAGATACCGGCCATATCAAGAGCATCGGTAATAATAAGGCCGTTAAACCGTAAACTGTTGCGTAAGGTATTGGTCAAAATACGCTTCGACAAGGTAGCCGGTACCACTTGCAGCTCACCTTTTTTATTTCTAATGGTTGTGTCGTCTAAAGCAGGATATTGAATATGCGCTGTCATCACCATTGCAGGTGGCATTGCACTATTGATGATATTTGCAAAAGGCAGTAAGTCACCAGATTGTGCTTCTTTTAGCGTGTGGTCTACGCGAGGTAAACCCGAGTGACTGTCCACATGGGTGTCTCCGTGGCCGGGAAAGTGCTTCACCGCACTTAACACACCAGCTTTTTGCATTGCCGACACAAACGCTTCGCCAAGCTCTGCAGTTTGTACGGGGTTTTCACCAAAACTTCTCACGTTAATAACTGGGTTTTTCGGTTCGCTGTTGATATCGATAGACGGTGCAAAATTCGTATTTATCCCCAAAGGCAATAAGGTTTTACCTATGTGCTCGCCCACATTTTTGGCGAAAATATTGCCATGTTGATGCGCTGATGCACCAATAGCGAGGTTTCCAGCAAAAGCTGGCAGTATAGAATGGGGTAAGCGTGCGACTCTTCCCCCTTCTTGATCAATGGCAATGAACAAAGGGCTTTGACCCGCTTTTTGCATGTGTGCTTGCAGTGAATAATTCAAACTAATCAGCTGTGATGCATTTTCTATGTTCTCGCTGAACAAAATAATGCCACCAATGTTTTGATTACTTAGTAACGTTAACAATGACTGGGGCATTGCAGTTACAGGCTTACGGCACTGTTTACTTGGCGTGTTGTCTTCACAAAAATAGCGAATGTCGAGAATTAACTTTTGCCCAATCATGTGTTTCACAGCGTTTAAGCTAATAGCATTACCTGACGGAATGCCTAACGCAGCGCTATGACTTGTTTGCGCGTAGCTTGGAAATGACGCGCAAGTGAAAAGCGTACTTGCAATGAAAAGCGTGTAGGTGAAAAACAATGAGCACGTTGTTTTGCTAGTGCGTAGAGTAACTTTTTTGAACGTAAAAAATGACAATGTTTATCTAATCCTTGGTAACAACGCACACAATACGGTAGGCTACTATAAATCAGTAAGCTAGCACAGTGTAAGCTATTCTGATCGCCGCTAAATACGCAGTTCCTCTGCGAGTTAGTCACGTTAGTAAGCGCCACCCACGCAATTTATAAGTACGTTAAGATTTGGAAAGTAGTATGGATTGGATGTCAGTCATCCCCCCTATTGTGGCTATTGCCGTTGTTTTTTGGAAAAAAGAAGTCATTCTTGCATTGGCACTTGCTGTGCTGTGCGCTGAAGCGCTAATACTCGTTAATACCAGTATTACAGAGAGCTACCTTGCTCCCATTAATGCTATTGAAAGAGTAGTAGGCACCGCCTCGAGTCCGGGTAATACCAGAGTATTACTTTTCTCAGTATTAGTTGGCGCGCTGTTAGCTTTTATACGCGATTCGGGTGGAGTAACCGCCACGGTAAATTTTTTGGTAGGGAAAGGCGTAGCAAAAACACGCAAGCAAGTTGGCGGACTTACTATGTTTACCGGCATTGCAGTCTTTATAGAGTCTAATTTAAGCGTATTAACCGCCGGTATTTTCGCCCGAGGTTTATACGATAGATTTGGCATGAGCCGAGCGCGGTTAGCCTATATTATCGATTCAACAAGTGCCCCTGTCTGTATTTTAATTTTACTCAATGGCTGGGGGGCATTCATTTTAAGCCTGCTCGACGCCTACGAACTGCCCGCCTCTTCTGCTTCTATTTTGTGGGGCAGCGTAGTATTTAATTTCTATGCTATTTTCACCTTGCTCATTGTGGCTTACACCATATCGGCCGACAAGGTGCACGGTCCCATGCTTGAAGAGGAAAAGGCTCTCTCACAAACCGATGTAACGCAACAATCGGCACCTGCAACAAAAGCGCGCTTTATGATACTGCCACTGTTGGTGATGGTGCTCAGTATGGTTGGTTTCATGTTTTGGACTGGTGATGGTGTACTTTCTCAAGGCAGTGGCAGTAAATCTGTACTTTATGCTACTGCGTTAGCAACCGCCGTTGCTTATGGTTTATTACTTGTTCACAAACGATTTACCCATAAGGAAGCGGTAGATATTGGCTTTAAAGGAATGGGAGAACTTCTTCCACTGGTTACTATAGTGTTGCTCTCGCTTACCCTTGGTAATAGTCTTAAAGATCTGGGAACCGGTGTGTTTGTTGCCGGTATTGTAGGCGAATACCTACCCATTGTTTTCATTGTTCCTATGTTGTTTATTGCAGGGGCGGTTATGTCCTTCACCACAGGAACATCATGGGGCACATTTGCCATACTGATCCCCATAGGGGTTCCCTTAATTCAAAGCTTAGGGTTACCGCCTTCACTGGTTATAGCAGCTATACTTGGTGGTGGTATTTTTGGCGATCATTGCTCTCCTATTTCAGACACGACCGCAGTTTCCTCATTAGCTGCGGGGTGTGATGTGTTAACTCACGTAAAAACACAAATACCTTATGCACTTTTTGCCGGTGTACTGACACTTATTGCGTACTTTATTGCCAGCGTTATTATGCTGGGTTAACTAACGCGCGTTGATCTTCAATTAGGATACAGGAGCTCCAAATGATACAAAGGATAATACTAGTAGCAGCCATTTTTCTCACCGCGAGCTGCACCTATACCGCAACTAATACCGCAACTAATACCGCAACTAATAATGCCGAGCAAATCCAAAACGCAAATAAGCAGCATGCTGTAGCCATGCCAGACAGCTATAGTGCCGACGCGGCGATGGCAGTATTGCAAGAAGGTGGAAACGCAATTGACGCCGCCATTGCAGCACAATTTGTACTTGCAGTAACGTTACCCGAGGCGGGCAATATTGGTGGCGGTGGCTTCATGACCATTAAGTTTGAAGACACCACAGATTTTCTCGACTATAGAGAAATGGCTCCTGAACGCGCTCATCGTGATATGTACCTGGATGCTAATGGCAATGTAAAACCTTATGAATCGCTATTTGGTGCTAAAGCGTCTGGCATTCCTGGCACAGTGGCAGGAATGTGGGCGGCCCATAAAAAATATGGCTCGCTAAGCTGGCAACGCTTACTTGCTCCGGCGGTACGTTTGGCAAAAGACGGTTTTATTGTTCACAGTAAGCTTGCCAACAATATTTCGAACTATATTAGCCGCACTCAAGAAAACAATATAAACAGCAACTTTGCGCAGTATTTTCAGCAAGCAAAGGCGGGAAGCCTGTTTAAACAACCTGAATTAGCGAACACGCTTCAAACAATACAAAAAGAAGGAGAGCGTGGATTTTATGAAGGTGATGTAGCTAACCTCATTGTAGGTTTTATGGCGCAAAATGGCGGCTTGATTAGTCACGATGACTTGGCAGCCTATAAAGCAGTGTGGCGCGATCCTCTTCAAATTAGCTGGCAAGGTTACGAGTTAGTTACTGCGCCCCCTCCTAGCTCAGGCGGTGTAGCTGTAGCACAGTGGATAGGCATGCTAGAAGCATTTACAGCCAATCGCGAACTCCCAGAGCAAAACAGCAGTGAATACATCCATATTATGTCAGAGATTGGTAAACGGGTGTTTGCCGATAGAGCGGAATATCTTGGCGACCCTGATTTTGTGAGCGTGCCGGTAACAGCGCTCACTCAGCCGCAATATATCGCCAACAGAGCAAAAGAGATTCAACCAAACAGGATTTCATCTACGCCAAATGTAAAACCTGGCTTACCTGAAAGTGAAGACACGACGCACTTTTCGATAATTGATAAGTGGGGGAATGCAATTGCCAATACCACAACCATTAACCTTACGTTCGGCAGTGGAGTGGTAGTTACAGGCGCAGGCTTTTTGTTAAACGATGAAATGGACGACTTTAGTGCCAAGCCAGGTGTACCAAACTTCTTCGGTGCCGTGGGTGGCGAAGCCAACGCCATTGAGCCGTATAAGCGCATGTTGTCGTCCATGACACCCACCCTAGTAACAAAAGACAATAGTGTGGTACTTGCAACGGGTTCACCAGGCGGAACTACCATTATATCGTCGGTAGCACAGTCGCTTTTAAATGCTCTGCTTTACGACATGAGTGCTGACGATGCAGTTAACACCCCGCGCTTTCATCATCAGTTATTCCCTAAAGACACAATACGAATGCATGATGGATTTAACGCTAACACAGTGCAAAAACTTAAAGACATGGGGTATGTGATTGATAACAGAAGATTTGGCGATGTTCATCTTATAAAGCGCACTGCTAAAGGGATTGATGCGGCCTCAGAAGCAAGTGGTCGTGGTAAAAGCATAGTGTTACCCGTCGAGTAAAAGCCAGGCGAAGCGCTTTGCCAGCAAGCCCCAAACACTGGCAAATGTAAGGTTTTAGAGCAGCAGTGCGGTATCGATGGAAATATATTCCGATGCCGCCTTTTGCAAACTTTGTGCAGTAAGTGCCGGTACGCCGTATACCTGTACGGTTTTGCCCTTGGCTTTCAGCGCCTCAACGAGTATGTCAAAGTCGCCGTCGCCAGACACTAAAACCACCTCGTCTACGCTGTCGGCGTGCTGCAGCGCATCTACCGTAATACCCACATCCCAATCACCTTTGGCCGAGCCGTCCGCTCGCTGTATAAAAGGTTTGAGCTTTATGTCAAAACCAATGGCTTTCAGTATATTTTGAAATTCGCGCTGCTTGATATCACCTCTGTCTATGGCATAGGCAAATGCTTTTACAATTTCACCGTTGGCGTTAATTCGCTGCCAAAAGCGATTGTAGTTAAAGTTACGCTTGTAAGCCTGACGACAGGTGTAATACACATTTTGGACATCGACTAAAATAAGAACTTTTTTCAAAATACACTCAAAAAATAAACCGGATTGCCCAGTGTAACAGGTAACTGCCTACCTTCATGCTCTAATTAAGGCAGTGAAATAGATAGTGACTTTGCTCACAATCATTAAGAAGCAAACAGCTGGATTATATCTGCAAATGCTTTGAATTCTAATGCATTACCAAAGGGGTCTTTGAAGAACATAGTGGCCTGCTCACCTGGCTGACCTTTGAAACGAACATAAGGCGAGATAATAAAGTCGATGTTCGCTGCTTTAGCTTTTTCGGCTAGTGCGTTCCAATCTTCCATTTTTAGCACCACACCAAAATGAGGAACGGGGACTGCGTGATCATCAACGCCGTTGTATGCCGGCGGTGAAGGCATTTCATTAACGCAGTGAGTTACCAACTGATGTCCGAAGAAATTCCAGTCTATCCATTGAGTATCGCTACGCCCCTTTTCACAGCCGAGAAGCTCGCCATAAAATGCATTAGCATCGTTTAGGTTCGTGACCGGTATAGCTAGGTGAAAAGGTTGTGGCATAGCGAGTCCTTATTATAAAAATTTCTTAAGCAGTTTGAGTTTGAATTTGGAAAACGGCGCATATCTAAAGGGCACATCAAGTGCAAAAGAGCGCTTCATCACCGTTTTTAAATGACTGAATGTATCGAAGCCTGCGCGCCCATGATAACTGCCCATTCCGCTATTGCCTACTCCGCCAAACGGAAGCTCTGGGTTTGTCATAAACAGCATAGTGTCGTTGGTACAAACGCTTCCTGAACTGGTTGAGCTAATAATCCGGTCGAGTACCTCGTCGTTATCACTGAATGCATATAGAGCAAGTGGCTTTGCCCTTTCGTTGACTAAGTTAATACCGTCATCGAGTGAAGGCACGGTAATTACGGGCAAAATAGGGCCGAAAATCTCTTCCTGCATAATGGCGCTATCAAGGGATGGTTCTAGCACCAAAGTGGGCTCCATCGCTGGGCGCTCTTCATTAAAATCGCCGCCGTACACAACGTTCGCGTTATCTAAATAACTGCGTAAGCGACTTAAGTGTCTTTGGTTAATTATGTTTCCATAATCCGGTGAAGCCAATGCCGATTTGCCGTATTGTTTTTTAAGTTCTTTTCTCAAGGCTTCTATAAGCGGCTGCTCAAAACCCTTTTCAACAATAATATAATCGGGCGCAACGCAGGTTTGCCCAGCGTTCATCCATTTTCCCCAAACAATTCGTCTGGCAGTTACTTTCAAATTGGTATTTTTGTCAACGAAACATGGACTTTTACCGCCAAGCTCTAAGGTAACTGGAGTTAAATGACGAGCGGCAGCACTCATTACCACCTTACCTACCGCTTCACCGCCAGTATAAAAAATGTGGTCCCATTTACAGGCCAGTAGCGCAGTGGACTCTTCTTTTCCACCCTCGATAACCTCGACACAAGACACATCCATATATTGAGGGATAAGCTTTGCAATTAATGCTGAGGTTTCAGCAGATAGCTCCGAAGGCTTTAATACCGCGCAATTGCCCGCGGCTAGCGCTGCAATGTAAGGCGCTAGTAATAGCTGTAATGGGTAATTCCACGCCCCAATAATTAATACCGTACCCAGTGACTCCGGTTGCTTATAGCTTTTCCCTGGCCAGGCCACCATAGGTGTAGACACCTTACGAGGTTTTACCCACTGGTCGAGATGCTTAAGCGTATGGTCTATATCTGACAATAAAAAGCCCTGCTCTGCCACCATAGCTTCCGTTTCACATTTTCCTAAGTCCTGCTTGAGCGCGTCTAGTAACGCCGCTTGATTGTCTTCCAGCATACGCTTTAATGCCAACAATTGCGTTTTGCGCCAGTCGAGTGATTGCGTTTTTCCAGAGCGGTAAGCGGCGTTTAGTTTCTTAACATTATCGATGTAACAGATACCTGGTTCGATGGCATGAAGAGTTGGTCTATTTGGCATATGAAGGCTCCACTGGCTTTGTCAGCTTGGAAAATAATAACTACTGTTACTACATTAATAGGTATGTTCTGCGTGAACGCAACTTAATTGTTAATTAATGTTGAGGTCGGCTGATATTTGAGGTGCGAATTTAAACCAATCCGCGTAGATCTAAAAAACTGTAGATTAAAAAAAACCTAGCAATTGCTAGGCTTTTTAAGAACTTTGTAAGCAGAACGAGTAATTATGCGTCGTATGGGTGGCGCAGAACCATAGTCTCTTTTCTGTCCGGGCCTGTAGAGACAATATCAATTGGCACGCCAGTTAGCTCTTCAAGGCGCTTAATGTAGTTCTTCGCGGCTTGAGGTAAGCTATCAAACTCAGTGACACCAAACGTAGTATCTGACCAACCGGGCATTTCTTCATAAACCGGTGTGATTTTGTCGTAGCCGTCGGCTGCCATAGGCGGTACGTCTTTTACAGTACCTTCGGCATCGCGATAACCCACACAAATTTGAAGTGATTCTAAACCATCAAGTACATCAAGTTTGGTTAAGCAGAAACCAGTAATTGAGTTAATTTGTACAGCGCGTTTCATTGCAACGGCATCAAACCAACCTGTGCGACGCTTGCGACCGGTAGTAGCGCCAAACTCGTGACCTTTAACGCCTAGGTGCTGCCCTACTTCGCAATCAAGCTCTGTCGGGAAAGGACCCGAGCCAACACGAGTGGTGTACGCTTTAACAATACCCAACACGTAGTCTAATTTAAGCGGACCAAAGCCTGCGCCAGTTGCTACACCACCAACCGTAGTGTTAGATGATGTGACGTAAGGATAAGTACCGTGATCGATATCTAACAGCGTACCTTGCGCACCTTCAAACATAATGGGCAAACCGTTCTTATCGGCTTTATCCAGCTCGTCAGTAACATCAACTACCATGGCCTTAAGAATATCTGCAACTTCCATCGCAGCTTTTAAGGTTTCGTCGAAATCAACCGCTTCTTCACCATAGTACTGAGTTAGCGTGAAGTTATGCACGTCTAGCACTTCTTTCAACTTGGCTGCGAAATCTTCCGCATTAAATAAGTCGCCAACACGTAGACCGCGACGGGCTACTTTATCTTCATACGCAGGGCCGATACCACGACCTGTTGTACCAATTGCTTTTGCACCGCGTGCTTTTTCACGCGCTACGTCTAGTGCAATATGATAAGGAAGAATAAGCGGACAAGCTTCACTGATCTTCAATCGTTCGCGCACAGGAACGCCACGCTCTTCAAGCATAGTCATTTCTTTCATAAGTGCGTCTGGGCTAAGCACAACACCGTTACCAATTATGCAGGTAACATTATCGCGTAGGATGCCTGATGGAATTAAGTGAAGTACGGTTTTTTCACCGTCGATTACTAGAGTGTGACCCGCATTGTGCCCGCCTTGGTAGCGAACAACATACTTTGCGCGATCTGTGAGTAGGTCTACGACCTTGCCTTTACCCTCGTCACCCCATTGAGTGCCGAGTACCACAACGTTCTTTGCCATGAATCATATGTGTAAGAAAATTAGGCGGGGATTCTACAAAATTCTACGCAAAGGATCATCTGTTTTTCGAACAAAAATACGTCACAGAGAACAAAGTGTCTTTAAGGAACCATAGTCAAAATCGTGCTTGTCGCATTTTACACTAACTAACCCTCTCTTTTATAAAGAGTTAGTATGTAGCTAACTACTATCTTGAAGGTTTAACCTGAACAAACGGTCAGCCTTTGAAAAAACCGCTTTTTCTGCGTCAAAAATATCCTATGCAAAAAATAATAAAAGCAACGCCCCCATTATCACCAATACCCCACCTATTCGACGCAACTCATTACTGGGCTGTTGGCTTAATTTCTGGAGATAGTTACGCCATTTGTTAGGGAATAAGAGCGGCCCAAGCCCCTCAATAATCAATACCATGGCCAGCGCGGGTAAGAACCATGACATAGGACCTCTCCTTTTTGTTAGTGCGTGTTTGTAACTGCGTATCAGTTAATCGTTAAATCTTGCTTGAGTGCTTAGACAGCGCGCTTAAATCAATATATTCAGGGGTATGATATAAACCAAAGCCAAAGCGCAAGCGACTTCCTCGGTAGTCGGTAAAAATATTATGCGCCTTGAGTGCGTTAGCTAGTTGCGCTGTTTCTTCTGCACTGCCTAGTTCAAATGTGAGGAAGTGGCCGCGCCGCGTTTCATCGCTCACCACCAGCGCTTTTCTGGTGAGCTGCTGATGGTCACAATTATCAAGCTTTGACAAAAAGTGACGCTGAATGGCCATAACATGCTTATCTATGGCCTCCACACTCAAGTTATTCTTTTCAAATAATCGCAAAACTGCTCTCAACCTATACAATGCGGTAAAGTCCATGGTGGCACCAGCGAAACGCATGCCGTCGGTGCTATATTGAACTTCTCCTGAACGAGGCTTATCTAGCGTGCCGAATTCAGCAAACCAGCCTGTATATCTCGGGCGTAAGGTGCACCCGTTTGGAATGTGGGCAAAACACGCTCCTTCGCCAGCTTGTGCATACTTATAACTACCAGATAAGTAAAAAGCGCGCTGCTCAATATTTCGAAGGCTGGTGGTCTTTGCCATAAATCCATGGTAACCATCTATCACTATAAGGGTATCTTCGTTTTCTACGCTCTCTACAATGCCATCTAGATCTTCTACCACGTAACCTGAATTAAAAAACACGTGACTAAAAAACACTAAATTAGGCTGATGCGCCGATATAGCGGCTTTAAATCGTTCATTGAACGATTCGAAAGGCTGCGTAGGTACGCTCACAATATTGATATTATCGTGCTCGGCTAGGCGCGTTATTTGACGTTGAAAACTATGAAACTCACTGTCGGTAGAAACAACCGTAATAGCGTCAGAAAGGTCTAAACAACTCATAATGCGATACAGTAATTCATGTGTGTTCGATGCAAATACAATCTGCTCGGGCAAGCTGGTGTCGATAATGTGGCTTATTTTACGTTGTAGCTCGGGTACTAATGTTTCGAAAAAATACCCCCACTTCGCGTCAACATAGCGCGCACTGTCGTCCCAGTATTCAATCGTGGCGTCTTTGGTGCAGTCTGGCCAAAAATAATGACTGTGGCACGTATACTGTTGCTTGCCTTCATTCGCCTCAAGAAAACCGGTATAAAATTGCTGATACGCCATAACAAATTTCTCTTTATTTAGTCGCACTTACCTTAGCAAAACCCATCGTCGCTAGCATACAAACACGAAACTAAAAGCGTTGAAGGTGTAAAATGTTTAATCCACAGTATAAAATTTTATACCTAATCGGATTTCCAACCGCCAAAAATGTGCTATAAAATTAAGGATAGGTATACGAAACAATACATTTTTAGCACAGAGCGGTAGTGAAGTAACAATGCAATTTCCCCCTTATGGCAATTACTCTGTCGATATTTCTGGCAACGTGTTAGAAGTATTTGCTGTGGGCGCTTGGAATTTGAAAACAACTCAGATTTTTGTAGAGGAAATGCACTCGCTTATAAAGCGTTTTGAGGGAAAACCTTGGGCCGCCCTAATGGACGGTAGGCGCTGGGTGTTGGCAACACCAGATTGTCAGACATGCCTATCGGAAGCCATAAAAACTAACATTACTATGGGATTATGCCGCTCTGCCTATGTATTAGACAGCGGAATGGTGAAAAAAGCGCACCTTGAGCGCACTCATCCGTCTAAACAACGAGACCTTGAGTTTCCTACATACGAAAGACAATATTTTGAGCGGTATTTTCAGGCCCTTAATTGGCTTCACCAAGAGGGCTTTTCCCCAATAAACAGCCCTATGAAATAGAGAAAACCACCCGCCTGTTACCTGCAAATGAAAGCAAAACACGCAGCGCCGGCTAAAATTAGTGCGCTGCGTACAGGGCCAAGCTATAACGCCAAACTATAGCACCAAGCTATAGCTATAGAAGACGTAGGTTAGTAAAGCAAGCTATAGACTTTACGACGATACTCAGATTTTAACGGATCGCCATCTGGAAGCGCGTTCATCATATCCATCATGAGTTGTCTTGCATTGCCAAAACTCAACTCTTTTTTCAATACCGTATATAGCAGCGCAAGAGCATCTTGTGATTTATTAGCCTGATGAAGCTGAACAGCTAAATCTACCTTTGCTTGTAAATCATCTGGATTAGCTTCAACCGTCGCCTGAAGCTGACGTATCTCCGGCGTATCAGCTGCCTGTTCTGCAAGCTCAACCTTTCCATTTAAGGTTTTAAAGCGAGAGTCCTGATCCACCAGCTTAATTTCGGACAGCAACTGCTTGGCAACATCGATAGAGCCGGTTTCTATAAAACAATCAATCAGCATGTACTTCGCATTCACGTTATCAGCGTTTAGATCAACAGCCTCTTTAGCCGCTGGTAATGCCGCTGCATAATCACCTTGTTGAATAGCTTTACCTGCTGTTGCAAGAAGCTCATCTTCTGGATTAGGTAAATACTTCTGCAACATTTCACGAATTTGTGGCTCGCCCTGCACGCCAGCAAAGCCATCTACAGGTTGACCGTTTTGAACCACCATAACGGTAGGTAAGTTACGAATACCAAACTGAGCGGCAACTTCTTGCTGCGCCTCGCAGTCTACCTTTGCGAGTATCATATGCTGACTGTATTCACCAGCAAGCTTTTCTAATATGGGTAGAAGGTCCTTACACGGCTCGCACCACGGGGCCCAAAAATCGATAAGCACCAGCTTCTCTTGTGATGCCTCAACTATAATTTGCTGAAAATTTTCTACTGTAATATCAACAATAGTTGCCTGTGTGTTAGCAATTATATTTTCCATCATGCGCGCCTTTTTCTTATCAAATTCATGACGAGGAATATGGGGTAGTTATTCTCAAAATACAAGGCTGTCTGCACTTTATAGCGTTAGCACTGCTCTTGCCTCTGTGAGCATTTGTCGTGCAAACGACATTGTTCACTATGGCAACATGTTAATTTAGTGTAAATTGAGATGCCGTTTTAACTTAATCACGATAGAGCGTAACACCATGAGCAATGAAATACCCACCGAGCAGCGTTTTAAATCGTTTGATGAATTTTATCCGTTTTATCTTGCGGAACATAGAGATGCAACGTGCAGAACCCTCCACTTTATTGGTTCTTGGTTGGTGCTTGCCATTATTGCGATAGCCGTATTTACTAATGCATTTATTTATCTTTGGTTAATTCCGCTTGTAGGCTATGGATTTGCTTGGGTGGGACATTTTTTCTTTGAGAAAAACAAACCCGCAACCTTCCAATATCCCCTTTACAGTTTTATAGGCGACTGGGTGATGTTTAAAGACATTTTAGTAGGAAAGATAAGCCTTAAAAACTGATGTGCTGCGTTGTTTATCACATCTCAATGTAACTTTGCCGCACACAGATGACACGAGTGAAAACAACAGGCTATGTTATGTTTAGAAGATAACGATACTTTGCTCAATGACGTATTTTGGCAAATTGGTGTGGTGTAACTGCCTCACTAATACGATATTTACGCCTTAAAATGCAGTAATAACAAAAAAGGATAATCTATGTCTGCTCACCCTTCTGAGGCTCGCAAACGTTCAACAGCAGCATGCGCTGTAATGACCGCCTTATGCGTTAGCATAATGCCCACATTCGCAGCCGATAACCCATCTGTTGATGGCGCCGATGCGAGTCATAACACATTAACCTACAATGACACTTTTAATTTAGAGTTTGTCTCAAACCCGCAATTTATCAACGATAATACGGTTATCTACAGCCGCCAAAGTTTAGACATTATGACTGACGGCAGGCAAGCCAGATTATGGCAAGTGGACATAAAGTCAGGAAAACATCGGCCATTTATTGCTCAAGATGAAAGCGTTTCTCAAGCAACGCTTTCCCCTAATGGCAATATTCTTGCGTACACGAAAGCTGTCGATGGCAGAACACAGCTGCATTTGTATTATCTCGATACTCAGCAGTCTGTTCGCCTTACTAATACCGACGAGGCCCCCGGGAATTTAACGTGGTCGCCTGACGGTGAAACGCTGGCCTTTAGCCTGTTTACTGAAGAGAAAAACACGCCAATATTCACCGCAATGCCACCAAAGCCTGAAGGGGCTAAGTGGGCTGAACAAGCAACGTACATTGATACTACGCAATACCGCGGCGATGGCAGAGGCTACCTGCGTGAAGGATATCATCAAATATACGTGCTGCCTGTTGAAGGTGGTACGCCACGACAATTAACTACAGGTAAATTCCCCAGTGGCGGCTCACTGTCGTTCTCAAAAGAGGGCGATTGGATTTATTTCGCAACACCTAATCGAGAAGATTACGCGTTGCATCCACTTTTTAGCGATATCTATAGAGTTAAGGTAACCACAGGTGAAACTGAGCAAGTGACCAGTATGGAAGGACCTGAAGGCTCTCCTTCCTTAAGCCCAGACGGAAAGTATCTCGCCTTTAGTCATGTCAATGATCGCAAGTTGTCATATCAAAATAGCGACTTAATGATTATGGAACTTAAAAGTGGCGATATCACGCGACTGACTGAGTCTTTGGATCGCGCTGTTGGAGACTTCAAATGGCGAAAAGATAGTCGCGGCCTTATTTTTTCTTATCTCGACGAAGGCCACAACAAGTTAGCTGCGGTAAATCTTAAAGGTGATGTTAATCCGCTAGATGTGTCTATGGGTGGTCAGTCTCTTGGCAGACCTTACACCTCAGGCGCATTTGCAGTTAGTGATGAAGGGACCATTGTTTACACAAGCGCCGCAAGGAGTATGCCTGGCGACCTTACCTTATATCGCAAACGCGGTGATGATAAGGCATTGACCAATCTTAATGAGGACGCGCTTGGTCACAAAGATCTCGCTGAAGTGATTGATTTAACCGTGGTTTCGAGTGTTGATGAAAGAGAAATTGACGCCTGGGTTGCACTACCTCCTGGCTTTGATAAGACCAAAAAGTACCCACTAATCTTAGAGATCCACGGCGGCCCTCATGCGGCTTATGGCCCGCATTTCGCCATGGAAATTCAATTGATGGCTGCTCAGGGGTACGTGGTGGTATGGTCTAATCCACGTGGAAGCAGCTCTTATGGCGAAGACTTTGGCAATTTAATACATCACAACTACCCTTCTGAAGACTACAACGACCTTATGGATGTGGTAGATGCCGTTATTGATAAGGGTTACGTAGACACAGACAACCTATTTATTACTGGCGGTTCAGGCGGCGGTGTGCTTACCGCTTGGTCTATTGGTAAAACAGATCGTTTCGCCGCTGCAGTGGTTGCAAAGCCAGTAATTAACTGGATGAGCTTTGCTTTAACCGCCGACGCATACCCGTTCTTTAGCCAATATTGGATGGCTGATATGCCCTGGAATATTGCAGATAAATTGTGGAAGCGCAGCCCTCTTTCCTTGGTGGGCAATGTGACTACGCCTACTATGTTGTTAACCGGAGAATCGGATTATCGCACACCCATCAGCGAGTCTGAACAATATTATCAAGCATTAAAACTTCAAGACGTCGATGCCGCCATGGTAAGAATACCCGGCGCATCTCATGGCATAGCCAGTCGGCCGTCTAGGCTAATACAAAAAGTCGGGAATATTCTTGCGTGGTTCGAGCGCTATAAAAGCGACGCACAGCACGAGGATAAATAGTAACGCGAGACGCGAATTTAACGCTTAAAGCTTAAACCGCCGTTTCATAAAAAGACAAAAGCCGAGATAACATTACGAGTTGTCTCGGCTTTTTTATTGCTTCAATAAGCTGGCGGAGTTAGCTACTCATTAGTTTCTTAGTTAGCTACTTAGTTACTTACTTAGTTAGTTTGAGTACTTTACCGTTCGGCGCATCGGTTAAAAGGTAAATTGCACCTTCACTATCAACATCAACGTCTCTAATACGCGCGCCATTCTCGCGCAAGTATTCGTGTTGCTTAGCAGGCTTTCCGTTTTCTATTTCCACTCTGCGAAAATGGGTGAATTTAAGCGAACCTACTAAAATGTCGCCTTGCCATTCTTTAAACATATCACCTGTGTAAAAAGTCAGCCCGCTTGGTGCGATAGAAGGGTCCCAATAAAGCCAAGGTTGCTCCATGCCCTCCATATGGGTTTTATCACTGATAATTTCACCGCTGTAGTCAATGCCGTAGGTGATTTCTGGCCAACCGTAATTGGCGGCTTTTTTGATAACATTGATTTCATCGCCACCTTTCGGCCCGTGCTCCATTGCCCAAACAGCACCGGTTTGCGGATGTACCGTTACCCCTTGAACATTTCGATGGCCATAACTAAATACTTCAGGAGCGTCGCCATCGATGAAGGGATTATCTTCAGGCACGCTTCCGTCACGATTTATGCGCACAATACTCCCAAAGTGATTGTTCGTATTTTGTGCCTCTTTCATGTATTTGTAGCGATCGCCAAGAGTAATGTAAAGCGACTTATCAGCATCGAACACAAGTCGACAGCCAAAGTGAAACCCATTATCTATAACAGGTGATGCACTAAAAATAACCTCAACGTTTTCAAGTTTATTATTAGCTAGCGTTGCTTTTGCCACACTACTGCTACTACCAGCTTGGCCATCGTCTGAGGGTTTGCTGTAGCAGAAGTACACAGTATTATTTTCGCTAAAGTCCGGATCAACAGTGATATCAAGCATTCCGCCCTGATTATTCGCAACCACCTCAGGCACATTTTCTAAACGTTCCGATAGCACGCCGTCTTTTGTCAAACGACGAATACCGCCAGCGCGTTCGGTCACTAACATGTCTCCGCTTGGTAGAAAAACCATTCCCCAAGGATGCTCAAGGCCCTCCGCGAGAGTGGTTACTGTTATAGCGTCTGTTGTTGGTGAGTCGTTGTGGCTATTGGCGTTTACGCTTTGGCTTACCGCTAAACTTATACTACATAGGCTTAGTAACCCAATTGCAGACTTTCTCATGTGTACCTCAATACTTGTTGGGGCTCGTTCACGAGCCATAAACCTAACTTCTCACGTCCACCAAGTTCGTCTCTATGGCAGGCGCTTTAAAAGTCAGGTTTTGAAAGTTTGTTGGAACAGAGTATACAAAAAAGGGTACAGCATAGCTGTACCCTTAGTTTTATTCGTCGCAGTTTATCTGGAAATACTCGCTTTTAACTAGTTTATGCATATTTCGCTACAAGCAAACCCGATGTATAGTCCCACTTAAAAGGGCTAACAAACTTCTACTAATCGCTTTATTTTGGAAGCGTTGCGCGAAGCATCCACGCTGTTTTTTCATGCACACGCATTCTGTCGCCAATGAGTGCAGCAGAAGACTCATCGTCGGCACCTTGGGCAAGCTTTAACGACTCTCGACAGGTTTTTACCACTTGCTCGTGACCGTGGGTTAGTAAACGCACCATTTCTGTAGCTTCAGGTACACCATCAACTTCCTCAATAGCGCTAAGCTCTGCAAACGCTTTATAGGTTCCTGGAGCAGCAACGCCTAATGTACGAATTCGCTCTGCAATTTCATCAACCGCTTCAGCAAGTTCGGTGTAGTGCTCTTCAAACATTAAATGCAATTCCCGAAACTGGGGTCCTTCTACGTTCCAATGAAAGTTATGCGTTTGAAGATATAGGGTATAAGAGTCGGCTAACAGCTTTTTAAGACCGTGTGCTACTTCGCTACGATCACTTTCTGAAATTCCAATGTCTATCTTGCTCATGTTTCGCTCCTTAACACTTTTGAAAAAGTCGTTAGCTATTTCGCTAACCGTATGAGTAAAGAATACGCTAAAGCTCAGTATAAATAACGCGTATTAATTTGATTGTGATCATCTAATTTATAGATGACCTAAAACCTTTTTCAATGATAATGTGTCATCGCTAATGGTGACCGTGATGCTGCATACCTTTATTCTCTTCTTTTACTGGTAACACCACATGCAGGTCTTCGAGAGAATCGAAGCTCAACGTAAGCTTCACTTCACTACCTGCTTGCAAACCGTTTTTAAGACCCATTAACATAATGTGATACCCACCAGGCGCGAAAGCTATATGCCCGTTTGCCGCCACACTGACTCCTTTGTCTACGTGGCGCATACGCATAACGTCGCCCTGCATCTCTGTAGTGTGAATTTGCGCCTCATCTGCTACTTCTTCATCGACACTTACGCTGACAAAGCGAACTTCATTTTCAGACATATTGTGAAGAGTAAAATACATTGCGGCAGTTTTCGCCATTGGAAATGTAGCTCGGGCATAGCCGTCTTTTAATACAATCTGAGCGTTGTCTTCAGCTGTTTCGTCATGGCTATTGCCACCGTGTGCAAAAGCTGTCACAGAGACGAACGACATCATGCAAATCAACAAGGTTGAGCGTTGTAGAAAACACAGCGAAAAAGAAATAGGGGACATTGAGATATTGCTCCGTTGAGGTTAACGGAACTAGTTTACGTAAGAATTACGTAATACAAAAGAAAAATGGTGCCGACTGCCGGAATCGAACTGGCGACCTACTGATTACAAGTCAGTTGCTCTACCAACTGAGCTAAGTCGGCACACTTTTCAAAACTGCTGCCTAAACAGCGGATGCGTATTCTAGCGATAAAAAGTTGACTGTCAACCTTTTAATCGCGTCGCTTCGGCAACTAATTTAGGAAAATATTCCAACGGCAGATATTGACCAAGTGCCATAAGCTTTTCACCAAGTTGCTGGTAGCTTTGTGTTGTCACATTAATGTGCCCCATCTTGCGCTTTTCTCGTACCGACTTGCCATACCAATGCAGATGACTGCCATCAATACTGAGCAATTCGCGAGAAAAGCTGCTGCATCCAATAATGTTGACCATGGCGCTAGGACCTAGTGGAGACGTGTCACCTAAAGGAAGCCCGCATACTGCTCTGAGGTGGTTTTCGAACTGGCTGGTGACGGCCCCTGATTGACTCCAGTGACCTGAGTTATGAACTCGAGGAGCTAATTCGTTTACTAGCAGGGTATTGTTAACCTGAAACAACTCAACGGCTAACACGCCTACATAATCCATACCCTCAGCCAGTTTGGTAAATATTGTATGAGCTTGCTCTTGAAGCTCAGTATCTACATTAGTAGCAGGAGCCACAGATACATGAAGTTGGCCTTGGTGGTGCAGATTCTCCGCTAGCGGATAGGTGCGAATATCTCCTTTCGCATTGCGTACCCCAATAAGCGAAAGCTCTCTGTCAAACTTCACCATTTTTTCAACCACTAAAGGCACCGCTTCTAAGTCTAAACCTTGCAGTGATTTTTTTAGGTCGGGGAACTCTGATTCATCGCTGAGGCGCCATTGACCGTAGCCATCATAGCCATCGCGACTTGCCTTTAAGATAAGCTTGTTGCCTAGTGCATCCACGCAAGCATCTAGCTGGTCTAAGTGTGTAACCACTTGATGTTCACAATTAGCTACGTCCATGGACTGCAGCAACTGCTTTTCACGCACTCTGTCAGCGCCAACTAAAATACTTTGAATGTTCGGCATCAGTTTATTTGTTTGTGCCGCTACTTCTAGTAAACGCTCGGGCACATGCTCGAACTCAACCGTTAACGCGTCGGCACCCTCTATGGCTTCATCAAGAGGAATATCTAACGGGGTTTTACTTACCGGATGAACTACTGTATCGCTGTTTACGTCTACAGCCTGAACATCAATACCTAAAGGGCTACCCGCTAGGTACATCATTTGTGCTAGTTGACCTGCACCGTAAACAACTACTCTCATTCATCTAACTCCAACGTATTACTTGACGCTAGCACTGTATCGGTCTGCGCTTGTCTAAATGCAATAATAGCATCGCGAACACTCTCATCTTGAAGTGCGACAACCTGAGCCGCTAGCAGCCCCGCATTAGCAGCGCCCGCTTCACCTATAGCAAGTGTACCTACAGCCACGCCTTTAGGCATTTGAACAATAGACAATAACGAATCTAAACCGCTTAAGGCTTTAGACTTTACTGGGCATCCGAACACGGGCAGATGCGTATGTGCCGCTATCATACCGGGTAAATGAGCAGCACCACCTGCACCTGCAATAATGGCACTAAAGCCTTCGTCTGCGGCACTTTCTGCGAACTCTACTAGTAGGTTGGGTGTTCTGTGGGCCGACACAACTTTGGCGTCAAACTCAACGTTGAAAGACTTCAGCATTTTTGCGGCCTGCTGCATGGTAGGCCAGTCTGAAGTAGAACCCATTACAATCGCGACTTTCGCCATCTAGTGATCCTCGGGTTAGGTAAAAGAGACATGATTTGAAAGCCCGCGATTGTAGCGCAACTTGCAATAAATTCCCACTTCAATTCCCTGGGGCATGTTGATCTTTGCTGTACATTTTTGCGGCTCACAGACGCTGCCCGAGGTCGACGTCATAAAAGCACCGTAGCAATAGAAAAAATCAACTTTTAGCTAGTTGGTTAGCCACTGTATTGTAGAGCATTCGCTTGCGTATAGGCTTACTTAAATAGGCATCCATTCCTGCGTTGAGGCACGCCTGTCTATCTTCTTCAAACGCGTTAGCCGTTAGCGCGATAATGCGAACTTCATCCTTATTTTTGCCCTGTTTTCGAATAAGAGATGTGGCGGTTAACCCATCCATCACCGGCATTTGGCAATCCATAATAATCACATCAAATGCATATTTTTTTGCCGCTTCAAGAGCGTCCAGTCCATTTCTGGTTCTAATACAGCGAACGTTTGCACCTTTCAGCATATCCATGACTATTTCAGCATTGATATCATTGTCTTCAGCTAGCAGCACATGAATATTTTCCGGCAGCGTAGCAATCTCTGCCATGGTTTTAACCGCACTACTTTCTCCCTCTTTACAAGGTATGAAGAATGTAAAAGTAGAGCCTTCATTAAGCGCACTCTCTACTTGTATTTCTCCGCCCATAAGCTCGACAAGCCCTTTGCTGATTGCCAAGCCAAGCCCGGTTCCGCCGTAATAGCGTGTTGTAGAAGCGTCGGCCTGTTCAAACTTTTCAAAAATGGTATTCAGTTTGTCTTCTGAAATGCCGATTCCCGTATCGCTTATAGCAATAATTAGGTGGTTATCACGATATTCGGCACCAATGGTAATAGTCCCCTCATCGGTAAATTTTATGGCATTGCTGAGTAAATTATTAACTACTTGGCTCACCTTGCCAGCATCGGTAATCAACGCACTTGGCACCGAAGAGTCAATATTAACATCCACTGCAATATCTTTTATATCGGCAGAATACAGATACAACTCACGGGCAGAGTGAAGTAGCTCATGTATCTGTGTGTCTCGATTATCGATCCCCATTTTTCCCGATTCTATTTTTGACCAGTCGAGGATACTGTCGAGAATAAGCAAGAGGTTAGTCGCTGAGCGAGAAATCGTTTTTGCTCTTGATGCGATATGCTCGGGCAGATTGTGTTCAAACATAAGTTCACAAGAGCCAATAATACCGTTCATTGGCGTTCGTATTTCGTGACTCATATTGGCCAGAAATTGCGTTTTCGCCGTGTTCGCCGCTTCCGCCGATTTAAGCGCGCTTTCTAAATGATGTGTTTTTTCCTCAATTCGCGCTTCAAGAGACTGATTCAGTTCGCCAAGTTCAACATTGAGCTGCTGTTCTTTTGCTCTGGTCTTATCTAAATCGTCGAAGGCTTTTAATAACCTTTGCTCTAACTTTACAAACTCGGCATTAACCGAGGTAAGCTCTTGAATATGGAGCGCTTGATGAGGAATTTTGCTTTCCCTGTTAGTAGAGGGATCAAAATTAGCAATGTAGCGAATAAGTTGCCTTAACGGCATACTTATCATTCTGGCAACCAAAAAGCCGGTTATTGTTCCAAGAAGAGATAGCAACAGCAGCAATAAAAGATCTTTAAGCAGATAGCTGCTCATAGAGCTAAGAAGGTACTCTTGCTTGAAGTAATAATTTACGGTCCAGTTGGCTTGAGCTATATCCCCTTTGTAGCGCAACCAGGTTTTGCCCTCTGGCCCATCCTGAATCTCATTACCACATTGTGGTTCGCACGGATAAGTTGGTGCCTTACTGAGCGGTCGTAAATTTAGTGTCTCTGAAGCATAGACAACCTCACCTTTTTGATCTTCTATGAGCAAAGAGAAACCGTTTAAACTGAGTTCATCGAAAATTGAAAAACTTTTCAACGAAAGTGAGCCTTCAATGATACCTATTGGCTTACCATCTTCAGATTTGATAGGCGCAGACATGGCAACAATCTGGTCGTTGCCGAAACCTCTTCCCTGGAAAACATTCGATAGATAAGGCTTCCCACTTTGCATGGCTTTGAAAAAGTAAGGTCTATAAGCAACGTTTGGTAAAACACCAGCTCTGACGTTTTCAATTAGATTAGGTGGGTAAGTATGGGTAATGTTGCCACTGCCATCGGTAACCAGAAATGTAAGAAAATTTGGGTAAAGTGATGCTGCTATTGATAATTGCTTCGTCGCCCGAGCATCGAGCTGCTCGGCCAGTTTATCACCCGACAAAGTTTGTGCTGTAGATGATATAACCCGCTGATGCTGACTAATAAAGTCTGATAACTGTTGCTGTAGTACGGCAACACGTTGCGCCATATACCCTTTGATTTGTCGCTCTTGTTGCTGCTGAAACAGGCTTACCGATAGGTAAATAACGGCCATAGAAGCCACAAAGAAACAGCCCGCAAAAAAATAGCTCAACAAAAAATTTAGCTTAACCTTTTCAGGTTCATAAGATAGCTTTCGCCGTAACCCGTGAGTGGTGAGATAAGCAAAGTGTCCTGACACAAGCCCTAAAACGCCGCTTATCCAAGTCACTAAAACACCCGATAAAAGCAAATTGAGATTTTCAGTATCGTATAAAGCGTGTTCTAAAAATAATATTGGCACAAAAACAATGGACCAAAATCCACCGCCGATTTTAATTATCTGTCTCAACGACTTTTGATACCCAAAGAAGCTTAAAACAATGGGTAAAAGTGTAAGGCTTTCTTTTCCGACGACACTTCCGTTGCTGAACCAAATAGGCGCACTAATGACCAATGCCATGGGAATAGAAAGCAGGGGCGGGAAGCGCAGCGCTGCATAAACAGCAGCACCGCAGCCAAATACAGCAATACCAGCACTATCAAAAGGTGCAGGTATTGAATTAAGACCTGCACCTAATAAGCAAACAAGAAAAACGTTTAGCGCTAAAGACCAACTCAAATGAAAATCAGGTTTTCGCAAGAAACGTCTCCATCGTCATATTAATGCTGTTCCATATAGTCGAGAGTAAAGTTCGTTAATAGCTTAACGCCTAGTTTCATTCCAGAGTCATCAACATAAAACTCTGGAGTGTGGTGAGCAGGGCTATCTTTCTCTGATACATCAAGTGGCTTTCCACCAACCCAAACATAAAGTCCAGGCACTTTTTCTTGAAAGAAAGAGAAATCTTCTGCACCGGTTACTGGGTTAGACAACAAGGTGTTCTCTGCTCCAGCAGTTCGCTGCATGGTAGGTAGCATCGCTTGCGTTAACTCAGGGTCGTTAAACGTTATTGGATAAGAATAATCAAGGGGCAAAGTAAGCTCAGCCTTCGCTCCCATACTTTCTGCAATACCTTTCACTTTGCGAGGCAGCGCTTCATAGATATGCTCACGTGCCGCTTTGTTGAGGGTTCTGATGGTACCCACTAATTCGACTTCGTTAGGAATAATATTTGACCTATTGCCGCCATGAATAGAGCCCACCGAAACAACGGCAGCATCATCTATTAACTTTATTTCACGGCTAACAATGGTTTGAATTGACATGATCATTTGCGCCGCAGTGACTACAGGGTCAACACTTTTCCACGGATAAGCACCGTGAGCTTGTTTACCGTGAATCACTATTTTAAACGGATCTACCGCTGCCATAGTGCCGCCTGGCTTGTAGCGCACTTTGCCTACGTCGGTATTGGCATTGATGTGAAGCCCAAAAATCACATCTACATCGGGATTTTGAAGTACGCCTTCCTTAACCATAACCTCTGCTCCACCGGTTTCTCCGGCAGGCGCCCCCTCTTCTGCAGGCTGGAATATAAATTTAACTTTACCCTTAAGTTGGCCTTTAATGTCGGTAAGGATTTTGGCGGCCCCCATCAACATGGCCATATGAGTGTCGTGTCCACAGGCATGCATCACAGGAACTTCATTGCCGTTGTATTCACCCATTTGCTCAGACCGATATGGCAAGTCGTTTTGCTCTTTAACAGGCAAGCCGTCCATGTCTGCTCGAAGTGCAACCACAGGACCTGGTTTTCCTGAATCAAGAATGGCTACTACCCCAGTTTTTGCAATGCCCGTTTGTACTTCAAGGCCAAGGGACGTCAAATAAGATTCGATATATTCGGCAGTTTTAAATTCTCGGTTTGATAGCTCAGGATATTGGTGGAAGTGATGGCGCCATTTAATGACATCGGGTTCAACATTGGTAGCAAGGGTATCTACATCGACAGAGGCTGCGCTAGCAGAGACTGCGATGGCCGTGCTAAACGTAAAAAGACTCGCTAAGGTTAACGCAACTAAATTTTTCCTAAACATGATGATTTTCCTTTGTTGTTTTCATCAGAATAAAGCATCTGATTACAGAACACATCACTAACCTTATTGCTGATAATCAAAATAACGCATAGTGAAAAAGAAAAGTATTGTACGGAAGTCTAATGCCTTAGTTAGCGCCGCCAGTTAGAGAAGGTATAAGGGGGCTTAGAAACAAAAAAGCGCCTGGTATCAGGCGCTTTTTTAAAACAATAGCTATTTATTAGCTTTTTTGTCTTCGCATTGCATCGAAAAACTCATTGTTAGTCTTCGTCATAGAGAGCTTACTGATTAAGAACTCCATGGCATCAATTTCTGACATCTCGTGAACGATTTTACGAAGGATCCACATTTTTTGAAGTTCATCTTGCTTCGTAAGAAGTTCTTCACGACGAGTACCAGAACGATTAAAGTCGATAGCTGGGAATACACGTTTTTCCGCAATTTTGCGGTTAAGGTGAAGTTCCATGTTACCAGTACCTTTAAACTCTTCGTAGATAACTTCATCCATTTTAGAGCCGGTATCGATAAGCGCTGTAGCGATAATAGTTAAACTACCACCTTCTTCAACGTTACGGGCAGCACCAAAGAAACGCTTTGGCTTGTGCAACGCATTGGCATCTACACCACCGGTGAGTACTTTACCTGATGATGGAATAACCGTGTTATAGGCACGAGCAAGACGAGTAATTGAGTCGAGAAGGATGACCACATCTTTCTTGTGCTCTACCAACCGCTTCGCTTTTTCAATTACCATCTCTGCAACTTGAACGTGGCGACTTGCTGGTTCATCGAACGTCGATGCGACTACCTCACCTTGTACAAGACGATGCATTTCTGTTACTTCTTCTGGACGCTCATCGATAAGCAATACCATTAGCTCACACTCAGGGTGGTTGGCAGCAATAGATTGAGCGATATTTTGAAGTAGAAGAGTTTTACCTGCTTTAGGCGGTGCTACAATAAGACCGCGCTGACCGCGACCAATAGGCGATGCTAAATCAAGTACTCGCGCTGTAATATCTTCTGTTGAGCCATTACCACGTTCCATGCGCAAACGGTCTGCTGCATGCAAAGGAGTAAGGTTTTCGAACAAGATTTTGTTTCGTGAGTTTTCAGGCTTGTCGAAGTTTACTTCGCGTATTTTTAACAGCGCAAAGTAACGTTCACTGTCTTTTGGTGGACGAATTTTTCCTGCAATGGTGTCACCAGTTCGCAGATTGAAGCGACGTATCTGGCTTGGCGATACATAAATATCATCCGGACCTGCAAGATAAGAAGAGTCAGCTGAACGTAAGAAGCCGAAACCGTCCTGTAAAATCTCTAAAACTCCATCTCCGAAGATATCTTCGCCGCTTTTCGCATGCGTCTTCAAAATGGAGAATATGATGTCTTGTTTTCTGGCGCGAGCCATATTTTCAAGGCCCATTTTTTCGGCCATGTTAACCAACTCGCTAATTGGTTTATTCTTTAATTCGGTTAAATTCATACTGGTGGGTCTTTGTGCTTGAACTTCGCTTACAGGACTTTTGGTCACTCTGTTCTCGTTTAGATTTGGTATCGCCCGGATTTGGACATGTGCAGAATGCTGCTCGGATGAGCGCTGAGAGAAAAGTTAGCACTATATTTAATCAACGTCCAGCGATTTGCTCACTAAATGTTAATTAAATTGGGCTTACTATCCTAAAGTGTAATGCAACAGGGCGTGATCAAAAAACCGATGTAGAGGTTAGCTACACCGGCTTTTCTTGTTCAATTACAGGTTTTCGTTAAGAAACTCTGTAAGTTGAGTTTTTGATAACGCACCTACTTTCGTAGCAGCAACATTACCATTTTTGAAAAGTAACAGTGTTGGAATGCCGCGAATACCGTATTTCGGCGGAGTTTCGTTATTTTCATCGACATTCAACTTGCCAACTGTTAACTTGCCATCAAACTCGGTCGCAACTTCTTCTAAGATAGGCGCGATCATTTTACAGGGGCCACACCATTCGGCCCAAAAGTCAACTAGTACAGGACTGTCAGCATTGATAACATCTGCTTCGAATTTATCGTCAGATAACTGGATAATTTTGTCGCTCATTCTTTTCTCCGTTTGTGGTCTGTTGCTGAGTATACTCAGCTTTACCATAAGTGTTATATAGAAACTGTTTTTTAATGCAAGCACTGATAAGCTATAAGCTATGCCTACTCATTTAACTGAAACTCATTTTTCCGACCTGCCGATCAACAGCAAAGTCGTTGACGCCTTGACGGCAGAGAATTTTTCGCATTGTACACCAATTCAGGCACTTGCACTGCCTCCGTTATTAGAAGGTCTCGATATTGCGGGCCAAGCTCAAACGGGCACGGGAAAAACCATTGCGTTTCTGGTCGCTACATTCCATTACCTGCTAAGCAAAGCAGAAAACTCAAGTAACAGCAAATCAGACGGTCCGCGCGCCATTATTATGGCTCCGACACGTGAACTGGCTGTGCAAATATTTAACGATGCCAAGTTGCTCAGTGAGCATACTGGAATATCGCTTGGGTTGATTTATGGGGGCGAAGGTTACCAAAGTCAACGCGAAACCCTAGAAGAAGGGGTGGATATTATTATTGGCACGACAGGGCGCATTCTGGATTACTACAAACAGGACGTCTTTACGCTAGATAATATCCAGGTAGCCGTACTTGATGAGGCCGATCGTATGTTCGATTTGGGTTTCATTAAAGATATTCGCTTCTTATTCCGCCGCATGCCACCGGCAGGTGAGCGCCTAAGCATGCTGTTCTCTGCCACGCTAAGTTACCGCGTACAGGAATTAGCATACGAGCACATGAACAACCCAACTCATGTTCAAGTAGCGCCCGAACAAACCACGGCAACCCGTGTTAGCCAAGAACTGTTCTATCCATCTGACGAAGATAAGATGCTGCTTCTTCTCACATTGTTAGAAGAAGAATGGCCGGAAAAAGCCATTGTGTTTGCCAATACCAAGCACAGCTGTGAAAAGGTAACTGATTGGCTTACCGCTGATGGACACCGTGTTGGCTTATTAAGCGGCGACGTGCCTCAAAAGAAACGCCTGGGTATTCTAGAAGATTTTACCAAAGGCGCACTGGATATACTTGTTGCCACCGACGTAGCTGCGCGCGGATTACACATCGATGCGGTAACGCACGTGTTTAACTATGATTTACCTGATGACGCCGAAGATTACGTGCACCGCATTGGTCGCACCGGCCGTGCAGGAAGAAGCGGTATTGCTATTAGCTTTGCTTGTGAGAAGTATGCGCTTAACTTACCCGCGATTGAAAAATACATCAACGCCACCATTCCGGTAACAGACTACGATAGAACCGCACTATTGGAAGATATTAAGCCACCAAGACCGCGAAAGAAAAGAGTGCCCAATAATCGAAACTCTTCACGTAGAGGAAATAGCCGAGGGCGTGGTAAACCTCAGCAAAGACATACAAACAAGTAAGATATAAGAAACATTATACGAGATACTATGCAGGCAGAACTCCAGCACGATGCCCAAACCTACGGTGAATATTATGCCGCCGTAGATTTAGGCTCAAACAGTTTTCACATGGTCATTGTCCATGTTGTTAATGGTAGCGTTCAAATTATTGGTAAAATAAAGCAAAAGGTGCGATTAGCAGCAGGGCTTGACGATAATTTTTTGCTTGATGAAACAAGTATGGAACGAGGCTGGCAATGCCTGCAAGTGTTCTCCGAAAGGCTGCAAGATATTCCCCCTTCAAACATCAAGATAGTGGCAACCGCAACGCTGCGTCTTGCAACCAACGCACATGTTTTTGTGCGCAAAGCTGAAGAGATCCTTAACCACAAGCTCAATATAATTAGCGGCGAAGAAGAAGCCAGGCAGATATATTTAGGCGTCGCCTACACCTCCGCTAATCAAGGCAACAGTTTGGTTATTGATATCGGTGGCGCTAGCACTGAAATCATTATCGGTAATGATATGCAGCCTATCCATCTTAAAAGTTTGGACATGGGTTGCGTTACCTTTATGGAGCGCTACTTTCAAGGTGGTGTTATTAACACCGAAAATTTTGATCAAGCAAAGAAAGCGGCTCATTCACTCATAAATGAAGTGTCTAACGCGTTTCTTTGTTTTGATTGGGAAAACTGTTTAGGTGCGTCTGGCACACCACAAGCCATTACTGAAATACTGGTTGCACAGGGGATAAGTGACGCAATAAGGCTAGACTACCTTTACCACCTGCAACAGCAATGTGTTGAATGTGGCTCTTTAGGCCAACTTGAAATAGAGGGTTTAGAAGAAAGCAGAAAAGCGATATTCCCTTCCGGACTTGCTATTTTAATAAGTCTTTTTGAGGCGTTACATATCAAGCATATGAACATTTCTGGAGGCGCGTTACGAGAAGGTTTGATTTACGGCATGTTAGACAATGTCACTGACAATGATCGTAGACAACAAACACTTAATCAGACCAAGCAGCGCTATCATATAGATACAGCCCACGCGGTTTCTGTGAGGCAAGTTGCCCTGTCGCTTTGCTATCAGCTGTGCAGACAACAAAATATCTGTCATTTAGATACCGAAACCATCTTAGGCGCGGCAGCTGAGCTGCACGAGATTGGGCTTCATATAGAATACAAACGTCATCATGAACACGGCGCTTATATTCTTAGCTTTATCGACTTACCAGGGTTTACACGCCTACAGCGAACGGCTATTCGAGAACTAGTATCCCAGCACAGGCTAGCCATATCTGAGGATGTATTCGATAACTATCATCATGATTACCGCCCCATGCTAAAGGGGTTGCTTCGTGTCTTACGTATTGCTGTAGTGCTTTGCTTGCGCAGGCAAAACAAGCATATTCCTGATGTAAAACTTGTTTGTGATGACAGTAAATGGACGCTCACTTTTCCTGAGGGCTGGCTAAAATCTCACCCCTTGATAAACGCTGAATTAGCTAATGAGTGCTGGCTTCAACACAAAGCCGGCTGTGAGCTTGTTTGCATTTAGCTTATTTGCATAAATATCTTAAGCAAAGCCGCATTTATACAGGCTCAACACAAAGAGCCGCCAAATGTACAAAATACATTTGGCGGCGCTTTTGCTCGCTCTTTTAAAAAATAAAGGCTGTTACTTATTTATTCAGTAACTTTTATTCAGCAGTTCTGCGGCTTTCGGAGCGAAGTAAGTAAGAATGCCGTCGGCGCCCGCACGCTTAAATGCGAGTAGAGATTCTAAAACTACCTCATCCTCTTTTAGCCATCCATTTGCAAATGCAGCCTGATGCATAGCGTACTCACCACTCACCTGATAAGCGAAAGTGGGCACGTTGAACTCATCTTTACAGCGGCGAACAATGTCTAAGTACGGCATTCCCGGCTTCACCATTACCATGTCTGCCCCTTCTTCAATATCAAGTGCTATCTCGTGAAGGGCTTCATTAGAGTTTGCTGGGTCCATCTGATAGGTTTTCTTATTTCCACCTTTAATGTTAGCAGCCGAGCCCACCGCGTCTCGAAATGGGCCATAGTAAGACGATGCATATTTTGCAGAGTAAGCCATGATGCAGGTGTTCACATACCCTTTGCTTTCTAGCGCTTCACGAATGCGACCTATACGTCCGTCCATCATGTCAGAGGGTGCAACAATATCAGCCCCCGCTTCGGCATGAGATAGCGCCTGTTTTACTAACACTTCGACTGTTTCGTCGTTAACGACATAGCCGTCGGCGTCAATAAGTCCATCTTGCCCATGGGAGGTGAAGGGATCGAGAGCAACATCTGACATCAACATGACCTCAGGGTACTTTTCTTTTATGGCACTCAGGGCAGTTTGCGTAAGCCCTTCTGGGTTAAACGCTTCTTTAGCACAGTCGGTTTTTAGTGCCATTGGCGTAACAGGAAAAAGCGCAAACGTTCTTATTCCCAAGGCCACCCAATTTTCCATCTCTAACAGCAAGAGATCGAGAGACAGCCGTTCTACATTTGGCATTGACGGAACAGCCTCTCGGGCATTTTCACCTGGCAACACAAATACTGGGTAGATTAAATCATCAACAGAAAGCGCGTGCTCTGCAACGAGACTGCGCAATGCGTCTTTAGCTCTTAGCCTGCGCATACGCTTATTTGGAAAAGAAGTGGTCATAGTTGGTCCTGCAAATGTTGAGATATTACTTTGTTTCGCCCGGTTTGTTTTGCTTTGAACAGCAAGCTATCGGCGAACTTAAATAGAGTTTGGGCTTGCTCTTCGTCTTGAATAACAGCAGTTGATACGCCTGCACTGGCAGTAAGTTTAATTTCACTACCCTCATAGTTAAATGGCTTGTCTGCTAATACTCTGACTATGGTTTCTGCTAAATGTGTAGCACCTGCCAAGTCAGTGTTGGGCAGAATAAAGGCGAACTCTTCTCCACCAATTCGGCATAAGTCGTCACTGGGGCGGTGAATGTGTTGTTGAAACAGCGAAGTCGTGTGTTTTAAACACAAATCGCCCGCGTCGTGCCCATACGTATCATTAATCTTTTTAAAATGGTCAATATCGAGAATGATCAGCGAAAGCGGGATTTCTTCTCTTCTACTTCGTCTGCCTTGGGCACGGAGGCTTTTATCAAAGTGGCGGCGATTGTGCACACCTGTAAGAGGGTCGATAGCGTTAAGCCGCTCTAGCTCCTGATTCACTTCAGAAAGCTCTCTTAATGTCACCTCTAGCTCTAAAGTGCGCTCTTCAACTTTGTATTCTAAGTCTTCTTGATGACGCTGCTGCATGGTCAGCAGGTGCTCTTTGGCTGTATTCGCCTGTTTTTCCTGCTCTAAAGCAAACTGTTTTGCATCAATAAGAGAATCTCGGCTGTGACTAAAATTAATGGCCAAAATGAGCGCTAAAATAAGGGTTTCAACTGCCCCGCCTATAATTAGTAAAGTATTTGACGTTAAGGGGAAATTTACTAAATTAACGTTATCAAAGCTTGCCGCTAACGCACTAACTAAGAGAAAACCCCACGCGATGGTAAAGTATCGTGCAACTCTTTCACCCTTTATTGCCAGCCAGGCTCCAAGCGCTAGGGTGTAAGTAACGATAAAACTTAATGCAATCAAGAATGCTTTAATCATAAATGAGTAAGGCAAGATAACACCGCCAACAAGAGTGATACCGCAAGTCCAACCAATACCAATCATTATTCTATCGCACAACAGGCTGTACTTTTTAATCGGCAGTAAGCTGCGAGTAAACATGCTGGCAAACATGATTGTTGCACTGGCAAAAATAACCGCGGCCTTACCCTGAAACCAAGGGCTATTGCTCCATATATAGGTGAAACCATATCCCTGAAGCGTAGCTATGGTAAGCGCTAAACAAAAAACATATCCTGAATAGAGAAGAAATGAGCGGCTTCCTGTTGTGACAGTCAGAAAGATATTGCTGATCCCCATAGCGATAAGAATTCCGAAAAACACACCCAGCGCGGCATTTCGGTTAGCAGTAAACTGAATGAACTCCCTTTCTTTCCAAATCCGCACGGGCAATCGAATGGTGCCCGTTGTTTTTACTTTAATAAAAACTCGCTGAGAGAACTGACTAGAAGGTAGGGGAAACAAGGGCTTAACATGTTGTAGCGGGCGTACGCTGGTAGGTTGAGTGTCTCCGGCAGAATAAAGCACAACAGGAGTTGCCCCAATACTCTCAAAAACCCCCACGTCGAGAATATCGAGCAGTGCATAGTCGATATGCAGTAAATACTGACTCTCTGGGCTTTGGGTAGGGTCTACGACCAGAGAAAACCATACGGTTTTATCGCTCATGCCTAAGTTGATAGGCGAAGATATCGCAGTCCAGCGGCTCTTCGGCACCTGCTCAACGTTATCGAAGTCTATCTCGTCATTAGTAGTCGTTAAGTACTTTAGCTGAGAATAGTGCGGCGGCAACGAAGTACTAGGGGAGATATTCACAAACAGCCACACAAAAATGGTAACCGCTAAACAGGTGGTAAGCAGCAACCAAGCATCGTGATTACGCAGTAAATACAGCTTTTTTCTCATATCTCAGTCAATACTAAATAAGGTTAGCGTATTAACAAAACTGCTTTTACTAAGCTGTTGGGCCGGAACACCAAGCATATCGCTTACCTGCTCTACAATGTGGGGTAAAAAAGCAGGCTCATTGTTTCTTTTTCTTGGTCTCAGTGTTTTTGGGAAAAGGTAAGGCGCATCGGTCTCGAAAATGAGTTTATCGTGAGGAATACACGCAATAGCATTTCTTAACGACTCACCGCGTTTTTCGTCGCAAACCCACCCTGTAATTCCAATATACAACCCTAAGGCTAAGTAGTCTTTTGCTTCCTCTACACCTCCGGTGAAGCAGTGCGCGATACCATTGGGCAGTTGGGGAATATATCTTCTTAGCAGCGCTATTTGAGGTTCAAAGGCATCACGCTCGTGCAAGTACACGGGCTTTTGCAGCTTGACAGCAATCTTTAGCTGCTCTTCAAACACCGATAGCTGAGTTTCTTGCGCAGAAAAATTGCGATTAAAATCTAAACCACACTCCCCTATTGCGACACAGCCCTTTTGTTGAGCAAGTTGCTCGAGTTGCATCAACCCGTGTGCATTTACGTCTTTTGCATTGTGCGGATGGACACCAATGGTGTAACAACAGATATCGGGGTATTTTAGATATAACTGGTATGCATCATCCCACTCGCTTGGATGGGTGGTAATGATGCATAACCTTGCAACGCCAGCGTCATTCGCTCGCTGAATTACTTCGTCAGCACTAAATCGCCCGTCTAGCAGATTTACGCCGGCGTCGAACAGTTTCATCTACTTTACGCGCTTCACTTTTAAACGCTTATTAAGCCCTTCCACGCTTAAGAAGAACGCGCCGAAAAGACCTTTTTCAATACTTACCGTTTGACCTTTTTCAAGCTTTAAATAGGTATTGTCGACTTGCTGCCACACCGCGCCATCACTGAAGGTAACAACGGTTTTTCCTCGAGCTCCCTCTGATAGGTCGGCAATAGTAAGGACAACCTCAGATACTTCATCGGCTGGCGTGCGCTTTCTATCTAAACCAAAAGAGGCTGCAGGATCGCGCTCTTCAGTAACAGCAGGAGCCGGCGCCGCAGCAACACGAGGACGAGAAGCGGGCACGTTGGCAGTCGAAGGTTTAGGCTTTGCTCTGGGTAGCGCTGGCATTTCGCTCATTTGCATATCTGCATCGTCATACTGGCTCAAAGACTTCGCCATGCGGTCATAACACATTAGGCGCTTTAAGCTGTTTTCTGTAGCACGACACTTTTCAATTGCCTTACCAACACTTTCAGCCTGCGCTGGCAACGCATTTAAAGCCGCCAAAACTGCAATAAAAGGGATTATTCGAGTTTTCATTTTTTTATTCCTTTTTAATAAATTATTTAAGCGTCGTCAGAAGCGTTTGTTGTGTCGTCGCTCGCTTTATTTTCTTCACGCTTTCCCTTACCCGCATACAAACCACCTATCACTACGCCTACTTCAAATAGCAGCCACATAGGGATGGCAAGTAAGGTTTGCGAAATGATATCGGGCGGAGTTAGCAGCATACCAACAACAAAAGCGCCTACTACTACGAAAGGTCGCTTTGCCCGCAACGATTTAGCGTCGGTTATGCCCGTCCAGCACATAAGGATAATGGCAATAGGAATTTCAAACGATACTCCGAACGCAAAAAACAACTTTAATACAAAATTTAGGTAGCTGGAAATATCAGTACTTACTGTTACTCCTTCAGGGGCAACACTGGTGAAAAACGCGAAAGCGATTGGAAATACCACAAAATACGCGAACGCCATACCAGCGTAAAACAAAAGAGTACTAGAAAGCAGCAAGGGAGCGACTAACCGTTTTTCATTACGATAAAGCCCTGGAGCCACAAAACCCCAAACTTGATAAAGTACGTAAGGTATGGCGATGAAAAAGGACAGCACCAACGTAAGCTTAAACGGAGCAAAGAAGGGAGAGGCAACATCGGTAGCAATCATAGTCGCGTTTTCTGGCATAGCATCTAACAGCGGCATAGCCAGCAGTTGATACAAATCTTGCGCGAACGCGGCCAGACACAAGAACACAACAAGCACGCTCAGTAACGCCTTTAGAATTCTGCTGCGTAATTCAATTAAATGAGATAGTAAGTTGTTTGCGTCAGACATTTACTGCTTTTTATAAGGTTCTTGAACCGATTCAGCCGCTTTTTTCAACTCATCCACACTTTTTTCAAGTTCTGGTGAGAGTTCTTTAAGTCCCTGCTGTTCCGCTTTCTTAAGATTTTCATGCAACTCGTGCACGCGCAACTGATGCTCAACTTCTTGCTTAAAGCCAGTTGCCATATTGCGCACGCCACGAACGGTATTGATGGTTGAACGTATGGCTCCCGGCAATCTCTCTGGCCCCAACACTAAAAGAGCCAAAACGCCTATAACCAAAAGCTCCCAAAAACCAATATCAAACATTAGGACTTATCTTTCACATCACTTTCTGTTTTTGTCGCTACTGAGTCAGAAGTACGCTGTTCTTCTACCTGCTTTTTTTGGTCGAAGTCTGCGTCTTTATCGTCTTCAGTGATTTCTTTTTTAAAGCCTTTTATAGCACTACCTAAATCGGTGCCAATGCCTTTTAAACGCTTTGTGCCAAAAAGTAACACTACTATCACTAGTATTATCAGCAGCTGCCAAATACTAATACCACCCATAAAATTTATCTCCCAAACTTCAATGTGCCCAGTATGCCACTGCAAGACGCTCCTTTCACCTGAATATTTATCTTATCGAATAATCATTGACCTTTTACTTCATGCGTTTCATTCTTCTTACTACAAGGTAATCTTTTCGGTTTCACTTACAGTCCACACAGGCTTTACCATTATTAACAAGGAGTTAGTCATTAATGACATGCGCTGTCACTGTGCTATGCCATTTTCTACTTGCTAATTTCTCACCTTCTCAGGGCGAGAGCGAGGCGGTGAAACACAGTCAAAACGCGCCTAGTGGAGTGATAGTGACCACCAACGTTGTCAAGAAAAAGGCCATAGAAGTAGATGACGGTCATCAACATGACTACGAAGAGCAATGGTTTGATATTTGGCAGCGTAGCTTTACTAATTCGATGGACTTTACAGTAAGGCAATTCGATGGCTGGTTTTACAGTAAAGAAAGCGATGAGAAGCTCATGGGTTCACAGGCTAGAGCCCAAGGGCGGGTTCAACTTGCTTGGGAACCTCGCTCTGGCATGTTAACAGATACCGATGTGCGGTTTCGCATTCGAGTAAAACTGCCAGCACTAGAAGAGCGGGTAGATTTGTTACTGAGTGATAACGAAGATGAAACCCAAGATTCAGCCATCAGAGCAGCGAGGGATACAGCAAACAACAACCGAGATCGCACAACTATCGCCCTTCGTTTTCGACCAGATCAAAACTCCCATTATTCTTTTAGAATTGGCGCTGGCAGGCGTGATCAGCTTTACACTCGAGCAAGGTACAGAGATGCGGCAGCGATAAGCGAAAACTGGGCTGTTTTATACGATGCTGAAGTTTATTATTTCACAAGGGATAGACTGGGCGCAGAGCTGGGCGCTGCTTTTCAATACGATCTAAACCCGCAGCATTTAATTCGACAGAACAACCGTTTCTTTTATCGCGATGAGACCGACGATTGGTTTTGGCGACATGAAGTTCACCATTTGTATTCCCTAAATCGTCACAATTCGCTCATTCCCCACTTTATGGTAGAGGGTCTTAGCCAACCCAACTATCGCGTTGAAGAGATTTACAGCGGCTTGAGATGGCGTTCAAATACGGTGAGAGATTGGCTATATTTTGACGTTGAGCCCTTTGTGTTGCTACTGCGAGAGGAAAACTTTTCTCCTTCATTTGGTGTGGCCCTGCGCGTAGAGGCGTATTACGGAGATGTGTCTAACAATTGTGTTTGTGTTGTAAGCAACTTTTTCGGTATAAAAAAGGCCAGTGTTGCACTGGCCTTCAAATGTTTGAATATAGTTGTTCGCAGTTGTGCGCGTAACTAAACGCTAAAGCCTAAGCGCTCTATCACCACGAGCAAGACCACACACACCCGTTCTCGACGACTCGATAACCTCTGCGCATTGGCCCATAGTGGCCGCAAATGCGTCAAGCTTGTCGGTAGTGCCAGTAATTTCGATAGTATAGTTATTGGCGTTCACATCAAGAATGCGGCCGCGGAAAATATCTGAATTACGCTTAACTTCCGCGCGCACTGACTCGGTACGGGTAGCGACTTTAATTAACATTAATTCGCGCTCAATGTGCGTGTTTTCCGTTAAATCTGCCACCTTAAGCACGTCAATAAGCTTATTTACCTGCTTAGTGATCTGCTCGATAACCTTGTCATCACCATGGGTAATGATAGTTAAGCGTGAAAGGCTTGAATCGTCTGTGGGTGCTACGCACAACGAGTCTACGTTATATCCACGCTGAGAGAATACACCAACAATTCGAGATAGTGCGCCAGGGGCGTTTTCCATTAATACTGAAATAATGCGTTTCATTAGGTTCGCTCCGTCTTACTCAAGCGCATGTCATCCATGGCTCCGTACTTAATTTGCATAGGATATACGTGTTCGTTTTGGTCTATAGCAATGTCCATAAACACCAAGCGATCTGTGTAGCTGAAACATTTCTCCATAGCGGCGTCGAGTTCATCTAACTTATCGACCTTAATACCAATGTGGCCATAAGCTTCTGCAAGCTTAACGAAATCAGGCATCGAATCCATGTAGGAGTGTGAATGTCGACCTTTATAGATCATATCTTGCCACTGACGAACCATGCCAAGCGCGCGGTTATTCAACGAAATAATCTTGATAGGTAAGTTGTATTGCAAGCAGGTAGACAGTTCTTGAATATTCATTTGAATACTACCGTCACCCGTTACCACTACTGATGTGGCTTTAGGGTGAGCAAACTGAACTCCCATTGCAGCGGGTAGGCCAAAGCCCATAGTGCCTAGGCCGCCAGAGTTAATCCACTGACGTGGCTTATCGTACTGATAATATAAGGCAGCAAACATTTGATGCTGACCCACGTCCGAGCTCACAAAGGCTTTGCCATCGGTGTGCTTATAGAGCGTTTCAATAACTCGCTGTGGTTTAATAACTTCTTCGCCCTGCTCATAATTCAAGCAAGCCTTTGCTCGCCAAGTTGCTATTTGGCTCCACCAATCGGCAAGCTTTTCAGGCTGAGCAGAAAGGTCTTTCTTATCCACTTGGCTAAGGATTTGATCTAAAACCTTATCTACCGAACCAACCACAGGAATATGTGCGTTCACCGTTTTAGATATAGATGCTGGGTCGATGTCAACATGTATGATATCGGCGTGAGGGCAAAACTTATCAACGTTATTAGTTACACGGTCGTCAAATCGCGCACCTAAAGCAATGATACAGTCGGCATTATGCATCGACTTATTAGCTTCAAGGGTGCCGTGCATGCCAAGCATACCAATAAATTGCTTATGTGTTCCCGGCATGGCACCAAGCCCCATTAGGGTACATGTAACGGGGGCGTTTAGCTTTTCGGCTAGCTCAATCACTTTGCTGGAGGCGTCACAGGCTACTGCTCCACCGCCAACATATAAAATCGGACGTTCCGCTTTCAACAGTGACTCTACTGCTTTTTTGACCTGTTTTGGGTGACCCTTTTCAGTTGGATTGTAAGAGCGCATAGTTACGTCAGACGGGAACACATACGGATGTTCGTCCGCCACACTCACTAAATCTTTCGGTAAATCAACAACTACCGGGCCTGGGCGACCTGTATTAGCAATGTAGTAGGCTTTTGCAATTGCCTCAGGAATATCAACTGAGCGCTTTACAAGGAAGCTATGCTTAACAATAGGACGTGAACACCCTACCATATCAGTTTCTTGGAAAGCATCTTCACCTATGTGCATAGAAGGCACCTGGCCCGATAGCACTACCATAGGAATAGAATCCATATATGCAGTGGCTATACCGGTAATCGTATTTGTTGCTCCAGGACCTGAAGTGACGAGAACGGTGCCGGTTTTGCCAGTTGAACGTGCATACCCATCCGCCATATGTGCGGCTGCCTGTTCATGACGTACGAGGACATGTTTGACATCATCTTGTGCAAATAAAGCATCATAAATGTCAAGTACGGCACCACCTGGATAACCGAACACATGTGTTACTCCTACATCTTTTAGCGCTTCAACCACCATGGCTGCGCCCGACATCATTTTCACTGTTGTATCTCCCGTAAAAGGTTGTGAGTTGTCATCTTTCGCTGACGATGTCCGGACTATATCGAAGCTAATAGGAAGATAAAACACCAAAATGAGGAAAAGTGAGATATATATCCCAATAATAGCAATAATTAGGATGAATATTTCATATCAAAGGCATTATTCACCCAAAATAGGATAATTATTTACAATCAGTTAACAAAATTTGAAATTTATCATCTGTTACGTTTGTTTTACGCATGTATTGAAGGCTAATCAGACACATCCACATCAAGATCGCTATTGTCATTGATGTCTTCGTCATTATCCGCGTCGGTATCGTCAATGACAGGCTTTTGTGAGCCATAGATGCTTGCGGTTTTAGGCCTATTTATTCGTCGTTGATATTTGAGCCACACCTTTTCTTGGGGAGTTGAAGGTTCGCGATGCCCCAAAGCTGACTCAAGATAAGCTTGTTCCTCATCATTTTCCGGAGTTATTTCGCCGTCAACCAGGGCGGCAAATAAACTTCCATGAGATTGCAAAAGCTTACTTTCGGAGATAGAAAAGTCACCAGAACGGGCAAAGCCATAAGGGTAGTTCTTTTTATCGACAAATAATTTACTCGCTACCTGCTGTTTTGAAATAACCGCCATATCCACCTCGTTCAAACTATATTAGTTGGGTGTAGCCAAGCGAGACCAATCTCTTACTTAGCGTAAAAATAGACTACCTATTTGACATATAACGACATGCTATTGGTAGGTTTAGTTGGGTTTGCAGCTACTGTCAAACCCAAAACACGAGGTAGTAAAAACTTAATATTTTAAATCAAAATAAGATGCAGAATGCTTCACGCAGCCTTGTACTATTTAGCGCTTCTCACTGACCCAAACGGTAATAATTCCATCTACAACAACGGTACCATTTGTATCGTATGCTTTTACTGAAATAGGCAGGTCACCAGGCTTCCATGCATCTTCTGGTACTTCAGCCACGCATCGAATATCGGTATCCGCTTTTGCTGGATACTTCACTTCCATCCCTTTTGGGATCCAACGCAAATACTTGGGGATAGACGCCTCACACATAAACCCCATCGCCATTTCCAAGCCATTACATATAGCAATAACGTGAACCGTGCCTATATGGTTTTCCACCACTTTGCGTTTTTTAATTAACACTTCACAGTAGTTTGGTTTGATATCTGTAATAACTGGCGAAACGGTAGCGAAATAAGGAGCCCTGCGCGCTGAATACCAGCTAAACAGCTTTTTGCCAAAGGGCAGTTTTAGAAATTTGTTGTAGGTATTGAGTACGTAGTTTTTTGACATCGTTATCTTGCCACTTTATGTATGATGAGAACAGTGGCCAATAAACCTATGCGCTTTTCTAGAAAAATTCACTAGCGCATATGCATCTGGTTTGACCAGCTTGAATATTAACAAAATAGTCGCATGTTACCTCTGTTGCAATAACCTTTTTTGATAAAAATTAATTTGCCATATAACAAATACAAAAAAAGCAGCTCAATAGAGCTGCTTTGAACTGTATCGATAACAGCTTAGTTAAGCTGCATGTCAAACCCTACGAAGTAAAATCTTCCACGGGCACTCGCCGGATAGGCAAAGTTCGTCAAGAAAGGTTCTTCGTTAGTAACGTTTTTAATACCACCGTACATTTTAACTGTGTCAGTTAGTACATATGAGAAGTTAATATCGTGCTGGAAAAATTCATCCATTACGACCGAGTCATCATAATCACCGCGCTCGTACTCTTCGATTTCAACAAATGCAACTAACTGCTTATCCATGTACTGCGTTTGCCAACCAATTTGTAGATCCTGCCACTTCCATGTCACGGTAAAGTTGCCTGCCCATTCAGGGCGATTAACTTCACCAAGCTCTGGGTTAACTTCGTTCAGATCATTTGGGTTAGTGAACTGGTCAATCTCGTTCACCTTTGTTCCAGAGATTTTTGTTAAAAACGTATGGTCATCAATTTCAAAGTCATAGCCCACACTGAAATCAACACCTGATGTTTCTAAGCGAGCAAAGTTAACCTGCGTTGAGCGCAAGAAGTTAAGGCCGCCGAACTGTGGTGAATTTGCATCGGTATTACGAGTAAACAAAGAACAGAAGTTTTCGTTTAAGTTTTCACCGATATAACATCCGTTGACGATATCATTGGAACTCACAGAACTAATCGCAGATTCAATCTCTATGCTCCAATAGTCAGCGGTCACCGACAGGCCTTCCAACCAGCTTGCCTGATATACGAAGCCCACTGTTGTCGTATCGGCTGTTTCCTCTTGCAATTCTGCGTTACCACCGGTAACGCCAGGGAATGCAGCCGATAGTGGATCGGTGTAAACATACTCACCTGCGTCGTTGAACGGGTTATAACCGATTGACTGGAAATCTGCTACACAGTTGGCTTGTATCTGATCAGCCGCAGCTGGATCATTACCGCGAATACCTGCAATCACGCTAGCATTACACGGGTCAGTAGGACGGAAAGTCGTACCTACTTCAGGGCCGAAAAGCTCTGTGATATTAGGCGCACGAACGGCCTGAGATTGCGACAAGCGAATCATGAGATCCTCGTAAGGCGCATACATTAAGTTTGCACGCCACGTCGTTGTGTCGCCAATAGTAGAGTAATCAGAATAGCGCGCAGCTAAATCTAACGTAAGCTCTTCAGCAAGCATCTCGCCTTCAATTAGAGGAATAGAGACTTCAACAAATACTTCACTTACATCAAATTCACCTGTTTCGTTTGCCGTTTTAATAGACGGCTGGAATACCAGTGAGTTATTAGACGAATAGTCAGAGATAAATGTTCCAGCTTGGAACTGTGAACCTTCAGGAATAATACCAAGTTGCCAATTATCGAAGGTCGCTTCTGATTTTTCTTTTCTATATTCCCCACCAAGAGCAAAGAATACAGGGCCGTATGGAAGTTCAAAATAGTCAGAAGAATCACCAGATAATGAACCACTCACAACGAACTGCTCAATGGTAGTTTTACTGCGGCTATCCTGCGTTACCCAATCAACCGCTTCTTGAGAAATTCCGCCTGCGCCGGCCCAAATATTTAAAGGTACACAGCTGCCGTCACCGGGAGTAAATGAAAAATAACCTGGGTCATAGACTGGAATATTAAATGCGGTGGTGACTTGAGGGGTATCAGCGTCTAAGTTCACACGACAGGTTGCCTCACCCGTTGAAGGGTCTGTAACCGCGTCGATTGCAGAGAAGAAACGGTCTACTACAACAATGTTTTCCGTTCCTTCTTGCTCAAACTCGAATCTTCCGTAATTTAACGCAAGGCTATACTGCCAGTCGTTTTCTAAGAAGCCTTCTAGACCGATAACACCACGTAAGGTTCTACGCTCATTCTCGATTTTACCTTGACCAATTCCAATAGGGTCTGCCGTAATAGCAACGCCACCGATTTCGCTCGCTAACGGCTGTATGAAAGAAGGAAGGTAAGGGTTATCTGCTGCACCAAATAATAGATCCCAGTATGAAGAAGGCTGACTTTCATTTTCTGTTGTCTGAACAACGTACTTAAACTCACCAAACACGGTACTTGTGTCAGTGAGGTCATAGTGGCCTAACAGGTTTACCGCAATTTTGTCATTTGGCGTAATTAGATAGCCACGCTGTTGCTGTATGGTGTTATAAGAATCACCACCGAAGCCTTCAAAGTTACCTGATACCAAGCCATCTTGAATAGGTCTGTAAGAACCATCTTCTAATACGTTCCAGCAACCACCTAGTACACCAAATGATGCGGCGCCAAACGAGCTGTTATACCCTGAGAAAGAGTCTAGGCAGTCTGGCGTACCATTACCATCAAGGTCGATATTGGTCGCAGGATCAAACCCCTCAAACGTATAGGGGTTTCCAGGAATAATGTAGCCATAACCCGAAGTGAATGGGAAAGTGCGGTAAGGAAGGACAGCACGTGGGTTTGCTGTCGCTGCACGGTTAAATAGCGCTAGCTCTTCAGAAGTTAAATTCGGTTGCGTATCAAAGGTGTCAACGTAATTTTGGATAAAAGCGTCTTGAGATGGAATGCTTAAACCGAAATTGAATAGGCCTGTATTGCCATAGTTGTAATACTGTGCCAAGTTGGGTGTACTTGCACCAATATCACCCTGTTGGAATCGTAAAGCAGGGTTAGTCCAATCGCGAGCAGAGCCAATGATTAAACCATTGTCTCTTTCACTTACACGCACACCTTCGTCATTTTGATACTCAACGTTTATTGCAAAATTACCTCTGTCGTTGTCAAAGTTTTCACCATACAAAGCTGACATACTAATTTGCTCACCATCGCCTTCTGACGAAATACCCGTGTTTACGTCAAATTCAAAGCCTTCATAATCATCTTGCAGTATGAAGTTAACTACCCCAGTTACCGCATCGGCACCATAAACGGCAGACGCACCGCCTGTGAGCACCTCTACAGACTTAATAAGTTTTACGGGAATTGAACCCACATCTACAGCAGCAGAACCTGCAACACCGCCAACGTGTCGACGTCCATTTACGAGCGTTAAGGTACGGTTCGAACCTAAACCACGTAGATTTAAGATGTTCGCTCCGTCTGCAAACCCTGAATCAATGGAACTTTCCGCTGTTGTTGATGAGAACAGTGCTGGAATGTCATTGATTACGTCGGTTACAGAAAATTCACCTGACAGCTGGATATCTTCTTCTGATATCGCTTGAACTGGTGAAGGAGATGCTAAGTTGGGATCACGTGCTATACGCGAGCCGGTCACAACCACTTTTTCGATATCCTTTTCATCAACGTCGGCATCTTCCTGAGCCTGAACAGCAGTTGTACTTAACGCTAGTGCAGATGCTACTGCACACGCGAGTACAGTAAGCTTATTTTGCTTTGATGAATCAAAAGCCATGTGTGTTTCTCCGAGTATTTTCTTATCTTTTGAGGCCGCTATTCTTGCTGATAGCTAATGGCAGAAAGACTAATTTTATGTACCTTTAGGTAAGCATGTTTGAGACGCGCTTGAGCGGTACTACTATTTACAGCGTATCTTTGCAAACTGTACTGACATTGCAGCCAGTGCAAGCTTTGTGCCCAACAATTGCTCGTTTATTCGCAATAAGGGCTTTTGAAGCCGCGAATTATGCATATTTATTTATAAAAATCCATTTAATATGCACTCATCAAGCATCCAAGGCGCACTTCGCACTACATTAGTGCAAAAAAAACAAACTTTCACGCCCGCTCACAAGGGATAAACGAAAAATCGGGCAAAATCAAGATAAGCACGCACCAAAACAAGGCAAATAGCCTTGAATATTGATTCAAAGTAAAAGTGAAAAGGGTATAAAATCGCGGCACACAGCCATCAAACCCAACAAACTTAATACTTTCGTATAAATTTGAGAAATATGCGGAAATTTGAAGGTTTTCGAAGCGAGAACAGGAATTCGAGCTCATGTAAAGCAGTGACCGACACTCGGTCGCGGGTCAACAGGGGTCGCATGAAATCAGACACAAAATTAAATAATAAAATGAAGTATAAAAAATTTGGAGCGGGAAACGAGATTTGCTAACTGACCGACACTCGGTCGCCGGCCCACAGGGGTCGCATGAAATTAAATTATAAAATGAAGTATAAGAAATTTGGAGCGGGAAACAGATTTGAACTCGTTGCGAAGCAATGGCCGACACTCGGTCGCGGGCCCACTAAGGGTCGCGCTTTTCACGCTCACTGAAAGTAAAGTTTACTATCAGGTTTAAAATTTGGAGCGGGAAACGAGATTCGCTAACTGGCCGACACTCGGTCGCGGGCCCACTAGGGGTCGCGCTTTTCACGCTCACTGAAAGTAAAGTTTACTATCAGGTTTAAAATTTGGAGCGGGAAACGAGATTCGAACTCGCGACCCCGACCTTGGCAAGGTCGTGCTCTACCAACTGAGCTATTCCCGCAACAAAAAGGCACTTCGTTTGAAGTGGTGCGCATTTTACAAAAATTTTGGGGTAACGCAACCTTTTATTCTACTTTTTTAGTGCCTGTGTTCATGAGTGCTTAAATCGTAAACACTTTCTCTCGGTAATAGCGCATTTCTTCAATAGATTCGCGAATATCGTCTAGCGCAAGATGCACACCTTTTTTCTCAAACCCAGATAGAATCTCTGGTTTCCAACGGCGTGTAAGCTCTTTAATAGTGCTCACATCAATACTTCTGTAATGGAAGTACGCTTCCAATTCTGGCATGTACTTAACCATGAAACGTCTGTCTTGACCTATTGTGTTACCGCACAGCGGAGACTTACCAGCTTCTACCCATTGCTGTAAAAAAGCGATGGTTTCGGCAGCTGCTTCTTGCTCGTTTACCGTACTGTCACGGCAGCGCTTTGTAAGGCCGCTTTCGCCATGCACACGAGTGCACCATTCATCCATACTGTCTAACACGCTATCGGGTTGATGAACGGCTATAACAGGCCCTTCTGCAAGAATGTTGAGCTGCGCATCGGTCACTATGGTTGCAATTTCCATAACCACACAGGTTTCCGGATCGAGCCCCGTCATCTCCATATCTATCCAAACAAGATTGCTATTGTCTTTGCTCATATCATTCCTCAGTGCATTACAGACATGGCAACCATGTCCTACAAACGTTATTATTGTATTAGTATACGTGAAACTAGAAAATAATCGTGGCGAAAAAACCAAAACTTACACAGAGACAGAAGCGTCAAGTGGCTGCTAATCGCAGCAAACGCTTACAGGAAAAACAAGCGACGTCTTTATCGGCAACACCCGATGAGAGCGCTCTTATCAGCGGCACCGTAATAGGCCGTTTCGGTAAGCACGCCGATGTTGAAAGCGCTGAAGGTACTATTTATCGTTGTCACATACGCAGAACTGTCGAGTCTGTAGTTTGCGGCGATACCGTATTTTTCAGTAAGGGAGATACCACAGATACGGGCGTTAACAGTGTTATTGAAATTGTAAAAGACAGACGTTCTGTACTAACTCGCCCAGACTTCTATGACGGTGTAAAACCTATTGCAGCCAATATAGACCGTATAATTGTAGTAAGCGCCATTCTTCCCTCTTTATCTACTAACATCATCGACCGATATTTAGTCGCTTGCGAAGACATTGGTATTACGCCACTTATCGTAATCAACAAAGTAGAACTGTTAAGCGAGGACGAGCGAGCCGATGTAGCGCGTCAACTTATTACCTATGAAAAATTGGGGTATGAAGTGCTTTATACCAGTTGCGCTACGGGTGAAGGCATTGAGGCGCTAAACGCTTACTTAAACAATAATATCAGCGTGTTTGTTGGGCAGTCCGGCGTTGGAAAATCGAGTTTAATAAACCAAGTACTTCCTGATGCAGACGAACTCACTGGAGAAATCTCTACAAACTCAGGCCTTGGACAGCACACAACAACAACCGCCAAGTTACTTCATTTACCCGCGGGGGGAGATCTAATTGACTCCCCGGGCGTGAGAGAATTTGGCCTATGGCATATTCCAAGCGAACGCATTACCTGGGGCTTTATAGAATTTAGAGATTATCTTGGCGGCTGCAAATTTCGAGATTGCAAACACCTCAACGACCCCGGGTGTCTTATCAGAGAAGCGGTTGATGAAGGCAAAATCAGCTCTGAGCGATTTGAAAGCTATCACAGAATTTTAGTTTCAATGGAAGAAAATCGCCCCAGTCATAGCCAGCCGCCAGGGGCGTAAGCTTCAGTGTGCAGGTAGTTTAAAACGTACTTATATCGACTTTGACGCATTCATAATCTTAAAGTTGTTTGTAGCAACGTGACATCATGTACAATTGCTCACCGAGAGCAAGCCTTTGTTTAAAAACGGAGAATTTTCAGTGTTAGATTGGCTTAAAGTTAACTTACAGTACGTCACCCCAAAGCACCTTATTTCACGCTTGGTAGGCAAACTAGCCGCGGCCGAAATGGGAAGTGTGACCACGTCATTAATTAAACTTTTCATTAAACAGTATAACGTCGATATGTCGGAAGCCCTTTATGAAGAGCCGACTCACTATAGAAGCTTTAATGCATTTTTTACTCGTCCTCTCAAACCCGAGGCCCGTACGATTGATACTAATGAAAACGTACTTATTCATGCAGTAGACGGAACGGTAAGTCAATTTGGTGACATTAACAGCGACAGCATTTTTCAAGCTAAAGGCCATGACTTTAGTTTGACAACCCTGCTCGGTGGAAAGCCAGACATTGCTGCGCCGTATAAAAACGGAAAATTCGCCACCGTGTATTTAGCACCTCGCGACTACCACCGTATTCATATGCCAATTGAAGGCACCCTCACCGACATGATTTATGTGCCCGGCGACCTGTTTTCTGTCAACCCGCTAACCGCTCAAAATATTCCTGGCTTATTTGCTCGGAACGAAAGAGTGGTGGCTATTTTCGATACCCCAGTAGGCAAAATGGCTATGGTGTTAGTAGGTGCAACCATTGTTGCAAGCATCGAAACTGTCTGGGCTGGCACGGTAACGCCTCCAGCGGGTCAGAATGTTCAGCACTGGTCGTACGAAAAAGACAGTGAAGCGGCGGTAAAGCTTGAGAAAGGTGCAGAATTAGGCAGGTTTAAACTGGGCTCTACAATTGTTGTTTGTTTCGAAAAAGACACTATCGACTTTGAAGACTTAGCGCCTGGTATGATGACTCGTTTGGGTGAGCCCATGGCAATGAAACGTGGCACAAATGATACCGACAGCTAATTTATGAATGCTGTTAAAAAAAGCCTGATATCGCTGCACCTAACTGTAATACTACTTGGCGGCACGGCACTATTTTCGCGCCTTGTCCCTCTAAGTGCTATTGATATCACGCTGATTCGCTCTGTATTCGCCTGTGTAGCGTTGTTCGCCTTTTTATTTCTCGCAAAAGATAAGGTGAAGCTACACTGCCGGCGTGATTATGCTATTGCCGTTGGTTTAGGCATACTGATGGCGCTGCACTGGGTAACGTATTTTGCTGCAATGCAATATGCCGGTGTATCTGTTGGAATGATTGCGCTTTTCACCTTTCCAGTAATAACCGTACTTATTGAGCCTTTGTTTGAAAAAACAGGGTTAGTCTGGCAAGACATAGTGTCTGCGCTTGCGGTTGTTGCTGGTGTATACCTCATAGTACCCGAGTCTACCCTTGAAAATGAGATAACACTTGGGGTGTTAATTGGTATCGCCTCGGCAGTGCTTTACGCCTTTAGAAACATTATTCACCGCAAACATTTCAAACAGTACAGCGGCGCGAAAGCAATGGCATGGCAAACACTCGTAATCTCGATTGTTATGTTACCAACAATAGGCAACAGTATTGCTCAAGCCTCAACACACGATTGGCTAATGCTGTTACTTTTAGGCACAGTATTTACCGCGCTTCCCCACGCATTAATTGCCGCAAGCTTACGTCACTTAAGAGCCAAAACATTTTCTCTTATTGCCTGCATGCAACCCCTTTACGGTGTTGCGCTTGCCATAGTTGTACTCGATGAAAGCCCAACCTTAAGCACGCTTATTGGTGGCATTCTTATAACGTCAGCCTCTGTTTATGAAACGCTTAATGCACATAAACTACATCAGGCTGATGATACCGATAAATAGGAGCGGTAATGCGAATTTTTGCCCATCGCGGTGCAAGTAAAGTAGCTCCTGAGAATACGATAAAAGCTTTCAAGGTTGCCTTTCAACTAGGTGCTGACGGAATAGAGTTTGATACCTATCAGCACGAAAGCGGCATTATTGTTTTTCACGATAGGCTATTGTTAAGGCGAGCTCGAAAAGCAGGTTATTTATTAGATACCCCGTGGACAGAATTATGCAAACTGGATATTGGCGAGGGCGAAAGAATTCCCACACTATCGGACAGTTTAAAGACGGTGCCACAAGGGCGATGGTGCAATATAGAAATAAAGCATCTTCACTGCGTTGACTCTTGGGTTAGAGAGGTAAAAAAAGCTGTTTTAAACAGTGATATCCAGCCGGAACATATTCTCGTTTCATCGTTTAACCATCATTGGCTGGCTGACATTTCAAAGCTATGGCCCGAAGTGAAAATTGGCGCTCTCACCGCAAGTTTTGAACTAGACTGCACGGCAAGTGCACGTGCGCTGAATGCATATTCAGTCAATATTGCGTTAGATGCAGTAGAAAAGGATTTTGTCGAAAAAGCGCGCTTGGACGGCTTCGACGTTTACGTCTATACCGTTGACGAACCTAGAGATATGAAACAGCTAGAAGCTTGGGGCGTTACAGGAATATTTACCAACGTGCCCGATATAGCGCTAGCGGTGCTAGCACCATAATTTTACTTCGCTTCGGTAGATAAGTGATTTGACAGAACAGTATTTTTGCAGCACTTGCATTGTCTGCAAAGGCGCATATTTAGCCAGTGACCGGTTACAATCAAAAAAGCGCCCAAGGCGATGGTAAACGGCTCGTATGACTCACCAAAAATGTCTTTAAACCAATAAATAACGCCACCGGTGAGTAGTAACACAAGGGGGTAAAGTCGGCCATGATAACGGGTTGCGCCACTGATTAAGGCAACTGCTCCCACAAGGATCGAGAAAGAAAGTATCGTTCTCTCAAACCATACTTGAGCAAAAAACGAAGATCCAATTAAGGGCAATAAGGGCACGAGCACAGGCAACGCCAAGCAATGCAACGCGCACAGACCAGACACCCAAATGCCTAGTTTGTCTAATTTCGCTGGATTGTCGTCAATTGGAGTCATGCAGACCTTTAAATAAAAAATACGCCAGAGACGTTATAATATAACAAAATAAGGGAAATGAAAAATCTCTTCTCATTAAACTTTTCTCAAACCGCTTAACTTTTTTATTTATGAGATTGTTAAAAAGGGTATTTTCCACACTCTTAATGACGCTTTAAAGTGCAGCGATAATAACGTTAATGCTTGCTACCTTGGTGATGAAATGAGGGTTTCGGTTGGAAAGGTGGCAATAAACTGCTCGCTACCATGAGATTCACGTTTTTGAGGGCAGTTTTTATTTGCAGCACAGCTACCTGAACTGTCGCTAGCATAAGGGGTGTTATCATGTTCCTCTTGAGCGGCAAAATAATCTGCCACCGACAACAGGTTAAATCCTTCTTCATCTAAATCTGGTAAATGTTGCTTTAAAAATGCAATGGTCTCAGGGTGTGGGTGTCCGATAACAACAACGTAGCCTGTTTGGTTGGCGACTTGCTTCATTTTCTTAAATTGTTTAGTTAAAAACGCCTTATCTCTGCGATGGTCTAAAAATACATGTCGGCTTGCATTAGGCACCCCTATTCGCTCGGCGACATCTTGAGCCTTGGTCGATACGGTTGTTCTACTGTCGACGAAAAAAAGCCCCTGACGTTTAACCTCTTTCATAAGCGCCTGCATTGCTTCTTCTCGGCCTGTAAATGCGCTTCCCATGTGGTTATTAATACCGATAGCATTAGGAACACTCTTGATTGCCTTGCGCAACGTAAAAGTTATTGCTGCTGGGAACATGTCGGTATGCAAACCTAGAGGGCCCATAAACTTGTTATTAGTAGCCTGCATTGGCATATGCAGCATAACCGGACGGCCTTCTTGTGACGCCTTTTGTGCAATGTGTTCAGACAGCGGCGCTTGGGGGAGAATAGAAAACGCAACCTCTTTAGGAAGTGAAAATGCGGCGATATCCGAGGGCCTGTATCCGAGGTCATCGAGTATGATAATGACACTGGGTTTCGCTGCAGCTAAATGGCTTGTGAAGCCACCTGCTAAAAGCAAGAAAAAAATGATAATAAAACGCACGAGTACTTAACCATATCCAATAAGGGTGATTGTTTTTATTTTTGTTTGGCTTTTTGTTTTGTAATGTCTTTTTAGTAATTTCTTTTTTTACTTCTTATTATGCAGTGGCGGAGACCGTGTTTCCCGGCAAACGTGAGGAACCTTGTTTTGCCCTCGGAAACCTTTTTTGTGCTCAGAAATATTTTGAAGCACCAAAATTTTTTTAGGTCGTTAAAGCACTTTTAATTATCAACATATCATTTATCAAAGAAGCATGTTATCAAAGTAACATGCCCTATTTTAATTTAAAAATGCAGTTGGGTTAATGGCTTTGCCTTTATGGCGAATTTCAAAGTAGAGATTCGGAAACTCTTGCCCCCCACTTCGCCCTACTAGCGCAATACGCTCCCCGCGCCTCACCTCGTCTCCGGCTTGCTTTAATAACGCCTGATTATGCCCGTAAACGCTCATGTAACCATCTCCGTGGTCGACAATAGAGACCAAACCGAAGCCTCGCAACCAGTCGGCATAAAGTACCTTGCCAGGGGCTATACTGTTTACTGGGTCGCCTTCTGCGCCATCAATCACAATACCTTTCCAACGTACCTGTCCTTGGCGTCGGTTGCCGAAGAGTTTGCGAATGCGGCCCTTAACCGGCGCGTCTAACTGCCCTTTCAATTTAGCCAACCCATCGAGAGTGATTGTGGCTTCGCGCGCAGCTCTTTCAGCGGCTATTCGCGCCTTTTCAATGGCATCAACTAACGCTTTTTCATTGGCTTTTAGTGAGGCTATTTTTTGGCTTTCAGACGCAATGGTTTTATTCAGTTTTTTGAGCGTGGCTTTACGGTCATTTTGGCGTGTAAGTAGTATGGCCCGTTGATTTTCTTGTTCGTCTTTAAGCTGTGCAAGTGCTTCAGCCTTTTCAACTAGTTCTTCATTTACTGTTTCGAGTCGTGCCACGTTATCGCGAAAGGTCTCGATTTCTTTTTGACGTGCTTTCGCAACGTACTTGTAATAGGTAATAACACGCTCGAAGGACTTTGCGTCATCTTGATAGAAAAGCATTTTGGCATAATCGTAATGACCGGCCATGAAGGCATTTTTTAATTGACTTGCTAATAAAGACTGTTGCTGTCGAATGGCTGACTTTAAGGTAGCCTGTTCTTTTTGCAGCGCGTTTTGCTCTTTTTCTACACGCTCTAGTGACTGTTTTGTGTTACTTAACGCCTTAGCTACTTTAGCAATCTCTAACTCAGACTGTTTAAGTACACCTTCTAGCTCATCAGCACTCGCCTTGCTGTTTTGCAGTACTTGCTGGCGAGCAACCAGCTCAGCTTGTAATTTAGCTAACCGCTCTTTTTGTTCAGACTGCGCTGCGTCTTGACCATAAACTGGCGTAGACAGGTGCATAAGCAGCCCAAGGAGTAAGGTAAAGAGTGAAGTTCGTAAAACCATAGAAGCGGTGAAGCCATCCTAAAAATCGAGGTTGCTTTTAACGCGTTAGCACGCAAGAGTATTTTCAGTGTATCTGAGCCGCTGTCATAATCCCAGTTCAATTTAGGCGTAATATCAACCAGCTAAACGAAATCGTAATGCCAAAGTGTATCGCAATAAACGGCAGGCTGGTTTCTCGTCAATTTTTCTATATACTTTGCACTCTTTTCAAGGTCTGTAGACAGGGTTAGCAGTAATGGATCAACTTATTGAATTTGCCAGCAACAACATTGTTCTTGCTGGTGTTTGGGTAGCGTTAGTGGGCATGTTGATATTCAGTTACGTCAGCGGGCTTACCTCATCGGTAAAAGAACTCAGTACCCACGAGGCAACATTATTGATAAATAAAGAAGATGCTGTGGTATTTGATATGCGTGCGGCGAAAGACTTTAACGCGGGGCACATTCTTGGCGCGAGACAGATTAAACCTGAAGAACTGCGCGAGAAAAATTTTAAGAAGCTTGAAAACAGTAAAGATAAGCCCATTATCGTAGTATGCGCTATGGGCAATCAAGCTCGTGGTACAGCAAGTGCGATGCAAAAAGATGGCTTCGCAAATGTTAATGTATTGAAAGGCGGGATGAATGCGTGGCAAAGCGCTAACTTACCCGTTTCAAAAAAGTAGGTAACCTTTTATGAGCAAAGTTGAACTTTACACCAAGCGCCACTGCCCATTCTGCCACCGAGCCATAGCGCTGCTAAAACAAAAGGGTGTGGAGTTTACTGAATATCCTATCGACGTGCAGCCAGAGCTTCGCGACGTTATGATAGAACGTGCAAATGGTGGCTGGACAGTACCGCAAATATTCATTGATGAACACCACGTTGGTGGCTGTGACGATATGATGGCTTTAGAAGCCGAACGTAAATTAGACCCTATGTTGGGTTTAGCATAAAGCGTCAGCGCGACAGCAACGCTATAAATTGAAATAAAACAACGAATAAATAGGAAATACCATGGCTGACGAAAATCAGACAAATAACGGTGCAGCTGCAGGCGAGCAAGCTCAGCAAGGACCACAGTTCAATATTCAACGCATTTACACAAAAGACATCTCTTTTGAATCGCCAAATGCACCGGCTATATACACCAAAGAGTGGAAGCCAGAAATAAAGCTCGATATTGATACAAGTACGAATAAACTTGAAGAGAACGTATACGAAGTTGTGCTTTCAGTAACAGTTACCGCAACATTAGGCGAAGAAACTGCATTCCTTTGCGAAGTTCAGCAGGCGGGTATTTTTGCCATTGGCGAAATGCCAGATCAAAACAAAGCTCACACGTTGGGTTCTTTCTGCCCTAACATGCTTTTCCCTTATGCGCGTGAAACTATTTCTAACTTGGTCAACCGCGGTACATTCCCTCCGCTAAATCTTGCTCCAGTTAACTTTGACGCGATCTTTGCAGCTTATGTGCAAAAGCGTGCTCAGCAACAACAGCAAGGTCAAGCGCCTAAGATGGACGCGTAATAGGCGTGAGCATAAACTCGGTTTCTTTGCCCTCGGTTTCTGTGCCCTCAGTTTCTGTTTTAGGGGCGGGATCTTACGGCACCGCTCTGGCCTTTTGTCTTGCTAGAAATAATAATTCTACCTTGCTATGGGGTCGAGACAGCGTGCACATGAAGGCGTTGGCGCAGTCTCGAGAAAACGCGCGATATCTTCCTGGTGCAACGTTTCCTGATGCATTGCACGTAGATGCAAATTTGGAAAATGTCGTGGCCGCCAGTCAAGATATTTTGGTTGTTGTTCCTAGCCATGCATTTGCAGCTATGCTTACTAGCTTGAAACCGCTCCTGCAACCTCATCACCGAATTATTTGGGCAACCAAAGGGTTAGAGCCAAAAACAGGGCGCTTGCTGCGCGAAGTTGCCGAAGAAATTCTAGGCACGCACTATCCCCTAGCCGTTTTATCAGGCCCCACCTTTGCCAAAGAGATGGTAGCGGGATTGCCAACAGCTATTTCGCTTTCATCCACCGATGATACGTTTGCAGATGAGTTTGCCGCGAAGCTCCATTGCGCAAAGTCGTTTAGAGTGTATAAAAACTCAGACTTTACCGGCGTACAGCTTGGCGGAGCAGTTAAGAATGTTATTGCTATCGGCGCAGGATTGGCCGACGGTCTGGGTTTTGGTGCCAATGCGCGAACCGCGTTGATTACACGAGGTCTAGCTGAGCTTACCCGCTTGGGCGTAAAACTTGGTGCGAATCCCGAAACATTTATGGGCATGGCCGGTCTTGGCGATCTGGTGTTAACCTGTACAGACAATCAATCTCGAAACAGACGTTTTGGGCTTGCATTAGGTCAAGGCAAAACCGTCGATGTGGCTATTGACGAAATTGGTCAAGTGGTTGAAGGGTACCGCAACACAGAAGAAGTACATATATTGTCGGAAAAAGTGGGCGTTGAGATGCCCATCTGCGAGCAAATTTATGCAGTCCTTTACCACGACAAAAACCCGAAAGAAGCTGCCCTTGCGCTTTTAGGGCGAGACTTACGAAACGAGGGCTAGATTGGTAGACGCCTTGCGCGCAGCCTATCTTGCCCCTTCATACCCCATTTGACGCCAGCTTTCATAAACGAACACAGATACGGCGTTGGATAAGTTCATACTGCGACTATCTGGCAACATTGGAATTCTCACTCGCTGCCCTTCAGGAAGCGACTGAATAAAGTCATCGGGTAACCCTCTAGTTTCGGGGCCAAATATCAACGCATCACCTTTTTTATATTTCACGTCGCTATGGAACGCTTTACCTTTTGTGGTACATGCAAAAATTCTTGTCGGTTTTGCATCTTCAATATAAGCATCTAAATTCGCATGGCGCTTCACGTGGGCAAACTCATGGTAATCGAGACCTGCACGACGCACACGCTTATCGTCCCACTCAAAACCTAACGGCTCTATAAGGTGCAAAGCGAAACCGCTGTTAGCACACAAACGAATGATGTTTCCTGTGTTTGGCGGTATTTCAGGTTGATAAAGTACAATGTCGAACATGCTAAGCTTCTATTTTTATATTAACTGAGTAAGGCAGCACTAGCGTTCGCTTGGAACCAGTGCTTTCAAGGCATTTATGATATCACGCGCCGTTTGATAAACCGTGGGATAAATAGTCACATAATCGTATTAATGTGGGCTCTCTCAATGCGTCAGACTCTGTAAATAGCTCGTGATATGCGCGCGGAACAATTTCAAGTTCAGCATTTGGCATATTTTGTACAACTCGTCGCTGGCGCTTATTGTCAATAATACTGTCACCATCAGCACTAAATACTAACATGGGAGTAGTAATAGCCTTGGCGCTATCTTCTATTTTGTGCATTGCCTCGTGAGCCGCGCACAGCCACTCCGTGGTTACCCCTCCCAACTGAATGTCTTGTTCTTCATCGTAGAGGGTTCTAAAAAGTGCGTAGCGAGTTTTACTATGAGTGAGCTTATTGAGCGAATATGGAAAAGCTATGTAAGGGGTTTGACCGAAAAAGTAGCCCGACTGCTGCTTTTTCATTCTGTTTACTGCCAGCCCAGTCCGAATCAACCCATTAGCTACCCAGTTAGGAAGAGCTGGCTTGATACCAAACATAGGTGAGGCAAGAACGGCTCTAGAAAAAAGCGTTGGAGCGCGTAGCAGTGTCAATGCTCCTATTGCGCCCCCCATGGAATGGCAAACTAACTGTAGCTCGCCCTGCTGCTTGGGCTTAACTATGTTGTTTACAAAGGTGATGAGGTCGTCAACGTAATCATCAAAACTATCAACATACCCGTGCTGCGGGTCGTGAGTCAGTCGGTCTGACAGCCCTTGTCCACGGTGATCAAGGATGAATACCGCGAAGCCATTTTGATATAAATCGAAAATAAACTCTTTATATTTCAGGTATGACTCTATGCGGCCGGAGCTAATTACTACGGTAGAACGAGGGTACTCGGGAATACAAAATGCATAGCGTATAGAAAACCCTTCATGGCCTTTAAACGCACCTTCTGTTACATGCTCTTGCCAGAACGGATTAATCATAGTGGCAAAGGTAGTCGCCAAATTGTTCTCAGACGTGAACGTCCAATCCATGATACCAGCCTTGATATGGTCATTAATGCTTAGATAATAACTAAAAACCCCGTCACATTACCAACCTGCTTTGCAGATTTTATTACTGGGCAAGGTTCACCGTTTTTACATTTACATAGCTAGCCGAAGAGTTACGGTAAATTCAAAGGTAACGAGAGTGTTACTTTAAGTCCTTTTCCTTCAAGTGGCGCAGCCTTAATAACGCCGTTATGCAACTCAACCGCGGCCTTTGCAATAGAGAGCCCTAAACCTACTCCACCCGATTCTCGCTCCCTTGCCGCTGAAGCACGGTAGAATGGTGAAAATATTTGTTCACAGTCTTCTAGTGATAAACCGTCGCCATCGTCACTTATTTCTATGTGCCAATGCGTATCATCTTGTTCAAATGCCACAGTGGTGAGGTATTTACTGTGTCGAATGGCGTTTCTCAGCACATTTTCTACAGCCCTACAAAGCATATGGCTGTCAACCAACACTGATAGCGTTGGGATAGTGGCAATGCGAAGCTGCTTGTTAGAGTTTGCGGCTTCAAAATTAGCATCTGTAAATACTTCATTTAAAACATCAGATAAAAATGCTTTTTTCAGCGACGCTTGACCTGCTTCTGCGCGGCTTAAGGTAAGCAGTTGGCCTACCAATGCTTCCATTCGGTTAGCCTCTCGCTCGACACGCATGAGTGTGTCAGGGTCGACATTTTGCTGATATGCCAACCCTAGCGCCATTTGCAGCCTAGCGAGTGGTGAGCGAAGTTCGTGAGATACATCTGCCAACAACCGTTTTTGCGCCCCCCCACATTGACTCGAGCTTCTCTGCCATGATGTTAAAATCTCGCGCAAGCTGTCCAAGCTCATCATATCTTTTTGAGGCGTGACCAACTCGGGTATTCCATTGTCCGTTGGCAAGTTTCTTCGCAGAACTTTGGATGTGTAAAATCGGCGTTGTTAACGAACGGGCAAACAACCAGCTCAGAATACTGGTGGTGATTATTGCTATAGAAAGCAAAAGTAAAAAAGAGGGCTTATTTTCTGCAGCGCGATCTAACTTCACTGTAAACAATGCGTATTGTTTATTGGCATAGTTAAAAAGCATGGGGCCAGAATACTTTATGGGTCCTCGCTTAATCGCAATTGCCGTCTCTTGCCCAATTAATTTTTGCATTGCCTTAGCGTCTTTGTCTCGAACTGGTGCGCCTGGAGGGGTAATTATTTGCTTATTTTCGGTATTAATCGCAACTAAGCGACCGCGAGTTTCTCGTTCAAGGCGGTTAAGCAGTTTCACTAACGGGATAGTCTGCCTTCTTTCCCGCTCCAACCGAGTTACCGACGCAGATAAAGTTCGAACATCTTGGGGGGTAATATCAACCACTTCCAACTCTTCAAAAAAGAATCGTGTACCCACGATAGCCAATGCCGCGGTAACTATAAATGTGGCCCAAAACCACAAAAATATTCGCCCCATAATAGCGCGAGTTGGATTTAACTTTTTCAGCATACCGCTACTCCGACAGCAACATATACCCTACGCCCCTCAAGGTTTTAATTTTATCGCCAGGCGTAGCGGCAGAGATTTTCTTACGCAAATTGCTCACATGCATATCGACACTTCTATCGAATGCCTGCAGAGGCTTTCCAAGCACTTTTAAGCTAATTTGCTCTTTTGTCACTCGCTGTGAAGCATTCAGCATAAGCAGGCGAAGGATCATGAACTCTATTGTTGTAAGATCTAAATCCACGTCGTTCACTTTCACCTTCTGACTACTCGGGCTTAGGAATATTTCGTTTATGAGGATGTCCTGCTCTGCACCGCCGCCATTTGCAGATAACGTATGACGACGCACAATTGCCTTAATTCTCGCCACAAGTTCGCGATGATTGAAAGGTTTGGGCAGGTAATCATCGGCACCTAATTCAAGGCCAAGAATACGGTCGTAGTCATCGCCGCGGGCGGTAAGCATCAGCACCGGAGTAGTATGGCTTGCTCTCAATTTTTGAAGCACGTCAAAGCCGTCCATTTTAGGCATCATTACATCCAGCAAAATGAGGTCGTAGTGATGCCCGGAAATAGCTTCTGAAAGCCCAGCTTCACCATCATCTTTAACGGTTACTCGATACCCCATCCCAGAGAGGTAAGACGACAACATATCTGTAAGTTCTTTGTCGTCATCAATTACCAACACAGACTGTAAATGGAAGTCATTATTCATCAAAATATACTCTTTAGCCTTTCAATGCCTTTCCTACAGGTTAAAAACGAAAAGGTTTGATTTAAAAGTTGATACGTCATCTCTTGTAGGTGAAACACTATATCCTTTTGAAGCTTTACCGTCTTTCTATAGAGCTGCCTTTACACAAGCTTTACACTTTGCTGACGGATTTGCGCGCAGTAAAAGACTAATCTCATATTGTCGAAACAAAAGGAGACGATTATGAAAAAGCTACTTATTGCTTCAGCGATTATTGCAACAGTAGGCATTGGCAGCTTTGCCTATGCCAAGCCACACGGCAGCGAGATGCATCACCATGATACAGTGAAATCTTCAGTTAAAAACATGGTTAAACAATTGCGTGGGCTTTCTCTCACTGACGCGCAAAAAGACGAAGTTAAGTCACTCATTGCAACCTTTAAAGAAGAGACAGCGAACTCTAGAAGAGCAAGAAAGGAAGATAGAAAACACAATGGGTTTGATAGGCAGGCGCTTGTTGAGGCAACCGACGCAGAGCTTATCGAAATTATTAAGCAGCGCATTGCCAAGCAGACGAAAAAGCACCTCGCAGTGGCCGCGCTACAACACGATATATTTAATGTATTGACCGCTGAGCAACAGGCGACACTCAATCAGCGTCATCAAGCGTTCAAAGAAAAGCGAGAGGATATGCGACAGGAAATGCTTACTAGTGCCCGTGAAAGGCGTGGTGGCTCTTACCAAGAGCGTCACGACAGTTATGAAGGGCAAAGACGCGGGTCTGCTCATGATTTTGCTCGTGGGCCAGCGCAAAATATGGACATTGAATTCTTTGATAACATTACACTCTCAGAAGAACAAAAAGCGGCGATAGCTGATATTCGTGAGACGCAAAAAGAAAACCGCGCCTTACATCGAGAAACGTTTAAAGCATTTAAACACGCTCAGCGTGAGTTGATAAAAAGTGATAACTTTACTGAGGAAGCGTTCCTCGCGATTGCCGCTCAATATGAGGATGAATTAGTTTCTGCAGCTTTAGACAAGGTTAAATCTAAAAAAGCTATGCTTGCGGTTTTAACCGACGACCAAAAAAATGCGTTAAAAAGCAATAGACGAGAAGCCCGAGGATTGATGGAGTTACTAAACTAACTGCATGACGCCTGTACTTTTCAGATTTCATTTAAATTATTGAAAGTAAAAAGCAAATAGCCGAGTTAACGCTCGGCTATTTAACGTTTTGCTGCCTAAAAACTTGGCTTCACTGGTTTGTAATCGGGTGATAGAAACAGCGGAGAAGTAATGATTAAATCAGCAGTTGCCGGTGTACAGGCCACAGGCACATTCCAAACCGAGCATAACCTCAGCAGAGCTTTCACATCAGGATCGTGAGGGGCAGCATTTAGCGGGTCCCAAAAGAAGAATAATGCATCGAGTTTATTTTCTGCGATTAGCGCGCCAATTTGCTGGTCGCCACCTAGAGGCCCACTTTTAAAACGCTGTACCTCAAGCCCGGTTTCATCGGCTACTAAGCCTCCAGTTGTTCCAGTAGCAACCAGATGACACTGCTCTAATACGTTTTGATGTTGTTTAGCCCAAACCAATAATTCAGGTTTCTTGTGATCATGGGCCACTAGCGCCAGTGTTAGCTTACTCATTACCAGATTTGCCTTTTATTTTGAAAAACGGTTTAACTGCGTTTATTACTCCATAGAAAGTGTACAGCGTACTTGCACGTTTAAGAAGCAAAATTCAGCAAAGTTATTTTTGTATAAATATTCACAAGGGCGTGAACAGTTGTCAAACATCTGTAACAGTTTGCAATGTAATATATGAATTCGCTTATTTAGCTGCTCTTTTGGGTCGTAAGATGAATACAAATAAAATATTTATACATTAATATTGCATATAAATTCAAAATAGGTACACTTATCCACGGTTAAAGCACACGCACTTTTTTGAAAAAGTGACGTAAGACAGGAATTAATGATGACAACATCAACTCACGTGGTGTTTTTTAAGGCAAACCGCGTAACAAAGTTTACCTCTCCCCTGGCTAGCTACACGTTGCATAGCGAGCGACGACACTCGTTCTAATCTATGCTTTTGCAGTAGCACACTTTTTACCTTTGTAATGTGGTCGAGGTTAGGCAATAGACGCCCAATCAGTTTACAAAGGTAAAAAGTGATTTTTTTCCTTTATTTTGAATAAATTTATTATGTATAACGTTTCAATTATTGGTGCCAGTGGTTACACAGGGGCACAACTTGTCCAATTAGTTCAGCAGCACCCTGAACTCGTGCTCAAGGGTACATATGTTTCATCAAACAGCGCCGATGCACATAAGTCTATTGGTGAACTGCATGGAAACCTCGCCCACGTCGACGCAACTCTGCTTCCTATTAACGATGAAGTACTAGAGACGCTGGCTAATAGTGTGGACTTTATATTTTTGGCTACTCCCCATGAGGCAAGCCACGACTGGATGCCCATACTCACTTCGGGTTCCGCAAAGGTGCTCGATTTATCAGGTGCATTCAGGCTAAAAGACACCCAGGTGTTCGAAGATTTTTATGGATTTCCTCATTTACAAAAAGACAGCTTAGAACAAGCGGTTTACGGCTTAGCCGAATGGTATTGTTCAGATATTCAGCCGGCAAAAATTATCGCGGTGCCAGGCTGCTACCCAACGGCCAGCTTAACGGCACTCAAGCCTCTGTGTGAAAACCAGTTGCTAGACAAAGCGGTACGCCCTGTTATTAATGCCGTATCGGGTGTGTCGGGTGCGGGTAGAAAAGCGAATTTAACCACCAGCTTTTTTGAAGTCAGTTTGCACGCTTATGGCGTGCTAGGTCATCGTCATACCCCAGAAATTGAAGCCTATTTAGGCACGCCTGTTATATTCACTCCCCACTTAGGTAATTTTAAGCGCGGTATTCTTGCTACCATCACTGTGAAAGTGAAACCTGGCATAAAGCAAGCCCAACTTGATGAAGTGTATAAAGCTGCCTATGCTGATAAGCCTATTGTTCGTTTGCGCAACAGCTTCCCGAAAATCGATGATGTTGCGCACTCGCCGTTCGTCGATTTGCATTGGAAGCTTGATGAGGCTTCAGGCTATGCCGTTATCACTTCAGCAATTGACAACGTAATGAAAGGCGCTGCGTCGCAGGCTATTCAGTGCGTGAACATTATGACCAAACAGCCAGTAGAAACAGGGTTAGTACTATGAGCCGTTCCCCCATTGTCATAAAAGTTGGCGGCGCATTGTTAGATGACGCGCCAGCAATGACACGATTATTTTTGAGTATAAAGGAAGTACAAAAAAGTCGACACGTTGTGGTGGTGCACGGCGGTGGACCATTAGTTGAGACACTTATGGCAAGTCTTGGGTTAAGCAGTACTAAGATAGACGGGCTTAGGGTAACGCCAGATGAGCACATGCCTTACATTTGTGGTGCATTGGCAGGCTCGGCCAACAAGCAACTATGTGCAGCCGCTTTGGCAACAGGGTTAACACCTGTTGGCTTATCCCTTCTTGATGGCAATATGGTGGTGTGTAAGCCGTTGGCAGACAAATACGGTGCCGTTGGCGCACCTGCAACTGCTGATGCCACGTTTCTAAAAAGCATATTGGCCCAGTCTGTCCTTCCGGTTATTAGTTCAATAGGTTCAAGTGCACAGGGACGACTGCTCAATATTAACGCCGATCAAGCCGCAACAGTCATTGCCGAATTACTCGACGCCGAGCTGTTGCTGCTATCCAACGTTGATGGAGTGCTTGATGCTAACAAAGCACTCATTCCAGCTTTAGATGCACATGCCATTACGCAACACGCGAATAACGGCGTGATAACTGATGGCATGAAGGTGAAAGTAGATGCGGCTTTGCAGTCAGCTCAAACGCTAGCCCGTGCGGTATATATTGCGAGCTGGACCGCCGACATAGCAGACATACTCAATAAAAATACGGGTACACAAATTTTACCCAACGAGATAGCGCCAGTATAAGGCGTCTCAGGAGACACAGAATGAAACAGGATTTATTAACCTTTGCCAATTGGACACCAGAGGCAATGGAAAAGTTACTTCAACTTGCAGTGGAAATAAAACAAGCCCCAGCAAGTTATAGCAACGTGCTCAAAGGCAAGTCGATTGTTGCGCTTTTTGAGAAACCGTCGCTTCGTACCAGAGTGAGCTTTGATATTGGCATTAATAAGCTAGGCGGCCACATGGTATATCTCGATGTGCAGTCGGGTAAACTAGCTGGTCGTGAAGATTCCGTAGATACCGCAGCCAATCTTGCATGCTGGGCTGATGCTATTGTAGCGCGTGTATTTTCTCACACTACCTTAGAGACTTATGCCGAAGCGGCAAACGTACCTGTGGTTAATGCACTTTGCGATAAATATCACCCGTGTCAGGGCCTAGCCGATTACCTTACAATGTTTGAGCGCTTTGGCAAAACTAAAGGTCTGACTATGGCTTACATAGGCGACGGTAACAATGTAACGCACTCGCTTTTGATTGTTGGTGCACTTTTAGGTTGCAACCAAGTTGTTATTACACCGAAAGGACACGAAGCCGATGCCGACGTTGTCGCTCACGCAAAAACATTAGCAGCTAAAACCGGCGCAACCATTGTTGAGAGCCAAGAGTTAGAGGCGGCAAATGGAGCTGATGTTATCTATACCGATACATGGCTGTCGATGGGTGACGATACGCCCCTTGAAGACATTAAAGCGACTTTTATGCCTTATCAAGTCAACGAAGCCTTAATGGAGGCCTCGGGAGCAAGCTATGTTATGCATTGCCAACCAGCCCATCGCGACTTAGAAATTACCGGCTCTCTCATTGATAGCGATAAATCGTTATTAATGCAGCAAGCCGAAAACAGAATGCATGGCCAAAATGCCATCCTTACTCAATTACTCAGTGCCTAAGAGGACTCACTTAGATGCAAAATGTTAAAAAAATCGTACTGGCGTATTCAGGCGGCCTTGATACCTCAGCAATTATTCCATGGTTAAAAGAAAACTATAACTGTGAAGTAGTGGCGTTTGCCGCTGACGTTGGTCAAGGTGACGATGAGCTAGAAGGCTTACATGAAAAAGCTATCGCCTCTGGTGCCAGTGAATGTCACATTGTCGATTTGAAAGAAGAATTTGTTAACGACTATATATTTCCTACCATCACTACAGGTGCTGTTTATGAGGGTGAATACCTTCTAGGAACCTCTATGGCGCGTCCCGTAATAGCTAAAGCCCAAGTAGAAGTGGCTCGAAAAGTAGGTGCGGACGCACTTTGCCATGGTTGTACCGGTAAAGGTAACGACCAGGTGCGTTTCGAAAGCACATTTGCAGCCTTAGCCCCTGACTTAACCGTAATAGCACCTTGGCGCGAATGGGACATGGTAAGCCGTGAAGATTTACTTGATTACCTTGCCGAGCGCAACATAGCTACAACGGCCTCAGCCACCAAAATTTATAGCCGTGACGCAAACGCATGGCATATTTCTCACGAAGGCGGCGAGCTAGAAGATCCGTGGCAGGAGCCCACAAAAGGTGTGTGGACTATGACAGTAGATCCAGAAGATGCACCTGATAAACCTGAACGCGTAAGCCTATCTTTCAACGAGGGCAGATTAACGCATGTTGACGGCGAAGCACTCTCTCCTTACCAAGCGTTGGTAAAACTTAACAATGTCGCTGCAGCTCATGGCGTAGGACGTATTGATATTGTAGAAAATCGTTTGGTAGGTATGAAGTCTCGTGGCTGCTATGAAACTCCAGGGGGCACTGTATTACTTAAGGCATATAAAGCCCTTGAAACCATGGTTCTTGATAAAGCCGCGCTTAAATACCGCGAGCAAATTGGCCTAGAGTTTTCCCATGTAATGTACGACGGCCGCTGGTTTACTGCACTTAACGATGCGTTACTTGCCGGTGCTGCTTCTTTCGCTCAAAAAGTTACTGGCGATATCGTTGTGAAGCTATATAAGGGTCAAGCCACTGTTACGCAGCGCCGCTCGCCGAACAGCCTGTACTCTGAAGACTTTGCTACCTTTGGTGCCGATGATGTTTACGACCAGAAGCACGCTGAAGGGTTTATTCGCCTATTCAGTCTTTCAAGTCGCATTGAAGCATTAAAAAACCAAGGTTAATAATAGGAGTATCACATGGCGTTGTGGGGTGGCCGGTTTGAATCCGGTGCAAGCAGTATGTTTAAACAGGTGAACGACTCATTGCCGTTCGATCGTGTAATGGCAAGCCAAGATATTCAGGGCTCAATAAGCTGGTCTCGAGCCTTGCAAAAGGCGGGCGTTTTATCTCAAGACGAGCAGCAGCAGTTAGAAGCTGCGCTTGTTGAGCTTAAGGCAAAAGCTGATGCCGGCGAGTTAGATTTTGATGCCTCTGATGAAGAAGATATTCACAGTTTTGTTGAAGCTGCGCTTATCGAAAAGTTAGGTGACATTGGCAGAAAATTGCATACTGGACGCAGCCGAAACGATCAGGTAGCCACCGATTTTCGCCTGTGGGTGCGCGAGCACATCGCCTCACTTCGCACTGATGTGCTTGGCGTGATCAAGTCGCTGCTCAATGCAGCAAGCCGACACCAAGAAGCCATTATTCCAGGCTATACTCATTTACAGCGGGCACAGCCTATTCACTTTGCGCACTGGTGTTTAGCTTATGTTGAAATGCTAAAGCGTGATTTAAGCCGTCTTGACGACTTAAAAACGCGCATGAACCAGTGTCCTCTTGGCTCTGGGGCATTAGCCGGAACCACCTTCCCGGTAGACAGATACGCCATTGCTGACGAATTGGGCTTCGATTCTCCGTGCCTTAACAGTCTTGATGCGGTATCTGATAGAGACTTTGTACTTGAGCTTTTGTTTGTTGCAAGTACTAGCATGATGCACTTATCTCGCCTGGCGGAAGATATGATTTTCTACAACTCAGGTGAAGCAGGTTTCCTGCAATTAGGCGATAGCGTGACATCAGGCTCGTCGCTTATGCCACAGAAGAAAAACCCAGATGCGCTAGAGTTAATGCGCGGCAAGTGCGGTCGTGTATTTGGCTCACTTCAAGCATTACTGGTTACCATGAAAGGTTTACCTCTTGCCTACAATAAAGACATGCAGGAAGACAAAGAAGGCGCTATAGATGCTGTAAATCAGTGGCATATTTGTCTATGCATCGCTAGTGAAGTGCTCGACTCTTTGCAACTAAACGAAGAGCGCTGTCGCTTTGCTGCAACCCAGGGCTTTTCAAATGCCACTGAGCTTGCCGATTACTTGGTGGGTAAAGGTGTGCCGTTCAGAACTGGGCACGATATTGCAGGCCGCGTAGTGCTTAAAGCTATTGATAATGGCTGTGCTATTGAAGATCTTCCGTTAGCTGACTTACGCGAAATATGCGACAAGATTGAGGAAGATGTCTATCCAGTGCTCCAATTAGAGTACGGCGTAAATCAACGCAATATTTTAGGTGGAACCAGCAAAGAAACAGTAACAAAAGCACTGTATAAAGAGCTAGAAAGTTTGGACAATCAAGGGTAAAGGAAAATACTTACATGGTATTAGCGCATCACGATGGCATAAAACTGTTTCGCAGTTCGTTGCCTTATATAAATGCTCACCAGGGAAAGACCTTTGTATTGATGTTCGGTGGCGAAGCCATCGAACATCCAAATTTTCCAAATATTATTCACGATATTGCACTATTAAACAGCTTAGGGGTTAGGGTTGTTGTGGTGCATGGTGCAAGGCCTCAAATAGACCAGCGTGTGGCCCTCAGAAATATCGAAAGCCGCTTTGAACAAGGCGTACGTATTACTGACAAACAAACCCTTGAATGCGTTAAAGATGCTGCAGGCTCGGTACGCTCTCAGGTAGAAGCCCTTCTCACCATGGGGTTACCCAATTCACCAATGCACGGCGCTCAAATTCGTGTTTGCTCAGGAAATTTAGTCGTTGCTAAGCCCATGGGCGTTCGCAACGGAGTCGACTTTGAGAACACAGGCCAAGTACGACGAATCGATATTACTGGCATTAATGATCATTTAAACGACGGTTCTATCGTGCTGCTCTCACCAATGGGGTACTCATCGACGGGAGAAGTCTTTAACTTATCTCATGAAGATGTGGCAACTCAGGCAGCGATTACGCTAAAAGCCGATAAGCTTATCGTGTTTTCAAACTATGATGGCGTGTATAACAGCAGCGGAAAGCTTCTTCGTACTATAGAACGTCCTCAGCTAGAAAAAATGATAATGAGTGGCGATATAACCACAGAGCAAACTGTGCTGAGCGCGTTAACCACTAGCGTTTCAGCCGGTGTACCAAGAGCCCATTGCATTAGCTACGAAAATGACGGCGCGTTGCTACAGGAGCTATTTACCCGAGACGGTACGGGTTCTCTGGTTATGGAGCACCACTATGAGCAGTTGCGCGCAGCTACCATAGACGATGTAGGCGGCATACTTAATCTCATCAAACCGCTAGAAGACAGTGGCGTACTTGTAAAACGCTCTAGAGAGCGCTTAGAAAATGAAATTAACCAATTCATTATCATTGTAAGAGATGGAATGATTATCGCGTGTGCCGCGCTATATTTATATCCAGAAGATGAATGTGCAGAGCTTGCGTGTGTGGCAACCCATCCAGACTACCGCGGTAAAAACCGAGGAGAACGGATACTCGAAGAGGTACGTTCACGAGCCAAAGAAGCCGGTATTAATAGTATATTCGTTCTCACCACGGTTACTGCTCATTGGTTTTTAGAACAAGGGTTTGAACCAGCTGATATAAGTGCATTACCGGAAGTTAAAAAGGAGCTTTATAATTTCCAGCGCAATTCAAAAGTATTTACGCTATCTGTGTAAAATGACGAACTGATCCTTACAAAAGCTTACCAATACTTCAAAAAAGGCAAACCTTAAAATTCCATCCTATAATCATAACTGTGTTATGACATTACTTGTCGATTTGTATCTCACTGTTTATTGGATGGTTTGCTTTTATGCACAACAAAGAAAAAATTGTAGCGGCTGCCACAGCCTTATTTGAAGAAAGCGGTTTAGAGGCACTTAGCGTAAGAACAGTAGCCCAGCGGGCTGGACTATCTACTATTGGAATTTATAGTCACTTCAAAGGTAAGCAAGGTTTACTCAATGCGCTTTACATAAAAGGCTGTGAGTTACTGCTTAATGAAATAGAGGGAGTAACCGGGAAAACAGATTCCGATAAAATTCTTGAAGCAAGCGAACGGCTACTTGATTTCTCAGTGAGTCATGGTGCTTACTATCGGCTTGTATTCAACCCAACTGCACATGAATGCATACCATCCGAAGAAGCAGCTACAGCATTTAATCAAATTACACACAAACTTTCGTCACTGACACTTCCCATACATAAAAAGTTTCCAACTCCAGAGAAAGGCAGTGCAAGTGCAAGCCACATATTGGCTCTTATCCATGGCTTTGTTTCGTTAAACGATACAGGTATTTTTGCCTACAACTCTTCTGCTTCCGAATCACGGTCTGACGGTCAGAAAACTTCTTATTCCTTACCGTGGAAAGACCGTGCGCTGCAAGCAATTAGACTTCACGTTTATGCCATAGCCGCAACCCAATAATCTAAACACTGATTATGCGGCGAATACAAGAACGACAATAGGCACAATGTTGAATTCGTACCGAGGGCTAGTCCCTCGGTTTTCTTTACCACGTTAATTAAATTCCCTTTAGCTTTTGCTCGTGGCAAACCGTCTTTATGCGGTTAACGTAATGACTATTTGATTATCAAAATCATAACGCTATTAAAGGGCTGTTAGTTTATGCGCCTCAACACATCTCGAACGCTATTAATTGCGACCTTTTTATTTATTGTTGCCACAATAATTATCAGTGCTGCATATTCCTACCAGACTGTTTGGCGTGCCCACAGCAAAAAGGAAGAGCTCACCTACATGGGTAGTCAAGGATGGGAGTGGTATAACGAAGCACTTAGGCTGCAAATTAAGTATGTAGAAGGTGAATTGCCGGCAATACGCAAAGTGTATAGCAACGATAAATATGCCGCCCTTGTTACCATTAGCGATGCAGGTCGCTTCAGAGGGTTTATATTTTTTGATTCGCCTTGCCAAGAAGGCAGCGTGATAAGCGAAACACGTTACCATTCATCCTCTGGAGAAGAGTCGGTGGACGTACTGCACTGTTTGCGAGGAAAGTTTGTATTTATGAAAACTTGGCCTGCCGAACCCGACCAAAACTGGCAGGGAGATGTGGGAGACTTTTCTTTTGAGGTTGAGCTCAAAGACTGGGACCTTACTCCCCTTAAACGCGCATATTACAAAAGCCAAGCGACACTCATTTAGCAAGCGGCGCTCATTTAGCAAGCGGCGCTTATTTATTACAGAATGCGCTTGACCTTTATACTCTAAACGATAGTTAGTACTACTGTTTTAATGCGTTATCCACATCTGTTGCGCTGTGGCGGTTTGCTAACTGTCCGTCCTCGCCCCAGGTTTTGTTGACAATACGCCCCCTCTTTACGGCCGCTCGCTGTTCTATTTTTTGAGCCCAGTTGAGCAAATGCTGATACTCATGAACTTTAAGGAATGTAGCAGCATCGTACAAATTGCCCAGTACAAGGTTCCCGTACCATGGCCAGATAGCTATATCTGCAATACTGTACTCACTTCCTGCCATATATTCATTATTAGCCAAATGCTTGTCTAACACATCAAGCTGTCGCTTCGTTTCCATGGTAAAACGGTTAATCGGGTATTCCATTGGATATGGCGCGTAACTATAAAAGTGACCAAACCCGCCACCAAGATAAGGCGCGCTGCCCACCTGCCAAAACAACCAGTTCATGCATTCCACTTTTTCATGGGGCTCTTTGGGTATAAACATATCGAACTTGTCGGCCAGATACATCAATATAGAGCCCGATTCAAAAAGCTTTGTTTCCGGCGTTGTCGTTGTGTCTACTAACGCGGGAATTTTACTGTTTGGGTTTACGTCCACAAAGCCTGAAGAAAATTGATCGCCCTCACCGATATTAATTAACCAAGCGTCGTACTCTGCGTTACTGACACCAGCCGCCAACAACTCTTCCAGCATAATGGTGACTTTCTGTCCGTTGGGCGTGGCTAAAGAATAAAGTTGAAAACCATGATTGCCTGTTTCACGTTCTTTGTCGTGAGTCGCGCCAGAAACAGGACGATTGATGCTGGCCCATTTATTACCATCATCTTCATCCTGCGACCATACTTTCGGTGGGCTGTAGTTGTCTGATGTCGACATTGCTTCTCCTTATCATAGTGGTTGTGACCTACTCGCAGCTTAACGGCAGTAGGTGTATTAACGTACTTATTGATAGTTAAAAACAACTTTTAAAGCTCTAAAGCTCAATCCCTTCGACCAGCAAACAAGGTTTCAGGCTTACTGACATAAAAGGCGCACAGTCCTTTGCACGCAAACCATTAAAGCCTTTTTAGCGCTATTCTATGTCGAGCGTAGTAGTTTCACCTGCAACCACAGTTGTAATATCGAGGGTCTGGAGAGAGAAACCGTCTACTTCATCTTCATCAGTTTCCGGCTCGTCAAATAAAGCCGTGCACGAAAAGCTTGCGGTATACTCGCCCTGGGGAACAAAACCTGCTGTAAAATTATATGCCTGCGTAACGTCGTCATAGGTAACTGGCACAATAGCAAATGGACGCACTTCGCTGTCATCTGCACCTTCATCCGCATCGTCGCCTAAGCTATTGATTGAGCTCTGTTCGCCTTCGTAGAGATAAACGGCATTGCCCATAAACAAATCCATTTTTGATGCACATTGTTCATCGTCGAGTAATGTTGGGGTTATGCTTCCTTCCAATGTCCCAACATCATCGTTAAGAACTAGCCGTACGCCCCTTGGCTTCAGCATAATGACAGGCTGTCCGACTGGATCGACCAAACTTTTTCTTAAATCAAACTCTACGGTGTAGGCGGCGTCAAAACCTGGCTGAGCGGTGAAACCATCGAGCTTCAATTCACCACTAGGGACACGAATAGAAAATGTGCCCTCTTCTGTCACGATATACGAGTCTGACGTTACGCTAAGCCTTAGCTGGCTGTAAGCGCCTGTAGGAATCGCTGTTTCTGCAACAATGGTCTCAAATTGACTGCCGGGCAATGTTAATAAGTCAATGCTGCGAGGATCTCCATTCTCGTCTTGTACATCAAATCTAATGGGCGCTCCGTCACCAGTAAGCTCAACCTCATCGAACACAACAACAACTTCTGACGCACTGTCTACTGGCGCATCAGAAACGGCAAGAGAGAAGCCTGTGGTTGTAGGTGATACATCAGAAGAATCGTCAGAAGAACCTCCACATGCACTCAAGACTGCGCTGGTAGCGACAACGAGTGGCAAGTAGATTATATACTTATTGAAGAGTGCCAGAGAAGATAGTTTAGACTTTTTCATAGAAGTACCTTTTTTATTGCCCGCAGTTTAGAAACGCTGTTGAAATAGTTGAACGTTGGAGCTTCATCCACAACGCTTTTCTTCGCATTCGCTCATTCTTAGGCTATTTGTTTTTTATTTGCTGGTTGACTAACTGTAACCAGTAAACGTCTAATGAATGTGTTTTATCAATATCAATTGATATCAATTATTGCGCCAAAAATAAAATAGCCAATAATTTCATTACCTTAATAACATTTTTGAACGAGTAGAAATAAAAGAGATGGGAAAATGTTGCACTTCGGCAACAGGTTTACACGGTGGGGGAATTAAAGTTGCGTAACAGCGATTAAAAAGGCATTAGGCTAAAGCTGTCTTCGATTCACCTGTAACTGCGCACTATAATAAAGTACATATATGACACCCACTATCGAGACGGTACGACTCATGTATTCTTTCACCCTATCGACTTTATCGGCAAACTAGCCGCACTCATTCCACCACCAAGACTTAACTTAACCCGATTTTTTGGCGTATTCGCGCCCAATAGCAACCTTCGAGCGCAAGTCACCGCTTCCCAGCGAGGCTGGGATAGTCCTAAACTTATTAATAAAGAAGATACCCAAACTGATAAGCCTTATCATGCCAAGCGCATGACGTGGGCACAGCGTTTAAGGCGAGTATTCAATATTCAACGTGACTTCAACTTTGGGGCGTAGGTTCCCTTAACTGCAAGAATGAAATTAAAACGCTATTACATGGTGGACGCACTCGCGCTCTAATTTCCCATTTTCTGCACCAATAGACCATCTGCGCATAACATTGCAAACTAACACGTCATACAAAACTGACACAATTCGACATTCCAACAAACTTCGCTAGTCAAAAAGACAGCTGTAACAGGGGTAGTAAATAGCTTAAATACTTACTATACTCGCGCTTCTCGTCAATTTAAACATTACTAAAGGGTTGAATTCTGACGCTGTGCCCTTTTTTAACGCCATCACATTCGTGATCCAGCACTATGTAACAATTCGCTTGTGTAAGCGATAGTAATACGGCCGAGCTTTGTTGTTCGTTTGGCGTTACTTTCAACACCCCGTCTTGCGATGTCGTAAAATATCCTCGCTGACAGTCTACTCTTCCGGTTGTTTTCTCGATATCAACATTGGCAATAGCGTCGAACACGGGAACGCCCAATCCATGTGTTTGCTGTAGTGCTTTAATAAACTGAGAAACTAGTTGTTCAAGAATAACAAAAGCCGCAACGGGGTTTCCGGGTAAACCGCAAAACCACGAGTGAGTGAGTCTGCCGAATGTAAAAGGTTTGCCTGGCTTTATAGCGACTTTCCAAAAGAGTATGTTGCCCATTTGGTTGACTATCTCTTTCATATAGTCAGCGTCGCCTACGGAGATTCCGCCACTACTTATTACGACATCGCAACGAGCGTCAGCACTACGTAGTGTTTCGCGCAATTGATGCTGATCATCTGGAATAATTCCGTAGTCGATTACATTGACGCCAAGTTGCTCTAAAAGCAATGATACCGATACTCGATTGCTTTCATAGTTCTGCCCGGGCCGTAAGGGGGTACCCGGCTCTACTAACTCATTACCCGTTGCAAATACGCCCACCGTTAATTTTTTAAAGACGTCAACGCTAGAGACGCCTATAGATGCAATAAGCGCTAAATGACGGGGAGTAAGGCGAGTGCCTTTTGTAATTACAGCAGAATCCGCAGCAACACCTTCTGCTCGCTTTCTGATATTCGCACCTGAAGACACTTTACCTGTAAAACTGACACCAGAGTCGCTGGTCACTGTAGCGCGCTCTTTCATTATCACGGCATCAGCATTAGGTGGAATTTCAGCACCTGTCATGATGCGCACGCACTCACCAGTCGCCAGCGGTTTAGTGTAGGGATTACCAGCGTATGCAGTGCCTGCAACTTTAAATATTTTGTCGTCAGCTAAATTTGAGGCCTTGAGGGCGTAGCCGTCCATTGCAGCATTATCGTTAAGAGGTATGTTTATTGCTGAAATAATATCCTTCGCTACAATTCTATTTACAGCGTAACGTAATTTGAGCGATTCTTTAGTTGGCTCTACAGGGCTTGTTTTTGCTGCATTCGCCATTATTTTGACCGCGTCTTCTAGTCGTAACAACGAGGGTGGAGTCATGTTTTTTGTCATACGTTTTTTCTTAAGAGCTGCTTATTAGCGGATGTTGTTGAGCATGCGTTGTGCTAACTCGGCTATGCGTATGTTTTGTTCCATTGCTGCAGTTTGCAGTTTTTTATAAGCCTGGTTCTCACTTAGCTTCCCTTGCTGCATCAATAGTAGCTTTACTCTATCAATTGCTTTTTGCTCATTTAGGGCTTGTTTGGCTCCGTTTAGTTCATTAGCAATATCTTGAATGTGTTGAGCCTGTTGACGAATTAAATCGTAAAAGGATTTGTTTACAGAGAGTGATGTTGAGGTAATTCCTGCCTCACTATTCGTATCTGCCATCGAGAGACCCCTAACGGTACTATCGTAAATCATTGAAACTTGCGTATCTTCAATGGAAGGACTACTATTTAAAGAAGCAATCAGCAGTTCGTTGTTATGCAGTTCCTCCTCGGCTTGAGCAATTCTAAGTGTTGCTTTTTCTATCAGCCTATCGGTAATGTGTTCCTCTATGTCTTGCATCGCGTCAATTCGCAATGTGGCTATGTCATACCAAATTTCGCTGAGCTCAGCGGTGCAAGTGTCTGTCTCGCCAAGCTCGCAAATCATTTTACGTAGTCGGCTCAGGTGTTGGGCGTGGTCACTTTCTAGTTGTTGCTGCCACATAGAAAGTTCTGTGTCATCGGCAAATTTACTAAACGTCTCAAACGAGTGATTTTGTGAGTCTGTCAGTGCTGTAATTCGATCGCACAAAGATTGCTGGAAGTGGCTCGAAGAGAACCCAATTGCGCCACAAGCGCGCTCTTGTCCCGCATACTCTTTACCTTGAATAAAATTAAATAGCGCTACTAAAAGTCGAGTGATAGCAGGATCGTTTGCAACGTCGGCGGCTTCAAAAATCACATCAATCAACGCGGCAATTAGGCGACAAAATGCATTGGTCGATTCGGTTGGTGTGAGTTGCTGCATCGCCACTTTGCTGCGCAAATCCTTAAGGTTGTCTATACCTTGCAACGCAAATGTAATGGTAGTAACCAATCGCATGGTAAGTCCATTGTCAGAATTAGATAGGTATAAAGCGTTAAGCAAGCTGCGAAGGGTTTTCTCACTCATCTCACTTGCGGTTTCTTGTTGTGCCCTTTGGGTTGCAAAACGTTCACCTCGTGAACATAGAAATACATTGCTCATACCGCGCTCGCGCTGCAGTTGATGAATCATCTCCGTTACCGCTTTCACTATTTTGCAATTTGATGATAAGTGTCGCAGTGCCTGTATTTCTTGATGCTTGGCTAATAAAAAAAACCGCTTTGTGATATCGCTATGATGGCCCATCGTGAAGTATCCAGAAAAGAGATACATAGGATATGCAAATGTTGTTCCCTTCAATCAAACTGCAAGGGATTCACATCGATATAATCTACGTAAGTAGCTGGACGCCACTATTTACTAGCTTGCTTAAAAATAATGGACTGTTCACAAAAGCAAGCAAAGAGATTGCACTACATAATGCTCCAAATTAGTGCGCTTTTTCTCGAGACAGGTGCAAACGATGGGGGGTATATCGAACACATTTATTCTTAGCGTTGAGTAATTGCCTGTTATAGAAGAGAATTTCATTTAAAGGTTTGTGCCTCAATATTGGCATCAATATTGTTTTACTTTTTGTGAACAATGCAGATTGTTTAAGAACAATATTCGGATAAAGGCGTCCGCAACTTATTTTCTAGGAAATAAGAGCGGGCGCTTTTTTGTACCTGAAATTTAGGTAAAGAATGTTTCTAAGGAATTAATATCAATAGAAAAGGTGATCAAGTATGGCGTATTTACTTCCTTCTGAATTTGCAACCAAGATGGTTGATGCTGGCGAATCCAAAATATATATGTCTACTCGCGACACATTAATTCGCGCTTTTATGGCGGGGGCCATTTTGGCGTTAGCCGCGGTTTTTGCAATAACCATAGCGGTTCAAACAGGGGTGTTTTTAATTGGTGCAATACTCTTCCCTGTTGGTTTTTGTATGCTGTACCTCATGGGGTTTGACCTACTTACCGGTGTTTTTGTGCTTACTCCATTAGCCTGGTTGGCAAAACGACCTGGCGTGACATGGCCGCAGATTTTACGTAACTGGGGGTTGGTGTTTTTAGGTAACTTTGCAGGTGCGCTGTGCGTGGCATTTATGATGTCGTTTGTATTTACCATGGGCTACAACATTGATGGTGGTGCTATAGCGGCTAAGGTGGCGGGTATCGGTGAAGCGAGAACGTTAGGGTATGCAGAGCACGGCGTTGCAGGCTGGTTTTCTATTTTTATTCGCGGCATGTTGTGTAACTGGATGGTATCGCTTGGTGTTGTTGGTGCAATGATATCTACTCACGTAAGCGGTAAAGTGTTGGCTATGTGGATGCCTATCATGCTGTTCTTCTTCATGGGGTTTGAGCATTCGGTGGTTAACATGTTTTTGTTTCCGTTCGGCTTAATTATGGGTGGCGAGTTCTCTGTGATGGATTACTTTATTTGGAATGAAATTCCTACCGCACTGGGTAATTTAGTGGGAGGCTTAGCGTTTACTGGTTTGACTATTTATTCTACGCATGTGCGCACTGCCCCTAAACGCGTTATTGCTACAGGTGCTAGCAACAAAACGGTGCTTGCAGCAAAAGTGAATGACAAAGTATAAGCCGTGATCACCCTTCGCCATGGTGCCTTTTCGAATAAAGGCACAAAACCGATTAATCAGGACCACCATTGTGTGGTGGTGCCTGATTTTTCGCTATCTGCAAATTTCGATGCTATCGCTGTTGTGTCTGATGGAATAAGTAGTAGTCAGGTTAGTCAGTATGCAAGCAACTTCGCCGTTGAAACGTTCGTTCGTGAATTCTCACGAACGAGCAATGTGTGGTCTTTGTCGAGGGCGGCACAACACGTACTGCGTACCATAAACACCGAGCTTTACATAAAAAACCAACAAAGCCCTTATTTTGAAAACCTTGATAAAGGCTATGTCTGTACCTTTAGTGCAGTCATTTTGAAAGGACAGTCTGCGGTGTTACTGCATTGTGGTGATAGCAGCATCTATCACGTACACCGCGGTGAAGTAACGCTTTGCACCCGCCAACACCGAGAAGCCGGCGAGGGTAAAAATACTTATTTAAGTAATGCCCTCGGTATTCGGCCTAACTTAAGCATTGATATGGCGATCCTAACGCTTGCGCCTAGCGATACATTTGTATTGATGACAGATGGCATAGCGGATACCTTGTCACCAAAAACATGGTACGCAATACATCAGCATAATACGTCTAGTATCGACTTGAGTGCACAGCACATAGCGCAAGCAGCACTGAATGCAGATTGCGACGATAACGTCACTGTAGTGCTGCTTGAGGTACTATCCATTGCCAAGGAAGAGAAAGTACATTATGCCTCAAATGGCTTCCTTCCTTTTTTAGATACGCCCAAATCAAACGATGTCATAGACGATTGGACAATACAGCGGCAGTTATATACCAGTGAACGCAGTCTGGTTTTTCTTGCTAAGCATAATCTCCACAATTATCAGGCAGTGTTAAAAATTCCTGCAAAGTCGATGCACGATAACGAGAGCTTTTTAGATGAAGTGGTGAAAGAAGAATGGGTTGGTGCGCGCGTCCAACATGACAATGTCCTTAAAAATTACACGTCCCCTTTTTTACGACATTACTTTTATATTGCCATGGCGTACACACCCGGAATAAGTTTACGCCAATATCGAGACGACGTTGGTAGTGTCTCTCTTTCTGAGGTTCGAGACTGGAGTGCGCAAATCGTTAGCGGCCTAACGGCACTGCATCGGCAAGACGTGCTTCATCAAGATATCAAACCGGATAACATCATGGTTGATGAAAACGGTAAAATTACACTGGTAGACTTTGGTGCCGCGAGCATAGCGGGTTATCATGTTTCGCAAAGTGATGAGCAGCTTGGCATTCCTGGCGATCTATTGTTCACCGCTCCGGAATACTTTGTAGGGCTGTGGCCTGATGAAAGCGCTGATCAATTTTCTTTAGCAGTGGTCTTATATTTTTTATTAAGTGGCGAGTACCCCTTTAACAGTAACGTTGCCAAGAAGAGCAACTACGCAGGGCTACTTAAATTGCGCTATATCAGTCTGCTACAACGAAATGTTGCTGTCCCTATGTGGGTTGACGAAGCGCTGAAACGGGCTTGTCATCCTAAAGCGTCGAAACGCTATCCGAGCTTGTCTGAATTTCTATACGACTTAAATCACCCTAATCCGTCTTACCGTAAAAGCTTGCCCCTGATGGAGCAACATCCAGTGCGGGCATGGCAAACCGTGTCTGGCGTATTGCTGGTATTGCTCATTGTTGTGTTCGTTGTTCATTATACTTAGCGAGCGGCTCCAGCTGCGTAAAGGCAGTGAGTTATTCAGTACTACGCTAATGCACCATAAATAATCTTTTTTGCTTTCTAATGGTGCGATATCACTGGGTCTACGCCAAAGCTATACGGCTAAGTCTTTGTAATATAGTGATGAAAAGCATTGGCACTATACTTGTATTATTATTTTCATAGTCTCGACTAGGTACCTAGGTATCATCGAGTAACAACACAATTAATACTGTACTTAATCAGGCAATGAAGCCCGCAACCAGGAATGGTTGCGGGCTTTTTTTTGCTTTAAATAAAGGTGAACGAGATGACGCTTTCCTCACAGCAGCAACAACGCATAGTGATAATTGGCAACGGTATGGTTGGCCATCACTTTGTTGAGCAACTTATAAACAGCAAAGCCGACTACCATATTACTGTGTTAAGTGGAGAGGGCCGGTTAGCTTACGATCGCGTTTACTTATCGTCGTACTTTACGGGTAAAACCGCAGCCGATTTAGCACTTACCGACGAAAAAACGTATCAGCAGTGGGGGGTGAACGCAGTTACCGGTGCGTGGGTAACTAATATTGATCGTTCCCATCAAGTCGTGACAACTAAAGACGGTACTTCATATCCCTACGATAAACTCGTGTTAGCGACAGGTTCTTACCCTTTTGTGCCTCCTATTCCTGGCAACGAGCAAGAACATTGTTTGGTGTATCGCACCATTGAAGATCTTGAATCTATCAGTGCCTCTGCAGCACAAAGTAAAATAGGCGTTGTTGTGGGAGGTGGTCTACTTGGGCTTGAAGCAGCAAACGCGCTTAAATCTGCAGGCCTAGAAACACATGTGGTTGAATTTGCACCACAGTTAATGGCGGTGCAGCTTGATGCAATGGGAGGCACACTGCTTAAAGATAAAATTGAAGCGCTCGGCGTACAAGTACATACACAAAAAGCCACGGAAGTCATCGAGGCTGGCGAGCAGTGCCGCTACCGAATGAAATTTTCTGATGGTTCACATCTTGAGACCGATATGGTGTTATTTTCTGCCGGTATACGACCTAGTGATCAGTTAGCCCGTGAATTTGATTTAGTAGTGGGTGAACGCGGCGGTATCGTTATCGATAATCAATGTATAACCTCCGATCCTAACGTGTACGCGATTGGTGAATGCGCATTGTGGGAAAATCGTATTTACGGCTTAGTAGCTCCAGGGTACGCCATGGCTCGCGCCGCCGCTGCAAGTCTTACCAACAGTGAGGGCGAATTTGCAGGTGCGGATATGAGCACCAAGCTCAAGCTAATGGGTGTTGAAGTGGGGTCTATTGGCGATGCTCACGGCAAAACTCCAGGGGCGTTGGTATACACCTACCACGACCAACCTGCAGGCGTGTACAAAAAGCTTGTTGTAGATGAAACCAAAACCCAAGTAATAGGTGCGGTGCTTATCGGTGATACCAGCGATTACGATACCTTGTTGCAATATGCCCTAAACAACATTGCGCTGCCCGACGCGCCAGAAGCACTGATATTACCTTCCTCAGGGGAAAAGCCCTTGTTAGGGGCCGATGCCCTTGGCGATAGCGCCACTATTTGTTCATGTCACAACGTATCTAAAGGCGATATTGTCGAGGCTATCGAAAGCGGCAGTTGCTCTTTAGGCGATATAAGGTCGTGCACAAAAGCGAGTACGGGCTGCGGAGGATGTTCGGCATTACTTAAAAACGTTGTCGATGCCGAACTAGAGAAACGGGGCGTAGAAGTATCTAAAGCCATTTGCGAACATTTCAATCACACTCGCCAAGAGCTCTATCACCTTATTCAAGTAGAAAATATTGAGACGTTTGACGAGCTGCTTGAGAAGCATGGTAAAGGGTTGGGCTGCGAAATTTGTAAACCGGCCGCAGCATCGATATTTGCGTCGGTATGGAACGATTATATTCTTCGTCAGGCGCACCAGCCACTTCAAGACACTAACGATACTTATTTGGGCAACATGCAAAAAGACGGCACTTACTCTGTTGTGCCGCGGGTAGCTGGTGGTGAAATTACTCCAGATAAGCTCATTTTATTGGGCGAAGTTGCAAAAGAATACAACCTTTACACCAAAATTACAGGCGGTCAGCGCGTTGACTTATTTGGCGCACGCGTAGAGCAACTCCCTGCAATTTGGCAAAAATTAGTGGCCGGTGGTTTTGAGACCGGACATGCCTATGCGAAGTCGTTACGTACAGTTAAATCTTGTGTGGGCAGCACGTGGTGTAGGTTTGGTGTGCAAGACTCAGTTGGCCAAGCTATCGATTTAGAAAACCGCTATAAGGGCCTACGTGCACCGCATAAAATTAAATTTGGAGTATCGGGATGCACACGTGAATGCGCAGAGGCTCAAGGGAAAGACATTGGCATTATTGCAACGGAAAACGGTTGGAACCTTTACGTCTGCGGTAATGGTGGCATGAAGCCACGCCATGCCGACCTATTCGCCACCGATTTAGATGACGCAACACTGGTGAAATACATCGACCGCGTGCTGATGTTTTACACAAAAACTGCCGATCGGCTTCAGCGCACCTCGGTGTGGATGGAGAACCTTGAAGGTGGGTTGGACTACCTCAAGTCGGTGGTTATCGACGATTCGCTTGGTATTTGTGACGACCTTGAGGCTCAAATGCAACATATTACCGACAGCTATCAGTGCGAATGGAAAACCACCATTGAATCGCCTGAGGCGCTTAAACGGTTCCGCCAGTTTGTAAACAGCGACGAAACCGACTCAAACATTCAGTTTGTTACCGAAAGAGATCAAATTCGTCCTGCCACCAGCGCCGAAAAATACGCAGGTCAACAAGCCATTCCAGTAGATATCATTTAGGAGAAATTTATGCAGGCTCAGGCTGAGGTATTAACAACGTGGAACGATGTGTGTCATACCGACGATCTTGTCACAAATAGTGGTGTGTGTGTGTTGCTTGAGGGCAAGCAAATCGCTCTTTTTAAAATTCACATAGAAGGCAATACTCAGTATTTCGGTGTTAGTAATTGGGATCCGGTTGGGCAAGCTAATGTTTTGTATCGCGGTATTGTGGGCACTTTACAAGGCAACATTGTAGTGGCATCACCGCTTTACAAAGAGCATTACGTACTTGCCACGGGGAAATGCCTAGAACGGGACGATGTCGGCATACAATCATATGAAATACGGGTAGAGCAAAACCGTGTTTTAGTCGCATCGTTATAGCACATTAGCCAATCAGATTGATTATGACTACAACACCTACACCAACGCCACCCAACCACGCTTGTCAAGACGACAGGTTGCTGCAAACTACCTGTCCGTACTGTGGCGTTGGTTGTGGCGTCGATGTTATTCAGCGTGGTGGCATGCAAGGGCAGTTAAGCCAACTTACGGGAAGTCCTGAACACCCTGCAAATTACGGTCGACTCTGTATTAAAGGCACCCACTTATTAGAAACCCTTGATAAGCACAAGCGCTTAACTCAACCTGTTGTTTTTGGTCAAGTTGCGACTTGGGACACGGCAACCAAGGAGATTGCTGGGCGTTTAACACAGATCATTGAGCAGTATGGGCCTGATGCTATCGGATTGTATGGTTCGGGTCAGTTACTGACAGAAGATTACTACGTGGCCAATAAGTTGATGAAAGGCTTTATTGGCACGGCGAATATTGATACGAATTCGAGATTGTGTATGTCATCGGCGGTAGTGGCCTATAAACGCGCCTTTGGCGAGGATATTGTGCCCTGTAACTACGACGATTTAGAGCACACTGACTTACTGATTTTGATAGGCAGTAATGCGGCGTGGACCCACCCCGTGCTTTATCAGCGTATTGAGCGCGCTAAACTTAGAAACCCTGCAATGAAGGTGGTAATTATCGACCCTCGTCGCACCGACAGCAACACGCTAGCAGACTTACATATAGCCCTTCGGCCAGGCTCAGACAGTGCCTTATTTTGCGGTTTGCTTAATTACTTAGCAGACAATAACGCCTTAGATAAACCATTTATTGAGGCATCTACAAATGGGTTTGATGATGCACTAAAAGCAGCGTCATCCTGGTCTCTGGAAGCCGTATCTGAAGCTTGCGATGTGCCACAAGAGTATTTAAATACTCTGTTTAATTGGTTTGCTGAATTACCGCGCGTCATCAGCTTCTTTTCGATGGGTATTAATCAATCTACCACTGGTGTTGATAAAGGAAACGCTATTATAAACTGCCACTTAGCCAGCGGGAAAATAGGCCGAGAGGGATGTGGTCCGTTTTCAATTACCGGCCAACCCAACGCTATGGGAGGGCGAGAAGTAGGTGGTTTATCGACTATGCTAGCGGCGCATATGGATATTGACGACCCTGAGCATCACCAAACAGTAAGTACGTTTTGGCAGGCGCCAAATTTAATTACCAAACCGGGTTTAAAAGCCGTCGATATGTTTCAAGCCGCCGCCGATGGCAAGCTTAAATGCTTGTGGATAATGGCAACTAACCCCGTTGCAAGCATGCCAAACAGGGCTCTAGTTGAAAAGGCGCTGGCCAATTGCGAATTAGTGATTGTGTCTGAGACTGCGGCTAAAAATGATACGCTGCGCTTTGCTGATATTGTATTGCCTGCCACGGGGTGGTCAGAGAAAAACGGCACCGTAACTAATTCTGAGCGACGCATCTCCAGGCAGCGCGGCTTACTAGCCCCTATTGGCGAGGCAAAACACGACTGGCAAATCATCAGTATGGTGGCGCGCGCTATGGGGTTTAAAGATGCCTTTAATTATCATCATCCGCAGCAAATTTTTAACGAGCACTGCGCGCTAACCTCTGCAAATAATAATGGCGCTCGTGCGCTTGATTTAGGCCCGCTTGCCAATTTAACTATAGCTGAGTATGACGCATTACGGCCCCAACAATGGCCTCTTGAATCTGCACATCGCATAGGCTGTGAACGATTATTTGCAAATGGTGAGTATTACACCAAAGACGGTAAAGCCCGTTTTATAGCAATAACGCCCCAAAAGCCTGAACAACAAACCTGCAAGCAGTATCCTTTTATTCTTAATACAGGGCGAGTGCGCGATCAGTGGCATACCATGACACGAACTGGCAACGCGTCGCGTTTGCTTAAACATATCGATCGGCCATGGCTCAGCATTCATCCAGATGACGCAAAACTTAAAGGTATTAGCGATGGTTCGCTGGTAGTGCTCCACGCGGCTTGCAGTGGCGAGATCAAGGTTATATTGCCTGCTAAACTTGACGATAGGCAGCGAACTGGCGAGCTGTTCGCCCCTTTTCATTGGTCAGCTACATGGGGATCGCATTGCAAAGTGGGTGCGCTTCTTAGCGGGGCAAACGATGCGTTATCGGGCCAGCCTGAGTTGAAACACGGCGCGGTCAGCGCTACCCCTTTTGATGCCGCCACATTGGGAATGTTGTTTGGCGAAAGCGCTTTGGTTGATGCTATAAAAACGTCATGCTATTACTGGCTTGACACTACCTCAGGTAGTCTGTCGTGCACCCAAATCGCCGACATAGTTCCCCCAATGCAGCTGTTAAACAATGTTGTACCGCTGTTACCACAAAATACCCAGTGGTATACCTTTCAATGTGCAAATCAATGTTCATTAGTCGCCACACACAAAGGAAAAGTGGTGTTGAGTATCATGCTCAATGCATCTTCATTGTCTATACCTACCGATTGGCTAGAAAGTATGTTCAATAGTGACGATGCGCTAACGCAGGCACAAATAAACAGCCTATTGCATCAGCAACCCGACGAAGCTTTTATGCTAGGTAAGATTGTGTGCAGTTGCTTCAGCGTGCGCGAAAAAACCATTACTACAGCGATTGAACAGGGCACTAACAGTGTAAGCGGGTTAGGTACTGCACTTAAATGTGGAACTAACTGCGGTTCATGTAAAACGGAGTTGGCTTCATTACTTTCTGCTAATCACAAAGCCAGTACATTACCTAAACCGAACAATGATGACACATCGGCCAATACGCCGGTGACAGAGGAAACCCTATTATGAACGCTCGATTACATGCCTTCTCTGGTGCTTTGCATAGCGCCTTATTTCGTATTCAAAGCGCGTTTATCAATCGCGATACTGGCATTGATACTACTACGCCTTCTGCTATACACAGCAATAGAAAACACAGGGGCGAGGTGTTTATCGTTGGTGCCGGACCCGGTGACGCCGAGCTTTTAACCCTTAAAGCACACCGCCTTTTACAAACCGCTGATGTGGTACTGTTTGATTGGTTGGTTAGCCAGTCAGTATTAGACTGTATACCACGTCATATAAGTAAAGAGTTTGTGGGTAAGCGGTGCGGTAAACACAGCATGCCACAAACTATGATTTGTCAGCGCTTGGTTGAACTAGGCCTTGAAGGCAAGCGAGTGGTACGACTAAAAGGAGGCGACCCTGCCATTTTTGCGCGTACTAGTGAAGAAACAATGGCGCTTCACAGTGCAGGCATAAAGTTTGCCATTGTGCCGGGCATTACGGCGGCCTCTGGCGCTTCTGCCTATACGGGTATTCCCCTTACCGATAGACGATTTGCCCAGTCGGTAAAATTTATGACCGCGCAATTTCAAAACCCAGAAAAGCAGGCCGATTGGACTGCTATTGCTAACAGTGCAAAACATGAAACAACTGTTATTTACATGGGGCTTAAACGGTTACAGCAACTTTCTGAAAAGCTTATCGACGAAGGTATTGATAGTGGATTACCTGTTGCGGTAATAGAAAATGCATGTTGCCCTGAGCAGCAGGTGGTAACGGGGACAATAACAACTATTTATCAACGGGTTCTTGATGCGGTAGTAGCCGGTCCTGCACTGGTGATTATTGGTGAGGTGGTAGCAGCGCGACAAGCGGTGTCGGCAGATTTAATGAACGAGAGCACAATAAGTCAGTAGAGACATCTTTAGCTGAAAGTTGAATGAACGGACTTAGAGAAAAGCAACGGATGATTATTGTGCAGCAAATGCACTAATTTCAGTCAAACCAATGAGTGTAAAAAGAGGTGCACAATCTAAGTGTTTGAAAAATATATCTTTATATTTTTGGCACTAAACGTGAACAGTACAAAGTAGGTGGTAGTATTAAAAGTGTTTAATTCACTTTTGGTACACACAGGAAGCTCCGCCATAATGCTTGTTTTTTATTAGGGCGAGCTTTTAAACAAAATTTAGTGTTTTGTTACTTCATCTTAGTAACGAAACATTCGGCAACGAAGCCTACCCGCTATTGATAACACGGTTATCCATAGCGGGTGGTTTTTTTTTGGCTAAAGGAAAGTAAATGTTATCAATTATTGTAAATAGAAAACGCAGAAAACCAGCCGGTGCACTCTCTTTAGTAGCTGCATTATTTTCAGTATCGCTGTTGGCATCGGTTACTACTGTGAACGCGCAAGAACTTGGATGGCCAGAAAAAGAAGAGCTTAAATTCGGATTTATTAAGCTGACTGATATGGCACCACTGGCAGTAGCTTACGAGAAAGGATACTTCGAAGACGAAGGGCTGTATGTCACATTGGAAGCGCAAGCAAACTGGAAGGTCCTGTTAGACAGAGTGATAGATGGTCAGCTTGATGGCGCGCATATGTTAGCCGGGCAACCACTAGGCGCCACTATTGGTTATGGCACGCAGTCTCATATTGTTACTGCTTTTAGCATGGACTTAAACGGCAACGGCATTACTGTGTCGAACGATGTGTGGGCTGATATGAAAAAGGCGATTCCTCATGAGGATGGAAAGCCGGTTCACCCTATTAAAGCTGATTACCTAAAACCCGTTGTAGACAGTTATAAAGAAGCGGGCAAACCTTTTAAAATGGGTATGGTGTTTCCGGTTTCTACGCACAATTACGAACTTCGTTATTGGCTAGCGGCAGGAGGAATTCATCCCGGGTATTACGCACCGCACAAAGGGGATACCTCAGGTCAAATCGATGCCCAAGCACTTCTATCTGTAACACCACCACCTCAGATGCCTGCCACAATGGAAGCTGGCACAATTAATGGGTACTGCGTGGGCGAACCATGGAATCAGCAGGCGGTATTTAAAGACATCGGTGTGCCGGTGATCACCGACTATGAAATTTGGAAAAATAACCCAGAAAAAGTATTCGGTGTAAGCAGTCAGTGGGCAGAAGAAAACCCAAACACTCACATTCGCGTGGTAAAGGCGATGATCCGTGCTGCTATGTGGCTTGATGCCAATAACAACGCCAACAGGCCGGAAGCTGTAAAAATGCTTGCGAAAAGTAGCTATGTAGGTGCCGACGAAGAAGTTATCGCCAACAGTATGACCGGCACTTTCGAATATGAAAAAGGCGATAAGCGAGACATACCCGACTTCAACGTATTTTTCCGCCATAACGCTACGTATCCCTACTATAGCGATGCTATCTGGTATCTCACACAAATGCGTCGCTGGGGCCAAATTTCTGAGCCTAAATCTGATAACTGGTATTTAGAGACGGCCAAAAATGTCTACCGACCTGATATCTACACCAGGGCTGCAAAAGCGCTTATCAAGGATGGCTTAGCAAAAGCGTCAGACTTTCCCGACTTTGCCTCTGAGACTGGTTTTAAACCGCCGCAAACTGAATTTATCGATAATGTGACGTTTGATGGAACGAAGCCAAATGGATATCTCGAGCAATTTTCAATTGGACTTAAAGGTGACACGGTACTTTAACCGTGTTGACCTATACACAAAGAGGCATAACCATGAGTAAATCGGTACAGGCAATAAGCCAAATTGGCCAGCTAGACGGCAAAAGCAAGATAACTCAACTTGTTTCAATGCTACCTAAATTGCTCATGCCATTGGTCGGTATACTGTTATTTTTAGCCGTTTGGAATGGTGTTTCAAAATCTATTGATACGTCGTTAGGGCAATTTCCAGGGCCTGCACAGGTATGGGAACAGAGTATTGTGCTTGTTAGCGAGCACAACACGCAGCGAGAAAAAGCCGAAGCCTTCTATGAACGTCAAGAGGTACGAAATGCCAAGCGTTTGGCGCAAGACGAAAGCTACGTGCCTAAAATTCGCGAGTTTACCGGTGCTCCAACCTTTTTTGACCAAATTTGGACTAGCTTGTACACGGTCATGGTGGGCTTTTTTATTGCTAGCGTAATAGCAGTGCCGGCAGGTATTTTGTGCGGACTCAGTAAGTCTGCTTATGCTGCGATGAATCCGCTCATTCAAATATTTAAACCTGTTTCTCCCTTGGCCTGGCTGCCGTTGGTAACGATGGTAGTTAGTGCCCTTTATGTTAGCAACGACCCCATGTTTTCAAAATCGTTTATCACCTCGGCAGTCACCGTGTCTTTGTGTTGCTTATGGCCAACGTTGGTCAATACGGCGGTAGGTGTATCCAATATCGATTCAGACCTAGTTAACGTGAGTAAAGTATTGCGATTAACACCTTTAAAACATGTACAAAAAATTGTGTTGCCGGCTTCTATTCCCATGATATTCACAGGTCTACGTTTGTCCCTAGGCATCGGTTGGATGGTGCTTATCGCTGCTGAAATGCTGGCTCAAAACCCTGGATTGGGTAAGTTTGTATGGGATGAATTTCAAAATGGTAGCTCTGAGTCGTTAGCAAGAATTATGGTGGCAGTTATTACCATCGGTATTATTGGCTTCATGCTCGATCGTTTGATGTTAGCTGTTCAGCGCTTCGCAAGCTGGGATAAAAACTCGGTGTTGCGATAATTGAGCAACGCTTACAAGAGGAATAAATTATGCAAAACAAACATTTAGAGCTATCACAAGTGGGTATTGATTTCCCCACGCCCAAAGGGCCTTTTACCGCCCTTACCGACGTAAATCTGAAAATAAAGAAGGGTGAATTTATTTCGCTAATTGGTCATTCAGGCTGCGGTAAGTCGACAGTATTAAATATTGTTGCAGGCCTACATCAGGCTACAAATGGTGGTGTTATTTTAGATGGATGCGAGGTAAAAGAGCCCGGTCCAGAACGTGCTGTCGTGTTTCAAAATCATTCGCTACTGCCGTGGCTATCTGTGTATAAAAACGTGGAACTCGCGGTTAAACAAACGCAGAAAAGTAAATCGAAAAAGGATATTCGCGATTGGATTTTGCATAACCTTGAACTCGTTCATATGACCCATGCACTTGATAAGCTGCCGTCAGAGATTTCGGGCGGTATGAAGCAACGGGTAGGTATTGCTCGTGCCCTAGCCATGGAACCAAAAGTATTGCTGATGGACGAGCCTTTTGGCGCGTTAGATGCACTTACCCGCGCGCATTTACAAGACTCATTGATGGATATCCACGCCGAACTTGGTAACACGGTTATTATGATCACACATGATGTGGATGAGGCGGTGTTGCTGTCTGATCGCATCGTAATGATGACAAATGGGCCATCGGCCACTATTGGTGAAGTTCTTGAGGTCAATCTACCTCGCCCTCGAGACCGTTTAGTACTGGCGGATAACCCAGAATACAACCATTACCGGCATGAGGTGCTTACCTTTTTGTACGAAAAGCAAAAAAAAGTTGAGCCAGTTTCAAACTATAAAAAAACAAAGCAAAAGAACGCGTCAAAAGATAGCGACGCTGCATAGCACTTAAATACAACAAGCAATAAAAAACAATTGGTTAGCTCGACTCTTTGAGGCCGGGTCAGGTTCTCTCACACAAAATTTAGGAATTCACTATGAAAATTGCAGCAAAAATAAGTACACGGGGGATACTCTCAATTGGCATCGCAATGGCGTTAGCGCCGATTGCTCAAGCGGCCGATTGGTACGAGGCGCTATCAGACATTAAAGCAAGCGCAGACTTTTACTTACGTTATGAGGGCGCCTCTCAAGATAATGCGCTAAGCGATGCTAATGCACTAACGCTGCGTACTTTCGCCGGTATTGAATCGGGTGAGTACAACGGCTTTTCATTTAAAGTAGAAATGGAAGACAGCAGAATAGTGCTGGGCCAAGGTGACTATACCGTCGGGCCAACAGGTTATAATGTTGGTGAATATTCTGTGATTGCAGACCCCGAAACTACTGAGCTTGATCAAGCCTATATTCAATACAGAAGCGACAATATAAAGGTAAAGGCAGGGCGGCAAGTTATCGCACTAGACACTCACCGCTTTATTGGTAGCGTTGCATGGCGTCAAGACCGTCAAACCTTTGATGGCATATCGGTAAATTATAAAGTGAGCGATAACATCCACGCCTTTTATGCTTATGTTAATCAGCGCAATCGTATTTTTGCAGAAGCCGCAGATTTTGATTCAAAGGATCATTTTCTAAATGTAAGTTATAGCAACAATATAGGTAAATTAACGGCCTATGCGTATTTACTCGAAATAGATAACGATGTTGAGAACGCCCTTGATACTTACGGCCTGCGTTTTGCGGGTGCTTATAAAACAGATACTATTAAATGGCTTTATACCGCAGAGGTGGCAACGCAAAGCGCGCAAACCGACACTACAGATTTCGATGCTACGTACACGTTGCTTGAGGGCGGTGCTGTTGTATCTGGCATTACGGCGAAATTAGGGTACGAGGTACTTGGCTCTGACGACGGCAACTACGGTTTTGCTACTCCCTTATCCACATTGCATAAATTCAATGGTTGGTCTGATCAATTTTTGAATACGCCAACTCAGGGTCTGAAAGATTTTTCTGCCACAATTTCAACGAGGTTTGCAGGAGGTAAATGGACTGCGATTTACCATCAATTCGACGCCGATGAGGCAGCCATTGCCATTGATGATTTTGGTAATGAAATAAACTTTTTGTACACAACTAAAGTGGCTGAAAAGTTCAATTTAGGTGTCAAATATGCAAATTATTCAGCGCAAGATTTCAGTGTTGATACCGAGCGAGTATGGGTGTGGGTTTCAACGAAGTTTTAATCGCCAAAATCTAAGTCTACTAGGGTAACGCCCATGCTAGATGATTTAAGTATTCAACCTTATACAAAAACGCCGTTGCAACGTTGCCTTGGCTTTATTCTGGCTGGCGGACGTTCCTCGCGCATGGGCCAAGACAAGGCAACGGTCACCGTTGCGGGGCGCAGTATGCTGCAAACCGCACGCGACGTAATGAACCACACGCAGGTACACCGCCATATTGTAGTGGGTGGTCGCTTTGCTGATGTTCATGAAAATACAACAGGTTTAGGGCCTGGTCGGGCTATTTGTGAGTTAGTAACGCACTCATATTCGCATTGCCTTGAAAGCGAGGACTATTTGACGCAAAGCCAAGCTGTAGAGGAATATGCTTTATTCATTCCCGTCGATATGCCTTTTTTACAGCCCAAAAACCTGACTACGCTCATCCAACTATCACAACAACATCAATGCGCTTATTTTTATGAGCAATATTACTTACCTTTAGTGATACCAATATCGGCTAGCAACTCAAATACACTGAGTGAGCTAGTCATGCAAAAGCCTTCACCGTCGGTACGCAATGTTATCAATGCTGTTGGTGCTAGCGCCGCAAAATACAGAGGCGATGAAAAAGAATTTGCCAATATAAACAGTCCAGCGGAATTAGCTGAAGTGCTAATACGTACAAATGAACCTTGGGCAGCGCAATAGTAAAGCAAGTGCCTTCGCCCACCTGACTTTCAATGCTTATTTTGCCGTCATAGCTCTCAATAATACCGTGGCTTATTGCAAGGCTTAGCCCGGTACCGGTGCCAATTTCTTTTGTCGTGAAAAACGGTTTAAACAGCTTGTCGATATTTTTAGCGGGAATTCCGCAGCCGTTGTCTTTACTCTTACCTGTATAGTGTTACTCGTTTCTTCTATATCAATATCAATCACACCGTTTTCTTCAATGGCCTTTACCGCGTTTACAAGTAGATTAACAAATACTTGACTGAGCTCTGTTAAGTTACCGTTTACATAGCAATCGTCACCGGGTTCGTAATGTAAGGCAGCATTATGTTTTAACTCGTTATTAACCAGAGAAATAGCTAAGTTAATGGCAGATTGAACAGACATTCTATTTTGTGTTGAATCTGAAGGGTGAGCAAAGCCTCGCACGTTGTTGACCATTGCCGGTGACAAGCGACATCTGAGCGCTGAGATTGGCACCACCATGGTACTGTACACGTAGGGCTCAGCCATGACGCATCATCCGCATGTGCACTGCATTTTTCCTGGTGGTGGCTTTGATAACGCTAAGCAATGGAAAGGCTGCAAAAAAGGCTTCTTCTTGCCGGTCAGAGTGTTATCACGCTTGTTCCGCCGATTGTACATGCAAGGTGTAGCAGAGTTATATGCGGCTGGGCCGTTATTATGCTTCGGGAAGTTAGCTAGCGCTATTGGCTTCGAACACGCAGCGCACTTTACGACGTGGTGTAAACGGCAACAATTCATGAAATGGGTAGTCTATGCCAGACAAACGTTGCACTTAGCGCCGCAGCAAGAAACTAAAGAAGCGGTTAACGAATCGAAGGCCGACGCAACCCCCTTCGTGTGCAGGCACTGTCAATCACCGATGACGGTATCGGCGCTCACACTTCCGGCTTTCTTACCAAGAGCTCCCCTACATCGAATTAGGGGTTGCTGATGCGAAAAAAAATCGCCATAACTGACGAGGGTAGCGCTGTACTTGAAACCAGCTAAAACACATGACAAGGATTAAAATGAAGCAAACAAACTGAGTGGAAACGTGAAAATAGATGCGAATAGAAACAAAGTATAACTGGAAACAGGTGATCAAGACGCTCATCTTCTACGGCAGACTCACCTCAGTCATCGAAGTCCCCAAAAGCTCCACCACCGAAGTAACATCCCGCGGTTTCGTCCACAGGAGATTATCATCCATCTACCCCAGACGGGGACATCAACGTGAATCAGAATGGAGGGCAGATTGGAGGCGTTTTTGACGGGCAGGTGACATCCACAAGCGGTCATGCGTTTGCAAAACTGGATGAGAATTCAATACCCATTTACCAATACAAAATTAAGTATTGACGGTCTTCTGATGGGGCAAAACCAGACATTAAAATTTTGAACTCATTAGCAGAGAGATGACCATCCAAATTTTTAATCGTTTTACTCACTCATAGAGTTTCAGCATTGCTCTGAACCATTTGTAATTTGCGTCGTAATTTATTTATGACTGCTGACGAGAATCCCTATGAATATTAAAGATTTCAATTGCATTTCGTTTTTTTGGCTCTCACTGTTTTTGATTAGTTGTGGAGGAGGAAGTGTCAGCGATGATCCACCTTCTCAAAGCGTAACAAACCGACCTCCGGTGCTAACCTCATCCGTAGAAGCGTTTTTTCCGCAAACACTCTCTGGAAGCGTATATACCGTAACAGCATCAGATGCTGATGGTGATAGCCTGTCATATTCTATATCTGGAGAAGACGCTTCATCATTTGCAATTGACGAAAATACTGGTGATATAACATTTGTTTTTACGCCTGACGTTGACTTCCCCAGAGCCAGCGATGGAAGCAATTTCTACGTTATTGATGTCACAGCGACAGACCCATCCTCTTCCTCCGACTCGCAGTGTTTAGATATTGAAGTAACGAGACACGACCCAAATGGCTAATGCCGATCAGTTAAGAAATATTTTAGCGATCGGTTGACCGATCTTTTATAGATGTAAAAATCCGATGAGCATTCGCCATCGGATTTTTTTATGGATATCAAGACAGCGTTAGATACTGCTTTCAATGCCAGTACCCAGTTTCACTCATTTGAAAAACTCTCAACTTTCTTAGACTCTTCAATTATCGACGAGGCCTTTGTTGAAGCAGGTGTGGCAACCGTTGGAAAGCGTCGCTCACCGCTTGAGTCGGTGATTTGGTGTGTCATGGGAATGAGTCTTTTTAGGCAAGAATCAGTGTGGAATATTGCTACTAAGATGGATATTGCATTGCCCGGTAAGGCACCGCTCGTAGCGCCAAGCGCTATGGTTCAGGCGCGACAGCGCTTGGGAACTGAGGCCGTTAAACAGTCTTTTAAATAGATGGCGAAACATTGGTATCAACAGAATAAATTCGAAGCATGGAACGGCTTGAATTTACTTGGTGTCGATGGTGTCGTTTGGCGAACGTCAGATACCGCAGAGAACCGTGAAAAATATGGCTCTGGTAGCACACAATATGGTGATACAGCCTTTCCTCAGATTCGCATGGTCTGCCAGATGGAGCTGACAAGCCACCAACTCATCAGCAGTGCGTTTGATAAATACAAATCGAATGAGATGGTGCTAGCAGAGCAGCTGATTAGCGATACGCCTAATCTTTCACTGACCATGTTTGACCGTGGCTTTTATTCCTTAGGATTGCTTCATCAGTGGCAAAGCGCTGGAAAAGAAAGACACTGGATGATACCCGCCAGAAAAGACCTCCAGTTTGATGTATTAGAGAGCTATAGCCGTGTAGATAAACGGGTAAAACTAACAACCACATCTCAAGCGAGAAAGAAATTCCCCACACTTCCCAATGAGCTTGAAGCGCGATTAATTACAAAGAAAATTAAAGGAAAAGAGTGTCGAATGCTTACATCTCTTACCGATGACATGTGTTATCCCAGTGACGAGATTGTAGACTTATACAGCCATCGTTGGGAAATTGAATTAGGGTATCGAGAGATGAAGCAGACGCTACTGAATAGTGAATACACGCTTCGGAGTAAGCGGCCTGATATGGTTGAGCAGGAGTTATGGGGATTACTGCTGGCTTATAACCTGATACGAGTGGCAATGACTGAAGCTGCACTACACAAAGGCATCTGGCCTAATCAGCTAAGCTTCAGCGGATGCTCAAGCGCAGTGGTTGCATTTCTTCTTACAACAGGCCTTACAAGCCCAGGGAATCTGCCTGTGTTGTATGAAAATCTTATCAATCAACTCACTTACTACGAGCTACCGACACGGCGAGAGGACAGGTTATATCCGCGGTGTGTTAAATCCAAACAGAGTAAGTACCCCGCTAAAAAGAAAAATGCCAGTCAGCTTAACTGACTGGCATTAGGCTCTGCGCCTGCTTTTCCGTCATTTAAATACTCGTGAGAGTTAAATACTCACCCGCTTGTAAGGGCGATACTCGGCCTTCCAAAAGTTTCGCTCGATACTTGCGCGCAGTGCCTCTTCAGGCATTTCAAGCGCTAAGCCTTGTTGCATGGCAACTTTACCAACCTCAAAGGCGATGTCTCGGCTTAATTCTGCAATTTGCACGAGTGAAGGAAGTAGTGAGCCTTCACCGGTGTTGACTAATGGAGACGCTTTAGCAAGCGCGTTACTGGCCGCCATCAACATTTCATCGCTAATCAGCTTTGCTTTAGACGCCACAACACCTAATCCTATACCCGGGAAAATATAAGAGTTATTGCATTGGGCGATTGGGAACACTTTGCCATTATACTCAACAGGTTTAAACGGACTTCCCGTAGCGATAATGACTTCGCCATCAGTCCATTCAATAACCTGCTCGGGACGTGCCTCAACTTGTCTAGATGGATTGCTGAGCGGAAAGATAATTGGCAGCTCGCAGTTTTGCTTCATTGCACGAATTATTTGCTCGGTAAACAAACCTGGTTGCCCAGATACACCAATAAGCACGTCGGGCTTGGCACAGTGCATAACGTCAAGTAAAGACGCGTAGTCACCGCTAAATGTCCAATCGGCCAAATCGTCGCGTTTTTGCTGCAGCTTTTCTTGGAAGTCTCGTAAGCCTTCCATACCCTCAGTTAAAAGACCGAACCGGTCGATCATAAACACTTGCTTGCGTGCTTGCTCGTCGGTTAACCCCTCAAAAACCATTTGTTGAATAAGCATTTCAGCAATACCACAACCTGCTGAGCCAGACCCAACAAACACAACTTTCATGTCGCTTAGTTTTTGTTGTTTCGTTCTGCACGCCGCTAATATAGTCCCCAGCGTAACTGCAGCCGTTCCTTGTATATCGTCATTGAAACAGCAAACATCGTTGCGGTAGCGATTAAGCAGAGGCATTGCATTAGGCTGAGCGAAATCTTCAAATTGAATAAGCACATCTGGCCAACGGCGCTTAACGGCTTGAATGAACATGTCGACAAACTCATCGTATTCTTTTTGCTCGATACGGGGGTGACGAGCTCCCATATACATAGGGTCATTCAACAGTTTTTCGTTATTGGTTCCCACATCTAGCATTACCGGTAGTGTATAAGCAGGGCTTATACCACCACACGCCGTATATAGAGACAGTTTTCCAATAGGTATGCCCATTCCACCAATACCTTGGTCACCCAAACCTAAGATACGCTCGCCGTCGGTGACTACGATAACTTTAACTTTACGTTTAGTGGCATTACGCACGATATCATCTATTTGATGGCGCTCTTCATAAGACACGAACAAACCGCGAGAACTGCGATAAATATCAGAAAACTGTTCGCATGCATCACCTACCGTCGGGGTGTAGATCAGCGGCATCATTTCGTCGATATATTTTTGAATAAGGCGGTAAAACAGGGTCTCGTTATTATCTTGAATAGCGCGTAGATAAATGTGCTTATTCAGCGCTTCATCGAAGCTACTGTACTGCATATAAGCGCGCTCTACTTGTTCATCAATACTCTCGTAACGAGGCGGCACTAACCCCGTTAAGTTAAATGCAGCTCGTTCTCGTGCAGTAAATGCACTGCCTTTATTGAGCAAGGGCGTTTCCAGCAACGAGGGGCCGGAATGCGGAATATAAAGATAGCGCTGTGAATCTTCTGACATGATTTTTCCGGTTGTGGGTTCAGACAAGTGAATAGCCAAAGCCTGAAAGGGATCGTTATTTGACCCCTTTCCTTTTGTTAAAATATTTCTTCTGCCTCTGGCGTCGTTTTCTCATCTTGCTCGGCCGGATCTACTACTTCGTCATCTCGAACGTAAACAGTAGGCTCGGTTCCTTGCAAGAAATATTCGAATAGTGTCGTATGGTCTGTGCGATTGGTCAACTTTCCACTGGTACGATCAATGCGAACACGCACAATATCTTCGGGTATAGGAAGCGGTGAATAGGGCTTATCTTCTAGAGCGTACTCCATGAATCTTATCCAAGCTGGGCCTGCCGCCTTAGCGCCATCTTCGGTGCCTATTAATGCGTTACCAATCCAATTGAATTTTTCAGGGTTCTTATTGATTAGGTTTTGATTTCGAGTTGCACGACCAAGCTGTCTACTCATATTGTCAAACCCAACCCAAGCAGTGGCTACTATGTCTTTGTGAAAGCCGCTAAACCAAGTATCTCTTGAGTCGTTAGTGGTACCCGTTTTACCTGCGATATCGGTTCGCTGAAGTATATTCCGCGCTCGCCAACCAGTTCCCAGCCAATATGTTTTTTTATTCCAATTGCCGTTTGCTCGCACGCCCGTGCGCATCATTTCAGCAACTAAGAAAGCATTCTGTGGAGTAATTACCTGTGGCGCGATGATTTTCTCTTGCTCTTCATCCGCTTCACCGGTAATTGGTAATGCATCTCCAAATTCAGCAGCAAGCAAGGCTTCTACGTCGTTCTCATCTATAGACTCTGCGCTAACATTACCACTTTCATTTTCACAACGGTTACAGGCCCACACGGGGTTAGCCTGCCATAGTTGATTGCCACTTTCGTCGAGCACCTTGTTAATAAAATGAGGATTAACAAGGTATCCACCGTTGGCGATAACCGACATAGCACGAACCACCTCTAACGGTGTGTGAGAACTCGAACCCAGCGATACTGTTTCATCCAATGGTATGTCTTCTTTATCAAATCCAAAGCGCGTAAGGTAATTGGCGGTTTCACGCAACCCCACACCACGCAGTAATCTAACAGACACCACGTTTTTCGACTTACCCAATGCCTTACGCATGCGAATGGGGCCATCGTATTCAGCCGGTGAATTTTGTGGTCGCCAAGCCACACCAGTAGCCGCATTCCATTGGTTAATGGGTGCATCATTGATGATAGACGCTAACGTATAGCCACTATCAATAGCTGCCGAGTAAACAAAAGGTTTGATATTAGAGCCCACCTGACGTTTAGCCTGCGTGGCTCTATTAAATTGGCTTTGATAAAAACTGTAGCCACCAACAACCGCTTCTACTGCACCATTTTCAGGATTAAGCGCAATAAATGCTCCGCTGACTTCGGGAATTTGAGCGATACGCCAAGCATCATCTTGCTCGCGTATATAAATAACAGCACCTTCACGAGTAACATCAGAAGCTGTTTCTGGGTCGCTGCCTTGCCTGAAATCCGTTATGTATTTTCGCGCCCAATCAAGTCCATCCCACTCTACAGTGCGTAATTCACCATCTACGGAAAGTACCTCAATAGACTTTTCGTTTACCACTTTCACCACTGATGGTATCAGCGGTTTTATGTAGGGAATTTCTTCTAATACAGATATCAACGACGGGTCATCCCACATCGCTCGCTGCGTGCGATTACTGACATCAAAGCTCAGCGATAACTGGGGTATTTTATCGTCTTTAGACTCTGGTTTCGGAATATCCCATAAGTAACCAAGTGCACCTTTATAACCGTGTCGCTCGTCATAATCGTGTAAATTGCGTACTACCGCTCTTTGCGCTGCTAGCTGTAGGTCTGAAGTAGCCGTTGCGTAAACTTGATACCCGCCTGTTTCTGCTTCTTCTTTTCCGTAGGTTGCTACCATTTCGGTATAAATAACATCGGCTAAATAGGGGGCGTCCACCTCAATTTCAGCACCGTGTTTACGAGCCGTTACGGGTGCCTGAACAGCTTCATCGAATTCTGCTCTGGTGATGTATTGTTCATCAAGCATGCGCAATAAAACAACTCTTCTTCGCTCGACTGAACGTTCTGGACCACTAATGGGGTTGAGAACCGAGGGTGCTTTAGGTAGGCCAGCAATAGTGGCAATTTGAGCAAGAGACAGCTCGGTTAATGGTTTGCCGTAATAAACTTGCGCTGCCGCACCAAAGCCAAAGGAGCGATGACCCAACTCAATCTTATTGAGGTAAAGCTCCAAGATCTCTTGTTTTGATAACTCTTGCTCCATATGCAGAGCGATAAAAATTTCTTTTACTTTTCGGATATATGTTTTTTCTCGGGAAAGAAAAAAGCCTCGTGCAAGCTGCATAGTGAGTGTACTGGCACCCTGTCGTTTTTCGCCTGTTAAAATTAGGCTAACGGCAGCACGAGCTATACCAATGGGGTCAATACCGTGGTGTTCGTAAAAACGGCTGTCTTCTGTGGCCAGAATGGCATCTATCAATTGCTGAGGAACGTCCTCAAGTTTTACCGGTATCCGCCGTTTAACTCCATACTGAGAAATAAGTTTTCCATCTTTAGTATAGATTTGCATAGGTGTCTGTAGACGAACATCCTTAAGGACAGTAACACTAGGCAGGTCGGGTTTGATATAAAAGTAAATACCTACTAGCGCAGCAAAGCCAAGAAGGCCAGAAAGGAAGCTGAAAAGGATGAACGGTTTAATGTACTTCACTGTAACGGATACCAAGGAAATTTATGATGAAATGACGTATATTCTATACGTATGTGCTATCAACAGAACCATACATATAAATTATTTAGCGTAATATTGTACTTTAGAGCAACTACCTTTGGAACTAGGCACGAATAAATGAAATCGCTACTGAAAAAAAAGCTGCCACCCATTGTGGGCTTAGATATAGGCACGCGTCAAATAAAAGCGGTGTGGATAGAGCAAAGCAAAGAAGGCTTTGTTCTTCAAGGCTATGCCTGTGAATCCATAAGCAAAACAGCATTTTCAGAACGCGACATCAAAGATTACGAGTCAATAAGCGTAGCGCTTAAAAAAGTGAAAAAGGCATTAAAAACAAAAATTAAGCTTGCGAACGTAGCTGTAGCCGGTACCTCTGTAATCAGTAAGGTGGTATACATGGACCCAGAGCAAAGCGATTATGATTTAGAGAATCAAATTGAAATTGAAGCAGATAGTCTTATCCCCTATCCGCTTGAAGAAGTATACCTAGACTTTGAAGAGATGGGACCTAGCACTACTCACACAGGTAAAGTAAACGTGTTGCTTACTGCCGCTCATAAAGATTTAGTAGACAGCCGACTACTGTTGGCAAGAGAAGCTAACTTCGAGCCCAAAATAGTGGATATGGAAAACTATGCCATCGGTAATGCCATAGACTATTTTCATTCAGCGCCCGACGATGAGCCCGTGTGCTGTGTCAATGTCGGCGCATCACTATTGCAAGTGTGTGTGGTTAAAGACGGAAACGTCATTTACAACAAAGAGCATTCCTTTGGCTTAAATAACCTAGTCAGTGACATTAGCGCCATTCACATGATTGAGCGTGAAACTGCCGAGCGTCAATTGCTTGATGGCACATTATCTGGCAATTGGGTTGAAGACACACTGCCAATTTTTGCTGCTAATCTTCAACAAAGTATTAACCGCGCACTTCAGATGTATATGAGTACACTTCACGCAGAAAGACCGAAAAAGATTTTACTGTCTGGGGGGGCTGCCACCATCACACCGTTAGTCGATATACTCAATCAAGACCTTGGGCTAGATGTTGCCTGCTTTAATCCGTTTGCAGGAATGTCGGTGAATCCTAAGTTAGACGCCGCCAAGTTACAAAAAGTAGCACCTCAATTAGTTATTGCGGCGGGCTTGGCAAGCAGGAGCTTTACGCCATGGCACATGTAAACCTACTGCCCTGGCGTGAAAAACAGCGCCAGCACCAAAAGCAACAATATTTAGCTGGCTTATTAGCGGTAGCAGCCATTGTCGGTCTGATATTCTGGTTCATCGGACAAGCCATCGATCAACAAATTAATCATCAGAACTCTCGTAACCAATACCTAGAGCAAGAAATTGCCGCCCTCGACAGACAAATTGGCGACATCAAAAAAGTGAAAGAAAACAAAAGCGCCATTGAACAGAGAATGACGTTAATAGAGCAACTACAGGCTAGTCGAAATATCGCTCCAATTGTATTCGACGAACTGGCAAAGCTAGTGCCTTCCGGTGTTGCTTTTAATACCGTGACTCGCACTGGTAACAATATAAAGATTGAAGGTACCAGCGATTCTAACAATAGACTGTCTGATTTTATGCGCGCCTTGGATAAGTCGGACATATTTGTGGCCGCCGAACTCTCAACGATTAAATCTGACAGCAGCGCAGCACGAGCGGTAAGTGACTTTACGCTTAACTTTGCTATTGCCCCCAATGTAGTACCGTTAAACAATGCAGACGATGAGGCATAATAACGATGAAATTTGATGTCTCTAAACTAAAAGAACTCAATGAACTCGATTTCGAGCAAATTGCAATTTGGCCCAATGAGGTACGAATTGTCGTCGCTGCGTTTGTTGCTATAGCGGTAGGAGCATTAAGTTACTATCTCTTGATCAGCCCTAAGCTTCCTATTCTAGATGCGGCGAAACTCAAAGAAGATGAACTCAAGCTTCAATTTGAAGCAAAGTATCGAATTGCTGCCAACCTTGAGGCCTATCAAGCCCAGTTAGAGCAAATCAAAAAAGACTTTTCCTCTATGCTGAAAAGTTTGCCAACCAGTAATGAAACCCCCGGATTACTCGACGACATTACGTATGTCGGCACGTCTGCAGGCCTAACATTTAGACTGCTTAATTGGCAGCAAGAGGTACCTAAAGAATTCTACACTGAATTGCCGATAGAGATGGAAGTCAGCGGTGGGTATCACAATTTTGGCGAATTTGTTTCTGAGGTTGCAGACCTCCCGCGTATAGTAACGTTGCACGATTTTGATATTGCACGGGATGAAAGTGGTCTTACTCTCAAACTGCAGGCAAGAACCTATCGCTCTGATAACCCCTCACTGCTAGAGGGAGATAAAGAATAATGCGTTATCTTTTGTCTTTATTTATTTTTGCTATTATCTCAGGCTGCTCACCCGAATTGACTGACTTGCGTACTTACACGGAGAGTGTGAAGAATCGCGCTCAACCCAGTGTTGAGCCTTATACTAAGTTTGTAACACATCCACCTTTTGCCTACAGTTCTGCATCGTTAAGAAGCCCTTTTGAACAACCAAAAGGTACGCCGGCAGTTGTGAGTCAAACTCGGGTTGAAAACTGTCTTCAGCCCGATTTTCAGCGCGCAAAACAGACGCTAGAACAATACGGCTTAGATGCGCTGGCACTAACAGGAAGTTTTACTGTAGGCGGCGAAAAGTGGGCATTAATTAAAAGCAACGATGGCGCGCTGCACAAAGCCAAATTAAACAGCAGAATAGGACTGTTTTACGGCAGCATTACGCAAATTGACGCAGAATCGATTACTATAGAACAGTTATTACCAGATGGTGCTGGCTGCTGGCAAAGGAAAACAACGACAATGACTACAGCATCACAGGCGGGAGATTAAGCATGGCCGAACGATATATTTTTAATAAGTCACTCAATCGAAGCGGCCCGAGATGGTATTGGTTGGCAGGCGCCATTGCCGTATTTCTTTCTTTTACTTTGCTTGTTGCCCCGTCAAAAGCTCAAGACACTCTGTTAATTGACCCGCAATCAAAAAGTGATGCAGCACTTGTTACCACGACCGTAACAGATGTAGATTTTACGCAGAACGCGAAAAACACGGCGATTACTCTAGTGACGTTTGAAGGCGAAGTGCCTAAAACACAGCTAGTGGAGTCACAAGGAAAAGTGTCGGTAACGTTAATGGCAACAAATTTAGGTGAAGACCAGCTTGTAGAGCTAGATGTCGCAGACTTTGGTACGGTGGTATCCACCATAGAAACTTTTGAAGACGGCAAATCGTCTCGCATAGAAGTGAATTATGAAGGTGCGGTTGTTGTTAAAAACTCGGTAAAAGGGAATCAGCTGCAAATTGAAGTAACACCTATGGCGAAAGAGCAGCAAGAAGCGCTTGAGAGTGAAACCGAGTATACGGGCGAACCAATATCACTCGATTTTCAAGACGTTCCTGTTCGTCAAGTATTACAAATTATTGCCCAAGTTAACGGCTTCAACCTGGTCACTACCGATTCTGTTACTGGTAACGTAACCATAAGCCTTTCTGGCGTACCATGGGACCAAGCCCTCGATATGATTATGCGGGTGAAAGGCCTAGACAAACGTTTAGAAGGCAACATTTTACTTATTGCGCCGGCAGAGGAATTATCAGCAAGGGAAACCCAAGCCCTTCAGTCTCGCCAACAAGTGGCAGATTTAGCCCCTCTACAAACTGTAGATATTGCTATTAACTATGCGAAAGCAGCAGAACTGGCGGCTATTTTAAAATCGACCGAAGGCGGTATTTTGTCAGACAGAGGCGGTGTTACTGTTGATGAACGTACCAACACGTTACTAATCAGAGATACACTGGAATCGATTGACGAAGCGAGAAAAACGATTGAAGTGCTTGATATTCCCGTTAAGCAGGTGCTAATAGAGAGTCGCATGGTGACTGTGCTTGATAACGTAGATGAACAGCTTGGTGTACGCTGGGGATTTAGCGACAGACAAGACGACAATGGCGTATCAGGCTCTTTGGAAGGCGCCGATACTATTGCAGGTGGTATAGCGCCAACTATTAATGACCGACTCAATGTTAATTTACCTGTAAGCAGCGCAGCAGGAACTATCGGCTTTCAAATTGCTAGCCTTATTGACGGCACCATTTTGGATTTAGAGCTGTCAGCTTTAGAATCTGAAAATAAAGGGGAAATCATCGCAAGCCCCCGCATTACCGTCGCTAACCAACACGAAGCATACATTGAGCAAGGTACAGAAATTCCTTTTGTGCAGGCGACGTCTAGTGGTGCTACAGCGGTTGAGTTCAAAAAAGCAGTGTTATCACTCAAGGTTACGCCTCATATCACACCGGATAATAGAATTATCCTCGACCTTGTTGTTACTCAAGATACGCGAGGCGAGACTGTATCAACATCTACTGGTGATGCTGTAGCTATCGATACACAAGAGATTCAAACTCAAGTATTGGTAGAAAATGGTGAAACTATTGTTCTTGGCGGTATTTTTCAGCAAACCAGTAATGACGGTGTGAACAAAGTTCCGCTATTTGGCGACTTGCCAGTGCTTGGAGCCTTGTTCAGAAACACGACAACACTGCAGCAGAAACGCGAATTGCTAATTTTCGTTACACCGAAAATAGTGACTGAAAGACCGTAAGCCCCGCCCCTCTTAGTAAAAACGTGCATAACCTTGCACGTTTTTTACTTTTACAGCGTTTTTTAATAAGAAATTACAGGTATATGCATATTGTTGGTAACAAAACTTGCAACGCCTTACCGGAAACTGAGATAATCGCCGCCTCGAAATATTAACGAGGTTTAAGGAGTGGTGCTTATTGGACATTAAATAGGCACGAGTCAATGGGTAGGCTGGTAAGGCAACAGTGCACTGCCCCTAACATGATTAAGTTGTGATATAAGCAAATATGGCTGAAAAACGTAATATCTTTTTAGTTGGCCCGATGGGTGCTGGCAAAAGCACAATCGGTAGACATCTAGCAGACGAACTTCACTTAGATTTTTTTGATTCTGATCAGGAAATTGAGCGCCGTACTGGGGCTGATATCGCTTGGATCTTTGACTTAGAAGGTGAGGATGGTTTTAGAGCGCGGGAAGAAAACGTCATTAATGATTTGACCGACAAGCAAGGTATTGTGCTTGCGACTGGCGGTGGCTCTATCGTGACTAAAGCAGTACGTAACCGTTTATCTGCCCGTGGAATCGTTGTTTACTTGCAAACTACCATCGATAAGCAAGTTGCTCGCACACAACGTGACAAGCGTCGCCCTCTGCTTCAGAACGAAGATCCAGAGAAGGTACTTCGCGACCTCGCCGAGCAAAGAAACCCTCTTTATGAAGAGGTTGCAGACTACGTAGTTGATACCGACGACCAGTCGGCACGCGCCGTTGCAAATCAAATCATCAGTAAAATCGGTCTTTAATAGAATAGTGTATTAGGAGGTGCTACGCCCATGTCAACCTTAACTGTGGAACTTGGAGAACGTAGCTATCCTATACAGATAGAAGCGGGCTTACTTTCAAAGCCTGCTGTCTTTGCCCCCTACATCAAAGGCCCCTTGGCCGTTATCGTTACCAACGAAACCGTTGCACCTTTGTATCTCGACGCAGCAAAAGCCGCCTGTGGTGATGTGAGTGTTGAAACTATCATTCTTCCCGATGGCGAACAGCACAAAAATCTGACACAGTTTGAGGTGGTAATGACTCGCCTGCTTGAGCTTAATGCAGCTAGAGATACCACACTCATCGCTCTGGGCGGTGGAGTTATCGGAGATTTAACGGGTTTTGTAGCAGCAACTTATCAACGCGGCGTACCTTTTATTCAGGTGCCTACCACACTGCTATCGCAAGTAGACTCTTCTGTTGGTGGCAAAACTGCGGTAAATCACCCGCTAGGCAAAAACATGATTGGGGCCTTCTATCAGCCGGTATTTGTTGCAATAGATACACAGTCACTGTCTACCCTTCCAAAGCGAGAATTCGCAGCTGGCATGGCAGAGGTAATAAAGTACGGCATCATTTATGATGCCCCATTTTTTACATGGCTAGAGTCTGCTGTTGAGAAGCTAAAAGCACTAGACACCGAAATATTAAGCCAAACCATTTACCGCTGTTGTCAGATTAAAGCTGAAGTTGTGGCAAAAGATGAGCGTGAGGGAGGACTGCGCGCTATTCTTAATCTAGGGCATACTTTTGGACATGCTATTGAAGCTGAACAAGGCTATGGCAACTGGCTACACGGTGAAGCAGTTGCAGCTGGTACTATAATTGCCTGCTTAGCAGCACAAGAGCTAGCGTGGTTTGATGCGTCAGAAACTCGTCGAGTTGCCGACTTATTCAGCGCTTTCAACCTTCCAATCGAGGGGCCAAAAAGTATGGCGAAGGCGGATTATGTTAAGCATATGAAGCGGGATAAGAAAGTAGAAGCAGGTAGCATTCGCTTTGTTCTCCCTCAAGGAATAGGCAGTGCGGTTGTGACTAAAGAAGTGACAGGCGACATACTTTCTCGCGTATTACCCTAGCCTTTTATATTCGCTAACGCTTATTTGCGTTATTCAGTGTTGACGTTACGCGTCGCAAGGTTTTTATAGGGGCAAACACATGCAAAACGAACTGCATGAGCGTTTGGAATATCTGGTTAACTATTCATCGCAGCTGATTTTTGTCAGCGGCGACTCTATTGCTCAACAGCAAAAAACCTTAGAAGCATTCGTATTTCAACAGCACGATGATACCGAGATAGCTTACCTCACCGCACAAGATGCCATGGATGTGTCTGACTATCGCCGTCAACTATGTCGCCAGCTTCTTGGACAGGTAGTAGGAAGCTTTGTCAGGCCGCTTAATGAGTTACTCGTTGAGCTGAATAACCATGAAGGCCCAATATTAATTGCCATAACTCAATCTCATCACCTGCCTGATACTTTTTTACAAGAGCTCTGGGACCTCGTCTTACAAAGTCGGTTTGCAGGCAACCAACAACATTTAAATGTGCTGTTGTTTGCTGACAGTGTATGGGCTGAACGTGCGAAACAATGGCTTCCTGCGAAAAATACAGAAACCCCTCTCATAATCAGTAGTCAATCGGTTATTGATGAGCAGCCACGATTCGAGTCTGACCTCGATAAAATGATAGCAAGTCGTAGAGAAGCTTTTCAGGCTCACTTGGAAAGCCGCCAATTGCAATCTACAACAAGCTTTGCTAATCCGCTTAAGTCTAGATGGCTATATGTTGCATTAGTGCTTGTTTTTATAAGCACATTTGCAGGCCTGGTTTATTGGCAATATGGCGACGACATTGCGTCTCTATTCACCCCAATTGAACAAGTCGATGACAAAACCACTCCCCTAATCGCGCCTGGCTCGGCTTACGATACCATTGCAACAGATGACGACACCTTACTTGCAGATAATTCTTCTTCAGACGTCGGCCCCTCGCCGTTTATTTCAGGCGCAGAACATGTTGAAGTTATCGGCGAAAAAGTTATCGCAGAAGAAGTTATCGGTGAAGAAGTTATTGGCGAAAGCTCGCTAGAAACCAGCGCAATCGACAACAGTGACACCGCTGGTGATGCTAATGCCATCACTGGTGATAAAGTCGGCAACATTGAAGGCACCACTGCGAGCGCATCAGACATCAAGGCCTCCGACGCTGCACCTGACAGCAGTGAAGCTAATGACACATTGGCAAGTAGTGAGCAGGCCTTAGTTACTAGTTGGCAAGAAGCTATTTCCGATAGCAAAGAAAGCGCTGATGCTAAAGAAAGCTCGCAAGCAGCGCAGACCTTTGGTGCTCAAGAGCCTAAAGCGTACCAAACTGAAACTGTTACGACGCCCACAAGCAATCAGTCTTGGATCGCGCCATCAGAATATGCGCTACAATTGTTAGCGATGAAGGACCCTCAGGTTCTTAACGACTTTATCAATGAGCAGAATTTGCGCGATATTACGCGAATATATAAAACATGGCGTTATGGAGGTGACTGGTACGTTGTGGTTTACTACCAGCCTTTTGCCTCTGCAGAAGAAGCTCAGCTAGCCAAGCAGCAACTTCCTGATTATCCAAACAAAGCGTCTGCTTTTGCTAAGAGTGGTCAGCAAGTCATTCGCGAAGTTGATTTAGCAAAAGGCGAGTAAAACACATTGAAACCGCAGGCTTTTTAGGCACTTTGCAAAAGAAAGCTCTCTGGCCTGCACTTGCCGGTTGTCCGTTCAAACGATGACAGATACAATTAGCCACTAACGTGGTGATGTCGCAAGACTCTCTTACCCAGCAATAAGCCCAGAACGGCAACGTTAGGAACAACCACCGTCTTCTCTCCGTGTAGGTAGTAACGTTTACGCATGATGCAAAAAAAGAACCGTGCTTTTTTGAAGTGGGCCGGTGGCAAATACAGCTTGGTTGAGCATATTCAAGCCAGATTACCGCAAGCAAATAAGCTTATTGAGCCATTTGTGGGCGCTGGTTCTGTATTTTTGAATACGCATTACAAACGCTATCTGCTAAACGACATAAATCCCGATTTAATCAATCTGTATAACTTTCTCAAAGCGCAACCGGACGCGCTCATTAATGACGCTCGTGACTTTTTCAGTGGCGCTCGAAATAGCGAGCCTATGTATTATGCGTTAAGAGAAGAATTTAATGGCACAAAGGACGAGTATTATCGTGCCATTCTATTTTTGTATTTGAACAGGCATGGATACAATGGATTGTGTCGATACAGTCTCCAAGGCAAATTTAACGTGCCCTTTGGGCGCTATAAAAAGCCTTATTTCCCAGAGCATGAGATGTTTGTCTTTTCTGAAAAATCTCAAAAAGCCACATTCACTTGTTTACCATTTGAAAAGGTGTTTTCTCGCGCACGACAAGGCAGCGTGATCTACTGCGATCCTCCTTATGCGCCCATCAGCAAAACCGCGGCATTTACAAGCTATGCTAGTCATAGTTTTGGTCAAGACGCACAAGAAAAACTGGCGAGCTTAGCGGCTAAAACATCGCAAAAACGCGGTATTCCAGTACTGGTCTCAAATCATGACTTACCGTTAACTCGAGATCTGTATCAAGGTGCAGATTTTAGTATGCTTTCAGTTAAGAGGTCGATTAGTCAAAATGGGGCAAAACGAATGCCCGTTGATGAGATTCTGGCATTTTTTCCACCGGCTACAAACTCAAGCATTAAGCCAAGTTCTGCAATCGGTAAAAGTAAGGAAAAGGAAAAAGAAAAGCATAAGCGAACTCAAGCTTAGTCTTTAGCCAGCATACCATTTAACGAAAGAAAAAAGACTCACAACAAACAGTACCACCATCACTACGCCAACGACTGCAAATGTAATAAACGTCCCTCGCGTGAAATCCCGTTCATAGTTTTTATGGCTTTGGACACCAAACAAACTAGCAAGAACACTACCTACCGCAGCCCAAAAGCCAGTGTCAGACATGCGGAGCATTACTGGGTGTCGTTTGGAGATGAAGAGAAGTCGTTGTGTTTATCGCTGTGAAGCAATTCAAGTAAGTCGAAGAAGTGAAATTGAAATGACGATGACTTACCGGCAATCCAAGAGAACCAGCTGATCTCTTCAACTCCCTCTTGATAACGAGCACACTGATTCACCACATGGCTGGCAGGAAGTTTTGGATCAAAATCAGTGACAGGCTGAAAATCGCACACTGACGCCCGGGTGGTAGGTGCTGACACAGCAAAAACGCTGGTAAGCGCTATAACACCACATAAAGCAAAAAACGTGAGAACTTTCATCCTGAATACTCCTGTCACTCGGTTAAAATTTCACCTCATTATAATCCAAACAAGGCATTGAACAAGCACAATATACTTTCATATCAATTGTGTAATGTAAATGCAAAACCCAGCATGTTAATGCTGGGTTTAAAAGGTCCGTATACTTACGTATTTATCTGTGCCTACTTCTCACAATTCAGGCAGTGAGTCGACACTAGTTACGCCAACACAAACTGTGAATATGTAATGAACCCGCGCAGAATTGTACTAAGACTTAAAGCTCGAAATCCATGCCGTAGCTTACAGTAAATTTCACTGCATCATTGTCGTATGCGTCAGCGCCGGTGTCGTCTAGGTCTGTACCAGTAACAGCGAAGCTAAAACCGTCTTTAGATAGAGAGATCCCCCAATCTGCATAACCATCTGGAACGCCGTTGAATGCTTCAGCAAAGTCACCTTGCTGATAACCAATATGCAAGCCAAGTTCTGCACCATTTAAAACAGGTGTACCGTAATCTAATGACACATAAGATGCCTGACCAAAGCCGAAATCTTGTCCTTCGCCTTCATCTGCTTCTGTATGCGCAAGCAATGAAAGAGTAAGACTTAGACCACCCATACCTACTGAGCCGTATACTTCCGCGAAATCGAATTCCGCTTCTGCATCATAGTTGTAGTACAAGTAACCAAAATCGTACGCTACGCCGCCCTCTGATTCACCAGAAAAACCGAAGTACAAGTCATGCTCGTATGAGTAAATATCATCCGCACCATAGTTAACATTCGATGCCCATGTACCTGCGTAGAAACCGCTCTCGTGAGCGTAGTCAATACCACCTTGAACTGCCGCATCGTTCGTTGTTTGCGTAAGACCACGCCAAATGTAGTTACTGGTAAAGCTTGCGTTTGCAGTAACTTCTGCGTAAGTCGGCATTGCCGTTAATAGACACGCTGATGAAATGGCAGCGGCAACGAGTGTTCTTTTGATAGACGTTTTCATGTGTGTTCTCCAGTCAAATCTCAATTTGTTGTAATTTGTTTTTCTGTCTGTATTTTTATATTTGCAGTGGCTATCGCAAAACTGATGCCCGTTTATGACAACCTGTAAAAACAAGCCAAATAAATTTTAAATCATTGATATTAATTCTATTTTTAAATCATCCTTAAAAACCAAAAGGGATAGTCATGCAGTCTACATGAATAAAAATGCACCAGATTAACGCGCATTCACCAAAAGTGGGCAGGCCAGCACCACCTTCGAAGCACGCAAATAACAGCAGGTAGATGTTTTACTCAGGTGAAAGAAGGTCTGCATAGTAAACTTCGCTAGATTTAGTTAAACTTTCGCACTATTGAACGGTAATAATTCCAGATGTATTACTCACTAAGGATGAATGATGAAACCATATCTAATCGCACCTTCCATATTGTCTGCAGACTTTGCACAACTTGGTGCTGATGTAGAGAAAGTAATTAATGCGGGCGCCGATATCGTGCATTTTGATGTAATGGACAATCACTATGTTCCCAACTTAACGTTTGGTCCTATGATTTGTGATGCATTGCGCAATTACGGCATTACTGCACCAATCGACGTTCATTTGATGGTGAAACCGGTTGATGATCTCATAGAAAAGTTTGCCAACGCAGGTGCGTCTTATATCAGCTTTCATCCGGAAGCGTCTGAACATATAGACCGCTCACTACAGCTAATTATCGACTCAGGCTGTAAACCTGGGCTGGTCTTTAATCCGGCGACACCACTTCATTACTTAGATCATGTGATGGATAAACTCCATCACATTCTTATAATGTCAGTAAATCCGGGCTTTGGCGGCCAGAAATTTATTCCTTCCACGCTGGACAAGGTCCGCGCAGTCAAGCAGCGCGTACTTGAAAGTGGTTACGATATAAGAATAGAAATTGACGGTGGCGTAAAAGTAGATAACATTCGCGACATCGCAGAGGCGGGAGCAGATATGTTCGTCGCTGGATCCGCTATTTTCTCTCAGGATGATTACGGTGAAGTAATAGACGCCATGCGCAAAGAACTAGCTTCAATCAACCAAGCATAATTTAAAAACACAAACACAGGTAAAAAATAATGAGTAACAAACCCCTTGTATTAAGTGGCTGTCAGCCTTCTGGACAACTGACCCTAGGAAATTACATGGGTGCACTTAAACAGTGGGTTTCCATGCAGGACGATCACGACTGCCTTTATATGATTGTTGACCTGCACGCCATAACCGTACGTCAAGATCCTAAGCAGTTGTTTGATGCCTGTTTAGACGGCCTTGCGCTTTATTTAGCCTGTGGTATCGACCCACAGAAAAGCACCATTTTCATGCAGTCTCATGTTCCTGAGCACGCACAGCTCTCTTGGGTGTTGAATTGCTACGCACAAATGGGCGAATTAAACAGAATGACCCAGTTCAAGGATAAGTCTGCGAAAAATGAAAACAACATTAACGTGGGTTTGTACAGTTATCCTGTGCTGCAAGCGGCAGATATCTTGGCCTATCAGGCAGACAAAGTTCCAGTAGGTGAAGATCAGAAGCAGCATTTAGAATTAACGCGCGACATCGCTACACGGGTTAATAACCTGTACGGCGACGTATTCAAACTTCCCGACCCGTATATTCCAGACTTTGGCGCTCGCATTATGAGCTTACAAGAGCCTGAGAAGAAAATGTCTAAGTCGGATGTTAACCCAAACAACTTCATTGGCTTGCTTGAAGACCCTAAAAAATTAACCAAAAAGATAAAGCGAGCTGTAACCGATTCTGATGAACAGGCAAATATCTACTTCAACCCTCAAGAAAAGCCAGGGGTCTCAAATCTGCTTTCTCTTTTGTCGTTATCAACAGGTAAATCGGTAAAAGAACTTGAGCCTGAATATACAGATAAAATGTATGGCCACCTTAAAGGCGATGTTGCAGAAGCGGTAGTTTCGCTCATAACACCGATACAAGAAAAATATGCACAGATTCGTGCAGACAGACCTTTCTTAGACGAAGTAATGCGCAGTGGCGCAGAAAAAGCTTCTGAGCGAGCAAGTGTCACGTTGAAGAAAGTGTATGACGCAGTGGGCTTTATTCCTAAGCCCTAGGCTACCAAACGCTATATTCATTTTATAAGCACATGCTGGATACATTAATTTAATGTTTTTGATAACCATGTTGTTCAGCATGTAATGAATTTTGTTTACGTTTTGTTTCCCTCACTCCTTTTATCGCACCGAGGTCAAACGCTGCTGTGTTATTGTTAATAGACAATTTTGATTCGTTCACGCATAACTTAGCCCGTTATTTTGTAGAACTAGGTGTTGATGTGAAAGTTTTGCGCAACAATGCCATAACGCTGGATGAGATTACTGACTTAGCTCCTTCTCAATTGGTCATTTCGCCTGGTCCCTGCACGCCGAATGAAGCAGGTGTTAGTTTAAGCGCCATTGAAAAGTTTGCAGGTAGTATACCCATACTCGGTGTTTGCCTGGGGCACCAAGCTATCGGGCAAGTTTTTGGTGCAAACGTTGTGGGCGCAAAAGAAATAAAACACGGTAAAGTATCTTTGTTACGGCACAATAACGAAGGTCTTTTGACCGGATTGCCGAGCCCTTTCAATGTTACCCGATATCATTCGTTAGTTCTCAAACCACAAAGTTTACCAGCCGAATTAAACGTAGACGCATGGTGTAATACGCACTGTGGTGAACGCGAAGTAATGGCTATTTCACATAAAAACATGCCGATCTGGGGTGTTCAATATCACCCCGAATCCTTGCTCACTGAACACGGACATGCGGTATTACGTCGTTTCATTACTCTTTCTGATAACGTCCCTTCAGGCATTAGCGCTCCCGTTGATATTTAAATTTAGCGCCAAGTAAATTTTTAAGTAAATCTGAGTGTTGCCGATAGTTATCTGTATAGACAGAAGAACGCGCTGTTTTCTTTTGTTTATCACTAAGACAACCCATTTTTCATCAAAACACGCCGCTGGGTTACTCGGATGTGGGAAAGTGACATAAAATGTATGACAATACGGTAACGGAAGAGATATTAAATCAGGGAAACACATCATACGTGCCTATGAAATCAACTGAGCCGCCTAATGTAACGGAACGCTTTGAGAACTTTGTTATCTCAACGGATCGAGTTTATGACATGATCGGCAAGCGCCGTGCGGGTGAGGTGAGCTTTGAGCAATCAGAACAAGGCGATGCCCGCCGCCAGTTGCTCCACGTTGAGAAAGTGGCGATCGAAAATAAAAGACTGCAGAAAACGTCTGAAACGTCTTACATTGAATCTGTAAGCTATCAGCTTCACGATATCATTGTAGAGGAGATGTCTGAATATCTTAAAGACGTTCCTGATGTGATGGCAAATGTTCTCAACTTGCCGTCAAATACAGGTGAGCTTCTCGACGCATTGATCGTGCGCGCCTGCTCTGTTTCAAAATTGGAACCCATTGTTGCAACTATTCCCTGGATGTACGACGAGCTCATCAGTGTGGTCAATACGGCACGCTTTCGAAGAAAAGACTCCCGTGGGCGAGTTATCGTTGTCGAAACTCTTAGAACGGCGCTCAGCTTTTTAGGCATAGAAAACCTGAGGCTGCTTATTCCATTCCTCATTGTAAAGCGAGCAACCCCGCAAATAACCGACCCATACCCGCTCATAAAACAAAAACTGGCGAGCTATTCTACTGGCGTAGCTATTAGCGCGCAGTGCATCGCAGAAGCAGCAGGCACACACAAGGGCCACGGGTATATGTTGGGCATGCTTAGCAATTTAGGCCGCTGTGCGGTCACCCGGCTTTACTTTCGATTGTTCGACAAAGTACAAATGCACCTATTGCAAGAGTGCCAAAAAGATAGGGAGCATAAGCGCCATGATGCTCTGACTAAAATTATTCCCTCAGCCAACCATTTAATTGCTTTACAGCACGCATTTGCAGATACGTTTAATGCCGATTTGCTAGATGAGTTATCGTTAAAACGGCTGTTTATAGCACCGGCTATGCGAGCAGTTGCCAATCAACGCTCCGAAACAACCAGCGCGCTCAGCGACACAGCCACACTTAGCGAAACACAGACTCCTACTGACGTGCTTAAAAGTGCGCTCTCACAGGCTCGGATATACGCTCGAATTAGGTTGTTACACCAAAACAAACTCATTGAAGCTACAGCAGCCAATAGTGAATTGTTGGCACAACGCTTTCCCGCCGGAGCATTAGCTACGTTGAAAAATACCGACATTTTCGCTCTGCCACTGGTTAAAAGTGACATTGAAGATTAATTTTTTCTGGATATTCATGCATCCCTCCCACCGTCAACTCGACCCCATAAGTACAAATATTGTGGATGTTAAAGTAAGGTTCACTCACCTTTACGCTTCACTACGGGTCAAATCTGGCTTGTAAATTACCTTATTACTTAATGATATTGTTCAGCATTTAATAGTTATTCACTTTTCTTGCAAATTAAGCCAGAGTCCTTGTAAATCAAGGGCTAGAGCTTGTTCAACACAAGACAAATGTTAAAAAAAATGGCATACTGAGACAGTATTTAATTTAACTTTTTGCGCTTTATAGCATCGCATGTCGGTGAAAGCGCACAATGTAGAGGTAGTGATAATGAAGGTAACTCGCGCGACATTTGACGATGTAATGGTTCCTAACTACAACCCGGCTAATATGGTGCCGGTCCGCGGCGAAGGCTCGCGCGTATGGGACCAAGAGGGTGCTGAATACGTCGATTTCGCAGGCGGCATTGCGGTTAACGTACTAGGTCACTGCCACCCTGAGCTTGTTAAAGCGCTAAATGAACAGGGCTCACAACTTTGGCATTTGAGTAATGTATTCACCAATGAGCCGTCACTGCGTCTTGCGAAAAAACTTGCCGACTCGACATTCGCCGACAAAGTCTATTTTGCCAACTCTGGCGCAGAAGCGAATGAAGCAGCGCTTAAATTAGCTCGCCGCTGGGCTTTAGACAAATATGGCGAAGATAAAAATCAGATCATTGCGTTTAATAAAGGTTTCCACGGTCGCACGTTCTTTACAGTAACCGTAGGTGGGCAAGCTGCCTATTCTGATGGTTTTGGACCAAAGCCAGGTGCAGTAACACATTGTGATTACAACGATTTAGCTGCATTCGAGGCTATGATTTCTGACAAAACCTGTGCAGTAATGATGGAGCCACTGCAAGGTGAAGGCGGTATTATCACGCCGGATGTCGAGTTTGTTAAAGGTGTACGCGAGTTGTGTGACAAGCACAATGCACTATTAATTTTAGACGAGGTTCAATCTGGTGTAGGCCGAACAGGTCACCTCTATGCTTACATGGGGCTTGGCGTGACACCCGACATTCTCACTACAGCGAAATCGTTAGGTGGAGGCTTCCCTATTGGAGCAATGCTTACAACTGCAGATATCGCGGCACATCTTAAGCCCGGCACGCACGGCAGTACATACGGTGGTAACCCTTTGGCGTGTGCAGTTGCTGAAAAAGCATTAGATATTGTTAACCAGCCTGAAGTATTAGAAGGTGTTTTAAAGAAAGAAGCCCTTTTCCGTAAGATTCTTGGCGAAATTAACGACAAATACCATGTTTTCGAAGAAATTCGAGGGCAAGGTATGCTGCTTGGTTGTGCACTTAATGAAAAATATCAGGGCCGTGCGAAAGACTTCATGACAGCAGCAACTCAAGAACATCTTATGTGTCTAATTGCCGGTATGAATGTTATTCGCTTTGCTCCATCACTTGTTATTCCAGATGAGGACATTGTTGAAGGCCTAGCGCGCTTTGAGCGAGCTATCGCTGCTGTTGTCAGCGCTGAATAGTTTCGAGCAGAGAAGTGAATATGAATATCATTCGTCCCATAAGAAAAGCGGATTACGATGCGCTTAAAGCCATTGCCGTAGAGTCGGGCATTGGCTTTACGTCACTGCCCGTCAATGATGAGCTTTTACAGCGCAAAATAGATCGCGCCGAGAGTGCATTTCACAAAACAAATGTAACAGAGCCGGGCGACGAATCTTACTTATTCGTCATGGAAGATACAGCAACCGGTGAGGTAGTAGGTACCTCTGGTATTGAGGCTGCGGTAGGTATAGACGACGCATTCTATCATTATCATCTCAGTAAAGTGGTACATGCGTCTCGAGAATTAAATATCCATAACACAGTAGATATTCTCACCTTCTGCAATGACTACACTGGGGTGACAGAGATTTGTACCCTATTCCTCCGAGAGCAAGCGCGAGGCGGTATCAACGGCAGATTTTTGTCTAAGGTTCGCTTTTTGTTCATGATGGAGCACCGTGAGCGCTTTTCTGAAACTGTCATTGCAGAAATGCGCGGCGTAAGTGATGATAAAGGCCGTTCTCCTTTTTGGGAGTGGCTGGAGACTCACTTCTTTTCTATGGACTTTCCTACTGCTGACTACCTTACAGGTATTGGCAATAAGGTTTTCATCGCCGAATTAATGCCTAAATACCCTATTTATGTGAACTTGCTCAGTGAGGCAGCGCAGAATGTAATAGGAAAGGTTCATGATAAAACACGACCTGCTTTGCAACTGTTGGAAGAAGAAGGTTTTTCTTGCAGGGGCTATGTGGACATTTTCGACGCAGGCCCTACCGTAGAAGCAAACCTTAGTCATATTCGCACTGCGCAATCAAGCCTGAAGCTTCCTGTTGTCATTGATGATATGGCCGCAGCGCAAGGGCAAACACACTACATAATAAATACATCTATTGATGAATTTCGCGCCGTGGCGGCTGAAATGACAATCAGCGAAGAGCAACGCGTGGCCGTTTTATCGCGCCAAGCTGCTGCCGCCTTAAACGTAAACGAAGGCGAATTAGTGCGCTTTGCTCCTGTTACGTTTCGAGATTAATAAAGGATACCCTACATGCTACATACACATTACATAAATGGTGAATGGGTGGCTGGAGAAGGTCACGACCTGACTTCAGTCGATCCGGCGAAAAATGAGATTATTTGGGAAGGCAAATCGGCTTCTGCGTCACAAATTGATGCTGCTGTTAAATCAGCACGGGCTGCACTTGTTGAATGGAGTTTAAAAACTGTAGAGCAGCGTCTAGAAATCATCAAAGTGTTCGGCAGCAAACTTGAAGGCGCTAAAGAACATTTAGCCAAAGTAATGGCGAAAGAAACTGGCAAGCCTGAGTGGGAAACCGCAACGGAAGTGGGTGCCATGATGGGAAAAATAGGCATTTCTGAAAAAGCCTTTTTCGAGCGTACAGGTGATGTAGAAAACCCTATGCCTGTGGGCAAAGCATTTATTCGTCACAAGCCCCACGGTGTTGTGGCCGTCTTTGGCCCGTATAATTTTCCTGGCCACCTACCTAACGGCCATATTGTTCCAGCACTCATTGCGGGCAATACTATCGTGTTTAAGCCAAGTGACCTTACTCCGATGGTCGCTCAAGAAATGGTAAAACTATGGGATGCCGCTGGTTTGCCAAAAGGCGTACTTAACCTTGTTCAAGGTGAAGTTGAAACAGGTAAGGCACTTGCTTCTCATAACGATATCGACGGCTTGTTTTTCACCGGCAGCTCGCGCACAGGTAAAGTGCTGCATGAACAATTTGCCGGCCATCCAGGCAAAATTCTTGCCCTTGAAATGGGTGGAAACAACCCTTTAATTGTCAAAGATGTGAGCGACATTGATGCTGCAGCTCATGATATTGTGCAGTCTGCCTTTATTACATCGGGACAACGCTGCACCTGCGCCCGTCGTCTATTCTTACCTGCTAATGCTAATGGTGACGCCATCCTTGAGCGTTTAATTACCATTACAAAAAATATCAAAGTAGATGACTATGACGCGCAAGATCAGCCTTTTATGGGAGCGATGATCTCAAGCAAAGCAGCGGCTTCCATGGTTACTGCTCAAAATGAACTAGAGGCGCTTGGTGGCAAAGTACTGGTTCGATTAACGCAACCAGATTCGCAAAAAGGCTTCGCCACACCAGGTATTATCGATGTTACTGATATGCTGGCTTCCTTACCTGATGAAGAGCACTTTGGCCCTCTGCTCAAAGTAATTAGATATACAGACTTCGACGAGGCGATAGCGGAAGCCAATAATACAAGCTTTGGTTTATCTGCTGGCCTTCTAGGTGATAGCGAAGAGGACTATCGTTACTTCTTTGCTCGTATTCGCGCAGGCATTGTTAATTGGAATAGACCTATAACAGGGGCAAGTAGCGCAGCGCCATTTGGCGGTATTGGCGACAGTGGAAACCACAGAGCCAGCGCCTTCTACGCAGCAGACTATTGCGCGTACCCTGTGGCGTCAGTTGAGCTCGATAAAGTTACGCTACCGGGTAAATTAAGCCCTGGCTTATCATTATAAAAATGCAAGGACCCTACTAAAATGCATAGCAATATCGATACTTTATTTGCCAACATGTGGGAAGACTACGTAAAAATAACGCCGTCTGCACACAAAATTCATACACTGCTCGCCGGTGAAGAAAACAATAGCAATATTGTTAACGACCATGTGGCATTTAGAACCTTTGCGTTAGACAAGACCCGTCTTGATAAATTAGCAGCGCATTTTCTAGCACTGGGCTATGAAGCAAAAGGCGATTACAACTTTGAAGCTAAGAAACTGACCGCAAAACACTTTGAGCACCCAGACGAGACAAAACCAAAAGTGTTTATTAGTGAGCTTCGTGTTGATGAGCTGTCGGATGACGCACAAGATATCATTAAAGAACTTGTTGCTCAGATGCCCAGCAACATCACCGACGCCGACAACTTCTTGTATTCTGGTAAGCACTGGGATGTCAGCAAGGCGCAATACGACACCCTGCTAAACGAGTCTGAATACGCAGCTTGGATGGCGGCTTGGGGCTTTAGAGCGAACCACTTTACGGTAAGTGTTAATCACTTAAGTAAAACTAACGAATTAAGCGACGTTAATATGCTGCTTAAAGAGGCTGGATTTGTGTTAAACACGTCGGGCGGCGAAATTAAAGGCGGCCCAGATGTGTTCTTAGCGCAGTCATCTACTATGGCAGACAGGGCCGAAGTGGCATTTAGTGAAGAAACCCTATCTATCCCCAGTTGCTTTTATGAATTTGCTCAACGGTATGACATGCCAAACGGTAAACGTTATCAAGGGTTTGTGGCTGCTTCTGCAGATAAAATTTTTGAAAGTACCAATGCCAAATAAGGTATTGATAAAACAGCATTAACAGCTAAAGCCCCAATGTTCATAAAAATCGTGCACTGGGGCTTTTTTAGCGCTGATAGCGTTTTATAGAGATACTTGAACGTCTACTATCGCTTAGTGTCTGAAGTGTGGCGCGCCAAGAACTGATCATAAGGCATGGGCTTATCGAAATAAAATCCCTGCATTAATTGCACATCGGCCTGTTCCATAAAGGGTAAATAAGTCTCTAGCTCAACTCCTTCCGCAACAACATCAATTTCTAAACTGCGAAGCATGGTAATCAGGCCGCTAAATAAGGCATAGGCCTTACTATCTTCATGCACGCCTTTTACTAAGCTCCTGTCTACTTTCACCACTTGGAATTGAAACATTCTCAGGTAGCTAAGCGATGAGAAGCCGCTACCAAAATCATCTAAAGACAGCCTAAAACCTAGTTCGCGAAGCACGTTAAGCGAGCGCAAGGCGGCCTTTTCATCACGAATAAAAACCGATTCGGTGAGCTCTAGCTCTATGTATTCTGGTGATACATGGTTTGCACGACAAATATCAATTGCTTTATTAGGAAACTCGCTATCAAGCATTTGATTCGCACTAATGTTCACCGATAGGGGAATAGCTTCTCCCTGTTGCGATTCCATTATAGAGATATAGTCGCACGCAGCTTCTATTGCATACAAACCGATAGCGCTATCGAGATTGTGCTCCTCAGCAATGGGAATAAACACAGTAGGAGAAACCACACCGTGCAAGCCTGATATCCACCGGCATAACACTTCTCCTCCTTTTAAATTCCCATGTAGGTCATATTTGCCTTGGATATAAAAATCAAGAAGGTGGTTTTCAACAGCTTTTCGCAAGTCGTTTACCATGCTCACCTGCTGCGTCATACTCTCGTACAGCCCAGGTTCGTAGATAAATACTTGGCCTTTACCCAATTCTTTTGCCCGATACATAGCCGCGTCTGCACATTGAATAAGGCTTTTTATTTCGTCACTGTGCTCGGGATAAGTCGCAACACCAATACTAGAAGATAAACGCAATTCTGTGCCTTTAGCATAAATGGTTTCCTCCTCTATTTGTTCAATCAGTTTTTCACACTTCTCTTTCACGCTTTGCGAAGAGAGCCCTTTTAGCAGCACTAAAAACTCATCCCCTCCCCATCGTCCAACTTCACCGATAGGGCCGAACATTGCGGTAAGTAGGGCTGCCACTCGCTGCAACTCTTCATCGCCTTTCTCGTGACCAGCGCTGTCATTAATAGCTTTGAAGCCATCTAAATCTAGAAATACAAGAAGGAATGGTTCACCATTATCGGCGTATGAGTCGATAGACTCGCGAAGTGCATTTCGGTTAGACAGCCCCGTTAGGTCATCGTGTTGCGCCAACTGCCTAAGTCGCGCCTCGTTGCGCTTTCTGTCGCTAACGTCTCTCAGTGTTGCAATAAGATATGAGGAAGTTTGCCTGTGTGCTTCAAATAGTGCGATTGAAATATCAACGCTCCGAGTTACACCAGACAAGGAATCTATTTTCGATTCGAAACGAGCTTGTTTTTCGTGAAATAAAACGGTTTCATTAACGCGTTCGGCCACTAAAAGTTCGTTAAAATTTAAGCCTATGCAAGTCTCTTTAACTGGCGCTTCTAACATATTAAGAAACGCGTCATTGCATTCTGTAATAACAAGGTTAGGTGTTAACACCAGCATGGGTTCTCTAGAGCTGGCAAATGCCGAGGCCATTAAATCGAAAGACTGTTCCGCTTTGCGCTGTTGCGTAATATCTTTGGTAGTACCAACGATATTAAGAGCTTCATTCGAAGTGCCTCGTTTCAGTACTCGACCTCGTAGACGTATCCATTGAAAGTCGTTTTTAAACCGCAATCGAAAAGACACTTCAATACGATCTCGGTTGCCATGCACAGCCATAGACCAATGGAACTGTAGGTTATCAATATCGTCTTCATGTACCCGAGCGAGTAGCTGAATTACTGTGCCCGACCACATAGAACGATTTCCGCTATATAGAGAAAATGAGCGGATTTCCATGAGATCTGTGTCAGCATGCCAGCTCCAAAAAGACTCCTGAGAGGCCCACAGCGCAAGCTCTAAATCGGTTTGCGCTTCCTGACTTTTTTGTAACGCAATGTAAAGCGACTGAGACTTCTCCGTAAGCAGTGTTTCAGCATGTTCCCTTGCGTTTTTTTCTCGCTTTAATCGGCGCTCTAGTAACGCAATACGTTTGTCACCGTTTATTGAGTCTTGTGACATACCCTGCCCTATGAAATGACAGCTATACTGAATTCGTATGTGTGAGGAGTGGCGAGCTGGTGAGTTTCACGCTCCAATTTACAATTAAAATGATCTGCAGATGCATCCATTAAACCCTCTGCAAGAGCGAAAAGATCGCGCTCAGAATAATATTGAAGACGCATGGTAGTATCTGTTATCGATAACACTTTAAACCGCGGCAAATCTGCATCGGGATATAGCTTTTTGACCTGTACGTGAATATCGTCGTCAAGGTGGCCTAACATGTCTAGCATACCCTCGGTATTAGCCAACACATCGCCGTGAACCGCGGCTAGCTTGCCAAAAAGGTAGTAGCCAAAGTCATAAAGAAGTTCGTTGGCTGATTTTCCTGTTTTCTCTATCAGAACACCTAATAGACGCTCCATATCCGAATACGGATAGTAGCCCACAGCGGTATAAGCCCCGTCATTTTCAAGCTCTGCTGCCACGATGACGTCATCAGCGAACTCTGGAGAGACGTTTTCTTCCAGCATATCGATTAACGAAGTAAAGACGATTCCTAACATCTGACTATTCCTTTAAATACTTAAAAAAGTGTAGTTCACGGATGGCAAACTTGGTAATTAATCCGCTGTTTCGTCACTTTTATTCGTGCTGTCGAAAACAACTTCGACGCCATCGACTCGCTGTAGCCCTCTTGGAAGTTTATTGCCTCGTCTTCCGCGCTCTCCGTGATAGTGTGTTAAATCTTGAGCTGACAACGTCATATTGCGTTTACCCGCAATAACTTTAACGGAGGCGTCTTCAGGTACAACGGCAAGTACTTTCACATACTCTTCTCTCGATTGAGACTTTGCCGAAGGAATATTGATAAGCTTGTTGCCTTTCCCCTTGCCTAAACTCGGTAAGTCTCTAAGAGGAAACATAAGCATTCTTCCTTCGTTAGAGATGCTTAAACACATATCTGTCTCTGGGTTAGACACCGGTATTGGCGCTAGAACTTTCGCCGCAACAGGCAAGGATAGGTAGGCTTTACCTGCCTTATTCTTACTTACCATATCTTTGAATGTGCCTACAAATCCATAACCTGCATCTGATCCCACCAAAAATTTACTGTCATCTGATGCCATTATGACGTGCTCAAAGGACTCTCCGCCTACAATATTAAAGCGGCCGGTAAGTGGCTCTCCCTGACTGCGTGCAGACGGTAGGCCGTGAGCATCACACGAAAAAGTTCGTCCAGAAGAATCCATAAATACGGCAGGCTGATTGCTTTTACCTTCTGCACTTCCAAGGTATCCATCGCCGGCTTTATAACTTAAGCTTTCTGCATCAATATCGTGCCCTTTAGCACAGCGGGCCCAGCCTTTTTCGGATAACACCACGGTAATCGACTCGGCGGGTATGAGTTCTTTTTCAGACAGCGCCTTAGCTTCGCCTCGCTCAACAATTGGAGAGCGCCTATCATCGCCATATTTTTCAGCGTCGGCTAAAATCTCTTTCTTAATAAGTGTTTTTAAGCGTCTATCTGAGCCGAGAAGAGTTTGTAACTTATCTCTTTCCGCGGCAAGCTCGTCTTGTTCGCCCTTAATTTTCATTTCTTCGAGCTTAGCAAGGTGACGAAGCTTTAACTCTAAAATTGCTTCAGCTTGCTTATCGCTCAAACCAAAACGGGTCATAAGTTCCGGCTTTGGCTTATCATAGGTACGAATAATTTCTATCACTTCATCAATATTTAAAAAGGCGATGAGTAAGCCTTCTAATATATGCAGTCGAGCCAGAACTTTATCTAGTCGGTATTGCAGTCTGCGGGTAACTGTATCCTTTCGGTACTGCAACCACTCAGATAATATTGTGCGTAAATCTTTAACCTGAGGTCGTCCATCCAACCCAATCATGTTGAGGTTTACGCGATAATTTTTTTCTAAATCTGTAGTCGCAAAAAGGTGCTGCATGAGCTGCATTACATCAATGCGATTAGAGCGCGGCGTAACGACAAGTCGAGTGGGATTTTCATGGTCTGATTCGTCTCGTAAGTCACTCACCATAGGCAGCTTTTTAGCCTGCATCTGCGCAGCTATTTGTTCTAATATTTTAGCACCGGATGCTTGATGCGGCAGTGCGGTGATAACGATATCGCCATTTTCTTCGTGATATACAGCGCGCATTTTAATTGAGCCACGCCCGGTTTCGTAAAGCTTACGGATATCCGATTTGGGCGTTATTATTTCCGCATCCGTGGGATAATCTGGCCCGTTTACATGCTCAAGTACGTCGGTTAAATCTGCCTTGCTATTGTCTAAAAGCATTGCACAGGCTGAGGCTAATTCCCTCACGTTATGAGGAGGGATATCCGTTGCCATTCCTACTGCAATACCTGTTACGCCATTTAACAAAATATGCGGAAGCCGTGCCGGAAGCGTGCTCGGCTCCTCTAAAGTACCATCGAAATTCGGTACCCAGTCCACCGTGCCCTGACCGAGCTCATTCAACAATACTTCGGCAAAGCGAGACAGTTTTGCTTCGGTGTAACGCATGGCAGCAAAAGATTTAGGATCGTCAGGTGCCCCCCAGTTTCCCTGTCCGTCAACCAGTGGATATCGATAAGAAAACGGCTGTGCCATTAGCACCATGGCTTCGTAACAGGCCGAATCACCATGGGGATGAAATTTACCTAGTACATCACCCACGGTTCTGGCTGACTTTTTATACTTTGCGTTTGCACTTAATCCAAGGTCTGACATCGCATAAATAATGCGGCGCTGAACAGGCTTTAACCCATCTGAAATGTGGGGTAATGCTCTATCCATAATTACGTACATGGAATAGTTAAGATAAGCGTCTTCAGTGAAACGTCTCATGGCGAGCTGTTCCACGCCTTCGCTATTAATAATGATCTCGTCACTCATGATAATTTTTTCGTTTTGTTATTAATACCAATGCGCTTGTGGCTGCGAGGTCGCTGTAAAAATTGTGATAGCACGCCTTTTTGAATAAGTACAAGAGCGTTTAATCTCATTGTGAGGTAAACCGACTGTGGGTGCAAACTTTACCAATAGATAGCGCAATAAAAATGCGGCAAAGTAAACTGTGGTAGTGTTATCCACCGTTCTTTGTTATACAAAGAAAACGGTGTTAAATAAAGCGAGTTAGTTTGGGCTGAGATTGTTGCAAACAAAGACCAAACTACCCTAGAATAAAATCAAAAAAGAATAGACGTACATGCCCTTTTCACGCGCTTTGCTTTTGGCTTTCAGCATTTTATGGTCAGTTTTTGCATCTGTTGCCCATGCTCAGCATATAAAGCAACTTTACGATGAAGATAGTACCCTCGACCTTTCAGACTCCTTGTACTATTTGTACGAAACTAATTATCAACTTAGCATTAACGATATCGCGCGCCGGAAGAATGATTTTCTGGTACATCCGAGTAGTAATCCGAACTTTGGTTTTCAAAACAGCGCCGTATGGATTCTTTCGTCAGTCACTAATGTATCAAATACTTCTGACTGGGTTTTTACTATCAACTTTAGCCAGTTAGATAAAGTAGACTTTTATCTTATTCAAAACGGCAAGCTCCTCGCACAAAGCCGTCAGGGCAAAGTTCAGCTAGAACAACAGTTTCGGGTTCCTACCTTACGCGCAAAGATAGACTCAGCGAGTCCAGTGGACTTATACATACGTGTCGAAAGTCAATCATCCAGTATAATTGTGCCTCTTCGCGCGCAGGCTGCGGAACATCATAATCGTTATTTTCAACTCGATAGCTTGTTATGGGGTGTCTTTTACGGAGGGCTGCTGATATTAGCGATTTATAATTTAGTGCTGTATATCGGCGTGCGAGAAAAAAGTGTTTTAGCTTACGTAGGCTACATTTTTGCCGTAATCTTGTGGCAGGTTGTGTGGGGAGGCCATACTCACTTTATCTTTTCCCAAGGTATTCCCGTGTGGCTCGTGGGCCACACCGAACTCATTTTCGTCATTATTGGTATTACCTCAGGCCTATTCACTATTTCTTTTTTAGACAGTGAAAACAATGCGCCTACTTTGCATCCCATTTTACAGCTAATGCTGGTAGCACAAACGCTAATCGGCTTGGTTTGTTTTGCCGATCTTATTCCGCCGATGTGGAAGAATAACCTTGTATACGGCGTTGGTGTAGTATCGATATTAAGCTATGTCGCAGCTGGCTTTGAGGCCTTTTTCAATAAGTTTAAACCCGCGAGATATTTTATTGTCGCCTGGGGGTTATTAGCCACCGGCGCAATCGTTGGTATGCTCAGCTTATTCGGTATTCTTCCCACCAACGACTTTACCACCTACTGTTTTCAGGTTGGCGTATTTCTAGAGTCCAGCTTGTTCTCAATTGCCCTCATGGAAAAAAGTAGAAGTCAGCTTGAGTATGACGTGGAGCAAGCCACAAACGACTTACATAACAATATGGAGTTGATTGAAGAACAGAACGTACGTTTAGATATTGCCCGTAAAGATGCTATCAAGGCCAGCCACGTAAAATCGCAGTTTTTAGCCAATATGAGCCATGAAATTCGAACGCCTCTCAATGCTATTTTGGGTTTTAGTAAAGAGCTCAACAACGCGTCCCTGCCAACCGACCAGCAGGAGCAGGTGAGGATAGTCAATACGGCCGCCGACAGTTTGCTCACCATTGTTAATGATGTGCTCGACTTCTCTAAAATCGAGGCAGGTAAACTGTCGTTAAATAATCAACCCTTTTCACCTAACAAGCTGTTCGAAGAAATGGTCACCATTATGGCTAAGTCTTCTCATAGCAAACGCATTGAGTTTGTATTTGACCTCGCACCTTTGCCAGAAAAGCTGATTGGCGATGTCTTTCGAATAAAGCAAATTCTCAACAACCTACTAAGTAATGCACTTAAATTTACATCCACTGGCAGTATTACCCTTGCTGTGTGCGGGCGTGCGCTAGAGCACGGTCTACACGAAGTCAATATTGAGATTAAAGATACTGGAATTGGCATTAGCCGCCATGATCAGAAAAAGCTTTTCAACGCATTTTCCCAAGTTGATGACGCATTAAATAGAAGCTATCAGGGAACTGGATTAGGACTTGTAATAAGCCGCGAACTCGTTCGTATGATGAACGGTACTCTTACGCTAAAAAGCGCGCTTGGGCAGGGCTCAATATTCAACGTTTCGCTTAAGATGAATCAATTAAGTCAAAAAGTGGCGCCAACGCATCACCCAGATTGGATAGATAAAAAAGTGGTTATTTTCGATCCTATCCCCGCTACGCGAAGAGCTAGCGCCACCATATTAAAAGCCCTTGGCGCTAACATCACAAGTGTGGAATCTCTTGAGTACCTTGGCACATTACAAGGGCAGTACGATTACATTATGGCTGCTGCGCCAGTTAGCAAAGTAGAGAACAGACATGTGCATCTGCGCAAGTTTGTGCAATTCCCTGCTAAAAACAGAGTACTGTGGTACTCAGGTCCTGCCCCCTTTACAAAATATAAAAATCTTAATCAGCATTTTCACTCTCAAATTCGAATGCCGATGACGTTGACTAAGCTTGATACATTAGTGAGCGATCGGGCGTTACCCAACTTCAACCCGCTTAAAGAGCGCGTAGACTCGCTGCCTAAAGCAAAATTGCTTGCAGTAGACGACATGGAAATGAACTTAAAGCTTTTAAATACCTGGCTAGATGATTCGGCAATTTCGCTAACGACCACCATTAGCGGCCAAGACGCCGTAAATAAATGCCAGACACAAGAGTTTGATTTAATCCTCATGGACATTCAAATGCCCGGTATGGACGGTGTGCAAGCTACTCGTGAGATTCGCAAAACAGCAATGAATATGGGCACCCCTATTGTTGCTGTTACAGCACATGCGCTTAAAGAGGAGCGAGAAAGGTTATTAGCCTCAGGAATGGATGATTATCTTCCTAAACCTATTGAAATAGAGTCGTTAATTACACTGATTAAAACTTGGTGCCACGACGTAGAGCCTGGCGAAATTGTGTTTCCGTCTGTGGACTGGCAGCTTGCGTTAAAGCGGGCAAATCAAAACCAATCCACAGCTAAGGAGCTTTTGAACGACTTTGTTACCATGCTGCCAGACACTTTGCGTGTTATTGAGTCACTTCAACAGCAAGATGCAAGAGAAGAGCTTCTTGCCGAAGTTCACAAGCTTCACGGAGCCTGTTGCTACACAGGCTTACCGCGTCTTCAGCATTTAGCGAAGGAATTAGAAATTGCGTTGAAGCTAGAGCAAGCTCACCTTATCGATGAATATTTGCCCGATTTAATCAAAGAGGCGCACAAGATTATATTTGAAAATACTGAGAGCCACTGACCCTAACTCACGATTATTATAATTCGATTCACTGATCTCTGAATTCTAATCGCTACCTTGCGGCTCGCTTCGAGCGTTTTGGCACTGCACAATTAACGCCGCAAAGTCACACGGTTCCCTATCAAGCTCTGAGCTCGCAATGAAAATGTCGTACCCCAAACGCTTTCGCAACTCTACCATGCGATGAGCAAGCATAGCCTTTATCCCAGTAATGGCTGTTCCGTCGTCTAAAACAAAGTGCTTATCGTCAAACATCGACTGCTCGTAGCAGCTCCCCGTAGCGCAATTACTGTCTGAATTGTGCAATAGCAAGGGGCGCTGCTCCATCAACAAGTGCGTAGCTAAGCGTGGAGATATCGTGTTGAGAAAATCGGTATAGCTTTTCAGTTTGAAGCCCACTGTTTCCAGCGCCACGTGGTCGAGACCATGTCGTATTCGCGGGCAATCTGCGCGCTGCAGGTTATCCCAGTCAATTCGCCAGCTTCCCAGTCTATGTCGGTATGTAATGAAGTCTTTAGCGATCTCCAGGCTATAGTTGGGCTCGCGAACTTTAAAAAAACCGATAAGCAAACACACTATGGCTGCGCTTGTTAAAAAAATGCCAGCCAAAAATAACCATTCAGGTAGCAAACTAAGCCACAACGCAGACAATACGAGCCCGACACAGCCTAACACTATACTGGTTAAGCCATTGCTTTTTGACGCGGCTTTAATAAATATGGGTTCTACACTACTGCCAGACATATAAATACACTATCAACATTATAACGGCCCAAAGAACGTAAAGACGGTATCGCCTGCATGTGGCGCAGTCAGTGGTTAACCAACGTTTAACTAACGACTTTTTCTGCATATGCGTCGACACTTCCTACGACAAACTTTTACATCGCACTTTCTATACGCGATTTAAAAATAGATAGTTTACCTTAAACCGCTACGCTGGTTCGCTGCCTGTATTTGTAAGTGAAGCATTTAGTTGACTGCGTTTATGCTGATGGCGTTTAAACGCAGCCACTATAGTAGGCGTAAACACCAGCGACAGCATGACAGAAAAGCCCACGCCCCCCGCTATTACAACAGCAAGTGGTGGCCAAAAACTTCCCTCACTAAACAGTAATAACGGAATAAGCCCACCTACTGTGGTAAATGTAGTAGATAAAATATGACGACTACAGCTCATTGTCTCTTCGACAATGGCTTTGGTATCTCCACACCTCGCCTTAGGGTTTGCATTAATGGCAGCAATCACAACAATAGAGCCGTTTATCGCAACCCCTATAAGACCTGCGCAGCCAAGCAGTGGATTAAACCCTACCGGAAGCCCTGATAACCACAGACTGAACATGCCTAAGCCCACAGATAAAACAGCGACTAAGCCGATAACGCTGGCCATACGTAAGCTGGAGAAAGTAAGAATAAGCGTAGTAATCATAAGTACTAGTAGCACAGGTGCATAAGTTGCCAATTGACCTAACGCTTGCTGCTGCTCATCCGCATCACCCGCGAGATGAATTCGATATCCCTGAGGTAGCGTTAAGTTTTTATCAAGCAACTCTCTTAAGGTATTGCTAGCATCTATGGCCGGAACGCCGGGTAAAAGAAAAGCCTGAATTCGGTTAAGCCGCTCGCCATTTACCCGAGTAATGCTGCTTGTAGCAGGGTTGAGCGATAAGGTTGTTACAGCGGCAAGTGGAGACCACGAAATGGCGTTGTCAGCGGCTACTGGGATCGGCATTGCATCTACCCCCATTACGTCTTGCCTGAACGACTCAGCTAAACGCACTCGTACAGGTATTTCTTCTGTACTTTCAAGTACCGAGCCTCCGGTAATACCGGAGAAGTTTATTTGCATTTGAGCGGCCAAGTCTGCCAACGATATGCCCAGATACGACAGTCTATCGCTGTCTGTATCTATGTTCAGTTCGGGTTCTCCCATGGAGATACTGGCAATAGATTGAGAGATACCGTCAATCTCTGACATCAATGCTCTAACTTGCTCTCCCAGTTCATTCAACGTGTTTAAATCTGGCCCAAAAATTTCAACTTCTACAGGTGCCGCTATAGGCGGGCCTTGCCCAAATGCGCGTACCACTATTTGAATCTCTGGGTACAAATTATCTAGGTCTTGCTGTAGCTTGCCCACTAAGGATGATGCCCCCTCCACCGTGCGGGTTGTCACTACCGCATTAGCGAAGTACGGCATATTATCGCGGGTCATAGTTTGATTATAGTAAACGGAAGGCGCTGAGCCTCCAACCAGCCAGCTCACCTGCTCGACACCATCGTATTGTCTAATCTGCTGATCTACCCTTAAGGCATAAGCGCTTGTGTTATCAATACTGCTGCCCTCTTGTGTCCAAAGGTATACTTCAAATTGGTCTCGGTCGGCACTAGGGAAAAACACATTAGCAAGTTGAGTTGAAAGCGCAAAACCAGACAAACACAAAACGCAGATCGCAGAAATAACTAGCGTGGGTTGCTTTATCCAACGCCCAAGCTGCTTGCTGAATGCGGCAGTTAAATGAGGAGCTTGAATACCCACTTGCCACCAAGAAGACGAGGAGTTTTCTGTTGCCTGTTCGGCGACATTAGTGCCCTCGGCAACTCCATCATTTTTAGGCAAAAAACGTGCGGCTAATGCGGCAATGATAGTGAGCGAGATAAACAGAGATCCAATTAGCGCCATCACCACACTAATCGCAATAGGGCCGATAAAATCACCTATGTTTCCATTGAGCAAAAAGATAGGCATGAAGCCCAACACGGTTGTAAGCGTTGAAGCCAGTAACGGCGCAAACAAATGCGCTACGCTTTTTGCCATCGCCCCCACTCGTGTAAGCTGTGGGTCTTGCAGGTTGATACGTATTTCGTCGGTTATAACAATGGCGTTATCGATTAGCAGGCCAATGGCGATAATCATGCCAAAAATTGACATCTGATGTATTTGCTCGTCATAAAAACTCAACGAAAACAACGCAAACGAAGCGCAAAGCGGCAGCGCTAACCCCACAATCCATGCTGCTCTAAAGCCCATAAACAGTAAGATTACCAGCATGACCACAGCACAGCCCATCAATAAGTTCATCGACAAGTCTGCCAAGCGGGTAGCTGTGTATTCATTTTGTTCAAAGGCAACCGATGCGGTTAACGTGCCATCGAAGTCGCGGTTAAACTGTTCGACTTCTGCTAACGCCTTTTTTGTCCACACGTCAGAGCGCAGAGATGGCTGCATTCGCGCGGCAACAAAAATAGACTCTTTACCGTCTAGAAATGCCAGTTCGCTGCGGGGGGTACTAAAACCGCGGGTGACGCTAGCCACATCTTCCACTCGCAAATAGCGACCACCTTGATTTATAAGGGGGATAGCGGCAATCATATCAACACCACTTAGCCCCTTGCTCACACTAAAACGTAAATTACTCTGCTCGGTATTTAACATTCCGGCAGGCAGTTTAGGGTCGGCGTTTTGTATTCTTGCACTCACTTGCTGAAGGGTAAGCCCCGTTGCCGCAAGCTTTATGGGGTCGATGCTAACGCTGATTTCTTCGTTTGGTTCTCCATACACGCGAACAAGCTCGGTACCGCTTACATTTCGCAGGCGGTCCGTTAACTCTTGAGCAAGTCTTGCTGTCAACGTGATTGGGGTTGTATCGGGGTGCTCAGCACGCAAAGATAACAGCAGAGTAAACGCCGTCGCGCCCCGCTTTTCGTCAAAAATAGGATCGGAAGTGCCTTCGGGAAATAGGGCTGATGCGGCCCCTATAGCGTCTCGTATCTCGCTAAATAACTCTTCGTTACTGCTATTATCAATCCAATCTTGGGTTTCAATGAGAATAATTGATATACCCGCTCGCGAGGTAGATTTAACTTCTTTTATCTCGAATATTTCTCGTAGCCTATCTTCTAACACATCGCTAACAAGTGCCTCAACACGCTCTGCAGAAGCGCCAGGATACTGAGTAATGATAAGTGCGTTTCGAGTGTCAATTCGAGGGTCTTCAATACGTGGCAACGAGCCCAGTGCGGATAATCCGGCAACCAAGATGATCACTAAGCTGAGTACGAGTAAATGCCCTCTGCGATAAAAAAGCGTGTACCAAGGGTAAGCTTTATTGTCATCAAGGCTTGGAGTTTTCATGGCAACATCTCGCCCAGTTCAGCGCTTGCAGTACCAGCTTTAACGCGCTGGCCTGGTGCGAGTTTATGGGTACCGCCGACAACCACCTGCTCTTGCTCTTTTAGCGCACCTCGCACAAATGCTTTGCTTCCATCTGTATAAACTACGTCTACTACTCGAGCCTGAAGGGTACCAACACCATTGTCACCACCCTGATTGTCTAAAACGAGCACGCGCCACAGCCCCCTTAAACCGTTACTTAATGCTGAAACAGGAAGCCATGCTCCTTGCTCGGTATGAATGCGGGAGCCAGACAGAATAGCCATATCGCCAGGTCGCACCTGCGTATTACTGCTCAAGTCTACAAGAATATCGACGGTACGAGTTTGTACATTTCTTACGGCGAGACGCTGACTGACCGTTCCCTGCACATCGCTCTCTCCCACCTGCATTGTTACAGATTCACCAATCTCAAACTGATCCACAATATCAGCAGGCACTGCAAATCTCGCTTGATATTTATCGTTACTGGTAACGCCAATGACCGCCATACCGGCATTAATCACACTCCCTTCATCAAAAAGACGGCTATCTACCTGTCCATCGAACGGTGCATAAAGAATAGCTCTATCAAGTGCGACATTCATTGAATTTAACGATGCACTTATTTCGTTTACTCTTGCAGCGGCTACGTTTAACGCCGCTTGAGTTTCATCGAGTCGCTGTGCTGACTCTAATTTTTTTTTGACTAAGGATTGAGTTCTATCATTGTTTATCTTAGCTAAATTTAAATCAGCTTTTACCCTTTCTAAAGAAGCGCTTAATTCTTTTTGCTGTGCAACAAGGCGCTGTGTATCTAAACGAGCTAGGACATCCCCCTTAGACACTGTGTCACCTTCTTCTACCAGCACCTCTGTCACTTCTCCACTCGAGTCGAAGGACAACAGGGTCGACTTAGGAGACTCAATTAAACCGAAAACATTGATAGGAGTTTCAAATTGTTGGCGCATTTCTACCTTGGTTAGTACAACGGATACTGGTTCGCGTTGACCCATGGTTTGCGTTGCGTTGCCCTGCCCTGCTGCCATTAAGAGAGCAACGAGAGAGGCTATGAAGACCATTATTGCAATGTACAGAGGCATCTTATTTTCGTTAGACGCCGTATCAGTAGTGCTCATGCTTATATTCCTACCTGCAGTGATAACCTTCAAAATGATGAAATGTCATGCTAATATATAAATACTAGACCGTCCAGTATGATAATTAATTCTTTGCCTGGGCGTGGTTGGATCATCAAGCGAGGGTTGTAGTGTCGCAACAAAAGAAACAGGGAAGGCCTAAAAGTGAAGAAAAGTCTCGGCAAATACTTATAGCCGCTTCACAACTCTTTTTAGAAGAAGGTTTTGCCAAAACATCGATGGATAACGTAGCTAAGGCATCTGGCGTATCTAAGCAAACGGTATATTCGCACTTTGAAAACAAAGATGTACTGTTCCAAGCTGCCATCTCTTCCAAATGCCGATCTTATCAACTTGATACCGATGAACTGTGTGAGCTGCCACTTACTTCTGCTAGTTTTGAAGAGTGTTTAATTAAAATTGGTGTTCAATTTGTTCGCTTAATTCAAGACCCACAAACCATCGGTATTTTCAGAGTGATTATTGCCGAAGCAGTAAATAACCCTCATGTGGCTTCGCTGTTTTATCAAGCTGGACCGCAAGCGTCGCTAGATGCCTTGGGGCAACTTATTTTCAAACTAAGTGAAGACCCTCAGACAGGACAAAATGACTTAACGAAAGCGCGAGCTAATCAATTAGCCCTAGATTATTGTGCGCTGTTAAAAGGCGAATTCCATACCCTGCTATTGTGTGGTTTACACTCTCCCATGACCGACGCACAAACCTATCAGTATGCAAAACAGGCGGCAGAGAAAATATCAGTTTTGTTCACTTACTTTACTCATCAAGAGAGCAGTTAACACTCGCCAGTAACTCCCCCTGTGTCACACTGACAGCTAAGTGAAGAGTGAATACATTCGGCGCATTACATTCCGGTTTTAGCGGTCAAATTAAGCGCCGTTGGAGGATTACTTATTGGGCAGTTTGTTATACACTAGCGCCGTTTTCGTTGATGATTGAGTGGCTCATGTCTAACTTTACCGGTAACCATATTCTTTCGGTTAATCAATTCGATCGCGAGGCCATTGAGAAAATATTCTCAGTCGCCGATTCTATGCAACCCTATGCCAGACGAGAAAAGCGAACTGCAGTTTTAGAGGGCGCGATTCTGGGAAATCTCTTCTTTGAACCAAGCACGCGTACCCGAGTCAGTTTCGGTACAGCTTTCAACCTGTTAGGTGGTGAAGTAAGAGAAACCACTGGAATGTCTAGCTCTGCACTCGCTAAAGGGGAGTCGCTCTACGACACGGCCAGAGTACTCAGCGGTTATTCAGACATCATTGCCATGCGTCATCCTGCCGCAGGTTCTGTAGCTGAGTTTGCCGAGGGCAGTCGGGTGCCGGTTATAAATGGCGGCGACGGTGCCAACGAGCACCCCACACAAGCCCTGCTGGATTTGTTCACCATTAAACGAGAGTTAGAATACAACAAACAGGGAATAGACGGGCTTCATATCGCTATGATTGGCGATCTGCGCTACGGACGAACGGTGCACTCTCTTTCTCGATTATTATGTTTATTTAACAACGTGCGCTTTACCCTTATATCTCCCAGAGAATTGGCGATGCCACAGCCCGTTATTGATGCCATTGAAAACGCAGGCCATAAACTTACCATTACCGATACCCTTGAAGGCAATATGGACGCCGACATTTGCTATCAAACGCGCATTCAAGAAGAGCGCTTCCCGTCGCAAGATGAAGCAAACAAATATCGAGGCAAGTTTAGATTAAACCAATCAATTTACACACGACACTTTCAATCGAAGACCGTCATTATGCATCCACTTCCGCGGGATTCGCGTATGGAAGCAAACGAGCTGGATAACGATTTAAACCTTAATCCAAACCTAGCCATTTTTCGTCAAACCGATAACGGTGTGCTGGTGAGAATGGCTTTATTTGCTCTCACCCTTGGTGTAGAGCATCTGGTCACGAAATACGAGCGTGACGTTGTTTGGTACAGCAATAAGAGTAAGTAATTACATGACAAAATCTGAAACACTATTTACCCGAGCACAAAAAACCATACCAGGTGGTGTTAACTCCCCCGTGCGCGCTTTTAAAGCTGTAGGCGGCACGCCTCGCTTCATTACAAAAGCAGACGGCGCGTATATGTGGGATGTAGACGGTAAACAGTACATCGACTACATTCAGTCATGGGGACCAATGGTTTTAGGTCACAATAACCCCAAAATACGAGAAGCTGTAATTGAGGCGTCGTATAGCGGTCTATCATTCGGTGCGCCAACAGAGGCCGAAGTTATCATGGCCGAAACCGTGAGCAAGCTCGTGCCCTCCATGGAAATGGTGCGCATGGTAAACTCGGGTACCGAAGCAACTATGTCTGCCATTCGACTAGCCCGTGGCTATACCGGACGCAACAAAATTGTGAAATTTGAAGGCTGCTACCACGGCCATGCCGATTCGTTGCTTGTTAAAGCTGGCTCAGGTGCGCTGACACTCGGAGTTCCAAGCTCTCCCGGCGTTCCAGCCAATGTTGCCGAGCATACACTTACCGTTGAATATAATAATGTGGATTCAGTGAAAGAAGTGTTTGCTGAACATGGCAATGACATCGCTTGTATCATAGTAGAGCCAGTAGCGGGTAACATGAACTGTATTCCTCCTGTAGAAGGCTTTCTTGAAGGTTTACGTGCGGTATGTGACGAGTACGAAAGTGTCCTAATTTTTGACGAAGTGATGACCGGCTTTCGCGTTTCGCGCGGCGGTGCTCAAGAGCGTTATGGGGTTAAACCAGACCTTACTTGCTTAGGCAAAGTTATCGGTGGCGGTATGCCTGTGGGCTGCTTTGGCGGTAGAAAAGACATTATCACGCATATCGCGCCAACGGGGCCGGTTTACCAAGCAGGAACGCTTTCAGGTAACCCAGTTGCTATGGCAGCAGGCCTAGCTGCTATGGAGCAACTGCAGCAACCAAACCTATATGACTCTATCTTTGAGAACACTCAAGCACTGGTGGATGGTATGCAGGCGTTAGCTGACAAACATAATATTAGTCTAACTACTAATGTTGCTGGAAGCATGTTTGGGATATTCTTTACCGACGTTGAGAAAGTGACAAATTACAAACAGGCGATAAACTGCAATACCGAGCAGTTTAACAAGTTTTATCACGGTATGCTGAACGAAGGGGTTTATTTAGCCCCGGCTTCTTATGAAGCGGGCTTTGTTTCAAAGGCGCATGACGCTGACGTGATTGCAAAAACCCTCGAAGCCGCTGATAGAGTTTTTGCCACTCTGTAAGCTATTAGCGCTTTGTCAGTGCTTTAATAGCATGAGTTTACAAGGGCGAAGCCTTGCAAATTAATAGAGGGTACTTCAACGAAGTACCCTTTTTTGATTGTTCTGCGTTAAGAGTTTTTGTTTATGAGCTTTTCTTAAACCTCATATCTCAACTATTGTTCACTTGAATTAGACGGCTTAATACGTTTACTCTTTATACGCACATTTAGGAATACATGTCGAGCCTGACTGCTCGTTTAACTTTTTCTTCTGCACCTGAAGAAACGACTTAAAGTAAGAATAGCTAATGTTTTCGATGGAATGGTTGTTAGGAATAGGGATTGCTGTACTTCTTGTATACAGCATTGTCATTACTGTCCTACTTATTAAACGCAGTCGTCGTTTTGCTCGACGAGTAGCCCAGTTTAAAAAGAATAGACGCAGTGCAGATTATGGCGTTGAAAAAGAACTTCTTTTCCAGCGGGCAGCAGACGAAGCCCTGAGACTTAATCAAACCTTCCAGAAGTTTGTCCCAAAACAATTTGTCGAGCATATGGCTAACACCGATGTTGATAACCTCGGTTTAGGCTACGCCTCAGAAAACGAAGTAGCCATTATGTTTTGTGACATTAGAGGGTTTACAGGCTTTTCTGAGCGCATTACACCACAAGAGTTAATGAATTTTTTGAATTCATACTTTACCCGCATGAACGACCCTATTCATCAAAACAGTGGTTTTATCGATAAATTCATGGGCGATGGCATTATGGCGCTATTTGATCACCCAGGAGGCACAGCTCGGGATAAGGCAATAGACTCATTAAATGCGGCGTTAGATTTAAGAAAAGCGCTCACTATCTATAATGGCCACAGAAAAAATAGTAACTATGCCCCAGTAAACATGGGTATTGGCATACACTTTGGTGCAGTTATTATGGGTACGGTAGGCTCTGATGACCGAATGGACACAACGGTTATCGGAGATAGCGTTAATATTGCATCACGCTTAGAGGCGTTAACGCCTAAATACCATGCGGATATCATTGTCAGTGCTCAAGTTCTTCAAACCCTAGGCGCAGGTTATCCTATTAAAACTCGACTGCTCGACTGGGTTCGCGTTAAAGGCCGCCAAGCGCCTATTGAAATTTATGAAGTACTTAGCCATCTACCCGAAAGTGAGCAGCAAGAAAGACTGGCTGTTCAATCTAAAATTGCAGCTGGTTTAGCATGTAGAATTAATAAGCAGTGGGACGAAGCCATTGCCTACTTCGAGACTGCACTTGCTGTTAATCCGAATGACACTCTTGCTCACCATCATATTGATGTATGTCGTATTTATCGCAATGTTGATCTCGACGATGACTGGGACGGAGCACTAGTACTTCAATAAAGGGCTTAAGTGCTGTCTGTTGAAAGAGTCGCTTGCGCTTTAATAAAATTTACCGAAGGCGCAAAAAATGCAGCCCCTGTCTCTGCGCTTGTGAAGTCCAACCACCTATCGTAATCGCCTTCTCCATTACCGTATATTTGACTCTGTAACATGTGCTTAAACGGGCGGGCGCTTGCGCTGCAGCAAACTGACAATAAACCTTGCGAAGCCATATCTCCATAGGGCATGCCTTGTTTCATCAGCCTTGGCTCGTCTCCATCTGCGGTTGAACTGACTGCTCGCGCACAATGGGATGAAGCAGACTGCTCTACACTAGGTAAATTATGCTGCTGGGTTGTTCCCATAACCTGTTCTTTTTGACGTTCAGATAAACTATTCCAGCGTCTGAGATCGTGTCTGTACCGCTGTACATGCAAATAGCTTCCGCCTTGGAAATCTGGGTCATCGTCTTCGCTGATAACAGCAACTTTTCGACGAGTCATCCCTCTTGGGTTATCGGTAGCATAGAGAAAACCGTTCAAATCCCGTCCGTCTAGGTAACGAAAACCGCGTATTTGCTCTACCAACTCAACATGAATACGCAATAAATCCATCACTTCAATACCCACAGCGTGACAAATATCCAGCCTATCTGCTCGTATTTGAATAAACAGATCGCAAGGGGTGGTGGGCGCGCTACGATCTTCACATTGCATATCTGGAAAAGGCGCAAGTTCCACAGGTATTAAACCTGGATACACGTCGGCCCAATAACTTGTTCCCACAGCGATAACACCGGTAACCATGGCTTCATAGTGCTCATTTTCAAAGTGCTCGAAAATATCTAGCACTCTGGCTAATTTGGCTCTAACAGCTTCGCTGTCGTCATCGACAACGTTGAGCATTAAATATTGCGCATGCAAATTTGGCTCTGCACATATGCCTTTTTGTGGTTGTGTCATTGCTGCTCTTGTTATTATTTATCAGTCTTTTTAAAACTACTCACGGGTTATAACTAATCACGGGGTGATAGCAACATGCGTGCTCAACTGTGCTGACAGGTTCTCGGCTTTATTCACCGTTAAACACCGTTATTCATAAATAACCGGCAAAACACAGTAACGCCCTTGAAAAGCCTTTTACTGTGTATTGCGTATAAGTGGTTATGCTAATACGTACTGAATAATAGTGTGCTTAATAGCCAGCTGCTTGTCCATCTTTTCTGCTTTCAGAAGCACCAAAGTAAACGCCTTTTTTAGCGTCCCAGGCTATTGCTTGATAGCCACCAAATGCACCTACCACACGCTGCAATGTATGTCCTCTTTCCATAAGCTCTCGCTGAACCTCCTCGCTGAACCCCGATTCTAAGCTTACGTACCCCCCGTCTAGCATGAGCTCTCCAGTTGGGCTGCTTGAACCGCTATGAAGTATTCTTGGTGCATCTCCGGCCTCTTGCAGGTTCATTCCAAAGTCGAGAACATTCACGATTATTTGGGCGTGCATTTGTGGCTGCGTTCCGCCTCCCATTACCCCAAAGCTCATGACTGGGCGACCATTACGCGTAACAAAAGCCGGGATAATAGTATGAAACGGACGTTTGCCCGGTCGATACTCATTGAAGTGACCCTCTTCCAAAGTGAACATTTCCCCTCGGTTTTGCAGCACAAAGCCCAACCCTGGAGGTGTCATTCCTGATCCCATGCCGCGATAGTTACTTTGTATTAGCGACACCATGTTGCCTTCTTTGTCTGCTACCGTTAAATATATGGTGTCGCCTTCATAAATCCCTGCATCGACGCGAGTGGCGGCTTTTTCCATATCAATGAGTGATTGGCGCTCTTTGGCGTACTCTTTAGATATCAACCAGTCTACAGGAATATCGTTAAAGTCTGGGTCGGCATAGAACTTGGCTCTATCTTCAAAAGCTAGTTTTTTCGCCTCAACAAAGGTATGAATATAATCAGCTGAGTTGAACCCCATTCCTTCAATATCGAAGCGCTCTAGTACATTGAGTATTTGTAAAGCTGCAATGCCTTGACCATTAGGGGGCAGTTCCCAAACGTCGTAACCACGGTAATTAGCGGATACTGGCTCGACCCACTGTGATGTATGAGACGCTAAATCCTGATAAGAAAGAAACCCACCTTGGGCTTCCATATAAGCATCAATAGTGCGCGCTATATCCCCTTTGTAGAAGGCATCTCTGCCACCAGTAGCAATTTTCTCATAGGTAACAGCAAGCCCGGGATTTTTGAAAATATCGCCTTTTTGGGGTACTCGCCCATCAATTAAAAAAGTATCAGCAAAGCCATCATAATGACCAATTCTATCGGTGTTCATTTGCCAGTAATACGCAATGAGCTCTGAAACCGGAAAGCCATTTTTCGCATATTGAATGGCAGGGGTAAGAAGCTCAGCCATGGACAGCTTGCCAAACTTTTCATGAAGTTTAAACCACCCATCAACCGCTCCTGGCACAGATACGGGTAGCGGCCCAAACTTGGGAATTTTGTTAAAACCACGTTCTGCAAATACGGCTTTCGTCAGCGTACGAGGTGAGCGCCCCGATGCATTGAGTCCAACCAGCTTTTTTTCGTTCGCATCCCACACAATAGCAAAAAGGTCGCCACCTATACCGCTGCCTGTAGGCTCAACAAGACCTAGCATGGCGTTGGCGGCAATAGCTGCATCAACCGCGCTTCCCCCTTTCTTTAACACATCTAATGCAACTTGCGTAGCAAGAGGCTGGCTCGTGGCTGCCATACCGTTTTGCGCAATTACCTCAGATCGGCTTGCAAATGCTTTACCCGTTACTCTGTCATAAGCAAATGATGAAGATATACCGAAACAAACGCATAACGCTGTGATGAAAAGTGAAGTTACAGTCAGTAAACTCTTTATTTTTATTATCATAAAAGCCTCTTTTTAGTGAAAAGCGCTTTATTAGTGTAGCGCCTTACCTGCAATACGCATAGGCTTATTCTAGAACGAAAAAAGCCCCGCTATTGCGAGGCTTAAGAGATGTTATTCAGGCATTATTGTTGTTGCTTTATCGCCTACATCAATATGTATTTATTGTTAGCTTACGAGCGACCGCTGGTGAAGTCTGGATATGCTTCCAAACCACATTCGCTCATATCCACGCCGTCGAACTCTTCTTCTTCTGAAACTCGGATACCCATTGTCGCTTTCAGGGCTACCCAAACTACTAGGCTAGTTACAAATACCCATACAAAGATAGTTGCTGCACCAAGAAGCTGACCAGAGAAGCTTGAACCGTCGTTAGTGATTGGAACAAGTAGAAGACCAAGTAAACCAACAACACCGTGAACAGAGATAGCACCTACCGGATCATCAATTTTAAGCTTATCAAGACCCACGATGCTCAGTACGACTAGAATACCGCCAAGGCCGCCAAATAGTGTTGCTTCCAATGGAGTTGGTGTAGAAGGCTCTGCCGTAATCGCCACCAAACCTGCTAACGCACCGTTTAATGCCATTGTTAGATCTGCTTTACCAAACAAGATACGAGCTAAGATAAGCGCCGCAATAGTACCGCCCGCTGCAGCAGCGTTTGTGTTCATGAATACGATAGCAACAGAGTTTGCGCTTTCAACTGTCGCAGTAGCAAGTACAGAACCACCGTTGAAACCAAACCAGCCCATCCATAAAATGAACGTACCAAGCGTTGCTAGAGGTAGGTTAGCACCAGGAATCGCATTAACTTTGCCGTCAGCAGTGTATTTGCCTTTACGAGCGCCAAGAATTAACACACCAGCTAACGCCGCAGCTGCACCAGCCATGTGAACAATACCCGAACCTGCGAAGTCAGAGAAGCCAAGGTCACCTAGCGTATACATACCAAATACTGCTTCACCGCCCCAAGTCCAAGCACCTTCCATTGGGTAAATGAAACCAGTCATAACCACAGTAAAAGCTAAGAACGCCCAAAGCTTCATACGTTCAGCAACTGCGCCAGATACGATAGACATTGCAGTAGCAACGAAAACAACCTGGAAGAAGAAGTCTGCAGAAGGCGCATAGGTAGCAGGATCTTCCGCAACGTCTGTTGCGCCGTCACCTAAAATGCCACTTAGGAAAGGACCCCATTCGCCACCACCATACATAATGCCGTATCCGCAAATCATGTACATTGTGCATGCAATAGCAAACAAAGAGATATTTTTAGTTAGAATTTCAGTGGTATTTTTAGCTCGAACCAAACCGGCCTCAAGCATGGCAAAACCTGCCGCCATCCACATTACCAGCGCGCCGCAAATTAAGAAGTAAAAGGTATCTAGCGCATACCCAAGTTCAAAAGTGATTTCCATTATGGTTTTCTCCGCAAATATATCGTTATGGCTTACAGCGCGTCGGTGTCCGACTCACCAGTTCGAATACGAACGGCATGTTCAAGGTCGTATACAAACACCTTGCCGTCACCAATTTTGCCCGTCTTGGCAGCGCTAACAATGGCTTCAACCAAACGCTCTACCTGATCATCTTGGACCGCAATTTCTAATTTAACCTTGGGTAGAAAATCTACTTGGTATTCCGCCCCGCGGTAGAGTTCTGTATGTCCCTTTTGACGTCCAAAGCCTTTTACTTCGGTCACGGTTAGACCGTCGATCCCGATTTCTGAAATGGCTTCACGAACATCATCTAGCTTAAATGGCTTGATGATAGCAGTGACTAATTTCATGTGATGCTCCCAGTTTATTGTGATTATTCTGCAAAAATTGCGTACTTACAGGAATGTATACCAAGAGGTATGCCATAAATAATTATGCATATAAATCAGATAGATAATCATAGCGAGAGAGTGAAAAGACAAAAACAATGCACCAAGATGGTGCGGAAGAAATCTTATGCCCAAAAATGACGCGAACAAAGTTCACATAAAACAGGGGGGTAACTCAATATGCCGCGGAACTATCATTTGAAAGGTAGGTCTGTAAATGACGATGACAATGAACTACACCTCGATTTTTGCGCCTGAGCGCCTAATTCAAGACCATGCACGCAAACAGCACTTCGCATGGCGTGGTCTATTGATATCTTTATGTGTTCATATAGGTGGCGTAGTGATTATCATCTTGTCAAGCCAACACGGCATTGAAAAAAAGAAAGCGACCATAGCTAACTCTCCCTCAATAGCCACAATAAAGGCCGTACTTTTTAGACCATCGCCCAGTGTAGATAGAACGCAACCCATTAATAATATTGAAAGTAAAGAGGACTCTGGGAATATTGGAAATGAGGATAGAAGCGTATTGACCTCACCGGCTGCGCAAGAACCCGCTAGCACTGAAAGACAAATAGAAAAGGTGACACCCGAGCCACCTGCACAATCGCCATCTTTAGATATACAAACAAGCCAAAATCCTCCTGTCGCACCGGAGGTTCCTATTAAAAAATTGATACAAAAACAGCAGGCAAATCGTCAGGCGGGTCGTTTAAAGGTGTCTAGCGCCCAAGCAGCAGCAGAATATTTAGATAGTTATAACAAAGCGCGTATTGGCGAAGAATCTGCTAATGCGGCCTCGTCTTATGCAACGAAAAAAAGAAGCCCCGATATTTTCGACCTTCGAAAAGGCGAAGATAGAGATGAAAAATTATACAATCAGCGTCCAGAAAAAATCGTAAACTGTACTGGCACTACCAATAAAATCCTTACGACATTGAGTGGATTAGCTGGCGGCACGATGAAATGCTCTAATAGAAGTGGTCATCAGCGCTTTATCGAAGCCCGAATAAACAAGACACCTGAAGGTGATGAGCAAACAAATTAGGGCGCATTGACGTTCGCCCCCCTTTTGTAAACAACGCTACGGAATTGTTGTGTTGCCAAGCATTGGCGTAACGACGTATTCTGACTACATAATAATTTAATAAGGAATAATCTGTGGCTGGAGCTAATTTACTTGCCTTACTTGACGATATTGCCACCTTAATGGACGACATTGCCACTATGTCAAAAGTGGCGGCACAAAAAACCGCTGGCGTTTTGGGTGACGATTTGGCGGTTAATGCAGACCAAGTACAAGGAATTAAAGCAGACAGAGAATTACCCGTTGTGTGGGCGGTAGCAAAAGGCTCGTTGTTAAATAAAGCGATATTAGTGCCTGCAGCCCTAGCAATTAGCGCCTTTGTACCGTCACTCATTACCTTACTATTAGTGCTAGGCGGGCTTTACTTATGCTTTGAGGGAGCTGAAAAACTGCTGCATAAATACCTACCACACGGTGATGAGACGCAAGAGCGAGAGGCACGAATAGATGCCATTGCTCACGAAGACGTTGATATGGTGGCTTTCGAGCAAAAAAAGATAAAAGGCGCTATACGAACAGACTTTATTTTATCAGCCGAAATTATTGTTATTGCTTTAGGCACAGTAAGCGAAGCGCCTTTGACCACACAGGTTGGTGTATTGGTCGCACTGAGTTTGGCTATAACATTAGGCGTATATGGTTTAGTAGCCGGCCTTGTAAAAATGGATGACGTTGGACTTTACATGCTGCGTAAGTCATTAACAGGAAGCATGAATACTTTGCAACGCATTATCGGACGAGCCTTACTTGTTGCGGCTCCCGCCATCATGAAAACATTGGCAGTGGTAGGTACTATTGCAATGTTTTTAGTAGGTGGGGGTATCCTAACGCACAGTATTGGCGTTTTACACCACGTTACGGCATGGGCAACCCAATTAGTGCCTAGTGCAGACTTCGCGATGTCTATTTTAGCCGATGGCGTTGTAGGCATGTTAGCAGGAGCGGTTGTTGTTTTAGCAGTGACATTGATATCGCGCTTGCGCTCAGCTTCCTAATCAAAAACTAATCAGCATCAAATTAGAGCGCGCTTTTCAAACGACGTGCTCTCTTATCTCTTCTACTTCGTTTTTGGTGAAGGGCACAAAAGCCATCTTTCAACTCTTTAAAACTATCCTCACTCACAAGTTGGTTAATTTAACCAACCAACTTTCAAAACCACTAAATTTTAGTTTCACACATTCTACTCTCTACAACCGCCTTTTATCCTACACAAAATAAATCATTATAAATCAATATTTTAAACACAAAATAAAAAGTGGCACAACACTCGCAAAGAAAGAGATATCGAAAGATACAAAGAAAAATAGTTACTTGATAACGACCTAAAACTTTAGGGTCGAGAAAATCGAAAGCTGCCAGGCAGTATATTTTAGTGCAGTGTTCAACTCTTATTAAAAGGAAAAAGTTATGTTTACCCGTAAAAATCTTTTCACTGCATTAATATTAACATCTGGCGTACTAAGTGCTTCTGCAATGGCCAACGACAATGTTGCTGGGTTGCAATCACAAACCGATTATTTAGTGGCCAGCGCCATTGAGGAAGTAAGACAAGAAACTTCAATAAATATTGCCTATGACGTTATCACAGCTAGTCATACATTTGAGCCTGATGCGAACGAAGCAACTACACTACTGGCAGATATTACAATAACGCCTATCTCACCTGAAACGACCGATGATAACGACGCGTAAGGAGGGAGTTATGATTACTGGCAGTACATTATTTATGCTTGTACTCGGTCCTTTTATTGCTTTTGCCGTGAGTGCTATTGCGTTTTCAACAGCACGCATATTTTTCCAGAAAGGCCATTAAACAGTTTTGTTCCCCTAGCCTTCCCTGCCTCCTTGGGCCCTAGCTCTGGTGGAAGAGAGTACGCAACCTGCATATTGATATGTTTGCGTTGTTAGCTCTCTTCTTACTGGAGCATTTTTATCCTGGAGCATTTTTATCCGAAGATCCGCTCCCACCAGCTCTTCTTTTTATTCTTTTTATCACTGCCAACAGGTCGCCCTGAGCAATCTTGCTCGGGAGTAGGTAACACATCTAGAATTGCTGGCACGCTTAGACTGCCTGCACACCCAGCCACAACTACTGCACCGGTTTTAGCATCAAAGTGTGCAATACCTAAACCTTTTGGAAAACGCCTAGATAACGACTTTGGCGCCTGTGACCTCATATAATTTATAAAAACGGGAAGCGCACCTCCAGCACCGGTTAAGTTAACCGTTTTATTATCATCGTTACCTACCCACACAGTGACGACATGGTTCCTATCGAACCCGCTAAACCAACTATCTCGATAATCGTCAGTCGTCCCGGTTTTGCCCGCCATATTAATTTTACCAAATGTAGCACCTATACGCTTTGCGGTGCCTTCGGTGGTCACCTTGTAAAGTGCATAGTTCAATAGGTAAGTTGCTGCTTCATCTACACGCTGAGAGAAAAACTCCGCTTTTTTCCATAGCAACGCGTTTTCGGCAGTCACTACCGATGTAACTGTGTGTAGAGGAATGTAGCGACCATCATTAGACAGGGTCTGGTACATCTGATTGGTGGCAAATGGTGTGAGCTCAAACGCTCCGAGCGTCATTGAAGGCACCTCATCTAACGGCGATTTCACACCAAGGCGTTTAATGGTATCAGCGAGAGTATCTAGCCCTACCTGCATACCTAAATTTACTGTTGGAATGTTGAGTGATTCGGTTAACCCCTGCAATAGAGGCACTTGCCCTCTAAACTCTTTGTCATAATTTTTTGGAGACCACGGCTTGCCGTTTTTGCTCTCAAGGGTAATTGGCTTATCTTCTAGGGGTGTGGCCAAATTAAACTGCGTTGGATCTTCTAGAGCCGACAAATAAACCGCGGGTTTCACAAGTGAGCCAATAGGACGCCGAGCGTCTAATGCGCGGTTGAACCCGTTATAGGAAACATTTCGATCTCCCACAATCGCTCTTACCTCACCACTTGCGCTATCGGTAATAACCATTGCGCCTTGTAGTGTCGCTTTTCTGTCTTTTTGCAGGCTGTCTAATGTGCCGGACATTGCGCGTTCAGCTCGGCGCTGGGCAACAATATCGAGTGTGGTAAATACCTTTACACCAGAGTCTCTCAAGCTAGGCTCTGCCAATATTTCGTCAAGCTCTCTGCGAACTTGCTCCATAAACGCGGGGTGTTTACCGCTGGCTAAGCTTGCTCCACTTGCCAATCCAAGCGGCATATTAATATAACGTTCATACTCTTCTCTGCCGATCTCGTTCTCATCAAACAACACACGAAGCACTAAGTCTCGTCGTTCTTTTGCCCGTTCAGCGTATTTACGAGGGTTGTAGTAAGAAGGACCTTTGATGATAGCAACTAGGGTGGCGATTTCTGGCACGCTTAGCTCGTTAGCGGGTCTGTCAAAGTAAAAATAACTGGCAAGCCCGAAACCGTGCACCGCCATGTCGCCGTTCTGACCTAGAAAGACCTCATTTAGGTATGCCTCTATGATTTCTGATTTACTGTATCTGGCATCAATAATCACCGCCATAATGGCTTCTTTCGCTTTTCTCACCAACGAGCGTTCTCGAGTAAGAAACATATTTTTTACTAGCTGCTGAGTAAGCGTGCTGCCACCTTGAACAGTTCTACCTGCGGCAATATTAGCCAATAACGCCCGTATAATTGATAAGGGTGCGACGCCGTGGTGGTTATAGAAGTTTCGGTCTTCAACAAGGGTAAGCGCTTTGGGAAGTAGCTCAGGAATGGTATCTAATGACACTAACATACGATCTTCTATCGAGCCGCTTGTCATTCTTGTCACCAGCCAAGGTTCTAATCTCACAGAGCCAAACTCGCGCTCTTGAGTCTTGTCGTAAATTTCTGACACTCTCGCGCCGTTCCAGCTTACCACCAAATGACGAAGAGGCTCCGCACCCTCTGGAAATTGAAATGCTCGGCGCTGAACTGTTAGCACTCGATTTTGATAGCTAAATTCTCCGCTATCATTCGCAAAGGTTACCCTGCGATAACCCAGCAAGTTTAGTTCATCAATAACTTCCTGTGGAGTAATTTCCTCGCCTTTACTCAGGCGCAATGGACGGGCAAATATTTGAGCTGGGACCTCCCACTTATTACCAGAAAAGCCCTTTTTTATCTGAGCGTCGAGATAAAACGCATAGGCCGCGAGTACAACAAGCCCAACAAGTGACAGGCGCCAAAAAGCGCTGAAAAGCCATCGACGCTTGCCATTTTTCTCGTTATTTGATGCACTACGACTCGATTTGCCTTTACTGGTTGTCTTGCTTGCTGCTGAGGTATTCTTCGATTGTCTTTTTGCCACGATAAAGCGCCGTAAAATAGTAAGTGCTTTCACTTACCGGTCCTTAAATTTATGGAGTGAACATTACCACCGCACCCGCTGCGCAACAACTGCTAAACACAAGGTCTTCAGTTTAAACAAAACTGCCATATGGAATTTTGCTCGCACTTTGCAGTCACTATGCGATAGCATGCAAACAAGTATCAAAGGAAATTTACTATGCGCTTAGTTTCACTATTCTCTGCCACCGCCTCTTCAAAAGCGGAGGTTTTCAAATCACGTTTGTCTGTACCCGTGTTTTCCCGTGCTTTTTCTGCAATTTCGCTAGCCGTTCTGTTTTCAAGCTTTTCTGCATCGTATGTCAGTGCAAACGATGACTTTGCCACCTGCACCTCGGCTCTTGAGCAAAAAGCGCAGCAACAAGGAGTAAGTCAGCAAACCATTGATGCTATTTTTCCATCTCTCGTTCATCAAGATAACGTAATAAAATACGACAGAAGCCAACCTGAGTTTGTGCAAACATTTCCAGGCTACTTCAGTAAACGTGTTACTGAATGGCGCACCAATAAAGGTAAGGAAATGTATGCAAAACACAAAACGTTATTGCAAAAGCTCAATGACAAATACGGTGTACCTCCTCACTATTTGCTAGCCTTTTGGGGCTTAGAAACAAACTTTGGAAACTACAAAGGCAAAATGCCGGTGCTCGACTCACTTGCCACTCTTGCCTGTGACAAGCGCCGCAGTAGTTATTTCACGCAAGAGTTTTTAGTGGCTGTTAAGCTCTTTGAGAGAGAAAAGCTAAATCGTGAAGAAATGGTAGGCTCGTGGGCAGGGGCTATGGGGCACACTCAATTTATGCCATCGGCGTATACCCATTACGCTATTGACGGCGACGGCGATGGGCAAATTAACCTTTGGGCCAGTGAGGAAGACGCACTATCCTCCGCCGCCAACTTCCTTTCCAACTTAGGTTGGGAGGCAGGGTTCAGATGGGGGCGTGAAGTACAGCTACCCAATGACTTTAATTACCAACTTTCGGGCTACAAAAACCGCCAGTCTCTCAGTGAATGGAATGACATTGGCATAAAGCGCACCGATGGCAGCGAGCTTGGTAACGCTGACACGTCTGCTTATGTGATTGTGCCAGCCGGTCATCAAGGGCCCGCATTTATTGCTTATAAAAATTTCAGAGTGATCATGCGCTGGAATAACTCAGAGTTTTATGCCATTTCTGTTGGTGTACTGGCAGATAAAATATCCGGAGCGTCTGGTATTCAAGCACCTCTTCCAGATCTTCCAGCGTATAGCCGAAAAGACATCATTGCTCTGCAAGGAAAGCTAAACACATTAGGGTTTGACGTTGGTAAGCCCGATGGAATTATTGGGCCTGCCACACGTGAAGGGATCCGCAATTACCAGCTCGCCAATAAGATGATTGCCGATGGTTTTCCCGGGCTTGATGTGATGAATGCATTAGATATTTCGCTAGAAAAACGCTCTTCATAATGACAAAGCCGCGCCTTCGCTTACTAGAACGCGCGGCTATTATCTGTGATGCGGGTTTTGTTTAGCGCTTAATGGAATTGTGTGAAAAGTTTGGAAATCACTTGGCCTTGCCTTAAGAGCTTTCTTGAAAAGCGCTTATTGCATCTCGCCATTGTGCTACGAAAGCGTAGTCATCGGCCCTTCTATCACCATTGCTCGGCAAATCGGCAAGGTTATTTTCGATGGGCTCATGGGCTAAACGGCGTGCCAAATAAAATACCTCAGAAAAGTGACCCGAACACTTCACCTCACTAGAGGCTCGAAAGATATCTTCAACTAAGCGCTCTTCAATACCCCACAATGTCAGCAAATAGTAGGTAATAAGCGCACTTAGAGGTTGCGACGCTTGCTGCAAGTCCTCGTTGTAGACAGTGTCGGGCGAACCAATTAAATAGAGTTCACCAATGCAAGCGAGCATACACATTGAAAACGCATATTCGGCTTGCTCGCTTGGAAACTCTCTTAACCGCATTAACCTGCTAGCGATAAATGCTGAGGCAAAAGCGTGCTCAACAATGTCGCGAAATCGCGAATCGTTGACATCGTATGTTTCACCCAGACTTGAAGCAATAGCAATAGATTTTATCGTATTTAAGCCAACTCGCTTTACCGCCTTATCAATAGAGGACACTTGAGTGCGAAAGCCTAAAAATGGTGAGTTAGCAGCCTGCAAAACTACCGCTACTAACGTAGGATCTGTTTCTACTACCTTGGCGACGTCGCTAAGTTCGACATTTTGATTTTTGAACAATTCGTCTAGTTTTTGGCAGGTTTCGTTTAGTACTGGAAGATGTTCCAACCGACCGAGCGCTCTTCTTATATCGATGTTTAGGGGAAGCGCCTTAAGACGAATAACCCTGTTAAACACGTTATTAATATCATCGTGCTCGAAAGGTTTTGAGATATAGATATGTACATTTGAAGCAACAATCTCTTTTATATCAATGCGAGTGTCGCCAGTCATTAATAGTCTAATTGCCTCTGGATTATGCATTCTACATTCAAGCAACACATCGTCGCCACGCGTTCCAGGCATCAGCCTATCGCACATGACCAAATCTGGTTGAATGACACCACTTTTAAGATCGCTAAGCGCCTCTTGGCCAGACTCATAAAGATGGACCGTCCATAATGGCGCTATCCTTCTCAGCGCCCTCTTTAACGATTTTAAAATCAATTGTTCATCATCAACAATGAGCACCTGATTATTAGACATCCCTTCTCCTCATACTTTAAAGGGTTGTTGAGCTAACACCTTCAACAACTGCTCTTCCGTTAGCGGCCTACTGTAATGATAGCCTTGCAACTCCTCGCAGCCCATGTTCTTTAAACATAGCGCATGTTGCGCAATTTCAATACCTTCGGCCACTACTTTCATGCCGATAGACTGGGCCATCGCCACAACATTTTTCACCACGTTATAGCTTTTTTCCTCACTCTCAACACCTTGAATTAAGCTTCTATCTAGTTTTACCACGTGAGCAGGCAATTTTAATAGGTAGTTTATCGCGGTATGGCCTGTGCCAAAATCATCGATAGCCACTTGAATGCCCAAATCAGACAGCCTGGTTAGCTGTGTACAGCAGCGTTCAAAATCATCGATAGCTGCCGACTCTGTAATTTCAATACAGGTGTACTCAGGAATTAAATCGCCACTGTCGATGAGGGCTTTTACTTTATCAACGAAACAGCCGTCGAGTAGTTGTTTTGGCGACACATTGAAGGCCAACCTAAAACCATCTGATAACGTAAACGAACGCCATCTCATTTGGAAACGTGCGGTCTCATTAAGTACCCACTCGCCGATATCGTTAATTACTGAACCCTCTTCAGCAATGGGAATAAAAACATCAGGTGCTATAACTCCGGCAATGGGGCTATTCCAACGCAACAAGCTCTCCAAACCAACAATGCGGCCGGTTTTGGCGCATACTTTAGGCTGGTAAACTAAGCTAAATTCATTATCAAAATTAGCTGACTTGAGGTGCTGCAGTACGTCGTGAGATTGCGCTAGATTGTTCCCGGAATATTCGCCTACCGGTGGAGGCATTTTTCCTGAAGATTCATTAGCAAGTATTTGGCTTAATAAATGGGCTTTATCTCGTTTTCGCACTCCAGCGTTTACCTCTTCAACAATACGCTTATTGTCCCAGGGTTTACGCAAAAAACGTTCGGCAATATCATCGTTCATACACTCGATAACGTCATCGGTGTCAGCATCGCCACTTAAAATAAAGTTACATGAAAAAGGTTGGAAACGACGAGCCTCTCGTAAAAAAGTAACTCCGTTCATTATTGGCATTCGATAATCGGCAATGATCACATCAAACGATTGATTTTTAACAACTTCAAGAGCTTCTGCAGGGCAAGACGCTTTAACTACGTGATAGTCTTCGTAAAGAAGCACGCGCCCTAATGCTTTTAGTACACTTGCCTCGTCATCAACGAGCAGTACCTTAGATTGTTGCTGCTGCTTTAACATCATCGTTTACTCGTTACTTATAAACTGCTCACTACATAAGAACGCCGCTTATTCAAAAAACTCTCCAGCAGATTAGCTGCAAAATAGAATATGAGTGCGAACATCGTGTGCCCGATTTTACTAATATAAAAGAGGCTTAGAACTAATCCATTAGTACTTTCTTCTGCGCTAACATAAACCCCTTTTTATGGGCAAGTCACATATTAGATACGTATAAATTGCGTATAAAAACACCACAACTTTTGCAAATGCCAGCAAAAACTAGCTAAGAGTATATTTTACCAGCTAATTAGAAATAGACATCATTAAAAAGTTGATACATTTACGACAATAGCGACACAGCATGAAATTTCCACTCAAAAAATGGCTTTTTTTTGAAATTATCCCTTCTCTAACGCGACAATTCTGCACTCAAACCGTCAAAACGTCATATATAAGGCATTACTTATAAACAACCGAGTAGAGATTAGACAAAGTAAAGTATGCATTAAAATACTTAAACCGTTCTTTTTAACCACATTGTTACATTCGCTTTTTAGTCTTATTTGTAGGTTTAGCGATAGCAGGGTCGTCGGGCCAAAAGTGCTTTGGATATCGCCCTTTCATTTCCTTCTGTATCTCTTTGTAACTGCCCTGCCAAAATGTATTTAAATCACTGGTTGTTTGCAGCGGCCGGCCGGCGGGAGAGAGAAGTTCGCAGATCACAATAACCTTCCCACCAGCAATGACGATAGGAACTGATTGTGAGTACATTTCTGTGAGCTTTACGGATAAGACAACATCTCCATTTTCTCTGTAATCCAATTTACCCTCTCGCTGGGTTGGAAGAGTTACCGATGTCGGTAACATTTGCTCTAGCGCATGCTGTTGCGACCAAGTGAGGCCGTTGCTCAATGCAGTCTTCCAGGAAAGGCGTTGTAATGCTTTTAATGAAGTGCAGTTCGCAAGTTGCTCTGAAAGCCACTGCCTCGCATGCTGCACAAGGTCATTGAGTGAGTTTGGCCAAGTAGCATCACTGTCAAACCCTTGCTGTAAAGGCAGGTTGTGCTTCGCAGCTAGTTTTACCCGCCGCCACCACTGCCAATCAGAATCGGACAGTGGCCACTCTTTCAGCGGTATCGCTTCCAAATAGTTCAACCATGCCTCGACAGTGGATTGCTGCCAGTAAGATTTGTTTTTTCCCCGTTCCTCTTTCGAGACAGGTTTACTCTCAAGATCTATTGCATAAAAACCGGTAATAGTTCTTGCCTCCATGTCACCGGTTGCCTGATTAAGCCGAACTTGTTTTTTCTCATTGAAAGCGTTGGGAAAGACAGCGCGCAAATAGCTATTGGAAACAGGCTGGGCTAGACGAATTTTTATTGTATTGTCGATATGCTGTCCGTGCAAAACTGCTAGCCATTGATACGGCGATGCGGCTGTTAAGCTGTCAATAGTGGCTCCCTTTCCACTTGCTAACTTGTAATCTGCAGATACAGTATTGCTATGAGGCCCTTGTTTATGCCTTTTCTGCTGAAGCGATTTTATATCTTGCGTGCTCCCTGTGCGCAGATAAGCAACCTGTAACGGAAAGGCAATGGCAATACATAATCCAATAGCGTCATCATCAAGCATTGAAAGTGAGAGCCCGTTTTTTTCTAGGCCAACAAAGCGTTCAAACCGGCTTGCAAGCTTTAGAAGCTGCGCCCTATCTTTTGCACTCAACCCGCGAAGCGTGTCTCCTACCAATGGGCTATTTTGCCCCTGATTACGTTGGCCTAGTTCGGTGCTTTCGCTTAGTGCCACAATAAAGGGCGCTGCTTGCCTCATGGCGTTTTGCATGGCTTGACTTATTGAGGCTTCACCAAAAGCACGACCTCCCCGCTTACAGGTTAAGAGCAAATTTGCTAAATGAGGCTGACAAGGAAGCTCGGCTATTGATTTACCATAATTGGTTATTGCTCCGTTTTGGTCGACACATCCTAGCCGCTGCAACTTTTTAAGTGCTACAGATTCTTGAGTAGCACTAGGCGCCGTTAACAGCGCCAGCTCGCTTGGCCTGCTTCCCCACGCGTAAGTATCGAGTAACAAACCAGTAATATCTTCTTTTTCAATTTGCGCAGCACTGTGTTTGGCGAGACGTTCAAAGCTCTCTTTACTGCAAAGCCTGTAGCATACGCCTTCGCTTACCCTACCCGCTCTTCCCGTTCGCTGCACTGCAGATGCTTGAGAAATACGCTGCATAATAAGCTGTGTCATATCGCTAGAGGGGTGATATTGAGCGCTATTTTCCCACAAACTGTCTATTACCACGGTAACCCCTTCAATAGTTAGACTGGTTTCAGCGATATTAGTGGCTAATATAATTTTTCGACGACCGTGCTCATCAGGAAATATAGCGCGCTCTTGGGCAGCTTTTCTCAGTGCACCATAAAGAGGTAAAACCACCGCGTTGTCATGGCTGCTCATGATGTCGATATCGCGCTCAACTGCATTAATAACACCGCGATTTGGCAAAAACGCCAATATATCTCCATGATGGCGTGACACCGCATTTTTTATGGCCAAAACAGTATTGCTAACAATATCTTTCGCTAGCGTGTCCTTACCATAAAACACTTCCACAGGATACGCGCGACCTTCTGTACTCAAGTGACTAACCGTGATTGGACTGTGCTCTTCAAGGAGCTGGTTTAACGGCTCAAGTTGAAGAGTTGCCGACATCACCACAAGTCGCAGGTCTTCACGAAGTCCTGCCTGCACTTCTAAGGCTAACGCCAGCCCGAAGTCACTATGGATACTTCGTTCGTGAAACTCATCGAATATGATAACTGCAACACCCTGTAACTCTGGGTCTTGTTGAATCATGCGAGTTAACACACCCTCGGTGATTAACTCTATGCGAGTTTGTTGACTCACCTTAGTTTCACCACGAATACGATAACCTATGGTTTGTCCTACCGGCTCACCAAGCTGCTTTGCCAGAAAACCGGCTAGGTTTCTCACCACTACTCGTCGCGGCTGCATAAGCAACACCTTGCCTTTCAACTCGCTGGATAACAGCGCCAAAGGCAATATTGTCGATTTACCAGCCCCCGGTGGAGCACCTATAACGATGTTATTTTTTTGAATATCTCGGCATAATGACTCTACTAGAGAGAAGGCGGGTAGATGTGCAAGGTTGTTTGCCACTGCCTTTGACGAATGATTTGACAAACTATCTGATGAATTGGAATGCATAACGCCTAGTAACGAAGAACAAGCTGATATCGGCAATGTACCTTAAATATGCACCGCAAGTGTACCCATAGGCATGACTAATTGGGCTTTTCTACAGATTTTCTTAAGTTGCTCATTTCTATCGCAGTTTTTCCAATAGTTTGTGCCGATTAGCCTAGCTAGGTTACGCCAACATATATTGCTGTCTTTGCTATTTTGTAAACCTTTGCCGTTATCAATTGGTAACTATAAAGGTGCAACTAGGGCGACAGGACAGATATCGGCAGCATGTATTAATGATGAGGACCAACAGATGAGGACCAACATATGCGATGCTTCATAGGTTTAGATTTAAGTGCAACACAAAAGTTAGCATTAGAAAGTTGGCAGCAAAAGGCGATGCCAGAAGTGATGCCTCGCCAAAAAGTGAAAAGTAAAGAAAGTACTTTTACTGGTAAAAAGCGTGATAAAAAAGCCAAAGGAAACTTTGTCGCTAACGAGCCAGCTGCACCTTACGCTGTTCCAGCGGCAAACTATCATATGACATTGTGCTTTTTAGGCAGCATTTCGCACCGACAACATGAGTCACTGTTAGCTGAGTTAGATGCACTCTCTGAAGAACCTTTTGCATTTACCCTCGATAACGTTGGTGTATGGAATGGCCCTAAAATACTTTTTGCTTCGCCAACCTCCCCTCCCAAGCCACTCATGACTTTAGCGAAACAAGTTCGCAAATGTGCGAGACGTTCTGCAATAGAAATAGACAGTAAAGAATATAAACCTCACGTTACTATGGTACGAAAAGCGACATCTGCTATGCCGCTTCCGCTTTTTTCGCCAAACATTGATGTTCAGGTTGACGCATTTCACTTGTTTGAGTCGGTTTCAACACCACAGGGAGTCACCTATCCTATTCGCCATTCTTGGTCACTGGAATACAGTATGTCTGTTAGAGAAAAGCTCAGAAGAGGGATCACTGAGTAGGGTATTCATTATTATAGTCAAGGCTTACCAGACCATTGGTGCGCTAATTTCTTTACATCACTATCGTTGACAGGTAAAAAGGGGTCAACCTTTATCGAAGTCTCCTTTTATCAATGCAACAAACTTATAAATTAGTCATAGATTGTCCGGATCAGGTTGGTCTTGTAGCCAGTGTTTCTCAGTTCTTAGCAGACCATAACGCCACTATAGTAGAGGCAAGTCATCATACCGATCTGCAAACAGGCCGTTTCTTCATGCGCCATGAAATTGGTGCCAGTACGCTTACGCTGAATGCCGAAAGTTTTGTGAAAGAATTTACTCCTCTTGCCAACGAATATCAGATGAATTGGAAGTTTACTGATTCATCGAAAAAGCAACGAGTTGCGCTTCTGGCTAGCTTAGAGTCCCATTGTTTAGTCGATATTCTTCACCGTTGGCACACGGGTGAATTGTACTGTGACATCCCCGTCATTATTGGAAACCACCCGCAAATGAAACAATTTGCTGACTGGTATAAAGTCCCTTTCCACTGGGTAGACTTTAAAGCCTTGGGAAAAGAAGCCGCATTTGCTCAAATTAAAACGTTACTGCAAGAATACAAAATTGACCTAACTGTTCTTGCACGTTTTATGCAAATACTCCCCGATACGCTGTGCCAAGAGTTGCAGGGCAAAGCAATTAATATTCACCATAGTTTCTTACCAAGCTTTGCCGGCGCGAAGCCATATCAACAGGCCTACGACCGTGGCGTAAAATTAATTGGTGCAACGTGTCACTACGTTACTAAAGACTTAGACGAAGGCCCTATTATTGAGCAAAGTGTAAAGCGAATTAGCCACAGTGATAATGCAGCAGATATGGTGCGCAAAGGTAAAGATTGTGAAGTCACCGCTCTTGCTCACGGTGTGCGTTACCACTTAGAAGACCGTGTCATTATTCACAGAAACAAAACCGTGGTATTTGCGTAAACGTTCATTTTAAAGGAGGCAATCTAGCCTCCTTTAACTATGCTTTTGTTACACCGGACTCACACGCATTGCGCGTCTGAGTTTCATGTAATACCACAGGTTGGATAACGCAAATAGCGCTTCTGTAATAGCCAGTCCCCAGGTACCCGTTACTATGCCGTACAGAGTAAAGTTTAACGACCCCACTATCATGCAAATTCTTAACCCCGCCTCTTTGCAGTGAAGCTCACCGAAACGATACGCCATAAACGTAAATACAGGCATGGTTTCAATAAATGACGTTTTCCCCGTTAGGTTGTTCACCGTTAACACAAGGCACATCATAGATATCAGCGTTATATAAGTGGCAATAGGTGACAGCAGTTTCTGTTTTATTAGACGATAGCTGGTACTTAATCCCGCCACCGTAATAACGATTGCTCCTCCCCACGCTTGCTCAAATACCAGTAATGAACCAATGGCCACACAAAGACCCAGATTCAACAGCAGCAACTTGCGTTCTGTGTTGGACCAAAACGAGGCAACGGCAAACGCAACCGGAAAAGCATGTAACAAAAATTCAAACATCGCGCTTCACTCATAAAAATAAGAAGAAAAAAGGTTTTTAACGGCAGAGATTTTTACCGGCGAAGTGTAATTTTTAGCATTCAAAATGCCAATCAAAAATTAATCAATTTCGACGAACTACATACGCCTTCGCCGTGCTGCGAATTTGCCGTTTAAACCGCGATAGGCCTACGAATTACGGTAAAGAGCATTTATCTTATATTTGCATTGCCTTACTATGGGGTTACGTCGAAGTCATATAGCAATACGACGATATAAAAACATAACAAATGACAGGAAGTATCATGGGAAAATTTAAAGCCTCACTTACCGCTATGGCTGTTGTTGTAGCATTAAGTGCATGTTCAGAACAAAAAGTAGCCGAAACATCAGTAGCGCCAGTACCAGAAACAAGCACTGCAGACGCTTCAGGTACAGCACAATTCGATAATGTCTTATTACAAGAATTCAAAGGCCCCTACGGCGGCGTACCGGCATTCGATAAAATGTCGCTGGAAGATTTGAAGCCTGCGCTTGAAAAAGCTATGGAGTTAAACCTAAAAGAGATTAATGCCATTGCCAATAACGAGGCGCCACCAACGTTTGAAAACGTAATCGTTGCTATGGAGCGCGCTGGTGATGAACTAGGCCGGGTATTTACCTATTACGGCATCTGGAGTTCAAATAAATCTAGCCCTGAGTTTCGTGCAATTCAGGCAGAGATGTCTCCAAAACTTTCTGCTTTTTCGACAAAAATCACGCAAGACGAAAAACTGTTTGCCCGTGTAAAAGCTGTTTACGAATCTGATGAGTTAAACACGCTTACGCCTGAAGAACAGCGTATTGCTTGGATGACATATAACCGTTTTGCCCGCAATGGCGCAACGCTAGATGGTGAAGCGAAGAAACGCTATGCCGAGATTAATCAAGAGCTTGCTACCCTGCATACCAAGTTTTCTAATAACGTACTTGCGGACGAAGAAAATTACGTAACTTACATTACAGAAGACCAGCTCGACGGTCTTCCATCCTCGTTTGTTACTGCGGCGAAAGCGGCGGCTGAATCTCGTGGTGAAGAAGGCAAATATGCCATCACTAACACACGTTCTTCTATGGACCCGTTTTTAACGTATTCAACAAACCGTGACCTGCGCGAGAAAGTATGGCGTACCTATTATAATCGTGGCGACAATGCAGACAGCTTTGATAATAACGAAATTATCAAACGCATTCTGACCTTGCGAGATGAGCGTGTTGAACTGTTAGGTTACGAAAACTATGCTCAATGGCGCTTAGAAGATCGTATGGCAAAAAACCCCGAGAACGCCATGGACCTTATGATGAAAGTATGGCCAGCAGCCATTGCTAGGGTTGAAGAAGAAGTCGCCGACATGCAGGCCATTGCCAATGAAGAAGGCGCAGATATTACGATTGAGCCTTGGGATTACCGCTTCTATGCTGAAAAAGTGCGCCAGGCGAAATATGACTTAGACTCAAATGAAGTAAAACAATATCTACAGCTTGATAAACTTCGTGAGGCTATGTTTTACGTAGCGGGTCGCCTTTTCAATTTTAACTTCACTCCTGTTGAGGAAGGAAAAGTACCAGTATTCCACGAAGACGTAAAAGTGTGGGAAGTCACCGATAAAGACACCGGTGAACACATTGGTTTGTGGTATCTAGACCCCTTCTCTCGTCAAGGTAAGCGCTCGGGCGCATGGGCAACAACCTACCGCTCATACACAACATTCGATGGTAAGAAGACCGTTCTTTCTTCAAACAACTCTAACTTCGTAAAGGGTGCTGAAGGCGAAGCTACACTCATTTCTTTCGATGACGCTGAAACGTACTTCCACGAGTTCGGTCATGCCCTTCACTTCTTATCGGCAGACGTGAAGTATCCATCGTCACACTCTGGCGTTAGAGACTACACAGAGTTTCAGTCGCAACTTCTTGAGCGTTGGTTAACCACAGACGAAGTGATCAATAACTACCTTGTGCATCATGAAACTGGTGAGCCTATCCCTGCTGAACTTGTTGAAAAGATTAAGAAAGCATCTACGTTCAACGAAGGCTTCAAAACCACTGAGTATATGGCTTCTGCTATCATGGATCTGAAGTATCATACAACTGACCCAAGCAAGATTGAGCCAGATGCATTTGAAAGCGAAGAGCTGAAGAAAATAGATATGCCTGAGGAAATAGTGATGCGTCACCGTTCTCCACACTTTGGGCATGTTTTCTCGGGCGAAGGTTATGCTGCTGCATATTATGGCTACATGTGGGCAGAAGTGCTGACAGCAGATGCAGCAGAAGCCTTTATGGAAGCGCCGGGCGGTTTCTACGATAAAGAAGTAGGTGAGCGTTTAGTGAAATACTTATTCTCTGTACGCAATGCCATGGATCCAGGTGAGGCCTACCGCAAATTCCGTGGAAGAGACGCAAAAGTTGATGCACTAATGCGCGACAGAGGTTTTCCAATTCCATCAGACAGCGACCAATAAACAACCTGTTTACAAAGGTCACATTCCGCTTACAAATCCGCCAAATAGGGCTGTCTCTTATACACAAATCCCTACTAAGTAATTAGTGGGGATTTTTTTGAACTCTTCCTTCCAACTCTGATCAGATCTTTCACTTAACTCATTTGAAAGTCATATGGCAAGGATGGTTCAAACTGCAAACCATCCTTGAAGGCTATGAGCTAGCCCTGTCTCTTGATATCGACTTGTGATCAAGAGACAGCCAAATAGGGCGGCTTTTTTCATTGACCCTATGGTCAATTATGCCGCACAATTACGAGCCTGATATTGTTACCACTTAAGGTTAACTTTAGCGGACACTGGTCGATATTCTCTATTCGACAGCTTTAAAAAAATCTGTGCGGCAAAATAATAAGAATACTGCATAGTGTAATCAGCCAAATAGCGCTGTTTTCATTCGGACGTTGCTATGCCTCAATGCCACGTCACTTTTTCAGCATTAACTTACGTGGTCGAAAGCTATGACTTTCAGTATTAAACAAAAACTCATTATTTCTCTCATTGTTGCTGTGTTAGCAGCATCCATTTTAGTTGGTTCCATTAGCCAATGGATTGCACGAGATCTCGTTAAAGAGAATATGGAAACCCTGCAACTTCCTGCACTCCTTAAACAAATTGGCAACCGGGTTGATAGTGAAGCAAGCGTAATGCTAACGGTAGCTCATGGCATAGCGTCGAACCCAGATATTCTCGCATGGTCGGCTGCGGGTGCCGACAGAAATGGCGAGCAAAGGTTGCTGAGCTATCTCAACAACATAGTGAATTTTAACGACCTCACCGTTGCTTCTTTTGTAGATAGAAACACCTACAAATATTGGAATCAAGACGGCTTTTTACGCACATTAAAAAATGATGAATTTGACGGTTGGTTTTTTGCCTACAAAGACAGCGGTGAGCCTATTTCGCTGAGCTTATATAACGAGCCAGGCGAAGGCTATCGACTGTTTGCCAATTATCAGGAGGTCAACGGTCGCGGTATGTCTGGCGTTGCAAAATCGGTAGACGAGTTACTTACTATCATCAATGCGGTTAAGATTGCACAAACAGGCTTTGTATATTTGGTTGATGGCTCGGGCACTGTGATTGCGCACCCCGATACAAGCTTATTGGGTAAAGCCAAGCTGGCTTCTGTAAGTGATAGCAAAACCGCCTCTACGCTTCTTACAAAGCAAGATTTTGCCATGGCCACTAGCGAGCAAAGCAACGGTAAAATGCTGTTTGCGAGTACCTATGTGAAAAAGGCGGGATGGTATGTCGTTGCTCAGGTACCAGAGAGCGAACTTTACGCTTCGCTAAACGCAGGTAGCCAACAAATTATTATTTGGGCGCTCATTATTGCTGCGGGTTTTGCTGTGATCGGAATTTGGTTAGCAGGAACGCTCACAAAGCCTTTAGAGTCTCTGGCGGATATTTTTCAACAACTAGGTCAAGGCGGCGGTGATTTACGGGCTCGGATTCCCGTGCCCGAGCAAAAAGAAATTGCCAGACTGGTAGAGGGTTTCAATCAGTTTATTGGTCATCTGCATGCCACTATCACTCAAGTCGCTACAACGAGCCAGGCACTTAAAAGCTCTGCTGCAGACGTAACGCAACAATCGCAGCAAACTGAGCTTTCAACCAAGAGCCAGCGAGACCAAACGCTACAAGCAGCAGCGGCTTTAACTCAAATGGGAAGCACAGTAAATGAGGTGGCGCAATCTGCTACCCATGCAGCACAAAATGCAAATCAAGCGAATACTAATTCTGTTGCAGGCCGCCAAATAACCCAAAAGGCCGTTATGGCCATTCAAGACTTATCAGGGCAGATTCAATCAGTATCTGGTGTTATTCAGTCTCTTGATGAGCATACTGCAGCGATTGGCGGCATTCTTGATACCATTCGAGGGATTTCAGAGCAAACTAATCTACTTGCGCTGAATGCGGCTATTGAGGCTGCGCGAGCCGGTGACCACGGAAGAGGATTTTCGGTGGTAGCGGACGAAGTGAGAACCCTTGCGCAACGTGCAGCACAGGCTACAGACGAAATTCAGGTGAAAATTGATAAATTTCAACAAGACTCCAAGTCTGCTGTAGATCAAATGGAAACCAGTCGCGCTAAGACTGACGACGTTGTATCTGCAACTAACGAAATTGATGTATTACTGCAAAAAATCACGCATGAGATCTCAACTATCAACGATGTAAACACACAGGTAGCTACTGCGACTGAAGAGCAAGCTGTAGTGGTTGAGGATATTAGTCGCAATATTAATGACATCAGTGCCTCAAGCGAAGAGACATTAAACGCTACACATATTTTGGTAAGCGTTAGCGATAAATTAGATGCACTTGCAAAGGCGCTCTCGGTAGAGGTTAACCGATTTAAAATATAATACTGCTCTTTTCTCGTGTGAGTCTGGCTTTAACCTGAAAGCCAGACTCACTAATGTGCTTGATGTGAGAGCTCCTCTAACTGGGCATTATTGCCAACGTGTTGGTATAAAAGCTATGTTGTATTGTGGGATTTTTTTACAGTTGTTGTACGGTTTGTATAAGTTGCTGCTATCGCTGCTATAAAACCTGGGCTTTTGAAAGTGAAGCAGCACGCCCTTCAGTGGCTTCTTCGCTGAACCAGTAAGCCCCTTCGCTATCTACGCATACCCCTTCAACTTGTTTGTATCCTTCCAGCGGCCAAATATTCACTACCGCAAATGTGCTAGAGAGTGATGCCATAAACGCTGCGAAATTTCCAAACGGATCTGACTTGTACCCTACAACCACATATTGATTTTTGCTTGCGTCATAATCGACGCCCGTTACTACACCCGGTAACCCTTCTATTGATGCGAAAGGTGTGAGCATTTGCGCTAGTTTTTCCTCATTAACTCGATCATTGATTTGGTAAATATGGGTATTACCAGAGCGCCAACTTTTCGAAAATAAAAGTAATTCACTGCCTTTCTTTACCAAAGCTTCAGCGTCAAAATCATGGGCATAGGGAATATTACCCGCAGGGTTATTATCTGCATATTTTATAACAAGGGGCGTTACATTATTGATGTCTTGACGACTAACCTTATACACTTCTAGCTGTTCTCGCTGCCCTTTATTGTTGCCAATGTCTGCAACAAATAAGTATTCGTCGTCTGCGGTAATGGCTTCCCAATCATTATTTCTGATCGATAGTGCTAATTCTTCTGTTATCGTCCCATCATAACTCACGCTATACACCACTGGTGCATTTCCAGAATCGTTAATAGACAATATTTGATTGTCGTCGGCACAAGACAACCCGGATGTTTCCGAAAGTGCTTTTGGGAGCATAATCGTCTTAGTAATATTTAAGGGAGTCGAGGGCACTGGAATCGAGGAGCACGCACTTACAAGTGCGGTTGCAGTAAAAGCGAAGGTTAAACCCAAGATTAATTTCACACGAATTCTCAATGTAGCGTATTCATTCCATTATATGAGGTTATCAGATATTGTTTATCCGTCTTGCAAAAAATCGCAAGTAATGAGGTATTGGTCTAAACATTGTGTGCTAGCGTAACCATAAACAAATATTAATAAAGTAGCAGCACGTAACGCATCGCTACGGAATTAACGGGTGTAAATAAGGAAATAATCGTGTCTGACCCCTTGCTCTCTCTTGTTTCTGTTGGTTTGCTATCTATTGGTTGCCAATACCTAGCCTATAGAATTCGACTTCCCGCTATTCTCCCCTTGTTAATAGCAGGTATATTAGTGGGGCCAGTTTTTGGCGTACTCGATGCAGACGCATTGTTTGGCGACCTTCTATTCCCAGTAGTCTCGCTGTCTGTTGCTATAATTCTTTTCGAAGGGTCTCTTACACTCAAATTTAAAGACATAGCCGGTCATGGCAATATGGTGCGTAACTTATGCACCGTTGGGGTATTAATTACCGGCGCTATTTCTGCTGCGGTTGCGCACTATAGTTTGGATCTTACTTGGCAGCTTTCGTTTTTGTTTGGCGCTATCGTAACGGTAACTGGGCCCACCGTGATAGTTCCAATGCTAAGAACGGTAAGACCGCATACTAACCTAGCTAACATTCTTCGATGGGAAGGTATAATTATCGATCCGATAGGCGCCCTGCTCGCCGTTTTGGTTTTCGAGTTCATTGTTGCCTCGCAAGAAAATGCAATCTCACAGACGTTTATTGCTTTTGGTAAAACTATCGGCATAGGCTCTGTGCTTGGGCTAGCATCTGGCTATTTCCTTGGGCTATGCGTTCGCAAAGATTGGATCCCACACTACCTTCTCAACACTGCGGTTCTAACAATTATCTTAGGTGTCTTTGCGGCCTCTAACTATGTTGCTCACGAATCTGGGCTATTAGCCGTCACGATTACCGGCATGGTAATGGCAAATATGAAAAATGTGGATGTGGAAGATATTCTTGAGTTTAAAGAAACCCTGAGTGTGCTTCTGATATCTGGGTTATTTATTTTGCTAGCCACTCGACTCAACCTTAATTCAGTTGCAGAAGTTGGCTGGGGCTCTGTGATAGTGCTGGCCACCATTATGTTTGTAGCAAGACCCGTGTCTGTTCTTATATCGAGTATTGGCACTGGCTTAAAGCTGAATGAAATAGCGTTACTAAGTTGGATAGCTCCTCGTGGTATTGTTGCCGCAGCAGTGTCGGCGCTTTTTTCCTTGAAGCTTGAAGAGATTGGTTATGAGGGCGCTGGTATCATAGTGCCCATTGTGTTTATGGTTATCATTGCCACTGTGGTTGTGCAAAGTGTAACAGCGCGAACGGTAGCAACTCTTCTTAAAGTGCGGGCACCAGCGCCAACGGGATATTTAATATTCGGTGGCAGTAAATTTAATCGAATGCTAGCCGCTGAAATGATCAATCAGAAACTCGACGTAATTGTTACAGATACAAATTGGGATGCCATACGCGAGGCCAGAATGATGGATATCCCTGTGTACTTTGGCAACCCTATGTCAGAGCATGCAGCGCGCCACCTAGATATATCGACTATTGGCACAGTGCTTATTATGTCACCGTACAAGCAGCTTAACCCGCCAATTGCCTACCACTTTGAGCATACGTTGGGAAAAGACAAAGTTTGGGCACTGACTAACAACGAACAATCCACGAGACCTAGCCATCAAGTTAGTGAGCAGTATGCAAAAAAACTTACCTTGTTTGATGAAGGCGTAACGTATGGCTATTTAGCCTCTGCCGTGGCTAGGGAGTCAACGATAAAAACAACGCCACTGTCAGAAGAGTTTGATTATGAGCAGTACATCCACAAATACGGCGATAGAGCGACGCCACTTATTGCCATAGATGCTGATAATAAGAGCTTTACTTTTGTTAACGGTAGAGAACTTGAACCTAAGCCGGGATGGCGTCTTATCAGTCTTGTGGAGCCTGAAAGAGTGTCAGTGTCTGAGGAGGCGTCAGCGGAGCAAGGCTAAGCGACAAAGCAGTGTATAAAGAAATGTAGTAAGAAAACCTCCTGCCAGCGGCAGGAGGTCTCTCCCTGGAAAACGCGTGAAACAGTGCCCATTAGTTTGTGAGCTTTGTTATTTGAGTTTTACCGAAGTCACGTCGTCTACCGTCTTATAGCAAAGGTCGAACCACTTTTAATATTCTTTTTATTTTCATGCGGTTACATAAAATTTAATGTAATTTAAGAGTATGGCGAATCATACAACGTCCCAATTCTGTGCAGGAGCGCACAGTTTCGGGGTTCGATTATTAGCCAAAAGTATAAGGTATCAAAGAGTAGGCTGAGTGTTTTACTCACATTACCGTTCAGTAAATCCTGCTATACACTCAATGGTCTTATCAAGCGCCCCACTGTTTTCTTCGAGCACCAAGCCTGCAGCTCTTCCTGCTTTTTTGCAAAGCTGATCTGAAGATAAAAAAGTATTGCACGCCTCGGCAATACTCACTGCATCATGAATAATCGTTAGTGCCCCTCGTTCTACTAAATAGTCGCAGATTACAGGGTTATTATAAACGTTAGGCCCCATTAGAATGGGCAAGGAAAATGCGGCAGGCTCAAGCGCATTATGTCCGCCCTTTTGTGCAATAGAACCTCCAACGAAAGCTAGTGTAGCCACAGAATAAGCATCATTGAGTTTGCCCATCTCATCAAGTAGCACAACGCTCACGCCAGCGTGCGAATTTGTCCCGACTGAACTACGAGTAAAAGGTATGTTTTTTGTCGTTAACAGCTCTGCTACTTCATCAAACCGCTCTGGGTGTCTGGGCACAATCACCACTTTCAAATTCGGATGCACGTTCCACAATATGGCAGCGGCTTCTAATATTTGAGATTCTTCGGGTGCATGGGTACTTCCCGCCACCAATACGGGGCCATCATGCTGTTCTAGCTTCATGAACCCTTTGATATTCTGATTTACCGACGCTGCTTGATCGAACTTAATATTATTTGTCAGCGTTAGCTTGTTTGAAGAAAGCCCTAGAGAGAGGTAATTCCGGTAGTCATCTTGCCCTTGAGCACAAACGTGACTGATTTTGAGCAGTAGAGGTTTAAATAGCTTACCTATTTTTTTATATCGAACTGCAGATCTACTCGTCATTCGCGCGTTTATCACGATAACCGGGATGTTTTGCTTCCAACATGTATGTATTAGATTGGGCCATAACTCAACTTCAGTGATAAGCATAGCCTTTGGTTGTACACGCCGTAACATCAGTAACATGAAGATTGGCAAGTCAAACGGTAAATAGAAATGATTGACCTTGTCGCCGAAGATATCCCGCACTCGAGCAGAGCCTGTAGCGGTTGTAGTGGTCACCGTTATGCTTGTGTTAGGTTCTGCTACAAGTAATTGCTTTATAACGCAGGACGCCGCTACGACTTCGCCGACTGAGACACAATGGAATAAATAGCCATTCTTTTGACGAGGCGCAGGTACCATACCAAAGCGCTCAAAATGCCCGTGAGAATTGTCCGCACCTTGACTATTTTTCTTTCCCGCGAGTTTGAATAAAACCAGAGGTATGAGTAAAAGAAGAACGAGCGAATACAAATAGCGACATAGTTCATCGATGAGAGTGGGTTTTACACTGTCTCGCTGGTCAGCAGACATAATGTATCCTTGGTCCTTAATACAATGAGAATAGCTAACACGTTATGTGTTAACCATAAGGTATATGGTAGGTGAGTATACTCGTTTAAAGAGTTTCTATCAGCGCCAAAAAACAAAAAAGCCGCTCAAGAGCGGCTTTTTTAGAGACTAAAAAAGAGAACGATTAAACGCCTGCTTTTTCAATAACGTCTACAAGCATCCAAGTTTTGTTCTTAGATAGTGGACGACATTCACGTACTGTTACTACGTCGCCTTTATTGCATACATTACTTTCGTCGTGGGCGTGAAGCTTAGTAGAGCGCTTGATGAACTTCCCATAGATAGGGTGCTTAACAAAACGTTCAACTACAACAGTAATGGTTTTATCCATCTTGTTGCTAACCACACGACCTTGCACTGTACGAATTTTTTGCTCAGTCATTACGCATCAGCCTTTTGAGTCAGAATGGTTTTAACACGCGCGATGTTACGACGTACTTTTTTCAACTGGTCAGTTTTTTCAAGCTGGCCTGTTGAGTGCTGCATGCGCAGGTTGAACTGTTCGCGTAGCAGGTTAATCAACTCTGCGTTCAGCTCTTCTACGCTTTTTTCTTTCAGTTCAGTCGCTTTCATTACATCACCGTCCGAGTTACAAAGGTTGTTTTAAATGGCAGTTTAGCCGCTGCCAATTCAAACGCTTCGCGTGCAAGATTTTCAGGAACACCTTCCATCTCATAAAGAACACGACCAGGCTGAATTTGGCATACCCAGTACTCAACGTTACCTTTACCTTTACCTTGACGCACTTCAAGAGGCTTCTCAGTAATTGGCTTGTCAGGGAAAACTCGAATCCAAATTTTACCTTGACGCTTAACGTGACGAGTCATAGCACGACGCGCTGCTTCGATTTGACGCGCAGTCATACGACCGCGGCCTGTCGCTTTAAGGCCGTAAGTACCAAAGGCTACAGTGCTTCCCGCAGCCATGCCGCGGTTGCGGCCTTTGTGCATCTTACGGAACTTCATGCGTTTTGGTTGTAACATGATTAGCCCTCTCGCTTAGCGTTGCGGCCTTTCTTCTTAGGTTGAGCAGCTGGTTGTTGCTCTTGAGCTGTAGGTAGTCCACCTAGAACCTCACCCTTGAAGATCCATACCTTAACGCCGATGATGCCGTAAGTAGTTGATGCTTCTGAGGTTGCGTAATCGATATCTGCACGGAAAGTGTGCAGAGGAACGCGACCTTCACGATACCATTCAGAACGAGCAATTTCTGCTCCGCCTAAACGGCCGCTAACTTCAACTTTAATACCTTTAGCGCCTAGACGCATTGCATTTTGTACCGCACGCTTCATAGCGCGACGGAACATAACACGACGCTCTAGCTGGCTAGAAATGCTGTCAGCGACTAACTGACCATCTAGCTCTGGCTTACGTACTTCAGCGATATTAATCTGAGCTGGCACACCGGCTAGCTTAGACACATAGTTACGCAACTTTTCTACGTCTTCACCTTTCTTACCGATAACCACGCCTGGACGAGCTGTGTGAATAGTCACACGGATGCTCTTAGCAGGACGCTCGATCACGATTTTAGAAAGTGAAGCGTTCTTAAGTTGCTTAGTCAGATACTGACGTACCTGATGATCGTTATACAGGTTGTCCGCATAGTCTGCAGTATTAGCGTACCAGGTAGAAGTCCATGGTTTACTGATACCCAGGCGTATACCTGTAGGATGTACCTTCTGTCCCATTATCTACTCCTAGTTATCCGCTACAACCACAGTGATGTGACTGCTGCGCTTGAAGATGCGATCAGCACGGCCTTTGGCGCGTGTTTTGATTCGCTTCATAGTTGGACCTTCGTCAACAAAGATTTTGGCTACGACAAGCTCGTCGATATCCGCGCCTTCGTTGTGCTCTGCGTTAGCAATCGCAGACTCCAAAACTTTCTTTACTAGCGCTGCGCTTTTCTTCGGGCTGTACGTAAGAACTTCAAGAGCTTTCTCTACGTGTAAACCGCGAACCTGATCCGCAACCAAGCGTGCCTTTTGAGCCGACGTGCGGGCAAAACGGTGTTTAGCTAATGCTTCCATCTTCCTACCCCTTAACGTTTAGCTTTCTTATCCGCGACATGGCCGCGGTAAGTACGCGTTGGCGCAAATTCGCCCAACTTGTGGCCGACCATTTCGTCACTAATAATGACAGGTACATGTTGTCGACCGTTATGGACCGCAATGGTCAACCCAATCATATCTGGGATGATCATGGAACGACGAGACCAAGTCTTAATTGGTTTACGTTCGTTCTTTTCCACTGCAGCCTCTACCTTCTTCAGCAAGTGAAGGTCGATAAATGGACCTTTCTTGAGAGAACGTGGCATGGTGAATCCTCGCTATTACTTGTTACGACGACGTACGATAAGTTTATCGGTACGCTTGTTGCTTCGGGTTTTCTTACCTTTAGTAGGAACACCCCAAGGAGATACTGGATGACGACCACCCGACGTGCGTCCTTCACCACCACCGTGTGGGTGATCAACCGGGTTCATGGCAACACCACGAACGGTAGGACGGATACCACGCCAGCGCGTTGCACCAGCTTTACCCAATGAACGAAGCATGTGTTCTGCATTACCAACTTCACCAATAGTGGCGCGGCAATCAGATAATACCTTACGCATTTCGCCAGAGCGAAGACGTAGAGTAACGTAGTTAGTGTCACGTGCTAAGATCTGAGCGTAAGCGCCAGCAGAGCGTGCGATTTGTGCACCTTTACCAGGCTTCATTTCAATTGCGTGTACAACACTACCAACAGGAATGTTACGCATAGGCAATGTGTTACCAGACTTGATCGGAGCACCCGAACCAGACTGGATTGCATCACCAGCTCTCATACCTTTTGGAGCCAGAATGTAACGACGTTCACCATCTGCGTACAATACTAGAGCAATGTTAGCAGAACGGTTTGGATCGTATTCTAAACGCTCAACTTTGGCTGGAATGCCATCTTTGTTGCGTTTAAAGTCAATCACACGATAGTGTTGCTTATGACCACCACCAATGTGACGAGTTGTAATACGACCATGGTTGTTACGACCGCCAGATTTGCTGTTCTTTTCTAGCAAAGGTGCGTACGGTGCACCTTTGTGCAGGTCAGGGTTAGTAACCTGAACAACGTGACGACGACCGGCAGAAGTTGGCTTAGCTTTCAATAATGGCATTTCTAATCCCCTTCTTACTCAGCGCCACCGACAAAGTCGATGTCCTGACCTTCTTTAAGAACCACGTAGGCCTTTTTCCAGTCGCTGCGTTTACCGAAAGACATACCGTGACGTTTAGTTTTACCTTTAACGTTCACTGTGCGAACACCTTCAACTTCAACTTCAAACAGTTTTTCAACTGCAGCTTTAATTTCGGCTTTATTCGCGTCTTTGGCTACTTTAAATACAACTGTGTTGTTCGCTTCAGCAGCCATTGTAGACTTTTCTGAAACGTGAGGTGCTACTAGCACCTTCAGTAGACGTTCTTCTTTCATGCTAACGCCTCCTCAAGTTGTTTAACCGCATCAGCAGTAATTAGCACTTTTTCGAATGCAATCAAGCTCACTGGGTCAATGCCTGCTACGTCGCGTACGTCAACTTTATATAAGTTACGAGCCGCTAAGAACAAGTTTTCATCTACTTCAGGAGTAACGATAAGAACATCATTTAGTTCATATTCGTTAAGTGCAGAAATAAGTTCTTTTGTCTTAGGTGCTTCAACACCGAACTTTTCAACCACGATCAAACGATCTTGGCGAATTAGTTCTGACAAAATGCTCTTAATCGCACCGCGATACATTTTCTTGTTAACTTTTTGTTCGAAGTCACGAGGCTTAGCTGCGAAAGCACGGCCACCGCCAACCCAAATTGGGCTACGGATTGTACCAGCACGAGCTCGGCCAGTACCTTTTTGACGCCATGGCTTCTTACCGCCACCACGAACTTCAGCGCGAGTTTTCTGCGCTTTTGTACCCTGACGCGCGCCTGCACCGTAAGCTACAACGACTTGGTGTACCAAGGCTTCGTTGAATTCACGTCCAAAGGTCGCTTCGGATACTTCAAGAGCGCTTTGCGCGTCTTTCAATGTTAATTCCATCAGTTCACTCCCCAGACGTTACGCTTTAACAGCTGGCTTGACGATAACGTCATTACCAGTTGCGCCAGGTACGGCACCTTTAACAAGGATAAGGCCGTTCTCTACGTCAACACGTACAACTTCCAAAGACTGCGTAGTCACTTGCTTGTTACCAAGCTGACCAGCCATTTTCTTGCCTTTGAAAACTTTACCTGGTGATTGGTTTTGGCCAATTGAACCAGGAGCACGGTGAGACAAAGAGTTACCGTGAGTCATACGCTGAGAACTAAAGTTCCAACGTTTGATCGCGCCAGCAAAACCTTTACCTTTTGATGTACCAGTGACATCAATCTTTTTGGTATCGTTAAAGATTTCAACAGTGATTTCACCGCCGACTTCAATATCGTTACCTTCGTTATCTTCTAGGCGGAATTCTGCTAGAGTGCGACCAGCTTCAACACCAGCTTTAGCAAAGTGACCTGCTTCGGCTTTGTTGACGCGGTTAGCTTTCTTAGTTCCAGCAGTAACCTGAAGAGCGCGATAACCGTCTGTTTCTTCAGTACGTAACTGAGTAACACGGTTTGGGGTCGCTTCAATAACAGTCACAGGGATTGACGTGCCATCTTCAGTGAAGATGCGAGTCATACCCACTTTACGACCGATTAGACCAATCGCCATTGTTATAACCCTCTCTTGTTAGCCCAGGCTGATTTGAACATCAACACCAGCAGCCAAGTCCAAACGCATCAACGCGTCAACTGTTTTATCAGTTGGCTCGATGATGTCTACCAAACGCTTGTGAGTACGAATCTCATATTGGTCACGTGCATCTTTATTTACGTGAGGAGATGTCAATACCGTATAGCGTTCTTTGCGAGTAGGCAGTGGAATTGGACCGCTGACCTGAGCACCAGTACGTTTCGCCGTTTCAACGATTTCAGCCGTAGACTGATCGATCAACTTGTGATCAAACGCTTTCAAACGAATACGAATTCTTTGATTTGGCATCGATTAAGCTCCAATCGAAAGAACAAAAAAATTCACCCCTTCTTTTCTATTTTGTTCAGAAAGAAAGGATGTGCGTAAACCGATGGTTCCCAATTGGAACCCTGTTCTTATTTTTAGCACGCTTGTAATAGCTTGGTCGGTAAAGACAAATCTCTTACGTCGGCAGCCACCCTAAAAGCAGTGTGGTTGCGGCTAAAAAATCAATGCCCTATTCAGGCAGTGGGCGCGAATTATACAGAAGCGTTGAGGTAATGCAACTACTAGATTGCTTTTTGTTCTATATTTAGCGCATAAAATTTGAATTCAGTGAGGTTCCTCAACCCTAATGATTATTTTACGTCTTTGCTATTTTGTTGCTAAGTCATTAGTTCAAAGTTTTATATTCAAAGTAGACTTATTGCCCCACCTGACGTAAATGTATATTGTTGCTGATAACATAGCGAAACGCAGCGCTTGGTGTAATTTACGATCGTCTGCCTAGGTGCGATAAACAGGTAACATTGTTAAACTAAAGTTAAACGTGTCTGTAAGTCTTTTGTGCGCAAGTATGCAAACGCAAACCGTAAGGTCCAGCCGTTTATACCGTTGTTCTTAAAACTGGCTTTGTTGGCTTTGCTTAAGGTCGCGCCCGGGAATTTTTATTAAAGGAATGAGACAAAAGGTCTTACTCCGCAAAGTAGTGGGAATATGGAAGTAGTCAATAATCAACAAACGTTCTCTCAAATCAGGCGTATTCTGAATAACCATTCTACGCTGCTCGATGCTTATGGTTTGTTAGAGCCTATTATCTTAGAACTGTTTGGTGCTCAGCGCATGAGTATTTTTCAGCGCAGGCGCCAGCACCAAGACTTGGTTGCCCGTTTTAAAACTGGGAAAGAAACACAAGAAATTAAAGTGCCTATCAGTCCAATGTCTATTGCAGGGTACGTTGCACTTTCTCAGAAGCCTGTTGTTATTGACGACCCTTACAACACAACCATGCTTCAAAGTATTCACCCTCGACTCAGGTTTGCTGGCAAATTCGATAAAGACAGTGACTTCAAAACCTTAAATATTCTCTGTGTCCCTATAATGAATGCCGGAGTGCTAATGGGTGTAATCCAGATTATCAATAAGGTAGAAAGTGCCTTCTCCGAAGATGATCTTAAACTGGGTAACGCGCTCGCTTTAATACTGGGTGACAAATTTCGTTTTGAATTAGGGGGCACCAATAACCCATTCGATCTATTAGTTCACAAAAGTCTTATCGATGAAAACACCCTCGAAGAAATAAAGCTTTCGACACCAGATATACGAGCCCTTGTTCAACGTCTTGTTTCTGAGCACCGTATTTCAGAAGAAGAGATTGGTAACTCTTTATCAATTCACTACCAAGTCCCTTTTATTCCCTATTTGCCAGATAAATACCACCGCTTTGAAAATGAAAGTAAGCTCAATGTTTCCTATTTAAAGCGTAACTATGTTGCAGTTATAGCAGATGCTCACGAAAAGCCTATCGTATTGATGGCCGAACCTAACAACGCAGCACTTCTAATGGAAATAGAGAGTGCAATGGGCATTGAGAGTTATGAAATTGCGGTTAGCTTACCTAGCTTAGTCTTGCAATATCTCGGTGAAAACAGCGGGGGCGGTGGCCCTGGCGAGATGAGTGAAATACTGGATGAAATTGGTACCTCTAGCGACGAAAAAGAAGACCAATTTGATGAGTTATCCGATGATGCACCTGCGGTAGTTCGTTTAGTAAGCCGTGTATTGCACGATGCCAAGCGTCTTAATGCCTCAGATATTCACATAGATCCCGAGAAAAATGCGCCTACCCGTGTTCGTATGCGTGTAGACGGTGTGTGTAGAGACATGAACCAAGTTCCTCACTCGCACCATAACGCAGTGATAGCGCGTATAAAGATTATGTCGAATTTAAATATCGCCGAAAAACGTGTTCCGCAAGACGGTAAGCTGGCATTTAGAATGAACGGCCAACTTGTAGAGGTTCGCGTAGCCACTATTCCAACCGTTGCAGGCGAAGGCGTAGTAATGAGGATATTGGCCTCTGGTGGAGCCATGCCCATAGAAAAAATGAACTTGGCTCCCAACAACCGGGCTCGCCTTGAAGATATGATTAAAAAGCCTCACGGCATTCTTCTTGTTGTTGGGCCAACAGGCTCGGGTAAAACCACAACACTACACGCCATACTTGGGTATTTGAACACACCTGAGAAAAAGATATGGACTGCTGAAGATCCCGTAGAGATTACCCAGCCAGGTTTACAGCAAGTTCAAGTGAGCCCAAAAATTGGATTTACCTTTGCCAATGCTCTTCGCGCTTTCTTACGTGCAGACCCCGATATTATTCTTATTGGTGAGATGCGTGATAAAGAGACTGCCCATGCGGGTATTGAGGCCTCACTAACAGGTCACTTAGTATTGTCTACGCTGCATACCAACTCAGCACCTGAAACCATTACTCGTTTACTTGATTTAGGGTTAGACCCAGTTAACTTTTCAGATGCCTGTGTAGGAATACTTGCTCAGCGTCTTATTCGTACATTGTGCGGTAAGTGTAAAGAGAAATACGTAGCGACTGAAAAGGATATGGCGTTTATTGAACGCCAGTACGGCAAAGAGCACATGCACGAGCTAAACCTATCTGGTATTCCAGAGCTTTATAAAGCGAAAGGGTGCTCAGAGTGCGGTAATACCGGCTATAAAGGTAGAACCGGTGTGCATGAATTACTGGGTATGACACCAGAACTGCGCTCGTTAGTGTATAAAGAGTCAAGTGTAGCTCAAATGAAGAAGCAGGCTACGGACGATGGAATGCGCACCTTGGTTCAAGACGCTATATTCAAAGTGATAAAAGGCGACACTGATTTAGCGCAAGTTCAAATAGTCAGTGGAGATTAAACTACGCTAAAAATAAAACGCCCCTTCGTGATTTATTCACCAAGGGGCGTTTTTAACTCTACTTTATATACCTGACAACTCTACTTACGAAGATATTCTCGAATGACGTAATGTAAGATTCCGCCATTTTCAAAATACGTAAATTCGTTAGACGTATCAATTCTAATATCCATGGTAAATTCTTTTGATTCACCATCGTCAGTGGTCATGGTAACGCTCACTTCTTTTTGTCCACGCTCTACGCCACCAATTGAGAAGGACTCGTTACCCTTGATATCACGCGATGATGCCGAATCTCCCTTTTTAAACTGAAGAGGTAAAATTCCCATACCGATTAGGTTTGAGCGATGTATCCGTTCGTAGCTTTCGGCTAATACGGCTTTCACGCCCATCAAAGAAGGCCCCTTCGCAGCCCAGTCTCTACTTGAGCCTGTTCCATATTCTTTACCGCCTATGACTACGGCTGGTACGCCGTCATCTTTGTATCGCATGGCGGCATGGAATATCGACATGCTGTCACCACTTGGATAGTGAGTGGTTGCACTTCCCTTGGTCCCGGGCGCAAGCTGGTTTTGCAAGCGTACATTGGCAAACGTACCCCGCATCATTACCTCGTGGTTACCCCTACGTGATCCGTAAGAATTAAAATCTTTGGGATCGACGCCTTGAGCTTGCAAGTATTCTCCCGCAGGACTGTCTGGTGCAATGGCACCTGCCGGCGAAATATGGTCTGTAGTAATCGAGTCACCTACTTTTACAAGACAACGTGCATTATCAATTGACTGAAGCGCAGCAGGCTCTTTCTCCATCACCTCAAAAAATGGTGGATGTTTGATATAAGTTGAATCAGGCCAGTCGTAAACTGATGTTTCACTCACACTTAACTCGTTCCATTCACCGTTGCCTTTAAACACGTCAGCATACTTTTCTTTAAATAGCTTACCGGTCACATTTTCGGAAATATACTTTTGAATCTCTTCCTCTGAAGGCCAAAGATCTTTTAAGTAAACTGGCTCGCCGTCTTTTGACATGCCTAATGGCTCTTTAGAAATATCCGCATTCATATTGCCTGCGAGTGCGTAAGCCACTACCAAAGGAGGCGATGCTAGATAGTTTGCGGCAACATCGGGATGAATTCGCCCTTCAAAATTACGATTACCTGAAAGTACCGACGTTACCGTAAGTTTCGCTTTTCTTATCGCGTCGGTAATGGGGTCTGGAAGCGGCCCCGAATTACCAATACAGGTAGTACAACCATAGCCCACCAAATTAAAACCTAAGGCTTCAAGGGGCTTCATTAAATTAGCATCTTCGAGATACTGGGTGACTACTTGCGAACCTGGTGCTAACGAGGTTTTCACCCACGGTTTACTGGTTAAGCCCTTTTCAACCGCCTTTTGCGCAAGCAGTCCTGCAGCAACAAGCACAGATGGGTTAGAGGTGTTAGTACAGCTAGTAATAGCAGCAATGACTATTGCACCATCTTCTAAATTGAATTTGTTGTCTCTAAAGTTAACGAATGAGTCGTGCGCTTCGTCAACATCGCTACCACCGACTAGACCGCCTTCAGCGACGAACTCTGTTTCTTCATCCAGCACTTTTACGTCTATTTGAGAACGATGCCATTCATTGAATGCTTCTGCGGCTTTATCTAGAGCAATTCTATCTTGCGGACGTTTAGGGCCGGCAATAGAGGGAACCACGTCGTTTAAATTTAGTTCAAGCGTCTCGTGGTATTCAGCATCCTTCGAATGATCGTCATGCCATAAGTTGCTGTATTTAGCGTACTTCTCTACCAGCTCTATTTGCGCTTCGTCACGACCCGTTAAACGTAAATAATCTAGCGCGACGTCATCTATAGGGAAGATACCGCATGTGGCGCCGTATTCTGGTGCCATATTAGCAATGGTAGCTCTATCTGCAGTGGTAAGATATTTTAAGCCTGGCCCAAAAAATTCGACGAACTTTCCTACTACACCATGGGCTCTAAGCTGTTGGGTAATAGTGAGTACCATGTCTGTTGCGGTAACGCCAGCGGGTAGCCTACCGTCTAGCTTAAAGCCTACCACGTTAGGAAGTAGCATGGTGACAGGCTGACCAAGCATAGCCGCCTCGGCCTCAATTCCGCCAACACCCCATCCCAATACGCCTAAGCCATTTATCATTGTGGTATGCGAATCTGTACCAACAAGCGTATCTGGGTAGACAAAGTTTCCGTCTTCAGTCTCTTTGATAAACGCACAGCGCGCTAAGTATTCAAGGTTAACTTGGTGAACAATACCGCGACCGGGAGGAACCACCTTAAAGTTATCGAAGCTAGACTGTCCCCATTTTAAAAACTGGTAACGCTCTCTATTTCTTTCAATTTCAATGTCTGTGTTTTTCTGTAAGGCATTCTCTTCGGCGAAATGATCAACCATTACAGAATGATCGATAACCAGCTCTACAGGGTTGAGTGGGTTGATAGCTTGCGCATCTCCACCAAGACGGTCAACGGCGTCACGCATTGCAGCCAAATCGACAATGGCTGGAACACCTGTAAAATCTTGTAAAATAACGCGGGCTGGAACGAAAGAGACTTCAAGCTCTTCATTATTCGAGGTGTCCCATTTGGCTACGTGCTCTATATCTTCACTAGAGACGAATTCTTTATCTTCGTGACGAACGAGGTTTTCTAAAAGTACCTTAATACAAAACGGAAGGCGATCTAGGGGATATTTTTCGTTTATACGATCGAGGTTAATAGCCTTGAAAGTTTTACCCTTTACTTCAAGGTCTGAAAAAGACTTATAAGTCATATGGTCACTATCCTTTTTTGCCTGTTCGAAATTTATATCATTCGCTGAACGAAAGGACTGTAGGAAAGACCTATAGTGCAGCGTATACACCTAAACGTTCAGCTGCTATGTTCTTATACGGAAAATACATGAAAAAAAGTTCATGTAACTGCTAAGTTTTTGTCCGCTTAGCTAACACACACCGCTTCGAAAGCGTGTCCCCACCCTTTATTTTTGAATTAAAACCAAAACATCATTACCTTTTAACGATATGAGTACCCAAATATGCTTAAAACACCTGCGTTAACTCAACGCGCTTTATATAGAGTTTAGCGAATGCATACACTTATTCAAAAATATGGGCTAATGCCACATCCTGAGGGTGGTTATTACAAGCAAATATATCGTTCTTCAGACATTACAGCTTCGCACGTTCATGGCAAAAGTAGACCTGCACTAACACACATCTACTTCTTACTTTTAAAAGGGCAAGTGAGTCGGTTTCATCGTGTGTTGCACGACGAAGTATGGAATCATTATGAAGGCGCACCATTGCAATTAATTCAGTTTGAAACTGACACACTTGCACAAAACGGGCTTTCAAAAAAAATCATAGGCAACTCAGAAAATGGCTATGTACACATTGTACCGGCGGGTCATTATCAAGCCGCTTACAGCACCGGAGATTACAGCTTAGTAGGCTGTACCGTAGCACCAGGTTTTGACTTTGAAGACTTCAGCTTTATTGAAGACCCTTCCACAGTCAAATGGCTAAACGATCATCATTCAGGTATGAGTAAATTTATATAGGCTCAAAGTGACGAAGCTGATTGTACAAAGGTTGGTCTTACCTTTGATTTTATGGGGGTTAGCGCTGGATTTTTTGTTACGTATCAAGGATGATAATATGCAACTTCAATATACGTCTGCACGTCTATTCTAAAACAGACGGGCAGGCTTTTTTACTCAACCCCGCAGGTAACCCAACTATGTATAAATTGGTACTTATTCGTCACGGAGAGAGTCAGTGGAACTTGGAAAATCGTTTCACTGGTTGGCATGACGTTGATTTGACTGATACTGGCGTAGCACAAGCAAAGAACGCTGGTAAAATGTTAAAAGACGCAGGATTTGAATTTGATCAGGCTTACACGTCTGTATTACTTCGCGCTATTAAAACACTTAATATTGCGCTTGAAGAAATGGGACAGCACTACCTACCCGTTGAGCGTCACTGGCGTTTAAATGAGCGTCACTATGGCGCACTTACTGGCCTAGATAAGGCAGAAACTGCTGCCAAGCATGGTGAAGAGCAAGTTAAAGTATGGCGTCGTAGTTTCGATATTCCACCGCCAGCAGTAGAAACTGAAAGTGAGCATTTTCCTGGTCACGATCGTCGCTATAATAATGTTGATGCTGACATTCTACCTCGCGGTGAGAGTCTTAAGCTTACCATAGAGCGCGTATTGCCATATTGGCACGATGTAATTCGTCCGCAAATTCAAGATGGCAAACGTGTGATCATTGCAGCGCACGGCAATAGTTTACGTGCTTTGGTGAAATACTTAGACGGTATGTCTGATGAAGAGGTACTCGGCCTCAATATACCAACGGGCGTGCCTTTGGTTTACGAACTTGATAAGAATCTAAAACCTATTTCAAAAGACTACTTAGGAGATCCAGAAGCAATTAAAGCAATGATGGATGCCGTGGCGAAACAAGGTAAAGCTAAGTAATAGAGTTACTCACCGGTTTTGAATCGATGTAAAAAGACCCTTTCTAATTCATAGTAATCAGTAAGGGTCTTTTTTCTGCTAGTCATATTCTAAATATACAAACACACGCTGGGGGAGTTTTAGAAACTACTTTTCCTTTAGCAAGGCTTCCAACAAACCTTCAATGCGCTTTACGCTATCTATAAGAACTGACATTTCAGATTGCTTATCTTCAGACTGGCCGCTAGTAGAAGTTCCTGTAACCGATATCGCATCTTTTTGCGATAGTATTGTTTCTCGAAAATTAGCGGCGTCATCAATACCAAGAAGGGAAACGAGCGCGCCTTGGGCTGACTGTCCAGCCGTTTCAAATGACAGCCTGTAAAGGTTAAAAACACGCATTAAGGGCCCTTGAACCATAGCTACATCTGTAATCTTTTCCAAGGGTATAGACTTTTCTTCTTTATGAAATATCCCTCTTTTAACAACAAGTTTGCGTTCTGTGATCGTTGCCGACATTGCAGCCAACGTTCTATTGCTTATCACTAAAAATAAAGGGATTGATATAATAAGAAAGGGTATGCCAATCACTATTAATGTCGAAAACAGCAAAAGGCTTACAAGCCAGTAACGCTTCACCGCCGGATTAAATGTGGCTTCTAAAATAATTCGCTCTGCCATTAGTTCGTCCTATTTACTTCGACTAAAATATTATTCGCAAGAGTTTACCAAAAAACCTGCACATTGCTAAAAGTAAGTCGATTCTATTAAGGCTTTTATCGAATAAGAATGTCTAGAAATACTGACAACACAAAAATAATGGGGTCAGAGTACATTCCTACACTGTAAACAACGAAGTTAGGGTGCGTTGTTGTGCTGTTAAAACCACCCGTTCAAAAAAGTACACTGACCCCATTTTGATGTGTGTTTGTACGGTGGGGAATAAAGTACTTTGACCCTTTTTTAAGGTGTTGCTGGGAGAGTAATGGGATTAATGTACACTGACTCCATTATTTTTTTTCTGGTCCAGAAAGCAAAAAACCCGCCGTTAGGCGGGTTTCTTTAATGGGACCTGGCAGTGTCCTACTCTCACATGGGGAAACCCCACACTACCATCGGCGCTAATACGTTTCACTTCTGAGTTCGGAATGGAATCAGGTGGTACCGTATCGCTATGGCTGCCAGGAAAAACTTTTAGTGCAGAATCACGATGCTTTTTGTCGTGACTTCTGCGCAAGGAGGACTAACAGTACTCTTTAGAGTCTATTTAATCATCGTTGCTTAATAACTAACAAATCGGAAAGATAATATTAATTCAATCAGTGAGTAACTACTTTTTACTCTATTTGTCGTGCAAAATCATGATTGCTTTTTATCATGACTTTTGCGCAAGGAGGACCAACAGTACATATTGTTGTTTGTCACATCCTATCGATTTGCTTATCATTTGCTTACAACGCCAACTTCTCTTCGAAGCCTTTTAGGCGTTGTTGTATGGTTAAGCCTCTCGGGCAATTAGTACAGGTTAGCTTAACGCCTTACAACGCTTCCACACCCTGCCTATCAACGTCATCGTCTATAACAACCCTTCCAGACCTTAAAGGTCAGGGATGACTCATCTCTGGGCCGGCTTCCCGCTTAGATGCTTTCAGCGGTTATCCGTTCCGAACGTAGCTACCGGGCAATGCCATTGGCATGACAACCCGAACACCAGCGGTTCGTCCACTCCGGTCCTCTCGTACTAGGAGCAGCTCCCATCAATCATCCAACGCCCACACCAGATAGGGACCGAACTGTCTCACGACGTTCTAAACCCAGCTCGCGTACCACTTTAAATGGCGAACAGCCATACCCTTGGGACCGACTTCAGCCCCAGGATGTGATGAGCCGACATCGAGGTGCCAAACACCGCCGTCGATATGAACTCTTGGGCGGTATCAGCCTGTTATCCCCGGAGTACCTTTTATCCGTTGAGCGATGGCCCTTCCATACAGAACCACCGGATCACTATGACCTACTTTCGTACCTGCTCGACGTGTCTGTCTCGCAGTTAAGCTAGCTTATGCCATTGCACTAACCTCACGATGTCCGACCGTGATTAGCTAACCTTCGTGCTCCTCCGTTACTATTTGGGAGGAGACCGCCCCAGTCAAACTACCCACCAGACACTGTCCACAATCCCGATAAGGGACCAATGTTAGAACATCAAACATACAAGGGTGGTATTTCAAGGACGGCTCCACACAATCTAGCGACTGTGCTTCGAAGCCTCCCACCTATCCTACACATGTAGGTTCAATGTTCAGTGCCAAGCTGTAGTAAAGGTTCACGGGGTCTTTCCGTCTAGGTGCGGGTACACAGCATCTTCACTGCGATTTCAATTTCACTGAGTCTCGGGTGGAGACAGCGTGGCCATGGTTACACCATTCGTGCAGGTCGGAACTTACCCGACAAGGAATTTCGCTACCTTAGGACCGTTATAGTTACGGCCGCCGTTTACCGGGGCTTCGATCAAGAGCTTCGCTTACGCTAACCCCATCAATTAACCTTCCGGCACCGGGCAGGTGTCACACCCTATACGTCCTCTTACGAGTTTGCAGAGTGCTGTGTTTTTAATAAACAGTCCCAGCCACCTGGTCACTGCGGCCTCCATTTGCTTACCACGCGAAGTGTTCACAAACAGAGGCGTACCTTCTCCCGAAGTTACGGTACAATTTTGCCGAGTTCCTTCACCCGAGTTCTCTCAAGCGCCTTAGTATTCTCTACCTGACCACCTGTGTCGGTTTGGGGTACGGTTCATATAATCATAAGTTTAGAAGCTTTTCCTGGAAGCAGGGCATCAACAACTTCACTCCCTTGGGAGCTCGTCTCGCGTCTCAGCTTTAAGAACCCGGATTTACCTAAGTTCTCGGCCTACTCGCTTTCACTTGGACAACCAACGCCAAGCTTGCCTAGCCTTCTCCGTCCCTCCATCACTGATTATATAAGTACGGAAATATTAATCCGTTTCCCATCGACTACGCATTTCTGCCTCGCCTTAGGGGCCGACTTACCCTGCCCTGATTAGCATGGGACAGGAAACCTTGGTCTTCCGGCGTGGGAGTTTTTCACTCCCATTATCGTTACTCATGTCAGCATTCGCACTTGTGATATGTCCAGCAAGCTTTACAACTCACCTTCATCCACTTACACAACGCTCCCCTACCCAGCACAGTAAACTGTGCTGCCGCAGCTTCGGTATATTGCTTAGCCCCGTTACATCTTCCGCGCAGGCCGACTCGACTAGTGAGCTATTACGCTTTCTTTAAAGGGTGGCTGCTTCTAAGCCAACCTCCTAGCTGTCTATGCCTTCCCACATCGTTTCCCACTTAGCAATATTTTGGGACCTTAGCTGGCGGTCTGGGTTGTTTCCCTCTCCACGACGGACGTTAGCACCCGCCGTGTGTCTCCCGGATAGTTCTCATTGGTATTCGGAGTTTGCAAAGGGTTGGTAAGTCGGGATGACCCCCTAGCCTTAACAGTGCTCTACCCCCAATGGAATTCGTCCGAGGCTCTACCTAAATAGATTTCGGGGAGAACCAGCTATCTCCCGGTTTGATTGGCCTTTCACCCCCAGCCACAAGTCATCCGCTGACTTTTCAACGTCAGTCGGTTCGGTCCTCCAGTTGATGTTACTCAACCTTCAACCTGCCCATGGCTAGATCACCGGGTTTCGGGTCTATACCTAGCAACTCAACGCGCAGTTAACACTCGCTTTCGCTACGGCTCCGCTATTCGCTTAACCTTGCTACTAAATATAAGTCGCTGACCCATTATACAAAAGGTACGCAGTCACCCCATCACTAAGCACCCTGCTTGGGGCTCCCACTGCTTGTACGTATACGGTTTCAGGTTCTATTTCACTCCCCTCACAGGGGTTCTTTTCGCCTTTCCCTCACGGTACTGGTTCACTATCGGTCAGTTAGGAGTATTTAGCCTTGGAGGATGGTCCCCCCATATTCAGTCAAGATAACACGTGTCCCGACCTACTCGATTTCACTGTAAAGCACGCTACGTGTACGGGGCTATCACCCTGTATCGCTCCTCTTCCCAAAGGATTCCACTACACACTAAACAGCTTAAGGGCTGCTCCCCGTTCGCTCGCCGCTACTAGGGGAATCTCAATTGATTTCTTTTCCTAAGGGTACTTAGATGTTTCAGTTCCCCTCGTTCGCCTCGTTACACTATGTATTCATGTAACGATACCTGTAAACAGGTGGGTTTCCCCATTCGGACATCTGTGGCTCAAATGCATTTTGTCGGCTCACCACAGCTTTTCGCAGACTTACACGTCCTTCATCGCCTCTAACTGCCAAGGCATCCACCGTATACGCTTCGTCACTTAACCATACAACAACCCTAAAAAGCCTTGAGTATCGGCCTCATGTCCGCCTTTTGAATTCGGACAAGGGTAATGTTGCATGCATGACAAGCTAATCGGAAGAATTGCCTTGCTATCAATCAATGTTGATAACAAGCAATTCAAGTCAAGTAGAGTAAAAAGTACGTCTTTCGACTTCTCAGTTACTCAATTTTGATTGATTACTATTAATATCAGCTTTCCAAATTGTTAAAGAACATAGTGCAAAATCATGACGCTTTTTGTCATGACTTTTGCGCAAGGAGGACCTACATTACTCTTTAAAGTATCGTAAATGCTCCCTCAGGGTAAAAAACCCTAATCAATGCTTACTGAAACAGTAAATATTCATTAGGATTTCGGGTCCAACGTGACACAAGAATTGGTAGGCTTGGGCAGACTTGAACTGCCGACCTCACCCTTATCAGGGGTGCGCTCTAACCAGCTGAGCTACAAGCCTATTTTTCAAGCCGGTCGGCGTTGTGACCTCACCGCTCTTATTCGAGGGCAGGGCTGCAACCATCCGAGCTACAAGCCTTCAGTAAACTTCGCTTATGCAAGCTCAGTTTCAAGTAGATGGTGGAGCTAAGCAGGATCGAACTGCTGACCTCCTGAATGCAAATCAGGCGCTCTCCCAGCTGAGCTATAGCCCCATAAACTTGTGTCGTTCTTCATTTTTAAACAAGACTATCTGTGTAGGCACTGCATCAAGTGCGTCTATCGACGTAATGGTAAGGAGGTGATCCAACCCCAGGTTCCCCTAGGGTTACCTTGTTACGACTTCACCCCAGTCATGAAACACAAAGTGGTAATCGTCCTCCCGAAGGTTAGACTAACTACTTCTTTTGCATCCCACTCCCATGGTGTGACGGGCGGTGTGTACAAGGCCCGGGAACGTATTCACCGCAGTATTCTGACCTGCGATTACTAGCGATTCCGACTTCATGGAGTCGAGTTGCAGACTCCAATCCGGACTACGACATTCTTTAAGGGGTCCGCTCCACATCACTGTCTCGCTTCCCTCTGTAAATGCCATTGTAGCACGTGTGTAGCCCTACACGTAAGGGCCATGATGACTTGACGTCGTCCCCACCTTCCTCCGGTTTGTCACCGGCAGTCTCCTTAGAGTGCCCAATGCTGGCAACTAAGGACAAGGGTTGCGCTCGTTGCGGGACTTAACCCAACATCTCACGACACGAGCTGACGACAGCCATGCAGCACCTGTGTCAGAGTTCCCGAAGGCACCAATCCATCTCTGGAAAGTTCTCTGCATGTCAAGTGTAGGTAAGGTTCTTCGCGTTGCATCGAATTAAACCACATGCTCCACCGCTTGTGCGGGCCCCCGTCAATTCATTTGAGTTTTAACCTTGCGGCCGTACTCCCCAGGCGGTCTACTTATCGCGTTAGCTTCGCTACTCACGACTTAAAGTCACAAACAGCTAGTAGACAGCGTTTACGGTGTGGACTACCAGGGTATCTAATCCTGTTCGCTACCCACACTTTCGCACATGAGCGTCAGTCTTTGGCCAGGGAGTCGCCTTCGCCACTGATGTTCCTCCAGATATCTACGCATTTCACCGCTACACCTGGAATTCCACTCCCCTCTCCAAGACTCTAGTCTGCCAGTTCTAAATGACCGTCCCAGGTTGAGCCCGGGGCTTTCACATCTAGCTTAACAAACCGCCTGCGTGCGCTTTACGCCCAGTAATTCCGATTAACGCTCGCACCCTCCGTATTACCGCGGCTGCTGGCACGGAGTTAGCCGGTGCTTCTTCTGTTGCTAACGTCACGGTGAGCAGGTATTAACTACTCACTTTTCCTCACAACTGAAAGTGCTTTACAACCCGAAGGCCTTCTTCACACACGCGGCATGGCTGCATCAGGGTTTCCCCCATTGTGCAATATTCCCCACTGCTGCCTCCCGTAGGAGTCTGGGCCGTGTCTCAGTCCCAGTGTGGCTGATCTTCCTCTCAGAACAGCTAGAGATCGTCGCCTTGGTGAGCCTTTACCTCACCAACTAGCTAATCTCACTTGGGCCTCTCTCTGCGCCGGAGCCTAAGCCCCGTTTGGTCCGTAGACGTTATGCGGTATTAGCAGTCGTTTCCAACTGTTATCCCCCTCGCAAAGGCAAGTTCCCAAGCATTACTCACCCGTCCGCCACTCGTCAGCGATGTGCAAGCACATCCTGCTACCGTTCGACTTGCATGTGTTAGGCCTGCCGCCAGCGTTCAATCTGAGCCATGATCAAACTCTTCAATTAAATATAAATATATCGAAATATGAATCGTCGTTGTGACACTCTTAACGAGTGCCCACACAGATTGTCTTGTCTAAATTGTTAAAGAACATCGTGCAGAATCATGACGCTTTTTGTCGTGACTTCTGCGCAAGGAGGACCAACATTACTTTCAGTTGATTCGTTTTCCTTGCTGTTGGACAACCTTGGTCGCCGCAATTCACTAGAAGCCGTTGCTTCTTAGTGGCTCACCCTGTTCGAGTGAGGTGCGCATTATACGCTGGAAGTTTTCGTTGTCAACACTTTTTGAAAATTTATTTTCTAAAGCGTTTCTTCTAAACTCCCGTCTTTACTGGCCTATGTAGGTAGTAGAGACTTACTTCAGGAGGTTTGCTGTTTTGCTTTTCCCCCGAAGCGGATGCGCATTTTAGGGAAATGAGCGCTCACGTCAACACTTATTTCGAAAAAAACCTTATTTTTCGATCATTTGCACAAACAACAATCAAAACGTTTATTTAACCTACTAATTCACACGACTTTTAACTGACTATAAGTTTAGTTAAGTGGTAACAGCCGCGTTGTACTATAAATTAAGTAAGTCGTTACGATTACAAATACGCCCTTATTAGGAGCATTCTCTAATCAGCCAGCGCTGGGTTAGCGATAAACAATATATCCATAATAATGGCTGGATCCCACTGTCGCATTGCGGTCTCACTGGCTATGCGGATATCGTCTAATTCACTAATGGTTGCCACGGAAAACGATTTATCAACAATAATATGCACGAGTAAATAAATGTCTCTTCCGCTTTTACTTATCCGTACTTCAACATGTTGATAGGGCACTGCAATCAAGGTTTGCTTTAAACGTTTTTCTATCACGGCTGTCACCGACTCTGGTGGCGCTTTATTGATAACTTCTTTAAGGCTGTCAAGCATGATTTTAAAAGGCACTGGCAATATCGCGAGCCCTAATATTATTAGCAAAACGGGGTCGATAAAGGAGGCATACTCAGCAAAACGGGTTTGCTCAATTCCGTATGCAATAGCAAAGCCCAGTAAGATTGACGCACTCAATACGCCATCTACAAACCAAGTGTGAGCTTCTACTGCCACTAGGTCTGAACGCAATGGCTTACTTTGATACTTCATGTAGCCAGACACAGCAAAGCACGCAGTAGTAGCAATAACACCGTAAATTATTGCATAGCCATATTCAGCCTTTATGCCACCGTCTGCAAGGCTACCAATAGCTCCCACCACGGCATATAAGCATGTGGCAATGATAATAATGGATTTGAATAAGTTTAACGTAGGCTCTATGGCCGTGTAGCCAAAATGAAAACGGTCGTCATCGGGCAACTGCACTAAATTTGCTACTTTTAGCGTGAGCAACGACATGAAAAAGGCAATGAGTGAGTAGGCGCCGTCAAACAGGATGGCGGCTGAATGGGTAATAAAAGCAAAGCCAAGTGCGATAAATACAAACAAACCCGCTACGTAAAACGATACCCGCAGTAAGGTTTTTTCTTTAGTGTGGTGAAAACCTATGGCCATTTTTGGCTCAAAGACTCAGGTGTTAATATTCGGCGAATAATACGCTTGTTTTAAAAATAAGATAGCGAATTTATGCAGGGTGACAAATAATTTTTTTGTCCTTATTTAGTACACTTTTTTATCAAAAAACAGCGCAGTTTAATAAATAGGTTCTCCTTGCGCTGATACTGCTATGCTTAGATCAACTTGATAATAGAAAGGGCATGCTTTGCCTAACTCAAAAACAGATGTCCAAGCTACTGATGCCAAGGCTACTGATACCAAGGGCACTTATACCAAAAGTACTGGTGTCTCAAATACTGACAAACAAACTCAAACAAAAAAGCTCTCTCAGGCGCAAGAAGCTAATCGGCTAATTGCCGATGCGGTTATTCAACTTACCTTGGTAATTGAAACAATGCACAACCGTATTAATCCGCTGAATTGGCTGGCGCCATCAACACAATCATCAACACAAAAATCAAAGCAGCAGCTTAGCAGTGGTATTACAGGCATGGTTTACGAAAGTATTCGTGGCATTACTAGCGAGGTAAGCAAGCGCATTAATACGCCGCTTTCTGTATTAAACGACAGTTTGAATGACTGTTTGAATGACTGTTTGAATGACAGAGGTAGCGACAGCCTTAAAGGCAATGTTGGTGACAGTGATAATAGTGTAAATGGCAATGTAAGCGAAGCTGCAACGCCATCATCAACGCATTCACCATCACCTTCATCAATAAAGCCTACATTACTCTCAGCCATAAATGGCGTTATCGGCGATTACCTTCATACACAACAAAATCCGCTGTCCATCGCCATGACATTTCGTCAACACGGCAACGATATAGAGTTAGATGCATTGGCCCAGCAAATCGTAGATTCCGAAGGTAAGGTTCTTATTATGGTGCATGGCTTGTGCATGAATGATGTGCAGTGGCGGCAAGGTGAGCACGATCATGGTGAGCACCTTGCTAATGCTCTCTCATGCACCACGGTTTATTTGCACTACAATACGGGGCGGCACATTTACCAAAATGGGATGGAGTTAAACGCGCTATTAGGTGAGTTGGCGAGCCAGTTTCACTCTCTACAAAGCCAGCATTCATTAGATATTTCAGTTGTTGCCCATAGCATGGGCGGGTTGGTCACAAGAAGCGCGCTTTATTATGCTAAAGCTGCAATATCAGAAGAGGCGGCAATTACAGAGGCAGCCGAAGAAAAGGCACAGTGGGCCGAGTATTTACAAAAAATAGTGTTTCTTGGCACCCCACATCACGGTGCGCCTCTTGAAAAAGCAGGCAACTGGGTAGACCTATTTTTAGGTATGCATCACTTCACGGCTCCGCTAACCCGCATTACTCAAATTCGCAGTGCAGGTATTGCCGACCTTCGGCACGGATATATTGTTGAAAGCGACACACACTCTGAACGGCTTTTTGATTTTGTTAACGATCAACGCGAACCCATTCCACTGCCTGATGGGGTAGCGTGTTTTGCCATTGCAACAACGTCCTCGGCATCGCCAAATGCTATTAATAAGCATCTCGTTGGTGATGGTTTAGTGCCCCTTAATAGCGCACTAGGTATTCATGAAAATGAAGCGTTTAATCTAGATTTTAAACCGGAGAATCAGTGGGTGGGGAATAACATCAGCCACCTTGGTTTACTGGGAAATAAAACAATTTACCACGTTATTCACCGGTGGCTTTCGTAAATCGTTTTTTAACGAATGAATGCCTTCCATTCTTGCAGTAAATGTTTGAAATCTGCCAAGCCGCAACCTGCTTGCATCTCTTCGTCGTAATCTTCGGCAAATTCTTTGTGACTGGTTTCGTTGTGATTGAGGGTGAGTATTACTTCGTCGTCTTCAATGGTTAACGTATATTCCTTGCCAATAAATTGGTACTCAGGAATGTTGCGACACAGCAGGTTTTCAATGGCATCTAGCACCGTATTAATGCTTTCGCGATCGGTGCCTAAATCGTTACTTAACCAATCACCAAAAGCTTCGCATTCAATATCACATTTGGCGGAAGGCTCTCCTAACATGTCAGTGCGAAATTGAAAATCCATCAGGCCTCCTTGGGAACATCATAAACATACCCTGTTAATTCTAGTTCAGTTAAATAGACTCGCACGTCAAATTCAATTTGATGGTAATCGGGTAGCATGTGTTGGCAGAGCTTGTAAAAGGCTTTGTTATGTTCTTTTTCTTTAAGGTGGGCTAATTCATGCACTACTATCATGTTCAAAAATGGCTCGGGCGTGTTTTTAAACAGGCTGCTTACTCGCAGTTCATTTTTACTCTTTAATTTACCGCCTTGTACCCGCGATACATAGGAATGCAATCCAAGGGCGTGGTTCACTATATGAATTTTTTGATCGTATATGACCTTACTCAACGGTTGAGTTTTTTTCATATACTGGTTTTTAAGTCCCATCACATATTCGCGCAAGTCGTTGTCGTTTGCCACTGAGTGAGTGGCAGGGTAACGAGTGCGCAGCCAATCTCCCAACGCGTTGTCGTCAATCATCTGTTGAATTTGTTGTTGCAGTCTCTTAGGGTAGTGTGAGAGATATTGAAGCCTGCTACTCATATCGGCACTCATATTGACGAATCATTCAATTTGCCTTGCTTGCTTTCAACGTCCGGGCTGCCACCTTGCTGGTCCTTAATGTCTTGATTAACAATTGGCGCCAGTTGCTGCTTTATTTCTTCTACGTGGGAAATGGGTATTTGAATATCAATACTTACCTGCTGTGCATAGCGACAGTCGGCAATATTCCCCGACGCTTGCTGAACCAAATGTCTAACAAATTGTTCGTGTTTAAAGTCTACATCAACGGTAAGCGTATGAAGAGTAACTTCTTCTCGTACTGTAAGTTGTTCAATGGCTTGCTGCGCCGACGCAGAATAAGCGCGAACGAGTCCGCCAGCGCCTAGCTTTACACCGCCAAAGTAACGAGTCACTACAATCATTACATCGCCAATATCTTTATGCTGAAGCACGTTCAAAATAGGTTTGCCGGCAGTGCCACTTGGCTCTCCATCATCGGCCATAGCAGCGCTTACTGGAGAGCTTGGAGGACCAAAAATATAGGCCCAGCAGTGATGTCGTGCATCGGGGTAGCGCTTCTTTACTTCATCAAGCACAGCCATTGCGCTCTCGCGAGAGTTGGCAAATGATGCCATCGCAATAAACTTGCTTTTCTTTACTTCAAACAGGACTTCAACCTGATTGGCGGGAACGGGATAATTCATTTGGTAAGTATACCCCATTGCCTTCATTCAAATAAGAGCCTTAAGTCGTACCTGTACAGAGCATGTAGCCTTTAGATGCATTGTGTTATCGCTTATTTATGGTTTACTGAGCACATGAACTTGTTTCGTTAGCCACTTGTATAACGCTACTGACTAAATAAAAAACGGTGCGCCAAGTGTTAGTGAATTACCTACGTTAGAACGGTTATGTCCTCAGAACGATTTATACCTTTTCGCAAAGCCGATGTTGTTTCCATGTGTAACGATGTCCTCATTAACAAAGAACCCGCTGACGCTGATAGCACTGCTAACTCCTTTGAGGTGTTTTGCAATTTGTTGGTGAACCGCATTCACTTTCAGTATCACGAGCAGCTAGAGCGCTTGAAAAACAGCTACGCGCTTTTCGACCCTAACAAAGATACCCGCACGCTAAAAGACATTACAGATAGCGAACGCAAGGCCGTTCAAAAAGACTTCGCCAGTGAGTTTTCCACATTATTAGATTCTGCAAACTTTGAAAAAGTCACCGATACTGATTTAGAAGATGCGCTGCATGAAGAGTCGCTGTTTAAAGTTCGTTTGGCGGTAAGTTTTGACGATTTTCAAGAAGTCGTGTTTTATCGTCGAGGTGAATCGGTTAAAACAGAAACGCTACGTACGTTCTTTGGGTTACGTAAAAAATCGATATCGTTTACCAACTACGAGCGAGTGGCGGTTTATATTACCTTTAAAGATAAAGACTACTTCGAGCAACGGAAAGACACTAAAAAACAGCTTCCTGTCACTTTCACCCCTGGAGCCACCATTATTAAGCTGTTTCAAAACGTACCCAAAGCAGATTTGGAAATGCTATTTCCAAACAGTGAAGTGAAAATGCGTCCGCTCGATAAACTTATCATTGGGGCGTCGGCAACGGTAGGTGGCATTGTTGTGCTGGTGACGAAATTAGGGGCGTCTATATTACTGCTGTCGTCATTTTTAGCGTTTTGGTTAGGGCTTAAAGATGAGTCGGTAGAGCTTACAAAGCAAAGCCTGATTACCTTTGGTATTGGTATGGGAGTGTTCGGTAGCTTTGTCTTTAAAGAATGGACGAAGTTTAAAAATCGAAAAATACGGTTTATGAAAGCCCTTTCGGACAACCTTTATTTTAAGAATTTAGATAACAACGCTGGCGTGTTTCACACTCTGGTAGATGCCGCAGAAGAGGAAGACTGTAAAGAAGCTTTATTGGCTTATACCTTCTTATTAAAACATGAAGGAGCAGGGATGAGCGCAGATGAACTCGATAAAGAGATTGAAGCTTGGTTTGAGCACACTCACAATTGCACCTTAGACTTTGATGTGTCTGATGCTATCGATAAATTGGTTAAAATGAAGTTGGTAGATACAAAGCCAGTAGAAACAGGACTCGTAGCAACAAAGTTCGTAGAAACCAAGCTCGCAGATAAAAATAACGTGCTTTTCACGGCAAAGCCGTTAAAAAGTGCCATTAACGAATTGGACGAGTATTGGGATAATATTTACCAAGGCTAGCTTTGTAGGTTTAGTTGAAAAGGCACAGCTTCCCTATAAACAGTTCTATTCTAGTAATGGCCGAATTGCCTATAGTTGCAGATAAAAAGTGGTTATTTGAGCTATTCACACATTGCTCTATATTCAAGCAACCAATAGGCTCACGTTTTTTCTAATAGGTATCTAATGTTTTCAATTCATGTAGAGAGAGTTATCGATAAACCTATCCACGATGTGTTTGCGATGCTAAGCGATCACGAAAACTATGCGCAGTTTAAAGGTGTGGACGAAGCGCACTTACTTGTGCACGGTAAAGACGATAAAAACGGGTTAGGTGCTGTACGTGAAATTATCGCAGGTGGCGCTAATCTACATGAAGAAATTGTCGCGTTTGAGCCTCCTTATAAACTTGGCTACAAAGTTATAAAGTCTAAACCTCTTCCTTACGATCATCAGTTAGGCGAGATTACGCTTAAAGAACAAGACGGCAAAACCCATGTCACTTGGCGTTCGAAGGGGCAAATTACTATTTTCTTACTGGGCAGTTTGTATTTCGATAAGCAAATTCAAAAAAACGGTGGCAGAGCGTTTGGTAGTATCTTAAAGCAGATTGGCAACTCATAACTATGGCTAAAATGTTCCGTTGAGAGGATGCTTGTTTAGATAGTAGATAGTAGATAGTAGATAGTAGATAGTAGATAGTAGATAGTAGATAGAAGGCTTGTTTAGATAGGAAGACTGTTTAGATAGAAAACTCCACTCTCATTGTTAAAACAATGGCGTCTTTTGCTTCCTTATCGGCGGCTGGGTTTGCAATAAACTGTATGTCTGGTTTAAGCGCAAGGGTATCTGTTAACTGAAAACGATAAAACAGCTCTATCGCTGTTTCGTCTCGCTTGTATTGAGATGCTACAAGGGGGCTGGTGGTAATATGAGATATGCCAAGTCCTAACACGTCGTCTTTTCGATTATTTATACTGTACCACGTTAGTCCAGCGCCAATATGGGTGTCTATCTCACTGGTTGTATCGCTACTTCGCCCATACTGCAAAAACCAACCACCATTTTGTGCTGCAAACAGTTCAGAGCTAAACTCACCAGACAGGGTGGCGAAAAGCCCGCTTGCATCCTGAGGAGGCGTTGATTCGTCACCTTCATTATCTACTAATGGCGTAATGTCGCCCGTTTGAATCCAGCCGCCAATGGCAGCCGTAACGTTGTCTATATGTTGTGTCCATTGCCCCACGGTGAAACCGTTACTAAAGCTGCGATTTTGATTGGCGTAATGCCCAATGGATAGCTGTGTATTTTGCGTGGCGCTATAAAACGCATTCACCGATAGCCGGGGGCTTGGATAAGTGGGGAAATAGGAAACTGTCGGGCTAAAACCCATGGACGACTGAATAAACTCTCCAGCATGTTCAGCATAGGCGAATTCATTATTTGCATCGACTTGACCTATTTTGAAGCGCAGGCTTTCTTCATAAAATGACTTCTCTACCCAAACTTCATATATTTTTGTGAGCTCAGCTTCATCAATATTCGAAAATGCCTGAAGATCGCCAACAGAGTCACTGGCATTGTTCCCCCGTAATACTTGAGCATCTGCAAAAAATAACGTGCTGTCGTTAATACGATATTCATAGGCAGCAATACCGAGCGTTCTATTTATCGTAGTGCGCTCCTCTAGTCCACCCGATGCCACATAGCTTGTGTCGTTAACGAGAGTAAGTGAGAGGAAGTTTGCAAAGGTGTTGGCAGCACAAAAAATGGCGCCAAAACCAAACTGAGCTTGAGCGTGTTAGGCCGTGCAGTTCGTTTTTTTAATTGTGAAATACCGAATAGAATGGGAAAAACCTATCTTCCAATTTACTGATTGAGTACCACTACCAACCAGCTTTTATATCACTTTCTACGTAGGTCAGATATGAATTAGCTCAACTGAACTTTCAAAAGAAACGACTATTGAAAAATAAGCTCCCCAAAAACAGCTTTAAAACAAGCGGCTCGAATTAACTGCCCAGGTGAAAAATGTGCAGAGATTAACAGCGCATAAACTGTCAGCTTAAAAGCTTCTTGACTGCGTTGGTAAATGTGGTTCTGACCCGCTTTCTATTAGGTGTTCTATAAGCGCTTTAACGAACTGTTGGCAGTCTTTTGCTGTCGATGGGTCGTAGTGGCCTTCGTTGGTAAGGTTATTCGATAGCACTCTAACGCCTAGGAAGGGAACACCGTAGCCATGAGCTATCTGCGCCGCTGCTGCGGTTTCCATTTCTTCTGTACTAGTACCAAATTTCTCGTGCAGCCATGCAATTCTATCTAGTTCATTATTCCAAAAGTTACCGCTTGCTATAGTGCCTTCTACTACTTTGCCTCGCTTGTATTCTGGCTTTACTTCCCGTGCAGCATCAAGCAGGGCTTTGTGTCCCATATAATAGCGAATTCGTTCGGCATCTTTTGCCGAGTCACCCTCACCTGCGCTACCTTGTGAAGCCAGCAAATCCATAGGTAACCATTGCAATGGCGCAGAGCCTTCACCTCTTTTTCTAAACGGGGTTTTAAAGTTACTAGCATTTACTGCGCGCTTACCCAGCACAATATCGCCCACATTGAGAGTAGGATCATGACCGCCGCTTGTGCCTTGATTGATAATGGCTACAGGGTGGTAACGCTCTATACCTACTGCTGTAGCGGCAGCAGTGTTTTCTAACCCTTTTCCCGTTTGCGCAACAACGATTGGATATCCATTGAGCTTTCCAAGGTAAAAAGTAGCGTGGCCTGCTTTTTCAATGCGCACATCTGTTAATAAACTAGCAAAATATTCTGCCTCTATTGGCATTGGACCTTGAATCATGAAAGGCGCGGGGTTAGCCACAGAAGTATCGATTTCTATCTTTTTAAAGCGAAGTTGTGCGACATCATCATTACTCTCGGTTACGGAGCTTGCTGACACTGCAGCAACACTGAGCGCGCAGAACAACCAGCTTGATAGCGTAATCAATACTGTGAGTGTTTTTGTAGCCTTTGATTTTGAAACCCTCATTTAAACCCCAAATAGATAAATGAATATGAAAAGGAATGTTTTGCGCTGCTACACCGAAAACACCACCTAAATCGAAGTGTTAAGTACGCAGCGCTCTATTGCTTTTAACGCTTACTGGTTTTATTGCAAACCTGCGGATCGTAGCTGCAAATAAACGGAAAATGGTTTTCAATATTGGGTAGCGGTGTATTGTTCAACCGCTCATTTATAAAGTCTTCGGTTTGTTGCTCTAGCTTTAACAACAATGCCTGACGCTTTTCTTCACCAATAAAGCTGTGTTTAATTGCATTACTATTAAGCGCGACCAATTCCTCCCACGACAGGTTAAAGTGCTTTACAGCAAGGTAATACTCATCGGTTAAGTTGCTGCTCCACATGCCTCTGTCATCGGTTGAAAGAGTAACAGGTACGCCTGTTCGTAGGTACTCTGGAAAGGGATGCGAGTCTAAGGAGTTTGTATACTCTAATAAAAGGTTCGATATAAGATTTATCTCAATGAGGTACGGTCCATTACGCATCATCAATAGCGTGTCAGGGTCTTCAATAAGGTTAAATCCATGTCCAATTCTGTCGGCACCTAGCAATAAGGTATCTTTAATATGTGTATTGGGCTCATCCGACTCACCTGCGTGAATACTAAGCGGAATTGCCTCAGATTTAGCTCGAAGCTTGCGCAGCGTGGGCAAAAATCGAAGAGGATAGCCCTTGTCATTGTCTTCCCTTCCCACCAGGTTTATGCCAACGAATAACTCTCTGTGCGCATTTACAGTCGCCCAGGTTTTTTCTAATTGCTGTTCAGCATCAGGTAGAAAGCGTACTAGAGCGAGCTGAAAGCGAACCGTAACATTGGTTTTTTTTGCAGCATCACTTTTTAACGTGTCACTTAGTATTTGAACTACTTCATCTGACGTGTATGGAGTGCCATCAGGATAGCGCATTTGCGATATTTGTAGCTGAGTCTCCAGATACAATACGTTTTCGCGCTGATAAGCCTGCATATTTTTAAGCAGCAAATGGCCATAAATATATGGGTTTTGCAGCATGTCTCCCATGCGTTGCCAGTGCGCCTGAAAGAATTCATCTCTGCCTTCATGGGGTTTATCTAACTTTATGCTGTTTAAAAATGCCTGTTTTTGTTTTTGGTTTAGCTCGCTAAGCGCTGTGTAATTATCTTGTTCACATGTTGAAAGCTTTTCATAACTCAACGTTGAAACAGTATGGAACAGCAATAATTGTGGGTTAGTGCCAAATTCGTTAGTACCGTATCCTCGACACAGAGAAAGGTCTGTTTTGGTGTAGTAGGTGTAGCCGCCATTTTTATTTAAATTAGTGGCAATATCCCACCACCAATTTCCCATACCAGAACCGGAAAGATGATGATGAATGTCGCCGCCTTTTGGCATAGCGTGCAGAAAATCGTATAGCTGTGCTGGCGCGGCTTGCTGCTTAAAATCACGAAACCAATCGGACATTACCAATGAAGTATTCGATGCTCCAGCGGGCATACTCGAAACTAGCAGGTATAAAAAAAGGCACACAAACACCTTTATACGATTTATCAAAAGCTATCTCCTATGAGACTGATAATTGAGTTTAATGTTGTAATTTAGTGATTGGGGTCATAATTCTGTAAGCAATTCACAACTGTTTTTCTTGGGTATTTGTGCTTTGCTGTGCAGCTGCAGCCGCTTATGTGCCATATTATATGTTACTTCGGCAAAGCTATAATCTTAGTTGGAGGTTGTTGCAATTATCTGTGCAATTCTCTGACCACTCAGTCTATTTTAAAGACTAGTGGTAAAACACTGTTTTGTATATTAATAAAAACTGATTAAAGCAAATAGCTGACAGCTAAATTATGTTAACTGCACCTAAAGTAAGAGTGTGGTGAAAAATGGTGCGCAGTAATAAGTAACAAGAAATATTTTTGGTCTGAAGCCATAGAGCGATTCCCATTGCCGTCTGCAAATCATGCCCCAAAAATAAGCTTTTGGGGCATGACATAGCAACTTCAGCGAAAGCTAAAATTTAACCATTGTTTGGATAGAAATTTATTTGGCTTTCTAAAGCCTAACTTTTCTTATTGAGTGCTTTTTTGAAATAGGTATACACACCATTCGTCCAGCCAAAGCCTAATTGAACATCGTATTCACCACCGCCAGCCGTTTCATTCGGCGTGCAGACGTTGTATTTCTCCAACAAGGCTCCGGTAGCTGCAAAGCGGTCTTCTACAGTATTACAAAAGCGTTGCATAATATCGTTTGCTTCTTTCGTGAACCCATATGATTCTAGCCCCAGGGCAGAAAAAAACTGCAGTGGGGCCCAACCATTTGGTGAATCCCATTGTTGAGAGGTTGTATTCTCTGTTGTGACTATACCGCCTTTTTTGAGCAGTTTTTGAATAAGCACGCTTTGAACTACGCTTGCTTGTTCAGTACTGGCAATACCCACATACAAAGGAACGCTCATCGCAGCTGACACTACACTCGTGTTTTTCATAGAGGGAAAGTGAAAGTCAAAATATCCCTGTTTGATATCACTATACAAATAGGTATTTATCGCATCTATACGCTGTTTCGCTGCATCACTGTAAAAGGCCTGCTCTTTGCCATCTGTAACCATTGCTAGGGTTTGCTCTAATGAAACCAAAAGGGCATTCAAATCGACGGGAAGGAGCTCTGTAGTGCGAATGCTTTCTAGTTGTTGTGAATTTTCAAGCCAACGAGAACTAAAATCCCAACCCGATTCACAGGCTGCACGAATATGCTGATAAAACGTCGCACTATCGGTAGTAATATGACTAGCAGTCTCTATATCCTCTCGAAAAGACTCAGGACGAGGCGTGGCTTCAGAATCGAAATAGCGATTCAATATTGCCCCGCAGGGCATACGAACTACACGGAGCACAGCGTGCGCACTTGCACTGCCTGTAACTGTTAGGGTTTTATCTGCTCCCTTCATCCAAAACGCATATTCTTTTTTCAAACCATCAATGACATATTGCTTTTGTTCAGAGGAGAGTTGCTTTTCAAGCAGCTGATAAAATAATGCCAAAATAGGAGGCTGACTTCTCGAATAATAATAAGCACGGTTGCCATTGGGTATACAGCCAACTTCATTGAGAATATCAACGAAGTTTTCAAGCATGTTTACCGCCATTTCTGTACGCCCAGCATCTACAAGACCTTGTGCTGTGAAGAAGCTATCCCAGTAATAAATTTCACGAAAACGGCCACCTGGCACAATATAAGGTCTCGACAGTGCTATTAAACTGTCTTTGTCTTGAACATCGGGAGTGCGCGTGAGTACATCCCACATGCTCGCGATATAACTTGTAATGTCATGACTGTGCAGCTGTAAATTAGCATTTTGACCGTCGGGTAGAATGAAGTGCGTATTGACAAATTCACGCAAGTTGACCTGAGTACTATTTTCTTTTGCCTCTAGCATCGCCTGTTTATATTGCTCCAAAACAAAGCTCAGGTCCGTTTTGACTATCGCATCGGCAAAGGTTTTACTATCGGGAAAAAGCGATGCCATTTGCACGTGTTTGAACAGATCGCTTGAAAAAAATGCCAAACTGTCGCGCCAATTGTGTAAAGACGAGGTCATTATGATTGTGCACCTTGTTGGTAAATTGAAGATGATGCTTTTTTGAAGAAAAAGAGCGTTGCCATAAGAGCGGCAATGGGGACTAGCGATAAATAAAATGCGTTTTGTCCGCCAATGGCATCGAAGACAAACCCAGTGATAATAGATCCTGTTGTTCCGCCTAATGCCGAAAATACCACGATTAAACCTGTCATGGGGGCATGCTGCGCTAGCGGCAGTGTGCTCAACATTACCGAGTTAATAACTGGGTAAATTGGAGCCATCATTAAGCCAATCATGGGGATAAGAAAAGCAGCCAAGGGGGCATCACTCCAACTTGCCACATCAGTTTGTATGTCGTTGGTTTCGGCCAATGGTAAGCTAATAAGCATTACAACAGCCATGCCTGCTAAGCATATATTTAAAAAAGGATACCAATTCATTTTTCTAAGAACTGCGCCTGCAGTTAATCGCCCAACTGCCAGCGCGATTGCGAATATACTCGTTATTTGAATGCTGACTTGTGTAGGAAGGCCTATTACCTCATTGTTGAAGGTGGGTAACCACGAACCAATGCCTTGCTCAATGAGCACATAGAGAAAAATTGAAAAAATAAATACGAGTACCAGCGGCTTATAGGCAAGCTTGAGCATACTTGTGAATTCACTAGCGAGTGTTGATTCGTTTGCCAACTGCACTGGCGCAATAGGAGCGAACATTACAATCAGGAAAGTGAATGCCACCATTGTGGCGAGAAGGTAGTAGACATTCAGCCAAGCAAGTGAAGCGTCGTTATTGGGGTCAATAAAACCAGCGAATATCCAATAGCCAGATAACACGCCCAGCATAAATATGCCTTCAATAGTGTTCATTAATGATGAATGCGCTTTTGTGGACGAGGAAAGCTGTCCAATAACGGCGTACACAGATACTTTTACAAGCGCAAACGCTGTTCCTATGCACGCGAAGAGTATTTTAATAAACAAGAAATTAGCTATCGATGGCGCGAGTGAGCAAGCAACAGCCACAAGCGCAAGCCCAAACAACATGGCAAGCTTATATCCAACACGGGGAATAACGCTTGCAATCAGGAAGGACACAATAGCAATAGAAAGATCCTTAAACCCCTCCAAGGTACTAGCCTGAGGTTTACTGATATCGAAGCTATTAATTGACTGGAGAATGACGGTGCCCACACTGTTTAGCAGTATGGCAAACACATAATAGCTCACTGCAATGGCAGCAATAATCATAAAACGAGACATGTGTAAACACTCTGTTAACTTAATTAAGCTGGAGTGTAATGCGAAGAAAATAAAAATGCAAACGTTTGCAAAAGGCGGTTGCTCGAAAATAAAATGCCTCAATAAGTTCGCAGTAGACAAGCAGACTTAGGATGCCTCTTGCCGCTATAGCCTCTATTTACGTGCGCCGGCTTTTATTTAGTTGAGCGCCTTACAATGAGAGATGTTTCCACAACTTGGTTATTTACGGGCTTTCCCTCAAATTGACATAATAATTGATCAACCATGAGTTCGGCCGCTTGCTGCGTGTTCTGTCTTATTGTTGTTAGGGAAGGGTGGATAAGTTCGGCGAGTGGTATGTCATCATATCCGACAATTCCTACGTCACTAGGAATACCAACATAGCGCTCTTTCAAGGCTTTTATTGCGCCAAGCGCTACCATGTCACTTACGCAAACAATACCGTCGAAGTCTAGCCCGTTAGCTTTTATACGCTGGTTCATATACTGATAGGCGGTTTTTGATGTAATATCAATAGCGCCCACATGAGATACGCCTGGTTCAATATTGAACTCAGCGTGAGCCTTTTGATACCCCCTTAACCTCTCTCGCATTTCAGCGTGCTCTGAGTCACCGAGAAACAAAATTTGTTCTGCTCCCTGTTCTAGCAAGTATTTGGTTGCCTCATAGCCGCCTAAAAAATTGTTACCACCAACTATTGGATAGCTCGCCTTAGTTTTTGTATCTCCCCACACAACAATGGGTATACCGCTTTTGGCTGCAAGGTCGATCTTTTCGGTTGTTTTTCCCTGTCCGATAACCAAAATGCCATCTGCTCTCTGGCTACGAATGAAGTAATTTGCCCAATCATCGGAGGCCATAAATGAGTTAGAAAGAAGTAACTCATACCCTTTAGCGTTAAGTGCTTGGTTCAATTCGCCCACTAACTTGAGAAGAAACGGATCGGTTGTACTTTGTTCAGTGTTATCGATTAAGTTAAGTATGACAGCAATAACATGGGTTTTTTGAGTGCGAAGTCGGCTAGCTGCCGCATTGATACTGAAATTATGCTCGATTGCTAATGCCTGTATCCTTTCACGAGTTTCTTTTCTAATAAGCGGGTTATCTTTGAGTGCTCTTGAGGCAGTAGAGGTAGAAACCCCAGCTAATTCGGCAAGTCTAGCAAGCGTTAGTTTTGTTTCAGCTGTCAATGTAACGATTCTCTGTTGTTGGGTTTTTAGTTTGCAATGCATTTTGCATGTTTTCTATCAATAAAACAGTTTGATAGCCAAACGGTAACGCGTGTTGCGTCATGCTAAACACAATATAGCGCACTAATACGCCGAAGAAAATCAAAGTGAGATTTGATTATTAAAAAATTGCAAACGATTGCATTTTATTCTTGCAATCGTTTGCAAACAGATCTATTTTGTTATCAATTCGTGATGCAGGTAACAATTTTGAAACGTGTTACCCGCATTCAGTTAACAACGCAATATAACATTTTCGGGAGCACACACCATGAAAACGTTGTTTACAAAAGCTTCGCTAGCCAGCGCAGTTGCAGTGGCGCTGGCACAACCTGCTATCGCACAACAAGAATCAGAGCAAACTACTAAAGAACTCGCAAAAGAAAACGCTGAAGTGATTGTAGTAAGTGGTACGCCGGGCGGTGCTGGAATAAGAAAAATAGACGCGAGCTTTGCCGTTACAAATATCGACGCGAGCGATATAGAAAAATTAGCGCCTAAGTCTACCGCTGATTTGTTTAAGGCCATTCCTGGTGTTTGGGTTGAAAGTTCTGGCGGTGAGTCTGGAGCCAATGTTTTTGTGCGTGGTTTTCCAGGTGGTGGCGATGCTCCGTTCCTTACTATTGCCCTTGACGGGTCGCCTATTTATCCAGCGCCAACCCTTTCATTTTTAGAGAACTCTCAGCTTTTCCGTATCGATGAAACCATCGAAATGGTAGAAGGTTTGCGCGGTGGTCCTAACCCTGTTGTGAGTAACGGCCAACCTGGTTTAACAACTAACTTCAGAATGAAGCGCGGCGGCGAGTCTAGTGAGGCAATGGCTAAATATACGGTTTCAGACTACGGGTTAAATCGTGTTGACGTAGTTGCAAGTGGTGCACTTGCTGATGACCTCTACTATATGGTAGGTGGTTATATCAAAAGTTCTGAAGGGATCAGAGACGCTGGCTTTAACTCAGAGCAAGGCAATCAGTTTACTGTAAACATTACGAAAGTGTTCGATAAAGGTGAGCTTAATCTATATACCCGTCAAACTGACGACCGTGGTACTTGGTACTTACCTACGCCGCTTAATGTAGATGGTATTGATGCAAATTATACCCAGATAGGCCCACTTAACAGACAAGCCACCATTACCTATGGGCCAGACGATACTACCGAAGCGTTTGATTTTGGTGATGGGCGAGGCTGGGACGGTCACGTAAGTGGAGGTAGCCTAAAATTAGACCTAGGTAATGACTGGTTTCTTATCGACCGCTTTAACCTAACCAAAGGTAAAGCGAACACGTTTGGTCTTGTACCTAATGGCGCTGCGGTAACTGTCGCCGATGTAGCAGATAATGGAGAGTCGGCCATAGGAGCTGTGACCGGCACTACCTATGCTGGAGATACACCCATTCAGCAAATAGGTCGCTGGGTTGTGCTTAAAGACATTGAAGCCTTTACTAACGACTTGGCTGTGTCGAAAAGCTGGGATGATTTCGATGCATCATTTGGTATTTACAGTGCTTCAACTAAATCTGAAGACTGGTGGAGCATAGGTAACACGGCTTATCACGTATTAGTACCAGGTGGCGAATTGTTAGACGGTATTGAGTGTAATAGTGACGCTGAAGGCTGCGGATTTAACTACGACATAAATTCTGTAGGCGACGCAAGCACTATGGCGTTTTATGCAACGGGTAAATGGTACGCTACCACAGACCTAAGCATCGATTTAGGCTTGCGCCGTGAAAATCACGAAGTCAATTATTCAGTAGACGAAGGCCTCGACGGCACTATTACCAAAGCCCTTGAGTACGATGAGACGAAAACGTCTTGGACACTTGGTGCGAACTACGCTTTAAATGACAATAGTGGTGTTTTTATTCGCACTAACCGTGGGTACAAAATGCCTTACTTTGATGACTTCCGTGACAACTGGGGTGCATACACTGGCGGAAATGATCTTATCCAAGAAATTACGCAAGCAGAATTGGGTTATAAGTTCATGAATGATAGCGTCCAGTTTTTTGCTACTGCTTTTGCTAACGAAGTTGAAGGTGATACTTTTGTACGCAGACCTGGCGCACCAGCCGAAATTCTTACTAATGAAGCTTATGGTGTTGAGCTAGATGGTAGATATAGCCATGATTCTGGTTTCTCACTAAGTGTAAATGCCACCTTGCAAGAAACTGAAATTACAGCAAGCGCGACTAATGAAGGTAATGAGGCCCAGCGTCAGCCGGGTTGGCAAGTGCGAGTAACGCCAAGCTACGATTTTGACATTGGTGACATGTACGCAACAGTTTATGGAACCCTGTCAGCAGTAGACGACCGCTTTGGCAATAACGAAAATACGGTTGTGCTAGAAGGATACGAAAAAATTGATGTGGGTATGACATTAGACCCAACAGAATCACTTCGCCTTCAGCTATCGGTTGATAACTTGACCGATGAGCAGGGCATTACCGAAGGCGACCCGCGTAATCCTGATGCGCCAAATGGCCGTTTTATTATGCCGCGCAGCGTACGATTTAGTGTTTCTTACCTCTTTTTCTAAATGTTTGTAGAAAGAAGGATAGTAGATAAAAAGAAACGTGAATCATAAGTAACACAATAAAATTGAAGAGGCTGGCGCCAAATACGCCGGCCTTTTTTATTTGCACACCCCACTAATATCTCTCGTCAGTATTCATCTTGCCAGCAGAAAGCGAAAAAATGCACAGTTGGTCATAGGGCTCCATTGCCTTGCAAATTCATATGTACCATTGTTATAAAAGTAGAATATCTCTATAGTTCGAAGAAATTTTTGTTTCTGTAAATAAGTGCTTGTATTTAATAGCTTGGCAATTGGGTTTATGAGTTTTTGGTTAGTCTGTTTATAAGTACTTTGCGAGTTCAATATACGCCACTTTATTCATTCCAAACGCATTCTGGTTCCTCAATTATATGAAAATATTGCATACGTCCGACTGGCATTTAGGGCAAAGCTTTTTTACAAAAAGCCGAAAAAATGAACATGACGCATTTCTCAAATGGCTGCTCAACGAAGTTGAAAAACATGCAATAGACGCAGTTATTGTGGCGGGCGATGTGTTTGATACCGGCACACCTCCTAGCTATGCCAGAGAACTTTATCATGGGTTTATCGGTGCATTGCAGGGCACACAATGTACCTTGATAGTGCTTGGCGGAAATCATGACTCGGTTTCAGTACTTAACGAGAGTAAATCACTGCTTAAGTACCTCAATAGCCACGTTATTGCTAGCACATTTGGTAACAGCAGCGAGCAGGTTATAGCTTTGAATGATAGAGCGGGCAATGTAGGTGCAATACTGTGTGCCGTTCCGTTCATTCGCCCTAAAGATGTAGTAACAAGTGCGGCAGGACAAAGTGCGGTAGATAAACGCCATGCATTGGGTGAGGCAATAAAACAGCACTACGCAATGCTCTATCAGCAAGCCATCGAACTTCGAAATTCAATTGTCGCAGAAACGCAGCAGCTGGCCGAGACTATTCCTATTGTTGCCACGGGGCATTTAACCGCACTTGGCGTGAGTCAATCGGAAAGCGTACGCGATATTTATATTGGCACGTTAGAAGGGTTTGATGCGGGTGGTTTTCCACCGGCTGATTACATTGCCCTTGGGCATATCCATAGGCCACAAAAAGTGGCTAAAACCGAGCATATACGTTATTGCGGCTCGCCAATTCCCCTTAGCTTCGACGAACTAAATACCCAAAAGCAGGTTGTTATGGTTGAGTTTGCTGCATGTCAAACCGCTATCACACCTATACCCGTACCGCGCTTTCAAGCCATGGAAGTCATCAAGGGTGATTTACAACACATAGAAGCTGAAATTAACAGCAGCAGTGTTATTGCTGATGCCACCGAACTCTCACCCGTCTGGTTGTGCATTGAGGTAGAAACTCAAGACTATTTAACTGATTTACAGCAGCGTATTCAGAGCTTACTTGAAGGAAAAAATGCTGAAATTCTGCAGCTGAAGCGGGTGAAAAAGAGCCGGTTTAAAAGTTTAGCTGAGGGTGAAAATAGGCAATTAAGTGAGCTGTCTGTTGAAGAGGTTTTTGAAGCAAGACTGGCTTTAGAAAATATCGACGAGTGCGATGAGAATAACGAGGGTGAGGGAGATGAATCTGCAGGCACCTCTCGAAAACACCGAATGAAGCAACTATTTTCTGAGGCGTTAGAGCGAGTGCATGGCAACGATGAGGATAATATGGACACCTCTGTTGAGACTAGTGTTGATGATCGTGCTGATAATAGTGGCGCGAATAAGGAGCAAGCAAAGTGAAAATACTCACGCTGCGACTTAAAAACCTAAATGCATTAAAAGGCGAGTGGAAGATAGATTTCACTCAATCGCCCTTTGTTGATAATGGATTATTTGCCATTACTGGGCCAACGGGAGCCGGTAAAACCACGTTGCTCGATGCCATTTGTTTAGCGCTTTACCACCAAACCCCGCGCTTGGGCACTATATCTTCTACCTCTAACGACATTATGACTCGCGGTACTGCAGAGTGCCTAGCAGAGGTAGAGTTTGATATTAAAGGTAAAGCCTACCGTGCGTTTTGGAGCATGCGACGTGCGCGTGGAAAGCCTGACGGTAATTTACAAAGCGCCGATGTTGAATTGGCCGAGGCAGACACTGGCAAAGTATTAGCCACTCAGGTTCGCCCTAAAAGCGACGAAATAGAACGACTCACTGGGCTTAATTTTGCTCGTTTCACAAAGTCTATGATGTTATCTCAGGGCGACTTTGCGGCGTTTTTAAATGCCAATGAAAACGACCGAGCTGAGTTATTAGAAGAGCTTACGGGAACGGAAATATATGGCCGTATTTCTCAAGAGGTTCACGCACAGTTTTCTGAAGCTAAGCAAAAAAAGAAAGAGTATGCACTGCGGCTAGAAGGTGTAACGCTACTCAATGAGTCTGAGCACAAAGGGTTAACCGATGAACTTGAGCACACCAAAAAGCAGGTGGTTGCTTTAACCGAGGAATTAACTGCGCTACACCAGCAAAAGCAGTGGCAAGACGCACTTGAAGAAAATGGGAATGCGTTAAAAGAAGCTCAGCATTTAACAACAGCAGCTCAAAAGGCCCATGAAGAGGCAAAAGACAAGCTTGATAAGCTTACGCGCAGTGAACCTGCCGAAACATTGCGTACGCCACATCTTCGGTGTGTATCGTTTCAGCAGGATATTGCTTCTTATCAAACCCAATTAGACGAGAAGAAACAACAGCTTCCTCTAACGCAATCCAATAAAAAACAGGCGCAAAAAGCCCTTGCTAGCGAAGAGCAAGCGCTCAAAGAGGTAAAAGATAAAAGCGCACAGTTAGAACACCGGATCAGCAACGATGTATTGCCCATCGACGCAAAAATAGCGCAGGTTTCAGAGTTGCTAGCTGTGTCAAACAACAGTATTGCTGCGTTAACGGCGTCTATTAACCAGCATCAGCAGAGAAAAGCGTCTTTAGAAGAAGAGTTTGCAGAGAAGAAAAATCTGCAAAATGTGTTGAGCAGCTATCTTATAGAAAATAAATCAATAGGGGATATGGCCGAGCACATTAGTGGTTGGAGTGAGTCAGCGCAAACTATTGCTTCAGAAAAGAAGCTGCTTGGCCAGTTAGTAGCTAAACAAGAAAGCAATGCACGCCAACACGATGAGCTTTCAGTGCAGGCCAACAAGCAGGCTGATAAAATTGAAGTGCTGAATAAAGAAAATCATGTGCTGAAGGAAAACGTCGAACAATGCCAGCAAGCTTTAAATGCACTCTCGGAAAAGGGCAGTAAAGCGCAGTTAAACGATGAAGTATCGGTAAAGCTTAAGCACTGGGACAGCATGGTTCAGTGTCAGCATTTGCAAAAGCAACATGATGAACTCTCACAAAACTATAGTAAACTCGTTGCTCAAGAAGCAGAGCTTATCAGCACCAAAGAAGCGCAGCAGGCCGCACGCAAAGCTTTAGTGGCGCAGTATCAAGATACTAAGGCCCGCATAAAAGATGCAGAGCAGTTAATATCGCTGAATAACGAAGTAGCCCACTTGCGCGCCCAACTTAAAAAAGGCGAGCCTTGCCCCGTCTGCGGGGCAAGGGATCACAACGAAGACTCAGTAATTATTGACGTGCCCGAAACCGTACAAAAGCGTGATGCACTTCAGCGGCAGTTGGACAGTATTGAGCTCGATGGAGCCAAGGCGAGAGATGCATTAGCTAATACTGAGCTTGCTTTAGTGCAAACCACAAAACTAAAAGAAACTACCTCTGAGGAGTTAGAAAACGCAAAGCAAGAGTGGCAAAAGCAGCAGGGTGTAGTGAGTTCTGCAGTAGATGCTGGTTTTAGCGAAATAGCAATAGAAGACAAAGGCGCTTTTTCGGCTTTTGATGCAACCTATAAAAAGCGTATTGAATGGTTACAGCGTCAGATAAAAGCCCTAGAGCACGCAGAGAAAAATTTTGCTGACGCGCAGCATCTCTATAACCAAGCAATGGCGACGGTGTCGCAAGCGAAAAATGAGTATGAGCTCTTAAATCAGCAGCAGAATACTTTTATTACAACAGCGAATGAGCTTGGCGAAGAAATAAAACATAAGCAATCTGCGTTAGTGAAAAAAGAGCAAAAGCTAGCTGCCGCAATTACTGAGCTTGGACATGCAATTCCAGAGCAAGCTAGCCTCTCTACCTGGCTATCTGAGCAAGCAAACGCACTAAAAACATTTAAAGAAAAACAGCAAGAGTTAGAGCGGTTAACGCCAAGTGTTGATGTGTTTAAAGATGACGTTGCCACCATCGCGCGCGCCATTGAAAGTTTTCAGGAGCGGCTGAATGAAGCAAAAGAAAGCGCAAAACAACACGAAGACGCACTGGCTTTACTTAGGGCAAAAAGACAAGAGGTGTTCCCAGAGCAAGATATTGACACAGTTCGCTTAGCCATTGCCGAACAAATAGCCCAACGAGAACAACAGCTGGAAGCATTAAGGCTCAAGCAAGAAAGTGCTAATAGCGCGTTGTCCCGATTAGAGGCGGCAATGGAACAGCTCAGTGAGCAGCTAGATAAAAAGCAGCAGCAATACCAAGAGGCGGATAGCGATTTTAAGGCGTTATTAGCCAAAAGCCCTTTTGAAAACGAGGCAGCATTTACCCGTGCTCTACTTGATGAAAGTGAGCGAGAACAATTGGTGGCGCTTAAACAAACAATATCTCATCAACAGCAGCACGCAGATTTGCTGTTATCAAATGCTCAGGCACAAGCCGAAAAACTCTACGCAAACGACAATGCCGAGCAGTGGCAACATTACCTAGAGCAGTTCGGCGCGCAGCAAGTAGAAAACGATATTGCAGATAAAACAGAGCGTAAAGATGCTCTGTTATCTGCGCAAGGGCAGATAGCCCAGCAACTGAATGCCAATGAGCAGGCGCAAAGCAAACAGCGCCAGCTGCTCGATGAAATGTCGACGTTTGATGCCTATTACGACGATATTACGTATTTGCATTCCTTAATCGGCTCAGCCAGTGGTGACAAGTTTAGGCGCTTTGCTCAAGGCCTTACTTTAGATAATTTGGTTGTGCTGGCCAATCAGCAGCTTGATAAATTACATGGCCGTTATCAATTAATTCGCAAAGAAAATGAAGGTCTAGGGCTTAGCGTAGTTGATACTTGGCAAGGTGATGTATTAAGAGACACTAAAACCCTATCTGGGGGAGAGAGCTTTTTGGTGAGTTTAGCGTTGGCGCTGTCTCTATCTGATTTAGTGAGTTATAAAACCAGCATCGACTCCTTGTTCTTAGACGAGGGCTTTGGCACCTTAGATGCTGAAACCCTAGACGTCGCCTTAGATGCTCTGGATAACCTAAATGCTAGCGGAAAGATGATAGGTGTTATTAGCCATATAGAAGCTATGAAAGAGCGCATTCCTACTCAGTTGAAAGTCATCAAGCGAAACGGCGTAGGGTTAAGTGCATTGGAAAAACAGTTTTCAGCTTTTGCTACCTAAGTATAATTTTTACGATATTTAGGTTTTTTTTATCCGAAGCTCAATAAGGACGGGCTGTTCGGCTAATACTACGCTACACTCAATATTAATCAAACAGAGAAAATGTCGGTGTGAGATAAAGAAGTATTTCACTAAAACAGCGGCTACGGTAGGCCTCCTTATTTTTGGCAATATCGGCAGGATAAGTATGTACTTAGAAACAGACATTAAGAAGCGAAACAATGTGCGTGTGGTTGGCGACGGTGAGAACACACTGGTTTTAGGTCATGGTTTTGGCTGCGACCAGCGCATGTGGAACTATCTTGTTCCTTATTTTGAAAAAGACTACAAAATCGTTTTATTTGATTATGTTGGGTGTGGGCAGTCTGACCTCAGTGCATTCGATAAAGAGAGATATTCGAAGCTTAGTGGTTATGCGAAAGACGTGGAAGAAATCTTTGATGCGCTTGAGCTAAGTAACGCAATTTTTATTGGGCACTCTGTGAGCAGTACCATTGGCATGCACGTAGCCATCGAACGTCCAGACTTAATTAGTAAGCTGATTATGGTTTGTCCTTCACCATGCTTTTTAAACTTGCCGCCCGAGTACATGGGAGGGTTTGAGAAAGAAGACTTAGAAGAGCTCATCAATTTAATGGACAAAAATTATCTTGGGTGGGCTAGAGGTTGTTGATCTTTGTATGAAAAGCAGCCGGCATAGCAACGAGGTATAATTGTTTCGCCAAAAATAATTAACCGTAATGTTGCTATGCCAAGAAACGCATCACAAGGTGCCGGCTGGCATAGTAACTGCGGTTAGCGTTGCTAAACTCGATCTTAGTCAGGCGGTCAAGAACGGTCTAAAATGATCGGTTACGCTAAAACGGTTGGTGGGATCCCTATTTCAAGTACGGTACCTGTTTCGTTTTCTTTGATATTTGAAAGTAACTAGTCTGAATCATGTATGCATCTAATAATTAAGCCTAATACAGCGACGTACTAGGCTTAATTAACTTTCCGTCTTAGCTGTCAAATAAAGACAGCGCCCCCAATCAGCTGTTAAAAGCGAATAAATTGATCACTCAAGAAAAAGTTACCTTAGACTTGAATATCTCAGGTAAAACCAAATCTATTGAGGATACTGCAAACAACGCCAATATTGGTGACCAGTCAAGGTGTTGGAAATCTCATCAATGTCATGATGTTAAATTGGGGGGAAAGGTCAGATCCCTATTTCAAGTTCGGTACCTGTATCGTTTTCTTTGATATGTGATACTAATTAGTCTAAATCAAGTATACATCTAGAGCGTGTTGATCTTTGTGGTATGAAAAGTAACCAGCAATAGGGTCGGTTATAATGATTTCGCCAAAAAACAATCCAACTAACCCTAATACCGAGACTTATGCTAACAGATGATAGCTGGAAACTGCTATCCATAATCATGTATTTAACAGGTCGGATTTACAATAAACCTGAACACCGAATGACACTTGAAGGTATTTTGTACCGGATGCAAACGGGCATTCCGTGGCGTGATTTATCCAGAGAGTTTGGCGAATGGAGCGCGGTATTCAGACGTTTTAATTTATAGTCTAAGAAAGGTGTGCTGACTGAGGTTGTCCAGTTTTTATCCCGCCTCAGTGACCCCAATGGTTGTTTATTGATGTAAGGCTCATCAGGACGGAACTAACGTCATTGCTCAAGCACAACAAGCTATTGGGACAAGTCGTGGAGGTAAATCAACGAAGATACATTTAGCCGTTGATAGCGGCGGTTTACCTGTCTACTTCGAGTTGTCCGGAGGACAGGCCCATGATGTCAGTCATGGCAAATCTCTGGTCGAGTCATCACCTTACTCTGAAGTGATGGTTGCCGACAAAGGCTATGACAGTCAAGCTTTACGAGAATTAGTGAGTCGCCGAAATGCCAAGCACGTATTCCCAAGAAAAGGGAACAGTAAAACAGGTAATGAAGATATTGATTGGGCGATGTATCGCTACCGTCATTTAGTCGAGAATGCATTTTTGAAATTAAGAAGTATCGTGCCGTAGCGACTCGATACGACATATTAGCCAGAAATTATCACAGTGTGGTGGCACTGGCATTTGCACTTATGTGGTTACCGATATGGGTCGATTAGAATATGTACAGCAAAGATCAACACGCTCTAATAATCAAGCCTAATACATCGACGTATTAGGCTTAATTACCTTTCTATTTTAGCTGCAAAATCCATTTAATGCCCCATGGTCAAACAGCATAAGCTAGCCTTAATGATTGAAGCTTCTCATATAGATTTATTTGAACCAAAGCTTTTACAAAGGCATCGATGTCATCTTTAGTATGCACCGCAGATACCGTCAATCTCATTCTCTCAGTTCCTTTTGGTACCGTTGGATAGTTGATAGGTTGGACATAAATATTATGTTCTTTGAGAAGCTGGTCTGTCAGTGTTTTACAAACAAAAGGGTCGCCTATCATTAAAGGCACTATGTGAGTATTTCCTTCACCATACTCAAATCCTGCATCCTTCAGCTTAGTTTTAAAATATTTCACATTGCTGTGTAAGGTTTCCCGTTCTATTGAAGACGTTTTCAAATGTTCAACGGCTGCTAGCGATGCGGCTAAAACTGAAGGCGGTAGACTTGTGGTAAAAATGAAACTTGAGGCCATACTGCGGATAGCATCAATTAGAATGCGATCACCCGTAATAAATCCCCCCATCGAACCGTAGCCTTTACCGAATGTGCCTTCAATAATATCTATCTTATCGAGCAACCCCATTTTATCGAGTATTCCTCCACCTCTAGGTCCATACAGACCTACAGCATGTACTTCATCAATGTACGTCAGTGCATTATACTTTTCCGCTAACTCAATTATTTCCTTAATAGGACCTATATCTGCATCCATCGAGTACACAGATTCAAACGCTATTATTTTAGGGCTGCTGGGATCTACTTGCTTTAGTAGGTATTCGAGATGTTCTACATCATTATGCTTAAAAATTACCTTTCGATTGCCACTTGCAGAAATTCCATGGATCATTGATGCATGGTTTGCTTGGTCTGAAAAAATGATACTGTCAGGGATAAGTTTTCCCAGACTGCTCAATGCGCCTTCATTTGCGACGTAACCTGAAGAAAATACCAAACCCGCTTCTTTGTTGTGTAGATCTGCAACTGATTGTTCAAGTGCCGTATGGTAAAATGTTGTTCCGGAAATATTTCTAGTTCCACCAACACCAACACCACATTTCCCTATGGCTTCGTGAGCAGCTTGCATTACCTTTGGGTGCTGCCCCATACCTAAATAATCATTGCCACACCAAATCTTTACAGTTTTTTCGCGCCCTTCTGGATCTTTGTAGAGGGCATTAGGGAATTGTCCAGCAATTCGTTGTAATTGTGAGAAGTATCGGTATCTACCTTCACTCTTAATACTTCTGATATATCTGTTGAAGTATTCTTCATATTCCTTATTCATAAATCACCTCTATACTCCCGACATTTCGCACCAAATTTAGGAATAAATTTGCCTGTAACGTTCGCCTAGCACCGCCAGTATGGTGTGTTGCCGCTCTTGCAGGTTAACAATGACGGGCGGTGCGTCGCCTACGCGCAGTTCATGCAAGCCGCTAAAGCACAGGAATACCCAACGCGCTGTCGGAGACTGTGTTGGTTTACGTTTCATGTCGGGTATGCTGACGTTGTGGGCCTTCAGTCCTTGGCGAATGCGATGCTCTAGCGCAGCGTATATCATCAGGCTACAGGTCATGACCATGAGTAAGGCCTCTATCCGCTCAGGCTTTTTAAGAAACAACGCTGACGTTAGGAATTCAGGACTCTTTAGAAACCGGAAACCGCGCTCGACCCGTTGTTGCGATTTGTATAAATCGAGCGTGCGCTGCATATCAATGTCGTTATCATTCGTCGCGAGGATAAAGACGCCACTACGCAGATGACGCTCTTCCGCTTGTGTCAGGCAACTGACAGCGTGACCTTGCCATTGATATTCTATGTGCGAGGGCATTTGGTCTGCACTGGGACGACCTCGACCGACATACACAGGACAGGCCTCGCAGGTCATGCTTTCCAAGCGCAGTAACGTCAATGATGACATAAACTCCTCTAGTGCTTGCTTGGCATCCTGCTCACAGGCAAAGCGTTTCTTGCAGAATTTTTGAAAGCGTTTCAACTCTGCCATGCTGTCTTTCGTCAAGTGTTTCTCTACCGTGTGTTGTTCGCGGTGCGTCGCCTGCTCGCTTTTCAGTAACAACCAACGTTGTGGCACGCCAGCATAGGTGGAGCGCACCCATCTTCCCGAATACCCGTTATCTAATGCGGTCAGCGCCTGTGTATGAAGCCCTTGCACATGAGCTTTCGCCTCACTCAGTGTCAGTGGCACCCGCGTGATAAACCGTTGCCCCTCACGGTGCAAATCGCGCAGCGTATCACTGGCGTACAACGCCGCATCTGCCACCAGATAGCGATTATCGTGCGCTTCCTTAAGACTTTTTAAATGCAGCCGGGCCATTTCAGCAAAGGCCTTTTGGTCATTGGCGTTGCCGTTGAGGGCCTGCATAAACAGTGGAATACCCGCCTGATTTTCACACAGCAATTCCAACACCACTTGATTGAGCTCAGGGCGATGATCGCGGCTATACCCTTTCACCAGCTTAAGGACACTACTCTCATCCCCTGAATCACGTGCATAGTCACCATCCACATGGAAACTGGTGATATCCAAGTGCATGGACTCCACCTTAAGCCCAAGTTTCTTCACGACACGTGCCGCAAGAATTTCATACAACACCGACACATCGGTGGCATAGAGCGCATCCAAGCAACGTCCTAAGGCATCATCATTGAGATGTTCGGGCAATACACCTTCACCAATCAACCGCTCTGTCGGCTTGTCCGCAAAAAAGTCAGGGAACATGTGCAGTGTGCGGCTATGGAAACCTAACCCGTTGATAATCATCGCGACTAAAGCCTGCCCATGGGTGACATGATGGTCGTTCGATTTAGGAATGATGGCATCAATGCAGGCTTGGATTTGCAGCTCTTGGCACATGCCTGCGACTAAACCCAAGTGGTCGAGATTCTTGATGGCGTAGGTGGTGGTCATAAGTCTCTGCTCAAAAAGCAGTAATAGATCAAAACCACCGATCGCTGTCAAGCCTCCTTAAATACTATTTTTGGTGCGGAATGACGGATACTCGTCTGTTAACTTTCTGGCCAAAGAAAAAATAAAGGCAACCAAATTATTGATAAGGTTAAAGTGCCTTTGATGCACTGATAGCAAAACCAATACCAAAAGAGCTTTTCTTTGTTTCCTTTTAAATAGCTGCCAAGTTTCTTTAGGTTAAATTTATCCACCATTTAAAACTCCGAAACCGAATAAACTGACACTTACTGTTATAAAAAGAGGCAGGAAAACCTACCTCTTTAGTTGGGTTTTACTCACATAACAAAGTGACTATTTTAAATCGAAACGGTCCGATTGCATGACTTTTACCCATGCGCTGACAAAATCATCAACAAACCGTTGTTTTGAAGTATTGAAGGCATAGACTTCCGCTACTGCACGAAGTTCTGAGTTCGAACCGAAGATTAAATCAACCGGTGTTGCCGTATATTTGACATTGCCAGTTTTGCGATCAACACCTTCATACAGGCCTTCAGATGTGCCTTTACGCCATTGCGTAGACATATCTAATAAGTTCACGAAGAAGTCGTTATTCAGTGTACCTGGTTTATTAGTGAGTACACCATGATCACTGCCGTCAGAATTTGTACCCAATGCACGCATACCGCCAATAAGTACTGTCATTTCAGGTACTGTTAACGCCAGTTGATCGGCTTTATCAACCAAAGCCTGAGTGGGCGACTTGTAGTAGCCATCAGTGTAGAAGTTTCTAAACGCGTCAGCTTCAGGCTTTAACAAACCAAATGAATTAATATCAGTTTGAGCCTGCGTAGCGTCACCGCGACCCGGTACAAATGGTACAGTGATTTTAAAGCCAGCATCTGCTGCAGCTTTTTCAATTGCTGCTGCACCGCCTAAGACAATCAAGTCTGCCAACGAGATTTTCTTACGAGAGCCATCAAAATCCTTCTTGATTCCCTTCAAAACGTCGAGTGTTTTCTTGAGTTGTCTCGGGTTGTTAACCGCCCAATCTTTCTGCGGAGCCAATGCTATCCGCGCACCGTTGGCACCACCACGCATATCTGAATCTCGATAAGAAGAAGCAGATGCCCACGCTGTACCAACTAATTCATCTACACTTAACCCTGACTTTAAGATTTCCTTCTTAAGTTTCTTGATATCACGCGCTGAAACTAGCTTATAATCAGGCACATCAATAGGATCTTGCCAAATCAGTTCCTCTTTCGGAAAACCATCGCCCAAATAATTTGCACGAGGTCCCATGTCTCTGTGCGTTAACTTGTACCATGCCTTAGCAAAAGCAAGTCGATATTCTTCAGGATCCGCTAAAAACCTTTCTGCAATTTTGCGATAAGCTGGATCTTCTTTAAAAGCTAGATCGGCTGTGTTCATCACAGGTGGATTAAACTTGCCTTTGATATGCGCATCTGGCACTACTTTATGCATAGATTCATCGGTCGGGATCCATTGCTTTGCTCCAGCAGGACTCGTAGTTAACTCCCAATCAAAGTTTAAAAGATTGGATAAATACAAACTAGTCCATCTGGTTGGAGCCTGCGTCCACGCACCTTCCAAACCACTCGTTACAGTATCTTCTGAATGCCCTTTACCGCATTTATTTTTCCACCCAAATCCTTGTTCTTCAATTGGTGCTGCGCCCGGTTCAACACCTACACAATCTTTTGGTTTATGTGCACCGTGCATCTTTCCAAATGTATGCCCGCCAGCGACAAGAGCAAGTGTTTCTTCATCATTCATGGCCATCCGCGCAAATGATTCACGGATGTTAACTGCAGACGCCAATGGATCAGGCACACCGCCCGGTCCTTCGGGATTTACGTATATTAGGCCCATGTGAACAGCAGCAAGCGGCTTTTTGAGCTTTCCGTCTTTACCTCTACGATCGCTTGCCAGCATCTCTACCTCTGGACCCCAATACACCATATCAGGCTCCCAGTCGTCATCGCGGCCGGCAGCAAATCCATAGGTTTGAAAGCCCATATTTTCTAATGCTACGTTACCGGCTAATACAATTAAGTCGCCCCATGAAATGGCTTCGCCGTATTTCTGTTTGATTGGCCACAACAAACGGCGTGCCTTGTCGAGGTTACCGTTATCTGGCCAGCTGTTAAGCGGGTCAAATCTCTGCTGGCCACCGCCTGCACCACCGCGGCCGTCAAGTGTCCGATAAGTACCAGCAGCGTGCCATGTCATGCGTATAAAGAATGGGCCATAGTTACCCCAATCGGCAGGCCACCAATCTTGTGAATCGGTAAGCACCAAATCGATATCTTTTTTTAACGCGTCCATGTCCAGTGCCTTAAATGCTTCGCGATAGTCAAAGTTTTCACCAAGTGGATTTGAGCGAGAATCGTGATCTCTGAGAGATGATAGGTCAAGTTGGTCTGGCCACCAGAATAAGTTTGTCTTTGCTTGCCCCGCCGTTACTGTTCCAGTGCCTACAGTGCCGCCGGCTTTAGTCATTTCACTGCTAATAACAGGCGCACTCATTCCTACCAAAAGAACACTAGCAAGAGCAGAAACTTTAAATTGTCTCAATTTTTTCATGTCTGTTTCCTCAATACATACTATTGATCATAAATACCGATCGTTTTCATCGGATTATTCGTTTAATTTTCATTAATCGTAAAATTCGAACTATATATACGGTTTATTCGTCTATAGAGCATTTTCGTTAGCTGATGAACAAAATTCATCCATATGACGAATGATAGACTATCAATCATGTTTCTAAAGCTATAATTGGGAAAATCAAACGATTTGATTGATATTTTCTATTACAAAAATACATATTAATACATTTTACTAGTAGTGAATGGAGTGGGCTCAAGACCAAAGTCAATGGTAGTACGGTTTTTCTAGCCCTTGTTTTTAGATAACAGTTAAGGTGAACATATAATGAGTAATGACAAACAACAACACGGTGGTGGCTGCCCGGTTACTGGAGCCGGGGCAAAACATGCGGCCGGATCTGGAAGGCGAAATCGTGACTGGTGGCCTCAAATGCTGAATGTAGGTGTACTTCGGCAACATTCAGAATTAGCTAATCCCATGGGAGCTCATTTCAATTATGCTGAAGCGTTTAAGTCGCTTGATTTAAAAGCTGTAAAAAGGGACCTAACAGAATTAATGACAGACAGTCAGGAATGGTGGCCAGCAGACTACGGACACTATGGACCATTCTTTATACGCATGGCATGGCATGTTGCCGGTACGTACAGAAACGCAGATGGACGTGGAGGGGCATCACAAGGGTTACAGCGCTTCGCTCCAACCAATAGTTGGCCAGATAACGCTAACCTCGATAAAGCACGTCGTTTACTATGGCCAATCAAACAGAAATATGGCAATAAAATTTCATGGGCTGACTTATTCATTCTTTGTGGAAATGTTGCCCATGAGTCGATGGGGTTCCAGACTTATGGTTTTGGCGGTGGCCGAGAGGACGTTTGGGAACCAGCTGAGGATATTTATTGGGGAGAAGAAGCCGAATGGTTAGGAAATGAGGCTCGATATAATGGTTCAAGGGAAGAGAACGGTGCAAATTCACTAGAAAGACCTTTAGCCGCGGTACATATGGGACTTATCTATGTGAATCCAGAAGGGCCAAACGGTAATCCAGATCCTTTAGAATCTGCTAAGGATATCAGAGAAACATTTGCTCGAATGGCCATGAATGACGAAGAAACTGTGGCTTTGATTGCTGGAGGGCACACATTTGGTAAAGCGCATGGCGCAGCGCCAGACAGTCATGTCGGAGTAGAGCCGAATGCGTCTTCTATTGAACAACAAGGATTCGGTTGGAAAAGTAGTTATGGAAAAGGTAGTGGTGCAGATACTATCACTAGTGGCTTAGAAGGTGCGTGGACACCAAACCCGACAAAATGGGATAACGGTTATTTCGACATGTTATTCAAGTATGATTGGGTACTTGATAAAAGCCCAGCGGGGGCTCACCAATGGAAACCTGTCGAGCAATTACCAGAAGACCAAGTGCCATCAGTTGAGTCAGACGGACCCAACTCTAAATTGATGATGCTTACTACCGATCTAGCCTTAATCAAAGATCCTGATTATCGAAAAATCTCAGAAAAATTCCATCAAAACCCGCAACTGTTTGCAGATGCTTATGCGAAGGCATGGTACAAGTTGACACACCGAGATATGGGGCCTTTGATTCGTCATTTGGGTGAGGAAGTCCCTAGCGAGTCTCTGATATGGCAAGATCCGTTATCCTATTCTTTCGCTACGGAACTATCTAACGATTGTATTTCTTTGTTAAAAACACAGATACTCGCATCAGGACATTCTATTGGTGAATTAGTCCATGTAGCTTGGGCATCAGCCTCGTCTTATCGTGACTCAGACAAACGAGGGGGAGCTAACGGAGCTCGCATAAGACTTAGCCCACAAAAGGATTGGGAGGCTAATAATCCAGAATTGTTGGCAAATGTTTTATCGACACTCAAAACTATCCAGCAAAATTTCTCTGGAATAATCTCGCTTGCGGATTTGATTGTATTAGCAGGTAGTGCAGCTGTCGAAGAAGCAGCAAAAAATGCAGGCGTTAATGTGTCAGTGCCGTTTGTGTCAGGTCGAGTCGATGCAACACAGGAACAAACTGATGTAGAAACGTTTGATGTTCTTGAGCCTGAGACCGATGGATTTAGAAACTATGCTAAGACCACTTATACTGTACCGACAGAATCTCTTCTCGTCGACAAAGCGCAATTGTTAACACTTACAGCGCCGGAAATGACAGTGCTGGTAGGAGGTCTACGGGTCTTGGGTGCCAACTTTGACGGTAGCTCTTTAGGCGTTTTAACAAATAGAATGGGTGACTTAACTAATGACTTTTTTGTTAATTTACTGGATATTTCTACCAAGTGGGAGCCGCAAGACGATTCAAACCAAACATTTACAGGGGTCGATAGAGCAACAGGAGAACCGCTCTGGACAGCATCTAGGGTAGACTTAATTTTCGGTCACAACCATGAACTTCGTGCACTTGCTGAAGTTTATGCAACAAAAGATGCGAAAGAAAAGTTTGTTAACGACTTTATTGCAGCATGGACCAAAGTGATGCAATTAGATAGATTCGACTTGGATCCAGCGAATCATAATCGTTGAGTGTAACAATAAGATAGAGCGCCATATAGGCGCTCTGCATTACCAATTTTCATTCAGCTTGATGAATTATGAGGCTCAAATCAAATAAGAATACGCGTCTTCTCTTCCCTTACTATTGCTAGTTGGTACTGTATTGCCTTTTTTACCCTACGAACGTGTTGTGACCAAACATAGCTGACTTGTTGTCTATACCTTCAGATTTGTATCGGCCTTGGAATATGCGTTAAACGCGTCAAGGGTTGACGTGGCAATGTCTTTTAGTGTTTGGTTTGTCTGACTAGATTAGTCACGTTCGTCAAAAAGCATGTCCCAAGTGAGATGAGATCCCCATATTCTGGCTTAAAAGTTAAACACGACGTGAGCAATGAAAATATGGCGCCCCCCCTAACAGTAGTGTCAAAGCTTTTAACTTGAGTAACAAAGTAGCTTATCTATGTCGGGGTTTTGTCTACTGGCGAAAATCACCTGTATGAAGCTAGTACCTTGTTATAACAGGACATCAATCCTCTAATGCCTTCTTTGAAAAAGTGGGTAATCGCGGTTGAGGATTTTACTCTTTTGGTTGGATTTGAAGCCCAGAGCACAAGTGTGTATGTGAGAGAGGTATCTCGTTTTACTTTTTCGCAGGTGTCGATTCACTCTTTAGCCAGTTATCAATGAGGCATTGCTGCTGTGTCAGTTGCCCCAGAAGCATTTGATTATCTTGTTCAAGGGCTTTGCTTGCTGCTAGCGCTGAATCGCGCTGATTACAAACGGCCTCAACCTCCCCATGCTGGTATGCGAGTTCTCTAGTGTACTCTTCACATTTTACTTGAAGTACGTGGAATTGTTTTTCCACATCAGAAAGCTGAGACGCTAATGTTGTGTTGCGATCATGTTCATTTTTTAGCTACGATAGCGTGGCTTTAAGAACGGCGTTGAGGGCAACACACTCTGATTGATTGCGTGGTTGTGAAATTATCTTGCAATTGTGTAGCCCGTAACTTGGCCTCCCGTAGCGACTGCTGCAAAGTCGCCAGATCATTATCAAACCGGGCGGGATCCTCTTGCCGCTGCTGTTTTAGCGATCCACGGATATGGTTCAGCGCGTCGTGAGCATCTTTGTGTTTGGCTTCCAGACTGGCATTATGCGAAGACAATAATGTGATCTCTTCATCGCAACTAGCGATGTCTTTCTCAAACTGTATGGCACTTCCATCAGCCTCCCTTTGTGCAACTTTCAATTTCATATTATCAGCCTCGATTGAGTTCAGACACACTTGTTGGTCAGTGTTGTCTTGCTCAAGGTGTGCGATGGTTTATTTAAACACTTGTCGCTGTGTATTCTACTGCGTGCTCGCGTCATCAAACTGGGTTTGTAATGCATCTCACGCCTCATTTGCCTCGTTTTTTAAACGTAGTACAACAGCGGCAATCAGGCGCCTAATCAGCAATTGAGGACACTTCGCCTGCTTTGTATCATCTTGCTCCAACGCTTTTAAATGCTTAAGGAGAGTACTTTTTGAGCCGGTATTGCCGAGCTCAAAGCGTATTGGATCAATAGACACTGAGTCACCGCGTGCCATGAGGGCCTCACGGGCCTGTTTTACCGCCTCAAGGGTAACGCCAGCTCTTGCCATTGCATTCATACTGTATTATGAAATATGTATTTTACATACTGTATGAGCAGTCATGCATTGTCATTCAAGTGATTTAATTAAATTGTATAATCACTAATTATTGTATGTTAAAGCACCCTACCCCTTGATTTACTTATCTAGCGATACATACTAGGAAGACTACCGTTTAAAACGCGCTAAAATCCATGAGTACCGGCAACAACGATTTACCTGTACAACTCTATACGATTGACGACTATATTCACGCCGCCACGCGTGACAATACACGCAAGACCTACCAGAGCGCTGTGGAGCATTTTGAAGTGGCTTTTAGCGGGAAATTACCGACCACGCCAGACACGGTTTGTCGTTATCTTTCACACTTCGCGTCGTCTTTAAGTTTCAACACGCTCAAAACACGTCTGGCCGCCCTCGCTCAATGGCATCAAGCCCAAGGCTTTGTCGACCCAACCAAATCGCCACAGGTTAAAAAATTACTCAAAGGCATACGGGTGCTACACCCGGCTCCTGTCAAAAAAGCGAGGCCATTGGATATCTCTGAATTACGTCAGTTAGACACCCATTTGTTAACTGAGATCGACAGCGACGATATAACTGTTCGCCTGCGTGCTTTGCGGGACCGAGCCCTCATTTGGGTTGGTTTTTGGCAAGGGTTTCGCAGTGATGAATTGTCTAGGCTACGTATTGAACACATTGAAAATTCTTCAGCGCAAGTGCTAACACTCTACTTGCCACAAAGTAAAGGAGATAGGCACCTTATGGGTAAGCATTATGTGCTCCCGCAACTACAGGCATTATGCCCGGCAAATGCCCTCAAAGATTGGCTTACCATGTTGCCGCCAGATCAAGGCGCAGTCTTTCCCTCAATAAATCGTTGGGGGCACCTTGGTACCGATGCGATTCACCCTGGAAGTATCGGGAAGATCCTCCAAACGCGTATTGATAGAGCGGGCATAGATAATGCTATGAGTTTCAGTAGCCATTCACTGCGCCTTGGGTTTGCGTTTTGGGCCGCATCACAACACTGGAGCGTGTCTGAGCTCATGCAATACGTGGGCTGGAAAGATCCACACACCGCCATGGCGTATCTCGAGTCTGTACGACCAAAGTTTTAATACTCTATCTGGCGTTTTCTACTCTTTTGCGTATTGTGTCGATGGCAAGAGGTCTTTAGGTGTCACACCAATTGCGATAGCGATTTGATACAGTAGCTCAACCGTAATATTCGCCTCACCCCGCTCAATGCGTCCCATGTAACTTCTGTCAAGTTTGGCTTTTAACGCCAAGGCTTCTTGCGATAACCCCGCAGACTTGCGTGCGAGGCGAATTTGTTTTCCTAACGCGGATAATAACGATGACATATTGCTGCCTGTTCAAAAGACAGTAATATCCCTACTTGCGGCTTAATAAACCACGGACTATAATCCGCATTTTTAAAATTCCCTTTGCAGTATAAAGGGTAGTTAATGCGTCAGTTTTCCCCCAACCCTGATCTTCTTCAGGCTATTAGTTCGTTTGGAAAGTCTCCTTTTCGTGTAACGATATTAAGAGACCGTTACATCGAATTGTACCCAACTAACAAAAATAAGAATGATGTTCGTCGCTGGATCTATAGTTACATGCGGACCTTTGTTAAACATGAGTTCTTGATGGATGTCACTCAAAAGCAGGATAAGGCAGCGCATTATCAGGCGACCGAAATGCTGCACGATACTGTTAAACCCAAATCTAAGGAAAATAATCACGTCCGATACGTTGAGTTTTTCAATCATACTGAGTTCCAAAAACGACTCAGTGCAAGACAGCACGATATTCTTATCAGCTTAGGGGCAACCGAAGAGCTCGAAAGCTTAAAGACTGAATTTCCGGAGTTAGCACCACGTATTGACCAACAATTGGATGCATTTAAAGATCAAAACGTACGCACCTTAGGAAAAATTAAAGCCCTTGAAGCCTTACTAGTGCAACCGTGATAGATCTGCGACTCTGGCAACAAACTTGCCACGACCTAGCTATTGCGCACTATACAAATGGCTATCGCCAATTCGGCTGTTTAGCAACACCGGGGGCCGGTAAAACCATCTTTGCAGCAACTACAATAAAGCGTCTTTTTGATTTGGAGATGATTGATTATGTGTTGTGTGTCGCTCCCTCATTAACCGTCAAGGGTTAAAAAGTACGTTTGAAAAGGTACTGTCTCTCCCGTTGGATGGTCAGTTTAATGCAGTGGGTGTTTGTATGACTTACCAAAGTCTAGCGAGTCTACCCCGTGCGCTTCTCAATCGACTTCGTAGCTATCGACTCGCTATCGTCTTGGACGAAATCACTACGGTGGCCAGGATAAATCTGAGGCAACGGCTTGGGCAGATCCCCTTTTGGCGATGACCTATCAAAATGATCAAGCTTATACCTTGTCGTTATCCGGAACCCCCTGGCGTTCCGATCGTTTACCTGTCACCACGCTGCGCTACGATGCATTGTTATCACCACAGATGCATTACTGTTATGGATTAAAAGAAGCAATAGCCGATGACGTCTGCCGCGCGCCGATAGTGTCGGTCATCGATAACGAACACTGGACAGTCACCACAGAGCAAGACGGCACCACTCATCATGACTCTTTAGCATCCTTGTTATCCCATGATGGTCTTCGTTATGAAATGGTGCTGGAAAATCCATTGTTTGTTGATCATATGCTGAGTCTTTCAGTCAACGAGTTGAATAGAAGGCGGAGGCGTTATGCCGATGCTGGCGGTTTGGTTATCGTATCTTCTATTGCGCATGCAAAATATATTCAAGCTGAACTACAGAAAATGACGAATGAAATGGTTTGTATCATCACGAGCGAGGATCTCGGCTGCCAGGGCAAACTCAAACGTTACCGTGAAAGTCGCCAAAAATGGTTGGTTACGGTCGGTATGGTCACAGAGGGCACCGATATCCCCCGTTTGCAGGTATGTTGTCATTTAAGTCGAATATGTACGGAGCTGCATTTTAGGCAAGTGCTTGGTCGGGTGCTTCGACGTCGCGGGAATTGCGATGCTAATACGGCCGTACTATTTATTCCTGCTCAACCTGATCTTGTAACCTTTGCCAATCGCCTGCAATGTGAAGTGCCAGATGCCGTAGTGATTGAACGGCCAAAATTGACGACGACACAAACAATGGGCGTCTCACTGTCCTCAACACTCCCTCTTCCACCTTTTGAGCAAGCGTCTAACAGAGTTTCCGATGGCGGCAATGTCGATGACAGAGTCAGCGTGATCTATTCAACCGTGCTACAAACACAGTTTCTCTCTTCCACAAATACCGTGTCATCAAGTGTAGTGAGTGTAAGTGCCTATGGAAAATACAAAGAAGAGGTTTTGCGTTACATCTAATTCACCGTCTCATTTGCATCGACTACTTTAAATTCTCTATATAGAGCTTGTGTAGTAGCACTACCTATTAACGTCCCCCAGTTCAACAAGGGCTTCCCTACCACCGTTCATTTCTGCTTGATTGCGTGCTAGTATGTAATTTTTTGGAAGATAGTATGATATAGTCCTATGATTTTGAGTAGGACTTGATCTAGAAACCTTAAAGGTCAGACCAGAACACTTAACTGTAACTCATTGAATATTCGATATAAATTGAATTTGTGCAAAGAATATTTTGGATCGTACGAACCAAAACGAAGCGAATGGAACCAATAGCGATGGCGTCAAACAAACCGACTGAAAAAACGTATGGACAGCTGCAATATGCCTATGACTTTTTCAATAAAAAACTGTTCGATGCCCGTTTGCCAGAGGTCGTTTTTACTTACCACAGACAAAATCGCGTCATGGGTTATGCCTCATTTCAGCGATGGGAGCAAGGTAACAACATCTATGTCGATGAAATTGCCATAAACCCTGAATACTTTACAAAATACCCGTTAATTGAAATATGTCAAACGCTTGTACATGAGATGACGCATATTTGGCAGGGACATTTTGGTAAGCCTGGGCGACGCGGATACCATAACCAACAGTGGGCAAACAAAATGCAGGAGGTTGGTTTGATGCCTTCTTCAACAGGAAAACCAGGGGGCGCAGTAACAGGTGAAGCAATGATGGATTATGTCTTGCTCGATGGGCCATTCATGCGTGTGTGCAAAGCCTTAGTGAAGCAAGGGTTTTCTTTTCCGTTGCTTGACCGCTTTCCTGTGTTTAGAGTGGACGCGCCAATCACGGTGTATGATGACAAGGACAATCCCGTGATACTCGATCAACATTACAAATTGAAAGATCTTCCGTCTGCACCCATGGCTGCATACAAAGACGATCTTTCAGTTGTCGCCATCCAGCCACATGACGCTAGTGAAACAAACATATCAGTAATAAATAGCGAACAGATAGTGAGTGGCGCAACAGACACCGTCACCACCACGCGTCCGAAACGTCATTCAGGTCGGGTCAAGTATATGTGTAAAGGCTGTTCCATCGTATTTTGGGCGAAACCGGGATTAAATGTTGGCTGTTTGGACTGTAACTTAAAATTACAGGAAGAGGACTGAATTTTTATCTACGCTTAGGGTTTTGGAATAGGAAGCAAACCCTGTCATGCACAATGCAACACTCTTTACGCAAGCGCATCACGACACGCCGCCGGTGTTTAATGCAGTCGATCGCAGATACCATCTCCAGCTTGATGAATCCTTCATACAAGGCCCGTTAAAAGACATACGAAAGAACAGTAACCGCGTGTTCTTGTGTTTGGCGTATCGTTATTTTTGTATGTCGAACCAATTTTTTGACATCGCTATCGACGACGATATTCGTTTTATCGCGCAACAGCTAGGCATCGCGAATCCACCACATTGGGAGGACTATCAAGCCGACACAAAAAAACGTCACAAGCACATCATTCTGGAATACATGGGTGTGAAGCCATTTGTCGATGATGACGCGCAGCAACTGGTTCTAGACAAACTCATTCACTTTGCGCAATGCCAACTTCCCTTTAAACAAGCGTTTAAAACCTTGGTGGTTTTTCTTCGAGAAAAACACATCGAAATACCAGACTTTCGGACCCTTGAGACGAAAATCAAAAAAACTTATCAAGAGGTTGTCGATAAGCGAATTGAGACTGTTGAGAATTCATTGGATGCGGATACCAAACGCGAATTGGATAAACTTTTCGATAAATCACCCGGTGGTGTACACGGCCAATATCAACTGACGTTACTCAAAACCTTTTCACAAAAGCTCAGGCCACGAGAAATTGCACGAAATGTTGAGAGTTTTAAACAGCTCCACACACTCTTTTCCCTGATTGAACCTGCTTTGAAAGCACTGCATTTACCCACGACGGCCATCAAGTATTACGCGAAAACTGTACAAAAAACGCAAGTATTCCAGATTGAACGGCGCACAGAAGCTGATCGTTATTTACATTTGGTGAGCTTTATCGCGGATCGTTTCTTTACGTTGCAGGACATCTTGGCCGAGACCTTAAGGCAATCTGTCACCACCGCCTACAACGCCGCTGAGAAACAAGCTAGAGAACATTTTTACAAAGCAAGACAAACTCAGCACGCGCACGCTCAAAGCCTAGTGGCATGCACCACTGATCTGTATAAAGCCGTGCAACAAATCGAAAGTATACTCAACGAAGCGACCTTAAGTGCTGAGCAAAAATTGGCCAAAGTCAGCGAGGCAGTGCAAAAGACGAAGCCCAACCACGTTAAAACAGCAAAGACCATTGAAGATGTAAATACCGATTTAGACTCTCTTAGTGGTGATGCCTTGTTTTATCATTTTTTAGAAGAGGGCTCGCGAAAGCTTCAGCTACGATGCAATGCATTATTAAACTGTTTGAAGTTCAGTGATGACAGTGTTGATAAATCCCTTTTGAGTGTCATCAAGCATTTCCAAGAAACTGAAGGGAAAGTCGACGCCTCATTTGAAGTCGATTTTCTGTCGGTAAAAGATCGCAGACATATCGATAAGAAAGAGACATTTAGAAAACAGCTCTACAAGGTCGTACTATTCAAGTATATGTCGGACGCCATTTTTGGCGATGGCTTGTCTCTGCCCTACTCTTATGAATGTCGCTCTCTAGATGACTACCTTATTCCACAACAGGTGCTGAACGACAATTATGACTCTCTTCTTATCCAGGCTGATGCACTTCACCTAAAAGATAAAGCGATTGTTCTGGAAGAAGTGTTAGCAAAACTGGATGTTAGCTATCAACAGACAAATGAACATGTTATGGCAGAAGCCAATGACTATGTAAAAGGCGATGGGTTAGGAGGATTTCGCCTCGCACACAATAAAATGAACGCAGTTCAGCTTCAGGAAATGGTGGAAGCAGATGTTGACCTATTTCCACAAGCACTCCGTGTGACCTTACCGGAATTGTTGAGTACCGTGCATACCTGTACGGGATTCTTAAATGAACTCCAACCACACAGCCAGCGCTACAATAAAAAGCGTCCACACAATCGCGAGTTGGTCGCAGGCCTCATTGGTAAAGGGTTGCATTTCACTGAGCATAAATTTGCCAAAATCATGCGTCAGACCAATACATCGACTGTAGCAACCGTGCAAAAGAGCTTCCTGTCTAATGAAAACTGTATACTGGCCAGTAACGCTATTATGCATTTCATTGACAAAATGCCATTGGCCGATCTTTTCTTGGTCAACGGTGAGCCAATCACGTCAAGCGATGGCGTGAAGTATACCAATTCAAAAGGATCGCTGAACGCCCGAAACTCGTTTCGCTACGGCGGCAAAGAGCAAGTGGTCAATGCGTACCTCGCTAACGATTGTCGAAACTTGTTCACCCATGCAAACGTGATAGGCGGTGCAGAGAGGGAAGCCCCCTACATGATTGATTGTTTTCAGAATCAAGAAGTGGTGAAATCGAAAATGCACGTTACCGATACACATGGCTACACAGAAATGGTATTTGGTGCGACCGATTTACTCAGTATTACCTTTGCGCCCAGAATAAAAAATATTCATCGTCTTCAACGCTACGCCCCTAAAGGAAAGAAAAAGTCATATGCCCACAAAGAGTACCCCATTCTGCCAAACAAAAACATCGCGCCGGAACACATACTTGCAGGTTGGGGTGAGCTTATTCGCATGGTCGTATCTATCAAGCTGGGTTACACCACAGCGTCGCAGCTTTTCAAACGCTTAAACTCCTACACCAGCGATAGAAACCCGCTGAAAAAGGCTTTAACGGCATACGGGCAAATCATGAAGACGCAGTATATTCTGGATTATATAGACAACCTGGAATTGCGACAGGTCATTCACAAACAGCTCAACAAAGGAGAAAGTGGAAACCGATTGGACAGAGCACTGGCCATCGGCGCATCAGGTTTAGACTATGTAGAAAAAGAAGAACAAACAGCCGTTGAAAACTGTAAAAGAGTGATCAAGAACGCCATTATTTGTTGGAACTACATGTATTTGACTCAGCGACTCATAAACACTGAGGATACAGCGCAACGAAGGGCTTTAATCGAAAAGATCAAAACATCCTCAGCTAATGCATGGGACCACATAGTGATCCATGGTGAAATCGATTTTTCAGATTCTCAATTGGAAGATTCTCAGCATTTTGCATTTGAGCGTATGCATGATATCGATATTTTATTGTCCTCGTAAGGCAGGAAAATAACCATAACGAAATGGCAGACGTTGGTTCATTAGGAAACTTTCAAAATACGCTGTAATTCGATGGATTTGTCATATGTAATACTGACTAGTTTGCCTTTCCAATGTGCTTGGCAGTCAGTGATGACATCCATCGTTTTATCAAATAGACGATTGTCTTTGAGTCCCCTACTCTCAAGCCTTGTATATTCTTCATCGGCTGGGATTAAATCTTTAAAAAACGTCTCAATATGCTGGGCCATCGTCATCTTCATCGTCGCAGGATTGGCGTCTTCACGACAGCAGTGACGCAGAAATGCAATTAAAAAATCCGAATGTTGCTTGGCTATACCCGTTAGCGACTCAAAATCTTGGATACTACACACAAAAATATTGTTATAGGGAAATGGTTCACCAAATTTTACAGTGAGCGACTTGATTTCATTGGGTGCAATATCCTGAGCGATATCTATACCGCGCTTGAGCAAAAATTCACCCTGCGTCACGATAAGGCCAAAGCGTTCTTTCTCCAAAGCAGAGATTTGACTCGACGCGCCGTCCAATAAAAAAGCGCATTCCACAATCTGTTTGATTCCCTTAATGATGGAATCTTTTAACTGGCGCTTTATCAGATAGGGATTTGCAGTGCACAACGTTTCAGCACGAGGCACAACGCCTTTTGCCTCAACGAATACACATCCATCGTCGCCTGTCACAAGAAAGTCGGTCACTTTGCCTGAGATCCCTGCAACTTTGTATATAGCTTCAACGTCAGTTTCTCTAAAATAAGAAATATCTGGGCGTGACAGACAAACGTTAACGTAATGCTCAAACGCAAGACCAAAACGCTTGCGAAAGCCTGATGTATTTTTGCGCACAAAATGATTGAGTGCAGCCTCAGCGATACCTCGCCCAAGCAAGGTTACATCTGCACAGTACAAATAACCCTCGGTAATCAGAATGGGTTTATGCAAAAGGCGCGTCTCAGCAATTGTCACGGTATCGGTGACTTCTCTGGGGAAAGTGTTGCTAAGGAAGTCTTGTAGTTGCGTTGGTGTGCCAGCAATAATTCGAATACTTTTAGCTATCGTCTCCAAGCTATAATATGGATGGAGGTGTTTGACGATTTGAATATAGTTCAGCCGTCGGTTTTCTGCTCTCATACCAAAATATACATAAGACATAATTACAAAAAAAATCAGTCAGTTTTATGCCTGTTGCTTGTTTAAATTCGCTGTCGAATGGGCTTTTATTGTCAGGATGGAAAATCTCGAATTGATTGATCAATGCGCGTAACCAATATTCATTCCGGTGTTGGATCCAGAATTGATTATTGATAAGCGGTCGCATAAATAAAATGAGCGAGCCTGAATTATTTCCCGCTGCAGTTTTGCCATTTAACTCGAACAAACGGTTCACAAACCAATACACATCCTTTTTACTGGCAACCCGCGTTGATTTGTGGGGAGTCACTTCAAAAAGCTACTCAACCACAAGGAAGCTCAAAAAAGGCAATCTTTGAAAGCGTTCTACACTGTGTTCGGGATGCTCAGACAAAAACCGGTCAAGTTCAATGAGCACTGAAGTTCTATCAAAATAGCGCAGGCGACGTTTTACTTTTAAAAGTTCTTTTTCTACTGACATTATGTGTTAACGGGTTTGGATGAATGTGGTTGCAAAACGATAAATGGTGCGTTCTTGGATACAGCTAGTAAATCAATCGGTCTTTTCAAATGATTTAATTTTATTCCGCAACAATTGAACTATGATGTCACTGGGACTTGTTTCTGAAATATGTACTGCCTTGATCATATTCATTAGTTGTGTGTATTTTGAGATCTTGTGATTCTAATACATTGCTGTATAAAATCACAGTGAATCAAATGTACCTTATATCAAATCAACACAACCCATCGATTAAACAAGGCATAGAAGATGCAAATCCTAGAAAAAAAGTATGATGCAGCCAATCAAGTCGCAACATCCAATTTCAAAAAACTTTCAGATTCTATGCCTGTTGAGTTGGACCGAAAAGAAGCAAAAATAGCAACTCGATTGACCAAAGCTAATATGCCGGTGATGAAAAAGCTCAATAGGCTTTATGAGTTGATGGATGACTTATCTAAACATGTTCAGATGTTTACGCCGTGTGCTAAAGGCTGCAACTACTGTTGTACCTATCCTGTCACTCTGTCAGACATTGAAATTCAGAAGATTGAAAACGTTACTGGGGTAAATAGAAAAGCAATAATAGTAAAACAAGAGCGTGAAAAGTTTACGCCATGTCCGTTTCTTAAAAGCGGTGCATGTTCTATCTATGATGCACGACCTTTTGTTTGTAGAAGGCACGTTACCATGACTGAAACCAACGAATGGTGTAAGCCTGAGAATGCTTTTGAATATTCCTTTCCACTACTCTCCTTTACCGAAATAAATAAGTCTTATGATTTGATTAGGGTTGAGAGTGGTAATCCTTCATTAGTGGATATTAGAGATGTGTTTTGACATTTTGAAAAAGGTAACTTGCAGTAAAGAATCACGGATGGTAACAATTTTCATTCGCTATGCGTGAATTTGGTGTTTTGTTTAGGAAAAGCCTATATAAGCTGTACATCCTGCTACAGCATTCTCCATCCCGGAGTTGTCCTTTTAGGCCTTCCCGACCGGTCCTTTATCCTTAAACAGAGTTCCTTACCCTGTCTTACTCATCCTGAGCAATCCCAAGTTCGTCCGTGTGTCTTCCTGACTCGTCGTGTTTCCTTGTGACACGTTCATAGTACGCTTATAACTAAAGAACGCTAATCCACTGTCGGATATTTTTGCGTCAACTTTGCCGGCCAAAGCTGACAAAAATAAATTTAATTCATATTTTTCATTACGTTAAAAATGAAGCGACGTTTTTAGCACAGACAAGCATCCACCATATCTCACAGCTTTGTAAGATATTTCGTACAAGAAGAAAGGGAAATCGTCTTATCCTTTTGGCTAAGTTCCAAACATCGAAAATTTGCGTACTCAAAGAAACAGTCGGGGAGCTTTATAATCTGGGATTAAAAGATTGCATAGTCTGTCTGCAATTCGGTATAAGTATAGCTAAGTGTTGCAGTAGCGCCAGAGCAGGCCACTATTAACCCGCAGCCATGTATGAAAACGGACTTTATAAATGACCTCAGCCCATCCCCTCAATAAAGCAAAATTAGTGCATGGTATCCTGGCCGCTTTAAGTGTGGGCTTAATACTCTGGGTAGTGAGACAAGAAGTCAATCTGTTGCTGATGCTTGGTGTTTTTAACCTGGTTTGGATAGTGCAGTGGTACAAAACCATGCCCGACGCCACGGTAAAGGATCCGGTAAAGTATGTAACGTTTAACAACGGTCATATTCAGTTTGGCTCAACCTCAATTACGCTCCACAAAGTGACACGGGTGGCGTTAGAAACCACAAGGGAACATTGCTATTTTTCCCTCCCCTATAATCCAACAACACCGGGAAATCCGCCGGGCTTTGTTTTTCCCGCCAGCAAAGCAGTGGAGTTTAAACGCTATCTTCAGACAGAACTTGGTGATATTCATTTTATCCATTAGTGAGCTGCACCGTTAATAGATAAGTAATAACAGTCCTTTACGCTGCGCACAGGAAGTTGCCAATTGCCTGCTAACTGGCAAGCAAGTTACCAGTCACCCTGCTTTCGCTCGTTCGACACAAAAACAACAAAACAATTTAACTTCATAGACTTACGATAGTTTAATCGGTAAATTTTAGTTTGGCACCCGTTTTGCTAAATGTTGTTAATTAAAGAAATGCTAAAGCAGTAGCCATTACAATAAAGTTGTTGTTAAACATCTATACAGGCAACAACACATTAATAACTGTTCGATTTCGCAGTAAGGTAAAAACATGACACGTACACAAAAAATATCCAGCGGCCTTCTACTCACACTTGCTACCACCGCACCGGCCTTTGCGCATACCGGTCACGAGACGGTTCAGAATGCTTTTTTGGCTGGTTTGTCGCACCCCCTGATGGGTATTGATCACCTTATTGCCATGGTAGCAATGGGCTACTGGGCGTCAGGTTTTGCAGGTAAACAATGCAAGGCCATGCTTGCCGCATTTTTTGCATTATTGATTGGTGGTTTTTCATTAGGCTTAGCAGGTTTCAGCTTTTCGTTTATGGAAACGGGCATCGTCCTGACATCTGTAATCACCGGCTTACTTATTGCCACTCGTAAGAACGTAACTCAGGGCCTGGCGGTTAGCCTGGCTGCCTGTTTTGCAATGTTTCACGGTTTTGCCCATGGTCTCGAGACCGCCGGCTCCGTCCCTTATCTGTTTGCTTCAGGTTTCCTCGTTACCAGCGCCACACTGGTAGCGGCGGGCTTTGCTGTGTCGAAACTGGTCTCGCGTAGCATCCCTACTGCAAACAGAGTTATTGGGCTGGTAATTGCAATGATGGGAGTATCGTTGTTTTCAATTTAGGTGACCCACACCAACTATTGAATGCCATGGGCGGGAGCCGATCTTAGGGTCGGCTCCTTTTTTGCGTTATTAACACCGATGGCTTCATATAATGTTGCGCTAACACATTATAAGCCAGCACAACCTTCACTAACTCAATTGCATATTACCGGAATGTTACCGTAAGCTATTAAGATTAAATAATATGTAAGGCATTCAGGGATGAGTGAGTCAGCTTTTTACTGTAAGCCCTTTCAAACCGTCTTGCGGTGCTGATATGAAAACAGAAAAAGAAATTCTCGCTGAATTTACAGCCCTTGTTTTTGAAAAGGGACAGCCATCAGCCATGGATATTTTTACCAAACAGAATCTGTTAAAAGGATCTTTAACTTCTGTAAGGCTGGCAGCTAACGACGCATTAGAACTGTCTGCTTTAATGCGCCAGGATGAACAGAACAAGTTGAATCTTAAAATGAAGGAGAGCGGTTTACCTTCTCTCACTACGATGCATAATAAGGCATTCAGAAACTTTCTTAAGATTGCCAATCGGGGCATCATCAAAAAAGAACAAGAGTACCAGCTGGTGCGCTCTGTATCAGAAACAACTATTTTAAGTTTGGAACAACAGTCCATTGCTTATAAATTGTTGGAGAGCTACGAACAAACGCACAGCTAACAAAAAATTATGTAAGCGCTAGCAGATCCGCGGCAGTTGCTCACCCACCAGCATATCCAGAATGCGCTCTCCGCCAAAGTGAGTTTTCACCAGCACGCGGTTATAGTTCGATTCAATGACTTCACCAATAATAGCTGAATCTTTACCGGCCGGGTGATTACGCATCGCCTCAAGCACCGCCTCAGCTTTATCGGCCGGGACTGCCGCAACGAGTTTACCTTCATTAGCAAAATACAGTGCATCGAGCCCCAGGATCTCGCAGACACCGCGCACGGTATCTCTTACCGGGATATGTTCTTCCTGCAAACGAATACTGACGGCGGATGACTCAGCGAATTCACATAAAACCGTAGCCACACCGCCCCGGGAGGCATCACGAATAGCGTGCACATCCGGACACGCTTTCAACATGGTTTGGACTAACTCATTTAACGCCTGGCAGTCGGTTTCCAGCGTCACATCGAGCGCCAGATCACCGCGGGCATTAAGTATTGCCGCGCCATGATCGCCTATCAGGCCATTAACAATAATTTTGTCGCCTACCCGGCAGTTAGACGCTGAAATATCAACGCCTTCAGGGATCACCCCTATGCCACTGGTATTGATAAAAATTTTATCGCCTTTGCCTTTCGGTACCACTTTGGTGTCGCCGGTGACGATGGTCACTCCGGCCTTATCAGCGGCGGCTTTCATTGACGCAACCACACGCCGCAGGAGCTCAACATCGAGCCCTTCTTCTAAAATCATACCGCAAGACAAATACTTTGGGATCGCGCCAGACACAGCAATATCATTTACCGTCCCGTTCACCGCCAGCGAGCCAATATCGCCGCCCGGAAATTCTACAGGGTCTACCACGTAAGAATCGGTGGTAAACGCCAATTGTGCGCCACTTTGCATTAGTTCAGCCAATTCAAACCGAGCCTGATCTTCCAGTTGCTCCAGGTCGGGATTAGCGAAGGTCCCCACAAATACATCTTCAATCAGATCGCGCATGGCCTTGCCGCCTGCGCCATGAGCCATGGTGATGGTTTTGGCCCGCAGGGTCCGTTTAGGTTTATTCATACTGCTTACTCGGTTAGTTAAACGGCTTGTTTTACGTCGATTTTGCCATAGCTGTAGTAGGCGGAACAGGCGCCCTCAGTCGATACCATCAACGCGCCAATAGGTGTTTCGGGGTTGCACTGCTCGCCAAACAATTTGCACTCCCAGGGCTTGAGAACCCCCTTGAGCACTTCGCCACACTGGCAGGCTTTAGGATCGGCCACGTGGGCAGGCTCTACGGCAAATAAGCGTTCAGCATCAAATCGGGCGTATTTTTCACGAATGCGCACCCCTGAATGGTCGATTGACCCCAGGCCCCGCCACTCAAAAAATTCGCGCAGCTCGAACACTTCACCAACGGCTTTCAGGGCGTTATTGTTACCCTGCTCGGGAACAATTCGTTTGTACTGATTTTCCACCAGCGCCTTGCCATCACGGATTTGCTCTACCACCATCAGCATGGACTGCAGAATATCCAGCGGCTCAAAACCGGCAATCACCAGCGGGCGTTTATAATGACTGGCAATAAAATCATAAGGCGCTTTACCAATCACCATCGATACATGACCGGGCCCTAAAAAGCCATCGATAACCATATCTGGTGAATCCAGAATCGCCTTGATGGTAGGAATGATGGTGATGTGGTTGCAGAACAGCGAGAAGTTTGTGATGCCTTCCCTATCCGCCTGTAGTAGCGTTAATGCCGTACTCGGCATAGTGGTTTCGAAACCCAACCCAAAAAACACCACGTTTTTATGCGGATTTTTACGGGCAATATCCAGTGCATCCATGGGGGAATAAACCATACGTACATCACAGCCATCAGAATTGGCCTGTTGCAGGCTTTTTTTCGAGCCTGGCACACGCATGGCATCACCAAAAGTGGTAAATATCACATCAGGTTGTTCAGCAATGGCAACGCAGTCGTCTACTCTTCCCATCGGCAGCACACAAACCGGGCAGCCAGGCCCATGTACCATTTCAATCTTATCGGGTAACAATTCTTCCAGTCCGTAGCGAAAAATAGAGTGCGTATGGCCTCCGCATACTTCCATTATTTGTAACGGGCGTTGGGCGGTGGTGGGGATTTCCTCTACCACGGCATGGATGCGTTCAAGCACTCGCCGGGCCATTTGAGGATCGCGAAACTCATCGACAAACTTCATTATTTCTTCTCCTGAGACAACCGGTTGTCAGCCAGCAGGCTGTGCACCAGATCCCATAAAATGTGATAGCAGGCCAGGTGACATTCCTGAATGCGGTGAATACTGTCGCTGGGTACGGTAATACAATCATCGGTGAGTTGTTGTCGTTGCAGCTCTCCACCGGTTCGGCCGGTAAAGGCAATCACGCTCAGATCCATGGCCCGGGCTTTTTTGCAGGCTTCGATTAAGTTGGCTGAGTTGCCACTGGTGGAGAACACCACCAGCGTATCACCGGGGCTGGCCAGCGCGGATAACTGCCGGGTGATGACATGTTCGGTACCCACATCATTACTCACTGCCGTCATCATCGCGGTATCCTGAGATAAGTTGATAGCTGGCAGCGCTTTGCGACCGGTAGTAACCGGGTGCATAAACTCTACAGCCAGATGCGCGGCATCACAGGAAGAACCGCCATTGCCTGCGGTTAACAATTTTCCCTGTTGTGCATAACTGTCCGCAATGCGTTTTGCAGCAGCCAGCAAGGTCTTGCTGTGGCGCTCAAAAAAAGCCTGCTTCACGGCGATACTGTCACGCGCTTTAGCCTGAACAGAGGCAACCAGGGCACTATCTAACTCGTCGTTATCATTAGGGTTAACAGCCGGAGCCTGGCCGGTAAAGGGGTACAATGCCGACAGAACTGACTGGTTATCGGTAGGCTCGCTCATCACCGTTATCCCTGCGCACCCTGCTGCATGGCGTCGAGTTCTTCCTGTAACTCACCAATCTCAGCAAGAATCTCCAGCGTTCGCCGGGCTTCTTCCTCATCGATAATGCTCATGGCAAAGCCCACATGCACCAGCGCCCAGCTACCCACTAAAGTTTGCAGGTTACCATCAGCAGGCACCACACAACTTAAGTTAGCTTCGCGTTTTACACCGGAAACCTGAACAATGCCGGTTTGCATGGCCTCATCGCTGATCGCGACAATCTGGCCGGGGATCCCTAAACACATACTGATATTCCCCTTAATGCTGTTTACTGGTTTCTGAGTCGCCGGATTTCTCAAGCTCGTAGCGTTCCAGCTTGGAACGCAATCCTACCCGCGATAAACCCAGTTCCAGTGACGCGCTGCTTTTATTCCAGCGATGGCGGATCAACGTCTCGCGCAGAATGCGTTTTTCCAGCAGCTCAACCTTTTCTTTTAGCGTGCCTTCAAGGCCAGCAAACATATCAATGTCTTCATCCTCTCCGCCAGGCGCCGCTCTTAAGACCCGCGGATTGAGCAGGTCTGCAGTTAGCCATTCGCCTTCACACATTACCAGCATGCGGCGTACCTCATTTTGTAATTCACGCACGTTACCCGGCCAGCTGTACCGTTTCATACAGGCGATGGCTTCTTCACTAAAACCTTTTACCGGCTTGTCGAATTGATGCATGGCGGTTTGTAAAAAGCTGTTTGCCAGTACCGGAATATCTATCGTACGGCGAGACAATGCCGGCAGCTCCAGGGTGACTTCGGCTAAACGAAAATACAGATCCTGCCTAAACCGGCCGGCGCGCACTTCTTCTTCGAGGTCTCGGTTGGTTGAAGCCACTACCCGCACATTGACCTTGCGGCGCTGTTGCTCGCCGAGGCGGCGAATTTCACGCTCTTGCAGAACCCGCAACAATTTAACCTGAAATGCCGGGCTGATCTCACCAATCTCATCCAGAAAAATAGTGCCGCCATCAGCCTGTTCAAACAGACCCACATGGTCGGTAATCGCGCCGGTAAACGATCCTTTTTTGTGGCCAAACAATTCAGATGCCAACAGTTCATCGGGCATGGCACCGCAGTTTTCTACCACAAACGGCCGGTCTGAACGCAAGCTGTTGTAATGCAGCGCCCTGGCAAAGAGTTCCTTACCCGCACCAGATGGGCCGGTGATCAGCACCGAGACATCATAAGGCGCAATTTTGCTGACCTGGTCACAGATTTTATTCAGCGGGCTTTGCGCATGGCGTTTTATCTCTTCAAGCTGAAAGCTATTACGCAGATGGGCTTTTTTCTCACTAACCTGCTGCTCGGCCTGCTCTTCGGTAAGACGCATCTCCATATTCAGCAGTGCATTCTCACTTTGTAAGGCGCACATCCGGCACGCACTGCGGATAATCATTAGCAGACTTTCCGGGTGCCAGGGTTTGGTGATGTACTGCAAAATACCTGCTTCGTTGAGGCCTTTGATAATGTCTTCTGAGTCGGTATAGCCAGACAAAATAAGCCGGGCGACCTGAGGCCAGCGATCCCGCACTTCGGTTAGCAATTCCACACCGGTACGATCCGGCATGCGCTGATCGCACAGGATCACCTGCACGTCATGGCTTCTCAGTAATTCCAGCGCCAGGTCGGCGCTATTGGCAGTTAATACGTCAAACTCTTCATCCAGAGTTCGCTCAAGAGTTTCAAGCGAACGGACTTCATCATCAACGCATAACAGAATAGGACGTTGAGATGTGGTCATTATAAGATTGCCTTAAACTGCTCTACCTGTTGTTGCAAAAGATAAATACGCGATTCAATGATGGCTGCCCGTTTGGTGTTGATCCAATCAAGCCACTCCTGCATGCCCTCGCCGCTTTTGGCTGACAGCTGAATAATACGGATTTCCGGATTGACCCGTTTGGCGTACTCAATGCATTTCTCGACATCAAAATCCAGATACGGCAGCAGGTCAGTTTTATTCAGGATCATCAATTCTGAAGCATGGAACATATCCGGATACTTCAGCGGTTTGTCTTCGCCTTCGGTGACCGAAAGAATCGACACTTTTGCCGCCTCGCCCAAATCAAACGAGGCCGGGCAAACCAGGTTACCGACATTCTCGATAAACAGCACGCCGCCGGTCATCCCGGAAAAGTTCTCCATGGCATGACCGACCATGTGCGCATCGAGGTGGCAACCTTTGCCGGTATTGATCTGAATAGCCTGAACGCCGGTTTCGCGGATGCGGTCTGCGTCATTGGCCGTTTGCTGATCGCCTTCAATTACGCCTACGGTGTAACGGTCTTTAATGCGGTTAATGGTTTCAGTCAGTAAGGTGGTTTTACCTGATCCCGGGCTGGAAACCAGATTGAGCACAAACAACGACTGTTGTTCAAAGCGTACCCGGTTTTGCGCGGCGTACTGGTTATTTTTACCCAGAATATCCTGCTCAATTTGCACCATTCGGCTTTGACTAAGGCCTGCCACATGGGCATGAGCAGGGCCTTTGCCGAAGTGAATGTTATCGCCATCACTTTCAATGCCGCTGTGGTCATGCTGGTCTTCATGACTGTGAGCGTGTGAATGGTCGTGACTATGTCCACCATGATGGTCGCCATGATGGTGATGATGATCATGGTCGTGATGATGATGCCCGTGGGCATGTGAATGATCATGACTATGCCCATGAATATGAGTGTGATCATGGCTATGCCCGTGGGCGTGTCCCTCATGCCCTTCTATTTTAACTTCACCTTCTGAACAACCGCAAACCGTACACATGTTTATGCCACCTCTAGTTCTTTTATTCTCATTTCTTCACCCTGCGTTATCTGTAAGTGATAACTGCCACAAACAGGGCAACTGTCATAGCGTTGCGTGACCGGGACGGTATCCAGACACTGCAAACAGAAGGCTTTTCCCGGCATTTTTATAATGTGCAGGCTGGCGCCTTCGGCCAGACTTCCTCTTATTACTGCATCGAAACAAAACGTTAGTGCGTCGGCTTCGATAGTGGCGAGCGGGCCAATCTCGACCCACACCGCTTTGACTTTTTCAAACGACTGGCTCACGGCCTGTTCTTCTAATACCTGCAGGATCCCTTCTGCAATAGACATCTCATGCATGGACTAACTCCAACTGCCACGACACACAAGGGTCGAGAAGTTTTATCAGGGTTTCCGCCACCGGGGTTACCTGATCCCAGGGTAAATATAGCCCTTCCAGCATGGTTTTGAGACTCCCCTGGGGATGAAAATTCCACTCAGTGGGGGCAATAATCTGGTATTTAGCTACGTGATTACGGTTATCCAGTTCAACTTTATGTAGCAGTGAACCTCTGGCCGTTTCGACTACAGAGCAGCCGCGCACGCCTGTACCCTCAGCCTGACTATACTGATGCTGGCGGACTATTGATCTGAGCCTCATTGGCGCTGTGGTTATTTCACGGTAAAGCGAGCGCAGGCGACTTTCAATTAAAAATCCCCTGGCTTCAATATTTTGTCGAGCCCAACGGCCAGTCTCGGCCGGTGCTCCGTTAACGGTTGGCTGATGACAAAATTGTTCCGCTTCCGCAGCCTTTAACGATGTCAACACTACCGTCAGCTGTTGCGACTCAGTTAAGTTTAACGTTTTTGCGGCCAGTCCTAACGGGTATTTACCGCAGGCTTTCAACAACTGACATACCTGGGTTGATAATCCCATCGTTGCTAACGAGGATCCTGCCTGGTTGGCCGGTAATAATGGCTTAATAACCTCTTCCAGTTGCCGGGCCAATTGCTCTAGCGCCGGCTGACAACCCGCCTCACCGGATGTTGCCGAAGACAGGGTTAAACTCCAGTCAAGTTGCTTACGGCACTGATTAAACCAGTCCACCACATTACTCATTCTGGATTTATGTTGCGGCGCCCAGTTGGTCACCCAGCTAAACACTTGCTCCCGTAAAGACTCTGCAAATAATAGCGTATCCCGGGCTTGTTTGATGACTAACGTTTCGCTAATGCCAGCGGCGCTCTCTACGGCTCTGAGCGCGGCGATTAACTGCCCCATCCCGCAAATATAAAAGAGCGATGGCATCATCGCCAATACCCGATCAACCGGTTTTTCCCTGAACAGGCGGGTAACGGCAAACGGGCGGGTATTGTTTATCTCAACGGCTTTGATATGGTCACGGTTATAACAAATGGTTACTTGTATGCCGCCGGTAAGCGGATTAGTCGCTGTGTTATGCGCTTTACTTCCGGCAGCCAGTTCTGCAGCAATATTCATGGTCTGCTGTCCTCCCGCCGGGCGAAGTTGCCGGTTAAGAATGCCCGGCGACTCACCTGTGGCGTCTCATCATCGGCCACTTGCTGTGCACTCCCTGCATCACAGTCTTGTGCATCAAGCTCAGCGGCCTGGCGCATTTCGCTATGAACCGTATAGCTTTGATGTCGTTCTGAAGGCGCAACGTTTTCGGCATCAAACAACGCTGCCAACACTTCCTGCGCGGTTTCCATCGCTATGCTCTGTGATGAAAACTCAAACATCGGTGAAAACACCGAGCAGGTGGCAAAATCGCCACATTCTCCGGCATAAGCACGGATAAACTCGTATTGGCCGGAGGGCAATTTCTGACGAAATTTAGCACCAACCTGCTGAACGTTATGATGAGACGCCTCGCCCGGGAGCAACACAATATTCATACACCAGGGCGTAACGATAATGCCCAGCCAATTGTCTTCCCATGACAAAAATTCGGTCGCATCCACTGCGAGCTTATTATTGTATACCGGCAGGCCTGCCATTTTGCGGGCTACCGATTCATAGAAAGCGACAACTGCTGTACCGTTTGACACTGTTAGTCCTCTATCACCATAAACTGATCGCGGTCACCATCACATTCCGGACACCGCCAATGGTCAGGCAGGTCGACAAACGCCGTGCCTGGTGGAATTTGCCAGACCTCATCACCTTCCGCCGGGTCGTAAACATACCAGCATATCTTGCATTCCAGTCTGGCCTGCTTATCTATCCGGCTGGCGTCGCCTAAATAACTGCCTTCAAAACCCTGAAAACTCATTCTGCCTTCCTATACCAGTGCATCGCGAATTTCAGACAGACGGACCGCTGAATCGGCCAGATCCTCGGGGGCGGCGCAAGCCACTGCGGGTATTGCCACAATTTCCAGAGTGTCCAGGATTAGTTGGTCGGTACTGTTGTAATACTGCACTCGCCACAGGCCATCCACCTGAGTCGACGTGATCCGGCAGTTGCCGTATCCGCGGGACAAAATGGTGACACTGCCGGTACCGGTAGTTTCGGTCAGACTGTAGTGGTCTTCAGGCGAAAAAGGTAACAACGACAGGTTTATTACATGCGAAGCCATCCCTGGGTCGCGCTGGTAGTCAACTGAGGTATCCGCAATTTCTATCAATACTGAAGGCGCATTCAGTAGTCCTTCTGGCAGGCTGGCGATTCGGGCGGGTAAATCCACCTTAGTGGCAAATGCCTGGTCTTTCACACATTCGGGGATCTCTGCCACCTCAATAGCTTCTGCAGTCACGTTACCCTGCTCGTCAAAGGTACGTAAACGCCAGATACCGGCCATTACCGTTTCCTGAATTCTGACCGGCTTATCGCCATCGATCAGAACGCTCACCTCGCCTTCACCGAGGATTTGATTAAGCAGGTTTAAGTCTGCCTCTGGTAGCTCAGTAAGCGTCATAATGCTGCTCTGACCGTTTTCGTTGATCTGGCCAAGCATAAGCTGGATATCGGCGAGGATACTCATGGCCTGAGGGCAACGTTCCAGCTCACTTTCTTCCGGAAACGATGGCATATCATAGGTGTTCATTTCCGATGGCATCTTCATGTAATCAAGCACCATGTCGCCTTCTGACTGGCTGCCCGGCCCGATTGGGACATTGACGATGTTTATACTGTTATCACGCATGTTGTTCCCCTATTGTCCGCAACTTTTACTCACCGGATTAAACACTACCGGAATACCGATACCCGGATCAGGGCGGGGCTCCAGCGTCAGAATTCGATTGATTTCGTGTACGTAGTCATCCCAGTTTTGCACTTTGGTAATGGCGTCGAGATACTGGCCATGCTTAAGAAACACCAGTGCCGGCCACGCCATAAAGTTATAACGGCCGCGACAGGCGGTTTGAATATCTTCAGATACCACCGCCGGGGTAAGCTGAGGAAACTGTTTGATCAGCTCTGGCAGGATCACAGCTACATCCAGGCTTTCCGGAAAGCGTTTAGGATCTTCGGTTAAAAACAGTACACTAATTGGTGTCTGCTCTATGAAACCTTCAAAATTATCGTCATCGAGTAAAGGGTAACCTAACTCGTCGATAAGACGATTGATCAGCGGTGAGTTCATAGTGTTCTCTTATCTTGTGTTATTTTAAAAGCGGTTTTAAATGGTCTGGTAGCTCAGGCTCGCGCTCGACCAGATCTTTAAAGCAATCGTCGAGATCAACACTTTGCCCGCACATCACCCGTTCTATAGCGCTGACGGCCTCTTCCACCTGTTGTGCCCGCGCTTCAGTGAGCACTTCCCGGGCAGCGTCTAAAAAGACTAACAACCAATCACCTGGTACTACATCGCCCACCAGCGATATATCAATCCAGCGCTGCTCTGCGCCACGCTGACAGTAAGCCTTGTGGCTGTCGGTGTGAATTACCTGAAACGGCACGCCAATACACATTACTTGGTACTTTCCCCTACAGCACTGCCTATGACACGGCTATCACCGGTACGGCAGGCTGCCTGCTCATCCGGGCGGCCCTGCTCATACTCACTCAGGTTTAACTGACCCGGCGCCAGTGCCTGCGACGTCCCCGCGCTTCGTTGCGCAGAAATACCAAACTGCGTCAGGTAGGCCAGCGCAATGTCGATAGCGGGTTGCACCTGCGCCTTTACTTCTTCGCGCAAACTGCCGCCAAAATCTTCCAGCTCAACCGGCTGACACCCCACCAGCAACAAATCTGCCGGGTAATGACCGGTAAACTCGGCCATGGCTAACACTTCCTGAAAACCGGTCTGATGCAGACTCATCTGTTTAGCGCCCATAAATTTAGGCACTTCGTCGTTATAGATGGTTTTTAAGGTGCCTGGTGCAAGGCCGTAATCAATAGCGTCGAACACCACCAGCACATCGGCTTCCTGAACATGCTGTACCAGATAAATGCCCTGGGTACCGCCATCCATGATCTTTACGTTTTCGCCAAACTCGTAATTCTGGTTGAGCGCCTCAACACAGCGAACACCAAACCCCTCATCGGCCCATAACACATTGCCAATGCCCAAAATAAGTATTTGCTTTTCATTCAATCGACTTTGCACGGTGTAAAACTCAAACTCTCTGGCGCTTGCGCTAATTACATTTTATTTACATACATCAAGTTGCATGCCAACTTAGTAAAAAATCAGGAATCACCGTATGGCGGGGTGTCACGGGGGGCGTTACAAGTAACCACAATAATATAAAGGATATAGATATAACAACACTATTCACCAATTGGAAAGTTACTAACCACCCTCTTTAACAAATCGGCGGCTGGCATCGTACAGCTCCCAAAGCTGTTGTTTTTCCAACCAAAACATCGGCGTAGTCTGAAAGTGTCGGGCCAGTCTGATAGCGGTATCGGCAGAGATCGCACGTTGGCCTTTGATAATTTCGTGTACACGTCGGCGGGATATGCCTAACAGTCGCGCCAGCTCAGACTGGCTGATATGCAGCGGTTTAAGATAACAACGCTCAAGAAATATACCGGGATGTTCAGGCTTGCGACTACTCAGGCAGTGGCTGCGAACATTGAGATTGAAGGCTGTCATCCGGTTGCTCAGAATAGTCATTAAAATGGGTTAAAGAAAAAGGGACGCAGGCGGGGTCAACAATTGCCTGCATCCCTCTGAGGAGCCTCAATCCGGCTTATCGTCCTTAAACATCCGCCAGCCGCTGATCATGGTGGAGATCAGACTTTGACGTGACATGATGTCTTCACGAATTGCCACATAGACATGGATCATAATAAAAGTGATCAGATACCACATGCCCAGGCGATGCCAGGTATGCACATCCTGACTCTGGCCAAACAGCGGGATCACCCAGCCAAACAACGTATCCTGCCAGCTTCCCTGCCCGGCACCTTCACTGTAAAGCGCAAAGCCTGTGAAGATCATAAAGATCATGCCGAGGATGAAGAAAAAGAACATGCCCAGTTGTGCCAGCGGGTTGTGACCGATGTACTTCTTGGGCGTCTTTTCCATAAACAGGTACCAGCGTACCTCGTGCCATACCTCTTTCCACCAGGCTTTCACAAAAAACTTGGGGAAGAACAGTTCACGGGAATGATGGTTCCCTACCAGTGCCCAGTACAACCGGCCGATAAAGCCCACGGTTACCACGTAAGCCGCGGCAAAGTGGGCAAAGCGAATGTAACCCATCAGGAAATTATCGCTGGCTTCCCCCGGTAAAGTGGGTAAAGGCTGACCGATAAAATACCCCGTCACGCACAGCGTGATGATGGAAAACACGGTTATCCAGTGCCATAAGCGCACTGGCGCCTCATAAACATAGACCGCGGTTTGACGGCGGGTGATAACCTTCTCATCACCACTGTGATGGTTATCCGTAAGCTGACTTCTCTCAACAGCTTTGCTTTTCACTGACGTAGACATAATTGAGTCTCCAGAGAGAGCAACAGAGTGCTCTCTTAACGAATTTTCACTTTAGTCAGTTCCTGACCGTCTTCACTCATTACGTGTGTGGAACAGGCCAGACACGGGTCAAAGCTGTGTAAAGTTCGCAGGATTTCAACCGGCTCATCAGGGCGCTCCATGGGCGTATTAAGCAATGACGCTTCAAACGCACCGATATTGCCTTCTGAATCACGTGGAGAACCATTCCAGGTAGTCGGTACCACTGCCTGATAGTTTTCAATTTTACCGTCTTTAATCTTAATCCAGTGACCCAGTGCACCGCGCGGCGCCTCGTTGGTGCCCACACCCTTGGCTTCTTTCGGCCAGGTTTTTGGATCCCATTTTTCCACATTGGCGGTAGAGGTATCACCGTTTTTAATGTTATTGACCAACTGATGCCAGTCATCCAGCATAGAGTCGACACACAGCTCAGAATCCAGTGCTCGCGCCAGGGTTCGGCCCAGCGTTGAAGGCAGGAACTGTTTTAAACCGAGGTCCATACCAGTGGCCTGGTTAAACGCCGACAGTGAGCGGTCAACTTGTTCCTGAACGTACTCTTTGCCAGAAGCATAAGCCACGATGTAGCGAGACAGCGGGCCCACTTCCATGGCATGACCTTTCCAGCGCGGTGATTTAATCCAGCTGTACTTAGCGCTTTCATCAAGCTCTTTAATATTTGTTTTGGTGCCTTTAAAGTTTGGCCCCAGTTCAAATTTCGCTTCTGTTTCACCGTCCCAGGGGTGCAGGCCTTTAGCGCCGTTAGCATACTGATACCAGCTGTGGTCCACGAACTCCTGAATTTCATCCGGATTACGCACATCCACCGGGTGTATCTCATCCCAGTTGCCATTGATAATCGCGCCAGCCGGAATGAGGTCGGTGGATTTATCGCCCGGTACCACTGTGTGCGTACCATAACTCAGCACGTTAGAAGCAGCCAGACCGCCGCCGTACAGCCAGTCTTTATAAAGCGTTGCAATAGCAATCACGTCCGGAATATAAACGTTCTTAATGAAGGCTTCGGCCTCGCGAATACGCTCCAGCACAAAGTTCAGGCTGGTCATATTGACTGGCGCGCCGGATGAGCCGGTACCGTCGAGATTAATCGCACATGGCACACCGCCAACCATAAAGTTAGGGTGTGGGTTCTTACCGCCGAAGATAGTGTGGATCTTAACGATCTCTTTTTGCATATCCAGCGCTTCAAGGTAGTGCGCCACCGCCATCAAATCCGCTTCAGGCGGCAGTTTATAAGCCGGGTTACTCCAGTAACCATTAGCAAATAACCCTAACTGGCCGCTTTCGATAAACTTCTTAATGCGGGTTTGCACGTCGCGGAAATAACCCGGACTGGACAGTGGATGTGACGACGATATTTTCTGCTGTAGGGCAGAGGTAGCTTTCGGATCGGCTTTCAGCGCATTAACCGGGTTCACCCAGTCCAGCGCATGTAGGTGATAAAAGTGCACCACATGATCGTGGATATTCAGGGTCTTATCCATCAGATGCCGAATAAGGTGCGCATTTAACGGAATATCAATGCCCAGCGCATCTTCTACCGCACGCACACTGGTGAGTGCGTGACAACCGGTACACACTCCACAAATACGTTCAACGAATGCCCAGGCATCACGCGGGTCACGGCCTTTTAAAATGACTTCCAGACCTCGCCACATGGTGCCGGTGGATACCGCATTGCGGATAATGTTGTTGTCGTCAACGTTAACCTCGCAGCGCATGTGACCTTCAATACGTGTCACCGGGTCCACCACAATACGGCGGCCAGAACTGTCGAGTAATTTAGAATTTAACGGCGTGTTCATTATTCTTGTTCTCCCTTATGCTGCGCGCGTTTCACCGCACTAACGGCAGCATGGGCAGCAATCGCTGCACCTACACCACCAGCAACGGCAGTGCCTACTTCATCAGCGTTCGATTCGATACCGAACTGGTTAATGTCAGTCAGACGGTCATAGAAGGAACCTTTGTCCCAGAAGCCATCTTCGGAACAGCCGATACAACCGTGGCCGGCCTGAATTGGGAAGGACGTGCCTTCGTTCCAGCGTACGGTTGAACAGGCGTTATAAGTTGTTGGCCCTTTACAACCCACTTTGTAAAGGCAGTAGCCTTTTCGCGCGCCCTCGTCATCCCACTGTTCAACAAACTGACCGGCGTCAAAGTGCGGCCGGCGATAACATTTGTCGTGGATACGCTGGCTGTAAAACATCTTCGGACGTCCCTGACGGTCCAGTTCCGGTACCTTGCCGAAAGTCAGCATATAGGTAATTACGCCGGTCATTACCTCTGCAATGGGCGGACAACCCGGCACTTTAATGATGGGCTTATCTTTTATCACTTTATGAATAGGCACCGCCTGAGTGGGGTTTGGACGAGCGGCCTGAACGCAGCCCCATGAGGCGCATGAACCCCAGGCAATAATGGCCGCCGCGTCTTTGGCGGCATGCTTAAGCTGGTCAAGGAATGGCTTACCACCAACGATACAGAACATGCCGTCTTCATTCAGCGGCGGATTACCTTCTACAGCCAGGATGTACTTACCCTTATACTTCTGCATGGTCTCTTCAAGAATCGCTTCGGCCTGATGGCCTGCTGACGCCATTAACGTATCGTCGTAATCCAGTGAGATCATCGACAGTACAACGTCTTTCACCAAGGGGTGTGCAGAGCGAATAAAGGATTCAGAACAACAGGTACATTCCAGTCCGTGCAGCCACAGCACGGGGGTACGCTCCTTGGTCTCCATGGCATTGGCAATACGCGGTGCAAACGCAGGGCCCAGGCCTAATGCAGCAGCAGTCAGGCTACAATACTTCAGAAAACTGCGACGGGTAATCCCCTGTCGCCGCATGACTTCGTAAAAGGTCTCTAATTGGGACATTCGGTCCTCCGGCAGTGATACCGCTGAAGTTACACTTACCTCAAATTTGCACGGCCAATCGGTCTTGGTTTTTGTTCTGATGTAAGTTGCGTTCAGCTATTATTTTTCTAATAACACAGCGTGGTGTTTTGTTAGTACGCACAAATCAGAATGCAAACAACAGACCAACCACAAAAACCATTTATTTTCATAAAGTTAGAATAAATCGAGAGAGAGTTACCTGAAGTCTACTTACCACTAGAAGAGGAAAGCGGAAAGTCTGTTTACACTGTGTTAACGGTGTTTCCAGACAGTAATTAATGAGGGGATGGCAGAGCAGAAGCTATGCCGGATAAAGCTGATTTTATTGATTTTTTGCCAGAGCAACCAGGGCCTGACCAAAGGCTATCCCGCCGTCATTCGCCGGCAATTGCTGATGCGTAAGGACTTTAAAGCCACTTGACTGCAAGGTATCCTGCAGCGCCTCACTAAGCAGCAGATTTTGCATCACACCACCGGATAACACTACGGTAGTAAAGTCGTAAGCCGCTTTTAACTTTAGCGTCATCTCACTAAGCGCAATCACCAGCCCTTTATGAAAAGCCATTGCCATTGCAGCTTTGCTCCGTCCCTGGCGTAAATCCGTTATAATCTGCTGCCACATCGCCTGAGGCACTACTTGATTATCAGTAATCCTGAGATGATAAGGTTCAACATCTTCCTGGCAGGTCTGAGCCAGCGATTCCAGCCGGATTGCAGCCTGCCCTTCGTAGGTGATTTGTGCCGGGGCGCAGCCAAGCGCCGTCGCAACGGCGTCAAACAGCCGGCCTGCAGAGCTACTCAGCGGGCAGTTTAACTGCATTGTCAGCATTTTTTCGAAGCTGTTGCACATGGGGTCTGCAAACTGTGGGCAAATATCGGTCATTTCTGCCAGTTGCCCGGCAGTGAAGCATTGTCGGAGCTGAGCATACAGCGACCGCCAGGGTGACTTGATCGCCTGAGCGCCACCAATTAAGGGGACCGGCGCTAGTGAGGCTATCCGTTTCATGGCAGCATAACCACCATATAAAAACTCGCCGCCCCACAGGGTCTCATCGGTGCCGAAACCGGTGCCATCCAGGCATATTCCGAGTACTGCATCGCCGGCCAGCGGATACTGATTGTCGCCCAGACAAGCGCCAATGTGCGCATGGTGATGTTGTACCCGGGTAAGGTGATTGCCCTGCTCTTCCAAGCTTACACCATGTTTTGTGGACAGATACTCCGGATGCATATCACAGACGTAATGTTCAGCAGCGTTTTCGTACAGCTCGCGATAAAGCTGCAAGGTGTGCAAATATTCATCGAACGTACTGGCATCGTGCAGATCGCCAAGATGTTGGCTAATCACCGCCCGGCCATCCTTAATCAGACACAGGGTATTCTTTAACTGGCCGCCCAAAGCGATAAGCGTCTGCCCGGCAGAGAAACCTGATGGTAACGGTAAGCTGGCAGGCGCATACCCGCGCGCGCGGCGCAGTATTTGTGTACCGTATTTACCCGCCACCACCACCGAATCATCCAGGCGGTTGTGGATTGGCCGATTGTGCAACAGCAACACATCGGCAATGTTATTTAACTGAGAGCGAGCCGCATCATTGGTGATCGCCTGGGGTTCCCCGGAACGATTGCCACTGGTCATTATCAGTGGAAAGTCTACCTCTGCCAGGAGCAGATGATGTACCGGCGAATAGGGTAACATCACACCGATTTTCGTATTGTCAGGGGCAACCGATGGCGCAATTTTATATTGCTCCGGGTTTTCCTGCCGGGACAACAGCACAACCGGCGCAGCAGGATGCGTTAACAGCGCCTCATCCTGCTCGTTAACTCTGGCAAACTGCCTGATTGCCTCAATATTCGAGGCCATTAATGCCAGCGCTTTATGGGGGCGCTGTTTTCGTTCACGTAATCGTTTCACTGCCTGTTCATTAGTGGCGTCACACGCTAAGTGAACCCCGCCAATCCCCTTTATCGCTACGATTTGACCATCCCGTAATGCCTCACCGAGGGCCTGAAACGGCGTCTCACTGGCGACTGGCTCACCACCGGGTGTTTCCAGCCAGCAATGAGGGCCGCAATCAGGGCAGGCATTTGGCTGGGCATGAAAGCGGCGATCGGCCGGGTTGTCATATTCCTGCTGACAAGCCGCACAAAGGGTAAATTCCACCATGGTGGTGGAGGCACGGTCGTAGGGAATTTGCCGGATAATACTCAGCCGCGGGCCGCAGTTGGTACAATTGATAAACGGATAATGATAACGGCGATCACCAGGCTGGAACAGCTCTGAAAGGCAATCCGGGCAGGTAGCGGCATCCGGTGCACAGCCGGTAGTAACGATCCCCGACTGAGATACGTCTATTGCAAAGGATGAAAATACAGGTAAATCCAACGCCTCTTGATGCATTGCATCAATCCGGGCCAGTGGCGGTAACTGCTGCAACATCAGCTCAGCAAACTCACCAGCCTGCGCCGCACTGCAATTAAGCTCAACTATAACGCCACCGGTATCGTTGAAAACCCGCCCGGTGAGCTTTAACTCTGTTGCCAGACGCCAGATAAACGGGCGAAAACCCACGCCCTGAACAATCCCGTTAACGCGTAAGCGCATTCCTTTGCTGTGTGGCATTAATGCACCGTGCAGGCCATACAGGGATCGAAAGAGCGGACAATATGTTGTACCGACACCGGTGTTTTCTCACCGTTCATTACCGGCGCGCCAACGACCGCCTGCTCCAGCGCACCGGGCTGTTCGTGTTGATCCCGGGGCGAAAAATTCCAGCTGGTCGGGGCGATGATCTGATAGTTACTGATCTTACCGTTTTTCACTTCCAGCCAGTGACCTAAGGCGCCCCGAGCTGCTTCAACCAGGCCAACGCCGGAGGTCTCGGCGGGCATTTCACCGTGATGACAAAAGGGCGCGGTAGGATCAATTTGCTTAACCCACTCTTCCATTTGCCCTACCACAATGGCCACTTCAAGCAGTCTGGCCACCACCCGGCTTAACACATTGCCACCATGGCGGCTTATCATGTCTCGCATCAGCGGGTGACCGTTAACTACCTGTCGCGCCAATGGCCCGACTTCCACCACCTCGTGACCTAAGCGGGGCGCCTTACACCAACTGTATCCCGCCTCGTTATCCAGCGTTGGCTGGGTAATTCCCTGCGCCGGCGGATGCGGATGGTCGGTGTCACTCATCCAGCTATGGGAGTGATCTTCGACTATTCGGGCGATATCCAACGGACTTGTCTGGCCATCTCTGTAGCTGCCAGCAGCCCACATCGGCTCATCAAGAGCACCATAAGCGCCGAAGCTGAGAAAATGATCCGTTGCCCTGCCAAGCTGGTGTAATTGTTGTACTTCAGCCACATGCAAAAAACGGCGGAAGTCAGAGCTGTGCCAGGGCTTTTGCTGATACCACTGCCATAATTCGGCTTCGCTTTTAAGCTGACTAATGGTGGTCAGACTATCGCCAAATAAAGTACTTTCGAGAAAACGCTTAAACCCGGCAACGATGGCCAGTAAACGCATGCGCTCTTTGGGCTCAATCGCTTTGGCTACCCCACCCGGCTGTAAACTCAGGGTGTGTGGCCACTTGCCGGCCATCAGCCCCATCAGGTGCAGAAAATCGGCCCGAGCTGGCAACATCTGCGTTGAGGCAGAGCCTGCAGTGGCTTTAAACCGCCCCTGAATATCACCAAACCAGCTAGCGCCAGCGTATGTGTCGCGGGCAAAATCGGGCATAAAAAACAGATAAAAATGCGTGATCAGATCGGTAATGTTTTCACTTGCCAGCACTAAGTTGGTACACAGCTCGCCGTTTTTCGGCATACTCAGTCCCATGGCATCAGCTAACGCCCGGGCACTGGCCACCGACTGGGTAACCGAGCAAATACCACAGATCCGCGGCGTATAAACTAGCGCATCCATGGGTTTGTGGCCCAGTAAAATTCGTTCAAACCCACGATACAGCGGCGAGTTTACTTCAGCTCGCTGCACTTTATCTTCGCCGGTTTCCAGGGTGATTTCCAGGTCCCCTTCCACGCGATTAAAGGGGCCTGCGACAATTCGGCTCATACTGCTACTCTCTGACTGCACATACTGATGGTTCAGCCTTTGCGTTTATGAATGGTGGGCGGATAAATTAGCTGCTCGGCAATGGCATTCTTTTTTAACCGTTCAGGCGTGGCCGCTTTAGACAATTGCGCCAGGGCAACAAACCATGCTTTGGGCATATCGGTTGGCAGGCCAACCGGGATCCCGGCAATTTTGGGCGTTTGGCAAAAACTGTGGCCCGGTTCTTCAAATTCGGGGGCGGTGCAATTAATACACGGGTAGCCACCGTTGGTACAGGAGCCCTGGCCATTCCAGGGCCGGCTGTTACAGTCAGCATGCGCCTGGGTGCCTTTACACCCCATATTTTCCATCATGCAACCGCGATCGCCCATATCCACCGCACTGGCTTTATATTCATAGAATTCGTTGCGGGAGCAACCATGATGCACCAGGTGATCGGCGTACATACGCGGACGACCAAACTTATCGAGTTGCTCATCATTGTGCTCACCCAGCGCTATGCTCATCAGGGTTTCGGTAACCCAGTCAGGGTGCACCGGACAACCGGCGATATTAACCACCTGATCGCCACTTTGCGACGTAAAATCCTTACCCAGCAGACCGCCCGCCATTTCGCCATCAAATTGCAGGCCCGTGGCATCAGTATCATTGGCACCAGCTGCCGTAATACCTCCGTAGGCCGCGCAGCTACCAACGGCAACAGTGTAGCGGGCAATATCCGCCAGCGCTTTTACCCACTCAATCATAGGTTTGCCGGTACCGCCCAATATGTGAAACTTACCGGTGCCCATGGGGCCGGTCATCATAGAGCCTTCGATACAAAGAATATCCAGAATAATGTCACCGGCCAGGATCCCCTCGAGCATGGCAATACACTCATCACCGGTGGCTTCGCTTAATGATGGATGCCAGAGCAGATTGATGCCCGCATTTTCAAACAGGGTCAGGACATCGGGGGATTCGGCATTGAGTAACGACATGGAACAGCCGCCGCAACCACCGGATTGCAGCCATAACAGATTAAGCATCAGCGGACTCCCGGTTAGGTAAAAACAGGCTAGCGATTGCACCGCCATCGATATGATTGTCGATGGATAATTCGCCATTATGTTGCGAAACGATACCATAACTAATTGATAAACCTAAGCCTGTTCCCATTCCAACTGGTTTGGTTGTATAAAAAGGCTCAAAAATTTGCGGCGCATCGTCGGCGCTGATCCCAGATCCGGTATCCCTTATGGTCAATAACACGCCATCATTATCTGCACTGGCATTGATGGTTAATCTGCGCGTCTCGGAAGCAGCCATGGCATCTACCGCGTTTTCGATCAGGTTGACCACGACCTGATGGATCTGCCCGGCATGGCCATAAGCTTCCAGTGGTCGGGGAATGTTGTCTACCACCTCAACCGCAAAATCACTTTCTTTCATTATCCAGTGTAAAGCGGTATGCACCGCGTGACTGAGGTCGAAAGACGCTTTCTCCGACACCTGCGCAGACGAGAACTGACGTAAATCATTGACGATTTCTTTTACTCTGTCTGCGCCTTCCATGGTGCCATCCACCAGCGAATTGAGATCTTTGATGGCCTTTTCCAGACGCATGTTTTCACGCATCTCGCGCAGCGCGTCACGGCTTTCACCGCTGGCTACCGCATCAAAGTAAGTGCTGAGTTTATCGGTGTAACGACGTAACACGTGCATGTTGCCATACACAAAGCTGATGGGATTGTTCAGCTCGTGGGCTACACCTGCCACCAGACGACCCAGAGAAGCCATTTTTTCTGACTGAATAAGTCGTTGCTGGGCGAGCTGTAATTCAGCATGGGCAATATTAAGCTCTTTATAGGCTCTTTGCAGCTCACCAAGAGGGCGTCCTACCAGCACCATGCCCACAGACTTACCGCGGTGATTTAAGCGCGCCGTACAATTTACCGATAACGGTACACTGCCCGACTTGCCCTGTAATTCCAGCTCGTAGTCGCGCACAGACTGAGCACGCAGGCGTTCGTAAAAGCCCTGTACCTTGTCGTGCAACTCCGGGGCGATAAAGGTTAAAATAGAACGACCAATCAGAGCCGATTCAGACTCCCCCACCAGCTCGGTTAATGCCCGGTTTACGCCTTCAATGATACCGTCGTTATCACACACGACGAGCACATCGTTCATAGCACTTTGAATACTGTCAGAAAAGCTTTTGGCCTCTTCCAGCTCAACGTTTTTTTCTTCGACTTCGACCTGTGACTGCACCAGATCCGCATAGGCTTCATCCATTTTCTGGATGACACTTACCCAGGCATCTTCATTCTGAATGGCTTGTACCGGATTGAAGTCTAAAGAGTCTGACATATCTGCAGCGTGTAATTATCTATACAGGCACTATACCTGACGGGATTCGGCCCGCAAGGCTGACAAGGCATTTTCTCGTTAAAAGCAGGGCGGATTGCTCGCCCTGCACGGTATTCCCGGCGAACGATTAAGGCCTTGGACGGAACATAACCTGCCCGGTTTTATTAGCAATTTCCACCTGCGCGACTTTTTGATAAAAGCCGTCAGAAAAGAACGTTTCATATTTAGGTACTGTCACAAATACGCCCACCCCTTCTGAATCACGATGCTCAAGTAAGACACTGTCGATAGCCCGCATCAGCAGATGACCAAGACCGTGTGACTGATAGTCCGGATGCACCGCAATGAACGACAGCAGATGATACTTTTCAGCTGGCATGGCAGAACGAATTTTTTCCTCTTTCTCGAGCATTTGCCGGGTGCCGTAATACCCGGTGGTCAGCAGCATTTTTAACCGCCAGTGCCAATAACGCCCAGCCCCTGCAGCATTGTCTGGCCCCGTGAGGCAGGCAACAGACAATAATCGCCCCTCATCAAACAGGCCAATAATGGGTTGCTCGGCTTCCCAGAATGCGGTGAGTTCTTCGCGAATAGCCGACCGTAACCGCGATTCGTAGCCTTCTTTTTCACTCTGGAATATTTGTAAAAAAATTGGATCGTCGTGGTAGGCGTTGTAAATGATGGATGCAGCCACTTTCAGATCTTCCGCTGATAAGTATGCTGCTCTGATTTTATCCAGGTTTTGTTGGATTTCCGCTTGTACCATAGCCTGTCTCCCGTGTTGTGGTGATGCGTAAACGCCTGTTTTGCGACCCGGGCCGCCCTCTCACTCAACCGCTCAGCGCTGCCGCTGAACAACAGCAAACTGAAAACAACAAGATTGGTCTTAAGAGATACGTAATAGACGCACAAAAAGTGCATCAGTTCCCCACTCTAGCCGAAAAAATAACACCATGTAAATATACCGTTAACAATATTTATACATTTGAATAAGTTTAGCGATGATAATTGAGTACAGTGATCGGGCAGGTAGTGCAACGAGCCATCATTAATGATGGCCGGCCAGACAGCAACAAGCCCGATAAACGGGATGTTTATCGGGCTTGTCAGTAAGTGTAAACGGTGGGCGGATTAGATTTTACGGACCGCTTCTTCACCCCAACCAATTAAGCGATTATCTTTGAAGACCAGGGGAGTACACTCGTCCTTGGTGGTGATACCGTCGTCCTCGGTACGCTGCGTGCGATAGTAAAGAATCCGGTAAACGTGATCGCCCTCGCCTACCATTTCGTTGAAGTCGGCTACACCCATCTTACGGGTAACGTCTTCAAAGTGCGCATTCACTTCCAGATTGCTGATATGTTTACGATTATTATACTCACGCTGCTCCCAGCTGGCCTGGTAATGTTCTTTGTCATCACCTCCTACGGAAATGACACAACCAGACAGTAACATGGGTGCTACCAGAGCAGTACAAAGCATTAATTTTTTCATAGTGGTTCCCTGTTGAAAAATAATAAGTCACTAATGAACTTCAGGTAATCAAGAATGAGGCCAACTATAACTTATTGAATTTTAAAGAAATTAAAAAATAACCACTTGGCGGCGGTGCTAACTATCGGTATGATTAGCGAAATTTTCGTTGTTTTGACTAACTGACTAAAGGCCAAGCCCGCCTGGTGTGTTGGTCACCAGTAAAGAGTAAATGCATGTCCTCTAAAGAAAACCATAAAACCCTGGTCGAAATCTGCCATTTATTGGCGGCCGAGGGCTTAACGCCGGGTGTAGGCTTATTGCGTGGTAAAGCGCCTTTCAAGGTAAGCGTGCTGGACGCCATTGAGGCGATAAAGGTCTTTAATCAGCAGAATGTGCAGGTCAAAGCCCAACCCAAAACACCGGGCGACAAAGAGCGCATCGCTGAGCTGGAAAAACGGGTGGAACAGTTAGAGCAGGCCCTCGCGGTGATGGAGAGCCGGCTGGCAAAGCTCAGTTAAACGGCTGGCGTCAGGCCATCAATAAAGGTCGCCAGATCAGGTGCCAGACAACGAGTGGGCAATTTCCCCACCTGTTCCAGTACTACCTCACCTGAGGCATTATCTACAGACAAAATAAAGTCGTCTTCATCGGTTAAGCCAAAAAATAACGTGGGCGGCTGTTTTAGTCGCTGCTTCATTAACAAATGGCCAATCAGGTTTTGTTGTAGTCGCTCGAAGTCCTCTTCACTGCAAACCTGCAATAATTCACAGTTGCCTTGTTCAGCCTTAACCGGCAGATTAAAACTCCAGTAAGTGGTAAAGAATTTGCAAAATTGCTCGTTCAGCGTGATGTGCAAGGCGTTTTCGATATTGGCAAAGGTATATTCACCTTCCATCGGCACGGGCTGCCAGGTGCAGGGCTCTCCCTGGCTGGCGTTCCCCACATAACAGGGGGATGCTAATTCCGCTTCAAACTCAGTGGTCATCAGCGCGGGATGAGACGCTGCCGCTTGTTGTAAATCGCGCATTAACTTATGCAATGATTGTTGAACTATATTCTCCATTGCGATTCCATATCAGGTATACTAAACCTCTATAGTAAAGAATTTATGGCACTTTAAACACCAGCTTGGCATATTGAATGCGCGTGCCATGATTAATCAGTGGTAAAAAGTTACAGGACAGCATGACAGTAAAGCACTCTTCGTCACCGTCTCTTCCCGCCAACCTGACACTGGGTCAAAAGGTTGACTACATTGAACAGTACACGCCTGAGCTGTTGCAAGGTGTGCCGCGCTCGCTAAGCCGTGAACAAATTGGCGTTTCACAGCCCCTGCCTTTTGGCGGTGTGGATATCTGGAACGGTTATGAGCTTTCGTGGCTTAATCCGAAAGGCAAACCGCAGGTCGCCATTTTGCAATGCCAGGTGCCAATTGATTCGCAAAACCTTATCGAGTCTAAGTCTTTCAAGCTTTATCTGAACAGCTTCAATCAGTCGGTATTTGGCAGTGCAGATGAAGTGGCCCGACACTTAAGCAAGGATTTATCGGCCTGTGCCCAGGCACCGGTTAAGGTGCAATTATTCAGCGCCGGTCAGTTTGGCGCCCTTCACCTTGGTGAACTCGACGGCACCGTGATTGACGATCTGGACATTGAAATCAATGCCTATGAGCCGAGCCCGGAGCTGCTCACAACCGGCGACCAGCAGGTTTCTGAAACCCTGGTGAGTCATTTATTAAAGTCTAATTGCCTGATCACCAGTCAGCCTGACTGGGCCAGTGTGCAAATTCATTACGAAGGCGCGGCTATAGACCACGCCGGACTGCTGGCTTATCTCATCTCGTTTCGCCGGCATAATGAATTTCACGAGCAGTGTATCGAGCGAATTTTTTGTGATTTAATGAATCGATGCAAGCCGCACAAGCTAGCAGTCTATGCGCGCTACACCCGCAGAGGCGGATTGGATATCAACCCGCTACGGGCGAATTTTGATTTCAATGTATCGAACAATCGGTTAGCCCGGCAGTAGCATGCCGGCGGTTATTTTTGGCTAATAAGGAGCTTGCATAACACATGGAAGCGAAACAACTCCAATCGCTGCGCGCTCACAGTGAGCAACTGGCAGGATTTATAGTCCGGCTCACCAGTTATTATGAGGGATTATCGGCAGAGATTGATAAAGAGTTACAGTCTCTGCGCGGTCATTTAAGTGGCAAGATTGATTTCACTCTGGCCACCCTATCCATGAATAAAGTCAACCAGCTCATTATGCTGGAACCCTACTCAGTAAAAACCCTGACTCAGGCCTGGCTTCGCCAACTGGAAGAAGACATCCAGGCATTTCAGCGTCTGGTGACTGAGCCGGCGGCCCGCAGCCAGGCAGCCAAAGCCAGTAGCGCCCTGAAAAAGCCCATCAATGGCATCAGTGCCGTGCTGCCGCTCTATCAACAGGTATTAAAGTGCTATCAATCCGGCATGGGCAATGCTGAAGAGTCAACGACTGACAACCAACCCAATAACCGAACGGTACAGCTTAAACAAAACCTCATCGATGAGCTCGGTCAGTTGGTACAAACCTATATCCGGGTCAACCCGGAGGATGACTACATCGCCTCCCTGCAGGAGAGGCTTGGCCAGGGGCTTACCGAAGAAGAGTTACTGAATAGCTGCCTGATCCTGATCCGGGTAATGGTTCAGGAAACCCTCACCGAGGCCAATACGGCCGGTAAAATTATTCAGCGGCTGAATAATGCCCTGGGTAATATTAACGGTGACGTGCAATCCAGTATCTCAAAAAGTGCCGAGAGTTTTGAGGCGCGCCAGTCTCGCAACCAGGAATTGCGAAACGTGCTGGAAGACATGGAAGACGCCCTGGAAGGCGAAAGCAATATCGACGACTTAAAGCAGCAGGCGCAGCACTACTTGGGCCAGATGGCTAACTCACTCAGTGCCGGTGAAGAAGCCGAGCGTCAGGAACAGGAAGGCCTGATGTCACTGCTGGTCTCCATGCAGCAACAGCTCTCATCGCTGCAGAAACAAACCGACTCATACCGTAAAAAGCTGGTTGAACAGCGCATAAACATGTACACCGATCCGCTCACCCGGGTGCCCAATCGCATGGCATATAATGAAAGGGCTTCAAAAGAATGGGATCGCTGCCAGGCCCAGAACAAGCCACTGAGTATCGCGGTAGTCGACGTGGATCACTTCAAACGGATCAATGATAAATACGGCCACGCCGCCGGTGATAAAACACTCCAGGCCATAGCACGCCACCTGAAAACTAACCTGACCAGCAGCGAGTTTATGGCACGCTGGGGCGGTGAAGAATTTATTATACTGTTGCCCGATCATGCCAGCGATAAACTGTTAAATCGCCTGAATGAGTTGCGCGAGGGGCTGGCTAAGCTACCCTTTAAATTTAAACAAGAGCGCCTGACAGTCACAGCCTCCATCGGCGGTACTCAGTGCCGTACCGGGGAGAAGCTCGACGCCGCCTTTGAGCGGGCCGATAAAGGGCTATATAAAGCAAAATCCGGTGGTCGGAATCAGGTGGTCATTCAGGATAACGAATGAAAAAAATTCAGCTAAACCCTGTAGGTTGGATGAGCCAACTCTCCCAACTTGAAGTCAGCAAGCTTGAAGACACCACAAACAGTAACCTGTATCAGCTCTTCCGTAACTGCTGCCTGGCAGTGCTTAATAGCGGAGTGGATGAAGACAACTACGAAATGTTGTTTGCCCCCTACGAATCCTTCGACATTCGGCTGATTAAACGGGAACGGGGCTAACCGGCTCCAGTCCGCCACTTTCATCGAGCAGGTGAATTTGTGGATGCTGTTCTTCTATTGCCTGAGCAAGGCTGGCCGGCAGCCCGCCCTCTGATAACAATGCCTGCATAGTTTTTGCCAGATCGTTGCTGGCAGTATCGGAACCACGCACCCGAAAACGCGATGTGTTTTCCAGGTAAATTTCGAAACTGCAGTGGGCATGGCATAATCTCGCCAGCGCATTTGAGAAGGTTGAAAGCAGCGCCGTGAGCTTTTCGTCGCCTCGTGAAAAGCGTGTGATACACACCAGCAATTCTGTTTCTGCATCGTGCTGACGGTAGGTGTTTTCAATATACTCAAAAGTGGCCAGCTCCCGTTTGAGCACACTGGCATTAAACTTGGCTTTCGCTTCAGACGCCGTTAAACAGGCATTGATTTGGTACTCTTCCAGCCAGACTACTTCGTCCAGTTGCTGAGTGGGGTTATGCATAAGAATGATACGGGTATCCTGGTTAACCAGCCCCTGACGAATATACTGGGCTACCGACTGACAGAGGGAAATATCATCATCGGAGCCTACACAGAGTATAACCAGTGAGGGCTTACAACTGCGCAGTGTCTTTTTAGCGTTTCTCAGGCTGGTTAATTTTTCGCAGTGCATTGTGTTATCCGGCAAAAATGCCGCTAAGTCTGGACTCTGACCAACCAAAAACACTGGATTTTCCATACATTTACCCAACACTACCGTTTCTGAAAACTCTGCTATATTTGAAAGATAGTCGTTGCCTGCAGTTACGCAAACAATTACGCAGTTTAGAAAAAAGGAAAGTAAAAATGAAGTTAGTGAGATTGGTGTACTACAGCCATGCCTCGCGGGAAATGTCACTTAGCGATCTGAAATCCATTCTCGACACCGCCCGCCGTAACAATCAGGCCGAGGGCATTTGCGGTATGCTTTCTTACGAACAACAATATTTTTTGCAGGCGCTGGAAGGCGAACGCAGCGCCGTTAACGAGCTTTACCTGGATATTGCTGATGACCCCCGCCATGACGAAATCACTATTATCAGCTATGAGGAAATCACCGCCCCTATTTTCAAACAGTGGAAAATGGGCTACGCCGGCGGCAGTGCCGAGTTTACTAAATTGCTCAAAGAGATGGGCCAGACTGAGTTCCTGCCGGAAACCATGAGCCCTCGACAGGCATTCCAATTCCTGCAACACCTTGCTGGTAATCAGGACAACCTTTAAGGCATAGTGGTTAAGCAATCTAACCTAAGTTAGCCAGGAGCGACTATGTCCGACGCACAGAGTTACACATCGGTAGACCAGTACATTACCGCCCTACCCGTGGAAAAGCAGCGGGTAATATCACAGTTACGCCAGACAATACTGGATAACCTGCCAGCCAGATTTAGCGAATGCATCAACTAAAACATGATTGGCTATGTGGTGCCCCATCAACTGTTCCCTGCCGGTTATCATTGCAACCCAGAATTGCCATTACCCTTTATGAACCTGGCGGCACAGAAAAGCCATTATGGCTTTTATCATATGGGCATTTATGCAATGCCTGAGCTCGAAAGCTGGTTTCGGGTCCGTTACGCCGAAGCGGTACCTACTAAGCTGGATATGGGTAAAAGTTGTATCCGTTTTAAAAACCCCAAACACATTCCCTACAACTTAATTGGCGAGTTGGTCAGCAAAGTGAGCGTTGATGATTGGATATCGGTTTATCAAAGCCTCAAAAAATAGAACTTGTTCCACTTTTACTGTTCTACTCTATTAACGACTTAAATTGCGCTTCTGATAACACTTCTTCTTCCAGTAAAGCTTGTGCAACCTTGCTTATTTGCTCCCAGTATTGGTCAACTAATTGATCAGTTTTCAGGGTTGCTTCATCCAGCCACTCTTTGATTAATTTTTCAGTCTGAGATTGAAAGTAAACGTCTCCGCTCCATTCATGTAACACTGTGGTGTCTAAGTTGTAACTATCGGGATGCATTCCGTATTTGGCAACAGGATTCCAGGCAGACCACATGGCCTGCCTCAAATCACTGCTGGCACCGGTATCTAATCCTTCATCTCCGAACTGTTTTACCTGGGCCGCTCGACCAGCTAACGCTACACATGTCTGCGAGAACCAAAAAGCTTTCGTGTAATCAATTTCTTGTTCCCTGTTGTAGGCCACCATTCCTAAAGCTTGTTCTCTGGGCACAATACTTATTTGTTCAATTATTCTCTCTGGCATCAGAACTTTTGAGATAACCGCATGACCAGCCTCATGAAAGGCGGTTTCTGCCAGCATTTTTGCGCACTTATCAAGTGTCCGTTTAGCGCCATATTTAAGAATATTAATTTCTTCCAGTAACGTACTTTGACCAATTTTGCCAGTATTCTTACTTAGAGCCTGAAGCACTGTCTCCCGATGAACCTTCTCTAAATCTGCACCGCTCATACCAGCCGTTAGTGATACGATTAAATCAACATCTATAGCCTCTTCGTAAACGTCGTACTGCAAGAACTTTTCGATAAACCAGCGCCGGGCATTTTTATCCAGGAAAGGAACATGGACATGAAGATCAAGCCTTCCTGAACGTAATAATGCTTCATCAAGTTTATCCAGCCGATTGGTAGCCGCGACAATAAAAACCGCGCCTTTATTTGGCTATTTGCATTCTAAGGTTGGAAATCAGCTTTTCTGCCAAGGCAATGAAAAGGCTCAGTTGGTTGGAAGCTAAAGTATGAGGGGCTGCATTGTACGTTTTTCGGACCTTGAGACTATAAATTTCCCACCCTATTGATCAGTAGATTTACATTAAAATCATATACACACTGTGATGCCAATTCAAGATAAAGGCGCCATTGCTAGTAACTCACTCTCATACCTATAAACGACATCGTCCAGAGCAGACGTTACTGTATCAATTGGTCGAACGCCACTACCCAGAATTTCAGAAGCAGCTTTCACAAAAAGGGAAGTCGTTACCACTTCATGTGGTAAAAGAGTTTGAAGAGTTTCTTAGGTGTGGTCGGCTTGAGCATGGTTTTTTGCGTGTAGTTTGTGACGACTGCAAGCATGAGAAACTGCTGGCGTTCAGCTGCAAACGCAGGGGATTTTGCCCAAGTTGCGGTGCAAGAAGGATGGCAGAAAGTGCCAAGTTGTTAGTTGAAGATGTTCTTCACGGTTACCCTGTACGCCAATGGGTATTGAGTTTACCCATCCCGCTTCGTCTACTTCTAGCTAGGTATCCCAAACACTTAAGTAAAATCATGCAAATCATTCATCGTGCTATTTCTTGCGATATTGTGCATCGGGCTGGGTATCTTAAGAAGCAAGCAAACACAGGAGCGGTGACTTACATTCAGCGATTTGGTAGTGCACTGAATCTCAATATTCACTTTCACATGCTCTTTTTGGAAGGCGTTATCACTCAGGAGTGTGGACAGTCCAAATTCAAGTGCGTTAAAGCACCAAACCACAATGATATGGAAACCCTCGTGAATGTCATTAGCCATCGCATCGCGACCTACTTGGAGAAGGCCGGGCTCGTTCAACGGGATATGGACAACACATTTCTCGATTTACCCATGGATGACGAAGATAGTTTACTGCCCTTGCAAGCAGCCTCTGTCAATTACCGCATTGCTGTAGGACCAGATACAGGCAAAAAAGTCTTTGCCTTGCAAACCTTACCTGCCAAAGACGAACAACATTACGGTCAATTAGCTCAAATAAACGGTTTTAGCTTACACGCTGGGGTGTTTGCAGACAGCCATCAAACTGACAAACTGGAAAGGCTATGCAGATATATCTCAAGGCCAGCGTTAAGCGAGCAACGATTGAGTCTAACCGATTCAGGAAAAGTAAGATATCAACTGAAAACTCCCTATCAAGACGGTACCACACATGTCTTTTTTACTCCCTTGGATTTCATAGGCAAGCTCGCGGCACTGGTGCCAGTGCCGAGGCTAAACCTTACGAGGTTTTATGGCGTGTTTGCTCCCAATGCTAAGGTGCGTGCCGAGGTAACGGCTTCACAACGCGGTAAGAATAGCCCTCGCTTAGCAGAGCATCTGAAAGATTCAGATAAACCATACCATGCGCGAAGCATGTCGTGGGCACAAAGGTTAAAAAGAGTATTCAATATTGACATCACAGTCTGTGAGGCTTGTGAAAAAACCAACGTCAAAATTATTACTTGTATTACGGATCCGGCTGTTATCCATAAGATTTTGGCGCACCTTGACAAGCAGACTCTTCTTGAAGCAAAAAACGATTCTCTAATGCCGCCACTTCGAGCTCCACCAGCCACAGCCTCATTCAGTGACTACATCATTCAACGCGACTTCGATTTTGGCGCATGAAGCACAAAAAACAGACCATCACTTGAACATGCAACATGTTGAGGTAAGGGCTTTCACATATCTCATTGCGGATTTCAGTACCAAAGACCAGTTATATTGCGTCTATCTTGATGACAACTACTTCACTGATTCCTGAAAAGTACCCATTTGACACACGTGCAACTGGCCTTAAATACAGCTGACACAGTGGGTAGTACATAGCGTTAATATTTCTTATACTCTCAAAATGATAGCTAGTACCTTGCAGCCAGTCTTGCCTGGTCTTTTCACTCATTAAAATTGGCGTTACACCTTGAATATTTTCAAAGTCACCAGTTCGTTCTACCAGGACTAAAATGGGAATTTCTGGCGTTGATAAGCGCAAAGTTAAAATGCTGTAAGCCGCCTCCTTATAATATATGTCGTCCCCATAAACGACATATACGAAAGCTCGCTCTACCTTTGAAGCTTTGTCTAAATTTTCTATTTGACTCATTTGTTTTACCTGCTTTGTAGTGTGCTGCCAAATAATTGGCTTGTTGTACTAAGAGCCTGCTGAGTAAACTTTGCTGGCATTAACCGAAGCTGTTTTCTTGAACACTGATCGCTCAAGCTCTGACAAATTGAAATGTATTTAGTTTAATTTCTTGGGAAAATTGTTAATTGGAAGGAGCGCCCTGAAATATTTATTAGCACCTGGCAGCCAAAGAAAACATCTGTCAGTGCCCAGATCACTTTTAACAACGTCTATTCATGTATTCCTGGACGATCAAAAATTACTTACCGAGTGCCTTAGCCGCTATATTGACTTTTATGGCATACGTTGATCTCAAGCTCATTCGCGCCAGGCTTACCTCTAGACTGGAAGACAGCGAACTTATTGCATATAACTTGTCATTTGATGTACATGAGATGCCTTTACCTTTCGGTTTCATGTCATCAACGAAAGTGACCATGTGGCAATCAGATGCACCTAAGAAACGCAGCTTCGTCACCAATAGTCCGCTTATCATTCATCCCTACACAGTTGCCCTGGTGATTGTAGAGTAATGAGGCCAATCGTACGGTTATGCCATTACATTAAGTTAAGATATACTCTTACCTCTCTATTAATAAAAGGTAATTTATGATCCCCTGTAGCGTGTTTATTGTTGCGCAAGATGAAGCCAACAACATTGAGCGAGTGTTACGCTCCGTGAGTGATTTTGCACAAGTATTAGTTGTGGACTCCGGTAGCACCGACAACACCGTTGCATTGGCTGAAGCAATGGGCGCAGAGGTTATCCATCAAGATTGGCTGGGTTATGCAGGGCAAAAGCAGTTTGCTTTAAGCTTATGTCAACAAGATTGGGTATTAAACCTTGATGCTGATGAAGCGCTTACCCCTGAGTGTATAGCCGTGATCAAACAAACCATAATCCGCAATGATATCGCCGCATTGCGTTTTGCCCGTAATGATATATTTATGAACCAATTGCCAAACAAATGGATGAAAAAACCCAATAATCTGCGTTTATATCGTCGACAATTAGCCCATTTTGATACAAGCGAACAAGTCCATGAAAGTGCCATTGTAGAGGGAAAAGAAATTCGAACACAGGTGGCTTTTACCCACTTTGGATATAATCGTATTGATGCCTTGGTTGCCAAGAATAATTTGTATTCTTCATTTAGAGCAGAAGATAAATTTGCTCGCAATAAGCGCCCTAGCCTAATTAAACTGGCCCTTGTTTTACCCTTCACATTCTTGCAGAAATATTTTTTACAAGGGCGTATAACCAATGGTAAACGAGGCTTAATATTAGCCACCATTGATGCGTTCTATGCTTTTTTGAAAGAAGCTAAGCTATGGGAAAAGTATCTTGTAGACAGTGATCCAAACAAAAAATCAAAATAAAAAACCCTTTTTAAAACGTCACTCGTTAGTTGTTAGTAAGACTTCTATTTTGTTATGAAACAAGGAAAAAACATGCTTACATCTACGCTATTACACAAATATAAACTGACATTAGTAGCAGCATCAGTGACCTTTTTATTTGCCTGTGCTGGGCCTGATAATCAAACCGAAAACAAACAAGCAGAAACACCTGAACAAGCCACTGAGCGTGAGGTGGTGAAGAGTGACTCAGTGACTCAAACGAAAACGACTGTAAGCAGAATACACATAGCCGAACAGCACGCCATTGGCAAAGCCAACAAGAACCCCAATTTGAAGGTTCCTGATTATTACATTAGGTTGCATAACGAAAATTATGATTCCAAAGATAAAAAACTTTTATTCAACAAGGTTGAGTTAATTGTTAACTGTGAATAACTATTTGCATTTCGGGGGGGGGGAAAATCTGTTTTCGACCCTTCTGTACAAAAACGTCAGTGGGTTGGAAATTGATTTCTCGGGTGCGCTAAGCACAATAAAGCGACGTTGACAAGGTCGCTCTTGACTGGCAGTTGCCATTCTAAGGTTGGAAATATCAACTGAGAAGTGAGTGAAAATTCGACATTTAATGAGTTGTTTGCGGTTTTAGTTGACTGACAAAAAACATCCAAACCGGACATTCAACCAGTCGTAAGTTAGGTCTTTTTTTGCCACACTCGTCGGTACATAATTCAGTGATGAACGAATGTGCTGGCAAAGCAACAAAGTGAAACATACAAGCGCCATCGACCAGAAACAACGCTACTCTATCAATTGGTTGAACGTTACTACCCAGACTTTACCGCAAACCTAGCCGACCAAGGCAAGTATTTACCCAATTATGTTGAGCGTGAGTTTGATGATTTCTTGCGTTGTGGACGACTAGAGCACGGCTTTTTACGCGTGGTGTGTAATGACTGCAAGCATGAAAAGTTAGTCGCTTTTAGCTGTAAACGCAGAGGTTTCTGTCCTAGCTGCGGAGCCAGAAGAATGGCAGAAAGTGCAGCGCTACTTGTAGATGACGTATTACTTGGTTATCCAATTCGTCAGTGGGTCTTAAGCTTACCTATTCCACTTCGATTACTGCTAGCAAGAAACCCAAGTGAATTGAGCAAAGTGATGCAAATCATTCACCGCGCCATTTCCACGCACATTGTGAACAAGGCCGGCTTTACCAACAAACAATCGAAAACTGGGGCTGTTACCCTTATTCAGCGATTTGGTAGCGCCCTCAATCTAAACATCCATTTCCATATGCTGTTTTTAGAAGGAGTAATCAGTGAAAATCCATGGGGTGGTACGACTTTTACCCGCATCAAAGCGCCGTCCCATAGCGACATGGTGGAGCTAGTTCACACCATTAGCTATCGAATTGCCAACTATTTGGAGAAAGTGGGGTTAGTGGAGCGCGACATAGAAAACAGTTTTCTTAACTTACCTATTGATGATGAAGATAGTCTATTGCAGTTGCAAGGGGCCTCCGTCAGCTATCGGATTGCCATGGGACCACAACAAGGTCAAAAGGTGTTTACACTACAGACACTCCCTGCCAGCAATGAAGGCGAATATGGTCAGTTAGCCAATACCTCAGGTTTTTCCTTACACGCAGGGGTCTTCGCTAATGCCGATGAGCCAGAGAAGTTAGAAAGACTATGTCGCTACATCAGCCGCCCAGCGATTAGTGAACAGCGTTTAAGTATGACTGACCATGGAAAAGTGCGCTATGAATTAAAAACACCCTATCGAGACGGCACAACACATGTATTCTTTGAACCGCTCGACTTTATTGGCAAACTAGTGGCCCTCATTCCACCGCCAAGACTAAATCTCACCCGATTTTATGGGGTATTTGCTCCCAACAGCAATCTAAGAGCACAAATTACTGCGTCACAGAGAGGCAAAAACAGCCCGAAAATTGTCAATCAAAAAGATGGGCAATCAGATAAACCTTACCATGCAAGGGCTATGTCATGGGCACAGCAGGGCGAGATCGCGAACATTATTTGATCAAATTTAACTGTTAGTTGACGACCTGGTCTGGCTATGATCATATGCTCTCTTTTTGGGAGCCCCACAATGTCACTTGCCGTTTTTGCCAGCCACTTTCATTCGATAGACGAGCCTCGCCAGGCCAGTAAAATCACCTATCCGCTATTTGACGTTTTATTTCTAACTGTTGCAGCTGTGATAGCGGGTGCTGAAGGATGGGAAGACATTGAAGATTTTGGTCGCTGTCACCTGGATTGGCTTAAGCAACATGGTGATTTTAGTCTGGGTATTCCCGTGCACGATACGATTGCCCGGCTTGTAAGTCGTGTTGACCCGGGCCAGTTTCAACAGGCATTCATTGCCTGGATGCAACAAACAGAAATACTGACACAAGGTCAGGTCATCGCGGTTGATGGAAAAACGCTAAAAAGCTCTTATGACCGAACGGACAGACGTACCGCCATTCATATGGTTAACGCCTATGCGACGGCCAATGGTGTGGTACTGGGACAGTATAAAACGGATGCAAAGTCCAACGAAATCACGGCTGTTCCCGCGCTGTTGCAACTGCTTGATATTAAAGGTTGCCTGGTCAGTCTGGATGCCATGGGATGTCAAACGAGTATTGCACAAACCATCATAGACAAAGAGGCAGACTACTTACTGACGGTGAAAGCGAATCAACGAGGCTTATACACCGGATTACAAGAGGCTTTTTCCCAAACAACAGCTGACAAGCTGACGCATGTCGAACAAGGTCATGGCCGTAGGGAATATCGAGAATATCAGGTATTGCCCGCATCTGGCTTTACAACAGAACATAGCAGTTGGCCCAAACTGACTACGCTGGGTATGGCAGTTCATTACAGAGTGGATAAGCAGGGTAAACAGAGTTTGGAGTCACGTTACTATATCTGTTCGAAAACACTCAGTGCAGAGCATTTTGCAAGTGCTGTTCGCAATCACTGGGGTATCGAAAACAAAGTCCACTGGCTTCTTGATGTGGCAATGCATGAGGATGCATGTCAAATACATCGCGGTGATGCCGCTCAAAATCTCGCCTGCATAAGGCAAGTGGCACTCAATCAGCTAAAACGGGAAAAAACGAAGAAGGCCAGCATCCGACGTAAACAGCGCATTGCGGCTATGGATACTGCGTATCTTGAAAAAGTGATAACTGCTTAAAAAATGATCACGCTCTTACCCTGATGGGCACAGCGGTTAAAGCGGGTATTCAATATAGACATTACCGAATGCGAAAAATGCGAGAACCACAATGTAAGCATCATCGCTTGTATTATAGATATACACGTTATTCAGAAAATACTGGCACATATAGATAAAAAGCACCCAACTTCTAAACAAACAAAGCTATTGCCACATTTGCGTGCACCACCTGATGAACAATACACAAACGATTTCACTATTCAACGTGACTTCAATTTTGGGGCGTAGGCTCCATTTACTGCTGCAAGAGTAAAGAAAAACGCTAGTAAATGGTGGGGCTATTCGACGCCTTAAAATACTCCCACAATTCGATAATTCAACAAACCAATCTAGTCAAAAAGACAACTGTCATAGGGGGTAGAAAATAGCTTTAATCCGTCTTATACTCCGTTTGATCTGTGAAAAAGAGTTAAACTTGGATCTTACCCAATTGATCGATGCTTCACTGAAGACTTTTGTTGATGTCTCTCTGGATCCGGAAACCCGCAACAAGCTGCAGCAATTTTTTAATGCTCGTCAGCTGGCGTTGTATCAGTCCAAAGGGTTACCAACTCAGGTGGTAGGGGCGGTACAGGCAGTCAATATCACCAACCCTTTAGATTTTGAAAAGCGCGTGTTTGCAGTCGAACGATTTAGCCAATCCGACGAAAGCGCTGCGCTGGCAGAAGCCAACAAACGGGTAGGGAACATTCTAGCCAAGTCTTCATTCGACGGTGACGAGATAACTATCGACGAATCTTTGTTCGAGGGCGAAGAAGCCGACCTTTATTCAACAATTAATCAGGTCTCCGGGCTTGTTCAAGACCTTGTTGCTCACCGTAATTATCAAAGTGCGCTAGACGAATTAGCCAGCCTGAAACCGTGGTGAATAATTTTTTCGATAAGGTCATGATCAACGCTGATGATCCCGCAATCCGCAATAACCGCCTGAAACTGATCAGCAAGCTCAGAGAGCTATTCTTGGGTATTGCTGATATATCTTTGCTGCAAAAATAGATGGCTGATTTTTCAGAGACTATTGGCGTGGATAGCCCGGCGACTAAGCTGGTGATACTGGATAGAGATGGTGTGATAAATCAGGATTCAGATCACTACATTAAATCACCGCAGGAGTGGATCCCGATTGAATCCAGCTTGCGCGCAATTGCCAAGCTCAACCGAGCGGGATATAAAGTCGCCGTAGCGACCAATCAGTCAGGGATCGCGCGCGGGTATTTTAGCGAAGTCACCCTGGCGCTGATCCACAAAAAAATGGAATTTTCTCTGGCGACCGTTGGCGCGCATATCGATGCCCTTGAGTATTGTCCTGACCATCCGGATAATGCAGGACCCAACCGTAAACCCAACCCCGGAATGCCGGTAAAGCTTTTGTCTCGCTTTAATGCTAAGAACAGCGAAACCTGGTTTGTCGGTGATTCGCTGAGCGACATTGAATGTGGTATGAATGCCGGTTGTAAACCGGCGTTAGTACTCACCGGCAAAGGGAAAGCAACGCTCACAAAGCAAGGTCTTCCTTTAGATTTGCCTGTTTATGCGAACCTGCAGGATTTTACCGACAAATTACTCAACCCTTAGCGCTCAAGCATAAACCTCAAACAAAAAGCCTAGGCAAAAAAATACCAGCCGATTGGCGGGTATCTGTGTTTCTATCGGCGGCGGTCTTGCCGGTAGGCTAAACCCCGCCCTTTGCTTGTTTTTTTACTTCTTGCCAAGACTTTCGTAGTAAGCTGCTATATTGGCGATGTCAGCATCGCTCAGAGCAGCAGCCTGGCCATTCATAATCGGATCTTTACGAACCTGAGATTTATAGTCATTCAGTTGCTTAACCAGATAAGCCGCTTTTTGGCCTTTCAGATTAGGGTAGTTTGGCACAAAACTGATACCGTCAGGGCCATGACACCCGGCACAAGCCGCCGCTCTGGTTTTTCCAGCGTTCACGTCTGCAGCGATAGCAGAGGTTGATAAAAAGGCAGCAGCCAGTAAAGTGATTGACAATAATTTCATGGTATTTCCTCTAAATGCGCCAAAAACGGCATTTTAATCGATTTCGGCCCAAAAAGTAATGATCTAGATTAATATTTGTGCTGGATTTAGTGCGAATGTATACGAACGATTTCACTATTCAACGTGACTTCAATTTTGGGGCGTAGGCTCCATTTACTGCTGCAAGAGTAAAGAAAAACGCTAGTAAATGGTGGGGCTATTCGACGCCTTAAAATACTCCCACAATTCGATAATTCAACAAACCAATCTAGTCAAAAAGACAACTGTCATAGGGGGTAGAAAATAGCTTTAATCCGTCTTATGCTCGTCATCAATTTGCTTGTTCAGCAGGAAAAACGGGTTTATTTGACTCAGCAACACCATGATTTTGTTGATGCCCTTGGCGGGCATGGATTTCTCAGAACGGTACTTTTTAATGACGGTGTCAGCATTGATTCTGACAACGTCGAAATCATCAGCAAAGAGCAGTTGCATGCTCTCGGTGAAAAGTTCAGAAGTGCACTTTAGAGGCGTAAAGCTGTCAACCACAAAAACAATTTGTTATCATGGAATAAAACGACTAGAAGAAGAAAAACATGCCAGCAGCTCCTTTTCCCATTTTGACTTCAGAGCGTCTTATCCTTAATGAGCTTAAGAAGACGGATCGCAAGCAAATCTTTGAGATTTTCTCCGATCCTGATGTTACGGCTCATTATGATGTTGAGCGCTTTAAAGAAATCAAGGAAGCTGTTCAATTGATCAAATATTTCTCCTCCAGGTTTGAAACCCGAACCGGTATTCGCTGGGCAATACGTAAAAAAGGCGAACCTAAATTGATTGGCAGTTGCGGATTTAATAGTTGGAACGAATTCGATGCCAGCGTGATCCTTGGATACGATTTAGCACCAAAGCATTGGGGAAAAGGCTTCGTCAGCGAAGCTGTAAAGTGCATTCTGGATTATGTCTTTAGTGCAAAATTTCCTATCAAAATCAACCGGGTAGAATCTTTGATATTACCCAGTAATTTACCTTCTATTTCAGTAACCCTAAGAGCGGGGTTTGAGTTTGAAGGGGTAATGCGAGAGAAGTGTTTCTGTAATGGTGCCTTCCACGATATGAATCTTTACAGCCTGATACGCAAAGATTATGAAGCGGCATAACAGCGATAAGAGTCACTGCTTAGTGCCATTCTGAATGTCCATCAATTCGCTGGTGAGTTCTTTAAGTTTTTTCTGTAAGTGTTTTTTGCCGTCCAGTTGATAACGAGAAACCAATATTGCTGATGGGGTTTTCTTTAACGCAAAATCAATAACCAGGTCAAATTTTCTTGAACGTAAGGCTGTTTTGTTTAGAGGATGCAAAAGCAGCGCTTTAAGCAAAGGCCCGGTTAACTCCAGGCTGCGGTTTCCCTTACTAAACAATGCCAGTTTTTGTAGATCTGGCCTGGAAAGGGAACCTTGTGAGTTCTCAGCATTATCCTCGATAACAGCTAATAACAGACTTAACAAACGATTGTCCAACTGCTGATAAATACCGTCTAAATGAAAAAACAGCAATTCCTTAAAATTCTGCGCTATCAATTCTAATGATCCACTCAATAGTCCATCCGCTTTTAGAGGGTTGAGCACAGTCATACTGAATTCATTGTGCCGAACAAAGCAAAGCCACCGAGTGTTTGCCATTGCAGGGCGTTAGTTTGTGTGGTCGCCCAAATACATAGTACTAGTGCAATCGGTCCAGCCACAATGATCGCAGCATTAACAGACGGTTTACCGGCTCGCTTGCGAAGTTTAGGCAACGCAACAATCGATTCAACATAAGCGAGTAAACGAGCAAGAGTGCTTACTGCCGCCAACGCTAAAAAGTCGTCTCACAACGCAAACATAATTGCCCCAACTCCGTAAAATATAATCGAATTTGCTGGAGTACCCCAGCGTGATACCTTACCAAACCAAGCGGGCAACAAACCATCGTCAGCAAGGGATGGCGGCATCCGACTTGCCGACGTATGCCCTGCTGTCAAGTTAGCAAGCACGCTGACCACAAAACCCGGATAGGCGCCAAAGGCGTCACCTACATATCGCTGTGGGCCACCGGAGCGATCCGTCAACATGGTGAGCTCTGCAAAACAAATGACGATGGCCATGACCAGAATACCGCCAATCAACAATAACCAAGGGGCGAATGTTCCCACCGCTGAATGGAGTGCTTCTGGCAAACCAAATATGCCGGCGCCTATCAGTCCGTTTACTACTGTCACTATACTCGCTCGCTTTGCCCCAATCGCCATTCTAGTCCCTAGTTCAAAACGACGCATTTGAGTACTGTAGCTCAAAATACCGTACAAACCTACACCGGCTAAAAACAAAGTGATAATGGCTAGTATCGCGGTAGTGATAGCGGTTGCATACTTACAAAAAAGACTCAACGCTAGCAAAGCATTCTACAATTATCTCATCACGGTGAAAAAATTAATCATGCAGAGAAGCCCAATTTGACGAAACAAAGAATAAGTATAATTTTCCAACCTTAGCACTTAAGGCTATTTGCATTCTGAGGTTGGAAGTAACGATTTAAATGGAAACGGACTAACATCCGTTTTGTGCAAAAGATGGTAGATTAAGCCAAGCTTTGTAGTTTTTTCTATTTAAATGACTGACAAAAAACATCCTAAACCGGTCATTCAGCCAGTCGTAAATTAGCCCTTTTTTTGCCACACTCGTCGGTACATAATTCAGTGATGAACGAATGTGCTGGCAAAGCAACAAAGTGAAACATACAAGCGCCATCGACCGGAAACAACGCTACTCTATCAATTGGTTGAACGTTACTACCCAGATTTTACAGCAAACTTAGCCGACCAAGGCAAGTATTTACCCAAGTATGTTGAGCGTGAGTTTGATGAGTTCTTGCGTTGTGGACGGCTAGAGCACGGCTTTTTACGCGTGGTGTGTAATGACTGCAAGCATGAAAAGTTAGTCGCGTTTAGCTGCAAACGCAGGGGGCTTCTGCCCTAGCTGTGGCGCCAGAAGAATGGCCGAAAGTGCAGCATTGCTAGTAGATGATGTGTTACAGGGTTATCCCGTTCGCCAGTGGGTATTGAGTTTACCCATTCCGCTTCGATTGCTTCTAGCAAGGTACCCAAGTGAACTGAGCAAGGTGATGCAAATCATTCACCTCGCCATTTCCACTCACATTGTGAACAAAGCAGGTCTTACCAACAAGCAGGCAAAAACCGGTGCCGTTACGCTCATTCAGCGATTCGGTAGCGCTCTTAATCTAAATATCCATTTCCACATGTTGTTCTTAGAAGGTGCAATAAGTGAAAATCCATTAAGTGGCACAACTTTTACCCGCATCAAAGCACCGTCCCATAACGACATGGTGGAGCTAGTCCATACCGTCAGCTATCGCATTGCCATGGGCCCTCAGCAAGGCCAGAAAGTATTTACACTACAAACCTTGCCTGCTAGCAATGAAGGCGAGTATGGTCAGGTAGCCAATAACTCAGGTTTTTCCTTACACGCAGGGGTTTTCGCTAATGCCGACGAACCAGCGAAATTAGAAAGACTATGTCGCTACATCAGCCGCCCTGCCATTAGCGAGCAACGTTTAAGTATGACTGACCATGAAAAAATCCGCTATGAATTGAAAACCCCCTATAGTGACGGAACAACCCATGTTTTCTTTGATCCTATAGATTTTATTGGCAAATTAGCGGCACTCATTCCGCCACCAAGACTCAATCTCACCCGTTTTTTTGGGGTTTTTGCGCCTAACAGCAATCTTCGTGCGCAAGTCACCGCTTCCCAGCGAGGTAAAAATAGTCCTAAACTTACGAATAAAGAAGATAGCCAAACTGCTAAGCCATACCATGCCAGAGGGATGATGTGGGCACAAAGGCTAAAACGTGTCTTCAACATAGATATTACTCAATGTGAGCAATGCCAAAGGCACAATGTGGCGATAATTGCCTGCATTATAGAGCCTGCCATCGTTCATAAAATACTGAAGCATTTAGATAAAAAGTACCTAGTGTCTGCGCAACCAACACAGTTGCCACCTTTGCGTGCACCACCTAAAGAACAATACGCAGACGATTTTACTATTCAACGTGACTTCAACTTTGGGGCATAGACGACCTCTACGGCAAGAGTGAATGAAACACAATATTACATGGTGGGGACATTAGCGCTCTAATTTCCCAATTCCTGTACCAATAGCCTATCCTCGCATGACATTGCAAACTAACACGGCATAAAAACTTACACAATTCAACATTTCAACAAACTGAGCTAGTCCAAAAGACAACTGTAACCAAGGGGTAGTAAATAGCGCTTATTCTTCTTATACTCTGTTGTCGGCGAGTTTGCGGACCTAGCAAATGCTGGTATATACCTAATAAGAGGAAAATATGGTGATGCCGCCATGTCAGCAGCAGCCATGATACCTGTTGCTGGTTGGGGTGCATTCGCAGCTAAGACTGGCAAAAAAGTAGTCCAATCAACCGGTCAGCCAGGAGCTCCAGACTTTACAGGGTCTGTGTTACCTGTTACAAAGTATGGACCCAATGACCCTCCTGTAAGAATCGATGGTGATTGGTCTGTCAACGATATGAAGGCTGCTTTGCTTGGTCATCCGCCTAAAGGTTTAGGTAAGCCAGACTTGCATCACGCAGATCAAATGCCGGGGTCGGCGATTCACGAGATACTCCCAGAATTACATCGTGGCAATAAGTCTCTACATCCCAATAAGTTCAACCAGGGAGTAACTCCTGAAATGAGGGACGCGGATAGAAAACTGCATTGATGGTATCGCGCTAGAGAGCAAGGGGCTGACGATGCGTTGCCAAACTGGATTTATGATTAAAGGGTTAAACAATGGATTTCGATGCTTTTAAAGAGTTGGTAGAGAAAACAAAAAATGACCACCCAGTTTGGTTTGGAATGGAGTCGGATGAAATTCCCGATGAAGCAGCTGTAACTGAAGCTGAAGGGAAGCTTGGTGCCGAGCTTCCTGCCGACTATATAAATTTTATCTTTGAGTACGGTGGAGGATACTTTTCATTTTCCAACGTGTTTTCTTTAGAAGAGAGAAGCGACTGGAATTTGGTTGATCTTAATTATAAGTATGATGCAATTCGTAATGGTTACGTGCTGATATCGGAAAACGGATCGGGCGATTTTTATGGGTTTAAGGTTGTTAATGGTGTTTGTGATTCAAAAATATACTTCTATGATCACGAGGTAGAAACATGGCAAGATTCAACACATAGCAACCTCTTTGACTATTTGGAGAAATTTGCGCTCTCTAACTAGTTTGTTGTTACAAAGGGGGTACGCCATGGTCCATTGAACCCTGGTCCTCTCGATGATGCTGTCGCTGCGACGTTCAGAGGCGGATCTTATACAGCTAATACTCTAAGTGAAGCGACGACGCTATACAGAGTATATGGTGGAAACGCTGGAAAGATTGGATCTTATTGGACTCGCACTAAACCAAGTGGACCTCTCCAATCTCAGCTCGATTCTGCACTTGCACCTCAATGGGGAAATTCCGCGAGTAAAGTTGTGAGCATGCGTGTTCCAACGGGGACCACCATCTATGAAGGCGCTGCTGCCTCACAATCCACGGGAGTAGGCCAGATATTAGGAGTATAAGGAAAATAAAAGCTATTTACTACCCTCAGTGGCAGCTGTCTTTGTGACTAGATTGGTTGATGAAAATGTCGGATTGTGTAAGTTTTTATGACGTGTTAGTTTGAAATGTCATATGAAGATAGGCTTTTGGTACAGGAATTGGGTGATCAGGACGCCATTGCTCTCACCATGTAATAGTGTGTTTCTTTGACGCTTGCAATAAAGGTAGTCTATGCCCCAAAGTTGAAGTCACGTTGAATAGTAAAATCGTTTGCGTATTGTTCTTTAGGTGGTGCACGCAAAGGTGGCAACTGTGTTGGTTGCGCAGACGTTGGGTACTTTTTATCTAAATGCTTCAGTATTTTGTGCCTTTGTGCCCACGTCATCCCTCTGGCATGGTATGGCCTATCAGTTTGGCTATCTTCTTGATTGTTTAGTTTAGGACTATTTTTCCCCCGTTGTGAAGCCGTCACTTGGGCGCGCGAAGGTTGCTGTTAGGGGCGAATACCCCGAAAAATCGGGTAAGGTTAAGCCTTGGTGGTGGGATGAGCACGGCTAGTTTGCCAATAAAATCAATTGGGTAAAAAAATACGTGTGTGGTGCCATCTCGATAGGGGGTCTTCAATTCATAACGCACTTTTCCCTGGTCGGTTATGCTTAAACGTTGCTCACTAATGGCTGGTCGGCTGATATAACGGCAAAGTCTTTCTAACTTCTCTGGCTCATCGGCATTGGCGAACACGCCAGCATGTAAGGAAAACCCACTTGTATTGGCTACCTGACCATACTCGCCGGCATTGCTAGCCGGTAATGTGCAGAGTGCCCGGCTGACACCGAGCACTCTGCCCACAGATAAAGCCCTATTTCTCGAAGGTGGTTCGCATATAACCAAGTACGGCTTTCAGGTCGGCGTCGGTCAGACTGACATTGCCGCCCCGCGGTGGCATGGCCATGGGCGAGCCTGGACTCTGAAATCCATTGATCATGTTGCTCAGTAACTCTGCATCATTTTTGCTCAATGGGCCTTTCGACTTGGTGAAGTCCGGAGTGCCAGGAAAGGCACCCTTGCCGTCGCCGCCATGGCATGCGATACAGGTGCTTTTGTAGACTGCCTCACCGGATAGACCGGAGTTGGCCAGATCTACCGATACAGACTTTACTGTTACCTTTTTGGCTGGTGTGTTTGATGCCTGCAGGAAAGCAAGAATATCTCGCGTATCCTGACCCCACAGACCGGCGCGGATACGCATGTGATTGACAGTGGTTTCCCAGTAATCATCTGACAACTCCTTCGGATCGCGCATGTTATGACAACGGGCGCAGTTATTCGCCCATTTCTGAGCACCCTTTGCTGCATCGCCTTTTGCTTCGGCCAGAGCCGGTGTGAGGAAGGTTGCAGACAGTAACAAAGCCGTAATACTTACACCGAAAAGTTTGCTAGTAATAAATTTGCTGATTTTCATGTCAATTCTCCCCTAAAAACCGTAAGCCAGTTGCACTCGCACAGTGTCTTCATCATCTGCGCCTGATGAGTCGTAGTCTTTCATCTCATAATTGAGTTTGGCGATAACATGGGGTGCAAAAAGGTAATTCAACCCCAGCGTGCGCTGAGAATAGTTTTCCCCAGAGTGAGGCGTCTGTAATTCACTGGTGCGAACGACGACTTCAAATGATGTCGAGGGGATTTTATAGGCTGCCTGCAGATACCAGGCTTTCCATTGACCTACCTCAACATCGTCAAACTCCGCGGGGCCTGCATAATCTGCTGGAAGATCATCGCTGTGAAATTCGACTCCGGAACTACCTTCGCCAATCTCGGTTTTGAGGTATTCCCCTCTGAGCTCCAGGTTGTTCCAGCCATAGCGAAAATCAGCACCGATGACGTCATAATCAAATTCGCCTGTGGATTCAATATCGAGCTCAGGCCCATCGTGTCCACCAGCAGAAGCCGCCGTTACGGTGGCTTTACTTTTGGCGGCGGAAATCCCTATTTCCAAACCGGGAAACGGCAGTAGCCCAAGGCGGCCACCAAATGACTTCTTCCCGTCAGGGTCACTGGTACGGGCTTCGGTCTCCACCTCCTCGATGGCCAATTCGTAATCCCCTCCTTGTCCCTCTACTGCGGCGGCCAGGGTGGGCCCGTTACCAACATAAACAGCATAATTGGCGCGCATCTCGCCGAGTGGAAACCCGCCGCGCAATTGCAAGCCGGTCTCAGTTAGGGGCGCAGCTCCGCCATGCCCGAAACCAGCGGGTGCCGAGACAGCCTTATTGATCCAGCTAGGGTGCAAATTCTGCCGGAATTGACCTATGGGACTTAAAAATTTTCCCGCACCAAGCGCTACATAGTCATTCAGGAACAGGTTGATAGAGGCATATTCCAACGCTAGCTCAGTGTCCCCATCAGCTGTGTTCGACAGCTCAAATTCTGTTTCGAACATTAGCCAGTCTTGGTAATTGTAGTGGATGATGGGGGCGACCAATACCTTGTTAAAAGCGGCGTTGCCTGAATCCGGGTCGGCGTACTCGACCGATCCATAACCTGCCATATGAAATGACGAATCTGTATTACGTTCCGCTGCCGTGTTTTCCAAGCGATCAACTTGATTTTGAAGATCGTCGACTTGCTGCCTGAGATTGTCGGTCTGATTGTCTGCGTAAACAGCGGCAGGAACTATTGCCGCTGTAACACTTAAAGCCAGAAGGCAGCATTTGAGTTTTGACTTCTTCATGTTCATGGTTTTCCCCTATCGTTGATTTGCCCAACTTCTACACCGGTAGCTGTCAAGCTAGTTGTCGCCTAAGGTGTGTTTTATTAAGCTTCTTTGATTATTATCATGGGGTGATGATTACGGATGGATGACACCAGCATGACAAGACTGTAATGTTGGGGAGTTTTGTTTGATTCAGATCAACCAAATAGCGTTAACCTATTTGTGCTTTTGGTGCTTTATTGGTTTATACCACAGAGCTCCGGCAGGGGCAGACAAGTCTGCCCCATTTAGTTTGGCAATATTATGCTTTCAGCGAACGGGTGCGCCATAGGTAATACACCGCTGGCACTACCAACAAAGTCAGGATCACCGCGCTCACCATACCACCGACCATCGGCGCGGCTATCCGGCTCATGACTTCGGAGCCGGTGCCGCTGCCGTACATGATCGGTAGCAGACCGGCGATAATCGCCGCTGCGGTCATGGCTTTTGGTCTGACTCTGAGGGCGCCGCCTTCGAGGATGGATTCAATAAGATCGCCCCTGGTGATGGCGCGGCCGGCCGCGGCCACTCGTTTTCGCATTTGCTGATAGGTTATTTCCAGAAAGACCAACATGATGACGCTGAGCTCGGTGGCAACACCCGCCAGGGCGATAAAGCCGACCCCGGCCGCTACCGAAAAGTTGAAGTCGAGCAGATACATCAGCCAGATCGCTCCCACCAGGGAGAATGGCAGGGTCCCCATGATAATGGCCACTTCGGCAAAACGGCGGAAATTCATGTAGAGCAGAATGAGGATGATTCCCAGAGTCAATGGCACCACATAACTCAGCTTGGCCTTGGCGCGCTCCATATACTCATATTGCCCGGCCCAACTGATGGAGTAACCCGCCGGCAACTGCAATTCGGCGGCCACGATTACTTTGGCCTTCTCGACGTAGGTGCCGACATCAACCCCTTCGATATCGATAAACGTCCAGCCGTTTAAGCGGGCATTTTCACTTTTGATCGCGGGAGGTCCGTCCTCAATAAAAACATTGGCCACGTCTGCCAGTGAGATCCTTTGTCCGTTAGGCGTGACTATGGGTAACAAAGCTAATTGCTCGGGTGAATTACGGTAAAATGGGCCGGGGGCGTCCTCTTCTGCGCCAGCTAAAAAGCCGACAGGCCGTAAGCGTGGTGCGCAATCCGGTCATAAAGGTAGCAAGCGGATGTTAGCCAACTTCGCGGTGTCTGCCGTTTGGCTTTTCCCCCGAAGCGGATGCGCATTTTAGGGATCTGAGCGCTCACGTCAACAAGTATTTTAAAAAAAGTGTCATTTATTGCTTTTTTGATTGCTGATTGAACGATCTGGCGTTTAAAAATACAAACACGCGTATGCAACGCATTCTATTTCCCTCTTTGCCGCAATACAGAAAGGTATTGTCCCGCATTTTGCAATTCATATAGGTTGTCGAAACCAATAAACGCAACTAATTTGTATATACGCCTATCTTCTATAAATTACATAGAAAACTATTTCTAAAGGGTGCACGACAAGCTATGAAGATTTCTGAATTCAAAACAGCCGGAAAGCTTATTACAGGCCCAGGCGCAATAAACGCTCTTGCCGACGAAGTGAATCGTCTTGAAATGACTTCCCTTGCGATAATTACAGATAAGGGTGTATCGCAGGCCGGCCTTTTTGAACAGCTGCTCACTAAGTTACCCATTGAACCTTCTATTGTAATTGACGATATCCCCCCTGAGCCTGAAGTAAATGTAATTGAAGAAAAAGTACGGCTACTTAAAAAATCAAAAGTTAATGGAGTTGTAGCATTAGGAGGTGGAAGTGCTATTGATGCAGCAAAAGTGCTTGCCGCTACTTATGACTATAGCGGGAGTATTCGTGACTTGTTTGGTGAGAACCTTATCAAAGAAAGAAATATTCCTCTTATTGTGCTTCCAACTACCGCAGGTACGGGGTCTGAAGTTACCAATATTGCCATTCTGTCTGACCCAATCGAACAGGTGAAAAAAGGCATAGTTAGCCATTGTTTGTTACCCGATGTTGCAATAGTTGCACCTGAAATGACACTTTCGTGTCCCAAAGCAATTACAGCCGCCAGCGGTGTAGATGCATTTGTTCATGCACTAGAAGCATTTATATCAGTTAACGCCAGCCCTATTACTGATGCATTAGCAGAAAAAGCGATGACCTTGATATTTAATGCATTGCCACACGCCTATAGAAATGGAGAAAACCTTGTCGCTAGAGAACAAATGGCAACTGGCAGTCTTATGGCTGGGCTCGCATTCGGCAATGCGGGGGTTGGCGCTGTGCACGCGTTGGCTTATCCCCTAGGAGGCCGCTTTCATTTGTCGCATGGTATGAGTAATGCTGTAATGCTGCCTCATGTACTACGAGCAAATGCGCCATTTTGTAGCGAGAAGCTTTTTTCGGTAGCCCTATTACTGAAAGTTTGTCCGCCTGATACTAGAAAGGAAAAGGCGATAGCTACGCTATTAGATGCCGTTGATAAATTATGTAGCGATGTAGGCATTCCCCGAACACTCAGAGAGTTCGATATTCCAGAGCAAGTTATTCCACAGTTAGCTGAGGATGCGAGTAAGGTTACTCGGCTTTTACGAAACAACCCTAAACAACTAACAGTAGAAGATATTGAGAACATTTATCGTAACGCATACTGACCACTCTTGTTAAAAGCGAACTAGCGCGATTGAAATTCGCGCCTACTTTTTTACTCATCGTTAAATTAGTATCATAGCGTTCTAGTTGTCAGCAGTAACAAAAAGCGCATAAGCTCTGCAGCGTTATTCTATCAATTGCCGCGGAGCGTCTAACCCCTTCCTTTACAGTAGTAGTTTTTATGAATGAATTATTAAATTCCCTATCTCGCGCATTAAGCCCTTACTACACGGAGATGAGCATTATGCTTATGGCGACAATATTAGTGGTTTACGGGGATATCATAAATGGCCATGTGAAACGACTTTTGGCGCCCTACCACTTTATTGTCCGTATCAGCCTATTTATTGTGCTATGTGCATTTGGTTACGGCGCGCTTACTTTATACGGCGCTCCTTTTTTAAAACACGTGCTCGCTTTTGTTCCTTGGCAGTATCGAGGTACTGCTTATATTGCATCTTTCATACTTATTGGTTTTCTAGCGGAAAGACGAAGGTATATTTAAGCTTTTTCTTGGGGCGTAATACTAGAGCTTTGCTCAACATACATTTTTGGGGGTACCCCCATTATTTTTTTAAATGTCGTGGAAAAATACGCTGATGTAGCGAAGCCAACGTCAAGACACGCATTTAGAATACTGCTACCACCTAAAAGAATAGGGATAGATTTTTCGATTCGGTAACGAGAAAGAAATTCACTGAAATTATAATCAAATAATTCAGCCATTCTGCGATTAAGACTTCTCGGGCTGATAAGAAGCGCCTGCGCTGCTTGGTCTCGATTAAACTCTTCGTCTTTGTAGTTATTTTCAAGCACAGCTATAAAAGAGAGGTAGAAGGCCATGTCTTTTTCTGTTTTAAATTCTGGAATATTTAAGCAGCCATATTTAAATATATTGGCTTCGCTTTGATCTTCTGTCTTTAAACGTGCGCCTCTTAACGAAAGAAGGTGCTCTACTCGTAATTCTATTTCTCTGTTTGAGCTTGGTTTCATTAAAAAGTAATCAACCTTCATTTCAAGAGCACGTTTTTCTACACTGGCATCAGAGCTTGCTGTTAGCATAAGTATTGGCGTGGTGCATAGAGACGCGTGCTCTCTTATCTTCTTAGTTAAAGACAGGCCGTCAGATTTACCCATCATCTGATCGCAAATTACCAAAGAAACAACGTGTGTTTTCATCACTTCGAATGCCTGCTTACCGTCTTTAGCCACTAAGCATCGGTATTTCGGTGATAGTAGATTAAACAAGTAAGTTCGAAACTCTCTGCTGTCATCTACAATTAGCAGCGTTTGCTTTGTTCCGCGCCATGCAGATGTATCTTGAAAACTTGATTGAGCGTTTATGTATTCGGTATCGTCAATGGGAAACTCCACGGAAACTTTAGTACCACCACCTTGTTTGCTATCTAAAAGAATTTCGCCTTGGTTTAGCTCTACTAAGTTTTTTACGATGGATAAACCTAATCCTTCTCCGCTTTCAGTGTTGTTAAATCGAACAAAGCGGTCGAAAATTGAAGCCTGCTGCTCTTTTGTAACTCCAACTCCGTTATCACTCACCGTTACCTTGAAGGATTTGTTCTCTATTAAAAACGTTACTTTTATTACACCGAGTTTGTCTGTGTACTTTATCGCATTTTCAACTAGGTTGATGATAATCTTCTCTAAGCTATCGGTCACGAGCGAGACCGAACCGTCCCCTCTGGATCGTATATCTAAACTCTGCCGTTTTGCTTTTGCTAAAGGCTCAAGTGACATAACAATGTGACGCATGTTTTCAATGTCATAAGACTGGTAATAGTTAGAAACCTTGGATAGTTGAGGACTATCACTTTGCATTTGCTCTATTAATTGCTCGACCCGCCGCATGTTAGACTGCACACTTTTCAGAACGCTGTCGCTCTCTTTTTCGCTATCACTCACGTTTTCTAGCGTACCCTGAATGATTTGAATAGGCGTTCGTAGTTCATGGGTTATCTCGCTAATATGCTCCTCTTTTGTTTTGAGCATTTTTTCAAATTTTGATTCGCCGTCTGTTATTTCGTAGCGAGTAAGTTGTTTATAGAGGGAGGTTTTTTTGAATGATATGAATAACTTTCCCAATATTCCTATTCGATACAACATGAGGATCAAAATTATTAAAATCGCGTAGAAAACGAAGGCGGGAAAAAGTAGGTATGTTGGCTGTTTAACTTCAAAGCTGATGCTATTTACGGGATTATTATCACCACTTACTTTTGCCTCGATAGCGTAATTGCCAGGATCGATATCAGATATTGATAAGAAAGCTTTTGATTCGGGATGTACTTTCCATTGTTCGCTGATCCCCATTATTCTGAATTCCAGCTTCTGTGTATGGTGCTCTACAAAATTGTTGGTGCTGAATTCAACTGTTAGTTCTTCGAAATCATTATCAAGCAATAAATTTTCGCTGTTTCCAAACTCATACTGACTATGCTCATTTGAGTCTGAAGACCTCCATATAGTCTTTGTAAAAATCACTTTGCTCTCTTTACTTCTTACCTCACTGAGTAACTTCAGCATTTTGTTTTCATCAATAAGGTATGAGTACTTGTCGCCTAAAACGACAATTTTCCCGCTCAGAACTATGATGCCCTGATATTCGAAGTCAGAATCATAAATTCCATCTGACGCGTTTAATAACCACTCGCTCCCGCTATTTGTGTGAACATATAGTCCCTTATTTGTAGCGATCCAAAGATTTCCTGCCTTAGTGAGGCCTGCACCTCTGACAAACTTAAGATTAAACCTCTTCAAAATATCAGAAGGCGAGAGCGCTCCTGTCTTTTTATTTACCTCTTGAATTCCTTGTCCCGCAGTACAGACGATAAAGCGATCCATATACTCAAGCAAACAGGTAACTCCATTCCACCCGCCATCATCAGGCGTTATTGATTTCCAATTGAACTTCGACAGTTGGATGTGAATAGTATTTTTTCTATCATAGCCAACAAGTTCTCCGGTGGAGGCTACGAAAGTTTCTTTCATATTATGAGGGGCAGGTATAGTGTCTATTACGTTACCGATTTCAGACTCGTCCATCAGCAAGTAAGATGAATTTTCACCATCGTCACGATAAATATAGAAAAGTCTTCTATCATCTGTGACTATATGTCCCATCAAGGACTCACAAAAACCTTTGGGGTTAGGCTGGCCTTCAGCGTAAGCTTTTACTCTGAAGTCAACACAATTATTCGTATTTGAAAAGCCCTTGTCTTGAAGAAGAAGTTTTCCAGTTTGAGTACTAAGCGTATATTCGTCATTTCCAATTAGCAGAATTACTCCACCACTTTTTGTGTAACCATTGCGCGTAACATTTCGTCTCAGTACAACATTTTCAGTATGGAGAAAATTTACCGCTTCTTGGCTCCGAGTAAGTGTGATAAGGCCTAACTGTGACGACGATAAAAGAACAGTGCCATTTGGTAATTCGTTAATTGCTACAACACTAAAAACGCCCTCTGATGTGAGTAGCGGTTCTAAAAAATCAGGAGTTTGAACAAACTTATTCTCAAGCGCGAACAGCCCACCTGCACCAACTAGAATCCTACCCGTTTTTGTCACAAAAATCGCAGACACTTTATCACGCAGTTTGATACTGGGATGGAATGGATAAAATGTTTTTATACCGCTTTTTTCATTCCATTCATATATCCCCTCATTTCCTCCAATGTAGACAATATCACCCTCCATAGTTACAGCATCGATAGATGAAAGAGAGCCAAACTCTGTAGATAATTCAAAACGAGAAACTACTTGAGCAACAGTGTCTACTTTTAAAAGAGCACTTTTTGATGCTAGATATACAACTCCGCTCTGAGCAGGTGAAATACTAAGTACGTCACTTACCTTTTCAACTCCGATTGAGTTTGCCCATGACTGAATCTCACTTGTCTGTTTATCAACAACGAGCACGCCTTGCATCAGCGTTACCACTAGAAATTTTCCAGCGTCTGATATCTTCCATGCGTATTTAGGCCAGCGAGCATTTGGGAACATTTCTATGGCTTTGTTTAACCGTAAATCTAAATAGAACACCCCCGCACCGTATTCTGCAATCCATATCCCGTTATCTCCATCAAATTCGACTTCGGATATTGTCCCAGATAGCGTATTATCGCTTTTATAGATTACTGTCTCGGCTGTCCCTCCTAGTAATCTAAACACCCCATTTTCAGCAGCAATGAATGCAGTGTCTCCTACAACTTCTATATCACGAATGATTCCCGTCGTAGTTCCCGCAAGTTTTGTTTGACCTTCTAACGTTTCACCGAAGGCTAAAACTTTTTTTGAGTAGGTTAGTAAAACAAATATGAAAATTGAGCCAATAAGACTCAATAAGTGAGAAGGGCAAGAGAGTGTCTTTTTTCGCATATCCATATGACCAATTGATTATTACCCTTTCTCTGCTTTACGAAAGCATCTAACTTATGAAAAAGGAAATAGTATGAATATCGAACAAAAAACCATCATGCAAGAGCTAACTGTTGAAGACTATACTAAAGTATATGGCGGTTATGATGCGAAACCGACTTTATGGAGACCTATACAGACTATTCTTCCAAAACACCCAACACCGCCAGACGGAAAATCAATCACTATCTAAACCAACAACCACTGCATTCCTGCATTCTCCGCAGCTTGCTGGTCATAAATAAAATCGCCAACGTAAAGGCAGTCCTCAGGTTGCAATTGCCATGTGCTTGCAACCATTAGTAACGCGGTGGGGTCTGGCTTTGCTGGCGCATCTTCTCTTGTTAATACGTAGTCGATGGGAATATCGTTATTGGCCAGTTTTATTGCAGTGGCTTCGCGACAGTTTCGAGTAACAATTGCCATTGGTAATTTGTGCTGTTGAGCTTTTTCAACCATTGCTCTGCCAACATTAAGCCACTTTGCATTTTGTGCATCTTCTATTTCATGTTGCAAAATAATATTGTGCGCGTCTGACTTTGCTTTTTCGCACTCAATGGCATCAACAAACATCAAAATGTCTTCATTTTGAGGACAGCCAATTGTTTCACGCATACTCGAAAAATCTAAGCTCGATTCCACCAATGTGCCGTCTAGGTCGAATATTACGCCCTTTATGCCTTCTAAATTCATACTATTTTTCTCTTTTTATAATTTTATACTGCGCCAAATAATGCCATTGATATACATACTCTTATAGTTACGTTTAGATTAAAAACAGACTTCTTATGTGTGAAATCGTACTTACGTAATGGCTTACTTTGAAGTAGCATTGCTGCTCTTTTTCGCGCAACAATATTTAACTAAAAGGAAAATAAATGGGAGTATTTGCCGCTTTAGGCACTGCGCTTTGCTGGGCTATAGCAGCTCGTTTGTTCAGTGGTACTGGCAATGCTTTTTCGCCACTTACCATGAATTTTTGGAAAGGCCTTATATCTATAGCGCTGCTCGCCATTGTTTTAGCTTTTGTACAGCCCTCATTATTTTCTACTTCCACCATTTTATGGCTTTTAGTAAGTGGCTTTATAGGTATAGGAATAGGCGATACCTGCTTTTTTAAAGCCCTGCAAAGTATTGGCGACAGCCAAGCGGTGCTTGTGGCTGAAACCCTTGCGCCGCTTTTTACAGCGCTTTTTGCCATGGCTTTTATTGGCGAGTGGATAACATGGCAACAATGGATAGGCGTTGCTGTTGTGCTGTTCTCTGTGGACATGGTGATTAAAGCACGTAAGCGCAATACTACGCATGTATTTGCCACCAGCGGATACCTCTTTGGCGTAGGTGCAGCTCTTTGTCAGGCTATTGGGGCTGTAGTTAGCAGAGATATCTTGGGGAGCGGTGATGTCGATGCGGCAAGTGCAGCATTTTTACGGCTTGTTGGCGGAATGGTGTTCGTAGTTCCTTTTATCGCTGTTACAAAAACAAAGTGGATGCCCGTTATCAATGAAGGCCAGCGAGTGTGGCCTGCCTTTGTATTAGCCACGCTATTGGGAACAACCGCAGCTATTTACCTACAAATGTTTGCTTTTGCCTATGCAAAGGCCGCTGTGGTGCAAACACTTATTGCCACCAGCGCACTAATGTCACTAGGCGTTGCATTCATACTGGGCGAAAAAGCGACGAGAGCAACCATTATATGGTCTGTATTTGCATTGTTAGGCGTCGGTATTTTAGTGAGCTTTGGCGAAGCCTCACTGCACTAACCAGTCTGTTTTTAGTTTGCATTTGCTTTACCCTGGGATAAAAACGACCTTATGCTGAACTGAGGTAGTAGTTCTCATCATTAATGGCTATGATAATTAAAAAATTAGAAAAGTATTAATATGCGTATGCGCGCGACATATTGTGTAACCTCATTCATTTTTATAGCGTTGCTTTTTAGCAGGTTTTCTTTTGCTAAAGATGGCGACGTGCGAGCAGTAATAGAAAAAGTAAGATCTGTTTCATACGACTGCCCAGACGCAAGCCTACTTCCAGAGCTAGACGCTACATTAGCTAAAGAAACGCTAACGGCTCAACAGCGCTTCGCCCTCTCCTCTGCAAGAACACAATTTCTTATTTGTGCAGGAAACTATGATGATGCTCAAAATACGCTGTTTGAAAGTATTGAACAGCCTAACATTAACAAAGAGTCTTACGCGTTTGCTTCAGCTATTTATCAAATAGGTTTCATTTATGACTCAAAAGAGCATCCTGCCCGCTGTCAGTTTTACGAACAAGCCAAGAGTTTATCCTCTCCTGTAAAGCACAGTGACATCTTCACCAGCGCCTCATTAGCCATTATCACGTATTGCTCAGATGAAGATTCTGTTTCAGAGCGTCTCGGTAAAATGTTCAACGTATTAGACCGCTATTCAGATAACGGAAGCCCCGGTGAACTTGCGCACATTCACAATAGTATCGGCCTTGTTTATGGCAGTTTAGGGCAACACGCACTGGCAGCTGAGCAGTATGTAAAGGCACATGAACTTGGCTTACAGGTGTATCAAGGCAGCAACAAAGTCTCTATTTTAATTAGTGCTATTGTATCTTTGGTCTCGAGCGGCCAAACAGAAGAAGCCTATCAACGTATACTTGAGCTAGGGCAGCTGAATCAAGAAATTGGAAACTCTTATACCAACTTTTTATATCAATACTCACTGCAAATTTACTACCGAAAGCAGCAAGACTATAACAAACTAGCGTATCATCTACCTGAGTTTAAAGAGGCTCTGTCTGCCGTTTCAAATTCTTTCTATCAATCGCTATATAACTGGCACTCTAGAGAAATATGTTTGTTTAAAAACGACCTTTCTTGTGTTGAAGAGTACCTAAGCAACATGAAAGCAAATGACTCTCTTATTCCTGAGAAATTTAGGATGAATTTGGATTATCTTAGTTTCAACTTATCAATGTTCATCGCACTAAACGACCTAGAGGGTGCAAAATCCGCACTTGAGGCTTACACGATAAGGGTTAATGAAAAGATTAAATCCAGCCAAAGCTCAGCAAAGATCCTTGGGGCAGCCAACCTTTACAATAAAATTTACGACCTCGAGTTTGAGATAGAGCGAGCTGAAAGACTGCGCCAAAATACACTGTTCATTGCTATTTTAGCATTTATCATATTTGTAGCTGGCCTCGCCATTTTCTTACGCAAAAAACATCTTGCCCGAAAAGCAATAGATCCAACAACCGAACTGTTGAATGCGCAAACTTCTATTAACCGCATTAATAAACTTGATGCTCCCGATAATGACCGAGCCATCGCTATCGCAGTTTTTGATTTAAGTAACTTCAGAGAATTAAATCGAAAGATTGGATCAACAAAAAGTGAATACGTGCTTCGAGAAATTGCAAAAACACTTCAGCACGTGGTGAGAGGCAGCGATATCCTTGGCCGGTTTGGCCCAGAACAGTTCATTTTGTGTCTGCATAATATTGAAGAGCGCAGTGCCCGAACATTTTTAGAAAGAGTGCAAACAGCCCTTGATAATACCTTTGAAAAAGATTTGTCTGTCGGTGATATCAAGGTTGAATCAAACATGAGCATTTTTATCACATCAGAAAAGCTCACCAACTTAAATGACATACTCGATGAAATGCTTATGTCTTTTAACATAAGCAAGGGATAGCCAGCGTACTGGAAAAGGCAAGTGTTTAGCTCTCTTATCAATGATATTAACGCCTGTAGCGATGGTATGAACATCTGCAGCGAGACAAAAGCCTGTCATAGCAGCACAAATGAAAGGTTACTACAATAATGATAAAAGCGTTGATATTTGATGTGAACGAAACTTTACTTGATATTGGAGCAATGAGGGCAGGACTCGCTTCTGTGTTAGACGGCAATGAAACGTTAGTTGATTTGTGGTTCGCAAATTTACTTCACCATAGTCTAGTAGATATCGCTTCGTCACAATTTCACGACTTTATCGATATTGGTGCTGCCGCTCTTGTTATGGTTGCGTACAGTAAGGGCATTAGCTTAACGCAAGACAAAGCAAAGGAGACAATAAAAAAACACATTACCTCTTTGCCTGCTCATGATGACGTTACGGATACTCTTAAAGCCCTCAAACATCAAAATATCACCCTGGTAGCACTTTCAAACTCTTCATCTAGTGGACTCGACGCCCAGCTTTCTTTCGCAGACATAAAAAAATATTTTGATTTAACGCTAAGCGTGGAGAATATTCGCACTTATAAACCCTTTCCAAGTGTTTATCACTGGGCGTGCCGACAAGCCAACGTTACACCAAGAGAAGCAATGATGGTTGCTGCTCACGGGTGGGATGTGAGCGGCGCAAAAGCCGCAGGCATGCAAACTATGTTTGTTGAAAGGCCGGGTAAAATGATGTATCCGCTAGGCTTGCCTGCAGATTACTCAGTTAAAGCTTTAGGCGATTTAATTGAAACTGTTTTTCCTCCGCTGTAAACAAAAAAACCTTGCCATAAGCAAGGTTTCTTTTATTCATTGTCTGAACAAAATTTTAAAGCTTTGCCAATTCTGGACGTTTCTCTTCAAACCCTTTTACGCTGCACGAAGAGCGCTTTGTATTTAAAGCGCTTAACTGGCGCTTAAGCCAAGATTTTTGGATACTCGACGTTGTGGTTTCCATCTCTCCGCTCACTCTAACTATTTCTTTGCCAACATTAACACATTCTTTTTTTGTTGGCTGAAAACCACCGTTGGCTAATGCTGAAGATGAAAAAACAATGGCTGAAAGTGCGATAAGTGTATGCTGCTTCATAAGAGTCCCCGATTGCTCGTATTTTTCTAGTATGTTTTCAAGCCTTTCTGGCCCGTGCTTTGCGCTAAATCTGGAAAAAACTATAGCAGGTCATTTATTATTTTTAGGTGTTGAAAATTATACGCAGTAATAAAACTGCTTATTTTTAACACGCCCTTATACTGACCCCATAGTATGGGTAAGACTAAACAACTCTTATCAACACGCCATACTTCTATCGTATAGATTTACGCTTTTTGCAAGTTTTGATAATTACCCCATCCCTAGAGGCAGCCACGAAACAGCAGTTTATGGCAACGTAATAAATTATCGCCGGTATTTAAACACCTAAAAAAGTAAGCCTCAACCTTTAACACCGAATTGGCTTTAACTTCACTTTTGCCTTGCTTAAACACGCTCTTAGGTATTTGCAGAAATGCTAGTCACTAAAGTCGGCTGCTTGCTGCCATTTTATCGACCGTTTCTAGTATTTCTTTGCCCATCTCAGACAAAGCAACAACTTTTTTTGTTGCGCCCTTTTCTATCGCTACTTTAGGCATACCAAACACAATGCAGCTTGCCTCATCCTGGCAGAACGTTTCACTACCTGCATTGCGCATTTCAAGGAGCCCAGCAGCTCCGTCACTTCCCATCCCAGTAAGCAAAACACCAATAGCGTTGCTTCCAGCGCTGCGTGCCTCGACCCGGGATCGCAACACGCGGTGCAACCGCAGGGATACGCCAGCGTGTGCCTGCGTTTTTACAACCACCAAGATCAAAAAAGCCCCTGCATTTCTGCAAGGGCCTTGATGATGGTGCCTCGACACGGGGTCGCAACGCGCGGAGCATCAGCAGGGATACGCCAGCGTGTGCCTGCGTTTTTACAACCACCAAGATCAAAAAAGCCCCTGCATTTCTGCAAGGGCTCTCTGAATAATGGTGCCTCGACCCGGGATTGCAATGCGCGGTGCAGCCGCAGTGGCACGTTAGCGTGTCCCGCCGCTTTCCATCAGCCCAGATCAAAAAAGCCCCTGCATTTCTGCAAGGGCTCTCTGAATACTGGTGCCTCGACCCGGGATCGAACCAGGGACACGCGGATTTTCAATCCGCTGCTCTACCAACTGAGCTATCGAGGCGAAACTCGTTTGCGTTACAGGCGTTTGCTGCCTGTGCTGCTATGGGTGCGTATTAAACGGATTTAGCGTTAACAAGTCAACCGTTTTACCTGCTTTTTTTTCACTTTTGTGACCGTTTGCGCATTGTTTACACAAAAACTCAGGTTTTGTTTACTTTTTAGGCGGCACATAACCTTCAATTGTTGGTTCTACACCATCAAACAAGTAAGCCGACATTCTTTCTTCTAAAAACGCCCTCGCCTCGGGCTCCATCATATTCAACTTATTTTCGTTAATTAGCATGGTCTGCTTTTTCTGCCAGTTGCCCCATGCCTCTATTGAAATGTTATCAAATATACGTTTACCTAATTCACCAGGATAAAGTTGAAAATCTAATCCATCAGCTTCTTTTTGCAAATTCTGACAAAATACTGTTCTACCCATCATGCACCTCTATTGTCTTATCTTACACAACACCTTACGTGAAAATGTACGCGGCTTACTTTGCCAGTGTTTTGATTATCTTTGTTGTTGGGGCTGCTAAACCAACCTCAATAGGCTCATCAATCAAAAACCATCTCGATTCATTTTCTGCTACCCGCTTTTGTGGTGTAGAGTTTACCACGGCGATGAGCGGGGTTATATCTAAATGAAAGTGACTAAACGTGTGCCTGAACTCTTGAAGCTGCTGTACTTCATCCACGTCAATTCCTCTATGAGCAAGTAACGATATTCCCTCCTCAACAGATTGCGCCTCTAAAAAACCATACAAACCGCCCCAGATTCCACTTTGTGGACGTTGTTCTAAAAACACTTGCTGCCCAAACATAGGAATGAGCATATAGGTTTGCCTTACTGGCGTTATTTTTTTAGGCTTTTTACTCGGGTAATCGGTTTGCTTTCCTTGAGCAAAAGCTACGCAATCTCGTTGCAATGGACACTCATCACACTTCGGCTTGCTGCGAGTGCATACCATTGCGCCCAAATCCATCATCACCTGTGTGTAGTTAGCGCAGCGGCTTTGTGGTGTATTTTTCTCGGCCACGTCCCAAAGGGCATTCTCTACTACTTTTTGCCCGGGCCACCCGTCAATAGCATAATATCTCGCTAGAACACGCTTCACGTTTCCATCAAGAATGGGATAACGCTCATCTCGTGATAAAGACAAAATAGCGCCAGCAGTAGAGCGGCCAATACCTGGCAGAGCCATAACTTCTTCTAGACTTTGAGGAAACTCACCATTGTGAACTTCCACTAACGTTTTTGCTGCCTTGTGCAAATTCCTCGCTCGCGCATAGTAACCAAGACCTGTCCATTGGTGTAACACATCATCTTGGGAAGCATTAGCAAGGTCAAAGACGCTGGGATACGACGCCATAAATCGATTAAAGTACGGAATCACAGTAGCCACTTGCGTCTGTTGAAGCATAATTTCAGAAATCCATACCTTGTAAGGAGTAACATCTTTCTGCCACGGTAAATGCTTTCTTCCGTATTCATCAAACCACGATAATACGCGCTTTGCGAAACTGCTGTTGTGCTTTGTTTTTGTCATATGTTTTGAGCTTATATCAATTTTGATTGTGTGTTTTTATCGTCAGCTTTTTGCTGGCTTAAAAGGCGGTTTTACTTCATTTTGCCCAGCCTCAATGCTCTTATTTAGAGCGCCAATTAAACATTCTATTAGGTATACGCTATGGTAGCATGGAACCTCTTGGTTATTTTTTAAGACAGTTACTGTCTAAGGTATTGGTGTGTCTTCTACAGCCCCCGTTTTATTCTTTCCTGGCACTTTGTGTGATGAACGTATTTTTTTACCGCTGTGGAAGCAGCTTTCAATAGCCCAGCGTCGCTATGTTCCACTGCAATGGGCATCGTCAAAAGAAGAGATGCTTGCCTTAAGTGAAGACAGAATACTCAGCGGTGAAAAAGTGCATCTTGTTGGCTATTCCATGGGTGGCTATATTGCCACGCTTGTAGCTGCAAGAAACATGTCTAATATCGCGTCAATGACTCTGATTAGCTTCGACCCGGCAGGCTTGAGCGACAGCGAAATAAGTCAGCGCAAGACGCTCGTAAAAACACTTAAAAACGGCCATTTTAAACCCGACAATGAGGCTTATTTGGCTCGGTTTATTCATCCGTCTCGCTTGCAAGATAACGAAGTAGCAGGCGTAGTTAAATCGATGGCGCAGGACTTAGGCAAAAGCACTCTGCTAGCACATACACTTGCGACCACGCCCAGAGATAATACTTATAAACTGCTAGAAAGGATTTCTGCCCCCATAGCTCTCGTTGGCGGTGTTGACGATAAGATTGCTAATATAGAGTCACTTAGGCTTGCAGCAACTAAATTATCGAATGCCACGCTTTGTGAACTAGAAAACACAGGGCACATGCTCCCCCTTGAGCAAACCAGTCTGCTTGCTTCTGTTATCTCAACGAACATTGGCGTACAAAAATAATACAAAACTTGTATTCTAACGTTGCATAAAAGGTGGGTAAGTGGATAATGCGCGAGCATAAAATTTGGGTATGAAAGGCATTGCAAATGAGGCAATTCAAAAGTCAGGCAGAAGCAGAAGCTGCCGGTGTTTATATAAGTAAAGTTAAAAGCTACGTTAAACGCGAAGGTAGACTTACCAAAGGTCAGGAAAAAGCGTTGGAAGAACACTGGCCAACAATGGGTATTGAATACCGCAACGAAACAATTTCTCTTGTCGAGGCATTCGACCGCGATGCGCCTGTGGTACTCGAAATAGGTTTTGGTATGGGCAAGTCCCTTGTGGAAATGGCCGCTGCCGCCCCAGAAAAAAACTTTATCGGTATAGAGGTACATAAGCCCGGTGTCGGAGCCTGTTTAGGTGACGCTGGCGAATTAGGCCTCAGTAATTTGCGTGTTATGGAACACGATGCCGTTGAAGTACTCAAAAACATGCTTCCTGATGAAAGCTTGTCACGCTTGCAATTGTTCTTCCCCGACCCTTGGCATAAAAAACGCCACCATAAGCGTCGTATTGTGCAAGCTGAGTTTGTTGAATTAATTCGGACCAAACTAGCAATAGGTGGTCATTTGCATATGGCGACAGATTGGGAACCTTATGCCCAACATATGGCTGAAGTTGTAAATAGCAACTCTGCGTACACTAACACCGCAGCAGAGGGTGATTACGTTCCTCGCCCAGACTATCGTCCTATTACCAAGTTTGAAACCCGTGGCCAAAAGTTGGGACACGGTGTTTGGGATCTAATATACGAGCGAACAGCGTAATGATTCTATCTCCTCAGAGCCAACTGCTAGAACGCAACTTATCGCTTTTTGAGCAGGGCAAATGGGCGTTCGTAAACCCCTCAGATGCTTATTTTCTTGACGCCCTGAGCGCGCAGGAAGTGACGGTTATTCATCAGTATTTTGATGTTTTTTCAGAAAGTGTACGCGTGATACCGTCGGTCACGCTAGATAGCCGTGATGTTGGCGAGTCAGGCTTTGAGGTAACGCAGAAGGCGGGCAACCATACCCATATATTTGCGCCATTTGTCACCCTTGCGGGTGAATTCACCGACATTATGCTGTTTTTACCCAAAGCAAAAACACATTTTCAAATGTTGCTTAACATGGCAGCTAGCATGGTAGGTCAGCAAGGGCGCATTCATGTAGTTGGAGAGAACAAAGGTGGCATCAAAAGCGCCGCAAAACTTATGCAGCAGTATGGTACTCCACAGAAGATTGACTCGGCGCGCCATTGCAGCTTAGTTACCGTTGTACTGGAGCAACAACACACTCCTTTTAACCCAAGTTCATGGGTAGACGTGAGCGAGTATGCGGTAGACGATGTAAAGTGGAATGTTGCTTCAATGCCGGGTGTATTCAGCCACAAAGAGCTTGACGCGGGCTCAGAGTTATTGCTTCAAAAGCATGCAACGTCTTTGCGTGGGAACGTGCTAGATTTTGCCTGCGGCGCGGGCGTAATAGCCAGTTATCTTATGCTTAAATACCCGCACTTAACGCTATATCTCTCAGACGTAAGTGCATTAGCACTTTATTGTAGTGCACTCACCTTAGCGGAAAACAAATTAAGTGCGACACTTTTTGCGGCTGATGGCCTGCACGGCGTATCGCAAAAAGTTCAGCATATTATTACTAACCCGCCCTTTCATACGGGTATAAAAACCGATTACACCATAACCAAACGCTTTATTTCAGATGCTAAAAAACAACTAACCTCGAAGGGAACGCTGCAGATGGTAGCGAATCGTTTCTTACCTTATCCTGGATTGTTGGCAGAAGAATTTACAACCGTATATACAAAAGCGCAAACATCACAATTTTCTGTATACGAGGCATCTTTGTAAGCCTTTATCTAGTGCGCGTTAATCTTTACTGTACATTTTTATAGCAAAGATCGACACGCACAGGATATTGCATGATAAGTTTAATGCTAAGCACTTTTGGCCTTTTCTATATAATTTTTCAGAAAATGCCCGTACCTCTGGTACATTTATAAAAATGTACTGAAAAAATAAATTTTAAAAGCGTATCAAACCATTCTCTGCATCTGTGTTTCAATCAACTTGAGCCTATGCAGAGACTATGCAGAGATCATGAAAAGGATTACCTGTGGACATTGTATTTGCTATCTCAGAAATAGAAGAATTGGTGAAAACGGGCGGTCTTGCAGATGTAGGTAAGGCTCTACCCTTAGCGTTAAAGTCATTAGGTGAAAATATCACTATTGTCATGCCCTACTACAAAACGCTTAAAGAGCAATTAGATTTACCCGAGTACGGGGAAAACCACACCTTATTTACAGAAGGCAGAGTTTACCACTTTCAAATTAAACACCTTCAGTGGCATGGCATACCTATTTACTTTATAGATGCACCAGACTTCTTTATGCGAGATGGTTTGTACTCTGATGCCTTTGATGCCTTTGAAGACAACGGAGAGCGCTTTAGCTTTTTTAGTGGCGCTGTTTTACATGCACTTAAAGCGTTGGCAATTAAACCGCACATTATTCATTGCCACGACTGGCATACTGCCATGCTGCCGTTCTTGCTAACTAATGATAAGACAGGCTACTTCTTTGGTACAAAAACGGTGTTCACTATTCATAACGCCGCATTTCAAGGCGTACATAAGCTCGATGCCATTCCATTTTTGCGTCACCATGCCGACATTGGTAGTCAAGTACATGGTGGCTATATAAACATGCTGCAAAGCGGGATCGAATTTGCTAACAAAATCACTACGGTAAGCCCTAATTACGCTCGAGAATTGCTAACAGACTTAGGGAGTCATGGGCTTCATGAACGACTTGTTAGACGCAAAGACGACTTAAGCGGTATTTTAAACGGGTGCGACTATACGCAATGGAACCCACAAACAGATAGCTTTCTTCCCGAAAACTATTCCGTTGATAACTTGCATGCCAAACAAAGCTGCAAAATCGCATTACAACACAAGTCAGGCTTACCCGAGAATACTGATGTGCCACTTATAGGCATGGTATGTAGACTCACTGATCAAAAAGGCTTTGGCTATATTCTTCCCATTCTAGACGACCTCATTGCCCACAACGTGCAAATGGTTATTGTGGGGACTGGTGATCCTAAAGTGTGTATGGACTTGGGCGAATTTGCTCAACAGCATCCTTCGCAATTTGCTTTTATCAATGGATTTAGCTCTGAGCATGCGCACCTTGTCGAGGCCGGCGCTGACTTCTTTTTAATGCCATCACAATTTGAGCCCTGTGGATTGAACCAAATGTATAGTTTGGCATACGGAACCATACCAATCGTGCGTTCTGTTGGCGGTCTTAAAGACACCGTATTAGATTCAACATCGAGCGAACACCGAACGGGTTTTGTTTTTGACGAACCATCCCCTTCTGCGCTACTAAGCTGTATACGCAGAGCACTATTGGCCTACTACGAAGACCGTGGAGCATTTAGGGCTATGCAAATTAGGGGAATGAACACTCGGTTCACTTGGGAAGCAGCTGCAGAAAATTATCGCACGCTTTATCAAAACATGATGAGTTAGCTCAGTAACTTTGCGTATATTTTATTATCTTTGCTTACCTTTCTTTTTAAGGAATTATGCGCCAATATTATTGTGACAGAAATAACGTGGCGATATTAACGTCGCGATATTAACGTGACTAAGCAACGTGGACAGTAGTTAAAACGGACATGACAGACAAAGCAAGCGGGCTTACTATTCGCAATATATTTTTATGGACCGTGATGTCTGTGGTCTCTATGGGACTCGCTGTTGTAACCTGTCTGTCACTGTACATACAAATAGACAATTACCGTCACGAATTGAATTCTAAAGCGTATATTCTGTCAGATTTAGTCGCTCGCACTTCATCCCAATATATTATCAGCAGCCAAGATGAAGCAGCAGAAAAGTCGCTTTATCACCTAGCAGCAGTTCCTTATGTGCTAAATGCACATATTTATCATAAAAATAATCGCCGCCAATCAAATGTGGAAACGCCCCGGATATTTGCCTCTTACAACAAAGAGGGTCATTTAATGACCGGAGGAAAAGAGGCTCAGATAAATGAACTACTCGGCTCGCCTGTTATTACAGATACCGGCGATTACCTGGAAATAACTGCCAAGGCATTTGATGATGAAACAGGCATTCACTTAGGGTGGGTTTATTTAAAACTTTCCATAGACGAATTTTATTCGAAGGTGCAGAGTGCCATAGTCACACACCTTGTCACTATTTTGCTGTTGCTCGCTATTAGTTTTTATATCGCGTACAAAAAGCAGCTGGGGATCTCCACGCCGGTGCAAACCATGGCCGATTTTTTGCAGCAAACATCCCGTCAGCGAAACTATTCTGCAAGGGTCGTGGGCTCGAGAATTCAAGAGCTCGATACACTTGCAAATGCAATCAACGTTATGCTGTTTCGAATGCAAGAATACATGGAAAAGCAGCAGCAAGCAGAAGAACGTCACCGTAAGCTCAATTCCAGCTTAGAAGAAATGGTGAATGAACGAACAACGGCGCTAAAAGATGCTAACCGTGAATTAATACAAACACTTGAAAAGCTGCACCAATTTCAGCGGCAAATTGTACAGAACGAAAAAATGGCATCACTAGGCGATATGGTTGCAGGTGTAGCGCACGAAGTTAATACGCCGATTGGCTTAGGGGTGACGGCCTCAACAATGATGCTAGACCGACTAGCTGTAATTCAAAAAGATTTTGAAAGCAAAACCCTCAAAGCGAGCGCAATGAAGCGCTTTATCGAAGAAAGTAACGAAAACCTTAATATTATTTATCGCAATTTGAATCGTGCGGCAGAGCTTATATCTAGCTTTAAGCAGGTAGCTGTTGATCAATCTACAGAAAATAGTCGAAGTTTTTGCGTTGAACAGCTAGTTAATGAGATACTATTGTCATTACAGCCTCGATTAAAAAAATTAAAACACAACATCAACGTAGACTGCGACCCTACCCTAAACGTTGAAACGAAGGCTGGCCCAATTAATCAAATATTGATTAATCTAATAATGAATTCCGTTATCCATGGTTTTGAATTCATGGATAAAGGCACAATTAATATTCGTGCTGAATTAGTTAGTGATAACAAATTAAAATTAGTTTATTCCGATAACGGAAAAGGTATACCTTCTGAGATCCGTAAACGTATTTTTGATCCGTTTGTAACAACAAAGCGCGGTCAAGGTGGCTCGGGACTTGGTATGCATTTGGTATATAACTTGGTGACACAAGCCTTACTTGGCTCTATTACATTGACGAGTGAGGAAGATAACGGTGTGGAATTTGTCATAATATTCCCCGTTTCTAATGCGAAAACGTCGTAGTCATTGTATAAAGTATGAACTTTTGTTGAAATTTGTTGGCTAACCCCAAAATCCTAACCGAGTTGTTATTCATAAGTTACTTGCAAATAAGTTTATGAATATTAAAATTTAACCAGTTAGTTGCTTAAATCTTATTTTTGAAAGAGTGTAGAACACCATGCAAACGCCAAATGTGTTAATTGTTGAAGATGAAGTGGTAACCCGCACCACGCTTAAAAGTTTATTTGAAGCGGAAGGGTACAACGTATTTGAAGCTGAAAACGGCAACCAAATGCACGATTTCTTCGAGAATCACGCAATAAATTTGGTTATTATGGATATCAATCTTCCAGGTAAAAATGGGCTAATTCTCGCTCGTGAAGTACGTGACCGTAAAAACGTTGGGTTAATCTTCCTAACAGGTCGCGATAACGACGTAGACCGCATTTTAGGTTTGGAAATTGGCGCAGACGATTACCTAACTAAGCCATTTAACCCAAGAGAGCTCACCATTCGTGCGCGTAACTTGTTATCTAGAACAACAAATTCTTCTGAAGATGATGACTTACCAAGCCGTGTTAATTTTAACGGTTGGACACTAGATGGCGATAGCCGCTCTCTTATTTCACCTACTGGCAAAGAGTTCCGCTTGCCGCGCAGTGAATTCAGAGCGTTGCATTTATTTTTGAGCAACCCTGGTAAAATTCTCACTCGCGAACAGCTTATTATGGAAATGACAGGTCGTGAACTGCGTCCTAACGACCGTACTGTAGACGTAACTATTCGTCGTATTCGTAAGCACTTCGAATCTCACCCTTCAGAAGAAGAGTTGATTGTGACTATCCACGGTGAAGGCTATCGCTTTTGTGGTCAGGTAGACAGCTAAAAACTGCACTTGCCTAAATAATTGCGAGTAAGCCAGTAGGTTTATTGTCGTATTGAAAAAGCCGCTATTGAGCGGCTTTTTGCTGTTTGATGTATGGCAAGCTTATCAGCCGCCAGTGAGAGTAAAGGAATAGGCGTAGCGCTTTTTCTCAAGAAGAAACGCTTTGTGCGTACTCGGACTCCATGAGTCGTCGCCCCCCACACCCATATGTGCGTGATCGATGTAAACAAAGGTACAATCTTGTTTAACAAGGTCACAAGTATGCTTAGCCACATCTAGCTGCGACTGCCCATAGGCACTCACCGCGAAGTGAAAATCTCCACACACTTTTACACTACCCACCTTTAGCATAGAGCAATAACTTCGTAGCCCATTGTCAGTTGGGAAAATATAGTCGGTATGCATATCTGAAACAGCCATTTCATAACGCCCAAATCTTGCGGCGGCTTGTCTGTCTGGGTAGTTTTCAAATGGCCCAAGACCTGTATAGGTTATCGTATCACCGCGCGGGGCAGTATCGCTTCCGTCACTAACGGTGTTGCCTTTAACACCCAAAGGTACAGCGAACTGCACGCCAACTCTCGGCAATGGTGGCACCATATCCGATACAAGCACTTCAACATTTGTGGTCAATGTTGAATCAAGTGCAAGGGTGTAAGTCCACTTTGTTACTGCCTGAACTGCGCCGTCATACGTATATTCAAATAAAGCTATCACCCGAAGATCGCTGTCGCTCTGCTGAATGGCAATATCTTTGCACTGGCGTTGCCATACACCTAAGCCAGCTCGACGCCATCTAGACTCCCATGCATTTGGATCTGGATTATCAACTTCACTTATACCAATATCATTATCGAGCGGCGCCCGGAAAAAGTTGTCTTCTAATGGTGCGGATAAAAGCTCTTTATCGCTTACTAACCAGGATAGGAGTAAACCGCTTTCGAGGCAGAATGAAAGGACGTTAGATCCAAGCTTGGCAGTTAATAACGCTTCACTTCTGTTTACTTCAATATTCTTTGAAACAGCGCTGCTCTTTTCAAGCTCACTACTATTAATAACGTTTCCAGCCGGCTGGCCAATCATCTCGCCAGTGAGATTATACGAGGCTATGCCTACTCTGTTTTTAAGCGTTAACTGCTCTGTATCAAGAATGTGTCCAGCTGGGGCCCAAGCGCTATCGTTAGCTACCACAACATCGAGATTTAAGTGATATACCGCTCCAGGTTTATACGTTATCTCTGGTGATAACGCTATGTTTTGGCTATCTTGCGGTTTAACAGCTAGGAGGGTTTCGCCCTGAAAAATACATTCACCATCTTCGAGTACTTTCCATTGCAGTATTTCATTGTCGGTACTGCGGAACAAATAATCGCTAAAAATCGTAAGGGTAAATACACCACCTTCGTCAGCTAAAGCAAAACTTAAATGCTGTTGGCAGTATTTGGCCTCGAATAATGCTGGATGAGGCGTTCGGTCGGGGAATAAGAGACCGTTAATACAAAACTGTCTGTCATTATAAGTGTCACCAAAGTCACCACCGTATCCCCAATAGGGCGTGCCATTCTCCGTGTACTTCTTTAAACCTTGGTCTACCCAATCCCAAATGAAGCCACCTTGCAAGCGCGGGTAGGCTTTAAACGCTTTCCAGTACTCATCAAAACTCCCAAGGCTATTTCCCATTGCATGAGCGTACTCACACAAAATAACGGGTCGGGTCTCATTGGGCATAGAAAGCCACTTTTTAATTGCCCACTTTGGTACCGCATCGTCTTCAACATCTGTGTCAACTCGTGCGTACATGGGGGCCAAAATATCTGTGGCCGAAGTATTTGCGCCACCGCCTTCATACTGCACCGGCCGCGAGGGGTCAAAAGACTTAGCCCAACCATACATGGCATCGTGGGTTGGGCCGTGCCCACATTCATTGCCCAACGACCAAATTATAATAGACGGGTGGTTTTTATCTCGTTCAACCATTTGAGTGAACCTCGCCATGTAAGATCCTGCCCACAGAGGGTCGCGAGATAGTCGCCCCATAGGAAACATGCCATGGGTTTCAATATTTGCTTCGTCAACTACGTACAATCCGTATTCATCACACAGTTCATACCATCGTGGATGGTTGGGATAATGAGCCGTTCGAACCGCATTAAAGTTGTTTTGCTTTAAGAGCTTAATATCCTCAAGCATATCGGCCTCATTAATTGCATGGCCTTTACTCTCGTGATGCTCATGCCTGTTCACGCCGCGAACTAATAGAGGTTTACCGTTTATGCATAACTGCCCTGATTTCATTTCAATGTTGCGAAAGCCAACATCGTAAGCCTCCACATCAACGATTTGTCCGCCTTCGTCAATGAGCGTTACTACTAAGCGATATAGGTTGGGGGTTTCCGCAGTCCAATGTTTTGGCTCTTTAATATCAAGAGTTTGAAAGACAACGTCGTCCCAGCCTCCTTTCTCATCAATACGTTTATTGTTTGTACCGTCAACCACACGTTCTGTAACAGCGGTTTCTTTGTCAAATAATTGCACACCTACTTTATACTTATTAGGTGCATTTACTGCCGTGCGAACAGAAAGCGTGGCATCTCGGTAGCAGGCGTCTAAGGAAGGCGTAACGAATACATCTTGGATATGATACGTAGGTTTGGTGATAACACTTACGTCTCGGAAAATGCCGCTTAACCACCACATGTCTTGGTCTTCTAAATAACTGCCATCTGACCACCTGAACACCATAACCGATAGACGGTTTTCACCAACGGTTAAAAATGAAGAGATATCAAACTCGGCGGGTAGACGACTGTCTTGAGAGTATCCAACGTAAACACCGTTACACCAAAGATGAAATGCGCTATTTACCCCTTCAAATACTATATGGTTACGCTTTGACAGCGCAGATTCCTTCATAGTAAACGTGGTTCGATAGCACCCTGTTGGATTGTCCTCTGGTACATTGGGAGGACTTACCGCAAAAGGATATTTCACATTGCAGTAAATGGGTTTATCGAACCCTTTCATTTGCCAATTAGAGGGCACCTCTATTGCTTGCCAGTGTTTTACATCCGTTTCGGGCAACACGTCTGCAATGAACTCATTAGCTACCGCATCGGGCGAAGGATATAGACGAAACATCCATTGCCCATTTAAGCTCATTTTACTGGCGTTTCGGTTGTTTAGTGCATCTTCTTGCGTAATAAAACCGTTATGTGGTGCGTGTGCGTTTACTCGATTACGCTGGTACACAAGTGGGTTCTGCCAGTCTTTTTGCGAAATAATCTGTTCGACGTTGGCCATCAATGGCTCCTATTTTTAAGCTTACGTTGGCTTTAACCGAGTTGTTTCAGGGATTGTATCTAATCTCAATATGGTCAAAGCATAGCTAATATTGAATAAATACTTTATGCTTAAACCTCTCCTTCTTTTATCCAAAACTCTCATTTAAAAATTATGCAGCCTGCTTTCTCAGATATTATTGATATAGGCCAACAGTGCTACGAACGTTTTATAGATGGCAGTAATGCGCCAGAAATCGCCGAGTTAGATATTGAGCTTGCAGGTTGTTCAAACTTATCAGGTAACTATACAGTTGGCAGAGTATCGCCGCCTAACCACACTCTATTTTATTCACTGTCGGGACAAGGCCACTTTCGTACGCCGTTTGGATCTTTTACCATTTCTAGCGGTCAACTTATTGCGCTACCGGCTTACCAGAGCTTCGAAGTGACCATTGCCAGCGAAGCGTGGGACATAATTTGGCTTAATCTGTCAGATACCCCTCAGTGGGATGCGCTTCCCAAGCACAGGCCTGAGATAATGGAGAATGTGAACTTATCTGGCGTTCATCATGCCATGGAGTTGCTTTATTTAGAGGCGGATGCAGAAAACCGAGAGGCAGCAATACACATAATAGGCAGACATTTACACCAACTAATAAACCGTGATGTCACCCACAGCACAGATCGTCACGCCACTAGACTGACATCGCTTTTTGCCGCGGTAGATAATCAATTGCAGTATCAGTGGGACGTTTCTCAGTTAAGCAAGAAAGCCCATTACTCTGCTCCTCACTTACACCGTTTATGCTTAAAGTATTATCAAAGAAGCCCTATGCAGCAGGTTATTCACCTGCGCATGCAGCGCGCGCGCAATTTGCTGCTCAATACGCAGTGGCCAATTTCATACATCGCCCACTACGTGGGGTATGCTAACGTATTCACATTTTCAAAGAGGTTTAAAAAATCGGTGGGTAAACCGCCCCGTGAATTTCGCGAGGCGGAGGTCAAAGAAAAGACATAGCAACGAATCATATGCTGTATTAACAGACTCTGATTTCTTGCTACTTACCTGCAAATTCTCTGCTTATTCGCTGCTTATGCAAGAAGCGTTGCATTAGTTTCCGGCTATTTTCATTTCGTTGACAAGAACAGAGCCAGTTTGAACACTGCCTCTCACATCTTTGTCTTTGCCAATAGCAACGATATTACGGAACATGTCGCGTAAGTCGCCAGCAATCGTTATCTCATGCACTGGATATTGGATAATACCGTTTTCTACCCAAAAGCCTGCCGCGCCGCGAGAGTAATCGCCAGTAACAATATTAACGCCCTGACCCATAAGTTCAGTAACGAATAATCCAGTGCCCATCTCTTTTAATAGATCGGCGTCACTATGACCTGTATCGCCCACTAACCAGTTGTGAATGCCACCAGCATGTCCATTAGACACGGTGTTAAGTTTACGTGCAGAGTACGTAGTATATAGATAGGTAGCTAATTGACCGCTATCCACAATGGTCATGTCTGAACAAGAAACACCTTCATTGTCAAAGCTCGAACTCGCTAATCCAGACTTGATAAGGGGGCGCTCTTCAATATTTAGCCACTCTGGAAAGACTTGCTTACCTAAGCTGTCGAGTAAAAAAGACGAGCGTCTATACAAACTGCCGCCGCTGATTGCGCCAACATAATGACCAAACAAACTGGAAGCGAGATCTTTGTGAAACAATACAGGCACATTGGCAGTATTAATTTTTCGAGCGCCAAGGCGTTCAACGGTAGCCTTCGCAGCTTCCTCACCCACAAAGGTCGCAGATTTCAGTAAATCGGCTTGTCTGTTTACAGTGTAAGCATAATCTCGCTGCATGTCGTTTTCTTGAGAACCTATCACCATGCAACTTAGGCTGTACCGGCTGCTTGGATAGCCCGCATTGATCCCGTGCGTATTGCCGTAAACGCGCATCCCCAAATTAGCGTTATAAGACGCGCCATCTGAATTAGTTATGCGAGAGTCGTAATTCATCGCCGCCGCTTCAGTTTCTATGGTGGTTTTTATCGCTTTCTCGGTATCTAGCTCTTGCGGGTGATAGAGCTCTAAATCGGGAAACTCTGTGGCGATAAGCTCTGCATCGGCAAGGCCTGTGCACGGATCCTCACTGGTGTAACGTGCAATATCTACTGCTTTTTCCACCGCCAAAGATAGCGCTGCTTTGCTCAAATCTGCCGTAGAAGCACTTCCTTTCCGTTTGCCTACGTAAACGCTAATACCTAAACCGCCATCGTTGGTAAACTCAACGTTTTCAACTTCTTGCATACGCGAAGATACAGCAATACCCTGTACCTTAGACATGCTTGCTTCGGCTTGTGTTGCGCCTTTTGATAAGGCCATTTTCAGTACATCATCAACGACATTCTGAATTTCTGATAGCTGTTGCTCAATTTGCATAGTAAGTTTCGCTGTCTATATTCGACTGTGATAGTTACAATTTGGCTAAAGTGTAACACTAATGAGTTTGAAATGAGTGATCAGAAACATAATTCTCCACAAGATCCTAACTTTGACGGTGCTAAGGCAGGAATGTCTGAAGACGAAGATTTTATAAGTAAAACCGAACTTAAGCGTCAGGCCAAAGAACACCAGAAACTAGGCGAAACCATTGTAGGGTTGACCGATGCCCATGTGGCAACAATCCCCATGGACGAAGAGTTGGCAGATGCAGTGGCAGTAGCCCGCATTGTTAACAAGAAAAAAGACGGTTATCGCCGGCAATTGCAGTTTATTGGAAAGCTACTTCGCCAACGAGATACTGCCGATATTGAAGAAGCGCTAGCGAAAATAGCTCACCAGCATCAGGCGAGTAATGCAGCTTTTCATAAATTAGAACTGGCGAGAGAAGCGGTGATTGAAGAGGGTGACCCTGCAATTCAGCGCTTAATCGAAGAATACCCTGATTTTGATAGACAAAAATTGCGTCAACTCAGTCGCCAGGTTAAAAAAGAGCGAGAGAAGAACGGGCCACCTAAAGCATTTAGAGAGCTTTTTCAGTACATCAAGGACATCGTTCAAAACAGCTAGAGCCGCTTCATCAGCGAGCTTGTAGCCTTGAAAAGGCTGAACTTTCACATAAGACAGGCTACTAAAAAAGGCTGGTACCATGAAGTGACCAGCCTTTTTGCGTTTATTCGATTGAATCTTATATAAATTTTACAGCTAAGCTGTTCCGCCCACGGTGAGCTCATCAATTTTAAGCGTTGGTTGACCCACACCAACCGGCACACTCTGACCGTCTTTACCACACACACCAATGCCTTTATCTAAGGCGACATCGTTGCCAATCATTGATATCTTTTGCATAACCTCTGGCCCGTTGCCGATAAGGGTTGCCCCTTTCACAGGCGCTGTAATCTTGCCATTTTCAATGAGATAAGCTTCGGCACTAGAGAACACAAATTTACCCGAAGTAATGTCTACTTGACCACCCGCAAAGTTAGGCGCATAAATGCCCCTTTCAATAGAAGCTATAATTTCTTGCGGATCGTGTTGCCCTTCAAGCATGTAAGTATTTGTCATTCTTGGCATAGGCAAATGCGCATAAGACTCTCTTCTGCCATTGCCAGTAGGTGCTACGCCCATTAATTTCGCGTTATGCTTGTCTTGCATATAGCCTTTTAAAATACCGTCTTCAATTAACACGTTATGCTGAGTAGCCGTGCCCTCATCGTCTACCGATAGCGAGCCACGGCGATCACTTAAGGTACCGTCATCTACAACGGTCACACCTTTTGCGGCAACACGCTCGCCTATACGGCCACTAAAAGTAGAAGCACCTTTGCGGTTGAAGTCACCCTCTAAGCCATGTCCCACAGCCTCGTGCAGCAGTACACCGGGCCAGCCGTTACCAAGAACTACTGGCATAGCTCCAGCAGGCGCCGCTACAGCTTGCATATTTACTCGGGCCATGTGCAAGGCGTCGTCGGCAAGCGTTTCATACAAAGGCTTACCGTTGTCGTCTGATTGAAAAAATGCATAGGCATAACGGCCGCCCGCGCCAGCGGAACCACGCTCTCGGCGATCTCCGCTTTCTAACAATACAGAGCAATTTAGCCTTACCAAAGGGCGTATATCCGTTGCAAGAGTACCGTCGCTTCCAGCAACCAATATTTCTTCGTACACACCGCTGATACTCACCACCACCTGATTAACAGATGGCTCTTGCTTGCGGATGTATGCGTCTACTGAACGAAGAAGAGATATTTTTTCTGCGTCTTGCATAGCAAGGATCGGATTGTTATCGCTGTAGCGCGGGTTTAGGGCTTTTTCGCCCAGCGCAGACACCTTCTGAGTACCGCCACTTGGGGCAATTCCGCGGGCCGCTTTACACGCTTTTAATAGTGCTTCCTCGCTGATTTCATCAGAATAGGCAAAACCGGTTTTCTCACCGCTTATAGCCCTTACGCCAACACCGCGCTCAATGTTGTAACTGCCTTCTTTGATAATGCCATCTTCAAGCACCCAGCTTTCATGCTGACTAGACTGAAAATATAAGTCGGCATAGTCGGTGTCGTGACGATGGATTGTGGCTAATGCACTCTCAAGCCTAGCAATATCAAGCCCTGAGTCTGATAATAAATGGCGCTCTACAGATTTAGACAAAGTGACTCCTGAATCGGTTGTGTTCGGCAACGGGCATATTTTGTTTGATGGTTTCTCGTTGCGCAATATCTACGCTGGCTTTTACTACGCCTTTCTCTGTGGCTAGCTCTGCCAATGTTTCTCCCCAAGGAGAGATAACAATGCTGTGGCCAAAGGTTTCACGCCCATTGGCATGTGTGCCTGTTTGCCCTGCGGCGACTACAAAGCATTGCTTTTCAATAGCTCTGGCCTTTAACAGTGCATGCCAGTGGGCTTCACCAGTTTTTTGCGTAAACGCTGCGGGCAATACCAATACATCAATATCGCCCATTGCGGTAAATAACCCTGGAAAGCGAATATCATAACATACCGCAAGGCCAATGTTGCCAATTGGTGTACTAACCGTTATCACCTCGTTTCCCGCTTGTGTAAAGCGTGACTCTTTGTAGCTTCCTGTTGCATCGTTTACCGAGACATCGAACATATGAATTTTGCGATAGTCGGCCAAACACTCTCCATTCGGAGCAAACAACATGCATGCTGCAGAAAACATATCAGCGCTTTCTGTCTGTAAAGGGAAAGTGCCGGAAATGATGTAGCATTGATAGTCTTTCGCTAATTGCGAGAGGTGGGCTTGAATTGGCCCTTTACCCTTTTCTTCGGCAATAGCAAGCTGGCCTTTATCTTTCCCACCAAAACAAGCAAAACATTCTGGCAACACAACAAGGCTATCTGGTGCGATGCTAGCGTCTGCCATTGCGTCAGAGACTGCGGCTAAATTTTCATTAACATCGGGGGTAGATGTCATTTGTAGTGCGACTAAATTAACCATCAATAACCTCCATTTTTATCCTGCGGACATCGTCTTCTGTAAGCGGCCTATCGAGAGGATCTTTTTGCACGGGAACGTTTTGCGCAGGTAGGCTAATATCTTTGCTGTTTCGTTCAACCTCTTCAAACTGTGGTTCGCTTATAGTGCCTGAAACACGGTAATTTACATTTGAAATAACCTTTGCCGATGTCAAAACCTGATCTATAGCTATGGCGGCAAGAGCGGTAGGCGGAGTAGCTAAAAAGTACACCAAAAATGGTAAGTTGCCTGTCACATTAGGAGCAAAGGATACATTGTAGTTAAGGTCTCCTGTGCCTAAGTCTGTAAACCCCATTATTTCTATCTCGCCAGCGCCTCCGTCTATTTCAGTGTCATCGGTATACGCTTTGCCATCGACAATAGTTAGCGTGCCTCCCATATCATCATAAAAGAAGCCTTTCGCAAATACGTCCCTAAAGTCTAAGCTTAATTTTCTCACTAATGAATTTAAACTAAACAGTGTGAAGATGCGCGAGCCTTGATCGCTTAATTCGGTAAGATACCCATCTGACAATGACCACTCAACGTCTCCCTGAAGTTTATTGAGCTGTAAGTCCATGGGAGAGTTTGGCCATTGAATACTAAATGCGACATCGGCTTCGGAGTCTTTAATACCCGACTCGATTTTGTACTCTTTAAGCATTTGCCCTACATCTGGTGCCAAAAGATTTCCTTCGATACGACTTATTGACGCGCCGTCTTTGTATTCCCAATCAGCCTTTGCCGTAATGGTTGCCTCGGGAGAGCGGATGACAAGCTGCCTCGCATTAAGCCCACTGTCTGTTTTTACGATATCTAGGGTAATATTCCCTAAATCAATACCGTGGAATATGCAGCTTTCGCAGCGAAAATACACTGGAGGAAGAGAACGAGGATCAAGTTCAAACGGATCGTCAGACTGTTTGGCATTAAAATCGGCGAGTGCATTAATGTTGGTCTCGTTTACTTCTAGCTCTAAGGCCTCAGGCTTTATTAAATTTAGATAGTCTGCGTTTATCTCTATGCCCTGCTGCGCTAAATTGCCATTAACGAGTATGGTTCCCCTCGCTGCGGCCGAGCCAATATCGAGCAGCCAATTGTTGTTGCGCTCCTGTGCATTTATTTGAACGTCGTTAATGGCATGCCCAGCAAACGTTAACTCACTTGCTTTGGCAAAAATGCGTGAAGGCGTACCAAATAGTCCGTTTCTAGTAGGCTCAGAAGAGGATGAAGAAGCGTTCGCGGCTTTGCTAGATGAGAGTTCCTCACTGCTACTGGCTTGCTGCTGATTGCCCGAAGTCAACATTGAGATAGTTGTAAACCACTCTTTTACATTGGCGTTATCAAGGTTTGCAGCAATACTAAAGCCGGTTCCGATGTTGGCTATATCACTCTCACCAAGCGCTAAGTGAGCGCGAGAAAACTGCATTTCTTTATGTGGTAACGTACCGGTAAAACGAATGTCTTCCCCCAATGTTGCGTTAACGTTTGACGCCGTAAGGTTGCCACTGCTTTGAATATTTAGCGGGAGACTTGTTCCAGCGGCTGTGTTGAAAGGTTCAGGTAACACACTTTGAGTTGCCGTTAAGTCAGCATTTAAATCGGCAGTATAAGAAAAAGTGTCTTTCCCCAGGATCAAATCTACATTAGTTTGCCATTGAGTCTCGCCGTCCACGTAGTCGGTCAACTCAGTATTCACGTAGTTTGCAAGAGGGTGAACATGCCAACGCCCCGCTAGGCCCACATTAAGCAAATATTCTTCTTGTTGCTGCCCGTGAATATCAATCGTCACCGCTTGATTGAGAAACTGTGCTGAAAGTTCTTTTGCATCTATATTGCCGTTGTCGAAAGCTATGTCGCCTTTTGTACGCTCAAAACGCATGTTAGTTTTTGGGATGTATACGGTATTTTCTGCTAGCGCAGCGGTGCCGGTAGCTCTCACTTGCTCACCGTTTAACGGAATATGTAGGTGGATATCGGCAGATAGTGGCCCGGCAACCTGTACATCCTGCTCTAATACTTTTCCTAACGAGTCTTTGATAGAAGATGCCATCATTAGACTCGTTAAACTCTCCCCTGTCCCATCACCTGCCGCATCAATAGTGAGAACAGCATCCCGTTTAAATGTGGGAATAGCTGCCGACATATTACGCACTTTTACACCCGCAAGCTCTGCAGAAGAGCTTGTCATGAATAAGCCTTTATTAATAAAGCGAAGGGATAAATCGAGCTCACTGAGTGCTGGCCATTTCGATGAAAATAGGAAGTCACCCTTACTGATGTCTACAGAGGCTTGAAAAATTCCCTGTTGTTCTGTGAACGGGTATTCATTAATTTTCCCAAACCACAGCACTCGTGCCGCTTCTATCTCACCTCCACCGACAAACGCTCTGGTGAGGTAGTTGTCTAGGTTGTCGCTCATGACAGGCGCAGGGAAAAGATCGCTCACACCAGAGAGCGGCAGTGGGTCAACGTCGGTGAACAAAGACAAATGGCCAGAGGACAGGTCGAAGTTGAATGCAGACGTTAAGGAGACGCTATCTGTATCTATTATGATATTGTCGCTGCTAATTCCCCATCGACGTGGCTCTGCTTTTCGCTGTCTTTGCGCTTGCAGAGTACTGATTTCTTCGCTGCTATTGTCGGAGCTTTTCTCATTGCTTTGGAGAGGATAAACGTAGATATCCGCTGTAATATTATTTACATGGACATCTTTTTTGATAATTCCCTTACTTGAAAGCTCGCTGTCACTGGACTCTAAAAACACAGCGCCGTTGTGCTTGTACCAAAATATATCGGCATCTAAAGACGACAACCCAGGAATAGCATCCGTTTGTGACCACTTTAGGTCGAGCACTTTCGCCGCTAGTGCGGGCGACCCGTGCTGCCATTGTAATTGTAAGGTAGCCAGCTCGCCCTTGGGATCAAGAGCTCTAATTTCATCTTCACTGGTATCATCAAGAAAGAGCGGAAGCAGAAGTAAAAATGGATTAATTTCGACAGGTTTTATCGTATTGAAAACGGCATTGCCGTTATTCGAAATAGTACCGATAACATCAGTGGTCAGAGTCGCATTACTCGAGTTGAGCTTAAGTTGGTCAACGCGAATATTCCATCCATCCGTTGTTGGCAAGGCTTGTAGACTCCCCCCCGTAATGCCTGTGACGGTTTTAATCTGTTCATCGCCCCATTGCAGCAGACTGTTGTTCAATTCTGCCTGTACAGAGTTAACCGAACTTTCACTAAAGTGGGTCCATATTTCTAGGTTTGCCCTACTTTGTGCCAGTGGGCGTTTGGTTTTGATTAGGTCACTTACCCATGGAGATATATCTAAGTCTTCAGCTTTGGCGTAGAACACACCCTCAAACTCATCTTTCGTGCCCTGAATATCGATAACAAATGACGCTGAGTTTGCTGATACCCCATCGACTTTTATGCGTCCTAACCCTTGATGGCGTTCTTCAAAGTTATTCCACGATAAAGTGGTAACATCAAAGCTGTTTGTATCGCCATTTCGGGTAAGCGAAATAGTCCCATCTTCTAAAGAAAAGCTTTGCAACTGCTCTAAAAACAGACGTTCTAATGCGGTTATAACAGGAAAATTATTCTTGCTGCTGCCAGACACTCGATCTGCATCAATATCAAGCTGCAGACCTCGTAATTCGAATCGAGGGGATGAGATTAGCTGCTGGCGAAGAGATTGCCAAAAATCGAGTTCTACATAAATTTGCCGAATATCGAGGGCAACAGGAGACGCCTCATCTTTCGCTAAAGACACGGAGTTTAAGACAATGCTCGGGCCGCTTCGCTCCCAAACAGCATGCACACTGTCAATGGATAAGTTTACGCCGTATTGCTGGTTTATGTAGTCTTCCAGCAGGTACTTATTGTGTTCAATGTGGGGCAAGGCGTACCTTGCAGCGCTCAGTATCAGCGCAAAAAGAACAAGTAATACAGCAAGCAGCAGCCAGAACTTCTTTAATAAGTACGCAGCTGCCGACGAAAATTTTGTCACACTATGCCTTTCTTAACGTTAATGCGTTACATCATAACGACGTCGTACTTGTCCTGGTTGTACAATGTTTCGGTTTGCACTTTAATTTGTTTCGATACAAACACTTCTAACTCGGCCAACATATGAGACTCCTCTCCCATCAGAGCCTCAGCCACTTTGGGGGACGCGTAAACTACAAATTTATCAGCGTCATACGCGCGATTTACACGCACAATTTCACGCATAATCTCAAAACAAATAGTCTCTATTGTTTTAACGGTTCCACGCCCTTTACACACAGGGCACTCACCGCACAATATATGTTCAATACTTTCGCGGGTGCGCTTGCGGGTCATTTCAATAAGCCCTAACGCGGTAAACCCGTGAATATTGATCTTGGCTCTATCCTTACTTGTCGCCACTTCTAATGAGTGTAAGACACGCCTTTTGTGATCAGGTTCCATCATATCGATGAAGTCGATAAGGATCATACCGCCAAGGTTGCGTAATCTTAGCTGACGCGAGATAGCCTGCGTGGCCTCTGCGTTGGTATTAAAGATGGTTTCTTCTAAATTGCGATGACCAACAAATGCCCCTGTATTAATATCTATAGTGGTCATTGCTTCGGTCTGATCGATAATCAAATAACCACCCGACTTTAAATCTACGCGGCGCTCTAAAGCTCGCTGCGCCTCATTTTCAACATCATACAAGTCGAAAATAGGCCTATCGCCGGTATAATATTCCAGCTTTTCATTCATTTCAGGAACGTATTCTTTGGTAAACTGAAACAACTCTTGGAACGACAGCTTCGAGTCAATGCGTATTCTATCAAGCTCAGTGCCAACGAAATCTCGAAGCACCCGTCGTGCTAAAGGCAAATCCTCGTAAAGCACATTGGATTTACGCTTTTTCATACGAGACTGAATTTTGTCCCAAAGCCTGCGTAAAAACGCTGCATCTTGCTGCAACTCGTTTTTGCCCACTCCCTCTGCAGCTGTTCTCAGTATGAAACCGCCGTTTTCATCGCAAAACTCTTGAACTAAGGTTTTTAGTCGCTCGCGCTCGGCTTCTTCTTCAATACGCTGAGACACGCCTACATGGGTAACAGATGGCATAAACACAAGGTAACGACTGGGAATAGTGATATCGGTAGTTAAGCGGGCTCCTTTGGTGCCAATGGGATCTTTAACCACTTGAACAACAATATCCTGCCCGTCTCTTACAAGCTCTCGAATATCTTGTTTTTGTATATGACTTGCCAAAACCTCTTCGGCTATTTCATTGTGAATAACAATGTCTGAGGCATGAAGAAATGCAGCTTTTTCTAGTCCAATATCTACAAATGCCGCCTGCATACCGGGTAATACTCGACTCACTTTGCCACGGTATATATTGCCTACCAGCCCCTTTTTCGTGTGTCGTTCTACGTGTATTTCTTGCAAAATACCATTTTCAATGAGAGCAACTCGTGACTCAGAGGGTGTAACGTTAATTAGTAGCTCGGCACTCACTTCGCAACTCCAAATTCATTGAGCAATTGACGGGTTTCATACAGAGGTAATCCTACTACAGAACTTGGACTGCCGTTAATAGAAACGACGAATTCGCCACCTATGCCTTGAATAGCATAACTACCGGCTTTATCTTGCGGCTCCCCTGTTTCCCAGTACGCAATAATTTGCTGTTTAGTCAGCGTTGCGAATGTGACTGATGTAGTTACAGTCCGCGTTACCTGTTTCAATTCAGACATTGCACTAATTGCTGTTAACACTTCGTGAGTTTGCCCCGACAGCATAGATAATATGCGTATAGCATCTTCTCTATCTACCGGCTTACCAACGCTTGCGCCATTAAAAGCTATAAGCGTATCGCTGGCTAACACAACGTTAGAAGTGGCCGGTTCTGAACTGGCGTTTACTTTAGACATGACGGCCTGCGCTTTCTCGCCGGCCAGTCTGGCAACTAAATCGTATGGAGATTCGTTAGGTTTTGGCGTTTCATCAATATCAGCTGGCAAGACAGTGTGAGCAACCTTCATTTGATTTAACAAAGCGGTGCGCCTTGGCGATGCAGAGGCAAGAATGAGATGAGAATGCATTGGCAAAACCTTATTAATCACTTACGAAAGTGCAGTATTTTTAAGAACGATGTTCTGCGCAATTATCGGCATAAAAAATTATCGGCAGACAAAGCCTTATTACATAATGGAAAACTGTCTTCGCGTGCGGCGCAGCAACCAAAAGACCCATGGCCATATCACCATAGACGCAATTACTGGCCACAAATAATCAATCTGAAAGTAAATGTCAGTGAGAATGTGCTGAACCCAAAACGTAACCAGGTGGTAAAGCGAAGATAAGAGGCCAATGATAATGGCCTGTTGCCATACGGAATAATTTCTTAAACGCTGATAGTTTGCCGCAAGAATATAAATTGAAACGCTTAAGCCAAGACTGTGAATGCCAAGTGTGGTGCCAACCAAAATATCCATTGCCACGCCGGTAATAAAAGCAACACCAACATTCACTCTGCTTGGCAGTGCCATACTCCAATACGCCAATACTACCAACACCCAGTCTGGACGGTATACATCGGCTTGAATAGGTAAGGGTACAATCTGCAATACCAGTGCAATTATGATGCTGCCCCAAATGATGAGGTTGCGTTTACGCATTTTCTGACTCTTCTTGGTCTATATCTTTTGAATCTTTATCTTCTGGCGCTTGCTCTTCAGTGGCGTCGTCTAATGTTTTTGGGTCCAGCGTTTTAGGGCCCTGGGTTTTAGGCTCCTGGGTTTTGGAGTCCTGCGACTCGTCACTTTCATGCCACAAAAGCAGCAGGTGGCGCAGCCTGTCTAAACTTGCAGTTGGGGTAACAATAACTCGTGAAAAAGGACGACTTTCATCTCGAACTACCTGTTTCACCCGGGCGACGGGATAACCTTCTGGGAACACACTGCCTAAGCCGGAGGAAATAAGAACATCGCCCTCTTGAATATCTACACTATGCGGCACATGCTCTACATATAACTCGTTTAAAGAGCCGCTTCCTGTTGCGATAAAGCGAATATCGTTTCGCAGCGAGCGTACGGGTATAGCATGGGTTACATCGGCTAAAAGTAAAACGCGACTGTTTGTGGAGCCCACTTCCATAATTTGACCCACAATTCCTGAGTCATCAATAACGGGTTGAGACAAATAAACACCGTCGATTGCGCCTTTATTAATGAGTACTTGCTGGCTATACGGGTTTTTATCCACCGCCATCAGTTCAGCTACCATTTTGCGCGACTCTTTTCGCACCGGAGCGTCTAACAGTAAGCGAAGCTGTTCGTTTTCTTTTGCAAGCACATCAAATTGCTGAAGTTTCTGGCTCATCAACAACAGCTGATTTGACATAGTTTGGTTTTCTTCCAGTAACCGCTCTTTGGAAGCGAGACGTTGGGCGCTCTCGCTCAATATAACGCCTGGCAAATTGGCCAGGTACTGAATAGGACTCATGAAAGAATTTAAGTAAACTCGGGTAGATTTAAACCCCTCTAGCTTGTGATCGACAAAAATTAATAGCACAGAAAGCACTAAAGCCAGAGCTAGCCGGTTATTTAATGAGGGACCGCGAGTGAATATAGTATCCATGATACAAAGAAGGCAACCTCAAGGTTGCCTTACCTGTTTACTCGTAGCTAAACAAGTCGCCGCCGTGAAGGTCAATCATGTCGAAAGCCTTACCACCGCCGCGTGCTACACATGTAAGAGGGTCATCGGCAATCACTACCGGAATACCTGTTTCTTCCATCAGCAATCTGTCGAGATCTTTAAGTAGTGCACCACCACCCGTTAACACCATACCGCGCTCAGATATATCTGACGCTAACTCTGGCGGGGATTGTTCTAGTGCTACCATTACTGCTGATACAATACCGGTTAACGGCTCTTGTAGCGCTTCGAGTATCTCGTTTGAATTAAGCGTAAATCCGCGTGGTACACCCTCTGCCAAGTTGCGTCCGCGAACTTCAATTTCGCGTACTTCTTCGCCCGGGTAAGCTGCGCCTATTTCGTGTTTAATACGCTCAGCTGTAGCCTCACCGATTAGTGAACCGAAGTTTCGACGTACATAGTTAATGATCGCTTCATCAAACTTGTCGCCACCAATGCGCACAGAAGAAGAATAAACTACGCCATTAAGTGAAATGATAGCAACTTCTGTAGTACCACCACCAATATCAACAACCATTGAGCCTTGTGCTTCAGATACAGGAAGTCCTGCACCAATGGCCGCCGCCATAGGCTCATCAATTAAGTATACCTCTCGGGCGCCAGCACCTAGCGCCGACTCTTTAATTGCACGTCTTTCTACTTGTGTAGAGCCACATGGCACACACACGAGTACTCGTGGACTAGGGCGCATAAAGTTGTTGTCGTGAACTTGTTTGATGAAATGCTGAAGCATTTTTTCGGTCACGTAGAAATCGGCAATAACGCCGTCTTTCATAGGGCGAATGGCACGAATGTTACCTGGTGTACGACCAAGCATGCGTTTCGCCTCTGCACCAACCGCGGCCACGCTTTTGGGGCCGGCAGCGCGTTCTTGTCGAATAGCGACAACAGAAGGCTCATTAAGAACTATGCCTTGGTCTTTAACGTAAATCAGCGTATTAGCTGTTCCGAGGTCGATGGACAGATCGTTAGAGAACATGCCTCGAAGCTTTTTAAACATGAAGAGTGTATTCCTGTTTTTATGTTAACGCGTATTTGCAAGGGTGAGATGGCGACGCTTTAACGTGAAGTCGATTGTTATTTCGCACACTTTAACAATGAGGGCAATTTTGGGCAAGCAATGCCTATGTTTACGGTTAAAATAACTTCATTTTTTGCAACCTCTATTTATGCAACGTACTGCAAAGGTGAGAAATGAAGGTCAAAACTTATGCAAATAACCAAATTTCTCAAAAATCACATTGTTAATATGAAATAGCAGAAGAAAGTAGAGTGTAGCAAAGATTCACCGCATCCTTTTCATCGGCATTTTACTGTAGCACTAGCAAACTCTTGGCAGAGGTGCCTGATGCCCGTGGTCTTAAAGTTTAGTGATAAATCGGCTCTTTATAACAAATAGATGCGCTTATTAACTTTATCCTAAAGTCTAGGTGGGGTTACTTCGCCAATAGCTGGAAAGTAATCAAATTCTACACCTTTACTTATACTGTATCGGCACCAAAAACTTCGGCTATCAAAATCGCCGTCGTTATTGTCGGTACCCGTTGAGTAAAACCGTGCCTTAACATTGAACCCGTCCACCCGCAGAGGACTTCCGATTAACGACGTCCAGACTTTTGCACAGCCTTCATCGCTTTCTTGCGCGGTGGGCCAACCGTAGTGATTCATTCTCACCGGCTTTCTATTCACTTCCCTTCCACTGTCATTATAGTGAATAAGCATGATCATGCTGGGCTTTTGTCGCACTTGCCACTGATAATGCGAAGATATGACGTGGCGTTCAAACTTCTCTGCATGCTCTGAAAAAGCCACGACCGTGGTATCAGAGTCTCCGGTGTAAAGGTTATTTATAAAAAAACCGAGGACACCGATGAAAATCAAAACTATGAATATTTTCAGTGCGGTTGATTGTGAACTATTTTCTTTTTCTGTCATTTTTGTTGTCCAATAGTCATCAAAGATGCGCAAGCTAATGATGCACACTCTTTGAGATTATCGGCCGCTTTTTCAAAAAGATAAAGCGCTGCATGACACCGTTATGCAGTTGCTCTTATATCAACAAGTTGCTTAATCGCCTTTACTTTGTATTCTATGTAATTAGACAGAGATTCTTTTTGAATATCATTCAAGCGTAAACCGTGCTTAGTTCTGCGCCACAAAACGTCTTCAATTGTTAGCGCCCATTCGTGCTCTATCAAATAGTCTATTTCTGCTTCAAATAACTGGGCTCCAAAATCTTGCCCTAAATCATTCAAACCTGACGCGCCGGTTAAAAATTTATGGCAAAGCAAACCGTACTGGCGCACATAGCGCTGAATAACGCTTTCTGGTAACCACGGATAGCTGCTTTTTAACTCGGCTGACAATGACGCCTTATCAGAAAACGCACCTCCGGGAAGCGGAGCTTCTCTTGTCCATGCCTTTTTTGCTCGCGGAAAGCATGACACAAGCTTGTCTACAGCATGTTCTGCCAGCTTTCTGTAAGTAGTAATTTTCCCGCCAAAGATGTTGAGTAAGACTGGCTCTCCTACTTCACCCTTAAGCTCTACTTTATAGTCTCTTGTGAGCTCTTGTGCCGAGGCATTCTTTTCTTCTAGTAACGGTCTTACACCACTATAACTGTGCACTATATCTTCTGTGCTTATCTTGGTTTTAAAATAAGTGTTGACTACGTCTATAAGATAACGGGTTTCATCATCAGAGATAGCAGCATCTAGAGGGTCTCCTTGGAAGTCTTCATCCGTTGTACCCACTAAGCTGAAGTCGTCTTCGTAAGGAATAACAAAAACAATGCGACCATCTTTATTTTGTAAAATATAAGCTTCATCGGTGTCATAGAGTTTTGGAACAACAAAGTGGCTGCCTTTTACCATGCGCATAGCATTTGGATTTTTCACATCTACCAATCTATCAAGGAATGAAACAGCCCATGGCCCCGTGGCATTGACAATAGATTTCGCCTTTACTATAAACGTTTTACCTTCATGATCACGTAAAGTCACCTTCCACAATGCAGCTTCTTTCTCAGCGCTTATGCACTCTGTTCTGGTGCGGATAGTAGCACCTTGGTCTTTTGCTGCTAATGCATTAAGAACAACTAAGCGCGCATCATCAACCCAGCCATCTGAATACTCAAAGCAGGTTGAAATGTCGCTAACTAATGGACTTTCACTGGAGGTTTTTACCCTTTTTGAACGAGGCAGCATATTCCGCTTGGCCAGCGAGTCGTAGAGGAATAGCCCAATTCTTATCATCCAAGCTGGACGCAAATGCTTTTGGTGAGGTAAGCGAAAACGCAATGGCCACATAATATGTGGGGCTTTTTGAAGCAATACCTCACGCTCGGCCAGTGCCTCTTTAACGAGTCGAAATTCGTAATGCTCTAAATATCTGAGGCCGCCATGGATAAGCTTACTGCTAGACGATGATGTTGCACCAGCCAGATCGCCATTCTCACACAAGGTGACAGATAACCCTCGCCCTGCCGCATCTAAAGCCACGCCAACGCCGTTAACACCGCCTCCAACAACAAGCACATCAACTACGCTGCTATCTTGCATACTTTTTTCCATTATCTGCCCCTTAGTGACACACTATTTATTTGGTTATTTGACAACCAAAAAGAACTCATGTCAACAAAAACGAACATAAACGAAAATTAAAAAACAAAATTTAAGATACAAATCACCAACTCTAATGGCACTTATATTTATAAATGCTAATTAACAGTTTATGTGTGGCGAGCAGCCGCAGTAATACATTTAGAGGTGCAAGTTATGGATAAAATGGGCAAGAGGGTAGCAGGCTTTGATGTGCCTAAGCTTGAACAAACTTGATATTGTTTTCTTTGATGATTTTTTTAATTGATGCAGGGGGGGGTTGGTCGCATACCAGGCAGTCTACTTGCGAAATGTGGCCCTGCTCTACCATAGCGCGCCGTTCAAACTTGCTGTAGTCGGCAGCTAAAATAACGTGTTGTGTATGCTCTAGTATGGCTTGAGAAACCTTTACCTCACGAAAATCAAAATCGAGAAGCGCGCCGTCGGCACTGATACCGCTGATACCAATGATGCCATAATCCATTCTGAACTGGCTGATAAAGTCACACGTTGCCTCGCCAATAATACCGCCATCTCTGTAGCGTACTTCACCGGCCGCAATAATTACCGAGAAATCTTCTTTTGCTGACAAGATGGTCGCCACGTGAATATTGTTCGTTACCACATGCAAATTACTGTGGTTAAGTAGCTTCGTTGCAATTAGCTCTGTTGTGGTGCCTATATTGATAAACAAAGATGCGCCGTCGGGGATCATAGCGGCCACTGCGTTAGCGATTTTCTCTTTAACATCGCTGTTTTGCGTTTTACGTTCTTGGTAAGGCGTATTTTCCCAACTTCGGTTTAAGCCAGCGCCACCATGGTAACGGCTTATAACGCCAGTATTCGCAAGCTGGTTTAAATCTCGTCGAATCGTTTGTGGAGTGACGTCACAGGTAGAAACCAGATCATCAATCGACATGAAGCCATGCTGCTTTATAAGGGCTATTATTTTTTCATGTCGTTGCGTTTGATTCATTTCTTACCTTGGTGACCATTCAGCATTGTTAGCGCTAGGTGTTAACTCAGAACAATTACGCTAACAGTATACGTGCAAATGACGCAAGTGCACACGTTCGTTCGAACATTCAAATGTTCGTTTTCGAAAATACGGCATTGTTAAATAGGTGTAAATGATGCAAACTCTATGAAAATAATATTGTAGAGGTGACAGCATGAGCCAACATATTCTTGCCATCGATCAAGGCACAACAAGTTCTAGAAGCATTATCTTTTCACCTAATGGCAAAATAGTCGCCGTTGCTCAACAAGAGTTTTCTCAGAAATACCCGAAAGACGGTTGGGTAGAACACGATCCAGAGGAAATCTGGGAAAGCGTTCTCTTTACTCTCAAAGAAGTTTTCAACAAATGTTCGTTAGCGCCCTCCGACATAGCGTCAATTGGTATCACTAACCAACGCGAAACAACGTTGGTATGGAACAAGAATACAGGTAAAACTGTCTATCCTGCAATTGTATGGCAAGACAGGAGAACAGCTCAACAATGTCGAGAACTCAGCAAAGATGAAGAGTTTGTTTCCTACATTAACACCTCTACAGGGCTTCTTCTTGACCCCTATTTTTCAGCAACAAAAGTAGCATGGATTTTAGACAATGTGGATGGCGCTAGACAGCAAGCCGAAAACGGAGAGCTGCTGTTTGGTACTGTAGATAGCTTTCTTATCTGGCGATTAACCAACGGCAAGTCGCACAAGACAGATGCCACTAATGCCTCTCGCACTATGCTTTTTGATATAAATGAGCAACAGTGGGATGAGCGTTTGCTTAAGCAGTTTAATATCCCTGCAAATATGCTGCCCACTGTGATGGATTGTGCCGATGACTACGGTGTTATTGATGCAAGTATTATAGGGTGCGCCATACCTATTGAAGGCGTAGCAGGCGACCAACAAGCAGCACTTGTAGGGCAAGCCTGTTTTGAAAAAGGCATGGCAAAAAGTACCTATGGGACTGGTTGCTTCATGATCTTGAATACAGGCAGCAAGCCACTTCAGTCTAAAAACAGATTACTGACCACTGTGGGATACAGAATTAACGGCGAAACCACCTATGCACTAGAAGGCAGCATTTTTATGGCCGGAGCCACTGTTCAGTGGTTGCGAGACGGCCTAAAACTCATCAGTGATGCGGCAGAATCAGAAGCATTAGCACAACGAGCAAGACAGGATAACGGTGTATTTTTAGTTCCTGCCTTTACTGGTTTAGGCGCTCCGTACTGGGATCCTGATGCACGTGGCGCTATCTTAGGGCTCACAAGAGACACTGGTATAAGCGAAATTGTGGCAGCCGGATTGCAATCGGTTTGTTATCAAACCAAAGACCTTCAAAAGGCAATGGAAAGCGATGGTGCAAGGCCAACAAACATCCGTGTAGATGGCGGTATGTCGCAAAATGATTGGGTTATGGGCTTTTTGTCAGACATATTAGGCGCAGAAGTAGAAAGGCCTGACGTTACTGAAACTACGGCGCTTGGTGCAGCATTTCTAGCCGGTCTTCAACACGGTATTTTTTCATCTATTGATGAGCTTACTCATTGTTGGACAAGCGATAGAGTGTTCACTCCTCGATTGTCAAAAGCAGAGCGTGATCAAGCTTACGGCGGATGGAAAGAAGCAGTAGAGCGCATTCGGTGCAACTAAAACTCCTTATTTTTCCAAATGTTAATAAGACGTTGTAATAAAATGCTCTTTTTTTATGCAAAAAAAGTTTTTATAACATTGTAATTACATTGTCTTTTTGTGCTGGTATTGAAAACAAGGTAAACGTTTCACCTTTTACCTTTTTAGAATTAGCGTATATTTTTCATAATGTTACAAAATTAAAATTAGAAAAATATAACACTCAATGTGTAAAAGTAATGTTAAAAAGCTTGAAAGGCGCACATCTAGACGTAATTTGAGTGAAAAATACGTTAAACGTAGCCTACCCACGGAGAAAACACAGTGATACATAAAAAAAGCACATCACAATACGGACCAGTTGCTAGACGCACCCTACTAGGTGTTGCCGTTGCATCTGCGCTGCACTCGCCCGTTGCATTATCGCAAGATTCTGAGACGCAAAATGTAAACGATGCACCTGTTGAAATTATTGAAGTTCGCGGCATCGTTAGCAGCTTAAAGCGCGCCATGGCCAACAAGAAAGAAAACCTTGCTGTGTCAGACGGTATTGCCGCAGAAGACCTAGGTAAATTTCCAGATTTGAATGTGGCAGAGTCGCTGCAGCGTATCACTGGTGTTTCAATCGACCGTAACGGCGGTGAGGGTCAGCAGGTTACTGTACGTGGTTTTGGTCCACAATTTAATACGGTGCTGGTAAATGGACGTCAGTTGGCAACAGACTCAGCCGGTCGTGCGTTTAACTTCGACGTTCTTGCTGCCGACCAAATTACTGGCGCAAACATTTATAAAAGTGCGGTTGCCAATTTACAGTCTGGTGGCATTGGTTCAACGATTAACATTACGACAGCGCGTCCATTTGACTATGACGGTTTTCAGGCCGTTGGCAGCGTAAAAGGAATGTATGAAAGCCTATCTGAAGAGACCGCTCCACAAGCGTCTTTCTTGGTAAGTAACACCTTTGCCGACGACAAAGTTGGTTTATTGCTAGCCGCTTCACATCAAGAACGCCAAGTTCAAATAAACCGCATTCAAACAGCCGGTTGGCGTCCAGGATTAACGCTTTCAAATCGCAACGACGGTATCATTGCTGATAACGTATACCTCCCACGCAACTGGGATCAAATTGTCGATCAGCAAGATAGAACACGCACAAACGTGTCGCTTGTTGCACAGTATGCGCCTTCAGATGACGTAACCATTACGTTAGATGGTTTTGTGTCTAAGTTTGAAGTTGACTCGCAAGTAACCGATCTTGCTTCATGGTTTGAACCTGACCGCGTGGGCTCGGCTCAAATTTCCGATAACGGTACCGCGATTCAATTCACCCAAGAAATAGACTTACACCAAGGTAGTGGCAATCCAGCTTCTGACTTCGTTTCGTCATCTCGCGGAGTACGTGATGTAACCAGTCAAGGCTTCGGCTTAAATATTGATTGGCAAATTAATGATGCATTGTCTGCAGAATTTGACGTGCAAAGTTCTTCTGCTGAAAACGATATCGCGGGTGAAGGTCGCTTTAACGTAATTGGCATTATTAACAACTACTCTTTCGATGGAACGGGCAGCACGCCAACAGTTATTCACGACGGTTTCGGCAATGGCCAACTTCCTGATATTTCACTAACTCGTTTGCACTATAACGATTTGGGTAACACTCAAGCGTCTGAAGATGATGTTGTTGAATATAAAGCAGACTTCACATACCTCTCAGACTCTGATGTTTTTCGCAGAGCGGACTTTGGTATCCTGCGCTCAGAACGTGAAAAGTACGTGTTCCAAGAATTTGCATCTCAGTGTGCTTTTTGCGGATACGGTACGCCAGCGCCTGTGGACGAGCTTAACATTCGCCCATTCACTGCCAATAACTATTTCAGTGGGTTAATTGATACGTGGTACACCTATGATGGTGATGCTTATCTAGACTACCTAGCGTCACAAGGCGCTCCGGTTATCCCAACGCTTCAACCTAACTACTACAACATTGAAGAAGATGTAACGGCGCTATATGCTCAGTTTGAGTTTGGTTACGAACTTGGTGATATGCCACTAACCATGAACTTTGGCGCACGTTATGAAGAAACAAGTGTAGCTGTATCTGCGGTACAAGCTTTTGTTTCTGATATCGTGCCCACCGCCGATTTAACGTTGTTTGCAAACCGATTTGCTCCAGCTGACGATATTACAGGTACATCCTCATACTCTAACCTGCTTCCTAGCCTAAACGTTAAGCTAGAAGTACAGGAAGATATGTTAGTGCGCTTCTCGCGCTACGACTCGCTTACTCGTCCAACCATGGCGCAAATGTCTCCAGCAACAACCTTTGGCGAACCACGTCGACAAAACTTGCAAGCGAATGGTGGTAACCCGTCGTTGCAACCATTTGAAGCAGAAAACTGGGATCTGTCGTTTGAGTGGTATTACAGCGATGACTCTGTTTTCTCGTTCGCTTTCTTTAGTAAAGACGTTCAGAACTTTATCGTGACACTGTCTGGCAATGAAACCTATTCAATGACCGACAGAAGTGCGGTAGATGGATATCGTTGTGCCGAAACGAACTGTGCTGAAGGTCTTTCACTAGACCCACAAAACCCAGACCGTGATGTTGTGGCCGATACGGAAGAATTGAACGGTGAAAGCGAAGTTTACACTGTAACTCGTCCACAAAACGGTGAAACTGCAACGGTTAACGGTTACGAAGTTGCACTTACGCACGTTTGGGACAACGGCTTTGGTATCACAGCTAATGCCACCGTTGTAAACAGTGACGCAGCGGTAAGCGGCGATACATCACAAACGTTTGCTTTACCCGGGCTTGGTGACTCTCAAAACTTAATTGTTTTCTATGAGCGTGATGCCTTCCAAGCGCGAGTGGCATTCAACAATCGTGAGTCGTTCTTATTTGCGCTAGACAACACATCTGTAGGCGGTGCAACAGGAGAACCTGTTACTACTGAAACTTACGGACAGTGGGATGTGAGTGCAAGCTACGATATCAACGAAAACTTCACTGTATTCTTTGAGGGTATTAACGTAACCGAAGAAGAATTAACGCAAGTGGGTCGTTTCCCTGACCAAATTTACTCTATCGAAGATAACGGCTCTCGTTACGCGGTAGGTATTAGAGGTTCATTCTAAAGCGTGTGTGTGTTGGCAGGGTGAGAACCCTGCCTTTTATTCACAAGCTTGTTGGAAAACGAGTAAGTTTGTGAATAAATGTAGTAAAACAATGGCAATCGTCTCCTATGAATAATTCAACTAACACATCATCAAAACAACGTATCGTTATTGTTGGCGGTGGAACGGCTGGTTGGTTAACTGCGGCCATCGTTGCTGCTAAACATAAAATAGCAAAAGGGCAATGTGGATTAGATATAACGCTGGTTGAGTCTAGCGACATCCCCACAGTAGGCGTAGGTGAAGGAACCTGGCCTACCATGCGAAATACGCTCAAAGATATCGGGCTTTCGGAAAAAGAAGTATTTAGAAAATGTTCTGCCGCGTTTAAACAAGGTGGGAAGTTTGTTAATTGGGTTAATGGAGACGGCGATTTTTATTACCACCCGTTTACTGTACCTCTGGGTTACGGCCGCGTAGAAATGGCTCCGTATATCGACAATATTTCTGAATTTGCCAACTCCACTAATTTTCAGCAGCATGTCTGCGAACAAAACATGGCACCGCGTACTCTCAATGAAGAAGAATATAGTAGTGCACAATCAAACTATGCCTATCATTTAGACGCCGGCGCATTTGCCGATATGCTGAAAACATTCTGTAAAGAAGAACTGGGCGTCACTCACAAAGTAGCCACAGTAGAACAAGTAGAAACGTCTTCAAAACAATGCATTGAGAGCATTACGCTAAACGATAATAGTATTTTAGAAGCTGATCTGTTTGTAGATTGTTCTGGTTTTCGCTCAATGCTTTTGGGCGAAGCACTAAGTGAGCCTGTAGTGTCTGCCAACGATACACTATTTAACAATTCCGCTTTAGCACTGCACGTACCCTATAACGGTGACTTCGAAATCAAACCTTATACTCAAGCCACCGCCCAAGAAGCAGGTTGGATTTGGGATATAGGGCTATCCTCTCGACGTGGCGTAGGCCATGTCGACTCTACAGACTTTACGACAGACGAACGTGCAGAAGAGTTGTTGCGCCGTTATGTAGGAGACGACAAAGGTGAGCTAACGCCTCGCGTGATACGCTTCGATTCCGGCTATAAAAAGCAGATTTGGAAGGGCAACTGTATTGGTGTGGGATTATCTGCAGGGTTTGTAGAGCCTTTAGAAGCCACAGCGCTCATGTTAATCGAGATTTCTGCTCGCTATATTGCCGAACAAATGCCAACGCCCGCTTCTGCTATGCCAATAATAAGTCAGCGCTTTAATAAGCAAATGCAGTATCGCTGGCAGCGCATTATCGATTTTTTAAAGCTCCATTACATTTTCAATCAGCGCTCTGAACCTTATTGGGTAGCGAATAGAGACGCGGCGTCTATTCCCGACTCGTTAAAAGAAGATTTGGAAATTTGGAAATACCGGGGGCCGCAAATTGCTGACTTTTCCGCAGCAATAGAGCTTTTCCCCGCCGCCAGTTATCAATATGTTCTGTATGGAATGGGGTTCTCCCCAGACTTCTCTTTGCAGTCCCACTTCTACACTCAACGGGATTTAGCCAATAAGGTTATTCAGCAAAACCAACTCATTACGCAACAAAAATTAAGCAGCTTGCCCAATCATAGAAATTACATTGAGCAGTGGTTAGCGAGCTAACGAGAATAAAAAATGCCAAATTTTCAGATTTTATCTAGTGAACAACACAGTAGTACTTACGTAGACGAAAGCCGTCTACCGACAACATTTTCCAATTTTCATCTTGTTAATGTGGAAATTAAAGAAGCCGTTCAGGCTTCCAGTGAATTCCCTCTATTTTTCAGTAAAGTAGCAAATCAGCAGCGCTGGACTATTTCTGCGCTGTGTGGCTTTGCACCAAAAGAAAATGTGTTTGAAACGCAGGGGACGTGGCTTGCTCGCTTTACTCCATTAAGCTTGCGGACCTTGCCGTTCACCCTTAATTTTGAAAAAGATCCAGAGGCACCTCAAACAGTTCTAGATATCGACTCTCCTGCGGTCTCAACAACTAAAGGAGAGGCGTTGTTTCTATCTAGTGGCCGACCAACGGCTTATTTAGATAATAAACAAAAGCTGTTAAAAGAGCGGGTTACCGCAATGCAGCAAACTGCCGCATTGCTTAATGACATTGCAGCATTAAACCTTATTCAGCCAACAGATTTGATCATTGAATACTCAGACAATACGCAACAACGCGTAGGCGGTTTGGCAATGTTAAACGAGCAGCGATTGCAAAACTTAACGTCTGAAGAACTTTCGTCTCTCCACAAAACCGGCGTACTTTCTGTTCTCTTCAATATATTGGGGTCGATTTTTCAAATTAATCGAACCATCCACCTTCACAACACTAAGTTTCCTTCTCGCTTTATCAATAATGTGAAATTCGAGACCAGCAAGCAGTAATGAAATCTAGGAGTAAGTAAATGTTTTCCAGCACTATTCAAGTGTCTGTCTTTGTTTTCGTTACCGCGCTAATTGGTTTTTTAACTTACCTTAGCTGTCGCGGCCAAAACAGAAACTCACAAAGTCAGAATCGCGAGCTCTTTCTTGCCGGCGGCGGGTTAGCTTGGTATTTCATTGCAGGCAGTATTACGCTCACAAATTTAAGTACCGACCAGCTCGTTGGTATGAATGGTAATCAAATGGCATTACTCGCTTTGTGGGAGTTTTCTGCTGTTGTGGGGTTGTTTGTTTTAGCCAAAGTATTCTTGCCCGTTTATTACAAATTCAAATGTACAACCACCACTGAGCTTTTAGAGCTTCGTTATAACGATAAACATATTCGAGCCGTAATAAGCGTTCTATTTTTTGCAGGCAGCGCACTCATTTTTTGTCCTGCGGTTATTTATTCTGGCTCATTGTTTATGCAATCCATGTTCAATGTTGAACTGCCGTTAATGTATATTGCAGTGATATTTGTTGTAGTAGGTGCGCTTTACGCCATATTTGGAGGCCTTCGCGCAGTAGCAGTTTCAGATACGTATTCCGGTGTTTTGTTACTTACTATGGCAGTAGTGGTGCTCATTCTGGCATTACAAGCCATTGATTATAACTTCGATGGCATTCCCCAAGAGCGTCTCACACTAATTGGTGATGACGACTCGCCTATTCCTTGGCACACGCTGCTAACGGGTATGATTTTCATCCAGATGTTTTACTGGGGTACCAACCAAGTTATTACACAAAGAGCCATGGCGGCGCCTTCGTTAAAAGAGGCACAAAAAGGCGTTTTTGCGGCAGCAGGAATTCGATTAGTTATTGTACCGGCAATTATTGTTATTCCCGGCATTGTTTCATACAAGCTGTTTGGCGACATCGGCGACAGTGCCTACGGTAGAATAGTTGCCACCGTGTTACCCGATTGGCTCTCCGGCGTATTCGCCGCAGCTATGGCAGCCGCAGTACTCACCACATTTAATAGTAACCTTAACTCGGCTACTGCTCTTTATGTTTGCGATATTCACGAAAGCTATGTGAATAAAACACCTAATGTGCCCAAGTTAAGCGGTTATGTGACAGTGCTTTTGTGCTTAGTCTCTCTTGCACTTATTCCTGTATATCAGCAAGCCGATAGCATTATTAACCTCGTACAAAAGCTGTACGGCCTTTTGAGTATGCCTATTCTATCAGTGTTCATTGTTGGTTTACTGTTTAGAAATGTGCATGCGTTTGCCGCTATTGGGGCGGTATTATTCGGGGTAGCGTTTTATGCATTTGTGAGTTTTGAAGCGTCACCTTTTTATGCACCGTTTGGTTTGCACTATATCCATCTTATGTTCATCACGCTCTTGGGTTGCGTTTCTTTTGCACTTATTGTGAATAAAGTCATATTTCGTCAAAAGAGTGAGTTCTCCCTCGCCATCGAAAAGCAACAGGCCTAATCAATTCAATAGCAAAGAGAATGGGTTAGCTATTCTCTTTGTGTTATTGAGCGAAAATAACCAGCAACAATGTTTTAAACATGATTAAAGCAGAGGTTTACATGTCATCTTTTTCATCATTCGTAACACTAAAGAACAATGTCGCAACGCTCATCTTTGACTGCCAAGGTCGTATGCCAAAAGCCATCTATTACGGCGCGCCATTAAGCGATTCCACAACACCTGAAATGCTCAGTATTTTAAACACCCGTCAAGAAGCCAAGTGTGCACCGGTTATCGAGCCTCCTATCAGCTTGGTGCCTACGCATGGTGAAGGATGGACCGGACAGCCAGGCCTTGAAGTGTCAGGTGATAAAGATCAATGGTCAGCAGGATTTAGTCTTGTTGATGTTATCCAAAACGACGCTTCTGTAGAGTTTATTGGTGAAGATGAGCATAGAGGTATGCGACTAATTACAACGGTGAGTTTAGACGCCAATACTACCGTAGCGTCCTTTTGCTCGCGTGTTGAGAATACGGGGCAAACAGCGCTTCACCTTAGCTATTTAAATGCTGCAAGCCTGCCGCTTCCAACCACTGTTAATAAAATTAAAACCTTTGAAGGTAGATGGTCAGCAGAGTTTCAAACTAGCGATCACGACCTCTTTTTTGGCAGTTACGTGAGAGAAAACCGCCGCGGTAAAACCTCCCACGACACCTTCCCAGGTTTAATTGCCTATCCTCAAGGCACAGGGGAATTGCAGGGTGAATGCTACGGCTACCACTTAGGTGCATCAGCCAATCACAAATTGCGTGCAGAGCTTATGGCTGATGGTAGAAGTTATGTGCAGTTTGGCGAGCTATTATTCCCCGGTGAAGTAGTACTTTCTAAAGGTGAAAGCTATACCACTCCCGTTTTGTACACCGGCTATGGCAATGATGGCTTTTCCTCGCTGTCACAGCAATTTCATCAATTTATACGCAGCAATATTTTACACCATAGCGCAGAATCAAAACCTCGTCCTGTGCACTACAACACATGGGAAGGCATTTATTTCGACCACGACGAAGCAACCTTAAAGGCCCTTGCTGACAAGGTGGCGCCGTTGGGGATTGAGCGTTTTGTGCTGGATGACGGCTGGTTTAAGGGACGACGTCATGACAAAGCAGGCCTTGGCGACTGGTTTGTAGATGAAGAAATTTATCCAGAAGGGCTCGACGGGTTAATAGACCACGTAACGGGGTTGGGGATGGAGTTTGGTATTTGGTTTGAACCTGAAATGGTGAACCCAGATAGCGACCTATATCGCAATCATCCTGAATGGGCATTACAAAGCGAAAACAACCCCCACGTACCGTTTAGAAATCAGTATGTACTCGACCTGACCAACAACGATGTTGTTGAATATCTGTTTAAGGTGATTACCGACATACTCGCCGCCTACCCTAAAATTAGCTACATTAAATGGGATATGAACCGCGACGTTAATCACCCTGGCAACCTGCACGGCAAGCCTGCCATGTATGGCCAAATGGCCGCTCTCTATAGTCTCATCGACCGCGTTAAAGCAGCCCATCCTGGTATTGAAATAGAAAGCTGCTGCTCGGGCGGCGGACGTATCGACTTAGGCATACTTCCTCATACTGACCGCTTTTGGACTTCCGACTCAAATGACGCGTTAGACAGACTGTATATTCAGCGTGGCTGCTCGTTCTTTTTCCCATCAGAGGTAATGGGTGCCCATGTAGGCCCGCGCGACTGCCATATTACCGGTAGAAACTTACCCATCGAAATTCGTTCTGCAGTAGCGATGTTTGGTCATATGGGTATTGAAATGGACCCACGTGAACTGACAGAGCACGAAGAAAAAGTGCTTACCGATGCCATTTCACTCTACAAACGCATTAGACATCTCACGCATGGCGGCGACTTGTTCCGTATGGATGATGATGGCCTTAATGTTAAGTTTGGTTATGCGTCGAAGAATAAAGAGGAAGGTGTTTTTGCTTATAACAGTGTGCAAGAAACCCGCCGTACTACTCCTGCTCGTTTTTATTTTGCAGGGCTAGATGCTGAGAAAAAATATACCGTTGAACGAGTTTGGCCTGAAGTACTTAAAGAGTATAGCCCTTCCATTCTTCAGCAACTAGATGGCAAGGTGTTTACAGGAGAGGTGCTTATGAAGTATGGCATGCAACTACCCGTGCTTTTCCCAGAAACAGCGCTTATCTATTCAGTGAAAGCGGTTTAAAACGAAAAGAAACGAAAAGAAACTAACAGCCTGAACGTGATATTGACTGCTTTCAGGCTGTTCTTAACAAACGGCTTTAAGCCCGCTTTTTAATCTTCTTTTTTAACGCTTTCAGAATTTTTGAAAAACGTTCGCCCTCGCTCCCATTGATAAGCGCCAGCGTACTTTTCGCTTTCTCAATGTCATTGGCATTTAAGCGCAGCTCTGCGAGTCGCAGTTGGGCCCAATTTACACTTGGCAGGCCTGCTGTATCGATATTCGTTGTATTGAAGCCATCAATATACTGCTCTAATGCAGCAATGCCCGTATTGGTAAATTTGTCGCTGTTTAACGCTACTTGGCCAAGGCGGTATTTGCCGTACAGCAAATTGCTTTCGCGCTGTTCGTACTCGTGCCATTGCGCCGAATCTTTGCTTTCTACCGTTGCTACCGACATTTCCATTAGTGGCGACAGCGCTTCAAAAGCGTGGCTGTATTTTTCAGAAGATAAATAATGACTGCCGAATTCAAAGTTAGCTCGTAAGGCCGAGGCCTCATTCTGTGCAAGCGCGTCGTAAATAGCACGTGCTTGGTCTTCATTATCGTCTTTAAGATAGAAGCTAGCCAAAGCGAATTGGCCTTCTACGCTATCAATTGTGGCGATCTTTTCTGCCAACTTTTTCGCTTCATCCATATCACCACCGGCAATGGAAGGAGCAACTAAATGAAATTGCATTAGAGCGCGATAAACCGCAATTTCGTCAGGCGCAATAGCAATTGCTTGCTCTAAGCTGCTTTTGGCTTTTTTTGCATAACCCAAAGCTGAAAAGATACTGTTTGACGCCTGCGCTCCCATTACGTTGGCATGGGTATGAAAGGCACGATAATCTTTGCTGTAGCTTGCTATAAACTCTTCAGCTACTTCTTCGGCATCGTCTAAATCTGTATTCATGAGTGCTGAAATCAGCAAATTATATTGCTCTGGACTTTTTCCTTTTACGTCCTCCAGCTTATCAATAACACGCTCCCAGTCTCCTTGTCTGGCGTACATTTCAAGGTTGGTAAGCTCTGCACTTTTCTCAGACGACGTTGATACTGAGCTATCAGCTGCGAATGTTGTGCTCAATGGGGTAATTGATAGCATGGTTGTTAAAAGGGCAGCGCGTGCTAGTTGCGATGCAGGATAATTCAATTTCATAGCAATTCCTTTTGGGGAAATAATAGTGTCGAGCCACTGTCACAGCAATGGTTACTGCACACTAGGCTTAATAGATTGTGTGCTAGATATTAGGTTGATGCTTACGCTTATATCGACTCTGTTTACATTAACCTATGCTGAACAATATTCCAGCAATGAGTTGTAACAATAGTTATACCAGTCCGCGATTACGAACATTTTAAGCCTCGCTGAGTTGGGAATTATCTATGCGGACTGGTATTACCGTTTCGCAAAAGAAATAAACGAACAAGAAACGCATAAAAAAGGGGCTCATAGTCGAGCCCCTTCGCGGGTAACAAATAAACTCTCTAACAAAGAGATTTTAAAACAGAATTATTTTCCGCCTTTTCCTTCCATATGTAACCCTAACGCCCAGCGATTATCGAAACCTTTCCAAGGCGCAGGCGTCTCACCGCCGCTTGGTACCTGGTCACTACTGCCCGTTACCTCTAAAAATGCGCAATAATCTGGCATGGCTTTTACATGGCAATTCATTAGCGCTAAGGCAAAGTGTTCGTTAATCGCATTAAGCTTTTGCTCTTCTCATGCGGGCTCTATATAGCTACCCAAGTCGAACTCACTGCCATACGCTTCTTTCGGTGCCGGGTGAGGTGCAACATTATGACGTGCGTTTTTAATGGTTAGTAACTTGGTATCTTTATGCGTTGTGTGATCAAACAACCAACGAATGCCATCGTAGCCTGATATATCGTCGTTATCTCCGGCTACAAACAACACCGGTACGTTGATATTGGATATCGACTTTGTATCAAACAACTGCTGCTGCCCGCCCCACGGTGCCAGTGCCAGGGCGGCTTTCCATGCGGGTAATGTGTCATCACTTGAAGGCTTGCCACCTGCGCAGGTGTTTAAGGCCGCTTTGACCAACTGCACTGTTGCAGGGTCTTGTGTACCGGTAAAAGTGGCAGCCGTAGTATCGTTAAACGCGTAACAACCTCCCACCGTGCTCATTGCGCCATATCCGCCCATTGAGTAACCAATCACTCCTGCGCGAGTTTCATCCACCTCGTCGGCAAAGAAGTTGTGCTGAGAAATCGCATTAAGCGTAAACACCTGATCTCTCGAGCGATTCAACAGCGTACTTGGAAACCCACTGTAAGGACTTTCTGCAAAATTAACGTCTTTGTTTGTTGAGTCTGTATGGTCAATGGCGGCAACCACATACCCATGAGAAGCCAAGTGCTCGCCAAGATAATGCATTAGTGTGCGGTAGCCGGTATAACCGTGAGAGATGACTACGATAGGATAGTTTTCGTCCGTCGCCATAATGGGCGCATCGCGATAGGCATCAGCTTGAATTTCAAAAGACTTACCGCTACGTGTTTCATCGCTATAGATCGCCAGCTCCGTGCTCTCTGATGCAGGATACCAAACCTCGAGGGTTAACTTACGCTTTACCATTTCTCCTGACATTGTCATTGCCGCTTCGGGGTATGCAACATCAATGGTTTTAACCCCTACCTGTAGCTTTCCACTTTCGCTGAGCTCAGGCATTACATCAGCTGGGAAGTCTTTGTAGACATTTTGTGCTGCGAAAGATGCCGAGTTGAGCAATAAACCCGCACTACACCACAAGACACTCAATAGGGATAACGTTTTCATATTATGCTAAATCTTTGTAAACAAGTTTAAAACAATATATTACTCAATTAGTGACGACAAGCAAGAAAGTCTCTATTTATATGAGATATTGTAAAAATACGCCTTGAGCGAATTACTTTCACGCCATGAATTTATAGGTAAGCGTATAACCTCAATAGTGAAAATAGTTAGATAAGTCCTCGGGTAGACACTTAGGTTAAACGCTAGGGTAGTCGCTAAAAGCTTCAGCGAAGTGAAAAGAAGAGGTTCGCTCTAAGTGTGAGTAGCGTAAATGATATTGCTCTGGGCTTTAGAGTTTCAGGCGTTTCGGTTTCGAGCGAGGGTTTCATGCTAGCGGTTTCAATTTGCAGTGTTAATACCAGTCCGCATAGATAATCGGTATCAAAAAAATTCAAAAAAAAGCCGCTTAATAGCGGCTTTTAAGATTATTTTTCAACATTTAATATTTTGTCTTGAATTAGAACGGAATATCGTCATCAAAGTCAAAGTCTGGCTCGGCCATTGGCGGAGTTTTTGGCTGAGGCTGATTACCACCTTGAGGAGCAGCTTGATTGAAACCGCCGCCTTGGTTTTGGTTGTAACCGCCTTGTTGCTGACCGCCCTGAGCTGGTGCTTGATTATAGCCACCGCCCTGGTTTTGGTATCCACCGCCCTGGTTATTTTGCGGACGTTGGTAACCGCCGTTACCACCACCAGCTTCACCGCCGCGACCACCAAGCATTTGCATTTGGTCTACAATAATTTCTGTGGTGTATCTGTCTTGACCCTGTTGGTCTTGCCACTTACGAGTTTGCAATTTACCTTCAACATAAATCTGCGAACCTTTCTTTAGGTACTCACCCGCAATTTCAGCCAAACGACGATACATCGTTAAACGATGCCATTCGGTGCGCTCTTGCGGTTGTCCCTGCTGATCCTTCCAGCTTTCGCTAGTTGCAAGACTTAGGTTTGCAACGGCGTTTCCGTTCGGCATGTATCTAACTTCAGGATCATTGCCAAGGTTTCCTACAAGAATGACCTTGTTCACGCCTTTCGTTGCCATTGATGTCTCCTGTAACGTGTTTATTTGGCTTGCTGCTTTTTGTTTACAGTAACGTGCACAGCATATTACTCAATAGTATTACGCTGTGCCTTGTTAGGTACTGCCTTCATGCATTCTATTTACGCATTGTATAAGAGTACGACAGCAACAAGCTCGAAAGTTCATTGATTCAAGCCCTGTAGTATATCGTATTTTAATAGGGAAAAATGAAGTTTTTATTCCCCTAATTCAGTACAACAACGCTAACAGAATATTTCTACACCGTCTTCTGATCTTTTGTGCGGTTTAACAGGCACGGCATATTGTTCAGTCTACCTACCACCAAGCGGTATAGAAAGCGATGAGAATGAAAATGACTGCAATAGCTGCAATGTTAAAGCCTCTGGTGGTATGGAACTGCACCTCATCTAAGTGTACCGCGTTCTCATGCACGCCTTTCTTCTCTAGAAGAGATACTACAACCGCCAGTGCAATACACAGTACAAACACAATTCCTACGCGATCTATAAATGGCAGTTCGGGCCAAAACTGTCTGAATACAATACTGAGAACAAAGGACCCCAAAGCTGCTAGCAAACCACCATTGGCGGTGGTTTTCTTCCAGAACATACCCAGAATAAAGAGGGCACAAATACCCGGAGTAAAGAACCCTGTAAATTCTTGGATATATTGGAAGGCTTGATCGAAGTTGCCAAGCAGCGGCTTCGCCGTGATCATGGCAATAACAAGTGCCAGCAGGCTTACAGAACGCCCCACTTTTACATAATGGCTCTGTGTTTCGTTAGGACGCTTATCTTTGTATATATCCATAGTAAAAATAGTTGAAACGCTATTGGTCATAGAAGCAAGAGACGAAACTATTGCCGCAACTAGAGCAGCGAAAATAATTCCTTTCAAGCCAACAGGCATAAGCGTCATCAAACTGGGATAGGCCTGATCGGGTTTAGCAAGCTCTGGAACCAGTATAACTGCTGCGATACCGGGCAGCACAACAATAAGCGGCATGAGCAGTTTCAAAAAGGCAGCAAACGCAATACCTTTCTGAGCTTCTTGTAGACTCTTCGCAGCCAGCGTTCGCTGAATAATATATTGGTTAAATCCCCAATAAGACAGGTTCATTATCCACATCCCACCAATAAGAACAGATATGCCCGGTAAGTCCATATAGTGTGGATTGTCTCTCGCAAGAATCATATCGAATTTACCAGGCAACTGCTGCGTTAAGTCGATAAATCCTTGAATAGGGCCGGCGCCATCGCTTATTAAATTCAACGCAGTGTAAGAGAGAAATAGACCACCAAATACAAGCAGTACCACTTGAATAATATCTGTAAATGCGACTGCTTTTAATCCGCCGTAAAGAGAATATGCTAAAGAAAATAAACCCAAAAATATCATGCCGTACATCATATCTACGCCGGCAATAGTATTAATAGCAAGTGCACCTAACCACAGTACAGCGGTTAAGTTGACAAAAACGTATACCCCTAACCAAAATATTGCCATGACCTTGCGCACGCGGTGATCGTAGCGCTGCTCCAAGAACTGAGGCATAGTGTAAATTTTGTGCTTTAAAAAAATAGGTAAGAAGAATTTGCCTACAATTATCAACGTAATGGCAGCCATCCATTCATAAGATGCAATAGCCAGCCCTATCTGATAGCCCGAACCAGACATCCCAATAATCTGCTCTGCCGATATATTTGCAGCAATCAGTGACGCGCCGATAGCCCACCAAGGTAAGCTAGAACCCGCTAAGAAATAGTCATTCGTATCTTTTTCGTGTCCCGCTTTCTCTCGGGAAACCCATGCAGCTATTCCGTTAAGCGCGATGACGTAGATCACAAACAAGGTGATATCTAAGGTGGCTAATTTCATAAAATTTCCCGAGTAACACTAGGGCCTTAAAACCTAGAGAGTGCAAAAATATTTGTTGACGCTGTTTTTATGGCGTTGCATTTTATGACATTAAAGAAAGCGTTATGCAAACGTCTAAGAAAGTTAACTGCACAAATCGTAGTACCACATCTTAGGGCGTGTTGAACTTAGCTGAACGCTTATCTAGTACTAGAGATAAATAGTACCAGAAATATCGAGTAGGGTGAGGCGTCACTGCCTCATCCCTCTCACAGAACCGTACATACGGGCCTCGTATACGGCTCATGCACATAGTTATTTAGCGTAATTGCTGCCCTTGCCATTCGGATTATCTTCCCCTCAGTCAGGGTGATTCAGGTTTCTTTCAACCTGACGGGTTTGCCAGCTTCGCTGGGCAAACAAAAAAGCCGCAATCAGATGATGCGGCAAGGGGCACAAATAAATTTTTTAGAACGCCAATTATTACATTAAGCAAACGCACCTTGTGTGGCAGTACATACGTAAATGTCTGCATGATAACCAGTTTTATCAAAGTAGCTTTTATCTACCACTTCCTTTACTGCATCTACGCTGTCCGTTGGGACTAGCGCAACTACGCAACCACCGAATCCTCCACCTGTCATACGTACGCCGCCAGAACTTCCCAATAGCTCATCAATTATTGATACCAGATAATCGATAGGAGGTACGGTAATTTCAAAATCATCTCGCATAGATGCGTGAGATTGAGCCATGGCTTTACTTACCGTGGCAATATCACCTGCTTTCAGTGCATCACTTGCTGCCAATGTGCGAACGTTTTCCGTAATAATGTGTTTTGCTCTGCGATATACCACCTCCGGCATGTCAGATTTTGCTGCTTCTAACATTTCGATGGTAGCTTCGCGCAGCGAGGATACACCAAGTAATGACGCCCCACTTTCGCACTGCTCGCGACGCAGGTTGTATTCACTGTCTACCAAACCGCGTTTAACATTGGAGTTGATAATGACAATTTGATGAGTACTTGGCAGCGGAGAATGCTCAATAGATAGCGACTGGCAATCGAGCAGCATCGCTTTACCTTCATTCCCCATAGCCGAGATGAGCTGATCCATAATGCCGCAAGAGCAACCCACAAAAGTGTTTTCAGCTTTTTGTCCAAGTAGCGCGGCTTTCACGCCATCTAACGGAAGTTCATAAAGCGAACTGATCGCTTTTAAAATTGCCACCTCAAAAGAGGCAGAAGAACTTAAACCCGCCCCCTGCGGCACATTACCGGTTACCAGTAAATTAGCACCACCAACAGTAGGAAAATCTTCTTTTAAAACCTTTACAACACCCCGAACATAGTTTGCCCAGCCCTGTTCTTTGTCATATTGAATGTCGTTAAGCGAGAATTGGTTTCGTTGGTCTTCGTAATCTGTAGCGGTTACAACAATAGTGTTGTCCCTGCGCTTAGATGCTGCAACCCAAGTACCGAAGTTGATTGCAGCTGGAAAAACAAAGCCACCATTATAGTCGGTGTGTTCACCAATAATGTTTACCCTGCCCGGTGCATGGGCAATAAGGGCTGGCACTTCGCCATAATGATGCTCAAAACTTGAAGAGAATATTTGGTTATCCATTCGTAATCTCACGTTTCTTATAATGCTTGCTAGAAAGCGCTTTTAATCTTTCTGCAGCTTGTTCTGGCGTTAAATCACGCTGTGCTTCTGCCATCATCTCATAGCCCACCATAAATTTTCGCACACTGGCTGAACGCAGTAGCGGTGGGAAAAAGTGAGCATGTAAGGTCCATTCCGGATGCGCTTTTGAGTTAAACGGAGCACTATGCCACCCCATAGAGTAAGGGAATGAAGTCTCAAATAAGTTGTCGTAGCGCGCGGTAATATCGCCAATAATTTGTGCAAGAGTTAATGACTGTCCTTTGCTTAACTCGTGCAATGCACACACATCAAAGCGAGGTAATAACAATGTTTCAAAGGGCCATGCTGCCCAATAGGGCACTACTACCACCCAATCATCGTTTTGACAAACAACTCTTTCCTGTTTTGCAATCTCTTGCTGTGCGTAGTCGGCTAACAGGGCTCGACCATGTTCAGCGAAATAACCGCTTAGCTGAACTTCTTTTTTGGCAGGGTCTGTTGGTAAGTGCTGCTGCGCCCACACTTGGCCGTGTGGATGAGGATTAGAACACCCCATCATTGCACCTTTATTTTCAAATACCTGAACCCATTGATAATGTTGTCCTAGCTCTTGAGTCTGCGCTTTCCAGCACTCTACAACATCCAAACGTTCCTCATCGGTCAGTTCAGGCAGTGTTTTGCTGTGATCAGGAGAAAAGCAAATAACGCGGCTACAGCCTTGCTCGGTTTCAAACTGAAACAGCCCTTTCTTGTCACTCGCGGCTACTGTGTCTTTTTTTAACGCGGCAAAATCGTTCTCAAAAACAAAGGTGCCTGTGTACTGAGGATTAACTTCACCGTTTACCCTTGTATTGCCGGGGCATAAATAACACGTAGGGTCGTACTGCGGTTTTTGCTCATTATTAGGCTCTTCAGACTGTCCTTGCCAAGGTCGCTTGGCACGATGAGGCGATACCAGCACCCACTCACCTAATAACGGGTTAAATCTTCGGTGTGGATCATTTGAAGGGTCGAATGGACCTGCCATAGTCGCTCTCTTTAAATATGAATATAGTGCTACACTTTTACTCTAAAACAATAAACTGCACACTTGAGGTTAAACGTTTACCCAAAATCATATAGTAAAGATTGAAATTTATCAATGTTCGCAGAAAGAAAAATAAATGTTAATTTCAATAACATCTACATTCACCACCTAATATCTACTGGCTAACTCATAGAAAATACATAACAAATTTCCATCTTTGCGGGCTTTTCCGGTGTTGCTATGCAGCTTGGGAAATGAGGTTTGTTCGGGGAGTCTGGAAAATACTGAGGCTCAAGGCATAGGGCACCCATTTGCTTATCGTTTCTCAGGTTGCCGGTGTAAAACTGTAGGCCCGGTAATGTGGTGAACAGTTGCATTTTTAGCCCTGTATCTGCAGCAAATACCTGTGCTTGTGCCTGACCACTTCCATCATTATTTAGCACGTAGTTATGATCGTAACCGCCCACAATATCAAATAGTTTATGGCCTGGCGTATTATGAACTCTATTCCCTATCTCAGTGGGCTCAGTGAAATCGAATGGCGTATTTTTCACATCAATAAATTCGCCTGTAGGTAATAGTGTGGCATCTGCATCTGTTACTTTATTTGCATTTATCTTCAACACGGTGCTTTCTACCGAGTCTGCGTTACTCAATGTAAAATAAGCATGCTGCGTAAAACTAAGAGGCGTCGCTTTATCGGTAGTGGCGTGTATTGTAAGTCTTAGGGCGTTGTTATTGTCTAATGTATAACGGGCCTTCACGACAACATTACCAGGAAAGCCACCTTCTCCCTCTTCGCTGCGTAACGTTAGTTCTAAACAAGCAGCATTGTCGTCGAAATGAGAGGTTGCCTCCCATATGCGCTTGTGAAAACCAGCGTTGCCACCGTGAAGGCAATGCTCGCCGTTATTTTTGTCAAGACGATACTCTTGTCCGTCAAGTGTGAAGCATCCATTACCAATACGATTAGCATAACGCCCCACTATTGCGCCGCGGTAGCTTTCGTCGGCAATATAGTCGTTAAGGGAGTCGAAAGTTTGCACGCACTGCGTTGGCTTGCCACTGGCATCAGGTAGATTGATTTCTTTGATAATTCCACCAAAGCTTAAAATCTTCACTTCCATGCTATTCGCATTTGTTAACGTAAACATGTCTACAGATTCACCCTTAGCGCTACCGAAACCTGATACCTGAATATTCATAATACTTTTAATGCCTTTTTCCGTTTGCGAGATAACATCACTAGTGTAAAGCCGTGGAGGTGTTGACCGATGTTTTTATCTGCCACTTGGCTAAATGCAATCGTGTCAGTCAACGTATTGCTCTGTTTATAATTTATCGAACACACTTTTTACAATAAAAAGCGTTTATACCCAAGAAGATAAAGGGTATACGTTTTCAATAATGTGCAATTGTTGTGAAAGTATACGTTACAAACTAGAAACCACAACGTTCCAGCACACTTGATGAAAGCGCTAACTAAAGCGTTAGAAATTTACCCATTTTTGTAAATATAATGTACGCTATAGCTTAAAAATGGCCTCCCCAATTGCGTTCCGCTCATGCGTTTATAGAGCATTAAATAGCGCACTTGTCGTGTAAAACAAATATAAAAACAGAAAGTTGTAAAACAAAATGGCGACGATAAAAGATATAGCTCAGGCGGCAGGTGTTTCACTTGCAACAGTGTCTCGCGTAATCAACGACGGACCGAAAGTGGGTAACGATACCCGCAAACGCGTAAAGAAGATTATGGAAGAAATGGGCTATCGCCCGAACGCGAATGCTCGCGCGCTGGTTACCAAAAGAAGCGCTTCTCTTGGTGTTGTTATAGCAGAGTTACACGACCCATTTTTCGCTATGTTAGCGCATGGGGTTGAATCGGTAACACGTAAAAATAACGTACAAATTCTTTTAAGTGCCGGCTCTATTGAAAAAGAGACCGAATTGCGCGCAATTGAAACGTTACTAGAGCATCGTGTAGAAGCCATGGTTGTGCACAGTAAGGCCCTTGACGATAAAACCTTAATAGAATTTTCAAAACAAGTCCCTGGGTTTGTTCTCATTAACCGTTATATACCCGAAATTGCCAACAGATGCGTGTGGCTAGACAACGTAACTGGCGGGCGTTTAATGGCTGAATACGCAATCAATCAAGGTCACCAACACGTGGCGGTTATTAGTAGCCAATATCGCATAGACGACCCCAATCAAAGACTTGAAGGCGTGCGCACAGCGATAAAGAACGCCAATTTAGTGTTACCTGAAAGCATGATTGAATATGCCACGCCAGACCAAGAAGGTGGCGAACTGGCAATGCAAAACCTGCTAGCCACAGGCGCGAAATTTACCGCGGTTTTAGCCTATAACGATGCTATGGCATCGGGGGCGATGACCATGCTGCAAGACCACGGAATTGCCGTTCCAGAACAGGTATCGGTTATGGGTTATGACGACGTGTTACTAGCTAAATATTGTCGACCTAAACTCACTACACTTCGCTATCCTGTAGAAATGATGGCATCGAAAGCGGCAGAACTTGCACTTAAATATGCTTCGGGGAAACAACCTGAGGAAGGTTTAACCTTTAAATATACGCCTACCATTATAAAACGAGATTCGGTGGTCAGGGTGTAGCAACTGGTACACCTGTTCCCCTGTAGACTTGCTATTCTATTTGATGATGATAGCGAAAGTCTTATTGCATTTTCTTTCGTTACAACCTTTAGTGCTACAGCGGTTATCCCCAATAAGGGAAAGTGCTTGATCCTTCACACAATAACGATCAAAAACACATAAGATCTGTAATATATTTGCTACAAGTATTGATTTTATTGACGTAACGTGATCGGATCAGTTGCGCCCTTCTGATCCCGATCTCGCGCCATTACTCACTGTTAACAGACTTACCAACAAGGTTTTCCACTATTTATCCACAAGCAAAAAAATGGCCCCCCCGCCTATTTAGTTAGCGAGTTGTGATACAAAGCGTTTGTACTCTGCAATGGCAAAGTCTGAATTAAGTGTGGCGTTATGGGTCGCCTCGGGGATGACAGAAAGGTGTTTTTTACTACTTGCACTGTCTGCAAGCAGCTGCTCACTAATTGGCTGCGGTGTAATTTTATCTCGGGCGCCTACAAGTAACCAAAGCGGCCCGTCAAAATGCCTCAGAATAGGCGCAATTTGCATGCTGTGAACTTCGTCGTGTAACTTCATTGCGGTAAAGGAATTCGAAAACCCGGGCACCATATTAGCTATGAGGTCAGAAATATTATTGAAAGCGCCGTCTAGCACAAGCCCGTCTATTTGCCGATTTGCAGCTACGTAACTTGCAAAGTAACTGCCGATACCGCGCCCGTGAACAATAGTGGGAATAGAGGTGTCAAAAGCGCTTTCGACGTAATCAAACTGGGTAAGCGCATCCTGCTTAATGGCATTAATATTAAGCTTATCCGCCTTTTCACTTGCACCAACCCCTTGGTAATCAAGCCATAAAATATTGGCTGGTAACTTTCCTAGCTGATGTATAACGCTGTTATTTTCTGATAGTGGCATTCTATTATCAGCGAAGAATACAATATTGACGATAGGATTAGCGTAAGAAACTGCAACACCGCGCAGGGTTTGTCCACCCTCGTTTTCCAGCTCTACAATACTTATACCCGCAGACAAATTATCTTTTTGAATAGCACTATGAAGCCGCGTTGTGTCTAGCGATTTAGGTGTGGTGTCTTGGTAAAAGAAGGCGCTGGGCGTAACGTTGATTGCGCATCCAAATAGCAATAGGCAAGCAATGACAACAGAACAAACGTTTTTAAAAGCCATATTTGAAAGCCATGTTTGAAAGCAATAGCGAAAAACTATCCGTGTTAATATGTTACTCATTAAAGCAGAGTAGTCTTTGCTTAACAAGCGACTAAATAGGCCTAATCACCGCCCTCGCTTTTATTGCATCAAAATCTCTATCTACCTTTAGATACACGGCATCACTCTGAGTATTGAAGGTGACTTCCAATACCCCCGGCACAGTAAGCAGTTGCTCTTTTAAGGTGTTCTGTGCACTAGCGTCTGGATTCTCTACGTTCATCATAACCCGCTTTACGCGGCTTACTTCTTTGATCCCACTAATGATATAAAGCCAAAGTAATGTGCTAGCTGCACCCACCATATAGGCAGTGTTAGGCGACCATACATCGGTGACCACGCCAGATATCATTCCACCTAAAAAAGCGCCAAAGAACTGAAAACTCGCATAAATTCCCATGGCCGTGCCTTTTTGCCCAGCAGGAGCAATACTCGATACCAAGGCTGGAAAATTCGCTTCTAAATAATTAAACCCAGTGAAAAACAAAATAACGGCTGCTGTAGTTAGCCACCAGTTAGCGCTGCTTATGCCAAGGGCAAAAAATGCGCTACCCATAAACACGGCCCCTAATAGTAACAACGATTTAGGCGTACGACCTCGGGCTGCGCCCATCATAATGATAAGCCCAACTATAGAGGCGCCCAAAACGGGAAGATACATGCGCCAATGTTCGCTCAACGACATATCAAAATCGGTCAATGTAACGGGGAGTTGTACGAACAATAGGGTAATGAGCATGTGTAGTATCAACACGCTCACATTTAGTCGCCACAATTGCTTTGATAGAATTAACTGGCCCAGCTGCCCCTTTTGCGGAAGAGTTTCGCCACTGCTTAAAGGTTCTGAGTTTGGCACGACCCACTTTACAAGTGGAATACACAAAATGGCTAACAGGCCCGTTACGGCGAACACCCCACTTAATCCAAAGCGGTTGGCAATAAGAGGGCCCACAATCACGGCTATATAAAACGAAAAGCCAATAGCAATACCAATAATAGCCAGTACTTTTGCTCGCTGGCTTTCTCTGCTCACATCAGTAGCGAGTGCCATTATAGCCCCGGCTATTGCTCCAGCCCCTTGTAAAATTCGCCCGACAATCATCCACGCCATGGTATCGGCATTAGCTGCCACAAAACTACCTATGGCAAACACACTCAATCCAAGCAGAATAACGGGTTTACGCCCCCATTTATCAGACATCATGCCCATGGGAATTTGTAGTGCTGCCTGAGTCAAGCCATAGCCGCCCACCGCTAGCCCTACCAGCAAAGGAGAATAATCTGGATAGTCCATCGCAGCCACGGCCAACACGGGCATGACCATGAAAAGGCCTAACATTCTTAAAACATAAACAGAGGCTAGCGCAAGCGCTGCGCGTAATTCCAAGGCGTTCAAAGCGTCTGAGTTCCTCAAAGGTTACTGTGCGAAAATAACGACGGCGAAGTGTAGCATAAATTGATGGTATGCCCATGAAGGTTAAAACTGATTAATGTCATCGTTTATTTCATCCTTCTCAACAATTGCGTTTTCTACAGAGAACTAAAAAAACTAAAAAAGGGACACACATAACATCACACTCTCGTTTCTGCACAAATACAACTAAAAAGGACACGCATAACATCACACTCTCGTTTCTGCACGAATACAACTAAAAAGGACACGCATAACATCACACTCTCGTTTCTGCACAAATACAACTAAAAAGGACACGCATAACACCATCCTTTCGCTCCTGCACGAATATCGCCACGCATAGCAAGGTGAAGGTGATCTCCCCAAGTTTCAAGGAGTATAACTTGAATGCCATATCACTTTAGTTGACACCTATGGCATACTGTTTCCTTTAACTCAGATTCTTTTTCTCATTAGGCTTAAATGGATAAAATCGAAATACGCGGTGCACGCACTCACAACCTGAAGAATATCGATTTGACACTACCACGAGACAAGCTGGTAGTAATAACTGGTCTTTCCGGATCGGGTAAATCGTCTCTTGCATTTGACACCTTGTACGCTGAGGGTCAGCGTCGTTACGTTGAGTCACTCTCTGCTTATGCGCGTCAATTCCTCTCAATGATGGAAAAACCAGATGTTGACCACATTGAAGGCTTATCGCCTGCCATTTCGATTGAGCAAAAATCTACGTCGCACAACCCGCGTTCTACGGTGGGCACAATTACCGAGATTTATGACTACCTGCGTTTGATGTTTGCCAGGGTGGGAACCCCTCGTTGTCCTGACCACGACGTTCCACTTGATGCACAAACCGTAAGTCAAATGGTGGATAAGGTGCTGGCTATGCCAGAAGGCAGCAAATTGATGCTTCTTGCACCTATCATTAAAGAACGTAAAGGGGAGCACGTTAAAGCCTTGCAGAATTTGTCTGCCCAAGGGTTTATTCGCGCTCGCATTGATGGTGAAGTGTGCGATCTTTCCGATCCTCCACCGCTGGACCTGCACAAAAAGCATACCATTGAGGTGGTAGTAGACAGGTTTAAAGTGCGCGATGATTTGGCACTTCGCCTATCAGAATCTTTTGAAACCGCGCTTTCCCTTGCTGGCGGTAACGCTGTTATTGCTGACATGGATGACAAAGATGCAGAAGAAATTGTATTTTCTGCAAATTTTGCCTGTCCTCATTGTGGCTATAGCTTGAGCGAATTAGAGCCTAGACTATTTTCATTTAACAATCCTGCTGGTGCCTGTCCTACTTGTGATGGCTTAGGCACCCGAAACTTTTTCGATCCTTCACGCATTATCACCAACACTGAGCTTAGCTTGTCTGGTGGTGCAATCCGCGGATGGGACAAACGCAGTTATTATTATTTCCAAATGCTGCAAGCAGTTGCTGATCACTATAAGTTTAGCTTAACAGCCCCTTTCGAAGAGCTAGAAGACGCACATAAAGACATTGTTCTGTATGGCTCAAAGGGTAAATCGTTATCGTTCAAATATATTAACGAGCGCGGCGATATTATGGAGCGTAAGCACCCTTTCGAAGGCATTATTCCGAATATGGAGCGACGCTATCGCGAGACCGAGTCAAACTCTGTGCGCGAAGAGCTTGGCAAATATCTCAGCCAACAGCACTGCAGTAGCTGCAACGGTTCACGTCTACGCGTTGAAGCGCGTAACGTATTTATTCAACAAACCACGCTGCCCACTATTGCCGATATGTCGATAGCCGAGGCATATACGTTTTTTGAAACTCTCGATTTAGCCGGCCAAAAAGCTCAAATAGCAGAAAAGATCCTAAAAGAAATACTCGATCGGCTGCGCTTTTTAGTTAACGTTGGGCTTAATTATCTGTCACTGTCTCGTAGTGCAGACACACTTTCAGGTGGCGAAGCCCAGCGGATTCGCCTCGCTAGTCAAATTGGTGCAGGACTTGTTGGCGTAATGTATGTGCTTGATGAACCCTCCATAGGGTTGCACCAGCGAGACAACGAGCGACTACTAAAAACCCTGACGCATTTACGGGACCTAGGCAATACAGTGCTCGTTGTTGAACATGACGAAGATGCCATTCGGCAAGCAGACCACGTTATTGATATTGGCCCTGGTGCTGGCGTACACGGCGGTGAAATTATTGCTGAAGGCACCATCGACGACATTCTTAAAAGTGAGCACTCGCTTACAGGGAAGTACCTATCTAGACGTGAAAAGATTGATATTCCAGAAAAGCGCACGCCAGCGAAAGATAACAAGTGGCTAACGCTTAAAGGTGCCACAGGCAACAACTTACAATCTGTTGATTTACGCATACCTACGGGCGTGATGACCTGTGTAACTGGCGTGTCTGGCTCAGGTAAATCGACGCTAATTAACGACACTTTTTATAAGATTGCCCAGCGTGAATTAAACAAGGCTACCACGGCAGAGGCTGCACCTCACGTGTCGATGGAGGGTTTAGAGCTACTCGACAAGGTGGTTGATATTGACCAAAGCCCTATTGGTAGAACTCCACGCTCTAACCCGGCAACCTATGCTGGTATTTTCACGCCAATAAGAGAAATGTTCGCAGGCACCCAAGAAGCCCGCTCTAGGGGTTACAAGCCAGGACGCTTTAGCTTTAACGTGAAAGGCGGCCGCTGCGAGGCGTGTCAGGGCGACGGTGTTATTAAAGTTGAAATGCACTTCCTCCCCGATGTGTACGTGCCTTGCGATGTATGTATGGGCAAACGGTACAACCGCGAAACCTTGGATGTAAAATACAAAGACAAGAATATTCACGAAGTGCTAGAGATGACGGTGGAAGATGCAAGAAAATTCTTCGATGCAGTCCCCTCTATTTCTCGCAAATTGCAGACATTGATGGATGTCGGTCTCTCTTATATCAAGTTAGGACAGGCAGCGACAACTTTGTCAGGTGGTGAGGCTCAGCGTGTAAAATTAGCAAAAGAGTTGTCAAAAAGAGACACTGGTCAAACGCTTTACATACTTGACGAGCCGACAACAGGTTTGCACTTCCACGACATCAAACAACTACTGGCGGTACTGCACGAGCTGCGCGACCACGGGAATACCGTGGTTGTCATAGAACATAACCTCGATGTTATTAAAACGGCTGACTGGATTGTTGACCTTGGCCCTGAAGGCGGATCAGGAGGTGGCCTGATTATTGCTGAAGGAACACCAGAGCATGTTGCTGAACAAGAAGTGTCGCATACAGGTCGTTTCTTAAAGCCCTTGCTCGAGTAAGCCTAATCGTAGAGTTAATGAGCAGGTAGTACACATTCATCACTGCTTGGTAGTGTGTATTAGCCGCTCATTAACGCATTCTGGTCAGAGCTTATTTTAACGCATCATAGGTTACGATGATGATTGTTAATATGCAGTTTATATTACCGGAGCAACAAATGAATCAAACACCACCACTGGCTTTAGTTAAAACCTGGTATGACTTACTTTCTTCATCTGAAGACAACAGTGTAAAACAGCATGCTCAGCAAATGCTGCTTAACGCTTTTGAGTCTCCAGAAGCCATCGCGATATATCTTAAAGAGAACAATATTCTCAAGCATTAATCTTCCACGCTTGCTTCAAATACAGGCTCAAGTACTTTTCTAGCGAGCTTTATACTTGTGCATTAAGGGCGTGCTGTGAAATATACAGCACGCTAAAGTGTTGGAGTTAAATACGGGCAGATACTTGGACAGGCACTTTTAGCTACTTTCCCCTATTTTAAGTGATAGAGAAATTACTGAGACAGTCACATTTTATGTCGTGGCTAGAGAGACAGTCACTTTTAGCCACTTTCCCCCTATTTTAAGTGATAGAGAAATTACTGAGACAGTCACGTTTTATGTCGTGGCTAGAGAGACAATCACTTTTAGCTATCTTTTTGAGAGCATACGCAGACTAGCCTGTACAGACAGGCACTTATTTACTAATTAAAACTTAGACGCCTGAATAGCGAGTCCCTCGCACACCGAATTAAATGCATCATTTTCTAAGCGTGGAAGCCCTGTCAGTAAGTTTTCATACAAAGCATCTACCACGATGGGCGACAAACTCATTCCGCCAGTGATCATTACCACTTCGGGTTTCACGTCGGTGTTGTCTAAACACTCGGTAACCAAGGTCTTAACCTTATCAAGCCAAGGTTTTAACGCTTTTTGTAGAGCCTCTTGGCTTATATCCACACCAAACTCATCTTCTATGTAGTGCAGAGGAAGAGTTATTCGAGATTTACTCGACAGCAGCTCTTTAGCCATACGCGCAGAATTTACTACCCGAGCCGACAGCTTGTTTTCCTGTACAGTAAGCAAGCGCTCTAATTGTGCAGGCTCTTTTATGACAGACATCGTTTGAGATATATCCAATCCATAATCATCAGAAAAGAAGCGCATTAAGGCAGGAATGTTATCTACCGCGCACATATCAGAGAAGTAGGTTGGGGGTACGGGCAGGCCGTTCATCATTTTCAGCCCCATCCCCATTTCAGGGGCAATCGTTTTAAGCACCAGGCTTTTATCGCAATCCATGCCTCCTAAGCGTCGCCCTGTTACCGACAACACATCTTGCTTTCTATCTAACTGATTAGTGCGCTCTGGAGAGAGATTGATGCAACAAATATCGGTAGTGCCGCCACCGATATCAACAATAAGAGTTGTGGTATCACGAGGAAGCGTTTGCTCTATCTTATACGCAGCTGCTATGGGTTCATCTAAGAAATTAACTGTGGCAAAGCCAGCTTTTTTCGCGGCTTCCGTCATAATTTCTATGGCTTGAATGTTCCCTTCTTCACCGCGCGTGCCGTGAAACTTAACCGGACGACCAATCACCGCCGAATCGATGTTGCTACTTAGCTGCTCTTGAGCACATTGCTTAAAGTAACCAAGCTGCTTCGCAATTATGCCGACAAACGCTTTCTTTTGATCGCTATCTAGCGACGCACCCAAGAAGTTTTTTGGCGAGTAGATTAAGCGCCCTTTTTCTGGCATTTTCAAAAATCGACGAAACCCAGCTTCACCGAAAGCAAACTTGCCGTGCTCTACCAGTCTTAGCAGAGGAATTTCATCCAGGGACATGACATGCATTAGCTGTGCAATAGCTTTACGTTGCAGAGCAGGCTTATTGTGAAGGTCGCCACGCAGAGAATTAATCCGTTGGTTATACGTAGCTTGCTCTTTGGGATCTTTCGCTGAGTAATAGCCGTCTTTGGCTTTATCTATTTGCTCGTTGATAACGCGCTGCAACTGAGCTACTTTCGCTTCAACCATGGCATCGGGTGGCGGTGGCAGCTCGTCTTCAAAGTAAATAAATACCGACGAACGAATTTTATTGCCTTTCTTATCTAAAGGGTCAAGTTTGATGTGCTGATGGGTAGCACCATCAAAATACACCACTTCAGAATTTGATGTGCCGTAATCAATCCCAATTGCAGTCATAGTTATTACGTAAAAGAAATTTGGCGTGAATTGTAAGGAAAAGCCAGTGCCCTTTCTAGCTTTGTTTACAGGTTAATCACGTTGCCGTTAAACGAGGATCAGTTACCGCCCCCTGTTAGCCTATTGTATTCTTCTTCAGACACTATAGTGACTGTCACGCTATCGGCGGGCTTCTTTAAGACTTTCACATAATGCACATTGTATTGCTCAAGTAGCCCAATGACTTTTTCATTGATTGAGTTTTGCTTTTTACCTGGCGGACAATGCTCATCTTTTTGTGCTCTTACTATAAACAATGTGTAATCGTAGTCAGAAAAATCGTAATCATCAGGCAGTTGTTTCGACAAAATCGCCAAATCATTTTCGGATGAATCAATAGGTTTTGTGTTATTAAAGTGTCTTGCCAAATCTCGGGCAACACTGTTTTGTTTGAAAACCGTTTCACCCTTTCGATTAACTAAGTAAGTCAAGGGCGTCACATTCCCGAAGCCCGTCGCCTTATAATTTTCCGGCTCAATGAGCACCTCAGTGACTTCTACTGCTTTCACTGCATTTAATGACAAAGCACAATATAAAACTATTCCATATAGTAAGTATTTCATTATTTCTCCTTAAGTTAACGCCTGCCAACTGACTTTCTTAGTCCGCTGAACGCCAAATAAAAATGTAACCAAAACAACGATGGACAAAACAGAGAATCCACCCGCGTAATGCAAAATTGCATCACTACCTGCAAATTGAGTGTCTTTCAGAATTGACGTTGAGAAAAACAAAGTCAGCAGCGCAACTGGTAAGCTTACTATCAGGTAAGCAAGCATTTCCCGTTTAACAATGTCATGTACCATAGCCCCTAGAGAAAGCCTTAACGCTATCTCTCGCTGAGATTTAATCAGTAAAATATTAATGCTGTTATATGAAAATAAGATTGTTGTTGAAAGCAAAACAACGGTGACTAATAACGATGTCGTAATTAACGCTCTTTGGGGGGCTTCTTGCTCGTCGATTAGCGCTTCCAAATTGCTCGATGTAGGATTACTAAGCCTTGCATCTATATTTTTAAGCCCCGTATCCACCGCTTTTTCAACTTGGAAAGACGACAGCTTAGTGCGTATCAGCAAACTTTCTACGCCTAATAACGTGGGAGAAACTTGGTACACGATAGGCTCTGCGATATCGTCAATACTGTTTAAATGAACATCATTTGCAACACCCACCACATCGATAACTTGCTTATCATTATCGCTGGTATCAATAAGCAATTTCATTTGGCTTAGTGTCTGCCCATCAAAAAACTTATGATACAAAGCCTCGCTGATTACAGCTTGGTTTCGATTTCCCCACGTCAGTGTATTTCCCTTTATCAGCTCTATTCCAGCCACTTCAAAAAAGTTAGGGGACACTAACGACGTTAACACGCCCGGATTATTCTTGCCTCCAAGCGGTCGAAGGTCTTGCGTATAAATTGAGGTATACGCGTTTTGATTTTTCAAAAATGGTGTCGTTGTGATAGCCGCGTGTTTTATGCCTTCTATTTGCTCAATATTTTGTATGACAAGCTCTGGTAGCTCATTGGTATAAAAAGTGCCGCCAAAGCGAGGAATATCAAATGTCACTATTTCTAGCTCACTTTCGTCAAACCCTCTGTCTTTTTGATAATAAGCATACTGCCGCAAAGAAAGGTCAACGCTTTTGGAAATACTTATACAACTTATTGAAATCATGATGGCTAGCAAAAAGAACGCTTGAAGCTTAACCCCGAGGGAGACACTTCCACCGCGACCAAGTGATGAGGCGAAGACCTTCTTCTGTAATGAGAACAGTACTATGGCAATACCGAACATAGGTAGAAGGGTTGCCGCTAAGATACCTGCTAATGAAGTCCAGTTATTATTGACTGCAGTCTGCAATTCTGGAACCGCAAAGTTGAAATAAGCAGGGCTCATTAAGTAATAAACAACTGCCGCTGTGGCTACCGCCGATAAGGAAAAAAGAAGCTCTAAAATAAGCTGCGCAAAAAGCTGTTGCTTGTTAGCTCCGATCATTTTCCTAAGCGCATGTTCGTTTTGGCGCTTTTCTAAATCGTCACAAAGGTTACTTAAAAACGCAATTGCACTAAAGATGAGAAGCACTAAGAAGAGGTACTTCAACCGCTCCAAACGACTACTTAAGGCAACGAACTCAGAATCTGAAATGCCAAAAGCATCAATAATCTCTAATTTTTCGTCATCAAAGAACAATGCTTGCTGTTGTAAGTATGCTTCAAGTCTTTCAGAGGCCACTGGATTCGCTGAACTTGTCAGTAAATAGGAATACGTATCTGGGCTGACCGCATCAAATGTTCCCACATTCAATCGTTCAATGTAAGCATATGGAATGAGCAAATCTGTTTCTGAGCCGGGCCGTAAACCTATAAACTCCTGTGGCATAACGGCACTGATGATAAGCAATTCAGCCCCAACTTGCAGAGTTTCACCGATGATATCGTCACCTTTATCAAGTGCTTGCCATAGGGAGTAAGAGATTGCGACGTGAATTTGTTCATTAGCATTTGGAAATTCCAGTTTTTCAAGGCTTCCCTTCAATGGAGAAATACCAAGATACTCATACCCCCCTGAGAAGAAACTGGCATATACGTCACGCTTGATAACACCGTCACTTTTTAGCCATGCATTTTTTTGATAAGTAATGCCTTTTATGTTCTCTGGACCCGCATTAGGACGAGTTAATTCTTGCGCCAGATAAAACGGTAGTGCTGACTGAGTATCCGCTGTCTTGTAACTTACTTGGGCTATTCTTTCGGGATGCTTGATGGATGCAAAGCTTGGATTCTCGTAGGCGCTTATAATAGAGAGCACTTGGGCGAAAAAAGCGATTGGCAGACCAAGTAAACAAATTCCAAACCAATTTGTCCATTGTTTAGAAAATTGAAGCCACCAGTTTGATGCGAGATCAAGGGACAGCTTGAAAGACAAACTATGCATTGTCCACTTCACTTTTTGCGTGAGTGAGCCTACCGTCTTTAATGGTGTATTGGACTTTTGCTCTTCTCGCAAACTGTATATCGTGAGTGATAAGGCAAATAGTCTTACCCGCTTTGTTTAATGACTCAAGAATGTCAAATATGATTTCTGCATTTGAGGTATCTAAGTTTCCAGTAGGTTCGTCGGCCAAAATAAGCGAAGGATCGTTCACAATCGCACGTGCGATGGCTATTCGCTGTTGCTGCCCTCCCGACAACTCCCGAGGGTAACGCGTTAAATAATCCTCCATCCCGACTAACTGTAAGACACTCACTACTTTTTCACGATACTCTTTTCTTGAGACGCTAGCATTGTATGTAAGGGGTAAGCACACGTTTTGATAAACAGTAAGATGGCCAAGGAGATTGAAGTTTTGAAAAATTAGGCCTATTTCGGCGTTTTTTAGTTTTGCCACCGACTGTTGAGTGAGATCGGTCACATTGGTATCAAGCAATAAATACTGTCCGCTGCTCGGTTCGTTAATTAGCCCCAATATAGATAGTAAGGTGCTTTTCCCTGATCCTGAAGTACCAACAATGGCAACATAATCACCCTCTGAAATCGTCATGTTAACCCCACTTAACGCGGGTACCGTTGAATGAGGGTAAACGAAATCGAGATTTTTAAACTGAATTAACTCTGGCATACTTTTCCCTGTAACGACTACCAAGCGGCTAGTTTTCAATTTCCGAGGAATTTTGAACTAGCGCTATATTTTCACCTTCTTTTAAATTTCCAGATAGAAAGAGCGACTCATTGCTCGTATGAGACACTCTTACGTCCGTTGCTACCATTTCGCCATCGTATATTTTGAAAACAGTCCAGTTTATCTGATCGCTATAATTAGGTGGTTTACTAACCGAGGCCACCATTTCAACATCAGATGATGTAATCTCCGCCTCAATAGATTGCTCAATTGAAAATTGCTTGCCAGCATCAGGGGCCAACTCAATTGTTACTTGAACAGCACCTTCCCTTACTATTGAATCGATAAAAGAAACTTTGCCCTCTTGCGTGGCCGCTGGACTTATGACTTTGGCAGTGCTATCGAGGCTGATTTTATGGGATAAATATTGTGGTATTTTAATTTCCGCCACTAATGAGGAATCATCGACGATAGACGCTAACGTTTGCCCAATATTAACTGCTTGACCAGAGCTGAGCTTTAAATCTCTCACAAGCCCTGATATTGCCGCGTTTACAGTTAAGTCATTAATTCTTTCTTTATAGTAAGCAACCTTTTCAGAAGCCGAGTCATTTTGTAAGTTAAGCGCAGCAACTTGCTCTTCCTTATTCTCGGCAAACATTTCCAGCTGCTTGCGGGCACTTTCTAAGCTTAGCTTAGCCTGGGCCAGTGTCAGCTCTTGCTGTTGATACCTTATGCTGGACACTATTCCTGCTTTGTGGAGAGTTCTATTTGCATCATATTCTAGCTGTTGCCGTTTTAATAATGACTCTGCTTCAGAGATATCGGATTCTAATTTGTACCCCTCAAGCTTTAACTGACTGATTCTAAATGCGACGTTTGCCCTTGTTTCTAAAGCCTGAGATTCAGCCTCTCGAAACTCTCTAATAAGAAGTGGGTTCGTTAGCGAAAATAGCTTGTCGCCCTTTTTCACTCTTTGTCCTTGATGGACATAGATTTCAGAAACGTAACCATCTTCGTTTGCCGCTACCACCTGCGTATTGATTGGAACAACTTTCCCAATTCCGCGCAATTGAGATGGAGATGGAGTGAATTTCACTTCGTAAATATCTAAACTAGCGGGTGATTTTAAGCTTTGATAAAAGCCGACAAACAACGCTATCAAAATTAAGAGTGTGGAAAGAATCAAAAATAGTCGAGACTTTGAAATGTTTTGTTTAGTTTTGATATGAGCCTGCATTAGATATTGTTCCGGCTTCTTCGTTTTATGAACGGCAATTGACTCGAAAAGAAAGTAAATTGGCGAAGAAAATTTACAAAACGGACATTTTTAATTACGTGCTTTGAACAAAACAAAGAGCCGATATAGAGGTCATCAATATCGTGACCGACACTAAGGCGTGTTGATCTTTCGTGATTAGTTTTTGAACAGCATGGTAAAGAGTTATAATTTGCTTCGCCAAAAGTAAAAGAACAACTCACTACAATGCCAGAAAGTGTATTGAGGTACAGTTTTTTTGGTGGCTCAGGCTAATAGCGGCTCAGTCGTGACTGTCTTGATAGCGGTCTAGCCATGCCTGTCTTGGTAGTAACGATCTTTATAGTGGCGGTGTTGATAGAAATGATCGGGCATTGCAAACATGCCTGTCTCATTAGAAGAAGTACAAAAGCGGTGTAAAATTTTTCGCGGCAATGCTAGATTGCTATAAAAATAAATAACAAAGCCTTACCTATTTTATGACAACTGAAACTCCGTTAGTCACGTCGTTCGACGTGCGTTTCTGCGAGACCGACGCGCTGCAGCATGTAAGTAATACCGCTTTGGTAGCATGGTTCGAAGCGGCCCGAGAGCCTATCTTTCGTATGTTTACCCCCGAACTCGATTTACAGAACTGGCCTCTTATCCTAGCTAGTTACAAAGTTGAGTTTTTAGCTCAAATCTTCTACGGCAAAACCGTAACCGTAAAAACCTACATTAGCCGTCTAGGCAACAGTGCATTCGACGTGTTTCAAGAGCTATGGCAAGACGACAAGCTATGTTCCACGGGCGTTACCACCATGGTGCATTTTGACTATAAAACCCAGCGTTCGGCGCCTATTCCAGATGATGTTAAAGCAATGCTTCAATCTCATTATAAAGATATTTCTGGAAAGTAGAGACAGCCGTAGGGAAGTACAATGAGCGATTTAATAGAAGTAATCGATGACGTTTTACCGCCTGAGTTATGTACTCAGCTAATAGAGCGATTCGAAAGCAGCCCTAATTTAAGCCAAGGCCGCACTGGCGGCGGTGTTGATTTAGATAAAAAGCGTAGTACCGATGTTTCGATAAGCCATAACAACGAATTTCAAGATTTGTTTCAGCAGGTAATGCAGCACACCGGTAAACAACTAGTGGCCTATATTGAAAAGTACTATTTTGCGTTAGTAGGGCCAATAGGGCTTACCGTAAAACACCCGAAAACAGGTGAGCCGGTTAAACTTACCGGTGAGAACTTTGAGGAAGTGGGCAAACCCAACTTAGCTAATTTAGTGAATTACTTGTTTCGCGTGGGCGATGTCAATGCACAGCGTTACACCGCAGGGAATGGCGGTTACCCTTACTGGCATTCAGAAGTCTATCCTCAACTACAGCACAACGATGCTCTGCACCGAGTTATGCTGTTTATGTTTTATCTTAATGATGTGGATGAGGGCGGAGAAACCGATTTTTATTATCAAAACCGTTCAGTAAAGCCAAAAGCAGGAAGAATGGTAATTGCTCCTGCGTACTTTACCCATACACACCGCGGGCAAATACCAAAGAGTAACGATAAATATATTCTAACGTCATGGCTTTTGTTTAACCGAGCTGAGCACATTTATACCCAGGGTTAGTGCGATTGACTCGTTATTTAATCGCAGAATATCGAAGGGCTAAAACCCTTCGATAGCTTCACCTTTTAGGCGATAACCCACTGAAGCGATATCGCCTTTCCATCCATCAGTAGATAACTCCCCTGTTACCCATATAGCATCATAAATATTATCGATAGGAATGCCGCTTTCAAATTTAACGTACACTATTTGATTGGACGCTGGCGGTGGAACATGTATGCAAGCGCCAAAATAAGGCACCAATAAAAACTCAGTTGTAAGCTCTGCGGTGCCTTCAAGCGGAACAACAAAGCCCGGGATCTTAACGCGCTTGCCGTCATAGCTCTCTACTACTGGCGCATCAGGCTGAAGCTGACTCATTTCACCGTTATGCTGAACAGCAGGGGGCGCTAACTCGTTAAAACCCGGAGGCACTAAGTCTTCCCAATACACTTCCACGGGTTCACTTTCTGCCTGCACTGAAAAAGCAGACAATAGAACACTGGTTGTTAATATACATAGCGTAAAAAATGACTTAACTTTTGAAGTAACCATTGTTCTCCCCTGAAAATAAAACGGGCTGGTAATCACCAGCCCGTTTTAGCACTAATTTCACAATCAGTGAATTATTCTGCTTCGAAACGCTTAACGCTTGAGACAATTTCAGCTTTTGCGGCTGCTGCGTCGTCCCACCCGTCAATTTTAACCCACTTTCCTGGCTCTAAATCTTTGTAGTGCTCGAAGAAGTGTTCAATTTGCTTAAGTAGCAACGGTGGTACGTCTGCCAACTCTTTCACATCACGGTAAATTGTAGAAAGCTTGTCGATTGGAACAGCAAGCACTTTCGCATCTTTACCCGACTCATCGGTCATGTTAAGCACGCCAACAGGACGGCACTTAATTACTGAACCCGCTAGAAGAGGGAACGGCGTCATTACCAAAACATCAACAGGGTCGCCATCTTCAGACAAAGTGTTGTTAACATAACCATAATTGGTTGGATAATGCATACAAGTAGCCATAAAGCGATCTACGTATAAAGCACCAGTGTCTTTATCTACTTCGTATTTTACCGGGTCAGCATGGGCTGGGATCTCGATAATTACATTTACTTCTTCAGGCAGATTTTTGCCAGCAGGAACTGCGCTCAAGCTCATTCTATTGTCCTTACAGTAATAGATTAAAAATTTTGCCCGTAAGTATACGGCGACAGCAGCAAAATAAAAATGGTTTAAGACTGATGTCTCAACAAACTAAGCTATTTTGCCGCTTTTTTGTCAACTATTTCGCTTTTTCAGCGTAACTCACACACATTTCCACTTCTTCACTCGACCCAATAATGCATGGAACACGCTGATGTATTTCTTCTGGCATAACTTCTAGTATGCGACCGTTGCCTGTTTCGGCTTTACCACCTGCCTGCTCCATAAGAAAAGCCATGGGGTTCGCTTCATAAAGCAAACGCAACTTGCCAGGTTTAGACGGGTCGCGGTTATCGAAAGGGTACATAAATATCCCGCCTCGACACAGTAGTCTGTGAATATCACCAACCATGGCAGCTACCCAACGCATGTTGTAATTTTTGCCACGAGGACCGTCTTTACCCGCTAGTAGGTCGGCAATATAAGCTTGCATTGAAGGTTCCCAATGACGTTGATTAGACGCATTGATTGAGAATTCAGAGGTCTGCGCTGGCACTTCAATGTTTGGATGGGTTAATAGAAAACCACCGTGGGTTTTATCTAGCGTGTATATATGCGTTCCGCGACCAGTAGTAAGCGCAAGCATAGTAGATGGCCCGTAAAGTACGTACCCTGCGGCCACCATTTGCGTGCCGGGCTGAAGAAAAGCAGATGGGTCGTTGGGCTCCATCCACTGGGGCGCGTGAGTAATGGAAAAAATTGTACCAATTAAACTGTTAATTTCAGTATTCGATGAGCCATCGAGAGGGTCGAAGCTAACTAGGTATTTCCCTTCTGGGTTACAGGGTACTACGTCGTCTTCTTCTTCAGAGGATATTGCTTTGACGTAGCCAGACTCTCTTAATGTATCTTTTAAAATATGGTTAGAGATAACGTCGAGCTTCTTTTGAGTTTCACCCTGCACATTTTCTGAAAGCGTAGAACCAAGAACGCCAGCTAGCGCTCCTTGACTCACACGGAATGAAATTTCTTTACAACCTGCCAACAGGGTTCGAATGAGCAGGATTAGCTCAAGCGGTGCACCGTCTTGTTGCAACTGAGAGTTTAAGCGTTTCATTTATTATAGGCCTTTATTTGAGTGTAGGGTTTATCGTCACAAGACGCACAGTTTTATCACTGGCTTACTGCTTGTTACTATTTATTACTTATTTTTGTCGTCTTCCATCATGGATAACGTGAGGCTGAGTCATTATCACCCGTTGTAGAAGCAACCTTATAAAGCCAATATGCGGCCTTATAGAAGGAAACTTGCAAGTTCAATGTGGAGAATGTGACATCGTTTTAATTGTAACCATGTTCACACAGAAATAGAACACAGTTGCCTTTCAACTTACAAAAACATTCACACACCATACCAAATTTCTTATCGAGACAGTCACCATACCAGTTTCTCTTTATCATGACTGTCTCAAAAACTTTGCTTGGTACAACGCGCCTGTTTCCTTTACTAAAGAAATTGAGTTATCCATCTTTATGGCGGTTCTGATAAAGTACGCTGTAATAAATAATAATGACGAGAACGCGCTATGCACGTACATATATTAGGTATCTGCGGCAGCTTTATGGGCGGTATTGCCGCTATTGCAAAGTCACTGGGCCACAAGGTGACGGGCTCAGATACCAATGTTTATCCACCTATGAGTACGCAACTAGAAGCTCTAGGAATAGAATTAACCCAAGGGTTTGATGAAAGTCAGTTTGCGCCAATCCCCGACATTGTAATTATTGGAAATGCGCTCTCCCGCGGTAACCCAGCGGTAGAGTATGTATTAAACCGTAACTTACCCTACACCAGCGGCCCCCAGTGGCTGCTTGATAATTTATTAAAAGAAAGATGGGTTATCGGTTTGTCTGGCACCCATGGCAAAACTACTACCAGCAGCATGGTTGCTTGGATTTTAGAATATACTGGGCTGAAACCTGGATACCTTATTGGTGGCGTACCGGAAAACTTCGGCGTGTCTGCGCGTATTGGCGAGGGGCCCTTCTTTGTTATCGAAGCTGATGAGTACGACAGTGCCTTTTTTGATAAGCGCTCTAAATTTGTGCATTACCGCCCAAAAACTCTGGTTATCAACAACCTTGAGTTTGACCATGCAGATATTTTTCCTAACTTGGCTGCCATACAAACACAATTCCATCACTTGGTGAGAATGGTGCCGGAAAATGGCTTAATACTGAGTCCTTCAAACATCCCCGCTATTGAAGACACCTTACAGCAAGGCTGTTGGACACCTCGTCAGTGTCTGGGTAAACAGTGGGATAGCGAACTCGTTAACAAAGATGGAAGCGTGTTTGATGTTATTCATAACGGTGTTGTAGCAGGCCAAGTTTCGTGGTCGCTTCTGGGCAAACACAATGTCGACAATGCCTTAATGGCTATTGCTGCCGCGCATCATGCAGGCGTAGCTCTAAATGATGCTATTGAAGCGCTTGCTCACTTTAAAAATGTGAAGCGCCGTATGGAAGTAAAAGGTGTGATTAATGATATTACGGTTTACGACGATTTTGCGCATCACCCCACAGCGATAGCCACAACCCTTGAGGGGCTTCGCAATAAAGTAGGTAATCAACGCATTTTGGCCGTATTAGAGCCTCGCTCTAATACTATGAAAATGGGCATTCATAAAGATACGTTGGCAAACTCATGGCAGCAAGCCGACCATGTTTTTCTATACGAACCCAAAGCAATGGGCTGGTCGCTAACCGATGCTGCTACACAAAGTGTAGTTCCCTCACAGTGTTTTAATGAGGTAGAACAGATCGTTCAATCTCTTATCACCGTAGCACAGCCAGGCGATCATATTCTGGTGATGAGTAATGGTGGCTTTGAAGGTATTCATGAGCGTCTACTTCATGCGCTTAATAAAAAATCATAACAGGGCAAAAACATGAAACATGACAAGCAAGTCACACTTGCTATTACCGGCGCTTCGGGTGCCCCATATGCATTAACACTTTTACAGTCTTTGGTAAAAGCTGATTATCAGGTTTATGTGCTGATTTCATCGGCGGCCAAAGTAGTGTTTGCCACCGAAGAAAATGTCAAAATTCCCTCACGCCCGGAAGATGCTGCAGCTTTTTTTACTGAGCACTGTGGCGGTAAACCAGACCAAATTAAAGTATTTGGCAAAGAAGAGTGGTTTTCGCCTGTTGCGTCAGGCTCTGCTGCTCCAGCTAAAATGGTGGTATGCCCCTGTTCTACGGGTACGCTTTCAGCCATATCCATAGGCGCTAGTGACAACCTTATAGAACGGGCCGCTGATGTAGTGTTAAAAGAACGTGGACAACTTATTCTAGTTCCTCGGGAAATGCCGCTATCCTCTATTCATCTAGAAAATATGTTAAAACTGTCACAAATGGGTGCCACAATAATGCCAGCAGCGCCGGGTTTTTATCACAACCCGAAAACCATTGATGACTTGGTGGATTTTGTTGTGGCGCGCATATTAGATCATTTAGGTATAGAACAATCATTGGTGGCTCGCTGGGGCTACCAATCATCAAAACATTCAGAGGAATAACTATGTTTGCATTAGCAAATAGGACTTGCGCAGTGGCATTAAGTGCACTGTTAACAATGTGTGTGGCCACGCCGGCATTTGGGTGGGGACAAACTGGCCACCGTGTAACGGGTGCTATTGCAGAGCAATATTTAAGCCCCCTTTCTCAAGCTGCACTTATGGAGTTACTGCCTAATGGCTCGTTAGCCGAAGCGTCTACCCACGCCGATGAAATGCGCTCTAACCCCAGTGAGTTTTGGCAGAAAACCGCTACCCCTTGGCACTATGTCACGGTACCTGAAGGAAAAACCTATGTGGAAGTCGGTGCACCATCTCAGGGAGACGCATTTAGCGCGTTAGCCGAGTTTACAAAAACCTTGAAAAGCGACACTGCCAGCAACGATGAAAAGCGTTTAGCGCTGAGATTCATCGTTCATATAATTGGTGATTTACATCAGCCGCTTCATGCTGGTAATGGTACAGATCGCGGTGGAAACGATGTGAAAGTTCGCTTCTTCTGGCAAGACTCTAATTTGCATAGAGTGTGGGATTCTCAAATGTTAGATCAGCGCGCCCTGTCTTATACCGAGTGGACCGCGTGGCTAACTGAAAAAATTACCGCTGAGGATATTCGCAATTGGGCTTCAACCGACCCCTATGTATGGATAGAAGAAAGCGCAAGCATTCGCGACACCATATATCCTAGTGACGCTAACAAAATGAGCTACGACTACCTCTATAATCATTTGCCAACAGCAAAACGCCGCTTACAAATGGCTGGAATACGTATGGCCATGTATCTTAATGAAGTGTTTGAGAGCAGCAAATAAATAGCACAAAAAAGACCCTATTTAGCACGCTTAAATAGGGTCTTTTTCTTTGTAGTCGTAATAGTCGCGGCGCTCTGCACTCATCGATTGTCTAATCGAACTAAATGAAACGAACTAAATGAATCGAGGCCACCGAACCGATAGCACTTGTGCGTGTTGACCTAATCTAAATCTAGCGGTTCTGGCGACAGAATAACCCCTGTACTATCTGCATAGAGATGATCTTCTGGCAAAAAGGTAACGCCGCCAAAATTAACCGGAATATCTACATCACCAATGCTTTCTGAGTCTGCGTTTACCGGAATAGCAGCCACCGCTAATACACCTATATCCAGCTCGGCTAGGCTATCAATCTCTCGTACACTGCCGTAACACACCACACCTTCCCAATCGTTATCGATAGCAATTTGTGCAGAAGTTGCATCAAACAGAGCCCTGCGCGTAGAGCCACCGCCATCGATAAGCAGTACTTTTCCACCACCAGGTTGAGCAAGCACGCGGTCGACTAAGCCTCTATCTTCAAAACACTTAATCGTTGTAATTTCACCGCCAAAGGAATATCGCCCACCAAAGCTCGCAAAAATAGGATCTACCACATCCACGCTGTCTGCAAACAAGTCGCATAATTCTGAAGTGTTGTATTCCATGGCCCTGCCTTAGGTTAGTTTGTTTAATTGAGTATTCGGATGAATATTCATATGGTGCTCTATCTCTCTAGCATAGCACTAATTTTAGCGTTGAAAATGCTTGTTTTAGTCGGTTTGATTAAATTCTTTTCGCTCTTTATTTGCATTTCACTGTACGCAAACTGAAAGACCAGTGACAAATTGATTAAAGCTCTACCCGGTACCGCTTCTAAACCAAAATGAGCACGCATATTGCTTTACATATATCACCTTAATGTGAGCAGCTACCCTTTAAAAGTGGTCAGGTGATACGAAAAACATCTCAAGCCTACCAGTCTCACATTGTAAGAAATGTTTCTTCTTTCTGTCACCCATCAGTCACAGAAGCCCTTTAACGTGTTCGATAAGTAACCAATAGAGGACAGGGTCTAACCCATGAAATCCTTGACTAAATACGATACAGACTTATTTTACCGGCTATATAGACTGACTCAAAAAAGAGACTGTCGCGCTATTGTATGGCTATCTAAAACCGGCGATGGTTATTTATATCTTGTTATTGGTGCGTTGCTGTGGGCATTTGAGCCCCAACACGGTGAGATATTTTTGTACACCGCGCTAATGGCATACGCCCTAGAGCTTCCTATTTATGTATTGCTGAAAAAAACCTTTAAACGCCCTCGCCCCTGCGATTTCTTAACCAACTTTAGTGCACATATTACGCCCTCAGACAAATTCTCTCTTCCTTCTGGGCACACTGCGGCAGCATGGCTCATGGCCAGTATCGTTGCGCATTTTTATCCGTCATTTTCTGTACTGGTTTACAGTTGGGCTGCGCTTATTGGTTTATCGAGAGTGCTCCTCGGTGTGCATTATCCATCAGATGTTGTTGCAGGAGCCTTGCTTGGTGTTGCGATAGCATTCTTAAGCACGACAATATTGGTATAATATGAAACTACTTTATGGTGTGCAGGGCACCGGCAATGGCCATATTGCCCGAGCGCGGATCATGGCTGCAGCATTTGCACAGCGAGACGACATAGATGTCGATTTTGTCTTTTCGGGTAGAGCACCCGAGCGCTATTTCGATATGGAAGTTTTTGGTAACTACCAAACGCTAACGGGTTTAAGCTTTATCTACAAAGACGGCAAAGTCAGAAAATGGGATACGGTTAAGCAAGCCAACATCCGTCAGTTTATCGGCGATGTTAAACGCTTCAACACCAGTCAATATGATTTGCTGATCAACGACTTCGAACCTGTCACTGCATGGGCCGCCAAACGCCAGGGCTTGCCTTCGATATCAATAAGTCACCAGGCAGCATTTGCTTATAATGTTCCCAAAAGCGGCAACTCGATGTTCGACACCGCACTAATGGCAACATTTGCACCAACAAAACACAAAATTGGCGTACATTGGTATCATTTCAACCAGCCCATCATTCCGCCTTTCGTTGTTGATAAGGCGATATCGCACAGCAAATCTAATCATATTCTGGTTTATCTGCCTTTTGAAAACATCGATGATATTAGAGATATGCTAGAGCCACTGGCCGACCAAACCTTTGTTTGTTTTCACCCTGATATTGAACAAGCCAGTACTGAAGGGCATATACAGTGGAATCCCACATCAAAAGTCCACTTTCATAGAGCGTTGCAAAGCTGTGGAGGTGTTGTAGCCAACGGCGGGTTTGAGTTATCAAGCGAAGCGTTGCAGTTAGGTAAAAAGCTATTGATAAAGCCTCTCCATGGGCAGTTCGAACAACTATCCAATGTATTTATGCTTCATAGCCTCAAATTGTGCCAGCCATTATTTCAGCTAGACACCGATGTACTTGAAGAATGGTTATCCTCGCCTGAAAATGAGCCTATAACTTTTCCAGATAACGCCAATTTGCTTATAGACTGGATAAAGCAAGGTAACTATTCAGACACCAAAACCCTGTGTGAAACCCTATGGAAACACGTCCAATACGGAGATAAAACGCGAGAACGTTTATTGTCTCTTGCAATTTAATACCGCAATGCGATGATAGCGGCATTTATCGTATTCATTGCGGGATTTTCTGTGCTTAATAAGTTGGCTGTTTTTCTGCTTATCCTTACTGCATTAAGCGGTTGTGGTTATAAAGGGGCGCTGTACATTCCAGACGCCCCAACGCAAAATTCGCCCCCGCCCTCAAGCGCCACCCAAGGCGATTCTGAGCAAGGGCCCAACACAAAAAGTACTGCACCTGCCTCTATATCTGGAGAGACTAACTAGTGGATTACTTTGCCTACAAGCAAGGTCAGCTTTTCGCTGAAGACGTTGCCGTTTCCGACATTGCAGCCGAGCACGGCACACCAGTTTATATTTATTCACGGGCAACACTAGAGCGTCATTGGCATGCATTTAACGATGCTATAGGCGACCACCCACACCTCATTTGCTATGCCGTTAAAGCTAACTCAAACATAGGCGTATTGAGTGTATTGGCAAAACTTGGTTCCGGTTTTGATATTGTTTCTGCTGGCGAACTGGCCAGAGTTATTGAAGCCGGAGGCAGCGCCAACAAGGTTGTCTTTTCAGGCGTAGGCAAGAAGCATGACGAAATACGATATGCACTGCAGCAGGGTATAATGTGCTTTAACGTAGAGTCAGAGCCTGAATTACATCGCATAAACGAAGTGGCCGGTGAGTTAGGCGTTAAAGCTCCTATTTCACTTCGCATTAATCCCGATGTCGATGCAAAAACTCATCCTTATATCTCTACTGGGCTGAAGGCAAACAAATTTGGTATTGCGCGAGAAAATGCACTGGCCACCTACGAATTAGCAGCCTCATTGCCCAACCTTAATGTAGTGGGCATGGACTGTCACATAGGCTCTCAGCTAACTGAAATTGGTCCATTTGTTGATGCATTAGAGCGCCTGCTTGTGCTCATAGACGAGCTGGCCGAGCGCAATATTATTATCGAACATCTCGATGTGGGCGGTGGTTTAGGCGTTACTTATAACGATGAAGAACCTCCTCACCCCAGAGCGTATGCTGCAGCCATGGCCGAAAAAATGGTAGGCCGCGAGTCGTTAAAACTCATTCTCGAGCCAGGTCGTGCCATTGCTGCGAATGCAGGCATATTGGTTACTGAAGTTGAGTTTATCAAACAAGGCGAAGAAAAAAGTTTCGCCATTGTAGACGCTGCGATGAACGATTTACTTCGCCCTGCTTTGTATTCAGCATGGCAAAACATTATTCCCGTACAAGAGCACAGCGACGCCGAACCCAACACATATGATGTCGTTGGCCCGGTGTGCGAAACCGGTGACTTTATCGGTAAAGATAGAACGCTTGCCATAAAACCTACCGATTTACTGGCAGTTCGCAGCGCGGGCGCCTATGGTTTTGTTATGGCCTCAAACTACAACAGTCGCTGTCGCCCAGCCGAGATTATGGCCGATGGTGAAACGGCTATTGTTGTACGCGAGCGAGAAATTCAAAAAGATCTCTGGAAAGGTGAGCACAAACTTCCGTAAACTAGAGACAAATATAAGATTAAGACGCACCGTTAATGCAGGTTCAATTTTCTAAAATGCACGGTTTGGGCAACGATTTCATGGTTATTGATAACGTTACCCAAAATGTATTTTTCTCAAAAGATAAAATAAAACAGCTGGCCGACCGGAACTTTGGCATTGGTTTCGACCAATTACTGATGGTTGAGCCACCTTATGACCCAGAGCAAGACTTTCACTATCGCATTTTTAATGCCGATGGGTCGGAAGTGGAACAGTGTGGCAACGGCGCTCGCTGTTTCGCACGTTTCGTGAGGCAACACGGGCTCATCAGTCGCAACAAAATTGTAGTAAGCACAAAAGCCGGGAAAATGGTGCTGTATCTTGAGAAAGATGGCCAGGTTACCGTGAATATGGGCAAGCCTATGTTCGAACCCGCCTCTGTGCCCCTTAAGGCCAACAAGCAAGAAAATACCTATATTTTGCGCTTGGGCGATAAAACCTTGTTTATTGGTGCCGCCTCTATGGGCAATCCCCACTGTGTAATGGAAGTGGACGATGTTGATACGGCGCTAGTCCACGAGATTGGCCCAGCGGTAGAGAAGCATGAGCGGTTTCCAGAAGGCGTTAATGTTGGCTTTATGCAGGTAATCAACGAATCACACATTAAGCTTCGTGTATTTGAGCGCGGCTCAGGGGAAACTTTGGCCTGTGGCAGCGGCGCATGCGCGGCAGTTGCAATTGGTCAAATACAAGGTAAATTAGGAAAAGATGTGCGGGTAGATTTGCCTGGCGGCAGCTTGCGAATTCGCTGGCCAGGGCCAGATAGCGTGATGAAAATGACAGGGCCTGCTGAACACGTATACGACGGACAAATAACAATATGAGCGAATTACTCGGGCAATCTAACGCCACTCAAATTATTGAGCCCTTTAACGACACCTCGGCGCTCACTCCAGCGCAGGTGCGCGATTACTTGTTAGAAAACCCCGAGCTTTTCGTGCAATATCCAGAACTCCTTGAAAAGATAAAGTTTCCACACGAGCAGAAAGGCAGCGTGTCGTTAGTTGAAATTCAGGGTGAGCAACTGAGAAAAAAAGTGCGTCAGCTTAACCTCAAGCTCAACCAATTGGTGTCTATCGCCAAACAAAACGAAAAAATATACCGCGTTTACACAGACCTAAACGTTCAACTTCTGCGCTGTGAAAGCGTTGCCGAGGTTCAGTTTACTCTTGAGGATGTCTTGCAAGAGCGTTTGCAGCTATCTTCAGCGGTCATCAAAAGCTTTAAAGGCCCTCATGCGATCCCCGAATTACAACAGCGATTGTTTACCGAAAAGCGGTTTAAACAGTCTAACTTCTTTTTCGGACGTCTTTCGCAGCACGAGCGTCAATTGTTGTTTGGAGAAAGTAGCGCAGAGTCAGTGGCTCTGATGATTCTTGGTGATAACCGCGACCTTGGCATTTTGGGAATAAGCAGCAGCGACGCCAGTCATTTCACGCCTGATATGGACACGCTATTACTTCAGCAGCTACAGCAGGTACTCAACATTATCTTACCCGACATGATGGGGTACTAATTTCTGTGTCTCACGACGCATCGCAAAACTCTTCTCAAAACCTAATCAGTGACGCATGTCAACACTGGATTGATAAATTTTTATTGCATTTGCAGGTAGAGCGCGGACTCTCCGGCCATACGGTTAAAAATTACAGCCGCCAGCTAACCGAAGTAGCCAAACTATTGAATCTGCACGAATGGTCTGGGCTAACACCTAGCGACATCAAACGTGTGATGGCCGACGGAAAAATGTCGGGACACAGCGCGCGAAGTATTGCGCTTCGCCTCTCAGCACTGCGCACATTTTGCCATTACCTTATTGAGCATCAGCAGCTTTTCAGCAACCCATTAGAAGGTATCCAAGCACCCAAGCAAGGCAAGCCTTTACCTAAACAACTTAGTGTGGATGAAATGCAGCAGTTGCTCGGCGCACAAACAGGCAGTGAAGATGACGAGGGCATGCAACTGCGCGACAACGCCATGTTTGAGTTAATGTACGGCTGTGGATTGCGGTTGAATGAGTTGACAGGGCTTGACCTTGCCGACTGCCTAAAAGACGGTACGATTAGGGTAACGGGCAAAGGCAGTAAGCAGAGAATACTCCCACTTGGTAGACACGCACAAAAAGCACTTAATGCCTGGTTAAAGGCTAGGCCAGCCTATGCATCTCCTTATGAAAGTGCCGTGTTCGTAAGCAAACGCAAAACCCGGATATCAAATCGGCAGGTTGCAAACAGACTGGATAAAATGGCACAAACCCAATCAATTTCGCAGAAAGTCAGCCCTCACAAACTGCGCCATTCCTTTGCTACCCACGTACTAGAGTCAAGCGGTGACTTACGAGCCGTTCAAGAGTTGCTAGGGCACGCAAATTTATCTACTACACAGGTTTATACGCATCTCGACTTTCAGCATCTTGCGAATGTTTACGACGCTGCCCACCCCCGTGCACATAAAAGTAAAAACGACAAATAAACACACAATATTAAGGCTAGCCAGTTTATGCAGTTTTTTAAACCCGTTAACAAGGTGAAGGCCATGACCTTCGATCTTGACGATACGCTTTACGATAATGAACCGGTTATAAGACAGGCTGAGGCCGCGTTAGCTGCTCACTTAGCCGAGCACCACCCTCATGCGGCCACGCTCTCACCCCGTAATTGGTATGATTTAAAATGTGCCGCAATTAGACTAGACCCTCGCTTGGGATCTGACATGGGGCAACTGCGCAAAGTTATACTTACTGCAGCGCTGTCAGGCAAAAACTCAAGTACACTTTGCGTTGAAATAGCTAACGATGACAGTCACAACAGTCAGCTCAAGCAGGAAGTAGAAGCCTGTTTTAACTGTTTTTATGATGCGCGAAGCAATTTGACGCTAGCGCCAGATGTGCACCACATTCTTCAACACCTAAGCACACGCATGCCGCTTATTGGCATAACCAATGGCAATGTTGATGCGGATAAAATAGGGATTACGCCCTATTTTGACACTATCTTGCACGCAAGCCTGACACGCCCTATGAAGCCGGCAGTAGGCATGTTTAACGAGGCAGCAGCACTGTTAGAACTACCAGCTAGCCATATTTTACATGTGGGAGATAATCTTGTTAAGGATGTGTTGGGCGCAGTGAACGCAAACTTCCAAGCCGCTTGGTTCGCCTGCAATCGGCCCATGGATTTACACAATGAGCCGGTGTCGGTACTGCCTCACGTTGCGCTAAGCAGTTTATCTGACCTCGCTTATTTCTGTGAATAACAAACAGCCACGCTAATGGGCTAATGCCAGATCAGCATAAGATAGGTGTTAAGCGTTATCCTCTTTAGGTGTTGTCTTCTTTAGACGTTGTCCTCTTTAAGCATTGTCTTCTAGCACATTTTGCTGCATAGACTCGCAGGGGTTTTGGCAAATGGGCCGACCTACTACTTTTGCCGGTACACCTACTACGGTAACGTGGGGCGGAACGTTATTTAGCACCACACTGCCGGCGCCTACTTTAGAGCCCTCGCCAATTTCAATATTACCCAGTATTTTTGCACCAGCGCCCACTAGCACACCCTGTCGAATTTTAGGGTGGCGGTCGCCAGACTCGTTACCCGTACCGCCTAGTGTCACGCTTTGAAGAAGTGACACATTGTCTTCTATCACGGCTGTTTCACCTACAACAATGCCGGTGGCGTGGTCGAACATAACGCCTTTACCAATTTGTGCAGCCGGATGGATGTCTACGCTGAAGCTTGCCGAGTTACGGCTTTGAAGGAAAAGCGCTAGCTGGTGACGATTATGCATCCACAAATAATGTGCCATTCGGTGAACCTGCACCGCGTGAAAGCCTTTAAAATGGAGCAATGGCGTAAGATAGTCATCAACAGCAGCGTCGCGAGCTTTTATCGCTAAAATATCTGCCATTGCTGCCTCGCTAATGCCAGGCTCTAACAAATAAGCCTCGTCAAACACCTCACGAATAGCTAATGCAGGCATAACATCGTCGGCCATTTTGTTAGATAAAATAAAACTTAAGCACGACTCAAAGTTATGGTGAGCCAATACACTGGCGTGAACATAGCTCGATAACAAGGGTTCGTTATCAGCGACTACTTTTGCTTCTTGTTTCAAGGTTGACCAAAAATCGATGGGCATAGAAAGAGAAGTCATGGCATTTCCTGTTGGTGTATATCGCAGACGTCATAAACGATTGTCTTTGCCTAAAAGCGCAAAACGTTTGAAGAACCGAGTGTAGGACTCAGAGTTTACCTGAGATTACAGAATATCAATATAACACTAGTACCCAAGGTGAAGTTTTTTCGATCAACAAAGCTAAACAATTTCGTATTAGTTATTCCATTTAAGAACACTTAAAACTGCATTTTAAACGCGCAAAACTGGACTGTATAAATTAACAGGCAGCTGGCATAATAGCGGCGCGTTTAATTTGTATATGAAATAAGATAATAGGTGCCACACTATGGATGTATCCAGACTGCTAGATGAGCTAAACGACAAACAGCGTGAGGCTGTAGCAGCACCACTTTCAAACGCGCTTGTTTTGGCCGGCGCAGGAAGTGGCAAAACGCGGGTATTGGTGCATCGCATTGCATGGCTTATGGAAGTCGAGAATATCGCCCCCTTCTCAATTCTAGCCGTAACCTTTACGAATAAAGCCGCAAAAGAAATGCGCGGACGAATAGAGTCGTTAATGGGCAGAAGCCTGCACAACATGTGGATTGGCACCTTCCACGGCTTGGCACATCGCTTATTACGAGCCCATCACGCTAAAGCGAAATTACCTGAAAATTTTCAAATTATCGATTCAGACGACCAATACCGCCTTATCCGTCGCATACTAAAAGCCATGAACTTAGACGAAAAGCATTATCCGCCCCGTCAAATTCAGTGGTACATAAACGGCAATAAAGACGAAGGCTTGCGCCCGCAACACATTGAAACCCATGGCGATCATATTCAGAAAACCATGCGTGAAGTGTATACCGCTTATCAAGACGCCTGCGACCGCTCTGGCCTGGTAGACTTTGCTGAACTATTGCTTCGTGCCCACGAACTATGGGCGAAAAATCCAGAAGTGCTAGCGCATTACCAACGTCGATTTCGAGCTGTGTTGGTAGACGAATTCCAAGATACCAACAACATTCAATACGCCTGGCTGCGCATGCTGTGCAGCGGCGATAATAACAATATTATGATTGTTGGCGACGACGACCAATCGATTTACGGCTGGCGTGGCGCTAACGTAGACAACATTCAGCACTTCTTAAAAGACTTCGAATCACCTGCCACCATTCGCTTAGAACAGAATTATCGTTCCACCGGCAACATCTTAAAAGCAGCCAACACGGTAATCGACAACAATACTGGTCGTTTAGGTAAAGAGTTGTGGACAGAAGATAAGCAGGGCGAGCTTATCTCGGTGTACGCGGGGTTTAACGAACTAGATGAAGCCCGTTTTATCGTATCAAAAATTAAAGACTGGCTAAATCAGGGCCATGCGCTTAGTGATACCGCCATTTTATATAGAAACAACGCACAATCTCGTGTTTTAGAAGAAGCGTTACTTCACGAGGGTTTGGCGTATCGTATTTACGGTGGTCTACGATTCTTCGAGCGTCAAGAAATTAGAGATGCACTTGGCTATATGCGCATGGTAAGCCACCCTCACGATGATGCGGCTTTCGAGCGCGTGGTGAATACACCAAGTCGCGGTATTGGCGAAAAAACGCTGTCGCAAATTCGCGAGACCGCACGCTCTCACAACTGTTCCATGTGGCAGGCTAGCCAGCTACTTATTAACGAAGCCAGTTTGAAAGGTCGTGCCCTTAACGCCATTCAAAGTTTTGTGTTGCTAGTGACAGAGCTTGAGCAATCAACGGTTGATGACCCCCTTGAACAACAAGCAGATAAAGCAATACGCCAGTCTGGGCTCTACGCTATGTATCAGTCTGAACGCGGTGAAAAAGCCCAAGCGCGCCTGGAAAACTTGGAAGAACTGGTTACCGCATGTAAAACCTTTATTGTGCCCGATGAAGCTGAAGAAATGACGCCGCTAGCAGCGTTTTTAGCTCATGCATCGTTGGAAGCGGGCGATACACAAGCCGATAAAGACCAGGATGCGGTGCAAATGATGACCATACACACAGCGAAAGGCCTCGAGTTTCCGCTCGTGTTTTTAGCGGGTGTAGAAGAAGGCATGTTCCCCAGTCAAATGACCAATGATGAACCAGGCAGAATGGAAGAAGAGCGTCGTCTCTGCTATGTTGGTATGACTCGGGCTATGCAAAAGTTGTATATCACTTATGCCGAAAGTCGTAGATTATATGGTCAAGACAAATACCATACAGCGTCGCGCTTTATTCGTGAAATGCCCGATGATTGCATTGAAGAGGTTCGGCTAAAGTCGACGATATCGCGCCCCGTGCACAACAGATTTAGCCCAATGACGTCTCATGCGTCATTTGAAGAAACCGGCTTTAAGTTGGGCGAACGTGTGGTGCATCGCAAGTTTGGTGAGGGTATTGTGCTGAATTATGAAGGCAGCGGTGAGCACGCGCGCGTGCAAGTCAACTTTGATGAATTTGGCAGTAAGTGGCTGGTTCTCGCCTACGCAAAACTGGATAAAGCGTAGTACTAACACGGCAAGGTAGCCTGTATCTAAGTTGGATTATATGCAGCAACATGTGCTGGTCATTGAAAATGGCGATAACAACCTTGAAATTATATCGAGGCTGGTGAGGCGTGCAGGCTTAACCCCTGTCGGTGCTACCTCGCTTATGGAAGGGCGCGCTCGTTTCGCACAAAACACACCCGAAACTTTCTTATGCGCTATTATTGCTTATTCTTTGCCAGACGCACCGAAGGGCGAAGCTATCGACTTTGCCATTAACGCATACATTCCTACTATTGCCACCACGGAAAGTTTAGACACGCTCATTCGAGACAAAGTGCTCGAGCGGGACGTTGTCGACTATATTCCCAAAGAGAACGCGCAAAATTACGATTATCTTATCCGCCTTATAGCAAGGCTTGAGAAAAACAAATCTACTGGCGTTGTGGTTGTAAGTACCAACAGGGTACAGCGGACCCGAACGCTTTCCCTGCTTGAACGCCACAACTTCGTTGTTTATGAGTGCATTACAGCAAGTGAAGCCATGAGTGCCCTTTCCGACCACAAGCATATTAGATTGGTTATTACAGATAACACGCTTCCCGATATGTCGGGCACGGTATTTGTGGCGAGTTTACGAAAAGCATTTTCAAAAGAGCAACTGGCTATAATGGGCATTGCCGGCGGCCAAGGCATGCTAATGTCGGCGCACTTTATCAAAAGCGGAGCAAATGACTTTTTGCGGATACCCTATTGCCACGAAGAGTTTTTGTGCCGGGTTATGCAAAACGTGGAATATATTGAGAGTGTTGAAGCCATTAGACGCGCTGCAAATACCGACTATTTGACGGGTTTACCAAATAGAAGACATTTCTTTTATACCGTTACTATGCAGCATCAGCAGCTTTCAGATGAGCACGCATTGGCACTTATCGACCTTGATTTCTTTAAGTCTATCAACGATACCCACGGCCACGATGCGGGTGATGCCGTGCTTAAGGCAGTTGCCGCATTGATAGAGTTCTACTTTCCAGATGAAATTATTTCTAGATTCGGCGGTGAAGAGTTTTGTATTTACCTACCAGACACGCCCTTTAGTGAGGCTTATGAGCGGCTTGACGATTTTAGAAAGGTGGTAGAAGCTGAAGCTATTGAGCTACCAAAAACCACCACTCATATTACCTGCAGTATAGGTATGAGCGGAACCACCACACAGCGAATAGACAATCTCATCAGTGATGCAGACAAACAGCTTTATGCTGCTAAAAACAGCGGTCGCAACAAAGTCATGTTCGATAAAACCGCGCATTTAGCTTTTGAATAGAGCGCAGAGCCAACCTTTTTAAATACCGAAGTTACCGTCGCTGTTCTTGCATTTTCTTCTCTTGCATAGCCTGATCCTGCATTTTCTTAACCTGCACTCTTGCCTCAATTCGCTGTCTGCGAAAGTGAAATATAGAGTCTGCACTGAATACCGCTAACGCTAACCACACAAATGCAAAGGTGGTGAGTCGTGCCTCTTCTAACGGCTCGCCATAAAGGTAAACCGCTAAAATAAACATTAGCGTTGGGCCAATATATTGGAAGAAACCTAGGGTGGAATACATAATTCGGCGTGCCGCGGCGGTAAAGCACAGCAAAGGCGCGGTGGTAACAATACCCGCAGCGAAAATGAGCACGTTTAAATCGATGCTATTGTTGAGTAAGTTACTGTATTCAGACCCGTAAAGTATCCAATATCCTATCGCCAATGGAGATAGCATGAGGGTCTCGATAAACAAGCCAGGTAAGGAGTCTACCGCCACCTGCTTGCGTAAAAGCCCATAAACACTAAAGCTAGAAGCTAACACCAGCGCAATCCACGGTATTTCACCGTATGAAATAACCAAAATAGCTACACCAACCACAGCCAATATCACAGCGCTTCTCTGCAGCGTTCGCAACCTTTCTTGAAGAAAAATACGCCCTAGAAAGACATTAATGAGGGGGTTGATGTAATAGCCTAAGCTGGCATCAAGAAGGTGGTCGTTGTTGATGGCCCAAATAAACAGCAGCCAGTTAGCTCCAAGTAATAGGCCAGCAAAAAACAGAATTGTCATTACCCGCTTGTTTTTTAATGCGGTTATTACTTTCGGCCACTGTTTAAGCACCGCAATAAAGCCAACAAGCAGCACCACAGACCAAATAACCCTGTGCATTAATATTTCAGCCGCAGGCAGCACCATCAACTGCTTAAAGTAAACAGGTGCTACACCCCACATACTGTAGGCGGCTATTGCACAAATAACGCCTACTTGGGCGGCGGAAGCGGGCTTAGACAATGGTGGCTCCAAAATGAAAATAGGCAAAAAAGCGCGCTATTGTTTATTACAAATGCAGAATTCACAAGCACTGTCTTGTATATCGCCACATAATGTAGCGCTATACAGCGGCCTAAATGCAGTACCTAATGCAGAATAAATGCGTTAAACATTTTTAACGCACACTATTATTATTCACTGCCGCTGACTTTAGTTCGCGCTTACTAGAGCAGAAATAGCGTACCTAAACCGAGGAAAGCAACAAAGCCTACTATGTCGGTCACCGTTGTGAGTATCACGGAGCCAGAGAGCGCAGGGTCTATCTTAAGCTTGTCGAGGATAATAGGCACAAACACACCGGCTAGCGCCGCAGCTACAATATTGAACAAGATAGCAAAGCAAATAACCACGCCAAGCATAATATCGGTAAACCAAAAATAGGCGACTATACCAATAACCAAGGCCCAAATTACGCCATTCACGCCCCCTACTTTGAGCTCTTTTATCATTAAGGCTTTTATATTCGCGGGGGTAACTTGCCCAAGGGCCAAGCCCCTAACAATGAGCGTTAACGTTTGGCTACCGGCTATACCGCCCATGCTGGCTACCACTGGCATTAACACAGCTAATGCCACTACCTGCTGTAGCGTGCCTTCAAACAAACCGATAAACCACGATGCCATAAACGCCGTTAACAGGTTTATACCAAGCCAAAGCGCTCTGTTTTTGGCACTCTTTGCAACAGGGGAGAACAAATCTTCGTCTTCATCCATACCCGCTGATGCCATAACTTGGCGCTCATAAAACTCGTTAACAAGCTCGCTTGCCGAGGTAATATCCAGCCTGCCAAGAAGCGTGTTGTTTTCATCTACCACGGGCAGTGAGGCTAGCCCAGAGCGCTGAACGGTTATCGATGCATTCATAGCATCATCTTCACCTTTAAACGTGGTGATGTTTTCTTCCGCAAGTGCAAGCAGCGATTTGTCTTCTTCAGCCGAAAACAGCTTATTTATTTTAACAAGCGCTGTAAATTGCCCCGTTCGATTCACTAAATAGATACTGTCGCAATGCTGAGGAACGTCTTTTTTCAACAAGCGTAGCGCCTCTCTCACCTTCGCGTTAGAAGGAAGCACAAGCTGTTCGTGATTAACCCAGTGCCCTATTTGGTTATCTGGAAAAAGGGACGCCTCTCTAAAGTATTTACGTTCTTTTGAATCAAGAGATTCGTAGGCCAAATCCACAAGGCGCTTGGGAAGTGAATCTAAAAGCTCGAGTAAATCATCGGCATAAATATCAGCAAAAATGGAGGCCCACTCATTGTGAGGCGTATTATCAATGAGGATTTCACGAGGATCGCTACGCATCTCTACCAGTACGTTAAGCTTTTGCTCTCGTGGTATCCCTTCCCAAACCACTAAACGAGGCTCTACGGGCAGCGATTCAAGCAAGGTGGCGATATAAACATCGTCTTGACCGTTAAGCGCTGCTAATAGCGATGCAGGATCTTCGGCCATACCTTCAGCGACAATCTCTTCGATTAAATCTGGTAGTTGATCAGCCACACTCATACTCCTGTGAACACGCACTTATTAAATTGCTACCATCTAGAATATCATGTTGATACAAATGAAAATACTGACAGGTTATTTTCAATACGTGACAACAAAACGGTTTATCCACTTATTTTTCAGTAGCCAAAAATTTTCGCGCTGAATTTTAGTCTAGTTTTTGCAATTGCCCCGTGAAGCCAAGCCAAAAAAAGCGTAAGATCCCAGGCTATGACAACTGCATTAGCTACTAGCGACTTACCAGCCCATTCACATAACGCCGTGTCTCCAGAAAGCGTCCTAAAAGATGTCTTTGGTTACGGCGAGTTTCGCGATGGTCAAGGAGAAGTCATTCACCATGTGTGCCAAGGGGGGGACGCGCTGGTGTTGTTACCCACCGGCGGCGGCAAGTCGTTGTGTTACCAAATTCCTGCCTTAGTTCGTGAAGGCACAACCATTGTTGTATCGCCACTGATATCGTTAATGCAGGATCAGGTAGAACAGCTCAAAGCCCTTGGTGTTAAAGCCGACTACCTCAACTCCACGTTAGATGCCGAGACACAGGCAAACATTAACGATTCGCTGATTACCGGAAAACTCGACCTCCTGTACGTTTCTCCGGAAAGGCTAATGCAATACGCTTTTCAGCAATTGCTTGGTCGCGCCTCCATAGCACTGTTTGCTATTGATGAAGCACACTGCGTTTCCCACTGGGGGCACGACTTCCGACAAGACTATAGGGCGCTAGGTAAAATAAAGTCTCGCTTTTCACATATCCCTGTTATTGGCCTTACTGCGACTGCAGATACGGCCACTCAAGCCGATATTTTAACGCAGCTCAACTTAAACGCGCCTTTAGTTTACAAAGGCAGCTTTGATCGGCCAAATATTCGCTACCGCGTTATGTCCAAATACAAAGCCTTCGACCAAGTTGTAAGTTATGTAAAGCAACAGGAAGGTAGCGGAATTATTTACTGCAATAGCCGCGCAAAAGTTGACGACCTACACGCCAAATTATTCAGACTGGGCTTTCGCTGCGCCGCCTACCATGCAGGAATGGACAGTGATGAGCGCGAGTTGGTACAGCGTCAGTTTCTCAATGACAAAATAGATATCGTTGTTGCTACCGTTGCCTTTGGCATGGGTATAAATAAATCCAACGTGCGCTATGTTGTTCACCACGACGTACCCCGCAGTGTCGAAAGCTATTATCAAGAAACCGGACGGGCTGGTCGAGATGGGCTTGAATCTGAAGCATTGCTGCTGTTTGACGAAAAAGACGCAGCAAGGGTAAAGCAGTGGATAGAACAGGGGGAAAGTGGCGATAGAAACCATATTGAACTTCAAAAGTTCGCCGCCATGGAGGCTTTTTCCGAGGCACAAACTTGCCGAAGACAGGTATTGTTAAATTACTTTTCCCAATTTAGCGATAGCGCATGTGGCAACTGCGATATATGCCTAGATCCGCCTAAAATGATAGACGGGCTGGTAATTGCTCAAAAAGTCTTATCATGCATATTGCGTTTGTCGCAACAGGCCTCAAGCCAGTACATTATTGATGTATTACGCGGCAAGCAGCTTAAAAAGCTTCAAGAGGCAGGACACCATAAACTGTCTACCTATGGTATTGGCAAAGATAAATCGGATAGCTACTGGCACAACATTTTAAATCAGCTTGTGCACAAAGGTCTTATTCGCGTCGATATCACCGCCTATGCAGCACTGCGCTTAACAGAGGCCGCGCGCCCAGTACTTAAAGGAGAGGTGCCGGTACAGCTAGCGGTACCAAGATTGGAATTCAAGCCCGATAAAAAGACTAAGCAAGCACCAGCAAATTACGACCGCACATTATTCACTCGGCTTAAGCACCTGCGTAAAGTATTGGCGGAAGAAAATGAGGTACCGCCATACGTTGTGTTTAGCGACGCGACTCTTGTAGACATGGCCTGCAAGCTGCCCGTAAACCGCACTACTCTGCTAGAAGTGAGCGGCGTAGGGCAAACTAAACTCGACAGGTACGGCGACGCCTTTATAAAACTCATCGACGACTATATTCATAGAGACAGCTAGAGCCATAGAGACAGCGAGTGTTGATCCGCACCGCACATTTTTGTAACGCTAAAACAAAATCAGCATGTCCTAGGCGTAAGCGTACTCTCCACCTTTCTCAAGCGCACGCTTATAAGCTGGGCGCTCATGAACACGTTTCACGTATCCACGAATGGCGGCAAAATCATCAGCTCTACCGCTAGCTACCAAGGATTCTAGCGGAAATATCATTTGTACGTCGGCACCAGTAGGCTCGTCGCCAGCAAACCAAGTGTGATTGGCTAAATAAGACTCTACGTAACGAAGGCTTTGAGCCAAGTTGGGGCCGTAATATGCATTAATGATCCCGTCTACCAGCTTATCGGTGATGGGCTTAATGAAAAACGGTTTCGACCCTTTTTGTCGCGCCTTTTCCAGCACTAAGTTTGCCACTAGCGGCGGCATTAACGAACCCTCGGCGAAATGTAGCCAAAACCAATATTGTTGTAGCGCCTCTTCATCTTTAGGCGCAGCAAAACTCGATTCGGCATGATTTCGTACTAAATATTCTACAATGGCACCCGACTCAGCGATGGCGCCGTGTGGTGTTGATAGAACAGGAGAGCGACCAAGAGGATGCACTGCCCGAAGAGAATCAGGCGCTAGATTAGTGGTACTGTCTCGCTCATAAAATTCTATTTTGTAATCAACACCTAATTCTTCAAGCAACCATAAAATTCGTTGAGAGCGAGAATTATTTAAATGATGTAGTGTTAGCATATCTTTCCTTTAAACCCGTTGATTGTACTAGTGTGGAAACTAGGGTCTGTTAATCGCGTTATTGCTTTTGTTCTTGTGCTGTACTGTATACATTTATAACAGCCTGCAGGATTACTTATTACTGCCTGTTCATGTTGAATTGTCTGCATGTAATGAAAGCGGCTGCCCACGCTTATCGACCAGTTGCTGCTGCGTAAGTGCTGTAGTTAATCGCGTTTCTGTTCTTTTTTCTTTAACGCCTTTTATTTGCACCCAACTCATACTGCATTTAACGAAGAAAAAAGTCTGCTTTGTAATAACTATGTCGATATATTATCAGAACCTATACACTTCTACTTTTTGGTTTTTTAACACGCAAGCGATGTGAAAACTTATGCACAACCCTTCTCACCACTTTGTAACAGACATCATCAGCGCCCTTCACACTACACAAAGCAGTGTTCAAATAGCCGTACCTTTGCCTATGTCGCCGTTGAAAACTGAACAATGGGTAAACCAATTTATATCCCATTTTTCATTTCAGCCGTCGCAGCCAGATTGGGGTGCCGATAGGTATCAGGTGGTACTGACCTCTGCAGACCAAAACCCTTCCACCTCAGATAAAAAAGCATTTCAATGCTTGCTGTGCATCGAATGGTTATGTGAAGCCATATGGCTTGAACCTATTGGTAATGAGCATGTGGGAATGACGCAAAACCCTGGGTTTATTAGCGACTACTTAAAACAGCAAGCCGCGCTGGTTTGATCGGAAAACATCCATTTCCTTACGTTCACCTTTGAATTACACTAATTGAATGAAAATCAGATTGTTACCATCAACAGACAATAACAACATTACTGGCCTTTTTGCGTTGGTATGGGTAACGCTGATTTTTTTTAGCTTCTGCGGCGTCGCAACAGCTAGTGTCAGAGATATTGCCATTGATGAGTCTTTTGAAAAGGTGCTTATTAATGAATACGCCGTTACTACCTACGCTGCCAACTCCGCTACCTATTTCGACATTCTAGAAGGCACTCGTTCTTTCGCAACGCCTCAAACATCTATAGCGAATTCACGATTATGGATGTCAGCTAACATCAATCACACAGGTTTTAGTGCCATTTCCTTAGTACTTAATGTCGATCGCTTAAACCTGGACGATTTACAGATTTATCTGCTCAATGATAATAACCGTATCATTAAATCTTATCGTTATCAGGCAGGAAAAGGAGACCTCTCGCTGCCACAGCCAGCGCCAACTATTCGCCAAGCTTTCACTCTACAACCCTACCAAAATGTAAGGGTACTGATAGGAATTAAAGACAATGGGTTAACTCACATTCCTATCACTCTTTGGCAAAGGGGTTTACTCGAACAATACGATAAAAATATGCTGGTGACGCTGGGCGCAATATTGGGAGTATTTGCACTTATTATCGCGTATTTTTTACTGTCTTATTTTCACCAGCGCATAGCTACCCGATTTTGGCTTACCATGGCAACTGTCGCCATGCTGGCTACGTTTTTGATTTTTCAAAGCGGTCTTGGATTTTGGCCTAGCCTAACCAATGCCGCAGAATTGGCTTTTACCGCTAGCATCACTATGCTGCTGCTGTGCTTAGCAAAAGTTACGCATCACCTCTTTCCCCGTATTCCAATACATCTGCGCACTATCAATTTCGCCGTTGCACTAGCTGGTTTATATTGCTTGTTTGTCGCACCTGCTCAGGCGGTATTTATACTACTCATTGTCTTTGCGGCAGTGGGTTTGTGCCAGGTTTTACTGGCCATCGTGTTTAATGAAAATAAGCAAACAGGCCGCTTTTTTTCTATCGGCTGGCTTTCCCTTTTCGCTTTGTTGGCCTTGTGTGTGCAAGGCCTTTATCACCTCATGGTTTACACCTTCGACGTCATGCTAGCTATGCTGTTTTTCAGCGCTTTTAGTTTGCTGTGTTTTGGAATGGCGGCTATCGCAAAAGAGAAGTTATACAACCGCAGACAGCTGGTTAAAAAAGAAGAAATAATTACCGACTTAAATCAATTTTATGACCTCTTTAGGAATTCTGCTGAAGGTCATTACACCTCTACGTGGGATGGTACCTTGCTGTCGGTAAACCCAGCCATGTATAAGCTGTTTGGCTATGATGATGAAGAAGATATGCTGGCAACGGGAGAAAGTACTCTCGCGTTTTACGCAAATACTGAAGACAGGCAGCATCTACTTGGTGAACTGTCACAATGTGGCCATTTAACCGGAAAGGAAATAAGGGCTAAGCGCAAAAATGGCGATGAATTTTGGGTGTCACTGTCCTGCCGAATGCAGGAGAAAAGCGACGGCCCTCGCATTTTTGGTTCAATTATCGATATCACGGAGAAAAAGCAGTCCGACCTTAACCTGCAATATTTGGCTACCCACGACTCGCTAACCGGTGCCTTTAATCGCCGACAATTTGAGACTGAATTTAAGAAAAACGTAGCGTCGCCATCAACGCCCCCAGTGTGCTTATTATATTTAGATTTAGACAGGTTTAAGATTGTAAACGATACCTGCGGTCATAAAGCTGGGGATGTGTTAATTAAAGATATCGCGAAGGTAATTGAAAATACGCTTTCCAGTAATGCGCTCTTAGCTCGGCTAGGAGGTGATGAGTTTGGCGTCATTTATACCGAACTTGAAGAGCATGCCGTATATTCTAATGCAGAAGACATACTCAATGTGGTACATGACTACCGCTTCATGTGGAATAACCGAATTTTCAATTTGGGGGTTAGCATTGGCATGGTTGTCTGTGACGACGCTTCTGTCAGCGCAGGGCAATATTTAAGCATGGCTGATGCTGCATGTTACTTTGCCAAAGATCAGGGTAGAAATCAGATACACAGATATAACCGAAACGATGAGAGTATGCAGCGCTATCAGCGCGAACTCGACTGGGTATCGACCATTAACGGCGCGTTGGAAGAAAATCGCTTCGAGCTTTATTATCAGCCGTTGCGACCTCTTACAAAAGCGAACGATGGCTACTATTATGAAGTGTTGCTGCGTTTGCGTGAAGCCAATGGAAAAATAGTGGAGCCGGCTAATTTCCTGCCCACTGCAGAACGATTCGAAATGAATGTTAATGTGGATAAGTGGGTAGTAACTAATACCTTTAAATGGTTATCAGAAAACCCCGAGCATCTCGAAAAACTTAAACGCTGCAGCATAAACTTAAACGGCCATTCGCTAACAGACAGAGACTTTACGCTGTTTATTTTAAACGCGTTTGAAACCTATGGCATTCCTCACGATAAAATTTGCTTCGAAGTAATCGAGTCGGTGGCCATCATCAAATTAGACGACACGCTTGCATTTATGCAAACCTTCAATAATTTAGGCTGCTCATTCGCGCTAGACGACTTTGGTAGCGGCTTTTCTTCTTATAACTATTTAAAGAGCCTGCCTGTAGACCAAGTAAAGATAGACGGAATGTTTATTAAAGACATGCTCAACGACAGTATTGATACCGCCATGGTTGCATCGATTAAAGATGTGGCGAAAGCTATGGGAATGAAAACCGTTGCAGAATTTGTAGAAAATGAAGCCACTATGACTCAGCTTGGTAATATGGGAATAGACTTTGCTCAGGGCTACGGAGTTGCGAAGCCCGCACCATTACGCCATTTCACTCCGCTTTAATAACAAACCTTAATCCTTCCTTAAACAGGACTCAGGTTAACAAATAAAAAAGAGTGATAGGGCAAACACACCAAAACCCGTCTAAATGCGTATAATACTCCAAACAATACAATTCTATCGTTTGATTGCACAGTAAAAACAATACACACAACAAATGATATAATGTAACATTGACGAACAAATGTGCTGCCAAACCCAGCAGCAATCAGTGACGATATCCGGCTTGTAAAAGCTGAGATTATCCCCACATATGGCCTACTGTCCTAAGCGTAGAAGTAACATGAGTAGCAAACAGCCTAAATACGAATTTGTCAGTTCAGCGAAATTGCCAACACGACTTGGTGAATTCAAAATCCATGGTTTTGTAGAAGCCAGTGGCCAAGAGCATGTTGCTCTGTCTTACGGCAGCTGGAAAGAAGGCGACGTTGTCCCTATTCGTATTCATTCAGAGTGCCTTACCGGCGACTCACTTTTCAGTACCCGATGCGATTGCGGCTTTCAATTAGAAAAAGCCATGCAAAACATTGTCGATAACGGCTACGGTGTATTGCTTTACCTTCGTCAAGAAGGACGCGGTATAGGGCTACTCAACAAAATCCGTGCGTATAATCTCCAAGACAGTGGAATGGATACTGTAGAAGCCAACGAACATTTAGGCTTCGACGCCGACCTTCGCAGCTATGATATCTGTAAACTCATGCTCGATACGCTGAACATAAAGCGTGTAGAGTTGATGACTAACAATCCTAAAAAGCTTGCTGCTCTTGAAGCACTTGGTATTGATGTAGTGTCTAGACGTCCTATTGACCATGGCATTACGAAGGACAACAAGCAGTATTTAAAAACCAAAACAGAGAAGCTGGGGCATGCATTCGACCCTCACGTGTTTAAATAATATAAAATGATAATGAAAACGCCCGTTTCAATTTAGCGGGCGTTTTTTGTTTGCCCAGCGAAGCTGGCAAACCCGTCAGGTTGAAAGAAACCTGAATCACCCTGACTGAGGGGAAGATAATCCGAATGGCAAGGGCGTTCTAGTAGTTCGCGTTGAATAACAGTGTGTTAAACAACGGTGATCTTCCTACAGAGGACTTTCACCTCATTAGTTCATGCCCATGCTGGGCGTACACAAAGTCGCTGAAGATTTATCAATGCTCTCTAATACTTCTGCAAAGGTATCAGCATGGTGTTGATAATCCCACGTACTTCGAACCACTACGTAATCGAACTGGTTCCAATCAACATTTTTCTCATGCCATGAGAGCGTGGTCACCGACCACCTCAGTTCATTGAAATAAGGAATAAGCAATTCGTCATAGACAAAAAACGCTTCAAGATTATCGGTAGAAAGAAAAACAACCTGGGGCATAAAATGCTCTCAAAATAAGCACCCTCGAATAAGTGCTTTTTAATAAAAATTTCTCATGTTAACTGCCTGAATAGCCGTTAAATGATAGACCAAAGTCACATGTTAAAGGATGAGTGATTCGTTTATTATCTCGCCAATTTAGCAAGCCTCAATTATTTCATCTACACTTCAGTACGAACTTATACTTTAGTGTAAACACGTTGCGGAGACCAATATGCAGTACCCTTGGTTATTAGAAGGTCAAAAAATATTTCGCGTAGTCATTGTTGTTCAACTGATTATCGCTATTGTTATTGGCCTTATCACCGGAGAACTCCTTCCTGCGTTTATCTTTGGTATCCCTATTGCTGCCGTACCATTGGTACTCAGTATTCAGTCGCCCTATTCTGCCTTAAGCCGCCATGCGATGGCTATTGGGGTTCAACTGTTGACAGCGTTACATATTCATCAGTCTTTCGGCTTGATTGAAGTGCATTTTGAAATTTTTGTTCTACTTGCGTTTTTGTCTGTGTTTAGAGATTGGAAGGTAGTAGCGACGGGTACTGGCGTAGTGGCTGTACACCATATTAGTTTCTTCTTTTTACAATCTAGCGGCGCGTCCTTATTTATCTTTGAAGAAGGTCATGTCACTTTCTCAATTCTACTTTTACACGCCGTTTTTGCTGTGGCGGAAGGTGCGGTACTCATGTACATGTCTAAAGTAGCGCATGAAGAAGGCGCTGGTGCGGCAGAACTCACCCTTGCTATCAACAACATGCAAAAGATTGACAATAAATTAGATCTCACTGTAGATATTGATAGAAACAACAAAGTGTTGCGACCATTTGGCGAGCTAATCGACCAAGTAAGAGACCTTGTCCAGCTTGCCTCTTCGTTAACTGACGACGTAGTAACAGGCTGCGGAAAAATGGAAAATGCAGCAAATAACATGTTCGATATTAGTCATAAGACAGACCAAGAAATTGCTATGGTCTCGGCCTCGTCCGAAGAAATTGCGCAGACAATGCAGATGTCGACAGAACAAACGACCATTGCAAGCGACAAGGCACAGGCCGCTCAGGCGTCATCACAAGCTACTAAAGACTCTATCGGCACTACTAGCGCAACTATCAACTCGCTGCGAAGTACATTAAGAAGCGCCGAGAAAACTAACTCAGCATTAAACGAACAGTGTTCACATATATCCGACGCCATGCGTTCTATTACCGCAGTTGCCGAGCAAACAAACTTGCTAGCACTCAACGCAGCTATCGAGTCTGCCCGAGCCGGCGAACACGGTCGAGGCTTCGCTGTGGTAGCCGATGAAGTGCGAACACTAGCCATTCGCTCTAAAGAGAGTGCTGAACAAATTACAAGTATTACCGAACAACTTGTTTCGCAAACAGCCAGCTCGGTAGATCAAATGCAATCTTGCATCAGTTTGGTAGATGAGGCAGTAACCTCAAGTGAAAGCGCCACTAATGCCATGGCAGATATCATGCTGCAAATTGGTAACGCCAGTGAAAGTATGACTGAAATTGCCACGTCAGCAGTAGAGCAAGAAACAGCGTCGGCATCTATAGCCGAGAGCACAGCGCGATTAAGTGAATTCACGTCAAAGGAACTCGCGACGGCGGAATCACTTGCCAGCGAAGTGCAAGTGCTCTCTGGAGTTTCACAAAGAATGCGCACAGCTATCGAGCGATTCAAACTGTAATGAAAAAAGGGTTATCTTGGGCGCTGCTTGTCTTGTGGGCAGGCAGCTTACTGGCCGCTATGCTTGTTTATGGCCAACGGCAGCTGTCCGAGTTCGACCCCGACGGCATTTTACTGCACAAATCTACGTCGGTAGATTTCGACTTGCAGCTTACGCTTCTGCTAAAAAGCAACGACATCCCTAGCGCCAGTATTATTCACGTGGGTGCATCGGATAATTGTTACTGTGAAACACTGACTACTCCCCATCAAACACAGCTGCTTGCCAAGTTGGATGAATCTAAATATCAAATTGTCGATATAACGCTGGATAACGTGAGAGGTCTTGGCGATTTCCTCACCACAGTACCTGCGCTTATTGTTGTCGATGAGAACTATCAGCTACGCTATGTGGGCCCATATGCAACCGGTTACGGATGCTTTACGGGAAAAAACCTCGTTGAACAGGTAGCTAGCTATACCCACCAAACGCCTTATGTAGGCGCTGTAATCAATAGCGACGCTGTCGGCTGCTTCTGCTGAGTTGGCACGTGTAGTGCAGCTCTATTACACAAAGTTATTCTAAACTAGCCGCACAAGTGGCTACAGTGAAGGTCTTTGTTCACTCACTGTGAAACTATTGCACTGTCCACTTGCAAATGTGAAAAGCTTTCAAAGGGGATTGTACGTCATGACTAAAGCAAGAGAAGCGACACTTTATAGAATGGTGACCAACGAGCATATCTGCCCGTTCGGACTAAAATCAAAAGATTTGCTTGAGCGAAAAGGCTATAAAGTAGACGACAATCACTTAAGCTCAAGAGAACAGACCGACGCGTTTAAGGCAGAGCACGACGTAAAAACCACACCACAAACCTTTATTGAAGGGCGTCGTATTGGTGGTTACGACGATTTACGAGACTTTTTTAATCTCGAGCAAGAAGAAGACAAAGGGTCTCGCTATACGCCAATTATTGTCACCTTTTCACTCGCCGCACTAATGGTATGCGCAATAATGCTGAGCGGTGAATTTTCTTTTAGCCTAGAGCGGGCAATAATGGCGTTTATTGGCATTACCATGGTGTTGTTAGCCATGCAGAAACTTCAAGATTTAGTGGCGTTTTCTAACCAATTTATCACTTACGACCTACTCGCAATGCGTCATTTACGCTACGCCTATATCTACCCGTTTGCAGAGGCTTATGCCGGCCTTGGGATGCTAGCGAGCTTTCCTGCCTATATCGTTGCCCCCATCTCCTTATTTATTGGTAGTGTAGGCGCAGTGTCGGTGATAAAAGCGGTTTACATTGATAAGCGAGAGCTAAAATGCGCCTGCGTAGGCGGCAATTCAGACTTGCCGCTAGGCTTTATTTCGCTTACTGAAAACCTTGCCATGGTTGGTGCGGCTACTTACATGCTCGCGTTTTAGGGCTGGCTTAGCCCTTTTAAGTGAGCAACCACGCTGCGGCCAAGGGCGCTAAGGTCATATCCGCCCTCTAGCATACTCACAATGCGCCCTTCGCAGCAGGTGTCGGCAACGCGCCTGAGCGCTTGGCTAACCCAAAAATAATCGTCTTCTACGAGGCGTAAGTGAGCCATTGGATCTTCAGCATGTGCGTCAAAACCCGCTGAAATCAATATAAGCTGAGGCTGAAAATTGGTCAGCGCACTAAACCAATGCTGTACTTTTTCTCTGAACACGTCGCCGGTTATTCCCGCATCAAGGGGAACTGCCAGTATATTACTGGCTGATACCGGTGCACCGCTATGAGGGTAAAACGGATGCTGAAAGCTTGAACACAGCATTATGCGCTGATCGCCAGCCACTATTTGCTCTGTTCCATTGCCATGATGCACATCAAAATCGACAATCGCTACTCGCTGCAAATTGTAATTTTGCAATGCATAGCGCGCCGCTAAAACAATGTTATTAAACACGCAAAAACCCATGGCACTATCGTAGGTAGCGTGATGCCCAGGCGGGCGAGTAGCACAAAAAGCTTGGCGCTCGGTTCCTGCCATAACATAGTCTACTGCGTTACAGCCGGCTCCCGCAGACTCAAGGGCAGCGGCTAAACTGTACTTCATTAACCCGGTATCTTCATCTAGCCATGCTGTGGCGATCTTCTCGCCTGAATACATCGTTTTTTCATCGTCACTAAACGTAACTTGCGCAGCACGTTCAAATACACTTTTTATGTAATAAGGGTCGTGTGCCAACGATAAATACGCTTCGGGAATAGGTGTAGCGTCGCCGTGCTCGCAAATCATCTCTAACCCTGAGGACAGTAGCTGATCGTCTATGGCAAACAATCTGTCTGGCGATTCTGGGTGCTCTTTTCCTAAGTCGTGTTTTGTACCGTGTTTGCCACGGAAAATTTTTATAGTCATGTCAGTGACGCCACATCAAGTACCAACTCAACCTCACTCGGGTCGCCGGTAAATTTTCGCTTAAATTTAGCATGCTCAAAAATGGTAATCATGGGCATATTGTCTCCGCGCACGTATGCCATCATCTGGCTAATAGAGCGCTTTTTCGCGATATTAATGAGCTCTTTTAATAACAACTTCGCCATGCCCTTACCCTGTTGTGTTTCGCGGGTAACAAATGCCGCCTCACAGGTATTATCTGAAGGATTAAAATAAAAGCGTCCCACCGCATGAATAGTGATACGCGAGCCCTCTTGGCGAACTATACAAAGAGCCGCATCGGAACTTTGGTCCACGCTCACTAAATTACATGATTTTTCTCGCGACATTTGCTTAGGGTCGTAGTTATAGCGAAGGCGTAACGTCTCTTTGGTATGGGAATAAAAGAATTCCTGCAGTCGCCTTTCATCAGCAGGGTTTAGGGGGCGCATATAAAAACGTTCGCCCCGAATATCGAGTTTTTTAAGCTGAATAGCGCCGAGTTCCGGAATATCGGTAGGGTACTTTTCTTGGTAGTGCGGAACCCAGTAATGCTGGCGCACCTCTTCTAATAGCGCAGAGCGAAACTTAGGGTGGGCAACCCGAATGAGTTCAAGCGCTCTTTCTCGAATACTCTTACCTTTTAGCGACGCTATCCCATATTCGGTCACTACGTATTGCACATTTCCTCGCGAGGTAACCACACCTGCGCCTTCACTTATTTTTGGCGTAATACGCGACACTGTTTCATTTTGCGCTGTAGAGGGTAACGCGATAATAGCCTTGCCGCCTTTGCTGATTGAGGCCCCGGTTACAAAATCAACTTGCCCACCTATTCCACTATAAAAATCGTAGCCCAGAGAATCGGCAACAACCTGCCCGGTGAGATCTACTTCAAGGGCACTATTGATGGCTACCATGTTGTCATTTTTAGCGATATTAGTAGGCTTATTAACGTAACTGCTCGGATAAAACTCTATGTGCGGATTATTATCGATAAGCTCATAAAGCTTGCGAGTTCCGATGGCAAAGCTAGTCACCACTTTACCTGGGTGAAATGTTTTTTTCTTATTCGTGACTGCGCCAGACTCTAGTAGCTCGATAATACTGTCGGTGAGCATCTCGCTATGAATACCTAAATCTTTGTGCGTGCATAAATATTTCAGCGTAGCACTCGGTATTTTTCCTATCCCAAACTGTAGCGTTGCGCCGTCGTTTACTAACATTGCAACATACTGACCAATACGTTCAGCCACACTATCAATGGGAGGAGTAGATACTTCTACCAGCGGCTCATCGGCCTCTATGCAGGCGTGAATTTCACTAATGTGAATATAAGAATGACCCGCGGTGCGGGGGACATGAGAGTTAATTTGCGCAATCACTTTTTTACTATGTCGCTGTGCAGACATTGCAATATCTACCGCTGCACCTAGCGAGCAGTAGCCAAACTCATCAGGAGGGCTAACATTCACTAAGGCCGCATCTAATGCCAATGTACCGTCACTGAACAAGCTCGAAATTTCAGATAGAAATACGGGTGTATAGTCTGCCCGTCCTTCATCCACCGCTTTTCTTACCGCATCTCCGCCGATAAAAAAGGTGTTGGCTTTAAACAGGTTTTTATATTCCTCTTTTACCCAGCGTGTATCGCCTAACGCCAACATATGAACTAACTCGATGTCGCTAAAACCCTCGCTGTTATCTATGAGGTGTTGTACTAGGGCGTGAGGTACTGACGCGTTACCGCCAACAAAAACCCGACATCCGGATTTTATCAAAGAGGGCCAATCTGGCTCTTGAGGTAGACTAAATGCCATTTTCTTCTGCCTGTGTAAAATCACGATAGCTTGCGTTCATCATGCCATAAATTCGCTCACTTTCCTGCACTTATAAAAAACGAACAACTAAGCGATTAGTCTTATTAAAAGCATTCCACGGAAAACAAAAACGCCCACATAAAGTGGGCGCTTTTTGTAAAAGTGCGTGTAATAGCGTACCGAAATTCATATTGCTATAAAATTAGTAGCTATATATTTAATAGCGAAACTTTTCTAACCAATTTCTGAAGAAGGGTGAAATAACAGACTTGCTGTTTGCCAAACGGTGCCCGTCATTTAAAAGCAACAACTGTGCTTTTTGATGGCGAGCGTATTTGAGGCTGTTCTCGATAGGAATAATATCGTCGTTCCAACCGTGAACTACGCTCAGATAGCCGTCGTAAGGAAAACGCTGAATTTCATAATCTGGCATATATAGCGCGGGGGCCATCAGAAAAACCCCACGAGCGGATATTTGGCTAGCTGCCGCTAACGAAACGTAACCGCCCATGCTTGAACCCACCAAAATAACGTCGTTACACTTCTCAGCAATAGTGTCTTTCAGCCGTAATAATCGAGCCTCTGGGCAATCGAGGTCTTGATAGTCGATACTTTCAACACCAAAGCCCATATCACTTGCTACGTTAGAAAGTGTGGTAATTTTACTGCCCCATGGGCCACTTTCTTTTCCGTGAGAAAATACAACAGTCGTCATCTTGCTAATGTCCTTATTGAAAAGTCGATAGATTCAATATCACGCTAACTAAACCTCTTTTTGACCTTACATTACTTGTTTTGTTTATGGAATAGTTTTTCCACCATCACATAAAACATGGGAACAAAGAAAATAGCCAAGAAAGTGGCCGCGAACATTCCACCCATCACAGCAATACCAATGGCGTTTTGACTAGCAGCGCCTGCTCCACTAGCCAGCGCCAGCGGCGTTACACCTAAAATGAAAGCCATAGAGGTCATTAAAATAGGGCGGAAGCGCTGAGACGCGGCATTAGATACGGCAGTCATTAAATCGACACCCTTCTCATATTCTTCTTTCGCAAACTCCACAATTAAAATTGCGTTCTTTGCGGCTAAGCCCACTGTGGTTAAAAACGCCACCTGCAAATACACGTCATTGGGCAGATTAAATATAAACGCTGCAGTTACAGAACCAAGGATCCCCAACGGCACTACCAGCATTACCGCAAAAGGAACCGACCAGCTTTCATATAGAGCAGCAAGACATAAAAACACCACTAGAATAGAGATAGCATAAAGCATTGGGGCCTGCGAGCCTGCCTGCTGCTCTTCATAAGATAAGCCAGCCCATTCGATGCCGTAGCCCGGTGGTAACTGCGCAACCAACTTTTCCATTTCAGCAATGGCTTCTCCCGATGAAACACCCTCGGCAGGACTGCCCTGAATATTCACCGAAGAAATACCGTTAAAGCGTTCAAGTTTAGGTGACCCGTACACCCACTCTGTGCTGGCAAACGAGCTAAACGCCACCATTTCGCCGTTACTGTTGCGCACATACCATTTTTCAAGGTCGTCTGGCGTCATGCGATGTGGAATGTCACCCTGCATGTATACGCGCTTAATACGCCCTTTATCGATAAAATCATTAACGTAGCTCGAACCCCATGCAATTTGTAGAGTTCGGTTAATGTCACTTAAGTTCAGACCCAGTGCTGAGGCTTTCTCACTGTCGATGTTTATCTTAAATTGCGGCACATCGCTTAATCCGTTGGGGCGAACGCCCGCAAGTTTAAGGTTTTGCGCAGCCATACCTAGCAACTGGTTACGGGCGTTCATTAACGCTTCGTGACCATTACCACCTCGATCCACTAGCTGCATATCAAAACCCGTAGCGTTACCTAATTCCATAATAGGTGGCGGCACAATAGGAAATGCAGATGCATCTTCAATTTGACTAAAGGCACCAAACGCTCGGCCTAGTACAGCAAATGCCGAGCTATCCTCGTCGCGTTCGCTCCAATCATTCAAATTTATAAATGCCATGCCCGCATTTTGCGCTTGACCAGCAAAGCTAAATCCAACCACTGAAAACAGGCCGTTTACCGCCTCCTGCTCTTGATCGAGAAAATAATCTTCCGCTTGCTTTATCGACTCTAGAGTTCTTCCTGCGGTTGCTCCCGGAGGTGTGCTTACTAACACCATCATGCGGCCTTGGTCTTCATCGGGCAAAAATGCCCCTGGAAGCTGGCTGAAAATAAACGCCATACCACCCACTAACAAACCATACACAACAAAATAGCGCTTAGCCCGCTTCGCCATGTGAGTTGTTGTGCGCTGGTAGGAATCTCTACCTTTATTGAAAGTGCGATTAAACCAGCCAAAAAAGCCCTTATTTTTATCGTGATTTTCGGGGTGCTTTTTTAACAAGGTAGCGCAGAGCGAAGGAGATAAAACAATGGCCACTAATACTGAAAACGCCATTGCAGATACAATAGTTACCGAGAACTGACGATAAATAACTCCTGCAGAACCACTAAAGAAGGCCATGGGAATAAATACGGTAGAAAGCACAGCTGCAATACCCACCAGCGCGCCGGTAATTTGAGTCATAGATTTTTTGGTGGCTTCGGCGGGCGGCAGTCCCTCCTCTTCCATAATTCGCTCAACGTTTTCTACAACAACGATAGCATCGTCTACCAACAGCCCGATAGCTAACACCATAGCGAACATGGTAAGCACGTTTATGCTAAACCCAAATAACAAAAGCACTGCGAATGTACCAAGCAATACAACCGGCACGGCTATGGTAGGGATAAGCGTTGCACGCCAATTTTGCAAAAACAGCAGCATGACTAAAAACACCAGTATCACGGCTTCAATAAGTGTTTTCACCACAGACTCTATAGACAATTCAATGAAAGGAGAGCTATCAACGGGGTACACCACTTTCACACTATCTGGCAGGTTAGCTCTAAGCTCTTCTACACGAGCTTTTACGTCTTTTATTGTCTCAAGCGCATTTGCGCCCGAGCTTAAGCTAATGGCCATGCCCGACGCAGGACGCCTGTCATAGCGTACAATGACATCGTAACTTTGCGCGCCGAGTTCTACGCGGGCAACATCGCGCACTCTTACCTGTGAGCCATCGGTATTAACCCGCAGCACAATGTTTTCAAAATCTTTTTCTGTTTGTAGGCGGCTTTGCGCCTGAATAGTGGCATTAATTTGCTGATTATTAATGGCGGGTAAGCCACCTAACTGACCGGCAGAGACATCGGTGTTTTGCACTTGAACCGCAGCCTGTACGTCCACAGGCGTTAGGTTGTAACTGTTCAATTTATCCGGATCTAACCAAATACGCATAGAACGCTGTGCGCCGAATACGCGCACATTCCCCACGCCATTGACACGGGAAATGGGATCTTGAAACTGCGACACCAGTAGATCACTCAAATCGTACTGATTCATAGTGTCGTCTTCAGAATAAAAACCAACCGCTAATGCAAAAGCGCTGTTCGACTTAGATACAGTAACGCCCTGTTGTTGCACTTCACTTGGCAACAGCGGCAGCGCACCCTGCACTTTGTTTTGTGTTTGTACTTGCGCAATATCTGGGTCGGTACCGGGTTCAAACGTTAAGCTAATTGAAACACTGCTGTTCGAACTGCTAGCAGAAAAATAGCGTAAGTTATCAATGCCCGACAAGCTTTGCTCGATGACCTGTGTAACAGAGTTTTCTACGGTTTCTGCCGATGCTCCAGGATACGATGCACTAATAGTAACGGTAGGTGGCGCTACTTTAGGGTATTGCTCAATGGGAAGAGAAATAATGGCAAGCACACCTGCCATCATAGTAATAATTGCTAGCACCCATGCAAACACGGGTCTGTCTATAAAAAAGCGAGCCATAACTAAAAATTCCTTGCTTGCTTATCGTGAGCCGCGTGATGAGGGTTGCCATTCAGATGCATTCACTTTGGCACCTGGTTTAACTTTCTGATACCCGGTAACAATAACGCGATCACCTTCGCTAAGGCCGCCGTTAACTACATACTGGTCGCGATATATTTGCCCAACATTCAGCGTTCTGCCCTCTACGGTGCCGTCGTCTCCTACAACATATACTGACAGCGAGCCATTCGGCTGACGGGTAGTGGCTCTTTGTGGAACAAGCAAAGCATTCTCTCGCCCAGTTATTACATGGCCTTTTACAAACAGCCCTGGTAACAAAATGCTATCGGGGTTGGGCATTTCAGCACGCAACGTTACAGACCCGGTGCTTTCATCTACAGTCACTTCTGAAAACTTTACGCTACCTGTGTGCGAGTATTTCTCGCCACTTACCTCGTCTACAGTGAGTTCAACATCCATTGAACCTTGATTGCGCATAGATTGACGTAAGGTCAGTATTGAAGCACCCGACTCCTGCATATCAATGTAAACTGGATCGAGCTGAGTAATAACCGCAAGTTGCTGCGCCTGATTCGTAGTAACCAAGGTTCCCTCAGTAACAAATGAGCGACTTATTTGACCGCTTATTGGCGCGTAAACCTTGGTGTAGCCCATGCTGACCTTGGCAACGTCTACCGCTGCTTCTGCCACACTTATAGCTGCTTGGGCTTGCTCTTTTTGAGCAATAACATCGTCGTACTCTTGTTTACTTACTGCATTTTTCTCAACTAAGTCGTCGTATCGACGCGCCTTGGCTTCCAGTGTTTTTAGATTAGCTTGTGCACTCTTTAAATCTGCTTTTGCACTATTGAGTTGCGCTAAATAGCGCGCCTCATCTATTTGGTAAAGCTGCTGACCTTTTTTTACCTGCGCACCTTCTTCAAAAAGTCGCGCTGTAATAACACCATCAACTTGCGGCCTGACCTGAGATTGCCGTGACGGGCTTACGCGCCCAGGCAACACCATTTCGTGGGTAACAGGCTGTCTTTTAATAGTTATCACAGAAACCGAAGGCGCAGGCATGGACTGCTGAGAACCTGGTGATGATGCTGACTCGTTTGAACACCCAACAACGCCTAACACGGTGAGTAGTGTTGCAGTAAGATAAAAAATGCGACTCATAAATCTTCTTTTTCCCAATAACTTATTAAATGCGGGCGGCGAAATACCAACTACATTACCTCGCCAATGACGGCGAAATGCATCGAAAGGCCTTTTGACCAAGTTTAAATATGTATCTTTACAAACTGCCGGGATACTCACTTGTGGACTGAAGCCATTAGCTGTGGAGTACCGGTTTAGGTGTGGCATAGTTAGGTGATCGTTTAACGAATCTACGCTCTTATCCTGCGTATTGTGCGCGCTTATACTAAAGAATAAAAGACCGAGCGGCTGAATTTACAAATGTTGTCGTTAAACAGCCTTCGACGTTCTTTTAATCCTTATAATACCTACAAATCAGCGTTATTTTATTCTATTTAAACGAATAAAATTTTATCAATAATTGATATGCAGAAATAACGCGCTGAGCGCCTTCTACGCTGCCACCTTTGTCAGGATGCTGTTGCTGCAGCTTTTTTCTGTAGTGTTTTTTAACATCTGCTAACGTGACGTTGCATGATGCCTTTTCTTTCATTGATAAGTACGTAGTGTATGAAAACCCTAATACTTGGTGAGCATCGTCGATTTCGTGGTCGGTATAGGTCTCGAATTGAGCATGCCCCATTTGAGTCCAAAAGCTATCAAGCAACGCTTCTACGCTTTCTTTGTCTGTCTCTTCAAAATTTGACCAATTTAGATAGTAAGACGCCAATGCGTCGTGTGCGTCAACCGCATGGTTTTCAGGTTCGTCGCTGTTGTCGCTGCTATCTTGGCTACTTTTCTGGCTGCTTTTCTGGAAGCTTTCATAAGCGCTATCACATGAAGAGGTAGGTGCAGATAGCTGGATATTGAGTGCGTGAATATCTAACTCGCCAATGCCGCTCATGCGCCATTGATTTCGCAAGCAATACAAAGCGTGAAATAAGACAAAGTGAGTTTTAAATAGTACAAGAGGGTCTCGCAATGCCTCATCGTCAAATACCGAATAAGGCGGATTTTTAAGCTTTGAGATTAACTGGTATTCGCTAACCCCTTGTCTAAAAAGGTCAGTCATCGTTGATAGTATGTCCACGAGCAAATCAGCGAGTGCTTCATGTACTTGAGAACTACTGTTCTTTGTTTCCCTGTTATTTATTTCCATGTTCTTCGTTTTCAAGCTCACCTCGTTAAACATTATTGTTAACAGCAATCTAACCGTAACATGACTGTCTTGAAAGCGTTAACATGCCTGTCCTAAAAAGCGTTACTTGGCTGTCTGCAATAACCGGTCTGCAATCACCGGCAAAAAATGCTTCTCTGCTCGGTCTTTTGCAATAACGGGGGTACTTGCAAAATTATGTTGTGAAAGTAATCCAAAAAATCACAATGCCTGTTAAAGTAGGTCCATAACATAAAAGAAAAATAATGGAGTTAACGTGAAAGTATTAATTGCCTTAGCCAGCATAGTCGGCTTTTTAATGGTGGTTTTGCCCGGCCCCCTATATCAGTTTGCAGGTGTGAGCTTAGGTACTGCCTTTACATCGTTGCGCTTTGGCTTTTATGTAGGCGGCGCAGCCCTTATTCTTATTGTACTGCAAGTGCTAATTAACCGTAAAAATGTGAACTGGGGAAGTACAGTTGCTTGTGCAGTCTTGGCGCTCATAGCCGTAGCCATGCCGGTAAGCATGATGAGCAAGGCCAGTACCGTACCTCCTATTCATGACATTACTACCGACGTAACAAATCCACCTGCGTTCGTTGCCATTGCGCCGTTACGCGAAGGTGCGCCAAATGATATTAATTACGCTGGCGGCGAAATCACTAAACAGCAGCTTGAAGCTTATCCTGAAATAAAGACCCAGCTACTTCCACAGCCTGTAAACGAAGTTTACGTAGCTGCAGAGAAAACCATTGCTATTTTAGGATGGGATAACGTCACCGCTGGCGCTTTGCCCAACACGCTCGAAGCCACAGATACAACCACTTGGTTTGGCTTTAAGGACGATGTGGTAATTAGGCTAACGGAGAAAGGCGACGACACTTTGGTGGATGTGCGCAGTAAATCTCGCGTGGGCAAAAGTGACTTGGGTAAAAATGCTGAGCGTATTAATGAATTTTTTGCGGAGCTTAGAAAGCAACTTGGCTAACGCGTAACTTATTACTAGCCCTAATCAAAGCCCGTATAACGCAAGTTTTACGGGCTTTTTCATGTGTACATGAAGCACTACGGATGGCACTCAGCGAGTGTTAACTCATAATGTTATTGATTAAACAGCCTACTAGCGAGTACTGACCTTCATTTAGTTCCAACAGATAGTACCAACTGACTTTCATTTATATTTTCAAACACTTTCTTGCATCTAAAACGCAATGCCCCCCGTTCTGTTAATTAACTTGCTACTTCATTAAGGATAACTATGAACTCAGGTTATGCACTTTCAGCACTGTCTCTCAGCGTTGCATTGATTTTATCTCCATCGTCGGTTTTTGCATTAGACGACCCAGCCGAAGGTGACATAGAGCACATTCGGGTTAAGGGTAATATGTCACAAAAAAGTGGTGAATTTGTGTCTGCGTCTCAAGGCTGGGTGTCTGGAGATACTTTGCTAGAGCGCCCCATGCTGCGCACCGGCGAGATGCTTGAGTTCATTCCAGGCATGATGGTGACCCAGCACAGTGGATCAGGTAAAGCCAATCAATATTTTTTAAGGGGCTTTAATTTAGACCACGGAACCGACTTCACCGTGAGTGTCGACGGTATGCCCATTAACATGAGAAGTCATGGCCACGGTCAAGGTTACAGCGATTTGAACTTTGTTATTCCCGAAATGGTAGATAACCTGAGCTATTTTAAGGGCACCTATTATGCCAACATTGGCGACTTCTCCAGTGCCGGTGGCGCGTTCTTTAATCTAAGAAATTCTCTAGAAAAGAATCAACTGTTTCTCACTTTAGGTGAATATGGCTATCAACGAATTACCACGGTTAATCAGGCCGACATAGGTGACGGAAAAGCTATTGCCGCCCTTGAATATCAAACCTACGAAGGACCGTGGAGCGATATTAGCGAAGACGTCAGAAAGAAAAACGCCAATATCCGCTACATAACGCCGTTATTTGATGGAGAGTTAACGGTTACTGGAATGGCTTACGACAACAGCTGGAACGGCGCTGACCAAGTGCCGGCTCGCGCCATAGAAAGCGGCCTTATCGATCGCTTAGGCTCTATCGATACCCAAGTGGGAGGCGAATCGTCACGTTACTCTTTATCTGCGAATTACAAAAGCGACGACGTCAATGCATCGTTCTATGTTATCGACACAGACTTAACCTTATTTTCAAACTTCACTTATTTTCTCGACAACCCAGACACCGGCGACCAGTTTGAACAAGCCGATGACAGAAAAATCTACGGCGGCGAAATTTTTACTACCCTTCCCCTAGAAGTAACCGAGGGAAGCACTATTACCATGGGTGCCCAATGGCGCTTCGACGATATTGATAATGTTGGCTTATACCGTACGCAAAATCTTAAACGCCTTAGCACAATCAGAGAAGACGCAGTTAAGAGCAGCAGTTATTCATTATTCGCACAATCGAATATTGTACTTTCAGATGATCTGAGTCTTTCATTAGGTGGCCGCTATGATTATTTAGACGTTGAGGTAGATAGTGACTTAGCAGCAAACAGCGGCAATAAAGGAGACGGATTATTTACTCTTAAAGCCGCACTAAAGTACGCAGTAAGTGAAAACTTAACAGCGTTTGCCAATGTGGGTCAGGGCTTTCACTCAAACGATGCACGAGGAGCAACGATCAGTATTGACCCATCCACAGGTGACGCTACCGCCCCCTCGCCTTTGTTAGTAAAATCTTTAGGATATGAAACCGGATTAAATTACACAGACGGAAGAACCTTTAACATCTCGGCGGCGCTTTGGCGGTTAGAACTTGATAGCGAGTTACTGTACGTTGGCGATGCAGGCTTCACCGAACCCAGTCGCCCTTCCGAGCGCCACGGTATAGAGATAAGCGCCTATTATTGGGTAAACCATCACCTTACTACCGACATAGAAGCAGCCTATACAAAAGCACGCTTTAGCGACCGCGTTGAGGGCGAGGGAAGACATATCGACGGTACGGTTCCTGGTGTTATTAGCGCTGGCGCGACTTACTACCAAAACAGTAATCAATTAGGCATGAGCTATACATTGCGTGCCCGCTACCTGAGTTCACGCACCGTTGAAAGTTTTGATGAAGTTTCTCCACCTTCAACTTTTCTACTTAATGCTCAGGCGGTATACAGACAGCCCAACTGGGATATTACTTTGGAAGTGTTAAACGCCCTTGATAGTGACGACCACGATATTGACTATTTCTATGCTTCGCGATTACCCGGTGAGCCCGAGGGAGGCATTGAAGATTTGCACTATCACCCAGTAGAACCAAGAAATGTGCGTTTAACATTCGCGCTAAGGTACTAGGCTTGTAAGCCATCACTCTCGTTGTTTTGTTTGGGCATTTTCTTTGTAGTGTTTGTTTTGTTAATTTGTGATTGCAAACTCAAGAACAACTAAAAGTTTCTGCCCTTTTTTCAACACTCTTATCAAGCGAATAAAGCTTGAATTCATTCTAGGCTACATAAACATTAATTATTTGTTAACATGCTTTTTTAATGTAGTTTAACAACGTAATCTCTAACCTCGTTTTAGTAGGTCTGTTGGAGCATTCGTTGAATTCATTCGCTGGAAATATGCCTTATAAATCGTTATTCCTATGCACTGGTACCTCGTCGTTGCTGCTACCTTTTCTGTTTTTTTTGACCATACATTGTGCCAACGCGTCTGCAGCAGATGCAGAAACAACGCCTAATTCTCGCGCTGAGGCGCGTTCAATACCCTTAGTCTTCAGCGGTTCAACAATTAGAAAACGCTTTTTTTTCAGTGTTTACAAAATCAGTCACTTCATGGCCTGGCCCGCGGAAAAGTCGAGCAATCCCGACGAACTTATAAAACTCATCGCTGCAGGCGATCTGTCGCAACGGGTTGAAATAGAGTTTTTACGCGACGTTTCACGAGAGCAAGTAGAAGAGGCACTTATCGACGGTATTGAGCGTAATAACCCCGGTAAAGATTTGAGCGAAATTAAAAACGACATAATACGATTGTCAGAAGGCTTCGATAACGATATAACTGAGAAATCCCGATTGGTGTTAACTCGTATAGATAAAACGAAACTTATCGTACATTTCAATGAACAAAGAATTGTAGAAACAGACAACAGAGAACTCACTGAGGCACTCTGGTCAATTTGGTTTGGTCAAAAACCAATAGTAGATAATAAAGCATTGATAGCAAATCAACTGCGCTAAGAGTAATGAGGCGATTGTGTGAAGGTTGTAAAAGGCAGTATACGTTGTGATAGGTTTCTTGTGCCCTACCGTAATTATGGAGACAAACCAGACACCATTGTATGCATTAGCGGCGCTAAACAAACGATGGCAGTATGGCGAACGTTTGTTAAGCGTTTTGTTCCCTCTTTTTCGGTAGTTGTATTTGATTTACCCGGTACAGGTAGAGCGGAAATTCTATCGGGAGAACCACAGGTAACGTTTGAAGAACAACAGCAGGTACTGTTGAATGTTATCGCAGATACCGCAAAGACCGACAAAGTGGTGCTAGCCGCCGCGTCTTGGGGAACCATACTTGCAGCTTATATTGCGGCGAAATATCCTGCAAAAATCGAAAAAATGATACTAGGTAGCTTTGGCGTATCGACCAACGATACCATTTTAGACCTTATTCATCAGGGGCAGTCGGCGTTTAAGACCGGTGATTTTGAAAGTATCGCTCCACTTATGCTCGAATGCTTTGGGCAGTACATTCCCGAATCGCAAAAACAGCAAATGATAAACCAATTTTCGAACATGGACGAGAAAGAGCTGTTGAACTTTTACGAACACTGCGAGTTTGTAAAAACAAGCCGAGATATAAGTAAACTTATCAATCTTCGGGAAATAAAAGCGAAAACCTTGGTAATTTGCGGAGAGCACGACACCATTTTAGACCACGAAGGCATACGTGCTGCAGTAACTAAAATACCCAATTGTGTATACAAACTCGTGCCAGATACTGGGCATTTCCTCCATTGGGAAAAACCCGCTATATTAGACACTTACAGTCATTTCCTACATTCTACAGAAAGCGCCTGATTAATTTACAAGTACAGTGAAATTTATTGGTAAGTTAAGTGCCTAGTTGTTAACTCGTATTGCTGACTTACAGTGTCGACTGTTTCAGCAATACGCTATTCACTGCGTTGCAGAAGCTTTTACCAATCCGCACTAAAATCGTGATAACTCATTCGTTCATCGCAGCCTCATTGACTGTTTAATTTATACGCTACACTATGAATTGAGTAGTCATACAACAAAGCAAGTAAAAATTCAGCTAACCATTGTCGTACGCATGACTTGTCTAACACATGAATGGTGATAAACGATAGGCTGGCTAATAATTACTTAGAAAAATCAGAAAGCGACAAGGGACACACATGAAATCTATACAAAAGTGGTTCGTGCTATTGCTAGGCATAGCAGTAATGCCTGCTTATTCAGCTATTCTCATGAAACCTATCAAGGATCCAGACCTACAATACAAGGGTGAGTTACTTACCGGCACTTACAACGAAAACATTACCCACCCAGATGACTTGCTGGGATTTCCTATAGGGTCTCGCGTTGCAGACCCGACGCAAATACACAGCGCCATTATGCACTGGGCCGGGCAAAGTGACAGACTGCAAGTAGTTGAATATGCACGCACCCACGAAGGGCGCCCCCTTGTAGCTGTTTTTATATCAACACCGTCGGTGCTTAACGAATTAGATACGATTAAGCAGAACATTGAGCAACTCGCTAACCCCTTAAAAACAAGCGATAGCGAAGCAAGCAAACTTATTGATTCGCTGCCAGCCGTGGCTTGGATGGCGTACTCTATTCACGGAAACGAAACATCTGGCGCAGATGCCGCGCTAACAGCCATTTATCACTTAATAGCCAGTGAAGACAAAGACGTGGAAGCCCTGCTTGATGATATGGTAGTGGTTATCGACCCCATGATGAACCCAGACGGGCGCGCTAGGTTTGCCAAATCGCTCGAGCAATACCGCGGCACAGCACCTAATGTAGATGATCAATCTTTATTGCATCGTGGTGACTGGCCTTACGGCAGAACAAACCACTACTTTTTCGATTTAAACCGAGACTTCTTTTATCTCACGCAGCCTGAAACTGTGGGTCGAGTGGAAATGATAAACGACTGGCGCCCCCAGCTAATGATTGATGGTCACGAAATGGGAAGCCAAGACACCTATTTAATGGGTCCACCCCGCCAGCCACTAAATCAGAATATAGATCCTAACTTGCAAAAATGGGCAAAAACTTTTGCGCGCGATCAATCTTCAGCGTTCGATAAGAAAGGCTGGCGCTATTACACGGGTGAGTGGTTTGAAAATTGGTACCCAGGCTATTCAAATTACTCAGAATACCGCGGAACTATGCATATTCTATATGAACAGTCTCGCATGGCCGAAGACGGCGTTCGCCGCCCTGAAGGCACAGTGCAAACTTATATCGAATCGGTTCACCATCAGTTTGTTTCTACGCTAGCTAATTTAAAAACACTCGATAAAAACAGTAAAGCCATGTATCGAGATTATTGGCAGGGGCGCAAAAATAATGTGGCCTCAAAAGGCAAATTCGCCAATCGCACTTACGTGGTAATGGCAAATGATAACGTGGGAAGAACAAGCGCACTGGTAAGCCGTTTGCAGGCACAGGATATTAATGTGTATGTTGCGGATAAAGATATTGAAGTAGACCGTGCTACCACTCAATTAGGTGAAGTGAAAGAAGACCTGATCATTCCCAAGGGAAGCCTTGTTATACCCAACCGCCAGCCTGAAGCACCGCTTATTGCCGCTATCATGGAGTTTGACGCTGGCGTTAATGACGCAGTATTACTAGAAGAGCGCCAGAAGACTTTACGTGACGGCTCATCGCTTATGTACGATACAACAGCATGGAACCTGACCATGATGTACGGCCTTGAAAGCGTTACTGTACCCGAGAATATAACGCGTAATGTTAGCCCCTATTCACCAAACACACCTTCTCATGCGTTTGTTGATAACGCGATTGCATGGATAGTAGATGGTGCTGATGACCGTTCAGTGGCTTTTGCTGCAAGACTTATGGAACGCGGTGTTCATGTTCGCTATATCGATCGCGATTCTGAGTTTCAAGATACCACGTTCAATCGTGGTTCAATCGCCGTCACCGTTACAGACAACCCCAACAAAAAAGATCTCGCTCAAACCATCAAACAAACGGCTGACGAACTTAAAATATCTGTTACAGCAACGACTAGTGGGTTTGGAGAAGGTGATTTGCCTGAATGGGGTGGCAAGCACTTTGACTTACTCACCCAGCCACAAATTGCCATTTTAAGTCATGGTAACTTTGCTAGCTACGATGTAGGCGCTACCTGGTATAGCTTAGACACGCATCTGGGCATTCGTCATAGCCAAATAGATGTAAACTCGCTAAATCGCACCGACTTGCGCAGATATAACGTTATTATACTGCCTACCAGCTACGGCGCGCTAGATAAGCAAAAACAGACGCTTTTAGACGAGTGGGTTAAAAATGGCGGAACCCTTATTGCCCACGGACGAAGTGCGGCTGCATTGGCTAATAAAGACGGTATAGCTAAAGTCAAAACAATTGAAAACAGTTTTGAAAAGGCACTCGATTACGATATTTCTCTTACGCGAGAATATATGGCAGGTGAAGACAAGGTTGATAGAAAGGCAGCTATGTCTCATACCCTGGATGCAGACTACACATTCCCTTGGGACGACCTTCCTAAGCCACTGAAAGAAGACGAGCTAACGCGTCGCGACAAATGGCTAAGTCATTTTATGCCAAGTGGGGCTATGGTAGCTGGCAGAACTGACCAACAGCACTGGTTGACAGCAGGTACCCCTGAGGTATTGCCACTACTTTACAGCAACCAGCCGCTGCTTATGTCGGCAGATAATAGCGAAGCTGTGGTTAGAGCGGGCGTATTTGGTCCAAATGATAGTAAGAAGAAAACAGCTGGTGAGAGCAAAAAGACTGCCGACCGTTGGTTTACCCTACCAGAGAATAAAGCACTAAACGTAAGAATGAGTGGCCTGTTGTGGCCGGAAGCTCAGCAGCGTATTGCCAACACGGCGTACCTAACCCGCGAACGAAGTGGTAAAGGGCAAATTATCTTGTTCTCTGGCCAGCCTAACTTTAGAGGTGCTGCACTAGGCACAAACAGGCTATTACTCAATGCCATTGTGTATGGCCCGGGCCTAGGTAGTCAAAAGCATGTGTCGCTTTAATCAGCACTGAGGCAGCACTGAGACATAACAGAGTTATAAAAAACCAGGGGGCCGTGTTTTTACACAAAGAACACGGCCCCTTTTTAATTTTCGCTGATATATTCCGTTGCTGTGTATAAAGTGCCGTGCTCCAGTGACATCTTTGATAGAGGCCGCTTTTCACAGTTTTATGAAAAGTCACTGCCTCTGCAGTTATAGCAGTCGTCTACATTAACCGAACCTCCTAACGTTCACGGCTTTGTTTATTCCATTTACTACAAAATTAAGTTTCTCTACCCCGTTTAATTTAGGGCGAGCAAAGAGGTAGCCTTGAAACCGCTGAGCACCAGCATGCTGAAGCCACAGCCATTCGTCCATGGTCTCTACTCCCTCAACAATAAGAGGAATGCCCATAGAGTTAGCAAACTCATACACTGCTTCAAAGATAGCCTGTCGCGGTCCATTTTCATGAATATTGGTGGTAATTCTGCGGTCGAGCTTAATTTTATCTGGAAGAAAATCGGCGAGTAATGATAACCCCGCATAACCGGCACCAAAGTCATCTAGGGCAACCCGAATTTCTCTAGAACGCAAATTCTCTATAGCGTCAAAAAAAAGCGCTCCCTCTTCTATAATTTCCGATTCTGTAACTTCCAAAATCAACTGCTGTGGCTTTAAGTTGTTGTCTGATGCTAAACCGAGAAGATAATTCGTAATATCAGGGCAGTGCGTTATAGCACCGGGACATAGATTAATGGCTAACGCTTGGTCTGGGCGCAGTATTTGTGCACCCTGCGCAACAGCAATAGCCTTACTATTCAAATCAAATTGATACTTTTCACTTCCGTGAAAACTATCTAAAACATCTTCAGGAAAACGTCCGTCGTTACTGCGCAATAGCGCCTCGTAAGAAACAATAGCACCTTTATGTGTATCCACGATTGGTTGAAAGGCAAATTGAATGTCGGACTGAGCATAGGCCGCTACGCTGATCTCATCTTGAACCACAGACGCCCTTAGCGCCTTCAAATCCTTATTAGATAAGCACATGCGCCATTTTCCTGAAGCGAAACCGTTCAGTAAGCCAAAAATCCTGCTATCGCGATGAAGGGAAAGATCAGACGGCAACCAATAGGCACCGCTTTTTTGGTCGAGCTTTATTGTGCGTAATGCCCAATCGCCAAAATCACGTTGATGTATGGCGTTATCTGTAATTTTAACGATGTTGCCATGTCGCGGATCTTTTTGAATATGTTCATAAAGGCCTGCGATTAAATTTGACTCACCTTCAAGAACCTGAAAAAAATATTCCCCGTCGAAGAGCAAAATACCCGTTACATCATTGTTTAGATTGAAGGGCAAAGAGTCGCTAGTTACTTTATCAAGGTCAACTTGACTCATTTGTGCAGACGCTCTACTACGATATACCAGCTGTCTTATCACGCTAAAACCCTCTATGTGAGATATTGATTGCCCCTGCTTTTTCACCTAACTTCTAATAGTGAAAAAAATACCTCCCAAATAAAATGTAGTGCCATTTGTCTGTTTTTTCTAATTTCCATAGATTACAAATTTAAAACCCAACCATTTATGCTTCTAAAAATAAAATTGAATTTCCTTTTGCCGGTGGTTTGCAGAGATAACGACATGCCGCATTATGCAAAAAAATGCAAAAAATTAATTTCTACACTAAAGTTAAGTTCAGCCTTAAAAATCGCTTTGTTGTATCTAACCTTGAAGTTAAGCGAGTATCTACATGAACAAAAGTATAATTCCCCTTCATTGCGGCCTTACCCGGCTCTTTAAACTTATTCTTTTCCCTCTTTTTAGACGACCCCGCAGCCTTCTGAGCACAAGTTTATGTCTATGCATTATTGGCTATACCGTAATTGGCAACGCAGCAGTTGCTGAAGACAGCCATCACTGGCAGCAGTCACCACATCACCTTTCAGTACTTGCTGCCACCACATACACCGATAGTCACGGTAATGCTTTTACTCTCGGGATAGATTACGAATACCGCATGAATGACTTCCTTGGCGTAGGGGTGGTTGCCGAATATGCTTTTGGTGAACTTGACGCTTACACTTATCTTGCAGTAGCCGACTTACACATTACCAATAGTTTTATTGCTCAAGTGGGTCCAGGCGTTGAGTTTTTTGAAGGTGAAGAAATAGCAGTGGCGCGATTAGGTCTATTATACGAATTTGAAATATCAGGGTTTACGCTATCCCCGCAGCTTCATTACGATTATCACCACAATCATGATGATGCCATAGTGGCAGGTTTAGCAATTGGTATTGCTTTTTAAGAAAACAAAAACTTGGCAAGCATATTGTAAGTCTGTGGTCATAGAACGCAAAAAACGCTAAAACGACGAGAATTTGACTATGCGCTTACCTACCAAACAGCTAATTAATAAAATCGAACACCTGTCTAAAGACTTATCGCCTGCACAACTAACCCACTTCCTCGACATTATTGACGCCATGACGGCGCTGGCTGAAGACGCAGCAAAGGTTGACTTAAGCGGTGACAACACACCAACTCCCAGTGTTCCACAACCCTCATCGGCTATTCATTAGGTTTAACAAGCAAGCACGTTCTCAATTTGGTTTTGCCAAATACTGACAGCGAACCAAAATCTTGTTTTAAGATAGGAAGATGCTGATAGTCTAAATCGGCATCTTCGCGATCATCAATATTGGCGTGAGAGGACCGGTCTAACCGATTTCCAGATTCGTCATAAAACCCTTCACTGCCATCAGGATCATGCAAGTACAAACAGCGGTCATCGGCATGGGTTATCACCACCCAATGGGGCGCCTTAATTCCATAGAACTGGTAAGTACTTATAAGGCAAATAACGCCATAGCCCTTGTTCAACGCCGTCTCAATTTCGCTGAGCTCAATTTCTCTTTGATATATCGGTATTTGGGCATTCGTCGCCCGCTCAATAAAGTCTTTCTCTACAATACGCATAATCGATTTTTTATGCTCGCTGCGCACGCCATCCAAGAACAGATCGTTTATTTGCGTGGAGTATACTTCAACATCGAACCCGCGCTGATGGCCAGCTAAAGCAAGACCTAACGGATGACAACCGCCGTGTCCTGACGTCATAAAAACAGTAGTAGCTTGACGCCAAATATCAATTTCAGTGGTTTGATCGAGCGGAGTACCGCTTCGCACATGCTTCATAGCCATCATCAACGCACTTGGGCCGCAGGTAAACGCCGTGGTCTGTTTGTACCACGGATAATGCTTCATAGCATTAGCCATATTCGGGTGTAATACAGGCTTTTGAAAACGAAGAGCATCTACACCTGTGGCATAGTATTGGCGATAAATACCAAATTTACGGTATCCCAACTTTTTATACATGCGAATGGCTGCAAGGTTATCTTCAGCAACCTCTAGGCGAATAAACAACTTTTCTGCACTTAACACCATTTCTTCTAGCTTAATCAGCAGCGCTGGAGCAATGTTTTGCCCCCTAGCCTTTGCAAGCACCGCCAGTGAATACAAGCGAGCAGAACGGCTGCCTCTGCGCAAAATAACCAGGCCATAAGCTAAAACCTCACTCTCGGTTTCAGCAACTAGCAATATACCGTGTTCAGCTTTTATCCAGTAGCGCATGCGCCTGCGTGAAAGCCTATCGCTATCAAAGCAGCTAAGCTCAATTCGCTCCAGCGCATCAAGGTCGCTAATTTCTGCCAAGCGCAAATTTACGGCAGCGTTAGTCACCACAGGCTCCCATTTGTTACTAACGCCCACGGGCTTCTAACCTATTAACAAACTCCTGCATAATGATCATATAAAGCTCTTTACCTAGGTATAGGTCTTCCACTTTTGCCTCAATACTAGGGTTGTCGTTTACTTCTATCACGTATACTTTGCCGTTGGCCTGCTTAATATCAACGCCATACAGGCTTTTACCTATCATTGAGCAGGCTTTAATTGCCGCATCTAACACGGGCTTTGGCACTTCAAAGGTTGGCAGAGTTTCAAACCCACCGGACGTATTGGTTTTCGCGTCATGGTTGTATATTTGCCAATGGCCCCTCGCCATGTGATATCGACACGCATAAATAGGCCGGCCATTTAATACGCCAATGCGCCAATCAAATTCGGTAAAGATATATTCTTGAACTAACACCAGTGCAGATTCGTTTAGCATGGTTTCAAGCTTATCTTTCAGCTCATCATTATCTTTTACTTTAAATACGCCCATTGAAAATGAGCTTTCTGGCAATTTCAGTACCATCGGAAAGCCAAATTCATCGGCTAGCATTTGGCACGTTGATGTCGTGTTGTCAGACACAAAGTGACTGCGTGGCGAAGGCACCTTGTGATAGCTAAACGCATCGTGCAAATACACCTTATTACAACATTTTAAAATGCTGGTCGCGTCGTCTATCACCACTAACCCTTCCTGCTCCGCCTTACGAGCAATATGATAAGTTGGGTGGTTAATGGCGGTAGTTTCACGAATAAATAGCGCATCATAATGAGTAATGTTAGCTGCAGCTTGGGCCGCATTTACTACTTCAGCGTTAATACCAACGAGCTTTGCCGCTTTAATAAAATGCTTAATTGCTTTAGCGTCGCTAGGCGGTGTCGCTTCATTTTCATTACATAAAATCGCCATATCCCAGCGGGCTTGCTTTTGCTTACTTCCACGAAGCCAGGTTTTTTCTACGTAGTGTTGAAGCGCATTAGCTAATGCCGATTTATCCTCAGCGTTAGCCGTACACCAATCGCCGAATGCTACCGTCATTACCGTAGCGCTCGATTGTTTACTTATCGAAACACGCAAAAAGGGCGCTGGAAAACGTTCGAAGGCAAACTTTGCGATTGCGCTCATTGACGCTTTTTTAGTTGTTCCAAAAAATACATCACAGCTACTGTCATCAATGGCTTCATCGCTCAACGATTTTGGTAGCGTAACGGTTTTCATTTGAAGCGACTGTTCTTCACTTTCAATAATCAAATTATTAATGGTATTCACGCTTGGCAGTACTTTGTGCGTGCGCGCTTCGGCTAACAATGAACAGTAATAGCCCTTACTTAAATAGCGGTCGGTTGCGCACAAATTGATAACGCGCATTTTGCCCTCCCCTCGCTTGGGAAATTGCGAAAGGTATTGCTCAAAATCAACCACTTCGCAGTTTTGAAAGTGCAGTTGATGAGCATCAGATAGTGAATCGACAACAATTAATGTTGTTATCATTTTTAATTCCAAATAGGTACATGTCGCACACTACGTGCGACATTGAGTTGATTGCGCGGAATATAGACTTTTTTGATGCTATATCAATGGATGGGAAGCAGTATTTAAATGAAATAATTTGTCCTTAACGGTCATATTATTTTGCTCGTATTTATCTCTATTACTCCTAAACTTTGAAGGCTAAATTGAACGATTACTAGGAGACTACATGAAGTATTTAACATTATTAGCAAGTCTATTCTTATCTACATTAGCCATAGCTCAAGAACGACCTGTAGCTGATAAAGAAATAGTTTTAGAGTTAAAAGCCTATTGTATGGAGCTTGCAGAAGATGAAGGCACAGACAATAAGTCGCTAAATGAGTACCTACTAGACTGTATTAACGAGGAACTAGAAGCTGAGGGATACCAACCCATCACTGTAGTGCCAAGTTAAACCACCTCTTCTTGATCAGCGGCTTAAGTGTCGCTGTTTGCCAACTTTTAAGGCCATAGTTGCAGTCAATAGTAAGGTTGCATCGCTTTGCTCTGGCGTTTATGATTTAACGAAAAATAAACAGTTAAGTAACAGCTCGCTAAAAATCTAGATAGCTATTCGCGCTGTATTTTCGTGAAAGGAGAAATTATGAGCTGGGCAAGTAAAGGGCTATGTACCGTTGTTTTTCTTACGTCACTTGCATTGGTATACGCCATGGGCCAAACCAATATCAATAATTTCAATAGCGTAAAGAATTCCATTGAGGAGATTTACGAAGATCGCCTTGTGGTTAACGGCATGATTTACGAGCTTGCTGGGTTCCTGCACGAAAAAGAAGTTGCACTTGCCTCTCAAAACTATGAGTTCTTTGCCAATCAAAACGCAAAAATCAACAAACAAGCTTTCGCCATTATTAACGCGTTTAAGAAAACCTACTTAACAGACTTTGAAGCCTTCACGCTAAATCACTTTGAAACCAGCTTTAATGAGCTTGTGGCGTTAGAAAAAGATATCCCATTCTCTGAAGACCAGCCAGCTGACTCCGCAGCCATCGCAACGCTTTTACTAGACCTTAAGGCATTAAATAGCGATTTAGATAAACTGTCTGATATTCAGCTCGCCGAAGGCAAGAACAAGTTAGCAATCAGCAAAAAAGCTGCTGAATCGATGAATACCTACCGTTCACTTGAGAAGTACTTTTTAATCATCACAGCAGTGCTTATCTTTATCATTATTTTACTGCCTTCGTCGAAGGAAAAAGATGAGTTTGTGTCTGAGTAGTTTTATCGCTGCGAGTTTAAAGCTGTTTAGTAGTTTCGGTGCGGTAATGGCAGCTTAAGGTTAGGCATTATAATTTCACACCCAGCTTCTCGCGCATTTTTTGTTTTTCTAGCTCAACTTGAGAAAAGAATTCTTTGAAGAAAGGATGACCGAGTTCATCTTTATAAGCATAACGCAGTGCGGGGATATCAAACCAAACAAGCATTGGCCTATACGAATAACTTTCTAACAAAGCCGAGGCTTGCTCATATTCCTTTGCAATAATGAGTAATTCTAATTCCCACCATTCGAGGTGGTAGAATTGATAAGATTCGGGATACTGTTTTTTGTATTTCCGCAGTACATTTAACGCATTCTGAACTATCTCAGTTGCTTTTTGGTTTTCACCCAACTTTTTTAATATAAAAGCATAACCAGCTATACTATGAATTTGCGACAAAGTATTTTCTGGTGGAATCAGTTTATAAAATCTCTTTCGCAATTCAGATAATTGTTCCTCTTTTTGTGCCCGGTCAAAAAATATCAATGCATATTTACTAGGTAGCTCAAAATGATCCTTTATTAGCATTCGCTCCCAAAGTTCCTCAACGTTGATAGCCGGTAGCTGATTGGGTGTAAAATAGGTATCAAAGTAAACATAAGTCGACCAAAAACTCTTACTATTCAAATCAATACTGCTGATCAGTGTTTGAACAGTCGAATGGTCCTCTAAAAGTGATAGGTGATATATGTAAGCAGAAGTGAATCGCTGATTCGGATTTTGCTCATAAAGCAATTTATATTCTTTAAACCCCGCTTCGAAATCCATTAAAATTGTATAGAAGTCAACACCTTCGGTAGTAGCAGTAGTAATGAGTTTTTTCGCTTTATCCGGCTCCAAGCATTTTAATATTAAGTAACGAATTTGATTTTGAAGCGTTTTTTCTGCGCCACTTATATCTAAATTACTGATATTCTCATTTATCTGCCCGCATGGCGTAAACGACAATACCATTGTGTATACATAACCTCCTAAAAAATAAGAATCATAAGGGTAAGCGCGAATAGCTTTGCGATATAATTGCTGTGCTTTAGTTACTGAATATCCAAAATCATCATATGTACCAGCTAAAGTGATCAGAGCATCTTTGTTGAGTGGGTCAATAGCGAGAGCGCGCTCTGCCATTGCAGTTCTGTCTTTCTCGCTCATACTAGCATTTTCTGTAAATGAAACCTCCATCGCGGCAACATACGCGCCGAGCCCCAGTATTGCCGGCGCATCCGGATATTTTTGAAGCAGTTCTTCTAATATGTTAATGGCTTGCTTTATGCCCTCGCTAGTTTCGCGGTTGGCCAATGCTCTAGCTTTCACCAATTGCTCCACCTCGATATAACTTAGTTTATCTAATGCAGCTGAATAGCGGTCGTCTTTATGAATAAGATTGAGTTTAAGTGCGGCAGCAACCTGATCACTCACTTCTTCTTGCAGCGTAAAAATATCTTTGAGGGTACGGTCAAAATTATCAGAAAATAAGTGGCTACCAGTCTCGGCCTCAATAAGCTGCACAGTTATCCTTAAATTGTTGCCGCTTTTTCGCACGCTACCCTCAATGAGATAATCTGCGTCAAGCTCACTGGCAATAATCTTTAGGTCTTTGTTTACGCCCTTATAAGCGAAACTAGACGTACGCCCCAGCACTTTTAGCTCGCGAATACGCACTAGCGTATTAAGTAATTCTTCTGTTAACCCATCAACAAAGATTTCTTGGTCGTCTTCGGTACTCAGATTTAAGAAAGGCAATACTGCTAAAACTTTGACTTCTTCTGCCTGCGAGTCCGCTTCAACGTTTTGCGCCAGAAGTTCGCTTGATGCAGCGGGCTCGTTTTCGTTGGCCAATTCACTTTGATTTTCAGCAGCAGACGAGACCGAAGCTGGCTTTGCTGTGGCAGGCGATGTTGAAAGCCATATTTTATCTACAGCAACATAAGCAATCAAAAGCACAATAAGCGTTACTAAAAGGCGATTTATTTTTTGTCCGGTTTCGTGTGCAATTGAAACTTCATCGGGAACTTTACGGGTCGGCTTTACGCCTTCGGGGGTAAGCTCAAAGGCCCATGCGAATATGCAGGCTACGGGCAAACCTATGATAAGTACAACGGTAACACCGGTTCCAAAAGCAGTGGGCAGCTTTAAATAAGGAGAGACTACAGCAATAACTTGTAAAATAAGCCATGCCGTTACCATATACACGCTGGCTACTTTTACCACGTTACGGCGCTTTAACTCAGTGATAAACGACATGCGAGTCCTTTTGCTGTACAAAATACACTCAACCAGTATAGGTAGAATCTATGGCAGATACTAGCCTTTAATATACATATCTAATTTGTCATGGATTGCTGTAGCATCGGCGGGAGAAATAGCTTACACCACCTGCCCGGCTGCCCAGCCGCTGCTCCACGCCCATTGGAAGTTATAGCCTCCTAACCAGCCGGTGACATCCACTACTTCACCAATAAAATAGAGCCCTTCCACGTTGTTGGCCATCATGGTTTTTGAAGACAGTTCATTGGTATTCACGCCACCAATGGTCACTTCCGCTGTGCGATAACCCTCTGTGCCATTTGGCTTTATGTGCCAGTTTTCTAATGTGTTCGCTATATTCTCGCATTCCCCGTGAGACAGCTGCTTTACCGGCACGTTGCGCCATTCGTTTAACTCGATAAAACTTTGCGAAACACGTTTAGGGAAAATTTTATTTAAGCAGGTAGCGAGCAACGCATCAGGAGTTTGTGCCCTCGCGTTATTTAATAACTCGTGAGGGTCGTTATCGGGAGTCGTATTGATACTTAATGTATCGCCGGCTTCCCAGTAGCTGGAAATTTGTAGCATAGAAGGGCCACTCAGCCCTCGGTGGGTAAACAGCATAGCTTCTTTAAAGGTAGTGTCGTTACAGCTTGCATAAACATCTACTGCAACACCGCTCAAATCCGCCAGTGTTTCTTTGTCTTTGTCATGCAAGGTGAATGGCACCAGGGCGGCTCGGGTTGGCAACACATTTAAGCCAAACTGTTCGGCAATTTTGTAACCGAAAGGCGTAGCGCCTAATTTGGGCATACTTAACCCGCCGGTAGCAATTACCAAGGATTTGCACTGGTAATCACCATTACTGGTAGTGAGTGAATACCCACTTTCACTTTTTTCTACAGAAAGAATGTCACAGCGAGTGGTGACGGTCACCTGCGCCTTTTCGCATTCTTTAAGCAATAAATTTACAATGTCTTTTGCACTGTCGTCACAAAACAATTGGCCAAGGGTTTTCTCGTGATAACCAATGCCGTGCTCGGCAACTAAGCTAATGAAATCCCACTGGGTATATCGACTCAGGGCAGACTTACAAAAATGGGGGTTTTGCGAAAGGAAGTTCTCTGGGCCTGCGTACATATTGGTGAAATTGCAGCGCCCACCACCAGACATTAGGATTTTGCGCCCTACCTTTTTGGCGTGATCAAGTACTTCTACGCTACGCCCTCTTGCTCCCGCTTGCGCAGCACAAAAAAGCCCAGCAGCACCCGCACCAAGCACTATCACATCACGTTTAATCACGTATTAAGCCTCTCTTGGAAATACTGCTAACGGGTGGGTAGTAATAAGCTGTATATGGGCTCGTTCACCAGGCTTTATGGCATTTTCGTGGCTTACTCTCACTTTCAGCTGACTTCCGTTATCGAGCATAACTGCATACAAGCGACTTTCACCCTCATAGCGTACCCAGTCTACTGTACCGTTTGGCGAGGCATGACTTGCATCTAAACTTAAGTCATCGGGTCTTACCAATAAATCTACGTCGCCATGAGCATTTTGGAGCGGTGTACCAGGAACATTGCCGACATCCGTAATAACGGTGTTATCTACATTGTTTTCGCTATTGTCGAATTGAGCCTTTAGAAAGCTAGCCTCGCCCATAAAGCGGGCCACAAAACGACTGTTCGGCGTTGAATAACACACTTCCGGCGTGTCTAACTGCTCTAATACGCCTTTATTCAGTATACCTATTCTGTCGCCCACACTGAGAGCTTCTTCTTGATCGTGAGTAACCCAAATAGCGGGGACATCGGCTTTTTTAAGGGCATCTCGAATTTCCCAGCGTAAGCTATCTTTCAGCGCTGCATCTAGGTTAGACAGCGGCTCATCTAGTAGAACAAACGCTGGCTCATGAGCAAGTGTACGGGCTAACGCCACCCGCTGCTTTTGACCGCCAGACAAACTGGCAGGCTTTACATTGCGAAAGTTATCCAACCCCAACAGTGTTAGCCAATGATCGGCAAGGGACGTGTCTTTTAAACGGAAACACACATTTTGCTGCACGGTTAGATGCGGAAACAAAGCAAAATCTTGAAACACCATTCCCACGTTGCGCTTTTCTGGCGGAACATGCTTGGCAGGAGTACTTACCCAATTATCTAAGCGTACTTCGCCCTCTGAAACAGGAATTAGCCCTGCTAATGCTTGTAATATGGTGGTTTTTCCACAGCCTGTAGGCCCCACCAACATGAGAATTTCGTCTTGACCAAGTTCTAAATTTAACTTGTCGACTACTCGGGTAGCCCCATAATTCACTGACAAATTACTTACACTTAGCATTACGAACGTTCATCCTCGGTAACGGTAAATTGGGCTTTTCGCTCACCCGACAGCATTAGCACTAAACCAACACCTGACAATAGCACTAGTAACAACCCTGGCACTGCGGCGCGACCAAAATAACCAGCCTCGTAAACTCGCCACATGTAGGTAGCCAAGGTCTCAAATCCTGTTGGGCCAAGCATAAGAGTGGCAGGTAACTCTCGCATGGCTTCTAAGAACACCAATGCAGCGCCTGCTATCATACCACGAAGGGTTAAAGGTAGCGTAATTCGCATAAAGGCTTCTTTAGGCGTTGCGCCAAGTACTCTTGCCGCTTTCACTAAGCCTGAATCGATATTTTCAGCGGTAGTTCTTACACTGCCTACTGCCAATGGCAAAAAGCGCAGTACGTAAGCCATAACTAATAGCCCTAAAGTTTGATATAGCGCAGGAAGCTGCAGGCCAACATAAACCAATGCGGTACCCATAACGATGCCAGGTACACCAAAGCCAAAATAGGTAATGCGCTCCATAAGCCGCCCGGCTTTGCCGGCAATAGCCGCGTGTGCCACCGGAATTGCCAAGAGAACGGCTACCAGCGCAGCTAAGAAAGAAGCGTGAGCAGAGTTCCACGCATAGCTGAATTCAAACCCTCCGGTTCCTTCGCGAACCAACCATAAGGTGAAAATAGCAAGGGGTAATACAATCGCCATCAGCACAATGGGCATAGCGCTTAGTAGCATAAGGTTGCACTGCCAGCGTGGCGGGAACAAAGAAAGATGACGGCCAGGTCGCTCGGTCGCGCCGCTTATACGGCTTTCTATAAACAGAATGAGCCCCACTATCACCATTAATTGCAAACTCAGCATAGCGGCCTGACTTAAACCAAACGCGTTGTATTCGACAAAAATAACGCGGGTAAAAGTATCTAGCCCCATAATGGCGGGAGTACCAAAGTCGGACAATGCGTAAAGGGCCGCAAGCAATGCACCTGCACCAATGCTGTTAACTACTCGGGGCAGCACTACGCGCCACAAGCTTTCACCTAATGATAACCCAAGGGTTCTGGCGGCGTTCACAAGGCTGGCATCTAAACTGAGCAGGCTTGAGCGAGTTGTCATCATCACAAAGGGGTAAGTGTAGAGGCTCATGACTAATGCAGAACCCCATAAACCGCTTATGGGTGGAGTACTTATGCCAAGTACGTTTTCTATCTCGCCGCCTCGGCCAAATGAGAAATACATAGCAAATGCCCCAATATAGCTGGGTAGGGCCAGGGGAGCAGCAAGAACAATTAGCCAAAAACGTTTAAAGGGAAGATGTACGTACGCGGTGAATATGGCTAACGGCACACCAATCAACACAGATCCAATGATGGTAAGCAGCATTAGGGCCACCGTGTTTCCTAGCACTCTTATATTATGCGTATCAAAAAGTTGGGCACTATCTTGTGCTAGAGAAAACAAAACGCCGACGGGCAATAAAGCCATCAGCGCTATGAGTAGTGCCAGTGGATACGACTTTGGCCAATTTGTCACAGTACGCCGACATCCCTCATCATGTTAAGGGTTGGACGTAAGTCTGCTAATTTACGAAGATCTAACTCTGGCGGAGAAAGCGAACTTAAACTTGCCAATCCCTCCGGCGCTGCCACATCTTGCACAAGCGGAATTTCATAGGCTTCGCGAGCCAAGTAGCTTTGTACCTCATGGGTAAGCAAGTAACGGATAAAGTTAACAGGCAAGTCGCCCTCGCTTAACGCCACAATACCCGATGCATTCACCAAACAGCCGGCGTCGTTATTGGTGTAAGCCAATGCAACGTTAGCGTCTGGCTTGCCCGATTTTAAGCGTAATGTGTAATAGTGATTGGCGAAGCCGACATCTACTTCACCGCGTTCCACGCCCATTACCACACCAAGTTCGCCAGCGTACTTTTTAGCATTTTTATTAATACCTTTAAGCCAACTGCGCGTAGCGTTTTCGCCTTCCAGTATACGCATTGCAGTAACAAACGATTGAAACGATGAGTAGGCAGGCGCCCACCCAATTTTTAAATCGCTATCGGCTAATGCCATAATGCTGTCTGGAATTTGCTCTGGCTTTACGCGTTCTGTGTTGTAAGGAAGCGTTCGCACTCTACCCGTTACCGGCGACCAACTTGGGTATTGAAAGCCGTCTTTTAACTGGCTAGTAACAGTAGATGGAAGTGGCTTAGCGGCGCCTGAATCTGTCACCATACCAATTGAGCCAGTGTCTACTGCCCAAAAAAGGTCGGCGCGTTTAACACCCGCCTTGGTTTCAGCCACAATGGTATTGGCAAGTGCCGCGGAACCGCCGCGACGAACTTTAAGATTGAGTTTTGGATTTCTCTTTTTAATGGCATCGAGTACATTTTCATACAAGCCGCCCTCACCACGACCTAAATATAAGGTCAGGTCGCCTTCTAGTTTTGGCAAAGTTTCTACAGAAACACTGCCTGCGGCAGAGACTGCATGCGCTAAACTAAAGGGGACGCTGCCCAATACTCCGGCAGCCGCTAGGCCTTGTAAGAATGTTCTTCGTTGCATTAAGGTTCCTTAAAATACGTCTTTACGACCTTTTTCTGCTTCTACCAGCAGTGCACGTGCTTTATTAAGCTTAACCTGCATGGCTTCTACCACGTCTCTTACGCTATCAACGCTTTTATTGCTGGAAATAGCTTGTGGCAAAGTCACGTTGAAGTCTTTTTCTAGTGCTTCAACCAAGTCGGCGTCTTTGGCAATTAAATCACCTTCTACACCTTCAAAGCGTTGGAGGTAAGTGTCGTGAACCAAAGTGGTAGCTACTTCGTTAAGCTGCTCGGCATATTTGGCAACAACGCGATCTAAGCGCGTTTTTATATCGTCGATAACAGCCGGCCCAGTAGTTGGCTCTACTTCAGTAGTGCGAACTTGATCAACTAGTCCTCGCTGTTGATATTGGGATGCAAGTTTAACCGCGCCTAATGCTTGCCACAAGGCGTGATTCAGTTTCTCTTGCTCTTCTCGAACAACATCAATAGGTTTGCTTTCATCAATGGCAACTTTTACGCCGTAAATTCCCTGCCAAATTGACGCATAAATAGGCACGTATTGCGTTTCAATTGCAGAGTGAAAATCGACTTCTTCCCAGTATTCCATAAGGGCATCGGTTTTAAGATTTTTGTCTTTGCTTGCATAGGCATCAACAACTGAGCCAAACTTGCTTTCCAACCAATGAACTTCTTCAGTATATTCACCAATATGTGCGTGAAGATTATTTACGTGATCGCCAATTTCGCCGTTGGCTAGCGCACTGGTGGATACCATTGATAGCGACAAAAACGACGCAGTCAAAAGGGTACTTATTTTTTTCAATGTTATTGTCATATTGGTTCCTAAAACATTGTTCTTTCACGTTGGCATCTGCGCAAATGATACTTATTATCATTAACTAAGTAAAGGCAACTCATCTCGCCCATTGGTCGTATACCTACAGGTTATGCAAGAGCGCTGGGGGTTGAGGAAATAAACTATAGGGCATAATAATCTGCCCAAGCTTATATGCTAGGTCGAGCAAAGTAGATTTGTATGCGGCCAAAAAAAGCCCGCATAGTTTGTGGGCGTGTTATATGCGGGCGTTTTATATGCGTGAGGTTTACACCATGTGGCTGTTACAGACTATCTAGCATGGTTTGAGCATCACTCACATCGAAGCGGCCCGGATCTTCAACGTTCAGCTTTTTCACTTCGCCATCTTCTACATAAATAGAATAGCGAAGCGAGCGTACGCCACCAAAGTTGCTGGTGTTCATATCCATGCCTATTTGTCTTGTGAAGAATGCATTGCCGTCTGCCAACATTATAATTTCTTCAGCATTACTCGCTTTGCCCCATGCATCCATCACAAACGCATCGTTTACCGACAAACAAATAATGCTATCAATACCCTTCGCCTTAAATTTATCGGCAAGGGCAACATAACCGGGTAAGTGAGAGTGTGAACAGGTTGGTGTAAAAGCTCCTGGCACAGCAAACATTACCACCCGCTTCTCTGCGAAAAGCTCGTTAGTGCCGGGGTTAGTAATTTCACCGTCTACCAACAAACTAAAGTCTACCTCGGGCAAGGTACTACCAACTCGTATCATGCTACTCTCCTAGTTGTTATTACATAGATATACATCAAATCTGTGTTTTTTGCTTTCTATCGCCATAGTCGGTTTTTCTCCGGCTAACACCTCAGCACTGTTTGGGCGTTTTACCACCACGCGATGGGTAGCTAATTTCCGTGCAGGCGATAAAAGCGCATCTGCGTCTGGGTCGTGTCCCAACAGTTGTTGAAACAACCGCATTTCCTTTTTTACCAGCGCCGATTTCTTTTTGTGTGGGAACATAGGATCAAGATAAATGGCGTTTACGCTCTCACCTTCAAAGTATTGCATTACATCGGCACTATTTCCATGTTGAAGTGATAATAGGTCTGCTAAATCTGGATAATCCACTTTCAGTCTTCTTATGCCGTCTTCTAATAATGCAGCAACAATAGGCGAACGCTCTATCATAGTAACTTTACAGCCAACGCTGGCCAGTACAAATGCATCACGGCCAAGCCCCGGTGTGGCATCTATCACGTGCCAGCCGTCATTACCTTTCAAACCAATGGCTTTTACAATAGGCTCTTTGCGCCCGCCGCCGTGCTGTTTGCGATACAGGCTTGCGGGAGAAGCAAAATCGACCTCTACCGGCAGTACTTTTTTCTCACTTGCATCTGCTAAACCCAACACATTATTGTGAATTTGTAGATATAAGCCTGACTCTGGCTTTTCCTCTTGCGCATCTAAGGCGTGGTGCCACTTTTCCACCGAACTTTTAGTAAGTAAGTAGTCACTTTCGTAGAATTTGCTATCTTTAGGGGTAGCTAACACTAACGGAATAGACGATGGTGTCGAAGAAGAGGGCGAGTTATCAGGCATTACCGTATTGCTCCTTGTGTCCAATCCATCGATTAATAATAGCCTGCGCGTGAGAGGGATATTTTTCCCACATGGTATAGGCAATATCTTGAACTTTGGGAATAAGGGCGGCATCGCGCACCAGATCAGCTATTTTAAGCTCTGCTAAACCAGTTTGGCGCGTTCCCATAAACTCACCCGGCCCACGTATTTCTAAATCTTTTTGAGCAATGTAAAAACCATCGCTGCTCTCTCTTAACACACCTAAACGTTGTGTCGCAGTTTTTGAAAGCGGGCTTTGATACATAAGCACGCACTGACTTTCTACAGCACCACGGCCTACCCGCCCACGCAACTGATGTAATTGAGCAAGACCTAGTCGTTCGGGGTTTTCAATGATCATAATACTTGCATTAGGTACGTCTACACCTACCTCAATAACGGTAGTGGCTACCAGCAAGTCTAGCTTTCCGTCTTTAAAGTCGGCCATCACCTGTGCTTTTTCGGCGGGCTTTAAGCGCCCGTGCACCAGTCCAACTTGTAAGTCTGGAAGCGCCGTTCGTAGCGTTACCGCTGCGTCTTCTGCAGCCTGACATTCCAGAACCTCAGATTCGTCAATTAACGTGCACACCCAATAAGCTTGCCGACCGTTGTCTTTACACGCTTGGCGCACACGCTCTATAACATCGCCACGGCGTGTGTCAGGCAGTACCACTGTGGTAACTGGGGTACGCCCAGGCGGAAGTTCGTCAATAATTGACGTATCTAAATCGGCATACGCCGTCATAGCCAAGGTTCGCGGGATTGGTGTGGCTGTCATAATAAGCTGGTGCGGATATCGCCCTTGCTGTTCACCTTTATCGCGCAGAGCTAATCGCTGGTGAACTCCAAAACGGTGTTGTTCATCAACAATGACTAAGGCTAACTGTTGGTAATTCACGCTTTCTTGAAAAATAGCGTGAGTACCCACAAGCATTTGAACATCTCCCGCCTCAAGCCTTGCCAGTACCTCGCTACGTGCTTTACCTTTAAGCTTTCCGGCCAACCACCCTACTTCTATACCCAAAGGCGCTAGCCATTCTCTAAAGTTATTGGCGTGCTGTTCTGCTAATAATTCAGTAGGTGCCATTAACGCCACTTGATAGCCTGCGCCAATAGCCGACAGCGCTGCTAAGGCGGCAACCAGCGTTTTACCAGAGCCTACGTCCCCTTGTACCAGTCGCATCATGGGTCTGGCTTTTTGCATATCTTGCTGAATATCCTTTACTACTCGTTGCTGTGCACCGGTAGGCGAAAAAGGAAGCTGAGCCAGCATTTTTTCTATTAGCGTAGAATCAACCTTTATCGCTATTCCAGGCTGAGCGTCAGACTGTTTACGCACTTTTAGTACGCTGAGGTGGTGTGATAGTAGCTCTTCAAGAATAAGACGATATTGAGCCGGATGAAGCCCCTCTTCAATTTCATGAACATCAGCATCTGGCGGCGGCCGATGCACGGTATGCAGTGCCTCGTTGAGCGACACTTGATTGTCGTAAATACCCTCTGGCAGCAAATCTGTTAGCGCACCTTTGTCTAATAGGGCTAGCGCTTGTTCGGTTAAATTACGCAAGGTAAGTTGTTTAATACCCTCGGTTGTAGGGTATACCGGAGTTAAGGATTCTTCTGAGGGCGGAGCATCTTCGTCAACCACTTTGAATTCGGGGTGCATCATTTCAATGCCCCACTTGCCCGTGCGCACTTCACCAAAGCAGCGCACAATATTACCCGGTGTCATCATAGTGCGCTGCACGGCACCAAAGTGAAAAAAACGCAGCGTAATGGTGCCTGTACCATCGCTTATTTTTACCACCAGCATACGTTTTTTGCCGTACTGAATATCGGCGTTCATCACTTCACCCTGCACACTTACATGGGTAAAAGGACGACATTCAGCCACGCTATATATTCTGGTTCGGTCTTCGTAGCGAAGCGGCAGGTGAAAGAGGATATCTTGAAGGGTAAACAAGCCAATTTTATTGAGCTTTTCTGCCACCTTTGCGCCAACCCCTTTAAGGGCAGTAATAGGTGTGGTGGCGAGTGCTTGCATGCAGCCTTATCCTCAAGTCAAACGGTTGATTAGCGTAAAAAAACAATAAATGAAGTGTAAAGGATTGTCACTGAGTTGGCGAGTACGCTTTGGGCCAGTTTTGAACAACTGGCCATTTGCATAAATCAGAGTTTAGCTTGCTTCTAACGCCTCAGCTTCGGCTTTGGTAATTTGCATTTCGCGCCACCAGCTTTCGTCGGCATCTACTTCACCTATGTCGTTAATACGCGGCATAGGCAGGCCCTTTCGCATACAGAGCTTATACAATCTAGGGTATCCATTTTTAAACGCTAACGCATGGCACTCTTCTTCTGGCAACTGTTGGCGTTCATACATACCGGCTATGGTGCGCTGACGCTGAGCTTCGTAAAGCACAAGGGCTGCAGCAACCGATACGTTTAGCGACTGCACCATGCCCATCATAGGAATAACAATATCCTGATCGGCCATAGCAATGGCTTCGTCGGTGGCGCCGTACTTTTCTTGACCGAACAAAATCGCCGTCGGCTTAGTGTAATCTACGTCGCGAAAATCTACGGCAGTGTCAGACAGGTGTGTTACCAGCACCTGCATATTTTGGGCTTTGAGCGTATGCATGGCATCGCTAATATTGTCGTGATTTGTTTGGCGCACCCAGTCTTGGCTGCCCATCGCCGTACCGCGACGTATTTGGTATTTCTTTTCCCACACCGTATGCACTTGATGAATACCTACGGCATCGCAGGTACGCACTATGGCCGAAACATTATGCGGCTTGTGCACGTTTTCAAGGCAAACGGTAAGATCGGTTTGCCTTTTTTCCAGCACGGATCGTATGCGCTGGTAACGCTCAGGCGACATAGTTTACTCCGGTAATTCCATAACGCCGTCTATTTCAATTTGCGCGCCTTTTGGCAACGCAGAAACCTGTACAGCAGCGCGGGCTGGATAAGGCTTATTGAAGTAACGAGCCATAATTTCGTTTACCAACGCAAAGTGACCTAGGTCGATAAGGAAGATATTCACCTTAACTAAGTCATTGGTACTGCCACCGGCGGCTTCACATACCGCTTTAACGTTTTCAAAAACCTGTACCGCTTGCGCCTCAAATTCTTCAGACACCATTTCCATGGTTTCAGGAACCAGTGGAATTTGCCCTGAAAGATATACCGTAGTACCCGCTTTTGCGGCTTGGCTGTATGTACCAATAGCAGCAGGTGCCTTATCGGTCTGAATAATAGACTTAGACATAAATATTCCTAATGTTTTATAAAATTAGTGTCGAGATTGACTATGACGTGACACTTTTTGAACCTCTGGCATAGTGCGTATTTTCTTCATCACGCGGGCCAGGTGCACGCGATTATGCGTGGTAAGCTCTAGGTCAATAAAATAGATGTTACTCTCTTTTTCTTCGGTTTGCAGACCAATGATATTGGAATCGCACCCAGAAATGGTGTTCGTTAATGTTGCCAGTGTACCCTGGTGATTAAACAGCTCGATACGCAGTGATGCTTTGAATTCGCCCTGAGGTTCGTCATCCCACTGCATGGGTAACACACGCTGAGGTTCTTCTTTGCTAAGCTTGCGAATATTGTTACAGCCCGTTTGGTGAATGGTCATGCCTCGACCGGGGCTTAATACCGCCACAATTTCATCATCGGGAATAGGATGGCAGCAGCGCGAATAATTTACTAATAAACCTTCGGTACCACGAATGGCCACGTTACCTTTTTTATTCGATAGATCGGTTGTACTCTCGCCCAACAATCGTCTTGCTACTATGGCACTTAGCTCGTTTCCTAAACCAATGTCTATTAGCAGTTCGTCAAAATCATTGTGCTTGGTCTCTGCCACCACACGCTCAATATCTTCATGGGGTATCTCGTCTAACTTTACGCTGCCTAACGCATGTCGTAACAGTCTATTGCCCATATTTACAGCTTCTTGAGAATGCTGCTTACGCAGATATTGGCGAATACGGGTTCGCGCTCTGGCACTTACCACAAAATTAAGCCAGTTGGCGTTTGGTTTTGCTCTTGGAGAGGTAATAATTTCTACCGTCTGACCATTTTCAAGAGGTTTACTTAGGCTAAAGTTACGACGCTCAACACGCACCCCTACACAGGTGTTACCAATATCTGAGTGAACAGCATAAGCAAAGTCGACCGCAGTGGCCCCCATGGGCAATTCAATAATGCGGCCGTCGGGAGTAAACACGTAAATTTCATCGGGAAACAGGTCTGTTTTTACCGATTCAATAAATTCAAAAGAAGAGCTGGCCGACTGCTGTAGCTCTAACAAGCTTTGAGTCCATTTGCGAGCACGCAATTGCGCGGTAGTACCATTATCGCCCGGCTCTTTGTACAGCCAATGTGCAGCAACACCTTTGTCTGCCATTTGGTCCATTTCATGGGTACGAATTTGAATTTCAACCGGAATACCGTGTGGCCCAATAAGCGAGGTATGCAGCGATTGATAACCGTTAGTTCGAGGGATGGCAATATAATCTTTGAAGCGGTTTTCAATAGGCTTATAAAGCCCGTGCATGGCTCCAAAGGCGCGATAGCAGTTATCTACCGAGTCTACCACAATACGAAATGCGTAAACGTCCATGACTTCGCTAAACATCAGCTCTTTATTTTTCATCTTCCGATAAATAGAGTACAAATGCTTCTCGCGACCCAACACCTTCGACTCGATGTTATAGGCGTCTAAGCGCGTATTTAACTCTTCACGGATATTTTCGATAATTTCTTTTCGATTTCCACGGGCCTGACGCACCGCCGATTTAAGCGCACGATGGCGCATGGGGTACATGGCCTGAAAACCTAAATCTTCAAGCTCATTTTTAATATCGTGAATACCCAAGCGATGGGCAATAGGCGAATATATTTCTAGCGTTTCCAGTGCGATACGGCGGCGCTTATCTGGGCGAAGAGAGCCTAGGGTTCGCATGTTATGAGTTCTATCGGCAAGCTTGATAAGAATAACCCTGATGTCTTGCACCATGGCCATCATCATTTTTCGAAAGTTTTCTGCCTGAGCTTCTTGCTTACTGCTAAATGCAATTTTGTCGAGTTTGCTAACGCCTTCTACTAACTCGGCAACGGTATTACCAAAGGCTTTCGCTAAATCTTCTTGGCTGTAGTGGGTATCTTCAATAACATCGTGAAGTAATGCGGCCATGAGAGTTTCATGGTCTAAATGCATATCGGCAAGAATACTGGCCACTGCAACTGGGTGAGTAATATACGGATCGCCACTTGAGCGCATTTGTCCGTCGTGGGCTTCTTGCGCCAAAACGAAGGCATCTTGAACCAGCTGCACCAAGTCAGCGGGCAAGTACTCAACAACTTTCTGCTTTAAACCTTCAAACAAATACACAGCGTCAAACGGCCCCTAGTTACACTACTTCCTTAAGAATACGTTTATTTTCGCATTAATCCAATACGCTAAAAGCAAAGCGCCAGTGCTTTTTTCAAAGCACTGGCGCTAATTCACCTGTAAACCCCCTAAAAAGGGAGAATTACTGATCAGATAGGATATTAGCTACTGACGCGAATTCAGCATTGTCTTGCTGTTCTTGCGTGTGAAGCTCATCTTGTTCAAGAGATGCAGCTGTAACCAAACCTTCTTCAATTTCACGCAAAGCCGTTACGGTTGGCTTGTCGTTTTGAACGTCAACCATAGGATCTTTACCACCAGTGGCTAATTGACGAGCACGACGTGCAGCAACAAGCACTAGGTCAAAGCGGTTACCAATTTTATCTACGGCATCTTCTACAGTTACGCGAGCCATCTATTTCTCCGAAAATCAGGTTGAGCGAGGAATACAAAAAACAGCCACGCAGTATACACGCATAGGCTTTGCGATCCTAGTACTTTGTTGAAATATAACACAGCGTGATCGCGGTGATCTTACTGTTTTTTCCCTTCTACCAATAGTGGATTAAGTATTAGCAACCACAAGTAACAATTAAGCCGTACCAAGTAATGCGTCGAGCAAAGGCTGATGGCGAATTTGCTGTTTAACCGAGCGCAGACGCTGCGCAGTTACTATAGCTTCGAACTCACTAAGTGCGGTGGCAAAATCGTCGTTAACAATAATATGGCCAAATTCATTAAAATGAGACATTTCATCCACGGCTTGGGCCATTCTTCCTGCGATGACATCTTCGCTGTCTTGGCCGCGATGGTTTAATCGCTGCTCTAGCACCTCAAGCGAGGGCGGTAAGATAAAAATACCGCAAGTGTCTGGCATAAGCTCCTTCACTTGCCTGGCGCCCTGCCAATCGATATCTAAAAATACGTCGATACCGCGATAAAGAGTTTGCTCTATGGTAACGCGAGAAGTGCCATAGTAATTGCCAAACACTTCTGCATATTCGAAAAATACGCCCTGTTCAATAAGTGATTCAAATTGCTTTCTAGTAACAAAGTGATAATGCACGCCATCTATTTCGCCAGGCCTGGGTTGCCGCGTGGTGTGAGACACAGACACCTGCATTGGAGTATTGGTGTTACCCTCGTATTTTTCCATTAACGCCTTAATAAGGCTTGATTTCCCAGCGCCTGAAGGTGCTGCAAGAATAAATAAGTTACCGAGTAGTGAAGCCATGGGTAATAAAGTTTCGTTAAACTGTGGTGATTTTATATGTCGATGATAGCATATAAATCTGCTGTCCAGCAGACAACAATTGAGTTGTGCATAAAGCCGATAAAATACGACTAACAGGAATAAAAACAATGACCGAGCCGCTACTACAATGCGTAGAAAATACGCCCGCATCAACACCCGACGCCTGCGTTATTTGGCTACACGGGCTTGGCGACTCTGGCCATGGCTTCGCCCCCATTGTCCCTGAACTCAAGCTTCCCGGTTCTATGGCGGTTAAGTTTTTATTTCCTCATGCTCCAGAGCGCCCCATTACTATTAACGGCGGTATGCGAATGCGGGCATGGTACGACATTAAATCCCTCGATTTTGAAAGTCGTGCCGATTTAGACGGCGTTGAAGCATCTGCACAGCAAGTAGAGCAATTAATTCGCGCACAAATAGAAAGTGGCATCCCTGCTAGTCGCATTGTGCTGGCTGGATTTTCTCAAGGCGGCGTTATTGCGCTGCATTTAGCTCCTCGTTTCAGCGAAAAGCTCGCCGGCGTGATGGCATTATCCACCTATATGTGCGAGCCCTCACTACTTGCTGACCAAGCCAATGACGTAAACAAAGAAACGCCGATTATGATGGCCCATGGCGAACAAGATGAAGTAGTGCCGGTATTTATGGGTAATGCCGCGTATAAAACCATGGTGGAGAACGGTTACAACGCTACCTGGCAAACTTACACTATGCAGCACAACGTGTGCATGCAAGAGCTAAACGACATCAGCGCATGGCTTCAAAAAGTATTGGCCTAAACTACCTTGTTTCTGCCAGTCTTTTTCGCCTGATATAAATTATCGTCTGCGTGTTTAAGCGTAGCGTTAATATTGCCATCGGTAAGCGCCGTGGCTACTCCGAAACTTGCAGTAATGGGGTGATGAATGTCACCTCTGTCGAAGGGGTTTTGCTCTACTTTAATGCGGATCTTTTCAGCCAATTTTATTGCTTGTGTAAGTGTTGCTTTAGGGAAAATAACTAAAAATTCCTCGCCCCCAGTACGCGCCACGATATCAGTGGTGCGCACGGCACTTTTCATCAAACCAGTAAAGTATTGCAGTACTTCATCACCTACATCATGCCCATAGGAGTCGTTTATGACTTTAAAGTGGTCAATGTCTACTACCACCGTACTAAGTGGAAAATAGTCTGCGGGGTCTTTCGTCACTTTTTCAAAATACACTGCCTCTAAAAAACGACGATTAGGCAGCTTAGTAAGCGGATCTGTATTAGCCTGACGCATTCGCTCTAAGTTTTCCTCTAGCATTTCACGTCGGCTTTGATGCCAAAAGTTTTCAGCAATAAACGATACACAGATAAAGCATGCCATGGAGATAAGAAACCGAGACACGTCTGCTTCAGAATATTGTGCGTGAATCAGCTCTTGGTTAAACAACATAAACACAGCAAGTGCCATGGTGGCTGACACGTACAACATTGCTGGCTTGAAGCTCACCACAATTATCTGAATGAAAATGAGAGGGTAAAGAAAATACAGCCCGGTATTGTTGTAACCGCCGGTGTAAACAAGGGCATTGATGGTAAACATCACAATGAACCCGGCGAGATAGTAAGAAAAGTCCGCTTTAGGGAACTTATGCGACAAAAGCAGATTCAGGTAAATTATGACAGCAGATAGGGCTAGTGAACCCACTAAAAAGGGATTGTCCCCGCCATAGTTTATTCCTGCCATTACGGCCATAATGGTGCTGCCAACATAAGAAATAAAATAAAGCGTTAAGCGTCGTCGTTTAGATTCAGCCTCGTCCTTGTGAACGCTCTGCAATAAATTACGCAGAAATGAATGTTCCATATAACCTTCTTTTTCGATAAAGCGTGAGGACAGTGGTCAATCTGTCTTCACAAATATAGTATTTAAGACTTTATAATAACGCTCGGCGTTACTCGCCTACCGTTAATGTAACAAAGCAGTCAACGCAGTTGCCCAAATGCGTTTATTCGGCGTATTTATTCAGCACATTTGTTAAGTGTCGTTATTCCATATAAATATGAGGAAAACCAGCCGAAACCGAACATTTGCAAGTAATATGCGTATAATACCGCTTACATTTATTAGTAAACTTTTTTGTCAATATTAGCATAGCTTGTAATAACGTAAGGTTAATACGCGCTAATCAACTTGAGCAGCATTTTGGAAATCATAATAACCTAATGCTAGCATCGTATTCGTTTATCTTATTTATAGTCTGGAATTATCATGAGTAACCTCAACACTTCTCGCACCATTCGAATTGCAACCAGAAAAAGCGCACTTGCGCTGTGGCAAGCTGAGTATGTGAAAGCAAAGTTACTAGAGCATCATCCTTCTCTCACCGTTGAGTTGGTGCCAATGAGTACCCAAGGCGATAAAATTCTAGACACGCCGCTAGCAAAAATTGGTGGTAAAGGCTTGTTCATAAAAGAACTTGAAATTGCCATGTTAGAAGGCCGCGCAGATATTGCTGTGCATTCTATGAAAGATGTGCCGGTAGCATTCCCTGAAGAATTTGGATTACACGCCATTTGCGAGCGCGAAAATCCGTTTGATGCGTTTGTTTCTAACCACTACGACAGTCTTGATGCTCTGCCTAATGGGGCTGTGGTGGGAACCAGTAGTTTGCGCAGACAGTGTCAGATTCGTAAACATCGCCCAGATCTTGTGATTAAAGATCTTCGCGGTAACGTCAATACCCGTTTAGCCAAATTGGACGCCGGTGACTACGACGCTATTATTTTGGCCTCTGCTGGGCTTATCCGCTTAAAAATGCAAGACAGAATAAAAATGGCATTACCCGCCGAGGTGTCTTTACCCGCGGTAGGCCAAGGCGCAGTTGGCATTGAGTGTAGAAATGACGATAGTCAACTTATTGAATTACTCAGCGCGCTAAATCACAGTGAAACCCACGTTCGCGTTAGCGCAGAGCGAGCCATGAATGAACGCTTAGAGGGCGGATGTCAGGTACCTATTGGCAGTTTCGCTACTTTGGACGGAAACACGCTTACACTGACAGGCATGGTAGGCAAGCCCGATGGAAGCACCCTGCTATTTGCCTCGGCCACAGCTTCGGCAGAAAAAGCGAAAGACATTGGTATTGAAGTTGCCGAAGCATTGCTTGAACAAGGCGCTGGCGAAATTTTAAAAGCGCTTTACGAGTAAACCCTTCGTCATGCTTTTATTTACACGCCCTCTTCCTAAACTAGCAACGAGTGCAAAAGCATTTAGCGATGCTGGGATAAATGCGGTGGGCGTAGCTACTTGCGACATTATTGATGTTAAGTCTGAGTATTACGCCATTACCACATTTATGGCAGACAACCCTGTCGATATTATTATTGTTACCAGCGTTTACGCTGTCGCGGCAGCAGAGAACGCAGTAAAGTCTCTACTAAAAGAGCATGGCTCTTCTACTGCTTCTCAACATGCTCAGAATACACAAAGAAACCTACCGCTTATTATCGCAGTAGGTGACGCCACGAAGAAAAAGCTTACTAGCGCACTTTCGCAGATAAAACACCTCACCATCCTTACCCCAGAAAAGCATACTTCCGAGGGTATATTGGCTATGCCTCAACTTAATGAGGCAAATGACAAACAAGTGGTTATTATTAAAGGCGAAGGCGGTAGACAGGCTATAGCTGATGGGCTAGATGCAAAGGGTGCGTTGTGCCAGAGCTTCTGCGTTTACAGAACAGAGCAACTTGCAGACCCAATTTACACAAAAGGCTGGAAAGTTGAGGATGTTCGCGGCATTATCGCTACAAGCGAAGCAATGGCAGCACAACTATTACGAAGCCAAGGCAATCATATTTTGTCGTTACCTTGGTTAACGGTTAGCGAGCGAGTTGCAGCATCGCTAGAAGAAATTGGAGTGTCTAAGGTGTGTGTTTGTCACCGTGCCACTGACCAAGCGCTCATTGCTTGGGTAAAGGATAACTGGGAGTATTGAATGGCCGATAATAAAGCAAATGGCTCACAAGATGAAAGCGCCTCGAAAAGTAAGAGTACTTCACTAAAAAAAGATAGCTCACAAGATAACGGCGTGTCTGGTGCTGACGTGAAAAACAGCGCAGACCAACCCACTCATGCCAGTGCATCTAAACGCACAGCCAAAGGTGACAATAACAAAGCGAAAAAATCATCATCTGGCAATGGTCTTTTATGGTTTGTTGTTTTCATTCTCTTTGTGTTGGTTATCGGTCTTGGTGGCGCTGGATATTGGTACTATACCCAACAACAGGCAACGAGTAGCCAGGTGACCTCAGCACAACAGCAAAACTCAGCTCAGGTGCAAGCATTGGTAGCTGCACGAGATGAGGTGAACACTGCACTCAACCGCATAGCTCAAGATAACCAAACACTTAAAGACACCATTTCTAGCCTGCAAAAAGAAAATGAAAAACTGTCGCTGCAAGCGGAGTCTACCCTAGAGCAATTAAATCAAATGGAAGGACGTCGTCCAGCAGACTGGCTAATTGCAGAAGCAGATTATCTAGTGCGCATGGCCGGCAGAAAATTATGGTTAGAAAATGATGTTCGCACAGCCATTTTATTGTTAGTGAATGCTGACAAACGCTTAAAGTCTCTTGCTGACCCCTCTGTTCTGCCGGTAAGAGCCAGCCTAGCAGAAGATATTCAAACTCTACAACAGCTAAACCCAGTGTCGCAAAGTTCAGTTGCCCTTGCGTTAACCGGTATGGTAGCGCAAATAGATAAGCTACCTTTAGATACCTTTGAAAAGCCAGAAGACACATCAGCGCAAGACAATGCGCTCTCTGAATCTACCGACGACTGGAAAGACAACCTTGCTAAAGTTTGGCATTCGTTGGTGGATGACTTTTTAACGGTAAAATCTATTGAAGGCCCTATTGAACCGGTTCTGTCGTTAGAAGCTCAGTTTCTAATTAAAGAGCAGCTTCGCCTGCAGCTTATGCACGCTCAGTCTGCCGCCCTCACTGGCGATGCTGGACTTTACAAGCAGTCGTTACAATATTCGCAAACACTTCTTATCGAAAAGTTTGATATAGAGAAAAGTCAGGTAAGCGGCTTTGTCAACGCTGTTCAAAACTTATTAGAAACTGATATTTCTCGCCCAATTCCCACAGAGCTTGTGTCGCAGCAGCCGCTAGAGCGATTGTTAGACAGCCGCGTTAAACAAGTCTTTGGTCAAGGAGCAAGCGCACTATGAAATGGTTAGCTATTGCCCTAGCGGTATTAGCCGCATTTGTTGTCGCGCTTATTGTTGGCCCAATGATATTGGGAGACAAAGGCTATGTGTTAATTTCTTTAGGTGAAACCGCGGTTGAAATGACCGTTATCAGTTTTTGTATTTTGGTATTAGGTGCGCTGATAGCCTGGTATGTACTATCTCGTTTAGTGCTTTGGTCGCTTAGTTTGGTTACTGGATCGCACCGCTGGTTTGGAACGCTGGGAGAGCGCAAACGCAGACGCGCATTTTACGACGGCCTACATGCAATGGCAGCAGGCGATACCGAAATTGCTCAAAAGTCGCTCGCTAAAACCACCAATGGCGATTTTGAGGGGGTTAACTATTTGGCTTCGGCACAAATAGCCCACACCAACGGTGAATTAAGTAAAGCGCGTTATTTTTTAGAGCAAGCGTCAGATTTTTCCAACGCTGCTCTTCCCGCCACTATCATGCAGGCACGTATTGATGTGAGTGAAGACAAACACAATGACGCGCTGGAAAGACTAAACGCTCTTGGTGAAAAAGAGCAAGAAAACAAACAAGTGATTCGTTTGAAAGCGCAAATACTTGCAAAACTTGGCAAGTGGCAAGACCTTCAAAACAACCTTTCAAGCTGGCGCAAGGCACTTCCAAAAGACGATTACAAAACATGGTCGCAACGCATTGCAAAAGGCAAGTTTGCTGAAATAGCCAGTAAACAAGGTGCGGTTGAGCTAAAAAATTATTGGGAAAATCTCCCACGTAAAATGCGTCACGACGATACTTATCAAGCAGCTTATGTTCAGCAATTGCTCGACCAAGGTATGCACGCTGATGCACAGAAGCTACTAGTAGACTGGCAAAAGCGCGGTCCAAATAGCCTTTTATTCCCACTGTTTTCCCATCTCAATATTCCTGATGCGTCACCTGCACTGCGTTTATTAGAAAGCTGGATAAAACAAGACGAAGAAAACATTCAGCTCTACTCTACCTTAGGGCAAGTGGCATTTAATTCTGGCGACGATGTATTAGCTGAGAAAGCGCTGTTGAAAGCCACTAAGATGGCTTCACGCAAAGAAGACTTACTCCTTCTTTCAGCCATTAGTGAACGTAAACAAGATACTGCAACAGCACTTCAGTTTTATAAAGAAGGACAACAAATCGCTGGATAAAAACCATAACTTTTTCTAATGCATTTTTAGAGAAAAATTGTTTTGCTTTCACCAAGAAGGCTCCGTACAATCCGCACAAAATTTAGCCAGATAAATTGATGTTTAGCTGGCTTTTTCTTATCTTAAGTTTATGTATAAAGCAGCCACAACCTGCTACAGCTCACTAAGGAACCCTGTTGGATACGATTGAATTTATTCAAATTCGAAAGTTCATTGTTAAACTTGGCAAAATGCTGCACAAGTACGGTACGCCTGCATTTAGATTAGAAGCCTACCTTACGGAAATCGCCACGTACCTTGGTGTGCATGCGTCGTTTATTTCTACGCCCACGTCATTAACTATTGTTATTTGGAGCGATCGTCACGAAGACGAATATAATCATGCTGCTCGCCTTATGCCTGGTGAGTTAGATATGAATGCCCTTTCGCTCACCGACGAACTTGCCAGTTCACTGCTTAACGGCGAACTGTCATTAAGCGAAGCGAATACCCGGTTAGACGAAATAGATGCCATGGGCAGTCCGTATGGCAAAATTCCTACCGGTATTGCATTTGGCATGGCGACCGGTGCGTTTGCTATGCTAATGGGTGCAAGCTGGTCTGAAATTGGTTGGTCGAGCGCGCTTGGGTTATTAGCGTTTGTATGGACACTGTGGGCCGAGCGCTCAAAACGCGTTAACCTTATGCTTGAACCCATGACCGCATTTATTGCAGGTTTGCTAGCCTGCGCGGTTGGCAGCTACGTAGATCCGGGCATTAATATTCCCTTGGTGGTGCTATCGTCTGTTATTGTTTTTGTGCCGGGGTTAGCGCTTACTATGGGTTTAGCCGAGTTATCTTCTCGCAACATGGTGTCTGGCACTGCGCGCACTATGGACGCCATTATGCAGTTATTTAAGCTGTATTTTGGGGCATTTTTAGGTGTTACCGCAGGCTTTAATCTGTTTGGTGAGAATATTTATACACCCGCTCAGTCTCTGCCTTATTGGGCAACTTGGCTATCGGTTTTACTGCTTTGTATTGCTCTAGTCGCCATTTTTAGAACGCGAGTTAAGCACATTCCATGGGCGTTAGCTGCGGCCTTCATTGCCTATAGCGCTACAGCGTACAGCGCTGACTTTATGAGCCCGGGACTAGGTGCGTTTGTGGGCGCATTTGCGCTAGGTATTTTCGCAAATGGTTTTACTCGCATTGCTAATCAGCCCGCCACCATTGTTGCTATGCACGGGTTAATTGTGCTGGTACCGGGCTCTAAAACCTATATTGGACTCAACTCGTTTATGACGGGAAAAGACTTTGTGCAGGCAGATCATTTAGGCCAAGAAGTCTTTCTCATTTTTATGTCGTTAGTGGCAGGGCTTATATTTGCCAACGTAGTTATGCCCACGAAAAAGGCGCTGTAAAGCGCCTTTTAGCTGGCTATCGTTTAAAGCCACACAAGAACTAGTGTTTATCTCCCATTTATTTCAACAGCGCAATTAATGCTCTGCCTAACCTTGCATTTAATGCCCCTGCCGCAATAGCCTCGGCGGAATTTTCCATAAACTTAGCCGATAAACTACCACCAATTTGATTCGCCACTTCGTCGGTAGCTAAGTCGAAAATGCCCTGCGCAGCAATGTTTTGTGCCAATACTTTAAGCAGCTTCCAATTTCCCGCCGTACTTGGGCGTAAGCCATATACTCGCGCCATACGGCGAATAGTACGAAAGCTAATCCAGATAACAGCGAAGGTTTGAATTAAGTTATTAGGGCTTATAAAAGCTAAGCTACCGGCGGTAACCGATTCTTTGTTTAGCACCTTATGAGCTTTGGCTTGTATCGGCGTTAGCACAGTATCTTCATACAAACCCAACAACTCAGTGGCATTCATATCATCCTGCACCGACTGCTTGTAGCGAGCAAAGCACTGTTGGGCATAAGAGCCTTTCGAAAACCGCTGGCAGTGGGCGTTAAGCACTTTCTGAACATGGTTTTTACTGATGTTGCTTTGCGCCATAGCATCGTTTTTTTCGGTAAATAATGTACGAATAGCAGAAGCGTCTTTCATGGCAGTATTGACTTGCTTATAGCCTCGCCACTCTCGAAAGCTTAAATAGCTAAAGCTACTTACAAAGCCAATCAGTAATGCGCCCAAAACTCCCGTGCCCACAGGGTGCTCACTCACATTAGCGACCAAGGTGGTGTAAGCGTCGAAGGTAAAAAAGCCAAGCACACTCAACACACCAAAAATAAGCGTAGTGCCGCCTAGCGAGATGCCGCTATCTGTTGAGTCTACTACCCAACTGTCTTTTTCAACCTGGGCGGGAAGTTTAGTCTCTGGCGGCTCTATATCAAGGGTATTGGTAGTAACCTTCGAGCGATACGGTGCTTTGTAGCCACTATGTTCACTGGCTGTCTCTGGTGCTTGCTCAGACACCTTGTTGTCATTATCTGACATACTGTCTGAAGGGCTATCTGACTGACTTGTGTAAAACGGCCCGTCTTTGCGCTCGTTCATTGTTGATCTCCTTTGCCCAGCAAGAACTGTAGCAACCTGTCTACACCTTTGCCGGCCAATATTCTTGCTTTAAAGTCTGATGGTACTCGTGCATTGGGAACAGGAAAGTGCGCCCCCTCTTCCATCTCTTTTAATGTGCTTGGAACAGGTTCAAACACAGATTCAACATAGGCCCCGTCGCGGTTTTTGTAGCGAATAGCCTGCGGCGTGCTGCCCTCATCTGTAACCTGCATGGCCGATACCAGAAAGTGCTCAAATTCTATGGGCTTATCGGTAAAGCGCGCTCTTGCGCCCTCTGTAATTTGGGTAAGTAAGCTTAATAAGTTTTCACGCTGATTTACCGGAATAAGATCGGCCTTGGTAGCCACAAACGCCACTTTGCCAATTTGCTGTTTCTTTAACACATTGCGCGAAAACCAACTGCTTTGGCCATACACAAAGGTATCGGCCAAATGGCTTAACGTTTCTTTTAACTGATACAAATGCTGACGGCTATGATTAAGCCCTTCAAACAAATCGACCAAAATGATTTGTTTATCTGTTTCTTTAAAAATTGACTGCTTAAGCGGCTTTAGCCACTTCTTCTGAAACGTACCAAAGTGTTCTTCGAATGCTTTATACCAAGGGTGAGATACGTCGCTGGTAATGCTAGAAGGCAATGGCGTAAAGCCAAAGTGCTGCCAATCAAAATCGCTGGCGTCGAGTAAAAAACTGCCCGGTTGTAACAGCGATATACCATGGCGCTTGGCTTCTATCAGATATTCTCGGTAGGCCATAACTAACTGTTGAATACGCTCTGTTGTGGGCGGTTGCTCAAAATCAAAGGCATTAACCACCTGCTTCCAGTTTTTGGCAAAATGCTGTTGAGGCCCTCCGCTTAACTGAGCCCATGAGGAATCAGACCACTGCGCATACGTTTTGCTCAACATGGGAATGTCGGTTATCCACTCACCAGGATAATCGATAAACTCAAAAACCACATCGGTATGAGGCAGCAAGTGCTTTTTAATAGAGGCCGTTTGCTTTAACCGTACTATGAGCTTAAACCCAAAGGCTTGCTCGGTTGCTGCTGGCCATTTCCCCTGTTCAAGGGCGGCAATATTTTCTTCTTGGGGAAAAGGCGTGTAGCCATCAATGGGCTCAACGCGTATGTCTAACACCTGTGATGGCGGCAAGTAACGCAGTAGTGGTAAGCAGGCATAACCTTCCTCACTTCTGCTTTTAAGCATAGTGACCAAGCTGGTAAATAGCATCGACTTTCCGCTGCGACTTAGCCCAGTAATGGTAAACCTGTGAGTTTCCTTGCTGAAAACGTCGGCTAGAGTGTTACCTGTAAGCGACGCTGCTGTCATTGTTTTCTCTAACAGTGCAGCCATTTTATTTTGCGCCACTTTTTTTTGCGCCACTTTTTTTTGCGCCACTTTTTTCTGCATAATGGTGATTTGCTTCTCGTTATTGGCCAAGCGATAAGTAAATACAGCCATAACAGCGTTACACAAGCTGCGTAGACTCTATTTACTATAGTGGTTCTTCTTGCGATAAAAGCAAGGCTGGTGCCACAGTTTCAAGCCGTGCAAAAATGTAACAGGCGGTAAACAGAGTTAGTGCTCTTCAGTCAGCCCAAATAGCTTTTTCTTGATGCGATTTTTACTTGAATGCCAGTGATTCTTGGGCTTTTTCGGCGCGTTGTCGATAACGAGCTCAAAGTCGATTTCGGCTTTTGCGGTAGGCGGAACGTGGGCACAAAAAAAGGTTTCTATTGAAGATTGGGCCAACGTCTTCAGGCTCTCCCTGTATTGATTGGGGTGGCAAAGCGGATATGGCGGTACAAGCTTTCCCTTCACCTTCACCAACACATCGGCAATATAAGCTTGCTTGCTAGGAACATGCACTACAGACAGGTCATGATCGGTATGGCCTGGCGTGTAAAGTACTTGCCACTGTTTGAACACCGGCAAACGCTGTTTGTCTTTTAAAATAATATCGGGCGCTAACACTGGGTTATACCAAATAGGCGCTCTTTCTTTACCTATTCTGTCTGCTACCCACCAGGTTAATAGCAAGTCGATAACATGCGCTGTGCGCCCACCTAATCCGGTATACCATGCGGCTGCTTTAGGATGTGCTGCCACCTGCGCGCCGGTTCGAGCGCGAAGTCGCATTGCCCCACCGGCATGGTCGGGGTGCATATGAGTAACCACAATTAACTTGAGATCGCTTAGCGGCCTGCCCAACGTGCTAGTGATATACAGGCACACCTTATCAACATCGGCGCGGCTACAACCGTCTAGCAAAAGCAGCCCCTCGCTGTCTTCTGCGAGATAAATATGTTGTATATAACCTGGCAACGTATGAATTTTCATAAACTCACCTAAATAAGCACGTATTGCATGCTAGCAAAAATTATCTGGTTAGACCAGATTCGGCGAACAGCTGTAACATAAGTGCTTTTAACCACATTAAACCGGGCTCACCTTCGTGTTGACTGTGCCAATACAGATGAGTTTCCAAGGCGGGTAGCCCATAAGGAAGCGGTGCAGAAATTAGATTATCGCCGGAGATGGCATCGGCGACAGAGCCAGGTAAAGTAAGTATTGCGTTAGTGCAGGCGACTACGTCGGCAGCGGCACGGTAGTTTTGGCAGCGCCAAAGTGAAGGCCTATTTACGCCAAGTTGTTGCAAAGCAATCTCTTCAACCGACGCTCCCTTCGTTCGGTTAGATACAGTGATATGCCTGGCCTCTAAATAGGCTTTTTTATCTACATTATTCACCAACGGATTATTGCGGTTCATAAGAACCCTATAATTATCGCGGCGAAGTAAACTATGAGAAATAGGTTTGGGTACTGCTCGTCCGATATCAATGGCTAGATGCAAATTGCGATTATTTAAGTCTGCCTGCATAGAGTCTCGCTGTAAGCGTGTACTTACTATCTCAATGTTTGGTGCTTTTTCTTCTAGTGTTGCCAGCAAAGTAGGAAGCACTCCAAGTTCCAGTGATTCTTGCATAGCAATTACAAACCTTTGGTGACTGAGCGCAGGGTCGAAATGATTAAACTGCCCAAGCGCACTTCGTATTTGCGTAAGTGCATGCAAAACATCTGGAGCAAGTCGCTCACAAGCCGCTGTTGGTAGCATGTGCTGCTTGTCTCTTACAAAAAGCGGGTCGCCCAGTATTTCTCTGAACCGGCGCATAGCATGGCTTACTGCAGAGGGCGTAATGTGCAACGTTTCCGCAACTCTCGACATATTGCGCTGCTGCCACAGGGCTTCGAATACTTTTAATAAATTCAGGTCGAGCTTTTCAAATTGTCTACTATCGATCATCGTTTTCTTCCTCACCGTGCCCCGCTTGAACGTGCTACAAAAAGTGCATGGCGTATATCCAGTTAAATAACTAGGCTTCATGAACTAGTTAAGCACGCTGTGAACAGCATTCATAGTGTAGTGGGATTATATTTCATTTCATTCAACACTCTTATTTTACTAAGCTGTGCCACTAGAAGATGCATTAATCGTGTTGTTGAGCCGATTCAGTAGGGCAAGCCACCATTGAGCAAACTATTAGCAAAATATGCTTGCCGCCATATACGCAGACTAAAACCGAATACAATTTCACTATCGAGGGTAGCTATGGACTTTTCACATAACGACAAAACTAACGCAATGCTGGAAAAGCTAGATGCGTTTATTGCTGAGCATATCGAGCCTATCGAAAACGAGGTTTACGATTTTCATCATAAAGAAAATAACCATAGCGACTGGAAGAGCTGGAAGCTTCACCCAAAAACTGAAGAGCTGAAGAAAAAAGCGCGTGACGCGGGTTTAGCCAACTTGTTTTTACCCGATGGCGAATTAGGTAAAGGGCTTACCACGCTCGAATATGCGCCTATGGCTGAGCGTATGGGTAAGTTTTTATTTGCGCCTGAGATCTTTAATTGCAATGCACCAGATACCGGCAATATGGAAGTGCTTTATCACTTTGGTAACGACGAACAAAAAGCAAAATGGTTAACGCCGTTATTAGCTGGTGAAATACGCTCAGTATTTGGAATGACTGAACCAGATGTAGCGTCGTCCGATGCTACAAATATGGCGGCAACCATTATTGAAGATGGCGACGATGTTGTTATCAATGGTAAGAAATGGTGGTCTACCGGATTAGGCCATCCTAATGCAGCGTTTACTATTTTTATGGGGCTGTCGAATCCAGATAACGATAAGCACAGCCGCCACAGCATGGTGATAGTGCCACTTGATACACCAGGAATTACAATTAAACGCATGCTAGATGCCTATGGCGACTTTGATGCCCCATACGGCCACGGCGAAATGCATTTCGACAACGTGCGGGTAAGCAAAGCCAACGTAATTGCCGGTTTAGGTAAAGGGTTTGCAATAGCGCAGGGCCGATTAGGGCCGGGCAGAATTCATCACTGCATGCGCGCAATCGGCATGACAGAAAAATCGTTAGAATTGGCGCTTAAGCGAGGCCATGAACGTGTGGCTTTTGGTAAGCCTATTATTCGCTTAGGTGGTAATTTAGAGCGAGTTGCCGATGCACGTATGGCAATTGAACAAGCCAGACTGCTAACCCTTCACGCTGCCTGGAAAATCGATAACCTTGGTGTAAAACACGCCATGACAGAAATTTCAGCCATTAAAGTGGTAGTGCCTAATATGTTGCAAGATGTAGTAGACATGGCACTGCAATTACATGGTGGAGCCGGTATGTGCAGCGACTTCCCACTAGCGCGCTTTGCTGCAGGGGCGCGTGCCTTGCGCTTAGCCGACGGACCGGATGAAGTGCACAAAGGTATGGTATCTAGACTAGAGCTTAAGAAATACCAGTAAGCTAGGGTTAAATTACCTCGTATTTCAGCGCTTTATGCCAAACACAAAAATGCCGCTTTAGCTTATACTCTATTAAAAGAGCACAAACAAAGCGGCATTTCTTTATGTTGTTACTTTTAGCTTTTCACTTACCTAAAGCTTTAAAGGCTTAGTAAGTATAGCGTGCCTGCACGTAGTACATGCCGCCGTTAAAGCCAAACGGGCTTGCTTCTGAATATAGCTGACCTAGGCTACCCGCACTTGGGTTCTCTTCAGGATAAGTGTCGAACAAGTTGTTCGCACCCACTACTAAGTCAAGATATTCGTTGTAGCTATACACCACTTCAACATCAATCAATACTTCCGCATCGATATCGTCTACACCGTTACCCGTGTCGTCCCAACCACCGAAGTAGTTAGCTCTTACTAGGGTTCTGAAGTCGCCTTGAGTGTGTGTCCAAGAAATATTACCGCGCAAGTTAGGCAGCAAATCTTCTATGGCAGCAACACGTCCTTCGCCAATTGGGTTAAGTGTACCTACATCATCAACTTCTGTTTCGTTGTAGTTAGCCGCAAGTGTTAAGCGAGAGCTACCGCCCCATGCATCAAAACTGTAGTTACCTACAACATCGATACCGCGAGTTGTGGTATCAAAGCTGTTAGAGAAGAATCTGAACTGCGATAAATCATCTAGGCCAATAAAGTTTTGACGATCGATAATGCCCGCTGAATCAAGCTCAGTTAATGCTTCAGATACCGAGCCATAGTTAGCACCGCCACCTGCAAAGTTAAGTGCATCCAGGAAGTTTACGTTAGCACCTAGTGCTACGCGGTTTTCAAGCTCGATATTGTAGAAGTCGACAGTCCAGCTCATATCTGCGATATCAGCAGAGAAACCAATTGAGAAGTTTTTCGCTTCCTCTGGGCCTAAGTCTGGACGACCGTTACCTTGGCTTTCGATGAAGTCGGCAGCTAACTGACCGGCTGCTGATGACAGTGGCAATGTACCCTGGTCAATAAGCACGCCGTTTACGTTTTGCGTAGTTACGTTAGTGATATTTGCCTGGCCAGCTGTTGGTGCGTGGAAGCCAGTTGAATAAGCACTACGAATACGGAAATCGTCAGTTACGTGAAAGATACCCGCTAATTTAAAATCGGTAGTATCACCAAACTCACTAAAGTCCTCACGACGAACCGCCGCTTGTAACGTAAGAGACTCAGTAACATCAGCTTCTAAATCAACATAGAACGCAGTACTGTCTTGCGAAGCACTGGTGTCGCTTGGGAAACCACCGAAGCCGTTAGAGCTTGATGAAAACCCTTGGCTTGCCAATGGACCTAACGCAAATGACGCTGCATCACCGGCGAACAAATCAAACTCTTCTTTGCGGTATTCGGCACCAAATGCCACGTTCAACTCTGATTCAAAGCCAACATCAACACCGTAAACAAAGTTAAGGTTAAACAAGGTTTCTGTTTGTTCCTGACCACCCGGTTTAAAGTCGCGAGGCGTATCTGGACCAAGTGACGCATTAATGGTGTTGTTGATAAAGAAGTCGGTTCTGTTAGAGCCGCGCTGTGCGCTCACATCGTAGTAAAGGCCGTTACCTATTTCTAAGTCGCCGCGTAAACCTACAGTGAAAGCCATATCCTCATTGTCACCACCAAAGCGAGGAACAAAGCCCGTTGGAATGGTTTCGATGAACGAGAAACAGTTATCGTCTGCTTGAACCTGTGCAAGGAAATCTGGGTCTGGAAAGACATTACCGTTTCCGCCAATAGGAATACCGGCAATACAGCTTCCGCCTACACCCACACCGTCTAAATCACCCACTAGCACAGAGTGAACACCGTTCGGATCTTCAAGACCAGTGAGTGGATCAACCAATGGACCTGCATACACACCACCGCGCTGGCTGCCTTCTGTAACCGGGTTACGATAGAAGAAGCCGCCGGTTACTGTACGCTGACCGTAGTTACCGAAAAGATATAATTCAGCCGCATCACTAAACTCGTAACCTGAGTTGATAAATACTTTTACGTCGTCTTCAACGTCTGGCTGCCCCCAGTACTGAGGAACTTCGTTGGTGTAAGCGTTAATGGTAGAGAAGTCTGATTGAGCAAGATAGCCCGCATCAACCATACCGGCCACATCGTCACGAACCACAGAGCGAATAGTGCCTTCAACATCGCGAACTTCAGCCGTTACGTTTACAAAACCGCTGGTGCCGAGGGAGAAACCTGCGTTGGCAGAAATGGTGTAATTGTCGCCATCGCCTTCATAGGTAGAGCCGTAATTTGCACGCAATTCGAAACCTTCGTCGTTGTCGCGTAACAAGAAGTTAAGTACACCGGCAATGGCATCAGAACCATACTGAGACGATGCACCATCGCGCAATACTTCAACCTGTTTAAGGGCAAGTGAAGGTATCGCTGAAATGTCTACACCTTGTGCACCATCAGAAATACCACCACCTAAGAATGAGATAATAGAGCCACGGTGTCTACGCTTACCGTTAACCAACACAAGCACGTTATCTGGTGATAAACCACGCATGTTCGCCGGACGAACAATGGTTGCCGCATCACTAATAGGCTGTGTGTTTACATCGAAAGACGGTACGTTAGTACGAAGCATATCTTGAACGTCAGAAGACGAGTTTTGACGGAATTCATCACCGCTAATCACATCAACAGGTACTGGAGAATCTGCCGCAGAGCGGTTGGTCATTCGCGTACCAGTGACAATAATATTTTCAAAACTTTCTTTTTCTTCTTCCGTTTCCTGCGCTAATGCGGGGAAAGAAAGTGCGGCAAATAATGGTAATGAGCCAGCAAGCAGCGCTGACGTAATACGATTAAGTTTGCGACCCTTTGGGAAGTTACTTTTGTTCACTGTGTGTCTCCTTCAAGACGTGGTGTTTGTATAAATATTATTCTTATTATGTTTGGTAATGTGTAATACGACGCGGTGACGTGTCATCTCAACCTGCGTGCAAATTATGCTACAACAACATAGGTTATTAGTGCAAACATTTCGTTAATTTGATTCAGATGAAAGACTTGTAACTTTTATATATTAAAAATATATAAATTTAGGATGAATATTTTTATATAAAAATTAACCAAGGGGACACAACTGATTAAAAAATACTCATTAAAGTTAACAACAAAATTACATTCTTAAACGATTCAAACTTTACGTATTTCTCCTATTTTCATCCGGTCTTTACCCCTTCCTTTTGCGTCATAAATTAAATGACAACCCTGTATAAATGAAAACATTCAGTAACATATAAGCCATTGAAACTTAGAGACATAGCTTTTTGAAAAGCGTACATTCCAGCCGCTGTGTACTTTTGGTTTCCCAACCATCAACACGTTATAAAAAAGGAATGAATATATGAAAAAACTAATTCTTGCTGCTGCATTAAGTGCTATTTCTGCAGGCTCTTTCGCTGCAGCTCCTGCATGGGATTTCGTGCAAGGCAGCTACGTAATGACCGACTTTGATGATTCTGATTTTGAATACGAGCCAGATGGCTTTGCTATTTCTGCATCGAAGCTTGTTACCGACAGCGTTTTTGTTACCGGTGACTACTCTCAACAAAACGACGATATTTTTGGTTTAGAAGTAGATTTAGACATGCTGACATTGGGCTTAGGCTATCGCTATGCCCTCTCTGACCAAACAGACTTGTTCGGTATTGTTAGCTATGAAGATATTGAAGTGTCTGGTGCGGGTGAATCTGACGGTGAAGATGGTTACGGCTTGACTGCAGGTGCACGCTCTATGGTAATGGACAATGTAGAGCTGCGCGGTGCGGTGAAATATATAGACAGCGATAGCGGCAGCGACACGTCAATTATTATTGGAGCTGATTACTTCTTTTCTCCTGCCTTCGCTGTGGGTGTAGGTTATGAAGCATCTGATGATTTAAGTACATTTGCACTAAACGCACGTTATAACTTCTAATTAGTAGCGGCACCATTATGGCGTTACGTTTTGCAATGTTGTTGTTTTAAGCGCTAACTGTAAAGCCAGGTATGTGAATTTCATACCTGGCTTTTTTTATTTTTTCCCTTACTTGCTTCTCAAAATATTTTACAAACCACGAACCCTTTTGCCCCTTGATACGTCTTTACTTCATTAATTAGGTATGGAGTATGTATGCTAGTTCAAATTTTGAAGATGGTGATCGTGTTTTTAACTGAGCTTATCGAACTTCTTTTACGTCATGGATGATTTAGAAATTGAAATTTTAGTATTAGAGGCTCAGATGGGCTCCCGCTATGCCGTGCAGAAATTGTATGAACATTTTAACCACTCTCTTAAAAAGTATGTGTACGTTCGCGTTAAAAATAAAATGATAGCCGAGGACATCACGCAAAATGTATGGCTTAAAGTTTATCGAAGGATAAATAGGTTGAACAACGTTTCACTGTTTAAAAGTTGGTTGTTTAAAGCGCTAATTTGGGAGTTAAATGACTGGTATCGAAAGTCAAATCGAGAAGTTTTGTTACCCGACCCACAGAATGAACACGTTTACGAAACCGATGGTTCGAAAGACTTCGATTTATTTCCCTTGCTTCAACAATTAGACAGTAGCGAGAGAGAAACCGCAGAGCTTTACTATGTAAACGATCTTTCTGTTCGAGAAGTGAGTCTGGTACTTGGCGTCCCTGAGGGAACCATAAAGTCGAGGTTACATCGGGCAAGAACTACGCTCAAAGCAGTTATTGAAAAAAATGAGAGGAAATAAGCGATGAAAAATGAAATCGATGAAAAGATAAAACGTGAATTGCAAAAGCAATCCGAAGAACTCGATGAGCTTATAGACGGAGGGCTTAAAAGTTACCTCAAGCTTGGTTTCGAATCCAGATTCGTCGGAATAATGAAAATTGGCTACCTACTGGCCATTCTATTTACCTTTTTGCTTGTTTGGTGTGGATATGAGTTTTTTAATGCGTCGAGCGATAATCAGGTTTTTTGGGGAGTGTGCTTTATTTTGAGCGTTAATATTCAAATTGCAGTGAAGTTATGGATCTTTATGCAGACTAATCAAAATATTCTGTCAAAAGAACTGCGTTTAATGCAGCTACGTCAGAATTCGAATGGTTAGCGTTTAAATACCCGTAATCGCAAAATCTATCGCGTCGATAAGTAAAGCTCTTGATTCCACAAGCGTTCCAACTGCGACTTTAAAAGTGTCTATTGGAACGGTTGTTATTTGCTGTGAGAGAAAAACATAGCCGACACCGTCAAAATCAATTTCAGGAGTTAGTGTAATTCTCTAAGCTCGCCTAGAGAATTAAACTCGAAACATGAGTGCTAGTGCATTACTGTATATGATATCTAAATTACAGTGTGGCGCTTATGCATTTTACTCCAACCAACATTGAAGATTTACCCACTCCCTGCTGCTTGATAGACAAAGCCAAATTGCTGCGGAATATCGCTCGGTTATCCGCGCATATTGGTAATTTGCAATGCACGTTACGCCCTCACGTTAAAACCCATAAGTCGATTGAGGTAACTAAGGCCATCATTGATGCTGGCAACGTTAAAGGCATTACGGTTTCAACATTAAAAGAGGCAGACTATTTTTTTAAACACGGCATGAACGATATTTTGTATGCGGTGGGTATTACACCAAACAAAATAGCTCACGTAGCGCAGCTTATTCAGCAAGGCTGTGACCTAACCATAGTCATTGATAACGAAGATATGCTGTCGCTCGTGCTTGATAAAATGGCGGAGCACAACTGCGTGTTCAAAGTCATTATTGAGCTAGACACCGACGGGCATCGCTCTGGGGTAAACCCTCACTCACATGCGCTTCTCTCTATTGCCAAACACATCAAAAATAGTGCTCATGCAAAGTTTGAGGGGGTTATGACCCACGCGGGTGAGTCTTATGCCTGCTTTACTGAAAAAGCAAAGCAAGACATGGCGGCGCAAGAGCGTGACCTTACCTTACACGCAGTAAAGCGTTTATTTGAGGTGGGAATACATTGCAATACAGTTTCTATTGGCTCTACCCCTACCGCATTTGCGGTTGACCAACTAGACGGAATAACCGAGGTACGCGCAGGCGTATACGTTTTTTTCGACTTGGTTATGGCGGGATTAGGTGTATGCGACATAGACGATATTGCTATGTCGGTATTAGGCACGGTAATAGGCCATCAAAAAGATAAAGGCTGGGTAATCACCGATGCAGGTTGGATGGCCATGTCGAGAGATAGAGGTACTGCCGACCACCCGCAAGATTATGGCTACGGGTTAGTCTCTCCTTCAGGCAGCCACGAGGCGCGCTATATTATGAGCGACGCCAATCAAGAGCACGGTATTATTACTGAGGTTTCAAATGCAAGCCCAGAAAGCCATTCAGAAAAGCATATAGACAGTTCCTTAAATAGCTCTGCAGAGAACAACGACAGTATTTTCACTCAATTTCCAGCAGCAAAAGCCATAGAAATCTTGCCTAATCATGCATGCGCCACCGCGGCGCAATACGACCATTATTATGTTGTAGAAAATGGGGTTGTCATAGATAAGTGGCTGTCGATCGGGGGATGGTGAAGAAGTTGCTTGCCACAAAAGTGGCAAGCGGTTTTTTTGCTTTGGTTTTAATCTCGCAGTGTTAAGGCCTTAACCATTCAAACCTTAAACCTTTTGCTGTTCGATTTTTAAAGCCTTTCCAGTGCGTATGCTCTGGTTTTTCTTCGCCACTTTCATCTTTAGCCCAAACGCCTTCATTTGAATAAGGCACCAAATCTAAATATCTATTCATTGCATCGTTGTTTTTTAAATACTTTCCTAACCATGCAGTTGCGAAGTGCTGGGCAATATTATTCATTCGTGTATTGGCCCAAACTGGGTCGGTGTAATGTTCACTCACATTAATGCCTAGCTCAGTATTAAAGTAAAAACTTTCCTCGGGCGCCGGCATCGGTGCTCCTGCACCGTGATTGGCGTTTTCATAAGTGAGAAGTGCGCGCTCAGTATTTTGCGCCTTACCCCATATGGCCCTCACACCATTCTCATAGCCCGATACATCATCGACAGAACCCGCAACAAACAACATGGGAATATCAATTTCCCCTAACCCTTTTTCATTCCACAAACGATAATTCATTCCCCAAGGCGCAAACGCTATCACTGTTTTAATGCGTGGGTCTGGCCTGCTCGATTGTGAAGCTGCCCCACTTTGATACATGCTCAAAAGACCCGATGGTACCAACATATCAGACGTTACTGCTTGTTCAGTTATGCCTGCTCCACTCATGATAACAGCACCATATCCGCCCATAGAGTAACCAATGATGGCGCTATTGTTTATATCCACCATTCCATGCAAAAAGAAGCTGGGCATTGCGTTCATTTTTTCCATTTCATCTAGAACAAATCCTTGATCTAATGGGCGATTAACCAGCGTTGACTGAAAGCTTGCGAGAGTACGGTAGGTAGAGTCAGTATGGTCAATAGCAGCAACTATGTACCCTTTAGATGCCAAATTTTCTCCCAAATGCGCCATTAAATAGCGGTTACCTGGGTAACCGTGAGAAATCACAATGAAAGGAAAAGCCTCACTATCCTTTAGCGGTTTCGCATCGCGCATTGCCTTTCCGCTAATCTCAATTTCTGTTGTTCCATCTCGCAAATAAGTGGTTTGTATCTTACCACCGTTAGCATCGTCAGCTGCTGGGTACCAAAGCTCCACTGAGAGCGGTCTGTCGTATCTTGGGATCACGGGGGAATCTGGGTCGGTGGTATCAATATTGACCACATCAATTTGGTTTGGATTAACAAGCTCAAGTGTACGCACACCCACCTTATGTTTTCCATAAGCAGCTAATTTTGGGGCATCGGGTCGCTGTGTATCAATTCTGTTTTGGCCGTTCACACTTGTGCTTATTACCAGCGTCATGGACAAGAAAGTAAGTAATGTGACAAAGCTAGATGGGTACAAATTTTTCATTGAATGCACTCTTTTTAAAAGCATTAGTAGTTGGTTTGCTATTGATAGTACGTAAAAAGTAATACTCTTTAGCTATCAGTAAAAACAAAAAAGCCAGCGGTAATAAATCACCGCTGGCTTATACTTATTGCCAATTCTAGTATCTTAGGCGCGCTTGAATACCAAAGTATCTGTCTGCATCGCGAGGTATCTGATATCGGAAGTTGTCACCGCTATACGTAGTGACAAAGCTCTCATCAGTGAGGTTTTTACCAATTAAAGATATACGAACGTCATCATCGTTAAACGAGAACGCTAGGCTCGCGTTTACAATTCCATAATCTGGCAACAATGCTTCAGGGTTTGTCTCGGCAGTTGTACCTGGACCACCCGCAAATATTTCGTCGGTATAAACGTAAGATGCGTTTAAGTAAACGTCCATATCGTTAAGCTCCCAAACGTATTCACCGCTTAGAGAATATTTTAAATCTGGTGAGAATGGTAAGTCGGCACCTGATCTGCCATCGCATGTATCTAAACCTACAGGGCATCTAAACTCATCAACGGTAGCATCTACGGTAGCCATTCCACCGAACAAGCTAAATTGATCGCTCACTTGCCAAATAAAGTCAACTTCCGCGCCTTCGGTAATAATAGACCCTGCATTGGTTAAACGAGTAATGAAGACTCCGTCTAACAATTCTGGGTTATTAGCCTGGAAACCGTCAATTTCTGTGCGGAATACTGCCGCATTAAAAACGAAGTCACGGCTAGCGTATTTATATCCTAATTCATAGGCATCAGAGGTTTCAGGGCCAATGGGGAGCGTATCGTTTGGCGACATATTGTAAAAGACGTTAAACGCAGGACCTTTGTAACCTTGCGAGAAGGTAAAATACGCCATGCTGTTATCGTTGATGTCGTACTGCACGCCAAGCTTACCAGACAAGTCGGTTTCGTCGGTTTCACCATCAAAGTCTGTGTCAAAACCACGAACGCCCACACCGGTCCTCGCATACTCATCGTTACTGCGGCGATTGTGAGAAAAGCTCACTTCGTCTTTCGTGTAACGAAGACCAAATAATAAGCGCAAATCGTCGTTAATGTGGTATTTACCGTCAGCAAATACAGCGTAGTTTAGAAACTCAGTTTCCATAAAGGCTGTGGCGCTTACAATATCATTTGCCAAACAACTTAAAGACTCATCTTCAATGAACTGATTTACTTGTTCTTCACTGGGGTTTTCTACGCCTAACGTGCCGCTTAAATAAGCACTAATTGCTGCAGGGAATTGCCCGTTATTGTTCTGGCAACTTGCGTCTCGCGTAAAGCTACGGTTTGATTTTTGTTGCCACCAGAACACACCACCTTGATACTCAAGTGCGTTCCCAAGTGGAGAGGCAATACGGAACTCCTGCGACACTTGGTTCCAGTCTTGTGGACCTATATCGTGCAATTGAAATGGCACTCCAAATACAGGGAACGGTTCATCCCCAGCGGTAGAGGTAAAATCACCCTCACGGAATTCAGTGTTTGCCCAGTCGCGATATGCGGTAATAGAGGTAAACTGATGGTCGCCTATCATCGTGTCAAACTGCATTGAGAAAGCAGTATGCTCGTCGATGGTGCGTGTTTCAAAATCGTGATCTACTTGTCGTTGGCTTAAATCTAAGTCTCCTACACCAGTGCTATCAGGCGATGCCTCAGACTGGTGTCGACCACTTGGCGTTAACTCTAAATCTGCACAGCAGTCATCATTTGACTTCATATTTTCAAATATGAAAAGCATTTCGGTATCATCAGAAATACGATAATCGAGCATAGCTCGCACGCCTTCTCTGTCGTAACCGTTAACCATTTCATTGTTGAAAACGTTTTCAATGTAGCCGTCAAAGCCAGATTTCATAACAGTAATACTGCCGCTGGCGTCTTCATTCAAGGCACCATGCATACTGCCTCGTAAACGATATTCATTACCTTGGAATAACGTAGCTTCTAGCATTCCACCAAACTCATCCCGTGGACGTTTGGTTGTAATGTTAACTACACCGGCCGATGCATTTTTACCGAACAGGGTACCTTGAGGGCCACGCAAAACCTCAATTCTTTCAAGGTCGTAAAGATCCATAAATGCCTGACCAGAACGACCAAGAACAACACCATCTACCACGGTTGATACACTTGGTTCTGCAGCAACACTAAAAGATATAGTACCAACACCACGAACGGTGATTGCCGAGTTACGCGTTGTATTTCCTTTTCGAAAGCTTACAGAAGGCACTAATGCCTGAAGGCCCTCAATATTATTAGCGAAGGCCGCATTAATTTGGTCTTCGCGCAATACTGAAACGGCAACAGGAATATCGCTAATACTCTCCACACGCTTTTGTGACGTTACTACAATTTTTTCGAGTGACTTTTCGTCAACAGCGTCTTCAACCTGTTCATTGTCTTGCGCATAGCCGTGTGCACTGAAGAGTAATCCTGATGTCATTGCAAGCGTTACCGCTCGACTAACAATCGACCTTCTTGTTTTCATGTTGTTCTCCAAGGAATTCGCCTTTTATGCTTCTCGCCATTCACTATTTACGTTGAACTTATCCAACTTCGAAACATTGAAAGGCGTGTTAACTGCAGGGCCGAAGCATGTGTTTTATTTTTTAATAATTGGCTACATTGCCATTTCATTTTAATTATTGTCTTATAGAAGAAATCTTATGTCTGATGTCTTATATAAGAGATATAAAGTTAAACAATTGTAAATGCATTTGCAAACGGTATGTTAATTTTTTTGATGTGTTTTTGAGTATGGCGAGGATAAGCAGAGACAATATATGTGTCTCTGCGTATTAATTACGTGCCCACTGCCAAGCGCTTAAGACTTTGCACATACTTTGCTCGCCACCATTTCAAACTAATTCCAATGGCAATAAAGCATGTTGCCCATAGTGAAATTAAAATAGGGATAAACGATTGACTTAAACCGCCCACAAAGCCTATTGGTGAGAACATTAAATATAGCGTTGCTATAAGGCTTAAGAGCACAATGGCGCATGGAATAGCGTAGCGCCATGGCGTCATATTCACTTCTGCTTTTAATGTAAACTGCCATGGGGTGCTTCTTGGATACATGTGCCCAATGGTCAGCATAATTGCCAGTTCAATCACAAATAAAATGGCGTAAATATGAATGAAGTTAATATCTACCTCCCACACAAATTTTAGCAACCCGTATGCAATAACATGGAAAATAATAGCCACCTTTGCTGCTAATGCAGGGACATGCCTTGTAAATAGCCCCACTAATACAATTGTGATAACCGGTATATTATAAAAGCCGGTAAATATACGAATTATTTGCCACAACCCGTCAGGGGCTAGCATAAGTAACGGCGCGGTAATAAAAGACAGCAACGCAATAACCAAGCTGGTAATTTTCGCAACGCGAATTATCTTTTCATCGCTCACATTGTCTTTCTTAAAGGGCTTATACACGTCTAAACAAAACAATGTAGCTGCGCTGTTAAGCAGTGAATTAAAAGAACTAAACACGGCACCAAGAAGCACGGCTAAAAAGAAGCCAGACAGATATTGTGGTAGAACATCTTTCACTAAATGCGGATAGGCGAGATCGATAGTTTGCAGGCTTTCATCTTGATATAGGTGATATGCAATTACACCCGGAAGCATCATCATAAAGGGCACTAGTACTTTGAAATATCCTGAAAAAAGCACGCCTTTTTGACCTTCTACTAAATTTTTAGCCCCAAGCGTACGCTGGATAACATACTGGTTGGTGCCCCAATAGAAGAGGTTAGCTAATATCATTCCGGTAAAAATGGTGCCGAAGGGTACGGGATCGTCGGGCCCACCTATTGCATTCAGCTTTTCAGTTTCCGTAGTAGCAATAGTAGTTAAACCGGCGCTAAAGCTGCCATCTCCTAAAGCTATAAGCCCAAGTATTGGCACCAGTAACCCAACGATAAGTAGGCCAACACCATTAATCGTGTCTGACACCGCCACCGCTTTTAAACCACCAAAAATTGCGTAAAGCGCACCTACAGTACCTACAACGACAATCGTTAATACGAGACTTGCTTCGTAGCTCAAATTTAACAGGCCCGGAACATCGAACAACCGCAATACAGCAATAGAGCCGGAATAAAGTACCGAAGGAATTGTGACCAAGGAGTATCCCACCATGAATAGCACCACAGTCATTCGGCGTACACTGTCGTCAAATCGATCTCTTAAAAACTCTGGTAAAGTGGAAAATGCTCCTACTAAGTAGCGGGGTAAAAATACCAGGGCCATAATAATAGTTGAAACACCCGCGGTAACTTCCCACGCCATAGCGCTTAAGTTATAGCCAAAAGCAGAACCGTTTAGCCCAATCAGCTGTTCAGCAGACAAATTGGTTAAAATCATAGAGCCGGCAATAAAGGTTCCGGTTAGTCCTCGACCAGCGAGGAAGTAACCATCTTGAGTATTCACCTCGCCTTTTGTTTTCATATAAGAAATGACGGCCACTAAAAGCATAAACGCCATACATGACAACAATGTAAGGGTGATATCCATTATTACTCCTCGCCAGCTATTGTGCAGGCCATAAGGTTACATTCGACATATCCATGTCGGTATGCTGAACATCAGGCCCTAATTCAATGCGACTGCCTTTTTTCGCAAATACTGCAATGTCGTTCAACGCCAGTGTTTCTTCTCTATAGACGCCGCCGCTTACCACTTCTTCGCTTGCGAAACGCACCCATTCTCCTTTCGGCAGGTAATATTTCAACTTCCCACCCGGCACCACGCATGGGACAACGAGCAAGTCATCACCACACATAAATTGCTGTTCGAAACTGTGAGATAGCGGTTCATCTGGAAACGCGAGTACCATGGCACGTTGCAGCGGTAGCCCTGTTTCTGTTGCCTGTTTCGCCACTTTTTGTAGATAAGGGATAAGTTGATACCTTAGCTTTATTGCCTCGAATACGGCAGCTGAGGCTGCCTCGCCATAAGACCACGGTTCGCGAGGGCCTATACCGTGAAGCCGCATATGAGCGCTGAATACAGACGCTTGGGTCCAACGCACATACAGCTCTGCATCTCGTGTATCTTTATAAAAGCCGCCAATATCGGTTGCAAAGAAAGGACCACCAGACAGTCCCCAAGACAAACTACCACGGATACTGGCCGCTAAACCTTGCCAATCGGCCTGCGGGTCTCCTCCCCACTGTGACGGATAACGCTGACTGCCTGTCCACGCAGAACGGCTAAATAAAAATGGGCCTGTTTTGCAGTATTTTTCGGCTGCCTCATATACACAGCGGTTATAGAGCATGCTATAAACATTGTGCAGGCGATTTCCGGAGTCACCGCTGTACGAGAGCATATTGTCATCTTCTAACTGCTCACCAAAGTCGGCTTTTATCATATCTATGCCTAAATCGAAGAGAGGCTTATGCGACTCCCTCCAAAATTCGTAGGCTTCTGGGTGGGTAAAATCGAGAATACCCGAATCTGGCAGTGGGGTGAGCACTTCACCAAACGGGCTTAGGTCCCATTCGTAGCGATAGGCTTTGCCTGTGCGCTTGTCTTTAATTAACCAACCTTTTTCAGCGGCCTTTTTAAACAAAGGGTTCTTCACTGAAATCATGGGGTATTCCCATACACAAATTTTAAACCCTAACGCCTTTAACTCATCAATAACGGGTTTCGGATCGGCATAGCGTGACGGGTCCCACTCAAATGCAAAGCGCGTATCTGTGTCTTGCCACGCTCTGCCGTCGAGAGTAATCACGTCGCAGGGCATTTCCTTTTCACGAACCTCTCGCGCTACCGCTAAAAGCTCTTCTGCGTCTTTGTAATACGCCTTTGAAAGAATGACGCCCAAGCTCCAAGTTGGTGGTGTTGGTGCGAAGCCGGTAAGCTGACTGTAGGTGTGAATGCTGTTTGCTGGAGTATCTTCATGATAGAGAAACATATCTAGCAGCGAGTCTTCGACTAAACATACATAAGCGCGCTGAGACCAAAGCGCATAACCTACTCCGTGAGTGACAGGCGATGTAGTATGTACAAATAAGTTCCAGCCATCGGGACTCCACGCATAAGGCGTATTCTTGTAAGATTTTTCCGCATTAACACCCAACGCATCGTGATTGTATGACCGAATTAATTGACCTCGCTTATCTAGCTTCGCCCACTTTTCGCCCAGCCCATATACGGCCTCATCATATCCGAGTTCTAAGCTAATCAACCAGCCAGCATCTGTTTTTGCAAAAGGCGGTAAGCGATGCTGGCGAACAAAGTGTCCATCTGTTGCACTTTGCTGCACCAAGGTTTCGCCCTTATAAAGCTTGAAATGCAGAGGTGAAGCGCATAACTCCAAGCGATACTGGCCACCAGTCACACAGTATTTATCATTATCACCAGAGAGTGTCAGTGATTCATTTTTTGGTGTGGCAGTGAGCATGCCGTAGGCCGCTTGATTATCATCAGCACTTTGAATTCTTAACCCATAATTACTTATGGACATTCTAAGTTCGCCTAGCTGAGTAGGTACAATGAGAATTTCGTCACTCTCAAGGTGTGGTGGTTGGACAATTTCTGCCGGGTCAATGGCGTTCCAATCTGGCTCAATTACACTAAAAGCGTTACTCATTTCATCACTACTCTACATGTCTTGTATAAGACATAAGTTAATGAAATGTAACTATGGTGTCAATCAGCATTTTCTCTTTATAACGAAACGTAAACTAACAGGCAAAACCCTCAAAGGGAAATCAATTGAACTGATGCCGAGCAAGCAATCTTCTCAATAAAAGTACGCTATACATCTTGTGTGTGATATAACAAAAGAAAAATAGTCATTAGGTTTCGGATTTATGTCTTCCTCTCAATTTGACCATAAGCTCGGCGGGCCTAGCCTTGCCTTTCAGCCTCTTTATCAGCAAGTTGGCGAATATATTAAGCAGCTCATTGTTGAACGCAGATGGCAGCCTGGCGAAATGCTTCCTAGTGAATTTAAACTGGCCGACGAATTTAATGTAAGCCAGGGAACGGTGCGAAAAGCGCTCACACTACTCACAGACACCAAAATAGTCACAAGGCGACAAGGCGTAGGTACGTTTGTTTCGGAACACACAGCGCAAGACGCTCTATTTCGCTTTTTTCCTCTTCAAGCTGATGGCAAAGGAGCCGACCTTCCAAAGGCAGAACTGTTAAGTAAAGAACGTATTTCACCTACCAATGCCGTTCAGCAGGCCCTTTCTATTACTGCTAAAGACAAGGTAATTAAATTAAAGCGCAGACGTATACTCGATAACGAATTCTGTATGCTGGAAACCATCTATTTACCAGCCAAGATGTTTACCGGCATAAACAACCGCGAAGACATTCCGCACACGCTGTATCACTTTTATCAAACCGACTATAACTTAACGGTGTTTAAAACCCGCGACAGCATAAAGGCTATTTTAGCGTCTAAAGAAGATGCTGAGTGCTTACACGTAGAGGAGGGCACACCGCTTTTGCTTGTCACGCGAATAACAGAGTCGATAGAAGGTAAATTAATAGAATACCGCGAGAGTAAATGTCGTACCGACCATTATCATTATCAGGTGGAACTAGATTAGCCTTAGAATGATTTAGTATCCACTTTCTCTACCAAAATTGACTTTCCAATTTATAAAGCTCCTCTTACCAGCCCTAAAACCTACCTTACCCCATTAACTTTGTTAACAGATTGTTGACTTAACCCTACCTGTATAATAACTTATGTCTTATACAAGACCAATGTTTGAATTAAGCATACTAGCGACATTATTTAATAATGAAGGGTGAATAACGCGATGGATAAAATACCAGAGGTAGGGTTTGGCTTTTGGAAAGTAGACACTGCCATATGTGCAGACACTACCTACGAGGCTATCAAAGCAGGATATCGTCACTTAGATTGCGCTACAGATTACGGCAATGAGAAAGAAGTTGGTGAGGGAATAGCGCGCGCCATTTCTGAAGGTATCTGTAAACGGGAAGAGTTGTGGATCACGTCGAAACTGTGGAACACCTTTCATGCGCCAGAACACGTATCACTTGCGCTAGATAAAACACTGAGTGATTTACAGCTCGACTATCTAGATTTATATCTTATCCATTTCCCGATAGCTCAGAAGTTTGTTCCCATTGAAACTCGCTATCCTCCAGAGTGGTTTTACGACCCAGAAGCCTCAGAACCAAAAATGGAATTAGCGCCTATCCCGCTATACAAAACTTGGGCTGCAATGGAAGAGTTGGTTGATGAAGGCAAAGTAAAACAGATTGGTGTGTGTAATTACAACACCGGCCTCATTCACGACCTAATGAGCTACGCACGCGTGAAACCTTCCATGCTGCAAATAGAATCTCACCCCTACCTTACACAAGAAAGGTTAATAAGACTGGCAAAAGATTATGGGCTAGCGGTCACAGCCTTCTCTCCTCTTGGTGCCCTCTCTTACCTAGAACTAGAAATGGCAGATAAGACAGAGTCTGTGCTAGAGCAAAGCGTAGTGATAGCAGCTGCACAGGCCCATAATAAAACCCCCGCTCAAATAGTGCTGCGTTGGGGTATTCAACGCGGTAACGCCATTATCCCTAAAACGTCAAAAGTTGAGCGTATGAAAGAGAATATTGCTCTTTTCGACTTCAACCTAACCGATGAAGAAATGCAGGCTATATCTGCGCTAAATATGAACCGACGCTTTAATGATCCTGGACACTTCTGCGAAGCAGCCTTTAACCGTTTCCACCCTATTTACGACTAGGAGCTAAAAATGAAAAGCGTTAATGAGACCTCCAGTGTTGAGTATGCCAACATAGCAACCCAGCACACATACAACGGTGAAGAATTTCCGGCTATTGTTGTAAATAGCACTGGATGCAAAACAGTTGCAGATACCGTAGAGTTTGTAAGGGCTAATCAGGCTGAACTAGAGGCTAAGTTGGCCGATACTGGTTCCCTATTGTTTCGCGGCTTTCCACTCGATTCGGCAGAGGCCTTCGACGTTTTTTCGGCCGGCTTTGGCTATCCTAATTTTACTTATCAAGAATCGTTATCTAACGCAGTAAGAATTAACTTTACCGAACGGGTTTTCACCGCCAACGAGGCGCCTAAAGACATAGAAATATTTCTACACCATGAAATGGCGCAAACACCAATTTCACCTAGTAAGGTATTCTTCTTTTGTCAGTCTGCTGCTGACGAAGGTGGAGCGACTCCGCTATGCCGCTCTGATAAGTTGTTTGAAGCATTGAAAGCCGAAGACCCAAGTCTTGCTAACGACTTTAAAGAGAAAGGTCTGAAATATACCACTGCAATGCCGGCCGCAGACGATGCCAATTCAGGCCAAGGCAGAAGCTGGAAAAGCACACTAAGTGTTGAAACAGTGGAAGAGGCAGAGACCAAGCTGAGTGAATTGGGTTATTCATGGGAGTGGCTCGACGATGGTAGTTTAAAGGCTATAACGCCTGTTTTACCAGCTGTTGTTGAGCTTGGCGACGGCGCGGAAGTTTTCTATAACCAGCTTATCGCTGCTTATAAAGGCTGGAAGGGCGTAAAAGAAAACCCATCTTCAGCTATTACCTTTGGTGATGGTACACCTATACCTAAAGAGGGTTTAGAGCGTATCTCAGAGCTAGCGGAAACCTTTACCTTCGACCTTGAGTGGCAAGATGGTGATGTGGCTATTGTCGATAATTACCGAACAATGCACGGCCGCCGTCCTTACGGGGGCGACAGAAAGCGTGTAGTGCTAGTAGCACTCGTGGCTTCTGATCGGTAATTAACATGAATGACATAGCAGTTAAGTGTAAAAATATTTGGCCGGGCTTAGGCATTGCTACCATTACCGGAATGGCAGCGCTTTTTCTCAGTGAACATTACAACGCACCTGCTATGTTATTTGCTCTACTGCTTGGTATGGCAGTGTCATTTTTGTATCAAGAAGACGCTCCCTGTGCTTGCGGTATCGATTTTACCGCAAGCACATTACTGCGAGCGGGAGTGGTCCTTCTAGGCCTACGGGTTGCACTTGGCGATTTAGTAGTGCTGGGTTGGCAAACAGCATTCATGCTGACTGGCGCTATATTTACCACCATAGTGCTGGGCGTTTTTCTTGCTAAAGCCTTTGGTTTGCAAAAGCGCTTTGGCGCACTTACTGGTGGTTCGGTAGCCATTTGCGGGGCATCGGCCGCACTGGCTATTTCAACAATTCTGCCCAAAGGGGAGAACCACGAACGAGACACCCTGCTAACTGTTATTGGCGTTACTGCCATGTCGACTATCGCGATGATTGTATATCCCATCATTGCTGCACAAGTAAACATGAACAATGTAGAAGCAGGAATATTTTTAGGTGGAACCATTCACGATGTAGCACAGGTGGTGGGCGCAGGGTATTCAGTTTCGGAAGAAGCTGGAGATATGGCCACATTGACCAAACTTGTGCGCGTGGCCATGCTCATGCCCGTGGTGCTTATTATGATGCTGATTATAAAACGTTTTTACACAGCAAATCAGCAGTTAGACGAAGGCGACGTGCCTAAAGTCCCGCTGTTTTTAGTGGGCTTTATTACCATGATGCTACTCAATAGCTTTGTTACGTTACCCGACTACATTGTTGAAACAGGGGCCCAAGTATCGCGTTTCTTTTTAGTTGTGTCGATCACCGCTATTGGTATGAAGTCTAACTTGGGTAAGCTTGCCGAAGTAGGCGCTTTACCCATAATGATGATATTAGCCGAAACCATTTGGATAGCGTTACTCATTTTGGGCTACTTGTACTTTCTATAATTCGCCTGTGTAGATAGGCAGTAGCGCAGCGATACAAACCAAACAAAACGTCTGTAATTTTAAAAGGTAAAAGCAGTGAAAAAACGCGGCCTTCATGAACTTTACGCCATCAATGCTGAAAAAGCAGACCACACCGTATTTGGCAGAACCAGTAACCCACTGAGCCGTCGAGGCTTTTTATCTGGGTTAAAAACGCTGTCGGTACTGCTTGGCGCCGAAGTGGTTTACGGTCAGTTCATGCCGGCAGGGCTTATTCCCGCTGCTTTCGCACAATCGGACACCCCTTTTAAAATAGAAGGTAAAGACGGGCTAGTGGTTCTAAACGACCGTCCAGTAAATGCGGAAACGCCCGCGCATCTGCTTGATGACAAGGTTACACCGGCAAACCGTCTTTTCGTGCGTAACAACGGTATTGTGCCAACCGCGCCAAACCCAGATACCTGGACACTCACCATAGAAGGTGAATCCGCTAAACAATCAATAACATTCACCCTCAATGAGTTAAAACAACGCTTTAAACATTACACCTACCAACTCACGTTAGAGTGCGGCGGTAACGGCAGGGCTGAGTTTTCTCCAGCTGCCACGGGGAATCAGTGGACCACCGGCGCAGTAGGCTGCCCAAAATGGACGGGCGTTCGGCTAAAAGACGTATTGCAAGCCGTGGGCGTAAAAGATGACGCCGTATATATTGGTTACTATGGCAACGATCAGCATTTAAGCAGAACGCCCGGCAAAGCCGCAATTTCGCGAGGCGTTCCTATTAGTAAAGCCATGGAAGATGAGTCGCTTATTGCGTGGGAAATGAACGGAGAGCCGTTACCCGTTATGAATGGTTTTCCGTTACGCTTGGTGTTTGGTGGCTGGCCTGCTTCCACAAGCGGCAAGTGGCTAAGCAAAATTGTTATTCGAAACCAAGTACACGATGGCGCAAAAATGCTAGGTAAAGCCTACCGTGTTCCGTGCGAGCCTGTGGCACCAGGAGTCAGCGTTCCCGACGACGAAATGTGTATTATTGAAGCTATGCCTGTAAAGTCGCTTATCACCTACCCTAAGTCGGGCGTAGAACAAAAGCTCTCAAAACCTTTGACGGTAAGGGGGCACGCGTGGTGCGGTTCAACAAACGTAAAAGAGATGTTTACCTCTATCGACTTTGGCCAAACTTGGCAACGAGCCGAGCTATCTCGTCCAGTAAACAGACATGCTTGGCAACATTTCACCTCTAATATTTCATTCCCTCAAAAAGGCTACTATGAAATATGGGCAAAAGCGGTAGATGAAACAGGTAAAGCCCAACCCATGGTGCTACCTGGTTGGAATCCAAAAGGTTATTTGAACAATGCATGCCATCGCATTGCTGTAAAAGTGGTAGCGTAAAGATGAATGATGTAGAAGATACAAATCTACCAATCATAGGAGCTCTGCTATGTCTTTAGCGTTACGTACAATTTGTATTGCGCTTTGCGTAACCGGGCTTACCGTCATTTTTGCAAGTAGATCAGCGGTAGCCGAACCTGCAACAGATCCTCAGTCGGGTTTAGTAATAGCTGAAGGCTCGAACCTAGTTTTAGCTCACTGTAGCGCATGCCATTCAACCTCGCTTATTACGCAAAACGCCATGAGTAAAAAGCGTTGGTTAGAAACTATCAGGTGGATGCAAGACACACAAAAATTGTGGCCATTAGGTGACGCAGAGCCGGTTATTTTAGATTACTTAGCGAAGTGGTACGGCCCTAAAGAATCAGCGCGACGTCCGCCGCTTGCCCCTCACCTTATGCCGGAAAAGTAACTCACCTTGAGAGTAAGTCAACGTATCGACAGACCTGTTTTTAATCTAATTGACCTGGAACATCCATAGTCTTGTGAAGGACACGAATTATCGAGATTGTATCAATCTCATTGGTATAGATGACCAAGTGACTCCTATACAAGCCAATTCTCACTGGCGGTACATAATTTTTTTGTAGGCGATATTTATCGGGAAAATTACACAAGCTTTTTATGAAACTACCTAGTTCATCCAAGTATTCGTCTGCACACTCTATTCCCCAATTTTCTGCGCCATAAAGTCAGATTTCAATCAAATCTGTCCTTGCTGCATTAGTTTGTATTATTTTCAAGCTACTTACCTAATAGCTCTCTGCCACTTTGCTTAATATATTCAATATCCAGCTCTCCAGCCGAACCACTGCTAATCCCCTCATTTACAGCAGCTTGCATCGCCTTTTTCTTGAGTAAAGCATAATCGTTTGCTGACAATAAAACGCCCTGCTCTTTTCCATTTCGCGTTATAGAGATGGGACTAGCCTGAGCTCCAAGTAGTAGCTCACCAAAATTATTCTTTGCTTCTGTCGCCGAAACTGACTTCATACGAAAACCACTCATTGCCCTTAATTATTTTAGCTATTTTAGCTATTTTAGCTAAAATACGCGATAGCGCAATTAGCACTAACCAATAATACCCAGCTCTACCGCGCGAAGTACGGCGCGGGTACGATCGCGCGCACCTAACTTTGCTAAAATAGTCGACACCTGGTTTTTTACTGTGCCTTCCGATTTATAAAGCGCTGCCGCTATTTCTCGATTGCTGCAGCCAGAGGCCATTAAGCGCAGAATTTCTTTCTCTTTGCTGGAAAGAGGCTCTACCTGTTCGGGCTCTTCCGTTTCAGTGTTTAGCCCTTGCAGGCTATTAATCAGCGTAGTGGTAATGGCAGGCTGAATAAGCGACTCGCCGGCATTCACGGCCTCTATCCCTTCTACAAGAGTTTCTAGCGATACGTCTTTTAGCAAATACCCTTTTGCGCCAGCGCGCAAGGCGCCCATTAGGTTTTCATGATCGTCAAAGGTGGTAAGCATAATGGTTGGAATAAGCGCATTGGCTTGTTTAAGCGCATTAAGTAACTCTATGCCTGTCATGCGCGGCATGCGAATATCCAACAGCATAACATCAGCGCAGCCGGGGTTGTTTTGTAACCACTTCATGGCCTCGAGCCCGTCGTTAGCTTGGCCCACCACTTCTACTTTGTCAGAAAGACTAAGCAAGCTACACAATCCCTGTCGTAACAATTGTTGGTCGTCTACCACTAATACCTTAATCATTTCGCCTCCGGCAGCTTATAATCATTGCGCCTCCGGCAGTATTAGCAAGGTATGAAAACCTCCATCGCTGTTGATAAACGTTGCACTGCCATTTAACTCACTAATGCGTTCTTGAATACCTTTGAGACCATTTCCCTGAATAACATTATTAGTATTAGCGCTAGCGCCATTGTCCTTAATATCTATGCATAATTGGGCGGCTTTTTTATAAATGCTAATCACCAGCTCGTCGGCTTTACTGTGGCGCATAGTGTTAGTAAGACTTTCTTGAATACAGCGCAGCAAATTAGTGGCCTGAAGCAGCGTTAAATTGCTGATATCAGTTTGGCAATCAACCTCTACCCGAATCTTATTTTTTAAAGGCTCGGTAAGCGCATCAAGGGCTTGCAGTAAATTAAGCTGCCCAAATTCACGCATGTCTGATACCGCCTCGCGAACGTCTGCAAGCAGCAGCTTGGCAATGCTTAAGCACTGGTCGATAGTTGGGCGCTGATCGGGAGACGCCGTGCGAGATGCCACCTGCAAATGCAGCGACAGCCCTGTTAAATGATGACCCACTAAATCGTGAATATCGCGAGCAATGCGGGTGCGCTCGTCTTTTCGGCTAGCTTGCTGCATCAAATCTTGTAACGCCCGTAGCTCTCTATTCGCCTCTTCCGCTCGTTCGGTTTGTCGTTCCGCGTTTTTTCGGCTTTCCATCATAACCAAGGCAAACAAATTGAATGTCCAAAAAAGCAGTGCGTTTATCCACAAACTGCTATTAGCCTGCCATACCCAGCTATACACCAGCCACGGTACAGCTGACCAAATTGGCGACAGCAAAAGTGCCCGTTTAAACGGCATAAAATAAGGTAGTAGCGCAGACCAAATTACCAGCAAAATAGCGTTGAAGGTCATTGGGCTTAAAGCAAAAAGTACTAACACAAGCGCGTATTCAATGCCCACTAATACGCTGCGAATTACTTCACTTTTCCCAACAGGATTGTCTTGAGTAACCAGTAAAAAGCCAAAGCTGAACAGAACAAAGCACAACATAATCGCAACGATGTTTGTTGTGTTAATCCTTTCGGAACCAATAAGTAACCAAGCATTGGTTGCTGCAACAACCAAGATAGTTATGAGCGCTCCACTTTGTTCGGGAGCAATACGTAATTGAGATAGTTTCATAAGGCTCAGTATTGGTTAATTACGCGTTTTTTGGAATAGGCCAAAAGTCATTTTTCACATCGTGACTTTCGCCACTGATGATCCCGTTTCCTTCTAGATACACTTCTCAATACACCGCCCTCGCTTATTGAGACAGTCACTTTTAAACGAGCACTTATTAGGACAGTCACTTGTAAACGGCGAATTTTACTAGGGCGTTATCGAGACACCACTTATCAAGACAGGCACTTTTACAGGCTGTGATTTTTACCAGAACAATTGGAGATTTTAGATGAGCTATTCATACCAAGCTATTTTATATAGCCACATACTAGCCGGCGCTATTGCTCTGGTGCTTTTTTGGGTACCGGTTACCGCTCGTAAAGGCGCGTTTAACCACAAAAAGTTTGGCGCGCATTATCGCCGCGCAATGCTGTGGACCATTGCCAGCGGCGCAGTGCTGGCTGGCGTGTGGCTATTTATACCCGTTGCCGTTAACCCTAATTTGGTCGATAACCCAGCTGGCGTGGCAAACTTGCAGCGCTTTGCCATCTTTTTACTGCATTTGGCGGTGCAAATGTACGCGTCTGTAATGATGGGACAGTGGGCGCTTGATGCTAAACAAAGCCGCCGTTCGCTTCGCTGTTTTAGCCGTACTGCACCAGCGGTACTACTAACCGCTACAAGCCTATATATCGGAGTTATCGGCATTATGAATCAGCATATTCTCATGCTCATTTTTGCTCCGCTAGGGCTTTCTATTAGTATTGGTCAGCTTCGCTTTATTTTTGCCAAGCAAGTAGCGCCCAAAGCTTGGTTGGTAGAGCATCTTGGCGGCTATATCGGGTCTGGCATTGCCGCGTATACTGCGTTTGCAGCATTTGGCGGGCGCACCTTATTTAGCGATATTGGCGCATGGCAGTATGCTTTCTGGATTTTGCCAGGGCTAATAGGTGGCATAGCGATTAGCCGCCTATCACGGCAGTACAGAACAAGCACTGCAGAAAATACGCGGCAAGCGTGATCTCATTTAGCGGCGCTAGCTTTTCACAGGCGAATGGGCAACAACCCTACGCCGAGGCTTTTTAGGCGATTTTCTGAACAGGTAAAAATACAGTCCTGTCAGCGCAAGCAAAACTGGGCTTAAACCCAACACACACCACAGTATTTTGCTAGGTAACCCTGCAAAGTACCCAAAGTGCAATTTTCTAAACATATCAACAAATACCGCCCAGCCTGATTCCTCTCTTACATCAAATGTGGCCAATACCTCACCTGAGTCGCGGTTATAGGTAACCACCGAGGAATATTCGCTTGAAAGGTACGGCTTGTTAGGCACTTCGCCAAACACATTAATGTGTGCTTCAGGCTCGTAGGGAAATGTAAGATAAGTGGGCCGGTGACCTTCAATAGCCTTAGACGACCCATAAACCAGCTGCTGAAAATCGAGATTTGGGCTGTAAATGGCCTCGGTAACATAGGCGTGTTCGTCGCCATGTTCTAAGGTTTCGTGTATCACTTCAGAGGCATTCCAATAGCCCCCGGTAAACGCCAAAATAAGCAGCACCGGTGAAGATAATATGCCTATTAGCTTATGCACATCGCTAAAAAAGATGCGCCTAGCCGCATGCAAGCGCAGAGTGAATAGCTTAGTCCAAAACTTGCGATGCAATATTATGCCTGTCACGCTAAGCACTAGCAGCATAAGAGAAAACACAAACCCGAAGGATGTGCCTATCACGCCCAGCAAAAAGGTGTAATGCAGCGACAGTAACCAGTCGGTAATATCATGAGTAACAGGCACAGGGGTAGATAACAGCGTGGCCGAATACTGGTCGACATACAGCTTGTACCATTCGCCCTCAGACTTACTAATAAGGTACGCCGCATCGCTGCGCTGCTTGTTATCAAATAGCTCCCAACTTCCTAATATAAAGTCGGGATGGGTGGCTTCTACTTTATTAATTAACTGATTTAAGTTTTCACGAGGCCGGCCTTCTGCTGCCTGCACACTCATGTGCGAGGGCATTAACCACGTATCAATTTCAGGTTTAAATACCAGTATGCTACCGGTAATCGAAATAACAAAAAGCGGCACCATTGCGATGAGTGCCGTTATAGAGTGCCACTTAAACAGAGTTTTGCGCATGTTTACCTTCCATCTTTAGCCCATGTGCCCCAAACGAGGCACACGGTAAACCGTTATGCCGTTACAGCGACCAGGTTGCGCTTAACATATAGCTTGCAGGCGCACCGTAAAAACCTTGGGCCCAGTACAAGCTATTAATGTATTTTTCATCTGTTACGTTGTTGGCGTTTAAGGCTACCGAGAAGTTATCAGACACACGATATCTGGCCATTAAATCGATAATGGCATAGGCATCTTGGCGCGTAACAATGGTGTCGCCTGCGTTTGCGAACCCTTCACCCACAACGCCCTGTACTCGCGACGTGTCGTCTTGCCAGCGCGCATTCACACCTACAGACAGTTTGTCGAAACTTGCAGGCGTGTAGGTTGCAGCAAACTTAAGCAGTCGCTCTGGCGTGTAGTCGGCCACCAGCTCGTTACCATCAATGGTGAAATCGGTATAACCAATGCTGGTTTGTAGGCCTGGTAGTAGCTCACCGGCCACTTCAAATTCATAACCGCTAGACTCTATACCTGTAGCGCCAATAAAACGCTGTTCGCCTGGCGGTAGGTCGGCCGTTGCTGGGTCGGGTATGGCTAAGTTCTCTTGCACAATGTCGAAGTAAGCTACTGTGGCAATAAGGCGGTCTTCAAAAAACTCGCTTTTAAAGCCCACTTCTTTACTCTCGCCCACAATAGGTGCCAGGGTGTTGTTGTTTATGTCTAGCTCGGTTTGAGACAAGAAGGTTTCTGTGTAGCTGGCATAGGCAGAAATGGAATCGTTTAGCGCATACACCACGCCAACATAAGGGATAAATTCGCTGTCTTCAGCGTCTTGTGCAACATCGTAAGACAAGCCGCTGGTATCCCATCTGTTCTGGCGGCCGCCCGCGGTAACGTGCAAGTCATCCGTTAAGCTAAAGCGCGTAGTGAAATACACTGCCGACTGCTCGGTATCAACATCGGCGCCCGTTAGCCCATCTACAAGGGTAGGAATGGGTGCATTGCCATCCCACGTTTCAAGCGGCGGCATTGCAGGGAAGCCATTGCCCGTTGTGAAATCGTACAACGACATATCTTCAAAGGTCATAGAGGCATGGTTTACCCCTACTACAAACTCGTGCGAGCGGCCAAAAAGATTAAAATCACCGGTTAGGTATACGTCAATTAAATCGGTTTCTTCATCGTGATCATATTCGCTGGCATAACCGGTGAGGCCAAGACCTGTTTCGCGATTTGGCGTGCCAAATACATAAAATAGTTCAGAGTCTTCATCGGTCACTTTACGAGAGTAAGTAGCACGCATGTACCAGTTATTGGCAAACACATGATCTAGCTCTACCAAGGTATTGTGCTTTTCAACATCCCAATACGACCAATCGGCTGAGGTGCTGGTAGACACATCAAAATTGGTGGCTGTACCGTCGGAATAAAACAGCGGGTTAGCCCCCCAGTTATTACCGTCGGCGTTGTTGGTGTGATACGAGTGACTTACCGAGAACGTGGTGCTATCTGAAATATTGTACTCTGCGAACAAATAAGCCACTTGGCGCTCTTGCTCGTAACGGTCGAGATAAGACTCTTGCGACTGAGACACCGCCACGCCGCGAATACCAAAATCTTCATTTACGCGATACGTACCGTCTACTTCAATACGGCGATTGTCCCAGCTGCCCACTAAGCCTTGTACGGTTAGGCCGTTTTGCATGCCTGGGCGCTTGCGAATAAAGTTAACCGTAGCAGAGGGGTTGCCCACGCCGGTCATTAACCCATTTGCACCGCGAATAATTTCAATGCGTTCGTAAATGGCCGAGTCTTCATCGCCGTGGTTATTGCCTCGAATAAGCGGCAGACCAATACCATCAATTTGGAAATTGTTAATGTCGAAACCACGTGCACTGTAATAGGTACGGCTAGTCTCTACTCGTTGCACGTTAACGCCGGTGGCGGTATCGAGCACATCGTTAATGCCATTTAGCTGATAGTCGTCGAACTGCGCACTGGTAATAACCGATACCGACTGAGGAATGTCTTTAATGGGCAAGTTAATACGCGACGCACCACTGGCCTTGTGCGCGCCATACCCTTCAATGTAAGAGCCTCTTACTTCAATATTTTCTATTTCAGAGCTATCGATATCAGAGCCATTCATTTCAGTGCTGTTCATTTCAGAGCCGCTCACTTCAGAGCTGTCTGCTTCAGCACTTGTATTTGCGGTTGCGGAATAACTCATTGCAGAAGCAATTGCCAAGGTAAGGATTGACCATTTCATAAGTACACACTTTTTGTTGTTCGGTTATTTATGGTCGCAAGATTTTACACATCGCCACACTAATGTAAATAGCAATAGTTATCATTTGCATATCTTTTAAGATTAGGAGAGCGAGGTTAGTAAATGATTAGCGCAGAAATAAATCTCCTTCCCAATCAATTTTATGTATCTATATATGTACATAATTGTGTAAAAGTGCTATTTGTTCATATATAGATACATTTATGGTGCAGATAATGAGCAGAGAATCTATCGGTAATCAGTTAAAGGCAGAACGAAAACGTCACCGGATGAGCCAAGACGACGTTGCCAACAAACTCAAAACAGCACGCCCCCGGATTTCGCAAATTGAGAATGGCCGTTATCAAGGGTCATTACAATTGCTTGAGCGTTACTTAACTCTGATGGGGTTAGAGTTAACAGCCACCCCTATTAAGCGTCGGCCGACATTAGATGAACTGGAGTCTATTTACGATGACGACTGATTCAATTCTCGCAAGCCTGCCTGAAAGGGTTCGACAGATGAAGGTTCATGTGGCCGGGCAAACTTCTGGTACTTTAAATCGGACAGCTCAGTTTAACTATACGTATACCAATGAGAATTTTCCGGTATCCCTAACGATGCCATATCAAGTTGAGCCGTATACGCGGGGTGCACTGCATCCAATATTCACGCAGAATCTGCCTGAGGGTTACTTGCGCCGGTATATTTCTGAAAAGCTTATCCGCTACGCTAATGTTGATGATATGTATTTGTTGGCGCTCATGGGCGACAAAGGCATAGGCCACTTATCCTATAATGCGGGGATTGCGTTGTCAGAGCCTGAGCCCATCGCCATTAACGACATACTGCACTGGTCTGGCAAGGGAAGTTTATTTCCACAACTGTTAGATCGTTACTACCTAAATGGTATGGCGTCCGGCGTTCAGCCTAAGGTGGTGGTATCCCGCTCAACTCTCTTACAAAAAGACCTTATTGTTAAAACCTATGATGATGAATTCCCGCTGCTGACAGTGAACGAGTTCGTGTGCATGAAATGCGCTGAATATTGTGGCCTTGAAACTCCTAAAGTATGGCTATCCGATGATTTACAGCACTACGTGGTAGAACGTTTCGACGTCGATAATGACGGAAATAAAATGGGTATCGAGGACTACGCCACGCTCATGGGGCGCACGGGCGACCAAAAGTACTTGGGCAGCTATGAGAATATAATGAGGGCCACACTGCGCAATACGCACTCTCCTGAAGAGGCGGACAAGATGTTCGCGCTAATAGCCTTTAATTGCTTGATTGGAAACGGAGACGCGCACCTTAAAAATTTCTCACTGCAATACGACATAAACCAGTCAAATGTAAAACTCAGCCCAGTGTATGACGTTACTCATACGCTCATATATCCAACCATTGATAACGCAATGGCACTGAAAATGCGCAAGAGCAAAGCTTTCCCTACGAGGCGGGATTTAATCGAGTTTGCCTTTAATGCAGGGGTATCTCGCTCTTTTGCTGCAGATAAGGTTGATAACATAGCCCAGGGTATTCTCGAATGCCTTGCATCAATGAATGAGGTTTCTCTTATGGAAGGATTAAAGGAGTCGATAGAAAAGCATGTAAGTGACACTATGGCTAAGCAGCAGGTATATAGTGTCTATCGACATGATAAGAAGAAAAAGTATGAATAAACTATAATGCGGGCAGACTGGTAATTTACCTTTTCTGGATTCCCACTTATCACTTACCTTAAAGGGTATTAATGGTATGCTGGTTTTCAGTTAGGTAGCGGCCAAATCAGCAAATGCATACGGCGCGCAAAAACACCTGCACTGCATACAAAGAGGGATTTTTAGTATTGAAAACAACCATTAACCATTACAGTGCTAACGCAGAACACTACTACTCGCTTTATCAATCGATAAGTGCAGACAGTGTGCATGGCTACCTTGAACAAGCACTTGCTAACACACAGCCCACTACTGCATTAGACGTTGGCGCAGGCAGTGGGCGCGACGCTAATTGGCTGGCCGCAAAAGGTTGGCAAGTAACTGCAACAGAGCCTGCCGAAGCATTACTGAAATTAGCCAAGCAACATTCCAACGAAAGAGTGACTTGGTGTGACGCCGCCCTACCCGCGCTGGCAAATTTACCTACCCCACACCAACACAAACACCAACACTTCGACCTTATTTTGCTTTCTGCCGTATGGATGCACCTGCCCAGCGAAGAAAGGCCAGCAACCATAAAGCGCCTTAGCGAACTACTATCAGACACAGGCAAAATGTATATAAGCCTGCGCTTTGGACCAAGTGACCCAGAACGGCCTATGTACCCAGTAAGCTATGAGGAACTGCAAGCATTGGCAGCAGAAAGTGGTTTAACAGCGCGTAATTTGAACCCGGTTCCTAGTAAAGATGGGTTACAGCGAAGTGATGTTGAGTGGGTGACGGTTGAAGTAAAGCGACAGAGATAAAACGCTTCAGCTATTGATACAAAATACTTTACTTCGTTATTACTGGTTTAGATGGAATACTTGAGTTTATTCATCAAATGATTTAGAAGTAAAACATTCAACGGATTGGTATCTAAGTTAGCGGTTTGACTAAAAATACTACGTACTATTCAACTAACGCTTCTTCGCTTGCTGAACAATACGACAGCGTTCCCTTTGAATATGTGCATAAAGAGTGGCTAAAGGTTATTCCTAAAGAAGGAATGGTACTTGACGTGGGCGCAGGCTCGGGTCGAGATGCTCGCTATCTGGCCGCAAAAGGTTTAGGCGTAGTTGCGGTTGAACCGGCCACTGGTATTCGTGAAATAGCAAGAGAATATACAGTTTCAAACCCGATTCACTGGGTATCAGATTCATTACCAGAACTTGCTGAAGTTTTTCGATTACAAACCAAGTTTGATTTAATTCTGCTAAGCGCAGTGTGGATGCATATAACGCCGTCATCACGAGAACGTGCGTTCAGAAAACTCTCATGTTTATTGAAGCCCAATGGCAAGCTCATAATATCGCTGAACCATGGTTGCTGTTCTGACGAACGCACCATGTATCCCGTTTCGAGTGATGAGCTAGCGCAATTGGCAAGCCAATTCGGGCTCACGTATCGATTGCTTACCCCTGAGAGGTCAAACGATGAACTTGCTCATGCAGACGTCAAGCAGGAAACGGTTTTACTCACGCTACCTGACAATGGTACCGGTGCTTTTCCGCTAATTCGCAATATTGTAATAAACGATAGCAAAGCTTCCACCTACAAAATTGCACTACTTAGAACCCTTCTGAGAATTGCTGAGGGCCACCCAGGAGCGGTTTTAAACCAAACCAGTGAACACGTAAGTTTACCTGTCGGATTAGTCGCGCTTTATTGGTTGAAATTATATAAACCTCTAATTGATAAGTTCGACATGCAGCAAAATTCCAATCCTGATAAAGGTTTAGGTTTTATAAGCGAAGGCGGTTGGCATCAGATCTCATCATATTCAAGCAATGATTTTTATATTGGTGCACGTTATTCAGATAGCGATACGATACAAGGACTATATCGAGCACTTAAAGATATATCGTCAACTATAAAAAAGATGCCAGCTAAATACACAACGTTACCCGGCACTAATGAAAGTGTATTTCACGTTGAGCTTAACAAAACTTACAAACCTAAAACCGACCTACATTTAGACTTAAATTTTTTGTCTTCGCTGGGAAAATTTTATGTACCCGCCCACATTTGGGATTCGCTAACCCAGTTTAGCGTTTGGATTGAACCTACTTTAATAAACGAGTGGTCATCCTTGATGGCAGGTTATGCTTTAAACAAACAAAAGCCCTTTACCAAAGTAGATTACCTTAATGCTCTTAAATGGGAGGACCCAGAACGCACCACTTCTAGAATTAGAGATCGAGTTAACGACTTGCTGACAAGCGAAAGCGTAACATGTTGCTGGTCAGGTAAGATGCTAAGTCTCTCTGACTACGCTATAGATCATGCATTTCCGTTCGCGCGATGGCCGAATAACGACCTCTGGAATCTATTACCCACAAAATCAAAAATAAACGCAAATAAATCAGATAAATTACCCACAGGTATGAAGCTCTCAAGTTCACGGGAGCATATCGTTTCTTGGTGGAATCAAGGTTGGAAAAACAATCAATCGGAGTTTTTTAGCCAAGCCAATTTAGCGCTTCCAAACCTTAGGCCCGACAACACGAGCTTTGATGATGTATTTGAGGCGCTTACTCTCCAGAGAGATCGCATAAGGGCACTGCAGCAGCTGAAAGAATGGGGCTAGTGTTATAGCTTTAGCGGCAATTGAAATAAGTTTAGGGAAGAACAATGACAGTCCGAGTTACTTTAAAAGAAGATAGTAAACACATTCGTAGAGAATACAAAACTCATGCTCGAGCTATTGGCGCTCTGGGGAGATGGTTCAATAATAACAAAGGAATTGCGATTCTTTACCAGCCTGGGCAAGAGCCTGTTGTTTATAAAGGCAAGCACGAACTTCCAGCGCAAAAAGTTAAATCTCGAACAAATTTTTACAGAACAAAAGCGTGGCGCGAGTTGCGCCTTTCCGTTCTGCTTACTTCAGACGGCCGATGCAAGATCTGCGGCAGTAGCTCAGAAAAAGGGGCAATGTTACACATAGACCATATCAAGCCGCGCAGCCTCTATCCAGAGCTTGCATTGGAAAAAAGTAACTTACAGGTACTATGTGAAGACTGTAATATTGCCAAGTCTAACAAAGATTCTTAGATTTCATTCTTTCATTTAATTTAATTGGCTAAAGAATTTTCCTATTTTAAATAACTGCGATTAAAGTGCTGGTTGAACGCAATGCACAAAAGTATTCGAACCCATGCCCCTTGCCTCCGGAGGCCAACGCTCTATCCAGCTGAGCTAGGGCTGAATACATTTTTCACTTCGCTCCGAGAAAGCACACAAGAACTTTCCAATGCTATCTCACGCCTGCCGTTGCTTTATATAACACATGAACCTTTTCGTGGCCGTATTACTTTTTACATCTAGGCTTACGCTTTGTTTACTATACGCATCGGGCTGCTCTTTATACAAAAACAGGCAAACTGCCAAGAAGTTAAAATCGATATCGTTGTTTATAAGGGAATTAAGCAAAGTAAGCTGTTCCAGTAATATTTGCTCACTTGGAGACAATTCATTACTTCGTCTGCTTTTCATTATTTCAAAGTCTTCAGCAATCATGGCCTCTGTGTAACCAGCAGAGGTAAGCGCATAACCCAGAATCTGCTTTGCCGCTGAGGCAATGCTATCTTTATTGTTTTCATTGCCTGATGATTTTTGAGCCACATTATTTTCGCTGCATGCCATCATAAAAAGCACCGCAGGGTCGACCGCATTGAGCCGTATGGCGATATCTTCGATAGACCGATAAAACCGTGGATGGGAAATGTTGTCGATAAAGGCATTAATAATAGCTCGGTAAACCACGTTGGCTCTCCATTTATCCTGCTTTTCTGTGCAACCATGATTCATTGATGTTACGCATTTTCGCTGCTCGCGTGTAATTAAAATCTAGCAATACACCAAGAAATAAGTCAGTTAAGCTTTGCTCGACACCTAAACACTTCGTGATTAAATTGAGCTATGTTAATCTTACGAACACTCATATAGTGTTGATACTCCTCTTTCAACGGTTCAACACACATCAAGGAAGATTTATGAACAAACTAATTACCCTAATCACGATACTATTTATTTCATCGCCAGCTTTTTCTGCCTCTAGCTTCGAGCCGTCTAAATACAATTGTTCAGGTATCGAAAAGCGCATCAAAAATATAAATTCCAAAATGCGCTCTGGTTACAGCGCTAGAGAAGGTGAAAAGTTAAGAGAAGAACTCAGAATACTTAAAGAGCATCGCTATGCTTGTAAGAAAAAACGTTTTTCAACCAAGTAAAATGTGTTGATAAACGCTTAGTTCAACTTCAGGTTCTTTTAATGCACATAGCCCATGCGCCACGCGCATTTCCCTCAAAAATCTATTTCAGCCAGCGTAAAAAATCACGCTCTAGCTGAGCAATTGGCCGCCCGTAAAGCTTCTGTATATCGTGCGAAGAAAGCGCTGCACACCCATTTTCTGACTCTTTTAATAAAAGGCGGCTCATAAATTGTTTTTCCTTTGCCATCATAAATGAAACAAAGGCCCAACTAGTTGCGTAGTATCGCTGTGTATCGTTATCCCAACTATTACGTGTGCTTGCAAATAGATTATTGAGGGACACGGGCTGGTTTTGCAAAAGATATGACCGCCAATGACTTTGCGACAGGTTTTCAGCATACTCCGCCATTCCTTCGTTAAGCCACCTTGCTATTTGGCCATACCAATGCTGATTTATCGTATGCACTATTTCGTGCGCCACCGTATTTGCAGTACTTTCGTCATCGCGAATAAGCACAACAGACTCATTATTCCCTGATGTGTAAAAGCCTGCAGTGGGTGTTTTCAACGATGACTTTTTCTTGCTGTAGTTATTGTATGAGTCTTTCGTTTTGAAGCTTCTTACGTTAGCCACAACTGGCACTATTGCAGCTTCAGGCGTTATCTCTCCAAACATTTTCATGGCTCTATTTACTTTTTCAGTAGATGTTTTACGAACCGAGTACGACAAATTTTGAGAAAGAAAATTTATGGATATTTTGTCTGGCTTTATTACTCCCGCCACTCTCAACGACGTTTTGCTATTAATTACTTGTGGCTTATCGCTGATATGACGAGTCCCATCAACATCAATCCATGTATATAGCGTTTTATCTGAAGGCGGCTTTTTCTTATCTATACAAGTTGAATAACTTGATGCTAAGTGCTTTCGAGTTTTGTTGTAATGAATTACTGGCCTAGCTATAGGCTGTTGAGGAGATATTACTGAAAACGCATCTTGTATGGGGTGTTCAATGCGAATAGATTCCGCACGTGCAAACAGTTCATGTAGCCAATACGGTAATGCAATGCTTTGCCTTGCAACATATAACACTATTAGCGTGTTTATCAAAAAGGCTATCGTAATGAGCGTTACCTTTAAGCAAAGTCCTTTTGCTTTTGCCATTTTTGCTTCCTTTCATCCAGCCATCTTTGCTTACCGAGACTACAAAAAACAAAACAGGTTTTCGAGTTTTAATTTAGTTAAAAGGTATAGGCTTGAATAAAACTGGCTATGGGTATGGCAAACCAAAATACCCTTTTTCTTCCCCAAGTCGTAATAACTTATACGCCAATACCCAAAAACTAAACACCTATAATCTCAACGCATTAAAAACGAGGCTGTTATCAAAAAAGGTCTTACATTTTTCTTACTACTGACCACGCTCGTACTCGCTGGCGCTATTTGGTTTTTTCAAACCCAGCATAGTAACACTAAGCCAGGCTATATCGAGCCATGGCGTAGTAGCGTGTGGAACAACGCCTTGTGCAACTTTTTTACGGTAAACAGCGATAAGCGAGATGTGGAACTACTGCATGAAGCATTAACTAACGCTCTGGGTGACAAAGAGCCTGTTTTTGATGAAGAGGCTGTTGCTAAAGAGATTGTTGCTAAAGAAAGCACCGCTGAACCCACAAATATTACAGAGCAAGCTTGCTCTGCAGTTACTAGTTCATCTGCTAACTTACCCGCTGGCCTACCGTCTAATTTATCTTCTAGCCTATCGGGCCGGGAAACTCGCTTGCTCGAAATGCTACAGGCGGTAACGGTATTACCTAGCCCGCCATCAAACACAATGAGTGCTGACGTATTAACGCTTACCTCTTTTATTGAACAGTATGGCCCACTTGCTCGCGCCGATATGCGCATTTATGAGGTAGATGTAGCTAACCAGCTTTTTGCCTACGAACTGCGCTTTGAGGATGCTCGCGCATATGTAATGTACAACTTCTCTTTTGATACCCATCCATTGCCGTTACCCCTTGGCTTTATGGCTTCAACCAAAGTTACGCTGTACAGAACAGACAACCCAGAGTTTAAGCGCTTTGTGACCAGCGGCCCGTTAAGTATTACGTATCACTCTGCCGTTGTGGTTATTGTTGACTGAATTAAATTATAGGTTGCCGGCACATAGGATTTGTATAGTCTGATATACTCGTAAGTACGAAGTAAAATTATTCGAATGCAGTTAATTCGTGAGAGCTTCGGTGGAGCGTGTATGGTATTTAAGGCAACAATTTTTTTCTTTTTAGCGATTGTGAGTTTCGGGCTTGCTAGTGAAACACACATTAATGCTGAGCCTGCGCATCAAACTGATGCAAATAAAGTAAAATGGCCCGATACTCAACCCGTTTTGCGCTTTGCAATAAATCATTTCCCTCCCTACTCCATATTGTCAGAGGGCAAGCCCCCAGCTGGAATAAATGTTGAAGCTATGAAAATAGTTGCCGAGCAGCTGAACATGCGTTTGAAGTTTATGGAATGTCCTTTTGCGCGCTGTATTGTGTTACTTGAAAAGGGTCTGGTAGATGTTTTTGTTGGGGTAACGCACAGCGCCGAAAGAGAAGAATTTTTGCACTTTATCGAACCTCCTGTTGCACCAGGCAGTGTGCAAACCTTTTACGCGAGAGCGGGTTCATCCATCTCCATTAATGAGTTTGCCGATCTTGACGGGTTAATTGTCGGCCTTTTACGTCATAGCCTATACTTCCCTGAATTTGATAAGGCCACAAATTTTGCGAAAGTAGAAGCCAACACACACTTGCAGCTTATCGATTTATTGCTCAATAAACGCATAGACGCCTTCGTTGGCTCTGAACAAAGGTTTAATTACCTGCTGCAAGAACAAGGCTTATCTAACAAAATTTCGCAGCAAACCTTTCACATAACCGAAGACAGAAAGGTGTACCTTGCACTGTCGAAGCACTCTGTACATTCGGATTTAACAGAATCATTCAGCAAAGCTCTCAGCTACGCAAAAAACAAAGGCGTTTTTGAAACACCTTTTGATAGGAGTAGTAGCGAGTAAGTTGAAATGGCTATTTTTTGCATCATAATATGAAATAGCCAGTTAAAAGGAGGGCTATATGAAAAGCGCGGTTTCAAAGAATGCTAATCAAAAAAGTCGATTTATACCAAATATGGCAAATTTTGAAGTAAGCCTGAGCTACGAAGGTCTTTCGCTGAAAAAAGTTAGTGAACGGAAGACCATCAACGATTTAAAACGGAAGTATGCAAGGTAAGTACGCGGTATCTCAGGATAGATGCAAATATTGCAGGCGTAAATTTAGATTTATCTCCGCTTGAGGCAATATTTTCTCTGGCAATCTCACCGAAAGCCGACTGCAACAATAGACCTCTTTAATCTCTGCGCTACTCTTTCACCCTTAAGACATAAAATTTATCTAACGCCTCTTGTACCGTTAGGTTTTCATCGGCTAGCAAATATTTTTTTACCTCGCGAATAACTAGATTTCTGTTCTGATTGTATTGCTTTGCAAAGGCTTCGCAGGGCTTCTCGATTGCGTCTAATAACCTGCGCGCTTCCACCGAGCGATGAAACGCCTCTATCGCTTTATCGAAGCTCTCACCGTTTTCAAAGTACAGCTCGCTTAAACGGCCCTTTTTAATTTGATAGGTACTGCTGGCGTACTCTAGTGCTAATTTGAAGTTTTCAAATGTTTGGTCAAATACTTGATAAGACTTGTCTAGAGCTTTGCCCACTCGGGTAATGCTGCCGCCAATTTCGTGGTCGAAACCGTTGAATTTAAGTCGCGACACAGTTTCTTTGCCTAAATTTATGCCCGCGCTTAAGCTAATTTGAAACGCTTTGTCCATTTCCTCCAGCTCTTCTGGGCTCCACATGTTATATACCGTTATAGCCTTTTTGTATTTCTCTGCAAGCAGCGCTTTTAAAACATCGAAACGGGTTTGCAACGTGCCGTTGTTTTTCTTTTTCAGTATATCGAAGCACTCATTGCAGGAGAGAACGGCAATAAATTCTGCTTCGCTATTTGCATCGCGCCAGTGGTGAATAAAGGATATAGGAGGAATGTAGTCGGTGTGATTAGCTTCGCAGCCACAGTAAAAGCAGCGATTAAAGTCTGAAGAGTTTACGGCCACCAGCGGCTCGTAATATTTTTCGTAGTTCATGCTTTTACCGCCTGTTTTTAGTCACCCATTTCTGCTTTACAGGTTCACCAATAAAAAGTAACCGTTCTTTCAATTACGCTGACAAACGGTAAGTCGATCGTTGTCATTTCTTTGGTCTATTGAATATGATGAGTAGGCACAACTAAGTTCCATATTGAATTTGAAATAGATGCTGCATAGTCACATTTTATACTAATCAATGTATATTTTAACTTTATATAATAATCTGCATAAACTTGCTTTATACACATTTCTGCATAAACTAATTTTATTCACTATTGTGCATAAAAGCTGATATGAAAATTAACACACCAAAAGATTTAGGCGCGGTTTTTAGAGACAGTCGTAAGCTCAAAGGCTGGACTCAAGCAGATTTAGCAGAACGCATTGGCGTATATCAAAGGGATATTTCCAACTGTGAAACAAAAACTGAAAAAGTCTCGGCCGAAATGCTCCTCAAACTGTGTGCGGCACTAAACTTAGAGTTTAATGTCGGCAAACTGAACAATGATGAAGAGTCTACGCAGGTTACTCCACTTGCTAAAAAGTCGTTGAGATTCTAATGGGACGAAAGTCACATACCAAAACCCTTTATTGCTCTATGAATGGATTTCCAGTCGGTGATTTATATTTAAAAAATGGGCGCATAAGCTTTAAGTACTCCCCAGACTGGTTAGAGGTAGAAGGAAGCCGTGCTATTTCTCTGAGCATGCCCATGCAAAGAGCTGAGATATCGGGAGACGCTGTACATGCTTATTTTGATAACTTGCTGCCCGATACAGGCGCTATCAGAGAGCATATTAAAGACAAATTAGGTGCAGATAGTGCTAACCCCTTCGACTTGTTAGCCAAGATTGGAAAAGATTGTGTGGGTGCGCTTACATTTACAGAAACTCCTGCAACAGGAGGAATACCCTCTCTAACGCTTTCACCATTGTCTGAGGGTGAATTAGCACAAATTATCAGAGACACTCGCTTTGAAAAAATGTTGGGTATGCACTCAGGCGATGACTTTAGAATTTCTCTTGCTGGTGCTCAGGAAAAAACAGCACTGACTCTATGGAGAGGAAAATGGTGCAGGCCACACGGCTCAACGCCAACAACGCACATATTTAAGCCACCTATTCTTCATCATGAAAGCTTGGGAGTAGACTTATCTTCGAGTGTAGACAATGAATGGTTTTGCCAGACGTTTATGAAAAACTTGGGTTTAGATGTCGCCAATTGTGACATTGCACAATTTGAAGATCAAAAGGTACTTGTGGTCGAGCGCTTTGATCGTAAAGTTGAATCAGACGTTATTTTAAGACTTCCTCAAGAGGATATTTGTCAGGCGCTAGGAAAAGTAAGTGGCTCAAAGTATGAAGAACAAGGCGGCCCGGGCTCCCAAGAAGTTATGAAATTACTTTCTGGCTCAAGAAACGCCTATAAAGATAGACTCGAATTTTTGCGTGTGCAGATTGTGTATTGGCTACTTGCAGCAGTTGATGGTCATGGCAAGAACTTCACTATTACACTCAATCAGGATGGCTACCGACTGGCTCCATTTTATGACGTGCTCAGTGCTTATCCTTATTTTGGGCAAGGGAATATTCAGGCACAAAAAATAAAGATGGCAATGAAAGTCTACAGTAAGAACACACACTACAGATGGAATGAAATTATGCCTAGGCACTGGCCTGAACATGGTAAAAAGCAGGGAATAAGTGAAGCTCAAACGCTCGCTATTATGACGTCGTTAGTGGACAAGGTAGAACCAGCATTACGATCATCTTTACAGGAAGCTAATATGCTTTTTGACAAAGAGGTTGGTGAGGCTATAACCGAGAATATACTGACATGTTTGCGCAAAATATCTCACTTTTTAAAGAGATAGTTGGTGGGCGCTGATAGCTCACGGCGCCATTTCTTTTTTACTTTAACTGACGTTAGCTATCTCTAGCCTATCACTCTTCAATTTCAATACTAAATTCTGGCATGGCCTGAATCACTTTTTTCACTGTGCAGCTGTTGGCAGACGCCAAAAGTGGCTTTTTATATTTCTCTGGGAAATCGTCAGGCAAGGTTACTTTAATAGCGAATGCCTTTTTAAATTTATCTTCGGCATTGCTGCTGTGGTCTTGGCTAATACTGATCCCGTCTGTGCTGATGTCTCTGGCTTCACAGAATTTGCGAATAAAAAACGCTGCGCATAAAGGCATGCTAGCTAAGAAATAATCAAACGGCTCAGGGTAAGACTCATCGCCCCCGGCTGATACGCTTTGGTCACTGATGATTTGATGCTTGCCAAAACTGGCCTGTAGTTTTTGCCCTTCCAAAAGTGCGATATCTATTTTCATAACGGTAACCTTATATTCAATTAAGCTAATAAATGATGTGTTGATCCTGAAAGGAGTTGTACGCGGAGTCAAGGTTATTGTGCGCTTTGACACTAACAATAGTGAAGCACCGTTGTTAAACGGCATTTATCAACACAATGCCGCGCAAGTCAATGAACAACGTATCGCTAACTAACACTTGCTGCGCTCCTAGGTTCGTATCACATGTATTTATACAGTGAACACTCAACGAAATACCCCTTTTTTGTATTAACGGTTAGTTTTTCTCACACGTTGCTAGTGGGTTTAGTCGAATAATCATTGGCCATTCATACATAAAATCAACAGCTTCTACATTTTCGATATGCACCACCGAACGGTCGTCTATACTCATGTCCATGTTAAGCCAAATATCTGCGTTACAAGCGTAGCCTGTTATTTAGCGTATCGGCTGATTCAAAAACACTGATTAACCATGGCGCGAAACTCAATAGCAAACTCGGCTGTGTGATGTGTTGCGCAACTAAGAACTTACAATTAAAAATAACAATGTGGAGTTTCTGTTACATGAAAAAGGCTATCTCGATTGTATTGTGTATTTACTGCCTCATTTTTCAATTGGCTTCGGCACAAGAGAATAATGCTGCACTGGTTCCTTTGCCATCGCTAGACGACTTTACTAAGGGGGAAGACGGTTGGAGCTTCGGCCTAGGCTTAGGTATTGAATACGAAACCGCCTACGAAGGCTCGGATGAATTTGGGTTAGAACTTCAACCTGCAGGAGCCGTGCAGTGGCGCAGCGGCGATAATATTTTTTATTTTGCCGGAGAGGCATTTGGCTGGCGAGGACTTCAAGGTGACAAATGGCTGTTAGAAGCCTTATTAGGTTTTGAAGAAGGCCGCGAAGAAGGTGATTCTGACGATGGAAACCTCGATGGCTTAGGTGAACAAGATGAAGGGTTTGAATTGGTGCTTCAAGCACGACGGTCATTTACTGATGACTGGCGTTACTGGTTGGTTAGCCGAGTAGTAACCGGCGGAGATGGAAATTTAGGGTTATTTGGCATAGGCCGCCGCTTTGGCGACCAAATTGACGGTACCGGCCATGAAATTAACTTGGTAGCCGTGTTCCACGATAGTGAGTATGCCAATAGAGGTTTCGGCATAAACGCCGAGCAAGCACAAGCCTCTGGATTGGCTGAAACTAACTTAAGCGGTGGCCTGCGTTCCATTGGCGTTGACTATAGTTTTCGACACTATATCAATGACAGTTGGCAACTTTATGGCGAGGCACTTTTTGAGTATTACAGCAGTGACGTACAAGATAGCCCTATCGCGCGAAGCGATTACGAAACCGAGGTTGGCGTGGGATTTATTTATATTTTCTAGGGCGTAGAGAGCTTTGCTCTCTACATCTTCATGTCCGAACCGTGGCCATTTGTGGAATTTCTATTCAGCGCCGATCCAATTGTCTCGATTTGTGAGGCTATCGTTTCACCCACATATGGCCAAAACTCCTTGCGATTTAAGGTACGTTCACGGATATCTTTAGGGACAAATCGTAACATTTCTCTTTCAAAGTCTAATTTCGTCTCATCCGACGTCAGAATGGATCCACTGTGTATCTGTAGATTTTTGAGAAAACCTTTCTGAGTTTTACCACGCATTACAAGCTTCTTTTTTACCAGTGAAGCTTCAATCGGAACGTTCTGTTGGCTTAGCCATGCTAAGTCCCACACGTCCCGTGGTTTTATCCGGCGCTCTCGAAACGCTAACGCAATCAGCTTGTCGGCCAGTATCTCTTTGCTGCTTTGTACCGGAATTGGTAAGCCTTCAATAGGCGAATTTATATCATAAAAATTTTTAGCAGGGCGCTGAACCTTATCAAATGAATCATAGCGGCAAATATCGATGTGCATCTTCTGTGAAGGTAAGTCTGGCCGCTTAGGGTTTTTGATAATAGTCACTTTCCAGGTTGATGTGTCACTGCGGTCTATTAAAGGCTCGCGCACATTAACGTCTAGCATGAATTTGTTTTGCAAGTGCGACTCGATATCGGCAGATAACGAAGAGAAGTCTTTAGGTGAAAAATGCGCCCCTCCTGTGAAGTCCAAGTCTTCTGACAAGCGATTAGAGCCATAGCACATACGTAAAGCCGTTCCGCCGATAAAAGTGAGATGTCCCAGAAACCCTTCTTTATGCAGAATGTTAAGCAACTCATGATGCACAATCTCTTTTTCTACTACATCTTCCAACCCTATTAATTGAGGGTTCTTCTCAATCGCCTGAGAGACCAAATCACTAATCATTCACTGCCTCTTCATTTATCATATCCACATTTCTCCCGACCCGCTTTAAATCAGCTATTGCGCGCTTGGCTCTGGCCCGGAAAATTCGTGTATCTGGATCATAATACACATCTTCTGCCGTTCGGTTTTTTCGATTGGTATGCGTAAACTCAATGGTTCCATATCGCGTCTCTATTTTCCCACTTCGACCTTGTGTCATAACGGTAAGGTAACTAAAAGGAATTTGCGATATTACTCCTTGCCTTGAGAGCTCACTTTCGAGACTGACGTATATGAATTTATTCCAATGCAGGCGCGATGCAATATATTCAAGCACGCCTCGCTTTGTAGGCTCATCACTGGGCAATGCATACATGTCTCGGCATACTTTCAATAGCCACCCTCTTGAAACACCTTTAGAAAGTTTTTTTCGAAAATTATCATCAGCGCTTTCTAATAAAGATAATGCAATATCGTGAGTCGTAAATATACCGAAGTGCCCGTTTTTTATGGCTTTGTGTAGTGTACTAGTAACCTTAAGAGCAAAACTCATCTACACTTTTTCTCCATATAGACGAAATTATGTATAGATAATAGCATAAGTTTTTAAGTTTACTTCACTTGGTACTTCGCAAATATTCACCAATACTGAAGAATATTAACGTTGACATTGGTGCATGTGCATGGCGAAGAATCGCCCCCCCTCAGCATATGTTTTTCTCATCTATTTAGCAGAACAACGAATTGGCTCGTTAACTTTTGATAAAAGCACCAACCTGCTTAAATTAGAATATGAGTCGGATTGGCAGCGTCATGGAGAAGCGATACTCGATAGCGCATTGCGAGCCATAAGGTGTCAACGCTTAAGGGTCGAATACAATTCAGGGCATGAAGTTCAGCATTATGGGATTTCCATAACGCATATCGGTAACACGTAAAAAAGGTCTATTGTACTCCTCATACAGATAAACCTGCGTACGTGAAACGCTGTGTAGAAGAAGAATGACTTAATCTATGAGTGCTTGATGCTGCTTTATCAAATTATCTAGCGTAGATACGATACTTTTACCTGCAGCTCGTAATTGCATTTCGTCTTTAGACTTTAAAACGCCTTCCAGCTCTAAACTTGATGTATTCTCAATACCAGCAAGCGCCATCGACCAGTCGGCAAAATTCCTTTCTTCTAGCGGCTCAAAGTGCAACACGGTAACGTCGGCATGGCGCTCATCCATTTGGATAATTTCAAAAAGCGTTTCTAACGCATCTTCTGTTCCTTCAATAACCTGACAAAAATAGCCACCGGAATAAAGTAGCGCGCCTGTAATTTGCATTGCAGGGTTATTGCGACGTGCTGATTCAAGTATTTTAGCAATCTCTGTTTTAACATCATTATCGTCGCCATGTATGGCATTACGACTGATATAAGCAATATGAAAAAGTGACATAAAGGTTACTCGCTGCTGTTAGTCTGTAAGTAGGTGGCCACATTGTTCTCCTCAAGAGGACGTGAAAAATAAAACCCTTGAATAAAAGTAACTCCAGCATCTAAGCATGTGGAGAGCTGGTACTGTGTTTCCACACCTTCGACAATAGGAACAAGATTGAAAACATCTACCAGTGATACTACGGCTCTTATCATATTAAGTGCTTTGCGCTCTTGCTTCTCGTCTTTTCCGCCAATGCTTGCGATAAATGAACGGTCGAGCTTTACATAGTCTATCGGGATATTGTTGAGTTCCATCAACGAAGAGTAGCCCGTTCCAAAATCGTCGAGCGCGACCGAACAACCCAGTGTCCTTAATTGGCTAATGGTTTCAATCATGCCGCTCGATATTTCCTGAGACTCTGTAATTTCTAAGTTTAAACGATTTGGGTTAAGCCCACTTTTGTCAAGTGCACGTTTTACTGTTTGGTAAATAAGGGCCCTATTTTGTAACTGGCTAGGGCTCAAATTTACGCTGATACGGGGAGATTGATGTTGAGAAGTCTCAGGCCATGCGGCCGCGAGCGTGCACGCTCTGCCTATTACCCAGCTACCCAACAAGTCCATCACCCCAATTTGCTCTGCAATTGGAATAAAAACTGTAGGAGAAATCACCCCTTTTTTAGGATGACGCCAACGTAACAATGCTTCAAATGCAGAAACCTGCTTACTTTTTGCATTTACAATTGGCTGGAAAACCAAAAAAAACTCTTCGCTTTGAACTGCTGTATGAAGCTCGGTAGCCTGTGTTGTTAACGACACTCGCAATGCGTTTTCAAGTTGGTGAGAAGCTCGCGCATCAGCAATCATCTGCGTGTCAAAAAATGAAAATTTCACTCGACTACTTAGTGCATTGTGCAATGCTACTTCTGCGGCATGAATTGCGTCTGCAATATCATCAAAGTGAGAACAACTCTCCGCTACACCTATGTTAACGCTTAGTACAATAACTTCACGCCGCAGCAAAATTGGACGCTCAGCAAAATCTCGCAGTCGTGTTATTTGATGCTCCACTTCGTTTTCAGACAGATTGTAAAACAGCAGCGCAAAATTACCGCCAGCCATTCGGCCAAGCAATGCAGCATTTGGAAAGGTTTGCTGTAATCGCTTCGCTATTTGCACAATAACCTTATCGCCTAACTCATCGCCTAACCCGTCGTTAACCTGCTTAAAGCGAGCTATCTTCATACAAATAATTGTGTAGGGCACGTCTGGCGTGGTGAGGGATGCAGCTTGCTCAAAGAAACTTTTTCGCGACGCAAGCCCAGTCAGTCTATCGGTCATCTTTTTTCCGTTAGTTTCTTACTCAAGCAGTTTTGAACGTAATATTGATTACTTATTGAGTATTACAATTCTAATACTAAGTTAAACAGGCATAATTTCGTCTAATATTTAAAACTACCATTACATGCTTGTAAGCACTCTAAATTTTCGTTCAGAAAAACAACATACTAATACTTTTATTAAAAACGCACACTTTATTCTAGATATTCATTTGAAGAATGTTTCGCCCCTTCGGTGGACATTAGCAGTTCCGCAAAACTTAACTTTAATTAAACAGAGAAACGTCTTCAACAAAGCAACAAGCTAGTTTGGCTATCACTTGGATATTTTTAAATTCGGCGATGGGTATGAAATACGCTGGTTGCGCTTTGGACGGGGGTGTGACAGCAATGGCAATATGACTAAGGTGCAACCACAAACCTGTACACAACACAGCACCTAAAAGCGCCATATATACCGAATATTGTAATATGAGGTTATTTACTAGTTAGCTGACTTTTGACTAAACCTCATCATGGTAAGCTTAGCCATGAAAAGCACATACTAGATATATATTTAATGTATATACTCCTGTAAGCTTGTTAGAATATCAATTGTGTTCATACGCATTAGTGCGCACACTTATATGCGAAATAATGCATTTAAAGAACTTCTACAGTCAGTGATGTAATGCATAAACTTGTTTTAAGTGCAGCAAATTAGGAGAAAAGATTTGGAAAACTGGACTATGACACCGTTCGAGCCGCTATCCGGCGTAGCAGGAGGCATTCTCATTGGGTTATCAGTTGTACTGCTGTTGCTCACGCTAGGCCGCATCGCAGGTATTTCTGGTATTTCTGCTGGTGCGTTAACCCAAAGAGGTTCAGAACAGTATTGGCGACTAGCATTCCTGGCAGGAATGATTTTAGCGGCCATATTCTACAGCAATTTTATGGGCGGCTTTAAGGTAGAGACTCAATTAGGCTCGGGCTGGATGATAATAGCAGGGCTACTGGTAGGCTTTGGCACTCGCCTTGGCTGTGGATGTACGTCTGGCCATGGTGTCGCGGGTTTATCTCGATTATCACCACGCTCGATAGTAGCCACTCTGACGTTTATGGCGGCAGCCGCCGCTACCACAAACATTATAAGACACCTTTAATACAGCGGAGGAAATAGATTATGAAGGTACTTATCGCTTCGCTATTTAGCGGCCTACTTTTCGGTTTTGGGCTTGTTGTATCGGGAATGAGTAACCCTGCCAGGGTGCTTAATTTTCTTGATTTTAGCGCGAACTGGGATGCCACTTTAGCTTTTGTTATGGGCGGTGCTATTTTAGTGGCGGCCCCAGGCATTTATTGGGTACGCAAAAGAAGCAAACCTATGTTTGCTAGCAAGTTCGATATTCCCACGAGCAAAACCATAGATAGTAAATTGGTTTTGGGATCTGCGTGTTTTGGTATTGGCTGGGGAATAAGTGGCTTTTGTCCAGGCCCTGCCGTGGTTGCTGTTGTATCTCTTCAGTCAGATGTTCTTTTATTTATCGGCGCCATGCTTGTTGGCATGCTGGCGCAGCATTTTTTAACACCGAAGTCTTCTTAATTAAAAGGAACACACCATGCTAAAAATAAAAAACGTAAACCTGATGGCTTGTTGTTTGGTCGCTCTCTTTAGCTTTAACTCTGCTGTTAACGCTCAAATGTCGACGTTTAAAGACGGACCAGTAATCACTGGCTTTGGAAAAACCGCCCCCGTGCCCTCTCATTCTTTACCTGAAAACAGCGAATTTAACATTACCTTCGACGTTGCCAGTACCAGTGGTGAAGGCGTTGTAAACCGAAAGTTTGATAGCCTTGCGCGCTTTATTAATATGCATGCTGCTGCAGGTGTGAAAAAAGAAAATATCCACCTTGCCCTTGTTGTTCACGGAAGCGCAGTTTTTGATTTATTAAATGATGTGTCTTATCAAGAAAAGTTCGACACACCAAACCCTAACGAACCGCTACTAAAAGCACTTTTAGAGAACAACGTGCGCGTAATTTTATGTGGTCAGAGCGCCGCTTCAAAAGCTGTAGAAAGCGGCCAGCTGGTAGAGGGCGTAGAGATTCAATTATCGGCTATGACCGCTCACGCTTTACTTCAGCAAGAGGGCTATACGGTTAACCCATTCTAAATTTATAAATATTATACAAAGCCAAACTTGTTATCGGTATCAGCGAATTGTTCTTCATACGGCTAATAGAAATGAGTTTACTGTGAGTTGTAATACTAAAGAGAATTGTATTGTTATGAATTGCATTAAAGTCTTCGTTGGGGTTGCCTTTTTACTCACTGCCAATACTGCGCTTGCTGACGTAAAACGAACGCCAGATGAGACCAAGTTACCTAACTACCTTAACAGTTTTAGTAAAGGTTTACCTCATAACGAGTGGGGAGTAGTGGATGAAAAGGCTTACGAGATACTATTAACGGCACTCAAAGAAGGTAACAGTACTGCTTTTGAAAATGTGCCTATGGGCGTGAAAAACGGGTTTGGGCTTCGTAATCCACTCGCGGCCTACGCAAGTGTTCACGAAGGGGACGCCCCAGACACTTTCACAATACCGTCAGCTCCCGAGTTTGATAGCGCATGGCAAGCCTCAGAAGCCGTTGAGGTAATGTGGAAAGCGTTACTTCGAGATGTACCTTTTGCTGACTACGCAAGTAATTCACTAGTTAAAGATGCCACAAAAGACTTACAGCAGCTGTCTGAGTTTCGCGGCCCCACATCAAACAACTCGCATACAAAGGGCAAGATAAGCTCGCAAACATTGTTTAGGGGTGTAGGCCCTGGCGAAACTGTTGGGCCTTACATTTCACAATTTTTATTGAAGCCTATTCCTTACGGCGCTACTACTATTCCTCAACGCTATAAGGTGCCCAAGCTTGGTAACGATCACCTCACAAATTACAACGAGTGGCTTCGTATACAAAACGGCGGTAAGCCCTCTGGTATCACTACAGCATTATATGAAGCCGAAAGTCTCTATTTATATAGCGGTAGAGCGTTGGGCGAATACGTATTGCACGATTTTGTGAACATGGCCTACCTCAACGCAGCCCTTATTATTGGTTCGTTTGGTGATGAAGCATTTGCTAAATCAGATCCTTATAGTAAAACCAAGTCTCAAGCTCGCGCGCCGCTATTTGGTATTAATCATGCCATTGATCTTTTATCTCGTGTATCAATGCCGTCACAGCAAGTAGCGTGGTACCAAAAGTGGCTAGTACACAGGCGTGCACGACCTGAAGTATATTTCGGGCGTGTTCACAACCATTTAGCAGACAATGGCATTGCATACCCGATACATGAAGAAATGCTGAACTCCAAAGCGCTTGATAAAGCTCTGAAAGAAAATGGCACCTATTTATTGCCGCAAGCCTCGCCCAAGGGCGCGCCGCTTCACCCTACTTACCCAGCTGCTCACGCCGTTATGGCTGGCGCCGCTGTCACAATGCTGAAAGCGTTCTTTAATGGTGATTTTGTTATTCCCGACCCAGTAATGACAAGTGCTGATGGAAAGCGATTATTGCCTTATAAGGGTGAATCACTCACCATAGAGGGTGAGCTTAATAAACTCGCCAGTAATATTTCATTGGGCCGTAATTTCGCTGGTGTGCATTATCGCTCTGATGGAGACTATGGCTTAGTGCTAGGTGAGGAGTATGCCATCAGTGCACTAAGAGAAATAGCACACCAATATAGAGAAGAGTTTGGAGGTTTCACCTTTAGGCGGTTTAATGGAACTACCGTGGAAATAAGTCAATGAGGCGAGCCGCAGCGGTAATCAACTGGTTTAATTTTCATACATATAGCCGAATGTGACGACCAACCGATGAAAGACAAAATACTCTCTATTACTTTAATTTGTATTATTGTGCTTAAAATTGCAGATTTAAATGCAGATGTTGCCGACGAAGCTAGCCTCACCCACCTGATTCAAGAATCCATTTTGATTTTGATTTCATCCGGGCTGTTCATTTTTCTTATTTTTGATATTCGCCAACGATCAAACAACGCAAAAGAATTAAAAGCAGAGCTTGCCGCTTCGTCAGAAAGAGAGCAGAAAGTAACCGCGGAACTGCATCAATCGAAACAGCAGTTTTCAAAAGCGATTGAAGCACAGTTTAATGTTTGGGGCTTAACACCGAGTGAGAAAGAAGTGGCAATGTTTTTATTGCGAGGCTTAACGCTATCAGAAATTGCAGAAATGCGGAGTACTTCAGAAAAGACTATACGCCACCATGCTTCTGCAATTTATCGCAAAGCAGATTGCAAAGGCAGGCATGAGCTAGCGGCTCTTTTTTTCGAAAACTTGATTTAAATCATAATTTTATATCGTTTATAGGCGGTTTGCCCTAGGTTATTAGGTGCTATGCCCAATATCTTTTCTACCTTGTTTACCGTATTGTCATTGTAGTTTGTGAATGGCTATGTTCGGATTAACTGTTGTTGAATCGAAAAGAGCCTGTTTTCGTTAAGGTTTTCTGGATTATCCATAAACCTGAACCAACCCAGGTAGTGTTCACTACCTGGGTTGGTTCAGGTTTATGGATAATCCAGAAAACCTTAACGAAAACAGGCTCTTTTCGATTCAACAACAGTTAATCCGAACATAGCCATAATATTAGATATATTTTATAAACCGCTAGTCTAGAATATGTGAGGGACATGCGCGTCGTAAACCAACTTTCGATTAAAGTTTTACAGTTCTTTTTGATAAGCTTCTGGCGGCAAATTCCTGAGAATATTACATGCTCTGTCTTCGTTTTTAGTATAGCTGCCATACCGAAGGAAGTTTTGTTACCTGATGGAGATTTTCAAACAACAAACAATCAAAAAAATTGAGCGTTACAGGGTGTTGAAGTGTTCAATGAAACCCTTTTAATGTAGTTTACCAAGCTAGATAAAAATCTGTTTGAAATTACGCTTTTGTATCAAGTTGTTAGCATCTCCAATCTCCACCCTATGTAATGATTTCTAAAGGGTAACGGTCTTTTGTTCGTCCTTGTCAAAGAGATAATGTAAGTCGCTAGCGATGTAGCAAAGAAAATTCATGGTATCTCCATATAATTTGTAAATGTTAGACGCACATAAAATGGTCTCGAAGACTAACACTCGAAAGGTGAAATTGGTGAACATGGCGCGATTCGAACGCGCGATCTATCATTCCTCTTGAGGGGAAGCGCGTAACGCCAATATTGAATAAAGCACACATACATTCGCCATTAATCGAACTTGCCCCCCAAACGACACATCTTTGTCAATATCATAACCCCAATGCTCCGAGAGAATTCGCTTTAGCTTGCGCTTGATATTTTTTAATAGACCAGGGCGAAGGTATTTTTGCGGCAACATGTACTTCACGGGCAGATTTTGCAAAATAGAAGGGTAGTCTTTTCTGTAAAGCTCAATACATTTGAGCGCTTTATCAGCAAACTCCATAGGGGGCAGAAACTGAACCTGCTCTTTATTCTCTTTTTCCATCTTAAAGAAAAGGTAAGACTGAACGCTCCATGTGATGTCAATAATTTCGCTAGGTATTTTGTTTCTGATTACCTCTGACAAAAGCAGCTGGAAAGGCAAAAACTCTGTTAGCTCCTCTTTTTTTTGAAACGAAGGCATATTAAATAAACAACGAAACACTGGAGGCGATAGTTGCAGTGCAGTCTCACTCCACCAACTAAGACCCATCGGGTCTCTATCGATGTAAGTTTTACAAAAATAGGAGCCAGCTAAAAATGCTTCTTCATCGCTCAACTGAATGTTTGAGAGTAACTGCCCTAGCTTTTGTGTAAACTCGGTATAGATGTTATGTGTGGAAAAAATAGATAATTCGTCATAGTTATTGTGACATGCAATCATACCATTTGAGCGCGGATGAATGGGCTGCCTAGGTGAACCTTTATAAAAAAAGCCCCTGTCTACTTTTGTCCGCCCTAAGACGAAAGTTAACTCCTCCATCAGTTGTAAGATACTTCTCGTTTGCATGCCTGAGAACCTGTCATCTGAGACAGTATCGTTAGTTGTAGGCCTCAACCAATGCATCATACACTGTCTATTCACGCTATTTCGATGAAAATATCCGCAAAAAGCAGTTAGGAATAGCATGCTTTTGCGTTGAATATTAGAAACGCCCAACTCATCTGCCTTTGAACACCAGGTAGCCAGATTATGCTCTGGCGACTTTTTATCGGATGCAGATAACTCAGTCTCTGATTGCGCTTTTTGTAAATTATAAGCGATATATTCTAACGCTGGCATCAAAGAGGGACTTATCACCTTCCCATTTTCCACACAGTAATCTTGAAAAACATCATGAGTTGCTTGCCAGGTACTGAGATAATCCGACAGCCCTTTGGCCATTGCTACCTGTTTCCCATGATTCCGACAAAGGCGAGTCCAAAATCCAGCTAAAACTTCGTTCCTTGTATTAGAAAATTTTTTGTGTCCATGAAACGTGCAGATTTGACCGTGGAACAATTGAGCCAAGACTTCTAAAGCTTCACAAATGATTTTCACATCGCTTTTCGTGACACTATCCTTCTTACTCAATTCGTTCGATGCCACGGTGATTTCACGAGTAAACTCTCGATAGAAATTGTCTATATTGTAATTATCGAATGGGTTGTAGAGGAAGGCCGACTCATCTACATCAACCAAAAAGTCGGTCACTTTTTTGATGGTTGGATGATTGAGAGCGCTTACCTGCTCTTCACAGAGCTCTAAATTTAGGCGAGTTATTAATGATTGAACTGACATTTTATTCTCCTGTTTTTAGCAAAAACTAATCACAAAGAGAATATTGAGATTGGGGCATTGGAACGTATGAGGTCGTTACTACACCAGAACGATTAGGTCGTTACTATTCCAATCCAAATATTCAATTTGGAATACGACAAGGATAACGTATCAGTAATGAATGTCCAATCTATTCACTACAGTAGTAATGTCACATTAATACTTAGCTTTGTTAAAATAGTTATGCCTTTTCATCACGCCTTTTTACGTCGTTAGTATTACTACAGACAAATATCGCGTTTGATATGCTCTATTGCCTAAATTATTGAGGCAGACAAATGCTCTCTCTTCCAACCAATCCTTTTAAAAGCGACGCTACCAACATAGCATTGATGTAATAAAGCATTTGGTTTACCAACTGTGCCATCAACGAAAACAATATCCGAATATTTGAGATCATGTTTATATTCAATATCAATCGAACACTGCACTGCTGAAGTATTATCAACCTTAAAAACAATAAAGCGCCGGCTCTTGTAAATAATCTGAGATTCGAGAACATAGGCAGGAAAAGAATAGTGCTACTCAAATTTTTGTATAAGCCTCTCTTTAGGTGTCTTACCTACGACCCCAGCCATATATTCTCTGGTGTAACGGCCACTACCAACGCAAATAATTCGGGCACGTTTACCTCTGAATTTTGATAATACACCTCGTTGATACATAGGCACGTCATACAAATAAGACGAGCCAATCCTATAGGCCAAGTAACGCTTTGGAGGGCCCTTGAACACAATATATCGTTTCTTTTTAAGAAGGTTCAAAAGTTTAGCCTTCAACTCAAACTTTTTGGCTGTCCAGCTATCGATGGAGTTGATTTGCTCTAGAAGTGAATTTACTTCGTCATCAAGATTGTCATTCAATTGTGTTTCTTCGGATATCATTCTTATGACCGAGCTTTGCATAATATGCCCATGGTTTTTCATAGTAGCTGCCATGTGAGCAGGTTTCAATCGAGCATCCAGTTAGCGCTAAGCAGGTTTTACAAAAACTGATTATTGTGTTTCAGTTATGAATAACGTCATTAATGGTTCAAAGATTTATGAGTGTTAGCTGCAGCCTCATCCAAGCTTATCTGAATGCAAAATATGTAGTTTGTACTGAACCTCAGATCACCATGCGAGTTAACGAATTTAATGCCGATTTGTTGCAATTTCTAGCAAAAAATGACGGTGCAACGGCTGCCTTTATCACCGCTTATAACCCTTTCAGCAATTCTCTTACGCAAGAGGAAAATGAGCGACGGCACGCAAATTTTCTCTCTATAATACTTGAAAAGAACATGCAGCACTTTGTGGGCTTTGGTACAGACGAAGCCAAGGACTGGCCGCAAGAACAAAGTTTGTTACTTTTAAATATCGGAAAGCCTTATTCGACAGAGCTTGCCAAAAAATTTGGCCAGAATGCAATAGTGTGGATTGAAGATGATGCAATACCTCGGTTACTGATCACGCAATGACCTTCATAAGCTTTATTGATGTGACTACAGAAGGGTACTACCGGTTTAATTAAAAACCAATCGATTTCGGATGAAAAAAGCTCCAAGATATCGATAATGAAAAATACCATTAATTTCAAAAACTTACTTCACCCCACTCAAAACCCAAATTTCGCCTGTTAACACCGATGGTCACAGTACTGCCACAAAACTTTGTGACTTTGCGTGGTGAAATTAGCAGTATTGGAGCACTTAGTAGTCTCTACAAACTTGCTCGAATCACTGAGCGACTTTAAGTTTTTTAGTTTTTTAGTTTTTTAGTTTTTTAGTTTTTTAGTTTTTTAGTTTTTTAGTTTTTTAGTTTTTTAGTTTTGTAACCATTAACACTTGTTGAATGTATTTTCTTAAAGACTGTTCAATGTCAGCCATCTTTTTACCCTCTAATTCTTCTTCTCTGCACTCATTTAAGTAGAAGTCAGAAATTTTTCTACCAACAATATCGTATTCAAAATGAAAAGAAATAACTGAAACTCCATCGTTCTCAATCGATAAGACATAGCCTTTTGAATAATTCGTATAGTCTTCTTCGCTATCAAGCTCTTGTTCGCAAAACTGACTAATCCCAGTGTCAGAAGTGCTTCTGTTAACTAAATTAGTACACTCCTTACGAAATGCGGACAATGTATCGTCAAGCTTAGAGAATTCATCAAGTCCTTCTTCAATTACAAACCAATCCTCAAAATGTTCAATCAGGCTTATCGTATACATTACAGTTTTACCATATATAGATTTGCTATTGGATTTCATTTTTAATGGGAGAACACTATAGCTCAACAGCTAATAGTTACAAGAGGAGTCTATCCCGATAGAATTAGTAGGCCCTCAAAACATAGCAGTATGAAAGGTTTTACGCTTAACCTGATGGCAAGTCTAGTTGCTTATTGTCTCAAGGAGAGCAGGCCATCCGTTAATATTAATGATGTTAAGCGCAATTCAATTTAAACAATAAACAAAACATCAAGACTATCTCAACCTCAGACTATCATTTGTTGAACGGTTCAATTAACGTTTAGGAACAAACTGAAATATTTTCTACTAATTTTGAAAAGGAAAATTAATTGGCAATCACTGTTGTCTTGCGATTGTTCAGCTTTGTTTAACCAACTCAAGGCTCTATGAACGCGAAGTGCAAGCGGGTCAGAACACCGATCTTATACACTCCTTTGCTTTTGCTGCCTGGTAAGTCATAGAATTCCTTTTGCAATGTTTTTCAAATATTACATTAGGGGGAGAGGCCTGCAATGTCAGTCAACTGTTCAGGAAGCACTCAATTATTCCCGTTTGTAAGATGGACCAGAGGTATTGAACTTCATGAACGAGCAATTTGCGGAAGCACTAATTAAAATTTTCCTACTTATTCTACCGTGGTCACTGTAGATAATGTGAAATACAATGTAAGTTCGAGCACTGAGTAAACTTTGGTCACGACTACGTCACGACCCCAAAAAACTACAGGAAGTAGTCACAAGGGCTAACTCTCAAAAAAGAAGGAAATGGCGCACCTGGCGCGATTCGAACGCGCGACCTACGGCTTCGGAGGCCGTCACTCTATCCAACTGAGCTACAGGTGCGTAGCGGGTTACATCATTTATAGTGTCAGTCTCGACCAAGACACTCCAAAAGTGTTGTTGACCGTTTGCCCAGTGACCCAGTTTCAAAATGACCGTCGGCTTCGGAGGCCGACACTCTATCCAGCTGAGCTACAGGTGCATTAAAGACGTTTGCAGACATTAATGTATGTTAATAATCACACGTTGCAAACGAGGCGTATGATACTTAGGGCTACGGCGAGCATCAACTAATTTGTTCTTTTCTTTTTATTTTACCAAAGCCCAATTGTTAAAAATCCTTACTTTTTATAGGTAATTGGATTCTAATAGTTGTTCAACCGCCAATTACCGTTATAATCTGGCGTGTTATATTTTAAACAAATTCATCATTGCCTGGAGACAGATGTGAAATTAAAGACTTGGTTAACTGTTGCTGCTACAGCGCTTACTGTTTTTGCAGCACAAGCACAAGAAATGAGTAACGATGAAATTGCAGATCGTATTAAACCACTAGGTAAAGTGCATGTTGCAGGTGCAGCAGCACAAGGCGACGCTGCTGCGGCAGGCGGAGCAAAATCTGGTGAAGACATTTACAATTCTGCTTGCGTTGCGTGTCACAGCGCAGGCGTTCTTGGCGCACCCAAATTACAGGTAGCAGCAGATTGGCAACCACGCCTTGATGAACGCGGCTTAGACGGCGTTTGGCAAAATGCTATCAACGGCATCAACGCTATGCCTCCAATGGGTACTTGTGGCAACTGTTCAGAAGACGATATTAAAGCCGCTATCGAGTATATGATCGAAGGAATTTAAACTAGTCTGCTTTAGTTTAAGTTGTTTGAAAAATTAGCGTTTTTTCAGTGGATGAGGTAAGTTATTCCGCTACATAAAATGTTAGTTTTATATTGGCGAGTGGAATGTCATCAAATTCGACACAATCTGAGCTGTCTGAAGAAGAACTGCGGGAACTCATACCGCAGCTTCAACAGCTTACAGATAAGTACAAGCGCGCTGAACGTGTTCAGAAAGCGCTTTTTGACATTTCCGAACTCGCCAGTTCAGTTAGTAATCTAAACCATCTCTACACGTCTATTCATGAAATCATTGGCGATTTTATGAACGCGGACAATTTCTTCGTAGCCTTTTACGACCCCGAAAGCAATGTTGTCGACTTTTCTTATTTCGTTGATGAATTTGACGAACAAACGGTTCGCCAGCTTCCCGCGGAATCGTTAATGGACGGCATGACCGGCTATATTCTTAAAACGGGTAATCACCTTTTTTACAAGCGTGACGAAGAGCAATCTCTTTCCAAAGAATTAGGGTTTAAACTTGTTGGCTCTCCGCCTTTTGAACTGCTAGGCGTACCACTTAAACGTGGAAGCCAAGTTATAGGGGCTATGGTAGTTCAAACCTACGATGAAGGTGTTCACTACACGCAAGAAGACCTTGAGGTTCTGTTGTTTGTGTCTCAACACATTGTAACCACTGTAGATAGAGTTAAAAACAGAGAGCTTACTGAACGCACTATTCGTGATCGCACGCGACAGTTGAGACGAACTAACGACGATTTACAAGAAGAAATCCTTGAACGCCAAAAAGTAGAATCGCTACAGCAGGCGTTATTTGAAATATCAGAGTTAGCGGCCAACCTTGAAGGCGATATGAATGTCTTCTATTCAAGTCTGCATGAAATTCTCGCCAGGCTTATTAGTGCGCCAAACTGTTACATCGCTATTGTAGATAGAGAGCAGAACAAACTAGAGTTTCCTTACTTCAGTGATACTAATCAGGCCAGTATAAATTCAAGGCCAATGAGTCGTGGTTTAACTGAGTTTGTGCTTCGCACTGGTCAAGCGGAATTAATAAACCCGCCTCGCGTTTTACAATTGGCTGAAAGCGGTGAATTAGACGTTACCGTTGCTCAGAAAATGCTTAAGAGTGCTAACTCTTGGCTGGGCTCACCGCTAGTTGTAGATGGCGATATTGCCGGTGTAATCGCAGTACAAACTTATGGTAAGCACGCCAAATATACTGCGAGAGACCAAGAACTTTTGCGCTTTGTTTCGCACCATATTGCTGTGGCTATGGAACGCAAGAGCAACACCGAGGCAATTCAAAAGTATAATCTTCAGTTAGAAGAGCGAGTAAAAGAACGCACTGCTGAATTAAACCGCGCTAACAGCTTTTTACAGCAGCAAATTGATGAACGTAAAGAAATCGAATTAAAGCTTATTCACGACGCTCATCACGACTCTCTTACCGACTTACCCAACCGAGCCATGTTTACTAGCCGCTTAGAATTAGCCGTTGCTAGCAAGCAGCGTTATAGCGAAAACATGTTTGCGGTACTATTTATCGATTTAGACCGCTTTAAAGTAATTAACGATACATTAGGCCACCACGCTGGCGATGAATTTTTAATTGAAGTGTCGAAACGCATTGCGCTTTGCATTCGCGGCCATGATTTATTGGCCCGCTTAGGCGGTGATGAGTTCGTTGTCTTATTGGATAACTTTGAAGACAGTAGCGATGTAGAAGAAGTAGCTCGTCGCATTATTTCGTCTATTTCAGAGCCGTTTTTACTGGATGGTCGAGAAATGTACTCTGGAGCAAGTATTGGTATTGCTCACATTCAAAGTTACTACAATGCCGCTGATGAAGTGTTGCGCGATGCAGATGCCGCCATGTATCAAGCAAAAACACTGGGCCGTGGGCGCTTTGTAATGTTCGATAAGAGCATGCGTGAAAGGTTAATTGAAGAGCTTGAGCTAGAGAATGAGTTTAGACGAGCACTTAGAGACGAGGAATTTGATTACTTTTTACAGCCGGTAGTCAATCTTGGGGATAAAACCACTCTGTATAGAGAAATGTATATTCGCTGGTCTCATCCCACTTACGGGAAAATTGCGCGAGAGCAATTTAGGCAAGTTGCAGAACACAGCGGGCTAACGATTGATTTGGATCTCTTTCAGCTGACAAAAGCGTGCGAATTAATTAAGCGTTATGAGTCTACCGATACTCCTATAGAGCGCATTGCTGTAAACGTTTCAATCAATCATCTATTACAGCCCTCTATGGTCAATCGAATGACCGAAGTTATTGCAGAGCAAGGCGTTAAAGCCAAGCAATTGGTGTTTGAATTCGATGAAAATGATTTAAATCGTCGCTCGCAGTTTATACTCCCAGCCATTAAAAAGCTTAAGCGCGCTGGTGTCACCTTGGTATTAGATAACTTTGGTAGCGGCTTAGCCTCTCTTAGCTATTTATTTGCCTACCCTTTCGACTTTATTAAAATTGATCATCGATTTGTTAAATCCCTACCTCGATCACAACGTAACCTAAAACTTATTCAGTCTGTCATGCTGATTTCTGAGCACTTAAAATTCAGTGTAATCGCTGAGGGCGTAGACGCTAAATCTCAGCTTGATGCTCTTAACGACATTGATTGTGTTTACGGACAAGGCAAAGCGCTTGAACGCGCAACTGTGCTGGACATGTCTAAGGTCACCGAGTAACTGCACACCCCAGTGCGCTTCGTAGTTAGTAAACATTCACTTTTTTATTTTTTACCTAATATATCCCGTAAATTTGCAATTCCTACCTGCGCTTTTTGTTGGCGCTCTTCTTTTGTCGCTTTTGGTTTTTGATTTTCCCACTGGATATCGTCTGGGGGCAATTCAAATAAGAATCGACTTGGCTCGGGCTGAATAACTTCACCAAACTGCCTGCGCTCTTTTGCCAAACTAAAGATAAGCTCTCGTTGCGCTCGGGTTATCCCTACGTAAGCTAAACGGCGCTCTTCCTCTACATTATCTTCATCGACACTGCTTTGGTGAGGTAGTAAGCCCTCTTCCATACCCACTAAAAATACAATGGGGAACTCAAGGCCCTTAGACGCGTGTAGCGTCATGAGTTGAACTTGGTCGCTTTCACCGTCTTCTTCTCCCCGCTCCATCATGTCGCGAAGTATTAAGCGATTTACCACTTCATTTAGCGTCATGGGGCTGTCGAGATCGTTCCCCTCTAACATATCGTTCACCCAACCAAACAGTGTACTTACGTTAGCCATCGCCATTTCCGCAGCTTTAGGACTTGCGCTAGTTTCGTATAACCACTCTTCGTACCCCATGGTACGGATCATACTTCTCACTGCCTCTACCGTATTTCCACGCTCAGCGTTATCAGACAATTCAACAATCCAGCGCGCAAAGCCTGACACCGAATGAAATGCTTTATCCGGCAGCACACTATTTAAGTTATTGTGCGTAGCAGCTTCGAACATCGAAACCCCCAGGCTATTTGCAAAGTTACCCAGCTTTTCTAAGGTAGCTCTACCAATACCCCGCCCCGGCGTATTAATTACCCGCAGCAACGCATTATCATCGTCTTGGTTTACCAGCAGCCGTAGGTAAGCCATGATGTCTTTCACTTCAGTGCGACCGAAGAATGACATGCCCCCACTTATTTTGTAGGGAATACGGTTACTCATGAGTAACTTTTCAAACAAACGACTTTGGTGATTACCGCGATAAAGAATGGCGTAATCTTTAAACTTAGTACGGTTCATAAACTTATGCGCCAGTAGCTCGGCAACAACCCTCTCCGCTTCGTGCTCTTCGTTTTTTGCTTCAATCACTTTTAAAGGTTCGCCGTAATGAAGCTCAGAAAATAGGGTTTTATCGAATAAATGCGGATTGTTTTGAATGAGAATATTTGCACAGTGCAATATGCGTCCAGACGAACGATAGTTCTGCTGAAGTTTAATAACGTTTAGGCGCGGAAAATCTTTTTGCAATAGGTTTAGATTTTGAGGCTTCGCACCGCGCCATGAATAAATAGATTGGTCGTCGTCTCCCACCACGGTAAATCGAGAGCGCTCGCCTACCAACAGCTTCACTAATTCATACTGACTGGTGTTTGTATCTTGATATTCATCAACCAATAGATAGCGTATTTTATTTTGCCACTTTGTCCTTATCTCTTCGCTTGTTTTCAGCAATAAAGTGGGCAGCAATATAAGGTCGTCGAAGTCTAATGCGTTGTAAGCTTTAAGGTTATCTTGATAGCGCCGGTAGGCTTCTGCAAACTCTTTTTCTCCCGTGCTTGTGGCTTGTTTAAGGAGCATGTCGGGCAAAATAAGATCGTTCTTCCAATTAGAAATACAACTTTGCAGCAGTTTTAATTGGTCTTTGTCGCCGTCAAGTGTGTCGGCTGTAAGGTCAGTAAGCAGAGAAATGGAGTCTTTATCATCAAAGAGCGAGAACCCCGGCTTTAGGCCCAAATCTTTCACATGCGATTTAATAATGTTTAAACCTAACGTGTGAAATGTAGATACTTTTAACCCTCTTGCCTCGGGCTTTCCTAAGGTTTGAGCCACCCGCTCTTTCATTTCACGAGCAGCTTTGTTAGTAAACGTTACCGCCGCGATATAGCGTGCCGGCATATCGCAGTTGCGAACTAAATGGGCGATTTTATTTGTAATGACTCGTGTTTTACCGCTGCCTGCCCCTGCCAATACTAAACACGGGCCAGATACGTAGGTAACAGCAGATTCTTGAGCATCATTGAGTTTCATTGTGTTCCTAAAGCAGAGTTAATAGTCGTCGGTGACGAATAAATCACGTTGGTTTTGTCATCAGTCAAACGTAGTGCAAAGATACCTGTAAAAAGATACGCGTAATAAACGGCCTAGACCGGCTAGCTAATTTTGCGGTTCACGGTTTTCATTGCATGTCGTGTCGATACCGATAGAATAGAATGACTATTTTGAGCTGTGTATTATAAGGGAATTCCATGCTGGATCCGAAAAAACTAGAAGAGTTAGCGAAACAGATTGCAGATGCTGTACCGCCAGGCGTAAAAAATATGGCCGAAGGCGCAGAATCACGCGTAAAAACAGTACTTCAGTCGCAGCTGTCGAAACTCGATTTAGTCACACGCGAAGAATTTAATATTCAAAGCCAGGTGCTCATTAGAACACGTGAAAAACTGGATATGATGGAAGCGCGTATTACCGAGCTTGAAAGCCAGTTAAACGAAAAATAAATAATTCGCCGCTAGTCCGATGGTTATACAAAGACCAACTCTATGACTTTCCAAAAACGCAGTAAAACAGCCCTCGCGCTGTCTGCGTTTTATTAGTTGGTAATGCCTTACACATAATAAACCAGCTACTAAAACAGACACAAAGTATGGCCATGCGGCCCCTATCGCTAAACCAACGCACCACAGAATAGTAAGAGTAACTGCCTCTAAAAGCATAACTATAGTGACATCTTGCTTGCCAAATAGTATTGCAGAAGACTTCACTCCAATTTTAAGGTCGTCGTCTCTGTCTACCATGGCGTACATAGTATCGTAAGCAACTGTCCAAGTGAGGTTGGCTATAAACAACCACCAGCCATAGGCAGGTACAGTTTCTAATACCGCCATAAATGCCATGGGGATAGCCCACCCAAATGCGGCGCCCAAAACAGCCTGTGGCAAATGCGTGTAGCGTTTCATGAAGGGATATGAAGCAGCAAGTAACAGTGCCACCACAGATAGCGCTATGGTTTGCCAATTTAAAAACAGAACCAGGACAAACGCAATGGCAATGAGCAAAGCGAAAAGCTGCAACGCTTGTTTTGACGTCACCTCACCTGTAGCTAGGGGCCGAGCAGCGGTACGCTTTACACTTCCATCAACCTTTCTATCGGCATAGTCATTAATAACACACCCTGCACAGCGCATCACAATCACTCCCGCGATAAAAATAGCGGTAATACCGAGCGATGGTAACCCCTGTGAAGCAATAATTAATGCCCATAGAGTTGGCCAGAGTAAAAGGTAAAAGCCAATGGGCTTGTCTAAGCGCATTAAGCGAGCATATGCGCTCCAGTTATACTGTTTCATGTCCACTTCTCACTCATTAATGACCTACAAATATACGCCATTTGAGGCATAAACTGGCGACGGGGGCAGGAAAACTTCAGCCACTATTAGGTGGTGAGCTTCAAAAGTAAATACAGAACGTCTACCCCATAAGCTATGGCTAGTATCGCCTCCTAACTGGTTAGCTTGTGCCGACGACAGCTTACACACCTGAAATTCCGACCGTAAAAAACGTTTATCATTAAATAACCGCTTTCCTAAAGGTTCACGGCCTAGATTTGATAACTCGGCGTCTATAATGGCTTGGGGGATAACAGAGCGGGCAAACACCCAAGGACTGTCGTTATCGCACAAAAGGATTTCTCGTACTTGGTAAGAAATGGCCTGATGATGGGTCTCTTTGTTCCCTTGCAGTAGAGATAGCTCATTTTTGTGAGGGGTTAACACTTCTTGACCTAACAAGCGCAACGAGAAACTATGACAAAGCGACTGTACTCTATCTGTTAACGAGCCCGTATCTAACAGCCAATCTTTCAAGGTTGCATTGGGTATATTTGCGTCTTCTGGAGGCATCCAGTTAACAGCAAGGCCAACAGGGAATGTAGCGGTAAAGCTCACTTCAACACACTCTCTTTCTTAGTCTTTTTGCATGATAACATTTATTTATGCACTGTAATTGCCTTCAACGCTAAACTTTACATAGTTAGTAAGCGTAAGATGTTGTAGAACATAAACAAAGGGCTTTGTGCTATTCGCACCTTTGTAGTGGTGTACTACTTTTGCAGTAGTGCGTTTAGGCGCAGCTTTGCTACAATAAGGCTGATCAAAATTTTATCACTTTTCGGTTTTCACCATGCCCAAGTCTTTCATTTTACATTGTTTAGCGTTAAGCGCGTTATTATTAAGCGTATCGTTTTCTGCTCAGGCTCAAGAAAAATCACAGTTTGCCTACATTGGCCTAGAGCCTGAGATTGTAACAAACTACATAAGCGATAGTTCTCGCAAGTTAGGCTATGTGCGCGTTCAAGTTGAATTGATGATATACGATGTAGACCAGCTGGAAATTGCTGAACATCACATGCCTCTTCTGCGCTCTACGGCAATCGAAATTTTTGGTCAACAACCCGCCGAAAAAGTGAAGTCGTTAAAAGGACGCGAAGACATTCGCCTAGCACTTTTAAAAGCGCTTAAAGAGCACATGAAGCAAGAAACTGGCGGTGAAGTAGTAAAGAACGTGATCTTCACAAAGTATCTTTATCAGGGCGATTAAGTGACTGACGCTACCGGCTTTATTTAGATTTTCCAGACCCTAAGCTTAATACGCCGGCTAACAAGCACCCTGTTATCAAACCAGCTGTATGGGCTGCATTAGCCATATTGACCCATAAAATATCTGCGTAGCCCAATACCAACCACACCAACATAAAACCAACAATGGAATTAGGCAACGATAGCCCCCATTGCGGTCGCAACCACCCTAACCACCACACAAAGCCCATTACGGCGTATACCACGCCAGATAAACCACCAAATAAAAATATGTTGGACGAAACAGGCTCGCTAAATAAGGCTTGTGCTGCGTTTGATACAACTGCCGATACAACGAACACAATGCACAGCATTGATACGCCAAACGTACGCTCAATTTTGGCGCCGAGCATGCTCCACCACAAAAGATTAAACACAATATGCAGTATGCTGAAATGAATAAACGCAGGGCCTAACAAACGCCACCATTGGTTATTTTCAGCCAACAAACCAAAGGGCTGCATGAGCAGCTGTTGAGCAATAGGAGCGAACAACCCTAACAAAGACAACCCGTAAACCAATACGCACAACATAAAAATAAGCGACGTAAACGGGGTTGAAACAGCATTTGCGAAAAGCTGACCAACAGAAAAACTGCTACCAGAGGATGCCAGCTTTATGTTTTGACCGCTATCCCATGCGGCTTGCTGATATTTAGGGTGTGTTGGGTTGGCAAGAAAGTCTTTAGCAATGAGTTCAGCTTGAGCGGTTTGCTCAGCATCTTTGAGCACAACTATAAATTCAGACGATGATTTTTGCGATGAGCCAGACTCGGAGACGGAAGAGTGGATACCTTGGCTATTAAGGTAATTAGCGAGTAAATGCGCAGCGCTTTGCTGATTAAAGGCAATGAGCGGATGGTCCATCTAAGAACAACTCCAAAACACAAAGGAATACTGTAAACACCATATAGGTATTACGTTATTAGTAAATAGGAGAAAGAGAAGAAAAGGTGCACAAGGCACCTTTTTACTGGAACTATTCTGTGTCGACAGGGTTGGCTAAGCGCCACGCTTCGAAACCGCCATCCATACTATAGACAGTCTCAAAACCTTGCTGAGCAATAACTTGGGCGGCTTGTTGACTGCTCACACCGTGATAACACACCACTACCACGGGTTTGTCTTTCGGAGTCTGCTCTACAAACTCAGAAAAATTATCGTTATTTAACGGCTTTGCATTAGGTATGTGCCCATTGGCATAAGACTGCGGGTCGCGAATATCGACTATAGATACATCGCCTTTAAAGTCAGCGACATCTTGTACACTAATGTGTGAAAACGTGATCATGATTGCCAGTCCAAAATAACTTTTCCAGATTGCCCAGAGCCCATGGTATCAAAACCTTTCTGAAAGTCATCAACGCTGTAGGTATGAGTGATTATGGGCGACAAATCTAGCCCGCTTTGCAGCAAACTTGCCATTTTATACCAAGTTTCGAACATTTCTCGTCCGTAGATACCCTTAATCACTAAGCCTTTAAAAATAACTTGGTTCCAATCAATGGCCACATCGCTTGGTGGTATACCAAGCATTGCCACCTTACCACCGTGGTTCATTTTATTGAGCATATCGCGCAGAGCTACTGGTACACCAGACATCTCTAAACCCACGTCGAAGCCTTCGGTCATGCCCAGACTGTTCATGACATCTTGCAAATTCTCTTTAGATACATCGACAGCACGGCTGGCGCCCATTTTTTCCGCTAACGCTAAACGGTATGGATTAATGTCTGTTATAACCACGTGTCGGGCGCCAACATGCTTAGCCACTGCTGCAGCCATAATGCCTATAGGGCCAGCACCTGTTATAAGCACGTCTTCGCCTACAAGGTCGAAGCTGAGTGCGGTATGCACTGCATTGCCAAACGGGTCAAAGATAGATGCCAGTTCGTCGCTAATGTTATGAGGAATTTTAAACGCGTTGAACGCAGGAATAACCAAAAATTCAGCAAACGCACCAGGACGGTTTACGCCAACGCCCTCTGTATTGCGGCACAAATGTCTGCGCCCAGCTCTACAGTTTCGGCAATGGCCGCAGGTAATATGACCTTCTCCAGATACTCGGTCGCCAATGTCAAAGCCTTTGACTTCCTGTCCCATGCCTACCACTTCGCCCACGTACTCGTGACCAACGACCATAGGTACAGGAATAGTCTGTTGAGACCATTCATCCCAGTTGTAGATATGCATATCGGTTCCGCAAATGGCGGTCTTGCGAATTTTGATCAGTAAGTCGTTATGGCCTACTTCTGGCTTTGGCGTGTCTTCTAACCAAATGCCCCGCTCAGCCTTCGCTTTTACTAATGATTTCATGCAATGACTCCCATTTCTTTGCCCACTTCAATAAACGCGTCTATCGCTCTATCGACGTGTTCAAGAGAGTGACCAGCTGACATTTGCGTGCGAATACGCGCTTGTCCTTTTGGCACTACTGGGTAAGAAAAGCCAATAACGTACACGCCTTTTTCAAGCAGCTTGTCGGCCATTTCGCTCGCTAAGCGAGCATCACCTAGCATGACTGGGATAATAGCGTGATCTTTGCCTGCTAACGTAAAACCAGCCTCTTCCATACGATTGCGGAAATGCTCTGCATTGCGCCACAGTTTTGCTCGCAGCTCATCGCCATCTTTCATCATTTCAAACACTTTAAGCGATGCGGCAACAATAGGGGGCGCAACTGAGTTGGAGAAGAGGTAAGGACGAGAGCGCTGACGCAACCATTCAACCACTTCTTTTTTGCCCGACGTGTAACCGCCTGAAGCACCGCCTAATGCTTTGCCAAGTGTACCGGTTATGATATCTACGCGGTCAAGTACACCGCAGTATTCGTGGCTACCTCGCCCATTTTCCCCGAGGAAACCTGTAGCGTGGCAGTCATCTACCATTACCATAGCATCGTACTTGTCTGCCAAGTCACAAATAGAGGCAAGGTCGGCAATCACACCGTCCATAGAAAACACACCGTCAGTTGCAATAACCTTAAAACGGGCGCCTTCTTCGTTTGCCTTAATTAGCTGCTCTTCCAATGCAACCATGTCGTTATTTGCATAGCGGTAGCGTCTTGCTTTACTCAAACGGACGCCATCAATGATACTTGCGTGGTTAAGCGCATCTGAAATAATAGCATCTTCGGGACCTAGAATAGTTTCAAACAGGCCGCCGTTAGCGTCAAAGCATGATGGGTAAAGAATAGTATCTTCGGTACCTAAGAACTCACTTATAGATGACTCTAGCTGCTTGTGAATGTCTTGTGTGCCGCAGATAAACCTTACCGATGCAACGCCAAAACCGTGCGTATCTAAGCCTTGCTTGGCCGCTTCAATTAATTGTTCGTTATTTGCGAGGCCAAGGTAATTATTGGCACAGAAGTTAACGACATGGTCTCCGTTAGCAACATCAATATCAGCTTGCTGCTGAGAAGTGATCACGCGTTCTTTTTTATATAAACCATCTTGCTTGGTGGCTTCAATTTGCGATTGCAAATGCGAAATAAATGCCGCTGACATGCCGTTCTCCGAAATAAATAAAAGTGTATTTTAGTAAAAGCCTAATGAGGGGTATACAGTGATACGCTCTATTTCACAGGAAAGCCGATGAAGTGTGTAAATTATTTAGCACACTTATAGTAATCAAGATGGTAGTAATCACGATGGCCAGACTCGAGTTCTGGATGAAAGTTAGCTAGTAGTGCCGGTCGACTTTGAAAGTTTCCAATATCCACCTTCAACATACTTATTTAATACACTCCAAACCTGATGCTCTGGAATTGGCTTGCTAATCATGTAACCCTGACCATAATCGCATTCAAAATCACACAGTAAGTCATATTGAGCTTGTGTCTCGATACCTTCGGCAACCACCTGCATACCCATATTACGTACCATAGACACAGTGGAATTAACGATATTGCGGTCGTCGGTATCATTGGTAATATTTGACACAAAGGAGCGGTCAATTTTTATATAGTCTGCAGGCAGAGACTTAAGATAGCTTAATGACGAATATCCTGTCCCAAAATCATCTATGGCCAACATGCACCCCATATTGCGAATGGTTTGCATAATATCTCTCGCTCGCTTTATATCCGACACTAACACCGTCTCTGTCAGTTCTAGACACACTTGCTCGGGCGCTATTTCGTTACGTTCGATCTGTTGCTGTAAATAGTCAGGTAAGCTGGGGTCGATAAACTGACCGGCCGATACATTTATTGCTACCTTAATGTCAGGGAAACCACTGTGACCCAGCTCCTGAATCAGTGAGCAGGCTCTCGCTATTACCCAATAGTCTAGTTCAAGCATAAAGGTGGTATTTTCTAAAAGCGGAATGAAGTCTGCTGGCGAAATAGCACCTTTGGTCGGGTGGTACCAACGCAGTAAGGCTTCAAAGCCTATCACTTTACCTGATTTCATGGCTACTTGAGGCTGTAGCGCCAGACTAAACTGGTTTTCTCTCAGCGCTTCTCGAGCTTCAGACTCTAGCTCGACCTTTTGCATTACGGCCAGGTTCATTTTAGCTTCATACACTCTGTAAGCTGCACCTTGCTTAGATTTTGCCGCGTACATGGCAATATCTGCATGCCTCAATAATTCAACAGGGCTAGCTTGAGAATGGCTCGTTATAGCAATTCCAATGCTTACTGAAATATAAAACTTGTACCCTTCGATAATAATAGGGGTAGCGAATTCATTGATTAGCTTGTTGGCAATATCATCGACCTGGGTGCGCTCCTCAATATCAGAAAGCAACACCACAAACTCGTCTCCACCAAATCGCGATGCGATATCACTCTCTCGAATGGGGCGGGATATTCGCATTGCCGCAGCTTTGAGCAGCGCGTCGCCTACATCGTGACCGTGGCTATCGTTTACTTTTTTAAAATCATCCAAATCCATGAACATGAGTGCCACTAGCTTTTCATCACGAAAAGAACGGGCAAGTTGCTTTTCAATCTGAAACGTAAGCATGTTTCGGTTGGGAAGCCCCGTAAGCGCATCGAACATGGCCATTTTTTCTAGCTTTGCTGTGTTGATAGCCATTTGACCGTCAAAATCTTCGAGCTGTTTCGCTAAATTATTGGCTGCGTTCTCTACCACATCTAATTCATCGACAAAGGTTACGTTTGATAAGCGTTTCTGCTTAGCGGCCACGGCATGGAATTCATAAAACTTGTGATCGGCTAACAAGGGGAGCCGCTCACTAATAGAAAGCAACCGCCTTTTATAACCGTTCAAAAAGAGGTAGAGCAGAATAGTAAAAATGAGGAATAAAACGATAGCCGAACCAACAACTACCGCCTGATATTGTTTAGTTTGCTGAACAACAGCCGTCACATCTTGCACCAACAAAAGGTACGGGCGGTTTGCATTACTTTTCGAAAACGGCAGCAAACTTATCAGCAACTGTTGCTCGCCAAGAGTGATATTAACCCCTCTGCTGGTTAGGCGATTAATAGACCAGTCAGGCGGTAAGCTATCGAACACCTGCGTTATATATTGACGATTTGCCGCAGAAAGCTGGCTAGCAATAGATAATGCAGCTTGGCTGCTTTCATCAGTGCCTTGCTTCACGATTGCCACCTTGTGCACACCGGCGGCTCGGTTAAATAAATAAAGTAGTTCGCGTAAAGATGTCGAAACCACCACAACCGGGATAGTGTCATTGCTACTCATTAGCGGAATAGACATGTAGTGCGTGCACACCTTGGCGCAAAAAATAGTAGAGCGGCTTTCTATGTTATTTCGGGTTGCTCTGACAAGTTGCTCCACAGCCTGGCGTGATTGATTGACACTTTGTCCAACAGGACCTGCCTCATCGAAAAGTATTAGCTCTTCGACCTGAAAATTGAGGGTAAAATAGTCAGACAGATTGTCCAGCGTGCGTTTTAGTTCATCAAGACTTTTATATTGAAGCTCTCTTTGCTGACTCACCACATCAATAAGGTTAATCATGCGGTTGTGCAGCACTTCTTCAAAAAGTTGAATTCGACGTTGATGGCTGACTTGGCTTTCTCGCTGCTGAAGCAATAAGCTAGCTTCCGACTCTTTAATTAGTAGTGCGGAGACAACAATAGTCACGGTTAAGACCATCGCCAACAGTATGGTGATGGTCTTAGTCGTGAAAGATACTTGAACCTTCATGGTATCTCTACCACCAATACATCAGTTGCAGAGACCACATATCCCAGTTTTTATCAGCCTGCTCTGCAACATTCAGGTTGAGAAGACTGACGACGCGCGTAGCTCCTTCAACCCAGTGATATTCTCCCTGCAGCCTCCATTTTGGAGCAATATCCCAGCGCAGCCCTATAGTCGTTGTGTCTTGATAACCAAAGTAAGCAGGGACAGCACCGCCAGTAGACTGCTCTAACAACTTTCCATCTCTATCGTTTCGATCATTATCATAGGTGTCGTAACCAACTAATCCGCTTAACTCACTGTTAAATAGATATCTGAGCTGAACAAAACCGCCTTGCCCTCGGCGCTTTTGATCAAAGTCTGGTGCAAAAAGCCCTTTGCTATGTTGAGTTTCAGAGAGAAGCTCCATGGAGAATTCCCACTGCTCTGCAAAATATTGTGCAGATAGCATGAACCTCTCTATGTTTGCATTACCTGCAAGACGATTATCTTGCGCTGCAGGTGTATAGCTAAAATCAGAATTGAGCCAACTCACTCCCACTTTCCATGCCATGGATGACGGCTGCCAAAACACGCTCGCCTGATGCACAAAATCTTGCTTCGCCTTACCGTTTGCTTCCTCACCTAACAAGAAATTCCGCTGCGCATCGTTTATATGAGAACGACCATAGCTCCAATTTATTTCCCATATATTGTTTTCCCCAAAATGAGTAAAGCTGGTCAATACGCCGTTACTGCCTAACGCAACATCTCGAAAACCATCGAAATACACCGACTGAGGAAGCACGGCGGTGTAACGAGTTTGCGGTACATCCCGGGTTACAGAGTAAAGCCAGTGTCTGTTTTTAAAGCGTCCTGCATGAATGTGGGCTTGCCACCCTGCGCCCAAATCAGGAATTTTCCAGTCGACAAAAAGATAGTCAAGACGTGTGCCTTGCTCAAACCGGTTGCCGCCATCTAGATAGTTTATTTGCCCAGCAATAGATAAGTTTTCAGACAATCGATATAAGCCGTTAATGCCAATTTCAGTGAGTTCTGCAGTAACAGCGTTATTGTCGGTGATAAAACTGCTGTCTCTAGACTGCGTTAACCCTTGAGAAACATATCCATGCCAAGAAAAATCTGACTGAGCAGAGAGAGCGGTAAAACTGCTTATAAGCAGCGAAAAACAAACCAATACTTTCATTTTTCTTCTACCTCTATGCGACGAAGTTTAACAATGTCGTTTTTGTCGCCATAACCAATAGCTCCCTCTGTTGACTCGAGCGCTTTTATTAAAGCGTTATATGTTGATACCCGTACAGGTGTAACACCTTGCCCCGAGTAGGTTAGTTGATCCCATAACCGAGATAGCTGATAAGGAAACATCTGTAAAATGTCTCTACAAAATTGCTGATGTAGTTCGTCGCTGTCTTGCAATACAAATACGGTGATTTTTGTTCCGTCTTGCCAGTATTGGCGATGACCTGTGAATATTTGTCGCAGCTCAGAACGATTAAGCTGAGACACGGTGACACTGTCATGAGCCATTACTTTTAACTCCGCCGCATGTAAAAAAGACGAAGTCATAGTTATTGTCATAACAATAAGAAAAGTACGATAAGGAATAAGAGAAAAAGACTCTACGAGCCGCCTTATCAAGGGCGTTTTCATTTGGTAACAGCTCCCTGTTGTTGAGCAACACTATTTAATGAAATAAAAAGCACCGTGCTTGTTGAAATATTCAACTTTATTTTAGAGAAATAGAGCAATTAAGGTTGCTAAACACAGTGTAGTTACAAGCTGAACAATTTACCCAGAAAAAAGCAAGCTAAACGATATAGCCACTGATTTTTTCTTTTACCTGTTCGATGGAAATTCTTTCCATTAGGTGGCTGCCTTTCGCTCTTGTCCCCCACGGAAGCTTGCGCCATGACTTGCCTTTTTGCTCTTCTATACATTCATTATAAACGGACACAACATCATCAAGATTATTATATGGGCCTGTTCTAAGAGGGTTTGAATGCGCATAGAGCCCAATAACAGGGGTGCCAACGGTGGTAGCCATATGTGCAGGGCCAGTATCTGGCGCGATAACTAAATCTGCGTGTTTAAGTAACATAAGCAACTGATGAAGCGACGTTTTTCCCGTGAAATCCTGTAACTCCGTGGCTGCATGGTGCTTAATGGCGTCAGCAGTCTCTCTATCGAGCTTTCCTGGGCCGCCGCAGAGTATTACATTTACATTTTGTTGTTGAATATAATCAGCAATACTCGCGTATCGTTCTGGCAACCAATTGCGTTCGGCTTTACTAGCAGCTGGGGCAATAACGATATACTTACCTAATTTTTGAGCTTGTTGACGCGCCCATAATTTATCTTCGTCAGACACTGGAATGTCCCACTTCAGCTTCTCTACACTGGGCACGCCGAGTGCATCTGCAAAGTCCATAAAACCGTCTAAAACATGGGCATGCTTCCTACTTGCCACACGCTTATTCGCAAATAACCAATGAAGTTCTTTACTGCGTGCCCAATCGAAGCCAATGCGCTGCTTTGCATTGATTACCCGAGACGCTAAGTTAGCTCTAAGCGCCACTTGCATCATCAATAGCGTATCAAATACCTCGTCTTTAACCGCATGTTTAAGATCGTCTACAGCCGCCTTTCCACGTTTTTTGTCAAAAATAATGAAACGAATATTGGGCATAAGCCTAACTAACTGGTATTCAACTTTACCGATAATCCATGTAATTTCAGTATCAGGCCACGCTGTTTGGATTCGATTGACCATCGCCACGGCATGACACACGTCGCCAATGGCTGATAAACGCATTAAACAAATCTTTTTTCCCACTTAGCGCTCTCTCATTGCTGAAAAACTTAAATAAATCGTTAGAATGTTAAATTTACCATAAGTTATGAAAAACATGGCGATAATACGACGAGACCTAGGTGCCGGACACCACTTTCTATACGATGACGCCATTAGTGATGCCCTTGATGAAGAACTTGGCATCGACACTTTCACGTCCGAATATTGGCAGTTTCAAAATAAAATTACCGGTAAAGCACAAGGCCGCGGCACTACCCTGTTTATTGAACACAACCATCATCAGTGGGTATTAAGGCACTACCAACGCGGCGGAATGATTGGCAAAGTGCTAAGCGATCAGTATCTGTTCACTGGTGTAGAGCACTCACGGCCATTCGAAGAGTTTAGGCTGCTGGCTGCTATGCGAAAAGAAGGTCTAAAGGTCCCCCTTCCGGTTGCGGCTCGCATCCATCGCCGAGGGGTCATTTACCGAGGTGACCTTATTACCGAAAAAGTTCCCAACAGCCAAGATTTGCATCGCGTTTTATGCCAAAAGCCATTAGGAAAAGACCTATGGCGCAGCGTTGGCGAAGCCATGGCAGCTATGCACAAGTGTCAGGTTCACCATCACGATGCAAATATTCGTAATATCATGATGGATGATGACCAACAAATATGGCTGATTGATTTTGACCGTTGTCGCAAACGCAAAGGACATCACTGGAAAACGAGTAACTTAGACAGACTATTGCGCTCGCTACAAAAAGAGAAAAACAAAAACCCTATATTTCATTGGTCTTTTGATGATTGGCAGTATTGCCTCGATGGCTATCACTCAATGCTATGAGGTGAAAGTAATGAGTTGAATGCAAAGGGTTTCATGCTTGGCCTGGTTTGCTCAGGCATTAACTGTGATACATTAGTGCCGTAAATCACTCTGACTACACAACTAAAAGATTTAACAATATGCATACACGAGCACTCTACCCGGGAACGTTTGATCCAATAACAAACGGCCATGCCGACTTAATCGAACGCGCTTCTAAATTGTTTTCTCACGTTATTATTGCCATTGCTTCTAACCCTAGTAAAAAGCCTCTTTTCACATTAGAAGAGCGGGTAGAGATGATTAAGCAAGTCACAGCAGATTTAGCGAATGTAGAAGTAGTTGGTTTTACAGGCTTGCTTGCAGACTTTGCCGATGAACAAAACGCCACCATACTTATTCGCGGGCTACGTGCGGTATCAGATTTCGAGTATGAATTTCAACTCGCCAATATGAATAGACGACTGAACCCGAAGCTAGAGAGTATTTTCCTCACCCCAGCCGAAGAAAACTCATTTATTTCTTCAACACTGGTAAAAGAAGTTGCGCTTCATAGAGGTGCCGTAGACGGATTTTGTCATCCCGTAGTAGAAGCCGCACTGCGAGAGCGATTGGGAAAGAAATAATCTTTAAAGCTTTGGCTTTTAGACTGTGACTTTTAACCTCATTAACAGGCTGATTTAAAGCTCAGCTTTATAAGTTAGCGCTGACAATGAAGACAGAAAAAAGTGTTTCGCTGCCCAATCACTTTGCTTTGGATCATGTTTCCACACACTTCACAGTTTTCACCTTTTTTACCATAAACGTTAAGGTGCTGAGCAAAGTAACCCGGGTTACCATCGGTCTGAGCAAAGTCTTTAAGTGTGGTTCCACCTTGCGTGATTGCCTTTGCAAGCACGAGCTTAATGTTTTCAGTTAAGCGCTTATATCGCTCAGCGCTAATTCGCCCTGCCTGTCTTCGAGGGTCGATACCGGCTAAAAACAAAGCCTCGTTGGCATAAATATTCCCCACACCTACCACTACGGCGTTATCCATAATAAAGCTTTTTACCGGGCTTTTTTTACCTCGCGACAATGCAAAGAGACGATTATCGTCAAACGCCTCAGTAAGCGGCTCTGGGCCTAAGTTATTAAAAAGCGTCAATGCTGCATTGGGGGCTTGGAATAACACTGCGCCAAAGCGCCTAGGGTCATTTAAACGTAAACATAGGCCTGTGTTTAATACAATATCGACATGATCGTGTTTTATCAGCGGAGTAGACGCGTCAATAACCCTTAGCTTGCCAGACATGCCCAGATGCAGTACCAAGCTGCCCACATCGGTTTCAATTAGCAGATACTTGGCTCTTCGTTTAACATCATTGATTTTATGCCCTACCACTAACGAGACGTCGTCAGGTATAGGCCATCGCATGCGCCGTTCTCGAACAATAATATTGTCGATTGTATTGTTGATGAGATGCGGTGATACACCTAAACGGCTAACTTCAACTTCCGGTAACTCAGGCATTTACTTTTTCCATGGCAGTAGTGTATCTAAACTAACATCTTGTAATGTATACCAGGCATTATCGACTTCGACGAGAGTAGATGAAGAGCGTGGATAAAAGCCGTAAACGCGGCCATTTTCTTCACCGGCCAGCCAAACAACAACAACTAGAGGCTCTTCTCCAGCTACCTCATTTGCCACCGACGGAGCACGTTGTAATATGCCATTCTGCCAACCTAGCAGTTGCACTTCTGGGCTTATTGACGGCGTGTGCTCAACGGTACGCTGAAGCCACTGCTGCCCCTGTCGTATTAGCTGGCTCCCATCATGCTCTATCTTTAACAGATAGGCGTTTTGCGGCAATAAACTGCGAAACTCGGACGCTTTCTTCTTAGGAAGAAAACTGTCTATATTAAACAAAGCAATCATGATCAACATGGCGACGATGACCACATTGTTCATTGCACGTTGTGAAAGTCTTGCCACTATATCGACCTGCTATCATAAAAGTGCTCATATCATAAAGGTTGAACGTTAGAGATACCAATTCAATCCCCTATCACTACTATAATTAAAAACTAAAAGGCGTGGATAGAACAAAGCAGACGATGTTCAAATAGATACTTAAATTTGTGTCTTCACAAAGATCGCTGGATGATCTGAGTATTTCAAAACGCAAAAAACCCGGCAAAGGCCGGGTTTTCGTGGAGACAAAAGCAAGTGCTCTTTCTAAAAGGGCTTTACTTGATTTTTGCCTCTTTGAACATAACGTGCTTACGCACAACAGGATCAAACTTTTTGATCTCCATTTTGCCTGGCATGTTACGTTTGTTCTTATCAGTGGTGTAGAAGAAACCTGTACCTGCTGAAGAAACTAGTTTAATTTTATCGCGCATTGTCGGCTTCCTTAGATTTTCTCACCACGGGCACGAACATCAGCTAATACTGAGTCGATACCTTTCTTATCGATGATACGCATGCCTTTAGCAGACAAACGTAGTTTAACAAAACGGCTTTCGCTCTCAACCCAAAAACGGTGTGTTTGAAGGTTTGGCAAAAAGCGACGACGGGTCGCATTTCTTGCGTGTGAACGGTTATTACCAACCGTTGGACGCTTACCTGTTACTTGACATACTCTTGACATTGTATTTGTCTCCAGAACAACGATAACTGTCGCGCCAGTCAATCCCACCGCTCAAACAGTCGTTGGGTCAAATGACGTATTACTATAAATTAGAGGGCGCATTTTATACAGCAAAGGCAGGATCATTTCAATAAGAAAGTAAAAAAAGGTCACTTTTTAGCTGTTTTTTCCACGATCTTGGTATATCTACTACTAATTACTGTACTTTAATTAATAACCGCAACCCACACCCGATTATTTTTGTGGTATCTTACGGTGAACAATAGGCTCATTAGAAAGCCACAAATAAAGTGGGCGCAAACATACCACGGGTGCTCAAGCGCGTCACTAAAATAAAAAGCAACTATGCGAAAAATAGGTCACGTATCACATGACAAAGTCCATCATTTTTGATGTTCAGCATCTTTATTACCTCCCTCAGTATTTTCCTGTCGCAAATGCACTCAAAGAATCGGGTGTAGAGGTAGAGTTTGTTTTACATCCAGAACCGGGCTACGACGAAGTAAAAACACAAAAGTTAGATGCTGATGGTCTTCAGTACCATTTTATTCCTGATGAATGCACCACACTGTCGTTTTATCAGACAAAAAGAGTAGATTGGATAATATTTGGCAACGTACCGCCTTTTTCAGCGGCAGATAAGTCTACACTTCATGCTAAATTGGCGCTTATGCAGCATGGAATTGGGCCTAAAGCCTGCTATTACAGTGTGTCTGAATATCCCTTCGATGTTCGCTTTGTTGATGACGTATTTATGGAAGAGTCGCTTGAGAAAAAGCGAGATTATATTCTTCAACATAAGGCAGACGTATTAGTGATGGGCAACGAGTGGGAAGGTAAATTTGATGAATTTAGTGATGTTTGTGAAGTAGTTTACCTTCCTAGAACGCCGTCAGTTTCTACTACTGAAATAATCGAAGTTATTAAAGAAAGTCAGTAGCGCGCGATATTATGACAAAAATCTATTTAATCAATCTTGAAAAAAGCACGCAGAGACTCTCCCAAAGTGCATCTCGACTCTCGGCACAAAATATCGAGTTCGAGAGACTAAATGCCATATTGGGAAAATCTCTTTTGGAAAAAGAGAAATTCGCGCATTACAGCAAAGGTCTAAATGAGAAACAGTATTACTATAACCTTTCAGATGCTCAAATTGGCTGCTACCTGAGCCACAGAAAAGCATGGGAACGCATTGCTTCGTCTAATGAGCCTTTCGGGATCGTGCTAGAAGACGACTTTGTACTAAATTCAGATTTGAAGCGTGCAATTGAAACCATTAAAGGGCTTGACGTGCCTTGGGATGTTATTAAGTTAGCAGCTTATAATAATCGTACTCGCCCTATTGCATTCTCATATGAAATCGACAATGAGTTTAAGCTAGTCATTCATAATAAGCCCATGAGTGGAGGCGCTGCCACAGCAATAACGAAAGAAGCCGCACAGCGTTTACTTGATACAACACAAACCTTTGGTCGTCCATGTGACACTGATATACAGTATTTTTGGGAACGGGGGGTTGAAGTAATGTCGCTGTTACCCTATCCAGTCTCACAAGATTTACATTATGAGAGTACGATAGGCGATGGAACAAACAAGCAACATCGCCGACCAATTAGAAGGCTTTGGTTACAGCTTTTGCAAAAAATTCAAAACCATTATTACGTGAAGCTTCAAATTACAAAATTTAAGCGACACGTAAAAAGTTACTGACTGCAAAGACGTCCTAATCGTAGAACGGAGACCTTATTTCAGTTTGATTAATTAAGCGAGCAGGACGCTGAAGCATCTGTCCACCATCTCTGGAGATTGGAACCCATGGGAAGAATCCACGCCCCTTAGACGGTTGGAGTAAGAATAAATCAGTGGGTATAGAGATATAAAAGCCTTTAGTGAAACTACCCTCACCATATTCTTCAGATGATACATTGGTAAAGGCCGCAAAAGCTCCGACAATAATGCCACTGTCAAACCGCTTCGCGTAATCAATGTTAACGCCTCTGTCTTTTGCCAAAAACTGCCCTGCACTCACCGTGATTTGCGTGTCATCTAGAAACTCTGGTTTCCAATAAACGCTGGCATGGCCGGTAATGGCTTCATAATCTTCCGTTGCTAACTGTCTAAACGGATCACGCTGTTTTACATAGTTAATATCGACACCGTAGGCTAGGTTACTATCGACAGGACGATACATTACCTCACCGCCCACGCCTGCAAACATAGTTTCTAAATAACCGGCGTAAACTTGGCCAAACACATTTTCTGCCAGTCTGTCTTTATAATGCAATATTGCAGTGTCTAACCAAATATTATTGTCAGACACGTACTCTCTTACCCGCGTTCTTACTCTTGGAAGAGATACTTCTTCGTTATCAACTAGGTAATTAAATTTATCAAAGTTATCTAATAATGTTACGCGAGCGCTGCCCCTTACTGAGAACTTCTCATCGAAGGCATAACCTCCCCCTAGTAAGAACCCTGTTTGGTACAAGAAAAAGTCTTCAGGGTTCCCAATAGACTGAGTGAAAAAGAAATCTGCGCTATAAAACATCCCTTTCGTGTTCTCTGGATCGTAAGCATCTAAGACTTCTTGTGACGGTTCCGTTCTTACATAAGTTTGCTTTATGTCAGCGTCGACAGATTCATATCGCGCGGCGGCAATAAATGCCTCCGCGTCTACTTGTGTATCTACCATTGGCTGGCCACCACGGTTGTCTACAATGTGGTATGTCTCTACTGAATCCGGTAACTCAGAAGCGGCAACACGGCCAATTCGCTCTATTGCTTCATCTTGGTCACGATAACTAACTTGTGTACCGTAGAATGTAGCCTTGTTTTCTTCTAACTCAGCATCCGACAGCACAAAACCAGCACTGCGAAACATATCGTTATACAAAGCTGACTTATTGACGTCTTCTATCTTTTTAGGGGGGCGCCTAGTCATTAAAGACCGAGGCTCTTCATCGAATTTCAACTGTGATACCGTGTTCATATTGAAGCGGTAAGTAACCCCAAAGCCAATTGTATTGCCTCGCTGATAGTTTAGACTTAAATCAAGGTCTTTATAGCGATAAACCGCACCAATATTCCAGCGTGAGTCTTGCTCTAATTCACCCGCTCTATCTCGAGAATAATCATTACCCTCAAATTCAAGTTTTAATGTGAGCGGCTCCCATGGGGTTTGGTATTCTACACCACCAAAAAATGACGCAGTGCCCTTGAAAAACTGGTCATAATCAACTTTGCCCCCTCGCCCCGAAAAGCCACCTGGACGTTCGCAAAAGCTCTCTCTTAGCTCACAAAAAGGGTTGGTGATATCATCAGCAGTTCCTAAATATCCCCAGCCTAAGCCCAAGTGGAAATCAAACGGTCCTACAGATTTGCTCGCATTGATATATTCACTTTCGAAAAAACCCGTGCCACCGAAGTCTCTAAATCCAACACTGATATCAGGGAGATAATAGCTCTCTTTCCAAAGTCTGAATTTTACATCTAAACCTTTGTCTTTGAGCGTTTGATCTCCGCTAAAAGACTCCACTTGACTATAGAACTGTGTACGTACGTCGGTGTAACGCGCGGTTGCTTCCATCCAATCATACAGCTGGATATTTACAGACCAGAAGCGATATTCGCCATTATCAGTATAATTAATTGCCATACCGCCTTGCTCTCGCATGCGAGCAGTAGGCGTTTGAATAAGCCCGTTACCCCCTTGCACCATTTGCGAAGGCGTTACTTTTATTTGCGTGTCTGCATGAGAAACAGACGATAATACACTGCCCACAACCAGCGCTAATGTTGTTTTTTTTGAAGGAAAATACGCACTCATTGAGGAAGGATCCTATTTACTGCTAAAGCGGCAACGCGCTCATTAAGAAGACTAATTTCGTTGCTGAATAACTCAGATGAGATAGGTACATAAACCTGACTGCCCGGCATTAACTGAGAAAAGTCTAAATTCCAGAGCGCCACGCCCTTACGCTCTATCTCTCCTGAGGGAAGAATAACGTAAACATGGCTTTTATCAGCATCTCTGAGTTTAGCTACGTTATGAGATGCCGTATAAACCGAGGTGTCACTTTGATGTTGATATGCACCGGGTTTAGCGACAGCGCCAGAAAAATGAATAACATTAGGCCGTCCATCGAGTCTTATCCAGTATTTGCCAGGCTGAAACATTGGATTTTCTTCATAAAAAAGTCGCGCTCTATTATAAGATATTGGCATTTTTAAACGGGTAGAAACCGTCCATGCCGCCACCTGTTGATAAAGGCTGCTTAGCGCTTTATGTGTATCGCTATTAGAATCAAAATTACTGAGTAACTCCCTAATATTAGATAACACAACTTCTTTATCGTGTTCCGCAGAATCGTTAGATAAGTCGAATGCTGCAGCGGTAGGCCAATACCACTGACCGCTGTCTGCAACAATAGATAATGCGCTTGACAGTCTTATGGCTCTATCAAATTGATATGTCTGCTTATTTATCATAACAGTAACGAGGTCGCGCTGAGCTGCCGCGATATCGGTAAAAAGAAAAGCTGCTATTAGCAGAGTATGAATTAGCGTTCTCACTGTCCTCGCACTCCTTGCTTATTCATTTCGCGCACTATGCGGCTCAAATACACCATTTCGTATGTATCACCAGTAGGACTGAACTTTTGCGTTGACGCGAAAAGCTCTTTTGTTGTTTTATGTAGGTAATAAACATTTTCCCATGATAACCCTGTGTCAATAAAGGGTGTGTAGTCAGGGAAAGAAACGGTTTCCACAACTTTTATTAAGGGGACTGAATACTCGAGATAGTTACGAGTTACCTCGCCCTCTATTTGCCACGCCGAGTTTACAGCAACACCGAAACCTATATCCGACACATCAATTTTCCGCTTCCAGTTATATGCTAGAACATCGGCACCACCAAGCGGGTTATGTTGAAGGTTACTGGTATAAAAAATATCGTTATCCAAGCCTTCTGTTTTTACAATAACACCGTGATGCATAGTAAAAATAACTTTATCTGCCGACACCCAGCGATAACGATCGCCGTCAATATAGGCTAGCGCCAGAGAGGCTGTATCACGATCACCTGCTTTTATCTGCATTAAATCGGCCTTACTAGCTGTGATTTCTTCGACCGTGTAACTGACTGTGCGATCTTTTAGGGCAAGCTTAAGGGTGTTGTAATAGGCTAGTGTTGTAGTTGAACAACCAGAGATCGCAAGGATAAGAATTCCAACGATCGCAAAAGAAAAGTATGGTTTCATGTAAATGCGCCGACGAGAGGAAAATTAGGGTAGAAAAGTTTCTTGCTACTAATAAAAAAGCCGCTAATTAAAGCGGCTTTCAAAAAATCTGTTGTATTTACTGTACTGTCGGAGCGTAAGTAAATGTCACAGGAACAGTAACTGTAGTAGTTGCTGTAGTTGTGCCAGAAGTAGTTACCGTTACAGTGTTAGTTGTGCCCACGCATACGCCATCTACCAAAGGATCGTCACCTTCACAAGTAGGAGTTGCTGGATCCGGATCAACTACCGTAGGAGCGTCTGCAGAGTTGTTGTTTGAAACAGCAACAAGAACACCAAGACCAACAGCAGCCGATGCAACAACGCCACCGGTGACAACACCCGCACCGCCTGCGCCTGAACCACCTTCTACTTCTTGCGCGCTAACGCCAGCTACCATAGTAGCAGCTGCAAATAATGCAATAATCGACTTTTTCATAACAGTCCTTTAATAAAAATACCCACTAATATCCTATGCTAAATCATTTTTGACGCTTTGACTAGAATATAATCAAAAAATGACCTAGGTTGCTATGATAACAACCCTCTTTGAGCAAAAGAAATAGTTTCTTTGTCTCCCACGACAAAATGATCTAGCACAGGCACATCGATCGTGCTCATTGCGGCTTTGATCTCGCTGGTTAAACGAATGTCTGCATGGCTAGGCTCTGCCACGCCAGAAGGATGATTGTGAACCAAAATAACCGCCGCCGCATTATCTCTCATCACTTGCTTAATTAATTCCCGTGGATAAACAGCCGCACTATTTATCGTGCCTGTAAACATAACTCTGAATGCAATAAGCTGATGCTGACTATTGAGCATTAACAGCGCAAACTTTTCTTGCTCGCAATCTCTTAGCTTAGCTTGCAAATATCGCTTGGTATCCTCTACATTGTTGAAAGCATCTTGACGAGTAAGCTGTATTTCTAAATTGCGACGAAAAATTTCAAAGGCTGCATGAAACTGCGCATAACGGCAGCGGCCAATACCTTTTAGCGACGTAAAGCGCTCCTCTGATGCAGTAACAACCTCTCTTAGTGTACCGAGTTCGTTAAGCATATCATGCGCAAGTTCAACGGCAGATTTTCCTCTTGTTCCCTTCCCAAATAATATTGCTATTAACTCAGCATCACTGAGACTATGAGCGCCAAAAGAGAGTAATTTTTCTCTTGGCCTTTCACTGGATGGCCATGCTTTTATTGTCATTATATTGCTCTGTTTATTCTGTAGCCATGTTATAGCGGAAAACCACTACCTCAACGACTGTATTCTAGGCGGGTTTGCTTAAAGCGGGTAAACCAGCGATTAACCGATATCAACTTTTGTTTACCTATCCCAGATTTTAGCTTCGTGATAGTTTAATATGCTGTTTAACAATCATTTGCTATCTGTGCTTCTTATGACTCTATCCCTTGCAAATAAAAATGTTTTACTTGGCGTAACTGGCGGTATCGCAGCCTATAAGTCACCAGATCTTGTGCGCAAACTCACTGCATTGGGCGCTAATGTGCGCGTTGTATTAACAAGTTCTGCGGCAGAATTTGTTAGCCCGCTATCTTTGCAGGCGGTGTCTGGGAATACGGTACATCAACATTTACTCGACCCTGCTGCAGAAGCAGCTATGGGCCATATTGAGCTTGCAAAATGGGCAGACGTACTTTTAATCGCTCCCGCCACAGCGAATACGCTAGCGAAATTAGCCTACGGTATGGCCGATGACTTATTAACTACAGTTTATCTTGCTACTACGGCCAAGGTATTTATTGCACCAGCTATGAACCAGCAAATGTGGAAGGCGCCAGCGACCTTGGCTAACGTAAACATATTGACCAACTACGGTGTTGAATTTATCGGCCCAGCAAGCGGCGAACAAGCTTGTGGTGATTTAGGGGCGGGTAGAATGGTTGAGCCTATAGATATTGCACATAGAGTATGTGAAGCCCTATATGACATCCATACAATAAATAACAAACAATCTTCAGTACCTATCAATTGCGGCGAGGTACTGACAGGAAAACACGTGTTAATTACTGCAGGTCCCACCCAAGAACCTCTCGACCCTGTTCGCTATATATCAAACCATAGCTCAGGAAAAATGGGGTTTGCTGTAGCTGAAGCGGCAGTTAATGCAGGCGCTGAAGTTACCCTTGTAGCAGGCCCAGTTTCTCTTGCTACGCCCAAAGGCTGTAAACGTATAGACGTAGTCACAGCAGATGAAATGTTGACCGCCTGTACGCAAAGTGCACCTAAAGCGGATATTTTTATAAGTACCGCAGCAGTAGCCGATTATAAAGCGGTAAATGTGGCTGATAATAAAATCAAAAAATCAGATGATGAGTTAACGCTTACTTTTATAAAAAACCCTGATATTCTAGCTACAATTTCACAAAGAAAAGACAGACCATTCTGTGTAGGCTTTGCAGCTGAAAGCCAAAATGTAGAAAACTACGCTCGTTCGAAGTTAGCAAAGAAAAATCTTGATATGATTGCGGCTAACAACATTACTGCAGATGGTCTAGGCTTTAATAGTGATAAAAATGCACTTCACGTGATATGGAACGGGGGTGATAAAAAGTTACCGGCCACCAGCAAGCGTGAGTTAGCGCATCAACTGATTTCGCTGATAGCAACACGTTTTAGTAGTACTCTTCAGTAATGATACTGCTTAGTGTTAATTAGGCTAAGAGATAAGAGCGATGCAGATAAATCAACACGCAGTTTGCTTCGCTTTTGGCCAGTCATGAACTGGCTTACATAACGCGTTAGCTTTAGCAGTGCGTTAGTTTTAATAATAAGAATATAAAAACAATAACTTTTGGCAATAGCCAACTTAACAAGGAACCCGAGTGTAACTTACTCGGTTGCGGAGGAAGTCATTTCGTCATGCCTGCAGTCAAAAAAACCAATCGCAGAGCGCAGATTCTGCAAGCACTTGCTGGAATGTTGGAAACTAATCCAGGACAGCGCATAACAACAGCAAAGTTAGCCGAAAAAGTAGGGGTTTCCGAAGCCGCACTTTATCGTCACTTTCCAAGTAAAGCCCGCATGTTTGAGGGGTTAATAGAATTCATCGAAGAAACCTTATTCACTCGCATAAATAAAATAGTGAATGAAGAAAAAGATTCTTTAACTCGCTGCCAGATGATTTTGCACCTTATTTTAGGGTTTGCAGAAAAAAATCCCGGTATTACGCGTATTCTTAACGGCGATGCGTTAATGGGTGAGCAAGAGCGCTTGCGTGCACGTATAGCAAAACTATACGAGCGCCTAGAGACTCAACTTAAACAAGTGCTAAGAGAACGAAAGCTGAGAGAAGGCAAAACCCTTTCCGCCGATGAAGCCATTATTGCTAACATGCTCATTTGTTATACTGATGGACGCATAAACTTGTTTATCAGAAGCGGATTTACACGTAAACCTACCGAGCAGTTTAACGAGCAGTGGGCAGCATTCAAGCAAATGTTTGTTTCATAAAAAATAGACATCTGGATTAGACAAAACATGCACCATTGCCTAATAGCACTTACTCATTACTCTTAATATCGAGTAGGGTGAGGCTTGCGCCTCATCCCTCTCACAGAACCGTACGTACGGGCCTCGTATACGGCTCCTGCATACTTCATATCACTTGCTAAGTACAGCGCCCTTGCCATTCGGATTATCTTCCCCTCAGTCAGGGTGATTCAGGTTTCTTTCAACCTGACGGGTTTGCCAGCTTCGCTGGGCAAACAAAAAACGGCGCATGACGCGCCGCTTTATTAATGTTACTGTACCTTACTTACCAAACGTATCGCCAAAGAAGTCACCTTCATTCCACTGAGGCTTAGCTTCTTGATTGGCTAACGTCCAACCTATTTGAGCATTCACCTTGGTAAAGGTTTCAGCTGCTTTCCAATTAAATGGCTGGTTAATGTCATCGCTAGGCTTGTGATAGTGAGTCGACAAAAACTGCCCAAACACTTTGCTGCCATCTACGCTTGGATCTTTTGATTTAAGACCTGGTACCATGAAAACAGCAGGAACGCCCTGTTTTACAAATGCATAATGGTCTGAACGAGTAAATAAAGCCTGTTCTGGCCATGGATCAGGGCTTAACTCAATATCAGCGTTGGCCGCTGCTCTTTCTACAGACTTCTGTAAATCACTATGGTTAGCACCAAATGCAATTACATCTGCAAACTCATAGGTTAAAATAGGCATATCAAGGTTTACGTTAGCCACCATAGACGTTACCGGAACTGTTGGATTGCGAGCAAAATAATCAGCTCCCAGTAGACCCTTTTCTTCGCCCGTAACAGATACAAACAAAATTGAGCGCTTGGGCTTTTCTTCCATTTCACTGAACAGTCGCGCTGTTTCTAGCATTACAGATGTGCCCGAAGCATTATCCATAGCACCGTTATTAATGTTGTCTTTCTTAACTGTTTTCGCAAAACCAATATGGTCAGAGTGAGCAGAAAACACTACGTACTCGTTTTTCAACTCAGGATCTGAACCTTCGAGCATACCGACAACATTAGGACTTGTGATGGTGTCATGCGTGCTTGTTTTGCTGATATCTACTACACCTTCTAACGCGAACCCCTTAGGAACTTTATCCGCTTCAAGATCAGCATATATCTCATCTAAGCTGCGCTCAGCGCCTTCAAATAACGTTCTAGCTGCGCCTTCGCTCATGTAGGCGCCGCCTTTAAGCTGAGGAAAGCTGTTAGCAGGTTCATTGTTATCATTCAGCCATGCCATACGCGGTGTATGGATGTAACTTAAACGGCTTTGATACGGACGAACCTTTTCGTTTTTAGGTGTAGTAATGGTAATCATGCCAATGGCGCCATTATCTACGGCATACTTTTGCTTTTGATAACCTGAAGCAAAGTGTGCCCCTTCTTCAGATGGAAAGTCGCTGGGTTTACCAGCTAACGTAACCACTATTTTGCCGTCTACATCTAAGCCTTCATAATCGTTGTGCGATAGTTCGTCGGCAATAATGCCATACCCCACAAATACAATTTCACCCTCTAGTTTTGCCTCTTCGCTCAATAAGCTAGGACCAGCGAGATATTGTTTGGGATAAGCAAAATCTACGGTATTACCGTTTTTCGTTAACGTAAACTGAGGAGATTCTTGAACTAAGTTTGCCTTGCGAAAAGAGACATTTTGGATGAATCCATCGGTACCCGCTGGCGTTAAGCCATACTTTGCAAATTCTGTTGCAATATAAAGCGCAGCAATATCGTGTCCACGAGAGCCGGTATCGCGGCCCTCCAACAAGTCATCGGCTAAGAAAAAGAGATGAGATTTGATGCGCTGAGTATCAGGGCTAAATACATTTTCTGTCGCTGCATGCTTTGCAGACGAATGGCCATGTGCACCCACAGCAAAAGTCATTGCTGTCATTACACTGCCTAGGAGTAGTTTTTTTATCATTTTGTTCCACCGTGTTTTGTTTACACCAAGCTTTTATTCAAGTGTAACGCTGTAAGCAATATGTTAACGCAGTTTATAGCGGGAATGCTATGCGACGTATTTCGTTTAACACAGGTTTTCTGCCATTGCTCGCATATGAGAGTCGTTATAAAATTTAAAAATAAATAAGTGGTCAAATACTCGAATATTGCGCCTCATAAACAAGGCGTAATGATAAGTATGGTTTTTAAATGACAAGAGCAGCACATGGCTAACGAAGAGTTGTTATACCGCATTCAATTTATTAGTAACGGCGAACGTTACGAGCTTTACGTAAAAACCCTTATGCAAGGCAGTTTATTCGGCTTTGTTGAAATTGGTGATTTTGTTTGGGATACGCATACCAGTGTTGTGCTTGATCCTAGCCACGAGAAATTAAAATCTGAATTTTCAGGAGTAACAAAAACTTATATTCCGATGCACAATGTACTTCGCATTGACGCCGTAAATAAAAAAGGTTCGGCCAAAATTACTCAATTGGAAAATAAATCTGATAAAGTAACTGTCTTTCCTAGCCCAATTTATACACCAACTAAAGAGTAACGCGCCGGGGTTTCCGGTTAAGGTTACCGGAGACCCTTATGTATCGCTTTTTAATAGCCGCGACACTTGTTATTTTCAGCTTAGGTATTTCGGCAAAAACATACGATGACAAAAGCCTGTATGCCTTACTTGATGATATCTGGCAGTACGAACTGTCGGTATCTCCACTCCTTGCCTCTCGTCAGGGTAATACTGAGCTTGCTCATGCCCTTCCAGATATATCCATCAAAGGACTTGAAGAGCAAAACAAGCATTGGCTGGATTATCAAAGCGAGTTAGCTAATTACAATGAGAACAACCTAACTCAAGAAGCCTATATTGCTTTACTGATGCAGCAATATCGTTTGGCTAATTATATCGACCAATACAAGTATCGCGATTACCTTGTTCCTATAAATTCAGAGTACGGATTCCATAGTGCAATGGCCTCTCTGCCTAACTTATCGACTTTTAAGCGAGTAACAGATTACAAGGCATACATTAGTCGCTTACAAGGGTTAAAGCCTTATTTCGAACAGCAAATTGCTTATATGGAACAAGCGCTGTCAGAGGGCTACACTCAACCACGCGTTGTACTTGAGGGTTTTGAAAACTCTATCTCGACATACTTAGTTGATGATGTAAAAGACAGTGGCTTCTACTCTCCGTTCATGCAGTTCCCCGATTACTTTAGTGACACTGAGAAAGCATCTTTAGAAAAACAAGGACAGCAGGCAGTACGTCAGTTTGTACTGCCCGCTTATCAGGCATTTTATGACTTTATGGTTAACGAATACATTCCAGGGTCACGTACTACTATAGCCGCGGAAAAATGGCCTAACGGGGTTGAGTACTATGCCAACCGAGCGAAACACTACACAACAACCGATATGACACCTCAAGAAATCCATGAGCTTGGTTTGTCTGAGGTAGCGAGAATTCGCGCCCAGATGCAGCAGATTGTTGATGATTTGGAGTTTGACGGCTCAATAAACGCATTCATCACATTTTTACGTGAAGATCCGCAGTTTTACGCCACCAGCGCAGAAGAGTTATTAAAAGAAGCCTCGTTCATTGCAAAGAAAATGGACGCTAAACTGCCGTCTTTATTTGAGTATCTGCCTAGAACACCTTATGGCGTGGCACCGGTTCCAGATGCTATCGCTCCTAAATACACCACCGGCAGATACATTCATCCTAGCAGAGATGATGAGCCTGGCTATTATTGGGTAAATACTTATGCGCTTGATAAGCGTCCACTATATGCGTTACCTGCATTAACGCTGCACGAAGCCGTACCTGGTCATCACTTACAAATTTCGTTGGCAGCAGAGCTTGAAAACCTTCCTATGGTACGCCGTAACACATACATTTCTGCATTTGGTGAAGGCTGGGGCTTATATTCTGAGTTTCTGGGTATAGAAGCAGGTATTTACGAAGACCCTTACGATAACTTTGGTCGCTTGAGCTATGAAATGTGGAGAGCCTGTCGCTTAGTTGTCGACACAGGTATGCACACCATGGGGTGGAGTCGTCAGAAAGGGGTAGATTACATGATGGAAAATACTGCTTTGTCAGAGCACAACGTTAACACCGAAATAGACCGCTATATTTCCTGGCCAGCCCAAGCTTTGTCTTACAAAATAGGCGAGATAAAGATAAAAGCCTTAAGACAAAAAGCAGAGTCTGCATTGGGCGAGCACTTCGACGTACGAAAATTCCATCGTGCTGTTTTAGAGAACGGCTCTGTACCTCTTTTCATTTTGGAACAGAATATTGATGCGTTTATTGAGGAACAAAAGGCGAAGGAAATATGATTATTGCTTTTAGTATTATTGGCTTACTTCTGCTGCTTTTGATTTTCTTTGTGCTTCGCACACAGAACTTGCAAAAAGAACTAACGCTTTCTCGTCATTCTAATAAGCAAAGTAATAGCAAGGCCAACTACGCTTATCGAAACTTAGTTTTAGTAACCGAGGCTTTAGAAAAAAACCTTACGCAGCGGTTGCAGTCTCTATATAAAAGTCGGCTTATTACGCAAGAACAGCACAATAGCTTATTGCCCTTAATGACATGTTTTGCCAGCATTGTAATGAACTGCTGTGAAAAAGGTGACACGCTAGAAGAATCGCTCAAGAAAGTGTTAACCGACGAAGATCCATCGCTTGAGGGAATACAGTTGGTAGTAAAAGAGTTACCAAGTAACCTAAGAATGCTGTGGTCGAAAAATACGGCGGATAGCTTTATTGCTTTTTGTCAGGCTGTTACAACAACAAAAAGCGGCGACGCTTCAGAGAACAGTGTTCCAGCTCAGAAAGCATCGTAACTGCCTCAACACTGTAATTTGCTATTCTTATTCATTGAAAGCTGCTGTTTAGGCAGCTTTTTTGTTTTTTATTCTGCTTTGCCTTTTGTTTTGCCCTTTTGCTTATCACACCTAATTCAAAAAGAAATTTAATACATTCTCTTTTCAAAATAATCAGTATGTTAGCGTGAAGTTATGCGCAGAAGCGTCGGTTTATCTTGAAAAGACAATACCTCTCTCTATAATACTGTACATATATACAGTTTTTGTTGGTGTTATGAATAAGTCAGTATCTGCATTAGAAAACCATCCCCACATATGGAGGGCAAGAGAGCAAAGCCAATGTGAAGAACGTTTTTCACTTGGCTATGATCAACTCGATCAGGCACTCAATGGCGGCGTATCGCCATCTGGCGTTGTACGCATACGCACGCTTACAGGTATTGGCGAACTGTCACTGTTTAAACAAGTATTAAGTCAGCACCGCAGCCACAAGATGATTGTTTTTATCAATCCGCCTGGCAGAGTCCAAACTCCGTGGTTGGAAGCATTTGGAATAAATGCTGAGCAAGTATTAATTGTTAAGCCGCATACCGAAAAAGAGTCGCTATGGGCTACAGAACAATGCTTAAAAAGTACGGCTTGTCATTGTGTTGTGGTATGGAATAACGCGGTAACGGCAAAAGAAGCCCGACGTCTGCAAGTAGCCGCAACACATAATGATGCACTCTGCTTACTGTTTACTGCGCCGAATAAAAATAGCAACGACGTAACGCAGACTCTGCCCATTTCCTTAGATTTATGCCTTCATTACCGCGAGCACGCCCTTGAAATTAATGTGTTAAAACAGCGGCAAGGCTGGCCAAAAAATAACATTGTTATACATAACAAGTGGACGGTGGATAACCGTGCAATCAAATGGGCTTTAGAACATAACAAAGTGAAGCGTCACGTTCTGCACTCTGTGAGCTAGCTATGTTGTGGGCATATCTTTATTTTTATCAAATTACTCTAGATACGCACCAAGAGAGCGGTCTTAGCCCTGTTGATAGCGCTCACCTAGAAATACCTTCCTCACCTGTAATTGTTTATTGCGAAAAAACGAATCATGTTGTTCAACGCAATCATGCCGCTTTACAACAAGGTATTGAAATAGGTCACGGGCTAGCTCAGGCAGCAGCTTTGTGCCCGCACGTATGTATCATTCCTTTCAATGTAGACAACGAGCACCTCACACTGACGCAGTTAGCACACCGCTTGTACCCTTTAGCGTCAGACATTGTGTTAGATACTCATAATACGCTTGCTGTTCGCCTTGATAACTTGGTGCATTATTATGGTGGACACAAAGCACTGTGGAACACTCTAACCCATGAACTTTCGCAGTCAAATGTGCATTACCATTTCGCTACGGCCTGGTCTATTGAGGCAGCTAAAGTACTTGCTTTAAAGGGCATTGATAGATATTACGATAATCACGATGATATAAGGCAATCGCTATCGCACTGCCCGCTGTCTTTAACGGCGTTAAATAAAAAAACAAAAGAAGCGCTCACCCGAGTAGGTATTCACCGCGTTCATCAGTTACTTGCTATGCCTGTGCATGAGTTAGGCAGGCGATTTGATAACAATACCATCACTTATCTCACCGCCTTACGCGGAGAAGTATTTCCCCGAGTAAAACTCTTTCGTCCTGCGGAACATTTTGAGCACTTTGCCTTACTACCCTTCGATGTTGAGAACACTCAACACCTTATTCCCTTTATGGAAAAGCTGCTGGAGTATCTTGCACACTATTTACGCGCTAGAAATTTACAAACATCTACGCTTAGTTTTCATATAGCTTTTAGAGATCAGCCGTCGAATCACCTCGAAATAAAGTCTGCACTACCACAGAGTACTAGCGACAGCTGGCTTTCCTTACTTAAACTTCGTATTGAAAACCTAGTTTTACCCGAACCCGCGGTATCACTGACACTGCGTTGCGATAACTTTGAAGCCATTGACGATAACAATGGGGACTTCTTTAGTAACCGCTTTAATGATGTGGCACAAAAACAACTTATTGGGCGTTTAAATGCAAAGCTCGGTGAAAAGTGCACGTTTAAACCAAGTATTTCAAACACGCATCAATTTGAATATATGTCTAACGGGCCTCGTTTAACAAAAGAGACGGTATTTTCATCAGACATTGTTCCTACTTTTCTTTTCGAGGCACCTAAACCACTTACTCAGTCTACGCAGGTTTGTTTTGGCCCTGTAAGGCTTCACAGTGAATGGTGGCACGATGCGCCGCATAAACGCGATTACTTTATCGCACAAACCCGGCAAGGCGTACGCATGCTTATCTTTAAAGATGAAGCAAGCAAGTGGTGGGCACAAGGCTTATTTAGCTAATACACCTATGAACTACAGCGAACTTTTTTGTCAAAGTCACTACAGCTTTCTCACTGGGGCCTCTTCTCCTGCAGAGCTAGTAACGACTGCTTCATTCTTAGGATATCAAGCCATTGCTATTACTGATGAGTGCTCGGTGGCAGGTGTGGTACGCGCATTTGATGAAATAAATCATCAGCGCTTACCTATTAAACTAATTATCGGAAGCTACTTTGTATTCGACGATTCACTTTCTTTTGTCTTGCTATGCCCAAATAAAGAAGCTTACAGCGAGTTATGTCGAATAATTACCAATGCACGTAGGCGTTCCGAAAAAGGTGAATATCAGCTGGCAGAGTGGGACTTGCGAACGATAAAGCACTGTCAGTTTATTTGGCTTCCTTCAGGGAAAAAAGAATACGACGACCGCTGGGCAATATGGCTGGCTAAACAGTCGGCGATTAATGTGTATATTGGTGCTCAGCGACTTCTTGATGGTAGTGATCACCACAGATTTGAAAATTACAACTACCTGCAAACTACCTACGAACTCCCAGTTATAGCCTGTACTGGTGTACTCATGCACCACAGTGAGTGCTTACCATCACAGCACGTTTTACATGCAACACGAGTGCATACTCGCATTGATGATATAGGCCGCGCTGCATTAAGTAATGCCGAGCGAAGCTTGCGGACAACACAAAAAATTAAAAAGCTGTATCCAGAAAAGTGGATCCTTAATACTAATAACTTAGCGTCGCAATGTAGTTTTTGCCTCAGTGAGTTGTGTTATCAATATCCAGCAGAACTTGTACCTTCCGGTTACACGCCAACATCGTACCTACGAGTGTGTGTTGAAAAAGGCATTAAACGACGCTTTCCCGATGGTTTACCTCCTGAAATAAGCGCCATCATAGAAAAAGAGCTGGTATTAATTAAAGAGCAAGAGTATGAATACTTTTTCTTAACTATCTACGATATTGTTCAGTTTGCTAAGCAACAGGGTATCTTATATCAAGGTCGAGGCTCTGCTGCTAACTCTGTCGTGTGTTATTGCCTTGAAATTACCGCCGTAGACCCACGCCAAATTAACGTTTTGTTCGAGCGATTTATCTCTAAAGAACGTAACGAACCGCCTGACATTGACGTGGACTTTGAACATCAACGACGAGAAGAAATCATTCAATACATCTTTCGTAAGTACGGTAGAGAACGTACCGCGATTGCCGCAACTGTTATTTGTTATCGCTTTAAGTCGGCATTTAAAGATGTCGGCAAAGCGTTGGGATTTAGTGAGTCACAGCTCGACTTCGTTATTAAACAAATAAATCGTCGTGACCGAGTTATTCCATGGAAATCGCAACTCAGCGGTCTCGGTCTAGACCCAAGCAACAAACGGGTTAGCCTTCTTATAAATTTAACTGAACAACTACTAGGTACACCTAGGCACCTATCACAACACGTGGGAGGCTTTGTTATTAGCGCCGGCCCTCTCTATGAACTTGTTCCCGTTGAAAATGCGGCTATGCCAGAGCGAACAATTATTCAATGGGACAAGGACGATATAGAAGCCCTTGGCTTGCTTAAAGTAGATGTACTCGCGCTGGGAATGCTCAGCGCGATACGACGCACATTTGAACTCATTAATAAGCAATTCCCTGTGGAAGTGAGTATTCCTTTTATTACTAAATTAGGCGACGACAAACAGGTTTTTGATATGATTTGCCAAGCCGATACGGTAGGCGTATTTCAAATCGAGTCTCGTGCTCAAATGTCGATGCTACCGCGACTAAAGCCACGTAAGTATTACGATCTTGTTGTGCAAATAGCCATTGTCAGGCCAGGTCCCATTCAAGGCGATATGGTGCACCCTTACCTCATTAGGCGCCATGGCAACGAAGTTGTTAGTTACCCATCAAAGGACGTTGAGAAAGTATTATCGCGAACCATGGGCGTTCCTATTTTTCAGGAGCAGGTTATTCAGCTTGCTATGGTAGCCGCTGGGTTTAGCGGTGGAGAAGCAGACCAATTGCGAAGAGCGATGGCAAGCTGGAAAAAAGATGGTCGTATTTTTGAGTTCAGAGATAAATTAATCAAAGGTATGACGGATAAAGGCTACGATAGCGGCTTTGCACATAACCTTTTTGAGCAGATTAAAGGCTTTGCTGGTTATGGGTTTCCAGAATCTCACTCAGCTTCATTTGCTGTGCTTGCGTATGTTTCTTGTTGGTTAAAGTTTTATTTCCCAGTAGAGTTCTATACTGCACTTCTCAATAGTTGGCCAATGGGGTTTTACACTCCATCTCAGTTAGTACAAGACGCAAAACGCCACGGTATTACCGTTTACCCTCCTTGTATTAATAACTCTGCTGTAGAGCATCTTATGGTAGTAGAAAACGGCCAAAAGCAGTTACAACTTGGCCTCATACTCGTTAAAGGATTAAGTAAAGAAAGCGCAGAAATCGTAGTGCAGCAGCGGCCTAAAAAGGGGTTTTCCACGGTAAACCAAGTTCGGCAGTTAAACTTACGCAGTAATGAGCTTGAGGCGCTAGCAAGCGCTGATGCGTTTCGTTTGATATCTGGCAATAGATACGAAACTCGTTGGCAAATGATGGACAGCCAAGGTAGCCTGCCACTTTTTGATGGCGACACTTGTTATCAAGAAATTGATAGCGTTTATGATAACAGCAAAGTTGAAAAACCGCTGCTGGGTCATGCTCCCTCAGAAGCGCAGAACCTACTTGAAGACTATGCCTCAACGGGATTATCGGTTAGCAGACACCCTATATCCTTACTGAGGCAGGCGAAAGATCTTAGCCGTATCAGTTGGGCTAACGCTCTTGCAGGCAAACACAACAGATCGGTAGTAAGTATTCTTGGTGCCGTTACTGGAAGACAAGCGCCTGGCACAGCTTCAGGTGTTACCTTTCTTACCCTTGAAGATGACACTGGCAATATAAACGTAGTAGTGTGGCAAGCAACAGCCAGAGCTCAGCAACAGGTGTTTTTAAAAGCGAAGCTTCTACAAGTTAACGGTATTGTTGAGCATTCTAAAGAGGGCGTTATACATGTTATTGCCGGTAAGCTTATTGATAGAACACCTTGGCTGGAAACAATCGCTATTCCATCTCGAGATTTTCATTAAGATGGGTTATTTTAGTTATAGATATGCTGACGTGCCATACAAGTATTTTCATTCTGGAGTGTTAAATGAAGCAACGGATAGCAGCAAGCCTTTTTATCATATGCGGTTTATTATGCTCATCTTACGCACTAGCCGAGCGCTTTATTGTTGGAGCACAAAACTTAACTTATTTTCCTCATTATGATTTTGAGTCTGATGTTGATAAAGGCGTTGGCTGGGCAATTTTAGAAGCTTTTTCTGAAGCATCAGACCATGAATTTATTTATGTAAGCTTGCCCATAAGACGGCTTCAGATGGAACTAGCCAAAGGCAATATCGATTTTGTCTACCCAGACAACCCAAGGTGGTATAACAGTATAACCAACACCGACGATAAAACTTTTTCGTTGCCGTTAACTTATACCGTAACAGGCACTATGGTAAAAAAAGGCAAGGCCGGTAAAGGGATAGATTCTATTAAGCAACTTGCCATGCCCCTTGGGTTTACTCCAGTTAACTGGCAGCAGAGAATTAATAACGGTGATACGCAACTAACCGCTGTTCAGGATATTCCACAAGGGTTAGCTTTGCTGCAACAAGAAAGAGTTGATGCGCTAGATTTAGAATACAACGTGGCTCGCCACTCTATTAGTCGCCTGTCTCGATATGATGACATCACTTTAGATCTCACACTTCCACATAATGAAGTTCCTTTTTCTCTATCCACTCTTAATAACAAGAAAGTCATTGATGAATTAAATACTTTTATTGCAACTAACCCAACGCTGATTGCGAGCATTATTGAAAAGTACGAAATCGCTTACCTCTCCGAGCTATATCCTATTTTGATGCGTGAGCAAGGCTTAGCGCCTGATGAGGTATGGTTAAAAGAGGCTCCTGCCAACAATTAGCTCTTTAAAACCTACACTCAAAAACTTCACGTTACCACGTGTAAAAACTGCATATTGATCAGTAAATTACACTTCACTGCATATTTAGACTCCAACTCGAAAAGACCTAAACCTCTGATTTTATGAGGGTTTAATTTTGGAAGCTATCTTGCTTACACTTCTTATAATTAAGGAGTTCCTATGAAACGTCATTCACCGTTATTCTATTTTTCGCTTTTCTCTACTCTACTATTAAACGCTGCGCCACTTTGTGCAAAACAAACAGTTAGTGCTGACTACATGCATGGCTTCGACGGCATTGACGGTGTTAGATTTGCTTATCGCCCTATCACTCAAGATATCGCCACATCATGGTTTGGCGACATCAAATTATATTGGGAAGCCAGTGCTGTAGTGTGGGAGTACGGTGAGACCAATACAAGAAGCACCAGCTATGCAGTATCTATTACCCCAGTTTTCATGAAACAAATAACGGACATTGCTGATAAGTATCCTCTTTACCTAGAAGCAGGCATTGGCGCTAGCTATATTGGGGATCAGGAAGTCGCTGGTAAAGATATTGGGTCAAATTACCAATTTGAAGACAGGCTAGGGCTTCTCATGGAACTAGATGAAAGCCAAGATGTTGCAATCAGATACATGCACTTTTCAAATGGCGGGTTAAACAGTGACAATCCAGGTCTGGACTTTCTTAACCTCTCTTACGCATACCATTTTTAGCTAACTGGGGGCAGAGTTCTGACTCTGACCCCATTATTTTGTTTCTTCCAGAAGCAAAAAAACCGCCGTTAGGCGGTTTTCTTTTAATGGGGACCTGGCAGTGTCCTACTCTCACATGGGGAAACCCCACACTACCATCGGCGCTAATACGTTTCACTTCTGAGTTCGGAATGGAGTCAGGTGGTACCGTATCGCTATGGCTGCCAGGAAAAACTGGTTTGCAGTAGCGTTTACTGCGTAAAGCTGGTTACTATCAACTTTACTAAATTCTGTAAGCCGTATACATAAAAATGTAGCGGCTTCTATATAAAGCAAAAAACCCGCCGTTAGGCGGGTTCTTCTTAATAGGACCTGGCAGTGTCCTACTCTCACATGGGGAAACCCCACACTACCATCGGCGCTAATACGTTTCACTTCTGAGTTCGGAATGGAGTCAGGTGGTACCGTATCGCTATGGCTGCCAGGAAAAACTGGTAACAATTTGGGAAAGATAATATTAATTCAATCAGTGAGTAACTACTTTTTACTCTATTTGTCGTGCAAAATCATGATTGCTTTTTATCATGACTTTTGCGCAAGGAGGACCAACAGTACATATTGTTGTTTGTCACATCCTATCGATTTACTTATCATTTGCTTACAACGCCAACTTCTCTTCGAAGCCTTTTAGGCGTTGTTGTATGGTTAAGCCTCTCGGGCAATTAGTACAGGTTAGCTTAACGCCTTACAACGCTTCCACACCCTGCCTATCAACGTCATCGTCTATAACAACCCTTCCAGACCTTAAAGGTCAGGGATGACTCATCTCTGGGCCGGCTTCCCGCTTAGATGCTTTCAGCGGTTATCCGTTCCGAACGTAGCTACCGGGCAATGCCATTGGCATGACAACCCGAACACCAGCGGTTCGTCCACTCCGGTCCTCTCGTACTAGGAGCAGCTCCCATCAATCATCCAACGCCCACACCAGATAGGGACCGAACTGTCTCACGACGTTCTAAACCCAGCTCGCGTACCACTTTAAATGGCGAACAGCCATACCCTTGGGACCGACTTCAGCCCCAGGATGTGATGAGCCGACATCGAGGTGCCAAACACCGCCGTCGATATGAACTCTTGGGCGGTATCAGCCTGTTATCCCCGGAGTACCTTTTATCCGTTGAGCGATGGCCCTTCCATACAGAACCACCGGATCACTATGACCTACTTTCGTACCTGCTCGACGTGTCTGTCTCGCAGTTAAGCTAGCTTATGCCATTGCACTAACCTCACGATGTCCGACCGTGATTAGCTAACCTTCGTGCTCCTCCGTTACTATTTGGGAGGAGACCGCCCCAGTCAAACTACCCACCAGACACTGTCCACAATCCCGATAAGGGACCAATGTTAGAACATCAAACATACAAGGGTGGTATTTCAAGGACGGCTCCACACAATCTAGCGACTGTGCTTCGAAGCCTCCCACCTATCCTACACATGTAGGTTCAATGTTCAGTGCCAAGCTGTAGTAAAGGTTCACGGGGTCTTTCCGTCTAGGTGCGGGTACACAGCATCTTCACTGCGATTTCAATTTCACTGAGTCTCGGGTGGAGACAGCGTGGCCATGGTTACACCATTCGTGCAGGTCGGAACTTACCCGACAAGGAATTTCGCTACCTTAGGACCGTTATAGTTACGGCCGCCGTTTACCGGGGCTTCGATCAAGAGCTTCGCTTACGCTAACCCCATCAATTAACCTTCCGGCACCGGGCAGGTGTCACACCCTATACGTCCTCTTACGAGTTTGCAGAGTGCTGTGTTTTTAATAAACAGTCCCAGCCACCTGGTCACTGCGGCCTCCATTTGCTTACCACGCGAAGTGTTCACAAACAGAGGCGTACCTTCTCCCGAAGTTACGGTACAATTTTGCCGAGTTCCTTCACCCGAGTTCTCTCAAGCGCCTTAGTATTCTCTACCTGACCACCTGTGTCGGTTTGGGGTACGGTTCATATAATCATAAGTTTAGAAGCTTTTCCTGGAAGCAGGGCATCAACAACTTCACTCCCTTGGGAGCTCGTCTCGCGTCTCAGCTTTAAGAACCCGGATTTACCTAAGTTCTCGGCCTACTCGCTTTCACTTGGACAACCAACGCCAAGCTTGCCTAGCCTTCTCCGTCCCTCCATCACTGATTATATAAGTACGGAAATATTAATCCGTTTCCCATCGACTACGCATTTCTGCCTCGCCTTAGGGGCCGACTTACCCTGCCCTGATTAGCATGGGACAGGAAACCTTGGTCTTCCGGCGTGGGAGTTTTTCACTCCCATTATCGTTACTCATGTCAGCATTCGCACTTGTGATATGTCCAGCAAGCTTTACAACTCACCTTCATCCACTTACACAACGCTCCCCTACCCAGCACAGTAAACTGTGCTGCCGCAGCTTCGGTATATTGCTTAGCCCCGTTACATCTTCCGCGCAGGCCGACTCGACTAGTGAGCTATTACGCTTTCTTTAAAGGGTGGCTGCTTCTAAGCCAACCTCCTAGCTGTCTATGCCTTCCCACATCGTTTCCCACTTAGCAATATTTTGGGACCTTAGCTGGCGGTCTGGGTTGTTTCCCTCTCCACGACGGACGTTAGCACCCGCCGTGTGTCTCCCGGATAGTTCTCATTGGTATTCGGAGTTTGCAAAGGGTTGGTAAGTCGGGATGACCCCCTAGCCTTAACAGTGCTCTACCCCCAATGGAATTCGTCCGAGGCTCTACCTAAATAGATTTCGGGGAGAACCAGCTATCTCCCGGTTTGATTGGCCTTTCACCCCCAGCCACAAGTCATCCGCTGACTTTTCAACGTCAGTCGGTTCGGTCCTCCAGTTGATGTTACTCAACCTTCAACCTGCCCATGGCTAGATCACCGGGTTTCGGGTCTATACCTAGCAACTCAACGCGCAGTTAACACTCGCTTTCGCTACGGCTCCGCTATTCGCTTAACCTTGCTACTAAATATAAGTCGCTGACCCATTATACAAAAGGTACGCAGTCACCCCATCACTAAGCACCCTGCTTGGGGCTCCCACTGCTTGTACGTATACGGTTTCAGGTTCTATTTCACTCCCCTCACAGGGGTTCTTTTCGCCTTTCCCTCACGGTACTGGTTCACTATCGGTCAGTTAGGAGTATTTAGCCTTGGAGGATGGTCCCCCCATATTCAGTCAAGATAACACGTGTCCCGACCTACTCGATTTCACTGTAAAGCACGCTACGTGTACGGGGCTATCACCCTGTATCGCTCCTCTTCCCAAAGGATTCCACTACACACTAAACAGCTTAAGGGCTGCTCCCCGTTCGCTCGCCGCTACTAGGGGAATCTCAATTGATTTCTTTTCCTAAGGGTACTTAGAT
>NZ_CP018031.1:0-35000 GCF_001886475.1 Alteromonas sp. RW2A1 | reverse complement strand
CTATAAAGGTAGTAGAGACTTACTTCAGGAGGGTTGCTGTTTTGCTTTTCCCCCGAAGCGGATGCGCATTTTAGGGAAATGAGCGCTCACGTCAACACTTATTTTAAAAAAAGTGTCACATTCTTTCCGAACGCTCAAAATACCTAGTGGCTTTACGCACGTACAAATCAGTAGCACCAAATATAGGTGAACGTTGTTATATTGATGAGTCGTCTGTGTTAGTGGGAGACGTATCTCTTGGTAACGACAGCAGCATATGGCCGTTAGTTGCCGGACGGGGAGACGTTAACAAAATTCAGATTGGAAATAGAACTAATATTCAAGACGGCACAGTACTGCACGTTACTCGCCGCTCTACGCAGAATCCCGACGGGTTTCCCCTTATTATAGGCGATGATGTTACCGTAGGTCATAAATGCATGCTTCACGGCTGCCAGCTGGGAAATCGAATACTTGTTGGTATGGGCGCGATAATCATGGATGGCGCTATTGTGGAGGACGATGTGTTTATAGGTGCGGGTACCCTGGTGCCTCCTAACAAGCGTTTAGAAAGCGGATACCTTTATGTTGGAAATCCAATGCAAAAGAAACGCCCCCTTAAGGAAAGTGAATCGGCGTTCCTTAAACAATCTGCTATTAACTACGTTATTTTGAAAGACGAATATATCGAAGATACCAAATAGCCGTTTGCTAGCCATACAAGCACTATTGAACTTACGCCTTCTTATTCAATACTATCTGTAGAAGGCTATTTTTATATTCTAAAGATTCTCTGCGCTCTTTTTACAAATAGCGTTTACTCGTTCTGTATGTCACTGGTTATTTATAAGCTCACGGACCTTGTTCACTATGGCATTAGTTTTTGGCTGTTTTCCAGTCCATATAGAAAATGCAGCAGCAGCTTGCTCAACTAACATGCCCAAGCCGTCTAAACGCTTTTTGACTCCATATTTATGCGCCTCTTGCATAAACACGGTCGGCGAGTTTTTATAAACCATGTCGTAAACAACTTCGCATTCATCTAATAGTGCTTCAGACATATGGCAGGGTAACTCTTGATGCAAACTCGCAGCCGTTGAATTAATAGTTATATGCGGCTTTATAGCGGCAATATCATCTAGCGCAACGACATCTAAATTTGAGTTGCTCACGGCCGCGGAAATTTGCTGCGCTTTTTCTAATGTTCTATTGGTAATGATTAACTGAGCAACTGAAGCTTCTAATAAGGGAGATATTACGCCACGTGCCGCACCACCCGCGCCAATTAACAGCACACGCTTATTCTCGAGCTGTACATTGTTGTTCAACAAATCATTAACTAACCCAACGCCGTCTGTATTGAAACCTTTAATCGAACCATCCGGACACTTCATCAGCGTGTTTGCGGCCTGTGCGTCTTGCGCTGCCTGGTCATCTATATTTGCCATATTAAACGCATCGAGTTTAAACGGCATAGTAACGTTACAACCAACCGCCTCTGGTTGTGCCAAAAACGATGACGCCTTTTCAACGAAGCCATCAACTGGCGCTAATATTTTTTCATATGAAATGACCTCTTCACATTGTTCAGCAAACATTTGATGAATGGTTGGTGATAAACTCTGCTCAATAGGATTTCCAAATACGGCGAATTTTTTCATGGGAATACGTAACTTCTTTAATATAAAACGAAAGGGCGAAAACCGCGTAGATGAGACTACACCATATTACCGCATAGGTGGAGAGGAGAAAGTTCGAGAACTAGCAAATAGGTTTTATGATGTAATGGAAACCGATCCACTAGCCGCAGAGTTACTGGCTATGCATCCAATGCCTCTTGATAGAATACGGCACGTATTCTTTCTTTACTTGAGTTTATGGATGGGAGGTCCCGATGACTATCAACAGCAATTCGGCCACCCTAGATTGAGAGCTCGCCATTTGCCTTTTAATGTCACTCCAGCTTTAAAAGAGCAATGGATGTACTGCATGAGAAAGGCAATGTTTTCTACTACAGATGACATTATGCTTGCGAACAAGCTGCTTCAGGCATTAGAGCAACTGTCTAGCCATATGATTAATTCAAAATAAAAAAGCGCGTTACTGAACCGTATTGTCCTAAAAGATAAAAATCAAATAGAGGCAAACTCAGTGACGCGCAGACTTTTTAACGGTTTATGCTCTTTTTGGCATATTTCGCAGTTGCATAGCATTGCGTTTGGTTAGAAAGTATAACCAACCGACACAGTATAAACCCAAGGGTCAATTTCTATATCGTTTACCGCACCGCTGGCTTCACCAACTTTAAAGCTGGCTTCTGTGTCAATATCGATAAAGCGAACCGACGCGTTTACATGCCATTTGTCATCAACAATATAATCCATACCCACTTGAGCAGATAAGCCAAAAGAATTATCCAGTGATAAATCGCTCAGGCCAGCTTGGCTATTTGCCGAAGTAAATTCTTCGTCGAAGATAAACGTGTAGTTAATGCCCGCGCCAACATAAGGTTGAAATGCTGAGCTGGCATCGTTGAAATAGTAGTTAGCGGTTAATGTTGGCGGAAGGTGTGTTACCTCACCAAGCTTATTGCCAGTGCCCAATGGATCGGCCACTGAAAACTCAACATCGTGTTTGAACGGCGTCGCTGCAAGCAATTCAATATTGATGTTGTCTGTAACAAAGTAGGCTATGTTAAGACCAAGCTGCGTATCGTTTCCGATATTCAACGCAACGCCCAAGTCGGCGCCACCCGCAACAATATTAGAGGTAGATTCGTCTGGCGCTACAGTTGTTAAACCGCCTCGAACAAGCCAGTCACCTTGTTGATGAGCATTAGCGAACGGAGCAACAGCCGCTAGAGCAAGACAGATTGCTGATATAGTTTGTGTGCGCATAGTGTGTCTCTCGTGTATTTAAATAAGATGGCGCCACTTTAACGCCTGTAGTACGAGAGGTGTTGATCTAGCGCAAGTTTCGCTAGCTACTGAATACGCTTCAGATTCAATGTTGATTTAGATCAAAAGAGAAGGTTGAAAACACGTAGCCGAGGGGGCTTTCAACACGGCTACGCTTCACTTTGTGCGTAAAAAGCTCGCATGATAATTGGATTAGTTAAGACTAATGACAACAACTCAGCTTTCGTTACCAGTCTGTTGGCTTCAACCAATCTGTTAATTTTGCTTCTGCACTGCCAGAGGCCGGAGAATAACAATATTCCCAGCGCGCTAATGGCGGCATAGACATTAGAATAGACTCGGTTCTCCCCCCGGTCTGTAAGCCAAATAGCGTGCCGCGGTCGAACACTAAGTTAAACTCTACGTAGCGTCCTCTCCGGTAAAGCTGAAAGTCTCGCTCTCTCTCACCATACGCAGTATTTTTTCGTCGCTCAATAATGGGCACATAGGCATCAATATATCCGTTACCCACTGCCTGCATAAAGGCAAATGATTGGTCAAACCCCCACTCATTCAGGTCGTCAAAAAACAGTCCTCCAACGCCACGAGTTTCATTGCGATGCTTGAGATAAAAATAGTCGTCGCACCACTTTTTATATTTCGAGTAAATATCGTCTCCAAAAGGCAAGCACAACTTTTTAGCGGTGTCGTGCCAATGTTGAACATCTTCTTTGAAAGGATAAAACGGCGTGAGGTCAAATCCACCACCAAACCACCAAATGGGTGATTCGCCCTCTTTTTCTGCAATAAAAAAGCGAACATTGGCGTGAGACGTAGGCACATAAGGATTATGAGGATGAATAACCAATGATACCCCCATTGCCTGAAAATTCCTGCCAGCCAATTCTGGGCGATTAGCCGTTGCAGATGCTGGCATTTGGCTACCAAATACATGGGAGAAGTTTACCCCACCCTGCTCAACCACATTGCCATTTTTCATGACACGAGAGCGACCGCCGCCGCCTTCTTCTCGAACCCAGCTGTCTTCAGCAAATTGTCCCTTACCATCGGCCAACTCTATAGTTTGGCAGATAGTATCTTGCAGGTTTAGTAGATAAGACTTTACTGCTTCAATAACCTCGGCGGCATTTTTGCCATCAAGTAATTCTGCTGACATCATGATCTGATTATTTCTCCTGTGTCTCCATCTCTTATCGTGCTGGGTTTGTCATTCCCTCCTACTTCGCCATCAACATAAGTAACAGAGTTGCCAAATATATCTCTCGCTTCTTCGATAGAACGGGCCGGTGGCTGCCCTGCTAAGTTTGCGCTGGTAGAAACAATAGGTTTGCCTAGTTTATTACACAGACCTGTGACTACAGCGTGATTTGTCACTCGAACTGCAATTTTATCATGAGAGCCCGTTAGCCACTCAGGAGCCGTTTTCGACTTAGGTAATAACCAGGTTATGGCACCAGGCCAACTTGAAAATATGTCAGTACGCCGGTGTTGTGGCACCGCCTCGTCATCGACATAGGGAAGCAACTGACTATAGTTAGCAGCAATCAGAATAACGCCCTTTTCTACAGGGCGCTGCTTTGTCTTCAGTAGGAAATCCACTGCGGCTTTGTTATCTGGGTCACATCCAATGCCCATAACGGCCTCTGTGGGATACACCAAAAGCTTACCGGCGTGAAATGCTTCAACAATAGGATCGCTGCTAGCTGCCCCTTCGTCATCCGGGCTGTATATATCTACGCTCCCGTTTTGGGTATCAGACATTGTTTGTTATCTCTAAGTGATGTTTATTTTTTAAAGCCGCATAAAGGCTGAGGGCATGCATATTCACTTTTTTTGTGAATTAATACGCCCCAACCACATTCTGGACACGCTTCATTGATGGGTTCAGAATTTAGCACATATCTGCATTTGGGATAATGATTACAGGCAAAAAACTGTTTCCCATATTTGCTGGTGCGGGAAATTAATTCACCCACTTTACATTTTGGACAATGAACGTGGGTTTCTTCTTGTTGCTTAAGCGGTGCAATGAAGTGGCAAACTGGAAAATTGGTACAGCCAATAAACATACCATAGCGGCCTTTCTTAATTCCCAGCTCTGATGAGCAATCAGGACACGTTACTCCGTCTAACGTTTTGAGTAGGGTGGTTTGATTATCGTGTAAGGGTTTACTGAAATTACAGGCAGGATAAGCAGTGCAACCAATAAACGGACCGCTTTTGCTATTTTTTATATGTAACGGCTTACCGCAGTCAGGACAATCACCAAAACTGTCTTCTAGTGCGTGCTCATTTGCTGAAAATAACGAGTGGTCTATTTTAGGCATGGTGGGATAACGTGGATAACTGCGTAATGATAAAAGCCACCACTGCAATACTGTAGGGCGGCTACTGGCTTATCATTGGAGTGCATTAATGAAGAACGCCGTCTGGCTCTTCAAAAAGCAAATCTTCCATTTGGGCATACGCTTTTTCTTTTCCTGGTACATTAAACAGCACCATAAGCACAACCCACTTTAAATCTTCTAGACAGAATTCGTTAGAATCTATTTCCATTACTCGATCGATGACCATTTCTCGAGTAGAAGCATCGAGCACGTTAACTTGCTCAAGGAACATAAGAAAGCCTCTGCACTCTACGTCTAAACGCATTTGCTCTTCATGCGTGTAAATGCGGCTTAAACTTGTATTAATTCCCTTACAAAAATAAGGCTTAATGTCTGTTTCTTGCAAAGCAGCTAATTTTTCTAACCACGCGAGCGCCTTATATATCTCATCATGATGAAAACCAGCCCGCACTAACTCGTCGGTCAGTTCATCTTGATCGACACGTATTTCAGTCTCACTATGGATGAAATTTTCAAACAGATACATGAGGATATCGAACATTTTAATTGCCCCTCAATTTAATGTAACCGCCAGGGACAGCAGTTACTAAATCGCACAACTCGTATTCTAGTAATAATGCCATGGCCTGCTGGACAGGCATGGAGCCGCGCTGCGCTATAACATCTATTGCGGTAACGTCGTAATCCACACTAGCTAATAATTTATCAGTTGCCAAGCTATTCAATTCACTTTTTTCACTTTCAACGCACCTACTCTCTTTTTCAGGTAACGCCTCAATGGCTAATTCGTCGAAAATGTCATTAACATTCGTAACTAATTTAGCGCCCTGTTGAATTAACCAATGACATCCTTGGGCATGCGTATTAAAAATACTCCCGGGAATAGCAAAAACATCTCGCCCCAGATCTGCGGCCATATTTGCTGTTATCAAGGTACCGCTTTGAATTTTTGCCTCTACCACCAGCGTACCTAAAGACATTGCTGCAATGATTCTATTTCTCCTTGGAAAATGCCAAGCTTTGGCAGGAATACCGGGGAAGAACTCTGTAATAATAGCACCTTCAGCTGCAAGAATATCAGAATGTAGTGATTTGTGTTTAAAAGGGTAAATAGAATCTGGTCCTGTGCCCATTACTGCAATGGTTTTACCGCATCCATGTAAAGCGCCTTTATGCGATGCTGCATCTATACCAAGCGCCATGCCGCTTGTTACTGTAATGCCTTTGATAGAAAGCGCTGCTGCCATCTCTTCAGCTGTTTTCTTGCCTTGAAAGCTTGCTCGACGACTACCTACCATCGCTATTTGCGACTGTTGCAACAGCGACGCATTACCTTTAACGAAAATTACGAGAGGTGGATTATCTAAACTTGCGAGCATATCTGGGTAATCGCAACAACCGAAAGTGATCATTTTATTTTCGGATGCTTCGTCTAACCATATTAATGCTTTTTCAACCGACTTCTCGCAAACTTTGTTCAATAAGGTTTTAGCATTTTCTGGCAGAGAACGCTCAGGGTTAACATTGAATAGATCTTCAGGCCTACAAGATAAGCTAGCTAACAGCGCTAACCACTTTTTCGTCGCTATGCTGTATGAGGAAGCTAGACGAAGCCATGCTGCTGCATTTTTGGAAAGGGTACTTGAAGAATGATGCATTGCCGCTCCGTAGTTAGCGCGGCAATTATCATATGTCGCGTTATGGATTTGCGACTATAAAGCCGCGTTTTATACCTGTGTTTGCTCGGGTGATTAAGCCATAGCTTGCCGCGCTAAAAGTTTTGTAGATTATGACCTCTCCCACTTTAAGGGCCGGCTGCTCTACTGCATTAATAAGCCACTCACGCCCGCTTTGTATTTGTGAGTTGGTAACGTATTTAGGCGTATCGTCGTTGATGATAGAGGGGCCCTTTGCATAAATGCCCATTACGGTACCGGGTTCTACTTCCGAGTCACCCAAATCGAGAATAATCACATCGTATTTTCCCAATAAATCGTGATCGTGAACATCACCGATAACAAAGCCTCTCTGCACTGTAGCCGGTTTTAACACTAAGCTTTTCTCATGGGAAAAGTTCCCCTCGAACAACTTGTCTCCCAAATTCGTCTCTTGGGTAGACTGAGTAAGCGACAGTAGCATCGAGTCGTCATCTATCGACTCTGTAAATACCTGGGCATCAGCTACGTGAGAAACCTGCACCCCTAATACTCTTCCATCGAGGTTTTTGATGATAGATTGCTTTCTCACTACGTGTAACTGTTCAGTAGTATTGAAATTCGGCTCACTGACAACCAAATCATCAGCGGCAAAGCGCACATTCGCGTCTTTATTTCCTAACACCCTTGGCATCATATCGAAGCTGTCTAAATCAATGATGGTGTGTTGATTTATATACGGTGCAATAGCACTCCAATCCAATGTATCTATAGGCGACGGTTTTACTCGCTTTTCAGCCTGGGGAGAAAGCGAAAGAAAGGGTTTGTCACGCTGGATTGAAAACACGGGTTCGCCGTCTATCATGCCCACAATAATAACATCGCCGGGATAGATTAAGTGAGGGTTGTCGATTTGTGTATTCGTTCTCCATAACTCAGGCCATAGCCACGGCTTGTTGAGAAAAATAGTTGCGATATCCCATAACGTATCACCGCGTTTTACCGTGTAAGTTTGCGGAGCACTGTCTTTGAGCTGCAGGGCGAGCACAGGCAAAGTTAGAAATGCCAACGTTGCAGCTATTATTAATTGCCCATATTTTTTTAATCGCATATTCAAATTAGATTCCCGCAAAAGTTTCGCTGTCGCTTATTGTTGCTTTTTAAGACAATACCACTATATCGACAGTTACGCGTGTTCTTAAAGGACTATGGCAAAAAACTGCACTAAAGTCTGTGTTATACGTTAGAATAGTAAGTAAATTGGCACTGTAAAGTGCGTTGGTAAATAGATCGTATATGAATTTATACAGCGAAAAGGCAAAGTAAGCGACAAATGGCAATATTAGATGTATTAAGTTTTCCCGACGAACGTCTTCGCACGGTAGCAAAGCCGGTCGACAACGTGAACGACGAAATTAAGCAACTTGTTTCAGACATGTTTGAAACAATGAAAGACGAAAAAGGTATCGGTCTTGCCGCTACCCAAGTAGATCGTCACGTTCAGGTTGTGGTGATGGATGTGTCAGAGGAACAAAACGAACCTCGCGTTTTCATTAACCCTGAAATTACGCGAAAAGAAGGCGCAACAATCAGCGAAGAAGGTTGTCTTTCTGTGCCCGGCAACTATGCAAAAGTAGAGCGTGCAGAAGCTATCACAGTGAAAGCACTTGATGCTAATGGCGACAGCTTTGAGTTAGAAGCAGAGGGGCTACTTGCGATTTGCATTCAGCATGAGCTTGACCACCTTAGAGGCGTTTTATTTATCGATTACCTCTCGCCGTTAAAGCGTCAACGTATTCGCAAAAAGCTCGAAAAAGAAGCTAGACTAGCAGCCAGAGCTTAAGGAAAACCGTGACAGCGCCACTTAGAATTATTTTTGCCGGTACCCCGGATTTTGCAGCTAAACACTTAGCGGCTCTTATTGAAAGTGAGCACGAGGTTATCGCTGTATATACTCAGCCCGACCGCCCTGCTGGACGCGGAAAGAAGTTAACCGCAAGCCCAGTTAAGCAGCTCGCAGAAACACACCATATACCTATTTACCAACCTGAATCTTTGAAAGAAGAAGAGGCACAGCGCATTCTAGCCGAACTCAATGCTGACATTATGGTGGTGGTTGCTTACGGTTTGATACTGCCAAAAGCTGTTTTAAATGCGCCTAAATACGGATGTATTAATGTACATGGCTCTATATTACCTAAATGGCGTGGAGCTGCGCCAATACAGCGCTCAATCTGGGCTGGCGATGCTGAATCTGGCGTAACTATTATGCAAATGGACGAAGGTTTAGACACCGGTGATATGCTTCATATAGCTACACTTCCCATTGAGAGTAACGATACAAGTGCAACCTTATACAACAAACTTGCTGAGCTTGGTCCAATAGCGCTGATTGATGTTTTGCAACGCTTAGTAAGCATAACACCGCAAAAACAAGATGACGCACTCGCAAGTTATGCGAAAAAGCTCTCCAAAGAAGAAGCTCAGATTAATTGGGAAGAAAGCGCAGAGCAAATTGAGCGAAATATCAGAGCGTTTAACCCGTGGCCCGTGGCGTGGATGAGAGTAGAGAAACAAAACGTTAAGGTATGGTCAGCGTTCGTAGAGCCTTGTTCAGTTGATGTGAGCCCTGGCACAATTATAAGCGCGAATAAATCGGGCATTACAGTAGCAACAGGCAAAGATGCCTTAACAATAACATTGTTACAAATTCCTGGTAAAAAGCCTTTATCTGCTGCTGACGTTATTAATGCACGTAAAGCTTGGTTCGAACCAGGTTGCTCATTACATCAAGTAGATTCGTTGTGAAACCACTCCCGTTACCAAAACAAAAGAACCTGCGCGCAGACTGCGCGTGGGTTATTTATCAAATTCTTGAGCAAGGGAAGTCATCTAGAGACTGCTTAGAAAGGGTTCAGAGAAGGCACAACGTTCGCGATAACGCATGGCTACAAGAAATGTCTCTTGGCGTGATGCGAAAACTGCCATTATTACAACACTGGCTTCGAACACTGCTCGACCGCCCTCTTAAAGGGAACAAAAAAGTACTCGAACACTTAATCATGTTGGGGCTTTATCAACTTGCCTTTTCAAGGGTAAGTAAACACGCAGCGGTGGGCGAGACAGTTGCAGCCGCATCATATTTAGGCGGAACTGGACTTAAAGGTTTAGTAAACGCCGTATTGCGAAACTTTCAGCGAGAAGACTTGGCCTCACGCCCAGTTGAAGATCCGATTATTAATAGCGGCCTCCCAAAGTGGCTTTTTAAAGCCATAGAATCGGCATATAACGATGACGCCAATGCAGTCAGACAGGCTACCAACGACATGGCCCCTATCTGGCTTAGGGTAAACTCTCGCCAAATACACAAAGATGACTTTGCTTCGCTATTAACAAAAGCAAACGTTGAATTTTCATTTAGCAATGAGCATGAAAACGGGATCGTTTTAAAGTCACGAGAAGACATAACAGCCTTGCCTGGTTTTGATAAAGGTTTTTTTGCCGTTCAAGACGGCGCAGCACAACTTGCTGCGCATTATCTCAACCCTCAAAATGGCGAGCGAGTTCTCGATTGTTGCGCAGCACCTGGCGGTAAAACGGGTCACATTGCTGAATTAGCACCTAAGTTGGCTTACTGCTTAGCACTTGATGCTGATGAAAAGCGATTACAGCGAGTGCACGAAAATATGGATCGCCTCAAACACAGTGTCGAAATCAAACAAGGTGATGCTACCAATCCATCACAGTGGTGGGACGGAGAGCTCTTCGATCGTATTTTACTAGACGCGCCCTGCTCTGCCACAGGAGTTATTCGCCGCCACCCCGATATTCGCTGGCTAAGAAAGTCTAGCGATATAGATAATTTAGCTGCATTACAGCGAGAGATATTGAGTGCGTTGTGGAAGTTGTTAAAGCCTGGTGGCACCCTGCTTTATGCAACATGCTCAATTCTACCGAAAGAAAATAAGGCACAAGTTGCTCGCTTTATTGCCGAAACGGAAGACGCCAATTTGCAACCAATAATTAAGACAGAAACCAATGAAAATCCTGGTCGTCAGATTCTGCCGGGTGAGCAACAAATGGATGGTTTCTATTATGCTAGACTGGTAAAGTCGTCTTGCGCAATTAGGTAACAGGGCTAGTTAATAACGATGAAAATCATCATTTTGGGTGCAGGTCAGGTTGGTGGAACGCTAGCTGAAAACTTAGTGGGTGAGAATAACGAGATTACCGTTATTGACTCAGACCCCAATATTCTGCGCTCACTTCAAGATAGACTCGATTTGCAAGTTGTCACCGGCGTTGGCTCTCACCCTGATGTACTACGAAGCGCTGGGGCGGAAGATGCCGATATGCTCATTGCTGTTACTAATAGTGATGAAAGTAATATGCTCGCCTGTCAGGTAGCGTACAGTCTATTTAAAACACCCACTAAAATAGCCCGAGTTCGCTCTGAACAATATATCATTTACCAAGCTCAACTTTATAAACAACAAGATATTCCCGTCGACCATATCATTGCGCCCGAACAGCTCGTAACCAAAGCAATAAAACGCTTAATAGACTATCCTGGCGCACTGCAGGTTGTTGAGTTTGCCGAGGGCAAAGCAAGCCTTGTTGCTGTAAAAGCTTATTATGGTGGACTGCTCGTAGGTCACGCTCTGTCTGCATTGAAAGATCATATGCCGAATGTAGAAACACGGGTAGCGGCAATTTATCGTCGCGGACGCCCTATTCGCCCATTAGGCACCACTGTGATAGAAGCAGACGATGAAGTCTTTTTTATTGCCGCAACCAAACATATCCGGGCGGTAATGAGCGAACTACAAAAGCTAGAGTCTAGCTATAAGCGCATTATGATCGCAGGCGGTGGGTTAATCGGAGCAGGTCTAGCGAAGAAGCTTGAGCATAACCATAACGTTAAACTAATAGAGTTTAGCGCAGAGCGAGCGAAATACCTTGCTGCTCATTTAGACAAAACCATTGTATTTAGCGGAGATGCCTCCGACCCTGAACTATTAGGCGAAGAAAATATCGAGCAGGTGGACGCATTCATCGCAGTCACTAATGACGATGAAGCCAACATCATGTCTGCCATGCTAGCCAAGCGAATGGGCGCAAAAAAGGCAATGGTGCTTATTCAACGAGGCGCCTATGTTGACTTAGTTCAGGGTGGGGAAATTGATATTGCTTTCTCTCCTCAGCAGGCAACCATATCTGCCCTGCTTACTCATGTAAGGCGTGGAGACATAGTGAACGTTTACTCACTTCGCAGAGGCGCGGCAGAAGCAATTGAAGCAATCGCCCATGGTGATGAGAATACCTCTAAAGTGGTGGGCAAACAAATTGGCGATATTAAGTTACCACCAGGAACAACGATTGGCGCTGTGGTAAGAGACGATCAGGTGATCATTGCCCATAGTGATACAAAGATAGAGGCCGACGATCACATCATTCTATTCTTAGTTGATAAAAAGTATATCAGCGATGTAGAGAAGCTATTCCAACCAAGCGCTTTCTTCTTCGGTTAAAAAGATAGGCAGCTGTTTATCAATAGTTATCTGATAATAGCGGTGCTTTGTTGAAATCGATTTATCAACAAAACTTAGCTTCTCCAAAACGTTGGAGAGAAAAGTACAAGCAACGAAAATACTTCTAATCGCCCAAATACCATTGCTAACACCAGCAACCATTTCCCGCCATCAGTTACCTCTGCATAATTTGCAGCAACGCTACCTAAGCCTGGGCCAAGGTTGTTTAGCATGGCAGCTGTTGCAGTAAAGGCACTTAAGTTATCTAGCCCCGTGGCAATTAGCCCTATCATGATAAGTACGAATACAATTGCATAGGCTGAAAAGAAGCCCCATACCGCTTCTACCACTTTGTCCGGCATTGCTCTATCGCCAAATTTTACTGCATACACAGCTTTGGGGTGAATGAGCCTGTCTACCTCACGTTTACCCTGCAAAAACAGCAAACACACTCTCACCACCTTTAATCCACCGCCGGTAGAGCTTGCACAGCCGCCGATAAAACTGGAAAAAATAAGCATAATAGGCAAAAAGGTAGGCCAGACAGAAAAGTCTGTGGTAGCAAAACCTGCGGTTGTACTTATAGACACCGCTTGAATCATTGCTTGATCTAAAGCGGTTTCGGCAGAACTGTAATAACCAGAAAGTGTTAGAACAAGAAAGCAAATTGAAATCAGCGTAGCCTGAATAATGAAAAAAGCTTTGAACTCAGGATCTTTGAAATATCCACGCATAGAACGAGAGCTTACTGCAGCATAGTGAAGTGAAAAGTTAAGCGCTGCTATTAGTAAAAATACGGTACACACTACGTTTACCATAGGACTGGAAAAATAACCTAAGCTGGCATCATGGTTTGAAAAACCTCCAATGGCGACGGTGGAGAATGCATGACAAATTGCGTCAAAGACATTCATACCAGCAAGCCAATAAGCCCCGGCACAAGCGATAGTAATAGAAAGGTAAATATACCAAAGATGCTTTGCCGTATCGGCAATACGCGGCGTCATCTTATTATCTTTAACCGGGCCTGGTGTTTCAGCACGATAGAGCTGCATCCCCCCAACACCTAAGATAGGTAAAATAGCCACGGCTAACACAATGATCCCCATACCGCCTAGCCATTGAAGCTGTTGACGATAGAACTGAACGGAATGAGGTAAAAAATCAATCCCCTCTATTACTGTAGCACCAGTAGTAGTAAGCCCTGAGAAAGATTCAAAAAACGCGTCTGTTACTGTCATGCTAGGTTGCTCTAGCAAAATAAGCGGAATGGCCCCAACGCTTGCGAGCACCGACCAAAACAGTGCCACAATTAAAAAGCCTTCTCGCGCTCTCAAATCATTTTTTTGCTGTCTATTGGGATACCATAATGCCATCCCCCCTAATACACACAATATGAATGCGAGGGTAAAAGGAAGGCCACTTCCATCTTGATATATCAATGAGACAATACCAGGAGGGATCATGGTTACACTGAAAAGTGCAATGAGTAACCCTAGAATACGAATGATGGCACGATAGTGCATTGTGTGATGGCCTTTCTTTTTATAGTGACTCGTATTGTTAAGTCGCGAATGTGTAACGAAAAAACAATTAGCGCTTACACATCGATTATAGGGCTATATTGTGAGGGGGAAAACATTTGTTTTTCCTCCTCACACAGACACTATATAGTCTATTTCATTGAAAGTACTGTTTTTACCATTTTAGTAATACTGCGATAGGCTTGCGATACGTTCTCGGCAAGCATATAAGCGGGGGTGGTAACTAACTTCATCTCGTTATCAACAACCACATCATCTACTTTGCAATCTATATGGGTTGCACCTAAAGCGTTAAGTCCTTGCGCAGTTGCTTCATCGTTACCAATAGTAAGCTTTACGCCATTCCCATAAACCTTTGCAGCAAGCGCCGGAGCAATACACGCATAAGCCGCTGGCTTTTTAGCTTTTGCAAATGCTTGGCATACAGTGAGAACGTCTTCATTGAATGAACACTCGGCGCCATCTACTGCAAAAGTGCAAAGATTTTTTGCAACACCGAAGCCACCCGGCAAAATGAGTGTATCAAAAAGACTTACGTCGCATTCTGACAGTGGCTTTATATCTCCACGAGTAATGCGTGCAGACTCAACTAATACGTTTCTGGTTTCACCCTCTGCCACTTCACCTGTTAAATGGTTTATAACATGTAATTGGTCGACGTCAGGCGCAAAGCACTGGTACGACGCTCCTTCAGACTCGATCGCTAGTAATGACAAGACGGCTTCTTGTAACTCTGCACCATCATAAACACCACTTCCACTTAGAATGACAGCAACCTGCTTCATATTTTCCTCCAGACTATGTACTTTATGACTTATGCAATTGTTGGCTATAAAACAACCAAAACTTTTAAAAAAGTTCTTAACATAACGTATATTATTTGTGAATTCTTATGCTACATTATTGCGCTGATTTGGTTAAACGAAAAAATACGCAAACCAAGTTATCCACATAAAATGGAATGTTCTGTAGCAGGTACGCTGTAATTCTAATATTGCTTCATTCCCTTATTTTTCTTGCATCTGGTATTGATCAAACAATTTTTTGTGATCAAGTGGATCCGTTCGCCTGAAAATTTAGATCACAAAGTTATCCACAGGCCAAGCATTTTTTAATCTCGCGCCCTTATATGGCGATCTTTCCTTTCCTGTGGCATCCTTGCGCTCATTATCTCTGTTGAAAAGTAGCCCTCTATGCCTGAATCTAAAAAGTCACCTTTTATCCTTGTTGATGGTTCTTCCTATCTGTTTCGTGCGTTTCACGGTTTACCACCACTAACAAATTCAAAAGGTCAGGATACTGGGGCCATTTATGGTGTGGTTAACATGCTTAAAAGTCTCATTAAGCAATATAACCCAACACATATGGCAGTGGTATTTGATGCCAAAGGCAAGACCTTTCGAGATGATATTTATCCCGAGTACAAAGCCAACCGTCCAGCCATGCCAGATGAGTTGAGAAGCCAGATTGAACCTCTTCATACTATTATCAAAGCAATGGGCTTACCGGTAATTGTTGAGCCAGGTGTAGAAGCCGACGATGTTATTGGCACCTTTGCAAAACATGCCACCGAAAAAGGTATTGATACTGTTATTAGTACCGGCGATAAAGATATGGCGCAGCTAGTTAACCAACACATCACACTTATCAATACTATGACTAATCAGGTTATGGATGTTGAAGGAGTAAAAACCAAGTTCGGGATCCCGCCAGAACTAGTGATCGACTTTTTGGCATTGAAAGGCGATAAGGTTGATAACATTCCGGGCGTTCCAGGCGTAGGTGATAAAAGTGCCCAAGCCCTTCTTAATGGTATTGGCGGCATAGACGATATATATCAAAATCTCGATAAAATTGCCGATCTGTCGTTTCGAGGTAGTAAGTCGATGGCAGCGAAAATGGCAGAGTATGAAGAGCAGGCTCGCCTATCTTATACTCTAGCTACTATTAGCGTAGACCTAGAACTGGATTACGATATAGAAGCCTTAATGCCGACAAGCGCCGATAATGAAGCATTACGCGATCTATTTGCAGAGTACGAATTTAAACGTTGGCATTCGGAAGTGAGTGCGCTCCTCAATGCTGGTGAATCTGGATCTTCTGAAGCACAGGCCTCGGATAGTAAAGCTTCTAGCAGCGAGGATAAAACTTCAGAAAGCGCTTTCTCAGATGTTGAGTCGATCGACAAATCTCAATATGAAGTCATTTTTGATGAAGAGCAATTTTCTGCATGGATAGAAAAACTAAAAAAAGCTGACTTATTTGCATTTGATACAGAAACTACAAGCCTCAATTATATGGAGGCGGAAATTGTCGGCGTTTCATTCTGCATAGAGCCAGGTAAGGCAGCATACGTTCCTGTAGCACATGACTACCCTGATGCTCCTGCGCAATTATCAAGAGACCTGGTACTCGATGCACTAAAACCTATTTTAGAGTCTGAATCCGCAATAAAGGTAGGACAGCACATCAAGTATGATAAAAACGTACTTGCGAATTACGACATTACCCTTAACGGAATTGGCTTCGACACTATGCTAGAAAGCTACATGTTGAATAGCACTGCACAGCGTCATGATATGGATTCACTAGCCCTCGCTTATCTAGGGCACAAAACTATACATTTTGAAGACATTGCAGGTAAAGGAGCGAAGCAATTAACGTTTAATCAAATCGATTTAAATGAAGCAGGCCCTTATGCCGCCGAAGATGCAGACATTACTCTGCGTTTACACAATGCAATTTGGAAAAAGCTAGAGCCTATCGATTCACTTAAGCGCCTTCTTATCGACGTTGAAGTACCATTGGCATGCGTATTGTCTCGTATGGAACAGCAGGGGGTATTAATTGACAGCCAGAAACTTGGACAGCAAAGCCAAGATTTAGCGACGCGTATTGCTGAACTTGAAAAAGAAGTTCATGAAGAAGCTGGAGAATCTTTCAATTTAGGCTCTACAAAACAGCTCCAGCATATTCTATTTGAAAAAATGTCTCTGCCTGTAGTTAAAAAGACACCTAAAGGTGCGCCATCGACATCAGAGGACGTACTGCAAGAGTTGGCGTTAGAATATTCATTACCGCAGAAGATTATGGAGTACAGAGGCTTAACAAAGCTGAAAAATACCTACACAGACAAACTGCCTAAAATGATAAATCACCGTACCGGAAGAGTGCATACGTCTTATCATCAAGCTGTTACTGCAACGGGTAGATTATCGTCTACAGATCCTAACTTGCAGAATATTCCAATTCGAAATGAAGCAGGTCGCCGTGTAAGGCAAGCTTTTGTTCCTCGAAAAGGAAACAAAATTGTAGCTGCGGATTATTCTCAAATTGAGCTTCGCATTATGGCGCACCTATCGGGAGACAAAGGTTTACTAGACGCTTTTGCCCAGGGAAAAGATATTCATAAAGCAACAGCAGCTGAAGTTTTCGGTATTGCACTTGATGACGTTACCACTGACCAGCGTAGAAGCGCGAAAGCCATTAACTTTGGTCTTATTTATGGTATGAGTGCTTTTGGCTTGGCAAAACAACTCAATATTCCGCGTAACGAAGCGCAGAAATACATGGATCTGTACTTCGAGCGCTATCCCGGTGTTCTCGACTATATGGATAGTACTCGAGAAAGTGCAAAAGATAAGGGCTACGTTGAAACTGTATTCGGACGCCGTTTATACCTACCTGACATTAAAGCGAGCAACGGAGCGCGACGAAAGGGAGCCGAGCGAGCGGCTATCAATGCGCCAATGCAAGGAACTGCAGCAGACATCATTAAAATGGCGATGATTAAAGTGGATGACTGGATTGCAAAGAATGCCAGCGACGATGTGACAATGATGATGCAAGTACACGATGAATTAGTCTTTGAAATAAAAGAAGACAAAATTGATAACTATGTCGATACGATTAAAGCACTTATGGAAAGTGCTGCAACGCTTAATGTACCTCTTGATGTGGAGGTAGGCATTGGTGAAAACTGGGATGAAGCTCACTAATTTCAACTTCATTTCTTATGGCGCCAAACTTAGCTTAGCGTCATAAATCATCAATTTAAGTAATTTGATTACAACTTAATTAATTAAGATGGATGTAAATTAGGCATTTTTAGTAATTAAATTACAAATCAGTCTTGCCTTTTTGTGCCTTTATTGTAAAATTACCCATGTAGGGTACAGAGGTGAGAAAGCTGTTTTCAAACCTTTGCTTTAACCCCGGTCATTTGCCGGGGTTTTTTTATGCCTGAAGAAAAGTGGCTGGCACAGCAAAAACTAGGCGGCCTAGAGGAATTTTTTTATTATTTTCTGAGTTAATTGAACTTTCTGTATCAGCCCTACTCTATATCTACGGTTTTTATGTGTTTTCTCTCATTCAATGCCTCACTTTTTGTGGGGCATTTTTTTTGCCTATTAAAAACTATGCTTCGGCCTCTTCATCGCTTTCTGGCTGAATCCTACCAAACCAAAGGTCTAGCATACGTTCCAATTCCGGCAAACCATGACGATTAAGAGAAGAAAACGTGTTTACAGTAACATCACCCATAAAGGCCAATGCTGCTTCCTGCGCCATCATAAGCTGTGCTTTGCGCTTCCCAGATTTTAATTTGTCTGCCTTGGTAAGTAACGCAAGCACCGGAATACCTGCATCAACAGCCCAATGGATAAGATCTTGGTCTAAATCTTTAAACGGATGGCGAATATCCATTAAAACCACAAGGCCTTTAAGTGACTTTCGTTTCTGCAAATACTCACCCAGCGACTTCTGCCATTTTATTTTCGTTGCCAATGGTACTTTGGCAAACCCATAACCTGGTAAATCTACAAGTCGCAGGTTGTCTTCTAACTCAAACACATTGATTAACTGTGTTCTTCCTGGGGTTTTACTGGTTCTTGCCAAGTTCTTTTGGCGAGTTAATGTATTTAGTGCACTTGACTTGCCCGCATTAGAGCGACCAGCAAACGCAACTTCAATACCCGTATCATCTTTCAAATGACGGATATCAGGTGCACTGGTAAAGAATGTTGCTTTGGTGTAATACGACATCTAGACTAACCTCCACATGCGTCATACCGTCTGGTTTACAACTTTTTAATATTAAAACAGACTAAAACCCTTAGATTTATCATGGAATAGGTTTTTCTGACGCGTTAAATGTGTAAAATACGTATGATATCACGTATATCACGTATATAACGCGAGCCGTTGGAACCATTTAAGAGATTATTTATGAAAAAACTGTGTTTGTTGGTTTGTTTGTCGCTAGGTTTAAGTGCCTCTGCAGTAGCAAAAGGTGATGCAGAAGCAGGCAAAGCAAAGTCTGCTGTTTGTGCAGCCTGCCATGGCCCTGATGGCAATAGTATGATTGACATGAACCCCAAATTAGCTGGGCAACATGAAAAATACCTTGTTAAACAACTTACTGAGTTTAAGCTTGCGTCACAAACTGGTGGCGAAGAAGGCCGTAACAATGCGGTAATGAATGGAATGGCAGCGCCATTGTCCACACAGGATATGGAAGATTTAGCAGCCTACTTCTCAAGTCAGGAAGCTACACCAGGTGAAACCCCTGAGCAGTATATTGAGGCGGGTAAAGCGCTTTATCAAGGCGGTGATGAAGAGCGCGGCATTACTGCATGTATTGCGTGCCACGGACCTCAAGGTAATGGCATGGCTTTAGCTGGCTTTCCCGATATCAGCGGGCAACACGCAACATATACTGCGTCTCAGCTAAAATCGTTCCGCTCTGGCCAACGTCATAACGACATGAATGGCATGATGCGTGATATTGCGATGAAGTTGACAGATGAAGACATCGAAATCTTATCTAACTATGTTGCTGGTTTACATTAAATTTTTAAAAAACCTCTGTCGTTGTTAATTTTTTGTTACTCAAAAAGTTGTATTTTAGAATTATTAGTGTAATCTAACGGCATAGTTTGTTGCAGCCTTTGTAAGCTTTCAGACTAAATAACAAGAATAATAATAAAATACTCCACGGAAGATTGGATAAAGCGCCAAGAAGGCCAAAAACAAAAATAGCGCTCTGCTAATAAAAAAAATAAGGGGAGCACGGCTAGGGAAGCATAGAGCACAACGATGTGTAAATAACGGGAGAGGTGTCATCTGACACTCATTCAAAATAAGGTGATGGTGCAAACCATCACCTTTTTTCTTTTTAGCGCAAACTAATTATTTTTCTCAATATGCAATGTCCACTTTGCTTCGACTCCAACACTATCTTTTATCACCAAGATAACAAACGCACATACTTTCAATGCCAATGCTGTAAATTAGTGTTTGTCTCTCCTGAGTTTTTACCTAGTACCGGTGCCGAGAAGAGTGAGTACGACAAGCATGAGAATAGCTTTGAAGACGATGGCTATAGAACATTTTTAAGTAAACTTCTAACACCTCTATCAATTTATATTAAACCAAGCTCTTCGGCTTTAGACTTCGGCTGCGGCCCCGCTCCAGTATTAGCAGAATTGCTGAAGGAAAAGGGGCTAGAAGTTAGTATTTATGATCCTTTTTATGCGGATAATATTGAAGTATTAGAACAATCTTTTGATGTCATAACCTGTACTGAAGCCATAGAGCACTTTCATCAGCCCGCAAAAGAATGGTCTTTGTTCAATTCTATGCTTAAGCCAAACGGCATTCTTGCCATCATGACAAAAAGAGTGCTGAGCAAAGAACGATTTAAACAATGGCATTATAAAAACGATCCCACCCACGTAAGCTTTTTCAGTGAAGCTACGTTCAATTATCTTGCGCACAGAGACACATTTAGCATTGAATTCCCCTCTAGTGATGTCGTTTTGATGAAGAAGCTTTAACGAATTCGCGCTATAATAAGCAAGTCTTTTACTCTATTTCGTATTTGGAATATATGTCACGTTCAAAGAAATCTCGCAAAGTTGGTCTTATTGGTGTTCGCAAAGATCCAGACTTTAAGCCTAGTGAAAACCGTAAATCTGATACTCCTCGCCCTAAAAAACATAAGGGTAAGCCTGCTGGTAGCCGTCATAATGTTGAACAGGGCAAATCTGGCGGCGGCAAGAGCAATGAAAAGAAAGATCCGCGCCTAGGCAGTAAGAAACCAATTCAACTGGTGAAAGCTAAAGGTGTGGCGCCAACGCCAGTAGAAAAGAAAAAGTATGCCACTCCGGCCCAAGAATTAGCAGCCTTAGAAGCCGATCAGCGGCTCTCGGACTTGCTTGACAAGCTAGATGCAGACAAGTCTCTTTCTAAAGAGCAGCAGCGTTATGTTGACGAAAAAATGGCACGCCATCGTATTCTGTGTGACCTACTTGGTATCGTTGACGAAGACGATGAGGAAGAAATCGATCCGTTTGATGAATTAGACGCTATTAAGATAGACGATTTCAAGAACTAGAACGGGATAACTAAATGCTGTGGGTTGTACTAACTGGTTTCGCGCTAGTTGTTATTTTAGGGCTTGGGTTTTATGCAGGCAGACTGCTATTTCTACTCAAACAACAGAAAAAACGCAAAAACGACGCGACGAACGCGCGTGTAGCTAATATCACTGAAAGCATCATTCTTATTTCCAAAGCCATGGAGCAGCAGCAGTGCGATTTATCTGAAGGCGTTATTAGAATTGTGAATTTATTAAATGCGCTTCCGCTAAACAACCCTCCTGACTTCAAGGCTAAATTTCCGCATACTCATGCGCTTTTTGTCGAGATTAGCGGCTTTGCAGTGTTAGAGGCTAGACAACAGCTATCCAAACAAGAAAGAAGAAAGCAAGACAAAGCGCGAGAGCAAATAGAATCTGAGTACGAATCTAAGGTACTCGATGAGTTACCCGGCGTTAAGACCTTCTGCGAAGCACTTGTTTGAGACGACTTTTACAATTCGTTCAAAAGTAATATAAAGCAGTGTGGTTTCCATACTGCTTTTTTTATTAACACCCTCTGAGCCAGCACACCAAGTTTAAATGCCTTTACTAATTGCCATGGCTTTTGTCCGCTCATAGCAATGGCAATGTTTTTCATGATCGTTCACCATGCCAACCGCTTGCATAAACGCATAACAAATTGTTTCACCAACAAAACTAAAGCCCATTTTCTTCAATGCCACCGACATGGCTTTTGACTCTTTTGTTGAGGTTGGAATGTCATCGAATTTTTCCCATTCGTTCACTAATGTTTTACCACCGGTAAATTGCCAGATAAATGTATTAAATGGCTGGGTTTTTTCTATCTCTAAAAAGCCGCGTGCATTTTTAATGATGGACTGGATCTTAAGTTTATTCCTAACAATCCCGCTGTTTTGCATCAGACTTTCTACATCCGCATTATCCATTTTAACGATGTCTTGAGGGTTGAAATGACAAAACGCTTCCTCATAATTCCGCTGTTTTTTTAAAATGGTCAGCCACGATAGCCCGGCCTGCTGTCCATCAAGACAGAGTTTTGCAAACAAGGATTGGCTATCAGTTTCAGGCACGCCCCACTGTGTGTCGTGATAAGCCTGATAAATTGGGTCATCGCTAACCCATGCACATCGCTGTATTGATTTTGTCGTCATGAAAATAAATCCTTGCTGTAATACCAGACCGCATAGTTGTCTTCACTGCTTTTTTTCACACGTTACACCTACATACTCTGCGTCACAAATTGTATACTATCCCATCTTTATTTTAGTCAGTTAACCAATAAGCAGCGGATGTATGCAGAAATACGACATTAAAACCTTTCAAGGGTTAATTCTAGCGCTTCAAGATTACTGGGCGCGACAAGGCTGCGTAATAATTCAGCCTTTAGATATGGAAGTGGGTGCAGGTACCTTCCACCCTATGACCTTCTTGCGCTCGCTAGGGCCGGAGCCGATGAGCAGCGCCTATGTTCAGCCGTGTCGTCGGCCCACAGACGGCCGTTACGGTGAGAACCCGAATCGCCTTCAGCACTATTATCAGTTCCAAGTCATGCTGAAACCCTCACCAGACAATATTCAAGAACTGTACCTTGGCTCTTTAAAAGAGCTAGGCTTCGATCCGCTAGTTCATGACATTCGCTTTGTAGAAGACAACTGGGAGTCACCTACCCTTGGTGCTTGGGGTATAGGTTGGGAAGTATGGCTTAATGGTATGGAAGTCACACAGTTTACTTATTTTCAGCAAGTCGGTGGGCTTGAGTGTAAACCGGTTACTGGTGAAATCACCTATGGTCTTGAGCGCCTAGCTATGTACGTTCAAGGCGTTGATAGTATTTACGATTTAATATGGACTGACGGTCCGCTAGGTAAAGTTACCTATGGTGATGTTTTCCATCAAAACGAAGTAGAACAGTCTACCTTTAACTTTGAACATGCCAATGTCGATGCATTGTTTAGAACATTCAATGAATGTGAAGCGCAAAGTAACGTTTTAATTGAAAACAACCTGCCACTTCCTGCTTATGAACAGGTAATGAAAGCATCTCATGCATTTAACTTGTTAGACGCGCGACACGCAATATCTGTTACTGAACGTCAACGTTATATTTTACGAGTACGCACGTTGGCAAAAGCCTGTGCAGAAAGTTATTACCAAGCTAGAGAAGCATTAGGCTTTCCACTTTGCAGTAAGGAGGCATAGACGTGCGCACGGAAAATTGTTTAATTGAATTAGGAACCGAGGAACTTCCGCCAAAAGCGTTAAAGTCTCTAGGTGAAGCTTTCGCACAGCAGTTCGAGTTGGCACTGAGCAGCGCTAACCTTCCCTTTGGTTCCGTAAATTGGTTTGCGGCACCAAGACGTTTAGCTGTATACGTTTCAGACTTGGCAGAGAGTCAAGAGGATAAGACGGTTGAGAAGCGTGGCCCTGCAGTATCTGCAGCATTTGATGCAGATGGAAATCCAACAAAAGCTGCACAAGGTTGGGCTCGCGGCAACGGTATTGATGTTGCGGATGCAGAACGTCTGGTAACTGACAAAGGTGAATGGCTGCTCCACAAGGCTCATGTCGCAGGACAAAGCATTAGCGCATTATTAGAGGGGCTGGTAAATCAAGCTATAAGCAAATTGCCAATACCAAAACCTATGCGGTGGGGAAGTTATTCAACGCAATTCATTCGCCCTGTACACACTCTTTGCGCACTTTATGGCAGTGAAGTTATCAATATCACAGCGCTCGGCCTTTCAAGCGGAAGAACAGTTCAAGGACATCGTTTCCATGGTGAAGCACGATTTGAACTAGACCACGCGGATAACTATGCAAAGGCTCTTGAAACACAGTATGTTATTGCGGACTTCAATGCTCGTAAAGATAAAACCCGTCAAATATTAGAAGACGCCGCGGCTGAATTATCTCTGACGCCAGATTATGATGAAGAACTTCTAGAGGAAATCGCGTCGCTCGTTGAGTGGCCAGTAGTGCTCAAGGCTGGTTTCGATGAAGGCTTTTTGTCTGTGCCAAAAGAAGCTCTGATTTATACAATGAAAGACGATCAGAAATATGTACCGCTTCTTGACGCAAATGGCGACTTGGTAAATACCTTTTTGTTCATAAGTAATATAGAAAGTAAGGATCCGACCCAAGTTGTTTCTGGGAATGAAAAGGTTATCCGCCCTCGCCTTGCCGATGCTGAGTTTTTCTACAACAGCGATAGAAAGGTTTCTTTAGAAAGCCGTCTAGACAGTTTGGCCTCAGTTCTGTTTCAAAAGCAGCTTGGAACACTTAAAGAAAAGTCAGAGCGTATCTCTCTACTGTCTGGATTTATTGCTAAGAAGATTAATGCGAACGAAGAAAACGCGAGTCGTGCTGGCCTCTTAGCAAAAACTGACCTTATGTCAAATATGGTAATGGAATTCCCTGACGTACAAGGCGTGATGGGTAAATACTACGCGTTAAATGATGGAGAAGACACTGATGTTGCGCAGGCACTCTATGAGCAGTACCTACCTCGCTTCGCCGGTGATACGCTTCCAAGCAACGGTGTTAGCGCCGCTGTAGCGCTTGCAGACAAGTTAGACACCCTTGCGGGCATATTCGGTATAGGCCAATTACCAAAGGGCGATAAAGACCCGTTTGCGCTTCGTCGCGCAGCCATAGGTGTGCTACGTATTATCACCGAACTATCACTGCCACTCGACCTAAACGATCTTGTTGAAAAGGCAATAGATGTATACGGAGATAAGTTATCTAATAAAGACACTAAAACGCAGGTAGTAGACTTTGTATTAGGCCGTTTTAATGCGCTACTGCAAGATCAGCTGGTTGCAATTGACGTTATTCAGTCAGTTGCCGCTAAGCGCCCTACCAAGCCTTCAGATTACCTAGCTCGAGTTAATGCTGTAGCGCAGTTCAAAGCTCTTGAAGAGTCAGAGGCATTGGCAGCAGCAAACAAGCGAGTTGCCAATATTCTTTCAAAGCAAAATGTCGATACTGGTACCTCAGTAAATATTGAGACAGCTTTGTTAACTGAAGAGTCTGAAAAAGCACTCTACGAGGCATTGGTTGCGTCGGAGCAAAAAGTAACTAGTGCGTTAGCACAGCAAGACTATACGCTGATTTTAACTACCTTAGCCACGCTGAGAGAAGCCATTGATAGCTTCTTTGACAATGTAATGGTGATGGCAGAAGATGAACCAGTAAAGCAAAACAGACTTGCGTTATTGACACTTTTAAGGCAACTTTTCCTTACTACCGCAGATATTTCAATACTTGCGAAGTCTTAGGCAAAGTTAGTGAGTTAAAATCTCATTAAACAAAAGCCCAGCGGTACCGTTGGGCTTTTTTTTGGAGTAAGAGTGAAAAAGCTAATTTCAGTATTATTTTGTTGTTTAACCTTAACTGCATGCTCAAGTAAAAGTGGTTTTAACATCCCCGAAATTATCCCTTCTGCACCGGTAATTCAGTTTAAAAACCTTTACCTGAGAGGTGTATTTAATTGGTGGGAAGCAAACCCTAATTATCGTTTTATGAAAAATAGCAGTGGATGGTTCGTTGATGTTGAATTAATTGCCGATGGCCAGCCCTATGACTTCAGACTTTCAGATGAAAAATGGTCGCCTTCACAGAGCTGTGGTGGCAAGTATAAGGGCCAGCCTGTCATGCTATCTTCAACAGTATATTTAGTTTGCGAGCAAAGTTCACAAAACCTTCAGTTTACTCCTTCTTCTACAGGCACCTATCGATTCACTGTTCGTGAAGCAGGGGAAAAAGAAGTGGCACTGACAGTGAGTAAGTTGTAGGTACATTACGATTGTCAGCGCTAGACATTTTTCTTTAGTGGACGGTCACGCACGAGTGAAACTATTTCGAGCACCTGTTTATTTCTAAACACGCTGTCCATAAGGCTCTTTAGCGAAAGCAATTTTGGTTCAATAGACACAAAAAAGGCGATTTTCAATAAATCGCCTTTCTATTTTTAATACTTACTTTGCAAATTGTGGGATCTCATAATCTCTTCTAAATTCCGCAAAGATTCTCATAATTGCTTCTAAAAGCATGGGATAGTACTGTGAATTATTTTCTTGCACGCTAAAGATTTTATAGCTTCTTAATTTAAAAATCTCCGCGACTTTGTGACGAGCAGAGCATGATAAGAAATAGTTTTCGAGCTTGTTATGAGTCGCTAGACTAGAAGTGAATTTTTGTCCATAGCTGACCCCATCCACCACCCTAGCGATTTTTGTCAACATATCTGAAGCGATATTTTTACCAACTGGCTTATTCTCAAGATTTACTTGACTTTTCAATCGCTCTAACTTCTTCAAATTACTTAATCCTTCAGTTTGTTGTTGCGAAGAAGTTCGCTATTCGACCAAAGCAGTGAAAGTACAAAAATGCAACAAGAAATATTTATTTTCAACGAAGTTATTCTAAAAAGTGAAGCGTGTTTGTCGAGAAATCGATGAGTGTTTTTGCTTGTTGAAGATTCGCCATGCCTATGACACCGACTACATTAAATTCAAATTTATCATTGTCTAAAACTGACGAGAGAGAAGTACTTAACAAGGGACTGGTAAATACCGTGTTGCCACCCACTTTCAACGAAATTTCCGGTGTGATAGAGATCGGAATAGTGTTCCCTTGAACATCCGTCGCATACTGCCCTTCTAAAACCTGAGTTTTTATTTCTAAACCTTCCGTCGCACTCGCGTCAATCACCGTGTATTGAGAGCCAGAGTCAACGATCAAACCAACTTCTTTTTCATTGATTTCAGTTTTGAAGTAAAGCAACCCAAAATCTGATTTGTAAAGGGGAACTGAAAATCTTCTCTGATACGCTGTTGTGCTTCCCAATAGTTGAACATCTTCTTGAGATATAAGCAGGCCAGCAGATAACTCTTTAATGACATCGAGACCAATAATCCCTAAATATTCATCGCCGCCATGTCCGAAAACATGACTACTTATCTGTTTGATTTCGAGTGCCTTTCCAGCAACGGAAAAATTCTCAAGCTGAATAAGGGTGGATTCGACTTTACTTTCCGTAGTACCTGTACCATACCCCGTTCGTTGTTGTAGCACAGTGAAGTCTTCCAAAACAGATAGTTTATCTTGTCGAAATACTGAGCCAGAAGAACCTGTGTCGACCAGCATCTTTCCCGACAGGTTGTTAATCTCAACTGGCAACCAGAGTTCACCAAATTCGTTTGTCTGTACAGTGATATTACTTTTAATAGGTTCATGCGAAAGGTTCATGAGATTTTGGCCAGTTACTTTTTCATTCGCACTGATGCTTCCACTTACCGTTTGCATAAAAAGTATAGCTACGCAGACATTGTACCATTTATTCATTTTTGAACCCCGCCAGAAAACCGCAAAGAAATATTCGAAGAAGCAGGAGCTAACTCAAATCCACCGTGTAATCGGACAACCGCCCCGTCATTTGTCAATTGTGAATTATTGCCGTTGATAATCCCGACGTCAGCGGCAACAAAAGGAGAGAAGCCGTCGTCTTGAGGAAACAGAAGTGTATTATTCAGCCAGATTTCAATTAACACGTCACTGGTATCATTAAGATAACTTGCTGACGCGTCTACGTAGCTAACGCCTAATGATAAGTCGCTGCTGAATCGAAAATCGTTTGTGACCTCGTGAGTAAGCGGATGCGACAACTCAATTGATGAAACATGAGCATCAGCGTTGAAATTTGAGCCCGCACTTTGAAATGATTGTGAAAGCGATAGTGAGGCTTCTAGCGTATCGTTTTGTGCAAACGCTTTACTGATAAGTAAAGCTGAAATTGCGTGTACAGCTAATATCCATTTAGTCGTCATAATGTGCTCTTCTGTTACCGTACAATTAAGAACCCAACTTGCCCTTCGGCATCTTATTGAAATAAGTGTATTACTATCCGACCACTAAAACAAATTCGAAGGTTCAAACGGCGCTCATCAGTTATTTGAATGAAACAACCCGTAGTAGAACATATGCTATTTGAAACTTTGTTAGATTAAAAAAAGCCTTCTGCACTTAGGTTATAAAAACAAAAAAAGGCGCATCGAAATGAGGCGCCTTTTGCATTAATTATGAGAACTCATGGAAACAATGTGAGACAAGTTGGAAACAATTATGAGATCCCACACACACAAATTATCTTCTATACGTCTAAGTTTGCCACTTTCAACGCGTTAGCTTCGATAAACTCTCTTCTTGGCTCGACCTGGTCACCCATTAGAGTAGTAAACAACTGGTCACAGCCAATCGCATCTTCAATGGTAACTTGAAGCATTCGGCGACTTTCTGGGTCCATGGTTGTCTCCCAAAGCTGACTAGGATTCATTTCACCTAGACCTTTATAACGTTGAATGTACTGACCACGCTTCGCTTCATTCATTAACCAATCTAGCGCAGCTTTGAATGAGTCAACAGGTTGCTTACGCTCACCGCGTTGAATATAAGCTTCCGGCCCCATCATATCGTTAATCGCAAGATTTAAGTCACGTAGGCGTGCATATTCATTAGAATCGATAAACTCTCTATCAATAATATACTCGTAGTCGATACCATGCATACGCATGATAATTGTAATGTAGTATTCGCTTAACTCCTGATCGCGTCTGATTTCATAACGGTATGTTGCGCCGTCATTTTCGCGTTCAGTTAATTGTGCAACAAAATGCTTAGCAACATTCTCCAGCGCATCTTCGCTTTTCAAATCTTGTACATCAAGAGTCGGCGTATAGAGCATTCTATAAAGCATAGATTGAGGCATGATTCGCTTCATTCGAGTAATCATTTTTTCAACTTGCTGGTACTGCTTAACAAGATTTTCAAGCCCAACGCCAGTAATACCTGGGTCATCAGAGCTAGTATGTAACGAAGCGCCGTCTATAGCGATTGACGTTAAATAATTTGTCAGTGAATCGTCGTCTTTAAGATACTGCTCTTGCTTACCTTTCTTCACTTTATAAAGAGGTGGTTGCGCAATATACACATAACCTCTTTCAATAATCTCAGGCATTTGACGATAGAAGAACGTGAGTAGAAGCGTTCTGATGTGAGAGCCGTCCACGTCCGCGTCGGTCATGATTATGATGCTGTGATAGCGTAGCTTCTCAGGGTTATATTCATCCCTTCCTATGCCACAACCAAGCGCGGTGATAAGCGTTGCTACTTCTTGTGAAGAAAGCATCTTATCAAAGCGTGCCTTTTCTACGTTTAGGATTTTACCTTTAAGAGGAAGAATAGCCTGATTTTTTCTGTTACGACCCTGTTTGGCAGAACCGCCAGCCGAGTCACCCTCCACTATGTAAAGTTCGCTCAGTGCTGGATCTTTCTCTTGGCAATCCGCCAGTTTCCCTGGAAGTCCCGCTAAATCTAAAGCGCCTTTTCTTCTAGTCATATCACGCGCTTTACGTGCTGCTTCACGGGCACGTGCTGCGTCAATAATTTTGTTCGCAATAATTTTACTTTCAGACGGGTTTTCTAATAAAAACTCAGCAAGTTTTTCGTTCATCGCTGATTCTACGACAGGGCGAACTTCTGAAGAAACTAGCTTATCTTTTGTTTGTGAGCTGAATTTAGGATCGGGTACTTTAACCGAGATTACTGCGGTCAATCCTTCTCGGGCATCGTCGCCACTGGCATTGGTTTTTGCTTTTTTGTTTAATCCTTCCTTCTCCATGTAGTTATTTAACGTACGCGTTAAGGCACCACGGAAACCAGCTAAGTGACTTCCGCCATCGCGCTGAGGAATATTATTGGTAAAACAAAATACGTTTTCTTGGAAACTATCGTTCCATTGCATAGCCACTTCAACGCTAATACCATCTTCACGTTCGGCACTGAAATGAAATACTTTTTGATGAATAGCCGTCTTCTTCTCATTAAGGTATTCAACAAACGCTTTTATACCGCCTTCGTATTTGAAATGGTCTTCTTTACCATCTCTTTCATCTTTAAGCCTTATTGATACACCAGAGTTCAGGAATGAAAGTTCGCGTAATCGTTTAGCGAGAATTTCGTAGTGGTAAAGTGTATTGGTAAATGTTTCTTCGCTTGGCCAGAAACGGATCATTGTTCCACTTTTATCTGTATCGCCAGTTACGGCTAGTGGTTCTTGTGGAACACCATGCTTATATTCTTGCTCATGTGCTTTACCGCCGCGACGGATGCGTAACTTGAGCCGGCTTGAAAGTGCATTTACAACAGAAACACCAACACCGTGGAGTCCACCAGAAACTTTATACGAATTATCGTCAAACTTACCGCCAGCATGCAGAACGGTCATTATTACTTCTGCGGCAGAAACACCCTCTTCTTCATGAAGCTCTGTTGGTATTCCTCGGCCATCATCAGATACAGAAACAGATCCGTCACTGTGTATGAGTACGACGATTTCAGAACAGTGTCCAGCAAGGGCTTCGTCGATTGAGTTATCGACTACCTCGAAAACCATGTGATGCAAACCGGTGCCGTCATCGGTATCACCAATGTACATACCCGGACGTTTTCTTACAGCGTCTAATCCTTTAAGTACCTTAATACTGGACGAGTCGTAGTTGTTCTCTTCTGACATACTAGCTTTTACTCCTCTTTCACGTTTCCATGTTCCACGTGAAACATTTTCTTTTCGTTATATTTTTGTATAAATTCGAGTTGAGTGGACTCAATTGCAGTAACGAAAACCTGCGTGTCCATTCGTAATAACCCGTCAATAAATTGTTCTCTTTTGTCGGCATCTAATTCAGCACCGACGTCATCTAACAGAAAAATGCTTTTTCTATTTGTAGAGGTATTAAATAATTCTGTTTGTGACATTTGTAATGCCGCGACAGCCATTCTAAGCTGACCTCGGGATAACAGCTCTTGGGCATTAACACCGTTCACTTTAAGCTTAACATCAGCTTTGTGTGGCCCAGAAGAAGTATGTCCTATTTTACCATCATACTCTTTCTTTTTAACTAGGCTTTCACATAAAGAAGCATCTTTTTCCCACCCTTTATAGTAACTCAGTTTTACTTCAAAGGTTGGCAAGAATTCTTTGGCGTATTTCTCAAAGATTGGGGTTAACGACTGTAGGTATTCTTCCCTTATTTCGGTAAGTTGCTCACCAAGTAGTGCAAACTGGCTCTCCCAATACTGGTTTTCAGGTGCAGATAAATTAGCCTGTTGCTTCAACAACGCATTTCTATGCTTCAAGAACTTAGCGTACTGATTCGCAACCGATGAAAACTCATGTTTCACGTGAAACAATCCCCAATCACAAAATCGACGTCTCTCAGAAGGAGAACCTATAATTAAATCGGTACTCTGGGGTGTAAACAATTGAATAGGCACCAAGCTCACTAAATCTGACAATTTTTTAGAATGTTCACCATTGATGCTACAAGTGAATTGGTCTCCACGCGTTCGCTGAAAGCCAATTTTTTGTTTTTCACCACTCTCATTGTGACAGGCTGCAAACACGCTAAATTCATTTTTTTCATGCTGAATGACAGCGCTGTGTTTATTTGTGCGAAAGGACCTACCAAAACCAAGATAATAGAGCGCTTCAATAAGAGATGATTTTCCGCTGCCGTTAACACCTCGTATAATGGTGAGAGCGGGAGACGGTGCAAAACTAATAGACGTCAAATTACGAAAATTCGCAATTTGAACCTGGTCTAATTTCATAGTAGACCTCTAAAGGGAACAAAAGCGATACATTGTTGAATAATGTACCGCTTTATCAATAGCAGAATTAATGATGCAGTGGACCCTAAAATGATGTCTATGCGAGATGCTCTATAATCTCAACTACAGACGCATCGGCATAATGACATACAGCGCTGCATCGTCGGCATTGTCTTCAATTAACGCACTTGCATTTGAATCAGACAGACTCACTTTAACCATGTCAGAACTTAGTGAATTCAGTACATCAATGAGGTACGCAACGTTAAACCCGATTTCAAGATCGTCCCCTTCGTATTGAACGTCTACGTTTTCCTCAGCCTCTTCTTGCTCTGGGTTATTGGCAGTAATTTTAAGTTCGCCAGTTGCAAGATTTAAACGCACGCCTCTAAACTTTTCGTTAGATAAAATCGCTGCGCGAGAAAATGCTTCTTTCAACACGGCCTTACTCGCAATAATCTCTTTATCACCATTTTGCGGAAGTACTCTGCGATAATCAGGAAAACGTCCGTCTACTAGTTTTGACGTAAAGATAAAGTCATTTGAAAAAATACGAAGATGATTTGCACCAATCTGTACCTTTAATGACTTATCGTCATCACTTATTAATCGAGATATTTCTAGCACCCCTTTACGAGGGATTATAACCTGGCGAGCGGGTAAGGCAGTTTCATAGTTAAGACGACAAAGAGCAAGCCTGTGACCATCAGTAGCCACAGTTCGAATGACATTTTCCTCAGTCTCTAATGACATACCATTTAGGTAATAACGCACGTCTTGCTGAGCCATTGAGAAACTAGTGGAATCGATAAGACGTTTAAGGTCGCTGCAAGATAGCTCAAACTCAACCTCACCTTCCCAGTCCTCTAGATTTGGATAGTCATTGGCAGACAACGTTGATAACGTGTAACGACCGCGCCCTGCTCTAATAAGTGCTTTACTGCCATCAATAGAGAAGTGGATGTCTGTACCTTCAGAAATGCCACGAATGATATCAAAGAGCTTCTTGGCAGGTACTGTTATTTCCCCTTCGGTAAATTCAGATTCAAGCTTAATACTAGAAATGAGCTCAACCTCTAAATCGGTGCCGGTTAGCCATAAAGCACCTTCGCTAACTTTTATCAGAACGTTAGATAAAATAGGCAACGTGTGTCTACGCTCTACAGCACCAGACACCAGTTGGAGGGGTTGTAAAAACTGTTCGCGGCTTATAGTAAATTTCATTGCAGTGCTATCTCGCCTCTAAGGTCGTATTATTTAGGAAGACAATGTCCTAATGAGGTTTTTATAGTCTTCTTTTATATCATGACTTTCTTCTCTTAGCTGCTCTATTTTTCTACAAGCATGGAGTACAGTAGTATGGTCTCTTCCACCAAAGGCATTACCTAACTCTGGTAAGCTGTGGTTAGTGAGTTCCTTAGCTAATGCCATAGCAACCTGCCTTGGACGAGCCACACTTCTGCTTCTTCGCTTTGATAAAATATCAGCTACCTTTATCTTATAATAATCTGCCACGGTTTTCTGAATATTATCAACAGTGACGAGCTTTTCTTGTAAAGCTAAAAGGTCACGCAATGCTTCGCGCACAAAGTCGATAGTAATTGGTCGGCCAGTGAAATTTGCATTAGCAATAACACGGTTTAACGCCCCTTCTAACTCACGTACATTTGAGCGTAACCGCTTCGCAATGAAAAACGCCACTTCGTTAGGAAGATGAATACGGTTTTCTGCCGCCTTGCGCATTAAGATCGCCACTCGAGTCTCAAGCTCTGGCGGCTCGATCGCAATAGTAAGACCCCAACCGAATCGCGATTTTAAGCGATCCTCTACACCATCGATCTCTTTGGGGTATCGATCTGAGGTTAATATGATCTGCTGGTTACCTTCTAACAAAGCATTAAAGGTATGGAAAAACTCTTCTTGAGAACGCTCTTTATTAGCAAAAAACTGGATATCATCAATTAGCAGAGCATCTACAGAACGGTAAAAGCGCTTAAAATCTTCAATAGCGTTATTTTGCAGTGCTTTTACCATATCTTGAACGAAACGCTCAGAATGCATGTACACGATTTTTGCATCACCGTTATTCGCTACAATCCCGTTACCAACAGCATGCAACAAGTGGGTTTTACCTAAACCAGTTCCACCATAAATAAATAGCGGGTTGTAAGAACCACCTGGATTATTAGCAACCTGAGTAGCCGCTGCGCGCGCTAATTGGTTAGATTTACCCTCTACGAAATTATCAAACTGGTAGGTTGGATTGATATTGCTCTTGTGTTTCATGGCCTCTGGAATAGGAACAACCTTTGGCGAAGGCTGACTGCGAGGAGCAGCAGCCTGATTGGCCGCTCTATTCTGCTCATGGTAGCTGCGACTACTTTGATTACCCGAATTAGAATTCGCGTATTCATTATTAGGTTCGTAATTTGCGCTTTGATTCTGAGTTGACTGTTGAGCACTATTTGAAGAAGCGGAAAACGATTGGCTTTGCGATGTATTCTGTGGTGTAGAATTTTGTACAGGCGCGTTCCGCTGCATTGAATTTTGATGATTGCTACTTGGCGCTGAATTTGTATTTACATTAGTGCGCTGACGCGTCATTACTTCGAGATGAAGTTGTGGAGCATCGGCACCGGCAAATTCTCTTAGCAAACCAGTAATATTATCTAAATACTTATCTCTCACCCAATCAAGTACAAAACGGTTCGGGGCATAGAGCGCCACGTAACCTTGTTGCTCATCACAAACAAGCGGTCTAATCCACATACTGAATTGTTGCGTCGGTAGCTCTTGACGCAAGCGCTCAAGACATTGATTCCATAAGGACATGGTACGTAGTTAGCTCCCTTTGTTCGCGAAAAACCAAAAGCACGTCGTTGAAGAATGGTTGAACTTAACATCGACAGGATTAGGTAAGGTAAAATAAAATATTCGCGAGAGTGTAAGTTG